>NZ_FNWW01000003.1 GCF_900108515.1 Halobacillus karajensis | reverse complement strand
CTTTCGTCCCATGATCAGCGCTGCTTGCTTTAAAATGTCGTTTTCCATGTTTAGTCGCTGGTTCTCTTTACGTAACTTGATGAGTTCTTTTTGTTCAGGTGTGCGATTATCTTCTTCTTTAAATGAACCGGATTGCCGATACTGACTGATCCATCGATCAAAAGAAGAAGAAGTCAATTCATACTCTTTAATAATTTCTTTTCTAGATTTACCATTCTCATAAAGCTGAACAATCTGTTTCTTAAATTCCTCCGTAAACGTACGACGGTTTCTTTTGGTCATGGTCCGCTCTCCTCGACTGAAATATTTAGTAAAGTGTACCGGACCTTAACGAAACTGTCCAATCAAGTGTAGCCTATCCAGGAGCTATGGCATAAGAGGTAAAAATAGTTATGCACAAATAATGCTTAATATTACTGACCATTTACTGTATTTCAAATAATCACCCTTTCTACAAAAAATCTAGCAGAATCCCCCCTTTTGCTAGATTTAATTATTTATCTTTATTTTCCCTTATAAAAGTTAGAAGCAATCAATAAAATTACCTAATTATAATTAATGGCATTGAAATTGCGGAAAAAGGCTAAGGTGCATCTTTAGTAATTTCAAATACTATACCGAACGCCCTTAAAAATAATCCAATAAAGGTATAATACTCTGCCAACTTTAATAGAAAAAAGCATGGCTTTTTCTTGGTTATAATTTGCATTTTCCGATCGAGCATTAAAAAAGACATTCCTCAGTTATTTCCATGGTGGGAAGCAGGCGACATTCACCCAGCAGGTGCGCCGGGAAGTTATGAGTGACCCAGCTAATCTTCACTTTGACTGGCTTTCTTAAGCCTGACCTCTGATG
This sequence comes from Halobacillus karajensis, assembly GCF_900108515.1. Lineage (GTDB taxonomy): Bacteria > Bacillota > Bacilli > Bacillales > Halobacillaceae > Halobacillus > Halobacillus karajensis. The sequence continues at coordinate 387,337 of NZ_FNWW01000003.1, read as the reverse complement.
GGTCCAGAAGTGTTTTACGTTCTTCTACAATGGAATCATAAATTTCATCGAGGGACCATACTTTGCCCCGGGCATCATTGTAGATAATATGTTCCCGTTTAAAATGGACGGGAGAATCAAGGCCTGCGGCCGCAGCGACGCGGAATAAACCTTTGCGCATGGTAATGACGTAATTCGCCGTACTCCATTTCTTTTCATCAATGACAAGCCCTTTTTGCTTTTCAGGATCCGTTGTTGCGACACCAGCCGGACAAGCATTGGAAGAACACTGGAGAGCTTGAATACAGCCGACCGTAATCATGAAGGCACGGGCAATGTTAATCAGGTCAGCCCCCATCGCAAGAGCAATAGCAATTCTGTCAGGGGAAATAAGCTTGCCAGCTGCAATAATTTTCAGCTGGTCCCTGACACCGTATTTTTTTAACGCGTTGTCGAGTAATGGCAGCGCAGAGCGGATCGGCAAGCCGACACTGTCTGCAAGCTCCTGATAGGAAGCCCCTGTGCCGCCTTCTCCACCATCAACTGTGATAAAGTCAGGATTTCTCCCGGTATCCCGGATGCTTTTTGCCAGTTCTTCTGCTTCCTGCTTACTGCCGATGACAACCTTCATCCCTACTGGCAGTCCGGAATGTTCACGGATTTTGTCCATAAATTCAAATAACGACGGGAAATCACTGAACTCCTTGAAGCGGTTTGGACTATCAATCGATTTGAACGGCTCCACCTTCCGAATGCGCGCGATTTCCTCTGTCACCTTCTCTGCGTCAATATGGCCGCCCCGTGTTTTTGCGCCCTGGGCCAGTTTGATCTCAAAGGCTTTCACTTCGGGTATTTCACTTTTTTCCTTTAATGCTTCCCAGCTGAAATTTCCTTCTTTATCTCGGACACCAAATAGACCAGGCCCAATTTGCATGATGATATCAACGCCTCCCTTTAAGTGGTAATCAGAAAGCCCTCCTTCCCCGGTGTTCATCCAGGTTCCTTTAGCGATGCCAAGCCCTTTTGAAATAGCAGTTATCGCATGGTCTCCCAGGGAACCATAACTCATTGCAGACATGCCTATCTGGCCCCTTACAACAAATGGATTCCTCGCCCTTTCTCCGATTACTTTTGCATCATTCTCATCCAACAGGTAGACTGGGGATTCATCCTGTTCCAATTTTTCTATTTTATCCCCAAATAAAGGCTCCTTCAACAGTAAATAGCGATCTGTAGTTACCTTAGTGTCCCGGTCCATTTTCAGCTCTTCTGTCAGCTTCGGGAACATGGAATTGCGGATGTAATAACCTTCCTTTTCAAAATCCCGCTGCGATCCAAATCCGAACACATCCCGCTTATATTTTGCCTTATTCTCGATATGCTCATATTCATTCCGAGAAAAGGGTTTCCCTTCTCGGTCATTATTAAATAGATAGGACCGCAACTCCGGTCCGATCGACTGCAAAAAGTATCTCATCCGGCCGATTACCGGATAATTTCGTAAGACTGGGTATTTTTTTTGCGCCTGATCCACCCTGAAGAGATATATCCCCATTATAAGCAATAGCACTATAATTACTGTACAAGTCACAAAGCCAATGACTATCATGAAGTCCGCTATATTCATGAATTTTCCCTCCTTATAAATCTCTTTTTAGGATTTCCAGAAGAAGCGAATATCATCCATTAATATTAAATTTCAAAAGCATAAAAAGACCAGAGAATAATTCTCTGATCTCTTCCTACTTTCCTCTCACAAAAATATGGGACAGCCAACACCCCTCTATAAGCTCGCAATCCATTAGGTTTGAGTTTGGACATTTTCGGATTGTTTCGGATTAAAAATAGTCGTTGTTGACGAGTTTGGTCAACAATTCGTCAACAAAAAAGACCAACAGCTTAGAAGGCTGTTGGAGTCCGTATGATTAAACTTTAAGAGGATGGTTGTAATACCAGCAAATTAACGTATTTGGGGATTAAATCTGATGGATCCAAATAGAAATGGGGCAATAATAATGAAATCCTGCCCCATTTCTGCCCCAAAGGAATGTACTGTTAATCACCGAGTTTCTTCATTATATATTACCTATTAAAGGAGTGTCGGGTATTCATAAAATGTTGTCAAAGCTTATCAACAATCGCCCTCGTTTGTTTAAGACTAGAAAGCAAGATATCTTGGTACAGATTTTAACTTACACAATAGGCAATTCAACAGGTTTTGTTATTTAGGATTAACTTTCAAGTCTTCTCCTATAGCTTTAGTTGTTTCATAAATCCCCCCTTATCATACAAAAAAGCCATCCTTCAATTCCGGATGGCCTTCGTGATCTAATATGGAGACTCAGGTTACGTTCTCAATATAGCGTTCGGGATCCAGGTGATCAATGGAATGTGATGTCTTTCCATCTACTAATAGTTCTGTAACAACCTTCCCTATAACTGGAGCCATTTTAAATCCATGGCCTGAAAACCCACTTGCGACTAATACATTTTCGCTCATATTAGGTAGGAAGCCAACGACCGAATGATCATCAGGAGTGTAAGCATCCATATATACACTTGCCCGTACAGGGTCGGGGTTCAGATCAGGAATAAGCTCCTTAACGGCTTCGCCCACTTCTCTAATTTCCTCGACTTTAACATTTCTATTTAATTGCTCTGGATCTTTCACTAGCTCAGGAGTTTTTGTATTTGATGCTTTGACCATTGTACCATCCAATGTAGGAGCTCCAGTCAATCTGAAGTCGTTACGCATACGAGCAAAAACTGGGAATTTTTCAGGATAAAACTGCGTGATATCTTTTGCTGCAAACCAGGTTAACACCAAACGTCTTGCTTTAAATTGCTTGTTCAATTTCGGTAAGAAAGCACCAGACCAGGGCCCGGTTGTCAGTAATACTTTCCCTACTCTATAGGTTCGTTCACCGGTATGAATAGTAACGCCCAGCGAGTCGGGTTGGATCTCCTTCACTTCCGTATATCTTAATATGGAAGCCCCCATATCTTCAGCTTGACCAGCGGCTGAAGTCACCGCTAACTCTGGGCGCAAGAATCCCGCATTCTTATCCAGAATCATAATATCTTCAGGGAACAATCGATGTTGAGGATATCGTTCTTCCGCTTCTTTTCCTCGTAAAATCTCATGATCTAAATTGAAAGTATCGACGCAGTGAATGACATTTTGTATAGCTTGATCACTCTCATGTCCAATCATCAATCCTCCGTTCAAAGTCAGGAGGCGGTTATTCGTTTCTTCCTCCAGTTGCCTCCATAAAAGACGAGCTTCCCGCAACAGGGGTACATATTCTTTTCCTTCCATATAAGCTGTTCGGAATAGACGCGATTCGCCACCTGCCGCTGATCTGTCATTTCCAATTCCGTATTTTTCAAAACCTAAAACAGATACTCCTCTTTTAGCAAGCTGCCACATTGCCATGCTACCCATGGTTCCTACTCCGATAACGGCTACATCTGCATCCATATGAGCACCCTTTCTACTAAATTATTTATATTAACTGAAGATTCAGTTAATTTGATTTAATTGGGTCTGTTCCTGATCTTTTTTTCCACCTTTGAATAGATAGTTGAATACAATAAAGTTTGAGCTTTGCAGTTAAATGGCAATATATTAAGCAAAACCCTATGACTAATGTATCTCCCCCTTCAAGAAAGAAAAAAAGAGTGAACACTTGGTCAATAGAAGAATGTCAAAGGTTCCTTAGTTTTCACAAAAATCAAAACAAAATACATCGGTATATGCTTTATTACCTTGCTATTTATACTGGCATGCGACGAGGAGAAATCCTTGGTCTCCAATGGTCCGATATTGATTTTGAAAACCATGTTATTTCTATTACCAAATCCTTATATTATATAAGCGGCCAAGGAATTACTCAACAACATCCTAAAACTGATTCAGGTACGAGAACCATAGCACTGTCTGAATCAGTCATTACAGCATTGAGTCAATACCAAAAGGAGAAAAAAGCGCAACTGTGCCACGCTGGGATGGAGCTTACGTCATCTTGTTATGTAATTTCTGATTATGGGAGCTCTCCTATTAATCCTCAAACGGTTCATAAATTCTTTTTATATGATATAAATCAATGTGAAGTACCTCGAATTAGATTCCATAATCTCCGTCATACTCATGCAACAATTATGCTTCAATTAGGAGAACACGCTAAGATTGTTTCTGAAAGGTTGGGCCACGCAGATGTACAGACTACGTTAAACTTATATAGTCATGTTACTCCTAACATGCAAAAAGATTCAGCAATAAGATTTGATGAGGCGTTCAAAAACATCCATTTGCAATAAATGTGGTCAAATTGTGGTCAGTTATAAAAGAAATAAGCGCTAACTCCTATTAAATAAGGGGTTAGCGCTTTAAGTTTCTTACATGACCCGTTTAAACATCTTTTCCATTTCATACTCAGAAAAGAAAACGATAATGGGTCGACCATGCGGACAGGTAAAAGGATCTGTCGATTTTCTTAAGTCCTCAAGCAACTGGAACATATCGGACTGATTCAAATAATGATTGGCTTTGATAGAACGTTTGCAAGACATCAAGATAGCTGCTTCTTCTCTCAGTTTTAGAATGTCAATTCGCTCTTCATGGATTAGTTGGTGAATCATTTCATCAATAACTTCCTCTTCAAACCCTTTCGGAAACCATTGGGGATGACTGCGGACAATATAAGTGGTATCACCGAATGGTTCAAAGAAAAGCCCGACTTTCTCCAACTCTTCCTTATAATCCTCGATACGTAACGCTTCCGCTTTAGAGAATTCAAAAGTCATCGGTACTAACAGCTCCTGAACTTCATGATCCACTTCTGCTAATTTATCTCGAAAGAATTCATATTTAATTCTTTCTTGAGCTGCATGCTGATCGACAATATACATCCCCTCTTCATTCTGAGCAAGGATATAGGTGCCGTGCAACTGTCCAATGGGGTACATAGCTGGCACTCTTTTCCCCTTTGAAGTAGCAAGTGGGTTGTCCTGATTTTCTTCTAAAGAGGCTTCCTTCTGTACTATTGATTGATTTGAGTCAAAGTTCGGGCTGATCTCTTTCAAAAGGTCGTCTTGTTCTTTTATGAATCCATCAAAAGAAGAGGATTCATTTTCGTTTTTAACTAAATGATCCACGGTTTCTTCTCGTTTTTGGTGGGCGTCTTCTTTTCTAGTTTCATAGAAATCGAATGTTCCTTGGGAGGTTTTCTCTTTTTCTTTTCTTGGTTTAGGTTCCTTCACATCAGGGATGAGCGTTTGTTTACGAAACGTTTGTCTCACTGTTTCTTCAACTAGATCATACAGTTCCTTTTCTTTACTAAAACGTACTTCCATTTTAGATGGATGCACGTTTACATCGACTAAAATCGGGTCCATATCTATATTCAATACTACAATCGGACTTTTACCGATCGGCAGCAGCGTATGGTAACCTTGCAAAATGGCTTTATTCAAGGGAATACTTCGGATAAAGCGACCATTGATAATCGTCGATATATAGTGCCTTGATGCTCGATAAACTTCAGGTTTAGCTATATACCCATCCACTTTGAAATCAGCTGTCTCCATGTGAATGGGGATCATTTTTTTAGCCACATTCATCCCATAGATGTTAGCAATTGCTTGCAATAAATCCCCGCGGCCATTGGTTTTGAAAATTTGTTTTTCATTGTGCGTACAAAGAATTTGAACATCCGGGTGAGCTAATGACATCCGGTTGAGTACATCAGTCACATGCCCCAATTCAGTGTGAATGGTTTTCATATATTTAAGACGGGCTGGTGTATTGAAGAAAAGTTCCTCGACAGTTATATCCGTTCCTTTTCTTGCATCACTTTTTCCCCTTGACAACAGGTGCCCACCTTCTAATTCCATTTTGGTCCCTGCTTTTTCCCCGGTTGATGTTTGAATAGTTAACCGACTTACAGCAGAGATACTAGCAAGGGCTTCTCCACGGAAACCAAGCGTGCGCACATGGAAAAGATCATTCTCATCGGTGATTTTACTGGTGGCATGACGATGAAAAGCTCTTTCACAATCTTCTTCGTCCATCCCTGCCCCATCATCGATGATCCGAATGCGCTGCAAGCCAGCTTCGACCAAATCTACTTTCACCCAACTTGCACCAGCATCGATACTATTTTCGACCAGTTCTTTAACGACAGAGGCTGGCCGTTCGACAACTTCTCCGGCAGCTATTTTATTGGCTAAGTGGTCAGGCATCAGTCGGATACGCGCCATCTCTGTTCCTCCTTTAGGATTTTATCCGTTTTTGCATTTGGTACAATTCATTCATTGCATCCATAGGAGTCATCTCCATAAGATTCAATGACCCTAAATATTTTTCTATATTTGAATCGTTTGATTTTTTCTGTTTTTCCGGTTTAGGTTCCTCCACAAAAAGCGTAAGTTGTTCCTCTTGCTCATTGCTTGCGGAAACTTCTCCATTGACATGGACATTTTCCAGCTGGTCCAAAAGAGCAGTAGCTCGATGAATGAGTTCCTCTGGAAGATGGGCTAACTTTGCAACATGAATTCCATAACTTTCATCCGCCGGTCCATCTTTAATTTGGTGAAGAAAAACGACGTTTCCTTCATATTCTTCCGCACGCACGTGAACATTTTTTAATCGATTTAACTGTTCATCCAATGAAGTCAGCTCATGGTAATGGGTAGAGAATAGTGTTTTGGCTTTTACCTCATTATGAATATACTCCACAATGGCCTGAGCCAGAGCCATTCCATCATAGGTGCTCGTCCCTCTGCCAATTTCATCAAGAAGAATAAGGCTATTCTCTGTCGCATGAGTTAACGCATGATTCGCTTCCAGCATTTCAACCATAAACGTACTATGCCCTGAAACGAGGTCATCCGCAGCACCGATTCTTGTAAAGATTTGATCGAAAACAGGTAAACTTGCTGATTGGCAAGGTACAAACGAGCCCATCTGTCCAAGGATCGCAGTCAAGGCAAGTTGACGCATGTACGTACTCTTCCCGGACATATTGGGGCCCGTAATGAGAAGCACATCCGTTTCCTCATTCATATAAATATCATTGGGAACAAACGTCCCCTCCTGCATCACTTTTTCAACTACAGGGTGACGGCCTTGCTTAATGTCAACTACTCGTTGCTCGCGATATTCCGGACGGACATATTGATAAGCTTCCGCTACTTGTGCAAATCCCTGAAGCACATCAATCTGACTAATCTGTTCAGCAAGCTCTTGAAGACGCTTGACATAAGTTTTTACTTTCTCTCTCACTTGTAAAAACAGATCATATTCTAGTTCGACGCTCTTCTCTTGTGCTTCTAAAATCATCGTTTCTTTTTCTTTTAATTCTGGTGTGATAAATCGTTCTGCATTCGTCAACGTTTGTTTTCGCTCATACCGACCTTCAGGGAGATGTCTTAAGTTAGCTTTAGTCACTTCGATATAATACCCAAACACACGGTTATACCCAACCTTCAAAGATTTGATCCCTGTTTCAGACCGTTCCTTTTGTTCAAGTTCAGCAATCCATTTTTTGCCGTTCTTAGAAGCATCGCGATAATGGTCTAATTGATCGTTAAAACCATCCCGTATTAACCCTCCTTCTTTGACAGAGACAGGGGGGTCATCCGCAATGCTTTCCTCCAGGAGATGTTTTAGATCTTGAAGTGGATCCATCCGCTCATAAAGCTTTTCAATCGAAGGGTGTTCAAATTTAGAGAGTGTGGATAATATTTCTGGGATACGACTTAATGAATTCTTTAATTGAATCATATCTCTCGCATTCACATTTCCAAATGCCACTCGTCCTGCTAAACGTTCCAAGTCATAGACATTCGTCAATTCTTCTCTCAACGTTTCTCTTTCAAAAAATTGTTCTAGGAAACCTTCCACCTGATCATGCCTAGTCGCAATGTGATCGGCTGATAACAGCGGACGTTCCATCCATTTTTTGAGCATACGGGCACCCATGGATGTAATGGTTTTATCAATAACCGAAAGGAGGCTCCCTGACTTCCCTTTCTTTCTAAGGGTTTCTAATAGTTCCAGGTTCCTTTTGGAATACAAATCCAGAGTCATATACTGCTTCAATTCGATCACTTTAACTGGCTGCAAATGGTCAAGGGAACGTTTTTGGGTATGCTGAATGTAATTGAGAAGACGTCCAAACCCGGTTCGTAATTTGTCTTGATGTACGTCTTTTACAAGAGAATGAAATTCCCTGGATATTTCTGTCTCATCCTGATGGGAAACGGTGTAATCCAAGCGATCCTTCAACATTTGTTCATGCTCAGCATTAAATTCGCTGGACACGACGACTTCCTTAACGGGACGGCTGTACAACTCGCTCATCGCCGCATCAAATCCGCCTGGAATCAAAGCCACACTGTTTTCTCCTGTGGTTAAATCATTATAGCTAACGACAAAAGAACCGTCATTAAAAGAACTTAAGGAAGCTAAATAATTGTTTTCTTTCTCATCCAGCATACTTCCTTCCATGACCGTTCCTGGTGTAATTAATTGAACAACTTCTCTTTTAACGACACCCTTGGTCGTTTTCGGATCTTCGACTTGCTCACAGATGGCCACTTTGTAGCCTTTTTCAATCAACTGTTTTATGTAATTTTCAGCCGAATGGTAAGGAACTCCACACATCGGGATTCTCCCACTCGTCCCTCCATCTCTGCTGGTTAAGGTGATTTCCAATTCTTGCGAAGCTTTTAACGCATCTTCAAAAAACAATTCATAAAAATCGCCCAAACGAAAAAATAAAAAGGCATCTTTTTGGTCTGCTTTTATTTTTAAATATTGCTGCATCATAGGTGTATAGTGTGCCATAAGGTTAAACCTCCAAAACGTACATAAGATTCTTCCCTCATTATATCATAGGAGGCAAATCCTCTTAAAAATTAAACTTTCCATTTGGCTGAAAGACATATAGGTATACAAAAAAGAAAATGTGCAAAAAAAAGAAACCCTCGCTGAAACAGCAAGGATTAAGTATTAGTCTTTTTTATGATGCTCTTTGTCTGATGATGGAAGGAAGTCCGTTTCAATCGCAGAAAAATCGTCGGATGATAAATCATAATCGTAATCATCATCGTTGTCACAACCATGAGGATCGACTTTTACACATAACTTCGTTTCCCCGATAACATCGACGATGAACTCTCTCTCTACTTCCACCACAATCTTCTGTCCGTTTCCAGAAATGTTCGCCTCTAAGCAGTTTGGTTGTTGAACCACTTTGGCAATTACCTCAAAGTCATCATGTACACAATTGTCATCTTTAACCGCCAATTTCACTTGATCACAATAGCTGACCCGCTCTGTAACGACTTCTGTCTTGGTATTATCATTATACGAGTACCAGACGTTGATATCGTAGCTTCCTGTTATTTCGACGTGATCTCCTTTCTTCTTGGCATTGTAGATGTGATTGATGACCCAACAACCTAGGATACTTGTCGGACGGTGCGAAGGGCTGATGGTGTGTGTGGATTCTGTAAACTTTTTACCTTTTCCGATTACAGCTTTCGTAATGATCTCTCTGTAATCTCGTTCAAAAAAAGACATAGGGTTTCACTCCTCCTTATTCTACCACCCATCCTATGCAGGGTTGGGCGAATGGTGACTAGCGGGATAAAGGCCTAAGGACGTGTTTAATTCATTCTATGCACTAGCCTATAAAATTGTACGAAAAAAATCCGCCAGAGGGGAAAACCCTCTGACGGAAGTGTATGCATCAACGCCCGCAACCATGACTCTGTTTATGAGAACCTGTTTCTCCCTGCAAAACATCCCCACCTGTAGAACGGATGACTTCGTTAGTAACTTCACGGGATATGGTATTCGAAACCATTTGAAGTATATCATTGATCACAGTCTGAGATTCTTTGAATTCCGCTACGACTGGAATCTCATCTAGTTCATCTTGAAGCCGGTCAATCTCTTTTTCAATCTTTTGTAGAGCTTCTGTTTTACCATAAGCTTGGAAATTGACTGCCTGTTTTTGTAAAGCTTTAATTTTTTTAATATGCGATTGAACTTTCTGGTTTTCATTCAACTTTTCTTCCAATTGCTTGAACCGATCAATCTCTTCAATTTCTGCCATCATTTTAGCCAATTTCTTTGCTTCAGCTACCACTTCTTGCCTCGTGTATTGTGCCATTTACTTCACCTCTGCATTCATTTCTACTAATTCTCCATCAAGCGACCATGTTTTTGCTTTTGTTACTCTAACAGGAACGATTTGTCCAATAACTGATCTAGGCGCACGGAAATTAACTAATTTGTTTCGTTTCGTATACCCTGCTAGCACATCCGGATTATTCTTGCTTTCCCCTTCAACGAGAACATCCACGATTTCGTTTTCGTATTGTTTCATAGCATCCGCTGATTGCTGATTCACTATTTTATTTAATCGCTGTAAACGATCCTTTTTCTCTTCCATAGAAACATTATCTTTCATTTTAGCCGCTGGGGTATTGTCTCTTGGTGAATAAATGAATGTATAAGCAGCCTCAAAACCAACTTCTTCCACTAAAGATAATGTGTCCTGGAATTGTTCTTCTGTCTCATTTGGGAAACCTACAATTATATCTGTTGTGAGCGTAGCTTCCGGCATAGCTTTACGAATCTTACGCACTAGTTCCAAGTATTCTTCCCTGGAATACTTGCGTCCCATGATTTTCAGTATGTCAGAATTCCCAGATTGAACAGGCAAGTGAATATGGTCAAGCATGTTGCCGCCTTTAGCAAGTACTTCAATCAAACGGTCGTCAAAATCTCTAGGGTGAGAGGTAGTAAAACGGACCCGCGGTATATCGATGCTTCTCAGTTCATCCATTAAATCACCAAGTCCATATTCGATATCCAAGTCTTTTCCATAAGCGTTTACATTCTGACCAAGGAGGGTGATTTCTTTATAACCTTGCGCTGCCAGATGCCGGACTTCTTGAATAATATCCTTAGGCAGGCGGCTTCGCTCTTTCCCCCTGGTATATGGAACGATACAGTACGTACAGAATTTGTCACACCCATACATAATGTTAACCCATGCTTTGATTTTACCTTTTCGAGAGCGTGGGAGGTTTTCAATGATATCGCCCTCTTTAGACCATACGTCGATCACCATTTCCTTCCCGAACATCGCTTCTTTTACAAGTTGCGGGATTCGATGAATATTGTGTGTTCCGAAAATAAGGTCAATGAATGGATGTTTTTTTAGGATACGGTTGACGACAGATTCTTCTTGAGACATACATCCACAAATCCCGATGATCAAATTCGGGTTTTCCATCTTCAATGGTTTCAAATGTCCAATTTCTCCAAACACCTTGTTCTCCGCATTTTCCCTGATCGCACAGGTGTTTAAGAGAATGATGTCTGCTTCTTTCGTATCCTTTGTAGCTTCATATCCCATTTCTTCAAAAATTCCTGCCATCACTTCTGTATCATGTTCATTCATCTGGCACCCGTATGTACGGATCAAATATTTTTTTCCTTTTCCTGCTTGATTCATATCCTCAGGAATATCAAAATCATAATGCACATCTGTTTCTTTCCGCTTCCTACGTTGCGCATCTCGCATGTTAGGGGGCTGATATGTGGTTTCAAAGTATTTAACAAAATCTTCACTCGTTTTTTGCTTTAATCGGTTTAAGTTCTCTGTCCCCGCTTTATCGTCTGCCGAAGATGGCTGACGGATTTGAGACATTTCTTTTCGCTGCTGTTCGTTCATAATGATCTCCTTTCAAGCCGAACCTTCTAACTGTATCATTATATCAAGTTTTACATGATAAATTAAGCCTAAACATGGATTCTGCTATTATCCACATGTTTTCACACTGTTTATGGGTCATTTTGCGCTGCATTACGACCAGCTATTTTATCATATCAGATGACCCGCTCTATTACCTAGTCATTCTATCTATGAAAGACATTTAATAATAAAAAACTTGTAGAGAAATAGTTTCTCTACAAGTTGGGTCTTTAAGAAAATGGATGGTAGCCTTTTAAATAGTTAGAGAATCCCTAGCTTTTTGCCAACTTTTTCGAATGCATTCAGCGCCTCTTGCAGCTCTTCTTTCGAATGTTCAGCTGTAACGATGGTACGAATTCTACCTTTCCCTCGCGGAACTGTCGGGAATACAATCCCTTGAGCAAAAACTCCTGCTTCAAAAAGTTCATCAGAGAACTTGTGAGTCAGAGCATCATCCCCCACCATAACAGGGGTCACAGGTGTTTCACTAATTCCAGTGTCAAATCCAAGAGCATTCAACCCATCCTTAAAGAACTTCGTGTTATCCCAAAGCTTTTCAATTAATTCTGGTTCTTCAAGTAACACGTCAATAGCTGCATCATTGGCTGCTGTTACAGCTGGTGGATGAGAGGTACTAAATAAGAACGGACGTCCTTTGTGAATTAAATAGTCACGAAGTGTTTTAGTACTTGCCACATAACCACCCAGGACTCCTATCGCCTTACTTAATGTTCCTACTTGGATATGTACGCGGCCATCAAGGTTAAAATGATTGACCGTTCCACGTCCGTTATCTCCGAGCACACCACTCGCATGCGCATCATCAACCATCACCAACGCGTTATATCTTTCTGCGAGTTCTACGATCTCTGGTAATGGAGCAATATTCCCGTCCATGGAGAAGACCCCATCGGTGACAATTAATTTTGTGCGGTAATTTTCACTCTCTTTTAACGCGGATTCCAACGATTCCATATCGACGTGCTTATAAATTTTACGATCTGCTTTAGTCAAACGTATGCCGTCAATAATTGAAGCGTGATTTAATTCATCAGAGATGACTACATCTTCTTTTCCCAGAATAGACGATAAAACCCCTTGATTTGTCGTAAACCCGGATTGAAAGACCAACGCAGCTTCTGTGTGCTTAAACTTGGCTAATTTTTCTTCAAAATCCTCGTGCATTTTTAGTGTACCCGCAATGGTCCGAACCGAACCTGTACCTACACCGTAATCGGCGTTAGCCTTGTCAGCTGCGTCTTTCATTTTCGGATGAGAAGTAAGACCAAGGTAGTTATTAGAGGAAAGCTGGATCACTTCTTTTCCTTTGATGGTTACTTTAGAACCCTGTGCCGATTCCAGTGGAATCAAATGACGAAATGTCCCCTGTTCCTGCATCTCATCCAATTCTTTTTGTAAATATTCGAATCCTTTCATCATACATCCTCCTTATTTTATGGGTGTAAAACAACTTTTCCACATTGGCCCTGATTCATCAACTCAAAACCTTTTTCGAATTCCTCAAGACTCAGATGATGCGTAATCAATGGAGCCACATCGACCTGTCCGGATTGAAGGAGTCGTGAAACCTGCTGCCAAGTCTCATACATTTTGCGTCCTGTTATCCCTTGGACTTCCACACCTTTAAATACAATATCATTGGTGACATCAAGACTGACTCTTTTTGTAGGTAGACTTAAGATGGATACGCGGCCCCCGTTCGTAATCATTTTAAAGCCTTGGTCCATGGCTACAGGGTGTCCACTCATTTCACAAACCACATCGACACCATGGCCATCTGTTACCTTCATTGCTTCTCTTACAGGGTCTATTTCTCCTGAATGAATGGTAGAAGTCGCCCCCATTTTTTCAGCAAGTTCCAAGCGATAAGGATTTAAATCAAAGGCCAAAACTTTCGAGGCGCCTGCGGCTTTAGCTACTCCAACAGCCATAAGTCCAATCGGCCCGCATCCAATAACAGCTACAGATTTACCTGCAACGTCACCATTCAGTACAGTATGTACGGCATTTCCCATGGGCTCTTGAATAGATGCAATATCCGTCGGCATATCCTCAGGGTTTTTCCAAAGGTTATCTGCGGGAAGAGCCACATACTCCGCAAAGCAACCTTGGGTGTCTACGCCAATAATTTTAGTGTTTTCACAAATATGGAATTTGCCCGTCAAACACTGTGGACAGTGGCCGCATACGAGATGGGTTTCAGCGCTTACAAAATCCCCTTTTTGAAAATTATAGACTTTCTCACCGACTTCGACAATTTCTCCTGAAAATTCATGACCAAAAACGTATGGTGGATTCACACGACTCTCTGACCATTCATCCCAATTATATATATGGACATCGGTACCACAAATGGATGTGGCTTTCACACGGATCAATACTTCATCATCACGAATTTCCGGGATCGCTACCTCTTTCAATTGCGCCCCAGCACCTCGGTGATGCTTAACGATAGCTTTCATTGTTCCATTCACAGTGAACACTCCCTACCTCTATATATTGTAATCAAACCAATTATATTAATAATATTAACATGGATATGAAATTACGCAAACTCCCCTGTCCACTGTATACGAACAATTGAACACTTGATATTCCTGTTAGATAGGGAGCGGATTTGCAGTAAATATAAAAAGGTCGTACTCCATTTTATTAGAGTACGACCCGACTTGTTCGATAGTTTCAGTTTTCATTCATAAGTTCAGATAATAGCTAGCATGACATAGAAAAAGGGTGTTTAACTAAAAAGCAGGTGGACCTATATGTCATCGAGGCTCTACAATCAGCTTGATGGCTGTTCGTTCCTCCTCATCGATCATAATATCTGTAAATGCCGGAATACAGATCAAGTCCATTCCACTGGGTGCGACAAACCCCCGTGCGATAGCAACGGCTTTCACAGCCTGGTTTAATGCCCCGGCACCGATCGCTTGAATTTCGGCCGTCCCACGCTCTCGTACTACATTGGCCAAGGCTCCTGCTACTGAATTAGGTACGGATTTGGCTGATACTTTTAAGACTTCCATTACTAGCTCCTCCTTCAATCACTATAGTTGTTCCATAACTACTATATTCTTGGAGATGTAGGATATTACCTTTTCATTATGAATGAATTTTTCGCAAAATTCAAATAATCAATTGAAGAAAGGGTGATCTTCATTAATTAAAAGGCGCTGTACTTTCTTAGATTTCCCTGTCTTTTCATCCACATCTACCAAAAAGGCACTTAGTTGAGCTCTTCCCTTTTTTGGGACTTCAAAACGTACAGGCAAGTTCGTGAGAAAACGCTTCAGTACCGCTTCCCTCTCCATACCGAGAATTCCGTCATAAGGTCCGGTCATTCCTACGTCAGAGATATAACCTGTTCCACCAGGCAGAATCCGTTCGTCTGCCGTCTGAATATGAGTATGGGTTCCAACATTTACGCTCACTCGTCCATCCACATACCAGCCCATTGCCTGTTTTTCACTCGTAGCTTCCGCATGAAAATCCAAAAAAATAATCGACGTTCTTTTTTTTGCAGTTTCTATCAATTCATCCACTTTTCTGAACGGATCATCGTTAGGAGATAAAAACGTACGTCCTTGTAGATTGATAACCGCCACTTCCCCTTTTGGGGTTTTAACAAATGTGATTCCTTTTCCAGGGGTTCCTTCTGGGAAGTTGGCTGGCCGTACGAGGTACTCCGCATCATCTATAAATTCGAATATTTCCCTCTTATCCCACGCATGATTACCAAGCGTAACGGCTTGTGCACCTTTTTCAAGAAAGCGGCGATAAATTTTCTCAGTAATGCCTTTTCCAGACGCCGCATTTTCACCATTTACGATAGTAACAGCAGGTTGATATTTCTGTTTTAATTTAGGTAAGTATTCGTCCACCATTTCACGCCCTGGTGACCCAACAACATCCCCAATGAATAAAATTCTCACACACAAAACCTTCCTTCTAACTAAAATTATTCTTTATTGTACCCGTCAAAACAGAAATGAAGCGGCCTGCTGAGGCCGCTTCATTATTTTTTATTTCGCATACTCCACGGAACGTGTTTCACGAATAACGGTAACTTTAATATGACCTGGATAATCGAGTTCTCCCTCGATACGGTTTCGAATATCTCGTGCTAATCTTGTTGCTTCAAGATCATCAATTTCATCAGGACGAACCATGATGCGAACTTCACGTCCAGCTTGGATCGCGAATGATTTCTCTACGCCTTCATATGATTCAGAAATTTCCTCTAGTTTCTCAAGACGTTTGATGTAATTTTCCAATGTTTCACTTCTAGCTCCTGGACGCGCTGCAGATAAAGCATCAGCAGCAGCGACAAGCACAGATATAATCGAAGTCGGCTCTTCGTCTCCATGGTGAGAAGCCACAGCGTTAATAACAGTTTCGTTTTCATTGTACTTCATGGCTAATTCTTTACCAATTTCCACGTGGCTGCCTTCCACTTCGTGGTCAATCGCTTTACCGATATCGTGAAGAAGACCAGCACGGCGGGCAAGTATTTCATCTTCTCCGAGTTCGGCTGCTAATAGACCGGAAAGGTAAGCAACTTCAGTGGAGTGTTTTAATACATTCTGCCCATAACTCGTGCGGTACTTAAGACGTCCAAGAATCTTAATAAGATCAGGGTGCAATCCATGTACGCCTACTTCAAACGTAGTTTGTTCACCTACTTCACGAATATAGTCATCAACTTCACGCCTAGACTTGTCCACCATTTCTTCAATTCGTGCTGGATGGATTCGACCGTCCTGAACCAACTTCTCTAGGGCCATTCTTGCTGTCTCACGACGAATTGGATCAAAGCCTGAGAGAATAACAGCTTCCGGCGTATCATCAATGATTAAGTCGATTCCTGTTAACGTTTCTAATGTACGGATGTTACGACCTTCACGTCCGATGATCCGGCCTTTCATTTCGTCATTAGGCAAATTGACAACAGAAACCGTCGTTTCGGCCACGTGATCAGCTGCGCAACGTTGCAAGGCCAATGAAAGTATACTCTTCGCTTTCTTATCCGCCTCTTCTTTCGCGCGGTTTTCTGCCTCTTTAATCATAAGGGCTGACTCATGCGATACATCTTGTTCGACTCGTTCTAAAATCATCTGCTTCGCCTGGTCTGATGTTAAGCTTGAAATGCGTTCAAGCTCTGTTTGCTGTTCTTGAAGCATAGCTTTCACTTTGCTTTCCATTTCTTCAATTTGTTGTTGTCTCTCGGCAAGAGTCCCTTCTTTCTTTTCGAGTGAAAGATCACGTTGGTCAAGCGTTCCACTCTTACGATCAAGATTCTCTTCTTTCTGAGTTAAACGATTTTCAGTTTTCTGCAGTTCCATGCGGCGTTCGCGAATTTCATTCTCCGCTTCCTGTCGAAATTTCTGATTCTCTTCCTTTGCTTCCAGAAGGGCTTCCTTTTTGGCTGATTCAGCATTGCGATGACCTTCATCAACAATCTGTTTCGCAAGGTCCTCAGCACTAGAAATTTTCGCCTCCGCAATCGATTTCCGAATAAGATAACCAACAACAGAACCGATGATAAGGGCAAGCAAAATGAAGATGAGCGAGGATATTAAATCCATTATTTCACCTCCTCTTGCTATGAACTTGGTCCGTTTGTCGGTAATACAAACGTTTCATTTTCAGTTTCATTTTGTTTAAAATAAGGGTATAAAGATGAAAATGATACACATTCATTTTATGCTTGACTATAAGGAATGTCAAGGAAACGCCCTATGTATCTGCTAACATATTCAAATATTTAAAAATGTCAGTCTATTGTTCATCTTTCACTAAACAAGTACTTGAAGAAAAAACGAGTGTAAAACTTTAGTAGTTTTACACTCGTTTTATTTTTTCAATCATGGTCGATTCTTGATTAGAAACATACGGCCCAGCCAGCAGCTCTAGAAGTCTTATCTTATAGTTATGAAAAATATCCTATGACTCATGACTTAAGTTTATAGGGGAAAGAACTCTTTCTTTTGTTCTCAAAAGCTATTACCTTTAAACGTCAAGTGTTTCCTGACCTTCTTTATTACCGGCTTCAGCAGATTCCTCATCTGCTTCCATCCCATAATGGTCACGAATTAGGCGTTTTACTTCATCATATACTTCCACATTTTCTTTCAAGAATTGTTTAGCATTTTCCCGTCCTTGACCGAGTCTTTCTTCATTGTAGGAATACCAGGAACCGCTCTTTTGAATAAGATCTAAATCTGTACCAATATCGAGAAGCTCGCCTTCACGTGAGATTCCTTCTCCATACATAATATCAACTTCTGCCTGCTTGAATGGAGGAGCAACCTTATTTTTAACAACCTTCAAACGAGTTTTGTTTCCAACCATTTCGTTTCCTTGTTTCAGGGTTTCCGCACGACGGACTTCCAGACGGACAGAGGAGTAGAACTTCAATGCACGCCCACCAGGAGTTGTTTCAGGGTTACCAAACATGACTCCGACTTTTTCACGAATTTGGTTAATAAAAATAGCCGTAGTTTTCGATTTATTAATAGCACCAGAAAGTTTACGAAGAGCCTGGGACATTAAACGGGCTTGTAAACCAACGTGGGAGTCTCCCATTTCTCCTTCAATTTCGGCTTTCGGTACCAACGCTGCTACAGAGTCGATGACTACCATGTCTACCGCACCACTACGAACAAGTGCTTCGGCAATTTCAAGAGCCTGCTCACCTGTGTCTGGTTGAGATAGTAGAAGCTCTTCAATGTCAACACCTAATGCTCTTGCGTACACTGGGTCAAGTGCATGTTCAGCATCAATAAATGCCGCTTGGCCACCTTTCCGTTGAGCTTCGGCAATTGCGTGAAGGGCTACGGTCGTTTTACCGGAAGATTCCGGACCATATATTTCTACAATCCTGCCTCGAGGGTATCCACCGACACCTAAAGCCACATCCAGAGCAAGGGAACCGCTTGGTACAGTATTAACCCTCTGCTCAGCGCTTTCCCCCAATTTCATAATGGACCCTTTTCCAAATTGTTTCTCTATTTGACGCAATGCCATATCTAATGCTTGTTTACGATCGCTCATTATATACCGCCTTTCAAAATTTCTATCCCTATCATAACTTGTTTTAACTTGTTTGCCAACTAAAAAGCGAATAAATGTTCCCTTTTTTTAATAGGAAAGAGGCGCGATTTTCGGCGTTCATCTAACATAACTTGCAAAACCGCACCTCTTTTTATCGAGAATTTCATTTTTTTAATCTGTGGAAAAGAATTTCATACGCTTTTTTCACGGCACGTATCCTAACTTGATCTCTTCCGCCATGAAAGTGATACTTATAAACTTCCGTTTTCTTCTCTCCTATCTGCAAACCAATAAAGACCGTCCCAGGAGGCTGTCCCTCACTTGAACTTGGACCAGCAACACCTGTAAAGCTCACCGCAATATCGACATTCAAAAGCTCTTTAGACTTCAATGCCATCACTTCTGCACATTCGTAACTAATGGTTCCGTATTCATTTATAAGGGACTTCGGCACATGAAGGATGTTTTCTTTCATTTCTGCAGTATAGACCATGCAACCTCCCTTGCATATCGAAGATGCACCTGGCAATGACACCATTCGCTCTAAAAACTTCCCTCCAGTAAAACTCTCCGCTGACCCTATCGTTAATTCTTTTTCCTTGAGAAGGTCACTTACCGTTTCCTCAATGGTAAT
This sequence comes from Halobacillus karajensis, assembly GCF_900108515.1. Taxonomy (GTDB): domain Bacteria; phylum Bacillota; class Bacilli; order Bacillales; family Halobacillaceae; genus Halobacillus; species Halobacillus karajensis. The sequence goes on along the minus strand of NZ_FNWW01000003.1, from coordinate 367,873 downwards.
AGAGTCACTGCCATAATAAAAATCACCAACGTACTCAAGGAGCTGATGTTTGAGGTCTTTGATTTTTTGTCGGGCTTCGTCAGTTGTATCCCCTGTAGCAGTCAACCTTAAACCAACTTCCCCTTCACTGGCTAACGGGGCAATGGTCGGGTTGGTTTGTGATGTAATGAATGAATGAAGCTTTGTCTCTAAATCAGATTCACCGATACCGATAAAATGCATCATTTCTGAGACAATTTGTGAACCCAATTGAAATTTGCTCCGAATATAGGGGATCACATGGTTGTTTACCAAGTGTTTCATTTCTGTAGGTACCCCAGGGAGAAAAACCCACAGCACACGATTATGGTGGTAGATCTGCCCTGGAGCCATACCTTCACTATTTTCTAACACATCGGCATCCTTAAAAACAAGTGCTTGCTTACGATTGTTCTCTGACATTCTTTTTTGATTCTGATCAAAATACCTTTGAATCTTCTCCATTGTTTCCTTATGTTCGACTAACTCTTGACCGAAAACGACCTTTCCCCCTTCACGTGTAAGGTCGTCCTCAGTCGGCCCAAGTCCTCCTGTTACAATGACCACATCAGACCTCTCCTGGGCTTGATTAAAGGTAGCAGACACCCTTTCCAGGTTATCTCCTACAACCGTGTGGTGGTAGACAGGAATTCCAAGATCAGCGAGACGACTGGAAATCCATTGTGCATTTGTATTGGAAATTTGCCCTAAAAGAAGTTCCGTACCTACAGCAATAATTTCTGATCTCATTTTGAATCTCTCATTACATGCCAGTTTTTCTTAAAGTAGTCATAACCAGAATAAACCGTGATGAATAAAGCTAAATAAAGTGCGATCATTCCAAGAGGGAATCCAATGAAAGCAAAAGGCCAATTGTGTAAAAGGAGAAGGGATATGGCTATAATTTGAATCCAGGTTTTAAGTTTCCCCATTTGGCTGGCAGCAAGCACGCTTCCTTCTCCTGCTGCCACCAAGCGTAATCCTGTTACAGCAAATTCACGGCTGATAATTAAAATAACAATCCACGCCGGTGCCAGCCCTATTTCAACTAACAAAATCAAAGCAGCACTAACCAAAAGCTTATCTGCTAAAGGATCCAAAAATTTCCCCAGATTCGTTACAAGATTATACTTTCTGGCTATATACCCATCGATCCAATCTGTGGTTGAAGCGATAATGAATAATAATGCACCGGCAAGATGGGCCACAGGTAATTCACGTTCCCCCATATCGAATGTGCCCCACTCAAATGGAACACTCATTAAAATAATGAAAATGGGAATGAGGAAAATCCTCGATAAAGTAATCTTATTTGGTAAATTCATACGTTCACTCTCCTAGTCGTCCATTTCGTACATGAAAGGCTGCCCGTTCACAAAGAGCGATTATGCACTCTTATAAATGTATCCATGGGGCAGCCTAGTGATGATTATATTCAGTTCCTTAGTTAAATTGCAACCATAACTTCTGGGTAGACAATTCTGGATTTGGGTAACTTACCTCTTGATCTCCAACCTTTACCGTGGTTCCCGGTGCATTTCCAGTTTTAATAAAAACCTCATCACTCTCACCTAAATCCAGCGAAATTGGCGAATCATCAGCTGTGTATTCTTTTGAAGTTATAAGGCTCTCTCCACCCTTAGGAGCTTGAACTTCCAAATAAGCTGTGCCAGTTAACTCAATCGTTACCTTAGGGTCGCTAGCACCGGTAATTTGGTACTCGTGCTCAGGAAAGGACCCTGACCCTTCTTGAGTAAGCTCCATTTTTACTTCTTCTGTAGTATCTTCCGTTGAATCTTCCTCACCCTCCGCTGGATCTGTTTCCTCTTCCGTTGTATCATTTGCGCTGTCCGCTTGTTCCTGATCATTAGAAGCTTCTTCTTCTGATTCAGCTGGAACATTTATTTCATCATTAGAGTTGTTGTCTGACTCACCACTTTCTTGATCCGTTCCACTCATATTCTGCCAAACAACCCAAATGACAAAAATTAATCCGATGATTAGTCCGACGGTTAAAATCGTTGGAAGAATGCGGGATGAACGGCTGCTCTTTTGAGTTGCTTCTTTCTTTGTCCTTTGGACACGGCTGTATTGTACCGTGTTTTCTTCATCAAACGTTGGAAGCTCCGCTTTATGTTCTTCCATCACCTGCTCAGGATCCAACCCTACAGCTGATGCATATTCTCGAATAAAAGCTCTTGTATAGAACTTCCCTGGCAGCACTTGAAATTCATTCTTTTCTATAGCCTGAAGGTAGCGTTTTTGTATTTTCGTTGTTTCTTGTAATGTTTCTAATGAAAGCCCCTTCGACTCCCTGGCTTCCTTCAGTCTAGCTCCAATCTCCATGTTAACACCATCCAATTTCTAAAAATCGAACATAGAAAAGCCTTCATTCATAGACATCTCAGACTTTTCCACAGGTTCATAAGTTATTTCTTCATCTTCATTATTCCGAAGCTCAATGATGTAATCAAAGTCTTCCATTGCATATTCTGTCTCCTGGACAAAAATATCAGGGTGTTCAATAACTTTCGTTGCAGGCAGTCTCATAATTTCACGAACAAGCTGCCAATGTTTTTCATTTGCTCTCTTAGCTGACACAATCCCATCAATAATATAAAGGTTATCTTCATTATACTCTTCATCAATGAGTTGATTCCTTACCGTCTGCTTTAAAAGCGTACTGGAGACAAACAACCATCGTTTGTTTGCACACACACTTGCAGCGACAACAGATTCCGTTTTTCCTACCCGAGGCATCCCACGAATGCCAATCAATTTATGGCCATCTTTCATAAACAGTTCAGCCATAAAATCAACAAGTAACCCTAAATCCTCACGATTAAAACGGAACGTTTTACGATCATCAACATCACTATGTATATATCGTCCATGCCTTACAGCCAAGCGGTCTCTCAGCTTTGGTCTGCGCAGTTTAGTCACTTTAATGGTATCCATTGTATTAAGTATTGATCTTAAACGCGTCATTTGCTCTTCATCTTTACATAGAAGCAGCATACCTCGGTGTGAATTCTCCACACCATTAATGGTGACGATATTGATCGCCATCATACCTAACAATGAGGAGATGTCCCCGAGCAATCCAGGGCGGTTATATTGAATTTCATACTCTAGGTACCACTCTTTTTTTTCCATAACACAGCTCCTCTGAGAAATTGTCGTTATTTATCAAAGTCGAGTGATTTATGGAATTTTTCACTCTCTATCTATCATAAAGGATTTTTTATAAATAGGAAAGGTGAGAAATGAGATAAACCTACAAAAAATGGTTCTACCAACAATATTTTGGTTTTTGTAAACAGAAAAATCCGCACAGTGTTCTGTGCGGATTTTGGGACGAGGTTAAGATTGGTTGCCTTCGTTTTGCACCAGCTTCACCATCATATTAGCAATGGCGTGTTGTTCTTTCTCATCTGCTACATTCCAAAGATCTCGCAAAACAGCCTCCTGGTCGTTTTGAGCATCCACGGAATTCGCTAAATATCCTCCGATTTCATAAGCAAGCTCTGAAACAGCTTGTTCCTGCATTCCCTGACCTTTAGCCTGATGTAAACGGTCGCCCAGGAAATCTTTCCAAGAATCGAAATTTTCGAGAACAGACATGATGTAACCTCCTCTGTATTTTTTCACCATTAGTATGAGAAGGAAACATGAATCTTATGCAATTGAATTACCGCCAACCTCCATTAACCTGGATCACCTGTCCTGTCACATAGCTTGATTTTTCATTTAATAGGAAAAGAACGGTATCCGCTACTTCTTCAGGTGTGCCGGCTCGGCCAAGAGGTATATCATCCTCAAGGGCTTCCCAGTCCTCTTTTTCCAAATGATCATTCATTTTGGTCTGTATCAATCCAGGAGCCACACCATTCACCCTGATTCCACTAGGAGCTACTTCTTTAGCCAATCCTTTAACGAAACTATTTTGTGCTCCTTTCACAGAACTATACACGACTTCCATACTGGCTCCTTCAATCCCAAAAATAGAACTAATCACAATAATATTGCCTTTTTTCCGGTGAATCATAGCTGGCAAAACTTTGTGAGTAATCATCCAAACAGATTTAATATGCACATAATACAATTCATCCATAATCCTTGATTCCAGGTCTTGAAACAGGCTGCTATGCATATGTCCGCCAGCAAAAATGATAGCATCCCATTCATCACTTATCTGTTCTAGAAACTTTTCAATCCCTTTCATTGTTGACAAATCTGCTTGATAGGTTTGAACCCTTTGTTCTTCAGGTATTTCCCTAATCAAATCCATAATGGCTTCTTTATTTTTGTAATATTGTAACCCTACGATATATCCCTCATCGACCGCCGCCCGGACAATGGCTTGGCCGATCCCCCCACTTGCTCCTAAGATCAAACACTTTTTAGGCATTGGTTTGAGGTTTAATTTGGAAAACAGAGATTGCGTCTTCCTTCAGCCAGTGTTGGAGATATTCCTCAGCATCGTCTGCTGTAAGGGACTCAATGATTGGGAGAACTTCAAATAAGTCTGTTCCGAGAGTATGGTAGTGAGTAAACTGATTGGCGATAAATTCCAAGGAATTCATGGCTCGCATAAATTGACCGATTTTCTTTCTCTTCATTCTTGTAAAGTCTTCATCGGATATTCTCTTGTCCTTTAATTCATGCAGCATTTCCTTAATACGGGCAGCCATCTCATCAGGTTTCCGGGAATCCCCGCCGAGAATTGTGAAACCGAATTCACGATCCAGTTCTGTTTCAAATTGAAAGCTGTCATCAATAAGGTCGTTTTTATACAATTCCTCATAAAAGACCCCGCTTCTTGAAAAGTAATAGTCAAGGATCATGCCAGAGAGTAACTCTCCCCGTACAAGCTCTTCTCCTGTTAAATCGTTCACATTCTCCTTAACGCCCACCATCGCTTTTGCTGTTGTGACTGGCATAGTAATCGTATGGTCCTTTTTCGCTACTGTTGTAGGTTCATCCGGATAAGAACGATTGATTTCCGGAGCATCCGGAAACTCTTTCTTGGATTGATTTTCACGGACCAACGCCATCATCGATTCAGGATCGAAATTGCCTGCAATAAATAATACCATGTTGGAAGGATGGTAAAATGTCTCATAACAAGTATATAAATCATCCTTCGTAATGTTTTGAATACTATCCACTGTACCCGCAATATCTACTTTTACCGGGTGATTATGGTAAAGGCTCTGGATGGTCCCAAAAAAAGAACGCCAATCCGGCTGATCATCATACATACGGATTTCTTGTGCGATAATTCCTTTTTCCTTCTCTACTGATTCCTCTGAGAAATATGGATCCTGAACAAAATCAAGCAATGTTTGAACGTTTTTTTCAATTTGACTAGTGGCTGAAAAGAGGTACGCTGTCTTCGTAAAAGAAGTAAACGCGTTTGCAGACGCCCCCAAACGTGTAAAGTCTTGAAAAACATCCCTGTCCTCTTTTTCAAATAGCTTATGTTCTAAAAAATGGGCGATGCCTTCGGGTACCGTCACTTTTTCATCTTTCCCTATTGGTGTGAAGGTCTGATCTATTGAACCGTAATTGGTAGTAAATATCCCAAATGTCTTTGCCATTTCCGGCTTGGAAAGAAGAAAAACTTTCAATCCGTTATCCATCGTTTCCTGATATACTGTTTCTTTCAATTGTGTATAAACCAGTTCTTCCATTGTTTATTCCCCTCCTTCATTGCTAGTCAAAAAGTAGATCGTATCCAACTCTATCTTTTTAGCCATTTGGACGACCTGTTCTTTTGTAACTGTCCGAATGTTTTCGATTAGTTCATTCGCAGGCATCTCAGCTCCTGAAAGCATTTGATGGTAAAGAACTTCGATCAAACCATTCGCGTTGTCCATGGTTTCTTGAAGCTGATTAATCACTTGTTCCTTCGTTTCCTCTACTTGTTTTTCCGTGAAATCCCCTTGTTTCATTGCGTCCATTTGTTCTAAGATAATGGATTTTGCCTGATCAAAGTCTTTAGGATCCACTCCACTAAAAACAAGGAGCAGCCCTTTATGACTTTCAAACCTTGAGGCAGCATAGTAGGCTAAACTATGTTTTTCACGGACGTTCATAAATAATTTAGAACTCGGAAATCCGCCAAAAATGCCATTAAAAATTTGCAAGGCATAATAATCGTCATCCCCGAATTTAGTATATGTCCGGTATCCAAGATGCAGCTTCCCTTGATTAACCTCTTCTCTTTCCATCACTTCATTTACTTGTTTTACTTCTTTAGTTACAGACAATTGGTCATTATCAACATTCGTGCTCTCTTTTCTTGAAAAATACTTATCTGTAAGTTTTTCAATCGTGTTCGTATCCATGTCTCCAATGACATAAACATCTAGCATATCTTTTCTAATCATATCCTTATAATAGGAATACAGTTTTTCTGGTGTGATATTAGCAAAATCATCCAAATACCCATGTACGTGCAAAGCATATGGTTCCTCTTCACACATGTGATCCATCAGCCTCATGTTGGCATAGCTCATTTTATCATCTTTAATACTGGTGATTTTTTGTTCCAGCGTCTGCTTTTCCCGTGCCACAATGGAAGCATCAAAACCTTCCCCTTCCATTTTTGGATCGAAAAGAACTTCATGGAATAATTGGAAGGCTTCCTCCAGAATAGGCTCTTGATCATTCAAATACGCTTCATTAACGACTTCCATTCGAAAACTGATGACATGATTTTCCCCTTTTTTAGAACCATCGCTTGAAAGCGCTGTTCCATATAGGTTTTCAAATGCCGACTGTAATGAACGGACATTCGGGTGATTATTCGTAGCTTTCTGCAGGACATGTGGCAATAAAGCCCTTTCAGTAATGCCTTCTCTCTTAAGCGGTGCTTTAAATTTTGCCACAATATTAATGGTTTTATATTTTTTACTAGGTAAAATATGTAGACGGTACCCTTCTTTTTCGAGTAACGTTTCTTCAGTCAATTTCATATTCATCCTCCTTATCAGTCTCTTATATTATAGACGTATATGTCCATATTCATCCATTCGAACTAAGTTCTATGCTAAGGTATATGTACCAAAAAGTAAAAAATTAAGCCCGGCACAAATATGTACCAGACTTTCTATCCTTTACCTGTTTCCTTTGACGTAAGCTTCTCCCAATGACTTTGGTGCCTCTGCCTTTCCGATAAACCCAGCCAAAGCAAGGATTGTCAATACATATGGGGCGATCAGCATAAAGACGGACGGAACATTTTTCAATAGTACAATGTCTGAAGAAACAATGCTTAAGCTTTGAGCAAAACCAAAAAATATAGCTGCTCCTAGCGCACCAAGCGGATGCCATTTCCCGAAAATGACCGCAGCGAGGGAAATAAACCCTTGTCCAACAATGGTACCATGAGAAAAATTATGAGTAACCGTCAGTGCATAAACAGCCCCGCCTAATCCACCTAAAGCACCTGAAAGCATAACCCCAATATATCTCATTTTGTAGACATTGATTCCATTGGTATCAGCAGCCATCGGATGTTCGCCCACAGATCGAAGCCTTAGCCCGAACGGCGTTTTATAAATAACAAACCATACGATGAAAGCGGCAACAACGGCTAAATAAGACGTCCAGTACCAACCGCTGAAAAACAGATCTCCGATAATAGGAATTTTGTTTAATAACGGTACATGGGAGGAATAGATCGGACTTTCAATGAAATCGGTTTGCCCTTTGTCATACCATTGTTTAGTCAGGAATAACCCAATTCCTAATGCAAGGAAATTAATAGCGACACCACTAACTACCTGATCTGCCCGAAATGTAATAGAAGCGACTGCATGGAAAAGGGCAAACAAGGCAGAAACCACCATGGCAATGATAAGCGACATCACGGGGGTAGCAGCACCAAACACATGATGGAAAGCCAGGTTGGAAACGATGGCTACGAACGCCCCCATAATCATTAACCCTTCTAATCCGATATTTATAACACCCGAACGCTCACTGAATACTCCTCCTAAAGCGGTAAAAATAAGAGGGGTTGCAAACACGACGGATGCACCGAGAATTCGGCTGATTAACTCAACGATCTCCATTTATTTCCCCTCCTTTTTAAAACGCAGGATGATCCAGCGAATCATATAACTTGAAGCAACAAAGAATATAATTAATGCAATGATAATCTCCACAAGTTCTGTAGGAACACCCGCTTCTGTCGGCATGTTCAGGGCACCGATTTTTAATACACCAAAAAGGAATGCAGCAAGAATAACACCTACGGCGGTGTTTGCTCCTAACAGGGCAACAGCAATTCCATCAAAGCCGATATTTGTAAAACCGGATTTGATCGACATGAACCCAAATGTGCCAAGCCCCTCCATTGCTCCCGCTAGGCCGGCAAAACTACCTGAAATCACCATAGCAAGGATAATATTTTTACTCACGTTCATTCCAGCATACTTGGAAGCATTCTGGTTAAAACCAACAGCTCTTAATTCAAAACCGGTGGTTGTACGATTAATAATAAACCACATAATAAAAGCCATAAATAAAGCGATAATAAATCCATAGTGAATCCTTGAATAAAAGGTCATTTCTGAAAGCCAACTTGATTGTAAAGAAGCCGTCGCTGCGACATTCTCCGTTCTGTCAGCTCCATCGGTTAAAAGGTTACGAACAATAGAATTACTCAGGTATAATGCGATATAGTTCATCATGATGGTCACAATGACTTCATGCACCCCTAATTTCGCTTTCAGAATACCTGGAATAAACCCCCAGAAAGCACCCGCAACTGCAGCAGCCAAAATGGCTAATGGCAAATGTAAAACCATCGGAAGGTCCAAGGATATCCCTATCCACACAGAGGCTAGCCAGCCCATGAAAACCTGACCTTCCACACCGATGTTTAATAATCCAGACCTTAAAGCGAAAGCTACAGCAAGACCTGAGAGAATATATGGAGTGACTTGTCTGACGGTTTCACCAATGAAATAGGAATCCCCAAACGCACCATTCCATAATGCTGCAAAGCCGGTAACCGGGTTGTATCCAAAGATAAGCATTATAATAGCGCCAAAGAGAAGACCGAGCAATACGGATATGATTGGAATTAATATATTGACGATGCGGTTAGAAAACATTATTGTTCACCTGCTTTCTCAGTCGAGTTCCCAGCCATGAGAAGGCCTAGTTCCTGTTCACTTGTCTCTTCTGGCTTTACATCGGCAATGATTTTGCCATCAAAAATGACTGAAATCCGGTCACTCAAGTTCATGATCTCATCGAGTTCAAATGACAAAAGAAGAACCGCTCGTCCTTTATCACGCTCTTCTATCAATTTTTGATGGATAAATTCGATAGCTCCTACGTCTAACCCTCGAGTGGGTTGGGCTGCAATGATTAGGTCAGGAGATCTATCCACTTCCCTGCCGATAATAGCTTTTTGCTGGTTCCCACCAGACAGAGATCGTGCAGGTGTTTCCGCACTAGGGGTGCGGACATCATATTCGGATATCAATGCTTTTGCTTTCTTGTAAATTTGTTTAAAATTCATAATCCCCTTTTTTGAATAAGGTTTCCCGTGATAACTTTGTAAAACCATATTTTCACCAATAGGAAAATCCAAAATAAGCCCAAATTTATGGCGATCTTGAGGGATATGGGAAACCCCTGATTGTGTAACTTTGCGTGGGGTTAAATTTGTTATTGGTTTATTATGGAGGTGAATCGATCCTGCTTCGCTCTTTCTCAATCCTGTAATAGCCTCTATTAACTCTGACTGTCCGTTGCCATCTACACCAGCGATCCCAACAATCTCTCCTGCCCGGACTTCCAAGTTAAGTCCCTTGACCATTTCCACTCCACGCACATCTTTTACCATCAAGTCCTTCACTGAAAGGAACACGTCTTCCGGATTTGCTTTTGTTTTTTCAGACGAAAAGCTGACTTCACGACCTACCATTAAAGAAGCAAGTTCTGTTGGATTCGTATCTGCAACATCGAGGGTACCAATCCCTCTCCCTTTTCTAATAACCGTACAGCGATCACATACTTCCATTATTTCTTTTAGTTTGTGAGTGATTAAAATAATCGATTTTCCTTCTTTAACCAGACTATTCATTATATCTATGAGCTCTTTGATTTCCTGGGGTGTCAAAACTGCTGTCGGTTCATCGAAAATTAAAATCTCCGCACCTCTATAAAGCGTTTTCAAAATTTCCACGCGTTGTTGCATTCCGACAGAAATATCTCGGATTTTAGCTTTAGGATCTACATTGAGCCCGTATCTTTCTGAAAGCTCCCTCACTTGTTCTTCTGCATGTTTCAAATTAACGGTTCCCGCTTTTTTAGGTTCGCTTCCAAGTACAATATTTTCAGTGACTGTAAACGTATCTACGAGCATGAAGTGCTGGTGAACCATCCCTATTCCTTGCTCATTCGCGACGTTAGGGTCGGTAATATTCACTTTCTTCCCCCGAACCTTTATTTCACCTTTTTCGGGCTGATAAAGCCCAAACAAGACATTCATCAATGTGGACTTCCCTGCTCCGTTCTCCCCTAAAAGAGCATGGATTTCCCCTTTCTTCACCTGTAAGTTAATGTTATTATTTGCAACTATGCCTGGGAATTCTTTTCTTATGTTCAACATTTCAATAACATAGTCCATTCGTCTCTCTCCCTCCCCCGTTCACCTTAAAATCATCAAAGGAAAAGGGCCAAACCAATCTTTTCATTTGATGATTTCACCTATACAGAAGAAAAAGGCCGGCTTTCACCAGCCTTCCTAATCAATTTATAGTGCGTCTTCAAAGGACTGAAGTTCCTCTCGTGTGCTCGGTACTTCAACTTCACCGTTTATAATTTTTTCCTTCCATTCTTCAACAGCAGAGATGATTTCCTCAGTCATCGCTTCTTCATTTGTACGTGCGATACTAACCGCATCATCTGCAAGTCCGAACTCAAGCACTTCTCCACCAGGGAACTCACCATCCATCGCTTGTTTAGATACATTTTGTACAGCGATATCTACTCGTTTAACCATGGAAGTAAGTGTTACATTTGAGTCACCGATTTGACCTTCCTCATGCTGGTCACGGTCCACACCAATCACCCATACATCTTCATCTGGATTGCTGTTTTTGATATCTTTTGCTTGAGCAAATACACCGTTACCCGTACCGCCAGAAGCATGATAAATCACATCGATATCCTTATTGTACATATTGGAAGCGATCGCTTGTCCCCTCTGGGAATCATTAAAGCTTTCGGCATATTCTACTTCCACCTCAATGTCCGGGTTCACAGATTTAACCCCTGCTACAAACCCCGCTTCGAATTTATTAATCAAACTTCCATCTACACCACCGATGAACCCAACTTTATCAGTTTTCGTTTTATTCGCAGCAGCCACTCCTGCCAAGAATGATCCTTGGTGTTCTTTAAATACGATACTTGCAATGTTATCGCCTTCTTGAACAGAGTCGACAAGAGCGAAATTTGTATCAGGATACTGGTTGGCCACTTCTGCAATGGCCGGCTGTAAGAGGTATCCAATGCCGTAGATCAAATCATAATCCTGGCGTACGAGACGGTTTAAGTTAGTGGCATAATCCGCATCACTTTCAGACTGTGCATAATCAAATCCTTCACCTTTACTCATCCCATTTTCTTCACCGAATGCTTGCAGACCTTCCCAAGCAGATTGGTTGAAGGATTTATCATCGACGCCCCCGACATCTGTTACCATCGCTACAGAGAAATCTCCATTTGCATCCCCTGAAGCTTCTTCATTACCCGATTCATCCCCACTACTATTTCCATTTGCTTCCTCTTCGGAAGAGCCGCAAGCAGCAAGAAACATTCCAAAAGTTAAAAGAAATACGAGAACCATAAGTAAACGACTTTTCACCAAAACAATTACCCCCTAATTTGTTTAGTTTTGACGTTTTTCCCAATCCAAAGTTTTACCCGATTTCGATAAACGGCCTCACCTCCCCAACTTTGTAAGCCCTTACACCCTTTTTCTTAAAACATGGAAGCTGAACTTATCTGGCCGGAAGTAATTAGAGGAAAGAAGCATCGGTACATCATCCTGGGAGTAATGCATCTGCCTTAATAGTAAAAGTGCTTGATCGGGTTCACAATTTAAAATAGGGGAAATTCTTTCATGGAAACCAATCGGCTCAATATGGGTGACGGCGTAACCAATCGTCTTCCCTGTGTACTTTTCTAATACATTAAATAAAGAGTCCGCTTCTCTCACCTGTTCAATCGGGAGTAACCCTTCTGGTATTTTATCGGTACAATACACGACGGGCTGATCATCTGCTGTCCGAACACGTTCTACTTTTGCAATATTATGTAAATCCAATGGAGAGAAACGCTTCCGATCTTCTTCTGTTGGCTCAATCAGCTCTGCAGAAAGATATTGGGAGCCTGCCTTCATCCCTGATTTTGTAATCATACCCGTTACACTATCCAGTTCTTCTATCCCTGAAGTGAACAGGGGTTTTGGATTAACAAATGTCCCAACCCCGTGTCTTCGCGTGACTACCCCTTCTTCCTCCAAAATACGAAGCGCTTCACGCAGGGTAGCCCTTGAAACACCAAGGGATTTAGAGAGTTGAAATTCTGATGGGAGTTTCTGCTTTTCTATAAAGATACCGTTCTCAATATCGCGTTTAATCTGCTCGATCACCTGTAAATAAAGATGTCGAGTATCTTGTCTAATGGACATTACTTTCACCCCAAGTCTATTGAACTATCTATAAAGAGATCTGACATCTGACGTTAGACACATCATATTTTGACAATAATATAACACTATTCGATAAATAAATAAATAGAATTAGGACATTTTTATGAATTTTGCTTCATTTTCAGGTCTCACCGTGATAAAACCTGAAGATATTACTCCTCCCTCTCTTTCTGGAGAGTTGCATATGATTCACATCCTCTCTTTGTTCAAAATCAACAAAGAAACCGCGTGACAGTATGAGATAAGCAGACAACAAAAAAGGACCTAAAAGGTGTAGCATACGGCCCTCTTTTGTTGTTCTATTTTTTTATTTCATTCATACATACATTTCATGACGTATGTTGTTCTTCTGTCGTTTGCGAAACAAGGACAGCCCTTGGTTTACTGCCTTCATAAGGACCAACTACGCCATTGTCTTCCATAGCATCTATTAATCTTGCTGCTCGCGTATAACCCACTCGAAAACGCCTTTGAATCATGGATACACTAGCACTCTGCATTTCTATGACCATTTGTACAGCCTCAGGGTAGAGATCATCATCTACTTCTTGCTTTACTTCACTTTCTTCTTCAGGAATCATTTCATCCTGATACTGCGCTTTTTGTTGTTCCACACAAAAGTCAACAATTCGTTCTACTTCATCATCGGAAAGGAAAGCTCCCTGCACCCTCGTCGGTTTATTTGACCCCACAGGGGTAAATAACATATCCCCTCTCCCAAGTAGTTTTTCCGCTCCACCTGAGTCAAGAATCGTTCGTGAATCCGTTTGGGAAGATACACTGAAGGCAATTCGTGACGGGATATTCGCTTTAATGACACCTGTGATAACATCCACAGAAGGTCTTTGTGTAGCGATGATTAAGTGAATTCCAGCCGCCCGTGCCATTTGTGCAAGTCTTGTAATGGCATCTTCTACTTCATTCGAAGCGACCATCATTAAGTCCGCCAACTCATCGACCAGCACTACAATGTACGGAAGTTGTGGCTGTTCTTCCTCATTTTCCTTATTAAATTTCTTGATGTATTCATTATAACTTTCAATATTTCTGGTTCCTGTATCTGAGAAAAGATCATACCGTCGCTCCATTTCAGATACAACTTTTTTAAGCGCACGTGAAGCTTTTTTTGGATCCGTAACGACCGGAGCTAACAGGTGTGGGATCCCGTTATAAACATTCAGCTCCACCTTTTTGGGGTCAATCATCATCATTTTCACTTCATGAGGCTTCGCTCTCATTAATATACTTGTAATAATGCCGTTAATACATACACTCTTACCACTCCCGGTGGCCCCCGCTACAAGCAGGTGAGGCATCTTATTCAATTCTGACATAACCGCCTCTCCCGAAATGTCTCTCCCAAGAGCAAAACTTAATTTTGAGTCCAAGTTGGATTTCCCGGTTTCCAATACTTCGCGTAATGAAACCATCGAAACTTCTTGGTTTGGTACTTCAATTCCGACCGCTGACTTACCAGGGATGGGGGCTTCAATCCGAATATCCTTAGCGGCCAGAGCCAGGGCGAGGTCATCATTCAAGTTGACAATTTTACTAACCTTTACCCCTACATCAGGATAAACTTCATATTTAGTAACGGCAGGACCCACATGGACCTTTGTTACTTTTGCTTTTACTCCAAAACTATGAAAGGTTTTTTCCAGTTTCCTTACAGTTGCTTGGATATGAGAACGCCCTTGACTTTGAGGGGTGGATGTCGGCTCATCTAAAAGTTCCAAACCCGGAAGGTGATAATCTAAGTTTTCCAATTCCGCTGTTGGCATAGATTTCTCAATATTTACTTCATCTGACTCGTGCTCTTTTTGTGCTTCATTTAAAGAAGGCACCGGGGCCGAAGTTGATTCAGCTGAATAGGCATGATCTGTGAAATCCTGAATAATTGGTTCTTGGCCGGGTGACTCATCCTCCGCCTCTCCTGATGTATCATTAATTTCATAAACAACTGCCTCTTCTTCCTTATCCTCCAAATTCTGTTTTTCTTCAAGCTTTCTCTCTCTTTGATCCTTTATCCGCTGCATTTGTTCTCTGCTCATATTTTTTATCTTTCCACCGACTTTAGCAAATAGCTCACCAATAGATTTTTCACTGACAAATATAATCCCTATCATGAATAAAAAGAAAGATAGGATCGCCGCGCCGGCTTTTGCAAAAAGGTAATATGTCGTTGAGAGAAGAATAGCTCCTGTTAATCCTCCGCCAATGCTGTAAAAAGGAAGATCCCCTCGCATCATGCCTGTAATCCTCTCCCATGTCATAGCGAAAATGGAACCTTCTCCTGTCCCAAGCTCTGCGGATAACGTTTCCAGATGAGTAAATAAGATCAAAGCGATGATAATGATATACACGCCTAAAAGACGCTTATGTAAGAAGGTCGGCCAATTTCTTTTTACCATTAAATACACTCCGACGATAAGAAAGAATAAGGAGGCAATAAAATACCATACCCCAAACAAGAACTGCCAGAACCTTTCCAAACCACCCGGAATAGCTCCATCACTAATAGCAGACGCACCGCTTCCAATAACGGCGATAAAAAGGAAGAAAAGTCCTAATAATTCAAATTTCATTTGGCTTTTTATTTTTGATTGTTTTTTCTTCTTTTTCCTTTTTCTGGCCATCTCGTTTCCACCTCCATATGTAAAACTAAAAAGAGAAAGATGCCGATGGTTCCTTCACTATTCCTGAAGAAATACAGCACCGACATCCAGTGTCTTAACTATTCTATTATATCACAGCATAACATAGAGTTACGAGTCCAACCATTGACCCGGTTGGAGGGCCGGATCCATATAATGAGCAGGGTCTGTAGAAAGGACTTGCATAATCTGTTTTTTCCCGTCACTACCCTCCCGGCACATCAAGGGACAATTTTTATGCTCAAACAATACGACCGACATTTCTTCTTCCTGTGGGAAAATATCATGCTCACTTAACGGTGTGTAAAGAATCGTCATTGAACCACCTGCTGCCCTGAGTCTTTATTTTGCTTGATCAGTTCATTCAATTTCAACATCGCTTCCTTGACCCCGCCTACAGCATCAATGAGACCATGATCAACCGCTTGCTGTCCAACCACATTCGTTCCTATATCACGTGTTAAATTACCTTTATCAAACATGAGCTCTTTGAATTTCTCTTCGACTACATTCGAATGTTTGGTAACGAAACTAATGACACGTTCCTGCATTTTATCCATATATTCAAACGTTTGAGGGACACCTATCACAAGGCCTGTCATACGGATCGGATGGATGGTCATTGTCGCTGTTTCTACGATATAGGAATAATCCGCAGACACAGCAATGGGGACACCAATCGAATGGCCGCCGCCAAGAACAATAGATACGGTCGGTTTCGAAAGAGAGGAAATCATTTCTGATATCGCAAGTCCTGCTTCCACATCTCCTCCGACTGTATTCAGCAAAACGACAAGCCCTTCAATTTTCGGATTCTGTTCGATAGCGATCAATTGAGGAATCAAATGTTCATATTTAGTTGTTTTATTTTGGGAAGGCAACTGAACATGCCCCTCCACTTGTCCTATAATAGGTAAAACATGAATATTGGAATCCGCTGGCTGAGGTACGTTACTTTGCCCCAGTTGCTGAATCTTATCCACAAGCGAGGATTGCGACTTGGACTGATCTTTTTCTTTGGATGAATCGTCTTTCATGGATCGATCTCCTTTCGCTCTTTTCCTGTAGTATGACACAAACCATACGAAACATACTCTAAAGTAAGGCGCTGAATCTTTATGACTCTTTGGTTAAAACTTATTTCTTAAACATAGGTACAAAATGCTCGGAACGTTTTCAATAAAAAAGTTCGGTTTGGATCCTTACCCATATAAAAAAGCTTGTAGTGGAACATATTCCTCTACAAGCTGACCAAAGATTTATCCCTTCATTTTTAATTTAAACGTTGCATGCATTCAGAAATCACCTGTTGCTCCGATTTAGTTAAAGGAACGAGAGGGAGCCTTACCCCGCCAGTATCCAGGCCTTTCATTCTTAAAGCTTCTTTCACAGGAGCTGGGGATGGTGCTGAAAACATTCCATTAAAAACTGAAAGAAGCTTTCTGTGGAGCTTTCCGGCTTCTTTCCCTTTCCCTTGATCAAAAAGGGTAAGCATTTCTTGCATTTCTTTCCCAATTACATGGGAGGAAACAGAAATAATACCGTCTGCTCCAATAGCGTAAGCGGGAAGCATTAGATTATCATCCCCACTATAGATCGTAAAGTCATCACCTGTACCCGATCTGATATGAGCCATCCCATCTAAGTCTCCGGTTGCTTCTTTTAAAGAAACAATATTTTCTATCTCAGATAGTTCCATGATCGTTTCAGGAAGAAGACGTACAACTGAACGACCAGGCACATTATAAATCATGACAGGAGAATTCACAGCCCCTGCGACGGTTTTGAAATGCTCAAAAAGGCCCTTTTGATTTGGCTTATTGTAATAAGGCGCAACTAACATAAGCGCATCCACGCCAGTCGATTCAGCCCTTTTAGAAAGTTTAATTGATGCTTCCGTGCTGTTGCTTCCAGTACCTGCAATGACAGGAACACGCCCGGCAACTACTTTTGTTACATGCTGCCATAATTCCACTTTTTCATCGGCAGTCAAGGTCGGCGATTCCCCTGTTGTCCCTGCTACCACAAGACCATCTGAGCCATTGGCCAATAAATATTCAATAAGCTCAGATGTTTTTTCAAAGTCAATTTCCCCATGGCGATCGAAAGGGGTCACCATGGCGGTCAAAACTTTTCCGAAATTCATGTTTGTCTTTCCCCTTTCTTAGATACCTTGCTCAATCGGAAAGTTTCATGTAACGCATTGACAGCTTTAATAAGATCATCCTCTTTGACCAACACCCATATGGTCGTATGAGAATCAGCAGATTGAAGGATTTGGATACCACGATCCGTAAGAGTTTGAACGATTTCAGCTGTTACACCGGGAATTCCTGTAATGCCGGCCCCTACTGTAGATACCTTGGCACACCCTTTCCGTACTTCAGGCTTATACCCAAGCCCTTGTAAGATTTGAACAGCTTTATCCGTATAAAAGTGGTTTATGGTGTATAACACACCACTTGGAGAAATGTTGATGAAGTCTACAGATATGTTTGCCGAAGCCATAGATTTGAATACATCGGATTGTAGTTTAGAGGGATCTTCTTTTGACTGAACCTTGATTTGGGTAAGACCATCCATATGAGCAATGCCTGTTACGGTTCGATCAGTAATGTCGCTTCCCGTTCGGTTTTCTTTTGTTCCTGTTACGAGGGTACCCGGAAGGTCAGAGTAAGTAGACCTTACACGGATCGGTACTTTAGCATACATGGCAATTTCTACAGCACGCGGGTGAATTACCTTCGCACCCTGATAAGCTAGGTTACAGATTTCACTATAGGTAATGGTGTTTAGTGGTCTAGCCTCCTGAACTAATCTTGGATCTGCTGTCATTATCCCTTCCACATCTGTGAAAATATCTATATAATCAGCCTGAAGAGCGGCACCAAGAGCAGCCGCAGTCGTGTCACTACCTCCACGTCCGATAGTCGTTACGTCTCCATTCACTGTCTGCCCTTGAAAACCGGCTACAACGACTACATCTTTTTCCTTTAACTCTTCTAAGATTCGCACCGGGTTTACCTGAGTAATCTTTGCTTTCGTATAATCGCCATTTGTGATGATTCCTGCTTGTGCCCCTGTTAAGGAAACAGAAGCTACACCAGCTCGGTTTAATTCATGGGCAAAAACAATGGAGGAAATGGTTTCACCGCAGGACATCATTAAATCCTGCTCTCTTAATGACACATCAGTTTCAGGAAAATCAATCATTCCGAGTAACGTATCCGTGGCGTACGGGCTTCCTTTCCTTCCCATAGCGGATACCGTCACGACCACCTTGTAACCTTCATTTAAACCATTTTTAACATGGTGGATAGCCCGGGATCGGCTTTCCTGATCCCGGACCGACGTTCCACCAAACTTTTGTACAAGTAGCTTCATTTGGCCACCTCAACTTAAGAAAAGTTTACAGCCACTCATTCGCAATCAAGCTTTCTGCGATCTGGACAGAATTCCACGCAGCACCCTTCAGTAAGTTATCCGATACGACCCACAGATGAAACCCTTTAGGGTCATCAAGGTCCTTACGGATTCGACCAACAAAAATATCCCTTTTCTCTGCTGCACTTAATGGGGTCGGATAGGTTTGTGTGGCTGGATCGTCCTCGAGAACGATTCCAGGTGCTTCCTCCAGAAGCTGTTTCATTTGTTCAACAGTAACTCCTTCTTTTTCAACTTCCACATAAACGCTCTCGGCATGAGAAGTGAAGAAAGGCAGACGCACACACGTTGCAGCAACGGATAGATCAGGCGCATGCATAATTTTTTTGGTTTCATTAATCATTTTCATTTCTTCGAATGTATAACCATTATCCTGAAAGACATCAATCTGCGGCAAAGCATTAAATGCGATTGGATAATGTTTCTTATCACCTTTGACAGGAAGAATATTAGCTTCCAATTCTTTTCCATTCAAGAATGATTGCGACTGTTCCCTAAGTTCCTCTGCTGCTTCATTTCCCGCACCAGAAACCGCCTGATACGTAGAAACAATCACACGACTCATCCCTAGCGCCTGACGAACGGGCTCGAGAGCAGCTACCATTTGAATGGTGGAGCAGTTCGGGTTGGCAATGATCCCCTGATGTTGTTTAATATCAGATTCATTGACTTCAGGAACTACAAGCGGTACGCCTTCTGACATTCGAAATGCGCTTGTGTTATCGATGACCACCGCTCCATGTTTAACAGCTTCAGGAGCTAACTGCTTTGATACAGATCCTCCTGCTGAAAATAATGCGATATCCACATTTTCAAAACTTTCCGGTGTGGCTTCTTCCAAGGTGTATTCTTTTCCATTAAAGGTCATTTTAGATCCCGCAGAACGACTGGAGGAGAGGAGTTTTAGCTCCCCCACAGGAAAATTACGATCTTCTAAAGTTTCCAGCATTTTCTGACCTACAGCGCCGGTCGCCCCGACAACAGCTACATGATATCTTTTTGTTTCACTCATATTCGGCATCCTCTCTTGTATATGTTTTGTAAGAATAGTAAGACATGTCGCTATTTTTGTTATTTTATCATATTTCCAAGAATACCTGGTATGAAAAATTGAATTAATCCGGATACCTTTCAATCAACACAGGTTGACGTTGTTTACCATCCAACGCGGCTTCGATCGTTTCAGGGATCAATGTCATATCTGCAACAAGCGAATTCGGTTTTTTGAATGGATGGTCCTGCCCTAAAGGTACAAAATAGATGTTCTTTGTAGCCATAAGACGCATAATATTCACACCATTTAGCCCTAAAGCATCGTTGGTGGATACAGCTAAAACCACTGGATTCTCATTCCTCAATGTCGCTTTCGCCGCCATAAGAACAGGAGAATCCGTCAGCGCATTAGCAAATTTGCTCGTTGAATTACCAGTAAGAGGAGCGATAAGCATACAGTCCAATGGGCGTTTAGGACCGAGGGGTTCGGCATCTGGGATCGTCATAATAGGCTCTTCCCCGGTGATCTCCTTAATTTTTTTTAAATGATCAGCCGCATCTCCGAACCTAGTATCTGTTTTTTGGACGGTATAAGATAAAACCGGGATAACGGTTGCTCCCATATCAACAAGCTCCTGCATCACAGGGAAAACTTCATGGTACGTACAATGCGATCCCGTTAGACCAAAGCCAATGATCTTACCTTTAAGTTTCGTCATCATCCATTCTCCTTTCGTGAACCTTCCTGAACTAATCTTGAAACAACATCCGCTATAATTCTTCCTGCGGTTTTCGGAGCCACAATTCCTGGAAGGCCTGGTGCCAGCAGAGCCTTGATTCCACGATTATCTGCATACTGAAAATCTGTTCCTCCTGGCTTCGAAGCCAGGTCCAAGATCATGGCATGTGAAGGTAGCTGTTTAATTATAGAGGCATCGACAACTGGGTGAGGGACCGTATTCAGTAAAATGTCACAAGCCATATCCACATTTTCTAAATGGTTCATGTCTATAGGAGTCAGTCCCATCTCAAATACTCTTGCTGCACTTTTCGAAGATCGAACTCCGACAAAAACCTTTGCTCCAAGATGATGAAATGTTCGAGCGAGAGTCATTCCTACTCTGCCTAATCCTAATACAATGACCTTTGAACCATGTATTGTGAAATCTGTATGCTGAATGACTAACATTAACGTTCCTTCTACGGTTGGAATCGAGTTGTAAGTGGCTACATCATCCCGGTCCATTAATGGGATGAGGCGCCGGTTCGCACCAGCCGCTAATTTTCTTAAATGGTCATTGGCAATCCCTGTTAACACCTGACAATGCTCTGGTGTTTTCTTGAGCCATTCTTCTGTAAGGTGTATGAGTTGATTTGAAAAAATCCCTTCAATCTTTCCTTCATGATCCGTCCCTGGCACAGGAAGAATAACCGCATCTAACTTTTCCACCTGGTGGCTGTCGAAGTCGAGATTAATCGCCTCTCTGAAGCTTTCATTCAATTGATCGAAACCAGCCAAGTAAACGGTGGCGCCCCACTCATTCAATCTGCGAATGAGCTCGATTTGCCGGGCATCGCCCCCTATGACTGCAACATGATATCCTGTTAACATCCCGGATGTCTCCTTTATCTAGTATCTTATCTCCTTGTATCCTATGCCGGAATGCAGAGTTAGTGATTTCGAACAGCAACAAAAAAACACTACAGCATCCGCTGCAGTGTTCAATGTTTCTTCAACAGGATCGTTTCCTCACCAATGGTTTCAATCTGACTCCAATCAATAACCATTTCTTTTTTTGACGAACCAAATCCAATCAAACCATTATTCATGATTACAAGGGATTTAATCAATCCAGACTCTGGGTCGATGATGAGATCCGCTCTTCCTAAAACTCCAAGCTTTTCTCCATTTTCTACATTAATAACTTCCTTTTTCGCTAATGATTTCATTCTCATGACCATACTCTCCTCCATTATCTTTCTTCACTTAACAATTTAGGTAGAGAAATCAATTTGTATCCCTGGTTTTTAACCTCTTCAATAAGCTCAGGTAGACTCTCAACCGTCACTTGAGTTGGATGCATGAGAACCGTTGCCCCATTATGAAGTTTTTTAGTGACTCTATTGATTAATACGTCAGAGGTAGGTTTCTGCCAGTCTATGGTATCCACCGTCCATAAGATCGTTTCCATTCCCATCTCATCAGCTGCCTCCACAGTAGCGGTGTTAAAACTCCCTGATGGCGGTGCAAAGTACTGAATCTTCTTTTTCGTTAACGCAAATAAAAGCTCATCTGCTTGTTCTAAATTATCTTTTGCCTGTTGTTTGGTCATTCGCCCCATATCTTGGTGTTTATATCCATGACTGCCTATGGTGTGACCTTCATCTTCAATCATTTGAACGAGGTGGGTAAAATCATTCGCAAAGGCGCCATCAATGAAAAACGTTGCTTTCACATTGTATTTATTGAAGATTTTCACCATTTCAGGCACATACTCTTCTCCCCATGAAACGTTAATGAGAAATGATACCGCCTCTTTTTCTGGATGCCCTCTATATATAGGAGAGGCAGGTAAGTCTTCAAGAGAAACCTTTGGTCTTTTTAATTGAAATACAAGTAATTCTGGATTATATTTCCCTTCTTTTTGCATTTTTTTATAGGAGGCTTCAACATCGACCTTTCTCCCTACAATCCCTGGTGTCTTTTTCCATACGGAATCAATTTTTGCATCCTCTGCTTCCCATTCGTACTTATGTTTTTCTGCCTCGATCTTTTGATAAATGGTATCTTCTTTATTCACAGGCACGACATCATTTACAGTAAAAAAAGCTAGTCCAAAGCCAATAAAAAAAGAGAGATTGACACACAAAAGTGCGATTAATCTAAAGCTCATCGACACTCACCCCTGACTCCATTGTATGGGGCATGTCCTACTTCTAGACCAAGTTTTCTTATGTACACAGCATTTTTAGGCTTTAAGCCAGAATATGCCGTCATACTCTTTGTCACTGAGAGGATGACGTTAAGATGTTATTCATCCCCGTAAAATAAAAAAAGAGACTGGCAAGCCAGTATCTCTTCTTTAAATTACCTGATTAAGTTTGTTCCACATTTTCCTGTTTCTTCTTTTCTTCAAGAAGAATGGCTTTTCTTGAAAGGTTAATTCTACCCTGATTATCAATTTCTTTGACCTTAACTTTAATCGTATCCCCAATAGAAACAATGTCTTCCACTTTTCCGATACGTTCTTCCGCCATTTCAGAAATGTGGACAAGACCTTCTTTTCCTTTGAACAGTTCTACAAAGGCTCCAAATTTCTCAATACGCTTCACTTTACCATCGTAAACTTCGCCAACTTCCACTTCACGGACGATGTCTTCGATAATTTTCTGTGCGGTTGCGTTCATGCTTGCATCCGTAGAGGAAATGAAGACTGTACCATCTTGTTCAATATCAATTTTGACGCCAGTGTCATCAATGATTTGATTGATTTGTTTCCCGCTTGGTCCAATGACATCACGAATCTTGTCAGGATTAATCTTCATCGTCATAATTTTTGGAGCGTGTTGAGAAAGCTCATTACGCGTTTCTGGCATGGTTTCAAGCATATGACCAAGAATTTCCATACGGCCTTTTTTCGCTTGAGCTAGTGCTTCTTCAAGGATTTCTCGGGATAGTCCTTCAATCTTAATATCCATTTGTAAGGCCGTAACCCCTTTTTCTGTACCGGCAACTTTAAAGTCCATGTCGCCAAGGGCATCCTCCATACCTTGGATATCAGTCAGAATAGTATAATCATCACCTGATTTAACAAGGCCCATCGCAATCCCTGCTACGGGGGCTTTAATAGGTACACCCGCATCCATCATCGCAAGTGTACTTGCGCAAATACTTGCCTGTGAGGTGGAACCGTTCGACTCCAACACTTCAGAAACAAGTCGGATAGTGTAAGGGAAGTCTTTTTCGGAAGGAATAACAACTTCCAGAGCACGTTCGCCCAAAGCTCCATGACCAATTTCACGCCGACCTGGCCCACGGATTGGACCTGTTTCTCCAACAGAGAATTTCGGGAAATTATAATGGTGCATGAAACGCTTCGATTCCTCAAGATCCAGTCCATCAAGGATTTGAACATCTCCAAGTGCTCCAAGAGTACATACACTTAAGGCTTGAGTTTGTCCACGCGTGAACAAGCCAGAACCATGGGTACGCGGAAGCAACCCGACTCTTGAGCTTAAGGAACGGATTTCATCAACTCCACGACCATCAGGACGGATTTTGTCTTTCGTGATCAAACGACGCACTTCCGTTTTCACGATGTCTTCTAAAATCGAGCCCACTTGTTTCAATGTCTCTTCATCAGCTTCCTGTTCCTCATAAGAAGCAACAATATCTGATTTCACCTGGGCAATTGCTTCTTCGCGCGCCTTTTTCTCTTCGGTTTTAATAGCTTGGACTACGGCTTCCCTAGCTTCAGACTCTACTTTGTCTTTAAGCTCAGCATCCAAATCGAACAGTTGAACCTCCATTTTTTCACGGCCAACGGCTGCGATAATTTCCTCCTGGAAGGCAACGAGACGCTTGATTTCCTCATGTCCAAACATGATGGCTTCTAGCATGTCTTCTTCTGGTACTTCATTGGCACCAGCTTCAACCATATTGATGGCATCTTTTGTACCTGCAACAGTAAGGTCAATATCGCTTTTCTCTTGTTGCTCTACTGTAGGGTTAATGATGAATTCGCCATCGACACGTCCAACAATTACCCCTGCAATAGGTCCTTCAAAAGGAATGTTCGATATCCCTAAAGATATGGATGACCCGAGCATGGCTGCCATTTCAGATGAACAATCTTGATCCACACTCATAACGGAACTGATCACTTGTACATCATTTCGGAATCCCTCAGGAAACAACGGACGAATCGGACGGTCAATCAAACGTGAAGCAAGGACAGCTTTGTCACTAGGACGGCCTTCCCGTTTAATGAAGCCGCCAGGGATTTTACCTACCGCGTAAAGACGCTCCTCGTAGTTTACAGTCAATGGGAAAAACGGCAGGTCCTTCGGCTCTTTACTACCGGTAGCCGTAGAAAGGACAGTCGTATCTCCGTAATGGATGAGTGCTGCACCATTCGCTTGTTTCGCCAACTCTCCGATTTCAACGGAAAACGTACGACCAGCGACATCAATGGAAAACACTTGTTTTTCTTCTGCCATATAAAACTTAACTCCTCTCGATAACTCTTCATATTTCATTATAAGGGTTTATTGTCAGTTTACACCCTTCTGTATGTAAACATACAGAAAAAGCGGGAATAACTCCCGCTTTTTCCCATACATTAGCGACGCAAGCCTAGGCTCTTGATAAGCTCACGATAACGTGTAATGTCCTTATTACGAAGGTAGTTCAATAGGTTACGACGCTTACCTACCATTTTAAGCAATCCACGACGAGAGTGGTGGTCCTGCTTATGTGCACGCAGGTGCTCGTTTAAAGTAGTGATCTGCTCTGTAAGTACTGCAATTTGCACTTCAGGAGATCCTGTGTCATTTTCATGAGTCTTGTACTCATTGATTAGTTCTTGCTTACGTTCTTGTGTGATAGCCATTATAGCTACACCTCCTATAAAATTAAGAATTCCCTTTCCCCGAGCGGACGTCGGAGTTACGTGCCGCCAAGCGAAGGTTCCATATTAAAGGGTACATTTTTTTATAATAAAATGCAAGGGAAACCAACAAAATCTGCTGAAAAACTATGGGTTCCTTTTAAGATGACCACCAGTTGATTAGGAATAAGAGAAAATTTGTTAAAATACACGGACTGGCTTTACAAGTCCAGGCTTGTCAGGATGCTGCTGATAAATAGCCAGTACCTCTTCGGCATGTGTAACGGTAAATCGTGCAGCATCCAGCTCCGAAGGCTTTGGCCATACTTGCCCATGTTTAATCTTCTCTTTCATTTCCTCATTCACTTCCCAGGAATCCATATGGCCGAGTCCGCGGGAAAGGGGCAGTAATAATTCTTCGCCGCGCCCTTCATCTACAGCCCTTTGTAATTCCTCAAAGGAATAGCAATCATCTGTTGAAATATCGGCTGTTTTCGTCCGGATTAAGGCAGACATGTGAGAGGGATACCCGAGCGCTTTCCCAATATCTACACAAAGTGTCCTGATGTATGTTCCTTTAGAGCAAACCACGCGGAATGAAAACGAGAAGGTATCCTCATGTGGGTGTTCGTTTGAAGATATCCATTCAATCTGTTTAATGAGTACTTCTCTTGAAGGTCTATCCACTTCAATTCCTTCGCGGGCATACTCATAAAGTTTCTTTCCTTTTACCTTTACTGCCGAATACATAGGCGGTGTCTGTGTGATGTATCCTTTAAAAGAACTAAGCACACCCTGAAGCGTTTCATCTGAAAAGGCACCCTTTACAGCAGTCTTTTCAATAACCACACCTGTCGCGTCTTCCGTATCCGTCGCCGCCCCAAGGGTTATTTCAGCTTCATACACTTTATCTGTATCTGTTAAAAACGGAACAATCTTTGTTGCTTTCCCCACACAAAGCGGCAGCACCCCCTCTACTGCTGGGTCGAGCGTTCCTGTATGTCCTATTTTTTTAGTCTTCAACATACCACGTGCTTTACTTACACAATCATGTGACGTAAACCCTTTAGGTTTCCATAGCGGAAGAATACCATCCATATTACCCATCACCTCAAACCATTTATTCCTATATAAAATCCGTGCTGGATCAGCACGGATTTTAATCAGTCTTCTGTATCATTTAGGTCTCGAAGGATTGTTTCAATACGATTTCCTCTTTCAACAGCCTCATCAAACTCAAACATGATTTCCGGAGTTTTACGAAGGCGGATTCTCTGACCGATTTCGGATCGGATAAATCCTTTAGCCTTTGCTAGACCGACAAGGGTATCGTGTTTCTGTTTATCATCACCCAAGACAGAAATGTAAACTTTTGCTTGTTGCAAGTCTCCTGTCACTTTAACTTCCGTAACAGTGACGAACCCTACGCGTGGATCTTTGATTTTTTTACTGATGATATCGCTCATCTCTTTTTTCATTTGTTCTCCAACGCGGTTCGCTCTTAAATCGTTCATGTTTTATTCACCTCTTCTAAACAAACATCATAGCCATTCCAGGTGGGTTTCCGTACGTTCGATTTCAGGGAACGAATCGATGAAAGTCAAAGCTTGCTGCATAGTTTGTTCTGCTATGACTTTATTACTGGCGATCGTCACGAGACCCATGCGCGTCCGCTGCCATAAATCTTGAAATTCTAGTTCACTGACAGCAATATTGAACTCATTTTGCAGCCGAGTCATGACACGCTTCAATACAGCTCGCTTGTTTTTCAACGATTGCGCATCATAGATGATACAATCCACTTCTGCGCTTACAATCATGAACGCTCAATTTCCTGCATTTCGAATGGTTCGATAATGTCACCCACTTTAATATCATTGAAGTTCTTAATCGTGATTCCACATTCGTACCCTTGTTGAACTTCTTTAGCGTCATCTTTAAAACGTTTCAATGCGTCTACTTCGCCCTCATAAATGACAACTCCATCGCGAATGACACGAACACCCGAATGACGTCCGATCTTACCTTCCGTTACATAAGAACCGGCGATAGTACCGATCTTGGATACCTTGAAGATCTCACGCACTTCCACTTGACCGATAATTTTCTCTTCATATTCTGGATCGAGCATCCCTTTCATGGCTGCTTCAATTTCTTCCATCACTTTATAAATGATGTTATGAAGACGAATTTCTACATCTTCAGCCTCGGCTGCTTTTCTAGCATTCCCATCTGGACGGACATTGAAACCGATAACGATGGCATTAGATGCAGAAGCAAGTGTGATATCCGATTCAGTGATTGCACCGACACCTGTGTGAATGATTTTCACTTTCACACCTTCCACTTCAATTTTCTCAAGAGATCCAGCGAGAGCTTCAACAGAACCTTGAACATCTCCTTTAACAATCAAGTTAATGTCCTTAACCTCACCTTGTTTGATTTGATCAAACAAATCATCGAGGCTAACTTTCGCTGTGGAGCTTCGGTTTTCTTCCAGTTGTTTTTGCGCACGTGCTTCACCAACAGAGCGCGCTTTCTTCTCATCCTTAAAGACTAGGAAACGATCTCCTGCTTGCGGCACATTATTCAGACCGGTAATTTCCACTGGTGTGGATGGCCCTGCTACTTTAACACGACGTCCGATATCATTAACCATCGCACGTACACGTCCCCATGTATGACCAACTACGATCGAATCACTAACATTAAGCGTACCATTCTGGACAAGTAATGTCGCCACTGGTCCACGACCTTTATCAAGTTCTGCTTCAATAACTGTCCCATATGCCGCACGGTCTGGGTTGGCTTTTAATTCTTCCATTTCAGATACGAGACCGATCATTTCAACCAGCTCATCGATTCCTTCGCCCTTAACCGCAGACATTTTCACAAAAATGGTCTCTCCACCGTACTCTTCTGCTATTAACTCATATTCCATAAGTTCTTGCATGACACGGTCTGGATTGGCACCTTCTTTATCCATCTTATTAACAGCGACGATAATTGGTACTTCCGCAGCTTTAGCGTGGCTGATCGCTTCTTTTGTTTGAGGCATGACACCGTCATCTGCTGCAACAACTAGAATAGCAATATCCGTTACTTGTGCTCCTCTTGAACGCATGCTTGTAAAAGCAGCGTGACCAGGGGTATCTAAGAATGTAATTTTTTTATTATCATTCTCAATCTGATAAGCCCCGATATGCTGAGTGATTCCGCCAGCTTCGCCTTCGGTCACTTTGGTATGACGGATTTGGTCAAGAAGGGTTGTTTTACCGTGGTCAACGTGCCCCATGATTGTGACGACAGCAGGGCGCTCCTGCAAATCTTCTGGATCGTCTTCAAAAATCACATTTTCTATATCTGTTTCATCAACAACCACTTCTTCTTCTACTTCTACGCCGAACTCTTCACAAATTAATTCAATAGAATCTTTATCAAGCTCCTGGTTGATCGTTGCCATCACACCAAGGAACATGAGTTTCTTGATAATTTCAGATGAATCTTTGTTTAGTTTCTCTGCAAGATCACCAACAGTTAAACTGCCAGAGTAAGTAATTTTATCGGGCATCTGTTTTTTTCCTTTTTTCTGTCCTTGCTGGGGAGCAGTCTTTTGGTTTTTCTGATTGTTGCCTCTTTGATTGTTGTTTCGTTGATTTCTGTTCCCTGGCTTTTTACTGTTTTTCGGTTTTGAAGACTTTCCTTTTTCCTGGTTTTGTGCTTTGGGTTTGTCCCCTTTTCCAAATGCTTGATCCAATTTTTTTGCTGCCTCTTCTTCTATAGTGGACATATGATTGTTCACTTCAATATTTAGATTTTGTAGCTTTTGAATGACTTGTTTACTTGATAGTTCGTTCTTTTTCGCATATTCATATACACGCATTTTAGTCATAAAATCTTCACCCCCGAGTAGATTCATCGAGTAGCGATTGCAACTTTTTCGCAAATCCTTGGTCAAGAACTGCGATCGCGACTCTCCCTGCCTTTCCAATGGCTTGTGATAATGTGACTCTATCATCCACCACATAACAGGGTACTTCATAGAAGCTGCATTTATCCGTAAGCTTCTTTTTTGTTTGCTTTCCAGTGTCATTGGCCAATAGGACTACTTTGGCCTTTCTTTTTTGAATATCACGCACAATCGATTCCTCACCGAGTGTGCATTTTCCAGCCCTTACAGCTAGTCCTAACAGGTTTAAATAGCTGCCACTCATGATGTTTCTGCCTTCACTTTCGCCTTTAATTCCTCGTAGATGCTCGTATCGATTTTCGCTTTTAAGTGGCGGTTCAGGACTTGTTGCTTTTCAGCCTGTTCAATGACATGGATGTCTTTTGTGAGATAGGCTCCTCGCCCATTTTTCTTTCCTGTGTCGTCAACAAAAACCTCTCCCTCTTTGTTGCGGACCACACGTATAAGCTGCTGCTTAGGCACCATTTCCTGGGTGACGACACACTTTCTTAACGGCTGTTTCTTGGAACGGGTCATTTCTATCCCCCTCCTTATTCTTCAAACATCTCATCTTCAACGTCCACTTCTTCTTCCACATCGCTCTGTTCAGAAGAAAGAAGACCTTGCTCACGAGCTTCACTTTCACTCTTAATGTCAATTTTCCAGCCTGTCAGTTTGGCTGCCAGGCGTGCATTTTGTCCACGCTTACCGATCGCAAGGGATAATTGGTAATCGGGAACAATCACTGTTGTCGCTTTCTCATCTTCGTCAACAAGAACTTCCACAACTTTTGAAGGGCTTAAGGCATTCGATACATATTCCACTGGATCTTCAGACCATTGAACAATATCGATCTTTTCTCCCTTCAACTCATTGACAATCGCCTGGACACGCTGTCCTCTCTGACCTACACATGAACCGACCGGATCAATTTCCTGATCTTCTGCATAAACAGAAATTTTCGACCGATCGCCTGCTTCACGGGCAACGGAAATAACTTCTACAGTCCCGTCATAAATTTCCGGAACTTCCATTTCAAATAAACGTTTCAAAAGACCAGGATGTGTACGGGACACATAAATATGAGGGCCCTTATTACTGTTCTCGACTTTAGTAACAAACACTTTCAGCCGGTCATGGACTTCATAAGTCTCTGTGGGCATTTGTTCCCCTTCAGGAAGCCGTGCTTCAATTTTACCCAGATTCACGTAAACAAAACGCGGATCTTTCCTTTGGATAATTCCCGTCATGACATCTTCTTCTCGATCAACATATTCACCGTAGATGATGCCACGCTCTGCCTCACGAACACGCTGTGTGACGACCTGTTTAGCAGCCTGCGCTGCGATCCTACCGAAGTCCATTGGTGTAACTTCCACTTCAATTACATCTTCAAGCTCATAATTCGGATCAATATCTTTTGCTTCTTCTAAGGAAATCTCTTGCTGAGAGTCCATGACCTCTTCAACAATCTCTTTTCTAGCTAGAACCTTCATCGCACTCTCTTCTTCATTAATATCCACACGAACATTCGTTGCAGAATTGAAGTTTTTCTTATAAGCAGAAATGAGTGCTGCCTCAAGGGCTTCCAATAAAAGATTTTTGTCGATGCCTTTTTCCTTTTCTAAATAATCCATGGCATCAAATAATTCACTACTCAACAGTTTTCTCCCCCTTAATTGAACGTAACAGCTAAATTCGCTTTAGCTATCTTCTGATATGGAACTTCCAATTGTTTCTTACGGGTTTTGATTCTAATTTCAACCGTAGCCGTAGAATTTTCAAAGGATTTCAAAGTACCCTCGAATTCCTTTTCGCCATCGATTGGTTCGTAAAGTTTCATATATACGTATTCACCAACGAACTTCTCAAAATCTGCCTCCGTCTTAAGTGGACGTTCAGCACCTGGAGAGGCTACTTCAAGGAAATACGGAATTTCAATTGGATCTTCTTCGTCTAATTTTTCACTTAACTGTTCAGATACTTGCCCGCATTCTTCGATATCTACGCCGCCCTCCTTGTCGATAAAAACGCGAAGGTACCAATTCTGACCTTCTTTCTTATACTCAATATCGACAAGTTCCAGGTTCATATCCTCCAGAATAGGCTGGACAAGACGCTCTGCAACGGATGTAACATGATCACTCATGCGATCCCTCCTTCGAACACAATAGTATGGTTAGGTCTTATTAGTATGGAATGTATTCGCTTGTTTCATTTAAGTATCAGGGCTTTTTTTATATTCCATTCCCACGAGAAACCGCTATGAAATACATCATAGCGGTTCGTCTAACAGGATCCTGAAGCCCCTCATGCATCGAAGTTTCTCCACAAGCAAGAGGCTAAGAATATGACGAAAGAGTGGGTTTCCCCACTCTTTCGTCGTTCGTATCGCTCTTCTCACCATAAAAAATATACCATAGTTGCTTAATCTATGCAAATCAAGAAAGATTGAGCAACCCTACTTCGTTAAATCAGAAAAGGGAAAGCTGGTTTTCGTCAGGCATTCCTTCCAAACAGCCGAAGTTATGCAGGTATTCTAGAACAGTCTTGGATATACGGCTTCGCTCTCTCAAGTCCTGCTTAGATAAAAACTCCCCATCTTCCCTGGCATTTACAATATTGATCGCAGCATTCGTACCAAGACCGTCGACCGCATTGAAAGGCGGAATCAGTACATTTCCATCTACAAGAAAGTCTGTGGCACTTGAGCGATAAAGGTCTACGTTCTTAAACCCATATCCTCTCTCGCACATTTCAAGGGACAGTTCAAGAACAGTCATCAAGCTTTTCTCCTTAGGTGTTGCATCCAGGCCTTTTTCCTGGATTTCTTTTAATCGTTTTCGGATCGCATCTGACCCTTTCACCATTGTTTCCAACTCAAAGTCACTGGCCCTTACCGTAAAGTAGGCGGCATAGAAATAAATCGGGTAATGGACTTTAAAATAAGCAATCCTTACAGCCATTAATACATAAGCAGCAGCGTGTGCTTTCGGGAACATATATTTGATTTTTTTACATGAATCAATATACCAGTCCGGAACCCCGTGTTTTTTCATTTCTTCAATCCATTCATCCTGCAGCCCACGACCTTTACGGACAAACTCCATTATTTTAAAGGCAAGAGAAGGCTCCAGGCCTTTGTGCATCAGGTAGACCATAATATCATCTCGGCAACCGATAACCTCTGGCAAAGTACAAATGCCATCATTAATTAACTGCTCAGCGTTTCCCAGCCAAACATCGGTACCATGGGATAAGCCAGATATGATGACAAGTTCAGCAAATGTTTTCGGTTTGGTATCCTCAAGCATTTGCCGAACAAACCTTGTACCGAATTCCGGCACCCCGAGAGTACCTGTTTTACACATAATCTGGTCTGCAGTCACTCCAAGTGCCTCAGGACCACTGAATATTTTCATAACCTCAGGGTCATCCACAGGAATTTCCTTCTGGTCAATGCCACTAAGATCCTGCAGCATGCGGATAACAGTCGGATCATCGTGTCCGAGAATATCTAATTTCAACAGATTATCATGAATGGAATGGAAATCAAAGTGGGTCGTTCGCCACTCAGACTTCGTATCATCCGCTGGGTATTGAATCGGCGAAAAGTCATAAATCTCCATATCATCAGGAACAACAATGATTCCCCCAGGGTGTTGGCCACTTGTTCGTTTCACACCTGTACACCCTTGGACTAAGCGATCGATTTCAGCATTTTTATAAATTAACTGGTGATCTCCTGCGTACCCTTTCACATAACCATAGGCAGTTTTCTCAGCAATGGTTCCAATCGTCCCCGCGCGATAGACACTGTCCTCACCGAAAAGTTCTTTCGTATAGTTATGGGCATGTGGCTGGTATTCACCAGAGAAGTTCAAATCAATATCCGGAACTTTATCTCCTTTGAAACCTAGAAAAGTTTCGAACGGGATATCTTGACCGTCCTTTGTTAGCGGGGTGCCGCATTCAGGACATTCTTTCTCTGGTAAGTCAAACCCACTACCAACAGAACCATCAGTGAAAAATTCATTATATTGGCAGTTGGGACATACATAGTGTGGAGGTAACGGGTTTACTTCTGTAATATCCGTCATAGTGGCCACAAAAGATGAACCTACAGAACCCCGTGAGCCAACTAAGTAACCATCCTCAAGGGACTTCGTTACAAGTTTTTGTGAAATCAGGTAAATAACCGCAAATCCATTTCCTATGATACTGTCCAGTTCTTTCTCCAGTCGTTTAACAATTAAATCCGGGATCGGCTCTCCATAAATACTTTTCGCTTTATTATAAGACATTTCACGAATTTCCTGATCGGCACCTTCGATATTCGGTGTATACAAATCATCTTTAACTGGGGAAACCTCTTCAATAAGAGCAGCTATTTTGTGGGTATTGGCAACGACAAGTTCCTTCGCTTTATCTTTTCCAAGGAAAGACAATTCTTCTATCATCTCATTTGTTGTCTTAAAATGAACTTCCGGAAGGGTCTGCCTATTAAGCGGATTTCCGTTCTGGGATGAGATAAGAATTTGCCTGTATTGCTTTTCGTGAGGCTCGACATAGTGTGTATTACCTGTAGCCACCACTGTTTTACCTAACCGCTCCGCCATAGCCACTAATCGTTTCAAGATATCAAGTATTTGTGCCTCTGTTTGTACTAAGTCTTTTTCAAGCAGGTGTCTATAATTTCCCGGCGGTTGTATCTCAATATAATCATAAAACTCTGCCACTTTTTCTGCTTCTTCTTCTGACTTTTGCATCATAGTCTCGAAAACTTCTCCTTTATCGCATCCGGAACCAACCAGAATCCCTTCCCTGTTCTTTGCAAGAACAGATCGTGGAACCCGAGGTACACGATAAAAGTAGTTGACATGAGCTTCGGAGACAAGTCGATAAATGTTTTTCAACCCTGTGCTGTTGGTCGCAAGCAGTGTGCAGTGGGACGGACGTGAACGTTGATAGGCCTTTCCTTCTCCCATGTAATCATTCAAGTTCTTATGATTAGTGATCCCCTTCTCCATCGCTCTTTTAATAAGTTTCCAAAGCAAATAGCCGGTAGCTTCCGCATCATAAATAGCCCTATGGTGTTGAGTTAATTCTATATCGAATTTTTTACAAAGGGTATTTAAACGGTGATTCTTTAATTCAGGCACTAGGAAACGCGCAAGTTCTAACGTGTCAATCACGGGATTTTTTGATTTACCAAGATCAATGGCCTGATATCCTGCATTTAAGAATCCCATATCAAAACTAGCGTTATGAGCGACTAGAATGCCATCCTCTGTCCATTCATGGAAATCTCTTAACACTTGTTCAATCTCTGGTGCATCTTTAACCATGTCATCCGTGATACCTGTGAGATCGATCGTCGTTTGAGATAATGGCTGATGAGGGTTTGCGAAAGACTCGAATCGATCGATGATCTCCCCTCCTTGAACTTTTACAGCTGCAAGTTCAATAATTTTATCGTAAACAGCTGAAAGGCCTGTCGTCTCCACGTCAAAAACGACATACACCGCATCCTCAAGTTCGCGGTCCTGTTCTTCATAAGCAATCGGGACCCCGTCATCAACAAGATTGGCTTCCACACCGTATATAACTTTTACTCCATTTTTTTCGCCAGCTGCATGGGCATCTGGATAGGCTTGAACAACTGCATGGTCTGTGATGGCGATCGCCTCATGCCCCCAATCAGCTGCTTTTTGAATTAAACGGGCCGGGGAGACAGGGGCATCCATCGCACTCATCGTTGTATGGGCATGCAGTTCTATTCTTTTCTCACCTTCAGGCGCTGCATCTTCTCTTAATTTAGGCTTAATTTCATTAATATCGTTGGCCATCATCGTCAATTCATTTGTGAAATTGTCTGTCTGAATTCCCCCACGCGCTTTGATCCACATGCCTTCACTGACATGTTTGAACAGCTCAGCGTGATCGTCTCCACGGGAAAACATTTTGATAGAGAAAGAATCGGTATAATCCGTAACCTTTAATAAAAGTAAATGCCTTCCAGAACGAAGTTCCTTGATTTCAACATCAAACACATATCCTTGAACAGCGAGCTTTTTCTCTTCTTCTTTAATCTCTTCCATGGGCACAATGTCATCTTGAATTTTATAGCCAATTTCTAGTGGACCTTTTGGTTTCGTTTCATCTTTATCCTTCACTCTTTCCTCTTGTTCTTTGACAGCTTGTTGAACAAGGATTTTATCTTCTTTCTGTCGCTCTTCTTGAAAACGTTTTATTTCTTCCCTTTCTTCTTTTACTCTGGTTGAAAGCATGAAGGAAGGAATCCCGCACTGGGTGCAGTACATCTTTAACGGTTCTTCCAATTTTTTTTGGATCGCATGGCTTTCAGCAAGGTTCCTGCAAGTTAACATAATCT
Organism: Halobacillus karajensis; assembly: GCF_900108515.1. GTDB lineage: Bacteria > Bacillota > Bacilli > Bacillales > Halobacillaceae > Halobacillus > Halobacillus karajensis. The sequence continues at coordinate 332,064 of NZ_FNWW01000003.1, read as the reverse complement.
TATTTCCGTTCACTTCGGGTTGTTGTTCTAATAGTAAATCTTTGTACCCCGGAGTAAGATTACTCATAGACTTAATAAAACTTTGCCAGTATTCCAGTACATCAGATACAGCCACTTCTTTTTCAGTTGTATCAATGGTCCAGGTCACATCTGCTATGGAACGGAATGTGGATACAAGTTTACTCGTAAAAAGTTCATAAACAGATGGAGGCAATGGTTTCGGCATTAGAAAATGAAAATGCCACAATTTCTTTTCACGATAAACCACTAGTTTTTGCATACTGCTGTCTTTAAAGTGAGGTTCGATTAGATCATGTGGAAACTGGATTTGTTCCAGTAGATAATGCATTTTCTCTTTATTGCTCACACTCAACGAAATTCCTCCTCTTTCCAAACCGACACCTGACATGGAAAATACCCTTGCTATTATGAAAAAGCAAGGGTATGTTTTTCCTTCAAGGTATTAGGCTTTGTACCAGTTCTTTATATAGTCAACGATTTCCTTTACTTCTAGTTCCGTTTGATCTCCAGTTGCACGTTCTTTAACTTCTACAACACCTTCTGAAGCGCGTTTTCCAACGGTAATTCTTACAGGAATCCCAAACAGATCACTGTCTGCAAACTTAACTCCTGCTCGTTCTTTACGATCATCATATAAGACATCGATGCCAGCTTCAAGCAGTGAATCATATAATTGATCTGCCAATTCTTTCTGTTCTTCCTTTTTAGGATTCATGGAGAGCAAATGGACTTGATATGGAGCCATATTTTTTGGCCATGTGATCCCACGATCATCATGGTGTTGTTCTACGATCGCCGCAAGCGTCCTGGAAACACCGATCCCATATGATCCCATAATCATTGTTTTTGCCTTTCCTTGATCGTTCAAGAAAGTCGCATTCATTCGCTCTGAATAAAATTCTCCTAATTTAAAGACATGTCCGACTTCAATGCCCCGGGCGAATTTAATCGTTCCTTCTCCATCCGGAGAGGGATCTCCTTCTTGAATGAATCTTAAATCTGCATATTGAGTGACCTCAAAATCCTTCCCAGGTGTAGCATTTTTAAAATGAATGCCTTCTTCATTTGCTCCACAAGACACGTTCACAAGGGCTTCTACAGCAAAGTCAGCGACAACCTCCACTTCTTCTGGAACATTTACAGGTCCTAATGAACCAAAGCCAGCCCCCAGAAGACGCTTGGTATCTTCTTCTGATGCCAATTCTACCATATCCGCATCATAGAGATTTTTCAATTTCACATCATTTACTTCGTGGTCCCCGCGTGTAAGTGCAAGGACAAATTGGTCATCCACTTGGAAAAGGATAGACTTAATTCCTTGATGTACCTCATGTCCTAAGAAATCAGCCACATCTTTCATTGTTTTTTGACCTGGTGTTTCAACTTTCTCCATAGTACCTGGAGCTTCCGTAGACTTTTCATAGGTTGTAACTACTGGAGCCATTTCAATATTTGCCGCATAACGAGATGTATCTGAGTAAGCAATGACATCTTCACCAACCTCAGAAAGAACCATAAACTCATGCGTATCTTTTCCACCCATCGCTCCTGAATCAGCAATGACTGCTCTGAAATTCAACCCGCATCGTCTGAATACATTTGAATAAGCTTCAAACATCTTCTCATACGTTTCATCAAGGCTTTCATATGATTCATTAAATGAATAGGCATCTTTCATAAGGAACTCACGGCCACGAAGAAGACCAAAACGGGGGCGCGCTTCATCACGGAATTTATTTTGTATTTGGAAAACAGTCAAAGGAAGCTGTTTATAACTTTTCACTTCATTGCGGACAAGACTTGTAATTACTTCTTCATGCGTCGCACCTAAAGCGAATTCCCTATTGTGACGATCATTTATTCGCATTAATTCTGAACCGAATGTTGTCCATCGACCTGTTTCCTTCCATAGTTCCGATGGTTCAAGAGCCGGCATCGCCATCTCATGAGCGCCGATCTTTTCCATCTCTTCACGGACAATATTCTCTACTTTACTTAGGACTCGTCGTCCGATCGGAAGAAAGCTGTAAATACCTGAAGCAACTTGACGTATGTAACCAGCACGAACGAGTAGCTGGTGGCTCTTTATTTCAGCATCGGCAGGGTTTTCTTTAAGGGTTGGAATTAACATATGACTTTGTCTCATAACATGCACCTCAGTTCTATTTTAATATAAACTTTTTTGGTTTACCTTTATTTTACTTAAATAAAGAAGCCAGAAGCCAAGGAATCACCGATCACCTCAGGGCTTCCAGCTATTAACAATCATAAGAATAAACGCTGAATATCATTCCATGTGACCACAAGCATTAATAGCATGAGTAAAGCGAATCCAATGAAATGGACAATTCCTTCTTTTTGGGGATCAATCGGTTTCCCTCGTAATCCCTCTAGTCCGACAAATAATAATCGGCCGCCATCAAGGGCAGGTAGCGGGAGTAAGTTTACAATACCCAGGTTAATACTTAAAATAGATGTCCACATGACAAAGTTTGTAAAACCAGTACGGACAACTTGATCTGTAGCATCATATATACCTACAGGTCCTGACAACATATCAAGGGAGAATTGACCAGTTACCAATTTACCTAAATTCGTTAAAATTAGGGATGACCATTCATAGGTTTGTGTAAATCCGAAGGTGATTTTCTTAGCAAACGATTCTTCGAAAGCTCGGGCAACCCCCACTTGACCGATGGTTACCTCCCGGTCTTCAATTGCATCTGGAGTTACATTCAATTGTTGACTGGTCCCATCTCTATTAACAGTTAGCGTAACCTCTTCCTCAGGGTGAGCACGGATAATCGTCGTAAACTCTTCCCACGTACTCACGGATTCCCCGTCCACTGCAGTCACTTCATCACCAGCCTGAAGACCAGCTTGTTCGGCTGGTGAGTTTTGTTGAATGTCCCCAAGTTTCGCTTCATTCGAAGGGACTCCTTGGATAAATCCTAAAATCATGAACAGGATGATAGCTAATACAAAGTTCATCATAGGTCCTGCAAAAAGCTGCATCGCTCGTTGTGGTACTGTTTTAGATGCGAATTGACGATTATATGGGGCAATTTGTGTTTCTTTTTCGTCCATAACGAACATGGCTTTTGGCTCTACTTCAAAGAAAAGCTTTTCATCTTCATCCATCTCATAACCTTCAATGACAAGTCGATGGTCGAGATCCGCTCGTTCGACTTCAATGACCCTTGCCTGGGGGTGTTTATCTTTATTGTTGACGATAATCCTGTTTACTTTACCTTCTTCATTAAACTCAAGGCCGATATGGTGGCCCGCTTTTAATTCAACTATTTCAGGATCTTCTCCTGCAACCCGGACATACCCGCCAATTGGCAAAAGACGGATGGTATAAAGAGTTTCATTCCGAGTAAATGCAAAAATTTTCGGTCCAAATCCGATCGCAAATTCCCTTGCAAGCATTCCAGCCCGCTTAGCAAAAATGAGATGCCCCCACTCATGGACGAACACTAAAAGTCCGAACATAAGTATAAATGCAATCACTGTAGTCAAATGAAGCACCTTCCTTTAGTTTCGCTCTGGTTTGGTTGTTGGATTATGAGAGCATCATCCCTTATCAATATAAATAAGAAAGCTTCTCACAAAGAAAATAGACAGAGCTTTTAATTTATTTGGAAACGGACATTTCTCCTAGTTTCCTCATCAATAGAAATTATGGTAGACAAGTCGGGGTTATGAATCTTGTCATGCTTTTCTAATGCCAGTTCGATGTATTTCTCGATATCTAGGAAGGAAATTTTCCCTTCCAAAAACTGCTGAACAGCTTCTTCGTTAGCTGCGTTTAATACCGCAGGCATCGAACCACCTTCTTTACCAGCTTCAAAGGCCATTCTCAAACATGGAAAACGTTCCATGTCCATCTTTTGAAAGTTCAATGTTGCCACCTCTTCTAGATCCAGGTGTTGAGTTATGGAGAGATCTTTACGCACCGGATAAGTTAAGGCGTATTGAATCGGCACTTTCATATCAGGTGTTCCCAATTGGGCAATGACATTCCGGTCTACAAATTCGACCATTGAATGAATAACACTTTCTCTATGAAGAATAACATGAATTTGCTCATAAGGTACATCAAAAAGCCAGTGAGCCTCAATCACTTCTAAGCCTTTGTTCATCATCGATGCAGAATCAATGGTGATCTTGGCCCCCATGCTCCAATTTGGATGGTTTAATGCATCATCTACGGTCACACCGATGAGTTCTTCTCTTGTTTTATCACGAAAACTTCCTCCCGATGCGGTAATGATAAGTTTATGAATATCCTTTCTTTGCTCTCCGTTCAACGCTTGAAATATAGCCGAATGTTCACTATCAACAGGGAGAAGAGCCACGTTATGCTTCTTGGCTTCAGCCATAACCAAGTGCCCCGCAGTAACAAGCGTTTCCTTGTTGGCAATGGCGATTTGCTTTTTCGCTTGGATAGCTTTGAGAGTAGCTGGCAATCCTACACTTCCCATTACCGCATTCACCACTACATCAACAGGGTCGGCTACACTAGCCTCTATTAAACCTTCTCCTCCACAAAGAATTTGTGTATGGTCAATTTCCTGCTGGAGTTTTTTCTTGGTATCCTCATCTTGAACAACAACCAATGAAGGTTTAAATTCCTGTATAAGCGGAAGAGCTTTGTCTATATTCTTTCCAAAGGCCATTGCATATAAAGAAAATTGGTGAGGGTGCAGGCGTATCACATCCAGAGTCTGGATGCCTATCGAACCCGTAGCACCCAATAAGGAGATGTATTTCATCATGTATAACTCCTCTCACTTAAGAAATAAAATTGATCAAATGTAAGATCGGCAGGATGAAAATCAGGCTGTCAAACCGATCAAGGACCCCTCCATGACCTGGCAAGATCTTTCCGGAGTCTTTCACAGCATAATGTCGCTTAAAAGCAGATTCGACCAAGTCGCCGATCTGGCCAGCGATAGATACTAGCACGGTGACTAATAAGACGATGATAAGAGAATGGTCAAGCGGATGAACGATCTGGAAAACCAAAGCTACTGCGCACGCCAGGATAATTCCTCCAACTGAACCCTCAATCGTTTTCTTCGGACTGATTTGCGGCCACAGTTTATGTTTGCCTAATGCCCTCCCGAATAAATAGGCACCAGTGTCTGTCGCCCAGACAACAAATAATGCGAAGAAAATATATTCAATGTCTGCTTCTCGGGTTTCTATCAAATAATTGAACCCCATTCCGATATAAATAGCCGATAATAAAAGAAAACCAGCATCATCAAAAGTAAAACGGTTCTTCACAAGCACGGTATAACTGAGTAAGATTAGCACGGCAAGTAAAGTAATTTCAGACTTAGTAATGATGTCCTGTGAAGTAATCGACTCATCCAACACTTCATATGGAAACATGAGCGCCCACATCAAAACCAGCCCTAAGCCGGCTGCCACAGAATAACGCGCAATTTTTTTCATTCTTACGAGTTCAAGTAGCGCAATACTAGCAATGAAATAAACAAAAATTTTAAAAGGCCATCCTCCCAGCATAACAATGGGCAGGAAGATGAGTGCTGCAACGATTGCTGTAATTGTTCTTTGCTTCATAACACTTTTTCACACCTTATACTCCGCCGAAACGACGTTTGCGATTTTGAAAATCATAGAGAGCCTTCTCAAAATGGCTTTCATTGAAATCAGGCCAATAAACTTCAGTAAACCAAAATTCAGCATAGGCCAACTGCCACAATAAAAAATTACTCAGCCTCTGCTCTCCGCTTGTCCTTATGAGGAGGTCTGGATCAATCAGTTCAGACGTGTACAGTTCAGAAGAAAACATCGATTCATCGATATCTGATACATTCACTTCCCCTTCTTGTACTTTAGAGGCGATTTGCTTGACTGCATGTACCATTTCAAAACGGCTGCCGTAGTTCAGGGCAAAATTGAGGATAAGTCCATCATTATCTTTCGTTTTCGCGATCGCTTCTTTTACAGCCTTTTGGGTATGAGCCGGCAAGACATCAAAGTCACCGATCGTCCGGACCTGGACATTTCGCTCGATCAGTTCAGGCAAATATGTACTAAGAAAATCAACAGGAAGCTTCATTAGGAATTCTACCTCATTTTTAGGACGTTTCCAATTTTCTGTCGAAAAAGCATAAAGGGTAAGAACTTTAATGCCGATATCTGAAGCATATCGGACAATTCTCTTGACGACTCCCATGCCTTCCTTATGACCAGCAATCCGAGGCATCCCTCTATTTTTTGCCCATCGGCCATTTCCGTCCATTATGATAGCGACATGTTTGGGCAGGTGATGAACCTCCAACTCTAACGACATAGGTTCCGGCTGCTTTTTGTTATTAGTGAATGGAAACTTGATAGGCATGTTCAATCCTCCAGTCCGATTGTTCCATCTTTCTATTATATACTAAACTCAATAAAAATGCTGAGACCTGCCTTATGACAGTGTACAAAATAAAAGCCACGCTGCCAAACATCAACAGCGCGGCTTGATATACCTTATGGCATATATAGGCAGGAAATCATACTTCCATGATTTCCTCTTCTTTCGTTTTTGCCAGTTGGTCGATCTTTTCGACATTCTGGTCTGTTACTTTTTGGACATCATCCTGATAAGAACGAAGGTCATCTTCCGTAAGTTCCCCATCTTTTTCAAGTTTTTTCAAACGATCATTTGCCTCACGACGAATGTTTCGAACTTGAACTTTTGCTTCTTCGGAATATTTACCGACCACTTTGGCAAGATCCTTACGACGTTCTTCTGTAAGGGCAGGGATGTTGATCCGCACTACATTCCCATCACTGGATGGAGATAGACCAAGATCCGCTTTCTGAATGGCTTTCTCAACTTCAGCAATAGCACTCTTATCATATGGTGTAATGACAAGAAGCCGCGGCTCTGGTGCAGACACTTGAGCTAATTGATTGAGTGGTGTTGCGGCACCATAGTAATCCACATAGACATTATCTAAAATTGAAGGATTCGCACGCCCCGCACGAACCGTAGCAAGCTGACGAGAGAACGCTTGAGTTGCTTGCTCCATTTGTTGCTTCGTTTCATTAATTACAGCATCAGACATTGTTTATTTCCCCCTCACGATTGTTCCAATATTTTCGCCCATTACAGCTTTTTTAATGTTACCATCCTCTGTTATTGAGAATACCAATAAATCGATATCGTTGTCCATACATAATGATGAAGCTGTCGAATCCATAACGCCCAGCCCTTCATTCAGGACATCCATATAAGAGAGCTGATCGTATTTCACAGCGTCTTCATTTAGTTTAGGGTCATCATTGTAGACTCCATCCACATTGTTTTTGGCCATGAGAATGACATCTGCTTCGACCTCTGCAGCTCTGAGAGCCGCCGTGGTGTCTGTAGAAAAGTAAGGATTTCCTGTACCAGCAGCAAAAATAACAACACGCTTCTTCTCTAAATGACGAATGGCTTTTCTTCGAATGTAAGGTTCTGCCACTTGTCTCATTTCAATCGATGTTTGGACACGGGTTGGAATCCCTAAGTTTTCTAGACTGTCCTGAAGGGCCAGTGAATTCATAACGGTTGCAAGCATCCCCATGTAATCAGCGTTCGCACGGTCCATTCCCATTTCAGCGCCGACCTTTCCACGCCAGATGTTGCCACCTCCGACGACGACTGCAACCTCGACACCTAGTTCAGCCACTTCTTTTACTTGACGGGAGACTGATTTGATAATACTAGGTTCTAAGCCGAACCCTGCCTCTCCACTTAAAGCCTCTCCACTTAGTTTTAATACAATACGACGATAGCGAGCAGTAGTCATAGTTACCTCCCGTGTTTTCACTGATTTCCTCTACATTCTTTTGCATATATCTGCAATTATGTAGCCGTTTGAAAATAGGGAACACCGACAGTGTCCCCTATTTTTCATTCTCATTATTTTTTAACCTGGTTCATTACTTCATCTGCGAAGTTTTCTTCACGTTTTTCCATACCTTCACCAACTTCGAAGCGATTAAAACCAGTGATTTGACCACCAGTAGATGCTACGAATTGTTTAACTTTCTGGTCTGGATCTTTAACGAAGCTTTGATCAAGCAGGCAGATTTCTTCGAAGAATTTGTTCAAACGGCCTTCCACCATTTTTTCAACGATGTTTTCAGGCTTTCCTTCATTCATCGCTTGCGTTTTAAGCATTTCACGCTCTTGATCTGCTTCCTCTTGTGGAATTTCTTCACGGGATACATAACGAGGGTTAACCGCTGCCACGTGCATCGCTACATCTTTTGCAGCAGACTCGTCCGTAGAACCTTCAAGGACAGTTAATACGCCGATGTTCCCGCCCATATGAAGGTAAGCACCGAATGCGTCATCTTCCGTTTTTTCTTTGATGACAAAGCGACGAAGGGAAATTTTTTCCCCGATTTTCGCTACACGATCTGTAATATAGCTGCTTAGTACTTCTCCGTCACCGTGAAGCTTTTGTTCAAGTGCTTCTTCAACAGTTGCCGGTTTTTGAGAGAGCAAGTGCTGTCCAAGCTCTTTAAGTAAATCTTTGAAATGGTCGTTCTTCGTTACAAAGTCTGTTTCACAGTTCACTTCTAGAAGAACAGCTGTGTTACCGGAAATCTCAATTGCCGCAGAACCTTCTGCAGCGATACGGTCAGCTTTTTTAGCCGCTTTGGAAATTCCTTTTTCACGAAGCCATTCCATCGCTTTATCCATGTTACCATCTGTTTCAGTTAGTGCTTTTTTACAATCCATCATACCAGCACCAGTTTTTTCACGAAGTTCTTTTACCATTTTAGCGTTTACTGCCATTGTAAAGCCTCCTTAATAGTTACATATAAGTATAGCCCACGCGGCCCATCGGGAAACGCGGAGCTGTTATGGATTCTTTAAAAAAGGTGATAAAGGTATACCCCCTTATCACCTTTTGACCCTTCTTACTCTTGCGCAGCTTCTACTGCAGCTTCAGTTTCTTCTGTTGTCTCTGTTTCTTCCCCTTGTTTAGCTTCAAGGACAGCGTCAGCCATCTTAGAAGTCAACAATTTAACGGCACGGATTGCATCATCGTTTGCAGGGATGACATAATCGATTTCGTCTGGGTCACAGTTTGTATCAACGATACCTACAACTGGAATATTCAATTTGTGAGCTTCAGCAATGGCGATACGCTCTTTACGAGGATCGATTACGAACATTGCGTCTGGAAGGCTCTTCATTTCCTTAATACCGCCTAGGAATTTAACAAGACGATCTTTTTCTTTAAGCATATCGACCACTTCTTTTTTAGGAAGTACGTCGAATGTACCGTCTTCTTCCATGCGCTCAATGTCTTTAAGACGGTTGATACGCTTGCGGATAGTTTCAAAGTTCGTTAGTGTACCACCCAACCAACGTTGGTTAATGTAATACATGCCACAACGAGTAGCTTCGTCACGAACTGTATCCTGAGCTTGTTTTTTTGTACCTACGAAAAGGATATTACCGCCATCAGCAGCGACCTCTTTTACGTAGTTAAATGCTTCATCAACCTTCTTCACTGTTTTTTGCAGGTCGATGATGTAGATCCCGTTACGCTCCGTGAAGATATATTTCTTCATCTTCGGGTTCCAGCGACGAGTTTGGTGTCCGAAATGAACACCAGCTTCAAGTAGCTGTTTCATAGAAATTACAGACATGATAGTTCCTCCTGTTTGGTTTTTTTAGTATCCTCCGCCTCTTTCATTTCCTCTAGTGAACTCTATTAAAAGAGCAACCTCACTTGAGAATCCAAAGGCGTGCGTATTGACACCGTCAGTAAATATACCATAAGAGATCAGTCCGTTCAAGTTTTTTTATTAGTTTTTATGGAATTTGTAGAGAAGTTCGATTTCCGTCTTTCCTTTATGAAGTTTTCTTGCAATTTCTTCGATGCTGCAGCCTTTTTCTTTCATATCAAAGACCTTTGCATGAAGTGACGGCTCATAGTTCTCTACAATATCGGGTTCTGGTGGAGCGTAGGAAGTTACCGACTCCTGTTCAGTGGAAACTTCACTTCCTGCGTTTTTCGTCTCTTCTGGGGACGGGGCAGCCTTACTCATTGTAAACCATTCTTCCATCCTCTTGTTCTCTTCTTTGATTTCCATTAAGTATGAAGTGAATAAATCTTCAATTTCAGAAGCGACTTGTTTTTGTCTGCGTTCTAGTTCCTCGGTAAGACGAATTTTTTTCATCATCGTCCCTAGGGCTAAAATCAGTAGCCCATCAATAATAAAACTGACTATCAATAAAAATACGATCATTCATTTCCCTCGCCCATCTTTTTTTGTTGCGGGTCTGTATTCTCATGCTATTTCTTTGTTATGGCAGACATACCCCTTTCCCCAGCCCCTAACCATTGACCTTACTGTACATCCATTTTGATCTGCAAGAAGTATGATCACTAGTTCAGTCCGTGTAAGTTTAAAATCAAAGGGAAGTCATCTGTTACTTGAAAAGAGAAGGGAAATGCCTATTGCCATGGATACAAGCGTCTTCCTCGCTATACCGATATAAGATCCTGCAAGGAATGTCTAAGCTTATAGATCGCTTTCGCGTGAATTTGAGAAATCCTTGATGTGGTCAGATCTAGCACCTGTCCAATTTCAGTCAGCGTTAATTCTTCATGATAAAAAAGGCTAATGACCAGTTTTTCTTTCTCATTCAGTTTCTCAATTTCATTGGCAAGTTCTTCGTAATTTTCTTTTTTTATCACTGATTCATAGGGGGAAAAAGTATGATGATCAGGGATGGAGTATCCAATGCCTTCTTTATGATCTTCCTTTCCGTCTTTGAGTTTTTCTTCCATAGATAAAACATTTGAAAAGAGAGAATCTTTAACCGTTTCCTCTACTTCTTCCTGAGTAAGTTTTAACATATCCGCTATTTCCTGTGAGGTGGCAGGCCGCTGCAAGTCCTGCTCTAATTTCTCAGCCGTCTGTTCGATTTTTTTTGCACGATCGCGGACAGACCGCGGAAGCCAGTCCTCTTTTCTTAACCCATCCATAATCGATCCTCTAATCCGAAAGGAAGCATATGTATCAAACTTAAGATCCCTGGACCGGTCAAACTTTTTCAAAGCATCGTACAACCCCAGCATGCCAAGACTTCTTACATCATCTTTACTCACACTTTTCGGTAAATGAGCTGATATTCTCTGGACATGATAGCTTACTAGATAATCATATTGCTGAACTAAGCGATTTGCCGCCTCTCCATCATGCTCCTTTGTCCATAAACTCCACCACTGCTGTTCTTGTGAAGATATACAGCTGGTCATTCCAATCCTCCCCGTCCTTAAATGTTATTAATATTGAACCATCGGATTCTTCATATAAGCGATCATGACCTCTTCCAAGGATCATCCCGTATCAAAGTCTCCAGAAAGATCCATACGCACTAAAAAAGTTTCTCTTGTTATGGATTATTTCCTCCCTTTCATACACTCCCTTTGTATAAGAGAAATAGAGAAAAAGACGCTGATCAAATCACGCATTTTCCCAGATTCACTGTTCTTATGTGAAGAGCACTTGTGTTAGGATCAAATTCAATTGTCCGGCCACTGTTCCCGCCAACATCTTCTGCTATGACAGGGATACGATACAAAGAAAGGTTTTCCTTTACAGCTTCAATATTCCTCGGCCCAATCCGCATCATGTCATGAGAAGAGCTGAATTGGAACATCTGTGCCCCTCCTGCAAGTTTGGCTTTTAAACGATGGGGAGAGGAACCTGCCCCTTTCAATGCAACAATTAGATCATCAATCGCCGTATCAGCATATTTAGCCCTGTTCAATCCTTCTTTCATTGCAAGTTTAGCCTCAGGTAACATGATGTGGGCCATTCCGGCCGTTTTTCTACCTTCATCATACAAGACGATGCCGACACAGGAACCTAAGCCTGAAGTTCGTATGGTATCAGGAGAATGAACCATTCCCATATCGCCAATTCCAACTTTTATTACATGTAGAGGAATACTCACATTACTGAACTCCTAAAGAAGTGAACATACGAGTCAGGATCAGGAAAAAGGAAGAAATGACCATCGATGTCTTCCTCTCTCCTCCCTTCTCCATCGGTAAAGGAAGTCTTAATAACAATAGCCTGATCACTTACTTGAGACATTTTAATAAGCCCCATGCTTAAGATCGCCCCAACCATATCCTGAGCAATCGAAGGGACTGTGGACGCAAGCTCGAGCGCTGCGAAATCTCCAAGCGCTGTCAGATAAGCACCTGATACTATATTCCCTAGCTCGTTTAAAGCGGATAAAGCCATATCATCTTCTTCATGCCCTAAAAAAACTGGAGTGGATACACACATTCTTTGAACAAAATGAGCGGCTTTATTTGGTGATAGCACAAAAAACATCGTTCCTGGGGCGTCCCCTTCAATTCTTTGACAAATGCTGACCACTTCTTTATCAGCCCCACCAGCAAGCTCCATAACTGTGTCAAAACCGACAACTTCTACACCAGGAACGCGCATGTCTATTTTTTTATTTAATAGCTTTGATAAAGATGTGGCTGCATGGCCGGCGCCAATGTTTCCAACTTCTTTCAACACATTCAACTGAACAGGTCCGAACCATTCGGTGAATGCTTTTGGATTACGCATGGATCTGGTTCAACTCAAGAACATCCTCTTTTGACAGGACTTTTTCCAAGTTTAATAGAATAAACAGACGCTGATCCATTTTTGAGACACCTTGAATATAGTCCGCTTCCACAGTACCCGTGACTTCTGGCGGGGGTTCGATATTCTCTTCATCAAGATCTAATACGTCTTTCGCTGCATCCACGATTAACCCTACATTCCGTTCCTTAATTTTAACAGTGACGATCCTTGTCCGCTCCGTTTCCTCTATTTTATCCATTCCAAATCTCTCCCTTAAGTCGATGACAGGAGTAACCACTCCTCTCAAATTTAATACTCCTTTTACAAATGGTTTGGTACCAGGCACCCGTGTAATAGGCATCATTCGTTCAATCGATCCAACCAACTCCACAGGAATGGTATACTCTTCTTCATGAATTTGGAAAACAATGACTTTCCGTTGTGTCGTTTCTTCTGTCACCTTTGTCCCTCCTCTCTTTATTTGACCAATGCATGACTATCTAAAATTAAAGCAACCTGACCATCTCCAAGGATCGTCGCCCCAGAAATTGCGAACGCACCAGATAGGTAATCACCGAGTGATTTTAATACAACCTCTTGTTGACCAATAAATGAATTGACAACGAGAGCGGCCATCTTTTCCCCTTTACGGACAACGACGACAGAGTAATCCCCCTCTTCATCCCATTTCTCTGGAACTTGAAGAACATCTTTTAAAAACACCAGGGGGACAATCTTACCTCTGAAGTCGATCACTTTTTTGTTATGAGCGTGCATAATATCTTCCTTTTTCACAATCGCTGTCTCGATAATAGAAGATAAAGGAATGGCGTATTTCTCTTTTTGAACGTCGACAAGCATGACGGAAAGGATTGAAAGAGTCAGAGGCAGCTGGATAGAAAAGATACTCCCCTCATCCGGGATGGAGTCGACAGATATATTCCCTCCGAGAGATTCAATTGTGCTTTTCACAACATCCAAACCGACCCCTCTGCCTGATACATCAGAGATCTCATCGGCTGTTGAGAAACCACTTTCCATAATCAACTCATAGACCTGTGAATTCGGCATCGCTTCGGCCTGTTCTTTTGTAACGACTCTATTTCCAATCGCTTTTTGAATTACTTTGTCCCGATCTATACCCCCACCATCATCTGAAATTTCAATGAAGACGTGATTTCCACTATGGTAGGCCTTTAACTCCAGCTTCCCTGTTGCAGACTTGCCTTTGGATATCCTTTGGTCCGGGCTCTCAATCCCATGGTCAAGAGCATTGCGAATGAGGTGAACGAGCGGATCACCAATTTCATCAATTACAGTCCGGTCCAGTTCCGTTTCTGCTCCTACAATACTCAAGTCAATGCTCTTATTTAAATCTTTAGAAAGTTGACGTACCATTCTGGGAAATCTGTTGAACACTTGTTCGACAGGTACCATACGCATATGTAAAATAATATTTTGCATATCATTGGAAATCCTTGTCATTCTTTCGACCGTTTCTCGAAGTTCATGGTGCTTCAAATCATTTGAAATCTGTTCCAGACGACCACGATCAATGACTAACTCTTCAAACAGATTCATAAGAGCGTCAAGACGATCAATATTTATGCGGATCGTTTTGCCAGCCACCTGTTTCGACTCTCTATCTTTTTTACTTTCCTTCATTTTTTTCGAAACATTACCAGTTACTGATGATTCCTGTTCAGAAGTTTCTTGTTTTCTTACTGGAATGACATAGTTCTGTACCCTTACATGTTCAATTTCGGATACTTTCCTCACCTGATTCTCAATTTCATCAGGGTCCTCATCTGTGATCAGCAACACTTGGAAGGTTGTTCCAAACTCTTCCTTCTCTAATTTTTCCACTGAGGGCGATGACAGAATGACGTCGCCAGCTTGTTCTAAAACTTCAAAAACCATATACACTCGCGCCGCTTTTAAAAGACAGTCTTCTCTCAGTGATACGTCGATCTGAAAATTGCTTTTTCCCTGTTCACTAGATTGTTGGAGCGCTGTTTTAGTAAACTCATCTACATAAAACTCACCTGCTCCATGGGCATCTCCAGTTCCTATGGTTTCTTTTTGATCGACCGAAGAAACACTTCCACCATTTTCAATGGTTTGTAAAAGTTCGACGACCTTCTCCACATTTCTTTCTCCTGTCCCCCCTTTGGAAATATCAAGGACCATAGATTCAAGGTCATCGACTGAATCAAAGACAACATCCAGCATATTTTCATCGACGCGGATTTTTTCATTACGGACGGCATCCAGCACATTTTCCATTTTGTGAGTCAAATTGGAAAGATCTTGGTACCCCATTGTTGCTGACATTCCTTTGAGGGTGTGGGCAGACCTGAAGATTTCATTTACGATTGTCAGGTCCCCTGGATTTTTTTCCAGGCTTAACAGTTGATCATTGATCGACTGCAAATGTTCGTTGCTTTCATCAATGAATACTTCTAAATACTGTTTTGTCTCCATATGTTTACCTCCTTTTTCGCTGGAGAGATTGCACAATTCTTTGGCTGATATTAGTCAATGGCTGGACTTCATCAGCAAGTCCTGACTGATGAATTGCTTTTGGCATCCCATACACGATGCAAGTACTCTCATCCTCTGCTATGCTAAACGTGGCTTTTCTCATTTCTTTTAATTCCAACAATCCAGTGAGACCATCTGTCCCCATGCCAGTCATCACAACAGCCGTTGTTGTCACCTTTTCTAATCTTGCTAAAGAAGAAAACATAACGTTCACAGATGGCCGGTGCCCGTTCACTGGAGGATTTTGATTCAAATGGATTTTTAGAACCTTGTTTTCTTGAACAATTTCCATATGGTACCCGCCCGGAGCCACATAAGCGACCCCATTATGTAATTCCTCCATATGTCCTGCTTCCTTCACTGAAATCTCAGATATTTTGTCGAGCCGTTCTGCCAATGATTTGGTAAACCCACTCGGCATATGCTGGACAACCACAATAGGAGCAGGGAGGTTGCATGGTAATGTACGTAACACTTGCTGTAAAGCTCTTGGACCGCCGGTCGACGTCCCGATCGCAATAATATTCCCTTGCGTCTGTATATCCTCTGGTAAGTCGACTTGTCTATTTAAACGGTCATTGAAGGGGGATACTCTTGCCTTCCCTGCGGTGAGGATTTTTTTAATAATCTCTTTATCCATGCTTTTCATATCAATCGAAATGGCTCCGGATGGTTTGTGAATAAAATCCACAGCACCGAGGTGGATTGCTTCTAGAGTACGTGCTGCCCCCTCTTTCGTTAAGCTAGATACCATCACTACTGGAATAGGGGCCTGTTTCATGATATACGTCAGGGCCTCTAATCCACCCATAACCGGCATCTCAATGTCCAACGTAACGACGTCAGGGGTTAACCCCTTTATTTTTTCCACCCCCTCTTTTCCGTTCCGTGCTGTACTTACGACATCAATACGTGGCTCTTTCTTTAAAATATCGCTTAATATTCGTCTCATAAAAGCTGAATCATCAACAACTAAAACCTTAACCCTCTTCATTTCCAACCCTCGCAAACACAAATCTTTTCAGTTTATCCATGAATGATGTGGAAAGCTCAACTTTTTTACTGTCTTCTACATACTCAACAACAATACGAGATAACGATTGACTCACTTTACTATTGGGTTGATGAAGGACAAATGGTTTATGGTGATGCAGCGCCTGCAGGACCGCCCTATCATCAGGTAATATTCCTAACAAAGATACATCTACATGAAGAAACTTCTTCGCAACGAACGAAAGCCGGGAATACGTAGTCTTTCCAAGACTTTCACTCCGTGCGCGATTCACCAATATTTTGATGGGAACATCCCTACCTTTATCTACCAGTTGTTTTATCATAGCGTAGCTATCAGTCAAAGATGTTGGGTCTGGTGTTGTCACTACGATAGCCTCATGGGCAGATGAAATAAAATTCAAACGATCCTGAGATGTCCCTGCCCCCATATCAAAAAGGATGTAATCGAAAGGTCTGGTTATTTTTTCAAACTCTCTTTGAAAGGATGCGAACTTAAAATAATCGGATGTGAAAATTTGCGAAAGCCCGGATCCAGCTGCAATATAAGACAAGGATTCCGGACCTAATTCAATGATATCGGGAATGGACAAACGTCCCCGAAACAAGTCAACAATTCTATGTTTCGCGGTTTTTCCCATTAAAAGATCACTATTTCCCATCCCAATGTCCAAATCGAAGAGGAGTACTTTCTTATTTCTCTTGATTAATTCCAACGCAAAATTCATACAGAAAGCTGATTTTCCTACTCTGCCTTTTCCACTTACAATGGCGATTGTTTTTGCCTCTGTTTGAGACTCCTTTTCTTTCATTCGTCTGCGGAGCAAATCAGCTTGATCTTTCATGTGCAAACCCCTCCACAGACCTGCCCGCCAATTCCATGGCAGAAACGGTTCGAATGTCATCGGGGACATTTTGGCCATCTGTCATAAAAGCGACTCCCAATTGATGCTGGATTGTCATATTAACTGCACTGCCTATGCTGGATGTTTCATCAGCCTTAGTGAAAATCAATTGATGGATGGGGATTTCTGCAAATTGAGCATAAATATCTTTCATGTCCGAATATTTACTTGTTAAGGCGAGTACAAGAAAGTTATCGGATTCCTGGTCAAAATGGACCATTTGTTGTAACTCTTTTACGAAGGAGGCATCCCTGAAGTTCCTCCCGGGTGTATCGACAAGCACAAGGTCAAAATCACTGTAACGCGCCTTTGCTTTCTTATAATCTTCTAAGCTGTAAGCGACTTCCAAAGGTACATCCAGAATATTGGCATACGTCTTCAATTGATCAATAGCAGCCATTCGATAAGTATCTGTTGTAATGAAACCTACTTTCCATTGATAATTCAGGACTGCCTCAGCAGCTAGTTTTGCTAATGTAGTTGTTTTTCCAACCCCTGTCGGTCCAAACAAGTGAATAAACTTCTTATCAAATACGGGATCACCAAAATTTCCAGCCTTCATTTGTTCAGA
Source organism: Halobacillus karajensis (assembly GCF_900108515.1). Classification (GTDB taxonomy): domain Bacteria; phylum Bacillota; class Bacilli; order Bacillales; family Halobacillaceae; genus Halobacillus; species Halobacillus karajensis. The sequence goes on along the minus strand of NZ_FNWW01000003.1, from coordinate 314,376 downwards.
TAATTGAACACTTATCCGTTGTTCTAACTCTTCATAATCGGATATTGCCTTTTCATGTTGCAGCAATTTCTCTATGACTGTATGTGCATATTCTTGCGAAATTTCTTGGCTGATTAAGAACTCAAAAGCCTCCTGATACATACCTGGGTACTTTTGTTCCCGCTCCTGGATCAAAGACCTCAGCTCTTTTAATTCTTTCATAATTTCATCGTCGTTTTGATTAGTCAGTGGCGACGTTCGTTGTTTTTCCGCTTTCTTTCTTGCTCCATTGTTTTCATCCTCATCTGCAGGGTCTATAGCCGCGATAACCTCTGTCATATTTTTCTTGAACAGGCCGAGAAAACCTCCTGTCTTCCTCACTTTCGAGTTCAAGATTACGGCATCTGTTCCTAATTCACTTCTTACTTTTCTCATGGCGTCAGGCAGGGTTTCTGCCTGAAATTTCTTCACTCTCATGCCACGTTCACCACCCCTACACTTTGCACTTCAACCGTCGGTTCCAGCTCATTATAAGATAAAACAACCACCTGAGGTAAAAAGCGATCCAGCAGCTGCTTCACATACATCCGTACGGCCGGCGAACATAAGAGGATAGCTGTTTCCTCTTGTAAAGTCATTTGTTCTACTTGTTCTGCAATAGTGGTCATAATGGTTTGCTGGCGCTCCGGATCTAGAGCCAGATAGCTGCCATGCTCGGTCTGTTGAATATGGTCGGCAATGTTTTTTTCCACTTTCCCGGAAACCGTAATTACTTTTACTAACTGGTCTTCTTTTTTATACTGATTGGTAATTTGAGCCGATAAGGATTGTCTGGCATATTCTGCCAGCAATTCGGTGTCATTCGTCATTTTTGCAAAGTCAGCCAGCGTTTCGAAAATAACAGGTAAATTTTTCACGGATACATTCTCACGTAATAATTTGGCCAAAACCTTTTGTACATCTCCGACACGGAGTGGTTCAGGTGTTACTTCCTCTACAAGAATGGGATAGGACTCTTTCAAATGATCAATCAGCTGCTGTGTCTCTTGGCGACCGAGCAATGCGTGAGCTTGTTGTTTTATGACTTCCGTAATATGTGTCGATACAACCGATGGAGGGTCCACAACCGTATAACCGGATAGTTCCGCTTCATCCTTCTGTGCTTCTGTAATCCATTTTGCGGGAAGACCGAAAGCGGGTTCTTGTGTATCGATTCCTTCCATCTCGTCATCCTCACCGCCAGGACTCATAGCTAAATAATGGTCCAGCAACAATTCTCCCTGAGCAACCTCGTTCCCTTTTACTTTCAAGCGATATTCATTAGGGCCAAGCTGAATATTGTCCCTTATACGAACCACCGGTATCACAATTCCAAGCTCGATTGCCAATTGTCTGCGGATCATCACAATGCGGTCCAATAAGTCTCCGCCCTGGTTCGTATCAGCAATGGGGATTAAGGCATAACCAAACTCAAATTCAATAGGATCCATACTTATCAAGTTGACTACACTCTCCGGTGATTTCATTTGGTCGCTTTCCGCCTCATCCATCTCTTCTGGTTCTTCGAATGCGGGTTCCTGCTCTTGACGAGAAAGCCAATATCCGCCAAAAGCCAGTACAGAGGAAATCAGCGTTGTGAGCAAGATTGGAATGGGGGTCAAGCCTAGTAAAAAAATAGTAGCGGCCGCAATGTATAGCAGTTTCGGATATCGCAGCAATTGACGTGTTACATCTGTGCTCAAATTCCCTTCAGACGCTACTCTTGTTACGACAATCCCTGTCGCTGTAGAAATAAGCAGGGCCGGGATTTGACTTACAAGCCCATCCCCAACTGTCAAACGCATGTATGTATCGATAGCCTCACTGAAAGACATTCCCATTTGTACCATACCGATAATTAATCCGAAGATGATATTGATCAGCACGATAATTATTCCAGCAATGGCATCTCCTTTAACGAATTTACTCGCCCCATCCATAGCGCCGTAGAAGTCAGATTCATTCTCGATTTTTTCTCTACGTTCCTTCGCCTGATGTTCATGGATCAATCCTGCATTCAAATCTGCATCAATACTCATCTGCTTCCCTGGCATCGCATCTAAAGTAAAACGAGCAGCTACTTCAGAAACCCTCTCTGCACCTTTGGTAATAACTAAAAATTGAATAATAACAAGGATGACAAAGACTACAAATCCAACCAGTGGATTTCCACCAATCACGAATGTCCCGAACGTTGCGATTACTCCTCCGGCTTCTGCTTCGGACAAGATGGAGCGGGTAGTAGATACATTCAACCCAAGACGAAACAAAGTAAGCAATAATAACAATGTTGGAAAAACCGCGAACTGCAATGCTTCATCCATATTCATTGAAACAAGGATAACGAGGAGCGCAAGCGTTATATTTACAAGAATAAAAAAACTAAGGAGCCACCCCGGCAATGGGATCACAAGCATGACAATGATCAGGATCACGCCGATAAGTACTGATAAATCTCTCGCTGACATGTGGGAGTACTCCTTTCTTTAGATCTTCTTTTCTAATTGATAGACATAAGCCAATACCTCTGCAACAGCCTTATAAAATTGTTCATCGATGGGCTGATCAACTTCAGAATGCTGATAAAGGGCTCTTGCTAGAGAGCGGTTTTCCACTATAATCACATGGTGTGATTGGGCGACTTCTTTAATTTTTAATGCCAAAAAATCCACTCCCATCGCAACAACAAAAGGCGCGTCCGATTTCGTTTCCTCATATTTAATCGCAATGGCATAGTGTGTCGGGTTCGTGATGACAACATCCGCCTCGGGAACTTCACTCATCATTCTTGAAGCAGACATCTGGCGCTGCTTCTCTTTAATCTTTGCTTTAATTTGGGGGTCCCCTTCGATATTTTTATGTTCATCTTTGATGTCTTTTTTTGACATTCGAATGTTTTTCTCATGGTCGTACTTTTGATAGGTATAATCAAGAACGGATAAAAGCAATAAAGCAAGCGCGGAAGCCACTCCCATTAAAATGGTAATCGTCCCAAAGAAAGCGAGCGCTCCTTCAACGGATTTCTGAGACATCATCATCATCTGGTCTTTATTGATCCAAATAATAGAAAATGTGATGACCCCAACTAAACTGATTTTCAGTAAAGATTTCATTAATTCCACCAGAGCTCTTGCCGAAAATATCCGCTTCGCTCCTTTGATAGGATCCAGCTTCTTCAGGTCCAATTTCAGCGGTTCTCCTGTAAACATGATCCCAACTTGCAAAAGATTCGATGCTATTCCCGCTACAATGGCCACACCCATGATCGGAGCCATAATTTTGGAAATTTCCATAGTCATTTCCACAAACATGGAGTGGGTTTGTTCCTCTGTTAATTCTCGATGTATATACTCATTGAAAGCCACCTTATACATCCCCGTCAGTGTACCTTCCATATAAGGACCCAGTATGAACAGCGCTCCAAACACTAGTAGCAATAGGAAGCCTGTATTAACATCTTGACTTTTTGGGACTTGCCCTTTTTTTCTTGTATCCTGCCGCTTTTTAGGTGTTGCTTTTTCTGTCTTCTCATCTGCAGCAAAATACTGGAGATCAAGTTTTAACCACACCATTATCTTCAACCTCCGAATAATTGCATAAGCTCACGCATTGTCATCAGCATAGTCTCAAATAAATTTCTTATTAACATGACGTAAAAGGTCATAGCAATCACCAGTACAGAAAGGGCGACAAAAATTTTCAAGGGTAAACCAACGACAAAGACATTTAATTGAGGGACTGTTCTTGCAATAATCCCCAGGGCAATATCTACTAGAAACAAGCACCCCACGATCGGAACAGCCATTAAGAAAGCAATCACGAACATCTGATTAAATGACTGTATGACAAACACTATCCATCTCTCATCTCTCAAAGGTAAAAACTGATCCACCGCGATCCATTCATAACTGTAAAAAACCCCGTCAATCATGAGGTGATGGCCATCGACAGCTAATATAAATAATAGAGTCATCATATATAAATACTGTCCAATTAAAGGACTTTGGGCTCCAGTTTGTGGATCAATCACATTCGCAATGGCAAACCCCATCTGAAAATCTATAAATCCACCTGCGATTTGTATGGCTGCCAAAATAATATAAGCTAACAACCCAACCGCAATGCCGACCCCCATTTCTTTAAGCAGTAACAGAAAGTACTCGCTGTCTATCGGTAGAGACGGAGTGGGGACCGTAAAGTACATCATCACAGCCAAGAAAAAACTGAAGGCTATTTTATGTCGAGTGGGGACCGTCCGATATGAAAACAAAGGCAACGTAACAAAAAAGGAAGTCACCCTTACCAAGATGAGCAAAAATGCTGGTATGTTCGTTAAATAAATAGCATCCAGCACTAAGCTATCCCACCAGGATGTTCAGGTTATTAAAAATATTAGCCGTAAACTCAACCATATTGGTGAGCATCCATGGGCCAAAGACGATTAATCCTATCATTACAGCTACGATCTTCGGGATAAAAGCAAGAGTTTGTTCTTGTATTTGTGTCGTAGCTTGAAAGATACTAACAAGCAGACCGATCGCAAGTGCTAAAATAAGCAGGGGACCAGATATAAGGAGGACCGTATAAATTCCTTCTTTAGCAAACGATATAACCATCTGGCTGTTCATGTGCAGACCTCCTGTCTAAAAACCTTCCAATAATGATTTAGTAATTAAAAACCAACCATCAACTAAAACAAACAATAGAATCTTAAACGGTAACGAAATCATAACGGGCGGAAGCATCATCATCCCCATCGACATAAGAACACTCGCAACGGCCATATCTATAACTAAGAACGGTACAAAAATCATAAATCCCATTTGAAAAGCCGTTTTCAATTCACTGATCGCAAAGGCCGGAACCAGAGTGGTTATAGGGACATCCTGTATGGTCTCAGGAGCTTCCAAATCAGCATAATTCATAAATAAAGCCAAATCTTTCTGTCTCGTATGTTTCCCCATAAATTCCTTCATTGGTATACTTGCTTCTTCATAGGCTTCGTCCAAGGTTATTTCCTCATTAAACAGCGGTGTCAACGCCTGTTCATTTACTTCTTCAAACGTCGGAGCCATAATAAAAAAAGTGAGGAATAGGGCAATACCGATGAGGATTTGGTTCGGAGGCATTTGCTGAGTAGCCAGAGAAGTTCTTACAAAAGACAAAACAATCAATATCCTAGTGAAACTCGTCATTAATATTAATATCCCAGGAGCTAGTGAAAGAATGGTCAATAATAATAGGAACTTGACTGAAGTGGCTACACTTTCCGGATCTGAACTGGAGAAGAGGTCTACGAATTCATTCATAATCCGCCCCCCTCCTCTTCTGATCCATCGCCTGTCTCCTCTTACCTTTCATATCATTCAGCTGTTTTTCAAATAAATGTTGAAATTGTGTAGAGGATGGATCCTCCTTCCGTTGATCTTCATTCCATTTATCCATCCATTTCTTAACATCTAACCGTGGCTGTGGTCCTCCGTTATTCTCTCGTCTCAACAATGCATTTCTCGTTTCTTCATCGGAGATTTCCGTAATCATCTGTACGGATTCACCAACCCCAAGGATAAGAATTTGCTCTCCTATCCGAACAGCTTGGATGGATCGATTCGGAGCGAGATTCATTCCACCCAGATTCTCCATTGTACGATTCTGATTGAAGACTTTGTTTTTTTGATTAAAAAATTTAAGGAGTCCGTAAATCAGAACCACCACAAAAATTAAGGCAAAGATTAACTTCACTATATTCCAAATCAGACTGCTGCCTGTACCCACCTCAACAGCTTTTTCCGTTGTTTGCTTTTCCACATCTTCTCCACCTTCCGATGAAGGGCAACCCTCTAATTGAGGATTGTCCAAACATTCAAAGGCGCTTGGCTCCGCCATAACAGTAAGCGAGGATAGGCTTATCAACAGTAGGAATAAAAAAACAGCGGCTGTCATTCTCGTTGTTGAAATCATGTCCATTCCTTCTTTAACTCAATGCTTTTTGAATAGCCTCAAGGACCCTGTCAGCCTGAAAAGGTTTCACGATAAAGTCTTTTGCTCCTGCTTGAATGGCATCGACGACCATGGCTTGCTGTCCCATAGCTGAACACATGATGATTTTGGCATCGGGGTATTGGCTTTTAATTTCTTTAAGTGCCGTAATGCCGTCCATTTCAGGCATCGTAATATCCATCGTTACCAAGTCGGGCCGCTCTTCTTTATAAAGCTCTATCGCTTTCTTTCCATCTTCCGCTTCTCCAGCAATTTCATAGCCATTCTTCGTTAAAATATCCTTCACCATCATTCTCATGAATGCGGCATCATCAACAATTAAAATTCTTTCTGCCATGCTTATTCCTCCTGAATTTCTTTTTTGATTAATTATCGTAATTTGGTCAGACGTTCCTTTGGGCTCACAATATCTGTCACCCGTACGCCAAAGTTTTCATCAATGACGACAACTTCTCCCTTTGCCATCAATTTTTCATTGACATGAATATCTACCGGTTCACCAGCTAATTTATCAAGTTCCAATACAGATCCTGAAGTTAATTCTAGAATCTCTCTTACCGTTCGTTTCGTACGCCCAAGTTCCACAGTTACCTTCAAAGGGATATCCATTAACATATCTAAATTCTTTTGCTCTGTTCCACTGAGTTGAACGGGATTGAAACTTTGGAACTCAGCAGCTTGAACATTCGCATCTTCTACCGTTTGACCAGCAGGGCCACCTACATACTGCGGTGATGAGGACACTTTTGTAGGATTAGGCGGCTTGGGGGATTCCAGTTCAGAAGTTGATTTCTCAGCTGGCCTTCCATCCAACTGCTTTGCCGTATCTTTCTTTGTCTCTTTTTCATAAGGCCAGGAGAGGGCTTCCACTTCCTCCCGTTCAGGGGTGATCAATTCCTCTACGAGCTCTTTTGCGAAGCTGATGGGGATCAGCTGCATAATATTCGAATCAATCAATGTTCCTACCTGTAGTTGGAAAGACACTTTTACAAGCACTTCTTCGTCAGGGATTTTGTTCTGATCTTCTTCTTCCTCCAAGTCCAGCACATCAATAGCAGGTGGTGAGATATCCACTTTTTTATTGAAAATGGTGGACATACTTGTAGCCGCAGATCCCATCATTTGATTCATAGCTTCCTGAACGGCACTTAATGCAATCTCGTTCAGATGGTCTTCAGGCACCATCCCGTCACCACCAAGCATTAAATCAGCAATAATAGCTGCCTCTTTCGTCCCGATCACAAGTACATTTTCACCAGAAAAACCATCGGTATAGGTGACTCCAATAGCTACGTGCGGCTTAGGAAATTCTCTTGGTAGATCAGCTCTTGAAACAACACAAATTTGTGGAGTTGTAATTTGGACTTTCTGATTCAAAAGGGAAGAGAGAGCCGTAGCAGAACTCCCGAATGAGATATTTCCGATTTCTCCTAAAGCATCTTCTTCCACGGAAGATAAGTGGTCTTCCATATCTGCTCCGTTTAAAGCCTCTTCACTGATGTCCTCCCCGCCGTTCAATAACGCATCAATTTCGTCCTGCGATAACATATCATCCCTCAACTTTTCCGGCACCCCCCTGGTACTCCTCTAATATTTGTACAGCCAACTTGTTTTTCGATTTGCCTGGTTGTATGTAAAATTTATCTTCCTCATCCACTTTCATTCGTATCGGTTGGTCAATGGGTTGTTCCAAGCGAATTACATCATCATTTTTCAACCCTAAAAATTGTTGTATGCTCATCTCCGCTTCACCCAAAATGGCCCGCACATCCAATTCAGTATCCTTGATTGTATGAGTGATGGCCTGGAATTCTTCCGGGTCCCGCTCTTTCGGCTGTTCTTTCTGCATCCAATAATGAACAGAAAGTTTGGGAATAATGGGTTCCAAGACAACATGAGGAATACAAATATTGATCATCCCACTTGTTTCCCCGATCGTAGTGTTTAAAGAGACCACGACAACGGTTTCATTAGGCGAAACCATCTGCAAAAATTGAGGATTGACTTCAAATTCTTCTAAGAATGGATCCATATCCACAATCGACCCCCAGGCCTCCTGGTAATTTTCAAGAGATCTTTCGAAGAGATGGGACATAATGGTTGTTTCAATCTCTGTTAAATTATCCACTTTGTTTACGCTGCTCCCTCTCCCTCCCAGCACACGGTCCATCATCGCATAAGAGACATTAGGGTTAGCTTCCAACAAAATACGTCCTTCAAGGGGAGGAACGCTAAAAATATTCAGAATCGTCATCGTCGGTATCGATCGGATAAATTCTTCATAAGGTAGCTGATCAACAGAGGCGACTTCTATGTTCACATAGGTCCTCAGCTGGGCTGAAAAATAGGTGGTCAGTAATCTCGAAAAATTTTCGTGGATTCTGGTTAAGCTGCGAATCTGGTCTTTGGAAAAACGGAGTGCTCGCTTAAAGTCATACACTCTCACCTTTTTTTCTTTGTCTTCATTCTTCAATTCTTCTGCATTCATTTCTCCAGTAGATAATGCAGACAATAATGAATCGATCTCATTCTGTGAGAGAACCTCTTCTGCCAAACCCTCACCCCCCTTTCTTCCTCTTTATTATTGAAGGACTTTGTTTACGGTGTAGACCTCGGTTACTTTGCCTTCAGACATGAATTCATTCAATTTTAATTTTACTTTTTCTTCAAGATCACCAAGTCCAGACTGAAAAGTTTCCGTATCCATAGGCGCTAATTCCTTTAAAAGCACGTTCTGCACCTGAAAATCTCTCTTCTTCAATTCTTCCATGGAAGCTTTGCTATCTGTGACGATCCGAAAACTGATTCGGACATAATCCCCATTTTGCAAATCTGTAGTGATTTCCTCTGTCAGAAAGGACGCCTCTCGAATCTCATCTATAGTCCTTTCACTATCTGCTTCACTCTTCCCATCCAATTGAAAAACGAGAACCAAGGCGACCATCCCGAGAATTGTCAATGTACTGAGAGTCATGGCCATCACTTTAAATAAATTCATAGATTATCTTCACCTGCCTTCTGACCCGCTGATCCTCCCTATTTTTTTATAGAAGCCAACCGCTTCATTTACTTCATCCTTCTTCCTTTCTTTCCCAATAAATCACCGGCCTGCAGGAGTAATGATCGTCGTATCAGGGGTTGGTTTTCTATGTATAAAACCATTAAATGTATAAAGGATTGACCGTTTAATGGTTTAAAATAATCATAGCTTGACTAGAGAAGGGGCCTATTTAACCCCTCAACTCTTTCTATCGTTTCAAATTAACAAGCTCTTGAAGAATTTCATCAGAGGTTGTGATGATTCTTGTGTTGGCCTGGAACCCACGCTGGGAGGTAATCATTTCAGTAAACGATTCAGCAAGATCTACGTTGGACATTTCCAAGGCTCCTGCAACCATTTGTCCCGTACCATCTTGGCCGGCAACTAATAGATCATCAAGACCATCGATAGCTTCCCCGGCATTTTCAGTATATTGGAATGTGTTCCCCCCAAGTTTTTCAAGGCCGCTCGGGTTTGAAAAGTTCGCTAGTCTCACTTGCCCGGCTACTTGCGGATCCCCATTCTCATCGACATAGTTAACTGTTCCATCCGTTTGAATACTGAAACTTTGGGCGCTGTCTGGTATGGTAAGGATACCTGAAACCTCCTCCCCATTTTCATTTACGAGTTGTCCTACTAAATATTTCCCTTCATTGTTTACAATGGCACCTTCTGAATCAAGATAGAAATTTCCTGCACGAGTGAAGCTCGTATTCACATTGCCTAACTCGATCTCTCGATCATCTGTATCAATCCCCGATTCTCCCGCTTCAGCTAAAACGAACATTCCATCGCCTTCAAGTGAAAGATCCAGCGGCCGGTTTGTAGTCTGTCGGTTTCCCTGAGTATGAATCGTATCAATCGAGCCCACCTGGGAGCCCAAACCAACTTGGGACGGGTTTAATCCCCCTCTTACATTCCCATTTTCACCAGCAATCGGGCCCTGGGCATTGGATATTGTCTGACTCATCATGTCCTGGAAAGTCACCCTCCCCTTTTTGTATCCATACGTGTTTACGTTAGCAATGTTATTGCCGATAGTGTCTAACTTTGTCTGAAATCCTTTCATTCCAGAAATTCCTGAGTACATTGAACGAAGCATGTTAAACCATTCCTTTCCTTCGAATCCTCTCACCTACATGAATCGATCTGCAGATCACCAAAGACCTCCCTAAAGTAAAGGTCCCGCCTATTTATCAGTTAAAAATCGTTCCATCTATTTTCCTGAAAATTCTGCGATTGTGATCCACACCCTCGCCATTTTTTGCGCTTCTATCTATAGAGCTAAACATTCGATCATACTCTCCTACTTCTGCCCTCTCCACGGTTATACGTTCCTTTGCATCCTTACTTGAACTTTTCTGATCCGGAATGGTTAAAAGTCCGGGGAGTCACTTCTGTCACTTACTTGAGTGATTTCCCTCACGGATACTTTCTGTCCAGATTTCAATTCTAAATAAGTCTCTCTATCTTTCCGGCTGACAGATTGGACGATGTCTTTTTCCATATGATCTAAAAACCCCGTCTCTTGATCGGACACAGGATAAGATACTTCTTTTCCGATCAATCCACTATACTGGATGAGCGGTGGCAGACTTTGGGTGTCCATGAATCTTTGAAAAGACTGGGACATATTTGTCATTTGCTCTAAGCTAGAGAATTCTGTCATCTGGGAAATAAATTCCTTATCCTCCATGGGATTCAACGGATTTTGGTTTTGTATTTGAGCCATCAAAATTTTCAAGAAGTCATCTTTTCCTAATGGGCTGGTTCCTGCTCCCTGTTTCTGCTGACTTTTTAGATAGAGTGAAGGGTCAATGCTTGTCATACGATCACCTAGGCTTTCTCATTCAATAATATGTCATGAAACGACAGTTCCTCTTCCTCATTCTCTTCTATACTTTCATGTTCATATGGTTGATTACGCTGTCCTTGTTCTTCCTCTTGATCACCACTTTCCAACTGCTCCTGCGTTTGCTGCTGTAACATTGAAGCATCTACTTTTTCGACGACTACCTGCTGGGGGGAGAACATATGCCTTAATTGACCCATATTGCCATCAAGCATTTCCTTAACAGCCTGGCTGGTTACTAGAATCTTCACCGCCATTTCACCATTCATTTGGGAGAATCGTACCGTCAAATCTCCGAAGTTTCCAGGCCTTAATTTAAGGAGTAATTCCGTAGTTCCTCTCGCATTTGAAAACATCCGACTTGATTGAATCATCCGTTTCATTTCCTGAACCAACAATACCTGTGAGGATGATGAATGTTGATTTTGGTTCAATTGGATGACATACTGCTCTACTTTAGTCATCGGCGTGGATGGTGAAAACGGAGAGTGTAGAAGACTTTGATGTTTTTGTTCTTGCTGAACACCTTCCCCAATCGATTGTTTAACTAATTTCGCTATATCTCTTCCGGTTATCGGAGTTTGTTGATGATAAGCTTTTGGAACGTCAACGCGATTTTGAAACACTGTTATGAGTTTATTGAAGAGTTGTTTTTCCTGTGGTGCCCCCTCTTTCCCCCCTTTTCCCATGATTGTTTGCCAATTATTTTTTTCTGTCTTTGGCAATGAATCTATAAGCTGCATCAGCTTTTCCATCGTTTGCTTCAGTTCTTTACCAGCTTTGAGATTCAACTCCTCTAGTTGATTACTTTTTGAAATAGATTGGACTATACTCTTGAATTCTTGCCATATCTTATGTAATTCGCTTTCTCTTCGGACAGAAGAAGGAGTGGAAAATCCATAGTGTTTTTCTTGAGTTTGTGGAGAGCCTATCTTTAGCTCATCCCCGGACAAACCCGATTCCTGGCTACTCCTCAGTTCTTGTCGAAAAAAGGATAGATCACGTTGCAACGATTCGGGATTAAAAGTGAATGGGAACAGCTTCATAGATTGTTCATTGTCTTTCATCATTTTTTGGTGGAGAATCTCTAAGGATTGAATCAATTTTGATAGATCTTCCTCATGTAAAGCTTCCTTACTAGGGCTTAAAAGATGAGCCCAATCCCCCGCTTCCTTTTCCGATATTTCACCCTCCAACCTCATTGTTGATATAAAAGATTCGATATCCTTAAGAAGCTGGCGCAAATTTTCACCTGAATCCTCAGAAGCATTCTTCTTTGAAAAATGAGGCTCCCTTGTCAGCTGGGATTTAGTCAAAAAGGATTGAAAACCAGTCCCGCTCCAAGATTCCTGCTCTTTCGCATTCCCATTCCGATTCACTGCAAGCTTCTGTATATGCCCTAAAAGGGGCTTTAACGCCATATTCATTTATACACCCCCTTTCAATAAAAGCCATTACTCTTCGATTAACCGGCTCGCTACACTTGCAGCCGTTTCTGTTTTCATCTGTCCAAGGATCTCTCCCTTTTCCTCACTTGAAACAAGATTTAATACCTGAACAGCTAAATCTTCATCCATATTCTCAATAATAGGGGCTGCCTCATCTGCGTCCATTTTCTGGAAGGATTGGGCCATTTCTTCTACCTTGCTATTTTCCGCACCTGTCTCTTCCTCAGATCTTGCTTCTTCCAAGTCAGCTTCCAGTTGAAGAATCTGCTGTTCTAATGCAGTGATTTGGTCTTGTTTGCTATCCGCTTCCCTTTGTAGATTTTCAATCTCAGTCTCTTTGTTGGCCAACATTTCCTGATAGTGTTCTTCCTCTTTACTCGATGCTCCTTCTTGGTTTAGTGAAACTATTTGCGACACTCCGGGGATGTGTCCCGCATACTTCTCTGCCTCTTCAAAAACGTTGAATCCTAGGAGCGTCAGGACAATCATGGTAAAAGTGATAAGAAAAATAAAAGGAATAAAAATGGCAAAAATAACCTTAGGAAATGTTTTCATTTTGTTCTGCTTCGCATATCCACTTTTCGCCATTCAATCACCTATTCTGAAAGTATAAGTATTGTTGCATGGAAAGCTCATCCATATCTTTGTTTTCTTCACTTTTTGTTAAAATGGTTTGCTCGCCTTGTCTGAGCTCCACTAGTTTATCGAATTTCTTCACTTCCATATGAGCAGCCGATAATTTTAATTGTTTCTGCAGCATATTCTGCCTCGCTTGTTGGACGGAAGGTTGAAGGCTTTCAATCCTCTCATCCAGACGTTGGATGTATTGTTGATGCTGTACAATGGCTGCGGCCTTCACCGTTTTCTGTGCCATCTCTTTTTCAAAGCTTGCTACAGCTTCTTCCTTTTTCTTAAGCCTTTCATATAATTGTTCGGCCTGGTTTTCAAAAGCGGTCACAGCCTCTTGATAAACTTTTTGTTTTTTTTGTTTTTCTCGATCACGTAAGTCTCTTATTCTTTGAAACGTTTGAATGTCAGCCATAATCGAAGGCCTCCTATTCGAACAGATTTTTTAAGTCTTCGACCGTTTTTTCAAAACTGGCCGGTTCATAAACCCCTTGCTTTAAGAATTGGGTAATAGAAGAATGGTGGTCGATCGCCTGATCAATTTTCCTATTTGAACCTTTTTTATACGCCCCTATTTGGATCAACTCCCTGTTTTCTTCATAAGTAGCTAAAAGGGATCTTATCTTTTCGGCCGACGCTTTATGCTCCTCAGACACTATTTGTTTCATGACCCTGCTGATGGACCTCAAAATATTAATAGCGGGAAAATGTCCTTGCTCTGCCAACTTCCGGTCTAATACAAAGTGGCCGTCGATGATCCCCCTTACTGTGTCGGAAATCGGTTCATTCAAATCATCCCCATCGACAAGCACCGTGTAAAAAGCTGTAATCGTGCCGCTCATGCTAGAACCGGTTCTTTCCAACAGTTTTGGTAATAAGGCAAATACGGACGGTGTATATCCTTTCGTGGTCGGAGGCTCACCAGTGGCCAAACCTATTTCACGCTGGGCCATAGCAAAACGCGTAACAGAATCCATCATTAAGTTCACGTTATACCCCCTATCGCGAAAGTATTCACTGACAGCAGTCGCTGTATAAGCTCCTTTCACTCTCATTAAAGCAGGCTGATCGGAAGTGGCTACAATGAGAATTGAATTTTTCAAACCTTCTTTTCCAAGGTCATTCTCGATGAACTCTCTAACTTCTCTCCCTCTTTCACCAATTAATGCGATGACATTAAGGTCTGCGGAACTGTTACGGGCGATCATGCCCATCAATGTACTTTTACCCACACCACTCCCAGCAAAAATACCGATCCTTTGGCCTTTTCCAACCGTTAATAGCGTATCGACCGCACGAACTCCTACTTGAATGGGTTCATGGATGGGGGGTCTCGATAATGGGTTCGGGGGTTCTTGATCTGTAGGATATCCTTTTAAGCCCTTAGGAAAAGCCCCCCCATCCAAAGGATGCCCCGTTGCATCGATGACCTTTCCGATCAACCCCATACCTACTTTGATTTTCAAGGGTTCTCCTGTGGCTTCAACAACGCTCCCCGGACTGACCTTTTTCACTTCTCGAAAAGGCATTAAAAGTACGTTTTCACTATGAAACCCTACTACTTCGGCAGCAATTTTTTCTTTATATTCAGAAGTATGGATATAACACAAATCTCCAACTGCGGCCTCAGGACCCTTCGATTCAATGATCAGACCAACAACTCTATGAATTTTTCCATATCTTTTCATAGTGTCAGCCTTTGTTATAGTCTCTAAATAACGGATATTATCCATTTCCCATCTCCTCATGAGCAATGGAAAGAAGTTGTTGCCTTAATTCGTTCAGTTGTGTGTCAATACTACCGTCGAGTTTTCCGAATGGAGATTCAACCACACAGCTAAAAGGATCCAAGTCACCCTTCGCATAGATAGTCAAGTGAGTGGATGGGGCAATCAGCCGTTCCAGTTCTTCTATCTGGGAGTGCACAAGACCATAGTAGGCGGGGTGTACATAGAGAGAGATTTCCGGCTGTCGTTTCACTTCTTCAATCACTCTTTGTACAACCGGTAAAAACAAATCGGAATCCTCTTTCAGCTTCGTGTTAAGGATTTTTTCAGCAGCTTTCATCGCTACTTCCACCATTGTTTCTTCATGTTTAATTACAATCCGATCATGGACACTTTTAGCCTTCTGAACTATATCATTGGCCTCCCTCCACCTATTTTCTAACGAGGCATGCCCCTCCTTATAGCCTTGCTGAAAACCCTGATCCATTCCTTTCTGGTACGCATCGTTCTCCATGACTTTCTTTTCTTCCATCCAGGCCGCTTTCATTTCTTCGATTTCTTTTTCAACTGTGAACATCATCTGGGCTTTTTCTTCCTTGACGTCATCTAAATCCTGGTAAGCTTTTTCAATTTGTTCTTTAAGGTCAGCCAGCTCTTTCTCCTTGTTTTGTTCCTCTCTTGGACTTACCTTTACATCGACAGGTTTAATCTGGATGACTCGACCACGAGACTGGGGAGAATGATTAAACAATGATGTCATCTCCCCCACCTCTTGCTATCACAATTTCACCTACATCCTCCAACCTACGGATGGTTGACACAACCCGTGTTTGAGCTTCTTCCACATCACGAAGTCTGACGGGTCCCATGAACTCCATCTCTTCTTTGAACGTAGTGGCCATACGATCTGACATATTACCGAAGACAATATCTTTGACTTCTTCACTAGATACCTTAAGCGACAAGCGAAGATCGTCATTATCTACATCACGAATGATTCTTTGAATGGCACGGTTATCCAAGGTAACAATATCTTCAAACACGAACATCCGCTTCTTAATTTCCTCAGCGAGTTCAGGATCTTGGATTTCAAGCGAATCCAAGATGGTTCTTTCTGTACTCCGATCCACTCCATTCAAAACTTCTACCACAGATTGTATACCGCCGGTTTCTGTGTAATCATGGGTTACCGTCGCAGATAACTTCCTTTCAAGGATTTGTTCAACTTGGTTAATCACTTCAGGTGAAGTGGATTCCATCGTTGCAATTCTGCGCGCTACATCAGCCTGTAACTCTTGAGGAAGCTCAGAGAGGATCTGGCCAGATTGCTCTGGATCCAGATAGGACAATACCAGAGCAATGGTTTGTGGATGTTCATTCTGAATAAAATTAAGAATTTGATGAGCATCTGCTTTCTTAGCAAAATCAAACGGTTTAACCTGCAGCGAAGAAGTCAACCGTCCAATAATAGTAGCTGCTTCATCAGAGCCTAGCGCTTTTTCCAGTATGGTTTTTGCATACCCAATCCCGCCCTGCGAAATATAATCTTGAGCCAGGGCAATTTGGTGAAATTGGTTCAAAATGTCGTCCCTTTCTTGACTATCGACTTTTTGGACCGATGATATTTCCAATGTCAATTGTTCAATTTCTTCCTCATCTAAATGCCTATATACTTGAGCAGCTACATCAGGCCCGAGGGAGATTAATAAGACGGCTGCTTTTTGTTTGCCTGTCAACTTTGATTTCCTTAAGGCCATACAACAACCTCCTTAATCTTCTGCAATCCATGATCGCAATAATTTCGCAAAATCTTCTGGTTTATCTCTTGCCATTTTTTCTAACTGTTTTCGTTTATGTGTTGCCTCATCTTCTTTTTCATCCATTCCTGGAACTTCCTGAGGTTTAGGTTTCTGAGCCTCTTCCTCTTTCTCAAACATCTGATCCTCTTCTTCTTCCGTGGTCTTCTTTCTACGACTTAACATAAAGAGAAGAACGATTATAATGAACACAAGTATCCCACCAAGGATGTAAACCCACGAAGGGATTACCTGATTGTTATCCGGATATTCCGGATCACCGCCGAATTCCTGGAAGACAATTGAAGTTTTTTCTTCTGTATCCACCTGACCATACTCACCATCGATCGAAGTCGTAATCATAGAATCAACGATAGATTGTACACTTTCCTCAACCGTTTGTTGTTCCGACGCTGTTAAGTACTCCACCTCTCCCTCTGGTGTCGTTCCTTTTGTATTATCAATAGCAACTTGGATCCCTATATCCCGTACCTTATAAGGACTTTCTTCAATATTTTTCTTAATACGATTAAATTCATTGTTGATCGTTTCTCGACTCATTTCATAGTCACCGTTAGAACTGTCGTCGTCTGCTGGATACCCAATCGTATCTTCGTCTCCTACCCCAGGAACTCCACCCTCAGGCACGCCGCCTTCATAAGCTTCTTCAATTTTTTCTACACTTACTGGCAAGCCTTCCATTGTATCGGGGTCGACCGGTTCGACAAGTTCCTCCACACGATTTTCTTTGGTGAAGTCAATGTCTGCGGTGACAGTGGCAATCACTTTATGTCGGCCGATCATCATCCCAAGCATTCGTTGCACTCTCTGCTTAATATCTCTTTCAATATCTTTCTTCACATTTTGTTGATATGTATAAGCATTTTCAGACTCAGCGACCTTCGAATCATTTCTGTCAAAGTAATTGAAATTTTGATCCATCTTAATTTGACCGACCTCCTGTAAGGTCAGATCTCTGTAAAGAGGAACCATTTTTGTATGGGAAGCAAAAATGGCCACTAAAATGATGATGAATAAGAATACAGACCCAACACCTATAATCGTTCCTTTCTGAGATTTCTTACGCTCTTTCCAAAAGGTTGCGAGACTTTCTTTATAAATTTTTATATTTTCTTTCATAATTGCCCCCAAAAAAAGCACGACCTAAGCGAATAGTTTAGTGCGAATTAAATATAGTAGATTCAAATTTGCATACGCATGACTTCTTTATAGGCATCAATCACTTTACTTTGCATTTCTATAGCCGTTTTCAACGTGATACTTGCTTTCTGTGAAGTGATCATGACATCATGCAGGTCATCTATTTTTCCATGGGCAAGGGCTTTTGTTTTTTGATCCGATAAAACTTGTGCCTCGTTCACCCTTTCCACAGCACTCTTCAGTTGCTTAGCAAAACTAACTTGAGCTTCTCCTGGTGCTACGTTTTGCTTCGACTGGGAATGAAGAACCTGGGATACGGGCATGGGGTTTGTTATGAAATTTGGCATGACAAATTCTCCTTCCCTTATCTACCGATTTCTAACGCTTTTGTTAACATACTTTTAGACGCGTTCACAGAAGTAACATTAGCTTCATAGCTACGTGTAGCACTCATCATATCGACCATTTCTTTAAGTGGGTCAACATTCGGTAACTTTACATAGCCGTTTGGATTGGAATCGGGATGATTGGGATTATAGACAAGTTTAAAGGGTTCCTTATCTTCTTTAATATCTGTCGCTTTAACTCCGCTCCCTTGAGATGGGTGATGAGCAGCTTTATGTAGGAAGTGACTGAATTTATTTTCAGAAGGCTGAAAAACAACCATTTTACGACGGTAAGGTTCCCATTCTCCATTTTCATTTAACGTGGCTCTTGTTGTATTAGCATTCGCCATATTAGAAGATGCAACATCCATACGCAGACGTTGAGCCGTCAATGCACTTGCACTATTATTCATGGCATGAAAAATACTCATTTGTTTAATTCCCTCCATTTATGACGGATTCCAAGCTTCTGAACTTTCCACTCATCCGATTAATGAGGGCTTGGTATTGAATTTGGTTTTGGGCCAGATGGTTCATCTCTTTATCGATGTCTACATTATTACCATTATGATTATATGTAGTAGAAGTTCTTGTAAAGGACCGATAAGGTTTTGTAACATCACTCGAAAAAGACAAATGTCTTTCATTAGTCCTTCTCGCCTTAAGCAAGGAACGTTCTTGATGCAATACGTCCTTAAAAACTACATCTTTAGCCTTATACCCAGGGGTATCTACATTAGCAATATTATTAGAAATGGCTTTGTTTTTTGCCGTAGAATAATCCAGAGCATTTTCTAAGCTCGTAAAAGTACTACTGAAAAGAGTCATAAAATTCACCTCTATTCGACATTTCTCATTTACTCACAGCCACAATTGTAAAAAAATTCACGTACTAATGTCTATACATAAATGCAGTTTTTTATGGGAGTCTCGCAAACACTCCTAAAGAACTAGATCCATTTTACCTATAAAATGTATTAATATTCCATTTACCGGAGCTCCCCCAAAAAGAATACGATTCAATAGCTTTACTTCGAACAGGCAAAACAATGGCTGATCATTCAAAATAATGCCTAATATATAGGGAAAATAGGGGGTATATCTTCATTTTTTTGTGCCTTTGAACCTTTTCTAATCAAAATGGACCAAAATAAAAACGCCACTTTTTTTAAAGTGGCGTTTTTATTACTTTTTGATTAGTTTGTACGAAGCTTTTGCAATTCTAGTAGGAAATTGTTATTTAAAACTTTAATGTATGTGCCTTTCATCCCAAGAGATCTGGATTCAATTACTCCAGCACTTTCCAGCTTTCTAAGAGCGTTGACAATCACTGATCTTGTAATACCTACCCGGTCAGCAATTTTACTTGCTACCAGTAAGCCTTCATTTCCTTCAAGTTCTTCAAAAATGTGTTCAATAGCTTCTAGTTCGCTATAGGAAAGGGAACTAATGGCCATTTGAACAACAGCTTTGCTTCTCGCTTCCTGCTCGATTTCTTCTGTTTTTTCATGAAGAATCTCCATTCCTACAACCGTTGCACCGTATTCAGCCAATAGAAGATCATCTTCATTAAAATTACTATTAAGACGGCTCAGAATCAAAGTACCTAAACGCTGACCGCCGCCGATGATCGGTACAATCGTCGTCAAACCACTCTCAAATAGTTCACGATTTTCTACAGGGAAAGCGGTGTATTCACTGTCGATATCGATATCCGGGGTCGTTTCTTCAATATTGAATAGGTTTTGTGTGTATTCTTGTGGGAATTGACGTTCAGAAAGCATGGCTTTCATACGCTCGTTTTCAATTTCCTGATTAATGGAAAAACCAAGAAGCTTTCCACGTCGGCTCAATACAAATGTATTCGCCTCAATAACATCTCGTAAGGTTGCAGACATATCGTTGAAGTCCACAGATTTTCCAGTTGTTTTTTGCAGCATCGCATTAATTTTGCGAGCACGGTCTAATAGTTTCATGTTCATTTCCTCCTTGTTATTTACCCTATAAAATAAATCGGCTCAAATCTTTGTTTTTTACAATAGATGATAGTTTGCTGTCTACATACTGCGGAGTAATCTCAATTTTTTCCATAGTTACATCTGGTGCTTCAAAGGATAGATCTTCAAGCAGTTTCTCCAAAATGGTGTGTAGCCTCCGCGCTCCGATATTGTCTGTTTCCTGATTCACTTCATGAGCGATTTCTGCGAGTCTAGTAATAGCATCGTCAGAAAATTCAACCTTTATACCTTCAATTTCAAGTAATGCCTTATATTGTTTCAAAAGAGCATTAGAAGGCTCAGTAAGAATACTCTTGAAGTCATCTACACTAAGCTTATTCAATTCCACACGTATCGGGAATCTGCCTTGTAGTTCAGGTATCAAGTCAGATGGCTTCGCCATATGAAAAGCTCCTGCAGCAATAAAAAGAATGTGGTTGGTATTCACAGGACCATATTTAGTGACCACCGTAGATCCTTCAACGATAGGCAGGATATCTCTTTGAACACCCTCACGAGATACATTTGCCTGATTATCACCTTTTGCGGCTACTTTATCGATTTCATCGATAAAGATCATTCCGGCCTGCTCAACCTTTACAACCGCTTCCTGACCAACTTCATCCATATCGACAAGTTTCCCTGCTTCTTCTTGTGTTAATACTTTCCGTGCTTCAGACACAGGGAGTTTCCGTTTCTTTTTCTTTTTCGGCATAAACTGACTGAAGGCATCCTGCATATTCATGCCCATCTGTTCCATACCAGAGCCCTGAAGCATATCAAACATGGAAGACTGGGATTCCTCTACTTCAATAGTGACCATCCGGTCTTCTAATTCCCCTAGATCCAGCTGATGCCGGATACGACTTCGTTTTGTTTCGATTTCTGCTTCTTCCTTCTTTTCATCTGTATCCGTTTCCTGTTGATTTCCTTGATTGAAAATCATTTCGAAAGGGTTTTTAAAGTTGTTCGCCTGTTTTTTCTTAGAAGGAACCAAAAGTTTTACAAGACGTTTGTTGGCTTGTTCTTCAGCCTTATCTTGGACAGCCTCCATCTTCTCTTCCCTCACCATACGAACGGCCATCTCTACAAGATCCCTCACCATGGATTCCACATCACGACCAACATAACCAACTTCGGTAAACTTAGTAGCCTCTACCTTAGCAAAGGGGGCCCCTACCAGTTTCGCCAGTCTTCTAGCAATTTCTGTCTTACCAACACCTGTTGGACCCATCATTAAAATATTTTTTGGTACGATTTCATCTTTCAGCTCATCTGTCAGCTGCATGCGGCGGTATCGATTTCGCAGAGCTATAGCCACTGAACGCTTTGCACTGTTTTGGCCAATAATATATTGATCAAGTTTTTCAACGATTTCTCTTGGCGTCAAATTTAAAGACATGAATGCCCCCCCTTAATCGAGAACTTCCAATATGATTTGGTCATTTGTAAACACACAGATTTCTCCCGCAATTTCCAGCGCAGCTTTTGCAATTTGAGAAGCGGACTGCTCCGGAGAGTATCTTTTCAATGCTCTTCCAGCACTAAGAGCAAAATTTCCTCCTGAACCGATTGCAAGAATACCGTCATCCGGTTCTATTACTTCCCCTGTACCGGAAACAAGAAACATGTTTTCTTTATCCATCACAATCAACATGGCTTCTAGTTTTCTTAAAACACGGTCACTGCGCCATTCTTTCGCTAACTCCACAGATGCACGGGCAAGGTTTCCATCATAGCTTTCCAGTTTCCCTTCAAACTTTTCAAAGAGTGTAAAAGCATCTGCGACAGAACCAGCGAAACCTGCGAGCACCTGATCGTTGAATAATCTGCGAACTTTTCTCGCTTTGTGTTTCATGACTACCTGATTCCCCAGTGTCACTTGTCCATCTCCGCTCATCGCACACTCTCCATTATGCTGGACAGCGAAGATTGTTGTGGCGTGAAATTGTTGATCCATCATATTCACCTCTTATTTGCTCTCGGATGGCTGTTCATGTAAACATTTTTCAGTCGATCTTTAGACACATGCGTATAGATTTGAGTGGAAGAAAGTCTTTCATGACCTAATAATTCCTGGACTGAACGTAAATCTGCACCTTCATTAAGAAGATGGGTAGCAAACGAATGCCTTAATTTATGAGGATGGATATCTACAGTTAACGAAGCTTTTTCCACCATTTTCTTCAAGATGAGCCTGATGCCATCTGCAGTTAAGGGACCACCTTTGGCGTTCAGAAAAATATTTTTCGATTCATCGCTTCTCTTAGAAGCTAACTCTCTTCTTCCATCTTCTATATAGGCTTGAAGCGCCTTTGCAGCGAATTGGCCATATGGAACGTACCGATCTTTGCTCCCTTTGCCGTGAACGAGGACCGTATTCAAGGAAAAATCAAGATCACTGACTTCTATTTTCGTGCACTCACTCACACGGATCCCTGTTCCATAAAGGAGTTCGATAAGAGCCTGGTTTCTCTGCCCCAAAGGTGTACTCAAATCACTCACAGTGAAAAGCTTCTCTAACTCTTCTTCATAAAAAAAATTGGGAATTGGATTGTCCCGCTTTGGTAACGTCACATTTAAAAAAGGATTTTGCTGGATGATTTCTTCCCGCTCAAGAAAACGAAAAAAACTCCTTAAGCTGGATATTTTTCGTGAAATCGTCCTCCTCGAATAATTCGCTTCATGTTGTCGTGATAGATAAACACGAATGACCGAGTATTCACATTCATGGAGTGTCACTCCCTCAGATTTAAGGAATGCATGAAATTCGTCTAAATCCCTTCCATAATGCTTTAAAGTCAAAGGGGAAGCGTTTTTTTCAATTTGAAGGTACTCCATAAATTGGTCTTTATATGATTGCATGATTCCTTCCACCTCTCCAAAGGCGTCTAAATTTTATCACAATATCGAATTGAACCACAATGGATTTAATAAAAATGTAACAAAATTCTGAATTGTTTCCAACTCTAAAGAATCAAGCTTTTGAGAATTCCTACTTTAGCCGGATTTCAGGTAGAGGTTCCGTTATGAAAGCCTGTCAAGTATGTAGACTTACCAAAGCGTAATTATAGCGTCCCTGAAGACGACTGTCAATCAAAAAAGAAAGAGAGTCTATAACTATAAGGATAGTCATAGACTCTTTAAATTATAACTGCTTTATGATTGTGGCTCTTCTTTATAATCACAATCCGTACATTGGATTTGTGTACCTTTTTTCGATTTCTTCTCGACAAGTAAGGACTCACACTTGGGACATGGACGGCTGATCGGCTTATCCCAGGAAATGAAATCACATTCCGGATAGTTTTCACATCCAAAGAATTTCCGATTCTTTTTACTTTTCCGCTCGACGACTTCTCCATCTTTACACTTCGGACATGTGACGCCGACTTTCTTAAGGATGGGTTTCGTGTTGCGACAGTCTGGAAAATTGGAACATGCAAGGAATTTACCATAGCGCCCCATTTTATAAACCATTTCATGGCCGCATTTCTCACAATCAATTCCTGCGGGTTCGTCTTTAATTTCCACTTCTTCCATTTCTTTTTCGGCTTTTTCCAAACGAGGGTGGAAGCCTTCATAAAATTCCTCAATGATGCTGACCCAGTCTTCTTTCCCCTCTTCTATAGCGTCCAGGTCATCCTCCATCCCTTTTGTAAAATCGACATCGATAATCTCCGGGAAATACTCCCTCAGCTGCTCTAAGACGATTTCACCAAGTTCTGTCGGTACAAAACGCTTATTATCAAGTGCTACGTAGCCGCGGCGTTGAATCGTATCAAGTGTTGGAGCGTACGTGGACGGTCGTCCTATTCCTAATTCCTCGAGGGTTCTCACAAGACGTGCTTCCGTATAACGGGGCGGCGGCTGAGTAAAATGCTGATTCGGTTTGATTTCTTCAGCTTTCACCGTCATCCCTTCTTCCAAATGAGGAAGAAGCTTGTCTTTTTCTTTCTTATTATCGTCCCGTCCTTCAATGTAAACCTTCATAAACCCTTTGAATTTAACTTTCGATCCTGTCGCTCTGAACTCCACCCCTTCATTATAAAGGTGGACAGTCATCGTATCAAGAACGGCAGGTGCCATCTGGCTGGCAATAAACCGGTCCCAGATCAATTTATAAAGTCGATACTGATCCCGTGATAAAATGCTCTTCACCGCTTTCGGATCCCTGTCAGCCCCTGTAGGACGGATCGCTTCGTGAGCATCCTGAGCGCCTTCCTGCTTTTTAGAACCTTTGTTATGACCTAAATACTCTTTTCCGAAGTTTTTTTCTACGTATTGTTTAGCATCCTCTTTTGCTGAATTGGACAAGCGAGTAGAGTCTGTACGCATATACGTAATCAAACCTGTTGTTCCTTGCTTTCCGCCCAAATCGATTCCTTCATAAAGCTGTTGAGCGATCATCATAGTCTTCTTCGCTCTAAAATTCAGTTTACGAGCAGCTTCCTGTTGAAGGGAAGAGGTCGTAAACGGTAAAGACGGGTTCCTTTTTCTCTCCCGTTTATTTACTTTGTCAACGGAAAAGTCTTTCCCTTTCATTCGTTGTTCAATTTTCTCCACATCTTGTTGTGTCTTTAAATCCAGCTTCTTTCCATCCATCCCATAAAAGGATCCTTCAAACGCCTCTTTATCTTTTAAGAAATCAGCTTCAATCGTCCAATATTCTTCAGGCTGAAAGTTTTTAATTTCGTTTTCGCGATCGATGATAATTTTGACAGCCACCGATTGAACTCGGCCTGCGCTCAACCCTTTCTTAACTTTTTTCCAAAGGATCGGGCTTATATTGTAACCCACAAGACGGTCTAATACCCTTCGTGCCTGTTGAGCATCGACCAAATCAGAATCTATGGAGCGTGGGTGTTTAAAAGAATCTTTAATCGCTTCTTTCGTGATCTCGTTGAAAACAACTCTGCATTCTGACTGCTCATCAATATCCAGACTGTGAGCCAGATGCCAAGCGATCGCTTCCCCTTCACGGTCGGGGTCGGCAGCAAGATAGACTTTTTTCGCCTTTTTTGCTGCCGCCTTCAATTCTTTTAAAACCGGTCCTTTACCACGGATTGTAATATATTTTAGAGAGAATTTATTTTCAACATCCACTCCCATTTGACTTTTTGGTAAGTCCCGGACATGTCCAAGGGATGCTTTTACTTTGTATTTTTTTCCAAGATAACGCTCAATTGTTTTCGCTTTCGCAGGTGATTCTACAATTACTAGATAATCTGCCATATAGGTTCCTCCCATAGAGGTGTTTTCTCTTTAGTTGTTTATACACATTGATTCATTTTATTATTCATTTA
Organism: Halobacillus karajensis; assembly: GCF_900108515.1. Lineage (GTDB taxonomy): Bacteria > Bacillota > Bacilli > Bacillales > Halobacillaceae > Halobacillus > Halobacillus karajensis. The sequence continues at coordinate 289,018 of NZ_FNWW01000003.1, read as the reverse complement.
TTAACTTTAGTAGAAAAAGCATAAAGGGGTTCTTCCTGCGGGCAATGTCCATATAGATCCCGATTGTCCCGACTCCCTCATCTTTCTGTTATGATTGGCAAGTTGATCTTTTTCATAAAATAAATCTTCCCTATTATTAAATACAATGAAACCGTTTGTCAAACATATATTTTTCAAAAAAGTTTTAAATTGGTCTTATTCTCCCCTTGACTGTACCACCTTTGTAACAAATTTTTCAAATTATTCTAACCAATCCTCTAAAATATCCTGGTACGTGTGTACTAATTTAGCTCCATCATTAATCATTTTATGACACCCTTCGCTCGTAGCACTCCCTGCAGGCCCAGGTAGAGCATAGACATCCTTCCCCTGCTCCAGTGCTTGGTCAACAGTAATGAGCGTACCGCTTTTCAAACGCGCCTCAATTACGAACGTAGAAGGCGTCAAACCTGAAATCAGACGATTCCGTTCTGGGAATTGATATCTTCTAGCCGGAACATCCGGAGGGTATTCACTGATAACAGTATGGTTTTCAACCATCTTCTTATAAAGATAAAGGTTGTTTTTAGGATAAATATGCTGAAATCCTGAACCAAGAACCGCTATTGTTTTTCCTTGATTCTCTAGAGCAAGACTATGTGCAAATTGGTCTATTCCTAGCGCCATCCCACTAACAATAGTGAAACCTGAGTGAATCAGTGGAAGAAGAACTTTCTTCATCGTGGGAAGAGCATAAGAGGAAGGGTTACGGGTTCCGATCACACTGATAGATAGAGGAGAAGTGAATAGGGTAGGGTCCCCTTGAACGTACAGGACATAAGGAGGATCCGGGATTAACCGCAGTTGCGGGGGATATTGGTTATCAAAACACGTGAGAATCGTAAAATATTGCTCGTAAATGTCGAGTTTCTTCATTATATTATGATTATTTACATGTTTAATAACCGCTTGAGCTCTAGAAAAGGGAATCGATAATTGCGTGGAAAAATCCAATGGAGTACAGGAAAAGGGATAAAGCAAGGAAGGGTCCATTTTCATTAACTTTTTAAGCAGGGGTCTTGTGACTTGAGGACATAAATGAAGGAGAATTAAACGTCTTCTGCGGTTTTCCATTAGGCACCTCAATTCCATAATTCAGAGGCCGTATCACTATCGATACGGCCTCTGTTATCATCTCATTTAATGTGTTTTGCATTTATCAAGGAGGTCCTGATCTTTCAGGACTTGAATGAGTGTTTCCCCCATTACAGATGGGGTTTCAGCTACCTGAATACCACATTCATTCATCACGCGGATTTTTTCATCAGCGGTCCCTTTCCCTCCGGAAATAATGGCACCGGCATGGCCCATTCGCTTTCCAGGAGGGGCTGTGCGTCCCCCAATGAAACCAACCACAGGTTTACTCATGTTCGCTTTCACCCATTCCGCGGCTTCCTCTTCTGCCGTTCCACCAATTTCACCAATCATAATAACAGCTTCTGTATCCGGGTCTTCATTGAACGCTTTCAGAACATCAATGAAATCGGTCCCATTCACAGGGTCTCCCCCAATACCTACAGCTGTTGACTGACCGATACCTGCTTCGGAAAGCTGGTGAACGGCTTCATATGTCAAGGTTCCAGAACGGGATACAACGCCTACATGGCCTTTTTTATGGATGTAACCAGGCATAATCCCGATTTTACATTCGTCCGGAGTAATAACTCCAGGACAGTTAGGTCCGACAAGACGAGTTTTCTTGCCTTCCATGTAACGTTTTACTTTTACCATATCGAGTACAGGAATATGCTCAGTGATACAGATGGCTAGGTCAAGTTCTGCATCCGTCGCTTCCAAAATGGCATCTGCAGCGAATGGTGCAGGCACATAAATGACTGAAGCATTGGCTCCTGTTTTCTCGACAGCTTCTGACACTGTATTGAAAACTGGGATCCCTTCTACTTCCGTACCGCCTTTACCTGGTGTTACACCACCAACGATTTGTGTACCGTATTCAATCATTTGTTTAGTATGGAACAATGCTGTAGATCCTGTAATTCCCTGTACAATGACTTTTGTATTCTTATCAATATATACACTCATCTGATTCCCCGCCTTTCTTACTTGACTAGTTCAACGATTTTTTGTGCGCCTTCTGCCATTGAATCTGCAGACGTAATATTTAAGCCCGAGTCATCAAGAATTTTCTTCCCATCGTCTACATTCGTGCCTTCAAGACGAACGACAAGTGGCAATGTCAGCCCGATTTGTTTTGTTGCTTCCACAACACCTTCAGCAATAACATCACATTTCATAATTCCACCGAAAATGTTAACGAAAATTCCTTTAACATTGTCATCGGATAGAATAATTTTGAAAGCTTCGGTAACTTTTTCCGTTGTCGCACCACCGCCGACATCAAGGAAGTTGGCAGGATCTCCATTATAATGTTTAATTGTATCCATCGTAGCCATGGCTAAGCCTGCTCCATTAACCATACAACCGATATTTCCATCAAGAGCGATATAACTAAGGTCATACTTAGAAGCTTCCACTTCTTTCGGATCTTCTTCTTCAAGATCACGAAGCTCAGCAATATCCTTCTGACGGAACAATGCGTTATCATCGAAGTTTAACTTCGAATCAAGTGCAAGCACGCCTCCATCTCCAGTTGTCACCAATGGATTAATTTCTGCTACTGAGCAATCCTTCTGTACAAAAACTTCATATAACCCAAGCATAAATTTAACTGCTTTTCCTAGGGATTCTTTCGGGATATTGATGTTAAAAGCAAGTCGACGAGCCTGGAACGGTGTGAGACCTGTTACAGGATCAATGACTTCTTTGAAGATTTTTTCGGGAGTCTTTTCAGCGACTTCCTCTATTTCTGTTCCACCTTCTTCAGATGCCATCATCGTCACACGGCTTGTTGCGCGATCGAGAACAAGACCAACATAGTATTCACTCTTAATATCGCAGCCTTCTTCAATAAGTAAGCGCTTTACTTCCTTGCCTTCTGGCCCAGTCTGATGGGTTACAAGTGTTTTTCCTAGTATTTCGTCAGCGTATGTACGCACCTCATCAAGATTTTTAGCGATCTTGACTCCACCGGCTTTCCCACGGCCGCCTGCATGGATCTGCGCTTTGACAACCGTAACATCACTACCTAATTTCTTGGCTGCTTCGACAGCTTCATCTACGGTATATGCCACGTGTCCGTTTGGCACAGATACGCCAAAATCACGCATGATTTCTTTTCCTTGATACTCGTGAATGTTCATGTTTCATCCTCCCATCAATTTTCACTGCATGTTCATTGTATAAAAAAACGCTATCAATTGTCCATACTAAGCTAGATTTCTGTCGAAAAATTCAATAGATTCACATGTATATTATTATGTAAACTAGAGTAGTAGAAGATAATATAATCCATATTTACGGTTGACTCTTCGTTAAACACTTGTTGCCATTATGTATTCAACTAATTGGCAGAAGCGTGTAAGGCCCCTTCCCAGATGTTTTATGGAACCGTTGTGCCCCTACAAAAGTAAAGTGGTCGTGCAGCGTCCTTCTCTCAAGGGAATCCCGCTGTTCCCCAATCGTGAGTGCAACCTGCCCTAAAGAGTGTAAGGATCCTTATGATAGCATGATCCGTTAAAAAAAGGCTCCCCCGTACCATAAAAAACATTCTGAGCTGGGGGCGGCTGACCCCAGCTGTGGATAAAATTTGCGGGGCGATGCCCTGATGTATGATGTTCAAGTCTCCTACACAATCCGTGAGACAAGTTCCAAATCAATGATTCTATTCCCCCTATAGTAAATCTTTAACAGGGGCAAACGACCGTCTATGGACAGGTGAAGCTCCATATCTTGCCAGAGCACTTAAGTGTTCCTTTGTTCCATATCCTTGATTGTTATGAAAATGATACATGGGATATTCAGTCGCCAGCTCTGCCATCATGCGATCTCTTGTTACTTTTGCCATAACACTCGCAGCAGCGATCGACACACTTCTTTCATCACCCTTGACAAGGCTTGTCTGAGCATACGATAGATTGTCCAGCTCCATAGCATCAATTAAAAGATGTTCCGGTTGATTGGAAAGCTGTTCAACTGCTCGTTTCATCGCCAACTTTGTAGCTTGAAAAATATTAATTTGATCGATTTCTTCATTTGTCACGATGCCAACGCCCCAATCAGCATCCCTTTTGATTCTTTCAAAATATTCTTCTCGTTTTTTAAAAGTTAATTTTTTGGAGTCGTTCAAACCTTCTAAATAATACTCGTGCGGCATGATCACAGCTCCTGCTACCACAGGCCCCGCGATGGGCCCTCTTCCCGCTTCGTCGATCCCTGCGATAGGAGAGAATCCATTCTGATATAACTCTTTTTCAAACTTCATCATTTCTTCATAGCGTTGTTTTCGTTCATATTTTAGTTGTTTCTCTTTTTCATAGCGGCGGATGAGCTGTTGAACCCCTTTTCTTTTATCTTCTTTAAACATGGATAGCTCATGCGGCGATAATGGTTCGTCAGCGTTCAGTTTTTCTTTCACTTGTGTAATGGTCAGTTGAGTCATAAAATCAAAGTACTCCGTTTCTTTCATATTCTAAATTCCAAGTGGTCTCTTATTACGCTTAACATAGTATGTTTGATCACAGAATTTTTTTAACTTTCAAGACAACAAATAAAGCGCAAGAGGCTCCTGCCACTTTGCGCTTCTAGTTACGAATCTGGGCGTTCAAGACTGATAGAACCAAGCTTCCCTGTTCGTAAATCCTGTAAAATAATATCGGCTACCTTATCAAAGTTCACTTGTCCTCCACTCTCGAGGCAGCCTCTTTTCTTACCAATGGATGCAAAGACCTCCATGATGTCATCCACATTCTGCAGTCCAAACCGTTCTTCTAACAAGTCTGGGTAAGTATGATTGAGAAAATCCAACACATAGGCAGCCACATCTTCCTTCGGCAGAATCTGATCTTTTATCGTACCGATGGAAGCCAGTCTGTAACCGACTTCTTCTTCCTCAAACTTCGGCCAAAGAATCCCGGGTGTATCAAGTAGCTCAAATTCTTTTTTTACTTTGATCCACTGCTGTTTTGTCGTGACACCTGGTTTATCACCTGTCTTCGCCATTTTCTTATTTGCCAGACGATTAATGAGTGTGGACTTCCCTACATTAGGTATTCCTATAATCATGGCTCGAGATGCTCTTGGGCGTATTCCTTTAGCTTTGAGTTTTTCTATTTTTTCTTTCCCTAGCTCTTTCGCTTTCTGAACAACTTTTTGAACATCCTGTTTCTGATTCGCTTCAATAGCCACAGCAGGTATGCCTTCGTTTTTGAAATGTTCAATCCACTCATTCGTAACCTGTGAATCAGCTAAGTCTTTTTTCATCAGTACAATTAATTTCGGTTTTTCCTGTAAAATACTCTGAAGCATAGGGTTTTGTGAAGAGCGTGGGGCCCGTGCGTCCACAAGTTCAATAACGAAGTCAACGAGCTTCAGTTTCTCCGCCACTTCCCTTTTTGCCTTGGCCATGTGGCCTGGAAACCATTGAATGGTCATTTACATCCTCCTAATTGACCAGCTGAATGCGGTTTAGCGGCCAGTAGGAAATAACCGCTTCCCCTACCATTTGGTCTTGATCGATCATGCCAAGCATCCGGCTGTCTGTCGAATTGTTCCGGTTGTCTCCCAGTACGAATAAATACCCTTCAGGAACTTCCTGATATTCTCCTGGTAATTCCTCCATTTTAAAATCTTCCGTTAATGGGCGATTGCCATTTAATTGTTGTTTTCGTTCTTCAAGAAAAGGTTCGTCAACAGCTTTCCCATTGACATAAAGCTGGTCGTCTTTGTAAGCAATATAGTCTCCGGGCAGACCGATGACTCGTTTAATATAGTCTTTGCGTTCTGTTGCGTGAAATACGACAATATCGAAACGTTCTGGTGAACCCAGCGTATAATTGAGTTTGCTGACAATTAGATGATCACCACTATGTAAAGTAGTCAACATTGAAGGGCCTTCAACTACAACTGGTGCAAACAAGAAAACCCGCACAACAATCGCGAGTACACCGGCGATAAGAAATGCCTTAATCCAGTCCAACCATTGCTGTTTCATATTTATCCTCTTCCCTTGCTTTCAAGGAGTCTGAGCGGCAAACCAGATCCCTCTCTACTTGCCTCAGGTTGTAAGAACAAGTCATAGCAGGGGCTGCTGCTGAACGGCTCACTTGTTTTCTATTTTTGTCTTAAAAGTATTAGCTATTATCTTATAATATCATAAAAAACTTCTTAAACTCAGGTTTTGTTTCATATAGATTCCTACAGAAAGAGCCGTTTAGGTGAGACCCTAAAGAGCTTTAACTCAAGGGGAAAGCGGGTCTTCCAGATAACGGCCATATCCTTTAATATTTTTCTTATCAGATCATAACATCTCATTGACCTAAAGCTTAAGTAGAAAAAAGGAGCTTGACTAGCAAGCTCCTTTCCACTGAAATTAGATAATTTCTTTAATACGTGCAGCTTTACCGCGAAGGTTACGCAAGTAGTAAAGTTTCGCACGACGTACTTTACCACGACGTGTACGCTCAATCTTAGCGATACGTGGGGAATGAACCGGGAATGTACGCTCCACACCAACACCGTAAGTAATTTTACGTACAGTGAATGTTTCGCTGATTCCGCCGTTCTGACGCTTAATGACAACACCTTCGAATACCTGAATACGCTCACGGCTGCCTTCAACAACCTTCACGTGTACTTTTACAGTATCACCAGGACGGAAGTCTGGGTGATCCGTACGAAGCTGTTCTTTTGTAATGTCATGAATCAATTGTTGCATGATTTTCACTCCTTTTTAACTAATGCTCATGTCTTCTAAGAGGCAGCGGAACATCGTTTTCCACTTAAACCGATCGTTTAAGCACAAGATTTAATATACCATATTGGTAGACAAACATCAACAGCTCTCAGCTATTTTTCCATTCTTGAACCCATGCCTCTTCCTTGGAGGACAATTTTCTCTCCTCAAGTAAATCAGGCCTTCGTTCAAACGTACGTTTTAGTGACTGATAATGTCTCCATTCATCAATTTTAGCATGATTTCCTGATAGAAGGACATTGGGGACTTTACGACCTCGGAAATCAGCTGGCCGTGTGTAATGGGGATGTTCCAATAATCCGCTTGAAAATGAATCCATCGGAGCCGACTGTTCATTCCCAAGGACTCCTGGAAGTAATCGCACCACAGAATCTATAACTACCATGGCCCCGAGTTCACCGCCAGTCAATACATAGTCACCGATTGAAATTTCATCTGTTACAAGTTCCTGTCTAATTCGTTCATCATACCCTTCATAATGGCCGCAAATGAACACAAGGTGATCTTCTTCTGCCAGCTCTTCAGCTTTTTTCTGAGAATACGGTTCCCCTTGAGGACAAAGCAATATCACACGCGGAGCTTTTTCCGCTTTTTGCTTTACTTTTTCAATACTATCGAAAATCGGTTGAGGAGACAGCACAAGCCCTGCTCCTCCCCCATATGGATAATCATCGACCTTGTTGTGTTTGTTCTCCGTAAAATCACGGAAATTGATGTATTGATAGGAGAAAGCCTTTTGATCCTGAGCCCGCTTCATAATGGAGTTTTGTAAAACGCCATCAAACATTTCTGGAAAAAGTGTCAAAATATCGATATGCATTAATCTAGCAGCCCCTCTATTGGATCGATGATGATTGCTTTTCGCTCTGTGTCTACTTCTTTCACCACAGGCTCTATATATGGAAGGAGAACATCAGACTGTTGTTTCCGCTTCACAACCCAGACATCATTGGCCCCCGGAGTAAGAATTTCTTTAACTTCTCCCAATTCTGCACCAGACTCGAGGAAAACTTTACATCCAATAATTTCATGGAAATAAAACTCATGATCATCAAGCTCTTCCTGCTCTTCTTCTGAAACCATAAGCATACCGTTTTTGTAAGGTTCCACATCATTAATGGAAGGATGTTCTTCAAAACTCACAAGATCGAACCCTTTATGCACCCTGTGTGTGCGTATGACAAGCGGCTTCGGTTTTTCCTGTTTATCATTTACCCAATACAAAAGCTGACCAGGTTCAAAGCGTTCATCAAAATCTGTGACACGATGAACTTTCACTTCTCCCTTGATTCCATGTGTGTTAATAATTTTACCGACATTGTATAACTGTTTTTCCATAAGTCCTATTACCTCGCTCGTATGACTTTTCCGTCTTTCACGACGATTTGACGATCCTGAATCGTTTGCTCCCAGTCGTCGCCTTCTTCGACTTCTATCAGCGCCTGAACCTCATCTGTTTCTAATTCACTTTCATCAGGAAGGATATCCAACTGTTGGCGTTGATATTCCAACCATCTCAACTGATCTTTGCGGCGGCTGATTTCTTTTGAAAAACGGCGTTCCACTTCTTGTTTCGAAACGCCAGGTTTGCGCTCCAGTTTCTTTTGTTCAAAAGACAGTTGGCTGCATTCCCGATCGAGTTGTTGACATCTTCGGTCAAATTTTTCTTTGATTTGCGCACGACTCGACTCTGTCAATATTTGTTTGACAGGCACTGTTCTGATGATTTGCATCTTCCGTCCGCCTCTCTTTGTCATTCATGTACATAGTAAAAAAGGGAAAAGGTTTCCCTTCTCCCTTCCTGCACCAATAAAATTAGTTCTTTACATGATATCCAAATAGATTCGTTTTTCAGAATCTGAGCCTGCCGCATAAACGACAGTTCGAATCGCTTTCGCTATCCGCCCGTTTTTTCCAATCACTTTCCCGAAATCATCCGGGTGGACGGAAAGATGATAGACCACTTTATGGCTTTCTTCCTTCACATCCACCACAATGTTGTCAGGGTGATCGACAAGCGGAGTGACGATCGTTTCGATTAAGGCTTTCATGGGATCACCACTACTTTATCATTTATTGGTTTTTCTTTTCGTGGAACTGCTTCATGATGCCTTCATTAGAGAAAAGGTTACGAACAGTGTCACTTGGCTTCGCACCGTTGGACATCCAGTCAATTGCTTTCTCAGCATCAAGCTTAACCTCTACAGGGTTAGCTACTGGGTTATATGTTCCGATTTGCTCGATGATACGTCCATCACGAGGAGAACGAGAATCAGCAACTACTACACGATAAAATGGGTTACGTTTAGATCCCATACGTTTTAGGCGAATTTTTACTGCCATTTTTAACAACCTCCAAATTTCTTTAATGTTTCACACAGATTTAGATTTTAGCAGAACTTCTAGGGTGTGTAAAGGATTTTTCCATTACATAAACGGAAATTTCATTCCTTTGCCTTTTTTCCCTTTCGTATTGCTCATTTGTTTCATCATTTTCTTCATTTCTTCAAACTGTTTTAACAATCGGTTAACCTCCGAAACAGAGGTACCTGAGCCTTTTGCGATCCGCTTCTTGCGACTCGCATTCATGACAGACGGGTCCTGGCGTTCATTCTTAGTCATCGACTGAATGATTGCTTCCACATGGACAATTTGTTTGTCATCAAACGATACGTTTTGAAGACCTTTCATCTTGTTCGCACCTGGAATCATATTTAAGATTTCATCGAGAGGCCCCATGTTTTTCACTTGCTCCATTTGTTCAAGAAAATCCTCGAATGTGAAGGAAGCATTACGCATTTTTGATTCAAGCTCTTTGGCCTGTTTTTCATCGACCTGTGTTTGAGCTTTCTCGATTAATGTCAGCATGTCTCCCATTCCAAGAATCCGCGAAGCCATACGCTCTGGGTGGAACGTTTCAAGCTGGTCAAGCTTCTCTCCCATACCAGCAAACTTAATTGGCTTGCCTGTAACGGCTTTGATCGATAAGGCGGCACCGCCACGTGTATCCCCGTCCAGTTTCGTCAAAAGAACACCAGAGATATCCAGTTGTTCATCGAAACTTTCCGCCACGTTTACAGCATCCTGACCTGTCATTGCATCGACAACCAAAAAGATTTCATCAGGATTCACTGCCTCTTTGATTTCTTGCAATTCTCCCATCAAATCTCCATCAATGTGCAAACGACCAGCGGTATCGACTAGAACATAGTCATAATGTTCCTCTTTCGCTTTAGCTACCGCATTTTTGGCAATTTCCACTGGATTCTCTTCCGTACCTTCTTCATGGACGGGCATATCCAGCTGTTTCCCGAGGGTCTGCAATTGTTGTATGGCTGCCGGGCGGTAAACATCCGCTGCAGCAAGCAACGGCTTACGGTTATAGTTTTTACGAAGCAGGTTTGCCAGTTTTCCTGTTGTCGTTGTTTTACCGGCACCTTGCAGACCGACCATCATGACGACGGTCGGAGGGCGTTTGGCCACAGCAATTTTACTTTCATCCCCGCCCATTAATTCGGTCAACTCTTCTTTAACCACTTTGATAACTTGTTGTCCTGGAGTCAGGCTTTCCATGACCTCCTGACCGATGGCCCGTTCACGGACACGCTTCACAAAATCTTTCACGACTTTAAAGTTAACATCGGCCTCGAGGAGGGCGAGACGAACCTCCCTGGTCATCTCTTTTACGTCTTGTTCGGTTACCTTCCCTTTGCCTTTGATTTTCTTGATCGTTTCCTGCAAACGGTCGGATAAACCTTCAAATGCCATCGAAGAAACCCTCCTATTCTAATTCTTGTAATTCGTAGAGCCAGCCTTCAAAAGGCTCAGGAAGCTGCCCTTTTTCATAAGCAGCTTCCATTTCCTTAATCACTTGCTGGCGTTTTTGGAACTTCTCATATAAATGAAGCTTTTTTTCATATTCTTCAAGCATCGTCTCTGTTCGGCGAATATTATCGTAAACCGCTTGACGCGAGACATCAAAGGTTTCTGATATTTCACCAAGAGAGTAATCTTCCAGGTAATACAACTCCATATAGTTTCTCTGCTTGGGAGTCAACAACGATTGATAGAAATCGAATAAATAATTGATCCGTGTTGTTTTTTCAAGCACGTTTGAAGCACTCCTTGTTAAGTGAAATACCTTTACACATAAATATTAACGGAACATGTCCCACCATGTCAAGGCTTATAAAGTTTCTTCTTCATCCTCATATTCCTCTATCATATCTGCAAACAGGCCGTAAACAAAGGCGTGGGCATCAAACGTTTCCAAATCGGTCACTTTCTCCCCAAGTCCTACAAGTTTAACAGGAATGTCCAATTCATTTCGGATGGCCAGGACGATACCGCCTTTAGCTGTACCGTCAAGTTTGGAGAGCACGATTCCAGACACATCTGTTGCCTCGGAAAACGTTTTTGCCTGACTCATAGCATTTTGGCCGGTAGTTGCGTCAAGAACAAGAAGAACCTCATGTGGAGCACCAGGGACCTCGCGCTCAATCACACGCTTCACCTTGGAAAGCTCATTCATTAAATTCACTTTGTTCTGCAGTCGCCCAGCTGTATCACAGATGAGCACATCTGCGTTTTTGGATTTAGCTGACTGGATGCCGTCATAAATTACAGCTGCAGGGTCACTGCCTTCGTTATGTTTCGTTACATTGACATCCACCCGTTTGCCCCACTCTTCCAGCTGCTCAATCGCACCTGCTCTAAATGTATCACCGGCAGCTAATGTCACATTTTTCCCTTCTGACTTCAGGCGATGGGCAAGCTTTCCGATAGTGGTTGTTTTCCCAACCCCGTTTACCCCCACGAATAAATAAATCGTGAGTCCATCCGGGTTTTCATTCAAACCTTCAATATCAGCTGCCTCATCATCCCCGTAGTAGATTTCAACAAGCTTTTCGGAAATAATTTCTTTTACTTTCTGTGGCTCCTGGACATTTCTCCGTTTCACTTCCATCTCGAGCTCTTCAATCATTTCCATCACTGTCGTAACCCCGACATCTGCAGAAATTAACACCTCTTCAAGCTCTTCAAAAAAGTCCTCGTCAACTGTTCGATACCGGGCAACCAAATCATTGATTTTACTGGAAAAAGAATCTCTCGTTTTCGCAAGGCCCATTTTGAATTTGGACGCAATCGAAACTTTCTCTTCTTCATCAGGTTCTTTTTGCAAACCTTCTAGATTTTCCTGCTCTTCTTCCCTCTCATCATCCCCAGGAATGATTTCCTTTTCTGCCTCTGATCTTTCTTCATCTACTGGCGGTTCTGCCACTTCATCAGTTCCCCATGCACCCGGTTGGTCAGTACCCGACATTTCATCTATAGGTCCTTCTGTTTCTCCATCCAAAGGCCTTTCCTCATCGGCAGACTCTCCCGCTTCCACATCTGATTGCAGGTTTTTCTGTTCTTCTTCTGACTCCTGATCTTTCACAAACTTCTCTTTCAGTTTCTTAAAAAAGCTCATCAACTCATCCTTCCTATGCTTCCAATAATTCCGGTGTTTCTTCCAGCCGTACGGAAACGAGTTTAGAAACCCCAGACTCTTGCATCGTGACACCGTAAAGAACATCCGACTCCTCCATTGTCCCTTTCCTATGAGTAATCACGATAAATTGGGTCTCCTCACTGAATTCTTTTAAGAACTTAGCAAATCGATCAACATTCGCTTCGTCCAGAGCTGCTTCCACTTCGTCCAAGACGCAGAAGGGGACCGGACGGACACGTAAGATGGAGAACAACAACGCGATAGCTGTTAACGCTCGTTCTCCCCCAGATAAGAGACTCATGTTTTGCAATTTCTTTCCTGGTGGCTGGGCTACAATATCGACTCCTGTTTCCAACATATTTCCAGGATCCGTCAATTTCAAGTCTGCTTTTCCCCCACCAAACAATGTACGGAATACCTCTCCAAATTCTGCCCGGATCTTCGTAAAGGTGTCCTCAAATTTCCGTTCCATTTCTCCATCCATCTCATTGATAACATTGTGGAGGGTTTGTTTTGCTTCAAGAAGGTCGTCCTGTTGCCCCTTCAGGAATTCGTACCGCTCTTTAATACGGTCATACTCATCAATCGCACCTAGATTAACGGTACCAAGTTCTTCGATGGATCTCTTGATCAACTTCACCTGCGTGGAAGCTTCTTCAATATCTTCCACATCAGGGTAGTCTCTTCTAGCTTTCTCAAAAGTCATCACATACTCTTCCTGCAGGTAATGGAGCATGTTTTCAAGCTCTACATCCAGACGATTGGCTTTAACTTCTTTTTGCTGCTGATCTTGAATATAATTTTGGTGTCTCCGTTTCCATTCTTTTAACGATTGTTCGGCGTGCTGAATTTTTTCACCTCGTTCCTGTCGTTCCTTTCGTTTCACTTGAATGGAGGAGGACGTTTTTTCCTTTTCCGCCTTTATAGCTTCTATTTGAGCCTGAATATCTGCTTCGGTTTGATTTGAATCTTTTACTTCCATTAACTGCTGATAAGAAGCACGATTCCCGCGCAATTCTTGCTCAATCAGATCTTTTTCCTGCTGATAACGATCCGCTTTTTCCTTTTGATTATGGACAGCTGACTCCTGCTCGGCCAGTTGGATCTGAAGCTTTTGTCTGTGTTCTTGTAAATTGGCTTCGTCTTCTTTCTGTTTCTCTTTCGTCACTGTGAGCTCTTCAATTTTAGTATTTACAGAGTCAAGCTGCTTTTCCAGTGATGCCAACGTATCATCAAGATCTTTTAATTGTTTATCTGCATGATGAGAATCTTGATCATACTGGGCTTGATCTTGATCAAATAAATGCAGCTGATCATTCAGATGATCGAGTTTCACTTGCATTTCCCGCCGATCGGATTGCTTTTCATATTCTTCTCTTTTCATTTCGGAAAGTTTAGCATTCCACTGTTCTCTTTCCTGTTCCTGCTCGGCTAAAATGTTTTTGAGCTGTTTCACTTTGCTTTCTACATCCAATGCTTTCGCATCATATTCCATGATTTTTTCACTTAATTCCTGCAGTTCTTTTTCCCTTGTGAACAAGGATTGCTTGGATTGTTTTTTCGCCCCCCCAGCCATAGATCCTCCAGGGTTAACGACATCCCCATCCAGGGTCACTATTCTGTATTTGCGGTTAAGTGCACGGGCTATCTGATTGGCACACTCTAAGTTCTCCGCTATGACGATGTGGCCAAGCAGATGCTTGATTGCTTTTGAGTGGATCTGATCATAATGAATCAAATCAGCTGCGATTCCAATATAACCGTCTTGTTGAGAAAGGGATGAGGTTCCATTTACAAAACGCGGTTGTATAGAAGTGAGCGGCAAGAATGTGGCGCGTCCTTTATTATTGTTCTTCAACCAATGGATCGCTTGCCTCCCTGTTCGCTCATCCTCCACCAAAATATGCTGTGCTTGGGCTCCGAGAGCCGTTTCAATGGCTGTAAGTAAATGTGACGGAATATCAATTAACTCAAGAACAGCCCCGTGGGTCCCGGGAATCTGCCCTTTTTGCGCTGCTTTTAATACTTCACGAACCCCTTGAAAATAACCAGAGAAATCTTCTTTCATTTCTTCGAGCATTTCTTTTTTTGAACGCATCTTTTCTAAATACTGATACCCTTTGTAAAGTTTCTCCTGCCATTCCTGATACGTTTGCTTGTTTTTTTCATATTCATCATTTAATGCTTGGGCCTGTTTTTCCAGCTCTTCGCGCTGAAGTGTAAGTTCTTCAGCTTCATGAGAGGCTTTGTTCAAATTTTCTTCTAGTTGGCTGCGTTCAACCCTTAAATCCTTGAATTTATCAATTTGACTGCCTTTTTTATAGTGCAATTGATTCAATTGTTTTTCAAGAAGCTGTTTCTCATTTCGTTTGGCTGCCTGGGCATTTAAAAGTTCAATATATTCACTCTTTAAGTCTTCGATTTTTTCTTCCATCAAGTGGATATCCTGCTTTAATGCTTGATTTGTTTGGTTAAGTTCACGTTTCGTTTGCTCTTTTTTCTCTTTTGCATCTTCTAATTTTTGGACTTCTTCTTCTGCAATGGTCTTTAAATGAAGAAGTTTTGCAGAAAGCTCTTCATAGGCTTCTTCTAATTTAGATTTATTTTCTTCAAAATGTTTATGACGTTCCTTCATAAGCTGCTTCTTCCCCTCGAGATTTTCGAGTTCGCGCGTAAGATCCAGCAATTTTGTTTGAAGATCCTCTAAGGATGCTTCCAAAGCTTCGACGTCATTCCTTTGGGCAGCTAAAGAAGATTCTTCTTTTTCTATTCTCCCTTTCACTTCCCTTTCCTGTGTTTTCACCTGCTCAAGCTCATTGAGAACGGCTTCCCATTGACTGTGGACTTGCTCAATTTGAGTGATTAATAAGGAAATTTCGATATTTTTCAGTTCATCTTTTTTCTCTAAGTAATCTTTTGCAATAGCCGCTTGTTCTTTAAGTGGCTCAAGCTGACCATCAATTTCATGTAGGATATCTTCCACACGATTTAGATTTTCCTGTGTTTCCGATAACTTGGATTCTGCTTTTTTCTTTCGTTGTTTGTATTTGAGGACACCCGCAGCTTCTTCAAAAATCGAACGCCGCTCCTCTGCTTTGGAACTAAGAATCTCCTCAACTTTTCCTTGACTTATAATAGAGAAAGCTTCTCTTCCAAGGCCGGAATCCATAAATAAATCTATGATATCTTTTAGCCGGCATGTCTGGTTATTAATATAAAATTCACTTTCCCCAGACCTGTAAACTCTCCTTGTCACACTGACTTCCTGATAATCGAGCGGCAGTGCCTGATCTGAATTATCTAAGGTTAACATTACTTCAGCCATATTCAACGGAGCGCGGCTGTCACTCCCCGCAAAGATGATATCTTCCATTTTACTTCCACGGAGCGAGCGTGCTGATTGTTCTCCCAATACCCAGCGGATGGCATCCGTTATATTACTTTTTCCACTTCCGTTAGGTCCCACTACAGATGTCACGCCTGACACAAAATCAACAGTGACCCTTTCGGCAAATGATTTAAATCCTATCGTATCTAATTGTTTGAGGAACATATTCATCCTCCTGTTTTTTCACAAATCTTTCATTCACTCAACTTGTTTATTTTATCATAAACCCTTGCCCTACGGTAGGAACGTCAGCGCTCTTTTCTTCCGACATAGGGTTTCAAAATTAGCCAAAGTCCTTTATCATATGTAATAGCCTACAAAAAGAGCCTTTGAAGGAGGATTCATTTTTGAGTTTACAAGAACCTAAACAAGAGAACCTAGAGGTCATCATTAACGACATGGCCGAGAAATTACAAGTAGTCAACCGATCTCTCATGGACCCGGAAGATTACGACCTCAATAAATATGAGGAGATCAAGTCACTCCATGACATTATTGAAATGAAAGGACAACTTAGCGTCTCTGAGATACAGGCTTTCGTTACTGAGCTCGGCCAATATAGAAAGTAACCGCTTTTATATGTTCCCTTAACAGCGACCGTTTCCAAAAAAGCAGGGAACGGTCGTTTTTTATCCGTTTTTTCATAGCAAAAGCCCAGAGTTGGACCTCTGGGCTTTTCATTATCGATGGCATTCATGTATAAAGATTGCTTTCCTCTTAGAGATGGGCCCCTTGGTTTTCTAAAGCTTGCTGGGCCGCTTTCTGCTCTGCTTCCTTTTTGGTACGGCCGATGCCAATCCCACCGATCTCATCCTGTATGAGAACATGAGCAATAAACTCGCGACTATGAGCTGGACCTCTTTCTTCAACGATTGCATATTCAATCTTACTATTCTTATCTCGCTGGATGAACTCTTGAAGTTGACTTTTGAAATCCATCGCATGAGAAAAAGCACCTTTTTTCACTTTTGGATACACATACGTTTTAAGAAACTGTATGACTGCATCATAACCCTGGTCCAGAT
Organism: Halobacillus karajensis; assembly: GCF_900108515.1. GTDB lineage: Bacteria > Bacillota > Bacilli > Bacillales > Halobacillaceae > Halobacillus > Halobacillus karajensis. Next base: position 272,240 of record NZ_FNWW01000003.1, on the reverse strand, counting down.
AAAGAGCACCGATGAACGCTTCAAAAACATCAGCAAGCAAAGCTGGTCGATTGCGCCCCCCCGTTAACTCTTCTCCTTTACCGAGTAGAATCAGGTCTTGGAAATTCAACTCATTAGCAAACTCTACCAATGAGACTTCACACACGATCGAGGCCCTGAACTTTGTAAGCTCGCCTTCTGCCATATCCGGAAATTCCCGGTATAAATATTGAGAGACCCCTAGTTCTAAGACAGCATCCCCTAGAAACTCGAGTCTTTCATTATCTTCTCGATCGGTTTTCCGATGCTCATTCACATAAGATGAATGCGTGAAAGCCTGTTCCAGTAACGAGATATCATTAAACTGAACATCTATTTTTTTCTGGAAACTGGAAAAATCATCCATAAATCACCTTGTCCTTTACTATGAATTTCTTTTAAAATACAGGAAAGGCTGCCCGTAATTACGGACAGCAATCCTATCGTTTACGACTGGCTGCTTATGTAATTCACAGCGTCGCCTACTGTATTGATTTTTTCAGCTTCTTCATCAGAAATTTCCATATCAAACTCATCTTCAAGCTCCATTACAAGCTCTACTACATCAAGAGAGTCTGCTTCTAGATCTTCTTTGAAGGAAGCTTCCATAGTCACTTTAGACTCGTCAACATCTAGACGATCGACGATGATTTGTTTTACACGATCAAATGTTTCTGCCATTGGAACCTCACCTCCCTTCAGTAATTATAGTAAAAACCTTATAAAAAGCGCAATAGCTCTCATCAAAATAGAGATCTATTTCTATTCCCTTTCTTACATTACCATACCACCGTCGACATGCAAGGTCTGACCGGTCATATAAGCCGCATCTTCCGTAGCAAGAAAACGCACAACGCGTGCGACATCCGCCGCTTCTCCAAGACGCTTTAAAGGAATTAGACTGAGCATTTGCTCACGCTGTTCATCCGTCAGAGAATCTGTCATATCTGTAGAGATATACCCGGGTGCGACGGCGTTCACTTGAATATTTCGAGCGGCTAATTCTTTGGCGTTCGATTTAGTCATCCCAATGACTCCGGCTTTTGCAGCTACGTAGTTCGCCTGTCCAGGATTTCCAGAAACCCCAACGATTGACGCCACATTGATGATTCGTCCATATTTCTGCTTCATCATTTGTCGTGTTACGCCTTTAGTACAAAGGAAGACACCTTTTAAGTTCGTGTCTATGACATCATCGAACTCCTCTTCTTTCATTCTCATTAAGAGATTATCTTTAGTGATGCCGGCATTATTAACAAGAATATCTAGGCGACCAAATTCGTCGACTACTTTTTTTACCATCCTTTTTACATCAGCATCCTTAGAAACGTTGGCTTGAATTTTGATACCAACGCCCCCACGTTCTTTAATTTCTTGTACCACAGCCTCTGCTTTATCTTCACTGCCTGCATAATTAACGGCTACTTTCGCTCCCTGGGATGCCAGTTCAAGAGCAATCGCGCGACCAATGCCGCGTGAAGCTCCTGTTACGAGAGCCACTTGGTCTTGTAACATTAAGATTCCTCCTTATACCACTCAATGAACTCCTGCAGTGATTCAGGATCCTGTACACTGAAAGTTTTCATTCTACGTTTCACTTTCCTGACAAGCCCGCTTAATACTTTCCCTTGTCCGACTTCAACGATTGCATCCACCTCTTCGTCAACAAAAGCTTCTAAAATTTGCTGGAACTTTACGGGGGAGTATAATTGCTCGACTAAAAGTTTTTCGATTTCTTCTGCTTCTGTTACAGGGGAGGCAGTCACATTTGCGTAAACCGGAATCTCTGCGTCACGAATTTTTGTTTCGGCTAAATGGTTGGCAAAGTCATCACTAGCCGGTTTCATTAACCGGGAATGGAAAGGGCCGCTGACATTCAAAGGAAGCACCCGTTTGGCTCCTGCCTCAGATAATTTCTCAGAGGCCTTTTCCACCCCATCCTTTGTTCCAGATATTACAATTTGCCCAGGGCAGTTGATGTTTGCTAAATCAACTGCATAATCCCCATCAAAATCACGAAGCACTTCTTCGATCTCTTCTTGACTTAACCCTAATACAGCCGCCATTGTTCCTTTTCCTGTAGGGTACGCTTCTTCCATGAGTTTCCCTCGAACATGGACAAGTTGAACGGCTTCCATTGGATCTAAAGCACCAGAAGCCACTAAAGCACTATATTCTCCCAAGCTGTGACCGGCTGTCATTTCAGGCACAACGCCTTCTTCCTTAAGTACTTCTTGAATAGCCATACTGTTAAGAAGTAAAGCTGGCTGGGCATTTTCTGTCCTTGTCAATTCTTCAGCAGCCCCTTCAAACATAAGGGTTGTTAATGAATAACCAAGCGTTTCATCCGCAGCATCAAACAATTGTTTCACAGCAGGGTAAGCTTCATACATCCCTTTCCCCATTCCGACTTCCTGGGATCCTTGGCCAGGAAAAACACAGGCAATTCGCTTCATGATTCATCCTCCTCTTTATTCATTTCCATTAAAGTGTTCTTAATTGTGTTGGTTACATCAAGTTCTACCATCTGACACGCCTGGCGAATGGCATTCAAAACAGCACGGTCGTTCGATGAACCATGTGCTTTAATCACAGGTGCTGACAGACCAAATAGCCCGGCCCCGCCATACTCACTGTAATCTAATTGATCTTTTAATTTCCGCAGATCATTCTTTGCGAGTCCTGCGGCAATTTTCGTCTTGAAATTGCTCATGAATGTTTGCTTTATCATAGAAAACATCGTCATTGCAGTACCCTCGATTGTTTTTAAAGCTACGTTTCCAGTAAATCCATCTGTGACTACAACATCTGCCACACCTTCAAGCAAGTCACGAGCTTCTATATTTCCAACAAAATTAAGGGGTGCTTCCTGCATCATTTCAAAGGATTTCTTCGTTAGTTCGCTTCCTTTGCCGTCTTCCGTACCAACGTTTAGCAGACCGATACGTGGATTTTTGATTTGACGGACATTTTTAGCATAAATACTTCCAATTACTGCATACTGGAGAAGATGTGCTGGTTTAGCATCCACATTCGCTCCTACATCCAGCATTAGAAAGCCTTTGCCATCAGATGTTGGAAGGGTGGGGCTAAGTGCAGGTCTGTCTACCCCTTTCATCCGTCCAACCACGAACAATCCCGCGCTCATCAATGCTCCCGTATTACCAGCAGATATACAGCCATCCGCACGTCCTTCTTTCACCTCATTGGCTGTAAGCACCATGGAAGACTGTTTTTTTCTCCTAACAGCTCGAACTGGTTCATCTTCTGCTGTTATAACTTCCGTTGTATGTAAAATGGATACGTTCGACTGCCCTTTCAAATAAGGCTTAATTTTTGCCTCATCCCCTACAAGGGTGATTTCCAGTCCGTCGATGGTATCTGCGGCTTGAACAGCCCCTTTAACAATCGCTTCAGGAGCGTTGTCACCGCCCATGGCATCAATGGCTAGTTTCATACTCAATCCATCTCCTTCTATTGATTCGAGCGATACATTTCAAATGTCCCTGCGAACACTTCTTCGTTATCCACAAAACTATGTACATTCACAAGGGTACGGCCTTTTTCGTCTTGCCCTCTGACCATCGCTTTGGCTACCACACGTTCTCCAAGTTTCACAGGCCGAGTAAAAGATATGGTGGAATGGGCTGTAAGAGCAAGCTCATCGTTAATAAGAGCCACAGCTAGTGAATTAGCCTGGGCAAACAAATAATGCCCTCTTGCTATATGATTCCTTGAGAATACGTGCTCTGGCCGGATATCTAATATGGAAATCGCCCTATCATCAAGTTCCAGATCCACCACTTCCCCGATGATTTCTTCTACAGGTAAAGCTTTCACCGTCTCATTCCATTCTTGTGTGGCTACGGACTTAATACGTTCCCGTAATTCTGGAATGCCGAGCTCCATTCTGTCCAATCTTATCGTTTGAATGCTGACCCCGAATGATTTTGCTAGTTCTTCGTCTGTAATGAAGGGGGTATGGTCTATTTTCGTTTTCAGTTCCTCTTGACGTACTTTTTTAGACTTTTTCATACTGATTCCACCGTTCATTTAATCATAAGCGCTGCCTTTATGACTAGGTACTAATAGTAATATATAATACCACATTCATTTACGCAAGGATTAGCTAAAATTCTCTTCCACCATTCCTCTCCATTAGCATTCACCGAAACTCCCATAACAACAAAGAATAATCGAAAAAATAAGTGATTACCCTTAAGGAAAAGGCAAAGGCCCTCAAATAATGAGGGCCTTTGCCTTAGTAATGGTCTTGGAGATATAAAATCCAACCCAAATATTTCTATGACAAACCATCCCGATCATGCTTGGCTATACGCATGATCGGGTGAACGCAGCGCTATTATAAGCTTTTAGCCTTAATCCAACACATTTCCAAGCAAATGTTTATCCCTATATACGTATTCTCTAAGCGTTTTGTATCGTTCATCTTCCTCAAGAGTATTTTCCATAATCATCTCGGCTGCGTCTTTTCTGGCGGTTTCAAGAGCACGATAATCATGAACCATATCTCCTACTTTAAAATCCGGAAGTCCACTTTGCTTTTTCCCAAAAAAGTCTCCTGGGCCACGCAACTTCAAGTCTTGTTCCGAGAGTTCAAAACCATCATTTGTTTCTGTCATGATTCTCATCCGTTCTTTTCCAACATCACCTTGTGGGTCACCAAGCAAGATACAATAGCTTTGATCCGCTCCACGACCCACACGGCCCCTGAGCTGGTGTAACTGAGAGAGACCAAATCTTTGCGCGTCATAAATAACCATGACGGTAGCATTGGGAACATTCACTCCCACTTCTACAACGGTCGTCGAAACGAGAATATTCAGATCATTGGCGGCAAACTGCTGCATGACCTCCTCTTTTTCTTCATTAGGGAGTCGTCCATGCATGAGCCCGACGGATACTTTTGGCTCAAATACTGCGCTCAATTGATTATAGAGTTCAATTGCATTTTGAATATCCAATTGATCGGACTCTTCAATGAGTGGACAGATCACATAGGCCTGGTGTCCTTGATCAATTTCTTTTTGGATAAAACTAAGAACCCTGTTCGTCATTTCTCCTTTGACCCAATAGGTATCGACAGGTTTTCTCCCTGCCGGCATTTCATCGATGACACTTACATCCATATCCCCGAAAGCTGTAATGGCCAGTGTTCTTGGAATGGGTGTGGCTGTCATAAATAAAACATCCGGAGAAAGCCCCTTGTCTCTAAGTCCACGTCTTTGCTGAACACCAAAGCGATGCTGTTCATCGACGATGACGAACCCAAGACTTTGAAACACCACTTCATCTTGTATTAAAGCATGTGTACCGACCAAAATATCGATTTCCTTTTGCTCAACGGCTTCGAGAATTTCTCGACGGCGCTTCCCTTTAATGGAACCAGTCAATAAAGCAACATTAGCTCGTCCTTCAAACATTTCTGCCAGCGAGTGGTAATGTTGTTCGGCAAGAATTTCTGTTGGAACCATCAGCGCTCCTTGATAACCAGCCGTAATTGAGGCATAGAGGGCAATAGCAGCCACTGCGGTTTTACCTGATCCTACATCTCCTTGCAGCAAACGATTCATCCGATGCGGGCTCTTCATATCTTTCAGTATTTCTGCCAGTGAACGCTTCTGCGCAGATGTCAATTCAAAAGGTAAAGACTGGACGAAGGAAGTTAATTCATTATTATTGTATTCCTGTATATGGCCTTTTGTAGATTCACGGTTGTGTTTTCTCAACAATTGCATCTTCAATTGGAAAATCAAAAACTCTTCATATATGAACCGTCGTTTCGCATGCTTAAGCATTACCCTCGTTTCAGGGTAATGCATTTGATGTAAGGCTTGCGTCCGACCGGGGAGTTTATAGGCTAAGGCAAGGTCTTCCGGGAGAATCTCCGGGACTTCCCCGCCGAATTCCTCAAGAGCTGTTTTGATCACTTTTCTTAACGTATGAAGGTTAACCCCTTCTTTTAAAGTGTAGACAGGCTGGATAGGCTCCTGACTTTTGGACTCCCCTTTTTTAAACTGGCTGACTGTCATCTGCAGGCGTTGTTGATCCCACTTTCCAGTAACCGTTACTGTATCCCCTTGATTCAGCTGTTTTTTTGCAAACGCACGATTGAACATCACAGCTTTTACAGCAAAATGGTCGACTTGCAAGGTAAACGTTAAGCGTGATTTTTTCCTCCCATAGAAACTGAGCACTGGTTCTGATGCTACTTCCCCTTCGATGGTAGCTTTTTCATTATGTGTCAATTCTGTAAGCGGTTTGACTTCGTAGGAATCATAGCGATGTGGAAAATAAAAAAGCAAATCCTCCACGGTGAAAAGCCCAAGATCATTTAGTTGGGATTGGAGTTTCTCCCCTACTCCTTTGACATCACTGATCGATCGATGTAACACGTCATTCACTCTTTCTTTAACGAAATTCCGTACACTTTTGCTTCCAGCTCCCGGCCTGTCGGGGTAGCTGCGAGCCCGCCCTGAGCGGTTTCTCTAAAGGCAGAAGGCATGCGTTGTCCGACCTTGTACATGGCATCAATAACTTCATCACATGGAATACGGCTGGTCACTCCTGCAAGAGCCATATCTGCTGCAACAACCGCATTGGATGACCCCATGGCGTTCCTTTTCACACAAGGTACTTCGACAAGTCCAGCAACCGGATCACAAATAAGCCCGAGCATATTTTTTAGTGTAATGGCCATAGCTTCAGCCGATTGTGACGGTGTGCCCCCAGCCATTTCCACAATCGCTGCTGCGGCCATCCCTGCTGCCGAACCTACTTCAGCCTGACAGCCGCCAGCTGCCCCAGAAATGGATGCGTTATTAGCGACGACAAAACCAAATGCCCCCGAAGTGAAAAGATATCGTACCATTTGCTCCCTGGTCGGGTTCAATTGGTTTTTTACCGCAAAAAGTGTTCCAGGTACACATCCCGCGCTCCCGGCAGTCGGAGTGGCACAAATCGTCCCCATCGCTGCATTCACTTCATTGGTAGCCACAGCTTTGCTGACAGCATCCATGAGGAGATGTCCAGATAAGGGGGTGTGGTTTTTCATATAATTTTGAATAAGGACTGCGTCTCCTCCGGTCAATCCACTATGGGATTTAACCCCCTTCAATCCGTCCTCCACGGCTTTTTCCATCACATCGAGGTTCCGCTCCATTTGGGAAAAAACTTGTTCTCTCGACAGTTGTTTTACTTCCATCTCCTGACGAATCATAACTTCGGAAATTTGTATATTTTCACTTTCTGCTAATTCTACGAGTTCTGCAACATTACGAAACATGCGCTCTCTCCTTTCTTCCCATTCAATCAATCTGATATTTTTGCTACTTGAGTAATATGATCTGCACGTTCTAACTCACCCAAAATGGCGTCATCAATATTCTGATCTACTTCAATGACCATCAAGGCTTGTTCCCCTTCTGCCTTTCTGGAGACTTCCATACGCCCAATGTTAATTTGATTCTTTGCTAGAATAGCAGTCGCAGAGGCGATAGCCCCATAACGATCATTGTGGATGAGAAGAATGGCTGGATGACTTCCTGATAGCTTGAGCTCAAAGCCATTCAATTCCGTTATTTCTGCTTTTCCTCCCCCAATGGATATTCCAACGAGTTCGAGTTCCCCATTGTCATCTCCAATTTTCACCCTTGCTGTATTGGGGTGATCTGAATGGGCATCTTCTTCATGAAAACGTATTTTCATTCCATTTTCACGGGCAGTATGGAGTGATTGACTGATGCGTTCATCGTAAGTATCATAGTCCAGCAGTCCTCCGATAATCGCTACATCTGTTCCATGCCCTTTATAAGTTTTAGCAAAAGATCCATATAAATGGATATGAGCATATTTCGGTTCTCTTCCAAACAAGTGACGGGCAGCACGCCCGATCCTGGCCGCACCTGCGGTATGTGAACTTGATGGTCCTATCATGACAGGACCAATAATATCGAATACAGAACGGTATTTCATTAGGATCACCTTCCCCTTTTATCTATATATCAAGAAAGAAAACGCTTTCTATTCTATTATAATCCTATCTTATCTTAACACAAACTGTTGTTCTACACTTCATTTTATCGGAAAATTACTAGATTAACTTGATAGTTTTTTCATTTGAGAGTAAAATAAACGTTTGTGGGTTACTCGGTAACCGGGCGGGAGAGGGATAAATTTCATAGAGGAGATTAAAATGCTCAATCAGCAAAATCAAAAAGTGAGCTGGAAGAAAGAAGGGTTAGCTGGGTTGATCGGTTATTTCACGACGGTTTACATCGTTGCGGTCAACAGTCAAATTCTCGAAAGTGCCGGTCTACCGCTTGAAAGCGGGATGATCGCTACCATTCTTGCCAGTGCACTAGGCTGTTTGATCATGGCCATTTACGCAAATGCGCCTATGGTTCTCATTCCAGGCATGGGTGTGAATGCATTGTTCGCCTACTCTATCGTGGAAGGATCAGGTTTGAGCTTTCAGGAAGGATTAGCTGTCGTACTTGTGGCGTCATTGATTTTTCTAACCACTGCTTTCACGAAACTAGGAGATTGGTTAAAACATGCAATTCCATCATCCTTAAAGCACGCGATTACGGTTGGACTAGGGTTGTTTTTGACCCTCATCGGATTGGAGAAAGGCGGCCTTGTTGTCAAAGGCGAGCACTCATTGATTACACTTGGCAACCCATCTTCAGCCATTGTCATCACTAGCATCCTGACATTGTTTATTGGAATTTTCCTATTCACGAAGAATGTTCCTGGGAACTTTCTGATAACCATGATTGCCGGGACAATCATAGCTCATTTCACAGGTGTACTCGGGGAACGCGGAGATGCTCTGACTCTAAGTGAGCAGTCCTGGGTTTTCCTACCAGATTTCAGCAGTGTGACCCAATTTGGTTTTTGGATGGCTGTTTTCCCACTTGCCATTGTGCTCATTTTCGAGAATATGGGGCTTATTCATGGACAGTTGGATATGCTGGATCAACAAAGTAAATTCAAACGGTCCTATCAAGCCTCCGCATTTTCAGCCCTAACCACAGGATTCCTTGGCACATCACCAACCGTTTCCTCTGCTGAAAGTGCAGCCGTTATTGCTTCTGGCGGGAAGTCAGGAAAAGCAGCTCTTACAATGGCTGTTTTGTTTCTTGGTACCCTCTTTTTTGTCCCTTGGATCTCATTGGTCCCTTCCACAGCGATTGCACCAATCCTTATTATTGTTGGTGCCTTGATGGTTCAAAATATCAAAGAGATTCCATTGGATCAATTGTCTGAAACAATGCCGGCATTCTTGATTATTGTGATGATTCCGTTCACTTATTCCATAGCCGATGGAATGGCATTCGGATTTATCGCTTACCCGATTGTAAAGTTTGCCATTGGAAAGCAACGAGAACTATCGACGCCCGTCGTTCTTATCGCCATGGTCTTTCTCATTGAATTTATCATGCGTACGCTTGGCCATTAAATAAACGGCCCCTCTTAAAGCTCGACACTAAAAAAAGCCCCGGACATCCAAACGTCCGGGGCTTTTTTATCTCCACCTTAAAACCACTACCAATTGACAACACTCCACCTGTTCGTAAGACGAAGTGAGTTGAAGCCTTAAACGATCGGGATTATACTCTGCTTTAAAAGGGGACTCTAATCCAGTACTTTGGATTAAAGTATCGATTTTCGTTTGATCTGCTTCTTGAGCTGCCCCCATAACCTCGTTGGCAAACTCATGGGAATGGCTGATTCTTTCCACAACCTTCCGAGCATCATCCATCAAGCGTTCCATCGATGAAGCAGATTGAACAAACAGATCCTCATCCACCTCAGGATATATTCGATTATACGGCTGCGGATAAGGATGTAAGTACTGACTTGGATTTACAACAGGGATATAATAGGGCACCCATAAAACATACATTTTACCCCTCCCGGAAATTTCCCGTACAAACCCTGGGATTGAATCACCACTCTCCAGACCGTCCCCATTACACATAACTTTTACTAATATATGAGGAAAACGGTAAAAAAGAAGGACCAAACGGGAACATTACTACAAAAATCGGTCTACAGCCCTTTTCCGACCAGCCAACCTCCTTTTTACAGACAAAAAACACCCAGAGCGGATACCCTGGATGTTTTGCTAGACTATTAATGATCATCCACATCAATAACATCAATAGATGACTGGCGTTTCGGAAAGACAATGGTTAAAACATCATCGTTTAACGATGCACTACTCGCTGTGTCTGCAACAGCAAAAGGAAGTGTAAGGACTCTTTCCTTCTGACTGATTGAGTGGGAACGGTTATAGTAATGGGCTTCGTCATCCTTAACCTCATGCAGATATCGGTCTTCCACACGAATTCTTAATTGATTACCCGAGCGGTCAATCCGAATCTGCTCCCGCTTTACATTTGGAAGATAAGATTCAATCGTAACCTCTTTATCCGACTCAAATACTTCCACTGGTATAGTGGATTGTTGAAAAAAATGGTTGACTTGCTTTATGGATTCATCAAAAAAAGAATCCACAGCTTTGACCATTTCCCTAAAACGTTGATCGAACAGGTCCGGTAAATGTTTATGTTTATCATCCATTCCAATTGCACCTCTTTAGCATAAAGTCTCCATTACAACTTATGCACGGTGCCTAGTTTGGTGACACTTCAACTATGGAAGTCCTCTCCAGATTCTACAGCCTTTACATATCCTTTTCGTATCACAAAATCACCAAACTTTTCTTTCGTCTCTCTTTCCTTAGCATAATGAAGGAAAAGAGGTTTTAATTCCTGCAAGATTTCTTCTTCTCCTATGTTCTCACGATAGAGTTTATTCAATCGGTCCCCTGCAAAACCTGCTCCTAAATACATGTTGTATTTGCCGGGTGCTTTGCCTATAAAGCCGATTTCTCCCAGGGCTGGTCTTGAGCAGCTGTTTGGACAACCTGACATCCGAATAACAATTTCTTCTTCCGACAACCCTGTCTCATCAAGGATTTCCTCTATTTTATCAATCAATGAAGGAAGATAACGTTCTGATTCAGCCATCGCTAATCCGCATGTAGGAAGGGCGACACACGCCATAGAGTTTCTTCTTAATGCCGAATTATGGCGTCCATCAGTCATTCCATACGCTTCAATAATCGCCTCAACATCCGCTTTATTTTTTTCACTTACTTTTGAAATGATGACATTTTGATTCGGGGTCAGCCTGAATTCTCCTTCGTGGATTTCAGCAATTTTTCTAAGCCCTTCTTTCAAACGATAATCTTCGCTGTCTTTAATTCTCCCATTCTGAATGAAAAGGGTATGATGCCAATCGCCATCTTCACCTTTGACCCAGCCATAATGATCACCGTTGTGATCAAAAGTGAAAGGTTCCGCTTCCTCTAATGACCATCCAAGTCTTTGATTCAATTCTTGTAAAATCCAATCAGGACCTAATCGGTCCACGGTATATTTAAATCGGGCATTCTTTCGGTCAGACCTATTGCCATAATCACGTTGAATGGTCAGCACCTTTTCCGCTACTTCAGTGATCCGGTCGGCCGGACAAAAGCCAATCACACGCCCAAGTTGAGGATACGTATTGGTGTTCCCATGGGTCATCCCCATTCCCCCACCAATAGAAACGTTAAATCCGAGAAGTTCTCCCCCTTTAATAATCGCAATAAAACCAAGATCCTGAGAGAAAACATCGACATCATTGGAAGGTGGAACAGCCAAGCCGATCTTAAATTTACGTGGTAAGTAATGAGGTCCATAAATCGGCTCCTCTTCTTTCCCATCCACGATTTTTTCTTCGTCCAGCCAGATTTCATGATAAGCCCTTGTTTTCGGGAGGAGGTGTTCACTCACTCTCTTGGCCCAATCATGAACTTCTGCATGAATAGCGGATTGATCTGGATTGACATTGGACATCACGTTCCGATTCACATCACCACATGCGGCTATGGAATCCATTAACGCTTCATCCATCGCCTGGATACTTTTCTTCATATTCCACTTTAGAATACCGTGTAATTGAAATGTCTGCCGTGTTGTCAATTTTATTGTACCGTTTCCATACGCATCAGCAAGCGAATCCATTGTCAACCACTGTTCTGGGGTAGCAACCCCTCCTGGGAGACGAACGCGGACCATAAATTGATAGGCAGCTTCGAGCTTTTGTTTCTTTCTTTCTGTCCTTAAATCTCGATCATCTTGCATATAACTACCATGGAATTTTAATAGCTTGGTATCTTCTTCCGGGATACTCGCACTAATAGGGTCTTGAAAACTTTCTACAAGGGTCCCCCTCAAATAGCGACTATTTTCCTTAATTCTTTCCATTTCATCCGGTGGACCTTCCGGCCGTAATGTTTTTGGATTGCTCATCGTTTTCCCCTCCTTCGATCAATATACATCCCTTTGATATCGTTTTGTTTGGCGTAATTCCGCCACATAACTTTCGGCTTGATCAGGAGACATATTTCCTTCCTTTTCTACTATAGAGACAAGTGTCTCGTGGACATCTTTTGCCATATATTGCTCATCCCCGCAAACATATACATGCGCCCCTGATTCCATCCATTCAAAAAGCTCTTTGCTATTTTCATGAAGGCGGTGCTGCACATAAACTTTTTCTGAGGTATCTCTTGAAAAGGCGACATCCATTTTGGTCAGTACACCTTCCTTCAACCATCTCTGCCATTCTATTTGGTAAAGGAAATCTGTGACAAAGTGCTGTTCACCGAAGAAAAGCCATGCCTTTCCCGAACTCTCTGTCTCTTCCCTCTCCTCAAGAAAGGAGCGGTAAGGAGCGACACCTGTTCCGGCTCCGATCATAATAATCGGTACGGAAGGATCTTCTGGCAGCTTAAAGTTCTGATTCTTTTGGACAAACACGGAAAGCTGATCACCTATTTCTGTTCGCTCGGCACACTGTCCTGAACAGACGCCTGTTCTTTTACGTCCGTGTGAATCATATCTCACTGTACCAATCGTTAAATGAACTTCATCAGGGTTTGATTTCAGACTGCTGGCAATAGAATAAAGCCGGGCGGGAATTTTTCGCAAGGCCGCCAACAAGTCTTCCGCTCGGGCTTCCCATGGACCATAATCCCTGATTAGATCAAGCAAATCTCTCCCATATATATAGTTGCTTACTTTTTCTTTGGATTGGAGAAGGTTATGGAATTCTTGGTTTTGTGTAAAAGCAGCAAACTTCTCTAATAATGGTTTGGTCAAAACGGTGATTTCAAAATGAGAGATTAAGGCTTCTCGTAATGCACGGACTTCTCCATCTTTGTTGACGATAATAGATAAATCCGGGTCCCATCCCATCTCTTCAATAATGGCATCGACAAGAGCTTCGTCATTTTTAGGAAATACGCCTAAACTATCTCCGGGTTCGAATTTTAAGTTTGAGCCTTCAAGATCGAGTTCTATATGACGGGTTTCCTTATTGGACCCTCGGCCATTTAAATTAATGTTTTCTAAAACTTCGGCTTGAAAAGGATTCTTCTTAGAAAAAACCGGTTGATCTGTAACAGTCGCAGCCACCTGACTCAAGGCAGGTGATTCTTTTTGAGATTGATCAAGCTGATTGAACACAGCCTCCCACCATGCTTCGGCATCCTCTTCGAAATCCAAATCACAGTCCACTCGAGGATGAATGCGCTCAGCTCCAAGTTCAGCTAAACGTTCGTCTATTTCTTTACCTGTTTGACAGAAGAATTCGTAAGAACTATCCCCAAGTGCGAGAACTGAATAACGAACTCCGTCTAACTTAGGTGCGCGCTTACTGTATAGAAATTCATAAAAAGTTAAGGCATTATCGGGTGGATCTCCATCTCCATGCGTACTCGTCAAAATGATAAGATCTTCTTCATTTTTCAATGATTTTGTTTTGTAATCATCCATGTCTGATAGTTTAACCGTAAACCCTTTATCCTTTAAATGTTGGGTGAATTCTTCGGCCAACCCCTGACAATTACCCGTGTGTGACCCATATAATATGGTTACTTGCCGGGAAGCTGTGGATTTCTCCGTTGTCTGGACGGAGTTACCTGCAGGTACAGATGGCGCCTGAGCGGCTGCTAAGTAACCACTTAACCAAATTTTCTGTCGATCATCCAGGGTCAAGAGCAGCTGGTTTAATAATTCCGTTTGCTCTTGATTAAAAGGACTGTTCATCACTTGCAATTCCATTCTAAACACCTCCATGTTTTTTATTTATCACAACTGAGTAGAGGGCTGAAAGTAACGATCAAGTTCTACAACCATCGCCCCCATTTTTGACTTTGCAGGCTGGAGAACTTTTTGCACTCCTATATTTTCCAGCTCCTGAGCGGTGACTTTTCCAACAGCGACCGCTAGAACATCCTGATTAAAGGATTCTGCTAATTTTTCCTTATCGATCCCTGAATCCACCAAATTCCTTACTTGAGTTTTACTCGTGAACACGACTGCATCGAGTTGAGAAGAAACAACCTCATTGAATAAACCCTTTACAACGTCAGGTGATGGAGCATGGAAGGCATATGGATTGGAAATATAAACAGCATAGCCTTTGCGCTCGAGCAATTCTCTCAGCAGTACCTGATCTTCGTTATAGGTTTGCATAAAGACACAGGATACCCCTTGTTGTTCGGCGGGGGGCATTTGATGCAACAAGTCATCCATTGTTCCATCATCGGCCATTAAGTCTGCTTTCAGCTGATTGCCCCTCAACCAATCCATTGTTTTCGAGCCACGAACGGCAAGTTTCTCCTTCTTTAGTTTTTTTATAAAATCATTCCTCATCTCGTGGTCCAGACAAGCATTTTCCAGGGTGTTCACGCCTATGCCTGTAGTCAAAACCACCCAATCGAAAGGTTCATTTAAATAATGCGTCACATTCCTTAATGAGATATCTTCATTCAATACTTGCTTTCCTTGGATCGGAAAGGAAAATGGTTTTCCTTCCATATTTCGAATCAGTTGTGCAATCGCTTCTCCCCTGCGGTCTGCTGCAATTCCAATTCGTTTGTTTTTTAAATTTCCCACACTCTCCCACCTTCCTTATGTATTTTACAAATAATTTCACGTTGTCTTTCCGGTTGTTGGTAGGAAGGATCGAGCACTTCTTCCAAGTAAGCCTGTTTACGTTCCTTACTCATATCCGTGTGCTTGACTATTTGTCTGCACTCATATAAAAAATCAATATACTGTTCGTACTGAGAAGGAAAATATTCCTCGAACTGTTTTTTTAAGCGTGAAACAAGCTTTGGACTCGCACCGTGGGTTGTGATAGCTATCGAAAGCCTCCCTCTTGAGACTTGCGCAGGAAAATGGATATTTCCTCCCTCTCCCCCATCGGCTCTATTCACCAACGGCACATGAGAAGCACAGGCTGTAATCCGATCGTTTTCTTTTCGATTATCGGTCGCAATGACAAGAAGAAATACACCGTCTAAATCAGTTGGAACAAATTTTCGTCGAACCCAAGAAATGTGCCCTTCTTCTTTCATCTGTCTTAATTCATTCGTCAGAGTGGGGCTGATCACCGTTATATCTGCTTTTTGTTCATGTAAAACTGCTGCCCTTTTGGTCGAAACGCGACCTCCCCCGACGATCGCCACCTTTCTATCATCGAGTTGAAAAGAAAAAGGGATCATCTCCTAATCCACTCCTTCTAAATAGGAAGCTTTTCTCATACCTTCCAGCACCCGATCGGCCACCGCGTGAATCATGTTCGGATGGTCCTTTAAATAAGAGGTCAAATAAACGTTATTCCCCTGGCTGCAAGCTTCTTGAACAACGGTTTTCATCGATTCATAGAGCACACCAGTGAAAAGCAAATAGGGAACGACCAATGTTTTTTCATTTATTTTCATAGATTTCTCCAAAGCATCCTGAAAACGTGGAGATATTGCAGCTAGATAGGAAGTTTCTATTTTTTTAAAATGGAGCTTTTCTTTTAAAAGTACTGCTATCGACTCAATTGACTTTTTGGTGTCCGGGTGACGACTTCCCCTGCCGACAAGGATGATATTCACCGTCTCATCCAGCTCTTGAGGAATGGCGTCAATACGATCCACCAACACGTCAACGATCCTATCTTGGATTCCCAACGGTTGACCATAGGTAAAGGAAACATGGGGGTATTTTTCCTTCGCCTTATGAATCTCCTCAGGAATATCCTGATAGTAATGGCCCGCGCTTAAGAGTAAAACAGGAAGGATGACAATCTTTGTGGCTCCCTTTTGCACAAGCCTGTGAATGCCTTCCAAGACATCAGGATCAGCTAATTCCAGGAAACAAATCTCATACGTTTCAATAAACACGTTTTTTTGGACGTTCGTAAGGAATTGTACAGCCTCACTCTCCGTCTCCTTCCATCGACTTCCATGACTGATATATAAAACTGCTTCCATCTCGATACCTCCTATCCAACATCAGATCTTACTTCGACACATTCTTCCCTGATGGAGGATTCAAACCACTGCAGCTTATCCCTCAATTGAACGACATCTCCCACAACAATCATGGCCGGGTTTTGAATCGATTCTGCCTTTGTCATAATCGTTTCAATCGTACCGGTAACAGTCTTTTGCTGTTCCGTTGTTCCCCATTGGATCAAGGCGATTGGAGTTTTTTGTGAACGTCCATATTTAACGAGACGTTCACAAATATCAGGTAACTTCTTCACTCCCATATAGATACACAATGTATCCATACTTTTCACCACACGCTCCCAATATTCTTCTTCATCCTCCCCCTGTTTGTTCACCCCTGAAATGAAAGCAACAGAGGAGCTATAGTCTCTATGAGTGACTGGGATTCCTGCATAGGCAGGCGCTGCGATTCCTGATGTTACACCAGGAACAATTTCGAATGGAATGCTCCGTTTAGCCAATTCTTCCGCTTCTTCTCCCCCCCTGCCAAATACAAAGGGATCCCCGCCTTTCAAACGAGTCACCGTTTTACCTTGCAGGGCATATTTGCAGAGCAAGTGATTAATTGTCGTCTGGGAAAGGGCGTGATGATTCGGTTGCTTCCCACAGAACACAAGTTCCGCCCCTTCCTTCGCTTCATCCAGCAGTTCCTGATTAATTAAACGGTCATATAAAATGACGTCTGCTTCTTGGATAGCTTTTAACCCCTTGATGGTAATCAATTCATAATCTCCTGGACCAGCACCGACAATATAAACTTTTGACATCATCTATATCTCCTTTAGTCCACCCATTTTTTATCTTGTAACAGCTTTACTAACTGATCGACACAACTTGTCACTTCTAAATCGCCAGAGTTTATGACAATTTCAGGATTCTTTGGAGCCTCATACGGTGCATCAATCCCTGTAAACCCTTTAATTTCCCCATTCCGAGCTTTTTGGTATAAGCCTTTAGGGTCACGTGCTTCACATTCTTCCAAAGGACAATCCACATAAACTTCTATAAAATCTCCTTTTGGAAGGGAAGCTCTTATTTTATCCCGATCCTTCTGATAAGGAGAAATAAATGCGACAAGCACAATGGTGCCGCTATTCGCAAATAATTTTGCCGTTTCGCCTATACGACGAATGTTTTCCTCTCTATCCGCTTCAGAAAAGCCAAGGTCTGCATTCAGACCATGGCGGACATTGTCGCCATCGAGCACATATGTTTGCAAGCCTTTTTCATGCAACCGTTGATTTAAAAGATTAGCAATGCTTGATTTTCCAGATCCGGAGAGTCCTGTTAACCACAGCACCCCACTATGATGTCCATTCATTTTTCGATAATCTTCGGTTTTTACCGCTTCTTCATGCCAGGTAATATTGGTGGCCATCTCTTCATCCCCTCGCTTCTACCGGTTTTTTTTGCAAACCTTCAATTAACACCTCGACAACTTCCGGACGACTGAATGTTTTTGGTGGTTTTTCTCCATTTCGGAGCAGCTCTCTTACTTTTGTACCCGATAAAATCATGTGGTGTTCCTTATCATGAGGGCACGTTTTGTGTGACGCCATCGCTTCACATGCCTTGCAATAAAAACTGTGTTCAAAAAACATAGGGGTAATTTCAAGTTCCCCTTCTTCATAGTGACTGAAGATTTTTTGGGCATCGTAGGTTCCATAATAATCTCCTACACCGGCATGATCACGCCCAACGATGAAATGAGAACAACCAAAATTCTTTCTTACGATCGCATGAAAGATCGCTTCCCTCGGACCTGCATAACGCATAGCCGCATTGAAAACGGCCAGTGTCACCCTGTCTTTCGGATAATAGTGATCTAAAAGAACTTGGTAGCTTTTCATCCTCACATCGCTTGGGATATCATCACTTTTAGTTTCACCGACGAGTGGATTCAAGAATAAACCGTCAACGGTTTCAAGGGCTGCTTTTTGAATGTATTCATGAGCGCGATGGACAGGATTCCTCGTCTGAAAGCCCACAACCTTCTTCCATCCACGCTCTTGAAAGAGTTCCCTGGATTCAACAGGGTCTAAATAAAATTGCTTCCCGTGTTCATACGCTGGCTTTTGGTAAACTTCAATTTCTCCAGCAACATACCAATCTGGACGGTCAAACAATTTCTTGACCCCTGGATGGGCACGTTCTGTTGTTAAATACACCTTTTCGGCTTCTTTTTCTTTATCTGGTTTATAAATCTCTGTAATTTTAATCAAACCGTAGACGGTCCCATCCTTGACAAGCTGTGCTGCTTCACCGAGGGTTTGTGCCTGCTGTTCCGGCACTGGAAGGGTTATCGGAATGCTCCAGGGCGTATGATCCGCCAAACGAAGATCGTTAACCACTGACTCATAATCTTCTTTGTTTAAAAAACCTGTGAGAGGACTGTAGGCCCCATTCGCTATTAATCCAATATCGCTCAAGGCCATCGCATCCAGTTCAATTTGATCCTCTGGTAAAACTGCTGGTTGTTCATTGCTCCATCTATTAATCAACTTTCCTCCGTGTGGTGAAATGATAGTCATATCAAACGCCTCCTTAACATTATTCACTTGCAGTGTTTGTCGTGTGTAAACCACATTCGGTTTTGTTTAAACCTTTCCACCTTCCAGATCGGTCTCCATCTGCTGCCTGGGCCGTACATGGAATACAACCGACACTTGGATAATTTTGATCGTGCAATTCATTGTAATCCAAGCTATTTAGTCGGATATAAGACCATACGTCTTCCCATGTCCAGTAAATAAGAGGGCATACCTTGATGGACTTAAACCTTTCATCTTTATTAACAAAATTTGTTTTACTTCGGCTAGGCGATTGCTCTCGTCTCAAACCAGAAAGCCAAGCCGTGGATCCAGAAATAACCTCTTCGAGCGGTTTTATCTTCCGAATATAGCAACATTGATCTGGGTTCCTCTTCCAAAGAGCCGATCCATACTGCTCTGCCTGCTCTTCCACAGTGATTGGTGGTTTTTTCATTGTGATTTGTAGTTTCGGATACCTTTGTTTCACTTTTTCAATTAATTGATAGGTCTCCTCAAAGTGTAGACCTGTATCCAGAAAAACAACTCTTGCTTCCGGGGCTGCTTTTGAAATCAGATCAATGAGAACGATTCCTTCAGCACCAAAACTACAAGCATAGACGATGTCCTCATATTGTCCATAGGCCCATTGAATGACTTCCTGAGCACCCTTTGTTTCATCTTCCGGTTGAAAATCCTCAAATGGATCTTTCGTGAAACGCTCATAAGTGGGAGCTTGTTGACCCATAAGTTCCTCCTTCCTAAACAAAAATGCCTCTCTTCTGTGATAAGAAGAAAGGCATTCACTTGTTTAAAGTAAATGAACATTCTCCTTATCTTTCCAAGTGATCAACACTTGCTGGAATTGGCACAGTATCTGTTTTCATCAAACCCGTTGCCGAGGTTTCTAAGGGCCAGTCCCTCCACCTCTCTAGATAAGAAAAAGGTATAAAGTTTTTTAAAAATAGTATTGATTAAAATCTTATGCTCCTTTTTAGAATATGTCAATGCTATTTTGAAAAATTACAATTTTTCTGTTTATTTCATTTGAAAGTATTGACAAATAAGGTAGCTTCCTTTAGCTTTGAAAGTATTCTTCACACAAATTAAACATCCTTATAAAGAGACGGGGGAAGAAACTGGTCTAATGATCCCGCAGCAACCTTCCGTAAGGTGCTCAATCCAGCAGATGCAAATCTGAAAGATAAGGAGAGGACAGTGGACACCTCTTCTCTATGGAAGGGGTATTTATTTTGGAATAAAAAATTTTTGTACATAAAACCAAGTAAGTCTATATGATTAATTAAAGGCAAGGATTGAAGAGCCTTTTACAAAAAAAGGAGAGGTACCATGCAAAAATTATTAACATTCGCTTTGATTGCTTTTTTGACACAAATGATGGACGGAGCTCTCGGAATGGGATTTGGTCTGACCTCTTCCTCTATTCTACTCGCCTATGGTCTTGCGCCAGCTGTTGCATCGGCATCTATTCATATGTCACAAATCGCAACAACAGCCGCCTCAGGATATTCTCATTATAGGTTTGGAAATGTAGATTTGCGTCTTGTCGTCTTGTTGGCTGTGCCAGGAGCCCTAAGTGCTTTTTGCGGCGCTGCATTTCTTAGTCATATCTCTGGAGAAATCATCCGACCTTATATCTCTATTTTTCTCCTAGGACTAGGGGTCTATATTCTGGTACGTTTTTTAATGATGAATCAACAAACCAAAAAAACTACACCCACTCGTAAATTAAAAAAAGTTTTCTTAGTGCCACTTGGCATGATCGGAGGTTTTTTGGATAGTGTCGGCGGCGGAGGATGGGGACCTGTGAATACCCCCGTTCTTCTCTCCAGGTCGGGGATGGCTCCAAGAAAAGTAATCGGAACGGTTGATACTAGTGAATTTCTGGTAACGGTTTCAGCAACTCTCGGTTTTCTCATTTTCCTAGGATGGGAGCAGCTTAGCTGGCTTTTAGTGTGGTCCTTCATAATCGGAGGTGTAGTGGCAGCCCCCATCGCTGCCTGGCTTGTCAAACTGCTTCCTTCTACTATTCTGGGCGTGCTGGCTGGTGGCTTTATTATCCTTACGAATGCACGTACCCTTTTACATTCGCTCCATTTAGAAGATACGACGACAGCCTTGGTTTACACAGTCCTCATTAGCAGCTACATCCTTGTCATTCTGCATTCTACGAAAAAGCATTTGAAATTCAAACAAACCTTTGTGCGAAAACAAGCATAAAAAAAGCGCAGCATGGAGCTGCGCTTTTTGACATGTTATTCAATTGAAAAAATGTAGGAATAAATCGGCTGGCCACCATTATGAATTTCTACTTCTACATCCTCAAAGTTTTCTTCCATATAGGCTTCAAGATCAGCTACTTCTTTTTCATCAACCTCTTCACCTGTCAATATAGTCAGGATTTCGTCCTCATCTTCGTCGATCATTTGATCTAACAACGTTTTTGCTGTTGTCAAGACATCTTTGTCTGTTACAGAAATTTTACCATCCGCAATTCCCATAAAATGATCTTTTTCAATATTTAATCCATCAATTTGCGTATCTCTGACAGCATAGGTGATTTGACCCGTCTTTACTTCAGCCATCAGACTACCCATTTCCTGTTTATTCGTTTCAATATCCGCTTCTGGGTTGAAGCCTAACATGGCACTCATCCCTTGAGGAATAGTTTTTGAAGGAATAACCGCAACTTCTACATCTGCGATTTCAGCCGCTTGTTCCGCAGCCATGACGATATTTTTGTTATTCGGCAAAACGAGCACGCGCTTCGCGGAAGCTTCTTTAATGGCTTCAGATAAATCCTGGGTGCTAGGGTTCATTGTCTGTCCCCCCTGAATGACAACCGTGGCCCCAAGACTTTCAAACAATTTCTTAATGCCATCTCCCATGCTTACCGTAACGATTCCGTATTCTGCTTTCTTTTGAGATTGAGGCTTGGCTTTCTTTTTCTCACTGACGATGGATGTATGCTGTTCACGCATATTCTCAATCTTCATATTGACCAAACTGCCATACTTTTGGCCAAGCGTCATTGCCTCACCAGGATACTCAGCATGAACATGAACCTTAATCAACTCTTCATCCGATACCACAAGTAAAGAATCCCCGATCTGACTTAAATCACGACGGAAGGCTTCTTCATCATACGGATTCTCGGCAAGTTTCTCTTCTTCGAATTTGACCATGAATTCTGTACAGTACCCAAATTCGATGTCTTCTGTATTCATGAAATCCTGATTAAGTTTATGGTGTTCCGCATTAACCATATCATCCATAGAAACCGTCTCTTCTAAATCAGGAAGCTCTTCTCCTTTTAAATTAGCAAGAAACCCTTCATAAATAGTGACAAGGCCTTGTCCACCACTATCAACAACACCTACTTCTTTTAATACAGGCAGAAGTTCAGGCGTTCCTTTCAATGATTCTTTGGCGATCTTGACCACACCTTCCATAAATGGAAGGAAGTCAGGTTCATTCTCTGCTATTTCAACGGAAGCTTCAGCAGCTTCTCTGGCTACAGTGAGAATGGTTCCTTCTACGGGTTTCATCACAGCCTTATAAGCTGTTGTCACACCACCTTGAAGGCCTTCTGCGAAACCCTTGGTTGTCAGGACTTCTTTCTCTTCTACTGCTTTGGAGAAGCCCCGGAAAATCTGAGAAAGAATCACACCTGAATTTCCACGAGCCCCCATTAATAAACCTTTAGATAGAGACTTCGAAACAGTTCCAGCATGATTCTTATCAACCGAGCGTACCTCTTCGGCTCCAGAAGTCATGGACAAATTCATATTCGTCCCTGTATCACCATCCGGAACAGGGAAAACGTTCAAAGCGTCAATCATTTGAGAGTTCTGCTTCAGGTGCTGAGCCCCTTGCAAAATCATTTCGGCAAGCGTTTTGCCGTCTAACTTTTGTAACGTCACACTTACTTCCTCCTTTGACTACAACCGATATCTATTCAGTTGTCACACGGACTCCCTGAATAAAGATATTCACAGAGTCTACGGACAATCCGACTGTTTTGTTTAGTGTATATTTCACTTGTGATTGAACATTATGAGCCACTTCCGAAATTTTTGTTCCATAGCTCACAATAATGTACATATCTATGTGGAGGCGATCTTCATCCTGTCTCACAACGACCCCTTTAGAAAAATTCTCTTTACGGAGCATTTCAGATAAACCGTCACGGATCTGATTTTTGGATGCCATCCCGACAATCCCATAACATTCTACAGCCGCTCCTCCGGCAATCGTTGAAATGACTTCATTGCTAATAGTAATATGACCATATTGGTTATTTAAATCAACGGACATATAGATCCTCCTTTATAATCCTCATTATTCCTACCCTATTATAACACAAACTTGTTTAATGAATTTGTGTTCAAAAGCAAGAAAATGACGTGGATTTCCCTACTATACTTTGTAACAATTCATTAGTTCTGTCAAGAAAAAATTCTTGATATAATTCTTACTAGATTATTGCAAAGCATTTTTCTATATGATAAAGTTACTAAGTATCTGATGATTTATGTATGTAACAGGAGGGATTTTCATGGCACGCAGAAGTGTTTTATCTGGTAAAGGTACACGTTCAGGTAACCACCGTTCACACGCGATGAACGCTAATAAACGTAAATTCAAAGCAAATGTACAAAAAGTTCGTATCCTTGTGGATGGCAAGCCGCAAAAGGTTTACGTTACCGCACGTGAACTTAAATCCGGCAAAGTACAACGCGTATAATCGCCTTTTCGCTTAGCGGAAACGGCTCACAAAAAAAGCACCCGGGACCGGGTGCTTTTTTGTGTGTACATTAGGGAAACGGGCCATCATCGAACAGTTCCGAGGCTCAGCCCATGGTTACATCGGAACTCCTGCATTCACATACGATCTCTTCAGCTTTAGTGGCCAGCTAAAGCGATGTTCATAAGCTATCCGTCCACACAAGACACCGATAAAAAAGTCGACTTAAGCCAGCCCCACTTCCGCTATTGATCCTAATCTTTTTTAAATGTACTTATGACTGCGCGCACGAGACCCCCAACAAATCGTGGGAGTTTGATGGTATAAAATTTCAAAGAGCCCCCTCCTCCTATATGAACTAATGCGAACTCCCTTTTTCACCCTCTAATAGGCAAGTCTGTACTTCTTATTACTAAGAGTATGCCTGACTCAAATGAAAAAGTACCTGTATCTTCAATCAGTCTGTTTGAGATGCATAAGGTGGACCCAAAAGGAACATAAGCTTTTTCCAGTGGATAATAAAAGCCTTGAAGAGTGAGATCCTCTACTTCAAGTGTGACTGGTAAAAAGGAAATGTAGGGATAACGCTTATCCGATACCAGTTTATGCATGCCCGCGGATACTAATTCCACCTGATTCTGTCTGTCTATCAGTGTACTTTTTATATTCCTTTGCATGAGGGGGTATAGAAGCTGAATGTTCGCCTGGGAATGATCCATTCGTCCACCGGTCACTCCGAATAATAGAATATGCTCAGGCTGCTCTTTAAGTGCTTCATTTATGGCAAGCTCTAAGTCTGTCTCATCTTTTTCATTTGGATAAATGTGAATACGATGGGACCTATTTTTAATTTCCTTTAAAGATTCTTCTGTTACTGAATCAAAATCCCCTATGGCTATATCCGGGGTGATCCCCTGTTCCACGAGGACCTCTGCCCCTTGATCAGCTCCAATCCAAATACAGTCTGTACAAGAGAATTCCTGCAAATCAGGGATATAAGATTTTGGACCTCCACCAACAATGACAACTCTTTTCATCATCCTTCATCCTTCCTGCATAACAACTACACCATTTCTCACATTCTCTCCGCTCGATTCCCGAAAAAAGCGATTTCTAGTGGATATTTGATGCTTTTTAATGGGATGTACGCTTATTTTTAGAATAAATGAGACACTAATAAAAAAGGGACACTGCTCTTTTCTCCATCATAACGAGACAATGAAAAAGCTCAAAGGAATCTCTATCCTCTGAGCTTGCTTTCCGTTATTGCCTGATTGCATCAATGGCTTCTTTACGATCCTCTTGATTGAAGATGGCACTACCAGCGACAAGAACATCGGCTCCCGCTTCTGTACATAGCCTTGCTGTTTGTGCTTTCACACCTCCATCGA
The DNA here is from genome assembly GCF_900108515.1 of Halobacillus karajensis. Taxonomy (GTDB): domain Bacteria; phylum Bacillota; class Bacilli; order Bacillales; family Halobacillaceae; genus Halobacillus; species Halobacillus karajensis. The sequence goes on along the minus strand of NZ_FNWW01000003.1, from coordinate 247,103 downwards.
CTTCGATTTCAAAGGTTAACCCTTCTTCTTTACGCCACTTATCAATCTGGCTAATTTTCGGTACGACGGAATGGATGAAGGACTGACCACCGAAGCCAGGATTCACAGTCATCAATAACACCAGATCCACATCCTTTAGAATAGGTCGAATCAATTCTGCAGGTGTGGCGGGATTAATGACGACTCCTGCTTTCACCCCATAACTTTTGATTAATTGAATGGTCCGGTGCAGATGCGGGCAGGCTTCCTGATGAACGGTAATAATATCAGATCCTGCTTTTGCAAAAGCCTCTATATATTGATCTGGGTTTTCAATCATCAAGTGAACATCTAAGGGTAAGTCTGTGATAGGGCGAATGCTATCCACAATCAATGGGCCGATCGTGATGTTCGGAACAAAATGGCCGTCCATCACATCTATATGGATATAATCGGCTCCGCCATTTTCCACGTCCTTAATTTCTTCACCTAACTTTGCAAAATCAGAAGCTAGAATAGATGGTGCAACTTTAGTCATAATTAATACCTCGGCTTTCTGTTCTGTATTTCATTTAAAAAATGTACATAATGATCATAGCGCTGTTTGGAAATTTCACCAGTATCAACCGCTGCTTTCACCGCACATTTAGGCTCTTTAAAATGAAGACACCCGCGGAATTTACAATCATTTTGTACTTCCACAAACTCAGGGAAGCATTCAGCGAGCTGGTCTGTTTCTAGTTCCCCAAACTCTAGCGAACTAAAACCAGGAGTATCCGCCACTAGGCCTTTGGAAATTTCATAAAGTTCCACATGCCTTGTTGTATGCTTCCCACGTCCTAAACTTTCGGATATTTCATCCGTATCAATGCAAAGTCTCGAATCAATGGAATTAAGCAGCGATGATTTCCCGACACCAGACTGCCCTGCAATTACCGTGGTGCGATTAGCAAGATGAGATTGGATCAATTCCATGGCTTCGGTATCGTTAACAGCTGATAAGATGACAGGATAGCCTATCCTTTCATAAAGAGTTTTGTAGTTTTCCATCATCTCCATTTGTGCATGATCCAACTGATCCATTTTGGAAATGACGATAAACGGCTCGATCCGTTTTTCTTCCACAAGTACCAGAAAACGATCCAATAATAAGGCGTTGAAGTCAGGGTGAACAGCAGAAGTGACGATCAATGCTTGGTCGACATTCGCAATCGGAGGCCTGATCAACTCGTTTTTTCGTTCATTAATCGAAAGGATATATCCTTCCTGACGGTTTTCAGCCTTAAATTCGACGATATCCCCAACGAGGGGGGTCACTTTCTTCTTGCGAAAGTTCCCGCGGCCTCTGCATTGGTACACCTCTCCGTCAGACAACACGTAATAGAAGCCGCTTAAAGATTTGATTATTTTTCCTACTGGCATTTTTTCACCTCTTAATACGATACTTCACCTTCATCAATGACTTCATCATCTTTCATCACTCTATATGTGGCCACTTCTCCAGGCTCGATAGTCATGGTTATCTCATACGTCTTCGTCTCCGTAATTGTTTCATCAATCACTGGTGTCGAATCATCTCTTTCTGCATCATTGACATAAATCAACACGTGCTGACCTTCAGGCTCTTCTGCCTCTTCTGCTCCTTGTTCTCCCTGTCCTTCATCCCTTTGTTCTTCATCCTCAGGTGCCTCGTATGGCACTTCTATCTGTACAGTTTCATCACGAGGAGGCTGAGGTTTAGGTCCTTGTGAAACGACGAGCGCCACCGTATCTCCTTCTTTTACTTCTGTAAATGCTGCGGGTTCCTGGCTAATAACATTCCCATTTTTTATCTCTGACGAATACTCATGATTTACTTCGACATGAAGTCCACGCCTTTCCAAATAGTCCGTTGCATTTTGCTGACTGACCCCTTCTAAACTACTAAGTTCGAAAGTAGGCGGGCCGCCACTGACTTGAAAGGTAACATTCGTTTCTTCGGGGATCACGCTTTCGCCTGGACTTGGAGTCACATGTTCGAGAATTTCCCCTGGTGGACGATCACTTGATTGAGTGAAAGAGCGAATTTCTCCGAATCCTTTACTTTCTAATTCTTCTTTCACTTTTTCATAATCTTCTCCCGAGTAATCCGGAAACTCTGTCCGTTCTTTCCCATTACTAAGGTAAACCGTTACTTCTGAACCTTCTTTAACTGTCATGCCTGCTTCTGGATCTGTACCAATAACGTCTCCTTCTTCCACATCCTCCGAGAAACGCGTCTCCCTCTTGACACTTAATTTTAAATCACTAAGTTCACTGTACGCTGTTTCATATTCTTCACCGGAAAGATCAGGGATTTCCACATTCGCCGGTTGTATAATGCCAGGGATAAGAAATAAAGCCGCTACCCCTCCAATGATTAAAAACAAAACGAGGGTAAGGATCCATGGCCAAACTTTTCGTTTTTTCTTTTTCTTCCCTTTTACTGGCTCGTCATTCTCAGGTTCTTGATCAGTGTTCGTTGGCGTCGATGAAGACTGATGAAGAGGCTTATGATCATTCGTGTTAATAATCGTGTCTTGATCTTTAGAATCTTCATAGGCTTCATTAGTAATGACCGGGATCGCTTTGGTCTTTTCATCATCATCGTCATCTGGAAGAGTAAAAACAGGCTCATCGGATCGGTAAGGTTCAAGACTCGTTTCGATATCATTCTCCATTTCCAATACAGAACTATATCTATGAAAAGGATCCTTGGCGGTTGATTTCAGCACAATATTCTCAACACTTTGCGGTAAATCAGCATTCCAACGCCTTAAAGAAGGAGTTTCATGCTGGAGATGCTTTAATGCAATCGACACGGGGGATTCTCCGGAAAAAGGCAACCTTCCTGTTAATAGCTCGAAAAAAACGATACCCAATGAATAAACATCGGATTTTTTCGTCGCCATTCCCCCTCTGGCCTGTTCTGGTGATAAGTAATGGACAGAACCTAAAACAGAGTTTGTTTGAGTTAAAGCTGTAGCACTCAGCGCCATAGCGATTCCAAAGTCTGTCACTTTCACATGACCATAATGATCAATTAGAATATTTTGGGGTTTAATGTCTCTATGAACAATTTCATTGTCATGGGCATGGGCAATAGCGGAAGCAATCTGTTTCATTATATCTACTGCTTCTGTTACATCTACGGGACTATGCTGCTGAATATATTGCTTCAACGTCATTCCATCGACATACTCCATGACCATAAAATAAATGTCCTCTTCTTCACCGACATCATAGATGTTCACAATATTCGGATGAGATAAACTTGTAGCTGACTGTGCCTCTCTATGAAAGCGAGCAATGAATTCTTCATCATTGCCATGCTCCAACCGCAATACCTTTATGGCGACTTCTCTATCTAAAATCGTGTCGTGAGCCAGGTAGACATTCGCCATACCGCCGCCACCGATCATCTCTTGTACACGATAACGGTCGTTAAGGAGACGGTTATTCAACATTATTCTGCACCTTCTTTCTCATCAGAAGGCAGTTGGCAATGATGGACCACAGCAAGTGTGATATTATCTTCGCCACCCCGTTCATTGGCAAGGTCTACCATTTTTTGCGTGAAGTCTGCCCAGTCCCCTTGATGGTTTTGCAGTTCACGAAGCTCTTCATCCGTGACTTTATTCGTCAGACCATCCGTACATAAAAGAAGGCGGTCATCTTCTTCAAATTCCAATGTTTTTACGTCTGCCGTCAAGTCATATTCTGTTCCAATGGCTTTCAGCAACACATTCTTCCGTGGATGGTGTTCGGCTTGTTCCTCCGTAATTTGACCTGATCGAACAAGTTCATTAACGAGAGAATGATCTTCTGTAATCGCATTAAAGCCATAAGCGTTTGCGAAATAGCAACGGCTGTCCCCAATATGACCGATCGTTGCAAACTGTTCTGTACATAAAGCGACGACAACAGTCGTCCCCATTCCAGCACATTCATCATGTTCATTTGCATACGTTTTAATTTCGTTATTCGCAGCAAGGACCGTTTCTTTGATCCATTTTTCAGCATCATCAGGGGTTTCAATTTTTTCAATCTCCTGCCATTTCGTATGTAAATGGGAAGTCGTCATCTGGCTTGCCACATCACCGGCTTGGTGCCCCCCCATCCCATCAGCTACGATAGCAAGCGTTTGACCTGCATCGTTATGAAAGACGCCACCGGCATCTTCATTATGAACCCTTACTTTTCCCTGGTCTGTCTGATAATAACCGATCATGGTCTCACCTACCTCTTTTCTTATGACACATCCCCCAACCTTGGATATGCCGTTTTTTGAGTGGCTCTATTTTTTGCCCAGCTTCAGCTCTAATTAGAAAGAAAACAGGAAGTCTGCACAAACTTCCTATAACTAAAACAGACTTCCCGGTTCCTTATAAGAACTGAGCGATCATGTGAGGATTACTTTTTTGTAAAGCGGGTCAAGAAAAAACCATCGGTATCCCATTCATGCGGAAACAATTGGAGACCCTTATCGGAAATCCCCGTCCCATTTTGAAGCGGTTCCGGCAGTTCTTTAAAGAAAGTTTCATCCACCTCAAAGTCCGGATGTTTGTTTAAAAAATGTTGGACGGCTTCTTCATTTTCGTGCTGGTCAACCGTGCATGTACTATAAACAAGTTTCCCGTTGGATTTTAATAATGGAGCTACTTCATTCAAAAGTTCATCCTGAATCTTTCTTAATGTGAAAATATCTTCTTCTTTTTTATGGTATTTAATATCTGGCTTGCCTCGTAATACGCCAAGACCAGAACAAGGAGCATCAAGCAATATTCTGTCAAAGGATCCAGTAGGATGCTTTTCGCTAAGTTCTCTAGAATCAGCCTGGTTTGCCGTAATAGAAGTCAACTGAAGTTGTTCCGCTTTCTTACTCACAAGTTTAGCCTTTTTTTCATGTAAATCATACGCAATAACTTCCCCGCGGTCTGACATTTTCTCAGCCATATGGGTCGTTTTCCCTCCCGGTGCACTGCACGCATCAAGAACCTTCATCTTTTCTTGAAGGTCCATCATCTCAGCCACCAGCATGGAACTCTGATCCTGAACGGTGAGATACCCTTCATGAAAAAGAGGATGAGCGAGCACCGCGCCTTCTAATACAATGAATCCTTGAGGAGACAGGACGCTTTCTTCTACCTTAAACCCATCCTTACGCAACTGGTTCATTGCATCCTTCCGAGTGATCCTAAGGGGCTGCACACGGAGGGACAATGGTAAATGATGATTATTCGCCTCACACATGGCTTTTGTTGTATCCACGCCATACTGCTTCACCCAGCGGTCGACCAACCACTTCGGATGACTTGTTTCTATGATCAGACGCTCAACAGGATCCTCGATTTTCTCAAGAGATTGGACCCCTTTCCGTTGTACATTACGAAGCACTCCATTAATGAAAGAGGAGATGCCTTTATGTCCACGTTTTTTGGAAATCTCTACGGCCTCATGAATAATCGCATGATCCGGAACTCTTTCAAGAAAAGTCATTTGATAAACAGACATATAGAGAAGCCAACGCACCCACGGCTTAATTTTTTTCTGTTTTGCTATATAGGGCTGAATATAGAAGTCGATGAGGTCCCTCCGTTGTAATGTCCCATATACAATTTCAGTTAGCAACGCACCGTCCTGGCGAGAGAGCTTTTGTTTTGAAATTTCACGATCAAGTAAAACATGACTGAACCCACCTTGTTCACCAATCCTGGTTAAAAGCTCTAAGGCGGCTTCTCTTAACGTATATTTAGTCATTTTTCTCCCCCAGACGGTCACCGACTTGCAAGGACTGGCCAGCTCCGTTTATAAACGACTGCCCATCCATTTTCTTTTTCCCCGAAGGCTGCAAAGATACGACCTTCACGCCCTGACGATCTCCTGTTGTTACAACGAATCCATCTTCGTCAATACGTGCGACCGTTCCCGGGGGCTCTGTAAACCATCCTTCTACCTTTTCTACCCACCAGACTTTCATAGGTTTTCCACTCCAAAATGTGTAAGCCACAGGCCACGGGTGGAGTCCACGCACATGGTTATAAACCGTTTGCTGGTCTTTATTCCAATCGATGAGTTCTTGTTCCCTTTTTATGTTAGAGGCAAATGTCACTTTAGTCTCGTCCTGAGCCTCAGGAGTAATTTCCCCAGCTAATAACCGGGGCAGGGTGTCAGCAAGCAGATCGGCCCCAGCTACGGAAAGTTTGTCATGGAGCGTCCCGACATGGTCGCTATCTTCAATGGGAACATTCACTTTGGCCAGCATATCTCCGGCGTCGAGTTGCTTGACCATATACATTATGGTGACTCCCGTTTCCTTTTTCCCTTCAAGAATGCTGTAATGAATAGGTGCTCCCCCGCGAAATTCTGGAAGCAGAGAAGCATGAACATTAATACATCCGTGTTCAGGCTCCTTTAGTAAAGCCTCCGGTAAAATTTGTCCGAACGCAGCGGTTACGATCAGATCTGGATCATAAGCAAGGACTTCTTTATATTCATCTTTGATTTTTTGTGGCTGGAATACAGGGATTCCGTGTTTTTCTGCCGCTACTTTAACAGGAGGAGGGGTCAGCGTCTTCTTTCTCCCCTTTGGTCGATCCGGCTGGGTAATAACGAGGACGACTTCATACCCCTCTTCAATAATCCGGTCAAGGACGGGCACGGCAAAATCCGGTGTACCCATGAATGCGATTCGTGTCATGACTTGTTGCTCCCTTCTTGCTTACATCAGCTGATACGGTTGAAAATCAACCGTGATCTGCAATCCATTTTCTTGTTTCATTTCATCTTCATAGTAGTGTAATATCCGTTCAACGAATGTTCGCTGCTCAGGTTCATTCTTATATTTTATCATGCATTGATAGCGATATCTATTATTGATCCGAGTTAAAGCAGAGGGGGTAGGTCCGAGCACATAGGCTTTATCGGAAAGTCTCTGCTGCATAAACATCGTTATTTTTTGAGTGACTTCCTGTACTTTTAACTGATTAGGATGAGAGATTGTAAATAATGTCAGATAAAAATAGGGAGGGTAGCGAAAGGCTTTTCTAAGTTTCATTTCTTCTTTAAAGAATTGTTCATAATCATATTGGCTGGCAAGCTCTATGCTGTAATGCTCCGGGGAATAGGTCTGTACAACCACTTCCCCTGCTTTTTCATGTCTGCCCGCCCTTCCACTGACTTGTGTTAACAATTGAAACGTTTTTTCGGAAGCACGAAAATCCGGTAAGTTAAGCAGGGCGTCAGCTGCAAGCACTCCTACCAAAGTGACATTTCCAAAGTCCAGCCCTTTCGCAATCATCTGTGTTCCAAGCAATATATCTGCTTTCCCATCACCAAACTTTTTTAAATGCTGTTCATGTGCCCCTTTACGACGAGTCGTATCTACATCCATACGGATGACCCTCGCTTCGGGTATCAATTCTTGCAAGGCTTCTTCCACTTTTTGTGTACCTGTACCGAAGTAACGGATCGTTTTACTTTCACATTCTGGACATTCGCTTGGCATTGGCTCTTCGTGTGAACAGTAATGGCATTTTAAGCGATTCTGTCTCTTATGATAAGTCAAGGCAATATCACAGTGTGGACATTCACTCACATGCCCACAGTCTCTGCACATCACAAATGTTGAATAACCGCGGCGGTTAAGAAACAGGACCACTTGTTCTCCACGGGCGATCCTTTCTTCTATCTTTTCCTTTAATACAATGGAAAACATCGAACGATTGCCGCTGTGCAACTCTTCACGCATATCGACGAGTTCAACTTCAGGCATGACGGATTCATTCATCCGCTTGCTCATCGTCAAGAGTTTATAATTCCCCTTCACAGCACGCGCATAACTCTCAAGTGCCGGGGTGGCACTCCCGAGAACCACCGGACATTGGTGAGTTTTTCCCCTCTTAATGGCTACGTCTCTGGCATGATACCTCGTTCGATCTTCTTGTTTATAACTGGTCTCATGTTCTTCATCAATAATAATTAATCCTATTCTCGTAAAGGGGGCAAAAATAGCTGATCTTGCGCCCACAACCACTTGTACTTCCCGGCGCTGAATTTTGCGCCATTCATCATACTTTTCCCCCGCAGATAAAGCACTGTGAAGCACGGCTACTTTGGAGCCAAATCTTCCCTTGAACCGTTCAACCATTTGTGGGGTAAGTGCGATTTCCGGGACGAGCATAATCGCTTCTTCCCCTTTATCAATAACTTGCTGAATCGATTGTAGATAGACTTCGGTTTTTCCACTCCCTGTAACCCCATGCAGCAGGAAGACATCATGTGTCTGATCTTCAATATTCTGAAGGATCGGTTCAATGGCTGTTTCCTGCTCGTTCGTAAGGGGGAATGGTTCTGTCCGTTCGAATTCCCGATCACCATAGGGATCTCTGAAGACTTCCTTTTTGAATTCCCGAAGGATTCCCTGATTCACTAAAGGTTTCAATGAAGCACTGGTCGTCGACAGCTCTTCCAGCAACCGTTTTTTTTCAATCGTTTCCGGGTATTCAAGGAAATATTCTATAATCTTCCGCTGTTTCTTCGCTTGGGGAGAGAGATCGACAAGCTTCTCCTCAAGTTCCATACTACTTAAAACAGGCTCGACATTGGTTACTGTCTTTTTTGTTTCCCTGCTTTTCACTTCATAGTGGACATCTAAAACTCCGTCATCCATATGTTTTCGCAGGGTGTGATAGCTGATGCCGGATTGTTCAAACTCTTCAAAGTCCACAACCGCCCGCCCATCAAAAAAAGCATCAAGCTCTGAATTTAACGGCTCTTCTGTCAACTTCCAAAGTTCTTTTCGATACTTAGCCTTCATCACTTGAGGAAGCATGACCTGCAGGCAGGAAATGTAATAGCTGAGGGTATTACGAGAAAGCCATTTACCTAACTGTAGAAGTTCGTCTGTTAACGTAGGAATAACATCCAGAACGTCCGTGATTTTTTTAACAGATGAAAAAGCACTCGTTTCTGAGAGAGTAATGACATATCCTAAAATCTTACGCGGACCAAATGGAACAATCACTCGGACACCCGGTTGAACGATCCCTTCAAATTTTTCAGGTATTTCATAATCGAACAATCGATTGGTATTTTGGGAGGGTACATCAACGATGACGTTCGCAATCAACGATTCTCACTCTCCATCTCTTGGATGGCTGCAAGTAAAATGTTTTCTGCAAGCTCCTGCTTGCTCATTAATGGATAGGCCATCTCCTGGCCTTTCTTCGTGATGAGCAAGGAAGCGTTCGTTTCTGTACCGAACCCGGAACCTTCTTCTGAAACATTATTAATAACGACAGCGTCCAGGTTCTTCTTCGCGAGTTTTTCTCTTCCGTACCTCTCCATATCCATTGTTTCCGCAGCGAAACCAATTAAGTATTGGTGTTCTTTGCGTTGCCCGAGTTCCATTAAAATATCCTTTGTCCGTTCCATTTCCACTACATACTCCCCAGGCGTTTTTTTCATCTTTTGTTCATAGGTTACTTTTGGCCGGTAATCTGCTACGGCAGCCGACTTGATGACGATATCCTGTTCCGAATACGCCCGCATCACTTCCTCGTACATTTCCTGGGCTGTTGTTATCGGGATGACATCAACACCCACCGGGGGTTCTAATGTTACCTTTCCTGAGACGAGGGTCACTTCTGCTCCCATTTGCTGAGCTTTTTGTGCTAAGGCATATCCCATCCTACCTGTCGACGGATTTGTAAAATAACGGACCGGATCGATTTTTTCGCGGGTGGGTCCTGCTGTAATCAGGACTTTTCTTCCTGTAAGGGACAAAGGACGATCCTCTTCCCCCTGGAGAACCTCTACAATCGTTTCAGGCTCTTCAAGACGTCCTTTCCCTACATAACCGCAAGCAAGATACCCCTCTCCGGGTTCAATAAACCGAAAGCCCCATTCATCCAGCTGTTTCATGTTTTTCATGACCGCTGGATGTTTGTACATATGGACGTTCATTGCTGGAGCAATATAAACCGGGGCTTCAGTGGCAAGTAATGTTGTTGATAACATATCATCAGCAAGCCCACCGGCAAGTTTCCCTATTACGTTGGCGGTCGCTGGAGCAATTAAAAACAGATCGGCCCAATCAGCAACATCAATATGTTGGATTTGTGTGGAATCCTCTTCCTCAAAAGTATCTGTATAGACTGGTTGTCTTGACAAGGCTTGAAACGTTGTCGGCGCCACAAACTTTTGGGCGCTATGTGTCATAATCACTTTGACTTCTGCTCCTGCCTGGACCAGCTTGCTGGTCAACGCAGCTGCTTTATAGGCGGCTATCCCGCCGGACACTCCGAGTACAATCTTTTTTCCATTCAACATCTGACGGACCCCTTTACTGAAAAAATGTTATCCCTAAAACACGTAGGAAAAGCCGCGCTGTTTCTATAAAGAAGCGCGGCTTTTCCTACGTCGTTTGATCTCTTATGTGGTTTCTGTTCGTTCTTGGATTTCGTCCGCTTCAATATAGGTTAATTTCCCATCGCGGATCTCCTCAAGCGCGACACCCACCTGCTGATGGGAAGTCGAGTGACTGATCATTGGTGCGCTTCCTTGTTTTAGTTCACGTGCTCTTCTTGCAGAAAGAGTCACAAGTGTATATTTGGATTTGATTTGTTTCTGCAAGGAATCAATGGATGGTTCTAACATCATGATTATTCATCCTCCAATGCTTTTTTATATTGATGGGCAACGCGCTCACGTTTGCAGTGTTCACTGGCAACGATCGCTTTCACTTTTGATACAGCGTTATCGATTTGATCGTTCACGACTACATAATCATAGGCATCCATCATATCAATTTCTTCTTTGGCTGCCTTCAGACGGTTCTTCACTTTTTCTTCTGTTTCAGTACCGCGATTTACGATACGATCCTTCAGTTCTTCCAAAGAAGGAGGAATCAAAAAGATAAATACACCTTCCGGGAAATTCTCCCTTACTTTAAGAGCCCCTTGAACTTCAATTTCTAAAAAGACATCTTTCCCTTCATTAAGCGTCTGTTCTACATATTGACGAGGCGTTCCGTAGTAATTCCCTACATATTCGGCATGTTCAATCAATTGACCTTCGCTAATCAACTTTTCGAATTCATCCCTCGATTTAAAAAAGTAATCAACACCATCCACTTCTCCTTCCCTCGGGTCACGAGTAGTCATGGATATGGAATAGCGTAAATCTGTCGATTGCTCGAATAAAGCTTTCCGTACTGTTCCTTTTCCGACACCAGATGGCCCGGAAAGAATGAATAAAATCCCTTTCTGATCAATCACTGCAAAAAGTCCTCCTAGTTTTCATCTGAGATCTCGTCATTACTAATCACACGCTGGCCGACCGTTTCCGGCTGTACAGCTGATAGGACGACATGATCACTATCTGTAATAATGACCGCACGCGTACGACGGCCATATGTAGCATCTACTAATTTATTATTGTCACGGGCGACCGTGATGATACGTTTGATCGGAGCGGATTCAGGTGAAACGATCGAAATGATCCGATTCGCAGACACGACGTTTCCAAAACCGATATTGATTAACTTCAAACTCAAAGCTGACTCCTCCTTCTTCTGACCAGACACATGAATGACTATCTCTATTATATGAAAAAACTAGGCGTAAACACAATTGTTATTCGACATTTTGCACTTGTTCTTTCATCTTTTCAACCTCACTCTTCACATTCACAACCATTTCAGTCACCTGTCCGTCATTGGATTTCGATCCGATGGTATTCACTTCACGATGCATTTCCTGTACGATGAAATCAAGCCTCCGTCCTATAGGCTCATCAAGGGTGAGCGCCTCTTCAAATTGGGATAAATGAGACTCTAATCTTGTCAACTCTTCAGTAACGTCCCCTTTTTCAGCTAGTAAAGCGACTTCCTGGAGAACTTTTATTTCATCAGGTTGGATCTGTTCTGCCGTGAATTCTTCTATTCGGGAACGAATCCTTTCTTTATACTCTTCGATCACCACAGGACGTCTCTCATGAAGGCGGCTGAGAAATGACCGGACTTGGTCGACACGCCTGACTAGATCTTCCACAAGCCCGCTTCCTTCATTTGTGCGCATATGTACAAGTTGTGTTACAGCATCTTTAACAGCCTTCAATAAAGCCATTTTTAGTGCATCAGAATCGTTTTTCATTTCTTTTTCTAAAAAAACATCATCTAACTTGGATACCATATCAATAGATATATCACCAGTCAAATCATAACGACGTTGCAAATCCTTCAATTTGTTCACGTATTGATCGACAATCTTCCAATTCACTTCAATCTTTTTATCAAAGAGATCTTCTCCATCTATGGTAACAAAAATATCGATCCGCCCGCGGGATAACTGTTCCTTCACTACCTGTTTTAATCTTTCCTCAAGAAACAATAGCGTTCGGGGAATCTTAGTGGAGATATCTAAAAAACGATGATTCACAGACCTTATCTCTACATGAATCTGTGTTTCACCAACTTCTACCGATTGCTTTCCATACCCTGTCATGCTTTTCACCATATGATCATCCACCTATATGTAAAAATGAATAACATCCTTTATTTTAGCAAAATTCCAGGGGATGATGCGAGAGATTGACTTTTCATAACTAAAATTCTTAGAAACCCCCTCGATAATCATGCTATACTTCTAACAGTAGAGAGGTGAAGACCAATGTCTTTTGACGGAATTGTAACCCGGGCGATCACAAATGAATTGAATGAAACGATCCAATCCGGGCGTATTATGAAAATTTATCAACCTACAGAAACAGAACTTGTATTGACGGTCCGTTTTCAGCGAAAAAAGCACACGCTTTTGTTATCCGCACACCCAAGCTATGCTAGGTTCCATTTGACGGACGACAACTACCATAATCCTAAGGAGCCACCGATGCTATGTATGCTGCTCAGAAAGCATTTGGTAGGAGGATTTATTGAAAATATTGAACAAGTGGGGATGGAAAGGATTGTGAAATTTCACATCCGTACACGGAACGAAGTTGGGGATGAAACGATGAAAACCCTTGTGATTGAAGTCATGGGTAAACACTCCAACATCCTGCTCATAGACGAAGAAGAAGGACACATGCTCGATAGCATCAAGCATTTACCCCCTTCCCAGAACCGCCACAGAACCATTATGCCAGGTCAACCTTATAAGCTTCCACCAGAACAAGGAAAAACCAGCCCAGTGGATTTAGATCCAGATTCATTTATTAAGAAATTGGATTTCAACGCTGGAAGGATGGATAAGCAAATTCTGAATGTTGTGATGGGCTTCTCACCATTGATGACGAAAGAAATTGTTCATCAGGCTGGTCTTGGTGGTCCGAATGCTTACAAAGAAGCTTACAAGTCGATCAGGGATCGCATTTTAAACCATCAGTATGAGCCACAAATACATCGGACGGAGAAAGAACAGTTTTATGTCCTTCCGTTACATGCATTCTCTGAGAATATAGAAACATTTGAGACCGTAAGCAGAATGCTGGATGATTACTATTCAGGAAAAGCCGAGCGTGACCGCGTCAAACAACAGGCCGGGGACCTCCACCGTTTCTTAAAAAACGAACGTGATAAAAACAAACGAAAAATTAAAAAGCATGAAGATACATTGAAAAAATCAGAAGCTGCAGACGATTATCAACGGCTCGGGGAGCTCTTAACCGCCCATATGCATATGGTGAAAACGGGAGATGAGGCTGTAACAGTTATCGATTATTATGACCCTGACCAATCTGAAGTGACGATTGAACTGAACCCTAATAAAACACCAAGCGAAAATGCCCAAAGTTTTTTCCAAACGTACACCAAGTTAAAAAAATCAAAAGAAGTGGTCCAACAAGAGATAAAAAAAGCAGAGGATGAAATCCTCTACTTTGAAAGGCTGATTCAACAAGTGGAGTCGGCACGGGAAGAGGATATTGAAGAAATCCGTGAAGAGCTTCGGGAACAAGGGTATTTAAAGAAAAAGCCCACTCCCAAAGGCAACCGCAAAAATAAAGCGAAGAAACCGACACCGGAAACCTTCGAGTCCAGTGACGGCACCTTAATTTACGTAGGTCGAAACAATAAACAGAACGAATATTTGACCAACCGGTTGGCCCACAAAATGGATGTCTGGCTTCATGCTAAAGATATCCCAGGCTCCCATGTGGTCATACGACATGATGATCCTAGCGAAGATACGCTGCTGGAAGCCGCCCAGCTTGCGGCAAACTTCAGCAAATCCAATCAGTCTTCTTCTGTGCCCGTGGACTATACACGAATCCGCCACGTAAAAAAACCATCAGGAGCAAAACCTGGCTTTGTAACCTATGATCAACAACAGACCTTATTTGTCACTCCTGATGCGAGCTTTGTAAAGAGATTAAGAAAACAGGACTGAAAGAAACATCTCCGGTCAATATTTTGGTACGGGGATGTTTACATACTCTGCTATTCAATCAGGCATAATAATGAAAACTTAATCATTTCGAGGAGGTTCTTTTATGCCGAAAAATTCCAAATCTAAGCGTAATCCTAAGAAAAGCCGTGATGCGGTTCAGCCGGCTACAGGAGAAAAGAGAACAACAATCTCCAAAGCTGGAGAAGCTCTCGATGAACCAAATCGCTAGAACTCAGAACGTCCATGCTCCACTCCCCAAAGTTAAACCAAGCAGAACATAATGCACGGGTTGAGAAGCGTTATCTGGACGATCTTCATAAATTTTGTACAAATATATCAGCGGGGACTTCTATGGAAGGTCCCGCTTTTTTTCTAGACTTATTACCTCAAGGCCCATTCTTTCGCCAAGGGCAAGTAGCGCCTGATTTATTTTCCACACATAGAACAAATGATGAACAATATCTCCCTGTTTTTCTTTATGACTCGGGGCCAATCGTTCAATGATCTCTCGCTCCTCCTGGATATTATATAATTGACTGGTTAGGCTTTTATGATGAATCACATCCATCAATGCACGAATATTATGTTGAAACATTTTTTCTGCACGTTCAATTGCTTCCTTGATTTCATCTGAATAATGGAATTCCTTCTGATAAGTGGAAGCAACTAATTGCTTGGCATAGTAGTTGATGGCTGTAAAAGTGGTAAGCAGCCGGGGAATACCGGAATACTTTCGTCCTCCAGGTCTTTGCAGGGCAGGCTTGGCTTCCTCTTCGAGCCCTTGAATCTTTTCATCCATCTGGAAAGCAAGATCTGCCATTCCTTTCATACTTTCTGAATGTTTGAACTTATGAATGTATTCGATGACGTACGCATCCAGATCTTCCAGGTATTCGATTAAATGGTCATCAATCTTGTCCATCATTTTTGTTGGAAAGATAAAAGCTGCCACCACCAGAGCAATTCCTGCACCTGCAAAAGTATCCACCACCCTCGCTAGGAGCAAAGAATAACTGATACCACCTAACATAAGGTCATACATAAAAGCGATCAACATCGTAATGAAAATACTCATGACTGTGTAGGATACGGGAAGCATGTAAAAGGCCAAAAAGATCACACCAAAGATCAACACCACTTCCAGTTCAGATTGCCCGGATACGAATCGTGCCAGTACGAATCCGATGACCGCTCCAATGACTGTTCCAACCGTTCTTTCCAAACCTTTCAAATAAGTACGCCCAACCGTACCAGTCCCTAATTGAACGATAAAGGTGGTGAGTAACACCCAGTATGGCTGAAAAGGGGAAATCATATGTCCAACAATCACTGCGATCGATCCAGCAATCACCGATTGAATCGCTTTCTTCGTTGTGGGTTCCATACCTTCTGTTTGTTGATCTTCTTGCTGATTTCCTTCATCATCTGCTGGGGATTCTAAAATGATGGGTTCGCTGCTGTGTTTAATGACTCGTGCCCCTTCCGTCACATGGGAAGCAATGGCTTCAATACGACGAAGCAGGTAAAGCCAGCCATCGGGTCTTGTTTCGTATTCTCCAAATCTCTGGTCAATCATTTTCTGTAGAGTTGCTATTACACGTTCGGCCTCACCAAGATGCTTCTCTTCCTTTTCCACTTTAAGTACTTCCATTTGCTGCAACGTCCGAATCAGAGAGGTCAATACATTCCGAAGGTCTTCTGTCTGTAACGCGCCACTCTCTTTAAGCTTTTTTAAACTATCAGAGAATGTCATGATGAACATCGCCGTGTCAAATACATAAAGCCGGAATTGTTCCTGCCGGATTCCCGGCCATACTTCTCTAATATCCTGGGCATTTAGGTCAGTAGAAACATGATTCGCATAATCCCTCAGGATCTTTACGTTATAGGTGAGCTTTTTTGAGCGAACTTGATTCATGTCCGGATCTTCAATTAATTCGATCAGTAATTGGAACGTCAGATTGGCTTGTCTGTGAAAGGATTGAACACTACGACGAAGCTGCTGTGCTGAATCCCTAAAGATCACAAAATTATATAAAAAAGCAAAACCTACGCCGATACAGATGGCCCCATAAAACCAAGGAAATTGCGGTGGTGGTAGTTTTAGAAAAGAAGAAAAATAAACCGTAATAAAACCAATCATTCCTAATGAGAAGAAACGACTTCCAAACTTCGAGAAATAAAAACTGCTGAAAATAATTAGAATCATCAATATGGAGACGAACACGGCACTCCATGATAGCAAGGAACCTAAGGTAACCCCTGAAATTCCAGATAGAGGAAGCAGCCATGTCGTTACTTTCTTCTCTTGTTTCGTCTCGTCCATCACGGCCATGATCCCAAGCAAGCCGCATACGCCTGATATTATTGATGGAAGGAGTGGTTCATGACCAAGTAAAAGCAGAAGAAACATGGTTGTAAATACGGAAGAGATTACGCTGATTGTTGCTTTACCTGCTTGCTGTAAACGTTTATGGCCTGGATCAGAAGCAAGCATTCGTCTAAGCCAATAGGATTGTGTGAAAGGAACCTTCATTTATTTATCTATCCCTCCTTTTTTTCTTATCTACTCCGTTACAAAGAACATCAGAGGATATCTTTCATGAAAGATAACTAACTTCAAGGGAAAAAGGTTTTACGTACGGCCATCTGAATGAAAGGGAGATAAGGATAAATTATAGGGGGCTCGCGGCCCCCTGTCAAAGATGAGAGCGATGGATAAGCCGAACGATAAAAATCTAATGCTGCTTTGCCCCCTCTTTAAGACAAAACTATAATTTTTTCACAGGGACACAGACTGTAAGGCCTGCCCATGATTTAAGTTTCCCTGTAGACATTGAAGTTTGACATCCCAAGACAAAAAGAAAAGCCACGAATGCATCGTGGCTTCAGGTTAGAAAATAGGCAAACACGGCTATTGAAGCTAGATAAGAAAAAACCGCTTGTGCCCAGTATCGTTTGCTTTCCCGCTTTAACATGTAGATATTCCACATCACAAAAAGCCCAAGAGAAGCGACTAAACTTACTAATGGTTCAAGCGTCCACATGGATTCCATAAAAGCAAAGGCCACCCATGTATACAAATAAACAAAACATGTCAGCAAACCAAGGGAAGCATTCATAAGAATGAAAAAAGAATGTTTTTTTGATTTCATTTTCATCACCAATACGCTTTTGATGATTTCATCCTACTAGGACACAAAAGAAATAGCAACTCTTCTAGCCGTTAAGTTTTCGTAAAAATGTAAGGATTCTCTCGCCACTCTCTTAATTTAATTTCTTCCTTTGCTTCTAATTGATGATCTTCCACCAACTGATGAATCAACTCTTCATAGCTTGTTAATGCTTGATAGGAATAATTTTTATCTCGAAATGATTCCTTTGCTTGGGAAAGGTCATAAGTGAAAATAGATATCACTTTGATAACCTCCACCCCTTCTTGCTGAAGCGCGTCTGCGGCCTCGATGGAAGATTTCCCGGTCGATATTAAATCCTCGATGACAACCGCCTTTTGCCCTTTTTCTATATGGCCTTCGATTTGGTTTCCTTTGCCATGTTTCTTAGCCGATGATCTTACATATACCATTGGCAGATTCATTAAATCTGCCACCCAGGCAGCATGGGGAATGCCTGCCGTTGCACACCCCGCAATCACATCGACCTCTTGATCAAGGGCTTCTATTCTTTTCACAAAAGCCTTAGCGATATTCTTTCGGATCGTGGGATAGGACATCGTTAAACGGTTGTCACAGTAAATAGGGGATTTCAAACCAGATGTCCATGTGTAATAGTCTTCGGTTTCAATTTTGACTGCTCCAATTTCCAGCAAATCACGAATGATGGACGGACTTTGCATGTTGGAAGGCCTCCTTTATTTGTTGATACGTCTTCTCTGGTTGCCGTGCATCTCTAATAGCACGTCCGACGACAATCGAATCACTCCCTTTTTCTTCTGCAACGGCAGGGGTAGCGACCCGTTTTTGATCATGTTTCTCTCCACCGGAAAGTCGGATGCCAGGTGTTAAAGCAGCCAGATTTGTTTCCTTCTTAATAATAGCTGCTTCACTGACCGAACAAACAACGCCATCCACTCTACACTTTTCCGCCAACTGGCCATAATGTTTGACGACATCCGATAACGAGTGGTTGACGAGCACCTCTTCGTTCAGCATTTTCTGATCGGAAGAGGTAAGAACCGTTACAGCTAATAAGAGAGGTACCTCTCCAGCTGCTCCTTCTTCTAGTCCTCTTTTGGCTGCCTGCATCATCTCAGCTCCACCTTGGGCATGAACATTTATAACCTCAATATCAAGCCCTGCAAGGCTTCTCATTGAACGGCTGACGGTTTCAGGTATATCGTGGAGCTTCAAATCGAGAAAGATCGAATGTCCGTTTTTCTTCAAAGCATGAATAATGGAAGCTCCTTCTTTGTAATATAGCTCCATCCCCACTTTTACGGGGATTCCTTCAAGGGAATGCTCATTTAAAAAGGAAAGCGCCTCTTTTCCTGATTCAAAATCAAGAGCGAAGTAAATGGGATCCAGCTTTTTCATGGTGGACACCTCCTATGGCTTGTTCAACACTTGAAAACCCGTACCGTTCCAGAGTCTTAGGCAAGTGGTCAATCACTTCTTTACAAATAAATGGATTTTTAAAATTGGCACTTCCGATCGCGACGGCACTGGCTCCAGCCAGTAAATACTCCAACACATCTTCAGCTGATTCAATCCCGCCCATACCAATGATAGGAAGGTCAACCGCCTGATAGACCTGATGAATCATTCGAATACTGATTGGTTTAATAGCTGCGCCAGACAATCCACCTGTCCCATTTGCGATCACAGGCGTACGCGTTTTGGGATCAATTTTCATTCCTGTCAACGTGTTAATCATCGATAATCCGGAAGCTCCTGCTTGTGACGCGGCTATAGCCATCTCCACGATATCAGTAACATTAGGGGAAAGCTTTACATAAACCGGAACGTGACTGACTTGAACCACCTGTTCAATCACTTCCCCTGCTAACTGTGGATGGGTCCCGAACTGGACGCCCCCTTCCTTTACATTTGGACAGGAAATATTCAGCTCGATGGCGTCGACATAGGGGGAGATTCTTTCCGTAACGCACACATACTCTTCCACTGTACGACCAGCTACGTTCGCCATAATCGGAACTCCTTTTTCTTTTAAAAAAGGAATTTCATCCCTGATGATACTTTCCACCCCAGGGTTTTGCAGCCCAATCGCGTTCAGCATACCACTCGCCGTTTCAGCCACCCGTGGTGTTCCGTTCCCGAACCGTTTTTCTTTTGTAGCTGCTTTCATAATGACAGCTCCTAATTCAGAAAGATCATAGCATTGGGAGAATTCTTTCCCAAATGCAAAGCACCCGGAAGCAGGCATGATTGGATTTTTTATACTCAATCCTGGAAGTTTAATAGAAAGATTCATAGTACCACCTCTTCTGCACGGAATACGGGTCCATCACAGCAAATTCTCTTATACCCTTTCTCATCTTTGGATGGCACCACACAGGCAAAACATGCCCCAATGCCGCATCCCATTCGCTCCTCCATCGATAAAAAACCAGGGGTATCCGGAAGATCGTTTGCCACTGCTTTCAGCATAGCGGTAGGACCGCAGGTAAAGTACATATCACAATTTCCCGCCATCTCAGAGAGTACATCGGTGACACGGCCACACCTTCCGAGTGTTCCATTTTCAGTGGTGATATGGACATCACCTAATGCTTCGAAATCTTCAAGCAAAAATGCCTCTTCTTTTGATCTGAACCCGAGAATGCTCGTTACCGAGACACCTTTCCTCCTTAATTGTTTAGCAAGGCTGTATAAAGGAGGTACCCCAACACCGCCTCCAATGAGGAGCGCATGATTGGCATGGATTTGATCGATAGGAAAACCTTGCCCCAGAGGTCCGAGGACCTCCAGGGAATGGTTCTGTTTCGTTAAGGCTTCTGTTCCATCCCCCATCACTTTATAAATAAGGGTGATCGTCTCGTTCAGAGGGTCATAATCAGAAATGGATACAGGGCGGCGTAAATAGAAACCATCCATGCGGATATGAACGAATTGTCCCGGTTCTTTAATCTCATGAACCATCTTCCCGTGTAAAACAAGACGGTACGTATCTTCAGCCAATGGTTCATGGGAAAGAATACTCATTAATTCATTGATCATTGAGGCACTCCTTCCATAGGTGTGATGGCTCGAGCGGAAAAGGACATGGCATTAATGACTTCGACAATGGTCTTAGCTGTATCCAGACTCGTTAAACAAGCAAGCCCATGTTCTACAGCTTCTCTGCGGATTCTAAAGCCATCCGATCTTGCCCGCATCCCTTTATTCAGAGTATTGACAACAAACTGAACTTCCCCATTTTGAATCAAGTCGATCACATCCCGCTGGTGAGATCCTACTTTGCCTACCGCTTCAACAGGAATGTCCGCTTCCTGGATGACCGACGCCGTTCCTTCTGTAGCAAAAAGACGGAAACCGAGTTCGAAGAAGGTTTTCGCAATTTCCACCATTTCGGATTTATCCTTATCTGCAACTGTTAACAAGACAGAGCCTTGGGTAGGGATTTTCAATCCTGCAGAAGTCATCCCTTTGTAAAGCGCCTTTTCCAATGTCTGATCATACCCGATGACTTCACCGGTTGATTTCATCTCAGGCCCAAGCGTCGTATCGACACTTCTCAGTTTTTCAAAAGAGAAGACAGGCACTTTGACATATACACCCGTTGGTTTTTCCGCAATTCCTGATGTGTACCCATGATCACTTAGACGCTCGCCTAAGAGGACATTCGTAGCAAGCCGGGCCATAGGAACCCCTGTGATTTTGCTAAGAAAAGGTACCGTACGGCTTGCCCGTGGATTCACCTCAAGCACGTAAGCTTTATCTCCAAATACGACGAACTGGATGTTGATGAGACCTTTCATATTTAATTCTCTGGCTATTTTCATGGTGGCATCAATGCATTGTTGTTCGACCTCTTTTGTCAGTCTCTGTGTTGGATAAACAGCCATGGAATCCCCTGAGTGGACACCTGCACGTTCGATGTGTTCCATAATGCCAGGAATAAAGACATCTTCCCCATCTGAAATAGCATCGACCTCAATTTCCATCCCCGTCATATATTTATCGATTAAAATCGGATGGCCATTATGCACCGTAACATTGGCTTCTAAATAGGAAGAAAGTTCTTCTTCTGAATAGACAATTGCCATAGCCCGGCCTCCCAAGACATAGGAAGGTCTGACGACAAGAGGATAACCGATTTTTTCAGCTGCCCGAAAAGCTTCTTCTTCACTTGTCACACTCTCTCCGCCAGGTTTTGCAATGTCTAAGTCGTTGAGCAGTTGTTCAAACAAATCCCGGTCTTCCGTTTTATCAATCGACTCCATTGTTGTTCCTAATATTTGAATCCCTTCCCTCGTCAACTCCTCAACAAGGTTAATCGCTGTCTGTCCCCCAAACTGCACAATGACACCTTCGGGTTGCTCGAGGTCAATGACGTTCATCACATCCTCGATCGTGAGCGGCTCAAAGTAAAGCTTGTCGGAAACGCTAAAGTCTGTAGAGACAGTTTCTGGATTGTTGTTCATGATGATGGCCTCGTAACCCATTTCCTTCAAAGCAAGTACGGAGTGAACGGTAGCGTAGTCAAATTCTACTCCCTGCCCAATCCGAATCGGGCCGGAACCGATGACAAGCACTTTTTTGTTCTTTGTTGGAATCGCTTCATTTTCATCCTCATAACTACTATAAAAATAAGGAGTTTCCGACTCAAATTCGCCAGCACATGTGTCCACCATTTTATAAACAGGAAGGAGATGATGTTGTCTGCGCATATCCCTCACATCTGCTTTGCTCTTCTCTGTTAAGCGAGCAATTTGCTGATCAGAGAAACCGAGCTTTTTACTTTTTTCCAATAAAGATAGCGAAAGAGTTTCGCTGGCCATTTCTTTTTCAAACTGGATCATTCGTTCAAGCTTATAAAGAAAGAACAAATCAATGCCGCCTGTGGTTTCATGTAAACTTTCAATCGAATACCCTCTTCGCAGAGCTTCTGCAAGTAAGAAGATTCTTTCATCATCCGCTTTGTTTAATCGCTCTGTTAATTCTTCGTCCTTCAAGCGGGCGGCATAAGATAAATACAGCTCTTCCGTATCTCCTTCCAAGGATCGTATCCCTTTAAGGAGCGATTCTTCCCAACTTCGCCCTATACTCATCACTTCTCCCGTTGCCTTCATCTGCGTACCCAGCTTTCGATTCCCTTTGGCAAATTTATCGAATGGCCAGCGTGGGATTTTCGTTACCACATAATCGAGCGCCGGTTCAAAACAGGCATAGGTGGTGCCTGTGATCGGATTTTGAATTTCATCCAATGTCATACCGATAGCAATTTTCGCTGCTAGTTTCGCTATCGGATATCCTGTTGCTTTCGATGCCAGAGCAGAAGAACGACTGACCCGAGGATTCACTTCAATGACATAGTATTGAAAGCTATCAGGATCAAGAGCGAGCTGGACATTACATCCGCCTTCGATTTGAAGCGCTTGGATAATTTCCAATGAAGCATTTCTGAGCATTTGATATTCCCGGTCGCTCAGTGTCTGAGAAGGAGCTACAACAATGGAGTCTCCTGTGTGAATGCCCACCGGATCAAAATTTTCCATGTTACAAACAACAATTTTATTGTCTGCCCCATCACGCATAACTTCATACTCGACTTCTTTAAAACCAGCGATATTTTTTTCAATTAAGCATTGCCCTACAGGGGACATGGACAGGCCATTTCTAGCCGTTTCTCTCAGCTGCCCTTCATCGTCACACATGCCTCCGCCTGCTCCTCCCATCGTATAAGCAGGACGGACGATGACAGGATAGCCTATCTCAGAAGCGAATTCCAGCGCCTCATCAACTGTACTGACAATTTCACTTTCTGGGACCGGTTGATCCAATTCATGCATCAAGGAACGAAATTTCTCACGGTCTTCTGCCCGCTGGATCGCATCAAGCGGTGTTCCTAATAACTCCACATTATAGTCTTCTAGAATCCCAGATTCGCTCAACTCCACAGCTAGATTCAAACCGGTCTGCCCTCCAAGTGTTGGAAGTATCGCGTCAGGGGTTTCTTTGCGAATGATTTTTTGTAAAAACTCAAGAGTCAATGGTTCCATATATACTTGATCAGCAAAGGTATGATCAGTCATGATTGTAGCCGGATTCGAATTGGCCAATACCACTTCATATCCTTCTTCTTTCAAAGACTGACAAGCTTGCGTGCCGGAATAATCAAATTCTGCCGCCTGACCGATCACGATCGGTCCAGACCCTATCACAAGGATTTTTGTTAAATTTGTACGCTTAGGCATTTGGAGTCCTCCTTTGTCTTCTTCTGCTCGGTGTTAATCATCGTAATGAATTCATCAAATAAATGGGATGTATCTTCTGGCCCAGGAGAACTTTCAGGGTGGTACTGAACGGAAAAAAGCGGGAATTGTGCATGCCTGACTCCTTCCACAGAATCGTCATTCAATGAGACTTGCGTGAGACGCAAATCTGTCTGTTCCAATGAATGGGTGTTGACTGCATATCCATGATTTTGCGATGTGATATAGGTTCTTCCAGTTTCCAGGTCCTTAACCGGTTGGTTGATTCCTCTGTGACCGAATTTCATTTTTGATGTATCCGCACCTGAAGCAAGTGCGATAAGCTGATGTCCGAGACAAATGCCGAACACAGGTACTTGTCCTATGAGTTTTCGAATCGTAGCAATAGCTTCAGGGACATCCTTTGGATCTCCGGGACCATTGGAAAGCATAACCCCATCCGGCTTTAATCGTAGGATTTCTTCAGCCGTCGTATGATAAGGAACTACCGTTACGTGACAATGGCGTTTCGTAAATTCTCTTAAAATCCCGTGTTTCATTCCAAAATCCATCAGTACGATCCGCTCTCCTCGTCCTGGGACGACGTATGGTTTAACGGTCGACACTTGTTGTACTTGATCTCGGGCTAACGGTGTTGATTCAAGTTCCCTTAACACGTCAGAAATCGAGCGGTCTGCTGATGTGATCATAGCTTTCATTGTTCCATGCTTTCGAATGATCTTTGTTAATTTTCTTGTGTCCACCCCGCTGATCCCAGGGATATTCTTAGCTTGCAAAAATTCATCGATGGTTTCTTCATTCCTAAAATTGGATGGGAATGTGCAGTGTTCTTTAACAATCACTCCGAGTGCAGCCGGGTTTACTGTTTCAAAATCATCACGGTTGACTCCATAATTTCCAACAAGCGGGTAGGTAAATGTAATCATCTGTCCACAATAGGATGGGTCAGAAATCACTTCCTGATATCCTGTCATTCCTGTGTTGAAAACAACCTCCCCAATGGTTTGACAATCACTCCCAAACCCTTCTCCTACAAATACGGTTCCATCTTCAAGTACGAGCTGCTTCATTTGTTTTCTCCTCCCATACGATTTTTCCTTCAACCATCGTTCGTTCCGGCCAGCCTTTTACCAGCCATCCCTGGAATGGGGTATTTTTCCCTTTGGATATAAATTGTTCTCGGTCAATTAGCTTCTCTGTATGGACATCAACGAAGGTTAGATCTGCGAAACCTCCTATTTCTAATGTTCCATATGAAAGTCCAAACGTTTCAGCTGGCTTCCTGGTCAACCATTCAATCAACTGCTCTAGGGTCTGCTCCCCTCTTTCTACCAAGTGTGTATATAAAAGCGGAAAGGCTGTTTCAAGACCAGTAATCCCAAATGGTGAATATAAGAACCCTTGCTGTTTATCCTCTTCCGTGTGAGGGGCATGATCGGTCGCAATAAAATCGATGGTTCCATCGATCAACCCTTCTATTAAAGCTTTCTGATCGGCTTCTGAACGAAGCGGCGGGTTCATTTTAAAGAACGCATCATCTTCCAAGATATCTGTTTCATTAAGGATCAAGTGGTGCGGCGTTACTTCTGCAGACACAGGAATCCCAGCCCTTTTCGCGTCACGAATGACACGAACAGATTCCTTTGTTGACACATGACATACATGATAATGGCATCCTGTGGCTTCAGCCAAAAGGACATCTCTTGCAATTTGTACAGATTCCGCTACATTTGCGATTCCAGGAAGGTTTAAACGTTCACTCACCTCTCCAAGATGGGAGACCCCTTTGTAAACAAGCGAGTTGTCTTCACAGTGGGCGACAATCGCTTTATTTAAGCGGCTGGCTTCCTTCATCGCTTCATACATCATACCAGCGGTTTGAACCCCGACCCCATCATCTGTAAAAGCAAAAGCGCCTAAAGCTGAGAGGGTTTCCATATCAACTAATTCTTTACCCAGCTGACGAGTAGTAATGGACGCATAAGGTAACACTCGTACGGAAGCCTGCTTCTTCACTTTTTCCAACAGGTGGTTCATCGTTTCTTTGGAATCTGGGACAGGCTTCGTATTCGGCATGGCACATACCGTAGTAAATCCTCCTCGCGCTGCTGCTTGTGTACCTGTTTGGATCGTTTCTTTTTCTTCATCCCCTGGCTCGCGCAAGTGGATATGGACATCTACAAACCCAGGGAGGACAAGACGGTTGTTTGCATTGATCACTTCATCTGCTTCCCCTACGTGACTGGATATATTTAAAACCTTTCCTTTTTCAATCAGGATTTCCGCTTCCTGAAAGCCATCCTTTGTGTACACGTTCCCATTAATAATTTTCGTTTTCATTTAAAGCTCCCCTTTCATTACTGCCTCAATGATAGCCATACGCATCGTTACCCCGTTCGTCATTTGCCTGAAGATCCTTGATTTGTCGCATTCAACAAGCGCACTATCGATTTCCACCCCTCGATTGACAGGGGCGGGATGAAGAATGATGCTGTGATCCATCATTCGGGCTTCCCTTTCCTGTGTCAGCCCGAACGCTTCCAGGTAGCCCCCTGTCTTCTCATACGTGCTATGTCTTTCATGCTGAATACGAAGTAGCATAAGAACATCACAACTCTCTACCGCTTCATCCATCGGGATGTAGACCCCCGCCATTGAAGTATCCTGCCACTGGGGTTTACTCACGAAAGAAACCTTTGCTCCTAGCTGCCGGAGAGCATAAGCATTCGACCTTGCAACACGGCTATGTTTAACATCACCGGCGATACATACATGCAATTCTTTAAACGTTTGAAACTGTTCATAAATGGTGTATATATCAAGCAGTGATTGAGTAGGGTGTTCTCCACACCCATCTCCGGCGTTTATAAGCTTCATGTCCAGACCATCCATACAGCCGCGTAGCCCACCTACTTGGGATTGCCGGACAACCGCAAGATCAACCCCAACCGCCGCAAGAGTTTTCAGCGTGTCCTGTAAACTTTCTCCTTTGGTTAAACTCGAATCCATTCCGGCAAGCTCTACAACATCGAAGCCAAGTTTCCTTTCAGCCATGTGGAAACTTGTTTTTGTCCGAGTGCTTGGTTCAAGAAAAAGATTAGCAGCAAAACGACCGGAGAAGGATGGCCGTTCTTCTGGAATTTCCATTCTTTTTGCCAATGAAAGCAGTTGATAAATCTGGTCATTGTTCAACTGTTGAATGGAAAGTAAGTGCTGGTTTCGTGGAATAGTTGTCATGAATCATCTCTCCGTTCTTTTTTATTCGGCACTAAAGAGAAAAAAAGCACCCCCAGGTGTCTGGGGGTGCTTGACTCGCTGCATGACAAACGAGCCAATCCCTAGTACACCTTTTCGAGCCTCTCTGGACTCATTTAAAACGTAGTATCTAGCGTTGGTTAAGCGACCTGATTATTTTTTTCATCCTCTTCAACCGCTGGCTCTTCAAACATGCGGCCGTTTCCATAACCTTTTTCCTTGCCAGGAAGAACGAGGTTCAGAAGAATTCCGACGATGGCGGCAAGGGCCATCCCTGCAATCTGCACCTCTTCCGTTACCTGAACAAAGGCTCCTCCTACACCAATGACAAGAATGACAGAGGCAATGATCAAGTTTCTCTTTTCTCCAAAGTCAATCTGGTTATCAATCAACATTCGCAATCCACTGGAAGCGATAATCCCGAACAGGAGGATAGAAACCCCTCCCATGACAGCTGTTGGAATAGAACCGATTATTGCTGTCACCATTCCAATGAACCCAAAAATGATGGCGATCACTGCCGCTCCTCCGATGACAAACACACTGAAGACCCGAGTAATAGCAAGAACCCCAATATTCTCTCCATAAGTCGTATTTGGAGGTCCGCCAAGACAGGAAGCAATAAATGTGGCAACTCCATCTCCAAGAATCGATTTATCAAGCCCTGGTTCTTTTAAGAAGTTCTTGCCTACGACCTTGGATAGTACCATTTGATCCCCTGTATGCTCCGTAATTGTGACAAGGGCAAAAGGAACCATCAGAAAGGCGATTTCCCAACTGACCACCTCCAATGGGGAGAAGTCGACAAAAGGGACAACAAATTCAGGCATTTGAAAAATGGCAGCGAGCACACCCATGAAGGATCCTGCACTTGTGATGGCCGTCCATTCTTCCTGTATCCCACTCGTGTCCACAATACCTTGAGTAAGTGCAAACACATACCCGCCAATAATCCCGAATAAGATCGGAAGCAGAGCAAAGAATCCTTTAAAATAAATCGACGCTATAATGGTAATCGCAAGCGTCACAAGTGCAACCATCAAGTGTTTTCCACTGTATATGTTTTCCTCCTGACCTGGCAAATACATGGCCATATCCACCGCTGTTGACGCAAGACCGAGGCCGATCACAATAATGACCGGGCCGACGACAATCGGTGGTAGAAGGGCCATCAGCCATTTTGTTCCAAACATAGAGATGAGCAGGGCAACGACTCCATAAACAAGCCCCGCCAAGAAACTTCCCACCATGGCACCTGCCACGCCGCTCGATTGGGATACCTCAATGATGGGAGCAATGAAAGCAAAACTTGAGCCTAGGTAAGCGGGTACTTTTCCACGTGTAATCAGCAGGTAGGCAAGCGTCCCAAAACCACTGGAAACCAGGGCGACCGATGGGGGCAATCCCGTTAAAAACGGGACAAGGATGGTTGCCCCAAACATGGCGAATAAGTGTTGCAGGCTCAAGACAAGCCATTTATTCATGGCGGGTACTTCATTAACATCTAATGCTGCTTTACGTTGTTTCATTGTGATGTCCTCCTTTGGTGTCGAAAAAACTTATCGGTAACAATGAGCCCATAAAAAAACCTCTTTGCGCTTAAAAAGTACGCAAAGAGGTAGACGTGTGGCTATCACACGTTTATCCATTACGAACCTTTTAAGCCTCACGGGACTTCCTTTAAAGGTTTCTATTCATTCACTTTTCGTAAATGTTCACTTCATCCTTTTGATCTGTTTCCGATAAAGTAACCGTAATTATTTCTTCTTGTGATGTCGGGACGTTCTTCCCAACATAATCCGCCCTAATCGGAAGTTCTCGATGCCCCCGATCCACTAAAACCGCGAGTTGTATTTCTTTCGGCCTTCCGAGATCGATCAATGCATCCATCGCGGCACGCACAGTTCGTCCGGTATAGAGCACATCATCTACTAGTATAACTTTCTTTCCATCAATATCTGCTTCTATATTCGTTTCTTTTAACTGAGGTTCGGCTCCATTATCCTGAAGAGTCAGGTCATCCCGGTAGAGGGTGATATCCAACTCGCCATCCGGCAGGTCCTCCCCTTCAATCTCCTGAATTTTTTGTTTCAAGCGCTGAGCTATTGGAACTCCACGTGTTTTTATTCCTACAAGGACCAGATCCTCGATCCCTTTATTCTTTTCAATGATTTCGTGGGAAACTCGCGTTAATGCTCTGCGAATAGCTGCCTCATCAAGCACCGTTGCTTTTGCATTCATGGATAGGTCCTCCCTTGACAAACGTTTATGGTTTACACAAAAAACCCCTTTCCCGCATAAAGGCAGAAAAGGGGTTCCTATACACATCACCTGTGTATAAACCGTCACCTTTTCAGCCTCACGGGACTGTTTTTAAAGGTCTTTATATTCTATAAGGAATTATGACAAACCCCGCGGCGTTTGTCAACCATTCTTTTGCAAGTTCAGCCTTCTCTCGTTTCCAAATAGCGTAATGTATCCGTAAATTCCTGTGGTGCTTCCACCTCGAATTTTTTCCATTCCCCTGTTCTTGGATGTTCGAAGCCAAGAGATTTAGCATGCAACGCCTGCCCTTCTAGATCCAACGTTTTGCGGGGGCCATATTTTGGATCACCCGCAAGTGGATGATCTATGTACCGCATATGAACACGGATTTGGTGGGTACGGCCTGTTTCAAGAGTACACTCCACTAATGTAAAGGCATCAAAATGGCGAAGGACACGGAAATGGGTAACCGCTTCTCTCCCGTCCTCAACAACGGCCATACGCTGCCGATCTTTTGGATCGCGCCCTATAGGTGCATCGATTGTCCCATATTCATGTGGGATTTCTCCATGAACAATAGCTTCATATTTCCGCTCGACTGTTTTTTTTGATAGCTGTTCAGCCAGGGACTTATGGGCAAGGTCATTTTTGGCAACCATTAAAAGCCCGCTTGTATCTTTATCAATCCGATGAACAATACCTGGACGTTCAACACCGTTGATTCCGGAGAGGTCTTTCACATGATATAAAAGAGCATTAACGAGAGTTCCCGAATAATGTCCGGCTGCTGGATGAATAACCATACCTGATGGTTTATTGACTACAATTACATCTTGGTCTTCGTAAACGATATCAAGATCGATGTCTTCCGGAAGAATATCCATCGGTTCTGGTTCTGGTACCCTCCATGTGATCGTTTCCCCTGCCTGAACTTTGTAATTACTTTTTACTGCTTTGCCATCGACAAGAACCACATCATCCTTCAACCACCCTTGGATTTGGGATCTAGAAGCATCTGCGATAACATCTGATAACAATTTATCAATCCGTTTTGATTGATCTTGTTCTGTTACATTATAGTGTTCACTCAAGACTCCATACTTCCTTTCTTATTCCGTTCATCGACGAAAGTAGCAATCATAACAAATATCACGCCAATGACAAGAGACGAATCGGCAACATTAAAAATTGGAAAATTATAAGAGAAAATATACGTGTTGGCAAAATCGACGACTTCTTTTCTAAAAACACGATCAATAAAATTCCCTGCGGCTCCGGCCAGGATTAACGCGAGAGCAAAACCAACGACCTTGCTTTCTTTTCCGTATTGGTGTAAGTAATAAATCACAAATCCAATGACCACCACCGTAATAATATAAAAGAACCACATTTGTCCCTGAAGAATTCCCCAAGCGGCTCCTTGATTACGATGGGAGGTTAAATAAAAAAAGTTTTCGATAATCGGGATGCTTTGCCCGATATCCATTTTTGTGACAACCAGCCATTTTGTCCATTGATCAAGAATAAGGATAACAATGGCGATCATATAATACAAAATCATAAGCGGCCTCCAAGATTCTTATTCCTAGCCTATTGTACCACAAAACCGCTTCTACCAATAAAAAATCCTTAGCCAAAGCCCTTGTACAAAAGAGGTTTTTTGCGATTGGCATGATGGAACGAAGGATCAACATTCTTTTAATGTTTCATGGTAAGAAAAAGAGCGCTATAAAAAAAGTGCCGCTCTAGTGAACGGCACCTGGGACAGGTGTATGTACAATCCAGTTTTAAGTTTGGGAACTGTACTCTTCCTCCATCTTACGCTCCACTTCTTTCTCATCATCCAATTCAGTATCGAATAAATGATCCCAATCATCATTGTCGATCATATCGATTTGAGCTTCTACAAGCATACGCAGACGGGTTTTGAATACTTTGGCCTGTTTTTTCATGTCTTCCACTTCAATATTTATTCGGCGTGACTTCTCAAGTGCTTCATTGATGATACGGTCCGCGTTTTTCTCCGCCTCTTTAATGATTAGCTTCGATTCTTTATTCGCACTGTTTTTAACATCTTCTGCCGTTTCCTGTGCGACTAGAATCGATTTGTTCAGCGTCGTTTCAATATCATTAAAATGACCGAGACGTTCATTCAGTTGACTTACTTCACGCTCAAGCTCCTTCTTTTGGCGAATGACAATCTCATAATCTTTAATCACTTGATCAAGAAATTCATTGACTTCATCTTCATCATAGCCTCTGAAACCGCGCGTAAATTCTTTATTATGAATATCCAGTGGTGTTAATGGCACACCATCCACCTCCTAAACACTTCTATATACTTTATGAATTCGACAGGAACCTACTTTATCCTGCTTCTATTATTCATTAATTTAATTTTGCTGTCATGACTTTATATTTGTCTTTCTTTGTCTGTCCAAAGATTTCATCCAGACGGCTTCTCCCTTTTCCTCTCAAAGAAATAAGGTCTCCTTCTTCCAGAGAAAAAGAAGGGTCTTCCACAGTACGGAAATTGACCTTTACATGTCCACCTTCAATAAACATGGAGGCTTTATTTCGCGACATACCGTAGATCTCTTTCACCATCACATCAAGACGTAAAGATGATACAGTAGTCTCTCGAGTGGACCATGTTTCTTTACTTTCCATTTTCAAGGAAAGAGGCTTTTCCTCAAACTGCACATTGGAACGCTTAATACCCGTGAGGTTCATTTTGATATAATCACTAATTTCTGAAGCAGCTATCATTTGTATGATTCCATCTTGAACAATTAGATCGCCTATTTTTTCCCGGCGAATCCCGAGGGACATAAAGGCTCCAAGCACGTCTCTATGTTCAAGGTTTACAAATTTCTGTGGATAAGAAGCTTCTAGTAAGGTTAATTGGTAATCATCTTTTTCAATTCTTTCATATTCAGGGGCAAGAATAGCACGTTTACGTTCACTAGCGTCCGCCCCTCCTTGAAGCCCATAGATAAGATCAGCATCGCTCCCCATAATGGCCTTCAAGATCATTTGCTCCCGAGGATCCAGAAAGTCTGTGAGTTTCCGCTGATATTTTAAAGCCACATCCTCCCGCCAAGATAGTACCTGGTCAATGAACGGCTGTTCTTCCTTACGAAAATGCTGATAAATGTCCAACTAAAAACCCTCCATAACTACCAAAGGAACAGATGTGAGAGCATACGAAGGTGCTCTATGATCTGTTCCTCGTCTTATAGTCCCATAATCATATAATATAACTCTCCTAAACCAGCACGCGCAAAATTAAGGACAAGAATGGCCACAATTGGAGAGATATCAATCATGCCAAGAGGAGGGATAATCTTTCGGAACGGCTCTAAAAATGGTTCAGCCAATCGTGAAAATACTTCCCCAAATCTGGATTCTCTTGCACCCGGGAACCAGGACATCAAGATATAAATGATGAGAATCCAACTGTAAATTTGTAAAGCTGTCATTAAAATCTGAAACAAAAACGTCATGTCTTACCACCTTCTATTCATGTCATCGTCTTCTTGTGCCATCATTTCCGATATCGAACCTGATATTTCTACATTATCCGGAGTACATAGGAAGGTTTGCGTCCCAAGCTTCTGAATATCTCCACCTATAGCATATACGGTTCCACTTAAAAAATCTACAATGCGCTTCGCCTGATGATGATCCACACGCTGTAAATTAATCACAACAGCCCTGCGGCTTACGAGCTGATCTGCGATATTTTGAGCTTCATTATAACTGCTTGGCTCACTCAGCACCATCTTAGACGAAGATTTCGCACTTTTCAGGCTCACAACGTTTCCCTGATCCTGTCTCTTCGTACTCCGTTGTCTTTGGGCCGGTTCCTCTTCCAACTCGTCCTCCACTTCTTCTTCAATATACTCATATTCATCATCTAACGTGAAAAAAGAACGAAATTTATTCTTCATGCTCATTTTCATCACCTCTGATTTTATATTTTATTCACCGACAAGACTGGAACCTAAGCGGATATGAGTCGCACCTTCTTCAATCGCCAGAACGTAGTCATTGCTCATTCCCATAGATAAATATTCACAAGGGGCATGTGGGTACCGTTTATCTCTTATTCTGTCTCTTAAGGCCCTCAGCTGACGGAAAACACCACGGAGTTTTTCCTCGTCCTCTGTATGAGGCGCCATTGTCATCAAACCCACTATTTTAACATTTTCATAGGTACTCATCATTTCTATAAAACCTTCCACTTCTGAAGCGTCCAGCCCATGTTTGGACTCTTCCTCGCTGATGTTCACCTGGACGAAACAAGGAACTGGTGAAGGGGCTCTTTTGTTAATCTCCTTTGCCAAAGACTTTCGATCAAGAGAGTGTATCATGGACACTTGTCCAACAATATCCTTCACTTTCCGGGATTGTAATGTTCCGATGAAGTGCCAATCAGCTTCAACCCCAATCGTTTCATATTTTTCAAGCAATCCCTCTTTCCGATTTTCACCTAAATGAGTAAGACCTGCCTGAACGGCTTCCTGCGCGCGTTCAGTGGATACATATTTCGTAACGGCTATGATTGTAATGTCATTTCTTGATCGTCCACTGGTTTTACAAGCTTGTTCGATTTGTTTTTCGATTTTTGCTAAATTGTCTGCAACCGACATGTCTGAACTCCTTCCCGCCTCATCAAGTACGGAGCGTAATAAAACCCAGCATCCGCCCTGTCTTCCCTTGATCGCGCCGATGGGAATAAAATAATTCATTTTCCTCGTATGTACAAAAGTCTGATCGTTGAATATTTTCTTCTTTTAACCCTTTATCTATCATTAACTGGTAGTGAAGACTTTTCAAGGCTAGTTGATATTTCCCGTTTTCGTGTTCAACCACACATTGATTTTTATAAACAGCCGGGATATGGTTGATGACATGTTCATCGACTTCATAATGATTCATCCCTATCGATGGTCCGATGACCACTTTAATATTCTCAAGCTGAGAGCCCTTTTCTTGAAGAGCTTCAATCATCTTCGGGCCCATTCCGTTCACCGTACCTCTCCAACCCGCATGAGCGATACCAATCCACTTTGTTTTCGGATCATAAAAGTATAGTGGAACACAATCAGCGAAAAAAGCACCGAGCACTAGATTGTTGTCGTTGGTAATTAAACCATCCACCCCCTGCAAGGCTGAAGCCATCGATACAGCACCTGCACCAGCATGGGTATGATCGACGGTTTCAACCTTCGTCCCGTGCACCTGTTCTCCAATTACCCACTGTTCTAAAGGAACTCCCAGTTCTTTGGCCAGTAAACGTCTATTTTGTATAACCGTATTTTTGTTATCAGATACATGGAGCCCCATATTCAATGTATCGAAAGGGGCTTCACTCTTTCCACCCTGGCGTGTCGTCAAACCAGCAGTCACTCTCAGGTGGGGATCGAAACAGGACATCTGCCTGATGGTATGCTTTATAAAAGGTTCCATTTCAACACCACCTCAATTTCCCTCCATTTTAACACATTTTTCATCTAATTTCTTGTCTTATTCGTCTGAATCTGTCTTTTGGGAGGTGGAAATCCCTTTATATGCTGATTTCTTCACAAGGATTACATCTGCCCCGATATTAATAATTTGATCCCAAGGAATGGTCATCTCTTCTTCTTTTCCAAAAAAACCCATTGCTTTTCCTTTCAACGTGAGGACGACCCCTTTTAAACGGCCTTTTTGTGTATCAATATCAAGGTCACTGATATAGCCAAGTCGCTCCCCAGTTTCCATAGCGATGACATCTTTCATTTGTAGTTCAGTGATTTTCATTTTCCTCACACTCCTTACCCCACTATATGCACAGAAACTCCATTTTAGAAAAAGCTGAATGGGAAAGCTACATTGGCCTTCAGAAAATATCCTTCTGCAACACGTCCATAGAAGGAGAGGCGATCCCCAAACTTTCGTTTCATCAAATCCTTTCTTATCCTCCTATTCCTCTGCCGTACTCTTTAGAAGACTTTGAACATAAAAAAACGCTCCTGCTAAAGCAGAAGCGCTCATCTTTTATTGGAACATCGATGAATTCATTTCTTTAATGGCTGCTTTTTCTAACCGGGACACTTGAGCCTGAGAGATCCCAATCTCTTCTGCGACTTCCATTTGCGTTTTTCCTTGGAAGAATCGCTTCGTCAAAATCATATTTTCCCGGTCGTTCAGTTTCTTCATTCCTTCTCTCAGCGATAGTTCATCTAACCAGACAGAATCCTTTTCACGATCATCCTTCAATTGGTCGACAACGAAAATAGGATCGCCGCCATCATTATAAATAGGCTCAAAAAGCGACACAGGATCCTGAATGGCATCCATCGCAAAGACTACATCTTCGTGCGGGACTCCCATACGTTCCGCAATTTCATGTGGAGCTGGATCTTTGTTTGTTTCACTGATCATCTTCTCTCGCATTTGCAAAGCCTTATAGGCCGTATCTCTTAAAGAACGTGACACTCGTATCGGATTATTATCTCTTAGGTATCTGCGGATTTCTCCAATGATCATGGGTACAGCGTAAGTAGAAAATTTCACATTATGGCTTAAATCAAAATTGTCGATGGATTTCATAAGGCCGATGCATCCCACTTGGAACAAATCATCGCCATATTCACCACGGTTGTTAAAACGCTGAATGACCGACAGGACTAAGCGGAGGTTGCCATTCACTAGTTGTTCCCTTGCCTCAATCTCACCGCTTTGCAAGCGTTCAAACAGGTCTCTCATTTCTGCATTTTTTAGTACCGGAAGTTTTGATGTATCTACGCCGCATATCTCTACTTTATGTCGTGTCAATGTAAGACCCTCCCAGGAAGCTGTAATCAGTCCTCAGTATCTCCCTGGGAGGGAAAATTATGCATTCACAATTTGTCGTCTGTTAGACCATTTTGTCGAATTCGCGTTGCAAACGACGGATGATTTTCTTTTCAAGCCTTGATATATAAGACTGTGAAATCCCCATCATGTCTGCCACATCTTTTTGTGTTTTTTCTTTTTTTCCAATCAATCCGAAACGCAGTTCCATGATTTGTTTCTCACGGTCGTTCAACTGTTCAAGGGCTGATTTGAGAAGTTTCTTATCAATTTTCTTTTCGATTCCTTTGGTAATCAAATCCTCATCCGTCCCTAGAATATCAGACAAAAGAAGTTCGTTGCCATCCCAGTCGACGTTCAAGGGTTCATCAAAAGATACTTCTGTCTTCAGCTTATTGCTTTTTCGAAGGTGCATGAGGATTTCATTTTCAATACAACGGGAAGCATAAGTTGCCAGTTTTATTTTCTTCTCTGGATCAAACGTATTCACAGCTTTAATCAGCCCGATGGTTCCGATACTGATTAAATCTTCGATATTCAACCCTGTGTTTTCAAACTTTCGGGCTATATAGACCACCAAGCGTAAATTACGCTCAATTAACATTGCCCGAGCTGCTTTATCCCCTTTAGGAAGACGCTCAAGCAATTCTCTCTCTTCTTCTCTCGACAATGGCGGAGGCAGCGCCTCACTTCCGCCAATATAATAGATTTCATCTTGTTTAATGCCGAGTTTCATAAGTAATCGATAATACCACAGCCGCGCCTTAAAGAACCATCTGAACATTGAATCCCCCTCCTGGATCAAGCTGTTTTCCCTTTTACCATCAAATGTGGATGAATAAGCATTTGATATAGACGATCCTGTGTCAAATCCTGATGCTGCACACCTAAAAGCGGTGATTTCATTTCTAAGTCCCCATTTTCAGTTTTGACCGTAATTTTGTCTACAAGGATGGTGACAAGCAGCTGACCACTGACACCAGCGGCCTGATAGGGGACCAGTCGAATAGATGACTGAACTTCATCAGGCAAATCCCCGAGCGCTGTCATAATATTATCTACATTCAATTGTTCCAGCTGTTCTTCTGAAAAAAAGTGGGCCCATACAAAAGAATCAGCGAGAAACACCATTTTGCGGCTGACTGGATCAATCAGTTGGTTTCCACTATCCACCAGCCCTTTGCAACGAGCCGTACGACCATTCCATTCCACAGTCACATCATAAATGTCCTCCAATTTCATCTTATGGACACTAACCTGGTTCAACCGCCACTTTGTGAAAAAGTAAGAACAAGGAAATCCTATAATTACAAACAACCAACTGACCGGGTCTCCATAACCTCCACTAAATGTTACGACCGAACCCCCTTGTAAGCTGATTTCTGTAGCCAGGAAATAATGAACTCCCATCATGCTTCCACCGATGGTGAAGGTGATGAAGTAAAAGCTAATCCACTGAACAAAAAAGGCACGGAGAGAGGTGTACGAAAAAGTTACCCAAATGATAAACATGGAGAAAATAATTTTGCCAAGACTCCCAACCAGCCATGAATCCGGCATATAGATGGTAATTGGCACAATTGTCGAAGCGACAAATGCTCCGGATAGCATCCTCCACTTTGATGATTTCGCTCTTGTAATCCCCTGTGTAAGCGATAAAATCATGGCATCCATCAAAAGGTTGAGCATCCAGACAGCATCAAGGTAAATGATCCTCTCTCCCCTCCCTCTATAAACTGCTGTACTGAAAGTATAAGCCCGTCCGGATGAAAAGTCTGTCACAATCTGAACTAGACATTAGCAAGTTTTGTAGAAGCGTGGAAAGAACATTTCATCTTACTTGGCAATAATGCGCCCTTATCAAAGTCTAAGTTTCGAAAAAGGAGAAGAATTCCGGTAGAGATAATGGGAGGAAACAATAAAAAACCGCCACACTTTGCGTGCGGCGGTTGGTAATAAGCCTGAATTATCGACGACGATTGCGATTACGCAAGAATGTCGGAATATCCAGTGTATCTTCTTCCTGATTCGGTTTATGTTGTGGTTGTTGTGGAGCTGGACGACGAGGAGGCTGTTCTTCTCGTACGTTGTTACGCTCCGGTTGTTGTTCCACTTGCTTTTGTGTGTTGACAGTGTTCATACTAGGACGCTTTTTCTGCTGACCTTGAGCAAGCTGGGCTTCGTCAAATCCTGTTGCGATAACTGTTACAACGATTTCGTCTTTTAAGTTTTCATTGATTACAGAACCAAAGATGACGTTTACTTCCTGATCTGCTGCAGATGTTACGATATCAGCCGCTTCCTGAACTTCATAAAGACTTAAGTTCGCTCCTCCACTGATATTCATTAGGACACCATGTGCACCGTCAATGGACGTTTCAAGAAGAGGAGAGGAAATCGCCTTTTTCGCTGCTTCAGCTGCACGATTTTCTCCTGTTGCAATTCCAATCCCCATAAGGGCAGATCCTTTATCAACCATAATCGTCTTCACGTCTGCGAAGTCTACGTTGATCAATCCTGGAACAGCAATTAGATCTGAAATACCTTGTACACCTTGTCGAAGAACATTATCCGCTTCACGGAATGCTTCAAGCATCGGCGTGTTCTTGTCAACAATCTCTAGAAGACGATCGTTAGGAATAACGATTAACGTATCGACAGCGCCTTTAAGGCTCTCTGTACCTCCACTCGCTTGTGTTGAACGTTTACGTCCCTCAAAAGTAAATGGACGAGTGACGACACCTACAGTAAGAGCTCCCAGTTCTTTTGCAACTTGAGCAATTACTGGAGCTGCTCCCGTTCCTGTTCCACCGCCCATTCCGGCAGTTACGAAAACCATATCTGCACCTTGAAGGGCTTCTTCGATTTGTTCTTTGCTCTCTTCGGCAGCTTTACGTCCGACTTCCGGATTCGCTCCTGCACCAAGTCCGCGTGTCAGTTTGCCACCGATCTGCATTTTCACTTCTGCTTTTGAAAGATTAAGAGCTTGGGCATCAGTATTGACGGCGATAAACTCTACACCCTGAACACCATGCTCAATCATACGGTTGACCGCGTTACTTCCGCCGCCACCTACTCCAATTACTTTAATAGTTGCCAATTGGTCCATGCTTGTATCAAAATCTAACATCTTACGTTCCTCCTAATACACGAGATTACAAGATTTATTGGTTCGTCCGTCCACCGACCGACTCAAACTTGTTCATTAATCAAAGAAATACTTCAAAAGGTTGCTGAAGCCTGATTCTTTTTTCTTTTCGGGCTTTTCTGTTTCTTCTTTCGGTTGCTGTTTTGTCGAACGTTTTTGTTTTTTAGGTTGAGGTTTTTCCTGAAAATCTTCTGTTACAGATGGAAAGATCTCTTTTCCTTGTATTTTCGCATTACGATAGGCGAATTGCAAGATTCCAACTCCACTCGTAAACTGTGGTTCTCTTACACCAATATAATCCGGTATGGCCAATCTTACATTTGCGTGGAAGACATCTTGCGCTAATTCAAGGACACCCGGCATATTCATTGTGCCTCCTGTGAGGACAAATCCACCAGGCAGTTCACGAACACCCATTCGCTGGATTTCCTGGGCAGCAAAGACAAAAATTTCTTCTAGTCTAGCTTCAATCATATCAGAGATTTGCAATTGATTGAATGCCTGTTGACGATTACTTCCAATAATCGTAACAGAAAAATTTTCCTCTTCATTGGCGTCATCAAAAAACGCATGTCCGTGTTCTAACTTCACCTGCTCCGCTTCTTCTGTGGACGTCCTTAGACCGATGGACAAGTCTTTGGTTAAATTGTCCCCTCCGAAAGGAACCATACTTGTCCCTTTCAAGTGGCCTTCTTCAAAGACGGAGATCGTTGTTGAGCCGCCTCCCACATCAATAAGAGCCACACCTAGATTCGTTTCATCACCAGATAACGAGACAGTCCCGGAAGCTAACGGCTGCAAGCAAACATCCAATACTTCCAAACCTGCTCGTTCTACACATTTCAATGTATTATGTAAAACGGTTTTTGCACAGGTAATAATCATGCCTTCCATTTCAAGACGGACACCGATCATTCCACGAGGATCTGTGATTTCGTCCTGGCCATCCACTATGAATTGACGTGGAATGACATCAATGATTTCACGTTCTGGAGGAATCGATACGACCTGGGCAGCATCAATGACTCGGGTAATATCTTCGTTTCCAATTTCACGGCTTTCACTGGAAACAGCTACGACCCCATGACACGGCTGCAATTGAATATGGTTTCCATTGACACCCACAACAACACGATCAATTTTCATATCGACCATCCGCTCAGCCTGTTCTACAGCAGAACGAATCGATTGAACCGTTTGATCAATGTCTACAATTGCGCCTTTCTTCATTCCGTTCGATTTTGCTGTCCCTACCCCAATGATATTGAGGTTATCATTCATAATTTCTCCTATAATCACTTTAATTCGACTTGTGCCTATATCTAAACTCACTAAAATTTCATTTTGATTCACCAGTGACGCACCTCCTGTAGCAAGCCATATAAGTAGTTCAAAGCATATCGAATTCACGCTTAAAATACAATCTTTGAAATATAAACGTAAACGAAATGATATATTCCAAGGTTACACCTAAGAAAGGAATGTGAAAAACTCTTCCTAATGTTGTTTTCCACAGTGTTTCGTGATTTTCCTCTTAAATACGCTTATTTTTTTCGGAATTTCGTTAGCAATTTCTGGTCGATGACCATT
Organism: Halobacillus karajensis; assembly: GCF_900108515.1. Classification (GTDB taxonomy): domain Bacteria; phylum Bacillota; class Bacilli; order Bacillales; family Halobacillaceae; genus Halobacillus; species Halobacillus karajensis. Next base: position 206,203 of record NZ_FNWW01000003.1, on the reverse strand, counting down.
CGTCTGATCATTGCAAGGTTTCTAAACAAACGTACGCCGAAAGCAAAGACAGCCGCAAGGTAGAGGTCAACCCCTAATTGAACACCAATGAAAGCAAGCACGGCCGCCAGCGTAATGTTAAAAAAGAAACCTGTCAGAAAGACGGTATCGTCAAAGTTTTTTTCTAACTGTGCCCTAATTCCACCAAGGAGTGTATCAAAGGCGGCGAGCACAGCGATCGATAAATAATCGGAGTAAGCATCTGGGATACGGATATCAGTCAAGATGCCAAGGGTCACGCCGATGATCAGAAATAAGAGCGGCAACCACATATTAACCACCAGCTTCTTCTAAAGTTTCTAAGTGGAGAGGTTCATCGAACTTTGGAAGAACCAACTGTTCTTTTCTTTCGAATATAATCTCCATATTATCAATATTGAAAATGTCCTGAATCGGACTTGCCTCCATATAATCCTGCAACTTTTCAGCATCATTCGCAAGCACTTTGATGCTCATTGGCAAAGAACCGATGGGACGGTTATTCACATAGGTCGCCCCGTTTACATCCCTTATCGGCGATAAAGTCGTAAAACGTTCGTTGCCGATACTAACATCTTCCGCCCCGTATGTGTTCAGTTCATTTAAAAGACGACTCAACAGATGGGGAGATATTTTGGGGTATTCTTGCCCTATGGCCTCCTCATCAAAAATGGGACGGATGGTCATTTCTAACCCTTTGCCCTCTTTTTCTCTAAGACCAATTTTATTTTCAAGGGATTCAATGGATTCTTTCAATGTCTCCAGCTGATCCCTTGATGAAGAGCGGTCGTAATCTTCAATGGTTTGATCAGCAATAGCAATCTTATCCAACAATTCTTGCTGCTGTTCCTGTTGGCGTTTCAATTCTTCACGCACTTCCCATACATCTCTCGTCTCTCTAACCTGAGCCTCATGGGAGGTCGTCTGAAATTGGACAGCCACCATAAATCCAATCACTAGAAAAACAATGGCTACAAGCCACTGTGTACTTCTTTTCATGTTGTTCACCCTTCAGCGGAAAGTCTTGCCTTCATTTCTAATTGATTTTCCTTTGACAGTTCCACGTCTACATTATCACTGCGAAGCTGATCCACAACCCCTTGCGTCAGGTTCAGACTAGAATACAATACTTCCGCATCCCCTATAGCTGTGATAACAAATGGTGCGGGGTGCTGGACTCCATCCACTGTAATGACCGGACCAGTACAAGCGATATAACTATCCTTCATATAACGCTGGCCATTGATGGCAACAGCTTTCGCACCTGCACTTAACAGTTCATTAACAACACTGTGGATATGGCTTTCATGGACAATATATTGATTGACCTGCTCCTCATCAGGAATATACTCTGCATCCCTGAGAACGATCTCCACGCCTTCCCCCTGAATAGGAACCTCCCCATTCAACATTTGAAGTTTTTTCTTTCGCTCAACAAAATCAGCTACCACTTGTTCGCGATCAGCCATTTCATTTTCAATGTCCTGAATGTTCTTTCGTTTTTCCTTTAACTCCTCACGAAGCTGCTTATTTTTCTTCTCCATATCCAACAATTGCTGCTGATAGAAGTATTCTTTTTCCCACTGGGAATCATTGAGTTGAATCATTTCCGGAGAGCTCTTTGTCAACTGATAGCTGTAACTCACAAGGAAACCAGAAACAAGCAGTACAAGGGAAAGGATAATTGATTTCCCTTTACGTCTCTTCATCGGTTGTCCCCTCTTCCTCCCCTTCTACCGTGCCCTCTCCTTCGACAGGCTCTTCAGTAGATTCTTCTGACTCTCCTCCCGCAGCTTCTCCTTCGACAGGCTCTTCTCCAGCTTCTTCTGACTCAGGAATTTCCTCAAAATAAGCCCCTACATCAATATGTATGATCCCTTCAGCCTCTTCATCAAGCTGTGAAACAATTGAAGGATAGGCAGGCATTTTTTCAGAAAAACTGCGGATCGAAGCTTGTACCTGAAACCCATCATTCATATAAAGAAGAATTTGATACGGATTCCCATCACGAGGGTCCCAATGAATTTCTGAAATAAGGCTGCTCACACTTGATGGTAGTTCCTTCAATTCCTGGGAAATCTCTTTCAAATAAGTTTCTTTAGTAAAACCAACAAGAATAGGCGCATCCCCTCCTGGAAGAGCGGTTTGGCCTTCTAGTCTTGAACCATCCTCGAGAATGGCATGGAACGATCCATCCTTTTTGATATAGCCGATTCTTTCAGCTTCGTTCACTTCAATTCGGACCGTATTCGGAAAAGATCGGTCGATGGAAGCAAAGGTGATTTCTTGATGCGACTCGATCTGCTGTTTCATCTCCTCTTCATCGACTCTCCAATAATTCGTAGATGTCGTTACACCAGCAAGCTCCTGAATTTCTTCTTCCGAGACATGATACTCGCCATCAACGACTATATGACGAACATTGCTGAGCGGCGACTGGAGATATATGACCGTCGCGATCAGCAAAAAAAGAATAGTCAAATACAAGATCAAGCGACGATTCGCTTTTTTACGTCTCGTCTGCTTCAATTTCGGTATGCGATCTTCTATGGAAACCACTTTTCTCTCTTCCATAACGGGCATTTCTCCTTATTGCTAGACACCCTCTCGCTGTTTGTTCTAGCTGTTTGAAAGAATGATATTCCTCTTAGAGATGCCGAGCCTGGACTCTACATCTATTCGTATCTCATTATATCATAAAAATGTGCTGAGATATTGATAGAGTTTTACTAGTTTCTCTACTATTTTTTACAAGAAAAAGCGTACTTCGAGGGAGACTAAGTGATTTCGCTAGATTCATTTACCCATTACAGTCACGTGTTAAACTCTCACTCGCACGATTATTTTTAGGTTTTTATTTCCAACCTGCATCATAGCTCGCTTATCCTACAGGTTATATCCTTTATTTTCCACTCTTCCTATAAAAAAGGAGAGTCGAGAAATCACGAGACTCATAACACGCCCCCATAGGATATCTCGCCGCTGTATGTTATGGATAAAGGAGCTTATAAAAAAAGAAGCCGATCCTCGTACGTTTCAGAGGATTCGGCTTCCTTTTCATTCCATCTATCTCCCTATTTTGTAGAAAAACGACTAACACTGAGGAGTAACCCAAGCGAGGCGAGGGTTAACGTAAGGGAAGAACCCCCATAACTAACAAGAGGGAGCGTGATCCCCGTGACGGGGATCAACCCTGTCACCACACTCACATTAATCATGACCTGAATACTGATCATACCTACAATTCCCAAGGCAAGAAGGGATCCGAACAAATCCGGAGCAAGCAAACTTGCTCTTATCCCTCTCCACAGCAAAATAAAGAAAAGTCCTAAAACGAGCACCCCTCCAAAGAATCCAAGTTCTTCAGCGAGGACAGCAAATATAAAGTCGGTCTGAGGTTCAGGAAGATAGAAAAACTTCTGCATGCTATTTCCAAGACCAAGCCCCAAAAGGCCTCCTGGCCCAATCGCATACAAGGATTGGATGATCTGGAACCCTGCTCCTAAAGGGTCTTCCCAAGGATGTAAAAAGGCGGTAATCCGCTGAATGCGATAGGGTGCGGATGCTATGAGCCCAATCATTCCGGCAACTCCAGCGCCTGCAATCCACATAAAATGAGCAATCCGAGCTCCAGCTGTAAACATCATGACAAGGCATGTCCCGACCATGACAACACCCGTTCCTAAATCAGGCTGCAACATGATGAGAGCGAACGGAAAAAGGATTAAGGCAAGTCCTGGAAGGAAGCCTTGTTGAAAGGAATTCATTCTCTTCTGCCGTTCGGATAGGAAACGTGCCAAAAAGAGAATCAATCCAAGTTTCATAAATTCTGAAGGCTGGATACTGAACATCCCTACACCAATCCAGCTTCGTGCCCCTCCGCGAACCATACCGACTCCTGGGATGAGAACAAGCACAAGAAAAACAAGACAAATAATCAGGATTATTTTTGAATGAGCATGCCAGACATAATAAGGAATTCTAGATAAAACAAACATGGCTACTAAACCGGCAGCAGCAAATAAAATTTGTCTCTTTGCATAGAACCATGGATCATCAAATTTATAATCCGACCATATGCTTGAAGAGCTGTACACCATCACAATTCCAATAATAAGGATTCCCAGTATGGCAACGACCAACCATAAATCCGGCTTTTTTTCTTCCATAAAAAAAGCCCTACCTCCCATCTAAGTGGAAAACAGGGCTTAAGCTTGTCGCATAAAGCCCTTATTAGAGCTTATGCACAGCTTGGATAAACATGTGACCTCTTTCTTCAAAAGTACGATACTGATCCCAGCTTGCACACGCCGGTGATAGCAGGATGACATCCTCTTCCTCAGAACGCTTATAAGCTTCCTGGACAGCTTCATTCATCGTTTCTACTTTCACCATATCCTGGATACCTGCTTTGTTCGCTGTTTCGATTAGGAGATCAGCGGTTTCTCCGAACACGACCAGGGATTTAACTCCATTCAGGTAAGGGATCAGGGAATCAAATTCGGTTCCACGATCCAACCCTCCTGCCAGTAAAATCACAGGGTTTTCAAAAGATTTCAGGGCATAGGAAGTAGCCAGGATATTCGTTGCTTTTGAATCGTTGTAGAACAAGCGATCATTTTTCTTTGTCACAAACTGTAGACGGTGCTCAACACCGGCAAAAGTCTTCAACACGTCCTGTATGGCTTCGTTACGAATGCCATTCACTTTTACAGTTGCTACGGCTGCAAGGATATTCTGCAAGTTCTGCTCCCCTACTAGTAAGATATCCTGCTTATCCATGATCCGCTCATTCTCAAAATAAATAGATGTCTCATCAGACCAGGCGCCTTCTCCTTTTTTATGGATGGAAAAAGGAACAAGTTTTGCTTTTACATCTGGTAGAAACTTCACTATATTTTCATCATCCGCATTGTACACTAATGTATCTGCAGGAGTCTGATTGGCCGTAATTTGCGCTTTCGCTTGATGATAATTCTCCAGCGTATGATGATAATCCAGATGGGCTTCATAAAGATTGAGCCATACGGATATATCCGGACGGAACTTCTCCGTCCCTAACAGTTGGAACGAAGATAATTCTGTAACCATTGTTTCATCTTCACCCGTATTTCGTGCCACTTCACAAGAAACATGCCCGATATTTCCTGCAAGCGATACTTTCTGATGATCCGATTTGATCATTTCATGAATCAATGTCGTTGTGGTTGTCTTTCCATTCGAACCTGTCACGGCAACCAGCGGGCCTTCATGAAGAAGTCCAGCGAGCTCGACCTCTGTAACAACTGGGATGTTACGCTTTTCCGCTTCAGATATGATGGGATTATCATACGGAATTCCCGGATTTTTCACAAGGTAATCTACTTGGTCTAACACCGATAAAGGATGGCCGCCAGTAATGACCTCGGCACCTTGTTTCATAAGTTCGCGGACTTCAGGCGTTTCTTTATCTGCCTTCAAATCATTGATTCTTACATTAACCCCGCTATCAAGAAGCAGCTGGGCTGCTGCTGTTCCACTTTTGGCAAGCCCTAGTACAAGAACATGATGATAAGAAAAGTTAGTTAAAGTCTTCATCCAAACATCACCTCAATATAAATCCCAATCACAGCAAATACAAGACCTACCGTCCAGAATGTCGTCACAACACGCCACTCAGACCAGCCTTTCAGTTCATAGTGGTGATGAAGTGGGCTCATTTTGAAGACACGTTTTCCTGTAGTCTTGAAAGAAATAACCTGAATAATGACCGAGAGTGTTTCCAGTACAAACACCCCGCCAATAATAACAAGAATGAGTTCTAACTTAGTTAAAATCGCAATAATAGCAATGGCTCCACCTAATGCAAGTGATCCTGTATCCCCCATAAACACTTTTGCCGGATGGGCGTTAAAGACAAGAAACCCTAGCAATGCGCCAACGATAGCCAGCGCAAAGATGGTTATCTCGATGTTCATATCCCCCGTCCAGGAGAGTATAGCGAAAGCTCCAAATGCGATGGCCGCTGTTCCTGCCAAAAGTCCGTCAAGACCATCCGTTAAGTTCACTGCATTGGATGCTCCAACAAGCATAAATAAAATCAGGAGCGCATACCCCCAGCCAAGGTCAAACTCCAAAGATGTCCCTGGAATTGCAAGGTACGTAGGGAAATCTGAGTTTCTGAGAATAAAATAAACAACAAGGGCTATAATGATTTGGCCAAGCATTTTTTGCTTTGACGTTAGTCCCAAATTCCTTTTTAAAGCTACTTTAATATAATCATCCAAAAAGCCTAATAATCCATAACCCACTAACACAAATAACACAAGGAACAAGTGTGTGTTCCCAGTGCCAGGGTTAAACCAATAAGATGCGGCAATCGTGGTTATGACGACAGCTACAATAATCATCACACCGCCCATTGTTGGTGTACCTGATTTTTTCTGGTGGGATTCTGGCCCTTCATCCCTGATGGCTTGTCCAAACTTCAATCGTCTTAAAAAAGGAATGATCATCGGCGAGATCAAAACAGTAATTACGAATGAAATAGCCATAGTAATTAGTAGTATGTATTCGTTCATGATTAGTTCTCCTCCTTTTGCACCTTCATCGCCTATTGATCAATCCACAAGATCCTTAAGTATTTCTTCTAACTTCATTCCTCTGGAAGCTTTGATCAGTACGACGGTGTCCGCTGCCAACTCATTACGGACGTGATGACCTAATGTTTGTTTATCTGTAAAATGACGTGTTTTAATAGCAGGGGAATGAGCAGCCACTGCCTCTGAGATTCTGTTTGAGTGATTTCCAATCGTATATACCGCCTGAATTTTTTCATTAATGGCAGTTGCCACACTTTCATGGAGGGTTTCAGATTGCTCTCCCAGCTCAAACATATCACCTAATATTAACACTTTCCTGCTTTTGGATGTCAATTGACTGACAACTTCAATGATAGCTTTCATAGATGTTGGAGAAGCATTATAGGCATCATTAATAATCAACGCCCCGTTATGTCCTTCATGCTTTTCAAAACGCATGGCCGACATCTCCAACTCACGGAAACCTTGTTGAATCTCTTCTGCGGATAACCCTAACTTTTCAGCCAGGGCAATGACAAATGTGGCATTTTTCACATTATGCTTTCCAGGCATTGGAAGTTCATAAACCTGCTCCCCAATTTTGAATCGACTGCTCTCATCTGTCAATGAAAGAATGGTGACCTGATAATCTAAATGTTGTCCAAACCCGCAGGACACCGTCCATTTTTCCGCTTGCTGATCTTTAAGCAGCGCTTCATCTCCATCTATAATCAGAGCTCCGTCTCTGTTTAGCCCCTCGGTAATTTCAAGTTTTGCATTCGCTATTCCTTCTCTGGAACCCAGGTTTTCGATGTGAGATTCACCAATGTTTGTAATGATTGCATAATCAGGTTCAGCGAGAGAGGATAAAACGGAAATTTCCCCCGCACGATCCATTCCCATTTCCAACACGACAGCTTCCGTACTTGGATCCATGGAAAGAACGGTGAGAGGGAGTCCGATATGATTATTAAAATTCCCGGCTGTTTTATGTGTCCGGTATTTTGTTTTGAGCACAGAGGCCACTAAATCCTTTGTCGTAGTCTTGCCATTAGACCCTGTAATCCCGACGACTATGGGATCGACTTTCTTTAAGTAATAGGAAGCCGCTTGCTGAAGAGCTTTGGTCGTATCCTTAACAAAGAACACAGGGAAGTCTGTCGGAGTGAGTCTGGGCAAGGGTTTATCCTCCTGCCACAATGCTGCCACAGCGCCTTGTTTGATAGCCTCTCCAAGGAAATCATGGGCATCAAAATTTTCTCCTACAATAGGGACGAACAAACTTTGCTTTGCTGTCTTTCGACTGTCCGTCATGACTGAGTGGATGCGTATATGATCTTCTGTTGCTCCTTGATGCTTTGTAAATAACTTTGTTAATTCCTTTACTTCTAAAATCATGGTGGATGCTCCTTCATTTCTTTTAATATCGCACGCGCCACCTCGCAATCATCAAAATGATAACGGGTGCCTTTAATTTCCTGATAAGTTTCATGACCTTTTCCCGCAATAAGAACGATGTCCCCGCTTTTCGCCTGCTTTAGCGCATAAGCGATGGCTGCTCTTCGATCCTCGATAATTTGGTACTTTCCTTTAATTGGTGTAGTCATATCTCTGAAAATCTGCCTTGGCTCTTCCGATCGCGGGTTATCATTGGTGAAAATGGCAAGGTCTGCATAATCAATGCTCATTTGTGCCATAAGAGGACGTTTGCTTCTGTCCCGGTCCCCTCCGCAGCCAACCACTACTGTAATGGAACCTTTACAAAGATCGCGAAGAGTCTGCAACACGTTTTTCAGGGAATCAGGAGTGTGGGCGTAATCGATAACCACACCAAAGCCCTGCCCTTCCCTTACAGGTTCAAAGCGCCCCTTTACCCCACTCGTCTGCTGAAAAGAACGCTGAATGGTCTCTAAAGGAACGCCGGACAAAATGGCCGCACTTGCTGCAGCCAGCATGTTGTAAATACTAAACATTCCCATAAGAGGACTCTCTATAGAAACCGCCCCGATGGGGGTGGTCATTATGAAAGTGGTACCTGTTTCCGTCATGGTATATTCCTCAGCTTTTACGTCCGCTTGTTCATGAATACCATAAGTAAGCAGCCCTTGAGATGTCGAACGGATAAATTTCTTCGCAAGAGGAGAGTCGATATTAATGACGGCAAATTTCTCACGTTCCTTATTATACCCATTTCCCAATTGAGCGAACAATAGGGACTTTGCACGAAGATAATCGTCGAAATTGTCGTGATAATCGAGGTGATCCTGAGTTAAGTTCGTAAAGACGGCGATATCAAAATCACACCCGTACACTCTTCCTTGATCCAAAGCGTGTGAAGAAACTTCCATGATGGCTTTTTCAACTTTTGCCCCGCGCATTTTATGGAAGTAACGCTGCAATGTTAGAGCATCCGGCGTGGTGTTTTTTACAGGGAATGTTTCCCCTGCAATATTTACTTGGATCGTTCCGATAATTCCTGTCCGCTTCTTATGCTCATGAAAGATTTCCTCTAATAAATACGTAATGCTCGTCTTTCCGTTAGTACCTGTTACTCCTATGACATGAAGGTGTTCAGACGGGCTCCCATAATAAGCCGATGCAGCCATAGCAAGAGCGCGTGAAGTGTCGTTGACCAAAACAACAGGAACTGTTACATCTACGGTTTCTTCCGCAATCACAGCCACAGCCCCTTTTTTAACCGCCTCCCGAGCAAAACGGTGACCATCCACATCTACGCCGCGAAGGCAGACAAACACATCCCCTGGTCCTGTGGTCCTTGAATCCATCGAAAGTCCAGTTATAGTTAAATCGGTAATGGATTGTGTCACTTTATAAAAAGGAATGAAACGCAAGAGTTTTTTCATTTTCATCATGTGTCACCCTTACCTTCAAGCATGTTTTATTATACCAAACAGCCATTAATCCCCTAAATAGACTCGAATAGTCGAGCCACTAGGCACTTTCACCCCGGCCTTAGGGGCTTGTGTGATGACTTTAGATCCGCTGCCGCTCACTTCCACCTCTAAATTCATTAACATTTGACTCAATTCCTTTTTCTCCATTCCTATAACTTTCGGAACTTCTACCAGTGGTTCATCCGGCCAGGAGTATTCTTTTTCAAGGCCATCTTTCCGTGGTTTTACTCCAAGGGCACGCAAGCTGTCCCCCATAATATTTCCAACAATCGGTGCAGCTACAACCCCACCGAACTGGACAGTATTTTTTGGATTATCAATGGCGAGATACACGACGAGCTCAGGGTCATCAGCAGGGGCAAATCCAATAAAGGAAACGATATGGTTGTTTTCCATATACTTGCCGTCTGGGCCAACTTTTTGGGCTGTACCCGTTTTTCCTCCTACCCGATACCCTTCCACATAGGCTCCACGCCCTGTTCCTTTTGCAACAACACTTTCCAGGGAACGTCGAATTTCAGCAGAGGTTTCTTCTGAAATCACTCTTTCTTTCAATTGAGGTTCGTTTTTCTCTATTGTATCGCCACTGATAGGATCAAGCCATGCCTCTTGTATATAAGGTTTATAGTAATATCCCCCGTTCACAGCAGCTGCAACAGCCATCACTTGCTGGATTGGCGTAACAGATACCCCTTGACCAAAAGCTGTAGTGGCTTGTTCTACAGGTCCCACATTTTCAGGTTTGAATAAGATCCCTTTCCCTTCACCTTCTAAATCAATGCCCGTCTTTTCTCCAAAACCGAAGCGGTCAATATACTCAAACAACTTTTCTTTACCCAGGCGCTGCCCTAGGGTAACAAACCCAGGGTTACACGAGTTTTGTACGACTTCTAAAAAGGTCTGGTCCCCATGGCCGCCTCTCTTCCAGCAATGCAGCGTCGCTCCATCCACCTTGATAGAGCCAGAATCATGGAAGTGTTCTTCCTCAAGATCGACAAGGTCTTCTTCCAGCGCGGCCGCTAACGTTATAATTTTAAATGTGGAACCAGGCTCGTACGTACTCCAAACTGGTAAATTCCTGTTATAAACTTCCGGTTTCACTTCTTGGTAATTGGCAGGGTTAAAATTAGGGCGGCTCGCCATCCCGACAACTTTTCCCGTGTCTGGATCAACAGCTAATGCGACAGCCCCGTCCGGGTTATATTTCGCCTGGGCAATATCCAGTTCTCTTTCCATAATGGATTGGACCTTATAATCGATTGTCAGTTGCAGATCCTTCCCATCCACAGGCGCTTTATAAATATCTGCCATATCCGGCATTCGTTTCCCCTTTGCATCAGAGAAGAAAGATAACGCCCCTTTTTCACCTTTTAATTCTTCATCATAATAGGCTTCCAGTCCTAACAGCCCCTGGTTATCAATTCCGCTGAACCCAAGAACATGGGAGAGAAAAGATCCATGAGGGTAATACCTCTCAGAGTCCTCAGCAATATAAACCCCGGGCATTTGCAAAGATTGTATGGCTTCTGCCTGCTCTTCACTGATTTTACGTCCCTCCGGGTGAATTCTTTCAATGGAAGTCACTTTCGTCACATGAGAGTAGGCCTTCTCTTCACTCATGTCCAATATTTGAGCAAGGTTCCGGGCTGTCTTATCTGCGTCCTTTACCTGCCGTGGAACAACCATCACTGTGGGGGCAGACTGGTTGCCCACGAGTACTTCACCATTTGAATCCAGAATCTTCCCGCGTTCTGGTTCAAACGTGATATCCCTGCTCCATGACTCTTCCGCCTTTGAGATTAGAAAGTCACTAAGGAAGAACTGCACATACCCAAGTCTTCCAGCAATGACAAAAAAAATAACCATTCCAACTAGAAAAACAGCGACTAACCGTTTCTTTACGATTACTTGTGATACTCGTCTCATCTAAATTAACTCCTTTTTTGAAGTCGATAGAGTCAGCTTGTATCACTATATGCAATCCAGAAACGATTAGAACACTGCTTGGAATGGTGTTATTCGCTTTGAGGCGGTGCTAATTCTACAACTAAATATCCGCCCTCTTTAATATTGGATCCTGCCGGGATGCTTTGTTTTTCAACAAAACCATTTCCCGTACTTTCAATATTCAAATTAAAGTGTTTCACGAGCCTGTGTACGTCTCTAGCAGAATAACCTGTTAAATCAGGCATTGTCGGTTGATCCGTAACAATCATAATGCGTTGATTTTCAACAACTTTTGTACCAGGAGCAGGGAGGATCGCTGATACCTCTTCTCCATCCCCTATGACTTCCACGTTATCGAAGGTTTGTTTTAATTCCTTCTCCGCTTCCGAGGTACTCTTATCCGTAAGATCTGGAAGGGTTAACGGGGATAATGATTCGTCTGTTTCTTTATCCGGCTGGATATCCATGTAATGAAGGCTGTTTTCCATCACTGTCCGTATAATGTAGGAAACCGGTTCAGAACCAAGTTCCGTTGCTTCCAATTCAGGTTGTTGAACAGCTACATACATAAGGAGCTCAGGATCTTCTTTTGGTGCCATTCCTACAAAAGAAAACACATAATTGTCACGTCCGGTCAAATATTTTCCATTTTGGCTGATTTGGGCTGTCCCTGTTTTCCCTGCTAATGTATAATCATCCAATTTGAACGATTGACCCGTTCCTTGTTCAGATGTAACTACGGTCCCCATTAAATCCCGAACCTTCTTAGCTGTACTTTCTGATATCGGATTCCCGATTTCCTCAGGCTTATTTTCTTTTAATACTTCACCCGTTTCACTGGATGTAATTTTAGAAAGCATATACGGCCGCATAATTTTTCCGTCATTAGCTATAGAAGTAGCGGCGGTCATCAATTGAATCGCTGTAACCGTCGAGCCTTGGCCGAAAGAAGTGGTTGCCTGTTCGGACGGCTTATCAAAAACAAACCGGCCGTTCTTTTCGTTCGGAAGGTCGATGCCTGTTTTCTCATCAAAGTTAAAGGCCGTCAAATATTTACGCAGTTTCGTAGGACCAAGTACTTCTAAGGCAAGTTTAGAAGAGGCTACGTTTGAGGAACGCTGAAATCCTTCATCATAGGAAATCTTTCCCCATCCTTTAGCATTATTGTGGTCGCCAATCGTATGGCCGGGTACTTTATACGTTCCCGATTTAAACATGTCACTTCCGTTATATACCCCTTCTTCAATCGCTGCCGCCCAGGTGAACATTTTCATTGTCGAGCCTGGCTCAAAAGTGTGGGAAACCATGTCATTATACCAATTTTCAACATCGTTAATGTTATTCGGGTTGTAGCTGGGCCGGTTACTCATCGCCAAGATTTCACCCGTATCCGGATCCATTACAGCAGCCATGACTTTCTTAGGGTTATACTCTTCCTGCACCTGTGTTAAAGCATCTTCCAGAAATGTCTGGATTTTTTGGTCAAGTGTCAAGTATACATCTTTCCCATCTTCAGGTTCTGTCATGACTTCATTTGGGTCTAAGAGTTTGGTTCCATATTTGTCCCGCTCGTAACTGATTTTCCCTTTTTCTTCCTGAAGGTGTTCTTCCATTTGCTTTTCGATTCCTGTCACGCCGTTAATGTTTCCGTCTTGGCTCCTTGCAAAACCAATGACGTGAGAAGCGAACTGTCCATTCGGGTAATAGCGTTTGGATTCTTGCTTGAACTCAATTCCATTCAATTCAAGTTCCTCGATTTCTTCTTTTGTTTCTTGAGATATCGAGCGTCCCTCAGCCCCGAACTCTACTTGGAATCGATCATTTTCTTGTCCCTCTTCGATTGTTTTTTGGATTTCACTTGCTTCCATATCCAGCAAAGGAGCGAGTTTTGCAGCCGTTTCTTCCGGTTCAGTCACATGCCCCGGTGGATTCATATTAGCCGCATACGCTTCATCTACTATGGCGTAAATGCGGTATGTTGGGCGGTCATACGCCAGTACCATTCCGTTTTTGTCAAAGATTTTACCTCTGTCTGCATCTATTTCGTAGGAGCTTGTCCTAATATCTTCTGCCCATTTCTGAAGGTCGACTCCTTCGACCGTCTCAGCCGTCTCGATGTAAATAAAACGCCCCGCAATGATGAAAAACATAATCCCGAAGATCAGGATCAACAAAGCGGAGCTCCGATTGTTGTTTCGACTTTTCATTGTCTCATCACCAGCCGTTATTCGTTATTAATTTTACCGGCTTGTTTCACTTGGGCATTTTGAATATTCAATCCGTTTTCTTTCGCAATGCTTAAAATGCGATCAGGGTTACTTAGTTCTTTTACCTGATAGGCAAGGTTTTCATTCTGTGACTGCTGCTGTTGAATGTCTTGTTCCAAGCTGCGTATATCACGATTGATCGCATCGGTTTCTGCAGAAGTATGAACTAGGAAAACAGACGCAGCTAGGACAGCTGCTGTTGAAAAGGAATAGAGGAATTTCTCTCCGGTACTGATCCATTTCTTTTTATGTACCTTTACTTTCACCTGCTTCTGTTTCTCAGGCTGCTGTAAAGGCTGCTGTTTTCTGATCTTTTCAGCACTCATGTTTGTTTCCACCCTTCTTTAAATTCAAATTCTTTATTCCAAGGTTTGACTTTCTCGACAATCCTCAACTTCGCAGAACGTGAACGACGATTTTCCTCAAGCTCTGATTTTTCGGCAATAATAGGCTTTCGGCTTAGTAATCGAAAAGGTGGCTGTTTGTCTTCCGGGATAACAGGAATGTTCCTCGGAAGGGGAGGATTTGTACTCCACTTTTTAAAGGCTTGTTTACAAAGGCGGTCTTCCAGCGAGTGGAAAGTAATAACCGCAACACGACCGCCGATTCCTACGACACGAGCGGCCTGATGAAGGCTATCCTGGAAAGCTCCAAGCTCATCATTCACAGCAATACGGATAGCCTGAAAAATTCGTTTCGCCGGGTGTCCCCCTTTTCTCCTTGCAGGAGCTGGAATTCCTTCTTTGATTAATTCAACAAGTTCTCCTGTCGTTTCGATCGGTTTCTCGGTCCGTGCCGCTTCTATTTTCCTTGCGATTTGCTTCGAAAATTTCTCTTCGCCATATTTGAAGAAAATACGGACGAGATCTTCGTAGGACCATTCATTGATGACTTCTTTCGCACTTAACTCATCTTCCTGATTCATCCGCATGTCCAGCAGAGCATCCTGATGATAGCTGAATCCCCGCTCTTCTACATCCAACTGGGGGCTGGAAACACCGAGGTCATAAATCACACCATCGACATCCGTTACCTCAAGCTCTGCCAATTTCTCTTCCAGCTGACGGAAGTTTGCATGGACAAAGGTTACTCGGTCTCCATATTCCTTAAGCCGCTCTTTTGCAGCACGAAGCGCAACCTCATCCTGGTCAAAAGAAATCAGCCGTCCCTTTCCGGTCAAAACAGCGGCGATGGCTTCTGAATGCCCGCCGCCTCCTAATGTACAATCCACGTAAATACCCTCTGGGTCTACGTCTAAATGCTGTATGGTTTCCTTTTTTAATACACTATAATGCTCAAACATAAGTTTCACTCGTTTCTGCCTATCAGATATCAAAATCTAACATATTTTCTGCAATCTCTGAGAAGGATTCTTCTGATGCCGCAAAATAGCTTTCCCATTCATCATGACTCCAAAACTCAATCCTGTTGGATACACCAATGACAACACATTCTTTTTCTAACGATGCGTACTTCCTCAGTGGCTGGGGGATGTTGATTCTCCCCTGTTTGTCCACTTCACATTCAACAGCACCAGAAAAGAAGAAGCGGGTAAAAGCACGGGCGTCTTTTTTAGTAAGGGGGAGTTTTTTCAGCTTCTCTTCGAGCAGTTTCCATTCATTCATAGGATAAGCAAACAGACACTGATCTAATCCTCGCGTCAGAACAAAGCTGTCACCAAGATCCGGGCGGAACTTCGAGGGTACGATGATCCGTCCTTTGGCATCAATGTTGTGTTGAAATTCACCCATGAACATAGAGTCTCCCCACCTTCTATTTTCACCTTACCACATCGCCCCACTTTTCTCCACTTACTTTTTAATCATTCTCTTTCCATGAAAAAAATCCTGCCCGTGAAGGCAAGATTTTAGAGGGGTTTAACTATTTATTTCGTGGTGGGGGATGGTGGGGGACCTTCCCTACAAATATACGACATAATGATCGTTTTCAAAGCTCAGATGGTGTCTGTTTATCTGTTCAAATACTGTTCTGCCATAATGGTTCACCCATGGGACGATACTCCACATGCGCTCCTGTAGTCCGCCTGCCGGGTGGAGCGTCACTTCTATATTATCAAACTGTTCCATTTCATGCTGGTGCCGCTCTTCCATAGAACGCTGCAGACGTTTCTCAAGAAAATCAATGTGACCAAGCAGGTATTCTAAGTTCTTCTCAGCCAGCTCGCCCAAATCTGTACTTAAAGACGCAGATTTTTCTCTTAAAGGGGCGTGTACACGGTCAATCTCATTCTTGACTTGTTCTGTCAGCCGACTAATAGGCGGAGTACTTTGGGATGCAATCCAATTGAGCTTCTGCTCTCTTACACCGCCACGGATCACTTCCTTTGTTGATAGTTGCAATCTTTCAAGCTGCTGGCCTGTTTTCCTGTCAATCATCGTAAATGATAAACGAGGAAAGACAGGCGGCATACATAAGCCAGTAGCTTCAAAAGCAGGTTTCAATGCAGACCAATAGTTAATTTCGCCAGGCCCCCCTATAAAAGCAAGAACTGGAAAAAGAGCCTCTTGCATCAATGGTCTTGTGACTACGTTATTACTAAGAAATTCAGGGCTTTCTTCTGCTATCTTTAACATTTCTTCTTTGGTTAGAACAACTTCATTGTTCTTTCCTACGAATCGCCCTTGTTCATCTCGCACAAGTAAGATTCTCTCTCCTTCCTTGTGATAGAAAAGGTGGGCATCACTCCACTCGCTATCCAGCATGGTTTCGTACCCTTCTTGACGATTTTTTTGCAGCATAGCGTAAACCCCGCGAGCAATTTCATCGTTCTGATGAATCATTGTAGTAAAGTATGGGGATTCAAGTCGGCGGATATCCGGGTGATGAGCATCCATCAACACAAGACCTTCGTCAGGAAATAAATAATAGACGACTTTTGCAAAAAAATCCGTATAGGTTTTGGACGCCCTCAATAATCTATCCATTTTTTTATAAAAGTCCTGGGTATGCTCTGTCTCTTTAACCAACTGGAAAACTTGTTTGAGCCAGTCGGAAGCTTTGGTCTGATCGATGGCAATATCAGAAACAGATGCTTTCGATTCAGGCGTGTGAGCAATTGTTCTTTTTCTCATTTCCCCGCCCTGATTCATCATGACATGGTGAATTTCATCAAAGTCATGGTCTTCCCCTGCGATCCAGAATACAGGTATGACCGGCTTTCCAAGGTCTCTTTCTTTCTCTTTAGCCAACTGAAGCACAGAAATAATCTTATGAACAGAATAGAGAGGGCCTGTAAGCAAACCTGCCTGCTGCCCAGCAATAATGACAACACTTTCTTCATCTTTAAGCTTATCGACACTTTCCAGAGTTTTCTCGGGCGCTCCCCAACGACGGTTCATCGTAAGTAGAACCTCAGATAATGCAGTTCTCTGATAGGTCTGCTCTTTTAACTCAGACAAGCGATGATTCCACATCTTTTTATCAAAAGGTGCATGGCCGAACCTATCGGCGATTTTTTCAAAGTTTTTTTTATAATCACGAAACAACGTTTGTTTCGGTTCCAATTCAATCGGATCGATACGCATATCTATACGGCTCCTTTATAGGCATAAGTTACATGGTTTAGTATGTATCTATTGTATTGTACAAAAAACAAACACAAACTTCACATTATCTGTTTATAAGTGATGAAAAAGATGGATGATCCCTTTAAAAGTTGAACAAAAGTTTGAAGCACAGCCTTTTTGTAAAGCTGTGCTTCAACTCTATGTGTTATTTTGTGTGGATTATATAAAAACATGTCCCCTGCACTGCACATGCCCTTTTTCTTTCAGACGAAAACGACTCGGCTCAATAGCCCGTAAGCACTTAACCCGACGTAAACCAGTATAAATAAGAGAAAGCTGACGCGCCAAAAACCTTTCAAGGCGCGGAACAATTGAACCTCTTCCTTCAATTTATACTGTGCGATCATAGACAAACCTAGGAGAAAGAGTAAGAAGATAATAATATAAGGGAAGAAACTTCGGTTAAACAAAACGACAAGCAGCACGTGGACCGCTAATATAAAAACAGGCGCCGTGAAATTAGCGGTACGGTGTAAAGCTTTTAATTTATGTTTACTCCATTTTCGGGCGCAAAGGTAGAAGATGACCAGGAATGGGATCGGTAAGGTGATGAGGATCGCAATGGTATAAATAAGGAGATCACCCATAGCGTCTTAACCCCCTTTCATATTCGAGCGCATGGATGGCCCTTACTACGAATTGATGATAGGGCAGCGGACCTTTACTTTTACGTAGGACATAACCACTGATACTATCAATTTCAGTGAGACGGTTTTCTAGGAGATCCTTCAACATGGACGATTGGTTTTCCCCAGTTATCTCAGCGATCTTCTTCACCCTCTCCCATTCCTTCTCTATGGACATCCCCAATACGGTGCAAGCTTCCTCACATAAGGAATAGGCAAGTTCTCTCATCGATGGGTTGGTTAATATGGAGTGGTTCGGTTGAAAGAATAAGGCGGTAAGAGAATTGATAACTGTATTGATGACGATTTTATTTTTTAGCATGCGCTCATAATCTTCCTGTGGAATGAACGGGAAGTCTCTTCTATGTAATGTCTCCGCAAGGGGTTGGACACCGTGTTCTTCCACATGCGTAAACGCCGCCAATTGGATATTCCCTTTTCCAGTGTGAGAGACCTTATTATCTGCTGTTGCCAAGGCTCCGTGCTCTACGACACCGACATAGCTGCTTAGGTTTGTTTCTTGAATTTTTGCTAAGTGCCCCATACCATTTTGAAGAAACAAATAGGGCGCATCC
The DNA here is from genome assembly GCF_900108515.1 of Halobacillus karajensis. Classification (GTDB taxonomy): domain Bacteria; phylum Bacillota; class Bacilli; order Bacillales; family Halobacillaceae; genus Halobacillus; species Halobacillus karajensis. Next base: position 187,708 of record NZ_FNWW01000003.1, on the reverse strand, counting down.
TTCGGCAGTTGTTCAGCAAGAAGAGCTGGGAGGCTGTGTTGTTTAACTGTAACAATCCATAAATCAAAGCCTTCATGGACCGTTGTGTGCATGTGGGCATGGACGGATGTGGGGCTTGGAAGACCATCACAAACAATTCCTTCTGTTTTAAGGATTTGCTTTTGTCTTTCATTTCTAACAAACATATGAATCTCATGATTTTCCCCAAGATAGGCCCCTGTCAATAATCCTATGGAACCCGCTCCAATGATTCCAATTTTCATCTGTCTCTCCTCATTTCTTACGAATCTGCTTACCCATTGTAGCAGATTCTCGAACAATAATGCAGTCGATTTTTGTCCAATGTATTATTATTCATTTCATTCTGAAAATTTTTATATTATAATAAGGATATATACAGATAATTGAAAGGGGATTCTGATATGATGACAAAAACAAAAGTTCAACCTTTGTTGGTCAATTATAAGACGCTCGAGGAATTTAAGCGCTTCAAAGAATACGGAAACCAGGAACTTGCCATGTTGGAAGACTTAGAAAGCAATATCGTTGAAAACGACAGTGAATCACCTTTTTACGGGATCTATTATGGAAGCGCTTTAGTGGCGCGGATGAGCCTGTACCGTGTGAAGGCAAAATATGATCATTACTTCGAACCCCCTCAGGACTATTTAGAATTGTGGAAACTCGAAGTACTGCCTGACTACCGAGGGCTTGGCTATGGGAAAGATTTAGTAGAATTTGCAAAAAGTTTCGATCTGCCGATCAAAACAAATCCTCGCATCAATTCTCACGGTTTTTGGGAGCATATGGGCTTCCAGAAAGCTAATTATGATGTAGAGCGCGATTTAGGGGAGAACCCTCTGATCTGGATGCCATCAGGTGTCGAGGAAAGAGATGTGTAAATAAAAAACAAGAATGAGGCCACTACACTTGTTGTAGGGGCCTTTTTTTATGATAGTAATTAATATAAAGGGCATGAGGAACGAGGAAAATTAAACACCACTTTCACTTTTTCGTTTTTCTCTCACCCAGTGTACGAGTCGATCCATTTCGTTCCATGCCGCTTCCCACTGTTTCAATTCTTTACGGAGTTTTTCATTATCCTCGTTAAGCTTTTTCAGTTTACTTTCCAAGTTTTCTTTCCCCTGCTCTTCGAACTGCTTACTTTTCATCTCTTTTAAAAAGGAAATGGCCGCATCAAGAGACATCGGGGCTTCATCGGATGATGCAGGTGGTGCATAGAACGTTCGCGTCGATTTTCTGCTATTTTTAGCTTCCTGAATTTCTTTCTGATATTTTTTCCGGACGGTCGCATTCCATCGGAATCCACACGCTGCCGGAGTTCTGTGCAGCTGTTCAGCGACTTCCTGGAAGGCTTCCAGCTGCGTTTTCCCTTCACGAATATGTTTTAACACAGTCGTTGCCAGTAAAAGATCCTCTTCTTCCTTCCAGGCATCTTGTCTTGGGGCATCCATAGCATCCCTCCTCTATCGTTTGCTTATAGTTATGCATGAGGGATGATTGATAGAATCGCATTTCTCATTTCTTACCTTTTTCTCTTAGCTGCAAAGTTCCGAACTGCTTCTTTATGTTCATCCGATTCCCATAATAAGGAGCATTGATACACTTCTTTGTCCATTTGCTCCGATAGATACGGAAGATCTAAATGTTCCATATACTGGCGTTTAAAGACCCTCATCTGTTCATTTGTTTTTCTTAAAAAGGAAGCAAACAATTTTTCATTCCAGTTTACCATAATGATCTTATGTAACCACCCAATTCGATAGACTTGCTCTGCTGTGTACATTTCAGCATCCATTAGCCAATGAGCAGCAAAGTCGTTTTGTATTCGATGGTATAGAAGCGTCCCTCCTCCCCAACCAGGTGTGATCCCTAAGTTCCCTTGAACGAACCCATAAGAGGCCTGTTCCGCCCCATACCTAAAGTCACAGGCTGTTGCAATTTCGCATCCCCCTCCTCTGGCTTGCCCATTTAGAACGGCAATTGTAGGGACTGGGAATGTAGCTAATTCATACAGCACTTCCTTCATAGGATGTAAGATTTGATAGGCTTGTTCAGCATTCATTTCCCCGTGAAGTTCATTAAGGTCTCCACCGGCACAAAATGCTCGATGACCTGCGCCAGTGACGATAAGGAATTTCAAATCTTCCTGCTTCAAATCTATAATCGCTTTGTACATTTCTTTTGTTAGCTGTTTCGTAACCGCATTCATTTTTTCCGATCGATTCAAGGTTATAACGGCATACCCTTCTTTTTTCTCTAGTAATACTTGCTTCTCCATTCATTCCACCCCTTTCTACCCTAATGTACCAGAAAAGTGATCAGAAGTATTCAACTATATGGCGGTTCTCTGGAAACTTGATTCCGGGAAATCGGGTGCGGATCGGAGCGGCGAGGAATGGATCGCCGTGCCTTGCATAATGGACTTCTCAAAAATCTCTTCCAAGAATAGTGATCTTTATGAAAGGGAGACCCCAGAGCCGTCTCAAGTATTTCGGAAATCGTCCTCCATACAATCTACCAGTGGATGAAAACTCGATGATGACGTTACTGTAGATCCGTCTCCATAAAAGACTCCTGCGGGAAAGGATGGGTTTGCCGTCTTCCCTGTGGAAAGCGAGTAGCTTCCCCTCCCCCATTCACACATACAATGTCTCAAAACTGAGTGTTCTGGATAAGGGAGCTTTTGCGGGAAAAGAGTAGATATATAAAAAAGGCCTGACCGAAGTCAGACCTTTTTTTAATGAACTTAGTCGTTCACCACTTGTTTTCCATTATATTGTCCACAAGATTTGCAAACATGGTGTGGTTTTGAGTACTCGCCACAGTTATCACACTGAACCATTCCTGGTGCATGAAGTTTCTTGTGAGTACGACGTTGGTTTTTTACTTTTTTAGACGTTTTACGCTTAGGTACTGCCATGTTGTACACCTCCTTTAAGGAATTGTGAGAACCATAAATGTTTTATTATTCGTTCTCTTCTTCATTTAATAATGATTGCAGTTTAGCCATTCGAGGATCCACTTTCTTTTCCTCTGGTTCCTCTGTAACCACCTGCCAGCCTTTCCCTTCCTGGGGGGCTGCTTCATGAGCCTCATCATCATTAGAAAAAACACGAGTTGGAATCTCCAACTGTACATTTTCCTTGATATAAGGCGTTAAGTCAAGCACTTCTCCATTCACGGAATGAACTTCAGAGTCATCTTCTTCTGTATGGTACGGTGACAGATTAAATGCCTCCAGAGCCTCAATGTGAAATGGATAAGTCACATCGACTAATGTCCGGGCACAAGGCAACACCATTTCTCCATCAATTGAAAAAGTTACCGTTATATCATTTCCTCGTGTCATTGCCTGACCTTTGACATGAACAGGGGAGATCCTGCGAATGTCATTGTTCAACTTTTCTAATTCGCGAATATCTACGTCATCCTCAAAATAGAAAGGCTCATCGCCTGCCTGTTTGAGTTTTTGTAGAGGAAATTTCATAGTTATCACCTCATGGCAACAAAAGTTATTGTAAAAGGATTTCGCTGATTTGTCAATATTTTTTCTTTACAGCACGTTCTTGTATTAGCGCTGTTTATACCAAAAATCCCACATTTTCCGAATAGGAAGCGAATTTTCCCTACTATCATGATAAAATAAACCAAACACTTGTTCAATAGTAAAGAAACGGACAGGAGGATCATAATGAAATCTTGTGGAGTAGTTGTCGAATATAACCCCTTTCATAATGGACATCTTTATCATCTGGAACAATCCAAAAAACATGCAGAAGCCGACTGTATGATTGCGATTATGAGTGGAAACTTTCTACAACGCGGCGAGCCGGCGATCATTGATAAGTGGCACCGAACAGAGGCAGCTCTTCACGGGGGGGCAGACCTGGTTATCGAACTTCCATTTCTATATGCCGTGCAACATAGTGATTTTTTTAGTCAAGGTGCGGTTCAAACATTGGCTGAAATGGGAGTGGACAGTATTTGTTTCGGAAGTGAAAACGGCCGTATCGAAAGTTTTTTAGAAGCCTTTGACCATATGAACAAACACCAGGAAGAATTTAATGCCACCGTACGCATGTATTTAAATGAAGGGTATGCTTACCCTGAAGCATCCCGCCTTGGGTATGAAGCGATCTCCTTTCCCTCAGGGTCGATTGACCTCACTCAACCAAATAACATTCTGGGTTATAGTTATGTGAAACAGCTTCTTACTTATGCCCCTGAGGTAGAGCCACTAACTGTATTGAGAAAGAACAATCACTATCATGATGAAGAAATGTCGGGCCAGATCTCTAGTGCCACAAGTATAAGAAAAGAACTCTTGCAGGCAGAAGCAATGACAGAGAAATCGGAACTCTGTCTTCCTCCTCAAACGGTTAAGGTATTGCAGCACTATCAGATCCACCAAGGTCGCTGGCACAACTGGGAGGATTATTTCCATTTATTGCAATACAAAATCATGACAATGGAAGAAAGTACGCTCCGATGTTTCCATGGAGTGGATGAAGGATTAGAATACCGTTTGAAAAGAATGATTAAAGCATCTGCTACCTTTCATGAGTTTCTATCTTCCCTAAAGACCAAACGTTACACTTGGACACGTCTTCAGCGCACACTTGCCCATATTCTCGTAGGCACGGATAAGGAAGAAGCTCGTATCCTCTTGAGAGAAACACCCCCTCCATATGCGCGAGTCCTTGGCCTATCGGAAACAGGAAAGAGATACCTGCGTTCAATTAAAAAAGAAGCAGATATTCCGATCATCACCCAGCCACAACAGTTCACTCATGACATGCTCGACCTGGAAGCAAGAGCAGCTGCCGCTTATTACAGTGTATTAAGTCCAAAGCAAAGAGTTAACAAACTAAAGAGAGAATACGAGGCTCCTGTCATCCTTTAAGTCAGCTGAGCTGTTTGGAAGCGTGACAGCTGCCATAATAGCTAAAAAAGCAGCCGTCCCTTAGCGGAACGGCTGCTTTTCAGGCTTCTTGCTGAGGTTTTAAATTTTGTAAATATTCTAATGCATCATTAAATGTATCTACAGGTACAACCTTCATGTTTGTATCAATTTCCTCGGCTGCCTTTTTGGCAATTTGGTAATTGGATCCTTCTCTTCCCTCTTCATTCGGGGCAAAAAAGACATCGGCTCCATGTTCAGAAGCGGCTACCACTTTCTTATCAATTCCTCCAATCCGGCCCACTTGCCCTTCATAATTGATCTCCCCTGTACCGGCGATTTCATACCCTTTCGTAAGGTCCGATTCTGTTAATTGATCGTAGATTTCTAGTGAAAACATTAACCCGGCACTTGGTCCGCCAATTTGACCGCTTTTCACATTCACTTCCGGGCTGACTTTTACAGACCGGTCTGTGACAAGCGAAATGCCGACCCCCACTTTATCCGGGTTATCCGGGAATGGGGCAAGTTCAAGATCTCGTTCAATTTCCTTATCTTTTCTAACGATAGACAAGGTGACAGACTCGCCTGCTTCCATGTTCGTAACATAGTTAATCAAGTCACTCGTTTCTTTAATTTCCTGCCCATCCACTTTGACGATTTGATCCCCTGTTTCCAGGATCTCCTCAGCAGGCATACCTTCAATGACATTCATTACATAGACACCTTCATAGGTAATATCGATCTCTTTTTCTGCTGCTTGATAGGCGACGACTTTCGAAGCCTCTTGAGAGGATTCCATCATCTGGAGTTGCGCATGGAAATATTCCTCTTCTGTGACCCCTTCCGGTCGGATCTCTTCTAATGGATAAATTTGATGGAAAGGGCGAATTTTAGCAAGCATCCATTGCAATGGAGTTGCCTGCCCGCCCCTGACTGTCACAAGGTGCATATCTCCTTCACTTTCATACCCCCCGGTGACCTCTACAATATCGTTCAGTGGATCAGCCGTTCCCGGTTTATAAATGTAATAGGGGAGCCTGAATGCTCCTAAAAAAGCTACGATAAGGATAGTTATAATTCCTGTAATAATCAGTCTTCGATTTGCCCTCATTCTTCCGTAGACCCCTTCCACGCAGCGAGTTTCTTTTTGATATCCTCAATGATACTTTCCGCTGCTTTCTCACCCGCCCCGACAATTTCTGGAATATTGGTAAATGCACGGGAACTAAAATTGGATACATCTGGTCTAATCATCACATCTGCATCTGTTGATACACCGACAGCTGTCACAAGCTCATCCTGCATAATATCAATACTCTGGGTGATGACATCATAGATGGAATTGATATTCGGATCGGCATCAAAATGAGCACAATCCACAGCGATGATGAACTCCGCCCCCATTCCCTTGGCCACAGAAACAGGAACGCGATCAATCACGCCACCATCAATATAGAGGCGATCATTAATTTTTTCTGGAACAAATATACCAGGAATAGCGATACTGGCTCGAACGGCTTCACTTGCTGGACCTTTGGTGAAGGTTTTTTTCTCACCAGCATAAAGGTCTGTAGCTACTATCGACATTGGAATATTGAAATCCTCTATATTTTTCCCAAAAGTGAACAGCCGGATATACTCTTTAATTCGTTTCCCTTGTACAAAACCCATTTTCGGGACAGTAAAATCCAAATAGTACTTTCGTTTAAATGTAAAAGCGAGTTTATACATGTCTTCAATATTTTGGCCCGCAGCAAAAAAAGAGCCGACAAGAGCCCCCATACTGCTGCCCGCAACCAAATCCACGGGAATGTTATGTTCGCGAAGGACTTTCAGAACACCCAAGTGTGCAAAACCACGCGCACCCCCAGAACCTAATGCCAAGCCTATTTGCGGTCTGCTCACGAGCCATTCCTCCTTCGTCGATACGGTTTATTTTATGGAATAAACCCTTCCCTTATGAGCGTACACATGGAATATAGACAACCTGTGAACGCGGAGAAATCTATTCCCATTCTACTATTCCTATTATAAGAAGTACAGAAAACTGCCATACCAAGGAGGCGTTCTCCATTTCCAAATTAAAAACCGTCGCATTAACACTGCTTGCTTCAGCGCTTGCGATATCATTGATCTTGTACCCACGTGATGCTCTTTCTGCGAGTTTACGCGGACTTGACCTTTGGTGGGAAGTTGTCTTTCCATCTCTTCTCCCTTTTTTCATTACAGCTGAATTACTTATCGGCTTTGGTGTCGTGCATGGACTCGGGGCTCTTAGTGAGAGATTAATGAGACCATTGTTTAATGTACCCGGCTGCGGTGGATTCGTTTGGGTCATGGGGATGGCCAGTGGCTATCCCTCTGGTGCGAAATGGACGGCAGACCTAAGAAAAAAAGGACAAGTTACCCGTATAGAAGCTGAGCGTTTAGTGGCCTTTACGAATGCCTCCAGCCCACTGTTCATTTTTGGTGCGATTGCTGTCGGATTCTTTCATGACGCAAGCCTCGGAATCCTTATTGCGGCTGCCCACTATGGAGGAAATTTCTTAGTCGGAATGGCCATGCGTTTTTATAAAAAGCATGAGGAAGAATCCCCGATGGACCGAAAGTCTTCTACCTGGAGGGATGCCTTTCATAAAATGCATCAGTCGCGCCTGGAGGATGGTCGGACGCTGGGAAAATTGATGGGAGATGCCGTCACTCGTTCTGTAGACACCCTGCTCATGGTCGGTGGCTTCATCATGTTATTTTCGGTCCTTACAGAATTATTAAAACAAACAGGAGCCATTCATATTTTTTCTCACCTGCTTTTTTATACGGGGATTCCCGAAAGCTTTCATGTCCCCTTTACAGCCGGTATGCTCGAATTAACCACGGGAATAGGGGCGATTACGGAAACTCATGAACCCCTGCTTTCGCAATTGGTAATTGTCAGCTTCATCCTCGGATTTCACGGGTTTTCCATTCAGGCTCAAATTGCAAGCATCCTTGCTGAGACAGATATCCGCTTCAAACCTTACGCGCTTGCACGGATAGCCCATGGCTTCACAGCTGCAAGTCTGGTCTTTGTTTTATATCACCTTTTCCGGCCCTACCAGCAGCAAAGTATGCCTATATGGAATCCAAATGAGAATTTCACCACGCCGATTATTGAATTCTTCACCCACTATGGCCCTCCCATCACTTTGCTAATGATTATGCTCATGATTGCCGTAAAGTGGAACAGTCAGCGAAGAATAAAAAACGATCCCTACGAATATGATGCGTAGGGATCGTTTGCCTTTATATGAAGGATTAAAACTTTTCGGAAAGCGCCTTTTCTACCGGAGGCGGAACAAGATCACTAATGTTTGCCCGATATTTAGCTACTTCTTTGACAATACTCGAGCTTAAAAATGAGTATTGGTTATTCGTCATAACAAAAAAGGTTTCGATATCTTCATTTAACTTACGATTCATCGAAGTAATTTGCATTTCATATTCAAAATCACTGACAGCCCGCAATCCGCGAATAATAGCCTGTGCTCCTTTTTCTTCCGCGTAGTCCATTAAAAGACCACTGCATGCATCAACAGATACATTATCCATATCCTTTGTTACTTCCTCTAATAACTTCGTCCGCTCATCTACATCGAACAAAGGAGCTTTGCTTTGGTTATTAAAAACGGCCACAATTACGTGGTCGAACACCTTCGCTCCCCGGCGGATGATATCTAAATGTCCATATGTAACGGGATCAAAGCTTCCCGGGCAAATCGCTAGACGTGTCATACTTTTCTCTCCTTACTCAAAAATCGATACACCAATATTACTCCCATAATGATCTGTTTTCATTCGTTTCAGACGCCCCACTTCTTCAGGGATCTTTTCAGATGCATCGTGTTCACACACAATTATGGCTCCATCAGCCACAAGTTCGTGATCTAAAAGCGCTTCCATCAATTCCTTATAAGAAAACTTTTTATAAGGGGGATCCAGAAAAATATAATCAAAGGTTAAGCTCCGTTTCCCTGCGGCCTTAATCGCCCGATTCGCATCTGTTTTAAAAACTTCGGTTCGATCATTCACATGAAGAAGCTTAATATTTTCATAAATGGTCTGGATCGCCTTTTGCTGTTGATCAACGAAAACACACGAATCCACCCCTCGACTAAGAGCTTCTATTCCAAGACCACCGCTTCCCGCGAATAAATCTAAGGCTTTTCCACCTTCAAAGAAGGGGCCAATCGCGTGGAAGACAGCTTCCTTCACCTTATCGGTCGTTGGGCGTGTTTTATGTGTAGGGACAGATTTCAACGGTCGTCCCTTAAATTCACCAGCAATTACTCGCATCCTGTACACCTCACTTGTCAGCATTCCCCATAATCCTACCATAAAACAAAGCTTCCAGGGAAGCTATTGGCTGTGGAAGTAGCATTTAAGGTACTAAAAAGAAAAACAACCTGTCATTTGCGTGATTCAGGCTAAGGTAGAAATTTGTTTTGTTCCCATCTCCATGTATCCTTTTGCGGGATCCAACAGGTGATCTATAAATTTTTTTACTATGGAATGAATAATAAGAATGAACAACGTACATACTAGCATTTGAAGCGGATGATACTGCTTCTGAAAACGGAGAAGGCTTACATCCCCATAAGCTCTTCCTCCGGTTTCTCCTCTCCCTTTACTTTTTTGTTTCATCTCGTATGATTCAAAAAAGCGGGGCCGCCCCTATGGGTGGCCCTATTTTTTTGCATTCCTTTGGATAAGAATGTGCTTTAAGCCTATCCTTTCGTTTCTTATTTCCGATAAGGTTTCATTCCGATATTATAGAAACTGGACCTAGCTAAAAGGATCCCTCTTCTCGATGCCCTCTCCTTTTCCCAATTTACATGGACATGGTTTCATGCTACGTTTAATTTGATTGCTTTTTAGAAAGGACGTACATAAATTATGATACAAAAATTCATTGAACTTGGCGAAGGGTATGCAGACATTTATGAATTAATTGATCTTGGTCATCGTATGCCGGATCGTATTCAGCATGCCATCGCTTTCTATAGTGAAAAAAATGGCCAGCCTGTAGCCTCTCTTTCACTTGTCATGAAGCCTGCCTATAATGACAAATTCCAGCCGATTTATATTTGTCGGGAAGGCATCCCAAATCCACACGAAAAGCCGAACCAACGTTTTGATTTGTATAAACAAATGGCGGAAAATGCCGGAAAAGAGGTTACGGAATTCACCATTAAGCCTTCCCACCTTTTTCCGGAAACGGAACTATTCTACCAACACTTGATCGGCATTCTCCGAATGAATAAATTCATTGCCCCGTTAACGTAAAAAGCTTTCCTGTGTTACGAAAAAGTTCATCCCGACCATTTCTGGATACAGAAAAAAAGCGTCCGCATGGTAGGCGGGCGCTTTTTCGTAAGGTCTAGGACTTTTAAATCCCCATCTTGTAGTCGTACTGTTTAGCTTTATCCGGTTTTGCACCTTCATACTCCGTACGTATGTCTGGTTTATAGGAAGGGATGACGCGGGAAACGAATGGTAGACGCTCTAGTTTTTCCATTTTATATTCGACATCCTCCTGATTAACATACAATAAAGCATACTTCATTTTCTTCGATGCATGAATCAGGTGCCCATGCTTCTTAATTTGTCTTATATTTTTCATATGTTGAAAATATACAATAATGCCTTGTCGTTTCGTCCTGTTCATCGTCTCTACTCCCCATAGAACATAGTATATTATCGTCAGTTTATCAAAAGTCGACAGATACAGCAATGAGGAAAGGTGTGTGGTCATGGTGACTGATCATGAACGGGCGTCCCTTCTATTTGAAGACCTCTTAGAAAAATCCATTGCCATAAAGGAAGTCGAATTAAAAAAAATCGCCGGCATCCCTTTTGTCTATTTAATGCCTGCAGAAGGAGTTACCAAACGTGAGTTGGAAGATATTTTAAAGTGGTGTGCTTCCAAAGCCATGAAAGGAAAACGCCTGACCCTTGCGATGAGCTATGTCCGCAAGAACCAGGCGTTCTATGTGTATCGTGTCCGCTTCTTAGTTCCCCAGCGGAAAATGTTCTGCTGTGGGAATTTATGCGATGATTGTATACGGTTTACTGAACCTTAAAACCTATGAAGCACATCCACAGCTTCCGCCACTTCCACATCCTCCGCTGCAGCCGGTATCCGTAAGCGCCATGCCGTTCTTCGGCACTTTAATTTGTTCGCTTACACTGAAAGCTACACTTTCGCTGATTTCATCCAGAAGCTTTTGGATATTACGTTCCGCTCTTTTGAACTGGGCTACCGTCTCATGCATATCCATCTCTCTTTTTACGGAGCGGACTTTTTTCATGATGGTATTGTAATCCGGATGGTAGCGGCCGAATCGTTGCACGTCCTCATAGTGTTCCTTCATATTTGCAAAATTTTTTATGAGCTTTTGCGCCTCTTTATCATTCTCAAGGGCTCTTTTAGCCTCCTGGTACTGTTGCATCGTTTCTGATTCCAAGATCATACGGCCAATCGATTCAGAACGGTCCAGCAGATCGACAATCTCCATTGTTGCTAGCATATCACATGTCCACCTCCATCTCCTATCTTATCAAATAGGAAAGCAGATGGAAAATAAGAGATGTCTTCCACCTGCCGAAATTCCTAGTAATAAGGGTATTCGATCTCTTTATTCTTTCCTGACTCCTTCTTGACGTTGGTGATCAATTGTTGAAAGTGACCGATCGCACCATTCAGTTCATCAATCTGCCTGGAAACTTCCTCCCAATTAATTTCTTCCATTAATCCCCCCAACTGTTTGATCCAGTCCATTTTGGCTGGAGAGGTTTCCTTTTTATTGTTGGAAGGAAGGGAATCCCAGAAAGGGTCGTCTTCACCGAGGATCATATATTTTTCATAATAGCTTTGAATTAATTTATGATTCTTCCTCAACTGCCCTTTCACTTTCGGGTGTCTGTCAACAAAGGATTTGAACTGCTGGACGCTCGGGTGCAATTCATTTGTACTCATACCTTCTACACCTCACAGTTAGAACTACAGTATAGCCTATGCAAGAGGAAAGTGGGCGTTCATGGTAAAGTTAAGAAATTCTGAGTGTAATATTTTTGATGAACCCCTACACCCAGGTGGGTATATTTGGGGTCAAGCAATGCCTTCCGGTGACCTGGACTGTTCAACCATCCATGAACAGCAGCCGTTGCATCAACATATTGGGAAGCGATATTCTCTCCTGCTCGGACATACATGACATCAGATAAACGTTCCCTCAGTCCTTCGCCGTCCTGGGAATAATGAGAAAAATAATTATTTATATCCATATCCTGGCTATGTAAATAGGCTACATTAGCGGCTTCCTCGTGTTCTTTAAGACTTCCCGCTTTATGATGCTTACGTACACCATTCGTGATGGAAAAGATTTGGGCCTTCATTCCAGCTTCGATCCCCCGCCAATCTTCATCTGTCAAAATTTCCTTTTGTGGCAAAGATCCACGGTAAACCACCTTATACGGCTGCTGTTTAAGTAAAATGTCATTCCGCAGCATTCGAATGGCGAACACTTTCCGGGTGACGTTGTCAAAATATACTTGGGCCGACCAATCGTCCCCAAGCGAAATGACGGGTCGTTCGGCGATATCCTGCTCTGTTAACTTCATCGTATAGGCCCCTTCACTATCAAGGCGATAAGAATCCTCAAATGAAAACCTATCTGTCAGAGCTTCGTAAGAATCATGGACTTGGATGCTCCCTTCTTCTTCTTGAAAAAGCACCCCTGTCACCACCTTATCTTCCTGTATACCGAGCTGTAGTTCCGTTTCTTTATCTGTCCCATATACCCACCATTTATACCCGTATTCACTGGGATCCATCCTTAAAGGTTCGCCTAACTCCTTTAACACTTCTTCAGATGTCAACCCACGTAAAGAAAAGAAAGGCAGAGACGAGTGTTTTTCTGGTTGGGCGACGGTTTCGATCGAAGGTTTTGAGGTGTGAGGAACCTCTGTTTGATTTTGTGAAATAGTAAACCACAATATCAATAATCCGCCAAAAACAAAGAAGCTAAAGAAAAGAACACGTAATTTTGTATTCATTATCCGACTCCTCGTAAGACCGTTTACTTTATGTATAAGCTTTTTCCTATAAGCTATGATTAGAATAGTAAGGAGTAACGATAGACCTTTGTGTTTAGGCCTTTGATCAAAAAACCAATAAGAAAACCTGCTTGACTATTCAAGCAGGTTTTCAAGCTTAGTGAAGCTCTGGACGCTCAGAGATATCCTGTAAAGCCACACCAGCTGCATGATCAGACATCTCTTCTGTGGACAAATCGCCCAAAGAGAGAATGCCGGAAAGTTTTCCGTTTTCCACAACAGGCAGTCGACGCACTTGGTGTTCGGCCATGATTTTGCTTGCTTCTTCTAATGAAGTGTCCGGCGAACAACTGTACATATGGTCACTCATCACCTGCTGGATGGGTGTGGAATCAGGTTTTTTCGCAGCATATCCACGGATGACGAGGTCACGGTCTGTTACCATACCCATAAGGTTCCCTTGATCATCACAAACAGGAATGGCACCAACATTTTTTTCTTTCATCATAGAAGCTGCGTCACTCAACTGGTCATTAGTATGACAGATGGAGACATCGCTTGTCATGATATCTTTTACAGTTTTCATGAAAGATCCTCCTCAATAATCATGATCAATGTTTATTGTCCCCGATTTCCCAAATTTATTACATGCATCACGTATCCATTTATAGTATAATGATGTGGTAAAGACAGATATTAAACATAAGCATGAACATCATCATGCCAAAACGGCAAGCCTTACCTTTTCATATTAAATAAGGTAACTTACATAACAATTGCGAGGTGGAATAAATGAAATTAGAAGGCACTGGGATTGAAGGTCTCGTTGTTGACCTTAAACCATTGACAGAAATCATGGAAAGTAATGGATTCATCCTCGGAGGATCGTGGGACTACGAGCGTGTAACCTACGATTATAAACTCCCCGCGCCAGAAAAAAATATTACCTATTATATTCGAATCCAGGGTTTTGCGCTTGAAGGTGATATCGACAGTGGCGATGCCGTTGTACGCTTAATGAAACCGCTTCTAGGACGTCATTATTATCCTCATGGTGTGGAATATGGTCATGAGGAAGGCTTTACTGACAGCATTATTTCTAAAGCCAAATCGCTTGTATCCAAAGTGGGTGAACCTGCGAAAAAATACCACAGCCAAGTGCCCGAGCATGTTGTCTTGGACAAGCTGAAAAAGTGGGCAGAAGAAAATGAAAACGAAGAAGTTCTCAAAAAAGTGGAAGAGCTTTCCAGCGATTCCGAGCACCGCTAATAATCATTCCGCCTCCTTCTTTGAGGCTGAATACCACAGTCGCACATCATAGTATGGTGAGCGACTTTTTTAAAAGGATGAATATTGAAGTCATGTCAGGCCAATGGGAGAAAGGAGACCTATACATAAATTGTTCCGAATACTTTCAAAAAAACAGTGGATTTTAATACTTCTATCCGCTTTACTCATCATAGCAAGCTATTTTATTTTACCCGTCTCTATTCCATTAATCTTAGCTTTTGTAACCGCGCTTTTTCTGAACCCGGCTATAAGGTGGATTCAATTTAGATTCCGGATCAATCGAAAAATGTCTGTCACTATTGTATTTTTATTGTTCCTTGTATTCCTCGGTTTGCTGGGGTCATTTGCCGTTACACGAGCTGTTACACAAATTGTCCAGCTTGCTGATAATGCACCACAGTATATTAATCAGATCAACGACGTCCTGCTGGACTGGGAAGATCACATGGCCAGCTTCTCACAAACGCTGCCAAAAGAATTCGTTGATAAAGTAACCACTGAAATTATGAATGCGGTCGACCGTACGACAACGGCCATCACGGAAAAATTACAACTTTCCAATATAGCTGCCATTGCTGCCAAGATTCCAGAGCTGCTCGTCAGCTTTCTCGTCTATTTGATCGCCTTGTTCTTGTTCATGCTTGAACTGCCTCGTTTAAGAGATAAAATGCATGAGCATTTTACAGAGGCGACTTCCGAGAAGGTGAAGTTTATGAATGCGCGTCTTTCTTACGTTGTATTTGGGTTTTTAAAAGCTCAATTTCTGGTGAGTATTGTTATTTTCGTTATATCATTGGCCGGTTTATTATGGATCGCTCCTGATGTTGCCTTAATCATGTCCTTAATTATTTGGGCCATTGATTTCATTCCTATTATCGGCTCGATTGTCATATTAGGTCCATGGTCTATTTATATGCTTCTCACGGGTGATATTGCCATGGGAACACAGCTTGGTTTACTGGCGATTGTATTGCTTGCCATTAGGCGTACAGTAGAACCTAAAGTGATGGGGCGCCATATCGGCCTTTCCCCTCTCGCTACATTAATTGCCATGTACTTAGGGTTACAACTTATCGGGTTATTAGGATTCATTCTTGGACCGCTCCTTGTAATAGCATTCAACTCTGCCAAAGAAGCTGGGATTATCCGGTGGAACTACAAATTATAGAAGAAACCAACATCTATACATGAAACCCAGACCAATTAAAAAACCTGAAGCCATCGCTTCAGGTTTTTTAAAATTCTTTGTTACAAGTATTTTCTTGATGGTAGATCTTTTTTTCTTTTCTAAAAACCAGGATATCCTGATTTCTACCGGTGTGGGTAAAACCATTATTGATCAATACTTTTTGTGATGGGATGTTGTCTTTATCACATTGGGCTTCGATTCCTTTTACTTGATCGTTCTTAAAGGCCCATTCACAGAGACCTTCGACTGCCTCTGAAGCATACCCGAAACTCCTCTCGGAAGCGACCACGTGATACCCAATTTCTACATTGCCTTCAGGGTCAGGCTTCCCTTTAAACCCTATATCACCGATGACGTGATCCCCTTCAGAATCTATCATTACCCATGGTCCAAACCCAAGTTCCTCGGTATCATTTTCTAAGCGCTCCGCATACATAGGCATTAGGGCTTTCAAACCATTATGGGGCCAGTTCTTATTCCATGGCAGCTGAAATTTATAATAGAACGCAAGCGAATTCTTCATCAACGTTTGGGCAAGATCGAGGGTGATCGGGAAAAGCTGCAACCTCTCTGTTTTTAATTTCATCTGGTCATCCTTTCCTTTTTATGTATATGGAAAACTTCATCGTATTCCAACATACCCTGCCTCACCCAAATGTAAACTAAAACAACGAATCGTTTTTACGATTCGTTGTTCATCTTATGTTCCCAATATAGCTTTGATCATGCTTGTTGTCTTTCCCCCATCATAAATAATATAAAGGAGTAAATAAACAGCCACTCCTGTAATAGCTGTAAAGAACCAAATGATACTTGTCACCGGTCCTATTTTTTCATGTTTTTTGATTTTACGATTAAAAGCAAAGGTTAATGTCACGATCCCAAACACTGCTCCAACAGTTGCCAGTAAGATATGAAAAACTAAAAAGATCGTATAAAAGGCCTTTATATCATCCGGACCTCCGAAACTTGTATTACCTACAAAGATGGTCCGGCTGGCATAAATAATAAAAAAGATTAACGCACTAATCGCTGCTGCAATCATCACTTTTCGATGCGAGCTTTTTCTATTTTTAATGATCAACACCCAACCGGCAGCAACGAGTACGGCGCTCAATACAATGAAAAATGTACTCAATGTCGGCAATAATGGCATATTTCCACCTCTTCCCCTCTAAACAACGTTCTAAGAATCCGTTTGTAACTGATTCGGTAATGGATCAATCGTATCTCTTTCTTTGTTGAACCAGCTGAAGAAAATATAAGCAATGATTGCCCCAAAAATAATCTCTTGTGTGACTTTCATAATAATTCCACCAAGCTGTTGATCTTCAATCAGCGGCATCGTTGTAAAATAATTGGGGCCATTTAAGTTCGGTGAGATTCCATTCAACACATCTGCAGGCACACACAACGTCATCGCCTGCATCCACGCCCCAGCTTCAGAGTAAGTTTCGTAAAGCGGTGATCCGGCAAAAATGATTAAGCCGCATGCTGGTGTAATCAAGACCCCATTGGCGAAAATAAAACCAATCTTTAAGATTGGACTCAACCTGTCCAGTCGCTCCAGTGGAGGAAATACGGAAATCCACATACAAAAAGCAACAAACAAAATGGTTGTCGTAATCACAGCGTGTGCAAGTTCACTCGATTTCGCATAGTCAAAGATCACAGGCATGTGATACATAGAAAAAAGGGCGTTAAACAGCAATAGGGAAATAAGTGGACGTGTAAGTAAATGCAGGATCGATTTTATTCCTTTTGTTGCAAACACTTTCTTCCAAATCCATGTTGGTAACCCTTTAATAACTAAAATAGGAAACAATAAATAATAAATCGCCATTTGTGTCATATGGGCGGTAAACATGATATGCCCTAGCAAATCGACTGGGGAACCTTTAACGATGTATAAAAGCAGCATACCACTATAAAACATAAACTGTTGAGCCCCACTCGGACGCTCCGTACCTTTTTTACGACCAGGTCCTGTTATGTAAAAATAAAAAGCTGCTAGTAACAGAACGAATAGAAAATAATACGGACTCCACAAGGCTCGGAAGCCAAAAATTTGAAGTTCTAACCACATAGGTGCCTCACCTCAGATTGTTTACTTGTACTTCTTCATTTTACCTAATTATCGTCAAAAAAACGAGTATACATAAGGAATTCCTACGATTGTTCATAATTTAGTCATATCTATATGTACTAAGAATGAACGTTCGGAAACTGTTTACACTCCTCTCCAATAAGGGACCAGACTAAAATTTTCAGAGCAATGAAAAAAGACCGGCAGCACCGGTCTTTTTCCTTATTAGGTTTTATCAGCTTTAGGATTACCACCAGATGATGGATGTGAAGGTGATGATGGTTAGTAACGCAACGGCTGCGCCACCATACATCATCAATGCAACCATATCATGCCCTTTGTTCTTCATATGCATGAAGTAATAGAGCTGAAAAGCTACCTGGACAACAGCCAGAATGATCAACGTTGGAATGATGAAGTAAGAGTTCACTTCCATAATGACCATACCGAATGCGATTAATGTAAACAGGATCATCAAAGCGAATGTAAGAACCTGTTGTTTCATTTCTTCGCGGTGCTGTTTCTTTTCAAATTCTCTGTGATGCACAGGTTTGGAATGTGTGTTATCTGCCATGGATTAACCCACCTTTCCCATAAGGTACACAACTGTGAAAATGAACACCCATACAACGTCGATGAAGTGCCAGTACAAGCTTGCAATATAGAACTTCGGCGCGTTGTATAAGTTTAATCCACGCTTCTGGTTTCGGAGCATCAGTGATACAATCCAGCATAATCCAAAGAGAACGTGTCCCCCGTGGAAACCAACAAGCGTATAGAAAGCAGAACCAAATGCTGAAGAGCGGAATGTAAATTCATAGTGGTGAATATAATGGTAAAATTCATAAATCTCCATTCCAAGGAATCCAAGTCCTAAAACGACTGTAATTCCTAACCATATCTGCATCTTCTTAAAGTCTTGATTCTTCATGTGATACATAGCATAAACACTCGTTAAGGAACTTGTCAGAAGGAGCATTGTCATGATGAACACAAGCTCGAGTCCAAATAAATGCTCAGGTGTATTCTCCCCCTGTGTGGACCCATTCAATGCAAGGTACGTACCGAAAAGACTTGCGAATAGAACAGTTTCTCCGCCAAGGAAAAACCAGAATCCTATAAATTTGTTTTTGCCTTCAAGGGTGGCTTTTTCCGGATCGTGCGGCATATGTTTTGGATTGAGTACATCTTCAGAACTCATGATTTGCCAACCCCCTTCTTAATATCTTCTTCCAGTTCTTCTTTATGAATATGGTGACCCAGATCATCTTTAAGGGAACGCGTTAGCATAGAGCCCAATGTAATAGCCATACCCGCGAACACCGCAATCAACCATGTGGGATCATCCACTTGGTAGATAAAGCCGAAACCAGCAATAAACAAACCAAGTGATATTGTAAACGGAAGGATGGATGCATTTGGCATGTGAATGTCACCAAGCGGTTCGGCAGGTGTCATGCCCTCTTTACCATCCATTTTTTCTACCCATAGTGGATCCAGACCACGAACCAGTGGTGTTTGAACAAAGTTATAGTGTGGAGGCGGTGATGGAATCGACCATTCAAGCGTACGACCACCCCAAGGGTCTCCACTCACTTTCTTCTCTTTGACAGAAGTATAGATGACATTGATCAAGAAAATGATCGTGCCAAGTGCCATCAAGAAGGCACCTGCTGTACTAATGATATTCCCTGTGGCAAGACCTTGTCCTTCCTGGAAAACCCAATAACGACGAGGCATACCCATTAATCCTAAGAAATGCTGGATAAAGAAAGTTAAATGGAAACCGATAAAGAACGGCCAGAAGGCCAACTTGCCAAGCTTCTCATTTAGAACTTTACCGAACATCTTCGGCCACCAGTAGTGCAGAGACGCAAATAGACCAAAGACTACACCACCAACGATAACATAGTGGAAATGACCAACTACAAAGTATGTGTCATGATACTGGTAGTCAGCTGCAGCTGCGGCAAGCATAACCCCTGTCATTCCACCGATGGTAAATGATGGGATGAAGGCCACAGACCAAAGCATGGCCGATGTCATCTTAATTTGACCACCCCACATCGTGAATAACCAGTTAAAGATCTTGATTCCTGTAGGAACCGCAATCGCCATCGTCGCTACAGCAAAAATAGAGTTAGCGATCGGTCCCATACCAACGGTGAACATGTGGTGAGCCCATACCATAAATCCTAAGAAACCAATTAACACAGTTGCGAATACCATCGCTGAGTATCCGAATAGACGTTTCTTGGAGAAGGTGGAAAAGATATCACTGAAAGCTCCGAATAACGGAAGAATCAGTATGTAAACTTCCGGGTGACCGAAAATCCAAAATAGGTGTTCCCAAATAATCGCATTACCGCCGAGGCCTACATCGAAAAATGCAGATCCGAACATGCGGTCAAACATCATAAGGAAAAGTCCAACGGTCAGTGCAGGGAATGCAAAGAGAATCAACGTACTTGTTACAAATGTAGACCATGTGAACAATGGCATACGCATGTAAGTCATTCCAGGAGCTCTCATATTGACGATGGTCACTAGGAAGTTAATCCCACCGATTAATGTTCCAGCCCCCGAAATTTGCAGCCCCATGACATAGTAATCTACCCCGTGTCCCGGAGATATCGTTGATAACGGAGCATAGTTCGTCCAACCAGCATCCGGTGCCCCGCCTGTAAACCAAGACACGTTCAGCATCAGCCCACCAAACAAGAACAACCAGAAACCTAAGGAGTTCAAGAATGGGAAGGCAACGTCCCTCGCCCCGATTTGTAAAGGGACAACAGCATTCATCAAGGCAAAGATGAGCGGCATGGCAGCTAAGAAAATCATTGTCGTCCCATGCATTGTGATCATTTCATTGTAAAGTCCAGCAGAGATGAAGTTATTGTCCGGCTTCATCAACTGGATCCGAATTATCATGGCTTCGAGCCCACCGATTAGGAAAAACAGTCCCCCAGCGACCAAGTAAAGATGTGCAATCTTCTTGTGGTCTACTGTCGTTAAGTAATCCCAAATCACAGCGCCGAGCCCACGTTTTTGTGCTACTGCAGTACTCACGCTTTAACCTCCCTTTTCAACCTCTTTCTCATAATTACTCTTCAACACTTTGCACTGGAAGATCCTGACCTACATCCGAGTGCTGCAATTCTAATAGATAATCAGCAATCTTACCTGCTTCTTCTTCCGTGACTAATTCAGATGGCATTTGGTTGCCAGGTTTGACCTCGTCCGGATGTACAATCCACTCTACGAGATTTTCTTTGGATGGCTCCAAGATCCCGGCAATCTTTTCACGGTTCCCGAAGTTACCCAAGTTTGGTCCCACACCAGCTGACGCGCCACCAATTGCGTGACAGCTCATGCAATTATTGTTAAATAACTCTTGGCCTTCTTGAGCGGATGCTGTTTCAGGTGTCGCTTCAGGATCGATATTCTTCATGTCTTCCACCCATTGTTCATATTCATCCGGGCTGACAGCGACAACTTTGAAATACATCAACGAGTGTGAAGGTCCGCAAAGTTCTGCACAAAACCCTTCGTAAACGCCTTCTTCATAAGCTTCTAAGTACATGGTGTTCATGTTTTCTCCAGGGTTGGTATCCATTTTCCCTGCAATAGCCGGGACCCAGAAGGAATGGATTACATCACTGGATTTCATGTTTAAGTATACCCTTTCATTTGTTGGGATGTAGAGTTCCTGACTAGTAGATATTTCTTCACCTGAATAGTCAAACTGCCACCAATATTGATTACCTGTGACATCCACCGTAATTACACCTTCATCCTCTTGCGTCGATTGGTCGGCAAGGTCGAAGGTCGCCTGAACAGTAGGGATGGCTAAAACTAGTAACAGGATGATTGGAATGACTGTCCAAATCACTTCCAATGCTTTGTTCCCTTCTGTTTGTTTTGGAACGATGTGTTCCTGCCCTTTCTTCTCTCGATAACGGAGAAGAACAAAAGCATAAATGGCCATAACAATTACGAAAACGAAAATCATAATCGCAATACTGATCAACATAAGATCAAACAATAATTCCGAGCCATACCCTTTTGGTTTCAATGCACTAATGTTCTCAATACCACAACCGGTAAGGAGCATGGTAAGAGCACCGAATAAGAATAGTGAACGGAATTTACCCATCCAACCTCTCATGCGTGATACCTCTCTTTCTATTGAAATACATTTTTATTTTAGAAACTGACCTCTAAGGTAGAGGTCAGTTCTTTAAAATGGGAATGGCAATGTGACGATGACCATCATAAAGAACATGATCGTCAGATAGTTCAATGAAAAAATGAACATCCATGTCGCCCATTTGTAATCATCTTTCATAAAGAAACCTGCAATTCCTAGAGCCAGCCAGCCGATGGAAAGTACATAGGCGATCACAAGAAAGATTGTTCCTAGTGAAGCTAAGTATATCGGTAATGGAAGGAGACATGCGACATATACAACAATTTGCCGTTTTGTCATCTCAAATCCATGAACAACTGGCAACATGGGAACCCCAGCAGCCTTATATTCATCTTTCTTTTTCATTGCCAAAGCCAAAAAGTGAGGCGTTTGCCAAATGAACATAATAAGAAACAGGATTATTGCTTCCAATTGAAGCCCAGGGTCGATCGCAGACCATCCAATCAGGGGTGGTACAGCTCCGGAGAAACTGCCAACTACTGTATTGATGGTGTATTTCCTTTTTGACCACATTGTATAAAGCACAACGTAGACAAACCAACCAAATGCCCCCCACACGGCTGCCTGCCATGTAGTTAAAAGCAAAGTGACAAATCCTATAATTGAAATACTGATCCCCAATGTTTTTATAAATGATAAAGACATCGTTCCTGTCACTGTTGGACGACTGCTCGTCCGTGACATCACCGGATCAATGTCTCTGTCATACCAATTGTTAAGAATACAACCGCCGGCAATTACGAAAGCGGTTCCGAGCATTGTCAGTAGAAATGTGACCCACTCATCAATAAAGGATGTTCCCGTATAATAGAGCGCCAGCCAAAATCCAGCGAAAGTAGTAATTAAATTAGAGTTAATGATACCGACTTTGATCAAGCTCTTTATATCAGCTAACAAAGAATGGCCATTGGTTTCTTTTTGGATCATTTCTGTAGAAGCAGATTCGACTGTTCTTGGATTGTCCATCGTTATATCTTCCTCCTTCTACCTCCCTCAATACAAGAGCTTATCAATCAAATGACAATGACCTTTCACTGAGGGGTGTTTCCACACTTGCCACATAGTAAGATGACAAGAAACATCAAAATAATTATATCACGTAATTGTTATTGTATCTATTTAAACTCGACAATTTTATTCTTTTGTGACAACTTTGTGAAACACCACTTTCTTTAGTATCTACCATTCTTCAAAAATTTAACGCTTATTCCTAGAATGAGCTTAGTTTTCAAGAGCCATTAGAAGAGCACACCTTTATATTTCTAGCAAACACTGACAAACATTGCAAGTTTTTTTCACGTTTTTTACAGATTGTTTTTTGACAAAAATCGTGTTTCCTAAGGGGGTGGCTCTTACTTAAATGGTAATGGGCATTCGAAAGGACACGGGGACCTGCCGTTCATATGGAGGATTCTTTTCATCATCAGTTAAAGTTCTCGTAACTGTCCTGGTGCGTATCCTCCAGCTCTCTTCTATCTTACTTCTTTCATTTCCCCTTCAGAAATCCGGAGTGTGAACGTTTCGTGAATCCTTCCCCCAAAAAACTCGAAGATTGTTACTCTGAGACTTCTTCAAAAACGCTATCAAAAAAAGCGTGCAAACCTCAGTGGTTCACACGCTTTAGCCAAGCAAGTTTATTCGAATTCAAGCAACAAGTCACCAACATGAATGGCTTCATTATTATCCACATACACATCCTTGATGACCCCATCAAACGGAGCCTGGACGGTCGTTTCCATTTTCATGGCTTCTGTAATCATGAGATGATCACCCTTTTTCACTTTTTCCCCTTTCGTTGTCAGTACTTTAATAACGGTACCCGGCATCGTCGCTCCAATATGTCTATTATTGGACTTGTCTGCTTTTGGTCTTTGCTGGACAGTTGCTTTTACATTCTCGTCCTTAACTACAACTTCCCGAGGCTGACCGTTTAATTCAAAATAAACCGTCCGTGTACCATCGATTTGGGGCTCGCCGACAGAAACAAGTTTGACAATTAACGTTTTCCCTTGTTCAATCTCGACTTCGATCTCTTCCCCGAGCCTCATTCCATAGAAAAAGGTAGGTGTATCAAGTACGGACATGTCTCCATACTGTTCACAGAATTTATGGTGATCCATAAATACTTTCGGATAAAGAGCATAGCTGATCATATCAAAACTAGTGACTTGCCGGTTCAATGAATGGAATAATGTTTCTTTAAGATTATTGAAATCGACAGGTTCCAGCAGTTCTCCCGGGCGGACGGATATGGGCTCGCGTCCTTTCAATATAATTCGTTGGAGTTCTGCAGGAAAGCCCCCATATGGCTGTCCGAGATACCCTTGGAAAAATTCTACCACGCTGTCAGGAAAATCAAGTGATTCCCCTTTCTCATAGATATCATCTTCATTCAAATCATTTTGCACCATGTATAAGGCCATGTCCCCAACAATTTTGGAGGAAGGGGTTACTTTAACGATATCCCCAAACATATCATTCACTCGGCGGTACATTGTTTTTACTTCATCCCAGCGGTGACCAAGTCCAACAGCCTTCGCTTGCTGCTGGAGATTACTATATTGCCCTCCTGGCATTTCATGTTCATACACTTCGGTATGGGGAGACACCATGCCGCTCTCAAAATCCTGATAGTATTTTCTAGTATCTTCCCAAAAATGTCCCAGTTCCTCGTACGCCTGGATATCTACATTTGGTTTGCGTTCACTTCCTTCAAGAGCATAATAAAGACTGTTAGCACTTGGCTGTGAAGTTAACCCAGCCATCGATCCTGTCGCTACATCGACGACATCCACACCTGCTTCAATCGCTTTAGCATAAGTAAACAATCCATTCCCACTTGTATCATGAGTGTGCAGGTGAATAGGAATATCGATGGTCTCTTTTAATGTGGAAATCAACTGAAAGGCAGCTTCCGGTTTCATCAAACCGGCCATATCTTTAATGCCTAAGATGTGAGCTCCTGCATCCTGAAGTTCCATGGCAAGTTGTTTATAATAAGCGAGATCATATTTTGGCCGACCAGTATCAAGAATGTCTCCTGTATAACACATCGACGCTTCCGCAACTTTTCCACTTTCGCGCACAGAATCAATCGCTAGTTTCATGCCCTCCACCCAGTTGAGACTGTCAAAGATCCTGAAAACATCAATGCCAGCGCTTGCACTTTTTTCTACAAATTCACGAATGACGTTGTCTGGATAGTTTTTATACCCTACGGCATTCGAAGCTCTCAACAACATTTGAAAAAGGACATTCGGTGCCTTTGTTCTCAGTTTTAATAAACGTTCCCAAGGGTCTTCATTTAGGAAACGGTATGATACATCAAATGTAGCCCCGCCCCACATCTCAAGGGAGAAAAGTTCGGTAAGCAATCGTGCCGTCGGTCCAGCAATATTTTCTAAATCCTTCGTTCTTACCCGAGTAGCCAGCAACGACTGATGGGCATCCCGGAAGGTCGTATCGGTCAGAAGAACTTCATGACGTTCTTTCACCCATTTCGCGAGGCCTTCGGGTCCCCTTTCATCCAGAATCTGTTTCGTCCCCTCCGGCATCGGAGCGGAGTGTTTAATGTCAGGAATTCTCGGTTTTGAATAAGTAGGTTTTTTTCTATTTCCATACCCCTCAAATCCATTGATGGTGCGGTCAGCAATATAAGATAGCATTTTTGTACCACGGTCTTTTCGTTTTGGAAAAACGAATAATTCTGGAGAGCGGTCGATAAATGTCGTGTCGTATTCACCTGAAAGGAATTGCTTATGCTGTACGACATTTTCAAGAAAAGGAATATTTGTTTTGATGCCGCGGATCCGGAATTCTTTCAAATTTCTGACCATCTTATGCGCAGCTTGATCAAAACTAAGGGCCCATGTAGACAGCTTAACGAGCAAGGAATCATAGTACGGCGAAATAACCGCACCCTGGAATCCATTCCCTGCATCCAGACGCACACCAAAGCCGCCTCCAGAACGGTAAGCCATAATTTTCCCTGTGTCTGGCATGAAATTATTTAATGGATCCTCTGTCGTCACACGAGACTGAATGGCATACCCATGTGTATAAATATCCTCTTGGGTCGGAATTCCAATACGGCTGCTATGCAAACCATATCCTTGGGCAACTAGAATCTGTGTCTGAACAATGTCCACCCCTGTAATCATTTCCGTGATCGTGTGTTCTACCTGGACACGTGGATTGACTTCAATAAAGTAAAATTCGTCCCCCGTGACAAGAAATTCCACGGTGCCGGCATTGATATATTTCACATTATCCATAAGTTTGACAGCTGCTTGACAAATCGCCTCTCTCACTTCATCATTCAGGCTGACACTCGGGGCTATTTCAACGACTTTCTGGTGTCTTCGCTGAACAGAACAATCCCGTTCATATAAGTGCACAATTTCTCCGTCCATGTCTCCGATAATCTGCACTTCTATATGTTTGGGTTCTTCAATAAGCTTTTCAACATAAACCTCATCACTACCAAAAGCTGCTTGTGCTTCTGAGCGAGCTCTGTCATAAGATTCTTCCAGAGTGGCCGCACTTCGAACTACACGCATTCCGCGGCCGCCGCCTCCCATGGCTGCTTTTATCATGAGCGGGTAACCATGCTGATCACCGAACTCCCGTATTTCATCCAATCCACTGACAGGACCGTCACTACCAGGGATAACTGGGATATGGGCTTGTACGGCCTGATCTCTTGCTTTCACTTTATCGCCGAACATATTCAAATGTTCACTCGTTGGTCCGATAAAGGTAATGCCTTCTTCTTCACAACGACGGGCAAATTGAATGTTCTCAGATAGGAACCCATAACCAGGATGGATAGCATCTACGTCTACACTTTTAGCTATTTCAATAATTCCTTCAATATCCAAATAGGCATCGATCGGCTTTTTCCCTTCCCCGATCAAATAGGCTTCATCTGCTTTATAACGGTGATAAGAGCCTGTATCTTCTTGTGAATAGATAGCGACTGTACGAATGTTCAATTCGGTACAGGCTCGAAAGACTCGTATAGCAATTTCACCACGATTTGCAACTAAAACTTTGTTGATTTTTTTCACATTTGCCATAATTCCACTCCCTGATTGTCTGTGTTTTAGGAATTTGAACGTGCTTCTATAAGGTTTCTCTATTCTGTTCCAAAATTCCTTCTAATCTGACAATTTTGATAGAGAAAATAAAGTTTCACGTTAAACAGGGAGATCTTTAGAAACAAAAAAAGAACTCAAATTACAACATTTCCTGTCGCAATTTGAGTTCTTATATTAGGATTCCTGTGCAGCCTCATGTAAAACGTTCAATTGTTTCTCAAGGTTATCCAAAAGGGCTTTTCCTTCTTCGTCGCTGATTAAATTCAAGCGAACCGCAAAATGGATTTCGCGGGATAATCCAAACATCTGTGTATCTAAAACTTCTTCGTAAAGTGGACATTGAGGCATAGTCAAATTGTCCATCTGTACTTTTATCAACCTTAATATTTTATCAGCGTCAGCTTTTAGAAGGGCATAGGCTTTCTCTCGATGATCCACAGCCACATCAGACAACATAAAATCCCCTCCATATACAAGTCATTCTTTTAATCATCTTATCGTTTAACTCGATAAATTGCAAGATGGAATAAGTATCTCAAAAGATTGACAGGTCATAACGGTTCGAGAGGATTTCAAGCAAGCGGAGTCCGACAACACTATTTCCCTTTTCATCAAGACTGGGGCCATAAACCGCGATGCCGCCAAATTCGTTTAAAGAGGCTAAGACAGAACCTGAGACTCCACTTTTAGCGGGAATTCCTACTTTAATTGCAAACGAACCAGAAGCATCATACATTCCACAAGTCACCATAAATGTCTTACAAATCCGGGCCAGATGTTTCGGGATGATCCTCCGCCCTGACTGAATGTCTTGCCCGCCATTCGCCAGCAATGCTCCCATGCGGGCAAGTTGGCACACATTCACTTCAATAGCACACTGCTTGGTATACGCATCAAGGGTTTCTTCCACACTCCCTGTGACAATTTGGTGCTGCTTCATATAAAAAAGAAGGGCTCTGTTTAAAAATGCCGATTCAAATTCGGATACAGCGACTTCCTCGTTATATTTAATCGAATGATCATCTGTCAATTCATGGATGAAGCTAAGCAGACGGCCCACTTTTTCATCTGGTGTGTCCCCATGAATCATGTTCGTTACAGCTAGTGCCCCTGCGTTGATCATAGGATTAAGCGGCTTTGTGGGGCTCTGTTCCAAGCGATAAATGGAATGGAACGGATCACCTGTAGGCTCCATGCCTACACGATCAAACACATAATTTTCTCCATTATCCATAAGTGCTAACGCTAGGGAGATTACCTTCGATATACTTTGAAGGGTAAACCTCACTTCTGTCTTCCCTGCTTCTACCGTATCGCCATCCAGGTAATGAATGGCGACCGCAAGATCTTCAGGGTTACTTCGGGATAATGCGGGAATGTAATTGGCCACTTGACCATCATGAGCATATGACCGAACATTCTCAAGCCAGGCTTCTAAAACACTTTCTGATATATCTTTTATCAATGGAATCAGCCTCCTTTAATGAAATCGAATTCATTTTTTGCTATGATTTTGAATGAGTGACTTTTTACTATTCGAAAGGTGGCCTCAGCCATGATTGTCCAAATAGCAGGTAATGTAAAGTTCCCGATCACCCTTGATCCGACGGTTTGGATCTTTGACGACAGAAAAAAAACTTTTTCTGAAGTTTTTGAAGGAGAGGAAATAAAACCAGAATTCACAGAGGAAGATGAATTAAAACGGCAGTCCACGCGTTTTGACAGAGAAGTTTACCAGCAAAAAATTAACCCGCCCGTCAATAAAAGTATCAATCGTTATGAAAAACAACGGATTCTCAAAGGCACATTCCTCATGCCGTTACAACCTTTCTTACATACGAGTGAACCAGCTCCGGATGTCAAAAGAGCAATTCTTGTCACAGACAATGGTGAAGAAACCATTGATGCCGAAGAATTAGCTGATTCCCTCCTCTTGTTTGCTGAGGATGGAAAACCATTACAAGAAAAAGGGCCTGTTCATCTTTACTTTAAGGACGGTTCTAACCAGTCCGCGCCGATCAAAGGAATTAAGAAAATTGTATTACAGTAAACAAATGGGCAGCTTTTAAAGCTGTCCTCTTTGTATATTATCTTCAAGCTGACGCAGGCTATAAATAAAAAAAAGTGGTGGTTCCTTTGAAAAAGTTATTATTGTCTACAACCCTTTTATTATTAGCTGCCTGCCAGCAAAATGGCGGTGAAGAGTCGCTCCTTCAAGAGCGGCAGAACGATCCAAAGTTGAAATATGTGACTGATTCAGATCCTGTAGAAAAGAAAGACATGAGCAACCAGCAAGCAGCCCGTCACCTAGCTAAATTAGCCGTACAGGTTCCCGATGTTCATGATGCAACCGCAATCGTCCTTGGCCAATATGTTGTCGTTGGCATTGATGTCGATAAAGACCTTGACCGCTCCCGTGTAGGAGTAGTCAAATATTCCGTCGGTGAAGCTTTGAAGCACGATCCATATGGAAAACAAGCAACGGTTGTTGCTGATGCTGATGGCGTTGAACGATTACGCGGTCTTGGTCAAAAAATATCAGAAGGTCATCCTGTCGAAGCAGTGACAG
This sequence comes from Halobacillus karajensis, assembly GCF_900108515.1. Taxonomy (GTDB): domain Bacteria; phylum Bacillota; class Bacilli; order Bacillales; family Halobacillaceae; genus Halobacillus; species Halobacillus karajensis. Next base: position 158,244 of record NZ_FNWW01000003.1, on the reverse strand, counting down.
ATGAACTGAGTCAAATTGTTTCCCGGTATATGCCAGGTGGTTCAGTTGAAGAACAGCCAAACTCAAATAAAAACCAGGATTCGGTCCCTAAAGAGGACAAAGAAGAGCTTGAAAAAATTGAAAAGGACCAATCGAAACAAGAATAAACGAAAAGAAAAAAAACAGCTAAATCCTCGTAAGGATTTAGCTGTTACTTTTCTCAAGAATTTCTCTTTCTTTTTCCGTTAATTCATTATAATATTGAACACCGAACTGAGACCCTTCCGCTACCATATCTGAATTATCTAAGCTGTCCGTTTCTGGTTGACCAGCTTCTTCAATTGGCAGGTCGTCCGATTTCCCAAAACTATCCTGGATAGATTTTGCTTTGTCTTTCATTTGATTACGCGTGTCCTCATCTTTCATGAAATAAGCAAGTGTTCCTCCGGCTACTGCTCCTACAGCTGTAAAGATCCAACGCTTTCTCATAATATCATCCTTTCCTGAACTTCTGTCATTACAGTTCCCCAACTTTAAACACCTCAAACGTGAAAAGTTCATCTATTTATAAAAAATAGAATATGTTAAACTATATGTAATCGAATGGAAAAATAGAGGTGAAAAAGATGCGTGTACAATGCGTTATTTGCGATAAAATAGAAAAAATAGAGAGCTATTGCCTACAAGCAAAACGTCTGAGGAATCGCAGGATTCACACGTACATGTGTCAATCCTGTCATGATCGTATAGAAGAGAACACAAAAAAACGGTTAGCCACAGGAGACTTCCGTTTTAACAGAGAACGAAAAAAAGAAAAGCATTTAAGTTGATAGGAAAACCCCCTTCCGCGGTCAGGAAGGGGGTTTGATGTTATGAGGACTCATTCTGCTGCCTGGCCCCTCGTTCTTTATGGAGCCTCAGCCTGTAAATTCCAAGAATCAAGGCCGCAACAAACAGGCTTTCCGGAATCGGTAAATTTAAACCAAGAATCAACGTCAATACAAACGTTCCAATAATTAATACACCATAGACCACAATGGTCTTCATTAAAGGTAATTTTCTTGCAAAACCAAGTTTAAATGTAAGGATGGCCAGAATGACCGTCGTTAAGTATAAAAGCATGAAAGAGCGAAATAACATGGAAACTTCGCTTTCATCATTTAAATTTACTTCACTACCAAATCCTCGGAAAAAGAAATCAGCCACAGGCCATAAATCCGTTGGGACCGGTAATGTGGACATATCGTTCATGATGTTCCTCCTCATGATTACCCTATTCTTTTTCTATGATACTAGAAAGGCTTCACGGATGCTACCCGTGAAACCATTTTCATTATTTAGACAAATCCTTTATAATAGACTTGAATTGAGGTGAGCCTATGAAAAATTTCCATATGAATACAGCCTTGTTAGCAAGTCTGGTTATATTATCCTTTGTTGCTGTCGGCTTTGCCATCGGGCAGGAGATATTCTGGCTGGCAGGGGTACTTTTCTTTTTAGGGTTTGCGCTCATGAGCGTAGGTCTCAGAAGGAAGCGGAAGCACCAACAACAAACGTCTTGACCGGCTATGTAAAAAACATGGAGAAAGCGACCTTCCCCAAAAGGTCGCTTTCTTTTATTTCTTCAGACGAACATATCCAGTAGATATTTCTTCATGAATATTCGGCCGGCTTGCGAGCACAGTGGTTTTATTTAGAAGGTCTAGTTCTTCCCTGTCGGCCCGGGTAACGATTCCACCTACTTCACGAACAAGTATACTACCCGCGGCATAATCCCAAGGCATGAGAGTCATGGTTAAGTAACCATCCAAAAGCCCTTCTGCGACAAATGCGAATTCCAGTGCTGCGGACCCATACGATCGGGTACTTCTTAATTTCTTCACAAGGTCCTGCATTCCTTGATGTTCGACATGAGGATTTTCTGGAATCATCCATGATGTATTAAGGGCTAGAATGGATTCACTTAAAGGACGCTCTTCATCGAGCATGGGAAGTTTATGCTCATTTTTGTATGCCCCTTCTCCTCGTCTGGCTGTATAAAGAGTTTCTTCCATTACATTGTAAATGAGGCCGATCTCACCTACTCCTTCATAATAAATTCCGATGGAGATGGCAAAGTTCCTCTTTTGATGCACAAAGTTCATCGTTCCGTCAATCGGATCAACAATCCAGACGGTTCCGCCAAGATCCTCTATTTCATCACCGAATCCTTCTTCTCCTAATAAATAGTGGTCTTGATAGGTTTCGTTAATTTTTTGGGCGAAAAATTGTTCTGTCTCCTGGTCCATTTCCGTGACCAGGTCGTTCGGGTTGGATTTTGTTTCAATGGATCGAGGCGAATCAATTTTCGATTTGATCCGTTCACCAGCTTCCAGGATCCAAGCTTTTGCATGATCAAAAATCTCGTTCTTTTTCTGTTGATCCATAACATCGTACCCCTTTTATCAGTCTTATCCTTTATCGTATCAAAACCTAAACAATATTTCATCAAAAGTGCAACTCCCCTCATAACCACTCTTCCAAATAAGCCCCTTTATCCAGAATACTCATTTTCAGATGATGAGGATATTCCCACTATGTTAGACAGTGTTTGGAGGTCCGGGAAATTATTCGTTTTCCGGGACCTCACCTGTCATGTCCATCCCACAGGGCTTTAGCCCGCAAAAGCTTGCCAGTTCCTACGCAGGAAAGATACTTCATCTAAAAACCTACAAAAAAAACGAGCAACTTTATTGTTGCTCGCTTTTATAAAGACCATTCAATCAATTGCTTACGAAGTTCAGAGAGCCTTCTTTTTGTTTTCTTCATTTGTTCGACGTCCCCGGCGATCATTGCATCATGCAAAGTTACCAATTCGTAATCAATTTCCATACGGATTACCGGGAGCTTCTCTTCAGCTTCTCTTTTACGCAATGCTTCCATGACATGTTTCACTGCCAATCCCTCCCTTTCAAATCCTTACTCTATATATATGTGTCGATTGGAGCAGAAGTTTCAATTAGATTACTTAATATGTAACCCATTTTTACTCCATTCAAACCCTCGAACACATGACTTAGTAAGGAAGAAATGTTGTGGTAAAATAAGGGGCGAGAAAATCGAGAGGTGATAGAATGACGACATTTAAAGGATTTACCCAAGAAGACTTTGACGTATTTTCCATTCCCGGACTTGAAAATAGAATGGAGGCATTAAGAGAACGCGTTTCTCCAAAACTTGATGCTCTAGCAACTGAACTAGCCCCTGATGTAACGGCGATGACAGGGGATGAGATGTTTGTACATGTGGCCAAACATGCACGCAGAAAAACAAACCCGCCTAACGACACATGGGCAGCGCTTGCTTCTAATAAACGTGGGTACAAAAAGCTTCCCCACTTTCAAATTGGCTTATGGGAAACTCATGTCTTCCTGTGGTTTGCTGTCATTTATGAAAGTCCAATTAAAAAGGATTTCGCCTTTGAATTGGAACAGCACAAAAATGAGGTGCTCCAACATATTCCGGAAGATTTTGTCTGGTCGGTGGATCATATGAAGCCTGACAGCATCCCCCATTCCAAAGTAGACGAGGACAAGTACTTGAGCATGACCGAACGTCTGAAATCCGTTAAAAAAGCAGAAATTTTATGCGGAAGAAATATTGAACGCGGGGATGAACGTCTGAAGGATCCAGAATCATTTTTAGCCTTGTGCAAAGAAACCTTCCAAACTTTGGAACCCTTATACCGCTATACGAAACAAATAGAACGGGAATAATCTCGGCGAGCTCCTATCAAGATTATTGATTACGCATAGACAGGAGGCTCCCCTCTTCAACTCATAGACCATAAAAAAAGGCGCACCTATTGGCTGCGCCTTTCGTTTACATTTTTACTTTATCCCCTTTAGTGAGTGATTTCGCCTGTTTGACAGCTTGATAGCAGGAGTAGCCTGACTCTTTTTCAAATTGCCCGCAAAGCGTCTTTTCTTCACTCTTGGACGGGACGATTTGTTTGAATCGTGTATAGGCTAACATCAACTCATCACGATCCACACCATTTTCATAGGCCTGTTCGACCATACTATAAAAATTGACAACATCAATGATTTCTTCTTTTGTCCAATATACTTCATCAATGGGATAGGTGTAACTCATTTTTCTCCTCCTTATTAGCTCCAATGCCCCCGAATGGCTTCCGCTTCTGAAAGCATCCGTTTGAACAGTTCAGAAACTGTCGGAACATCCTGGATTCGTGATGCCACCTGACCAGCCCAACCGAATCCATATTCTTGTAGTCCATCATGGATAAACTTTTTATTCGCCTGCCCGCTGATATAGGACTTCAAGCCTTCAAAACCGACTTGTTGGGCTTCCATTTCTAAAATACGATGGGTCCAATTATTTTTCAAGGCACGAGCAGGTGCTTTCAAACTCCGTTTAATAACCGTTGTAGATGTTTCATCAGCTTCCACCAGTGCTTTTTGATAATCAGGATGGGCATGGACGCATTCTTTCGTTGCAATAAAGCGGGTTCCCATTTCAACTCCATCCGCTCCAAGGGCAAGAGCAGCCATTAATCCACGGCCGTCCCCTATACCACCTGATGCGATGACAGGGATATCCACGGCATCCACCACTTGTGGAGTCAGGACAAAGGTTCCGACATCATCACGCCCAAGGTGGCCGCCGCCTTCTTGACCAACAACCATAACCGCATCCGCTCCCAGCTCCTCTGCTTTCACGGCCTGTCTGCGGGCAGCGACGAGCACGAGTGTCTTTATCCCTTTCCCTTCCACACGTTTCAGAACAGGGGCCGGGTTCCCTCCTGTGACTGATATGACCGGCACTTCCAAGTCAATCGCTACTTGGACCATTTCATCAAAAGGACGGCCATGTTGGCCGATGGCGAAGTTGACTCCGAACGGTTGCCGGGTTTTCTCTCTTATTTTAACAATCTCCTCTTTTAACTGTTCGGGTCCCTCCATACTCATGGCTGTCAGTTGACCAAGCCCGCCAGCATTAGAAACAGCTGCTGCTAAATCCGAGTAGGCTAAGTGAGCGAGCCCGCCCTGAATGATGGGGTATGTAATATCCAACAATTTTGTAACACGTGTATTCCATTCCACTTGCATCCCTCCCTTTCATTCATTTTATCATGATTAGAAAAAGGATACACAAAAGACTAGCCAGTTAGAAAGGAACCTGCTATAATTCATTTGCTTTTCTAATTTAAAGAGGTGGAAACACGAATGAACCAACACGAAACCCCCTTGTTTACAGGGTTACAAAAACATAGAGATCAAAATCCTGTTCCTTTTCATATCCCAGGACATAAAAGCGGCAAAGGAATGGATGAGGAATTCCGCTCATTCATCGGTGAAAACGCTTTGTCCATTGACTTGATTAATATTGAACCCCTTGACGACCTTCATCACCCGCAAGGAATGATCAAACAAGCGCAAGACCTTGCAGCAGAGGCATTTGGCGCGGATTATACCTTTTTCTCTGTTCAAGGGACTTCAGGTGCGATTATGACAATGATTATGAGTGTCTGTCATCCTGGTGATAAAATCATTGTTCCGAGAAATATTCATAAGTCTGTGACGACTGCCATTATTTTCTCAGGTGCGAAGCCTGTTTTTATTCACCCAGAATTGGATGATCGATTCGGGATTTCTCATGGAATCACTTCAGAGGCTGTTAAGAAAGCTTGTGAAGCTCATCCTGATGCTAAAGGGTTACTGGTAATTAACCCGACTTATTTCGGTATTTCTTGTGACTTAAAAGAAATCGTGAGGATTTCTCACCGTTTTGATATTCCTGTTCTGGTCGATGAAGCGCACGGCGTGCATATCCATTTCCATAAGCGTCTTCCCCTTTCGGCCATGCAGGCAGGTGCAGATATGGCTGCAACGAGTGTCCATAAACTCGGAGGGTCCTTAACTCAGAGTTCCGTATTGAATCTAAGGGAAGGCTTGGTTTCCCATGAGCGGGTTCAGTCCATTCTTTCCATGCTTCATACGACTTCGACTTCTTACATTTTGCTGGCGAGTCTTGATGCAGCCCGAAGGCACCTCGCCATTCATGGAAGGGAATTAATGGAGAATACTCTTTCGTTGGCTGATGAAGCGCGTCACAGACTTAACCAAATTTCCGGCATCTATTGCCCGGGCATAGAAATGCTGACAAGTACCGCTACCATCGATTTCGATCCAACGAAACTTATCATTTCTGTTAAAAAACTTGGATTATCCGGTTATGATGTAGAGGTATGGCTGAGGGACAATTATAAGATTGAAGTCGAGCTCTCTGATTTATACAACATCCTGTGTCTTATTACACCAGGGGACAGCCAAGAACAGATCGACCTTTTGGTGAAGGCGTTGGAAGAACTTTCCGAAGAACGAGGCGATACAGAAGAACTGGAGAACATCCCTGTGAAAGTACCGGAAATACCTGTGCTATCTTTATCTCCTAGGGAAGCTTTTTACTCTACTACAGAAACTGTTTTCTTAAAAGAGGCCGTCGGTCGAATCAGTGCTGAATTTGTAATGGTCTACCCCCCTGGAATCCCCATTTTCATTCCAGGTGAAATTATTACACAAGAAAATATTCACTATATTGAGGAAAATGTAGAGGCAGGTCTCCCTGTGCAGGGACCAGAAGACGATACACTAGAAACGATTCAAGTCATACGTGAACAACGGGCTTTTCAATAAACGAAAGTTCTCCTGAACAAATAGAAAGAACCAGACGCTCGCTCGTCTGGTTCTTTCTGTATGCTTCTTTTTTGTCCCCGATCAATAGCCCGACCTTTTTATTTCTCTTTTGGTTTGTTGCAAGTTGGACATGTGCCGTAGAGAGTAGCGACCTTTTCATTTTCGTAGTGCTCGATTACCTTCTGACAGTCTTGACATACGATTGTACCCATTCATATCCACTCCTTATCCTGTAATCGCTTTCAGTATATGTTTATTTTAATATGACATAAACTAAAAATCAAGCCCAAAAGTATATCTTTTTATAAATTGTGACATACTAATGAATTCCACTCTTCCTACTATATGATGCAGAAGGCCTTTTTAGCCCACAAAAAGGTCATCGCCAGTCATTTTAATGATAATCAAACAAAAAAAGACCACTCCTACGAGTGATCTTTAATGGTTTATGGTGTTTTAATAAGAGCCGGGTCTAATAGGTCATACCCCTTTTCACGCAGACCATCGATGATTTCCCCCAAGGCCCCATTTGTCCATTCCCGGTCGTGCATAAGCAGGTTGGCTCCATTGTTGAGAAGAGGGGTATTTACCATCATATCTGCTAATGCGGAAGCATCCTGATACTCACTTTCCCAATCGTAGCCATACGTCCAGTTCATAACCAGCATATTTTCTTCCGCTGCCAACTGTTTTGAGTAATCCGTATTTTGGCCAAAAGGAGCCCGGAAGAATTTAGGGCGCTCTCCAATAATCTCTTCAATTTTGTCATTTAAACCGACCATTTCCTCATGTTGTTCTTCTTCACTTATATCCTGGAGGCTAGCATGAGAGGCTGTATGGTTTCCAATAGCAAAACCCATGTCATGAATTTCTTTCAGCCTCTTTTTTCCCTCCTCTGTCTCAATAAAATGGCCATTCACAAAAAAGATGGCCGGGGCCTCTTTTTCTTTTAACGTTTTTGCCATTTCTACAGCGTAGGTATCTGGCGCATCATCGATCGTTATAAGGGCGACTTGCGGATTGGCATCTGAGATGGGCTGAATCGACCAATTTGCAGTCAATTCATATTGAGGCTCAACTGGCTCAACTGGCTCAGCCTCCTCTTCCTTTGTCTCCCCATGATCTTTAGCTCCCGTTGACTCTTCTTCCTCTACCTTTTCCGACACTTTCTCTTTCCCTTGATATTCTTCCTGTTCTTGCACTTCTTCACTTTTCACTCCGGAACAAGCAGTCAGCCAAAAAAGCACGAGAAACAGGAAAGCCGTCCATTTTTTCATGGGTTCCCTCCACTGTTATGTATTTCCACTTTCTCCATTATATAAGATGATTCAACATTTTATCTATCGTTTTTGGGTAATTTATTATATAATGATATATCGTGGTCCAGAGACTTCTTACATATGGGTGATTAAATGCTTCAATCTTTGAAAAAATTCAAAATTTTAGGAAGCCGCACATTGAAAACAGGGATTTCAGTTTTTTTGACTGCATTGATTTGTGGTTTTTTTAATTTACCCATCATATTTGCTGTTATCACAGCCATTGTGACGATTGAACATACAGCCGCTGATTCAATAAAAAAAGCAGCTGTACGTTTTCCTGCATCCGCCATCGGAGCATTGCTTGCGACTACTTTTTACGGATTGTTCGGTAAAGGTGCCTTAACATTTGCTCTCGTAGCGATGGTGACGATTGCTGTCTGCCATAAATTGAAACTGGATGACGGAATATTAGTAGCTACAATTACGGCTACTGCCATGATTCCCGACTTTCAGGATCAATATATTGTTTCGTTTTTCACAAGATTGGGTACTACTTCCATTGGGATCATCATCTCGACATTTGTGAATTTTTTCCTTCTGCCTCCGAATTATTCACCTATGATTTACAAAAGCATCAACGGTTTGTATAATCAAGCTGGCCTGCTTCTCCAACGAATAATATCTGAGGTTACGGCAGAATCTAAAGAGAAAACTCGTGCCATCCAAAGGTCATACCGCCAACTGACGGCACTTTTGGAAAGGACCAATCAACTTTCTCAATACCAACGAGAAGAATGGAAATATCATCGTCATTCAGAGGAAGAAATGGTAGCATTTCAACTTTCACAAAGAAAATTAGCGGCATTTCAGCAAATTGCTTACCACTTGGGCAACTTGCAGTATGTCCAAACAAAAGCCTCTGATTTTACAGAAAAAGAGAAAGAACTTTTGCATGCCTTAACGAAAGAGTATGTGCAAGTATTAGGCGACCCTACACATTCGATCAGCGAAAAACAGTTCGAAATGGTGAATAAGTTGGATGATGCATTCTGGAAATGGAAAGAGGAGCATGTCGTGAAGCAGACAGGTTACCGTCACCATTTACCACCGCAGACGATCTTAATTTATGAGCTTCTCTGTTTTCATGATGTATTGGAAGAACTACAAAATATTTCAGAAAAACAGAAAACCCTCGTAAAGAAATGTTATTTACCTGATCGTTCGTGACTTGGCGGAAAAATGAATATTTACTTAGGAGGGAAGTCAGTAATGAATCAAGTAACAAAAGTGTTTTACATTTCGGTTGTTGTCGCCCTATTATTTATTGGTTGGGGGATTGTTCCTGAGACAACATTACCGACATGGAACTTATCTAATGTAACTTCGAGTATTCAAGGTTTCTTAACAGAGAAGTTTGGATGGTTCTATTTATTATCAGCCACTGGATTTTTGATTTTTGCTATCTTTTTGGTCTTCTCAAAATACGGAAAATTGAAGTTAGGTAAACCTGACGATGAACCGGAATATCCTTACATTACATGGTTTGCTATGTTATTTAGTGCTGGAATGGGCATTGGTCTCGTATTTTGGGGTGCTGCAGAACCACTTTCCCACTTCCATACACCACCGGTTCCAGGTCAGGAAACGATGAGTGAAGAATCGGCTCAATCAGCTATGAAGTACACATTCTTCCACTGGGGATTGCACCCTTGGGCCATTTATGCAGTATTAGCTCTAGCACTTGCCTACTTTAAGTTCAGGAAAGATGCCCCTGGTGTCATCAGTGCGGCTTTGACCCCTGTTCTGGGCGAAAAAAGAGTCAAAGGGCCAATTGGTACTTTCATTGACTTCATCGCTGTATTTGCCACGATTTTCGGTGTAGCGACATCTCTAGGACTTGGGGCCCTGCAAATTTCAAGTGGACTAGCCTTTACGGTGGATGGACTTGAGGATACATTCGGTCTTCAATTGACGATCATTGCTATTGTGACCGTTCTTTTCATGGTTTCTGCCATGACTGGATTAAACAAAGGGATCAAGTACTTGAGTAACACGAACGTTGTATTAGCCATCGTCCTCATGGTATTTATGTTATTTGCAGGACCGACGAACTTTATTATGGATTATTTCACAACAACATTTGGGTCATACATTCGTGACCTTCCGTATATGAGTTTTCGTCTGACACCATTTGCAGAAGATAATTCATGGGTACAAAATTGGACTATCTTCTACTGGGCTTGGTGGATTTCCTGGGCTCCATTCGTTGGAACCTTCATCGCTCGCGTATCGCGTGGACGTACAATTCGGGAATTCATTCTTGGAGTCCTTCTCGTACCAACTATTTTCGGTGCGCTCTGGTTCTCTGTGTTCGGTGGGACGGCCATCTCCCTTGAGTTCTTCAATGGTGTCGACATTTTTTCAGACGTCAGTGCACTTGGTACAGAAGTAGCTCTATTCTCTATGTTGGAGAACATCCCAATGGGTGCGATTATGTCCATTATCGGTCTATTGCTAATTAGTACATTCTTCGTAACGTCTGCGGATTCAGCAACATTCGTACTAGGTATGCAGACAACTAATGGCAGCTTGAACCCGAAAAACCAGGTGAAGTTCACTTGGGGGATTATTCAAGCAGGAGCAGCGGCTGTGCTGTTATGGCAAGGCGGATTAGGCGCTCTGCAAACGGCAGCCATTATCGCGGCTTTTCCATTCACTTTCATTATGATTCTCATATGCCTCTCCCTATTCAAAGCATTCCAGGAAGAAGCTAAGAAAGTGGATTTGAAGAAGAAGTCAAGATAATATGGTAAAGGAACCCAGAAATGTCTGGGTTCCTTTTTTTTATGGTCGAAAGAATAATAGGGATCTCTCTTCTTCTTTGTGCATAAAAATAGGATTTGCAATGGGCAAATGAGGGGCATTCGAATACATAGTAAAATAAATCTATAAAGGGTATGTCAGAGAGAGCAACAGAAGAAATAAGGAGAGAGGTCTTGTTCGTAATCCCACCATAGACTCTTAACTGTTAACCAGTTCTCAATTAAAAAAAGACAACCCCACAGTTTTCATCTACCCCCGTACCTTTTCAGTATGGTTACAGGAGATATTAAAATGAAACACAGGACTATCATTTCCATGACAAATCGTTAACATCCCAGGGGCTCTTGTTTATTCCTGTTACACTAGAACTCGAGTAAACAACAAGGGAGTGGTACCGAGCATGTTAAATCGATTGTTCTTATCCTTTTTTGGTATTTTCATTCTCACTGGCTGTATTTTTCAGGGAGATACTGTTCAAGTACTTACCGCAAAACCAGATGATTATGAATTATACTTATATACTAAAGCGGACCAAGAAGAATCCGCCCAAGATTATCTCAGTGCTTTGCTTGACTGGAAGTTAAAACAGAAGGATGGATCTGAACTTCAATTTGAACAGTCCGAACAGAAAAAAGACAAACTTAAACTTCCTACCGATGAATTACCACTCCTTGTTGTGAAGGAAAACGGGAAAACTTTAACAACAATTGCTGGTGACAATCCACGTGAAGACATATTAACGACATTAGAAGATAAAATAGTAATCGCAAAAAAATAACGGAAAACATCGAAACGTGAGGTGATTTTTAATTAAGCGAAAGAAATCCTTCTTATGTCTCTCCTCTCCCCTATGAATGTGATAGATAGATGGTAGGAAGGCGATGAGAATCCTCCGCCCCTATTTAAAAGATACACAAAAACCCGACAGGCTCAAATGAGCCGTCGGGTTTTTTAAGAAATCTGCGATTATTTTACGATGTGGATCGGTTGATCAATCGCAACTTCTGCTGCTTCCATCGTGATCTCACCTAGAGTTGGGTGAGCGTGGATAGTTAACGCTAAATCTTCTGCTGTCATGCCAGCTTCGATAGCCAAGCCAAGCTCAGCAATCATATCACTCGCATTAGCACCTGCGATTTGGGCACCGATGACAAGGCCATCGTCTTTACGTGTTACAAGTTTTAAGAAGCCATCACTTTCGTTAAGAGAAAGTGCTCGTCCGTTTGCTGCGAACGGGAATTTAGCTGCTTTTACATCATATCCCGCATCTTTTGCTTCTTGTTCTGTATAACCAACAGAAGCTAGTTCAGGATCAGAGAATACAACAGCTGGAATTCCTAGATAATCAATTTCGGATTTCTCACCAGAAATCGCTTCTGCAGCGATTTTACCTTCATAAGAAGCTTTGTGAGCAAGTGGAGGTCCGTCAACGATATCACCGATCGCATAGATGTTATCAATGCTTGTACGGCACTGTTTGTCGATTTCAATCAGACCTTTATCCGTCATCTTAAGGCCAAGATCTTCCAAACCGATTTCATCTGTGTTTGGACGGCGGCCAACTGTTACAAGAACGTAATCCGCATCAATCGATTTTTCTTCACCTTTTGCTTCATACTTCACTGTAACACCATTATCCGTTTCTTCAACACCTTGAGCCATCGCTTCTGTAACGACTTCTACGCCTTTTTTCTTCAGACGCTTCTTAACTAAAGAAGACATTTGCTTTTCAAAGCCGCCAAGAATATCTTTCGTACCTTCAAGGATGGTTACTTCCGTACCGAAGTTTGCATAAGCCGTACCTAACTCAGTACCAATGTATCCTCCTCCGATAACAACCATTTTATTCGGAATTTCATCAAGGTTCAATGCACCTGTTGAATCAAGGACACGATCAGAGAACTTGAAAGAAGGGATCTCAATCGGACGGGAACCTGTTGCAATGATGCAATTGTTGAACGTATACGTTTGAGAATTCTTTTCGTCCATGACGCGTACCGTGTTCTTATCGACAAAGTAAACTTCCCCTTTGACGATGTCCACTTTATTTCCTTTAAGCAGACCTTCTACACCGCCTGTCAGTTTATTAACAACTCCGCCTTTCCATTCTTGCACTTTGGAAAAGTCTACCGTTGTGTTTTCAGACTTGATCCCCATATCTTCCGCACCTTGAGCATGCTCATAACGGTGACCTGCCTGGATCAATGCCTTGGAAGGTACACAACCAACGTTCAAACAAACGCCGCCTAAGTTACCTTTGTCAACAATCGTTACATTCTGGCCAGATTGTGCAGCGCGGATAGCAGCAACATAACCGCCAGGTCCCGCACCGACAACTAACGTATCTAATTCAATTGGGAAATCTCCTACTACCATACTTTACGCCTCCATCATGATTAGTTGTGGATCGTTCAGTAAACGCTTGATGTTGTTCATTGCATGCTGAGCTGTTGCACCGTCGATAATACGGTGGTCAAAGCTTAGGGAAATCGCAAGAACTGGAGCTACTACAACTTCGCCATCACGTACGATTGGCTTGTCTGCAATACGTCCGATTCCAAGGATCGCCACTTCTGGGTGGTTGATGACCGGAGTAAACCATTGGCCACCTGCAGATCCAATATTCGTAATTGTAGTGGAAGCACCTTTCATTTCTTCAGCTGATAGTTTACCGTCACGAGCTTTCACAGCTAGTTCGTTGATTTCGCTTGATATCGAGAACACAGACTTACGATCCGCATCTTTAACAACTGGAACCATTAGTCCCTTCTCTGTATCTGCAGCGATACCAATATTATAATAGTGTTTCTGAATAATTTCATCCGTATTGTCGTCAATTGACGTATTAAGAACAGGATATTTCTTCAGAGTGGATACAAGAGACTTCACTACATATGGAAGGTAAGTCAACTTGATATCTTGTTCTGCAGCGACTGCTTTAAACTTCTTACGGTGAGCAACAAGCTCGGAAACGTCCACTTCATCCATCAATGTTACGTGAGGAGCTGTGTGCTTGGAGTTCACCATAGCTTTGGAGATCGCTTTACGGATTCCACTCATTTTCTCACGAGTTTCAGGATACGCTTCGCCTGCAGCTGGTGCTGCTTGCTGTGCTGGTGCCGCTTCTTCCTGTTTGTCTTCAGCTTTTGCATCTGTTCCAGCTTCTGGTTGACCACCGTTCATGAAGCTTTCTACGTCTTCTTTAAGGATACGGCCATTTTTGCCAGATCCTTGTACTTTACGGATATCGACATCGTTATCACGAGCGAATTTACGGACAGAAGGCATAGCCACAACGCGACGATCCTCATCGACGTTACTGTCATCAGAAGATGCAGCTGGTTGTTCAGACTTTTCTTCTTTAGCTGCTTCCTCTTTTTCTTCCTTCGCCTCTTCTTTTGGCTCTTCAGAAGATGGAGAGTCTTCAGAACCATCATCGATTGTAATGATGACCGTTCCTACAGTTGTCGTCTCACCTTCGTCAACATGGATGTCTTTGACAGTTCCATCCACTTGTGAAGGGATTTCGACTACTGCTTTGTCGTTTTGTACTTCACAAAGTACATCGTCTTCTTTTACTTCGTCGCCAGGTTTGACGAACCACTTTGCAATTTCACCTTCGTGGATACCTTCACCGATATCAGGCAGCTTAAATTCAAATGCCACGGTTATTACCTCCTAGTAGTAGAGATGATTAAAAGTTCATAACGTCGTTGACTTTTTCAACGATCGTGTTGTGATTTGGCAGCCATACTTCTTCTGCTTGAGTAAATGCATAAACGGTGTCTGGTGCAGTCACACGCAATACAGGCGCTTCAAGATGTAGAATGGCTTTCTCTTGGATTTCTGATACGATATTCGCAGCGATTCCTGCCTGCTTTTGAGCTTCTTGAACAACAACCGCACGATTTGTCTTCTTCACAGATTCAAGAATTGTTTCGTAATCAACCGGAGCAACAGTACGCAAGTCGATAACCTCTGCATTTACTCCGTCTTTTTCAAGTTCTTCTGCAGCTTTAAGGCAAGAATGAACCATCGCACCATAAGCAACTAATGTTACGTCTGTTCCTTCACGCTTCACGGCAGCTTTATCAAGTTCTACTGTATATTCTTCTTCCGGTACTTCTTCACGGAAGGAGCGGTAAAGCTTCATGTGTTCAAGGAAGATGACCGGATCGTTATTACGGATGGAAGAGATCAAAAGACCTTTCGCATCGTATGGATTAGATGGGATTACGACACGGAGACCAGGTTGTTGAGCCATTAGGCCTTCAAGGCTGTCTGCGTGAAGTTCTGGTGTGTGGACACCGCCGCCAAAAGGAGAACGAACAGTGATCGGCATTGGACGTGTACCACCAGAGCGGTAACGGTAACGTGCCATTTGTCCACTGATGGCATCCATCGTTTCATAGACAAACCCGAAGAATTGGATTTCAGGTACTGGACGGAAACCGGTGAGTGCAAGTCCAATGGACATACCGCCGATTCCAGATTCAGCTAGTGGTGTATCGAATACACGATCTTCACCGAACTCTTTTTGAAGTCCTTCCGTTGCACGGAATACTCCGCCGTTCTGACCAACGTCTTCACCAAAAACGAGGACGTTGTCATCATTTTTAAGTTCAGTACGCATCGCATCTGTGATGGCTTGGATCATTGTCATTTGTGCCATGATTTACTTCGACTCCTTTTCCTTATATTCTTCCAACTGCTCTTTCAAGTTTGAAGGAAGTTCCTCATGCATGATACCGATTAGATCAGTAACCGATTGTTTCGGAGTATTGTCAGCCTCTTTAATCGCTGCTTTGATTTCTTCTTTTGTTTTCTCGATCAATTCGTTCTCTTCCTCTTCAGACCAAAGGCCTTTGGCTTCTAGGAATTTTCGGAAACGAACGATAGGATCTTTCTTCTCCCACTCGTTGTCTTCATCCTCCGTACGGTAACGAGTCGGATCGTCTCCAGCCATTGTGTGTGGGCCGTAACGATAAGTAAGTGTCTCGATCAATGTCGGGCCTTCCCCGTTCACAGCACGCTCACGAGCATCTTTTGTTGCAGCATAAACAGCTAGTACGTCCATACCATCAACCTGGATACCTTCGATTCCAGCCGCTACTGCTTTTTGAGCAATGGTTTGCGCTGCTGATTGTTTTTCAACAGGTACAGAAATCGCGAAACGGTTGTTTTGTACAACGAAGATTGCCTGTGCACCGAAGGCACCAGCAAAGTTGATTCCTTCGTAGAAGTCTCCTTGGGAGGCACCGCCATCACCAGTGTATGTGATCGCAACAGCATTTTCGCCGCGCTTTTTATATCCAAGACCAACACCAGCTGTCTGCGTGATTTGCGCACCGATGATGATTTGTGGACTTACAGCATTAACCCCTTCAGGCATTTGGTTTCCTTTATAATGACCACGTGAGAATAGGAACGCTTGGTAAAGCGGAAGTCCGTGCCAGATCAATTGTGGAACATCACGGTAACCCGGTAGGATAAAGTCCTCTTTCTCAAGTGCAAATTGGCTTCCTAGCTGGGATGCTTCCTGTCCAGCTGTCGGAGCATAGAAACCAAGACGCCCCTGGCGGTTAAGCGCAATAGAACGCTGGTCAAGAATACGCGTGTAAACCATACGGCGCATAATTTCTTTCAGATCTTCATCAGATAGGTCAGGCATATAATCTTCATTTACGATTTCGCCTTCTTCATTAAGGATTTGAAACGTTTCGAACTGATTTTCAATGTTCTCAAGAGTTCGTTTCAAAGTCATTCACCCTTTCCTTTCGTATTTTAAAATGGATGCTGTGAGTTAGCTTTCCCAATTATGAAAAAAAACTGTACCTATTTGCTCTTTACGTTTTACCCTGAACAGAATTGAGTTAATCATACAGGGAAGATGACAGAAACTGTTACATTTTTTAAGTAAGTTTCAATGGTACAATGGCAATCCATTATGTAGTTTAGCTCAAATCGTCATCATTCGTCAATCACTTCGCTACATAATATCCATACATAGTCATAGAGCTTCTTACAGCAGTCAGAAAATGACTTTTTTTGTCGCACAAAACCCCGATACTGTATCACCACAAAAATAAGCCTGTATTAATCTTACTTTTTTTTAACCAAACAATCAAATGAATTGACTTAAGTGCAGAAGAGCCCTGGGAGCTGCGACACGCTTAAGGACATTCGTGCAGTGATGTGATTTCCTTCTAGGAACAAATGGACTTAAGACCTCGAGCAGCTGGGCTCTGGCGCCGAAAAAGTTTGGTGGGGAGATGTTCTGGAAGACTCGATTAGCCTAAGACAAGCGGCACAGTGGCATGCCTTTCTCTACAGAGGTGATTGTCTAATGTCTGGAGAGGCTGGACGCCGGAACCGGATATCTAAGGTGCAGAAGATCCACGGGAGAGACCCGAACGCCCCACTCCCTGTGAGATCAAATCAAAAAACCGTCGACATTTGTCAACGGTTCTTCCCTATTCTTCTTTTTTATCTTCTGAAGCTGAGGACTCGTCTTGTTCTTGATAGCTTACATCAAGATCCATAGCCTCATACAATTCTTTTTTTAATTGATTATACGATTCGGTGTGTTTATTGAAACTTTCATTGTGTTCCATCACTTCATTGTATTTCTGATTAACTTGATCTATTTGATCTTGGAGCTGTTCTTCCGTCAACTCTTCGTCCTGCATCATATCATACAATTCTTTATCAAGGGTGAGAGCTTCGTCATAAGCCGTATAAAGATTTTGATACGCCTCGTATCTTGCATCCATTGTTTCGACCAATTCCTCTGCTTTCACTTTCGCTTCTTCTTTTTCTTCATCTAAATCATTCACGGGAGATTCGATTTTATCGAATTCTTCTTTTGCTGCATCAATGCTCTCTTTTTCAAGATCCAGTTTTTCTTTTCTTTCTTCTACGATTTTAGCTGCTTGCTGTGATTTTTCTTTAATTTCATCGATCTGGTCCATATTCAAGTTGATGATTTCTTCATATAATTGTTGTTCTTTTGTTTCAAGTTCCACCATTGGCTGTTGTTGCTCCCGGAACGTATCTTCTAACGTGACCGCTTTTTCCAGATGATCATAAATCTCTTCTTCTGCCGACTGACCCGTACAGGCAGATAAAAAAGCTGCCGTTGCCAAAAGCGCCGCAAAAATATGTAATCGCACAACTTTTCCCCCTCGAATTCCGTGAAACATTATTGTAATCTAGACGTATCTACAATAGTATAATAAATGATATTAAATGAAAAGAACCTTTTTTCACATATGTTACCATTGACATGAGCGAGTTAAGGTTTATTATAAAGAGCTCTATCACTAGTCATGTGAAATTTAATAGATAAAATAAAACGTAGGTCCATGTTTATTAGAGCTTCTTAGAAAAATGTTTCAGGCAGAAAGGATGTTGTTTTATGATTACAATGGACGATATTGTCCGTGAAGGGCACCCCGCATTGCGCAAAGTAACCGAAGAGGTTCCCCTCCCCCCTTCCGAAGAGGACAAAAAAACATTAGAAGAAATGATTCAATACTTAAAAAACAGTCAGGATGAGAAGGTATGTGAACGGTACGGCCTTCGTCCAGGTGTTGGATTGGCTGCTCCTCAAATTAATGTAAACAAGCGCATGCTTGCGGTTCACTTTACTGATTTGAAAGACCGCCTATACAGTTATGGCTTGTTCAACCCCCGCATTGTCAGTCATTCTGTTGAAAAGACGTATCTATCTACAGGAGAAGGCTGCCTCTCCGTTGATCGTGAAGTGCCTGGCTATGTTCCGAGGTATCGCAGAATTACGGTTAAAGCGACAGATCTTGAGGGAAATGAAGTGAAATTAAGGTTAAAAGATTACGCTGCCATCGTTTTTCAGCATGAAATCGACCATTTACATGGCATCATGTTCTACGATCATATTAATCAAGAGAACCCTTTCAAAGAGCCGGAAGGTGCGACCCCGGCTGACCGTTAAGACCTTACAACCGGACCCCATCACCTTCTATTAATAATAAGTAAATCATAAAAAGCTCCACCGTTTAAGCGGTGGAGCTTTTTTATATACCTTACTGGGCCATTTTCCTTCTAAGTAAGGAAGCGATGCACCTGGTTTACTTTAACAATCCAAGCTCATATATGGCATGAGCTATCCCATCCTCAGCCACGTCTTTCGTAACAAAATCACTGACTGCTTTCGTTTCTGACACGGCATTTCCCATTGCGATGCCTGTCCCTACTTCGCGAATCATTTCAATGTCATTGAGTCCATCCCCGAACGCGTAAGTATCTTCCATATGAAGACCTGCCGCTTCCACAAGTTTTTTAATCCCTTCCGCTTTGGAACCACCTTTTGGCAAGACGTCACAAGATACTGGGTGCCAGCGAATATAATCGAAAGCATCATAAGCTTCGCGGTACTCTTCTATTTCATCGCCTTCACAGAATAAAAGCGCTTGATAAATCTTCCTTCCCCTAAAAAAAGAGGCGTCTGCACTCGGGTGATCAATGTACAATGTGCCCAAGCTTTCCTCGATATGATTATGATCGGGAACAGATGCCTTCATTTCCTCGTGGTTCATAAATACCATAGGATGGTCGTTCCCTTCCGCATGGTTGTGAAGTCTTTCCAGTTCAGGTTCTGAAAGTGGATTATTGTACACTTCTTGGCCTTCAAAAACAACATACTGCCCATTGAAGCTCACAAAGGAATCGATTCCAAGTTCCTCTCTCAATTTTTTATACATGAACGGAGCTCGCCCTGTAGCAATCGCACAAAAAACGCCCTCTTCTTTTAAAGCCTGGATAGCTGTTTTCGTCTTTTCCGGTAATTTTTTATCATGGTCAAGTAACGTACCATCAATGTCAAACAGCGCAATTTTCTTCGTCATAACTTGGTTCCTCCTAAAAATAGCGATATACAATTTTTCTATATGTATCATAGCATACCCTTTTCTTTGGCTATACTGTAGCATGAGTGGATAGGTTTGAGAAGAAAAACAAACGATATATATAAAATATAATATGTAAATGTTTCATTCTTCCACAAACCGTATTATACTAGAGGTAACAGGGATTGGGCGGTTTAACGTTTTATGTTTTCTTCATTTGATGAAAGGGGATAGATGCAAATGATGAAGCGTCTACGAAGGAAGCTTAGAAAACGTTGGAAAAACATTATGAAACGAAAAACATACGCGTAAATCATTGTTTAAGGGTGTACCGAGCACCTGCACATACCGTTATCATTACCATACAGGTTATAAAACGTGCTATGATGATGACAGGACAAGAATGTGGAAATTATATCTAGTTAGGAGCGATAGAGTAATGATATTTAAAGTACTATATCAGGAACAGGCGAGTGAAGTTCCTGTCCGCGAGCGTACAGAAAGCCTATACGTGGAAGCGGAAACAGAAAGACAAGTTCGTGAAAAATTAAAAAATGAAGGATTCAATATTGAATATATTCAGGTGCTTGATGAGGATCACCTGGAATATGAAAAGCAATCCGAAAATTATAAAGTGGAGAGCTTGTAACCGATGAAATTCGTTAAGAATGATCAGACAGCCGTATTTGCCCTTGGCGGACTCGGTGAGATCGGTAAAAATACGTACGGTGTACAATTCCAAGACGAAATCATCCTCATTGATGCAGGAATTAAATTCCCGGAAGACGAGTTGCTCGGTATCGACTATGTCATCCCGGACTATACGTACCTTGTTCAAAACCAAGATAAAATCAAAGGACTATTCATCACACATGGTCACGAAGACCATATTGGCGGTATTCCCTACTTGTTACGCGAAATCAACATCCCCATTTATGCTGGGAAACTGGCTATCGGCCTTCTGCGTAACAAATTGGATGAACACGGTCTTTTACGGAATGCGAAACTGAACACCATCCAGGAAGATGATGTCATCAAATTCCGTAAAACATCCGTATCTTTCTTCCGTACAACGCACAGTATTCCTGATTCTTATGGAGTTGTCGTTAAAACTCCACCAGGAAACGTTGTACACACAGGTGACTTTAAGTTTGACTTTACACCTGTAGGAGAACCAGCTGATTTAGCTAAAATGGCTGAAATCGGTAAAGAAGGCGTTCTCGCCCTATTATCAGACAGCACCAATGCAGAAGTTCCTGGTTTTACAAAATCAGAACGAGTGGTTGGACAAAGCATCGACGATATCTTTACGCGTATGGACGATGGTCGTTTGATCTTTGCCACGTTTGCTTCCAACATTCACCGCTTACAGCAGGTCGTGGAATCTGCCGTTAAAAACGGTCGTAAGGTCGCTGTATTTGGCCGTAGTATGGAATCTGCCATTCGAATCGGTCAGGAACTTGGATATATCCGTGCCCCTAAGGATACATTCATTGATGCCCAACAGATCAATAGGCTTCCAGCAAATGAAGTCGTGATCCTTTGTACAGGCTCTCAAGGTGAACCAATGGCTGCCCTGTCGAGAATTGCCAACGGTACTCACCGCCAAATTCAAATTCAACCTGGCGACACCGTCGTGTTCTCTTCTTCCCCAATCCCTGGAAACACGATCAGTGTCAGCCGTACGATTAATAAATTGTACCGCGCCGGTGCAGATGTCATCCACGGCCCATTGAATGATATCCACACCTCAGGACACGGAAGCCAAGAAGAAATGAAGCTAATGCTTCGTTTAATCCAACCAAAATTCTTCATGCCGATTCATGGTGAATACCGCATGTTGAAAGAACACGTAAAACTGAGCCACGATTGTGGAGTGGAACCTGAGAACTGCTTCGTCATGGATAATGGTGATGTATTAGCCCTTGGTAAAGAAGAAGCAAGTGTCGCTGGTAAAATCCCGTCCGGCTCTGTCTACGTAGATGGCAGTGGAATCGGAGATATTGGAAACATTGTTCTTCGTGACCGCCGTATCCTTTCAGAAGAAGGACTTGTCATTGTCGTGGTCAGCATAAATATGAAGGAATTCAAGATTGCATCAGGTCCTGACATTATCTCTCGTGGATTTGTTTACATGAGAGAATCAGAGGACTTAATTAAAGAAGCACAAAAACTTGTCAGCTCCCATGTTGAAAAAGTTATGGAACGTCGTACGACCCAATGGTCTGAAATTAAGAATGAGATTACGGACACCATCGCACCGTTCTTGTTCGAAAAAACCAAGCGTCGTCCGATGATTCTCCCAATCATCATGGAAGTGTAAGTATAAAAAGAACCCGCTGGGATAATATCCCAGCGGGTTCTTTTTCTTTTTTACCTCAAACGCTTCAATGCTTTTACCATATCAGGCAGATCGAGGTTGCCTGATTCAAAAAACTCTTTAATAATATATTTCGAAAAGTTAACAGCAGACTGATATTCGATTTTTCCAGGTAAAGGCGCTTGATCTTCGATAACTACATCAACAAGAACCGGCTGATCCGATATAAAAGCCTGTTTCATTTTTGATTCTAGTTCCTCATAGGATTCAATACGGATTCCTTCCCCTCCACAGGCTTCTGCAAACTTAGCAAAGTCCACTTCTCCTAAGTTCGTAACATAATTCAGATGCCCCATTTGTTCTTGCTCATATTTAATCATCCCGATCTTGCTATTGTTTAGGACAATCATTTTAATCGGAAGGTTGTATTTAACAGCCGTTACAAAATCATGCATAACCATTGAAAATCCGCCATCACCTGCTACACCAATGACCTGTTTCTCAGGATGTGCTTTCTTTGCAGCAATGGCACCAGGCAGGCCGCTTCCCATGGTTGCCAACCATCCTGATAAAATGAACTTCTGGTTGACTAAATGTAAAAAACGGGTTAACCAAACCGTTACATTCCCCACGTCCCCTGAGATGATCGCCCCAGGCTCCACATGTTTTTCAAGTTCGTACATTACTTGAGGGGCATGAAGAGGATCTTCTGTCGAACGTTTTTCTTCCTGGATGGCAATTCTCCATTCGTTCATTTTTTCCTGATAATGCTCGAGGTAGGCCCTCTTTTCAACAGATTGGACGAGCTTAGTTAAAGCGGAAAGGGTTTCCTTGCTATCCCCAGGAAGTCCAACTTCAATCGGGTAATATTTGCCTAAATGTGCAGACTTATTGTCGATTTGGATCGCAGATACATCCTCAGGAAGAAAATCTCTATATGGAAATTGGGTGCCCACGAGGATGAGCAAATCCGTTTCTTTCATCGCATGGTAAGCGGGTTTCGTTCCAATTTGCCCAAGCTGGCCAAGACAATATGGATGATTATCGGGAATAACGCCTTTCGCTAGCAAACTTAAAATGACAGGGGCTTTGATAGTTTCCGCAAAATCAATCAATTCATTTTTTGCTTGTCGTGTACCCTGACCAGCAAGGATAATCGGTTTTTCCGCGTTTTCGATCAATTGTCTTGCTTCATTCAGCTGTGTTTGGGAAGGGGACACTTCCGCTTTGTAATATTTCCCAGAAGTAAGCCGCACTTCTTCCTTCTGTTTGGCAGCAAATAAGTCATCTGGAACGATGAGGACCGCTACTCCTTTATAGGTGTAAGCTTCTTTGATCGCCTGGTTAAGTAAGTCGGGGAGCTGTGCTTCCGTTTCAGCCCGACGATTAAAGACCGCCACATCATCAAACATCCGTTCAAGATTGATTTCTTGAAAAGCACCGGTTCCTACTTCTTCACTATGCACTTGTCCAACAATGGCCAGTACTGGTGCACTGTCTGCTTTAGCATCGTAAAGACCATTCAGGAGATGGACAGCTCCAGGGCCCGCAATGGCTGCTGTAACGCCGATTTTCCCTGTTAATTTAGCATAGGCTGCAGCGGAGAGGGCGCCTGTTTCTTCATGACGCACTTGAATAAATTCGATTTCTTCTTTCCTCTTTCTTAAATCTTCTATCAGCTCGTTGATGGAATCTCCAGGCATCCCATATATGTGATCGACACCCCAATTGATCAATTGCTGTGTCAGGACTTCACCTGTTCTTTTATTGAACATCAAAATCACCCTTTCCCATTCCACTAAATTATTTCCCTTAACCTTTCTTATATCCTTTTCATCCTTTTCTTAAACAGCACCTTTTATAAACTCCCGGCATCCTCGAGAAGAAGGTCCGCCAAACAACCACGGAACATGAAGGGTTCAGTTCCATATACCTTCTCATCATCAATAGATTTATCGAGGCAGGATCCCTTCCGCTCGAAGCACGGATTGAATAGCCTTGCGTGCTTCCATTAAAACAGATTCTTTCCAATTCCTATCTTGAGGATAGAACATATTCATGAATTCTCCCCTGATCCACTCTCTGCTTTCGTGATTCTTTGTTCCTTCCCAATACAGCTGATTTTCTAAAATAATCGTGATGAACTCCCGGAGTTCTGCCTGCCGACTGGTTCCAAAAGTACCGAATTCAAACAGAGCTGAGGTCAGATGTTTTGAGGGAAACTTCTCCTTTTTTAACTCATAGAAATAATTGGTGGAATCCCCCTTAACCTTTTCAGGTGAAAAAACTTGGATATTATTTAGTCCATACCATTCCATCAGCTCTTCTTCATGTTTTTTATTTTCTTTTGACATGACCATCGTCACCTCATTTGAAGGACCTAAAGCTGTATGCCAGTCCATGTGCACAATCCGATCAAAACGGTTAAGGAGTGTTTCCTGCCACGATTTCATATAGGTAACTGATGGTTCTTCTTCTTTTCCACCGAAATAAACGCCTCGTTCAAACTGAAATTGTCCCATTCCTTTCGCCTGTTTTATCCCTTTATAACCTTCCTTCATCATGCCTTTACTTAGCGACTCATAGAGGGACGTTTTTTCTTTTTCAATGCTTTCCACCGGACGTTCAGGCAGAAAAATATGGCATTCCTTTTCATACATACTATTGATATCCCGGGGGATAGCGGAGGGATTCAAAAAGTAATTCCGATTTAAGTCGACATTATTTTCTGTGACCCTGCGGAAATTCCTCATTCCCCAAGGATTTATGGCGTGTACAAGACATATTCCAGTTTCAGAAGGATCCATATCCTCGATCCATTCTTCCACAAACAAACGAATGACTGCGGCTCCCGCATACCCCTCAATACCATGTTCCCCACTAGTCATGAAAAGGACCTGGCGATTAGATTCATCGGCTTCAGCATAAAGAACATCAATCGTGTTATCCTCTTCTTCCCCAATAAACTTTGTGTATAGTTTAGCTCCGGGCCATTTTGACTGGATAAGGGAAAGTAAATGACGGAATTCTTTTCTTGATTCTTCATAGGCTCCTTTAAAATAATGATTCACTGCTTCCATTCTTTGATTCTCCCCTCATCATGTTATGACTCTCCATTCGTTCCTTTCATCAATCGTTTCCTCCTCTAACGTCTATTCAAACCTACGAGAAACAAAAAATAAAAAACCCTGAGCTCAAGTCTCAGGGTTTTGACCGTCTTGTTCGTCTTCTAACTCCAGTATTTCTTTTCCAAGCTGCTCTATTTTCTCTTCCAGGGATTTCATGAAGACAATTTTAGAATCCAATTCCTCTTCGTATTCAAACGTCTGCCCAAGGATGTTTTTCATCTGTTCATCCAAGAAACCGATAATATCTTTCGAGGACTCCTCATTGAATTCAGAAAAAGACTGTAAGTATTTTTGGTTTTGTTTTTGTAAATTAGCATTTAACTCTCTCAAATGATCGATTTGTTCTTGCTTTTCCTTGAGTTCTGATAGGACAGCTGCCTGTTTCTCCTCCAGATTCTCCCGTGCCTTTTCCCATTCTTTCTGCTTTTGCTTCCATGCTTTACTCTCCGCTTCAAAAGATTGAATTCGGGATTGATAGTTGGTCTTTTCTTCTTTTAATTGCACTGCCATTTTTTCTTGTGCTTTTTTCTGATTAAGCAGTTCCTTCCGTTCCTCTTTCAATTGCTGCAGAGAATCTTGTAGTGTCGGCAATCTTTCTTCAAAATAATTATTTTTCTCGATGCGTTCTTGAAGTTCTTTTTTAATGGTCTGGACAGTTGTTTCTAGATGATTTTTTTCCTCCAACGCTTTCTCTAATCGATTCGCTTGCTTGTCATTTTTTCTTTGAAGGGTTTCGATCTGTTTTTGTTGTTGCTGACTTTTCTCTTTGATGGAATGGTAGGCGGCTTCCACTTTTTGAAACTTCTTCGCGTTTTCTTCCCCGCTTTTCTTAAGCTTTTCACATGTATTTTCCGATTGCTGTAAGGTTTCTTTTAGTGAGGAAGCCTCTTTTTCTTTTGTTTCTGCTTTATTTTCGAGAACCTTTATGGATTTCTCCATACTTGCCCTATCTGTTTTGGCTTCATTCAGCTGTTGTTCAAGTGATTGGTTTTGTTCCGAAAGGTCTGCAATACGGGTGATGTGATTCGCCGCTTTTTCTTCGTATTCTTGGACCTTGGTCTTATATTCTGCTTTTGTCTCATCCAGTTCTTTTGCCTTTTTTTGAACCAGGTATTGATGATGGGAGATCTCTTTTTTAGCAGAAGCCAGATTTTGAGACAGCTCCGTGATTGTTTTTTGATAGCGATTCGCTTTTTCTTCCCACCGTTGAACTTCTTCCTGAAGATGATCTTCTCGTCTTTTGCTTATGCTGAGCTGATTCTCCATGCCTCTTAATCGTCGATTCGACTCTTCCACGGCTATATTTTTTTCCTTTTGCAATTCTTCCTGCTGCTCCAATAGTTCAGCATTTTCTTTCTTCAATTTCGTCAATAAAGCATAATGATAATTCTCTTGATAATCTCTTACTTTTTCTTTATATTTCGCCAGCTCTGATTTGAAATGAATGATTTTTTGCTGCAATACAATCGTATCTTTCTCCATCCTCATTCCTCCTACCGAGCATTTAATTGTTCAGTAAATCCAGAATTTCTTTCAGATGATCTTCCTGCTCTTCTAAAAGATTTTCAAAAGCTTGCTTTTTTCCCTCATTCGACGTAGACGCTCCTCCTTTCTCCTCTTTATTCATAAGTAGCATCATCAACAGCATTTGCAATGTTTGTTCATCCAAATAGACGAAACTTTGGCCTTTTTTCCCTTCTTTCACATCGCTCAACTGACGCATCATCCACTGCCTGAGATACTTTTTCATGAAGATCTGTAGTTCGCGATCATCCATGATTATCGTCCTCCCTATCTACGTTCATCCCACTGAGGTTAATTTGGTTCAAAGCAGGAACCCCTTCTTCATGCTCTTCGCCATACGTAAAGCCCATCAAGCTGCCGGCATAGTTTTTTTCCGGAGACCATTTCAATTGGAAGTTGGAAAAGGTTAAGGAATCTCCTGGTTCAATCTGTTTCACTTCAACAGGACGCAGCCAGAATTCCTCTTTATCTGTCACTTCATTCAACCGCTCCCATGCTCCGGACATACGCATCTTCTTTAAAGAATCTTTGTAGAGATATTTACCTAAAAAATGAAAAATGGAGTTCTCTGATAGCTTCAGACAAATGTAGGGAGCCTTGAACGGTTCTCTTCCTTTATTCTGAATATGGAAGCTGCCAAGAAGCATGCTTTCGTGGGCAGGATCGTGGGAAAAGTGAATTGAGTATGTAAAATAGCTGTATACATGCTGATCCTGGGATTGTTTTAGTTCTTCGATTTTCTCTTTAATTTCATGAATGTAGCGTTCATGTCTTTTTTTCCATTGTGAAAGGTCTGAATCCACTCCAATCACCTCCACAAAATATGTCTTATTAATGATTCTTACTCCAAAAAGAATCCTCTTATTCTCTATAAGCACACTTATCGAGAACACATACCTACGAGGCTTTTGTTTGAGGATATGGTGGGTGGGAAAAGGGCTCGCTTTCCTTGGGTATGTGGTGAGCATTCTTTGGCTTCGCCTTCCGGGATCTTACCTATCATAACCCTCCCGAAGGAGTCCCTCCATTTTTCCACACGATAGGAGATCATCAAACCCTATTCTTGATAGGGAGCTTGAGTAGCTGAAAATAACTTTTTATAGGGGACTGAAGAATGATTCTCCTCCCTAACCAGGCTAAGGGTTTCTACGCAGTGAATTCGAGCCCTATATATAGGGAAAGTAGCGTTGAGGAAGGAGGAGACTCCCACAGCAGAATGAACGAGGCGAGATCCCACAGGGTTTAGCCCGAGGAATCTTGCCAGTCCCCCTAGAAAAGTGAGTCCTTTCCCAGCCTCCTTAATCTCCAAAGGTATTGCGGAAATCACGTCTTCCCAGGTAACTGCCATTTCGTTTAATAACCCAAGTACGAACGTTTTCTTAGCTTACGCCAAAATAAAAAGAGAGGAAAGGATTCCTCTCTTTAAACCTATGACCCTAGCTTAGCAATCATTACCGTTGTTGTCGTCGTCACCATTTGGGAACAAGACAGGGCACTGTGGTGGGATTGTTGGAGTCGGGCATGGCGGGATTGGAAGAATATCACGCGGCTGACAGAACTCAGCAGTGATTTCTAGAGTCACATCAAATGTGGATTGGATGCTTTGGCAAAGACGGACTGTTACGTCGACGTCTAATTCGTCAGCCTCTGTTCCGTTTTCAACGCAGGACGCTGTACAAACAAAGCAGCTCAAGTCTGTGTAGTCGACATCGATCTCTGTTCCTTCTGGAGCACAAAGGAGAACCTGCTCACAACGAGTAAATTCTGCACTTCCAACCTCCACAGTTCCGCCACCCAATTCCGGTGTCAAATCTACGAAGATCGTTACTTCGAAGTTTTTGCGGATGCTGACCAATTGAAGAGTCAACATTGTGCCATCAACCACAAGTTCCTGGTCTACCCGCCCAAGAACTTCAGCGTCAATTGGCTCCACTTCACATGTCACTGTATCAATAACGATATCGTCACATGTCAGCTGGCTTCCATCCGGGCCGATTGGCAACTCAAGTCCATCGACACTTAAATCGAATGTCGCTTCGTTGATGATCCAGTCATAAACTTTTTCTGTGTTGATACATAGGAGCTCTTGGCCCCCGCTAAGATTTTTTGCTTGCATGGTATGCAAACACCTCCGAATAAGATTTTTCTTTCATTTGTAGCATATGAACGGACCTACCGATGGGACTAGTGCATCTGCTGAGATTTCGTTCAATTTAGCATTTTGTGCGAACACCTACAGTAGATTCATGGACGTGTTTTCTTGTGACTGTCCTCTTTAAAAAAATCTTCAAATAATTCAATTTCTAAGACATACAATAATAAGAAAGAGAATACCACAGCAATTGGGTTGGAAAAATCGGTCCATGTGTCACGTATTGCTAAGACACAAATAGTATATTAATGTGCTTGAAAAGGGTGATGAGTGATGGATCAAAAACGTCCGAACAACTCAGAAGAACTCCATTCGAAGAAAGAAAAATTAGTACTCTATAAAGAAATGCTGCATTCCTTAAAAAATGGAAGTTTGATCGACGACTACCTTCTTGCTAAACAAGAATCTCATGATTTTAAGTTTCAAACAGAAGGAGTTTTGAGGAAAATGGATAAGTACCATTATAATTCTGAGCAAAAGACGAAACAGCTTTTTGCTCAACTTCAATCCGTCACGGAAACGATAAACGGATTGAAAAAAGATATGACGTCCATCAAAGAAAAAATGGACCGGATCCAAGTCCATGAATTGATGGAAAAAATGAATCGTTTTATAGATGAACAAAGTATGGCCAAGAAAAAGGAAGAGCCAAGTGAGGTGGACCGTTTAAACCTGGAGATTCATCAACTGAAACAACTCGTCCAAACAACACATCAGCCCCAGGAAAATTTTTCTCCAATAATGGAGCCGCCGCAACAGTCAAAACAGCGCACATCGGAATATCGCAAATTGCAAAACATGTTGAAATCGGCCCGTGTCTCACAGCCACGGAATGATTATCAACCACCCATGAGCCACCAACCTTCTTATAATCCGTATCAACAAGGTTACCAGGGACCGTCACAAGGATTTCAGGGACCATCACAAGGCTTCCAGGCCCCATCACCATCTTTTTCAAAACAGTCAAGAGCTAAAGCTGGAAAATCGAAAACCTATGTCAACCCGCAGTTCGATTTGAATCAGCAAACGACTGTAAGAGCCAATTCAAAAAAAAACGATGAAAAATCCGCCCAAAATGAATTAAATGAAAAATCCGTCCAAAATGGATTAATGGAGGAAACAGAGGCACCAAAGAAAACCATTCAGTTTCAACTCATGCGGCCCGAATCTGCACAAATGGCCAAGCAAATGAGGATGGCTGACAACACCCCGTCGACCACCCAAGAAAATGCAGCCGATCAACCAAAAACTCCAGACAAAAAGGAATCAACGAATGACACAGCGCATGCAGCCTCCAATGAAGAAACAACGAAGAAAAAAGAGCGCTCCCTGTTTTCCTTATTCCAAAGGTGGAACAGTTAGATATGAAGATTTCCCCCACCCTATACCAGCAGATTATTTCTCACGGTGTCCAGGAACATCCTCATGAGGCGTGCGGATTAGTAGCAGGAGCAAAAGCATCGCGTGTAGAAAGCGTGTGGCCTCTTGCTAATGAACAAAAATATCGAAACCGGTATTTTATTAGCAAGAAGGTCGTCGAATCGACCATAAAGAAAGTAAATGAGCAAGGACAAAAGGTGCTGGGTATTTATCACTCTCACCCTACCACAGCACCCATTCCTTCCTCTAGAGATCTTTGGTACCATCCCGATGAACAAGTAAAAATGATTATTGTATCCTTTAAGACCCATCCTCCTGTCCTGAAGTGCTACACGATTCACTCCCATACTTATGATGAACACCCCTTTTTAATAGACCCTTCCCATTAGCCCTCCCCCTTTATTAGTAAGAGACTATAATACAGTATTAAGATTAAGGAGAGGTAGTCGTGAAAGCAAGAAAAGTGAAAAGACAAGTACAGTTTAATCAGCCTTTCAAAGGCTCTGATCATCCGATGGTCATAAACACGTCTTCGTCCGGTAAGGGGAATCGACCGATCAGACGTGGCGGCTGTTGTGGGAAAAAGCGAACCTAATTCACTCACCTCCAAATAGTTCCATATGGTTTTTAAAGCGTCACATATTATTGCTCCTTTTTTTCCCTTCAGGAGCCCGTCCATATAAAATAGCCCCTGGTCATTAGACCAGGGGCTCGCTGCGTTTAATCTTCCAATACGAGATTCTTTTCAAATCGACTGATATCTTTGTCTGCTCCGATTACGATGAGGACATCGCTTTCCTTAATTTCCTCCGTAGCCATTGGGGAAACGATGACATCCCTGTCACGCTTAATCGCCACGACGTTACAGCCGTATTCTGCACGAATATCAAGGTCCACAAGCGTCCTCCCCCCCATTTTATCTCCAGCTTTCACTTCCACGACACTGTGATCATCCGAGAGCTCGATATAATCGAGAATATTGTTGGAAATGATATTGTGAGCAATCCGTTTCCCCATATCACGCTCAGGGTGAACCACTTGATCGGCTCCAATTTTATTTAAAATTTTCTCATGATAATCATTTTGGGCTTTGACCGTAATCATTTTGAGTCCCATTTCCTTCAGAATTAACGTCGTTAACATGCTTGCCTGAATATTATCCCCGATAGCGACGATCACATGATCGATGTTACGGAAACCAAGCTCCTTCAAGACGCTTTCATCTGTGGAATCCGCAATGACGGCATGTGATGCAATATCCCGGTATTCGTTCACTTTATCCTCATCAAGGTCTAACGCCAGTACTTCCATACCCTCCCGGCTTAATTCCCGGCAAATACTGCCTCCAAACCGACCGAGTCCTATGACGGCGAAATCTTTTTTCATATGCCAACCTCCAACTGTCTCGCAAAATCTATGCTTATTCTACCACATAAAACAGGGAACAACTATGCCATCACGGATTAAAATGAAAGGTTCGTTTTCCACGCAATCTTTCGCTCTAAACTATAAAAATAGCCTGGAGAAAAGATTCTCCAAGCTTGTCCCATCATTTTTTGCCTTTTACATAGTCAGCGTCGAAGAGGAAGAGACGCATCAGTAATAGTAAGGATGGAATTAACAAGAGTAATCCCGCGATAAACGCAACAATCAGGGCAATCGCCATGGACTCATTTGTCACTCCGCTGGTGATCGTCACATACGGGTGTAACAAATACGGAAGATGAGAAGCCCCGTATCCGAAGAAAGCGACGAAAAATTGGACCATTACGGCCATAAAAGCCCAACCGTAATGTTTCCCCTGATACACGAGAAATACCGCAACCATAAAGAAACCGACGGAAATGCCAAAGACCCACCATAGATCCATCGCCCGTTGAAAGTGGTCCATGTTCTGTTGGCTAAGAGCAATGAAGGTCGTCAGACTGGCTATTATCGTCGGAGAACTCCAGAACAAAGCATATTTCCTCAAAAGCTCTAGGGCTGGTTGATCACCTGCTCGATGAGCATAATAGGTGAGGAACATGGCACTGATATACAGGACACTCACAATGGCCAGGAAAACAACACTCCAGGAATAAGGACTGGTGAACAACTCTCCATAAAGCAGTTGGACGCCTCCTGCTGTCTCTTTTATATAGCCTCCCTCTGAAATAGTCAGCGCAGTGGAAAGAGAAGCCGGAATAAGCAGACCTGTCGCCCCATATAAAAACATGTACAAGTGATTATCCTTGGATCCGTAGTTTTCAAACGCGTAGAAAGACCCACGGATAGCAAGAAGCACAATAGCAATACTGCCTGGAATCAGTAAAGACTGCCCGAAATAGTAGGCCATATCCGGAAAGAACCCGACAAGCCCGACAAAGAAGAAAACAAAGAATACATTGGTGACTTCCCACACAGGGGAGAGATATCGGGAGATCAGCTGATTCATCAAATGGTCCTTTTTCGTCAGTCGGGCATAATAAGCGAAAAATCCAGCCCCGAAATCTATGGACGCGATGATCAAATAGCCATAAAGGAAAATCCATAAAACTGTGATTCCCACTAATTCGTAACTCATACGTCCCCCTCCTTCTCAGCAGCGGTGGTCGGAGAATACCGGTGTTCCAACTCAACTTCAGCCGGTTTTCCTTTGAATATTTTCCGTAATGCCAAGAGACATCCGAT
This sequence comes from Halobacillus karajensis, assembly GCF_900108515.1. Classification (GTDB taxonomy): domain Bacteria; phylum Bacillota; class Bacilli; order Bacillales; family Halobacillaceae; genus Halobacillus; species Halobacillus karajensis. Next base: position 125,423 of record NZ_FNWW01000003.1, on the reverse strand, counting down.
GGCAAGTACAAGATAAACAGCAGCGAACAGGACAAACATCCAGAATACATAAGGGGAGGTTGTGGCGCCTTCTGCCACAGTCATGAACCCTCGTAAAATCCATGGCTGACGTCCAACCTCTGCATAAATCCATCCAAATTCAATCGCAAGCATCGTCAGCGGGCCTCCGAGAACGATTCCCCATAACAATAACGGGTGATGCTCATTCCACTTCTTCACTTTCGCGAAAAGGAGGAATAATAAGGAAAGACCTAAGGTGTAAATGCCGATACTGACCATCAAATCGAACATGTAATGAATCCAAAGCGGCGGCTGTTCCTCTTCTGGAGTCTCATTCAATCCTTCCACCTCTGCATTGAAATCTCCATGGGCAAGAAAACTTAATGCATTCGGAATCCGGATCGCGTTTTCGACTTCATTATTTTCATTGAGCTTCCCAAATACGACGAGGTCAGCGCCTTCTTCTGTTTCAAAGTGCCATTCCCCAGCGGCTAATTTTTCCGGTTGGTTCTCCGCGAGGAATTTTGCTGATAAATCGCCGGCGACCGCTGTTAAAATCGCAAAAATAAATGTCATAGTGACCGTGAGTTTCAACGCTTTCTTATGATAGAGCGATCCTTTTTTTATGAGAATCATAAAGGCTGCGATACCCGCGAGGATAGCAGCTGCCGTCAAATACGAAGATGAGATGACGTGAAATACTTTTGTCGGCGTGGCAGGGTTGAACATGGCTGCAAGTGGATCAACCGCTGTGAATCGTCCATCCTTCATTTCAAAACCTTGAGGAGTATTCATAAATGAGTTCACTGTCGTAATGAAAAACGCGGAAAGTGTCCCTCCAATAACTACCGGGATGGAAAGCAACCAATGATAAACAGGCTTCTTAAACCGGTCCCACGTATATAAATAAATGCCAAGAAAAATAGCTTCAAAGAAAAAAGCGAACGTCTCCATAAACAAGGGCAGGGCAATCACATTGCCGGCAAGCTGCATAAAGCTTGGCCATATGAGTGATAATTGCAGCCCGATGGCTGTCCCTGTTACCACCCCAACTGCCACGGTGATTGTATAGCCACGTGTCCACCGCCGGGCGAGAAGAGTATAATGGGGATCCTTTTTCTTTATTCCTATGAATTCTGCAACGGAAATGAGGACAGGAATCCCCACTCCAAGCGTCGCAAAAATTGCATGAAAGAGCAGCGTCATTGCTGTTAACGCACGGCTTAATTCAACGGTTTCAAAACCAAACATCTTTCTTCCCCCTAACTACAAATGGGTAAATCAATGATTTTAGTATAAAGTGTGAAAACGGTTCATAATCACTTAGTTGATGACGATTTTGTGACATCCTTCACAAACTAATGATTTGGTTTCATCTTAACGAATCTCCTCTTCGGTGTCGATTCTTCTGCCTATTTTCCTTCTACCCTGTGCAGGGGAATCATAACCCCTAAACCCTAAATCAAAGGGCCCATGGCTTCATATTTATTTGCTTAAAAAGAAGAAGACACCGGCAGCGCCGGTGTCTTCTTCCATTTTTATATAGCGTCAAGCATTTGGAACTGGGCTTTAACGAGATGGTAATACTCTCCTTCTTGGTCCATAAGTTCATCATGGGACCCCTGCTCCAAAATGCGTCCTTGTTCGAGAACAAATATATTATCAGCTTCTCTAATTGTAGAAAGCCGGTGAGCGATCATAATCGCCGTACGTCCTTTCAAAAGCTTCCGCAATGCCTGCTGGATTTTCAACTCTGTCTCCGTATCGATGCTTGCTGTTGCTTCATCCAGGATAAGGATGCGTGGATCAGCAAGGAGGGCTCGTGCAAAAGACAAAAGCTGCCGCTCTCCTGCGGATAAAATATTCCCCCGTTCTTCGACTTCTGTTTCGTAGCCGTTGTTTAGGCGTTGAATGAAATCATCCGCACCGACGACTTTCGCTGCTTCCATCACTTCTTCATCGGAAGCATCCGGACGGCCGAAACGGATGTTTTCCAAAATCGTCCCAGAGAAAATGAAAGTATCCTGAAGAACAACACTGATCTGCTGACGTACGCTGTCGATCGTGGCATCTTTCAAGTCGACCCCGTCGATCTTTACTGCTCCCTGAGTGGGATCGTAAAAACGGCTGATCAAATTAGCGATGGTCGATTTTCCGGAGCCGGTGTGACCAACAAGGGCAACTGTCTCTCCTTCCTTCATCTCCAGGTTGATATTGTGAAGAGCGATTCGTTTAGAGTCATAAGCGAATTGAACATTTTCAAATTCGATATGTCCTCTCATATCTCTTAAAGCCACCGCGTGTTCTTTTTCCTCCACGTTCGGTTGTTCATCGAGAAACTCAAAAATTCTTTCGGATGCTGCCATAGCCATGAGCAGCTGGTTATACATCATACCTAACCGGGAGATCGGCTCCCAGAACATGCCGAGGAAAAAGGCAAAAGAAACGAACGTACCGATTTGGATATCATTCTGCAAAATCAGGGATGCTCCGTAAGCGACAAGAATAACCGTTCCCACCGCATTACTCATTTCTACGAATGGCCGGAACATGGCACTTTTTCTTGAAGCCCTGTTCCAAGATTGGAAGTTATCGGTATTGACCCCGTCGAAATACTCCGTGTTCTCTTTTTCCTGAGAAAAGGATTGTGTAATCCGAATCCCCTGCAGGCTTTCATTCAAGTGTGAATTCAATTTGGATTGTTGGATTCGCACATCCTGCCAGGACCTGCGAATATTCCTGCGCAATTTAGTAGAAATATAGAACATGAGCGGCATAATGACAAGAATGGCAAGCGCCAACTTCGGACTAAGAGCGAAAAGAATGACGACAATTCCCGTCAGCATAACAATATCCATCAGTAGATTGATAATCCCGTTTGTAAACAATTCCTGCAGTGAATTGATATCATTCATAATTCGTACAAGAATGGAACCGGCTGACCTTGAGTCAAAAAACTTATGAGATAAGCGTTGGACATGTGAAAATAAGTGTTGCCTTAAATCATAAATCACATTTTGACCAAGAATGTTCACATATTTAATCCGCAGGGCATTTCCAATATAGCTTAATAAATACAGGATAGCGATCCCAACCACGAGTTGAATCAGCAGGTTCGTGTTAGCATTAGCGATCGCCACATCAATAGCTACTTTACCAATCAAAATGGGTACGACGAGCCGGACGATGGTCGAGATAAGCATCGCGACAATCGCTATAGGCAGCAGCCTTTTCGAATAAGGCTTTAAGTATTTAAGCAGTCTCCACATTTGTGACCAATTAAACGGCTTTTCAATCGCCTGATCCTGCGTATATTTAAAACGATTCAAGTGTGTGTTTGTCTCCGGTTCATATTTAGGTTTACGAGCCATTTCGTTCCCCCCCTTTTTTTATTATGAAATATGTGATGTGTTCATGATTTTCTCTTTATCCTGATACTGGATATCATAAATCCTTTGATAAGGGCCTCCGTTTATCAACAATTCTTCATGGCCCCCACGTTCTTTTACCGTACCGTTTTCGAGAACAATAATTTCATCCGCATGTTTTAATGAAGAAATTCGGTGGGCAATAATAAATGTCGTACGCCCTTTCATCACTTCCTGGAGCGCTTTTTGAATCTTAAATTCAGTTTCCATATCCACAGCGGAAGTGGCGTCATCCAAAACCAGTATGGCTGGATCGATAAGAATGGCACGCGCGATGGCAATTCTTTGTTTTTGACCGCCGGAGAGTCCCATTCCACGTTCTCCTAGCAGGGTGTCATACCCCTCAGGCATATCCATAATAAAATCGTGAGCCTGTGCTCGTTTCGCTGCATCCATGACGTCCTCAATCGTTGCACCCGGATTTCCGTAGGCAATGTTTTCTTTGATCGACGTTGAAAATAGAAAAGATTCCTGCAGGACAAATCCGATATTTTTGCGAAGGCTTTTTAGCCCATATTCCTGAACAGGGCGCCCATCGACAAGGACCTCCCCTTTTTCAGGTTCATAAAAACGCGTAATTAATTGAGTAATGCTCGTTTTACCTGAGCCCGTCGCTCCAATTAAACCGATTGTTTTCCCTGGAGGAGCATCAAAACGGATATCCTTGAGTGCAGAGTCATCATCTTCCACATAGGTTAAGGTAACATCATGGAAGGTGACATGACCGTTTAGACGATCTTGATGAACAGCTCCTTCTTTTTCCGTAATTTCTTCCGGAGCTTCCAGGATTTCAAGCAGCCGTTCTCCCGATGCTTTTGATTGAGAAAATAGGTTGATGACAAATCCGAAGTTCATCAACGGACCAAGAATATACCAGACTAAACTGAAAAAGGCGACAAGTTCACCGAGCTGCATGGAATGATTGACGACTAAATATCCGCCATATGCAAGTAAAGCAACGACCGACACGTTTCCGATGAATTCCATTAAAGGGAAATAACGCGACCAAATGTTGGATGTTGTAATGAATTTTGTCCGATAATCATTGCTTCGATCAGAAAAACGCCCAATCTCAAAGTCTTCTCTTGATAAAGATTTGACTGTATTCATACCGCTGATGTTCTCCTGAACGCGTGTGTTCAGTTTACCGAAAGACTTACGAATTTTACGGAATGCAGGATGGACTTTACGGTCGAATTTGTATACAACAAGCGCCAAAAAGGGCATGGCAGCCATCGTAACAAGGGCAAGCGGTACGGAGAAATAAAACATGACGCTCAAACTGATGACGATTAACAGAACGATTCGAATCAGTTCCGAAAACCCCATAGAAAGGAAAAAGCGAAATCCTTCGACGTCTGCGGTTAATCTGGACATCAAGTCCCCGGTTTTAGCGTTGTCATAGTAACGGAATGGTAAGCGTTGGAGTTTTTTGTACAGGACATCACGAAGGGTGTACACGGAACGGATTCCGAAAAAATCCCCTAGGTACTGGTGGAAATAGGTAGCGATTCCTTTGATGATCATGAGTGCGATAAATGCGACACAAATGTAGGGGATCAAGCTATACTCTTCAGCCAAGACCACATCGTCGATCGTCACCTTCAATACAACCGGGTACACGACCGTAATGAGTGTGACAAATAACAAGGAAAAGAGCGACCAGAAAAAATACTTCTTGTAAGGCCAATAAAATTGCTTAAGTTTTTTAAACGTATCCAAAGGTTTCCCTCCTTCTTATTTTTTAACGTAATTATAAATATATCGGGTATCGAAATAAATATCTACCTATTTGCTATAATTTTTCAAATTTTCTATCTAAAGGATGAATATTCCTCAGTCGAAAGGAGGAGAGCGGGAAGGATGGAAATCAGGATAAGAGCGTATAAAGCTATTATCCTCAAGCCAATATGTTTTCACTAGGCTCTCCTTTCATAAAAAAAGAACAACTTTTCCATTAATATGGAGGTTGTTCATTCGGTATGCTTTATTTTGGTTTGTTATAAAAGAACTACAAAAGCGAGAGACGTATTTTTTCGACAAAAATGGGCTATATCGGCGAAATTCGTTGAAATGACCTCCTCTTTTCCGCTATCCTAGTAAAGGAGATAAACATAGAAGTTGGAAAGGAGCCCCCTATGAATTTATTTGAAGAAGGATTAAACTTTGATTTTAATGTGCTCATTACAGGAGGATTAAAGATAATTGTCCTGTTGATTGCCTTCGCTATTATTAAACCACTTGGAAGCAAAGCGATCGAAGCAGCGATTAACCGGATGAGCCAACAGCGCAATATATCGGAAGGTCGGAACAAAACGCTGCAAAAACTCACGGTTAATATTTTTTCTTATGTCCTATTTTTCATACTGATAATGATGTTATTAAGTACCATCGGTATTGAAATCGGACCACTACTAGCAGGGGCTGGAATTGTAGGACTTGCCATCGGTTTCGGTGCCCAAGGTCTTGTTTCTGATATCGTTACAGGATTTTTCCTGCTCCTGGAAAGACAAATTGAGGTAGATGATTACATTACCGCTGGCGGCTATGACGGGGTTGTGGAAGAAGTCGGCATCCGTACGACAAAAATCCGTAGTTTTGACGGAACGTTGAACTTCGTTCCAAACCGTAACATTGTCGGTGTTGCCAACCATTCCCGTGGCAATATGCGCGCCCTTGTCGATATTGGGATCGGATATGATGAAAATATCGACGCAGCTATGGATGTATTACAAAAAGTGGCGGACGATTTCTCAGAAGATGAACGATTTGTTGAAGGGCCAAATGTCCTTGGTGTACAAAGCCTCGGTTCCTCTGATGTCGTCATTCGTATTCTCGGTAAAACGAAAAACATGGAGCAGTGGGCAGTCGAACGTGATTTAAGAAAAGCGATGAAAGAAGCGCTTGATGCCGCTGATATAGAAATTCCATTCCCTCATCAAGTCTTTATCCAAAAAGATGCGTAAATAGAGAAAGCCCGGCCTTAACGGCCGGGCTATTTTTTGGATTCATCTTTCCACATCTCTACTTTTTTTATTTGCCCTTTGACTAAATCAACAATTTTAAAGGAATAGCCTTCTCCCTGTACGACAGTCCCTTCCTTCGCCTCAAAGTCTCTTGTATAGATCCAACCAGAGATCGTGTCGATGTCATTATGGTTCAACTGAATATCAAAAAACTCATTAATATCCTGAATCGGCGTTTTTCCCTCAATTAAGAAATGACCGTTCTTTAATCGCTTGATGTCACGCTCCTCTTCCGCGTCAAATTCATCACGAATCTCGCCGACTATCTCTTCTAAAATATCCTCCACGGTCACAATCCCCGCTGTCCCCCCGTATTCATCGATCAGTACGGCCATATGGGTATGATTCTTCTGCATTTTTACAAGCAGATCATGAATCGGGATATTCTCAAACACTTTCATGACCGGACGTAAAAAAGGCCGGAGACTATTTTGTTGTTCGGCATCATCATACAGCAATTCTTTCATATGGATGATTCCAATAACCTTATCTTTGTCCCCTTCAATAATCGGGTACCGCGTATAGCGATTATGTTTCACTTCCCGGATGGCATTCGTGACAGAACGATGGACATCAATCACAGACATTTCTGTTCTTGGGATCATTATTTCTTTAGCCGTTCGATTATCAAACTCAAAGATCCGATCAACATACGTATATTCGGAGCGGTTAATTTCCCCTTTTTGATAACTTTTCGTTAAGATGTGACGCAATTCTTCTTCAGAGTGAACGTCATCTGACTCCTTTGCTGTTTGAAAACCCAGCATGCGGACGATTACATTAGCCGATCCATTTAAGAGCCAGATCAGTGGATACATCACCTTGCTGTACAACATTAGGGGGTTAGATAGAAACAATGTAATCTTTTCTGCTTTTTGGATCGCCATCGTTTTGGGAGCCAGCTCGCCGAGGACCACATGAAGAAAGGTGATGACAAAGAAAGCCAACACAAAAGAGAGAGTATGAGTCACACCTTCAGGTAAAGCGACTCGATCTAGTACCGGTCTTACTAACACTTCAAGCGTGGGTTCGCCTAACCAGCCTAATCCAAGAGCGGTGATGGTAATCCCGAGCTGGCATGCACTCAAATAATAATCGAGATCATTCAATATGCGCATCGCATTTTCGGCTTTTTTCTCACCTTCTGCTGCTCTCGCCTCAAACCTTGTTTTTCTTACTTTTACAATAGCGAATTCACTGGCAACGAAAAAGGCCGTCAAAAGGATTAAAACGGCTACAGCGATTAATTTGATGGTCGTCTCCATAGAAGCCACTCCTTACAAAAAAAAGAAGGAGGCTTTCCGCTCCTTCATTCAGCTATCTACTATTGTTTACCGTAACGTTGAACCTATTCTTACTTAAAGCTCGCGCAATCCCTTTTCAACCAGATCGACCCCAACAACCAAGGCGTCTTCCTCAGGTTTCAGGGACGCTTGATGCAGACCAGCTTCGGAGTCCACTCCAAGCCAGAACATAAAGCCGGGAATTTCTTTCAACATGTAACCAAAGTCTTCCCCTGTCATCGCCATCTTTGCTTCCTGATAGGAGTAAGGGCTGTCTTCCACGATCTTTTCGAATCGCTCCACTTGTTTGGCATCATTGTACACTTGGTGGTAGTTGGAACCGTAGTCGATCGTGATTCCACAGTCATTGGCAATCTCAAAGCCGCGGGCGACTTTCTCAATTTCTCCTTTCACCTTCTCCATGGCTTCTGGAGATAAGGTGCGGATCGTGCCTTCCAGTCTGGCTGCCTGAGCAATAATATTCTGAACCGTCCCAGCCTCTATTTTGCCGACGGTAATGACCGCACTGTCTAATGGATCCACCCTGCGGGCAACGATCTGCTGTAAGTGGGAGACAAAAGCACTCGCGGTCACGACCATATCATGAGTTAAATGCGGGAACGCCGCATGCCCGCCCACTCCTTTAAAATCGATAAAAAGTTCACTCGTATTGGCAAACAGCAATCCCGGCTTGGATGATACCGTCCCCACAGGAAGTTCCGGAGCCACATGCAAACCGAAAATGACATCTGGGCGGAATTGCTCCATCTGTGCAGACTGAAGCATGGGTTCCGCTCCTCCAGGTCCCTCTTCTGCCGGTTGAAAAATAAAGACAATATGATCTTCAACAGGACTTTCCGCCAGGCGTGCTAAAGCACCGAGAGCAATAGTCATATGGAAATCGTGCCCGCACGCGTGCATCAGACCTTCGTGTACCGAGCGAAATTGATATCCAGTTTCCTCCGTGAGGGGCAGTCCATCAATATCTGCCCGGTAACCGATGGTTTTACCACCGACACTGCCTTTCACATGAACAAAAATCCCTGTTTTCCATGTTTCAACGGTTAAGGAGCTCTGAGGCAGTGTTTCGATAAAATCAAGTAAATACTTTTGTGTTTCATATTCCTTGAATCCGAGTTCAGGAATTTGGTGTAACGCTCTTCTCACCTTGATGAGTTGTTCTTGTTCCATCATAGGTCCTCCCTATACGAAAGGCCCTGCTCCAAGAGCAAGGCCTTGTAATGATAAAAAAATGGCATGAAGTGATCAGTTATCCAACTTACGAAGTTCCTGTTTAATCTCAGTCTTGGACTTCGTTTGATCGTCAATGTTTTTGATAACTTTAGCTGGTGTTCCGGCAACTAAAGTGTTTGCTGGAACATCTTCGGTCACGATTGAACCTGCCGCAACAACCGCACCTTCACCGACAGTCACGCCTTCAAGAACCACGGCGTTCGCTCCAATGACGACACCATCTTCAATGACGACCGGTTTAGCAGAAGGAGGTTCAATGACACCCGCCAGCACAGCACCTGCTCCAATGTGACAGTTCTTACCGACGGTCGCGCGTCCTCCCAGCACAACATTCATATCAATCATTGTACCTTCTCCTACAACAGAACCAATATTGATCATTGCACCAAGCATGATGACAGCCCCATCACCGATTTCTACCTGGTCACGGATGATAGCCCCCGGTTCAATCCTTGCATTCACTTTTTTCAGATCAAGCAAAGGAATAGCTGAATTACGACGGTCATTTTCAAGGACGTAGTCTTCAATTTGATCTTGATACTTTTCCAGAAGCGGCTGAATGACTTTCCATTCACCGAAAATGACACCGGACTGTCCAGAAATGAAGTCCTGAACCTGCTCGCCAAAGTCGATTTGATCCAAGTTTTCACCTTTGACGTAAACTTTGACTGGTGTTGATTTTTCACTATTTGAAATGAAAGAAATAATTTCATTTGCGTCCATTTGGTTCATTATGAATTCCTCCTTCTATGTATCTTTCATCCTTTACTTTATCAAAGTAACCCCAAGTTTATCAATCTTCTTTTTTCGGAATTTGCAGAATTAGTAGGAAACTAATAATGGCGAGCACCAAAAGACCATTGTAGACAAGATGTAATCCAGATGTAAGTCCGTCCTGTAATACGTGGAGGGCCTCATGACCCAGCTCGTTCCTAGTCTCTTCTCTAAGTAAAGCATTAGCAGAGTCCACACTAAAGGAATCAGGCAGTCCAGACGCTTCGACAGCACCAGCGACTTGGCTGTTTAAAATCCCACCAAGCAATGCCGCACCAAGCGCACTGCCAATCGTACGCATAAACATATTGGTAGCCGTTGCGATGCCCCGTTTCTGCCAGCTTACACTGTTTTGAATCGATACAATGAATGATGTCGAGGAAAGGCCCATCCCAATTCCTATGAATAACGAACCCATGGCCGCAAACCAAGGACCCTTCTCAGGGCTTAATAAAGAAAAAATCAGAGCACCGATGATGAGGGAAACACCTCCGAGAACAGCCGTCGGCCGGAAACCGATTTTTAATATGAGCCGCCCGGCAATGGTTGCGGCAATCGGCCATCCAATCGACATCGTCGTCAGGGTAAACCCTGCAACTGTTGCCGATTGCTCCATCACTCCCTGCACAAAAGCAGGCAGATAGCTGCTCACCCCGATTAAAATCATCCCTGTTGTTAAGGAGGTTAAATTGGCATAGCGGATCGACCGTATATGCCATAAGTCCATTGGCATCATTGGGTCATCCGTTTTCCTTTCGTGCTGAAAGAATACAATAGCTCCTGTGAACGCCACAACGATCATGGATACCATCGTCCACGAATCCCAATCAATGCCGACTCCACCTTCAACCAGGATGATCATGACTGTACTGACTGTGATCACCACCCATGCTGATCCTGCAATATCGACACTGCGCTTTTCTTTGGACACGTCTTCTTTAAAAAAGAAAATAATACCGAATAACGCCAACAATCCAAGCGGAATGTTCATCCAAAAGACATAGGGCCAATCGAGAACATCCACAAAAAAACCGCCGAGGGCAGGCCCAGTTACGGCGGAGATCCCCCAGACACTAGAAAGATATCCCTGGATTTTCGCCCGTTCTTCTTTTGTATAAATGTCCCCGACGATCGTGGTTGCTATCGGCATAAGTGCCCCTGCACCAAGCCCCTGCACCAGCCTTGCTGCAATTAATACTTTCATCGAAGGGGCAAGCGCGCAAATAACCGCCCCCACAAGAAACAGACTGATTCCGAATAGAAATACCGGCTTTCTGCCAAACACATCCGATAACCGGCCAAACAAGAGTACGGTCGCTGCATTTGTCAGTAAATAAGCGGAAAAAACCCAGCTGTATAAACTGAAACCGCCAAGGTCAGCTACGATACTCGGCATTGCTGTAGAGACAATGGTCGCTTCGATAGCAGCCAGAAACATACTAAGCATAATCGAAGCAAGCACAAGTCCCCGTTTTTGTTGTTTTCCCTGCATATGTATCTACACCTTCATTAGACAAAAATAGATGACATCCTCGATGTCATCTATTTTACCATAGTCTGTTTATTCATTTGCTTCTATCATTGTATTTGAATGTCTCGTGATAATGCTTGCTGAATTGTTTAAGAATCGTCCGGCGGGTGACAATGCCGTCAAATTCTCCCTCTTCATTCGTCACACAGACGAACGGAAAATCAATGAGCTTGTGCATGGCGTCAATCATGTTATCACCAGGTTGTAAACACGGCACTTCATTATCCATCACTTCTTTTACTGTCATCTCAGACAGTCGATTCAACTCAAATTCCTCAATTCCCAACGTTTCTTCTAAAATCTTCGTTTTACTAATGACTCCTTGAAATTGATACGTAGGATCTAAGACAGGAACAGCTGAATAGCCGGACTTGACCAGCACTAACAGCGCATGTTCCAGCGGGTTTTCAATTTGTACGTGTGCTACTTTCTCAGATGGAATCATAAGTTCTGAAACGAGCGGGATCCTTAATGCTTCTTTTTCTAAACTTATCATGTTCTTATTCACTCCTCTTTTTTCGAACATTGAAGGAGCAGAAAGAGACGCTCTTTGGACCAATACATATTCTATCATAATTTCACTCTCATAACGAACGCAATTTCCGACAATTCTCTCTCTAGCCTAACTTCCGAATTTCCTTTACCCCCATCCTTATTTGGGTTAAACCACTTTTTAGCGAATCATTCTTTATTTATGATTAGTAGAGGCGTATAATGGGGATCATTAACTAAAACATTGGAGATGAATCATTTGCTCACCCATACATTTTCAAAGCGCGAAGAAATCGCGAATGCCATCACCCATGGGATTGGCGCCATTCTTAGTATCGCCATGCTTGTTCTGCTCATCCTATTCGCAAGTTTCAATGGCAACCCCTGGCATATCACGAGTGTGACCATTTACGGGGTTACGATGCTGCTGTTATATGTATCTTCCACTCTTGTACACAGTTTTCCTCCTGGAAAAGCTAAAGATTTGTTTGAGATTTTTGACCATTCTTCCATTTACTTATTTATTGCGGGGACCTATACACCTATATTGCTCATTCCATTACGAGGTACACTGGGATGGACGCTGTTTGGTATCGTATGGGGAATAGCGGTACTCGGGATTGTGTTCAAAGTGTTCTTTGTTAAAAAGTTTGTCGTCATGTCCACCATTTTTTATGTGCTAATGGGGTGGTTAATTGTCCTGGCATGGGCGCCATTGACCGCTCAAGTGCCGGCCGCAGGCATCACTTACCTTGTGGTTGGCGGGGTTATGTATTCGATTGGGTCGATTTTTTATGTGTGGCGAAGTTTTAAGTATCACCATATGGTCTGGCATTTGTTTGTGCTGGGAGGATCGATTCTTCACTTTTTCTCTATTTTCTTCTATATTATTGGATAAACCCACGAACCGTAGTTCCCTCTGCGGTTCTTTTCTTTGTCTTAACTATCCTGCATTGATACCACAAGGGAGCCCCTCTTCCATAAATACCTTGAGAGCGAATCCTCAGGGAGGATCATCCGGGGGGTGATCCGTCCAGGCAAAAGAAAACGAACGCTTTCCCACTTCCCCTTAAGTGCCATTCAGATAAATAAAACCCATATGAAAATATCCCCCCCGGCCATAATAACCGGGGGATTCTTTTATACAACATCGTATCCTTGTTCTTCCACAACTTCTCTCATTTCCACTTTGTTCGCAGAATCAGCGTGGGAGACTTTCACCTGACCTGTTTCCAAATTGACGTTGACTTCATTCACGCCATCTACCTCTTTCAGTGCTCCCTCAACAGCGCTTTTGCAGTGACCGCAAGTCATACCTTCGATTTTAAGAGTTGTTTCCATCTTTACCATCCTTTCTATTTTTTACTGGAGATCATTTATCCTATAGTTGGAAACCGCTGACAGAAGAGCGGGGATTCCTTAATCCTTTACATCTTCACGCGTTTTAAACGCAGGGAGTTCGTGACAACACTGACTGAACTAAACGCCATGGCTGCACCGGCCACCCAAGGGGCCAGGAGACCGAGGGCGGCGACCGGGATACCTGCTGAGTTATAAGCTAAAGCCCAAAAAAGGTTCTGGCGAATATTGCGCATGGTTTTCCTGCTCAATCTAATCGCCTGGCTCAAGTGAACAAGGTCACCCCCGACCAATGTGATGTCAGCCGTTTCAATGGCCACGTCTGAACCTGTGCCAATCGCGATTCCGATATCTGCCGTTGCAAGAGAGGGGGCATCATTAATACCATCTCCAACCATGGCCACTTTTTCTCCTCGTTTCTGAAGTTCTTTCACTTTGTCTGCTTTTTCCTCCGGTAAGACCTCAGCAAATACGCCATCAATACCGACTTCTTTCGCAATAGCCTCTGCGGTTCTTGAGTTATCCCCTGTGACCATATAAACAGCAAGGCCCATCTTCTTCAATTCAGCAATCGCTTGTTTCGATGTTTCCTTCACTGTATCAGCAACCGCTATATAGCCTCTCATTTCTCCATCAACGGCAATGAACATCACTGTTTTTCCTTCTTGTTCCAGCTCAGCCATTTCTTCTAGATAGGATTCAAAAGCGATATCTTCCCGCTCCATTAATTTTCTTGTCCCAATATCCACTTGTTTACCATCAACGACCGCTTTAACCCCGTGCCCGGGAACGGCTTCAAATTCAGGCGTTCCTGAACGAGTGATCCCCTGTGCTTCCCCGTATTGAACAATCGCTTCAGCCAAAGGGTGCTCAGAAGATTTCTCAGCAGCAACAACGAGGGATAATAATTTTTTATCCTCCTCAAAGGAAATAAAATCGGTGACTTCGGGTTTCCCTTTCGTCACTGTTCCTGTTTTATCTAAGAGGATAGTCGTCAACCGATGAGTCCCTTCTAAATATTCGCCGCCTTTAAAGAGAATGCCCTGCTCTGCCCCTTTCCCTGTTCCAACCATGATCGAAGTCGGTGTGGCTAGACCGAGAGCACATGGACATGCAATGACCAAAACAGCAATCGCCGCTTCAAGCGCGGGCGGCCATTCTCCCGGGGCTATAAATAAGATCCAGATCCCAAAGGTCACAAGCGCTATGCCGACAACAATCGGAACAAAGATCCCTGAAATATTGTCAGCGGTCCGTTGAATCGGTGCTTTGGAGCCTTGGGCCTCCTCCACGATGTTGACAATGCCGGCTAACGCCGTATCTTTGCCCACACGCTCTGCTTTCATATGAATCGTTCCATTCTTATTGATGGTCGAGCCAATGACAGGCTCTCCTTCCTGTTTATCGACCGGGATCGATTCACCTGTAATCATCGATTCATCAATAGACGTCATACCACTGAGCACAATACCGTCGACGGGTATTTTTTCGCCAGGTTTAACAATAAGCTCATCTCCGACCTGGACTTGCTCAACAGGAACTTTCTCTTCTTTCCCTTTCCGAATGACCGTCGCCTCTTTGGCCTGTAAATTCAATAATTTCGTTAGGGCCGCTGTTGTCCTTCCTTTAGCAAGGGCTTCAAACAATTTACCGACAAGAATGAGTGTAATCAATACAGCACTTGTTTCAAAGTACAACTCAGGCATGGCACCTGGATTCATCTCTGCACGGATAGCTTCAACAAGACTGTAAAAATAGGCCGCCGATGTCCCGAGGGCGACGAGAACATCCATGTTGGCACTCTTATTGGAAAGGGCTCTATAAGCTCCTTTGTAAAACGGTGCCCCAATATAAAATTGAACAGGCGTAGCAAGGAGAAATTGAAACCATGGATTCATGAGTATTGACGGAACAGGGACACCAATATCCCAAGGCAAATGGGCGAACATCGTATATAAAAGCGGGAATGAAAGAATGGCGGAAATCCAGAGTTTCCGTTTCTTTTCCTGTATTTCATCTTCCTTTTTCTCTTTCTGTTCTTCACGTGTCTGTTTCGTGACAGCATGGTATCCGAGTTTCTCCACTTTCCTAAGAATGTCATCAACAGAGAGCTGATCCGGGTCATACTCCACGACGCCTGCTTCTGTAGCCAGGTTGATGGAGGCCTCGTTCACCCCTTCTGTCTTATTAAGGGCTTTCTGAATTCTTGTGGAACAGGCCGAACACGTCATGCCCTGAATATCAAGTTCCACCCGTTCTTTCTGGACTCCATACCCAAGCTTTTCAATCCGGGAGGTAATCTCATCAGGTGTGACGGCATCATCATAGCGGATGTTGGCTTTTTCCATGGCAAGGTTGACATTCGCTTCTACACCTTCCATTTTGTTAAGGACCTTTTCGATCCTTGCCGAACAAGCTGAACACGTCATCCCGGTAATACCGACATTCATTTTCTTTTTCTCCGACATATCTCCTCCTCCTTACTTAGAGAATTGCTGGACGACTTTCATTAATTCTTCAATCGCCTCGTCTCCATCGCCGTTCTGAATCGCACCTTTGACGCAGTGATGGGTGTGTCGTTCCATTAGATTGTATCCGACTTTATTTAATGCTTTATTGATTGCTGAAATTTGTACGAGTATATCCACACAGTAGCGGTCCTCTTCCACCATTTTCTGGATGCCGCGCACTTGACCTTCGATTCGTTTTAAACGATTAGTTATTGCTTGTTTCTCATCATTTGTACGCGGTTTGACCGGTTTTTTTCCGCTGTTTTCCGGGAGTAATTCATCTGTCATTCCTACCGCCTCCTTTCAATCATAATATACGGGGTACGGGTATATAAGTCAACAATTATGCTTTTGTTATATTAGTATTTGGTGATGTTTATTTTTTACTCCCTAGGGGTATATAAAATAGGAGGGGATTCTTAACTATCGGACTTTTATTTGCTCTCATTATGACTATCGATATCATTAGGCATCCGCAGATGGTGACGACCATGGATGACGTATAACCGATCAATGGCTGGTTTTTAGGTCCGATCGCATGGTGGAGTAATTTTTGGAATGAGGAAGGAAGAACGCCTTCACAGCAGCTAAAAAAGCGGTTCCCTATCACTTATGGCATTTGAGGGAGATGTTCGGATGGATGGCGCTTGTCCACTTCGTCCGTTTCCAAGACCCACCGCCCCCGAATCAAGCTTCTTGTTTTTTTATGATGGAAACACCATGATTTTAGGTTTCTTTACCAGTATCCTGCTTAATTAGGTCTTAGTAAAAAAAGATTAAGGAAGAAATGTAAGAGGGAAAAACAGTGAGGAGGATAAAATCTCCAAACTATACAAAAGGAGGGCATCCCGAATAAGGGTTGCCCTCCTCTATGTCATACCTTCACTAATGAGCCATTCCCTTAAATAGGTGACATGAGCATCACCCTAAAAGGGTTTTGATCTGTACTTGTGACCATCCTGCTCCATTGATTACAAGATTTCCATTATCAATGGACAAGGGTTTTGGTCATTTTCATATTACGGCGATCCCCTCTCGCTTAAAAAGGGAATTTATTCAACCATTGCCCCCCATCAAGAGTAACAACTTCCCCATTCATGTACGAAGCTTCTTTCGAAAGAATAAACGTCGCAAGTCCAGCGATTTCTTCTGGTGTTCCAAGGCGTCCAAGAGGGACGGAAGCTAACGTACGTTTCGCTGCTTTCTCAGATTGAAATAGTTTTTCTGCTCCCCCTGTCCGTTCAATCGGCCCCGGGGCAATAGCATTGGCACGAATGCCGTATTTCGTCCCCCATTCGACGGCGAGTGTACGTGTCATGGTCAGTACCCCTGATTTAGCGGATGCAGAATGGATAACCCCTGCCCCGGCACCCCAAGCATAAGTAGCAACGATATTCAGGATTGACCCTTTAATTTCATTTTCAATCCAATACTTCCCAACGGCCTGACTGCAGTAGAATGTGCCATTCAGTACGATATTGATGACCGAATTCCATCCATTGGGGGACAATTCTTCTGCCGGTGCGATGAAGTTCCCTGCGGCATTGTTGACCAGGTGATCGATTTGTCCAAAAGCATCAACGGTCTCAGCGACCATACGTTTTGTATCCTCCACTTCGCGAACATCCATTTGTATGGCAAGGACGTTCTCCTCGTTCCCAGCTGCGATTTGTTTTTTCGCTTCCTCTAAACGTTCTACATTACGGCCCGTGATTGCGACTTTCGCCCCTTCTTCGACAAACCTTTTTGCCATATGCAGCCCCATACCACTGGATCCGCCTGTTACGATGACCACTTGATTGTCCATATGTAAAAACCTCCTCTTGATCTCTCTATATTCTATTCCACACCAACAAACTGAATACCTGTTCATTTTTTAAAATAACGGATATTTTTACATTTCATTACACACACACCCATCCTCCCTTGGCTTTTCACATATAAGGACGAAATAGGATCTAAAGAAAAAGTTTCATATTCTCATAAACAGGAATTTTCGACGTATTCTTTCCGTCACCCATGTTATAATGGCGAAAGAATTAAGAGGAGAGACGACATGAAAATAACAAGAAGAACATTTATCAAACGAACACTTGCAGGCATTGGTGCATTAATCGGACTGAACGTTTTCGGGTATTCTTATGCTCGTTATATCGAACCGAACATGCTGGCCATCCGGAACCATGAGATCATCAATCATAAAATTCCACGCAATTTTCATAATTTCAAAGTGCTTCAGTTTTCAGATACACATATTGGTTTTCACTATGAACTCGATGATTTAGAACGACTGGTTGCAAAAATTAATGAGGAAGAGCCGGATCTGATTTTATTCACAGGGGATCTTGTCGATGAGCCCCAAACCTATGCTTTTCCATCGCGGCTTGTGAATATTTTAAAGAAATTAGAAGCACCTAAAGGGAAGTTCTGGATTTATGGGAACCATGATCACGGGGGCTATGGTACAGAAAAAATCCGCAGCGTTTTTGAACAGAGCGGGTTCCAGCTTTTGCAAAACGAACATACTTCCATTACGAATGGTTCAGAATCATTTACACTTGCTGGAGTGGATGACGTTATGCTCGGAAAGCCAGATATCAAACAAACACTGAAAAACGTAGATGAAGAAGCTTTCACATTGGTGATGGTTCATGAACCTGATGTGGCTTCGGAATATCAACACCTCCCGATCGATGTGCAACTATCCGGCCATAGCCATGGAGGACAAGTACAGGTCCCGTTCTTCGGATACCTTGTCACGCCCCCTTATGCGGAACATTATGTAGAAGGTCATTACCCCATGGATAATGGATTGGAGCTTTATGTCAGTAGAGGCATTGGTACAACAAGACTCCCTTACCGTTTTCTATGTCGTCCGGAGATTTCCGTTTTTCATTTAAAAACGGGGGAACACCCATAACCAACTCTTACAGTTTTGTGACAGATTCATCACTCTTCTGTCCTTTTAAAATGGGAATGGTACACTAGAATCAATTTAGAAAGTTGGTCATACGAATGAAGATGAAATTTGGGTTCAGTCTTCTGCTTATCCTTCTTATCTCTGCCGGCTGCGGCTCTAAGGATGTAGAAGAATTATCAGCCATTAATCAACACGGGGAGCAAGTATCCGTACCGAAAGAATATGCGGGAGATTACTGGGTGGCGGATTTTATTTTTACCAATTGTGAAACCGTCTGTCCCCCAATGACTGGCAATATGTCGAGACTGCAGGCGCAGTTACAAGAAGAGGGCCTTGATATCCAGCTGGTATCGGTCAGTGTCGATCCAGAGAATGATACTCAAGATAATCTGCTTGCTTTTGCCGAGAACTATCAGCCGGATTTTGAACACTGGGATTTTCTTACAGGGTACAGCTACCAGGACGTGAAAGAATGGTCGATCAAATCTTTCCAATCGCCTGTCAAAAAAATGGAGGATTCCAATCAGGTGGCACACGGCACAAGTTTTTTCCTCGTCGGTCCTGATGGTAATATTCAAGAAACCTACAGTGGCACAAAAGCGGATTCAGTCACAAAAATTGTCGAAGATCTGAAAAAATTAAAAGAATAGATGAATGTAAAAAGTTGTAAACTACATCGAAGAAAGCTATACTTGAGGGGAAAGGAGATCATAGATGAAAGACAACCCATTAACGAACCGCGATATAGCCGAATCTTTATTCATCGTCAATCGCCACGCGAAAACAGCACCCGAACCGAAACACCTATATGATATTAAAAAGCATACGATTGATAAACTCCTAAAAGAAAACCGCGCAAAAAAGGTCGGACTTCACTTTTCCGACCATCCGAAGTTTAGTCAACAGCACTCGACCCTCCTCATTGAAATTGGCGGTTATTATTTCCACGTGCCTGCGTCAAAGCAAGATTTTAAGCAGGTAAAGCATTTAGGAAAAGTCGACCAATCCTACCGGAATCCAAAACCCAAAAAATCCTTGTCGAGAGCCAAACGTACGCTTTATCAATATCTCAACTGGCAGCCATCGAAGAAACCGGCATACAGTTTCCAGGCCACCTCTCATGGAAGTTTCCTCGGACAGCCTACGGGAGGGCCCTGGAACCAACGCCAAAGAAGACGCCCATAAAGGGAGCCTCTTTTACGGGCTTCATTTCTTTATGAACAAGGAATGGACAAGTGGAGGATGATAAAATGGCTGTTAGTGAAGCAGAAGACTTTTTATATCATTTGAAGAAGTATATGGAATACACGACTGAAATGCGTGCTTCCTATGAACATCTTTCTGATAATCATAAGAAAACCGTTGTTGATTCCTCACCGACAAAGCAAGGTCCGAAACCCTATCAAGACATGCCTACGCTTGGGCACGATGAGCTTTTTGATCAGTTTTGAAATAAAGAATAAAAAACATCCGCTGAAAACAGCGGATGTTTTTTATTTCCCTTCTCTAATGGATAAAGAGACTTTTAAAGAATGTGATGGTCAATAATTTTTACAAGCTCTACGATTTCCGGTTTGGAAACTTGGGCGTCTGCACCAACCATTTCTCCTTTATGGCGCAGGTCATCTGTAATTAAGGAAGAGAAAATCACGACAGGAAGCTGTTTCATCTCTTCCTGTTCTTTCAAAAGACGGGTGAAGTGGTGGCCGTCCATCTGCGGCATCTCGATATCAGTAATGATTAACTGGTATTCTTCTTCGATGGATTTCCCTTCTTCCAACAATGCCTTCAGGTGTTCATAGGCTTCTTTACCATCTTCAAAGCTGACCGTATTGTCATAGCCTGCCCCGCTTAACGTCTCCTGGAGCATGACTCGCAGCATACCCGAGTCCTCGACGATCAGGATTTTCTTTTGAGAACGCTCCCGCTCCCCTAACTCACGCAGCTGCTCTGTATGGATACTTGATTCTGGATGGATATCTGCAACTATTTTTTCAAAATCGAGCAGCAACAGCATTCCTTTCTCCATCTTAATCACACCAGTGATCTGTGTCTCTAATCCTTGGTACATTTTACTCGGCTTTTCGATCTGCTCCCATGAAATACGATGGATTTTTGTCACTGTATGGACATGGAAAACGATTTTGGTCTGGTTGAATTCGGACAATATGAATTTGTCCTGTTGCGGATCTTCTGATGATGCTAAGCCAAGCGCATGGGCAACGTCCACTACTGGAACGACTTCCCCCCGGATTTCAATGATCCCTTCTATCGATTGATGGGAGTGAGGGATCTTCGTGACTGGCTGTGGAGTAAGAATTTCTTTCACTTTTATAACGTTTATCCCAAAACGGTGGGTTCCTATTCTAAATTCAACAATTTCTAGTTCGTTTGTTCCGCTCTCGAGTAAGACCCCCTGGTCCTGCTTCATGAAGCATCGTCCTTCCTATGATCGATTCAACTCTTTATATCGTCTTTTGTAAAACAAAAGTGAAGCCTTTCACCCAAGAATTCATCTTCGTCTATGATATCCAAACAAAAAGCTTGTAGAGAAAGGATAGAATTCTCTACAAGCTGTGCCTATACGTTCATTAATCATTTCTTATAATCAAGTAAACAATCAGACCTACAATTGGGAAAAATAAGGTGCCGATAAGAACAACTAAATTATAAGCAGAACTTCTTCCTTTTCTGACAGAATCCCTGTAGGCCCAAACACTGGTTACAATATTCAAGGCAAGAAGCCCGCCTCCCACAATTAAGAAAGCAAGAAAAATGATGCCGATTTCCATGATGCTCCTCCTCTATTTCCGTTTCTCCTCTTACTATACGAAAAAGAAAAGAAATGGTTTCAAATCAGGCGGCTTTTCTCTTGTTCCGCCTGGAAATTCGCATAAACAATTTGCGAACCCATTTACCTGTTACGTAGGCAAGGCCGTAACTACTAAGGGCGAGAAGGCAGACCGACCAATAATAATGGGGCAATGTCGATTGCGTATCAGACATTGCATATCGGTCCACAAGCTGAAGAAAAACAAGGGCGAGAAGGACACAGGTGATATAGCTTGAGAGATCCTTCCAATGATGAATCATGATCCACTCAATCACCGGTTTGACCACCCACATCAATGCCACCATAAATGAAAAAACGAGACCAAATTGGACATATTCTGGTTTCAACCCAAATACATTCAATAAGTCCTGATCCAGCCATCCGATTGTCTCATCCAAAAACGTTGTATCAAACCAATGCTGAAAATTCATCAATTACCGCTCCCTGTTCTTTTTACCTCCATTATGAACAAGGAAGGAAAAGGATAAACTTACGATGGTAAAAGTTCTGGATGCTTATTTCTCACCCACTTCAACCCTTCCCGACGACTCAATGGGCGGACTTCTATTTCATTTAGAAAACGGATGACCGCTTCAGCATCTGTTTTGCTATATTCACGAAGAGCCCAGCCGATCGCTTTTTCTATAAAGAATTCGTGCTCCTGTTTCAATTTTCCAATCGTTTCAAAAAGAAGTTCAACATCAGTGTTGCCTTTATATTTCAATTGATGAAGAAGGCTCGAACGGCGGAGCCAAAGATGGTCAGATGCTCTCCATTCTTCGGTATACGAACGTAGCTTCTCAGGGTAACGCTGAAAGTATCCTCCACACAAATGGGCAGCAATCCTATCAACTGTATCCCACCAGGGTTTAGTCATAAGCAGCTTCTTATACGTAGCAATACTTTCTTCCGGAGCTTTTTTGATCCCTTTTTCTAAAAGTGCCAATGCTGCATAGTGACATTCCCTCATGGGTTGGAGAAAAAGCTGAACCGCAGTCTTCAGGCGTTCTTCTTCTGTTATATCTTTAAATTCTTTCAAAATCGGGGCCAAAATTTTCTTCTGCTCCGGTGCTTTGATTCCGTAAAAAGGAAATTGATTTTTCATGTATTTTTCCATCGGGATGCGATTTTCTTCATTTTTGTGTTCAGCTAAAGCGGAAGACACCGCCATACAGAACTCAGTCGAACTTTTCATATTTTCGCTCCCACTTGATGGCGGGCAGATGGAACAGCCTGTTCATTTACCTGAAGGAACCGTTCCAGCCGGTCGGCATGAGCGGCTGCTTCTTCATATCCCTGGATATATAAATGATGCAAACGATCGCGGTTTCGCTCAATCCGGCTTACCTTTAAAGGTCGCAGGGGTCGGATAACGAAAGCTTCTCCTGCTTCCTCTGCTTTTTTCACCTGTTGAAGCTGTTGGTTATATCGGATATGTCTTTCCAACAATGCCTTAGCAAATAGCGGAAACTGCTTGTATTTACGGTTCAAATACCAGCCGCCTTTCATCCGCCCTTTGATATACCCATCATTCCTCGTTAAAACGACGACCTGTTTTTTATTGCCATGTTCTTTAGATATTCCTATAGGGATAGGATCCGTTATTCCACCATCCATCAATACATGACCATCATAATGAATACTTGGGGCGACCATTGGCAGAGAACTGGAAGCCCGGATAATTTTAAGCAAACTGTCCCGGTCCGGAAAGCGATCATAATATAAGGGTTTTCCTGTTTTCATGTCTGTAGTGCTCACCACAAATCGGGTTTCTTGAGTTCGAAATGTTTCATAATCAAAAGGAACAAGCTGATTCGGCAGCTTATCAAAGATAAAGTCCATCCCGAATAATTGACGTTTCGTCAACATCCGTTTATAGGATATATATTCAGGGTGGCTGCCATATTCAACAATGACCTTATAATTCCTGCCCCTTTGTTTAGCGACGTAGGAGCTCCCGTTGCAAGCGCCTGCTGAAGCCCCTACCACGTAAGGGATATGTATGTCTTGATCAAGGAAAAAGTCGAGAACACCAGCTGTATAGGCGCCTCGCATTCCTCCGCCTTCAAGGACTAATCCGATATCCTCCATAAAAAACCCCTCCACTTCTCCTTTATTCATCTCTATTTATAGTTTGCCACTTTCTTTTTGAAATGTAAAAAAGCAACCGCTTCTATGCGGTTGCTTTTTGGTGTGATATCATCAGTTTACATAAGCATCGGAATCATTTTTTCTTGCGTGTTTTTCATCTATTTCACGTTCAATTTTTTCGATAGCTTCCTGATCGTTTAATAATTGTTGTTTATTACGATCCACTAAGTCTTCAAAGGAAATGCGTTTAATATTTCTCATTACGTAACTCCTTTCTGGGGCTTCGTTTACATGATACCAAAATTCGAACGGTTCTAAACATGAATTGTTTGAACATTTTGTTAACTTTACATAAAGAAGGAGAATACTCATGGAACATTTGATTAATCCAAAAGTAAAAGATATCGAAATATCAGGCATCCGACGTTTTTTCAATATGGTCTCCCACTATGAGGACATTGTAGCTATGACGATTGGTCAGCCTGACTTTCCTACACCACTTTCTATTAAAAAAGCTGGAATCCAAGCGATAGAGAATAACCAGACCAGTTACACACACAACGCTGGGATGCTGTCACTGAGGAAAGCAATCGAACAGCATGTGCACCATTTTTATCAGCTTTCCTACAAAGCAGAAGAGGAAATCATTGTGACAGTCGGGGCCTCCCAGGCCCTTGATATCACCTTAAGGACCATTATCCGACAAGGAGATGAAGTGCTTCTTCCAGGACCTGTATACCCAGGATATGAACCACTGATCCGTTTAGCCGGAGGTAAGCCCGTCTTCATTGATACGAGTGAAAATGGCTTTAAATTGACAGGAGATCTAATCGAGAAGAACTTGACTTCAAAGACGAAAGCGGTTATTCTACCTTACCCTTCCAACCCAACAGGAGTGACCTTGTCTGAAACGGAACTTCGTGAAATCACCAATGTATTGGAGAAACATAAACTCTTCCTTTTAGCCGATGAAATTTACAGTGAACTTGTCTATGATCAGCCACATACTTCGATTGCCAGTTTCCCTTCCGTACGTGACCAGGTGATTGTCATTAATGGGGTGTCCAAGTCTCACAGCATGACAGGGTGGCGGATTGGCTACCTGCTTGCCCCATCCTGGCTGTGCCGTCATATTCTTAAAGTTCACCAATACAACGTCTCTTGTGCGGCCTCGATCAGTCAGCACGCCGCTCTTGAAGCATTGACTAATGGAAAAAAAGACGCCATCGACATGCGGGAGACATACAAGGAACGAAGGAAGTTCGTTGTGGAAAGGCTCAGCCAAATGGGGCTGGATTATGCCGAGCCTGATGGAGCTTTTTATGTATTTTTACAAATGCCCTTAAACGGAAAAACGACGTTTGAACGTGCTGTCCAACTCGTGGAAGAAGCAGGAGTCGCTCTCGTCCCTGGTGACGCTTTTTCCGAATATGGCCAAGGATATATGCGTCTTTCTTATGCGTATAGTATGGACACATTAAGAAAAGGTCTTGATCGATTGGAACGTTTTATAGCCCTTGATTCAAGCCGTTGATAAAAAGGCCTCTCTCTCATTTAATACAGCAGCCATCCGCATTAAAGCGGCAGTTGGCCACCTACTGATGGAAAACGGATGTACACCCATCTATTTAACGAAAAGCACTCATGATCAGATTCATGAGTGCTTTTCGTTCAGTTTGGTTTATCTTTTTGTACTTCATTCAATAGTGCATCGAGTTGTTGGCTGATCTTCACCGATTCAGCACTCGACAGCCCTTTTTCAAGAGCGACTTTCGTCATTTTTCTCCTCAAAAGTTCCAGTTCATGAATACGAGGATCTTTGTCGGCTACTTGCACCATCGACTACCTCCTGACCTATTCGTTCTCTTTATTATTTTACACTTTTCGTTTCTAGAAGAAAAGAATGTGTGTTCGCATTCCGTTCTTGCACGCAAAAAATTATCTCAACTTTCTATTACTTTGTAAAGGTTATCGATAAATGTTCTGAATATTCGACAAACGTTTGCGCATATATGATAATAAGACGCTGATGTTAAATCTTCGTTAAAAACATAAGGGGTTTCCTTTTCTTTCTGGACCTGTGTGGTAAAATTAAGTACGAGGTATTATATGTTCATGAAGAAAGGAAGATGAGATTGTCTGAACAATCAAAAAAAGAATGGTTGGAATGGTTGAAGGCCATTGCTGTTGCCATTACGCTAGCTTTTATTCTTCGAACATTTTTCTTCGCCACTTCTATTGTGGAAGGGGCCAGCATGGACCCGACTCTTAAGAATGGGGAACGAGTGATGTTCAATAAAATTGTATATTATATCGATGAACCGAATCGCGGCGATATCGTCATTATTGAACGGCCCGTCAAAAGTTATGTGAAACGTGTGATCGGGCAGCCCGGCGATACAGTGGAAATCCGGGACCATGAGTTATATGTGAACGGGGAACAGCAAACG
Source organism: Halobacillus karajensis (assembly GCF_900108515.1). Classification (GTDB taxonomy): domain Bacteria; phylum Bacillota; class Bacilli; order Bacillales; family Halobacillaceae; genus Halobacillus; species Halobacillus karajensis. The sequence continues at coordinate 99,472 of NZ_FNWW01000003.1, read as the reverse complement.
CAGGAATATTTGACGGAGGAAGCTTCATCAGCGACCCGGGATTTTGGGCCTGTCGAAGTCCCGAAAGGCAAATATTTCGTGATGGGTGACAATCGGTCAATCTCCAAAGACAGCCGTAATGGGCTTGGTTTTGTAGAGGAAGAAGAAATCATCGGACGCACAGAATTAATCATCTACCCATTCGATGAGTGGGGGTTAACAAAATAGGTTCACCAATCGCTCATTTATAAGAAATGCCCGTTCAGTTATAACCGGAACGGGCATTTTTTATGTTCTTTGTATTATTTAGATGAGACGATTTTGTCCGGAAGTTGATGAAGGGTCTCAATAAGTTGGTCCAGCTTTCCCTCCACCCGGTGCAGCAAGTAAAAAGTCACCGCTATCGGGAAACCGACATCCGCTAATATGGAGAGCCATGCATCCATAGCCATACCTCATCCTCCTCTTCCTATTAGAAAAAAGGAGCCGCCTCCTTAAGGGCGGCTCTACTTCTTTTTAAAATTCAATTTCCATAATATTGCGTTCAACTATCCGTGCCTCTTTCTTCTCTACAAGCTCTCCACCGCTAGAATAAAAACATCCTTGCGCGATAATCGTGTCCATCGCCGCCGTCACTACGGCAGGATCGGCAGGTTCCACAGGATCATCCAGGCTGATAGTGACAATCTTTCCTTCTTCATTTAAAAATTTCAATTCCAGCTTTTTCATTCGTTTTCCTCCCTAATTAAGATTCAGTCAAGATGGAACGATCATCACGGGCAATATCAACAAGGATATGCTGTTGTAACGGTGATAATGCAACAGCAACTTCATGCAATTGCTCGTTTGTTGCATCTGTTTTAATATTGTTGAATGTTTTGCGTTTTGTTACCATGTTTCCCTCTTCATCCTGCCCTGTGGATAGAACAAACTGTAACCTAGTGTCTACTTTCAGTGTTTGAACAGCCATGTGTGTCACCCCCTCTCACTTTTATAATCGAAGAGAAAAGAGAAAAAGTGTCGTCGGTGATTCTACTTTTTTCAAAAAAGGTAAAAGCGTGAGGGGTTCAACAGACATCGAAAGGAGGACGAAAACTAAAAAAGTCCGAAGGGAAAGCATGACGCTCTCCCCCGGACTTTTTTAGCTGCGTGTTAAGTATTACCCATTATCAAAAATTGTTAACCCAATGAAACCAAGCAGGACAATGATACTAATAAAAAACATTACGATTTCCATCTATGTTCCACCCCTCTTTCTCTGTTCTATGATAGCAAAAAAAATACCATTCTGCTTTGGATATTGTCAGATTTTTGAGGCTCCTTTATTCATGGCCTCAACGTTCCAGTAGTTTACCTTCAAAGAATTAGTGGTGGTACTTACTTTTGGCTCCAATTGGAGGCCTGTTTCTCAAATATTCTATGGTTGGCGGCTCCCCCATGGTCCGGATTAAGGAAAAAATGCCGCTAACACCATCCTTGGAAAACTCATCCATATGGAGTAACCACTCATGCATACTCATTCCCTATTTAGCCATGATAAGGGTGGAGGTGATCGGACATGGAAAAGAAAAATAGCAACCAAGAACGCAAAAAAGAAAGGCGACCGGCTCCCATCCAGCAAGACCTTGGAGTAGACCAGGATGAACAAGCAATGAACGGGGAGTATGGCATGCTGGAAACAGAAGAAGAAGACCGCCTGCATGACAAGGAATAAAAGAGGCAAGCATAGAACTCCTATGCTTGCCTCTTTATTCTTTATAATCGAGCCATTTTTAAACGATGAATGGCGAATAAAAACATCAGCGGGCGGAGCAGTTATCGGCATTTCGGACGTCACTGCACATCCTATTATATCTCTGCTTCTTCCTCTACTGGACATTGACCTTCATCTTCTGTTGATGCTTTTCCCTTTCTGATGGATCAACGACCTTGTCATCATATAAATGACAAGCTACCTGGCGGCCATGCTCTACTTCTTGCCAGACAGGTGCTTTTTCAGCACATACATCCATAGCAAAGGGACAACGGGTCCGAAATACACATCCGCTTGGCGGGTCGATCGGGCTCGGGATTTCCCCTTCTATGATTACTTGTTCTCGTTGATCTTCTATATCAGGGTCCGGAATCGGAATAGCTGATAAAAGAGCCTGTGTATACGGATGCAAAGGCTGCCTATACAAACGGTCACTACTCGTCAATTCAACCATGTGCCCTAGATACATAACCCCGATTCTATCGGATATATGCTGAACCATGGATAAGTCATGGGCGATAAACAAGTAAGTCAACCCTTTTTCTTCTTGTAGACGTTCCAGTAAATTGACCACTTGTGCCTGAACCGACACATCAAGAGCCGAAATTGGTTCATCAGCGATGATGATATCCGGGTCAAGCGCGAGCGCCCTTGCAATCCCGATCCGTTGACGCTGGCCTCCGCTGAATTCATGAGGGTAGCGGTTGGCATGATCTCTGTTCAACCCTACTTCTTCAAGCAGCTCATACACCCGTGCCATTCTTTCCTTATTGGAAGCATAAAGGCGATGAATTTCCATTGGTTCGAGAATGATTTCCGCAACGGTGGATCTTGGGTTCAAGGACGCGTAGGGATCCTGGAAAATCATCTGCATCTGCCGTTTTAACAAAAATTGTTCCTTTTCTGAAAGGTCATGGACATTCTGCCCCTCATAGATTACTTCGCCATCCGTTTGTGTATATAGGTTCATAATGGTCCGTCCGGTCGTGGACTTGCCACATCCGGATTCTCCGACAAGTCCTAATGTTTCTCCTTTATATAGATCGAAGCTAACACCGTCGACAGCTTTTAGCGACTTACCTTTCCCCATCTGAAAATGCTTTTTTAAATTCTTTACTTCCAATGTTTTATGTGGACTCATGAGGACTTTTCCCCTTCCTGCCAATACCTTCTTGCTGCACATTGTTCTTTTTCATAGACGGTTCCTGCTAAATCGATGATCTCAATGCTTTTCCCGACATTCGGGGAATGAAGCATTTTTCCATTGCCATAATAGAAACCAACATGGTGGATTCGTCCTTTCCCTTCTTCATAAGCGAAAAACAAAAGATCGCCTGGCTGGACCTGGTCTAAGGGGATTTCTTTTCCGCCACGGGCTTGATCGGAAGCATCCCGTGGGATTTGATAGTGGAACGCTTTATGCATGTTGTAAGCAAAACCTGAACAGTCGTACCCGTAAGCACTCATTCCCCCCCAGAAATAAGGGAGCCCTACGAAAGATTCACCTGCACGAATCAAGTCTTCTCCATTGCCTTTGGTTTTCTGATCACTTGGAGATAGAATACTCACATCCGCGGACGATACAAAACCTTCCCCATCTGGTGAGAGAACACGAACGAAGGCTCCTTGTTTTTCTACTACGGGAAGAGCGGTCAAATAACTCACCTCCATAACTGGATTCTTTTCTTCATCCAACAACGCTGTATGTTTCCGTTGGACAACTGCTTTTTTCTTTTCCGTCCACTCTTCCGACGTGACTTCTACAATCTGATTGGCCGGTACATATCCCGGATACCCGCGCGCATCTTTACTTGAAGGCTGGGTAGGTACAATCACCTTCGCCCAGCTGTCGGTCCTCTCTTCAAGGAGGACTTCTTCTCCTAGAAGGAGCTGTGACTGAACAAGATTATCGTCGCAAAGCGCCCGTTTGTTCTCGATATTAAGCACCTTCAACCAGTCTTTTATAGAAGCAGATGCTGACAGGCCCTTTTCATCAATCTCCCTTGGGGAATCAGGTGATGTCCAGACTGTTGCTACAGGTACGCGCACTACCCATATGGTATTGGTTGATTTGGTATATGCCATGTTGATGTCCTCCTTGTTCCTTCCAAGTGGTTTAAGAAAGAGCGGCTTCTTCTAAGTCCACATAATGAACACCCAGCCCAGATCCCTCAGAAAAAGTGATGGATGCCTGACTATATACGACACCCCCATGAACGGGATCTCCCGTAAGCATAAGTGGGGCATCAAAGTCTACCCGAGTTATATTTTTTTGACTTGCTGCTAAATGAGCAGCCGCTGTAATTCCAAGTTTGGTCTCAATCATACTCCCCACCATACATTCAACCCCATAGGCTTCTGCCAGGTGATTAATCTTTAACGCTTCATGGATTCCCCCAGACTTCATCAGCTTAATATTGATCAAGTCCGCACTTCTCGTTTCGATGATTCGTTTAGCATCTATACAACTGAACACACTTTCATCAGCCATGATTGGAATGGAAGTATGGTCTGTTACCTGCTTTAACCCTTCGATGTCATGGGCCTTGACAGGCTGTTCCACTAATTCGATCGGCAAATTCTTAGCTTCCATTTTCTGAATAGCATAAATGGCTTCCTTTGGGGTCCATCCTTGATTAGCATCCAGACGAATAGTTATGCTGTCCCCGACCTGACGATGGATTGCCTGGATTCGATCCAGGTCTTTTTCGATTGTATCTTTGCCGACTTTCACTTTAAGGATATGAAAGCCTTTCTCGACATAATCTTCTGCATCTTTGGCCATTTCTCCAGGTTCATTGACGCTGACCGTATAATCCGTCTCAAGCTGATCATGGTATCCGCCAAGCAACTGGTAAAGCGGTAGCTGACATCGCTTTGCGAAACAGTCATACAAAGCGATATCAACGGCTGCTTTTGCACTCGTATTCCCGACACAACTTTGTTGTACCGCTTCGAACAGACGCTCCCTTTTACTCATGGGCTTACCGATGATTCGGGGAGCAATAATTTTCTTAATGGTATGTTCGATACTCTTTAAACTCTCCCCGGTAATCACAACGGTCGGAGGCGCTTCCCCCCACCCGATAGTCCCGTCCTCACATGTCACTTTCACATAAATGGATTCCGCAACAGTGACGGTTCGCAATGCTGTCTTGAACGGGGTATGCAAAGGCACCGAAATGGGATACGTATCAATCGATTGAATGTTCATATTTTCCACCCTTTCTTAATTGACTCCTGCATCGACCACCAGTGACTTCTTTGTACTTGAAAGAGTGGCCATCGTCCCTAATGGAACCGCATAATGGGGCAGACAATGTCCAATTTTAAAGCCGGATAATACAGGTTTATTCATAGAAGTAAAATAATGATCAAAGACTTGAGACAACGAGAGGGTTTCCTTGGTTTTTACAGGTGTTGTTTGACTGAAGTCACCAATGATGATGCCAATAGCTTCATTAAATTTTCCCGCCATCTTTAATTGGTTGAAGAAAGAATCAATGCGATAGGGTTCTTCTCCGACGTCCTCAACTAAAAGCAGTTTTCCTTTTGTATCTATTTCAAAAGGAGTACCAATGGAGTTGACCAGCAGGGATAGATTTCCCCCTACTACTTCCCCTGTGGCTTCTCCCTCTGCATGAATATGTAAAGGTGATTTTACTTCTGTATAATGGATGGCAGTAGGTTTGAAGAGTTGCTGAAACATGCTTTTAGAGACTTCATCGAAGTTCTCAATTCCCACATCCGAGCTCAACATCGGTCCATGAAACGTCACGAGGCCCGTTTGCTGGCGGATAGCGGTATGTAAAAAAGTAATATCACTATACCCCCAAAAAACTTTCGGGTTTTCTTTAATGATGGAATAATCGATCTCTGTAACAAGGCGACCGGTTCCATAGCCTCCTCCGGCGCAAATAATCCCATCAATCTCAGGATCTAAAAACATATGGTGTAAATCTTCTATTCTCTCCTGTTCTTTCCCTGCCAAATACCCATATTTACTAGATACATGGGCGCCGATTTTCACTTGCAACCCTAATTGTTGGTTAAGGAATGGGATGGCCTGGTGTAAATGTTTTAAATCTGGAGGGCTGGCCGGTGCAACGACACCAACTGTATCCCCTTTCTGCAATCGTTTTGGCCGGATCATCATCTTCCCTCCTTTGGAAGGAAAAGAGGCGAACGATTCGCCTCTTTTCAAGAAAGTTATTGTTTATCTGCCCATTTCAGCTCCAGGTAACCAACAGGGTGACGAACGATACCTGACACCTGATCATTTTCAAGGACCACCTGATTATAGAAATGAACCGGGAAGATTGGCATTTCCTCAAAAAGAACTTTCTCAGCTTCATACATTAATTCCCAACGTTTTTCCTCATCCGCTTCGTTTTTCGCATCAGCGATCAACTGATCATATTGTTCATTGGACCAGCCAGTACGGTTCATGGAAGAATCCGTTGTGAAACTCTCAAGAAAGTTGATAGGATCAGCGTAATCGGCTAGGAAGGAGCTACGGGAAAGCTGGTGTTCCAAGCCTTTTTGCGCTTCAAGGAATACATTCCATTCCGCATTCTCCAGTGTGACTTCTATACCTAGATTTTCTTTGAACATTTGTTGAATCGTTTCTGCAATTTTCTTATTATCTTCACTCGTATTATAGGAAAGGGTAATAGCAGGAAGCTCATCGTATCCTTCTTCCTCCATCCCTTCTTCCAATAACTGTTTCGCTTTTTCTACATTAGGTTCGATCAAGTTGCCGTTGTGTTCACGGAAATCTTCACCAGATGGACTTTCAAAACCGTATGAAACAAATCCGAAAGCCGGTTCTTCTTTGTTCTTCGTCACGTAATCTACAATTTCCTGTTGATTGACTGTAAGCGCCAATGCTTTTCTAATTTTCTTATTCTGGAAAGGTTCTTCCGTTACATTGAAACGATAAAATGCGGTCCCCGCCTGATCCTGGATGGATACTTGTTCACTATCCAGCAGTTGTTCAGACATGTCAGAAGGAATTTCAGAGGTATCCAATTCTCCACTTTCATACATTTGATATTCCGTATTGGTGTCATTAACCATCGCCCAATGGACTTCATCCAATTTGACCGTATCCTTGTCCCAGTATTCTTCATTCTTCTTCATCAACATCTCACTATCGTGTTTCCATTCAGCCAGAGCGAACGGTCCATTTCCGACAAAACTGTCAGCTTCGGCATACCATTCCGGGTTTTCTTTCGCCACGGATTCATTAATCGGGAAGAAAGCCGGGTTGGAAATGATGTTCAGAAAATAACCGGTCGGGGAGCTCAAGGTCACTTTCAATTCCTTTTCACTCACCGCTTCCACCATCACATCATCAGCAGATCCTTCTCCATTGTTGTATGCTTCTCCACCTTCAATGAAGTAACCAAGAAACGCGGCTGGTGAAGCTGTTTCAGGGTCCAATAGACGCTTCCAGGCAAACTCATAATCCCCTGCGGTTACATCGTCCCCGTTTGACCATTTAGCATCTTCACGAATGAAAAAGGTGTACTCTGTGCCATCCTCTGACACTTCCCAATCCTCCGCTGTGGCCGGCTGTGGTGTATGATCTTCTCCTAATCGTGTCAATCCTTCCATCAAATTGTTCAAGGCGTTCCATGATACAGCATCGAACCCTTGGGAGGGATCGAAAGAAGTCGGTTCTTCCTCATTATTCAACAAAAGAGTTTTCGTACTTGATTCATTGCTTTCTTCTGAGCTGCCCTCTTCATTTTCTCCTGCACTTTCTGATGCCGTGCACGCGGCTAATACAGCGACAAGTACAACCCCCATTAAAACTGTCCACCATCTTTTCATGTCATGTGCTCCTCTCTATATGTTTAAAATGTTGAAGCCATAAATTTCTTCGCTCTCTCATCCTGTAGCCAGCAATTGACCTCATGCGTTTGGCTCAGTTCCGAATGAAACGGATAAATTTTACTGCAAACTTCCATCGCCATCGGACAGCGGGCCGTAAACGGACACCCTGCTGGCGGGGAGAACAAATCCGGAGGCGTGCCGTCAATCGGGATCAGCTTCTCTCCTTTTTGATCAAGGCGCGGCACAGATTGGAGCAATCCCCTTGTATAAGGATGCTGAGGGGTGTAAAAAATTTCTTTTCTCGTCCCCGTTTCAATCACTTTCCCCGCATACATCACTGCAATACGGTCCGCGATTTTCGCCACCACTCCTAGATCATGGGTGATCAAAATAATCGATACCCGCGTCTGCTTTTGAATTTTTTGGAATAACTGCAAAATCTGTGCTTGAATAGTGACATCAAGGGCCGTTGTCGGTTCATCGGCAATCAACAGCTCTGGTTCACAAATAAGCGCCATCGCAATGACAATACGCTGCCGCATCCCCCCACTGAATTCGTGGGGATACTGTTTCAACCGTTCCACGGGATTGGGAATACCCACAAGGTTCAGCATATCAACCGCCTGATCATTGGCTTCTCTCTTCGAGATGGAACGATGCTGACGAAGCCCTTCAGTCAGCTGATCGCCGATAGTCAGTGTCGGGTTTAAAGCGGTCATCGGATCTTGGAAAATCATCGATATATCGACCCCTCTGATTTTCCTCACCTCTTTGTCAGGTAACTGCGTCATATCCACCCCTTTGAATAAAATGGCTCCCTCTTTGATTTTTCCTGGCGGGGAAGGAATAAGACGCATGATACTGTTAGCCGTCACGCTTTTTCCGCAACCTGACTCCCCGACGATCGCCAGCGTCTCCCCTCGATATAACTCCAGATTCACACCACGGACCGCCTGTACCTCGCCCCCGAAGGTGGTAAAGGATACGTGAAGGTCGCGGATATCCAATAATTTTTCCATAGCTGATTACCTCCTGAGTTTCGGGTCAAGCGCATCCTGAAGTCCATCTCCCAGCACATTGAATGCAAACATAGTGGCTGAAATGAAGAAGGCCGGGAAGAACAACCGCCACCAATCACCGGACAAAATGACCCCAAGCGCATCATTGGCCATCATTCCCCAACTTGCATAAGGGGACTGGATCCCTAATCCTAAAAAGCTTAAAAACGCTTCGGCGAATATGGCTGTCGGTACCGTCAGGGTCATTTGGACAATGATCGGCCCCATCGTATTCGGCAGTAAATTTTTCTGAATAATTCTTTTTGTCTTCGCTCCGAACGATTGAGAGGCCATAACAAATTCGTTGTGTTTCAACTGAAGCACTTGTCCCCTGACAATCCGGGCCATCCCTACCCACCCGGTAACGGTAAGAGCGATAATGATTGTCAAAAGACTCGGCCCCATCACGACAAGCAGTAAAATGACGACAAGAAGATATGGGAGGCCATAAAGGATCTCAATGATCCGCATCATTATATTGTCGGTACGCCCCCCCTTATATCCGGAAAGTCCCCCGTAGGCCACACCGATAAAAAAGTCGATCAGAGCAGCCATCAAACCGACAAATAAAGAAATTCTTGCCCCGTACCATGTCCGTGTAAACACGTCGCGACCTAATTCATCTGTCCCAAACCAATGAGTCATGGAGGGGGCCTGGTTCTGATTCGGTAAATTTTGTGTATCCACGTCATGCGGGGAAACCCATGGTCCGATTACGGCCATAATTCCGAGTAAGATGAGGAACAATAAACCACTCATCGCCAATTTATTCTGCCGAAGCCTGCGCCACGCATCCTGCCAGTAGGAAAGTGAAGGTCGAACAACGGATTCCGCATCATCTGTATTTTTCTTCTTCGGTTGAAACCATTCATCCGGTATGGATGAATGAGTGGGTTGTTCCTTTTCTTTTTGCTCTGGAATCACCTTAGCTCCCTCCTTCTTTGTGCAGCTTGATTCTAGGGTCGAGAATGCCGTAAGCGATATCCACTAGGAATAACATGAATACAAGAAAAGCACTGTAAAAAACGGTAGTTCCCATGATGACAGGATAATCTCGCTGGTTAATGCCTTCCACGAAATATTTCCCCATCCCCGGGATAGCAAAAATCTTTTCTATGACGAAGGTTCCTGTCAAAATTCCGGCAAGCAGGGTCCCCAAAATAGTAACGACAGGCATTAATGCATTTTTCAAAGCGTGTTTGACGATAACCTTAAAGGGAGATAACCCTTTAGCTCTGGCTGTTTTTATGTAATCTTGAGTTAATGTTTCAAGCATGCTCGACCTTGTCAAACGAGCGATAATGGCCATTGGACCGGTGGCCAGGGCGACAATGGGCAGAATCATATGTTGCGGACTGCTCCACGTTGCGGCAGGCAGAATCCCTAAATTAACAGCCAATTGCTGAATTAATAGGGTAGCCAAAACAAAATTCGGAATGGAGATGCCGAGAACCGCTATTGTCATGGCGATATAATCAATGACACCATTGTGCTTTAGAGCGGCAAACACGCCTAAAGCGACACCAGAAATCAGGGCTGTCAGTACCGTCCACACCCCCAGCTCAGCAGATATTGGAAACCCCCTGCTTAGAAGGGAATTCACTGTTTCTGTCGGTTGTTTAATAGAAGGTCCGAAATCCATAGTTACAATTGATTTTAAGTACAGGACATATTGAACAATTAAGGGTTCGTCTAAGTGATAGTGAGCTTCCAAGTTTCGCTGCACAGCTTCATTGGTGGTCCGTTCTTCATTGAATGGGGAACCGGGAAGCAGGTTCATTAAGAAAAAAGTGAGGGTTGCTATGATGAAAACGGTGACAACCATGTATAAAAAACGCTTAAGTATGTATTTCGCCACAACTTCTCCTCCTAGCTGGATGTGGTCTGCATCGCAAGCTCTGTCATGACGAGCATGGCTTGGTATGCTTCCAGGATGTCTTTGGCCCTGAATCGTACGGTCGTCGAATTTGGTTCCAAATCTGTGCCAGGCATTAAGTTCGCCCATTCGGCTTGTCCATAATTCATAAATTCAATCCGTAATGTAGGATAATCCGGTGGAACCAGCGGTTCTACCCGGGTTCGATTCTGTAAAGCCTGAGCGGTTCGTTCCTCTAATAGTTCTCCGGCTTTTTTCGGTGTTAAACTCTTAACCGCTGATCGGGAGATCGTCTCCTTTACTGGGGCAGTGACAACATTTGGAATCAATGCTTCCGCTTCCTGTGCCGCACAATCATCCCCTGCCACCATCAGCACAGGCACACCATAGTAACCAGCCACATAAGCATTGAAACCAAGTTCTCCTACGGGTGTATCGTTTATGTAAAAATTTCGAACCCCAAACGTCATCGAATGGGATAAAACGCCTTTTTGAGCAGCACGGGCATGATACCCTACAAATAAGGCACCCGAAAAAGAATCATCCAATCCCTGAACCATGGAAAGGGGCTTTACGCTTCCAGTAATCAAGGTTGCATCCGGATGGATTTCATCAATGAGTAAATTATTCATTTTCGAATGACTATCATTAACAAGCACTTCATCGGCTTTATTTTCCATGGCCGACCGGATGACATAATTGGTTTCCTCCGTCATTATTCTTCTTGCTCGTTCATAATTGTGTTTGGAAGAATCGACAAAAGTGTAATCTGGTACACCTGTAATCCCTTCCATGTCGACTGAGAGGTACAATTTCATGATGACTTTCCCCCTTCACTTTTGGTAATATTGTTAATTTTCTCATAATTTTATCAATCGCAGACAAATTTTGCAAGTGTGCTCTTTAGCCCCAAAGTAAGCGTGAGTTTTACATGCACAAAAAAAGACGCCTCTCCTTGATGAGTGGCGCCTCTTTACTAGTGGATATGAACCCTCTTCCGATCTCTACAATAGGCGGATGTGGGTGATTTTTGATTGGGGATTGCTTTTCAAATGGTCTTCCCGTGCTTTTTCTTTGTGGGACGCAAAAACAGGTACTTTTTTTACAACCCCTGTTTTCGCTTGATAGTAAATAAGGTATTTTTCTGCCATTCTAGTCTCCCTTTCCTGTACGATTGTTGCTACAAGTATTCGCAAGAGATGACAGAAATATACATCTATGTTGTTCCTACGAAAAAGGAGATCGTATCCATTGGTTTTTGCACATCTGTCTCACTGCATTTTTGCAATGATCTGCTGTTTTTCCTGATCTGTAACGAAATGGCGATGATTGAACACTTGATACCCGTTCTTCCTGACTTTTTTCAGGATGGCCCTGTACATTTTTGCAGCGCCGCCAACAGGAGTTCGGGAATACAAAGGGTAAGCCTTTAATGTATCCATCGCTCTATCATAATATATCTCTGCCTCACTCGCGAGCTCTTCCCACATGTGTATGAATGGCTTGTTCACTTTCTTTTCTTTCAGGTCCACGAATGTGTATCCGTACTTTTCCATTAATTCCTGAGGTAAGTATATTCGGTCGATTTCCATATCCTCACCGATATCTCGTAATATGTTTGTCAGCTGCATCGCATAGCCAAGTTCAATGGCCCCTTGCTTTAATGAAGTTATTTGCCTTGGCGCGATAACAGGAAGAAGCATTAAACCTACGGTACTCGCAACGTGATAACAATAATGCAATAGGTCATCTTTCGTCCGGATTATATGAGGATAAAGGTCCATCCGCTGTCCTTCAATCATGGCATAATAAGGCTCTGAATCAATGGAGAAGTTTCGGAAGACATCATCTAATGCCAGCCAGCAAGGATCATTCAGCGCTAATTTCCCCTCCATGAACGCATCGAATTCATCGGCGAACACTTCTAGTCCTTTCTTAGGTTCCACACCTTCATCTACAATATCGTCCACTCGACGGCAAAAGGCATAAATGGCCCACACAGCTTTCTTTTGTTGTTTTGGCAGCAACATGAAGGCTCTCGAAAAGGTTTTAGAATGCTCTTCGATTAATTTGCGACAATAGTGGTATGCTTGGTTCAAGTCCGACATTACTAAACACCTCGCTTGTAATTATGCCTTTCTCCCTCCCAAAATTGCAAATAATCGGCCAGCATTTGTGTGCCGTGCATCACTCGCTGGGATGTATGGATGCCCCTTTGGCAGCAATATTTCAAGGGGTACGGAGGAGTTTCGACCGAAACACGCCGGATGGAAACAGCGACTTCTTTATCTATCGCAAACGCCGGTGATTAGCTGACAATCGGTATTACCAGTGCTTGGCCGATGACAAGGTCACCAGGAGTCTCCGGTTTAGGGTGACCTGTCCAGGGATTTTGAATTTATACAAACGTGTTATCTGTTTCTGCTGTAAAATGGTGACAGGTAAGAATAAGGATAATTAAGGGAAACGAGGGGATAATACCAACGAAGGAGGGATGGTTATGTATTCAAATCAAAGGATTTCCGGACCCTATTTCCCCTCGCATACCACACATTCACCCCCTCACAACCAATATACGAATGAACAATTAAATCATTGGTGTGAGGAGCTCGATCAATGCGAACACCATCAAGAACAACAGTCAAACAGCATGCATCAAAAAAGTAAGATCACAAAGCTTTCTCCTCCGACCTTTTTGAATTAGTGGAAATGGGTTAATGACCATACACGACTGCCCTTCCGTGCATAGGCTACAAATGTAACAACAGGAGGTGAGCTTATGTACGGAGGCTATCCTTACGGAGGAAGAAAGTGCCACAGACCACGACGTTACGGCAACGATTTCGCCTTAATCGTCGTATTGTTCATCCTATTGGTCATTGTAGGCGCAGCATTTTATTGCTAATGAAAGCCAAGTAAAACCGAGTGGGGCAGAAGATGTTCAGCTATGTTCACGGGGCCCATCCGCAACATTCATTGAACACCCCGCTTCCTGGGGGATCCAAGCATAAGCAAAGCCACCCTATGAAGACTTGCAGGATCGCTTATGCCTCAAGGATCTGTAACTGGAAAGTTAAAAAGGGAGAGGGCCGGCTAGAAAGATAAACCAATGCCTCCTTCTCCTAAAAGAGACTCATCTTTTTATATCTTTCCATATAAAAAAGGCACCGCCCTTTCGGCGGTGCCTTTTTGCTCTACCCTTTTTGAATAGTTGAATGGCCAGCAGCTTCCCTTCGCCGGTGCCTCGGCGGGCTGTTCGATTGCTGCAATGCCTTTTCTATTTCTTCAATAAATGATACATGTCTGGCCCTTACCCACGATATTGGTCTAGCCAATAATAATTCGCTCTCTTGGATAATGGTAGTTCACACGTGCTTTGTCATGTTTATTAAAGGAGAATAAGAACGTAAGCAAGCCGATCCGACCAAGGAACATGAGCAGCATGAGAATAATTTTCCCAAAGGTTGAAAGGCCAGGGGTAATGCCCATCGACAATCCAACCGTCCCAAAGGCGGAACAAACTTCAAATACGATCTCATTCAATGTAAATGGTTCGATGATGGAAAGTGTGATGACAGCAATAAAGCATAAGAACAAAGCGACCATCGTCACAACCACCGCTTTATTTAAATCTTCCGGATGAATTTCTCTTCTGAAAATACGTATGTTCTGTCCACCCCGGGCGAACGTAAGAACGAAAATGACCACAAGTGCAAATGTGGTTGTCCGGATTCCGCCACCTACACTACTCGGAGAAGCTCCGATAAACATCAGGGACGACATAAACAACTGGGTTTGTTCTGTAAACTGATTTATATCCAGGGTTGCCAGCCCGCCACTGCGTGTAGTAACCGATTGGAACAGCGCATAGAAAAGGATTTCATGCCAGGACCTGCCGGCAAAGAAATGATTATTCTCTAAAATAATAATCATAAGGGTACCAAACAAAACAAGAGCAAAGAATGTAATGGTGGTAAGCTTGGCAAACAATGAAAATCGGATGGTCTTCTCTTCTTGATTCTGCCATAAATATTGCTTCACTTCGATTAATACAGGAAAGCCAATCGCCCCTGCAATGATAAGAACAATATTGATGAATTGAACAAAGTAATCGTCACGGAACGGAATGAGTGATTCACCAGTGATATCAAAACCACCGTTTGTCATAGCACTGATTGTCCCGAAGAACCCTTGTAAATAAGCTTCCCCAGGTTCATAATACTGTAGAAAATATGTACCGAGGACAAGAAAGCCGATGAATTCAATCATCAAAACGACAAGGATGATCTGTTTCACTAAACGGACCATCCCCTGGAAAGTGGTCTGGTTCTGGTCGGTCATAATAAGCCGGCGTTCCTTCAGCCCAATTTTCTTCCCGAGCATCAGCCAAATCATCGTGCCAAGGGTCATAATCCCGATCCCGCCAAACTGGAGAACAATGGCTATTATAAAATAGCCAGTCGTACTGAACGTCTCGGCCGTGGGCACTGTCGTCAGCCCTGTCACACTGACTGCACTGACGGCTGTAAATAATACATCGATAAAAGCCAAATCCACCCCGTCCCGATGAGCGACGGGAAGTGCTATCAATATGGAAGCGATCGTCACGGCCACCATATAGTATAATGCGATTAATTGAAATGGCGATAAGTCATTCAGCCACATCAGGCTCTTTCTTCTCACCCACATAAAGTAAAAACTCCTTTGATGCTGCCAGTCCTCATGGATGTTTATCGCCACTAATCATATAGTGGGACAAATGACTTCTATTTCTTCATTTTCGTAAGACATTACAATCTCATACACACATTGGAGGCGTCTGAGCATCAGACGCCTCCTCGTTATGTTTATGCCTTTGATTCCTGGCCTCTTTTTTTAAATTCTTCTAAGAGGTCTTCTCCCTGAAAACCTTCATCCATTAATTGTTTCAGTACACGTTCGACCTGTTCTTGATGTCGATCAACGATCGTCCCCATGAAAATAACATTCATTCGGCCACCGATTTTGTTTACATCAATCGGTTTCACCATGAAAGTCGCTGGACGATTGCTTTGTTTCGTGATTTTCACCTGTATAATAATTTCTTCTTCATTTTCACGCATCGTTTCAAAAAAGTCACGGTAGCTTTCATCTACATAAGCTTCAACAACCCACCGTCCGTGGTCGTCCTCCCTGTTAATGATCAACCCGTCTTGTAACTTGATGCGCCGCTGGGTAATATCATCATGCTTTTCTTCCACGATATCCAATGAAATCAATTTAAAGGTTTTCATTCGAATGACCTCCGGGAATGATAATTATCTCTATTATAGAATACTAAGAGGACTGGGGCAAAGAGTGATTTCAACCTTTTTTTCATCCACCGATATAGGACATCTCGATTTTATTCTGCTTCATGGGTTTTCCATGGGCTCTATCTACCGAATATTGATCGGTCCTCCCTGTCCAAACAGCCTGTAAATATTCGGTGATCGAGTGATCTCCCTCTCCTTCACGAAGCATTTGCTTCAAATCATACCCGGAGGATGCAAACAGGCAGGTGTATAGTTGGCCGTCCGCTGATAATCGAGCTCTTGTACAGCTGGAGCAGAAGGCTTCGGTGACAGATGAGATGACACCAATTTCCCCTTTCCCTTCCTCATAACGATAGCGAGAAGCGACTTCCCCATAATAATTAGGTTCAAGCGGAACAAGCGGCATTTCCTCATGGATTTGATCGATGATCTCTTTTTTGGATACGACGGCATCCATATTCCAGCCATTGTGATTCCCGACTTCCATGAATTCGATAAACCGGAGGGTATCTCCGGTTCCCTTGAAATAACGGGCCATTGGGAGAATTTGATCTTCATTCATCCCCTTTTTGACTACCATGTTGATCTTGATATCCAAACCAGCTGATCTGGCTGCTTCGATTCCCTTTAGGACTGGTTTCGTTTGAACACCACGACCATTCGTCTCCTTGAAAATGTGATCCTCAATCGCATCCAGGCTAATGTTGACCCTGTCCAACCCAGCTTCTTTCAATTTCCGGGCCTGCCGAACAAGGAAGACAGCATTTGTCGTCACAGCAATATCCTTGATTCCGTCGATTTCCTTTATTCTTCGTACTAATTCATCCAAATTTTTCCTCATCAAAGGTTCGCCGCCGGTCAGGCGTATTTTTTCCGCTCCAAACCCAGCAAAAATACGTACGAGCCGGATAATTTCATCAAAACTGAGCAGTTCATCCTTTGGTAAAAATGTATAATCCGGGCCAAAAATCTCTGCCGGCATACAATAGGTACATCGGAAGTTGCATTGATCGATAACAGATATTCGTAAATCTTTAATGGGACGACCCAGTTGATCGGTGATGTGGGAATCGATATGATCACCCCTCCTCCAATTGTTTTTGTCCATGTTCATGCTCTAGAAGAATGGCTTCTACCGTATCTCCTTTTTCATAGCCTCTTGTGCCTCCAGGAAGAACGATGAAAGCATTTGCCGCTGCTAATGAGGTCACGACTGCAGATTTGTCTATTCCTACAGGGGATACCACTACTTCCCCACGTTTGAAGCTGACTTTCCCTCGAACAAAACGGCTGAACGGGTTGGGTTTCTTGAAATCTTCCCCGAGGATTGCCTGAATACGTGGACGAAAAGGGGCCGGATTTCCGATTAAGCTTTGAATCATGGGGTAAGCAAACAATTCGAATCCGACATAACAGGCGGATGGATTTCCACTCAATCCATACAACAACTGACCATCGAGCTCTGCAACGGTCGTCACACTCCCTGGCCTCATGGCCACTTTATTAAACAGCACCCTTGCTTTAAGTTTTTCATAGATCTCAGGCATCAGATCATAATCACCGACAGATACCCCGCCCGTCGTGATGACGAGGTCAAAATCCTTCAAGGATCCTGAAACCGCATGGTAACAAGTTTCAAAGTCATCATCCAGCTTACCGAGATAGGTTCCTTCCGCACCAGCACGTTCGATTTGAGCAAGGATCATATAAGCATTCGAGTTGCGGATTTTCCCGGGCACGAGAGGTTCATCGACATCCAAAAGTTCCGTTCCTGTAGCAAAAACTCCTACCTTCGGCTTTTGATAGACCATAACTTCTGAGTAACCAAACGTAGCCAGAAGAGCTTTCACCCCTGGGTTAATCAAAGCCCCGGCCCTGACAAGCCTTTTTCCCTTCTCTGTTTCTGAACCTTTCTCAATAATATTTTGATTCGGTTCTAGAGCCCGTTTTATTTCCATATAGGAGTGACCGCTTTCTTCAAAAGTTTGACAAATTTCAAACATCGCTACACAATCCGCCCCTTCAGGAATTTCGGCTCCTGTCATAATGCGGACGGCTTCTCCTTTTTCCATAGGACGTGATGCCCTGTGGCCGGCAGCAACAGTTTCGGTCACATGAAACGTACCAGGATTTTTCCGGGTAAGGCCCCTTGTATCTTGCGAGCGTAAAGCAAACCCATCATAAGGAGACTTATCAAAAGGCGGCACAGGATTTGTCGCTAAAATATCTTCTGCAAGACTGCGTCCACCACAATGCTCGATGGCAACCTTTTCTGTTTTTCCTTGTTTTTTATTGGCCATGACCCTGTCGACAGCGTCGGCTATTGGCAGGGGGTCTCTATGTAAGTTCATGATTCAACCTTCCTTTTGAAAAAATGTTCTTCCTTTGAAGATATAGGAACATTCGCATTTTTTCAAAGATTTCTCTATGTACAGGATCCTTTTCAGTCCTCAAAAGCATGGAAAAAATAAGGAAAAACCCGGAGCTATAAGCTCCGGGTTCGGGATGAAAGTTTTTAGATTGGGTCGTAAACGTTGACTACGTGGTTGATGGCTGTTTCATCTTGCTTTTTTCCGCGTTTTTCACCTTTACGGGCATGTTTTTTCTCATTACGTTTGGTGATTTTCTTATTTCCTTGTGCCATTTCCCATTCACTCCCCTCCCTCTTATTGTTTCAAAATAGAATAATTTTATGACAAAACCCCTGCCATAAAAGACAGGGGTTGTTCCTTTATAGGTACAGGTATTTGTTTTTGGAATCATTAATTTTTCGTTCAATATATCGGCTGCGTTGTTTTGATTTTTCAATCGCACCGTTGTCCATACGTTCAATGATGATGGTGAAAATAATCAAATTGATTCTCATTTTGTCTCCTCCTCTGTGTACTGAGGCTAAGCGGTATCCTTCTCCACATTCAACCAGTTCATAAAAGCAATTCTCAGCATTTCTCCCATGATGATCTCCTCCTTGTGTTTTTTACATGTAACGGCTGAATGCAGATTTCCGGTCTAGCCACTGATCTTGGACTGTTGGACGATAACCAGGGATGGGCTGATATCGTTTTGCGTTGTTCCTAGCGAAGGTAATCGTAAAGATAAAGAATTGTATCGTCATTGTTTTCACTCCTTTCAAATAGTGTATATTTATATCTAAAGAGTAAAATTACTCTTAGATAGGCACAAAAAAGCCGCAGGGACTCTGCGGCTTTTGGAAAAATTTCACTCCATAAAAAAGCCACAGGAATACAATATGCATCTCCTGCGGCTGTTATGAATGCTTTAATTAAAAATAGTCATTGATCTCAGATTGGCTTCTGAGCGCAGGTCGATGGTATGAAGTTCGTTTGGTTTTGGATCATGCAGTTGTTCATTTTCGTCGACCTCGCTTTCTGAGAAATTTTTCTTACACTGGAAATTATATAGGACCTTTTTCGGAAAGTAAAGCCTACTTTTGAAAAAACTTGACTTTTCTCCAAAATAGGCCATGGGCATATAAAAAGCAATGGAAGGAGCTTCTCCCCACCATTGCTTCTCCGACACGCCCCTGCTATGCATTCATTGTATGAATCTGGTTATCCACTTATGCTGAGTCATTGTTCTTTGTTAAGACTTGTTCAATTTTTCGGTCCAGGTCATGCAATCTTTTTAATGCATGGCTTTTATCCATTTGTTTATAATGATGCAGACCCATGGGCTGCTCATCTTTTTCGTCTGCTTTGGCTACGACGTGTTGAAGTGGTGTTCTTTTTTCATCAAGACCAAATGGCAAGTAACTATCTGTGTGAAGGAGCACTGCGACGGATACTTCCTTTGCTACAAGCCTGTCTTCTCCTAAACGAATCAATAACTTGTGCGCACGTTCCGCCCCTTTAATGGCATGAATATCGGATTTTCGGTATTCATCATAATCCCATTTGCCATCCCGATACCATTCATAATGGCCCATATCATGCAGTAAGGCGGATTTAGTCGCAAGGTCTGGGCCGACCCCCATCTCCACAGCCATATCAAAAGCATATTCAGCAACGGTGACCGCGTGGTTGATGCCTGATCGCTGCAAATATTTTTGAGTAATCCGGTGTTTAAATACCTCAACGAGTGTCACTCTTCTCATACGATCACCTCCGTTTTTTTAAAAAAGATCATATCACGTTCCCCTTTTAAGGACAAGGTGAAGACATGCATGAAACGGGAGTGCTCTCTATAGGAATACCCTATATCCCTGGCACAGAAACAGGGAATTGAATCCTGTAGAGTTGGTTCATCTTATGCTTAGAAACAATTAGGAGTGTGAGAATTAGAGATGTGCCCTAAAGAAAGAGGCTTTCAACCTTTCTTTTTGTCCTCATGTTTAGTACAAGTTTTGTACGGGTAGTTCTATAGCAACAAACAAAACACAACGGAGGTGACGACAGTGAATGAGCTGTCTTCTTACCAAATCACATTAAAACGCCCGTTAAAAACCATTCAAATTATGAAAATGTACAAAATAATCACAAAAAATGGCTGTGACTTATATTTACTTCAAAATCAATTAATTGCTGACGCCGGACACCTTCCGAAATTATTATCCTTTTTCTTATTCATGGATGTGGATGACCCCTTCCTTATGATCATTGATGGAAAATGTGTGGATGAGGTATATCAAAAAATCGAAGCAGAATGGAAGGAGCATATTGTCGAGAGTAGCTGTCGTAGAAAATACAGTAAATCTGTTGTGGAAGTGAAATATCGATATCTGTATAACTTTTGTATATCCCTAATCGCCCCCCCTGATGTTAAATGACTATTTAAGGGGAAGTCGGAGCGTCCCCTCTCCTTAGAGTGATAAATTCCAAAAAACCCGCTCTTTATAAGGAAGCGGGTTTCTTTCGTGTGTAGGTTTCTTCTTTTTTGTAAAAGTTCAAACGGAACTGTAAGTAGCCAATAGCTATAATAAGAGCGAAGGCAAGAAAAATATTGCTGTAAACGGCTGTATTCCCATTAATTCCAAACCAGTTGAAGGGGTGGTTCGGTTTATAAACGTCGAGGGCCTTACCGATCAGAGCACCACTCAAAGCGCCTGATACAAAGTTCATTAAATTAAAGACCCCCATTCCGACCCCTGTTTCACTTTTGTGCAAAATGTTTGCAAGGATATCCGCAGACGATGCCTGCACAAGCGGAAAGCTCATGTAGGCGATAATGATCACAGCACTAACCACGTACGGAGAAGCTCCGACGAATGTGGATAATAGGAGAAATCCGGTACCAAGCAGTGTTAATGCAAGGTAAAGTACGAATATGTTGCCTTTTGTATCGACAAGTTTTCCACCCTTCTGACCCATCAAAGCTGCGCTTAATGCCCCTGGAAATAGGACGAGTCCAATCATCATGGTGTTCAATCCGTACGCATCACGGAACATAATCGGGAGCATGAACATCATGCCAAACAAACAGACAACGCCTAGAAAACTGGTTATGATTGTCGCCCTGTATCGGCTGCTTTTAAATAAATGGGCGGGGATAAATGGTTCCTCGATCGATTTCATACGCCACACATTTAAGCCGAAGAACGTGCCTGTAAAAATAAACAACCAGGAATGGCCCAGTGTAATGCCCAACAGCAGCGTCGAAATCATTCCTGCAATCAAGACGGCGCCGATATAATCGATATACCCCTTTCTCGCTTCTTCCTTGGGCAGGTTTTTACGTAGAAACGGTAAAGTAATGATAATTAATGCAGAGGTTAAGAACAAATACCGCCAATCAAGGAAGCCTGCGATGAAGCCGCCGGCAATTGGACCGATGCCAGAGGCAAAAGCCATCACAGAGGAAACGATGCCGAGCACTTTCCCCCGCTCATTCGGAAAATAGCGAATGGGAGCCAAAAAGACAAGCGCTGGAATCATCGCTCCTCCCACTGCCTGAATAACCCTTGCCAGAAGAACCATTGCGTAATTTTGTGCAAAGAATCCGAAAAGGGACCCGCTGCAAAAAATAACTAATCCAAATGTAATTAACGTCCGGTATGGATAATAATCGGCCAGTTTCCCATAGGTAAGCGCGCCAATCGCATAGACCATGATATACCCTGTCATAACCCAGCTGACCTCTGAAGGCATCAATCGATAAGAGGTGGCTATATCAGGAACGGCGATGTTGAACATGGTACCATTCATAACGGACATCATCATCACCGCGCAAAGAGAGATCAATAATCCCTTTGGATTCTGTACTTGCTGATTTTCTTTCAACTTAGACCTCTCCCTTCAATCTTTCGTTACTCGAAATATAGTACAAGACTTCTACATGGAAAGCAACGGTAAATGAAATGATTTATAAATTTAAATGAACAGAAAATTCCGATATAATAAATAAGAGACTTTCAAAAGGAGTGATTGAATGTACGATGTGGCAATTATCGGAGCCGGTCCCGCCGGTGCGAGTGCCGGACTCTTCACAGCGAAAGCCGGTAAGAAGACCATCCTTTTTGATAATGGCAAAAGCATTACCGCCAAGGCTTGGGTGGAAAACCATTATGGAGTTGATGCGATTGAAGGGCCAAAACTCCTGGAACAGGGCCAGAAGCAAGCGGAGAAATTTGGAGCAGAAATCGTTAAAGGTGATGTCGTCTCCATTAAAGAAAGTGGCGAACTTTATATTGTGGAAACATCAGAAGGCCGTTATGAAGCGTCTCATGTCATTTTTGCGACAGGCATGTCTGTCAAAGCTGCCGAAGCATTCGGTCTAGATGTCGTGGAAGGAACAGAACCACGAGTGGCTAAAATCATTAAGACGGATGAACATGGCCGCACTTCCTCACCGAAAATGTGGGCAGCAGGCACGGTAGCTGGTGTGAGTGTTCACACGATCGTAACATCAGGGGACGGTGCACGCGTAGCGATTAACGTGATCAGTGAACTGGACGGGAAACGCTATGTTGATCATGATATTTTAGGAAAATAAATAAACAGGAACAAAAACAACCCCCGTCGTTCCTATGGACGGGGGTTAGTTATTATGATTTTTTATCCTTGGGTTTGTGAAAGCGCCCGATCCCCAGTTCTCTTCCTTCTTTATAGATAGCTTTCACAAAACTGATCACCATCATAAGCATAATGATCGAAAATGGCAGGGCAGCAATAATCATTGTATTTTGCAGTGCCTGCAGACCTCCTGTGTAAAGGAGTGCTAAAGCAGTAGCTGACAACAATCCGCCCCACGTTAATTTGATAAAGGTCCCCGGGGTTTCCGAACCCCCAGTTGTCATCATGCCAAGTACAAATGTACCCGAGTCTGCGGATGTAATAAAGAATGTGGCAATCAGCGTCATTGCCACAATGGAAGCAATCCAGCCAAGCGGGACATTTGAGAATACCCCAAACAAGGATTCTTCTGTAGCAAGTGAAGAGATCGTATCAATGGCGTTATGCTCAAGATTGATGGCCGTCCCTCCGAATGTGGCAAACCATAAGAATCCGATAACTGATGGAACCACAAGCACAGTAAACACAAATTCACGAATACTACGCCCACGAGAAACTCGTGCTATGAACACGCCGACAAATGGTGACCAAGCAATCCACCAGGCCCAGTAAAAAATTGTCCATGCATTGATCCATTCACGTGTGTCTGGGTTAAGCGGAGCAATGCGGAAACTCATGGTAGGCAGATATTGAAAATAGGCACCGATGGAACTCGTGAATAGATTCAAAATAAACATCGTGGGTCCCACAATAAAGAGAAGTAAAAACAATAAAGCAGCGAGGCCCATATTTGCATTACTAAGGATTTTGATACCTTTTCCAAGGCCTGTCCAAGCTGAAATCATGAACAGGACTGTGACGATCGCTATAATAATGAACTGCACAAGAATACCTGTCGGAATATCAAATAAAAACGAAAGTCCCCCATTAATTTGAACCGCCCCAAACCCTAGTGTTGTGGCTACACCAATGACGGTAGCAATAACGGCTAGGATGTCGATGACTTTACCTATGATACCTTCAGCCGCCTTTTCCCCAATCAATGGTTTTAAAGTAGCACTGATGAGTCCTGCATGGTCATGACGGAAGTTGAAATAGGCAAGGACTAAAGCGACAATGCCATAAATCGCCCATGCGTGAATTCCCCAATGGAAAAATGTAAAACGCATCGCATCTTTAATCGCTTGATCTGTTCCCGTCTCTCCTGTTGGTGAACTGAGAGCATAGTGATTAATCGGCTCAGCCGTTCCCCAGAAGACGATCCCTATTCCCATCCCCGCACTGAACAGCATCGCAATCCAGGTCGGTCTTGAAAACTCTGGAGTCTCCCCTTTTTTCCCCAGTTTAATCCTGCCAAGCGGTGTGAAAAGGAAAGCCAGACAAACCAGGACAAACAGTGTGACAACAATTAAGTAATACCAGCCGAGTGTGTGAGCGATAAAATCTTTCACATTTGTAGTCATTTGTTCTAAACCGTCTGGCCACACGACCCCGATGATAACAAGGACAAGCATAATTCCAGCAGAAACCTTAAACACGGTGTTAAATTTTTTCATATCACGTACGGCTCCTTCCAAAAGTGGAGATGTACACTTATTATCTATAAGAGTGGCAATCCTATTCGAAAAGGAAAAAATAAGAAAGTTGCTTTTCATCCATAGACCTGTCAAACTGGAAGAGCTGACGATTGATGGGTCTTAGTGAAAAGAAAGCGCAGGTGAAGAAAATGATAGAAGTCCGCACGTCTACGCTTGATAACGAAGAATTGAACCGTGGGATATTCGCAAAACGGGATATTGCTAAAAATGAGCTGATTCATCAGGCTCCTGTAATCCCCTATCCCAATGAGGAACACATTCATATTGAAAAAACCCGTCTGGCTGATTATGCCTTCGAATATGGTGAGAACCACACGGCCTTTTTGCTGGGGTATGGCATGATGTTTAACCATTCCTATCAGCCGAATGCGAATTATGTCATTAATTTCGACAATCATACGTTTGACTTTTATGCTTATCAAGATATCAAAGCCGATGAAGAAGTTTATATTAATTACAACGGTTTTGTTGATGAACAAGAACTTCTTTGGTTCGATCAAGAAGACGAAGATCAATAATAGAACGCTCCTCAATGAAGGGGCGTTTTTTGATGGAAGCATTTGGTCTTTAGCATTCCTTCTATTGGCGAACACCAGGCGATGTCCCATCGTAAAATAAAAGAGACCGGGAATGAATCCCAGTCTCTTCCGTTTAGCGAGGGCGGCGTTCTTCGATATCCAGAGATAGTTCAAAGATGTTGATCATACGATCATCTCCTTCGTTTCTTGTTACCTCAAGTATAGACCGCCCCATTCTTTTTCTTAACGGTCGAAGGAGTGATCCTTCATCCATCTATGGACTGAAAAAAGACGGAAGGGATTCGCCGGTATCCCCTCCGGCCCGCATCCATAATCAATCAAACCAACCTTTGTTTTTAAACCTGAAGAACATACCAATGGCCACCGCAAGCATCACACCCCGAACAGCAAAGTAGCCGTACTCCGCTTCCAGTTCCGGCATGTTGACGAAGTTCATGCCATACACCCCGACAATAAAGGTGAGCGGCATAAAGATGACACTAATAACCGTCAAAATTTGCATCGTACGGTTCGTCTCATGGGAGTTGAGGGATAAATAGCTGTCCCGTATATCCTGTGTCATTTCCCTATTGGATGCGACCATGTCCGCTACCTTTATCAAATGGTCATGGATATCTGCAAAGTATTCTCTTCTTTCAAAGACACCTTCCAAATGACTGGTATTCAATATCCGGTATAATAGATCCCTCATCGGGTGGATCGTCTGCCTAAGAGTCAACAGTTCACTTCTGCGGTCGAACAACGCTTCGAGCAGCTTTTCCATCGACAAATCCTTCGTATTGTCTTCGATTTCATTAATATGATCTTCAATGGTATAAATCAGTGGAAAATAGTGGTCGACCACCTTATCAAGAATCTGGTGAAAGATATAATATTCATCCACACGGTCGAACTGTTTACTGCGCTTAACTACTTGTTTCGCCTGTTCCAGCGGACTATTTTTCTCTTTGTGAAAAGTAACAATCGAACACTTGCCAAGAAAGACATCGATCTCTTCACGCTCAAGCGTCTTTGGATGGACGGAATGAACGACGAAAAATGTGTGGTCATCATAATAATCCAGTTTCGGTCGCTGTAGTCCGTGCAGACAATCTTCAATGGCCAAAGGGTGGAAATCGAAAGTCTTTTCGAGATGAATCACTTCATTCTCGGTAGGCTCGGAAAAATCCACCCAGTACCAATCCCAGTCCACTTCCCGGAGCTGTTCAATGGATAATTCCTGAAACCCTTTTTCCTTGCTGTAGGCTAATACTTCAATCAAAATAATCACCTGCCCTGGTTATGTACATCTTCTTCATTTATAACCGCAGGAGGAATTTTTAAAACGACCTTTTTTAATTATGGTACGATGGAAGAAAAACGGAGTGGAGGCAGGCGGATAATGCAACAGTTGAATCCCTCAACACCCATACAAGGAACACGTGTGACACTACGACCGATAACAGAAGAGGATATTCCCGTTTTATACAAGCTGATTTACAATGGAGAGGAACCGGAATGGAAAAAATGGGATGCTCCTTACTACCCGCTCGAGCCTCATACATTAGAAAGTTACCGAAGTCACGAAACAGCAAGAAAGAACCGACTCGGAACCCATGAACCGGATTCACGGCTGATTATTGATGTCAACGGAACTACCATTGGTACGGTCACTTATTACTGGGAGCATAAGTCATCCCTGTGGCTTGAAGTCGGTATAGGCATCTATGATCCTGATTACTGGAACGGCGGGTATGGCTTTGAGGCGCTTGAGTTATGGATCGATCATCTTTTCCAAACGCTTCCGCTTGCACACGTCGGCTTAACGACATGGTCCAAAAATCAAAGGATGATACGTGTCGGGGAAAAGCTCGGCATGAAACTCGAAGGACGTCTGCGCAAGTGCCGGCTTTTTGAAGGGCATTTTTATGATTCGATCCGCATGGGGGTCTTACGGGAAGAATGGATGAAACGAATGGAATGAAACAACATGCCGGGAGTGAAACCTGACATGCTGTTTTTCCTTAAGCATGTATTTCAACTTCTAATGCCTCTGTAAAAAGCAAGGAGTCTTGAGCAAATCCGTGATGTTTAACCATTTGCAGAAGCCGACGTGTCGATCCTCCGCTGATATAGACAGCGGAATTATCAAAAAGATCCGTCCATCGTTTGTTATGTAACTCCGTCCACATTTGCACACGTGTCATTCCATGAGGATCGAGCGCCTTTTTTATGTAATGGAAGCTATAGCCAAAGACTCACCTCAGGGTCACCGCCCAGCGGGATGTACAAAAGGGGTTTCCCCTTTTTTTCATCTTTTCGCCAAAAAGTCATGCGCTTTTTGGTTCAGCTGCGCATCCCCTCCACCTGATAAAATCAAACGGTCCATTCCATCCTCCCCTTTCCAGCATTGGACGTTCAGTCATCCACCTCTAATAAACCCAAGAATGGACCAAGCATCCCTGGCCGCTTTAGAAAAAATAAACACCAATCCCCAAACATTTCCAAATCAATCTATAAGTGTACACAAAATATTCACCTCCGTATGGAAGGCACATTCCTTTTTTCATGGTACCATGGAAGACGTTAGGTCAGGCAGGATCGACAGGAGGGAAAGCATTGACGAAGAGGAGCATGAACCTATACAAAATTTTTACCGGCACTTTTCTAATCACGACGATCATTTTCGCCTCCTTGTGGATCGAAGGAAATAGTGGAGACACCATTGACACCTATACAGTGGACGCTGCTTCTTCCGTTGTCAAAGAATTGCCGTACCGACTGGAAGATGTGCGAATTTCGTTTGACTCTTTCCATAAGGAAGACGCTTCAGCGAAAGAGCATAAGTACGCAGAAACATTACTTGCCCGCAGTTTGCAGCAATTAACTGGAAACCAAAGACTGCTAAACGCCGCAGAGAGGTCAAATCAATTAGAGAAACCATGGTTTCAGGATTATTTCAACGAGTTATTTACACTGCGCTCCATTATGACCGCCCATTCATTCGAAAAGGAACAATCCGATCAGGCGGAGGCGATCGCCTCACAGTTGACTCAACTCCAGGCCGATGTGCAATATATCGTGGACAAAGAATCTTTTACAGTTACGGATAAAGAAAAAATGAACGCATTGACAGAGACTATCCGGACGTTTAATGAGCAGTTTTTATCATAAATTTAAAAACAAGCTTACGAATAAGAAGAGGGAAAGCGCCTTGCCACCCCCAAAGCAGGCAGGTGTTTAACAATAAAAAAAGGACGCCCAGCACCCAAGGGTGAGGCGTCCTTTTTTTATTTTAGCCGAAATACGTATTCAACGGAGGTACAATTTGTTTCTTACGGGAAACGACGCCTTCAAGAACAGCCTGATTTCCATCAAGCTCCACGTCAAATGCTTTGGCAACCGCTTCAGTTTCATTTCCAACGGCAACAACTGTGGAATCACTTTCGAGTATATCTGTCACCACAAGGACGAAAAGATCAAGACCCTTATCGGAAACCGTCTTCTCAATCGTTGATTCAAGTTCGCTCCTACGGGACAGAACATCATCTGTGTCTACCGTATTCACCTGAGCGATTTCTACTCTTTTATCCCCCATATCGAATTCTTTCGCATCCAGGGAGATCAACTCTTCTGCTGATTTATCACTGATATCCGCACCAGCTTTCAACATGTTCAATCCATACTCTTCCACGTTTACTCCAGCTATAGCTGCTAGTTCTTCTGCCGCTTTACGATCTTCATCCGTACATGTCGGAGACTTGAACAACAGAGAATCAGAAATGATCGCAGAAAGCATCAGCCCAGCCATTGGCTTCGAAACTTCCTGACCTTTTTCTTTATATAATTTGTTTAAGATTGTTGCTGTACAGCCTACAGGCTCTGCACGGTAGTAAAGAGGCCCTTTTGTTTCAAAGTTCGCGATACGGTGGTGATCAATAACTTCTAACACCTGTACGTCTTCGATGTCATCCGCACTTTGCTGACGTTCGTTATGGTCCACAAGAATCACTTGTTCCACTTCATCCGACACGCGTTCAACTAAACGAGGGGCATCCACGTTGAACTGATCAAGCGCGAATTGTGTTTCTCCATTCACCTCTCCCAGGCGTACCGGCTCCACGTCCTCGCCTAGCGCCTTCTTCAAGTCCGCGTACACAAGGGCAGATGTAATCGTATCCGTATCCGGGTTTTTATGACCGAAAATCAATGTTTTACTCACAATCATCTTCCTTTCTTTTTCAAGGGTATGTAGGAATGCTTGTCCGTTTCGATTATAAAATAGATTAGGTTCTGCGTCCATCTTCTCCTATTATTCTCTGTGAAATAGAAAAGAAGGGTTAGTCCTTATCCAGACTCATCATGAAATAATAGCCAAAAACCACCTGTACAACCGCACTAATGGTCGGATGTGTCATCATAGAATAAGGAAATAGTGAATCTACGGGTAGGAGATAGGGCACGACAAGGAAATACGCGCAAGGAACAACAAACCCCACCCCATATCTTTTCTTCCATTTAAACCTCCCTTCCTTTTTCCAAAGCCGTAAAAATTTTTGTAAACCAATCAAAAAACCGACGGGAATATAGGCGAGTTGTCCGAAAATAATATAAAAATAAAAATTTTTTGTAAAAGCAGCCTGCTGCTGAAGTTTCATGTCGATCCACGAGATGAAAATCAAGTATCCAAAAACCGTCGCAGACTGCATGATTACAAGGATTTTCCCATTCATAATCTCCCCCCATTCTGCCCATATTTCACCATATGTCAGGGGGGTTATTTTTTTGCTTAGGAAGAGGTTTAACCATAAAAATTCAGGGAATTTAGTAAAAAGGCAATTGAGATTTGTCTACACTTTATGTTAGAATTCCTTACATAGAAAAGTGAGGCCGTTATCCAGCAAGTATTTGGATGCAAATCTCATAATATATTAGTAAAAGAGAGGGTAATGTATGACTTACACAAAAGAACAGATTAAACAGGAAGTACGAGAAAACAATGTTGAATTCCTAGTACTTGAATTCACAGACATGTATGGGGATACAAAAAATGTTGAACTACCAGTTGAAGAACTTGAAATGGTATTAAACAATGAAGCGATGTTTGACAGTTCTTCCATTTCCGGTTTCTCTGATATCCAGGAGAGTGACATGTACCTCGTCCCGGATTTAGATACTTTCCTACTACTTCCTTCTTTGGTTGATGAAGATCGCAGTGCGCGCTTCATTTGTGATATCTACAAACCGGATGGTACGCCATTCGAAGGAGACCCTCGTTACATTCTTAAACGAGCAATGCAGGAAGCTGAAGAGATGGGCTACACCGTAAATGTAGGTCCAGAGCCAGAGTTCTTCCTATTTAAACTAGATAAAGACGGCTACCCTATTCGTCAAATGAACGACCGTGGCGGATACTTTGATGCATCACCAAAAGATAAAGGCGATAAAGTACGCCGTGACATTGTCCGCACACTTAAGAATTTCGGTTTCGAAATGGAAGCTTCCCACCACGAAGTAGCGATGGGACAGCATGAAATTAACTTCCGTTTTGACAGCATGGTCAAGACAGCTGATAACATCCAAACATTCAAAAACGTGGTCAAAGATATTGCAACCAATCATGATTACCATGCAACCTTCATGCCAAAACCAATCTCAGGTGAGAATGGTTCCGGAATGCACTGCCACCTTTCCTTATTCCAAAATGGAAGCAGCGCCTTTTATGATGAAGATGCCCATGATGGCGTTTCTAAAACAATGAAACAGTTCATCGCTGGTATCCTGCACCACGCCCGTGGTATGGCAGCAATTACAAACCCGAACGTAAACTCTTATAAGCGTCTCGTTCCTGGTTATGAAGCACCTGTAAGTATCGCTTGGTCTCACTCCAACCGCAGCTGCATGGTGCGTGTACCAACCACTCGCGGACAGGGAACACGCTTTGAAGTCCGTAACCCAGACCCGACAGCGAACCCATATTTAACTCTTGCTGTCCTCATTCAGGCCGGTCTTGATGGAATCCGGAATGAAATGGACGCTGGAGAAGCGGAGAGCCGTAACCTTTATGAAGTGGAAGACGATAGTGTACCAACACTTCCAACAAACTTAAAAGAAGCTCTCTCCGCTCTTAAGCAAGACGAACTTCTCCTGCACGCACTGGGTGATCACACATCTAAAGTGTTTATTGAAGATAAAGAGGAAGAATGGACAGCATACTCGTTGCAAGTCAGCAAGTGGGAAATCGATAAATACATGAATAAGTAATACAACCGAAAAGACAGTCCTCCAATATAGGAGGGCTGTCTTTTCATTTGGACTGAGTGTGAACTGGGGACTCTTGGAAGTAATCCAGAGATCGGAATCCCTTTAAGCTTGGTTCAGGAAACGAATCCATTCATTACAAAAAAAGCTTGCAGAGAAATAGGATTCTCTACAAGCTTTACCTATTATTTCATCCCATTGGGCCCATAAAGCATCCGGTTTGTCCGGTGGGTACCGTAGCGCGCTTTCAGTTCCAGCCGCTTCAACTCCCGTTTTAACTTATTGTAATTTTTTAACCGATCCTCATCGAGTTTCCCATCTTCGATCGCTTTCTGCACCGCACACCCAGGTTCCTGCTCATGCTTACAATCTCTGAATTTACAATCCGCCCGTAAAAGGTCAATATCTGCAAAAGTTTGGTCGACCCCTTCTTCAGCACCGCCCCATAACTGCAACTCACGCATCCCCGGGGTGTCAATGATAGAGGTGCCGTTTGGAAGCTCGAACAGTTCACGGTGGGTGGTGGTGTGACGACCGCGTTGGTCCTCTTCCCTCACTGTTTGAGTCGCTTGCTTTTCTATTCCTAGCCAATGGTTGATCAGGGTGGATTTCCCTACACCTGAGGAGCCGACGAGAGATATCGTCTCGCCTGGACGCAGTTCAGCCTGTAGTTCTGCCATCCCCTCCCCTGTCAAACTGTTAACGGCATAGACAGAGACTCCTGGAGCTGCACGTTCCACCTGGACCATATATGCCTGGACCGTTGCACATAAGTCTTTTTTTGTACATAAGACAACAGGACGGGCACCGCTTTCGTAAATCTGCTGCACGTAACGTTCCAACCGTCTTCCATTGAATTCCTCGGTTAATGACGTTACAACAAAAACCGTATCCACGTTGGCAGCGATCACTTGTTCCTCATGCTTGCCGCCTGCCTGTTTTCGGGATAAAACGGTTTTGCGGTTAAGCACCCTGTGAATTTTTGCCCGTTCTCCTTGATCATACGGCTCAAAAGTGACCCAGTCTCCAACTGCCGGATAGTCACTGGCCACCTGGACATTATGGTGGAACCGCCCGGATACTTCTCCTGTTCGCTCACCTGTCTCATCAGCCACTGTATATAATCCGTGTGTCAACCGGGTTACCCTGCCCACCTTTTCGCTATGATCGACCTGTGCTTTAAAAAATAGTTCGTCATTCGTCCGTTTCATTTCATTCCTCCTGATTTTTAGGAGGACGTTACGAGTGATGTCCTCCGTAGTTGACTATATTTTGTTTAATTGAACGTTGAATGTCTGTCATAACACATCACTCCTTACTTTTTTAGTTAATCTTATTATATCAGAAAATTCTTCCAGAAGCTGTATTTTTTCTTTGAAAGGGCTGGTCTCCGGTATGATACAAAAAGAAGGGCAACGCCTCTCTTTTTGTATCATGAAAGGCATTCGTTAGGTTGGAGATATTTTTAGGTTTGAGAAATGCAGAACCAGGGTATTCAATTCTCACACCTTAAGGAAAAACCGCCAAAACTAGACGGTTTTCACGGTTGAAAGCCTGTTTCTTACCATGGTAAAATCATTTAATAATAAGAATTTTCAGAATATAAATATATAGGAGGTGAAACAATGGAACTGATCGAGTTATATCCATGGCTGATGCCAAGCCTGGTACTGATAACGGTTGCTACACTTATTGGATCCTACTTCAGCTTTAAAGCTGAAAAGTTCGGCCTCATGATGGCAATCGGAATGGTTCAGACATTTATCAGTACATTGCTTGCATCCAGTGTAGGACCCCTTATTTTCGGGATTGGATTGACACAATTTTACGTTGGCATCGTCAACATGAAAAGGGTGAAAGCTATGAGCCATGAGTAATCATGGGCTTATAGATCTTTCACCCTTTTTTCTATATACATACAGAGGTCCCCTATGGTCGGGAAACAGTCAAACTCTTTATTATAGGGAAGTTCTTTGTCACTGTTCGGAGGGAGCTCCCAATATTGAATAAGGGCTGCGAACGTTTCGAGAAATTTCCCACGATCATTCTTGTACAAAGATTTGAGGTCACTGTGTGTGGTCAAATGGTCCATCGGATCTTCATAGATTTCATCAAGATACATATGAACAAAATGAACGACACTTCGGTAAATCGCCACAACCATTCTCGGGTCCTGGATATTGGTCTCCCTCTCTTTCTTCTGTTGAAATACTTTGAAATTAAATAGTTCTCCCATTACCCCCACCTCACTCTTTTTATTATTTATTAATAGTTCTTGACGATTGTTGGTGAATCCTTCCCTAATCCCAAGATATTTTGCAAAAGTTTCGTACTCATGAAGGTTCCCCTCTTGTGGTATCCTGTAGGAAAGAGCTTTTTTAAGTGAGGGATTCTGGCGATGTTAAAAATCAATGGATTGATGGCGATGATGGTGCTGTTATTCATCGGCTGCCGTGCGAATGCCGATACGGAAGAACCGGTAGATATGACTCCAGTTGAAGAAAGTGAAATTACCTTTGAAGAACAAGAGTCGTCGAAAGACAAAGAGAAAAAAATGCAGCTGACACTTGAAAATACCACCTATTCTTTTGTCTATAAGGACTACCCTATTCTTTCCCAGTATGTACATAACTTTGATCAGCCCGAAGAACAACTGCGGCGCCTACCTTTTTCAAAAATAAAGAAAGATCAGTATAGGGTTGAATTTGCCTGCCATGAAGAACGCTGCTCCCATTTAATGATTGATTTTAATAAAAA
The DNA here is from genome assembly GCF_900108515.1 of Halobacillus karajensis. Classification (GTDB taxonomy): domain Bacteria; phylum Bacillota; class Bacilli; order Bacillales; family Halobacillaceae; genus Halobacillus; species Halobacillus karajensis. The sequence continues at coordinate 65,569 of NZ_FNWW01000003.1, read as the reverse complement.
AGACTCATACTTAATGAGCGATTTGAGCCGTCTTGTATCCACTCACGTTTCACCTGACCAACATTTCGTCGCTTTTATTTATCAACGGGACCATGATGGAGAACATAGACATCAACTGATTGTTATGGATCTTGATACCCTTGAGCCGGTGGGATTGGAACCGAATGGAGACCACCTGATCCCAAAGCCGAATCAATACCAATACGCGATCCATTCTGTTACCTTTATGGATGAAGAAAAATTGCAAATCACCAGTGATGATCCAATGGCCGATCCTTCCGTCGAGGAACCGGTACATTCATTATGGATTTATCAGTAGGAGGACAGTCGTATGAACCAAACAATCGAAACGATATTAAATCACCGCTCCATTCGACAATTCAAAGAAGTTCCAGTGACAGAGGAACAGCTGGATACCATTCTTGCCGCAGCCCAGCAAGCATCCACGTCCAGTTATATGATGGCCTACACCATCATTGGCGTGACAGATGAACACAAAAAAACAGAACTTGCTGAAATTACCGGGCAAGGATATGTGAAAAAAAATGGACATTTACTCGTTTTCTGTGCCGACCTTTATCGTCACACGCTGAATGCGTCCCCTGAACAGTACGAGCAAATGCTTTCAAATCTTGAAAACAGTGAACATTTTCTTGTTTCTGCGATCGATGCTGCTCTCGCTGCACAAAATGCCGCGGTTGCTGCTGAATCGATGGGTCTTGGAATTTGTTATATTGGCAGTATTCGCAACCAACTCGACAAGGTCGATGAAATCCTTCATCTTCCAAAACATGTCATCCCGCTATTCGGCATGGTCATTGGTGTTCCTGCCCATACCCCTGATCAGAAACCACGCCTGCCAAAAGCAGCCGTCTATTTTGAAAATGAATACAAACATGACCATGAAGCAGAACTCGAAGCGTTTGATCAAACGATCGCCGAATATTATCAATCCCGAAAGACGAACACACGTAACGATTCCTGGACCGATCAGATGCTTCGCCGTTTCACAAACCCCATGCGGATGGACGTCACAGGCATTGTGAAAAAGAAAGGCTTCAACAAGCAGTAAGGAGCTTTATCCTATGTATGAAACGATTACGCTGAACATGAAATGTGCCGACAATATCGCCGTTCTGACGGGAGCCGGGGTATCGACCGCGAGCGGCATCCCGGATTTTCGTTCCACTGAAGGGCTTTGGACCGAAGATCATGCACGGGAATATTACATGTCATCCGACTACTTCTTCCACGATCCGGAGGATTTTTGGAAAAAGTATAAAGCGATTTTCAGAATGAAGCTGTTAAAAGATTACCAACCGAATCTTGTCCACCAATTTATCAAAGACTTGGAAACAGACGAAAGAGAAGTATCGGTCGTTACTCAAAATGTGGACGGGCTTCATTCCTTGGCCGGCAGTTCACGAGTCCTTGAATACCATGGAACATTGAACAAGTCCAGCTGCCTGAACTGTGGGCGTTCCTATTCCCTTGATGAAGTGATGAAAGTCAACGTGCCCGAATGTGACCATTGTGGGGAGATTCTTAAACCGGATGTCCTTCTCTTTGGTGACTTGATTACAGCCCATGAAGAGGCAGAAGCTATCATAGAGAAAGCAGATCTCCTTTTGGTGATGGGGACGTCCCTTTTTGTTACTCCCTTCAATCTGCTTCCATATCTAGCTTTTGAACAAAACGGTACCACTTCTGTCATCATTAATAATGAACCTACAGAGAAAGACCATTTGTTTGATTATGTGGTGCATGAAGACCTGACAATAGCTGTCGAGCAACTAAAAAGCCGCGGTCTTTGAGCAAAAAACACATGAGGCGTACCTTGCTCCGTCAAAACAAAAACCAAAAGCTCCGTCCAAAACGGAGCTTTTGGTTTGTTATTAGTTTCCAAAATATGGAGTGCCTGGTCCACCAGATTATGGTATCCATTAGGCGAGTTTGAGTTTTTTGATCAGTGGTTTAAGTGTCAACCCCTGGATAATCAGAGAAAACAGGACGACAGAGAATGTAAGAAGTAAGACTTGATCTCGACCATCAAAATCCATCGGGAGGCTGAGGGCAAGGGCAATAGATAGACTTCCTCTCAATCCGCCCCAGTTAATCAGAAGCCTCTCTTTAGACGAAATCTCTTTCACCCAACCGGTACCGAGATAAACAGCGATCGTTCGGCCGACAATCACGATTATGATGGCTCCTGCGATATATCCCCAGTTCCCCGCAAAATCAATATTACGAATTTCCATCCCGACCATCAGAAAGATCAACGCATTGGCAATCAATGTCACAGAGTCCCAGAACGTGTTAAGATTCGTTTTCGTTTCTTTGGACATGCCGATTTTCGCACCGTAATCCCCAAATACAAAACCACCGACGACAACAGCAATTACCCCTGATGTATGGAAGTGTTCAGCAATAAAGTAGCTTCCGAAGAACAAAAGTGCACTGAAAGCGACCTCAAGCGGATAATCATCAAACACACGGATCACTTGAGAGAAAAGATAACCAAGAAGCAATCCGATCAACGCTCCGCCTACGGCAAATTTTAAAAACAAGAACACACCATTTCCTAAACCGATCCATCCCATTTCAATATACGTAAGCAGATAAATACTTGCGATTTTAAAGAGCACCACCGCAATCCCATCATTGAATAAGGACTCTCCCTCCATAATGGTAGACATTTTCTGTTTCACGCCCAGTGATTTAAAAATGGACAGCACACTGATCGGGTCTGTCGCACTCATCAGCGCAGCAAACGTAAAAGCAACAGCCAAAGGCAAATCCAGTAGAAAATAGGTCGCCGCCCCAATACTTAACGAGGAAATAAACGTCCCTAAAAACGCCAGTCCCAGTACGGTTTTCTTTTGTGAAAAAAGGTGGTGGAACGGGAGCTTCAAGGTGGCGTCTCCAAGCAGAATCGGTAAAAAAAGGGAAATAATCGTCGCCTGAAAGATCTCCGATTGGGTGATGTAGCGTTCAGCATCTTCAAGGACTGGAAGCTGGGTCATTCCGAGTACAAGCCCTACAAGAACAAGAGCAATAGAGTCCGGTTGCTTCAATAACTTTGCAATGGCAATGACGGTAACCGATACAGCCAATAGTAGTAAGATTAAAATAAAGACATCATGAAATCCATGCATTGAAAACCCTCCATTGTAAAATGACATCATTAGTCTTTCCCTTAATGACTACAATCTACCCATGAAACTAAAAGCAAACAATAAAACGAACTTGTCATTCATAGACAAGTCCGTTTTTTTCGATTTATTCAGATGGGGCTAAATGATGTTCTGCGAGAGTAACCGCGATTTCGTCTTCAATATCCTCTACATCATCCAAATAGTTATTAAAGACAAGCGCAAAAATCAAAGTTTCTCCATCGGCTGTCGTCACATACCCAGAAAGGGAGGAGACGCCGGTCAAAGAACCTGTCTTTGCTTTGACATTATTTTGGGCAGCCGTATCCTGCATGCGTGAGCGAATCGTACCGCCGACAAATCGTTCACTGTTTCCCGCGACCGGCAGGGACTTCAAATAAGCGGGAAACCAGTCTTTATCCTGCACTTGATAAAGGAGTTCGGATATTTCATGAGCCGGGATCATATTCACATGCGACATCCCTGACCCATCTCGCAGCCTGAGAGTGTCAGATTCAACCCCAATGTCCGACATGTAATCTTCGACCACTTCCAGCCCTTTTTCCCAGCTTCCCTCCTCATGAACCCGTTTCCCCATCTCTTTCACTAAAACTTCTGCGTGACCATTATTGCTAAGCTTCATAAAAGGGATATAGATATCCTCAAGGGCCATGGACTCTTTAGAGACCATTAATTCGGAATCTGCCGGTGTATTCCCGTGGATTTCCATATCCCCCTTCACTTTGATGCCCTGCTTGGTCAACGACTGCTTAAAAAGCTCTAAGGCAAGGCCGGTCGGTTCAGAAACCGCTATCCATGAACGTGACCGACTACCTTCTGTTGGAATGGTACCTTCCACAATGATTTGATTGGTCCCGTGCTTTCGTTCAATGGTGACATCTTTCTCTCCATCAGCAGGAACCGTTTCAGTCTGATTGACCACTTGTACATAGTCTGTTTCAGGTGTGAGTTCGATTTGAGCTGGCTCACCCTCTTTTTCAGATGGATAGGCGGCGACAATCACCGTTCCAGCATCATAATCTTCATTGGGAGACACCGTGAGAGCAGAGATTTGTGAACCATAATACCGGGTTTCATCATTCCATGAAATATCCTCAGATAAACGAACATCATCATACCATGTATCATCTGCAATTAAGTCACCTTTTACTTCCCTCACACCAGCCTCCTTTAAAGACTGCGCCATGGCATCAAGATCTTCTACCATTAAGGTAGGGTCGCCTTTCCCCTTTAGATAAAGATCCCCATGCAATTTATTTCCCTTTATATCTCCATCCGCCCACACCTCTGTTTGAAAAGTGTAGTCAGGTCCGAGCGTTTCCATGGCGGCAGCTCCCGAAAATAGCTTCATATTCGACGCTGGTTTCAACCGGACATCTGCATTTTTTTCGTAGAGAACTTCTCCTGTTTCAGCCAGCCGGATGCTGATACCTGAGAGAGCACCGTTTAATTTTTCATTTTGCAGAATCTGATCGAGTTCATGGTTCAATGAGGTATCCTCCTTCGAGGCATCCACTTCGGTTTCTACGGACTGATAAGGGGTGAACATCATCAATGCAGCAAGGAACGGAACAACAAAATGCTTACTCTTCATAGAAAACATATGTATGGATCGTCCTCCTAGAATATTTTGGTACCTTTAACACTAGCAGAAAATACAGAAAATTTTAACATTCAGTGTGGAATGAACAGAAAAACAGACGGTTGGTAGGGGTTCTTTTGTTCCAGTTTTCTTTAGGGAGGCCTATCCATAATAAAAAGCATGAAGAGAGCATCCGCCGGCTTTCTTCATGCTTCTGTTCAATAACGGCCTTTATTGAAAAGGGTGTTTTTGCGAAACTGAAAAGTATTGAAACCAAAAGCGAAATTCATCGAAAAAGGCAGACGGCGGCAGTTCGATATTTTCAAAGAAATCCTCCAGCAAGTCTGCTTCCACATCATCCAAGATCCCTGTCACATAGAGTGGTGTTTTAAAGCGATTATATAAACGTTGATACCCATAATCCGCAAACACTTCTTCCATTTGTCCTTCTGTCATGGCATGTCCACACTCCTTTTTACTAGGATAGCCGCGGATTCCCTATCCTATTCCAGGGCGATGAACCGTACTTTTTTTGACTTCTCTTCTTTCCTGCGTTATTCTTAGAAGCTCTTGAGGCTTCGCTACTCATTCGAAAATAGTTTTCAGGAGTGAAATTATGCCAAAATATCAAGTAGGGCAGGTCATCCAAGAGCGATGTACAAGCTGCTACCATCATGAAAAGAAAGTCATCAAAGTCGTTCCTAAAGAATTTGAAGATAAAATGGCTTATGTGGTCTGGACACAGTGCCCAGAGTGTGGAACCAACGATCATAAACTGATACCTAACGATTCTTAAACGGACATTCATATGTTTATCCGGGCAAAATTAAATCAGATTCATGACAAACAGGACTTCCTTATAGAGAAAGTCCTGTTTTCTTTATTGGGAAAATTCCCATTAAACACCAATGAAATCGATGTCATTAGCGAAAAATCAAACATTTTCGACAAATGTGGTCAAGGCTATTGTCCATTGCAGAGATTCTTGTTAATATTATGCTTTATTCCCCTGCAAAATTTCATTCACATCATAGAAAGGGACATGCATATGCAACAGAAACCATCATTCTCTACTTATGCCGTCATTGGTACGATGCTCTTTGGGCTGTTTTTTGGCGCTGGAAATTTAATCTTCCCTATTCAACTGGGACAACTAGCTGGAACTTCCTTCTGGCCGGCCTTAATTGGCTTTCTTGTGACAGCGATCGGTCTTCCCTTATTGGGAGTTCTCGCCATTGCGATTTCGGGCAGTCAGGGGTTAAATGATTTAGCAAGCAGGGTCCATCCCGTATTTGGAATCACCTTCGCACTCATCCTTTATTTAACGATTGGACCTTTCTTTGCCATTCCAAGAACAGCGACCGTTCCTTTTGTGGTCGGTTTTGAACCATTCCTCGATCCGGGCCAAAGCCGTTTATGGCTTGCATTATTCAGTTTCGTCTTTTTTGCGATTGTCTACTATTTCTCACTGAATTCTGCTAAAGTCATGGATATTGTCGGGAAATATTTAACGCCAACGTTTTTACTGTTCTTATCTATCTTAATCATTACAGCTATCATACAACCGATGGGCACTTTTGGAGCCCCGACCGGAGACTATGGCACGATGCCATTTATGACCGGATTTAAAGAAGGGTATAACACAATGGATGCTCTCGGTGGGCTTGCTCTCGGCATTATCGTTATCCAGGCGATTAAAAACAGGGGAATTACCGATACGAAGGTGATTGCCCAGACCACGTGGAAGTCCGGTTTGTTTACCATGGGGCTCATGGTGCTGATTTACGGCTTAATTACGTATATGGGTGCCTCCAGTGTCCAAGCCATTGGTCTTTTGGAAAATGGCGGGCTCACCTTTGCTGCGGTTTCCCAGCATTACTTTGGTGCCTTCGGTTCCATTTTGCTGGCGGTGATCATCGTCCTTGCTTGTTTAAAAACGAGCATCGGATTGATTATCGCCTGTAGCGAGTTTTTCCATTCAGTCTATCCAAAGATCAACTACAAAACATTTGTACTGATTCTATCGATCCTATCCTTTATGGTGGCGAACTTTGGACTGACAAATATCATCCAGTACGCCGTCCCCGTGCTGATGTTTTTATATCCACTGGCCATTGTTTTGATCCTACTAGGGGTTGGTTCCCGTCTCTTCAACCATAAGCGCAATGTTTATGCTGGCGCGATGATCCTTACCCTGTTTGTCAGCACCATCGATGGCTACAATGCGCTAGCGGGAACGATTCCACAGGTATCTCATCCATGGATGGAAGACATCAGTGATTTCTATGCCTCCTATCTGCCCTTCTATGAAACAGGGCTTGGTTGGATTGTACCAGCCCTTATTGGGGCCATGATCGGTTTTCTTTGGAAAGACAGGATTCAAGAAGAAGCCCCCGTTCTACAAAAAAATGCGGAAAACCTTTCTCATTAAAATGAAAAGAAGCTCAGAGTGACTCTGAGCTTCTTTCATTTTTTCTATTCTCTTATTTGATTCAATGCGTTTGACAACCCGCCGTCATCGATAAGTTGATAGTTGGTTACGGTACTTCGGTCATCCATGTTCACTCGCCCTGTCACTTCTATAGTCCCTTCATCTCTCCCTTCATAATTAACCTGTACAGTAAAAGTATAGGCTCCTTCTGTCCTTTCGCTTTCTTCTACAACCACATCTTTAACATCCGTGGAATAATCATTATTGTACGCTTCCATATGAGTACTCATCGCATAAGTACCGATGTATTCTTCGTACATCGCTTCATTAAAATAAGAGCCATAGATATCCTTTAAATATAAATCCAACTCAGTTGGCTCCTCTTTAGCAGAAGTTTCTCCGGTACCGATCTTTACCACATGGGCAGGGTCCTCCAATAAATTGACCAACTCATGATCAGGTCCTGTAAACTGATGGTTTACAATCGTTTCTATGATTCCCTTTTCTTCTTTAGTTGTCGTTTTAGAACCTGCAGAACAACCGATCATAAGCAGCAGGACAACAAGCATTAGTAAGGGAATGGCGACACGGGCCTGTTTTCGATAAATATACATCTCCTCCCATTCTTAACCTGTCTTCCATACCATACGGTTGGAAAGAGACTACGTTTCAAAATTCTCTCCGCAAAAAGAAGGCAGGCACAAGGCTTCATGCTAAGGAGAAAGCGTGAGGACATCTCCCGTATATTCCTCCGTCTTTGTCAGATGATAGTCTCCTTCCACCCAACTCGTCAGTTGATCATGGTACCAATCACTCCGGAAATGGCCAGATTGTCCTGGTCCAACGACGTGATACGCTTCATTCGTATCCGTCATATCGATAACGAAACGCCAGGAGGCCCCATGGTTGACAAGGCCTTGACGGTTGAACCCGGCAGCTCTTACAGTCACGCGACTGCCACTGACAGGATAAGGATCACCAGGGTTCAAGAAGCGTTCAAGGAAACCGATGCTTGATAAGGGGTGCGTGAATTCCACAGCATGGGCCTCTCCCCATTTCCATTCCGAAGGATCTTTCCCGTACTCTTCTGTCAGCTCTGCAAGCATCTTTTGGAACGCCTCCGAAATGACAACCTCCAATCCGCCGGCTTTCTGTATCCAGCGTGATTCCTCTCCCATTCTTAACAGTTCATCTGTCGTTTGACCAGAACCTGTGAAGAAAGCCTGCATCGAAGCAGGGAGATCCACATTATAAAGTTCCTCTTCAATTTTAGCCATCCAGCGATGAAAGACCAGGGGTTGAGCAAGATCCCTGTCATCCTCCCGATTCCAATTGTCCAACAAGCGGATCACTTCTTTTTCAAGATTTGTCACCACTTTTGTATTTTTCATCAACAAGGGTAAAAACTCTTCCGCCTGCAGGTTCTTTACATCCATTTGCATCGTTTGAAAATCTTCTGTCCTTAATTCATCCTTGCCCTCGAGCATCTCGGTAATCCGTTGATACCTATAGGGCTGGGCCCAGTTATAGCTGATATGGTAAGGATAATCCTCGCTGGTAATCTTGTTGTTGGCTGTGGCAATGGCCCCTTCGTCAGGATTGATTGTCATCGGCAGTTCCTCAAAAGGAATGAATCCCTGCCATTCGTCTTCTGCCTCCCATCCTTTCTGCGGAAGCAAAGCATCATCGGGGTCGTTGTAAATCGGAATCTGGCCATTTGCTTTATAGGCAATCGTGCCATCCTTACTGGCAAAAACAAAATTTTGGGCCGGCACCAGAAAATTCTCCAACCCTTTTTCAAATGACGCCCAATCAGATGCCCGGTTCATCTCGAGCACAGCTTCAAGTTCTTTCGTCGCCTCAAGAGCCGTCCAGCAAAGGGACAAAAGGGTGTCATTTCCAGGTTCAGCTGCAAAGTCACTAATGATGGGCCCATGACGGGTCTCCACCACTTCGATTTCCTCTGTTGATCCGCCTTTGACTTCAATCGTTTCTGTCCATACCTCCGCCTCTTCCCATTCACCTTCATATAAAAATTGCTTTGGATTCTGGGGATTTCTCTTTTCTAAGTAAAGCTGTTGTACATCGGGTCCGACATTCGTTACCCCCCAGGCGATATCTTCGTTATGTCCGAGGATGATCCCTGGAATTCCCGCAAAAATAACTCCCGATACGTTATATCCGGGTGCGTCCAGGTGCATCTGATACCAAATAGACGGCGTAGCCATACTTAAGTGCGGATCATCAGCAAGCATCGGTTTCCCAGAAGCGGTCCGCTCGCCGCTCACTACCCAGTTGTTACTGCCATTGAATTCATTTGGGATCACCGCGTGGGTAAGATTTTTTTCAATATCGACAGGTTCATGGTCAGCAAGCACAGTCGGCGCTTCGTCAGGGTATGTTGGAAACAACTCATAGGCTTCCTCTTCGGAAAAATTCTGAAGCAAAAAATAGTTGAACGCTTGACGTTCCCAGTGGCCGCCAAGGTCAAAGGCCATGTATTTGCCAATGGTCAGAGAATCAAGCGGCGTCCAAGGTTCTGGATCGATCCCCATCATCGCAAATTCTGGCGGCAGGGCTTCCTTCTGGATAAATGTATTCACTCCATCAGCAAATGCCTGTAAACGTGCTACTGCTTCATCGGAATAAATAGCAAGCGATTTCTCAGCTGCTCTTCTCAGGCCGAGTGTCCGGAAGTAACGATCCTGATCGACAGTCACTTCCCCTACCACTTCACTTATGCGCCCGGATGCCTGCCGTCGTGCCAGTTCCATCTGAAAGAGCCGGTCCTGTGCCTGCACATACCCTTGAGCCCGGAACAAATCCAGCTCATTCTCTGCTTGAATATGTGGAACCCCCTGCTCATCCCTCGTCACGTTTACTTGTGCCTGTAGTCCTGTAAGCTGGGTCTCCCCCTCTACTTGCGGAAGACTCCTAGATGTATAAACGTTTACAAATAGACTCGCACTAGCAAGCAGGAAAACAACAATGCCTCCCATCCACCAGACCACTTTTTTCCAACGCGGCTTCGACCTTTTCCCTTGATCTAACCTTTTCGCCGTTTCCATTCCCCCATCCCCCTGACGATTATCTATTTATATTATCTTATTTTCAATAAATAGATTAAATGATTTTCGAAACGGGTATGAACCGTATGTGTTCTTATATGGAGGTGAAAGAATGGAAAAAATGAAAATAAGTGATACATCCATGGAAGCAAGCCGTATCGGTCTTGGCACGTGGGCCATCGGGGGATGGATGTGGGGCGGAACCGATGAAAGAGAATCGATTCGAACGATCCATTCCGCTCTCGATCAAGGCATCAATTTTCTGGATACCGCCCCTGTGTATGGTTTCGGACGTGCAGAAGAAATCGTTGGCAAAGCGGTCGAACAGTACGGAAACAGAGAAGACATCCTACTCGCTACAAAAGCAGGGGTGGATTGGAAGGATGAAACGGTGTTCCGGAATGGAAGTACGAATCGTATCCATCAAGAAGTAGAGAATTCCTTAAAACGACTGAAAACAGATTACATCGATATTTATCAGGTCCACTGGCCGGATCCGGTCACACCAATCCACGAAACGGCGGAAGCTCTCGCTTACCTCTATAAACAAGGAAAAATCCGCGCGATTGGTGTCAGCAACTTCTCGCCAGAACAAATGGATATTTTCAGGGAAGCTGCCCCATTGCACACCCTGCAGCCCCCCTACAACTTGTTCGAACGTGACATCGAGTCGAAAACATTGCCATATGTAGAGGATCACAACATCACAACCATATCTTACGGCTCTTTATGTCGCGGTCTCCTGTCTGGAAAAATGGCGGCAAACCGCGAGTTTGAAGGGGATGACTTAAGAAATAAAGACCCCAAATTCAAACCGCCTCGATTCCAACAATACTTGAATGCCGTGTCAGAACTCGAACAACTGGCCGAAAACCGCTTCGGAAAAAGCGTCTTACAGCTGGCGATCCGCTGGGTTCTTGATCAGCCCGGTTCCGGCATTGCATTGATGGGCGGCCGCCGTCCCGATCAACTCCATCCGGTCGCCGATGTTGACAGCTTCACCATTGATGAAGAAACGAACCACGACATTGACGAAATTTTGTTTAAACATATCCATGACCCTGTTGGTCCGGAATTTATGGCTCCCCCTGACCGCCAGGATGTAGAATGAAGGAATAGGAAGCGGATCCTCACGACCTGGGGGTCCGTTTTTGATGATAGATAAAGAGAGGACGGGTACAATGATAAAGGGGAAAAGTTTAGAACCTTTTATTCTCGTCTATCGTATAAAAGAATGAATCAAACCTCAGGAGGTACGTGCTTATGGATATTCTTATATGGGTGATCATCATCGCCTGTTTCATCGCAAGTTTTGCGAGTGTCATCTTCCCGATCATCCCCGCTCCCCTTGTCCTGTGGATCGGTTTTCTTACTTATGGCTTTTTCATAGATGGCAGGGAGCTGTCCATATTTTTCTGGATCGGTGCTGCTGTTTTGACAGTCCTGCTCATTATATCTGACATTATCGCCAACAGCTATTTTGTGAAAAAGTATGGAGGAAGCAAATGGGGCGAGCGGGCTGCCGCCATCGGAGTCATTGTCGGCTCTTTCATCATTCCGCCCCTCGGCATACTTATTGTTCCCTTTGTACTCGTCATCCTTGTAGAGCTCGTTCAAAAAAGAGCGGCGGAAGAAGCCTTTAAAGCAGCCGTGGGATCCTTTTTCGGATTTCTCAGCGGCACAGTGGCCAAAATCGTCATCCAGGCGATGATGATCATTTGGTTTTTCTTTGAAATATAGAGGATGACGTTGGAAGGAAAAAGCGCTCTGCATTGGGAGCGCTTTTTTCTCTACTTTCCCATTCCTTTCAAGAAATGAAGAAGCATCGTAATGCTTCGGTTGATTTCTGGATCTTTCAAAGCTTTCGCAAGGTCAAGAAATGAGGTGTGGTCTGTTGTTCCTCTTCCTTTCATGGTCTCCAAACCATGATTCAACCTCAAGCTCAATTCTCGTATTCCCCTCATATCGATTTCTCCTAGTAAGAATACAAGTTCCGGTAAATTGCGGAGCAGTGGTTCATACTGATCTTTATCGATTTCTTTCACCACATTCGCTAATGTTTCGTCCTTTGCTTTCACAAATGCGGTCATGGCATCAAGGCTCCCCTCATCATCCAGGGCTTTCAACAGCTCGACCCCTTTTAAAATCGAATCCTTATGGTCAGCTACCGCTTCCTTCACTTCCTGAACATCTTGTTCAACCTGGTCTTCTCTTGACACTTCGTACCTTTTAATCTTTGAAATAGCCTTTGCCATCATCGGCCCCCCTGACTGCCTGGGAATACATAATCTTCCCGCTGCCATTTCTTCTCCACTTTGACTCCTATTTGCGGAACAGGATTTCCCCGTCGATGGTTATTATACGGAATAGGTGATTTCCCTTTTTTCTTCAAGACTTTCATCTTCACAGCCACTTCCTTATAGGCGGGTGTATTGGTATCTTTGTCGACACGATTGTCGGTCAAGTAGTTGATGGCCGATTTCCCGTTGTCGTTTAACGGGAGAAACAATTCCTTGCCGCGGACACGGTCGGTGACGGTGACCACTCCTGTCGCTTCCCCTGATTCGGAAAGGAGCTTAACTTCGGCCCCTTCTTCAATGCCGCGCTCCTTGGCGAGCTCTTTCGAAACCTCAATAAAAGCACTCGGCGTCTTCCGTTTGATGCCGCTCGATTTATACGTCATATTCCCTTCGTGGAAATGCTCAAGCAGGCGGCCATTATTAACATGCAAGTCGTATTCCTCATCGGTGTCATACATCACTTCATATTTCAACGGATACAGTTTCGCTTTGTGATCATCGAAAGGAAAACCTTCCGTGAATAAGAGCGGCTGATCGGTCCCATCCTCGGCGACCGGCCACTGTAGCGAGCCATAGCCTTCCAACCGATCATAATGGACACCTGCAAACAGTGGAGCCAGACTTGCTGCTTCGTGCATAATCTCTGAAGGATGGGTATACCCCCAGTCACGGCCCAGTTCCTTCGCAATCAGCTGAATGATTTCCCAATCCGGCTTTGTCCCCTCCAAAGGGGCAAAACTTTGGTAAAGACGCTGAATGCGCCGCTCCGTATTCGTAAATGTTCCCTCTTTTTCAAGACTTGGAGCAGCAGGCAGAACAACATCGGCATATTCGGCCGTCTTCGTAAAAAATAAATCCTGCACAATAAACAGATCGAGTTTTTCAAAAGCAGCCGTCACGTAATGGATGTTGGCATCGACAATCCCCGTATCTTCTCCCATTACATACATCATAGAAAGGTCGCCCCTGTGAATCGACTCAATCATTTCATGATTATCCATGCCAGGTTCTTTCGGGATCACCGCCCCCCACGCTTTTTCATAACGGGCACGAACCTCATCATCGGTTGTTGGTTCATAACCGGGGAAGAAGTTCGGCATACTGCCAAAATCACTACATCCCTGGACGTTATTGTGCCCCCGCAAGGGATACGCCCCCGTCCCCGGCTTGCCGTAATTCCCTGTAATTAAAAGCAAATTACTGATCGCCGTACTCGTATCACTCCCAAGCATATGCTGGGTGACACCCATTGCCCAGCATACCGCGACCGTTTCTGAATGGGCCACTTCCTTGGCGACCCTTTTCAATTCCTCTTCAGGGATGCCCGTCAGATTGGAAGCATAATCCATTGTGAACGGCTCCAGACTCCTACGGTATTCATCGAATCCATTGACCCATTCCTCCAAGAATGGCTTATCTTCCCATCCTTGATCGAGGATGTATTTCGTTACCGCAGACAACCAGACGAGATCGGTACCAGTCTTCGGTTGATAAAAACGGTCCGCGCGTCTCGCCATCTCATGTTTTCTCAAATCAAACACAAACAATTTCTGCCCGAACAGTTTTTGCGACCGTTTCATTCGTGACGCCAGAACAGGATGAGATTCTGCGGTATTGGATCCGATTATCAGTGCAAGCTTACTTGCGGCGATGTCATCAATCGAACCGGAATCTCCTCCATAGCCGACGGTTCGGAACAATCCTTTCGTTGCGGGTGCCTGGCAATAGCGGGAACAATTATCCACGTTGTTCGTACCGATCACTTGGCGGGCTAATTTCTGCATGACATAGGATTCTTCATTCGTGGCTTTCGACGACGAAATGAATCCCAGATGGTCAGCCCCTTTTTCTTCTTTAATTTCAGTCATGCGATCGGCAACATAGGCAATGGCTTCCTCCCACTCCACTTCCTCAAAATGGTCCCCACGGCGGATCAAGGGATACTGCAGACGCTCATCGCTATTGACATAATCCCAGCCGAACTTCCCTTTTATACAGGTGGAAATTCCATTCGCCGGAGATTCCGCACTCGGTTCGACCTTGAGAATTTCCCGGCCTTTGGTCCAGACATCAAAAGAACAACCGACTCCACAGTAGGTACAGACGGTTTTTTCTTTTTTAATGACATGTTCCCGCATCGCTGCCTCTGAATCAGAGACAGCAAAAAGAGGACCGTACCCCGTCTCCACTTTTTTTGTGAGGTTGATCATCGACTTCAGGAGACCGGGCTCTGTACCAGTCATAAAACCAGCTTGCCCCTCCATGCCTTTTTCCATCATGGCATTACATGGGCAGACCGTGGAGCATTGACCGCAGTTGACACAGGAAGACTCGTCGATGGGGACATCATGATCCCAGATGACCCGCGGTTCCTGACGATCCCAGTCTATCGTGAGGGTTTCATTCACCTGCACGTCCTGGCAGACTTCCACACAACGCCCGCAAAGAATACATTGATCGGGATCATAGCGATAAAACGTACCCGATTCATCTTTCTCATAACTTGTCGGTTGAAAAGACTGGGACTGATGATCCAGTCCGAAGTCAGCCATAGTATTATGAATTTCGCAGGACCCGTTATTATAATCACAAACCGTACAGTACAATTCATGTTTCTCTAAGATGCGTTCAAGGGATTCCTTCTGAGCCTTATGTACATGAGGAAGTTTCGTCTGGACTTTCATCCCAGTCTTGATGGTCGTGCCGCACGCCCTCGTTCGTTCCCCATCGACCTGAACGATACATGTATCGCATGTCTGGATGGGACCGAGAGATTCGTTATAACAAATCTGCGGCACTTGTTCATCTGTTGAATTGATCAACTCCAGCAAATTCTGATCAGGTTCAGCCAAATATTCCTTTCCATTAATGGTCACGACTATGTGTTCATTCACTCGTCATTCCTCCTTCGTTACAGCTATACGACGGGAATGGGTGTAGACATTCATCCGCTTTCCACGCAGGAAACCGACAGCCGTCATATTCAAATCATCCGCAAGCTCCAAGGCTAAGTCTGTTGGTGCTGACTTGGATAACAAGATCCCTACTCCCATCTTCGATATTTTCAAAAGAACTTCCGAGGAAATCCTGCCGGTAAATAGAATCATCTTCCCTTTTCTACTTATATTTTCCTTTAATAAGTATCCATAGAGCTTATCCAGGGCATTATGTCGGCCAATATCTGTATACGCTTTCAAAATTCCTTTCTTACATGCGATTGCTGCTTGATGTACACCGCCCGTCCGCTGGAACATATCTGCATCGGTTTGAAACTCCTCCATCCGCCTGTAACAAAGGTCAGGAGAGAAAATGGTTTCATCCATCACCGTACGGGCAGTCATCGCATCACTCTGAAAGTAAAAAGCCCGGCTAGTTCCACAGCAGGAGCCAAGCCACCTTTTCTGCCCGCTGTGTGCAGGCGGGAGTTTTGTTGTCGTCTCGACATAAGCGAATCCACGGTTCTCATCAACCTCCAGTTGCTTGATTTCATTCACCCGGCGAATGATGCCTTCAGAAGCAAGAAAGCCGGTAACCAACACTTCCATATCCAGAGGCGTACAGACCATCGTCGCAAATTCTTTCTCATTGACGATAACCGTCAACGGATACTCTTCTGCAATCTCATCCTCCACAGAGGTCCATTTACGTTCTTGAAATCTATCCATCTGCCAGGATCTTGTTCTCACCCATTTCCCTCCTTCCCAAAGCTTCCTTTATACATTCCCGCCCCATCGATCAAACAAACACCCATCCACTAAACTGGGACAGGTGCCTGGCACGGACGGTTATTCTTTTATTTCGCTTTTGGATATTCGGATTCCTTCCTTGAGATCCTACAACGAATTAGATTTGAATCTCCTTCCATTTTCAAAAATTATTCACCTCTGCACAACGACTGGCCACATTTCCACTGGGTTCAGCTCATAACGATTATTTTCTCTGTACATAAATTGCTGCATCACCCATTCCCGTCTCACAGTCGCAAAATCATCATAAAAGGTTTGGATATATTCGTTTACCTCTCTTTCTTCGTACGTTTTCCCGTGTTCAAACCATTGCACAAAATAAGCAAGAACCACATTCTTTTTCTTCAACTGACGGGGCATCTGTTTCAATTTCCCATCCACTGTTACAAAATTCCGGGTGATTTTCGCTTGATCTTCCTTGTTCACTTTCAATTGTTCGGCAACCACTCGTTCATCATCTCCAATCCTTAGGATGGCAGTTGACATAAATTCCAATTTCCGCTCATCCAAATGAAAATAAATGGTATTCTTATCTCGTCGTGAAACCACAAGCCCTGTATCTCTCAACTTTTTTAAATGATGGGTGATCGTCGGCGGACGCAGTCCAAGCTTCCCGGCAATGGCCTGTCCGTGAAGGGGTCCTCGCCGAAGTAAAGCGATAATTCGCAGCCTAGTCGGATCACCGACAGCTTTATGAAAAGCCACCATTTTTTCTAATTGCATATCCCCACCCCTAATTCAATTAATATCTAATTAAACATTAATCTAATTAGATGGTCTAGTCAACCCTTTGTTCGAATGGATGGTCTATCCAACTATGAAACTTATTCGGCCTTCCTCTTTCTCTTCTGGCTGATCCCTTCGTATCATCTCTTAAGGATAAAGAAGGCCGCCAAACCTGAGGGTTGACGACCAACATCGACTATTCTTCTACAACATTTCCTTCAGCAGGAATGGGGTGAACTTTCAATATCCTTGCCAGATGCATCGTATTATAGGCAAGCATCTTCACATGTTTTTTAGTAAATTCATTTTTAATGCCATCCGCCTCTAAGTAAGATGGTCCTGGGCCAGCTTCTCCAAGCCAATAGGCATCAACGTTCGGGGGAATAACAAAACCAATATGAGATAAACCAAACAGAATGGAAGAAGCTGCTTTTTTGGCACCATCCTCATTGCCTGTAATGATGACACCGCCAACTTTATTATAAAAGATCCCCTGCCCCTTCTCATTGGTTTCTCCACTGCTTCCATACAGCCTCTCCATTGTTACAGCGGCCAGGCTGCTTTTTTCACCTAGCCATATGGGGCTTGCGATTAAAATGATGTCTGCTTCTTTCACTTTTTCAAAAATGACAGGCCACTCATCTTCTCCCCCTAAATCAGCGCTTATCCCAAAGGGGATATAATAATCCGCTAACCGTATCACTTCCGTTTCCACTTGTTCTTTCTCTAAAAGACTTGTCACTTCCCGACTAAGCCCTTCTGTATTGGATGGCTCCCTTTGGGTCGATTTTTTTAATGAAGTGTTCAGTACGAGTGCTTTGATTTTTTCCATCTTTCTCCCTCCTCGTACTTCCGCTCATTCCCGCATAGACATTTATTCAATCATCAAGTATCAGGACTGTATCATGTCCTTTAAAACAACACGGTCTATGTTTCCTTTCCCAAGCTCCCGCTCTTTAAAGTTTTCCGTATGCAAATAAGAAGTCAACGCTTCAGAAAACTCATGAATCGCAGGTATTCCATCGGCGAAAGCAGGGAGAGGAGCAGTGGCAACAATCGAAAAAGGAGCCATCACTTTTGATTTCATCACCTTCCCTCTCATTTTTATGTCTTCAGGTTTTTTTACAAATCCCTGCTTTAGAGAGCTGATCAGCAGAGCTAGTGAATTTTATGTTTAAATGCAAAAAACACGGGTATTATTCACTACGTAGCAGCTATTAGAAAGGAGAGATGAGAGATGAAACCAACGGTTCGCGAATACACGAATGATGAAACATTAATGAAGGATGTAAAGAGGTTGAAAGACGAAGGAATCGATAATCAGGACATTTATATCCTTGCTCACGATGACGACCGTACAGACCGCATCGCCAAAAACGTGAATGCCAACACTATTGGTTTATCTGAACAGGACACGAAACAGGTAGTCAGCAATCTCTTCAGTAAACAAGGTGATGAATTACGTACAAAATTACAGGAAATGGGCGTCTCCGAACAAGAAGCAGCAGAGTATGAAGAAGATTTAGATGAGGGAAAAGTTCTTCTCCTCGTAACCAATCCTGCGAAAGCAGAACCTTTACTATAAGAAAAAAACAGCGCACAGGTTTTCAACTTGTGTGCTGTTTTTTTATAAGCAGGAGAAATCCGCTGGGATGTGATTAAAAAGGACATTCGATTACGTTCCGCACCACCTCCAAGCCTGCGTGCTATTTTTAAGATGTGCCTAGTATTGCGATGATAACAAGAATGATCCAAAACCACTTTTATCTCCGGAGCCCTTTCAAACGGTCCATAAGGGAGCCTCCCCCAATAAGAGTGCCTATTTAATTTCCCCCCCCCTTTCTCAAATCATCATCCCCAAACATTTCGAAACTGTCTCCTTTTTTCAACAGCTGAACAAAAATAAACAAAAACCCCGTACGATTTTCTCAATCGCACGGGGGTTTGAATTAATGGGTGAGCAATGTTGGTCGCTTTATAAACAATAGGCTGACGACAATACTGCTTAATAGGAAAGCCGGCAGCATGTAGCCACCATTATAAACGAGTGAATACAACCAAACGGGCTGCCCTTCTGGCGCGAATTCACCGTAAAAAGCAATCCCTGCAAAAAAGTGTCCGAAAAACCTCAGCACACTGCCAATCAAACAGCCGACAATGATCCACCTGACCAACCGCTTAGACTCCTTCGATTTGATGGCTTCCCATAGGGGTTTCGCCACAAGCCCAGCTGCCCCGATGACCGTAAAAGCGACGACATAGTCAAGGAAAGCCTGAACAGGTGTCATAATATAGGCGCCTGTGAGAATTTGATAGATTCCTAACAAGAATCCCGTAGTCAGGCCGCCTTTCAATCCCCAGCGAAACGCCATAATGAAGACAGGGACCATTGCAAAAGAGACAGATCCTCCCTGTGCCCACAATTTAAAAGATAAAAATGGGATGATGTCCAGCAGTAACGCAAGGGCGGAAAAGATCGCAATCTCAACTGTGAATAAGACCCGATGATTTCTCATTTCAACATACCTCCTAAAAAAAGACACAAAAAAAGCAACACCTAATAGGGAAGCTTCCTGATGGAGGAATCCCAATTTTGCATTGCACCATCAAAAAAGCCGCCATCCCTACGCCAGTATTAACTGACAGGTTCGAAGGGTCAGAACATATCCGTTCACTCTCAGCCGGAAGGCTCCCCTTGAAGGCTTTATACCGTTTACTTTTCTTGATTTGCTTCCTATTATAATAAACTTTTTGCTAGATTACAAAACCTTTTATTTCCCGGGCAATCTATCATTTAGTATTGGTATACATTTCGAAAAACTCCAAACTTCGCTCCATAATCATTTCCTTATCTTGGTCCAATGTTGCGACATGATAGCTGTTTTCAAGATGAATGAGCTCTTTATGTTCCGAAAATACGGATTCAAAAATGACTTCCGAGTTATATGGGGGAACGACATGGTCCTCATCGGATACGAAAATCAAAATCGGACAGTGAATCTCGTCCAAGCGCTGTTTTACCTTATCCATCAAGGAAACAAGCTCACCGATCGACCTTACTGGCGTACGTTCATAAGCCAGTTCGACGGTCTCTGGATCTTTAATATCGATCCAATAGCTGCGATGAAACGGCCCTCCGCATCTGTCCTGTTTGCTAAAGCGGGAATATCTATGGCCGCATTAATCGGAATGACCCCTGCAATCCTCTTGTATTGACTGGCCATGTAAAGGGCGAGGGTCCCACCCATAGATAAACCGACAACGAACACCTTCTTGCATCGCTCTAAAAGCCACTCGTACGCGCTTTCCACAGACGCTATCCAATCTTGGTAACTTGTGGTTTCCATATCTTCCGGAGTAGTTCCGTGCCCTTTCAACCGGGGACAATAAACGGTATACCCTCCCCTTGCATAGGCTTCTGCTAATGGTTTTATGCTTTGCGTTGTTCCGGTAAAACCGTGCGAGATGAGAATCCCGACTTTATTACCCTCGAACCGGATTTCTTCGGCTCCATTCAGCACCTTTTCCATTCAACCCAGCTCCTTTAGTTTTTTCCTTCCCAAGAAGTTTTTGCAAAACGGTAGTCTCCAACCACTTCCATGGCAACAAGCGTTTGATCCATACATTGGTTCTTACACCCGGACCGATCGGATACCGAAGTTTAGCCAGCTCCTCTTTTTCCATAAGTTCAGTCATCAAGGTAGACACGTCCTGAGGATTTCCGTGGTCCTCTCTATTCAAAGCATTCCATAACCCCTTTATGTAATCAGAATAAGGGGATGCAGGATTATACACAGATTCCGGCAGTTCCAGTCCAGATGACCAAATATTCGTTTGATAAGAACCTGGTTCGATCAAAGCCACATCAATGCCAAATGGTTTCACTTCCAATCGCAGACTCTCAGATAATCCCTCCAGGGCATGTTTGGAAGATACATAGGCAGACAAACCAGGGAAGCCGATCAAGCCACTGACACTGCTGACATTTAAAATCTTCCCTCTAGCCTGCTTACGCATAATTGGCAGAACCGCTTTCGTTACGGCAATCACCCCAAATACATTCGTTTCGAATTGGCGCCGGTATGTGTCAAGAGGCACCTGTTCTAAGAACCCTCCGACAGCATAACCGGCATTGTTCACTAAAACATCCAGACGATTAAGCTCATTCACTTGTTCAGAAAAACGTTCCAACGACTGTTCATCCGTGACATCCAGCTGCCACACTTCAATTCTTTCCTTAACAACTTCCTCTAGTCGATCAAAAGCGAATGCTTTGTCCATATTTCTCATCGTGGCAATCACGTGGAAACCTTTTTCCGCACATTTCACGGCCGTATGATAACCGAAGCCGCTGGATGATCCCGTAATAAGTACGGTTTGTTTCATGGTCAAACTCCCCCTCGTGGTAATCCGTTCCCTTTATCTTTCGCGGTTACACATGGATTTTCCTTTTTCCAACACCTCTCTAGCCCTCTTTTCTAAAACTTTCAATAGATGTTGTCCTAGGATAATCGGAGTATCCGCCTGTACTTTTCGAATGCATGATGTATAGTTTCTGACATATTAATGTTAGAATGGTAAAGGTTATCGACCGAAATTTAAAAGAAAGGAAGTTTCATATTTTATGAGTACCAACATGAAGCTTCAGGCGCTTACCCCCTCCTACGACCCGTGGGAAGCGTACATGGATGTTGAAGAACACGGAAAAATGACGTTATCGAACATTGAATTTACGACGACAACGCTTTGCAACATGCGCTGTGAACACTGCGCCGTCGGTTATACGTTAGGTGCGAAAGATCCAGAAGCATTGCCGATGGACTTGATCCGCCAACGACTTGATGAAATTCCTCATCTTAGGACATTAAGCATCACCGGGGGCGAACCAATGATGTCAAAAAAATCTGTGGAGAATTATGTCGTTCCGCTCCTGAAATATGCGCATGAACGAGGCGTACGCACACAAATCAACTCAAACTTGACGCTTCCTTACGAACGGTACATCCCAATCATTCCTTATTTAGATGTTTTACATATCTCTCATAATTGGGGCACGATTGAGGAATTCATTCATACAGGATTTGCCCGTATGGAACGAAAACCTTCAGAAGAAAACAGGAAAAAGTTTTTTGACCGTATGGTCGAGAATTCCCAACGGCTTTCAGAAGAAGGAGTCATGGTATCAGCCGAAACGATGCTGAACCGGCGCACCTTTCCCTACCTGGAATCCATTCACGACCATGTGAAGGAAATGAAGTGTGCGAGACACGAGATACATCCGATGTACCCTGTAGATTTCGCCAGCAGTCTGGAAACATTAAGCCTTGAGGAAATGCGTGAAGGAATCAACCGTCTCCTTGACCATCGTGACGAAGACATGTGGATGTTATTCGGAACATTGCCTTATTACCCATGCAGTTCCTCTCAAGACGATTTAGACATGCTGAAACGCCTGTACAGCGAAAAAAATGTGACCGTAAGAAATGATCCAGACGGCCGCTCCCGCTTGAATGTTAACATTTTCTCAGGAGATATTATTGTCACTGATTTTGGGGATGAACCAGGCCTTGGAAACATTCAAAATACGAAACTCACGGACGCCTACGAGAACTGGCTTAAGACAGATACAGCCAAAAGCCTCAACTGCCACTGCCCGGCCGTCAAGTGTCTCGGACCGAATGTGCTCGTCAAAAACACATATTATGAGAACGTCGATTTTCAAAAGCGTCAAACGAACATCACCTTATAACAGGATAAGGAGGACGTTATGCCGACCTTTACGTACAAGAACCAAACCATCACTTACGATGTGCAAAGAAGCGAGGTCTCCTTTATCAAAATTTATCTCGATGATTTAAATGGAATAAAGGTTACCGCGTCTCCACAGAAAGACCAAGCTAAAATTCAGGCCTTCGTAGAGAAAAAAGCGGACTGGATTCTCGAAAAATGGCAGCAAACACATGAGAACCTCTATGTGATTGACAGCCTCGGACTTTCAGAAAACCAAAGAATTCCCTACCTCGGCCGCTCATACCAGCTGATCCTAGAAGGATCCGCGGAAGTCACCTTCGCTTTGCAAAAAGGAAAGTTCCGTTTTTCCTATCCAGAAAGCTGGACAGAACAAAAATCAGCCGATCAGCTGCGTACCCAAGCCAAACACTGGCTGTACAAAAAAGCCCATGAGAAATATAAAGCATGGACGGATTTCCAGGTGGAAGCTGAAGAAGACTACACGAGAATCGGGAAGAAGGAACAAGAAGTCATTCATTTGAACTGGCGGCTCATCCATACGTCAAAAGAAAACATGCAACAGAAGATTCAGGATTTATATGAAGAAAAGACAAGCTGACCATTACAAAAGGGAACGTCCAACCGTGGACGTTCCCTTTATTTTTCAAATTTCCATCTTGATTTCCCCAACATTTAAGCAGCCACCCGTGTACACTCATTCCATTCATCAAAGCAGCTGTGCTTATCCTAACTGGCGTTTAAATGCTTGACTGGCGAAGAAGTAAGCGATGACCATGATTCCGATGCACCAGGCAAGCGCAGTCCAAATGTCGTTGCCAACAGACCCTTCATACAAGAGGGCCCGAATCGCATTTACAATTGAAGTCACAGGCTGATTCTCAGCGAACGCACGGACAATTTCAGGCATCGTTTCCGTAGGGACAAAAGCCGAGCTGATAAACGGCAGGAATATCAGCGGGTACGAGTAGGCTGTGGCCCCTTCCATAGACCCCGCCTTCAATCCAGGAATGACCGCCAGCCATGTCAGCGCCAGTGTAAATAGCCCGAGTATCCCAGCTACCGCGAGCCAATCCAGGATATTGGCATTTGTACGGAACCCTATCAAGAGGGCAACGAGGATAACTATCACAACAGTAAGGGCATTGGAAACAAGCGATATCAACACATGTGCCCATAATACCGACGATCGCTTTATGGGCATGGTAATAAAACGCGCCATCAGCCCGCTCTTTACATCCGTAAACAGCCGTACGGAAGTGTAAGCGACACCGGATGCGATAGCCATCAGCAGGATTCCCGGCAATAAATAATTGACGTAGTTGTCCGCTCCTGTCTCTATAGCGCCGCCAAATACGTAGACAAACAGCAGCATCATCATAACCGGCGTAACTGCCACCGTGATAATCGTATCTGGGCTGCGCATGATGTTGCGCATTAAACGCCCCATCAATACCCCTGTTTTATTTTTCATTTACCTCTCCCCCTTTTTGCCGATGATCGCGAGGAAAATTTCCTCCAATGTCGGCTGCTTCTCGATGTACTCCATTTTCGCTGGCGGGAACATCTCCTTCAGTTCAGTGAGGGTACCAGTCGTGATGATTTTTCCGCCATGCAGGATGCCAATACGGTCCGCAAGTTGTTCAGCTTCCTCCAGATACTGGGTTGTCAGCAAGATGGTCGTACCACCACCGGCAAGCTCCTTAACAGTTTCCCAGACTTCCATCCGTGCTTCGGGGTCCAGCCCTGTCGTCGGTTCATCGAGAAAAATGACGGCTGGTGTTCCAATCAGGCTCATGGCGATGTCAAGCCGGCGCTTCATCCCGCCAGAATAATTGTCGGCCCGTCGGTTGGCCGCTTCTTTCAAGCTGAATTTTGCTAGCAGATGGTCAGCAACTTGGGCGGGATGGGAAACTCCCCTCAGCTTGGCGATCAACATCAAGTTTTCCCGCCCTGTGAGCATGCCGTCTAACGCTGCGAACTGCCCTGTCAGGCTAATACTCTTGCGAACCTGATTCGATTGACGCTGAACGTCAAAGCCACCAATACCCGCTTCGCCGCCATCAGGCTTCATCAATGTTGAGAGGATGTTGACCATCGTCGTCTTGCCCGCTCCATTTGAGCCCAGCAGGGCAAAAATTTCACCCCGCCGCACCTCAAAATCCACCCCATCTAATACTTCCTTGTCTTTAAAGGATTTTTTTAACCCTTCTACAAAAATCGCTGCATGATTCATCCATTTTCCTCCTTTATAAAAACCGCAGAAAGGCCGCTTTGTGAAATCGGAAATAGAGAGCTTTGTCAGATAAGCGATCTATTGCTCACCTTCAGACAAAGCGGAGTAGTTATCCCTTCGAGCGCCTTTCTGAGCTAAATTTTATTTCCCACTACTAAGTGTTACTGGTAATCTGTATAACTTACTACCAGGTTAAAAATAAAACTGAATAGTAAAGGCGGCCTTTATATCATGACCAGCTATTCAGTCGGTGTTATATCTCAACGCTTCATGATCCTATCTTCAAATCTTTACAATCCTTGTAGTAAAGAAACCTAGAGCGATCTTTTTCGGTCGTTACGTGCTAAACAAACCCCTGGGATTTCGCAGATTAGTCACGACCAATCGAATCGTTCAACTTGGTGCGGTACTTATCTTTCCAGGTTTTCTCATCCTTCAACAGCTCATCACAGAAATCGGCTACGTCCTCACCCGTGAGGTCCGTTACTTTCTTCCCTTCCGCAGCTCCTTCTTCGAAGAGGTCGAGAATACCGCCAAAGATACGGCTCATGGCCTTCCAATCGGAGGGACCACCAGTGGTCCACATATACTTTTGAATCGCTTTATAAGCGTTGTGATACTCACTTGGAAGTGCCTTCGCACGTGCCTCCATGGCCTTCCATTCCCGCTTGTCATCCAGACTCCCGATCATTTTTTCAAAAATACCCATATGATTATTTCTCCTTCTCATGTTCGTTTTTTAACTCGTTTATTTTACTTGAAACAAATTCCCACTTTTGCCAAAAGATATTAAGGTGCTCTCGACCTGCGTCGTTGAGTGTATAAAACTTTCTCGGCGGTCCCATAGTGGATGGCTTTTTCTCGATATCAACAAGATTGTTTTTCTCAAGCCGCATGGTAATCGTATAAACTGTCCCTTCCACCACATCAGTGAAGCCAAGTTCTCGCAGCTGTTGAGTGATTTCATAGCCGTAAGTTTCGCCGCGGCTGATGATCTCAAGTACACACCCCTCAAGCACCCCTTTCATCATTTCTCTGAAATTTCCCATGTTTACCTCCATTTGTGTTTAGGCTGTATTTGTATCACGTTTGTTTGTGTTACCGCTATTCATTCCTACCTTTGCCGTCACGATAACGTTCCTTCTATTGTTTCATATCCCTATCGACTTTTTGAGTGACCGATTCCTGATAGAAATCAGCAAACGTTTTTGAATCTCCAATCAGCTCATCGCAGAATTCAGCAACATCTCTTCCTGTGACTTCAAGCACATCCTTCCCAGAAGCCGCGCCTTCTTCAAAGAAGCTAAGGATTTCCGATAACAGTCCGGTACCTTCGTATAATTCAACAGGCCCGATTTTGAAGAGATATTTTTGGATCTCTTTATAAACCATTTGGTAATCTTTAGGAAGTGCTTTGACACGCAAAACATGGGCTCTCCATTCTTTTTTGCCTTCGATGATTTTTTGGATACTCATTTCAGTCCTCCTAATTTTCTTGCTACATTCTTGTTAA
The DNA here is from genome assembly GCF_900108515.1 of Halobacillus karajensis. GTDB lineage: Bacteria > Bacillota > Bacilli > Bacillales > Halobacillaceae > Halobacillus > Halobacillus karajensis. The sequence continues at coordinate 39,046 of NZ_FNWW01000003.1, read as the reverse complement.
GCTGGTCACGCCATTTATCTCGATAAGTTTTTGCACCTTCGTCACCAACAAGCGCTGCGCAGAAGCCTTTGATATCATCTCCTAGTACTTCTTCGACGCTCTGGCCGTCTGCTGATGTAACTTCAAGCAGTTCAAGAGCGCTGTCAAGAATCGGCATCAGGTTACGACCTGTGAAATCTCCGTGAATCCAGAGATGATTATTCATTTCTTTCCAAGCCGTTTGATATTCAGCGGGCAAGACTTTCACTCGTTCTTCAAAAGCTTTCATTTCTTTAGTCATATCCCTGCCTGTTATTTTTTCAAAAAAGTTCATTGTGGTCTCCTTTCTTTTTTTATTTGATTCGTTTCCTTGAGACAGCTTCTCTTTTCGCATTTCCAGATGCTCTTCTCTCCACCGGATTGTATTTCTCTAGCCGCATGATAATCGTATCAACGGTTTCTTCGGTCACAACATTGAAGAAAAGTTCTTGTAGGTTTTGCGTGATTTCATCACCGTAAGTTTCTTTCCCTTTTACGTCACCAGTATTAAGTAATACCGATTACCAGTACATAGTATTACGAAATAGCATCCATGTCAAGGTGAAAACATGTGAGTACCTCAAAGGAATATCGCTCGTTTATTAAGATTTATACTTAAATAAAAGTAAGCGTAAAATAACCCCACCTATGAAAAGGTAAGGGATTATTTTACGCTTACGGAGGAAGAGCCAGCGTTCAATGCTGACTCTCTTAATGTTTCCTATTCAATTAAAACTCTGAGTTAGTGAACCGTGTAGTTATGTTATACAAAACTTCTAAAAGATGAGATTGTGTGAAGCCCGGGTTAATGTTTGCTATGACCATTACTCCTTTACACTACTGGAAATAAACATGGAAGCATCTTGATTCATAAAAATACGATTTCCATGATAGAATGTCTTAACTTCATTAGATTTGAACCCGACTTCAGATAATCTTTTTTTCAGTTCATCATGTGAAAAACCGTTGTGAACGTTTGGATGATTTATTTTCCCGTTCTTATCAAAATCAACAATAATAAGCTTACCCCCCTTATTCAATAGGTTGAACAAGGCTTTTAAGATTATTTTCGTATCAGGAATATGAAGAAGAACGAGTGACATTAAAACGATGTCTGTATTAAGTTCAGGAGTTTCTTTAGTAAAATCAGTACAGAGCACTTTTGCATTAGTAATCCCCTGGCGAGAAAACTTAGCTTGCGCAACATCCAACATCTGTTCTGAAGAATCAACTAACAAAACAGAATCTACTAAATCTGTAACTTCTAAACTAACTAGACCCGTCCCACTTCCATAGTCTAGTAAAGATTTTGATTTACTATTTCGTAATTCTTCTCTTACTTCATTAACTATTATATTGGCTAATTCGATTCTTTCTTGTGTATCATATTTTTTTGCCATCTGTTCAAAAACGTTCTTCTTCATATTCGTCCCCCAGTCTAATAATAACGAAAGCTTTTAAGATGGATACCATTTTATCAATGTTCGAAACCTTAAGGGAAATATCCTGCTTCCCTACTTCACGATCCCATCCCATGGGCTCCTTTTTGGTTCAAAGGAAGTCCACCCATCAACCATCAGAACTCCTTCATCTTCCTTTCATTATGTTTTTTCTTTTTTGTGCTTAGTTCCATATATGGATAATAGAACGGCTAGTACAAATATAGAAATAATCGTTACACCCTTTGGTATGATGGTATACCCCAACAAACTAACTAAAAGTAGGATAGACAGTAAGAAAACAGCAAAAGACATGATTCTTAACTTATTCATTCAATACCACCCCTTTATTAGCTTTTTGAAAATAGTGACCAATTATGCCACCATATCGAAAAATTTGGTTCAAAAACTAAACCTTTACATCTGGCTTATACCATCAATTAGAAACCACAAGAGATAGATGGTCATAGACAAGATAAGCGTAGAAAATACCAAACGATTCCACTGTTTTTTTATTAGACAATAAATGGAGACAGCCACCCCTATTCCCGGTATGCCAACCCATACTATATCTTGAACGAACATACTTTTTGAACCAATAACCCCAAGAATATTAGTAAAAAACATTAAAAACCAGATGATTTGTAAAATTAATGACGTCCTTAAAACTATGTTATATTTCGTTATTATCGTTATTCCCTCCTTATTCTTTCATTCCATTCTCTTATATAATATAGACAAGGAAACAAACAAAACCTGTAATAGAATAACTTATTAAGCCTTTTCTTATTTGTTCTTTCTCCATGTTTGCCTTATTTTGCAACCATTTTATGTAGTCAGAGACAAACCAAAGGACCAAAAATAGAGCGATCCCAATAAAATTTTGTTCTAACATCAGGACAATAGAAACAATAGTTAATATAGCTAAGCCAGCATTCCCACCTATTATGCGGATAAGTTTCCCCTCCTCTGGCTCTCATACTTGCCAATCCTTTCTATATTAGCAATTTCTCTTAAACCTTTGATTTACAGTATGTATTAGCTAACTGTCACATATGGCTGCTACAGGAATGCCCTTTTCAAAACAGACATCAACAAGTTTCTTTACCTGTTGATTTTTTTCTTCTTTCCATCCAGTTCCACCAGGTATGATCAACATCTCAAATGTCAACTTAAATAAGAAGCTTTGTAAGCTATAATCGGGTATAACCTTTAACCCACCCATTGAAGTTTTTGTATTGCTATCAATCGCAATGGTTTTAACCTTATAACCCGATCCTGGTTTATTTAATTCTGCAGTGACATAGCCTGCTTCCCAATCAGCAAAACCATCTGTAATAAAAACTAAAACATTTTTCATCACGTATGTCCTCCCTCCTCCATGATTAGTAACTAAACCAATCCTTCCCTGCCAATTATTTCAAATTGGTGCTGATAACTCAATCTTTTATTTCGAGTGAAAAAGGTTTCTGGTTAAAGATAAGCCACCGATTACATAAATAAAAGCTGAAGACCATTACATTGGTCTTCAGCTACATGCCCTATAACGCCCATTTAGTATTCACCTAGAAAAGGAGTTTTGATTGGATAAGCCACCGCAAAAAATATTAAAAGAAAGTCTTTTTATATTTTTATTAACTCATTTAATTCCTCTATTAAAATAAATTCCTAGGAGTGTTATGGATATTTACATTATATAGGATGGTTAACTATTTAATGAACTAAAAGAACGAAAATATCGACTAAAAAAGGTGCCAATAGTAAAAAGCCTAACATACCAATTCCCAGTAAAAGAGGCGTAGTCAATGGCCTGGGCTCATTTAACTTATTTAGTTTTTCATTCATTGTCTTTAGTTCGTCTAGTATTTCTTTTTCACGCTCTTCAGACATACAATCCTCCTAAAATACCGTATCCTTACAAAAATATGTATAAAGAACAATTGCCCTTAATACTGAACACTTAAAATGGAGATTATTAATGTGCCCCATATATTTATTTTATTCTATTAACAATTTCCTCCACAAATTCAATGTAAAATTCCCCTAATGGATTGGTTAAGGAAGTGTCTTTATATGAATATCAGAATTAAAAATACCAAATTTATACCATAAATAATTGAACTAGCCATTTTCCGACCGCTCCACTGCGCTTCGATACCTCTCAATAAGATACTTAAGAAAACGATGGTTATAAGAAGTTTGCTGGAAAAAGTCACACCAGCGAATCCTACTAATAAAAGGGAAATATCCCCTGCTGCATAATCACTCTATCAATGTATTGTAACATTTGCAGGCTTTTTTCAATATTCCTCCCCCTCAAGAAAAGCCTGGTGTTCGAGCATAATGTTGCTCCTAAGAATATCTACAAGAAATGGGGATGGTGAGTTTTAATCCTATAAATCTAGTTACACGAATGAAGGTTAGCCGAATAATGGCTAACCTTCTTATGTTAAAGTATACTAAAAGGGAAGATGCCCGGCCTGTTCAAAAGAATTTGATTTTAAACAAAAAGACTAAAAGCTAAACATACGGCGAAACCGACGAATGCAACAATGGTTGACATAACCGTCCATGACTTAAGTGTCTGGCTCTCATTCATGCCAAAATACCGGCTAACCATCCAGAAGCCAGAGTCATTGACGTGGGAAGCGATGGTCGCACCGGAGGCAACGGTTATGACAAGGATTGCCATCATTGGTTCACTTAAGTCGTAGGTAGCAGTCAATGGAGCAACCATACTAGAGGCTGTAACCATGGAGACTGTTACGGAACCTTGAGCAATCCTTATTAAAGCTGCTGTGATAAAGGCAAATATAACGATTGGAATATCCGTTTTCTCCATCGCATTTGCCAGGATATCTCCGATACCAGAGGCGATGAGCATTTCACCAAACACCCCGCCTGCCCCCGTAACTAGAATAATAATCCCCGCAGGTTCTAATGCTTTTGTAGTAATCTTCTGAATATCATGTTTAGAGTATCCCTTTCTAATACCAAAAATATAGAGGGTCAATAATGTAGTAATAGTCAGAGCGACGAATGGATGACCGATAAATACTAGTATATTTCGAAGCGTGTTCTCTTCCGCTAGTAAAAGGTCAGCTAATGTATTGGATAAGATTAAAACCAATGGAAGTAGAATGATAGAAATTACATTAATGAAGCTAGGTAATTCTTTCTTAAATGGGGGTTGCTCGCTTTCTTGAAGATCAGCAAGACTTGCCGCTTGTTCCCTCATCGCTTCGGGAACACCAATATAAATTTTCTTTGAGATATAACTCCCAAAAAACGGTCCTGCCAAAATCATGGCTGGAATCCCAGCTAAGACGCCAAATAAGATTACCCAGCCTAAATCAGCACCTATAATAGACGCGGCAGCAATTGGCCCTGGTGTTGGAGGAACCATTCCATGTGCAACAACCAGACCAGCTAGCAAAGGAATACCATAATACAGTAATGATTTGTTTGTTTTTCTTTGTAAACTATACAAAATTGGGATTAAAATAACGAGCGCCACATCAAGAAACACGGGGATCGATATAATGATACCAGCCAGTCCAAGTGCCCACGGGCTTCGTTTCTCACCAAACTTATCCAGCATAGTTAACGCCAAGCGTTCAGCACCACCAGAAACATTTAATATCTCTCCAAACATAGCTCCTAATCCAATGATGATTGCAATAAAGGCAAGTGTTCCTCCCATTCCTTTTTCAAATGTAGCTATAATATCTTCGGGTGACATTCCCACTGCAAGGCCGACAAGAAAACTAACTACTATAAGCGCAATGAAGGCTTGTAATTTTGTCTTCATTACGAGAAATAACAGCACAGCGACCCCCAAAACGGCAACGATCACCAACCATGAAGAAGATGCCATAGAAATTCCTCCTTATACGAAAACGATTGGATATTCATTTTCTGATCCTTCTAGGCGGTACTTAGTAAAAAATTTTTCTCTTCATTAATCCTCTAATTATAGAAAAGGAAAGCATTCATCTATCATAAATGAAGCTTTCCCTATTAGATTTCCTCTCTTAAACCTTATATAAGAGCTGTATCGTTTATCCTGGAATTATGAGTAAGTGTGTTATTGTTTCATCACCACTGCTTGATAGGGAACATCCGCATCCATCTTCACTTCTATCGGAACAACACCTTCTGCAGCATCCGTACAGCCTACTAAGCGATTGGATGGCGCAATAGTCTTTTGTCGCTTTTTCATCGCAGCTTTTCGTTGTTGACCAAGTCTTTCCCTCTCTTTTTGCAGTTGACCTTGATATGGAACAATTTCTCCTTTGATAAACGCCTCTTGATCTAGTAAATCAATTTGTTTTTTACGGAAACCTAAATATAATAAATCGCCTTCTTGCAGGTAAAGCAGATCACCATCTTTGTAGGCCTCTGGTGTCATATGACCGATAGCTGCCCCATATGATACGCCAGAGTATCGCCCATCACTAATTAATGTAGCTAAGCGTTTTAATTGTCGATTCGCATTAATGTGCTGCATTGGTGTAAACATCTCAGGCATGCCAAAGGCTTCAGGTCCCTGGCCGGCTACAATAATAGCCAGTCTCAAGATTTCTTCTTGAACCATTCGATCGAATAACTCATTATAGGATAATGAGGAAGCTTTCCAATACGTATTCGGGCTATTATGAGCCCACATTTGACAAAGCTGTTCTTGTTCAAAACACTTATTATCCTTTAGTTCATCCAGGAGGTCGGCATTTAAAAGTTGTTCGTTTGCTTTTATTTCGTTTTCAAAATAAAGCACAAAAGAAACCTTCTTATCAAAGTGGTCGAGCTGAGAGGTTGACATCCCGCTTATCTTCACAACAGCGCTTTCAAAAAAGTTGCCACGCAACACATCAACACCACTAAAATTACGACGAGGAGTGCTAAGAATAATTGGATTATCTGTCACACCATCAGCGCTTAACCCGGTTGTATCACTAAGCCTTTCCTGCCACGTTTGCCCAACAACGGTCTGCGCTTCAATATCCATAGGTACATCATTTTCCAGCAGCTCATAAAATAATGTCTCCATTCCTCTAATCATTCCTGCACATGTCTGCTGAGCCAAAGCGTATATATCCCGGCCTTCTGTTAAACTATAATCAAACAAATCCGGGATTGGATATTCTTTATGGATTTGCTCTACATCCCATAAGGAAAAGTCATAACCGGCATAGATCATAGCCCCGACAATATGCATCATTAAATTAGAAGACCCGCCCCCGGAGCTATGTATGCGAATGGCATTTTTGATATTTGCACGGACTAATTCTGATACACTGCATTCTGGACGGTTAACGATTGAAAATAGGGATTCGATGGCTGGGTTTAATTGGTCTGTAGTTGGAGGTTCTATCAATAACTCCAAGTGGGGATGGACAAGGCCGAAGCCTGCCATAATATCACGAGAACTATTTCCAGTTCCATGAAAAGCACAAATCCCTCCGGCGCCATCACAAGTATTAATGGCCAATTGTTTTTCAAATTCTTTTTGTTCTTCACTGGTAATAACCTCACACTCAACAGCGCGAAGCAAGACACCTTGGAACTGTGTGTTTGAGCTGCATTGGAGTATATAATCAAGTGCATCATGAAGGTCATCAGCTATACTCTGATACCCTTTTTGTACGGCTTTATCTGCGACCGAACGCAGGTTTTCTTGTAATGCTGGTGGTATTTCTCCCCCTTGTAAGACGTGAGAGGGTGCAAAGGAGGCAAATACCGGTGCTTCCCCCCGGAGACGACGGGTCCGGTCTAATAAAGCTAAACCACTTAAAACACCCAATGGTTGCTTGTCACACCCTTGGATGACAAACGCTCCATGATAACTATGTGCCTCCATTTGGTTCACGACAACCTGTGCAATGGCATTTCGACTTTGCAGCGAGTAAGACATCCCCATATTATTTTGTGCTGTACCATCACACAATACTGGTGTACTAAAGTAGAATGGGACCCCGCCTTCCTGCCATATCTTAATCGCAGCTTTCGATACGGTTTGCATATCCAGAATATGAGCCGGATGATCGGAAGAACCTCCTATGATAGCAATTCTTGGGGCATTCTTTTCCAACCGATTATAAATCTCACCTAATGTCCAATCGGCCTGTATGTTTTGGTCGCCTAATTTACTCTTGGCATTATCCAATAAACCAGCAACGGTAATCGGCTCATTCGCCTTTCCTTGAACATTATGTCGATAAGGGTTAATAGGATTATCAACTTTTACCTTAGGCTCTGTATTCGTTCTTCTCATAGAATCAGCCTCCAATATGTTTAGTCCTTTAAGAAAAAGACATGACTCCTCAAAAGCTATGCACACATAAAAATTTAATCCGTTTTTCCAGGAGAGTACCATGCTAAAGAGACATATCTGGAACAATTAAATCTATCGATTTACCGCCCCAGTTAGCAGAATGGTACCATTGAAAATGACAGAATCAACTACGATAAAACTTGATTGCTATTGGAAATATAAAAACCATAAAGTACCAAAACATTACCTGCAATCCACATTAGTTTTATATTATAGAACTTAGTTCTGTTACATGTTCATGAAAAGTCTTTTTAAACGACTTTTAGTTTATAAGCTTTATGACCTGTATCCCATCTCCTTAGAAATCTGTTCGGCTGTCTGTTCCATTATAGGAATGATACGGTTAAGCTGTTCATCATTTAACTGCGGAGTAGGCATGGAAATACTAAAAGCAGCAATGACCTTATTTGTGTAACTGTAAATCGGGAAGGCAATACATGATATTCCCGGTTCATTTTCCTCTTTATCAATTGCATATCCCTGTTTTTTGATTTTAGCTATTTCCTCTAAAAAATCCTCTTTGTTCGTCAAAGTATTAGTCGTACGTTTCTCAAATATATATCCATCTAATATTTGATTCATTTCTTCTTCTGTTCTAAAGGCAAAAAGCACCTTCCCAACCCCACTGCTATGAAGGGTAGCCCTCCGGCCAATACGAGAACCCTCCACATTACCTGATTTACCTTCTACTTTATCAATGTAGACAGCTTCTTTTCCCTCTAAAATCACTAGATGGAGGGTGTGTCCCGTTTTCAAAGACAAATCCAATAAATACTTCCTTGCAATGGTGCGAGTATCCAGGTTATAAGTAACAAAGTTTCCTCTTTCAAATAACTTTAGACCTAGCTTGTATTTTCCGTTTTCCGTATTCCTTTCTATATACCCATACTCTTGTAGAGTTCGGAGTAAAGAATGAACCGTGCTTTTATTAAGGTGCATACGTTCACTAATTTCAGTGATTCTCAACTCTGGTTCCTGTACATTAAATAAGTCTAATATTTTCAGCGCTCGTTCAACCGATTGTATGATTGGCATTTACATCATCCTTACAGATAGTTATGGAATTATACTATCACATCCTAACGATATAAGGGGGATTATTTGATCAAGATTATAATAGAAAGCCAGCCTTTTTAGGAAAGAGAAACATTACCTTTTACTGGAACAGCAAGCCCTTCAGCACCTTTTTCCGACATTTTCAAATGGGGGGCATATCGTTGAATCATCTCTAGTCCTATTCTGGCACGGCGGACACGTTCTTTGGATAAAGCCATCGACTTATCTTCCAAGTGGGTACCAGAAGGATAAATATTGGGAGCATTTCTTAAACCGAATTTAATATATACCGGTGCTGCTACCCTGATAATTTCAGGAATATCAAAGTGACGAATAAATCCACCTAGTTCATCAGGAACTTCTACGTAAATATCCAAAGGTATGTCTACTGCCTGCCGAATGGCAGCAAGCCGAGGAAGTGTTAAATCAGTAGGAACATTAAAGGTACCAGCTCCTATACTTTCAATTAATCGGATGGATACAGGGTTGGACTGTCCCATTTGTACAGAAACCTTTACTATCAAGTCACTCGGAAGTTCCCCTAACTTTTTATATTCATTTACTAACCACAACAGTCCCTCATCACTAACAAGAATACTCCTTAATCCTGCCTCACATCCTCGTTTAATATCTTCAATAGAGTAGACAAGCTGATCGATCCCTTCGACACGCTGGCCTAACACTTTTCCTCCACTCGACCAGGGCATGGCTGAAAGATCCCATGTCCCGCGTGGACCCACAAATAAACTTACTTCCATATTTTCACTTGCACCGATTCCTACCATATCCTTTAGTTCACTGTCTGTTAGAAGCATAATTCCACTTCCCTGAGACACTCGATGAATTGGTACATCATAATCTTCTGCCGCATCAAGCACGGTTTCAAAGGATTTAACACCTTCCACACTAGGTATTTCTATTCGATATTGAGCTCCATCTGGGAAGGTTTTTGTTGAAGTTGGGATTTCATTAAAATCACTTCCCGGAAATCCGAGTTTTTCAATGATTTGCCGTGTTTTCTCCATTCCAATCACTCCTTAATAAAATTGAGTTTTAATACAATTATTTTCCACATTCCCGCCATTGTTCTACATTATAAAACTAAGTTCTATAATATTCATATAGAATATTACACGAAGGTAGTTGGAGAGTCAATAATTTTCTGATTTTTTCTAAAATACAGACAACCTTCTTGAGGGTTCCGTTAAGTTAGCAGAAAAAGATTATAATCGGGAAGACTTGATATCAAGGGATATGGTTGAAAACGAGGACTTAAGTAATCACTATTGTATTACAAGAAAGCAGAAGAAAGGCAATCCGATATTATTTTCACGGGCTTTTTATTGAAAATCCAGGGTTGATTTAATTATAATATTCACGCATTTAAAGAGGATCTCAAAGAAACGGTCGACTCTATATGGAAAACAAATTTACTAAAAGCCTGTGTTTTTACGATATCTTTATGGTTGATAAAGCTTGTGGGAATGACCCCATATTCTTGTGGCAATGTAAACGGTTTTATATTTTTACTTTGGTTAAGATTGTCAACTACTGACCTAGGTAAAAGTGAAATGCCCAGTCCAGCTTTAACACATCCTATCACACCATCTAAGGTGTTCAATTCCATCACCTTAGGTGTTCGAATTCCTTTAGACCCCAACCATTTTTCAAATGTATCTCTATAAAAACAACCAGATTTGAACACAATGAAGGTTTGATTTTTCAGTTGTTCAAAACTGGTACTAGAAAGGACAGATTCCTTTGTAACCAAAACCAACTCCTCTTCGAAAACATTAATCTTTTCCAGTTCCGGATGATTAACTTCCCCTGCTACAAAAGCACCTTCAATCTTACGATTTAAAGCTGCTTTTATAAGTTCCTCTGTGGTTCCGGTTTGAAGAGACAACTCCACCTGCGGGTACTGTTCATGATAGGTCGATAAAATACCTGGTAATCGTGTAGCTGTTGTTGTTTCCATTGAACCAATGGATAATGTCCCTTGAGGTACACTGGAGTTCTTTAGCGTTTTTTCAGCATCCCCCATCAATTGGAGCACTTGTTCAGCATAATTTAAAAGAACTTTTCCAGAAGAGGTCAAGTCCACACCATGTTTATGACGATAAAATAGCTTGGTATTATAAATTTTTTCAAGTCGCTTAATTTTTGCGGTCACATTAGATTGGACAAAGTTCAGTCTTACAGCCGCTTTCGTAATATTGGCTTCCTTTGCAACTTCCGTAAAAACACGAAGATCTTCCAGATTCATCTCTAAAACCCCTTCAGATTAGATATCAATATTTTTGATGGTAACTAACAAAAAACATCATTTTACGTGTTAATTAAATCCAATTATAATCATAGTAACGCATTTTGGAAACCTTTCATTCACAACCCTTAGGAGGAATGATGACATGTGGCACGAAAACAGGTTTACTAAGAAACTTGGCATTCAATATCCAATCATACAGGCAGGAATGGCCGGGGGGATTACAACACCGGGATTAATAGCTGCCGTTTCCAATGCTGGAGGGCTTGGTACTCTAGGCGCAGGTTATATGAGCCCAGAACAGATGACGAAAGCCATTCGAAAAATCAAAGAATTAACGAATCAGCCCTTCGGAGTAAATATTTTCATTCCGGAAATGCCGGAGGTGGCCGAAAAGGAAATTGAAAAAGCAAATGAATTATTACGTCCTTTTCGCGAAGAATTAAAATTAAAGGAACCGGAAGTTACTAAGCCAACGACCAATCTTTTTGATAAGCAAATAGAAATTATTTTAGAAGAACGTGTGCCTGTTTGCAGTTTTACCTTTGGCGTCCCTTCCAAACAACGGGTTCACCAGTTAAAGCAGGAAAATATTGTGGTTATGGGGACAGCAACAACAGTCAAGGAAGCTATAATTAATGAAGAAAACGGATTGGACATGGTTGTGATGCAGGGCAGTGAGGCCGGCGGACATCGTGGAACCTTTTCGGGATCATATGATAAATCCATGATTGGAACAATGTCACTTGTTCCACAAGCCGCCGATCATGTCGACATTCCTGTCATAGCCGCAGGTGGAATTATGGACGAAAGAGGCGTTTTAGCAGCTCTCACACTGGGAGCCGAAGCCGTCCAAATGGGAACCGCTTTTCTCACCAGTATGGAAAGTGGAGCGAAAAAATTACATATAGAGAAGATATTGGACAGTATCGAAGAACAAACAGTTATTACCCAGGCATTTAGTGGTAAACCGGCAAGAGGTATTCAAAATGAATTTATCACGAGGATGGCTCCATATGAACAAAATCTACCGGGTTATCCGGTGCAAAACATACTAACCAAAGAGATTCGTAATGAAGCAGCAAAGCAAAATCGACCGGAATGGGTTCATATTTGGAGTGGCCAAAGTGTGCGATTAAGCAAAAGACAACCCGCTGGTGAGATGATTAGAGACATCGTTTCTCAAGTCGATGTTCTTTTGAAGAATCGTTAGGGAACAGAGGTGAATGCATGAGCCTATAAGCCCTTAAAGCAGGAATAGCTTCGTTAATAATTGTAATGGGAATTGGGAGGTTTGCGACTAGCTGTCATTCCCTCCTGCTTTATATTAGCTATCATCGCTAATAAATTCGATCATATCAAAACCTAGTATGGTGCATTCGCCGCCCAGATCATCGGGGGGCATTTTGCCAGTTCTGACGCATAGTGCTGTGGGTATTTTTTGGTTCCCTCTTGTTCAGTGGAACATTTATGGGAATTGTAACGTTGATTGTTTCCAAAGGGAAAAGTATGTCCTTTCAAGAAAGTAACAAAACGATTGGGTATTTAACAGCCTTATGAGCCCATTATTGCAGAGATCTTAAAAGTCCATTCAAATAATCATAGTAGCTCACTGATTTTTGCTGCTATAATATTACTGGGTCTACTTTTGCTAGGCGTTGGCCAATTAAATCAAAGGTTTAAGGCGATTCTATATTTTAGTTCGTCTGGTTAATTAAAATTTCACGCAAAGATTAATGTTTGGAAACAGTTTCATCTAATCCCCCTAATAATTTGGACGTTTTTCATATGGATGGAGACTCCGATGATAGACTCTGAATGATCTTCCTCTACACTCTTAATGACGCCACCGGCTATTTCGTTATTCATCAACCACCTTGATTGATTGCCCTCCCTGATAAAACCTAGATAAATCCTTCTGTGATGACACCCATACGGGACCTCTAACTTATTTTCTTCAAAATATCTTCTGCTTCCCATTACCTGAAACAGCTTCCAACTTTGGCTTTTCTCACAAACGATCCTATTGATCAACTCCAATGAGCCAAGGGAGGGAGTCCAGCTGATGACGAGTGTGATCGGACCATACGAATCGATGGCATTTGTTACTAGATTTTCAAGTAATGCATGATCTCTATAATCTACCATTAAACTGTTGATTAACCCTGGGTATTGTGATTTCGCTCTCATGTTTTCGTGTTTGCTTTTGTTCCTTCCAATGACAGACACGACATATCCATTGTCCGCAAGCCAAAGCGAAACATCGGTTAACACCCCCGTACCGCCAATTACCAGCGCGTGTTTTCTTTTCATATGCAACCTCCTTGTTTATAGAATACAAATGGATTCGTATTCATTCATCGGGTCAAGGTTTGAAATGATCCACTCCTTTAGATGGAGAAGAAGAAGATCACGATGATACAAAAAAGGTGTACCTTATAATCAGGCACACCTTCTTCCATGTAGAGCTTTACATACCATGTTGGATATTGAGTAAGGAAGGTTTCACCAAAACCTTTGCTAAGATAATAAATAATAACATTTCTTCACAAGAAGTCCTGGAGAAAGTTGGTTTAGAACTTAGAAGAAAGAGATACTAGGGAGAAGCCCGCGTTTCTATATAAGACTTGATTTCTAGATAAACTAAATTCATTATTCAATACAATGGACTGTTGAGCTTTTTAAATTTATAGATACTTTTACTTAATATTGGTAACTGAATTTTCTTTATATAATTAACACAAATATTAAAAATAGACTGAAACCATAAATGAAAAAACTAGCGATTTTTCTACCGTTCCACTGCGCTTCGATTCCTCGAATTAAGGTGTTTGATAAACAAATAGTCATAAGGATTTTAATGGAAAGGTTTTTCTCAGTAACACCCACCAATAATAAGTAAATAGCTCCTACTAAAAGAATCACTATATCAATGTAACGTAACGTTTGTAGTCTTTTTTCCATAATGGCCACTTTTTTCTTCAAGAAATGCTCCTTTTAGATGAAAACTTGAAATCGAATTAATAGGTAAACTCTCCATCCCTAAGTACCTAAACCCACTCTCATGTTAGGATTTCACTTGTTGAATATCGGACAATTTTTGTTTCTCGTTACTTTCCTTGACTTTTAATGTATTGCAAAACACAATTTAGGGAGTTGTTAAGGGACTATTTTTTAGTTCTTAACCTCTTTACACTTCATATAATTGATTAGCATAATAGACACCTGAGGTAACTTCAGTTAATCTATCGAGCATCACAAGCCTTTGGGGTGAATATACAGACGGATCTTCAACTCTAAATGCTTTCAATTTTACTGTATTACCTAAAAATTCCGTGTGTTTTTCTTCTATAATTGATTTTTGTTGTTGCCATTTATAGAAAAGCCACACATTACCTAAAAGTGAGATAGCTATTAAACTAATAATAATTTTATTTTTACTCATCAGTTACCTCCTTTATGGTTTACGGTGGCATAAGGATCCAATAACGCTATTACTTTACGGGTTTTTCACAATAGTCCCTTTCCACTAGGATTTGATTCTATGATTCCATTTTTCCACATAACTTAAAGCTTGCTCAATGGTGTTTAACAAAGTGGTCACTTTCAGTGGTTATAGATATTAAATTCTTTTGTAAACCATTTAATTTGCCATAAAAGGCAAGAAAAGCATACCTAATACAACGCTTAATAATAAAGTAATGACCCAGTCTTTCCTCCTTCTCATATTAAGCAAAAAATTTAATATAGAACCTATGAGAAAGCATCCTAAAAATCCAAATAAGAAAATGCCATGTAATCCATGCACACACCTCTTTTAAATATTCATCCCTAATTTGGCAAAAGCCCCCGTTTATGGAAGACTTGGTTTCAAGATAATCTATTATTAAATAACTACACGTTCTTAACTGCCAACTTCAGCAGGATCTGTAAACAACCCTCTTTAAATCCAGTTAGTAGCTAAATTTGTTTAGATAGCCAAATAAGGAAGACTCCGAATAAGACAGCCATAAATGAAATTAATAAAAATATACCTCCAAGTAATATGGAAGGAATGAGATAACATGTAGCAACTACTGCTATAAACCAGCCAATTACAAAGGAAAAACTTGATAATAAATCCATAAAGTTTTTCAAAAACATCTCCCCTAAAACCTGATTCCCATATTTATCAAATATTCTAATTTACCTTTTCTACTTCAAACTTTAATCGATTTATATCCCAGACATCTTCCTCATAATTTTTAATAACCTTCACCTCTACTTTTTGCCCTTCCTCATATTTTTTTGGATTGGAAACTCGTATAGTTTTTGCATTTGGCTTCTTTTCAAATTCATATAACTCTGTAGAAGATCCTGCATTGCCAACTGTTGTCCATGCTTCAATTTCGATTTCCATCTCTCCACTTTCTTTGTTAATTCCTGTTATGTCCCCTTGAATAAAAGTCCCTTCTTTCAGGGAACAACCCATCAAAATAATAGGTAAAGTTGCACTAATGAAGAACATCTTGCTTTTGACCATTTAATAATCCCCCCTTGCTCAGTCAGTTAAAAGTCTACTGTTTGATAGTCCCTCTTCTTAAAAAGGATATCTTTCTCGCTTTCTTTTAATGAGACTTCACCAGTACCAATTATTTCAAAACTAACAAAGGGACTCAATCTTTTTCAAAATAAAGAGGCTTATCTTTACTGCAGATAAGCCCCCAATTCATTAATGTGGTTAAAACACCGGTATAAAGTTTTCATTTCCCCAATCTACTTTTTTTGGAAGACCCATTCCGAGACATTTGCATTGACGTTCCCTTCACTCTACACTTTTACTTTATTAAGAATTATTTATTAGCCTAATTTTGAACAGGAATAACCCCCACCATCCTAATAAAAAGAAATAGCCAATTATTACGAAAATAGACCAAAAAGCACCATGTTGTAATTGACTAACTAAATATTCAAATTCATTCAATCCTCTTGAACTTCCAATACTATTTATCAGAGTAACTATCGGAACTGTAATAGTAAATAAAACGACAACAATGGACCAAATTTTATTATCCTTTTTTACAATACTAAATACTGCAGTACCTAAAGTCGTAATAAAAAATAAGTAATATATTGCCCAGATCCAATCAGCCAATGTCTCCCATTGCATACCATTCCCTCCCTAAAACAGCGCCTGTATTTTGTATTGCTTGCAGGATTTCACTTTTTTAGTTTCTCAAATTCCTGTACAACTAACCCTACACTACCTTTCAATAAACAACTTTCCGGGATAACTCTCAACAATTATTGGTATAGAGGACAATTTATCTATCTAAAGAAAAGCCTCCGTTTCTTAAATACTTAAATTCGAGATATCTCCCATTTTACCTTTAACTAACGCACTAATTAATAGTAAATATGAGTATGCCTGCCCTCATCAAAGTCATTGAAAATAAATCCAAAGGCAATCCAGACACTAGAAAAGCTAATATTGATCTTGTTAAAGCTTTCAACTCGCCCCTCCTTGCTGAAGTGCTCCCCTTTGTAAATCTACCCGGTTCTTAACTATGTATTTAGCGAATGCTTATATCGCAAACGCCCCCCCGTTAGCTAGAGGTTCAAATTCAAGATAAAGATACCTTACTCTACTAAGTTTACATTATTGTGAACCTAATATTTTACTTCCCATCGATTACATCTCTCTAGGCTTATTTTCGGAAAGCTGAGGATACAGCTATTGTAAATAAAATAAAGAAAACAATACCGACTCCAATCAGTATATCCATTAAATTCATAACGTCTCTTCCCCCTTTACCTTAAACAATCGCCCCCCGATGGCTTAAGACTTGATTCCAAGGTATTTTTTGAAATGGCCAATACACCCTTTATTCTTATAGGTTTAAACGCGATAAACCTTTTAGTTCCAGATTTGCCCCTCGAATGATACTAATAAAAGCTCTTATTAGAAGAATTTCCAGTGGAATCCGAATTCCAGAAAACTTCTTTTTATGTTTGATTCATGCATGTAGATCGTAAACCCCAATCGCCTCTTACAATAAAAGAAAAGCCTCTCAAAAGTTTATGTACTCTTGAGAGGCCTGTATATTTAGTAAACGATTCCAGTCAAAATGCAGCCAAAAATTAAAGAACTTGATTAACATCTCAGAAGGTTGTTTGAATAGGTTCGATTGCAATGTACCATTTTTTTATTAATTGAAAGAAGGGGAATCTTAATGCATTACTTGCCCACCAGTAACATTAATTGATTGCCCTGTCATGTAGGAAGCTTGATCAGAAGAATAGAACACAACAGCATTGGCGACATCTTCATAAGTGCATCCCCGTTTCATCGGTACTTTATCCACATAAACCTGCTCAACTTCGTCTTCAGCTATACCCAATTTTTTAGCATACGAGGGAATCAAGCTTTGGAACATTGGAGATTTCAATAAATTCCCAGGCATGATACTGTTCACTCGTACCCCATGCTCCGCTAAATCTAAGGCGAGACTTTGGGTTAAGCCCACTCCTCCAAACTTAGAAGATGAATACCCCGCATTATGCTTACTACCTACTTTTCCAGACTTAGAATTGATCTGTATAATATTCCCTCTCCCTTGTTCAATCATCACTTTCGCTACTTCTCTAGCACATAAGAAATATCCTGTTAAATTCACATTCATCATAGCGGCCCAGTCTTTGAGCTCAAAGTTGGTGATTTTTGTACTTTTAGCAACCCCTGCATTAAAGACTAATAAATCGATTTTCCCATAAGTCTCTTTTACCGTGCTAACCATGTTCTCGACACTTACTTCGTCTGCTACATCAATTTGGACAGCTATTGCTTCTCCATTTAATTCATTTTTGATGTTACTAGCAACCTTAGAAGCTGTTTCCTCATTAATATCTGTAACCACCACTTGATAACCTTCTTTTGATAAACGATAGCAAAGGTGTTCTCCTAAATTCTGGCCTCCGCCCGCTACAATCGCTACTTTATTTTCCATTTAATATTCCTCCTTTTTTATCTAATGATTTCTAATACATCACCATGATGAATTTCGGGTACTTCCATATCTTCTAGAGACAATGTTCCAGGTAGTTCCGGTTCTTGGCTGCCATCAAACTTTAGAGTAATATGACCTAATGAGGCTAAGTTTTTGTTAACGGCACTTCCAACGCCAGTAATTTTGTAAGCATGGTCATTCACTTTTAACGTATCATTCGCTTGAATGTCTTCCTTTAATTGATTAATCTGATGAGATACACAAAACTCTTCAAGTTCGGCAGGCGCTCCTTGTTTAAAAAGAATAATCATCTTTTCTTCATAAAACTCCGTAACCATTTCTCCTAATTCGGTAACTTCTGTATAATAGATTTGCTTCATACTTCTCTCTCCTTATTCGTTTATTCATACATGCCAAAGCTAGCTAACCATGCTACAAATACCGTAGGTGCCCCTGTTAAGAAGCGTCCATACAATACTGCCGGCACCCCGACTTCGACGGTTTCCGGTTCTGCTTCTGCTAAACCTAATCCGACAGGGACAAAATCTGCAGCTGCTTGAGAATTAATGGCAAATACAGCTGGAAGAGCGAACTGAGGTGGAACATTTCCTCTTCCAATTTCCACACCAATTAACGTACCGATGACTTGCGCTATGACAGCTCCTGGTCCCAGAAACGGGGAAAGCAATGGAAAGGAAACAATAGCCGATAGGAGCAATAGACCCCAAATATTTCCTGACAATGGAGCTAATAGATTAGCAAACACATCCCCGATTCCGGTCTCCAAAATAAGACCGATTAGCATCGATACAAAGGCCATAAAAGGTAAAATGGTTTTGAGAACGGTGTCGATCGCATCCCTTCCTGCTTGATATAAGACGCTAATCACATTTCCCATCATGACGCCCACTTTAGTCATGATGCCGTTAGACGACTGTTCACTAACCTTTTTACTTGAATCATACTTTCCAGTAGGTTTTTGTACGGCGACTTCTTCTTCCAGTGTATCTGTGCTTGGTTTCATCTCTTCTAATTCGCTCACACCTTCAGAACGATCGATGGATTCAATGTTGCTTGGTGTGACACCAGATACATAAATATCTTCTTTGATATACTTCGCCATCGGACCACTTTGCCCAGTAGGCATCACATTTATAGTCGGGATCCGTTTTTTTGGATATAATCCAGCTCTTAGCGTTCCGCCACAATCAATAATGACACAAGCTATTTCCTCTTCCGGGACAGAAGTTTTAAATCCATTCACCAGTTCAGCTCCTGTTAACTCAGCTATACGTTCAGCAGTTGATGAAATCGGTCCACCGGTGATATTGACAATCTTATTTTTCGTTTCCGTAGGTGTGATTTCCAAAGGACCTCCAAATCCTCCTGATCCTTTATTGACTTTTACTGCTTTATATAGAGTATTAGACATGGGCATTTCATAGATTCAGAGAGAGTGGTTTTTAATTTTGTCTTTTGCTGCTTCTCCACAAAAGTGACACAGATGTCGGTCACCCATCCTCGAATCATATTCATAAGCAGACCAACTAAAAAGTAACGTAAGGCTAACTCCGCGGTAGAGAAACCTAATTGTTCAATACCGGCAGCCACCCCCAAAAAGACAAATAATTCAGCTGGGTTTACATGGGGAAAGAGCCCATTCATAGAATGGGTGGAATAACTTGCTGATGCATAATATCCAGGTTTAAATTTCTCAGGAAGGAATCTTCCAAGAGATAAGGTCATAGGATTTAACAAGAAAAATGTTCCTAAAAGGGGAAGCACTAAATACCTTGTAAAAATGTTCCCCGAAGACTTCATGGCCAGTCTCTCAATTCTTTCTTGTCCCACCATAGCTACTACTGCGTTCATTGCTACTAGCAGCATAATAAGGAGGGGAATAATATCGGTAACAAACCCCATAAACGTTTCTCCGCCTCGTTCAAATAACCCAATAAAACCTTCTGCAGCGTTAATTAGGAAATCCATTATAAACGACTCACCTCACCTTTCTTCTTAAATAGATTTAATAGTCTTTCAAAAGGACTAGCTTGCTTCGGAGGTTCTCCACCAGCTTGGACAATTCTGTATGTATGCTGAGCATCCCTAATCGCTTTTTTTGTAAATCGATCTACTTCATCTAATGTTTTATCATCGATTTCCAGGAGAAGTTTCCCATTCAGTTTTTCAAAGCTCTTAAATCGAGCAAAAATAGTAGTCCCTTGCATTTTCCTTGTTTCTAAAATTCGTGCATTCTGATCAATTCTCATCAACAAAACGACACCCGTAGTCACTAATCCTTTACTTCGTCCAATGGAAACTTTATGTTGAGATCGCATTTCATTATAGTTTTTATTAAAGTCCATTAGCTGTCCGTAACCCAGAATGCTTTGAAGGATAAACATGATCGCTACTAGACCGAGTAATGTGAAAATCAATTCTCTTTTTCATTCCCTTCAGAAAATTCCAAAATTGATTTAGCTGTTATGTCATTGGTTACGAGATGAGAGAGATATCCTCCTCTTAGCGCCCCGACAATTGATTCTGTTTTCTCTATAGACTCCGCCACACCTATGGAATAGGAAAGGCTTTTTAGTTTTTCTAGCGTAATGGCAATCGTCCGATCATCAATCTCTCCCACAATTTGTTCTCCATTAATGTCATAAAACCTTGAACATATATCACCAATAGCACCTTGGTCATTCAAATAATTGAGATCGCTTTCCCCAAAGAACCCAGAAAACACAAGGTTGGAAGAGCTCACTGGTGTACCAACGCCCACAACGGCAATCGTCAAATTCTCCCACAAGTTAATTATGTCTTGAAAATATTTTGATTCTACGATTTCTTTTTTACTCTGAGGGGAAGGAACAATAGCTGCTGCATCGATAAAATTGGCATGTCCTCTATAGGCTTTGGCATAAGAGTAGACAATTGTATTCACGTGGTGTTCTACAGGCATCTTTCCTGGTCCTCCGACTAATGGAACGAACTCTACGTCTCTATTTTTCGAGCCTCCTAAGGCATCCACCATTTTTCCAAGAGTACTGCCCCACGCAAAGCCAACGACATCATCGTCTTTCATAATGCTGTCAATTAAGTGAACGGCCGATTCCCCTAATTTTTGTTGTCGTTCATCTTTCGTTTCCGTTTCTTCTGCAGGAACAACGATTACCTCTTTCATTCCAAACTTATCTTGTAATTGCTGTTCTAGATTGACTTGTTCTCTGTAGTCTCCTTTAATTGTAATTTGAACAATTCCTTCATCTCTTGCCTTTTGAAGCAAACGGGTAATTGTGGTGCGATAAATGCCTGTTTTCTTAGCAATTTCATTTTGAGTCATATTGTCTTCATAATACATTTTCGACACCTTTATTAATCGACGCTGGTCACCCCAATCCATTCCTCACTCTCCTCCCTTAGCACATTTGTGCAAAAACTTAATCATATGTGCTCAATAAGTTAATGTCATAATAAAGGATTTATGTAAGCGCAGTCAATAAAATATAAGAACATTAAAAATTTTGTGCATAATTTGCACGATTGTGCAAATTCTCCAGTAAAGAGTCCATTATCTTAAAGGTAATTCTTGAAGCAAAAATAATTTTTAAGTACTAAACTAAAAAGCCTGTCAAAAGTTCACTAAGCTTTCGACAGACTTTCAATATTCAATATTTTAAAAAAATCTCGCCAATTCATAGGTTTAGGTTTATGGTCAACCACCCATGATAATTTTCCCTACGATTAATGCCAGAAATAACTGGCATTTTTTATATAGTTAAAATGAGCAAAACACCAATCAGTGGATTATGAACAAATATGCGAAGTGATCAGTAAATATGTTGAAGGTCTAATCGTTGGCAAGAAATAAATTATGCAACTCGTCATTCTTTGAAGACACCAAAACCCTATAGTATAAAGGATTTGTAATTTTGCATATAAAGTGAAATCATTGGCAGTTCCCCCCCTATACCATGCGTCTATTTTTGAAACTTTAAAGGTTCGCTAGAAAATAGAAAAATAGACTCCTATACAAGCAACTGCTATAAAAAAACATAGAATGATCAGGAATTGAAAAATAAAGGAGAGATGATGAATGAGTTCATGTCATTCAAAAGGAAAAGGTAATTGCGTCCGAGAAGTCCTCGATGAAATCATTAAAGCGCAAGATGAGGTGGCGAGCCGAGACAACTGCTGTGACGTAAGTTGTGAGCGTTCTATTCGTGAATTGCTCTCACCGACAGGGAATGGTAATGGCCCAACAACCGTTCCATTCATCCTGTACTGTAAAGATTGCAAACCTTTTATCGGAAGTTCAGTGGTTCGGCGTCAACTAGATATGTCTCCAAACTTTGCTCTAGAATGTTTGGAATCACCGATTTTCAAAGCGAAAAAATTCGTAGATGGGAAGAAAGACTGTGTCAAACTTGAACTTTTGATTCCAGTTACTCAAGGCGGATCGCAACCTGGTCCATCCGGAAAGGGGAACCGTGTTTGCGATTATTTCCCAGGTAGCAGTGTAAGAAACCTTCGTTCTACAGGCGTTTGTATCACAGTAGACCTTGACTGTTTCTGCAGCATTACTTGCTTGGAGCCTACAACACCATTGATGGCTACTCAAGAAGAAATGAATGACGCTGTCTGCGATCGTCACGAAGACTAATCATAGAAGAAGTGTGCATGAAATTCTCATGCACACTTTTTTGATGAAACTAGAGGAATAGACTACTTATGTTTTATTATCCTAAAAAACCTCTCAATAGATTACTTTAACTACTGAGCGGCTATTTCTTGTCCCTATTATTTGAAAGAATCCAGCCAAAACTAATTTCCAAGGGTACAAAACCCTATCATATCAAAGGTTAAGGCGGTGTCCTTTGAAAATTTCCCCATTAAGGACTAGTTTTTTGAGAATTCCTTTTTATCGTTATGATCAGTCAGTTAATAACCATTGTTCCGCCTAATATTTCATCCATTGGAGCCCAATGGACACTTGTAACAAAGAATAACTAGAATTAATATGGGACTTCATAAATAAGAGTATAGAGATTGTTAATGGGAAACAAATAATTAAAAAGTGGCAAAAAACCACCAAGGAGTCCTTGGTGGTTTGCTAATGTCTTAAATCTTTTCCCTAAATTCCTTTCCAGATATCTGAAATTCTAAATCAGCTACATTTTCTATAAATTTCTTATCATGGGTTATAAATAAAATAGTTCCTTCATAAGCGGATATAAAGCGTTCTAAAGCCCCGATCGCTTGGATATCTAAGAAATTTGTCGGTTCGTCCAATAATAGAATATTGTATTCTCTTAAAAACAGGAGACAAAGCTGCAGGCGGATCGCTTCTCCGCCACTTAACGAATTCACACTTTTTTGTATATCAGTTCCGACAAACATCATGGAATGGAGGACACTCCGCAAAAAGCCCTCCTTATATTCTGAACGTTTTTTCAAAAACTGGATAACCGACTCATCACTTGTAAATTGATAGCTTTTTTGACGGAAGTAACCAAACTCCGCCTTAGGTGATATCGTCAACCCCGCGCCTCGGTTGAAAATATGCTGAAACAGTGTACTTTTTCCACTCCCATTACTTCCGGTAATCGCAATCTTTTTGCCTAATGGAATTTGAAAACTTACGTCTTCCAATAACACTTCACCGTTCATTTGGAGCGATAATCTGTCAGCCATAATAGGAAATTTATTGTGCAGCTCCAAGGCTTTTGACTGACGGAATACAATCGTCTTTTCTTCTTCTACCGCTTCTACTTCCTCAAGCTTTTCCTTGCGGTGTTCTATTGCTTTTGCGGCCCGCTGCACCGTTTTTTGACTGGTCCCTTTTGACTTCGTTTCAAACATGCGATTCGCTTTTGCCTTAGATTCTTTCTTTGACATGGAAGCATGGTCCGCAATCTTCTTTGCCTTATTCATTTTTTCTTTTGCTGCTTTTTCCAGACGTTCCTTATCTTTCAAATATTGTTCATGTGCCTGGTTTTGTTGTTCCCGTTCTAACTGCTTTTGTTCCAAATATTC
This sequence comes from Halobacillus karajensis, assembly GCF_900108515.1. Taxonomy (GTDB): domain Bacteria; phylum Bacillota; class Bacilli; order Bacillales; family Halobacillaceae; genus Halobacillus; species Halobacillus karajensis. The sequence goes on along the minus strand of NZ_FNWW01000003.1, from coordinate 14,911 downwards.
GCTGTAATTACCTGAATACACGTGCACCTTTCCATCATTTATTTCCCATATGGTGGTCACAAGTTCATCGAGTACAGCGCGATCGTGGCTAATCATCACTAATGCCCCATAGTAATAACGAAGTTCCCCCAATAAAGACGAAATGCCATCCTGATCCAAATGGGTCGTCGGCTCATCAATCAATAGACTCTCGTAATAATGCGTAAAAAGTTGAGCGAGTTTCATCCTCGTCTCTTCCCCTCCACTGATGGTTTCCGAATGTTTGGGCACGTGCCACTTTCCTAACAGTTTAGGGGTAGCTTCTTGTCTAGTTGGTCCTTCTACCTGCTCAAAGTAGCCGTAGTCTACATGACGAGCCACTTCTCCATTTGTAGGGGGCACGATACCTGCAAGCAACTTTAACAATGTACTTTTTCCTGTACCATTTTTACCAACGATTCCTATCCGATCAAATTGATGGACAGCTAAACGATCAATCTGCAATATTTCTTTATCTAAATAAGTGACTTCTATATTTTTTAATTCAAAACATAATTGTTCCATCTTTGCTACCTCCCGAAATATACTTATTTCGTATCGATAGCTAGGATCGATACGAGCTTTAATGAAAGCTCATATCAAAAAAATAATAAAAATTGCACTGTGCCTCCTCCTTTTCCACTCTTAAATCCGTGATAAATTGTCTATTCTTTATTTTTTAATTTGGGCCAAAAATGGCGTTGGACATATTGAACCATTGTTCTAAAAACTATCCTCCACTGTTCTTCTGTCAAGGACTTTATAGTAGTGTCATAGTTTAATTTTACATTCTTTCTCAAGTGTTTCATTTGTGGGGGTGTAAAGATTCCTCTTAATACATCATCGGCTTTAGCATCTGGATACTTCATGGCGTACTCCGCTAATCCCCTAAATGCTTTAGCTTCCCTCCGTTCAAGATAAGGCTTCTTCTTCCTTGTAATTTTAACCATGGCAGAATCCACTTTCGGCGGCGGAGAGAAATTATATTTAGAAATACTTTTTACATACTGAATATCAAACCACATTCTCCATACTAACACGTAGGAATTCTTAATATATTTCGCTGTGAATCTCTTAGCAGCACCTTTTTCCATAACAATAATACCTCTTCGGAAAGATGATGACGGGTTAGTCAACAACATCTTCATGATAGGGGTAGTAATTGAGTACGGAATATTAGAAACTACTACGAAAGGTTCCCTCGGTAACCGGATATTCAAAATATCCTCATGAATAATCTTAGTATTCGTATCATAAAAAGTTTTCTGCTTAAGAATATCTACAAATTCAGCATCATATTCCACCGCTAATACTCTTTTTGCTTTCTGGTTTAGATCGGTCGTTAGGGCGCCTTTACCAGCTCCTAACTCTAAAACCGTTTCATCATTTATATTTGCTCTTGCCAAAATTTCATTGATTATCTTTTTGTTATGCATTAAATGTTGCCCTGAGAAGTTCGAAGCTTTACCTCGAACTGATCGCTTTTTGTTATTTCTATTCCTTCTCATCATTATCCATCCTATCTTCACTTCTTAAATTTACAGGATGTTTGAGACCCAGAATAAACGGGTCAGATAATGATAAAGTTAATGTTGGTCATACCTATCCATTTAAAATTTCCTATAATAACTAATATAGGAAATTTTTCCATAAAAAAAGAAAGGTAGACATAGTCTCCTTCCTTTTCAAGTCACATAGTTGTGATAGAAAGATTATTAAAAAAGGACAGACTTATCCCGTTTACTCTGCGAACACAAACAGAGCCTTTGAACATATTAGATTCCTTAGTTCAAAGTAGGGAAACGAAGTCTCATTGAATGGGTCATTTTTTAATAATCCTCCTTTAATTTAATTAACCCTTATATTACGCACTGTTTAAAAACTTGTCAACTACGTCTCTTGAGCTATATTTTTTTTGCTTACATTAGCCATTCCTCTATAAATGGAGCAAAATTTGAAACTTTAAAAGGATTTTTTCTAAGTTAAAGATTAGAATACGGATTAATACGGATTGCTAGCCGCATCTATTGTAGAAAGAGTCATTGTATGAAGTTCATAAACACCATTATTAAGTGCTACTTAAACAATTCTAAGAAAGTTAATAAGGAAATTGGGGCTTACTTTAACATTTGTGGATATTCATCATAATCCCAGCACCTTGTTAACTGTTATATTAAAAATACTAAGGATTATCTCGAAAGTGAGTCTTACAAAATCCTGCTCCGTTAGCAAAGAAGCGATAGCTAATGTGCAGCTATCGCCCCTCCGTTTCAATAAGACTTGATGCTGATATAAAATCTATCTGCAATAATGTAAAACGCTTCGCCAAAATCACTAAATGACGTGATATACCCTTGGGCATGGTTAAACTGATCAATGTCCCCAATCTCGGAAGGAATTGTGGCTGCAATCTTTCCACCAATATCAGGGATATTGATCGGATAATTCTATTAACCTCTTCAATTTCTAAGTTACAACACCTGCAGGTATTTTCAAATAAATCAAAATCAAGTTTGAAACTTCTTTTTTGAAAATTCCATTGATTCTTAATTCATTTTCCTGTATTGTAAAACGCAAGCGAAATAATAAACATCTAATTTTCAAAATGAATTCTTTATTTAATCCCTGATTTAAGCATACGTCTCATATAAAGTGTGCAACTCTTTTTTCAAAAACCATATAATAGTAAAACTTATCCAGAGAGGTGTAGGGACTGGCCCTTTGATACCTCAGCAACCAGCCATTGGCACGGTGCTAAATCCAGAAGGTAGTAGTTATACCTTGAAGATAAGGAGATTCTTTATACATAAAGGACCCCCTTATCCCAGGGAGGTCCTTTATTTTTTGCGTAGGGGATCATCACCATGTCACCTAATAGGTTTAAAATTGCGTAAGCCCGTACCAGCGAAAGTCAGCGTGTCTCTGTTAAAGGGGATTAGCTTTCTAATAAAAATACTATTACAAAGAAGAAAGGTTGTTGAATGAAATGAAAAGATCATTAGAACAAAGATTACAGGATGGACCAGTTATATGTGGAGAAGGCTACTTGTTTGAGCTAGAACGCCGCGGCTATTTACAAGCCGGGTCCTTTGTACCTGAAGTAGCGCTGGATAACCCGCAAGCCCTAAAACAGACGTATCGGGACTATATGCTAGCAGGCTCCGACGTGGTCTTAGCCTTTACCTATAACGGACACCGCGAAAAAATGAGAATCATCGGCAAAGAGGATCTATTAGAGCCGCTTAACCGCCAAGCCATCCATCTAGCCAAAGAGGTTGCTCAGGAGCACCCGGAGGAAGAAGCACTCGTAGCTGGGAACGTTTCCAACACCAACCTGTTCAACCCGGATGATCCTGAATCTGTTGAAAAAACAAGAAGCATGTTTGCGGAGATGATCGGCTGGTGTAAGGAAGAAGGCGTAGACTTTGTGAACGGCGAAACCTTCTATTACTATGAAGAAGCGCTGATTGCTCTTGAAGAAATTCAAAAACAAGATCTCCCTGCTGTTATCACATTCGGTCTGATGGGAGAAAATATTCTTCGAGACGGCTACGAAGTAGAAGAAGCCTGCCGCTTATTAGAAGAAAAAGGCGCTCTTGTTGTGGGGATGAATTGCTTCCGCGGCCCAGCGACAATGCAGCCGTATGTAGAGAAAATCCGTAATACGGTGGACGGTTATGTAGGTGCCCTTCCCATTCCTTACCGTACGACGGAAGAACACCCTACCTTCTTCAACCTGCCGGACGGTAGCTGTGCTTGTACACTTCCAACAGAAACAACGTTCCCAACGTCCCTGGATCCGCTCTACACGAACCGGTATGAGCTTGCTGAGTGGGCCAAAGAAGCGCATAGTCTTGGTGTGAACTACCTGGGACTCTGCTGTGGAGCTTCTCCGGCTATGCTTCGTGAAGTGGCAGAAAGCGTCGGCCGTACAGCTGTAAACTCCACGTATTCGCCGGATATGGAGAAACACTTCCTATTCGGCACTGATGATACGCTGCAAGCTCACATTACATCTTATAAGACGAAAGCATAAGTAAAACGCCTGTCACGGACAGGCGTTTTTCAAAGCCTCATTCTTTTTTAGAACGGGACGGTTCCGAATCTCCTTAGTCAAGATTCATCCCCGTTAGTTAAAGACTTGGAATCGAGATACATCTATGAAAAAGGAATACTTTCCTATCATTTAATTAAAATATTTCTTAATACATTTTGTGTCCCTAATAACTTCTATCTTGTCTGTATGTATGCCATAATTATTAAAAAAATTAACTTTACCAATGTTTTCAAAGTATCTGTTCCATTTAAACATTTTAAAAAATATTTGTAATGTTGGCTCGTAATTTGATTTCTCTAGTCGAAGTTTTTGTTTAAGAAACCTCTTTATAATACGATAGGTTCTTATTGAATATCGTGTATCTAAAAAAATTATCAAATCTGCATTATGAAAACAATTGCTTACCCAATCCTCATTATGAACTCCTTCAATTATCCAACTCTCCAATTGTATTATACTATTTAGATACTCTTCTCTTTCTTGTTCAGTTCTTCTGATATCTCCAGAGTTAAGCCTTTTCCAAACTACATTATCTAATTCGTAATACGGTATATAGAACTTTGAAGACATTTCTTTTGCTAAAGTCGTTTTACCACTTCCAACAGAACCAATAATATGTATCTTTTTTGGAATTGTCATTAAGAAAAACCACCTAATCCAAGCTAATTTGTTTCTAAAGCATTCTATTTAAGTGGATGATTTTCCTTTTCTACATTTATTGTTTCAAGAGTGAGATCCGTAATTTTGTCTGGTGTGAAATAATGAGAAAGAGAACCAATCACTTTTTCAGATTTGTTGTCCCCGTTTATGTAAGACTCAGATTCGAGATATCTCTGTTCCTTTACTATAGCAACCGTTAGCTCTCGATTATAACCCGTTCTATCCCCAGCATCCTTATGAACTAGACAATCAAGGATATGTATGGAAGGACTAAACCACTTATAAATGAATTTTCTATAAAGGGGACGACGTGGGATTGCAGGGCTATAAACATCTTTACTGAGTCAATTATTCATGGTTCATATTCTTCACATTATTTTCTCACTATTGATTAAAGGACATCCCTAATATCCTTATGCATATAGATTTAGTAAACGTAATACACAATGAAGGAGTGAGTTGGAATATCGTTATCCCTCAAATAAGACACTTCGACCGAATAACAAAATTTGTTAAATGGATAAAGAAGGATGTGTATTTTGATGCCATCATCTAATTCTCTTAGATGGCCATATACTACCCAATTAAATTTTATGGCTATTGTTGATACGTTGATTCCCTCTAGTGTGGGTATATTTAATTCAGGATGGAGACTTCAATATGGTGGAGTGGAGTTATCTATTTGGGAGTATCTTCTAATGTCTTTTGACAACTTGCCCACCCCCTTATCAAATGAGGTCTCTCAACTGCTCGACTTATCAGCTTTATATACAAAAAAGGAACATTATCACTCTCCTTTTTTCATCTATAATCCACATCTCTGCAAGGGGATATTTTCAAAATTATCCAGGAAAGACAGATTAACGGCTATTACCCGTTTAGATAACCTAAAAATTCCACTCGATATTCTTCCAATCCCTTATAAAAATAATCCTGCCTTATTACAAATCACAATCGATTCGCTTTATCAATTAACTGTTTTTGGCTATTATTCCGAATGGTATGGGTATGGTTATACCCGGTATAATCCCCCGAGTTTCAGGTATCTTTGTACGTATCCAGTTACCTGGTCCTATACGGGTTATCCAGGACCTTCCTTTGCTTATAGGGATTTTAGAGGGTTTTTATTAAATAAGAGTAACCTGAAATCGGAGTGATTTAATATGAAAAGACCGGACGTGATTGTAATTGGTTCAGGTGGCGGCGGTGCCGTAATAGCAAAGGAATTAGGAGAATTGGGGTTGAATGTTCTTATGCTAGAAGCAGGGCCTTGGTATGGAAATATTAATTGGCCAAGTCCAAATATCGAGAAAGGTGGAGTTTGCAGCAGTAGTCCTGATGATTTAGATGTCAACCTCTTTAAGGAAAGTTACAATAAATTAGAAAATAATATGAATGATTTAATAGCTGGAAAACTACGTTGGGGACCTGCTAATCGAGAACATCCTCCTTGGAATAGATCATACCAACAAAGAGGATTTGCGTGGCAAATTTCGGGAGTGGGTGGTACTACTCAACACTATCTTGCAAACTCTCCCCGTGCATTTCCATCAGCTATTAATGGAAAATGGCCTCTAACCTATCGTGAACTAATTCCATTTTACGAGAAAGTTGAAGACGAATTACCAGTAGAATTCGCTCCAACTACATCAAAGGAAGAATTATTTTACTTTGGAGCAAAAAAAGCTGGTTGGAAACTTATAAATACTCTCAATGTGGTATCCCCGGGATTTCGTCCTCAACCTAATGCGATTTTCCTGCCCAATGCAAATCTTCTTAACCCTGCTTATTCAGAGAAGCAGTTATCATGGATGGAAGGTTGTACACTTTCTGGTCATTGTATAAATGGCTGTCCCCACGGTCCATCTGTTTCTAAAATTGCTAAGCGTTCCACAAATGTCAGCTATGTACCCGCAGCTTTAAATACCGGTAACGTGAAGATCCAACCTAATACATTTTCCTATCAAGTGGTCACTGAAAATGACCCTAAGGAAGGGGTAAGGGCAATTGGAGTGAAAGTAAGAAACACATGGACTGGTGAAAGGGACGAACTATCTGCTGACTGTATTGTTGTAGCAGCTGGTGCGATTGAAACTCCACGTCTGTGGCTCAATTCCTCCTTGCCTTATAATCGATGGATTGGTAGGGGGCTCGTGAATCATAATATGGATATGGTTACAGGAGTCTTTAACGAAAATGAATTATTTCCTATATTAGGAAGTAATGTAATAAGCCCATTTGTCGGTCATACATCCGGCGCTAGGTTAGATTATCCCGGGTTAGGATCCATACAAATAAATGGGGTGAGTCCAGGGTTGATGGCGAGCTTCACCTATGCTTTTAGTGAATCAGGAACTGAGAAGTCCCCTCATACTCACACCTCTGGTAAACAAGGACGTGTTACAGGGGAAGAATTAATTGAGTTAATGGCAGATTATCAAAAATCGTGTAGTATCTTAATTGTAACGGACGATGAAGTTGATCGGAAGAACCGTGTCTCAACTTTACCCGCCCAACTTGATGAAAATGGAGCCATACCATCGATACATTATACCCCTACAAGAATGACTCAAATAAAAAAAAGGAAATTAGTGAAAATAGCATCAGACATTCTTCTTCAAGCTGGAGCTAGAAAGGTAATCCATTCAAATTGGCCAAGCGGTTTAATGATACACATAATGAGTACAATGAGAATGGGGTATGTCGTAGATCAAAATAGTGAGTCATATCAAGTTGGGCGATTATTTATAGCTGATAATAGTATACTAACTAATGGACTAGGCGGTGCCAATCCCACTCTAACAACTCAGGCATTAGCGGTCAGAACTGCCGGTAAGATCTATAAAAAATACTTTTGATCTAAATATAGATAGCTTAATGAAGATCATTAAGCTATCTATATTTTATTATGGTTAGCCATCATTAAAAATAGACTGGGTACCATTCTAAACGGTCTAATTCTAATAGTTGAAAACTTGAGATCAAGGTAACCCCAATCATTCTTTAATTGTTTAAAGTGCGTTTACATAAAGAAGTAATGTATCCAATTTTAATGAACTATATTATCACATTTTTAACTAATTTAGTAAGAACATGTAGAAAGTGACCCTATTTGGTTAAGGACTCTGTCTCTAAGGCGGGATATCCTTAAATTTCTACTCACATTTTACCCACAGCACTTATGTACCCCTACTCCAGTATTGCCCCCCTCTTTTCTGAAAGACTAGCTAACGCCCCTTTTCTTGAACACTTAAAATCAAGATAAAGCCTAAATATACTGCATCCTTATCGTCCCTTTTCCATCTTGATAAGTTACTGTTGAATATGCTCCATTTACGAGTATATTTTGTGGAGGCATATGACCAATATCAGCGTCATATACAACTGGTACCTCTTCCCCGAACACATTTATCAAAGCATCCTCTACTTCAAAATCTTTCGTCGGTGAATACCCACTTGCTCTCCCTATAAGTACTCCATTTGCATTCTTGAACCACCCATTATATTTCATCTGCCACAAACACCTATATATTTCTGCAGCACTCCAATCAACGGATTCCAAGTACCAGATTACTCCCTCCTGTGCATGGTTATAAGTGAATTCATTCACTTTATCGTAAGGAGTACCAATCAAGGTTTGTAATGTATTCATGACACCGCCCAGCAGCCTTCCAGAAAATTCATGGGATTTCTCCCCTGTATGTGACTTCCACTCTGTTTCCGCATCAAAGTAAAAACCTGTAGCTGGGTTCTCAAATGTTTTTTTCCAAGAGGATTGATATTTATTTGAGGAGTACTGGATCACATCCTGACCTATACTACAGCCTAAAACTTCCGTCCATTTTGCAGTAAGTTCGTCCCATTCAGGAGCTGATAACTCATTGAAATTCGTTCCATGTGCTGAAGCATTACCAGTTATCGTCGTATATACTAACAGGATTGTGCTAATATCTGAATAACCAAGGATCCACTTAGGGGGCAGGGTCTTAATGTAATTCCAATCAATCATAGGTAGGATCTCCATGGCAAACTGTCCTCCCCACGGGGGGATAATTGCCTTAATATTCTCGTCTTCAAGAAATTGGGTCAGCTCTTTTGCTCTTATATGCGCGTTGGCACTGCTGGATTTCGTTTCTGTCCATATTGTGTTCCCTGTTTGGACTATGAACCCTTTATGCTCAACCTTTTCCTTAGCTTTATGTACTAGCATATGTAAATGCTCTTCTACTCCACTTGATGGAGCTGTGACAGCAAGCTTGTCACCCTTTTCTAGTGCTGATGGATACTTAACCATTCTTTTTTTAGTTCCCCCTTTTCAAACTCTGCCGAGATAATTATTACATTATTGCAAAAATGAACCATTATCAACCATTTTTGTAATAAAAGAAAGCGACTATCCTGTTGGATAATCGCCCCCGATTGAGGAAAACACAGTTTCGAGATAACGAGCCAATTAAAAGATTAATGTTGGTTATTTTTTCATTATTCATATTCCAAGATACATATTTATTTTACTTCTAAGTTTAAATCTGCTCGATCATGAGCATCTTTCGATAAAAACTCTTTTTATTTGGCTTTAATACTGAAATTGAAAAAATAATAGATGATAGGAACAATGCCAGAGTGACTATGGTAATTCGTAAGGATACAAGATCTGCTGCAATCCCAATAGCTAAAATAAGAATGATTGGAAAATACTTTGGATTAAATCGTAAATACTTGTCACAACGACCTTTTTGTCAGAGTGAGCCGCAACCGTATCACTTCTAAATCAGTGTTCATCACGTAGTATCGCCTTACAGCTCATATAGACCATCAAATATCCCCCACATCAATTCCAAATTGGCTAGCACTTAGTTGTTTCATCTTAATTGAATCGATGCTTTGTTTATTTTTCGAGCCATCTTTCACCATCGTAAATGTTTTATCTGTAAGAGTCATATGGCCGTCATCCGTTAATTTAGTTAATAAAGCAGACTGGTTAAAGGGTGAATGGGGGTGTTTCATTATTACTTCCTTCATATGGTTTAAATGTGACTCATTAATTTGCTTTAAAAAAAAGGAGTAGCTTGCTTCCAGTTTTCCACAACGATACTTTTCAAGAACATATTCACCCGCTTCAGTCTTATCATGTTTAACGCGGTATTCTCCCGTCAAGGAGGTCACGAATTCTCCTGAGAAAGGGATAGGTTGTAATGCGTGATTAGCCCCAAACCCAACATCTATCAAATACCGTTGATCATTTTTCTTTAGCACAATGGTCACATGCGTTTCAATGATTTCCGGGTGGTTTCCTGATACAGTTGCAGGAACCATCTGAACATCAAAACCATGTTCTTGTAAGAAGTAATAAAACATCGGATTCAGCTCATAACACAGCCCACCACGAGACTGATCGATGATTTTTCTTTTTACATTATCAGCATTAATCTCAATGTCTTTCCTCTGCATAATATCTATATTTTCAAAAGGGATATTCTTTGCGAATTGGAACATTACCTTGGGTAAATCATCAAATTGGACATCATGACTACCTTGATATTGAATTCGTTTGAAGAAATCCTCAATAAAGTGACCCATCATTTTCCCCTCTTTCTGAATGGATAAATTGCTATTTAGTGCCTGCTTCTATTTTCACGGTTTCTTCATCGTTTCGCTATACATACGCTCACTTAAGAACTATAAATTGAAAATTTTATTGATTTTCTTTGTCAGTAAAGGAGATAGTTATTTTATATAATGCCAAATCCTATTCTGCAAGAAACGCAGATCCTTATTCCGGTAAATGGCCCGAAAAGTCAAGAAAGAACACAATTCTTATTCCAGATTTGCCTCTGATTGAGGAAGACTCAGTTTCAAGATATTTTGTATAAATTATTAACTAGCGCACCTTTTAGCGCTGTAAGTGGTTGACATTCTTCCACTTTTATTCCCAAGTCACATGTTAAATCTGCGTGACTTGATTTCTTCTTATCCTTGAGTATCCTTTTTAGTAAATAGTTTTCCAATTGCCAATATAAGCCCTATAAAGAAATGTATTAATCCATTACTTACTGTAACAAGGCCTACAAAAGCTGCCATTATTGCTCCTCCTTGACCGGCGTTACCAGGTCCTACCAGGATTCCACCAACAGCAAAGCCAATCCCCACGCCAAGAATTGCTAATAAAAGACCAGAAGCCCAGAGGGGAAAATTCCCGCATCTATGCCAGCTGATTGCGTATATGTTTACTGGGATTAGCAATGCTGCAAGAAATAACCACATTAGTACATCATAGGCCATACAATCCCTCCTAAAAAATTCTTATGTTTAATATAATTAATATAGAAGGACGAGTACTCCCTTAAACAATAGCCCCTGTTTACGAAAGACTCGAATTCGATTATATATGCTGTTATTTCACTTTAGGACCTGTTTATTTAAGTACGTTCTTTCACAAACATAACCTATAATCTTCATTTGTTACAGGAATGCTGCCCAGTTTGTTTTCACTAGAACGAAACTAAGTATAATCCACCAGAAATCAGTTTTCTCTGTTTTTAAGTTGTAGACGAATTAGAATTGGAAATCTCCATCTTTCATTAGCAGGACTTCAGTTCCATCTTCTTCAATGCCCACTACTTTCATATCTTCGGTACCAAAGGTCACATTGACTAACAAAAGTGAAGCATTCAGACCCGCTGCCTTCAACTCTTCCTCAGATTGGTCAATCCCATTTTGAATGTTGGAAGGAGATGCATTTCCGATTCCAATATGACAGGACGTATTTTCATCAAACAAGGTATTGTAAAAAAGAGTATCTGCCTGAGCAAGAGGTGATTTATTACAGACCAATGCAATTTCACCTAGATAATGTGAACCTTCGTCTGTTTCGATGAGATTTTGTAACATTTCCTGCCCCTTTGCGGCATAATAGTCAGTAATCCGTCCATCTTTAAAAATTAGATAAAATTCGTCGATGACACTTCCCCCATAGATAAGAGGTTTAGTACCTACCAATTTGCCATTCACCTTATTCTTATGGGGAGCAGTAAATATTTCTTCCGTAGGAATGTTCGGAAAGAAAGGTATTCCATTTTTATCTATGACACCCCCACCGATATAGAGATGATTTTTAGGTAAACCAACTAATAAATCAGTTCCACGGCTATTTCTAAAATGCAGGGCTTCAAATTGGCTCTCATTTAAGATTTTTTTTCGAGACTGGAAGGCTTTATTATGACTCTCCCAATCTTTTATAGGATTTTTCCCATCTGCCCGAGATCCTTTTAAAATTAATTTCCATAATGATTGTAAAGCTTCTTCTTTACTTAGGTTGGGAAATACTTTAGTTGCCCACACAACGTTTGGGACAGCTAGAAGACACCAGCGCACCTCGTGAGACATAATCTTTGCATAATAACCCTCCAACTTGGTGCGGGAGGCCTTTTGAAAGCGGCTGATCCGTTCTGGGGAAACCTCCTTAAAGACATCTAAGTTTTCAGAAATAATATGGATGTAAGCAGCACCTGCATCGTCCCACTCCTTAAAACGGGCAGCCTGCCAATCAGGAAAGTGATCGATGACACTATCTGCTGCATTTAAGTAAAATTCTTTGGTAGACTGCTCATCTGTCCAATCTATAAATACATTTGAAGCTCCTGCCTCGTAAGCTACCGTCTGGATTAGACGTGCAAACGTAGCATTTTGTATATCACTATGAATAATCAATAATTGATTTTTTTGCAGATTTACACCAGCTCGTACAGCAAGTTCTGCATACTTTTTTAACTGTACTTCACTTATAAATTCATATATTCCTTTAATCATTTAATATCTCCCCTGTGATGTTCTTGTACAATTTTACTACAAGAACCCTGACCTACTTAAACTAACCTGATCCCGTCAGTTACTCTTTTAAGCAATCACCCTCTTTACTTGAAGACTTGATTTCAAGATATATGGAAGCAGATCTTTCATTTCACGTGATCTCAATAAAAATTTCAGACGCTAAATAGATAAATAACAAAAGTCGAGATGTAAATGGCATCAATAACTGCCAGATACAAGGCTATATTCGATTTTTTCACTTTTGCAAGACTATAATTAAAGATGCTGTCGTATAAACTTACGACAAACAAAATAAATGAAATACTGATGACAAATATGTTCTCTGTAATTAACATTGCAAGTAAATAAATGAACCATCTTCGCAAAAAGTTAAATAACAAAACAATAAAAAGCAAAGACATAGATTTAGTATCAACTTCCAACTCCTCATCAGAGGAAATATCGCTAAGTCCTTTTTTAATATTTTTGAAATCCCTTATGTAATCGAGGTTAATTATCAATACAATTAGAGAGTACGTCACAATATAAAAATATTCGTTACCTCTAATAATTTCCCACAAAGATAAACACCTCTCTTTCGATACTCATTGCACGAATCTGCCACTCCAGTTAAATAGCTATCTCTTATTCCCTATAGCTTATGTATTAAGTGCGTCCGTTTTTAAGCAAGCGCCCCGATTGCTTAGGATTTGTTTCAAGGTGTTTTTTGAAATAGCCAATACGCCCTTTACTCTTGTAGGTTTAAACGCAATAAAAGGCCCAGGACTTACTGGCTCTTTGTGGATTCATCCCTGGGATCAGGTAGTAATAAACGCTGATAAGACGCATAGAAACCCCAACGGCAACTTGAATGTACCCTATGTATGAACTCTTCTTTTTTTAAATTTTCAATACCCAGTACCAACATATATGCTCCTAAAAACATCATCGTGTATGGAATAATCTTAGTCGGTTCTCCGATTACTAATTTATACCAGCTAGAGAAATGACCAAAACTGACAATATAAGTGTATAAATTTTCAACCATACCACCTCTTTCAATCCTGGTAATATTGTCCAACACATATCTATCCATTTCAATATATTGTTTAATAATAAGAGCTTTTATCGAATAAGGTTAAGATGCACTACCTTTCTTAACATAATAAAAAGCCAGCACCAAACGCTGGCTTCGGACCTTCCCACATTAATCAAAATATCTTTATGGCTTATAAAGTCTTTTCCATTTTAATGTTTTTTTCTATATACCCTAACTTTTCATATAAATCTCGTGCTATGTTGTTGTGAGCAAAAACATGTAGACCTATACTTTTCAATCCGAATTTCTTAGCTAAGACTTCAATTTCTTGCATAGTTTTTTTGCCATAACCTTTACCTTGATTTCCTTCCCAAATGTTTAAACCATAAATAAACCCTTTTTCATTTGTTATTTGTGCAAGCCAGATCATACCAACTTCTTTACTTCCATCCCGAATTGTAAATAAGTGGTTGTTTTCCGTATCTTGTCCTTCAGGGAGCAACTTTTCATATTCTTCTGTTGCCTTGCTAATTGCCTCTTCCGGCTTCCAATTACCGGACTTTATTTGTTCGTCGGCAAAATGTTTAATTGCAAAACTTAGATATTTTTGAAATTCCTCTGAATTCATTTGGTCTAATCTCACCATCATTTTTCTCTCTCCCATTCGAATTATGTAATAAACGCGAGTGCTCTATTAGGTAATTGCCCCCGATACAGGAAGATTTGAAACTGAGATATTTAGAAGGAACGTTACTTTAAATCGCGTTCCATCCAAACATTCGGTTCAATGTACTTCTCTTCTCCCTGGTCCTATTTACTTCTAATGGTACGATCACTCTTTAGTACCCCTGGTTCCACAAAAATTGCTAGGAAAAATAAAAGTAGAATGATAGCTGGTATTCCAAAACTACTTAACATATTATCAACATCTCTAACTTATATTATCTTAGTGTTCAGCGCCCCCTAATTACTAGATACGGTTTGTTTATATGTTTTTTTCCTTTGATACGTAGATAATAAAATGGATAGGCTACACTTGATTGGACAGTTTCGTTAAGGTCCGGTACACTTTACTAAATATTTCAGTCGAGGAGAGCGGACCATGACCAAAAGAAACCGTCGTACGTTTACGGAGGAATTTAAGAAACAGATTGTTCAGCTTTATGAGAATGGTAAATCTAGAAAAGAAATTATTAAAGAGTATGAATTGACTTCTTCTTCTTTTGATCGATGGATCAGTCAGTATCGGCAATCCGGTTCATTTAAAGAAGAAGATAATCGCACACCTGAACAAAAAGAACTCATCAAGTTACGTAAAGAGAACCAGC
>NZ_FNWW01000004.1 GCF_900108515.1 Halobacillus karajensis | reverse complement strand
ACGAGAGGACCGGGATGGACACACCGCTGGTGTACCAGTTGTTCCGCCAGGAGCATCGCTGGGTAGCTACGTGTGGTCGGGATAAGTGCTGAAAGCATCTAAGCATGAAGCCCCCCTTGAGATGAGATTTCCCTTTGCTTTAAGCAAATAAGATCCCTCAGAGACGATGAGGTTGATAGGTCCGAGGTGGAAGCGTGGTGACACGTGGAGCTGACGGATACTAATGGATCGATGACTTATCTATCTGATCAATATCGTTCGTGAAAAGATCCTTCCTTTTTCATTCTTGAATGTTTCCTTATCCAGTTTTGAGGGTTCACATGAACTTATGGGAATAAATAAATTTTCCCACACTATCGCGGGGTAGAGCAGTCTGGCAGCTCGTCGGGCTCATAACCCGGAGGTCACAGGTTCAAATCCTGTCCCCGCAACCAATTATTTTTCTAACTTTATATTGATGTGGTGGTGAAGGCGAAGAGGTCACACCTGTTCCCATGCCGAACACAGCAGTTAAGCTCTTCAGCGCCGATGGTAGTCGGGTTTACCCCGTGAGAGTAGGACGCCGCCACATTATCCATTAACCCTTCAGGATTTATTTCCTGAAGGGTTTTTCGTATGCTCTTTTTGGTGTAGAGGGAGAGCCAGGGGGTAAAAAAATTCTTGTAAGTCCATCCATTTATTAAGGTCACCTTTTTACCTTAATAACGTTGTATTGGTTGTTGGCGGTTAGCCTGATTTGGACGGCTCATATCGGGATGGATAGGATGTTGGTTACGGTTTGAAGTATCAGAGTCGTTTCAAAGATACAAATTTTCAAAAGCTCTTAGGAGGGAGGAGAGGTGGACAAATCTTTTCTCGAAGAATGTACCGAAAGAATACGAAATATAATAAGGGATCATTTGGTAGGCGTCTATATGCACATGGCTACCTTGTATTGGGTGGGTTCGTCCCTGAAAAAAGCGATGTCGGCCTTATCGTCGTGACGAAAAAGCAAGTGCCTTGATTGACCCCTTGTATTAAAACTTTAGCGAAGAGGAGGAAGAATATTATCCCCCAGACTACACCATTTATCGTCAACGTTTCCTTGAAAGTAAGGGGGGGGGACGATAGCCAGGATATGGAGCAGAAGCTGGTGGAAAGATGCTCCGTCGGAAGTGGAGCGGATTGATCAAATGGTAAGGAAAATGGTAGAGGAGGAAAACGTCAGAGACGAAGTCAGAACCAGCTGATTTTTATAAATTCTTGGAATCAAGGGCCTTGTCTCGGCAGTAGTGGGATGAGGGTTGCTTGATTCAACTCTATAAGTAGGGGAAATACTTGACCTGATAGTTGCCTAATATCTATTTCTCTAAAGCAGTGGGGATCAGGCACATTAGCTGAAAAAAGATGCGTATCCCTATGTAATTCTTTATTAGTATATATGGGACATTGGAAAACCGAATATCCTATTTTAGTTAGCCTCTCATTAGCTCACGGAACTATTGAGACGTTTTTTTTCTTCCAAATTTTCAGTAATGGTCGCATATATCTTCAGTGTTGTAGAGAGGTCATTTAACCAAATCGTTGTCGAAAAAATAAATAAAATAGAATAAATTTTCAGAATACATTGACAAAAATCAATTCTTCTCTTAAACTTGGAATTGTTTCGAATACGTATTCTATAACATTACAGCTTTATCCTAGAGAATGGGAAATAGTTGTTAGTTGAAGGGAATTTATCAAAATGAGGCTCACAGTTCATGACATCGCGCGTGTCGCAAATGTGTCACAAGCCACTGTTTCAAAAGTACTTAATAACTATTCGGGGGTAAAAGAATCCACAAGAAAAAAAGTTACGGATGCTATTGAAGAGCTGAAATTCACACCGGATTCTGTTGCTAGAAGCATGGTTACGAATAAAACGAATACCTTAGGTTTGATTGTAGGTGATATATCCAATCCTTTTTTTGCAGAATCTGCTAAGATTATCATCGGAAAAGCTCAGGAGAAGGGATATGATGTCATCATCAGTAACACAGATCATGATGATGAAAATTTAGAGAATGCGATCCAAACGTTGATTTCCAAGCGTGTGGATGGGATTATCATTTCTTCTATCAGCAGGTCAAGCATGAGAATAAAAAAATTGCATGAAAATGGATTTCCTATTGTTTTGTACAACAGTAGAGTAGAAGGTGATTCTTCAAATTCAGTAGTCCTTGATAATTATAGAGGAGCGGTTTTAGCTGTCGATCACTTAGTCGATTTAGGACATCAAGACATTGCATTTATTGCAGGACCTACAAAATATTTAACAACATATGAACGCTATTTAGGTTACCGGGAAGCTCTAGAGAAACACGGACTAGACCTTAATAATGCTCATGTTTATGATGGTGAATATGATTACAGGAAGGTTTACGATTTTTCTTATAATCTATTAAGCTCCCCTGATAGGCCGACTAGTTTTTTTGCTACATCTGATCAGATGGCCCTGGCTGTCATGGACGCGGCTGCTAGCAGAAAGATTAGTATTCCTCAAGAATTATCAGTCGTTGGATTTGATAATATGAGTATATCTGCAAACGCATACATTGGTCTCACAACTGTTTCACAACAAAAAGAAAATATGGCAGAACTTGCTCTCAAGAAACTGATATCTTTGATTGAAAAAACAGAATCAGATGCAATATCCATTCAATTATCTTTGAAACCTGAATTAATTGTTCGTAAAACCACTTCTACTCCATATAAAGAGTAACTATAGGAGGGAGGGAATAGAGGATGGAACCTGAGCATCTCTTCAAGTTAAATGGTAAAGTGGCGATGGTGACAGGGGCGAGCAAAGGAATTGGTAAAGATATCGCAAAACTTTTAGCCCGTGCTGGTGCGGATCTTGCCCTCGTAGCAAGAAACAAAGAAGAATTGGAGAATGTTGCAGCTGAAATAAAGGCATTGGGGAAAGATGCATTCATTCTGCCTTTTGATTTGTCAGATATAATTGAGATTCCGGCAATAGTTAAGAGAGTAATGGATCATTTTGGGCACATTGATATTTTAATTAATAACGCAGGATTGAATATTGCTAAAGAAGCAGAAAGTGTGACAGAGGACGATTGGGATAAAGTGATGGATATTAACTTGAAAAGCGTTTTCTTTTTATCTAAAGAAGTAGGACATTATATGAGAGAGCAGCAATATGGAAAAATCATAAATATGTCATCACAAATGGCCTTCGTCGGGTATTTTAAAAGGACCGCTTATAGTGCTAGCAAGGGCGGGGTTACACAGTTGACGAAATCCCTTGCCATTGAATGGGCGCAGGACCAAATCAATGTAAATGCGATAGCCCCAACGTTTATTGAAACGGATATGACGAAACCGATGTTTGAAGATGATCGTTTCAAACAGGAAATTCTTAATCGGATTCCATTAGGAAGGTTAGCAAAGACGGAAGATCTATATGGTTCTGTACTCTTTTTAGCATCAGATTCTTCAAGCATGGTTACAGGACATACGATCCGTGTCGATGGCGGCTGGACGGTATGGTAATGGGAAAATGAATATTTTTTTAGCATTTATCGAATACGTATTCTAAAAATTGGAAGGGGAATTATGATGGAAGATACCAAAAAAACTAACATTACAAATGAAGAAATGGAAAACAACTGGATTGTACGTTTCGATGATATGAAGGAAAGAGGCATTCCTTTAATGTTTATTGACAGCATTTTACCAGGTCATCAGCGTCTCAATTATGCACTAGTGGGGGATACCGCAAGTGAAAATCCAGAATATAACCCGATCATTACGGAACCACATGGTTTTCAGATTGGGATGGTGAAAGCCCCGCCAGGAAACGGTCCAGCTTATCATACGCACGATTATATTGAAGCTTTCCTTCCTCTTACAGGAGATTGGCGCTTCTATTGGGGGAACAGCCCGGATGAGATTGAAGGGGAAACCATTATTGGACCATGGGATCTAATATCTTTGCCTCCCCATCTTTATAGAGGTTTTGAGAACATCAGTGAGGAAGATGCATGGTGCTTTGCTGTTTTGGAACAACATGAAGTTTTTGATAAACGGGATCCCAAGTGGGCACCGCAGATAGTTAAAAGAGCTGCCCAACATAACTTTAATGCAGATGAAAAAGGTAAAATGATTCCACCGGAAAACTTTAAAGAATTAGAAAAACAAATGGCTGAAAAACTTCGAATGGGTAAAAAGTAAGCGTTTACTTTTGCGGTTTTGAAACGATAACTCAAATGATAGGAAGAAGGAGGGGATACCTTGACACTTCAAAATGTGTTTGATTTTCATATGCCGAAAGTAGTTCGAACGGGAGCAGGTTCCTTCTTGACATTGGCAGAGGAAGTCGAAAAATTTCATCCTGAAAAAGTAGGGGTCATTAGTGATAGAGGGTTGGAGAAGGCAGGCCTGGTGGATAGATTAGTAGACTCTATTGATCAAGTTCCAGATTCTATCGTCACATTTACGGATACCCAGGGGGAACCGACGTTTAAGCTTGTGGGTGACGTTGTTGAGAAAATGAAAAAAGAAGCGTGTGATCTCATTATCGGGATCGGAGGAGGCAGTGCTTTAGATGTAGCGAAAGCAACCGCTGCCTTAATGGATAAGGAAAATATCACTCCATACTTGAACGGTAAGTTAACAATCGAGTCCAGAACAGTTCCTAGTATTCTTCTCCCTACCACGTCTGGTACAGGCTCTGAAGTTACGATGAATGCTATATTTGGAGATGAAGAAGAACAATTAAAACGCGGGATTGTAAGTGTTTCTCTCTTACCGGACGTCTCCATTGTCGACCCTGAATTGACCATATCCTGTCCGCCAAGAGTTACAGCATCATCCGGGGTAGATGCTTTTACTCATGCTATTGAGTCCTATGTTGCTGTAAAAGCAAACCCATTAACAAAGATATATGCGGAAAAAGCGATGAAATTATTTGGACCGAACATACACAGGGCCGTGCACAATGGCGATAAGGATTTAAAAGCCAGAGAAGGGATGAGCCTGGTCAGTTTATTCGGGGGGATTTCGCTGGCAAATGCAGGGGTAGGTGCTGTGCATGCGCTGGCCTACCCATTAGGTGGAAAATATAAAATTGAACATGGGGTAGCGAACGCGCTGCTTTTACCCTATGTATTGGAAGTGACAGGGAAGACTTGTGCTACAGAAATGGTTCAAATAGCAAAGTTTCTTCAACTGGGAGATTATGATGAAAACACCCATAAAGCGCTGGGTGAAGTAGTTGGTTATTTGTATGAGCTACTGG
The DNA here is from genome assembly GCF_900108515.1 of Halobacillus karajensis. Taxonomy (GTDB): domain Bacteria; phylum Bacillota; class Bacilli; order Bacillales; family Halobacillaceae; genus Halobacillus; species Halobacillus karajensis. The sequence goes on along the minus strand of NZ_FNWW01000004.1, from coordinate 382,491 downwards.
ACCAGTTAGACTTACCTAGTTCTTTATCAGAACTGGGTGTAGAAGAAGATTCCCTGAATTTGCTGGCTGATCAGGCATCGAAGGTGGAGAGACTCTTATCCAATACTCCATATAACTTATCAAAGGATAATATAGCAAAGATTTATCGGAATGCCTATCATGGTTTACCACAAATGAGAAGGGAGGAGGTAACGGAATGTTGAAAGAAGCACAGGCAAAGCTGTACATTAACGGAAAATGGCAAGAAGGAAGCGACTATTATGATTTGAAATCTCCTTATAATGGCAATTTTATTACTGAAGTTTCTCTTGCTACGCCAGAAGAGGTTGAGAAAGCATTAATGAGTGCAGAAAAAGGAAAAGAAAAAATCAAAAAATTGACTTCCCTTGAACGTTCAAAAATTCTTGAAAGAGCTTCGGCTATTTTTGAACAGAGATTGGAAGAATGCGCCCAAATACTGACACTTGAAAATGCTAAGCCTATTAAATCAGCAAGGGGAGAAATACGGAGAACGATAGAAACGTATAAATTTGCCGCAGAGGAAGCAAAACGGATTCATGGGGAAACGATTCCGATGGATGCAGCAGCCTCCGGAGTGGGGCGGTTTGCTTATACGAGAAAAGAACCTTTGGGGATCATAGCAGCTATAACCCCTTTCAATTTTCCATTTAATCTTGTTGCCCATAAATTGGGGCCAGCCATTGCAAGCGGTAATTCAGTAGTGTTGAAACCTGCCTATCAGACTCCTCTCTCTGCATTATTAACAGCAGAAATTTTCGAAGAAGCTGGTTTGCCTCCAGGTGTTTTGAATGTGGTGACAGGACGCGGGAGTATGATAGGAGATATTCTTGTAAGAGATTCCCGGGTGAATATGGTTACGTTCACAGGTAGTTTAGAAGTAGGGCTTGGTATAAAGGCAAAAGCAGGCTTAAAAAAAGTAACATTAGAACTTGGTTCAAATTCAGGTTTAATTGTAGATAGCACCGATGATTTGGATGAGCTTGTTGCAAAAAGTGTCGTAGGGTCTTTTGCTTTTGCTGGCCAGGTTTGTATTTCTATCCAACGCATTTATGTGCAGCAGAGGCTTTATGATGAGTTTGTCTCGAAATTTGTGGAGCGCACGCAAGAGTTGGTGAAAGGTGATCCGAGAGATGAAAATACCGATATTTCTGCGATGATCCATCTAAATGAAGCGGAAAGAATAGAGCAATGGTTAGAAGAAGCAAAAAATTCAAATGCGAAAATTCTTTGCGGAGGTAAAAGAGAAGGCTCCTTATTCGAACCTACTATTATTACTGATTCTTTATCCAACCTTTCCATAAATTCAGATGAAGCATTTGCTCCAATTGTGACGATCCAACCATACCAGGAGTGGGAGGAAGCTGTTGCGATGATAAACGATTCATCCTATGGATTGCATGCAGGTGTGTTTACCAATTCAATGGAAAAAGCATTTGATGCTGCTGAACGAATTGAAGTCGGTGGGGTAATGATCAATGATATTCCTTCCTTTCGTGTGGATCACATGCCTTATGGAGGTGTGAAAAATAGTGGGATAGGTAAAGAGGGCATCAAATACTCAGTTGAAGAAATGATGAACTTGAAAATGATAGGTTTTAATTTTGGCTAGTCATTTTTAATTGTATATGGAAAGGTTGAACGAGATGAATAAGCCTCCACTGATACTATTACCTGGTACCCTTTGTGATGAAAGGTTATGGGAGCACCAAGTTGAAAATCTCTCCAGCTTTACGGATGTATCTGTAGTCATGTTAACGGAAGATGACTCTATTGAAGATATGGCCCATAGAGTACTGAAAGAAGCACCCGAGCGTTTTGCACTTGCTGGTTTGTCTTTAGGGGGCATTGTAGCGTTAGAAATGGTGAAGCAGGAACCAGAAAGAGTTCTAAAGCTTGCCTTACTGGATACAAACCCGCGACCTCCCCGGGAAGAGCAAATGGAAACTTGGAAGAAGTTCATAGACATGGCTGAAGGTGGGGAGTTCAGGCAAATCACAAAGGATTACTTGTTGCCCGTATTGATTCATCCTGACAGTCAAGAAAATGAGGAACTGACTTCTGATATAGTGAAAATGGCAGACAACATTGGGAAGTCTGCAATGGTTCGTCAAATGAGAGCATTAATAAGTAAACCGGATGGGCGCGCGGCATTGAACAAAATAGGGTGTCCAACACTTGTGATGACAGGAGAAAATGACACAGTGTGCACCATGGATATGCATGTGGAGCTAGCAGAGAATATAAAAAATTCGAAGCTTGTAACGATTGATCATTGTGGTCATTTAAGTAGTATGGAGCAACCAGAAGCGGTCTCAGCTGTACTTCAATATTGGTTCCAATGTTAGCTGGTACGTATTTGCTTTTTTAAAAAGGAGTTATCTATACCATGAGTAATCACATAAAGGACAAAATTACCAATGACGAAAGAGTTATGGGAGCCTTTATTAACATGTATGCTCCTTCCCTGGTGGAAATGATAGGATACGCTGGCTTTGATTTTCTGATCATTGATGATGAGCATGGAAGCTTCAGTTCTTCAGAATTGGAACACATGATCAGGGCTGCAGAAGTTGTGAATTTGACTCCTGTTGTTCGCGTTTCCTACAATCCCTCAAGTATTCAGAAAGCATTAGATCGTGGGGCGAAAGGTATTCAAGTTCCTATGGTCAACAGTAAAGAAGAAGCGGAAGAAGTCATCAAGAAGGTGAAATACCCGCCACTGGGGAACAGAGGGACAGCATTTTCTATCCGTCCTGCTAAGTTTGGCAAAGATAAAGGCAAAGAATATATAGAGAGAGCGAACGATGAGGTATTAATCGCAGTCCATATCGAAACGGAAAAAGCTGTACAAAATTTTCTGGAGATTATGGATGTTCCAGGTATTGATATAGCCTTTATCGGTTCGACCGATTTATCAGTCAACATGGGTTATGCAGGAGATGCAAAACATCCACATGTGCAAGAAGTTATTGAAGAGTTGTTTGAAAAGGGAAACAAAAACGGGGTACGAATGGGCGCGGTATCAGGTAATGAAAAAGGAATAAAAGAAGGTTACTTAAAAGGAGCTTCTTATATGGGAGTCGTCGCTAATTCTTTCATTATGGCTGCATTGGAAAAGGCAGTTCAAACAAAGGAAGATTACGATTGAACTTGTCATTGTGACACAGGACAAGTTAGTTCAGAAATAGAGGCCTTTTAGTGTACGCCTTCCATAAAGAATAGGAAAAGTTTAACTGGAGCGTGGATTGATGTGGTAAATATGACGATTGAAGAATTGGTTAAGGGTTACAAGAATCAGGAGTATTCGCCGGTAGAGATAACTAATAAACACTTAGATCAATGTAGGATCTATAATGCTGAATACAACGCTTTTATTACCATTTGCGAAGAGAGCGCTTTGAGTGAAGCGAAACGAATCGAAGCTACCATGATGAATAATAGAGGGGAACACGGTATTCTCCAAGCAGTCCCCATCTCTTATAAGGATTCTATTGATACAAAAGGAATGAGAACGACGAATGGTTCCCTCATTCACAAAAATCGTATCGCGACTGAGGATGCAAACGTAGTAAAGGTATTAAAAGAAAACGGTGCTTTAAATCTCGGGAAAAACAATATGTATGAATATGGATTTGGAATTACTTCTGACAACCCTTTCTACGGCCCAGTTAAAAACCCGTGGAATACAGATTATATGGCTGGTGGTTCCAGTGGAGGGTCTGCAGCAGCTGTTGCTGCGAACCTTAGTATGGCTTCGATAGGTACAGATACAGCAGGATCGATTCGTGTCCCGGCAGCTTGTTGTGGTGTGATCGGTTTAAAGCCGACATATAACCTGATTCCAATGTATGGAGTAATGCCGCTGTCATGGACACTCGACCACGTTGGACCGATCACGAAAACCGTAAGTGACTTAAATATTGTTATGGAGGCGCTTACTAAAAGGCCTTATAAGAAGTCAGGAAAGGAAGACATAAAAGGATTAAAAATCGGAGTTCCTGATCAGCATTTTAATGAAGGGATAAATGAAGAAGTACGAGAGATTTACCAAAAGGCTCTCGAAGATTTTGAACGATTGGGAGCGGAACTTGTAGCTATAAATATGCCGTTTGCTACGGAATCAATAGATATCGCCACTACAATTGCCACTGCAGAAGTCGGTTATACACATAATGAGTTAATAAAAACGTCGCTTGATCTCTACGGGGAGGGTGCTAAAGAAACGTTTGATAAGAGCCGGTCCATCTCTTCTTTTGAGTATATTGAAGCTTTAAAGAAACGGGAGATAATGAGTCATAAAGTAAGTGAATTATACGAGAGTATCGATGTAATCGCTACCCCCACTCTCCCTGTGCCAACGACAAAGCTTGGCGAGAGTGAAGTGGATTTTGGTCATTCAAAAGAAAAAGTAGGGGATTGTATGATTCGGTACACGTGTTTATTTGATATAACCGGTCACCCAGCCCTGTCTCTTCCTTGTGGTATAACTAATGACTCGATGCCTGTTAGTCTGCAGCTTATATCAAACCATTACCAAGAAGATGTATTAATGAATGCAGCTCACATGTATGAAAAATATTACTTGAATGACTTTTATCAATTGAGAAATTCTTTAACCTCTCACTAAGATCAGTGATAAATGAACGGATTGAATCACTAAATGAATGCAGCTCACATGTATGAAAAATATTACTTGAATGACTTTTATCAATTGAGAAATTCTTTAACCTCTCACTAAGATCAGTGATAAATGAACGGATTGAATCACTATCGGATCCATTTATGGAATACGTATTCGGGAAAATTTAGGTGGTGGTATGTGAGAGACTATAAGTTTGTCTGTTTAACTCAAAAATAACGGCTAAACTACCGTGGTCCCTATATGATGAACGTAATAAACCTTTAGAAAGGGTTGATGGAATGATTAAAAGGAAAAATATCTCGACGATGATCAGTATGCTTTTAATCCTTTCCTTTTTGGTAACGGGTTGTAGTTCTTCAAGCAGTGGAGGAAACTCTGATGATAATAAGATTTCTGTACTTCTTTCAGCAGGGGAAGTTGGACAATTTAATGCCTGGCAAGCAAGAACCGAAGAGTTTACAAAAGAAACAGGCATTGAAGTGGAGTATATTATAGTACCCTACGAAAATTTGTTGGAAGATATAACTACAGCTGGTATCTCAGGTAGCGGCGCGTATGATGTTGTCGCATACCTGGACACTATGGGGCCTTCTATTCAACAGTTTCTGGAACCCCTTAATGAATATGCGGAAGAAGGCGATTTTCAATTCGACCGATGGCCGGAAGCTGTTCTTAATCTATCGACTTATGATGATAAAGTATATAGCTTACCTGTAAGATCACATGTTCAAATGCTGTTTTACCGCAAAGATATATTTGAAGAATTAAATATAGAAAGCCCGGAAACATGGGAAGAACTAGTTTCCGCCGGACAAAAAGTGCAAGATAACACAGATCTATCAGGAATTGTTCCGTATTACGGCGCAGGGAATAATGGACAAAACCTCTATATGTGGACTTCTTATTTATGGAGTAATGGAGGGGATATTTTTGACGAAAATATGAAACCCGCATTTAACAATAAGAACGGGGTCGAAGCTACAGAACGTTATATCAGTCTTTTAGATACGATCGCTCCAGCGGGTTCGAAAACATTTGGAGAACAAGACGCTAGAACTAATTTCCAAAATGGTAAATCAGCTATGTGGATAGGCTGGTGGTGGGCATATAGTGGTTTCAATAGTGATGGTTCAGCATTGGCAGATAATGTTGGTTTTGCTCAAGTTCCTAAATGGGACGGAAAAGAAAGCGTTTCAAACGTTAGTTCTTTTCCAATGGCAATGACCAAAGGATCTAAAAATAAAGATGCTGCATGGGAATACCTTAAATGGTTGGCTGAACCCGAAATGGAAAAAGATATTGTGATGGATACTTTAACGAATGAGTCTCCAGCTGAACAGCATTCCATTGTTGTTACACAGAAAGCTAACTTACAAGATGAAAAATTAAATGAGCTTTCCGATAACTTTTATAACGTAGGTCATAAAAACTTCCAAAGCGCGAAAACATTTCCTACCATCCCTGAATGGCCACAAGTGGCTGATATTCTTAGCACAGCCATGAACGAGATGGCAACAGGTAAAGAGGTTAAGCCTACCTTAGATCAAGCTGCACAAAGAATTGAAGAACTGATGAAAGAACAAGGTTATTATGAGTAATGGTGTTTGAAAAGTTTATTATTAATTAGGATTTGGAAGGTATTACTCTTCCAAATCTTAATTAATAAAAATAGGGGGAGTTGCGTTGAAAAACAGGTTATTTAAATATTTCTTACTGATCCCCGCTTTTATTTTGTTAGCGTTAACCACATTTTATCCTCTTGTGAGGTCATTTTGGATCAGTCTTCATGAGTGGGACTTAAAAGAGACCGCTGAAATGGGTCCGTTCGTTGGTATAAATAATTATTTAAGCGCTTTTTCCGACTATCAGTTTTGGAACACGTTAAAGGCAACCCTTATTTTTACAGGAAGTACTGTAATTGCAACGATTGTGTTAAGTATACTTGTGGGATTATTACTCAGTAAAGAAAAAAAACACTTATCGTTTATCCGAGCTATATTAATTATTCCATTTGCAGTCAGTCCAGCTTTAATTGGTTATTCCTGGCGATTTATGCTCAATCCAGATTATGGTTTGTTTGATCAAATAATAGGATTTTTCATACCAGCCTTGTCTGATGTGATTTGGTTATCACACGAAGGAACAGCCATGGTGGCTCTTGTATCTGTAGTGGTGTGGATATTCATGCCTTTTATAAGTCTGATGTTCATCAGTGCATTGATGGGGATGCCAAAGGAAGTATTTGAAGCAGCAAAAGTGGATGGAGCTTCCTCGTTTCAAACTTTTTTTCGTATCACTTTACCTATGTTACAACCGATCATTCTTATTGCAACGATTCTGACTACAATGTTTACATTAAAAGCATTTGATCCAATAGTTACGCTTACACAAGGAGGACCTGGAGCTTCCACTTCCGTTCTGAATTTCTTCATTTATAAAACTGGATTCCAATTCTTTAATTTGGGTTATTCTGCAGCATTGGGATATATCTTAGCGGGGATAACGATGGTAGTCGTTATTGTTTATATGAGAAGGCTTGTGAAAGGAGACCAGTGGAACTGATGAATTCCCAAGTGAATCTAGAGAAACAACCAAAAAAGGCAGAAAACCGTATAAGTATAAGAAAGATCTTTCCTTCTATTTTGGAGAATATAAGTGTGCTTTTGATCGTGCTTTTCCTTTTTGTACCGTTATTTTGGATTTTCCTTACTTCGTTTAAACCTTATGAGGAAGTTTTTACTACCAGTATATTTTTTCAACCTACATTAGAAAATTATCTGGCCGTTTTCAGTTCCTCCTTCGATTTAGGAAAGTACTATTCAAACAGTACGATTGTAGTGGTTGTAACACTCATTATTACATTAGTGGTTAGTGTATTAGCCTCCTACAGTCTTTCGCGATTTGAGATTCCCGGAAAACAAGTTATTATGTTTGGTATTTTGGCAACTCAATTCATTCCATTAATTATAAATGTCATTCCTTATTTCGTCATGTTTCGGAATTTGGGTCTTTTAGACACAACCTTAGGTCTGATTATTGTGAACTTAGGCCATACCATTCCCTACGCAATATGGCTTATTAAGGGCTTTATGGACAGGATACCAATAGCTATTGAAGAACAAGCCAGTATTGATGGCGCTAGCAGATTAAGGATTATATGGAGTATTCTATTACCTCTTGCCAAACCTGGAATAATAACAGCATCTGTATTTTGCTTTGTTATTATTTGGAATGAATTCATGTTTGCCTTAATTCTGACCAATCGGGAAGCAGTTACGTTACCAGTTGCCTTACAGTTTTTCATTGGTGAAGAAGGTGTGATCTGGAATCATATGGCTGCAGCTGGAACACTTTTCGTTTTGCCTACCGTAGTATTTATGTTATTAGTTCGTAAGCAATTTGTTCAAGGGATGACCTCAGGCTCTATCAAGTAAATAGCATTTGTAATATTTCTAAAAAGGATGGGTTTTTAATGGTGAAAAAAAGCGATAGTCAACAGGAAAGAACTAATATGGAAGATTTAAAGGATAAGAAAGAACTTAGAGAAAAAGGCCAGGACGAAATAGTATCCTTACGTAATAAAGTTTTTTATGCGGATAGTCGAGAAGTGAATCGGATTGATCACAGAGATAATCAAGATTATTTAAACATGAACGAGCAGGAATTGAAAAAGCAAAGCATGGAAGGTTTTGACGATGAATATAACAACATTGTCGACTATATAGTCAAGATTACTAGGCAGATTTGGAAGGAAAAAGATATCGGTTTGATATATGACACGTATAGTACCGATATACAAATTCATAAAGGAAGAATTAATAGCCATGGGGTGAATGAAGTGATTTCTGGCACGTTGCAGACATTGCAGGCATTTCCTGATCGAAAGGGCTCAGGCTGGAGTGTAGTGTGGTCCGGTAATGATAAAGATGGTTTCTTCACATCACACCGTGGCCGTTCCATAGCTACCAATACAGGTGATAGCTTTTACGGACCTGCAACAGGAAAAAAAGTCATGTTCCGCACTACGGCTGATTGCCTTATACATTCCAATAAAATTTATGAAGAATGGTTAGTAATGGATACGTATCATCTCGTTCTGCAGTTGGGATATGACCCAATTGAAGTAGCGAAAATAATGGCTAAAAATACAAAAAAACTAGCTCCTCCTTTGAACTTTGGTCTTTCGGAAACTGCAGAAGTAGGGTTGCCACCTAAAGTTTATGTTCCGGAGCATAAAGGGTTTGAAATTGGTGATTTCATGCTGCAAGTTTTTAATCGCATATGGGAAAGACGATCCATTAATTATATTAAAGAGTTTTATGAAGATAATGCCACTCTACATTTTGTTTGTAATAGAGACTTAGTTGGATTTAATGAAATTCAAGGTATGTTCATCAGCTTCTTCGCTTCCGTACCCAATGCAAAAGTATTGGTCGATCGTGTTACTTGTAACAAAAAAGAAACAGACGGCGAGTATGATGTTGCTGTGCGTTGGAGAATTCAAGGAATCCATGAAGGTACTGGATACTTCGGAGCACCAAGTGGTAAACCTATCGAAATATATGGAATCAACCACTATAAGATTAAAGATGAAAAAATCACCGAAGAATGGTTTTTATTTGATGGCATGGAAGTATTAAGACAAATTCACATGGAGACAAACGAGGATGAAGACCAGGAAGACGGTGTTAATACAAGTGAAGATGGAAATTTCACAGGTGTCTCCTAATCAAATGATTAATATGAGAAAAAATGGAGGGATTAGATATGGAATTCTTAAAACGAGCTGAAATTCAAGAAAGTGATCAATCGGCAGACACGGAGAAAATTGTAAAAGACATTATTTCCAATGTCCGCTCTAATGGAGACGAAGCGGTTAAGAAATATGAGGAAACATTAAGTAATTCTTTCCGGCCCTTGAAGGTAGATGAAGATGAAATTGAGGAGAGTACAAATTCACTTTCTCCAGAAATAAAAACACTAATTGAGCGTGTGGTAGAAAGAGTATCCTCATTCGCGGAGGCACAACTTGAATGTCTTACTCCTTTTGAGAAAGAATTTGGACCAGGAATTCGCATGGGCCATAAAATCATACCAATCGAGAAGGTTGGAGCATACGTTCCAGGAGGGCGTTTCCCTCTCCTTTCGTCTGGTCCGATGGTAGTTGCCCCTGCAAAGGTAGCGGGAGCTAAACAAATTGTAGCCTGCAGCCCGGCTAACTACAAAGGCGGAATTCACCCCGCTGTCCTGTATGGACTTAAGTGTTCAGGTGCTGATCATATTTATGCCATTGGTGGGGCGCAAGCTATTTCAGCAATGGCATACGGGACTGAAACTATCCCAGAGGTAGATGTTATTGGAGGGCCGGGTAATCGATTTGTAGCTGAGGCTAAAAGACAAGTTTTCGGCAAGGTGGGTATCGATTTAATTGCAGGTCCAAGCGAGATTCTTGTCTTTGCTGATGAGACTGCTGAGCCTAAGAAATGTGCGGCTGATTTATTAGCTCAAGCCGAACATGACCCAAATGCACGTGCGCTTCTAGTATCTACTTCTCGAACAATAGCGACCCAAACAATAGAAGAGGTTAACAATTATCTCAAAGAGTTCTCTTCAGATTCTCCTGCCCACGAATCCTGGATTAATATGGGAGAAGTGATTTATGCTGAGTCTATGAATGAGGGTATAAGAATTTGTAATGAAATAGCTATTGAACATCTTCATTTACATCTAAAAGATAGTAGAAGTATTATGGATCAATTTACTAACTATGGATCGATCTTTCTTGGTGCAGATAGTTCTGTGGTTTTTTCTGATAAAGTCTCTGGAACGAACCACACATTACCGACACAGAAAGCTGCTCGCTATACGGGAGGCCTTTGGGTTGGAAACTATGTAAAGGTAGCCACACACCAGGAAATCACTGGTGAGGGAATAGAATATTTAGCTGATCATTCTACTAAACAATCAAATGTAGAAGGTTTAGAAGGACATCATTTATCAGCAGCCGTTCGACTGTCTGATATGTAAGATGTAAGTTAAGTTTTTGAAGTTAGCTTTAGCATATAAAATGATAGTTCCTATAGAGATAATCCTTTTATATAAAGGAGTGTATAAAAAAGAAGTGACTGAGGCGTATTAAGTCAGCATATTGTATGACATCCCTCATTCCATACTTTTAAAAGCATCTGTATACATCTTACGGGCTTAGAGATTTTTCTTCTTTAAATCTAGTAAATTAGTATACTTTGCTAATTTGTTTATTTTTCGGGAATAACTAACAAAAAGTTTTGGGAAATAATCGGCGCTTAAGGAACACTTAAAGAGTATTTCAAATGATCTTTGAGGGGTGGAAAAATGAAAAAGAAGGTTCACTTAGGACTGCTGGCGGCTTTTTCTTTACTAATGGTGACTCTGATAGGGTGTTCAACAAGTGCAGGCTCGGAAGATAAAATTACGGTTGACGTTTTTCAATACAAGGTAGAACTTAAAGAGGAAATAGAAGAATTAGCAAAAATGTATGAAGAAGAAAATCCAGACGTCAAAATTAATGTGCAAACTCTTGGCGGAGGTAGTAACTATGGACAGTCTCTTGTTACAAAGTTCTCTTCTTCTGAAGAACCTGACATCTTTAACGTTGCCGGACCTTCAGAGGTAGCAAATTACCGTGAGCACTTAGCTGATTTATCTGATACAAAATCTGTAGAAACAGCGCTCGATGGAACACTAAATGGTGTTACGGATGGGGAAGAAGTCCTGGGAATCCCATTAAACCAAGAAGGTTATGGCCTAATTTATAACAAAAAAGTTTTGGATGAAGCTGGTGTTAATCCTGATAGTATTAAAACATATGAGGATTTAAAAGCAGCTGCGGAAACGATTGATAAACAAAAAGATAGTTTGGGTATTGAGGCTGTATTTGCTGAACCGGGGGCGGAAAAATGGCCAATGGGTTTCCATTTAGCAAATTCTTACTTAGCTCCAGAGTTTAATAATGATATTTCAGAGGCATACAATTCTGAAGCAGTTGAGTTTGAAAGAGGAGACGAACTTAAGAGAATGCTGGATTTAATCAATGAATATGGGGCACAACCAATTTTAAGTATTAGCTATTCTCAACAAGTTGAAGAACTCTTTGCTTTAGGGAAGGTTGCGATGATCAAACAGGGTAACTGGGTTTACAACTCCATTTATGAAATTGATCCTGAATTCGCAGAGAACAACATTGGAATCATCCCTTTACCGGTAGAAGGATTTGAAGGGACCATTCCGGTTGGAGTAGCGATGTACTGGGGTATAAATAAGACAGCAGATGAAGAAGTAATTCAAGCAAGTAAAGATTTCTTGGATTGGATGAATACTTCTGAAACGGGTAAACAGTATGTGATGGAGGAATTCAAGTTTATTCCAGCCTTTGAAGGCTATGAAACATCTATGATATCTGACCCAATTTCTAAGGAAATTTATGAATATGCAGCCTCAGGTGAAGTAATGGGGTGGGTATTTAATGGATTCCCTGTTAGTTGGCCAGGTGGAGCGCTCCCTGTTAACATGCAAAAATATTTAGGTGGTAAAATCACTTGGGAAGAAATGATTGATGATTCTCAAGAAAAATGGGTAGAACTTCGTGAAAATTAATCAAAGTACAAGTCGACAAAAAAGCTCTTTTTAAAGGGTTATTATTTAAGATACTCTATACTTATTGAAAGAATCTACGTTAGAAAATTGATATAGGTGTCGATTTAGACGAGTAAACCCCCTTCATGGTTGTAGGGGGTTATACTTATTATTTCAAACGTGGGAAAATGTGATTGGACAAAGGTAAAAAAGGCTAGGAGCTCTTCCACTACTTTTCCTATTAGACGGACATTGGTAAAATTGAGTATCTCATAATATAGGGGAGTTCAATATGCCTACATATAATAAATTAGTACGTAATCTTATCCCTCAAATTATTGAAAAACAAGGGAAAGCCCTAGAAACTCAAATACTTTCAGATGAAGAATACCATAAAGAGCTGAGAACAAAGCTTCAGGAAGAAGTGAACGAATATTTGGAAGCAGAAAGTGATGTAGATGCAGTAGAGGAGTTAGCAGACGTCCTTGAGTTAATGAAGGCCCTCGCGAAGCAGCATGGTTCTTCCATAGAAGAAGTGGAAAAAGTGCGGGAGGAAAAAGCGGAGAAAAGGGGAGCATTCGACGAGAAGGTGTTTTTAAGACATGTCGAGGATTAATACAGGGAAGATTTATATATCGGAAAGACAAAGGAGTAATTTATGAGTCACAAGTTGCGGGTAGGAGAACTCCAAGCCCTTTATTTAACGGAAGAACAAATTTGGAGAACCTTCACAACCATTTTAACTACAAGATCCAAGAAGTCTGCAACTTATAAATATGGTTTATTGAAGGCCATGATTGAAAATTTATATCAAGTGGATGAAAAAGAAGTCGTAACATATGAGCAGCTTGCTTATTCTTTCGCTAAAATCTATTGGAACCTTGTTATTCACCACCATGGATTAGAGCAGGGAACAAGCGGATCAGCTGTTGTGAATCGACTGATTGAAATTCAAAGAGAAGAAGGTATTCCAAAAGATATAACGTTTGATAAACTTGATGCCACTATCCAGGTGAAGGCAACAACGAGAATAAAAACAGTTATGAAGACAAACGTATTTGGAGCTCTTTATGGAGATACGCAAGGTTCCTTTTATGCTTTTGACCATAAAGAAGAAAGGTTCCAGTTTAACAGGGCTGTTTTGTCATTCATGAGGAAATACCAGCTCTTAATGGTAGATCTCGTAAATTACCATATGGCTAAAATGATAGAGAAATTGAACGATGTTCCGCACATCAATTACTTGCTGGAAAAGGTAGAAAGTATTGCGAAGCGTTCCACTTTAAAGCCCTTTGAACGTGTACTGCTTCAATATTTTGAAAAAAGCTGTTTCTATTGTGGGAAACATTTAAATAAAGGGCAGGCCAAAACACACGTGGATCACTTCATTCCATGGTCATTTGTGCAGTCGGATCAGTTATGGAACCTTGTCTTAACATGCAGTCACTGTAACACATCGAAAAATGACAAGTTACCAGTTCGTGATTATCTTAGCTTAGTCGTGGAGAGAAATGAAGTTTTAGTGGGACACCAGGAGATTGTCACGCAAAATCAACACTTGATGAATTATAAAGAAGAGAAAATGATTCATCTATATGATTATTTTATTCAGAATGGATATGAAAACATTTGGTTGCCTTGATGAGGGGGATTCCAATAAAATCCAAAGCTAATGTCCTCGTTATAACGTAACTGCATAAATCTATTAATTTTGCGAATATTATGTAAGTAAGGGTTTCTTAAATATAAATCAACTAAAGGAGGATTTTATGTGTCCTGAACGTACTTATAGGAGCGAGGAAGAATTGATTGAGCAGTTAAAAAATAAGAAAGAAACCTTTTGGCCCAATGCATCACTCAAATCTTACCACACGCTTGAAAAAAATCTACCCATCCCTACCAAAGACCTTCATGAAGCAGAAATGCTTCTTCAGAGGTTTACTCCATATTTAGCTAAAGTATTTCCGGAAACCAGGAAAATGAACGGAATCATTGAATCTCCCATCTACGGCATACCCGAGATGCACCAGGAATTGGAAAAGCGATTCCCACAATCCATTTCCGGCAATTTGTATTTAAAGTGTGACCATGAACTTCCGATAGCTGGGTCCATTAAAGCGCGGGGAGGTATTTATGAAGTATTAAAATACGCGGAAGGGCTGTCAATAAAACACGGAAAGCTTACAAAAGATGACGACTATTCCATATTAGCTAATCCCGAATTTAAGCAGTTCTTTTCTAACTTTTCGATCGCTGTAGGATCCACAGGCAATCTGGCTTTAAGTATAGGCATCATGAGTGCAGTTTTAGGCTTTCAGGTAACTGTTCATATGTCGGTTGAAGCGAAAGAATGGAAGAAAGAGTTGCTCAGGGATAAGGGTGTAGAGGTGGTAGAGCATGATAAGGACTTTTCTTTTGCCGTAAACGAAGGACGAAGACAATGTCAGGAGAAAAGTAACTGTTATTTTATTGATGACGAAAATTCCAAAGATTTATTCTTAGGCTATGCAGTGGCAGCTTTGCGGATTAGTGAGCAACTAAAGCAGGAGAATATCACGGTTGATGCGGATCATCCCCTGGTAGTTTACTTACCTTGTGGTGTAGGAGGAGGCCCTGCTGGTATCACTTATGGACTGAAGTATGTTTTTGGGGATTATGTCCACTGTTACTTTGCAGAGCCGACCAGCTCTCCTTGCATGATGCTTGGTCTTGCCACAGGAAAACATGAGGACATTTCTGTTCAACATATTGGGCTTGATAATAAGACGGAAGCTGATGGATTAGCTGTTGGACGACCATCAGCTTTGGCAGGTCGGCTGGTAGAAAACATGGTGAACGGTATTTATACGATCAACGACGAAAACTTGTACAAGCTATTAGCCCTTTTACATGAATCAGAAGGCATTTCACTCGAGCCATCGGCACTTGCGGGCATGTATGGCCCTGCTTTCCTTGACATTCATCAACAGTTAGACCGCATATATGGATCACGGCTGAGTAATGCTACTCATTTAGTCTGGGCGACAGGAGGAAGTTTGGTACCAAAAGAAATTATGGAAGGTTTTGTTTCTAAAGGGACATCATTTCTTCATCAGGAGGAATAGAAAAAACTAACATGTTGAAGTGATCCTGTGAAATGAGTTGGCGAAAATTTTGCCTCATGGTTCTATGGTGGGGTGCGAATATATAAGATATAACTCAGTCTATGAAACAAGGAAAAGCCCTAAGAACCAAAAAGGATCGTAGGGCTTTTCTTTGTTAGCTTTTTTCATTATAAGGAAGGTATTGGTTTTCATTATGGCGTATTAGCTACAATTAAGACTATTTTTTAAAGGGGTGAAAAAGTGTCTTTACCATTAGGGTGTAGATACTGGCATATTTATGAAAATGTAAATGCAGTTTTGGATGCAAGTTAAGAGTATAGGTACCTTTTGGAGTGTCAATGGGATGCTAATAATAAAGTATTAACCTTTGTAATGTTAAATCCCAGCCATGCAGATATAAAAATATTTGTGATCGAAAAATAAATAGATGTGTGCATTTACCAAGTCGTGGGATATGGAAAGAAGAAGGTAATAAACTTATTCCCCTTAGATCAAAAGCCCCCGATTTAAAGGGCACCCTTATTCTATTGGAGACGAGAACGACCGTTATATATTGGATGCTGTCAATGGACCGGATTTACTTTTATTTTTATGGGGAGAAAAACATAGTTCCATAAAAAATAGAAATAAGGAAGTTCAATCTATTTTATCTCCGTATGAACCTTATTGTCTCAAAAAACAGCTAAAGGGAACCATCCAAGACATTCTCTGTACCTGAAAAAGGATTTAAAACCAATTCCTTTCTAAACGAGCTGCTCGTTTTATAGGGATAAAACTTATGAGCCATAGACGAGGTGATTGTATGCCAAAGCTTTTCCTCCATTTAGAAGGTACGGTTATCTTTATCGCAAGCTTGTATTTCTATCAGCAAAACAACTTCAGCTGGCTCGCATTCATTTTTCTTTTGTTTGTTTTCGATTCTTCTATGATAGGTTATGTTATCAATGAAAGAGTAGGTGCCATTGTCTACAATATCTTTCATAGTTATATCCTTCCGGTCACTCTTATACTCATTTCTACCTTTATAACGTTAGATTGGTTGTTGATGGTTAGCCTTATTTGGACGGCTCATATCGGGATGGATAGGATGATTGGTTACGGTTTGAAGTATCGTAGTGGTTTCAAAGATACCCATTTTCAAAAGGTTTAAGAGGGAGAATAGATGGTCGAATCGTTTCTCGAAGAATGTACCGAATAAATCTGTAAAATATTAGGAGCTCATTTGGTTGGCGTATATCTGCATGGATCCCTTGTATTGGATGGCTTCGTCCCTGAAAAAAGCGATGTCGACCTTATCGTTGTGACGGAAAAGCAAATGACGAGGAAAGATGCGGATCTACTCACAGCCTTTTTACTAGATAAATCTGAATCTCCATTTCCGATTGAGTTTTCCGTCCTGAATCGGAATCAATTGAACCATTGGCAGCATCCTAGCCACTATGACTACCATTATAGTGAAGCCTTGAGGGAACGCTTCTTGAACAGAAAAGTTACATACTCGCAATGGAAGGAACAGAAGGATGCGGATTTGGCTGGTCATGTAACAATCATTAACCATAAAGGGCGAGTCTTGTACGGTGCCCCGATTTGTGAAGTATTTCCAGTCATTCCGAAGAAGGATTATCTGGATTCGATCATGAATGATTATAAAGATTGTTTGGAAAATGTGCTTGAAGCTCCAGTCTATTGTGTTTTGAATATTCTCCGCGTCTATCTCTACTTACTCGAAGGTAGAATCTGCTCGAAGGACGAAGCAGGAAGGTGGGCGATGAATTCGCCTTATGCCTCTACAGTGGGTAAAGTGCTAAAGAGAAGAAGAGGGGAAGCAATTTCTTTTTCTGATGAGGAGTTGCTAGCATTCAAAGAGTATTACCAGAAGAAAGTTGAGGCGTTAAATTAAATCATTCACCGAAGCTAAGGTTTTGATCTCGTCGTATAAATGATACATTATTGCTCCTCATGGAAAGTGGTGCATGATCAAAGATATGGTTTCTATAAAAAGAGAAGCAAAGTTCATTCTGGATTTAACAAAGATCCAAATATCTATTTTTGCTTCATGATACACAGGGAATGTTGCATTTCAACACTTTTATTTAATGTGGGCGGACGTGACTGGAATGAGGAAACTCTAGAACCGTCCCTGCACTTCGGAAGTGGACATATTTGAACGCAAGGTGGCATTGGCTTCTGACAGGATATGGGCTGGATATTCTCCATTACTACTGGTATCTTATTTAACCTCATACTGATATAGTAAAATTTAAGAGAAATTCATTACTGAAGACCATGATCGAAATCAATACTTTGAATTTAAGATTATTCAAGTAAGGTTTGAGTAGATGCTTTTGTTTAATAGCGATATTTCGTAAAGCATTTTAATGCATTTTATTTTTGGAAAAAGCAGGGGAGATAAAGAGCATTAGAATCGTAAGGAACGGAGGAGGAATTTCATGAATGGTAAATCAGAAGTGATTTCAGTTACCACCAATCGTGAGCATATCCACACCATTCTTTCGCAGCTGAAGGAAACAAAAGAGAAAATCCAGAGGGATGAAAGAGCCTATTATGATGAGGATAAAAATAAGGTAGCAATAGCTCAGTATTACAATGCCATTCATTTTAAAAAACATGAGGATTCCTTACTCTCATCTTTGCAAAAATTGCTTAGGGAAACTCATACCAATCCAGTGCGGTATGATCCCAGTGAATATGTATATCCTTGGGTTGATTTAAGGCCGGACGGAAATTTGAAAAGTATATACTCTGGTCAAGAGAAAAAGCCAGAAGCTGCCATACAAGAGGATTATGAAACCTCCTTAAAACGAAAGTTAGAAATGGAAAAGACGACTGATACGACTAATCAAAATCGAGTGGCTCGGATTGTGAGTAATTTTAAATATAATTGCGAACATGCCGTCCCTCAATCTTGGTTTAATGAACAAGAGCCGATGCGTGGCGATCTTCATCATCTATTTACATGTGAACCTACTTGTAATTCCCTTCGAAGTAACTATCCATATTATGATTTTAAGGACTATCGTCCAGAAGGAATTCGCAATAATCGAATCGAAGAAGCGTGCGGCAAAGCTGACGATGGTTTATTTGAACCGGAATATGCGAAAGGGACAGCAGCCAGAGCGATGCTCTATTTCTTAGTCCGCTATCCACATCAAATTGACCCATCTCATAAGAAAAAGATTGACCTTGGGCTTTTGATAGACTGGCATCAAAAATTCCCGCCTGATGTTTATGAACACCACCGTAACCAGGCAATTTACAACATTCAAGGAAACCGCAATCCGTTTATAGATTTTCCAGAAGAAATGAAAGCAGTCATGACTCACTCATATGAATAAGCAATCATAAAAAAACGGCTCTACTGAATGAGAGTCGTTTTTTAAGTAGGGAGATGTTTTGCCTCAGCGCGTCGATTCACCATTTGGGTTAGTTGAGAAGTATAAAACAAAAAAACGCGGGGATGGTTTGTGGCTTCCTAAGCAAATAAATGATCAAGATTGTTCGTCATTTGATATGTTGGATAATTAGGTAGGAGTTCTGTAAAAATCCAATTAAAGTTCATTCAGCACTTAGAAAAGATCCAAAAATCTATTCTTGCTTTATGATACATGGGGTATGCTGTATTCATAATAAAACACTCTCATTTTTGAATTGAATAGAACTTGAGGAAAGCAGACAGAGATACGATAGAAAGAGCCAAGGTTGATTATGAACAGCTTGAAGACTATCGGAAATAGTGCAAGTGGCTCGAACTTCTTACCGATTCCATCGAGTCCGGGGAGATCTTCGACTTTTTGCTGGTGGAAGAAGAGACATCGCAGAAAAAGAATTAGTGTTTGTGCTAGCCCCTATAAGGAGAAAATTTTTTCACCAAGCAGAAGACTGTTGTTTTTGTAGTAAATTTTTATTCCGACGAGTCGTATACTCTGCTTTTACATGACTGGATTATGACTGGATTTTCTATAAAAATCTAAAAACCCTCTCTTAAGATAATTAATCTTAAGAGAGGGTTTTTTGTTATTAGGACTAAACTTTTCACCCAAAATTCCATCTTATTGTTATTTCATTTTTTGGCATAACACGATACAGGAAATTTCAATGCCTACCCTAATCCAGTATGTTTATGGAATTCTACAATGTAGGTAATGGCAGTTAGTATGAAGGTGTTTTTTTGGAACATGAAGGCACATAAAAAAGATCCCTTCCCAACTTCTTCAAATTATTTTAAACTCCTCGTTGGCCCAATAACGTTCAGCAGAAGGTAATTAGCAGATATTACAAGTGGAACAAATTAATTATATCAGTTTTGGAAGCCAATCAAAAAGGGCGTACATTTTCTGATGAACCAGAAGAATCCCCTAAACAACTTGAGCTCAAATAAAGAGTACAAACGTAAAAAGGAGAAAGGTATTTTGCTAGCTGATCATCCTAAATTTGATAAATACCCTTAAACACTTATTGGGGCTGTATGAAATCAATTATCAGATTGCTGGTGAAGTACCAGAGGAGACGTACAGACAATATGTGAGAGCAAATAACATTTATTTAATTTTCTAAAAATTAAATAAATTTGTTGACTGATAGGATAATTGATATTATCCTTATTATCAGAAGTTGATAATTAATCTATCAAAAATTACCCTTATTGGGTTATTGTGAGCTTCATTTTGGTATCTTAAGGTTAAGTTTTGAATTTTTGTTCCAATCCTTTGATTAACTAAAAAGACATTAGTAAGGGAGGCAAGAGTAAAAAGTATTAGCTTTTATTAAATTCTACTCTTATTGGTTTGCAAGGGTAGGAAAATGAAGAAAGAGGAAGAGAATATGAAACGTGCATTCAATGCGGGAACCACATTGGAAAACTCAAATCAGGAAGATTATGTGGTGTTTTGTGGAAAACATGATTTCGAATTTATAGAAATCCGTCTGGGTAAATGGAAAGAATCCTTAATTACACACTCCATTAAGTACCTGCAAAACTTTTTTTATCGGCAAATTTGTAACCGCTATCATTTACGCCATGAACTCCAACTATGAAAATCTGAAAAATCTATCAATCGATAAATTGTTCCTTTTTTACACCGATGATTGCAAAGGGTGCCAGGAGAAGGGGGGATCCCGTTGGAAATTATCATTTCTATCCTTTATGAAAAAGGCTTAAAGGTCCTGTTTCTGTTGAATTGTTCCGTGCGAAATATTGGGAGTTAGAAGCAGAAGAGTTTATCAGAAAGACCAAAGATAAAACAGTTTATCTATTAGATAGCGCCTTACCAAAAAACATTTGAAAAGGAGAATGAGCATGAAAAAATTAATGGCAATGTTAGCTGTTTTGACGTTGTCGATTTTAGCTGCCTGCGGAGGAGGTGAAGAAACATCAGGCGAAGAAGCTAAAACGATCTCGGTAGCAATGGTAGCAGGGGTTGAATCAGCTGCCGTTAAACAAATGATTCCTCAATTTGAAGAAGAGACTGGAATTAAAGTGGATTGGAACGAATTTGACTACAATACCCTTTATGAGCGAATCTATAATGATTTGCGTAATGGTGGGGAGACGTACGATGTGATTTTTGCCGATGACCCTTGGATGCCAATGTTTGCGGGTGGCGGGTTCCTGACACCTTTAGATGAACTTGGTTATGAGCCGGATGAGGATTTTGTAGAGACTTCCCGTCAAGTTACAATGTGGCCGGCACCGGGCAGCCCTCGTTTACCTGGATCTGAAGAAAGTGAGGAGCCAAGATACTATGGTGTTCCGCAAGTTGGTAATGTACAGCTTTTCTTCTACCGAAAAGATATTCTTAGCGACATCCCTGAAACTTGGGAGGATCTAGAGAAAGCAATGGAAGAGCACAAGGATGAAATTGAGTACGGATTCGTTCATCGAGGAGCTCGGGGTAACCCGATAGCTACAAACTTCAATGCATTCTTATGGTCCCATGGTGCTGATTTCTTTGATGAAGAGTGGAATGTAACATTAGACAGTCCGGAAGCAATTAAAGCATTAGAACGCTACTTGAGTTTTTTAGACTATGCACCAGAAGGAGTCGGCAGCTATAATGCCGATGAAATAGGTCGTACTATGGCTGGCGGTGATGGATTAACATCCATCGTTTGGCCGGCATGGGGAGAAACAGTGGAAGATGAGTCGAAATCAGAGGTTGTCGGAAAAATGGGTTATGGGCTTGTACCTAAAGCGGAAGGAAAAGATCATGCTCCGATGGTCGGTAACTGGATTTTCGGTATCCCAGAGGGTTCTGATAATAAGGAAAACGCACTGTCATTTATTGAATGGGCATCCTCTAAGGAAGTACAAACGGAAATGACAAAACTCGGAGGAATACCCACACGTACCAGTGTACTGACAGATGGCGAACTACTTAAAGACTACCCGTATTTGGAAGCGGTAGAGGAAGGTCTCCAGAATGCTAAATGGCGTCCACGTACTCCGTTATATTCTCAGGTGGAACAGATTTATGGAACCTATTTGAATAGAGCTGTTACAGGTGATCTGAGTGCAGAAGAAACACTTAAAAGAGCAGCTAAGGATATAAGAAGCGTGATGGAGGAAAATGGTTATTAAATTAAATAGATTAGGGGGGAGGGATTTCTTTCTCTCTTAATCTCATTAGGAGTGAAGCACATGAATATCAGGGAATCGACAATCATGAAGGCTCTTCCCAATAAAAAAGAAAAGAAGGAAAAAAAGGCTGCACCTGGCTTATCCAGTGACAGGAGACTGTCTGGGATATTATTAACCCCGACCCTTTTACTGCTAGCTTTATTGACATTATTCCCGATTGGTTATGCTGTTTTTATTTCTTTCTCTTCTTTTGATACATTCGGTAATTCTACTGGCTTTGCCGGACTGCAGAACTATGTCAAGACATTCACCAGCAGTATCTTTTGGAACTCTATTTTTGTTACTTTGATTTTTACTGCTCTTGCTGTAGGATCACAGATTTTTCTAGGGTTCAACTTGGCTTTAATTATGTCGAAAGATAGCAAAGCGATGAAGTATTTGCGTTGGTTGCTTATTATACCGATGATGCTTTCCCCGCTTGTTGTCGCAATTGTATTCAAATTGATGCTGCATACAGAGATGGGAATTATTAACTATATGCTGCAGAGTATCGGAATACCGCAAGTTAATTTCTTAGGAGAACCTGTTCTTGCCTTTGTATCATTAGTGGTTGTGGACATATGGCAGTGGACGCCGATGGTTTTCTTAATTATCTTAGCTGGAATGCAATCACTACCTAAAGACCCATTTGAAGCAGCAGATATTGATGGTGCTTCAAAATTTCAGACTATCCGTTATGTGATGATTCCCATGTTGAAGCCGGTTCTTGTCGTTGCACTTGTTATCCGTACCATGGATGCTTTAAGAACATTTGACCAAGTATTCGTTCTTACCCAGGGTGGACCAGGGCAAGCGACGGAGACTGTCAGTTTTCTAATGTACCGTCAAGCCATGAAATTCTCGGATTTTGGTTTTGCTTCGGCAGGTTTGTTAGTCGTCTTAGTTATTACGATTATTATCTCTTCATTACTTATTAAAATGATGAATTCCTCACAAGTATCTAATTAGAAAGGGGTATAAGTATGGCTGCTATTTCCGCAAAGAATGAAGACTGGAAACTCAAATTGCTGCGTGGTTCTTTCTTGACAGCTGCAATTCTTTTCATCCTTTTTCCTCTTTATTGGATGGTAATAACAAGTTTCAAAACAGAAGGTGAGCTCTTTGCGAACCAACAAACATTCTTTCCACAAGATATCACACTTCAGTATTATCTTGACCCGATAGAGGGAATATTTTCACCAAATAATCCATTTATGCAATTTTTCATTAACAGTACCATCGTTTCGTTCGCCTCAACTTTATTATGTTTAACAATTGGTGCCTTTTCTGCCTATAGCCTTGCTCGTTTTAAAATGAAAGGGAAAAGAAATGAGAGACTATCATTTTTAATTCTTACGGCGAGAATGCTGCCGCCAATCGTAATTGTTGTCCCCCTTTATTTAATCATGCAAAAAATTGGGCTATTAAACACACTGTGGGCGATGTTAATCGTGTATACAGGATTTAATCTTCCTTTTGTTGTTTGGATGCTTAAGGCATTCTTTGAAGAAATTCCAGAATCCTTGGAGGAATCAGCCATGATTGATGGATCATCTCGCTTTATGGCTTTTGTGAAAATTATCCTTCCTTTAGCTCTTCCAGGTCTTGTAGCAACATCCATCTTTACCATTATTCTAACCTGGAATGAATTCTTATTTGCGATGTTTTTGTTGAATAACACGGATGTAATGACATTGCCAGCTGGAATTTCTACTTTTATTACGCAGTTTAAAACCAATTGGGGGGCGTTAACGGCTGCAGCTACCATATCTATTCTCCCAGTGCTAATTTTCTCTTTCTTAGTACAAAAACATTTGGTGAAAGGTATGACAATGGGAGCAGTTAAAGGATAATTCCAAATTTATAGCGAGTAGAGGTATGGATACCAATATTAATTGGAATCGACATATAGAGGTGTTATTTAAGAGGCAAGACTTTCAGCGTAGGAACAGAGATTGTATAAGGTTTGAATCATTTAAAATAGGGTGTTGAGTAAAGGGCTTGAGTTCTATTGCTTATATTTTTACTTAATAGGTATTTAGTTTCCTGGATTAATTACTCTAAAAGCAGCAAAGGAGAGGAAATGTGGCAAGATATATTTAAAAAAGTAAGGCTGGAAAGCTGTTTGGGAGATGAAACAATGACTCAAATTTCAGTTAATGAAACGTATACATCAACCTTTGAGAATGGTTGGATTCCTGAATTGCTCTATATTAGTAATGTGGATGAAGCATATACGAAATTTCCCCGTTCTATGCATAAGCATAATGATATTTTAGAACTTATTTATATAAAAAAAGGAAATGGCCACTTCATAATTGGGGATAGACATTATAGGGTACATCAGGGAGATGTTCTTATTTATAACAAAGGGGTGCTCCATGATGAATATCCAAATCCAAAGACGAATCTGAACGTATTTTGTTGCGGAATAACCAATGTCAAGTTTGCTGGATTACCAAAAAACCATTTAGTTTCACCAGAGAGTTCCTATGTGCTGCACAGCGGTGATCAGGCCATTGAGATTGAAACAATGCTGAATATTATGTATTCACAAGTTTCTAATGAGAAAACGGGGAGAGCAGAAATCTGCAGTTATCTGCTTCGTTCGCTAATTCCCCTCCTTTTACAGATTCCCCAGAATAATTTTGGCCAATCCCCATCAGAAGAATCGATATTATCAAAAGAAATTAAAGCCTATGTCGATGAATATTACTTTGAGAAAATAAATTTGGAATACATCGCGCGCAAGTTTCATATAAGTTCCTATTATCTATCACATCTTTTTAAAGAATTTACCGGGTTTTCTCTAATCCAATATACCATTCGGCGGCGGATTGGCGAAGCGCAGTCTCTGCTTATCAATACGAATGATAAGGTTACCAGAATAGCTGGAACGGTAGGTTACGATAACACTAGCTACTTTACGACTTTGTTTTCTAAAATAGTGGGCATGTCTCCCAAAAAATATCGGGAATTTTGGAGAAAACAATGAAAACTAAATAAATAAAAAAGCAATAAGTGAGCCACTTATTGCTTTTTTATTTATTATTCATGAACCTTCTGCCAACTTAAAAACAAGATAGTGAAAGTTTTTGTTTATTTATAAGAAATAGCCCAACCAAATAAGCAATATCATGAAAGCGTTAAAAAAACTTTGAATTTATAATTAATGTACAAGATTTGGAGGTGTTTCAAATGAGTGTGGTAATTTCAGGGGCTCCATGCTGTTGGGGTGTGGATGATCCTAATAATCCACATCTGCCACCGTGGGAGCTGGTATTGCAAGAAGCCTCTCAGGCTGGATATAAAGGCATTGAGCTAGGACCTTATGGATATATTCCACTGGATATCGCACAAGTGCAAGGGAAGCTCTCTGAAAATAATTTGACGATCATTGCCGGCACCGTCTTTGATGATTTAGTTTCCGAATCTCATTTAGATAGCTTAATCAATCAAGTGGATGATATTTGTCAATTTATTACTACTCTGCCTTCTTCTGAGCAGGAGAATGGACAGCATTTCTCCACACCTTATTTAGTTTTAATTGATTGGGGCCATGATGAAAGGGATTATAATGCTGGGCACCCTGATAGAGCCCCGCGTTTAGACGAAAATGAGTGGAAGCAAATGGTCGATCATATCAAGATACTCGCAGAACGAGCGTGGGACCAATACGGAGTACGTCCAGTCATTCATCCTCATGCAGGCGGCTATATCGAGTTTGAGGATGAAATCAGCCAGCTGGTTCAAGACATTTCTTATGAAACTGCGGGGCTCTGTCTCGATACAGGCCATCTATATTATTCAAAGATGGATCCAGTAGAATGGATCAGGGATTATGCGGAGCGGTTGGACTATATTCACTTTAAAGATATTAACAAAGAAGTATACGAGCAGGTCATGGGAGAACATATCCGTTTTTTTGATGGAGTTGCCAAAGGGGTCATGTGCCCGATTGGACATGGAGTCATTGATTACGATTCCATTCATCGCTTGTTAAAAGGTATCAACTATCATGGGTACATCACCATTGAACAGGAAAGGGATCCTAGACATTCCGATACTAGTTTCCGTGATGTGAAACAAAGTGTGGACTATTTGAAAAGCCTTGGATATTGATAGAGAAAGGAGAAATGAATCATGATTAATGGCGAAAAGAGTATGGATGCTCCTTTGCGCTGGGCTATGGTAGGCGGTGGTCGCGGAAGCCAAATCGGCTACATCCACCGATCAGCTGCACTAAGGGATCATAATTTTCAGCTGGCAGCCGGTGCCTTTGATATAAATCCAGAACGCGGAAAAGAGTTTGGTATCAACCTGTATGTAGATCCAGACCGCTGTTACCCAGATTACCAAACCATGTTCGAAGAAGAGACAAAAAGAGAAGACGGTATTCAAGTTGTTTCGATTGCAACTCCAAACGGAACACATTATGAAATATGTAAGACTGCCCTTCAAGCAGGACTTCATGTTATTTGTGAAAAGCCGTTATGTTTTAACATGGAGCAAGCGAATGAACTAGAAAAACTTGCCCAAGAGAAGAACAGAATAATTGGGATTACCTATGGGTATTCAGGGCATCAGGCGATCGAACAAGGAAGGCAATTAATTGCAAATGGAGATTTAGGAGACATTCGAATTGTAAATATGCAGTTTGCCCATGGGTTTCATTCACAAGCCGTCGAAAAATACAATCAGAGCACCAAGTGGCGGGTGGACCCCAAAGTAGCAGGACCGAGTTATGTACTCGGGGACTTAGGCACTCATCCCCTCTACTTGTCAGAGGTGATGCTCCCTGAAATGAAAATCAGAAAATTACTTTGTACACGTCAGAGCTTTGTAAAAAAACGTGCCCCGCTTGAAGATAATGCTTATACCCTAATGGAATATGACAATGGTGCGGTTGGGACTGTCTGGTCATCATGCGTAAATGCCGGATCGATGCACGGACAAAAAATCCGAATTGTCGGGTCTAAAGCTAGTATTGAATGGTGGGATGAACAGCCTAACCAGCTTAGATACGAGATTCAAGGAAAACCTGTACAAATCTTAGAGCGTGGGATGGATTATCTTTACCCGGAAGCTTTGAGAGATGATCGCATCAGTGGCGGCCATGCAGAAGGATTATTTGAAGCTTGGTCTAATCTTTACAGCCGTTTTGCGAAGGCTGTGGATGCTGCCGATTCAGAAGAACCATTGGAAAATGTTTGGTACCCTGGGATTGAGGCAGGAATTGAAGGCGTCCGTTGGGTAGAGAACTGTGTACGATCTGCAGATAAAGGGGCAGTTTGGGTTGATTATCAATAAACGACAGTAGGTGTAATTAAGGCTTTTAAAAGGCAGCCCCGTAAAAGTCAATGGCAGTCCTATGGAGAGAAAAATTCAAACAGCCGGAGGAATCAACAATGCTCAAAACAGGAAATTATAAGAGGTAGATACAGGTCATGTTGAGGTTGGGAGTGTGGCTGATCCTCGTGTGCTTCTTTTAGGAGCAGTTTAATATATAGGGGATGTTTTTTTGACTGTATTATGACTCGACACTGTTCATTAAGTAATAAAAAACCTATTGTAATTATTTAATTTATTTGCTAACGGAAACCGTGTGATAATAAGGTTCTGCGGAACTTAATATTGTCTATTATGAATGGGCGGCATGGTGTAAGGTATTTCTCCTTGCTTAATCATAATATCAACCAAAAGAGCCTACTTCTCTTATGAAGAGTAGGCTCTTTTGGTTCTCACTCTAAATATTTTTCTATTTTTATTATAGTTGGGTGGTGGGGAATCAGGCACTGACAGCATTATTAAACGATGGTGCAAGGACAATGGATCGGTCCCCGCTATTACGCTTGTCTGGAGATGGGCTTGGTTTCTTTGATGTCTTTTCCTTCTGTGACTCGCTTTTTGGACCAGATTGTTGCTAGAATCGGCCCGGAAATGTTGTGCCAGACTGCTGCGATGACATTAGGCAAGGCAGCTAATGGTCCAAAGTGGGCGGTTGCTAGGGCTACGCCAAGGCCGGAATTCTGCATACCAACTTCGATGGATATCGCTCTTCGTTTACTTTCATCCAGTCCCATTAGTACAGCTGCTAGATACCCAAGGAAAAGGCCAAGCAAGTTATGAAGCATAACCGCTGAAAAAATCAGCAACCCTGAAGTGGTGATACTTTCTACGTTCGCTGCTACGACTGCGGAAACGATGATGATGATCGCGATAACGGAAATCAGCGGAACGACAGTGGCGCTTTTTTCAACGGTTGCCGGAAAGATTCTTCTGAGTAAAACCCCCAGAGTGATCGGAACAATAATGACTTGGACAATGGATAAGAACATCGCGACTGGGTCTACGGGCAGCCATTGGCCTGCTAGGGCTAACAGGATCAACGGTGTCAGAATCGGCGCAAGCATGGTAGATAAGGAAGTCATGGCAACAGAAAGGGCAAGGTTTCCTTTCGCTAGGTAGACCATGACATTTGACGCTGTACCGCCTGGAACAGAACCCAAGAGTACCAGGCCTGCTGCCAGTTCAGCCGGTAAATTCATAAGATAGGCAAGCATCAAAGCTACTAACGGCATTAGAACGTATTGGGAAGCGACTCCAATGATAACGGGGATAGGTTTACTTAATACTAGCTTGAAATCTACGGGTTTAAGTGTGAGCCCCATCCCGAACATGACGACTCCCAATAGGATCGTGATATAAGCACCTAAACCTACGAAAGGTCCCGGGATGAAAAATGCGATAAGGGCTACCCCGATCACTAAAACGGCAAAGTATTTTCCGGCTAGATTACTGATTGACTCTAGTAATTTCATTTGCTTCTTCCTTCCGTATCTACAAGTTTATGAGGATTCATGATTCCTTTCGGGTCCAGTGCTGATTTGATATGTCCCATGACATTTAGTGCACCTCCATGTTCACGCTTCAAATACTTCATTTTTCCCCGTCCGACGCCATGCTCTCCGGTGCATGTTCCGCCTCGTGCCAAGGCATATTCCACGATGGCTTCATTGAATTGCTCCGCCATCCTTACTTCTTCTGGATGATCTGTATCGATCATTAACAAAGCATGGTAGTTGCCGTCACCGACGTGGCCCAGGATACCTGCTTCAAAGTCCAATTCCTCGATTTTTTCTCTTCCATGTTTGATGGCACCTGCTAACTCTGAGATGGGAACACAAACATCAGTGACCATGAGCTTTCTTCCAGGGTTGCCGTGGATATAAGCGTAGGCCAGGTTATGTCGTGCTTCCCAAAGCTTGGTGCGGGCTGCATTATCCTTTTCAAAATGAACGTCTTCACAGTGATGATCTGCGACGATTTCTTCCATAAAGGCGACATCATGCTTGAGACCAGGTTCATTCCCATGAAATTCAAGAAACAATGTAGGTTTTTCTTTATAATCCATTTTGCTGAAGCTGTTCACTTGCCTGATGGAAGCTTCATCGACGAGTTCGACACGGGCGACCGGGACCCCGGTCTGCAGTATCGAAACCACTGCCTCGACAGCATCATCAATAGTCGGGAACGACGCTCTTGCGGCCATGATATTTTCCGGGATTCCGTATACTCTCAAAGTCAGTTCGGTAATACAGCCGAGCGTTCCTTCTGAACCGACATAAAGGCTCGTCAGGTCATATCCGGAAGAGGACTTCTGCGCCATGTTTCCTGTGTGGATAATCTCACCGTCCGGCAGCACAACTTCTAAATCATTTACTTGATCCTTCATAACCCCATATTTGACAGAGGTCGTCCCGCTCGCATTGGTAGCTGCCATACCCCCGAGCGTTGCATCTGCCCCTGGGTCCACCGTGAAAAACAGGCCGTATTTCTTCAGTTCTTTATTCAATTGAGACCTTGTTACACCAGGCTGGACCTTGACGAGAAAGTCCTTTTCCCGGATTTCAACGACTTTGTTCATTAGTGTAAAGTCGATGGTAATTCCCTTATCAGAAGGAATGACATGACCCTCCAGGCTGGATCCCAGTCCGAAAGGGACGATCGGTGTATCATTTCTATCCGCTACTTTGACAATCTCACTTACTTCCTCCGAACTTTCGGGGAAAACGACTATGTCTGGATTATTCCCGGCATGATAGGATTCATCCTTGCTGTGGTGCTCAAGAATCGTTTCATTGGTAGAGACTTGGTCATCTCTTAAGAAAGCTTTCAATTCATCTAGTAAATTCTCGACACGAGTACTCATATGTATGTCACCTCTGTATTCTAATTAAATCGTTTATTCCAAGGATTATACATAATACTCTGAAAATTTACAACCTTTCTTAAGGCTGTTTGCATAAATTCCCTTGTTTCCGGTTATGACAAGCACTGCTTGTCTATATTATAAACTTGTGAAGGAAGTGAATAACAACGCCTTCACCCCGAAGGCACTATCGTTTTATTGGCTGATCTTTATTTTTACCATATCCTGAACTTCAGCTGGATCGTTTTTGCCCTCCTGTTATTCACCATTGATGTTTCTGTGCTCGGTTATGTCATTCATGAAAAAGCCGGAAGTTATATTTATAATTTTTTTCACAGTTACCTTATTCCGGCGATTCTCATCCTAATTTCTATACAATCAAGCAATGACAAGTTATTGATGATCGCTTAATTTGGATGGCGCATATTGGGATGGATCGGATGTTCGAATTTAGCTTAAAGTATCCGACAGGGTACAAGGATACCCATTTTCAAAAACTATAAAGGGAAATAAAACAAAGGGTATTTGAAGAATTGCTCTGGGTGGAGGATGGAGATGATAATAAAGAAAGAAGAGTTATAGAGAGAAAGCCAGAACCTCAGTAGGAAAGGTTCCGGCTTTCTCTCTATAACTCTTCTAATACGTCATTCAGCTGTTCACGCTGTGTAGATATTTCTTCTATGGCGTGGTTAATGTTGCGTTCATAGATTTGTAAGATCAATTGTCCGTAAGTTTCTCCCGGTACGGCCCATCTTCCGTTCAATTCTGTCCATGTTGGGGCGATGCCGCGTGTGACGAGGTCGAAACGAGGATCGACCTTTTCTAATTCGGATGGAATAGGATCTGTGGATGCATAAGCGTATAAATGTTGGATATGAGCATGGACACCTTCTTCTGGTGTATCAAAGGTGGCTCCAGGATTGCCGGGACCCGTGGCGCCGATTCCGGCAAAGTTGTTCTGATCTTCATCGACAAGGCCTGTAAAACGAAAATAATCCGTTTCATGAATCGCTTGAGCATAGGCGATATCTCCGCGAATTTCATAGGCTTCGCCATATTGAATATAAAAGCGCCCAAGGTCTGGGGCATCAGGGTTGACGGTTTTTACAAAGTCATCAAGCTGACAGGGACTCAAATACATATCCCCTAATATCGAATATCCATCCTCTTCTGGTGGTTCTGGTTCTGGATCCGGTTCTGGATCAGGCTCACTTGGTGGTGTAGAGTCTTCACCAAGAATAAATGCGTCTGAAATGCCGATGGATTTAAGCCTTTCTACTTGGGCCTCGGCATTTTCTTTTTCGGAGTAGGCCCCTGTCTGAACGCGGTAATGGGTCACCCCGGAGATATCTGCTTGCACAATGAACCCGTCGATTCCTTCTTTAGAAAGGTCCTTAATCCGCTGTTCAGCATTTTCGCGATTGCGGAAAGATCCTGCGATAACACGGAATAGACCGTCTTCAGGGTTCTCCGGTTCCGGCTGGGGGGAAGAATCCTCGCCTCGTACAATGAAAGCATTTGTAATACCAATTCGTTTTAATTGCTCCACTTGTTCTTTGGCGTTTTCTTCTTTTGCGAATGCTCCCGTCTGGACTCGATAATATTGGGTTCCAGAAATGGTTGTCGGTACCACAAATCCTGGGAAACCTTGTCTTGCTAAGGATTCGATTCTGTCTTCAGCGTTTTTCCTGTTCCGGAAGGATCCAGCGATTACCCTGTATAACGCGTCTCCTTCTGATGGTGGAGGACTGGGTTGTGGTTTTCTTGGAAGGTCGAGTGAATCGGCAACTCCCTCGGCAATTCCTCTGCTTACATCATTAATGAATGTGGAATTTCTCAACAAAGCGAGGTCTCCGGGGTTGTCAATGAACAATACTTCAATGAGAAGAGCACTCATATCCGTTTCTCGTGTCACATAAAGATTGGCTCGTTTCTTTCCCCTGTCGCGAACGTTATATTTCCCACCGATCGCCCTATAGGTGGAATTGTGAATGATGTTTTGATAGGTTCGAGTATTTGGATTTAACGCCCCATTGTAAATGTACGTTTCAAATCCGCTTCCACCTGCTGCATTGTTGTGAATGGATAAGAAAAAGTCGGCATTTTCCCTGTTGGCAAGGCGTGTACGCGCGTTAAGAGATAAGGTTACATCATTCGTCCGCGTCATAAGAATGTTGACTTGATAGTTTTGAGTAAGGAAACGTTGGACATTCAAAGCGATGGACAGGTTGAAGGTCTTTTCCTGATAGCCTTGATACGTAGCACCTGAATCCGATCCTCCGTGACCGGCATCTATGACAACAGTTTTCATAGTAGTCAGTCTCCTTTCTAAGACTCCTGCTATTATATGAAAATATCAGAAGACAAGTATAGTTGAATGTAGGAAATAAAAGAAATTTTTTACATAGATATTCTTAAAGAACCACTAGCAACCACTAGCTCTGTGAGAGAACCTTTCTTTAGATGTGCACCCGAGATATTGTATAATGAAGAAAGAGGCAGAAATCTAGGAGGGGGAACGCATGGATCCATTAGATATCTTAGGGAATTTACATAAAATTAAGCCGGCCTTCCAACCGATTGTCAGTGCGATTAATCATGGAGTCATTGGACATGAAGTATTGGCACGTTATGAAGGGGACGGGGAATGGCACAGTTTGGGGCCTTTTTTCCATGATCCGGATGTCCCCGAAGAATTCAAAGTTGAAGTGGACCAGCATATTTTGAAACTGGCCATTGAGGAGATGCTTGAAAGCGGGACAGAAGGTTTATTGTTTATTAATCGTAATGCGAAACAGTTGATGATTAATGATGGGGACGACCTGCTTCAGTCCTTGCTTGTGTTTGCTCAAAAAGGATTTGATATGGAAAGGATCGTCATTGAAGTGACAGAGCATGACTTTGATGAAGATTTTGAATCATTAAATCACCTGCTTCTCTATTATAAAACATATGGGATTCAAATCGCTGTCGATCACATCGGGGCAAAAAGCTCGAACATCGACCGCATCCGTTTATTAGAGCCGCACATCCTTAAAATTGATACAGGCATTATACGAAAGCAGAACGGCGATCTTTTCCATGACATCATGTATTCCATGTCGATGCTTGCCCACCGGATTGGTGCTGCTCTCCTTTTTGAAAATATTGAGGATGATTACCAGCTGCATTTTGCATGGAAACATGGCAGTCGCTATTATCAAGGATTTTATCTTGGGAAACCGAAATTTAAACCTGTGGATCATCAATCGCTTGCGATTAATATAGGTGAAAAGATGGCGGGCTATGTTCAGCGAGAGAAGGGGTTACTTGAACAGCGGCATGACTTCATAAGGAAGTGGGAGAGTAAAGTGAAGGGTCTTTTATCGAAATGGGAAGGACCAAAGAAAGCGGATGCCTTTATCGAAGGAGTAACCCAAGAATTCCATGAAGAAAGCTTCCGGATGTTCATATGCCATATAGATGGCCAGCAAGTGTCCTCCAACTTCAGGAAAAAAGAGGAGATTTGGGAACTTGAGCCTTATAAGCGTGGATCAAATTGGGCTTTTCGTCCGTATTTCCTTGAAAGTGTAATGCAGATGAAGGCGTTACATACCGGCTTACTTTCCGATCTTTATTCCGATATCGAAACGAAAGAGATGGTACGGACCTTCAGTTTCCCACTGACAGATCAACATTTCTTATTCATTGATTTGAGATATGCTTATCTATATGAGCATGAGTGTCTACTTGCGTAATCATTTTGTCAAAGAAGGGAGAGAGTGATGAATATTTCCGTAAAAGAAATGACGGAGGAAAGGGCGATTGTATCACTGCAATGGAAATATGAGCCACCTTATGATTTTTATAATGTGAACGGGGATGGAGCCAGCCTTGCCGAGCGGCTGGACGGAACATACAAGGCGTTATTTGAGGGTAAGACTTTTATTGGATTCTTTTGTATAGGTGAAGGCGCCAAAGTGCCTGCTGGTCGTCGTAGGGGTGTATATCAGGATGAGGCTGTTGATATGGGGCTTGGTATGGATCCAGCATTAACGGGTAAAGGGAAAGGAACGCCGTTCTGTTCGGCTGTACTTTCCTATATCAAAAAGGAATACCCAGGGAAACCCATACGCCTTTCTGTCGCTACATTTAACAGAAGAGCGATCCAGCTATATAAAAATATAGGTTTCGTAAAAAAAGATACTTTCTATACAGAAGCCTGTGAATTCATAACTATGGTAAAAGTGCCTTAGAAAAGACCGGAGATACTTCATCTCCGGTCTTTTTACATGAAGCGAAGGCGGGGTTTTTTTACAAATCACTAGTGGATTAATGATCGATTATGACACATAATTTACATAATATAATTATTGGTAATTAAAATTGTGGTGTTCTATGATATGAAATGTTAGTAAAGCTGATGTGGAAACACACCTATGGTACAAGCATCATCTGGAATCTGGTTCTGTATTGAATGTGAGGGAGAAGGGTCACATTAAAAGACCAAAACATGGCCGATTCGAAAAGATATCCTTCCGCCCTGGATGAGAGTGAATGATAAAGGTTCTGCAAATGGAATGCCTAAAAGCACTTCAATGGCTCCTGTTATACCTACCATCTGAGCCGTTCGCAAAAGAGCAAATACCTTCTAATAATCTCCTTCAGTTTATAGAACAAAATTATTTCAGAATATAGGCCAATGGGCACAGACCAAACGATTGCTTTTTCTGCAATTTTCTGAATAATCACTCGCGTGAGAAAAGAATATGGTATAGTCAAATTAGTGAAACCGCTTGCACTTAATGGTTCGTGTGAGCATTAAAAAACTAAAAGGGGGACGTATGATTTGGACATTTGGAAGAATTGGAGGAAAGTTGTAATCAGCTTTATTGTAGTATTTATGTTAGCTGTTCCGGGGGGTTTTTCTTGGATTAGTGAAACCGAGACGTCTGCTGAAACGAATGAAACCGTTACCATCAATTACAAAAGATTGGATGGAAATTATGAAGGCTGGGGATTACATTTGTGGAACCAGGACAAAAATAATCCGGCCATTGAACAGGGAACCGACTGGAATAGACCGATTGTATTTACAAAGGAAACGAATTATGGAGTAGCGGCAGAAGTTCCAGTGATTGATATTCAGAATGGGTTAAATTTTATCGTACATAAAGGGGATGAAAAAGATACACCAAGTGATCGGAGTTTTCCTGTTACAGGTGAAAAGGAGTTTTGGCTGGTACAAGGTGATTCGAGAGTGTATGTAGATGAACCCGTACTTTCTCCTCATGTGAAGGCAGCTAAAATTACGAATGAAAAGCTTGTATCGTTGACGATGAATCAAATCATTGAGGATGTGGACCATACGGATTTTGACCTTAAAGGGGCAGATGGGGAGGTGGTAAGCATTCATAGAGCGGAGTCAGATGGGCAAGAGATCGTTCTCCATACGGAAGAGGCCCTTGACCTTACACAAACCTATACCCTTCATTTTGAGGAAAAGAAAACAAACGTCTATGTGGACTGGCAGTTGATGGATGACAAGTTTGCTTATGATGGAGAGTTAGGAGCAACCTTACATGAAAATGGCACAGCTACATTAAAATTATGGTCACCGACAGCCACCAATGTTTCGGTTGTTCTCTATGATAAAGACAATCAGTATCAGGTCGTTAAAGAAGACATCGCTATGAAAAAAGGGGATAATGGGGTGTGGTCTGTGACGCTTGACGAGAAAAATACAAACCTTTCAGACTTGAATAAGTATTATTACCAGTACAGGATTGAGGCCTATGGTGAAGAGAAGACTGCCCTTGATCCATATGCGAAATCAATGGCAGCATCAAACGATGAGGATCAAGATGATGTCGGAAAAGCGGCGATTGTGGATCCATCGGATATAGGTCCAAAATTGAAAGACGCGAAAATAAAGAACTATGAAAAGCGTGAAGATGCGATTATATGGGAAGCACACGTGAGGGATTTTACGTCTGATCCTAGTATTGAAGGCGAGCTGAACTCACAATTCGGAACGTTCAATGCTTTTGTTGAACGTTTAGACTACATTAAAGAACTTGGAGTGACTCATGTTCAATTGCTTCCTGTCATGAAGTATTATTTCGGGAATGAATGGGAGAACGGAGTGCGTGAACGGGAGTATTCTGCATCTGGCAACAATTATAATTGGGGATATGACCCCCATAGTTATTTCTCTCTATCAGGTATGTATTCGGAACTCCCACAAGATCCGGGAGAAAGAATCAGAGAGTTTAAAAGATTGGTTAATGAAATTCATAAACGTAAGATGGGAGTTATTTTGGATGTCGTATACAACCATACGGCAAAAGTAAGCATTCTCGAAGACCTTGTTCCGAACTACTACCATTACATGGACGATGAAGGAAAGGCAAAAGTCAGTTATGGTGGAGGAAGAGTGGGTACGACTCACGAAATGTCTCGGAAACTCATGGTAGACTCCATTAAATACTGGGTAGAGGAATTCAAAGTGGATGGATTTCGTTTTGATTTGATGGGGGACCTTGACGCGGAGAGTGTCCAGCTTGCTTATGAAGAAGCGAAAGCGATAAACCCTGATATTTTAATGCTTGGCGAGGGATGGAGAACTTATGACGGAGACACCGGGGCTGAAGAAGTCATGCCAGCGGATCAAGACTGGATGAATGAAACAGATGGGGCGGCTGTTTTTTCCGATGAGATTCGAAATGAATTAAAGTCTGGTTTTGGAAGTGAAGGGGAGCCCCGTTTCATCACTGGCGGAGCACGTTCTATTCAAACCATTTTCAATACTATTAAAGGGCAGCCGGAAAACGTGACGGAAGATGACCCTGGTGATATCGTCCAATATATTGCAGCCCATGATAATTTGACACTCCATGACGTGATTGCCCAGTCCATCCAAAAAGACCCGTTTCACCACGAAGAGGAGATTCAGAAGCGGATCCGCCTCGGCAATTCAATGATCTTAACAAGCCAGGGCATTTCTTTCCTCCATGCGGGCCAAGAATATGGCCGCACGAAACAATGGAAAGGGGAAGGAGTACCGGAGGACAAGTGGACATACATGGAGGATGAACACGGAAAGGCATTTGAACATCCGTACTTCATCCATGATTCTTATGATTCCACAGATGTGATTAATCAGTTCGATTGGAAGTCTGTATTAGAACCAAGTCTTCAGAAGGAAACGATGGAATATACCAAAGGCTTAATTGAATTGAGAAGGTGGACAGATGCTTTCCGCCACGGCTCAGAAGCGCTTGTGAATGAACATGTGACGATGCTGGAGGCTCCAGAAGTTCAAGATACCGACTTGCTTATTGCTTACAAAGCAGTGGATCCGGGTGGAAAAGGAAAAGGCAGCTACTATGTGTTCGTCAATGCAGATAATAAGGAGCGGACACTTACAGTTAGTGACGACCTAAGAAAAGGAAAAGTCCTTGTAGATAACGATGAAGCGGGCCGCAGGAAAGTGGAGGAACCTTCAGGTTTCGAATGGAACAAAGGTCAATTGACGATTGATCCATTAACGACTATTGTTATTCAGACGAAGTAAAAAATAAGAGAGGGGAACGCTTGCGCTTAATCCATCCCTTTTAATAAAGGATTGCCATTCTATAGAAAAACGAGAAGACAAGAACTTTTCCTCTTGAGGAGATATTCTTGTCTTTGCTTTTATCTGCTTGGATAGCCACTCTAATGAACGGATGTGTAATTTCGAAGGTGTTTGTTTCGTAAGACAAACGTATGTTGCCCTTGATTGTTTTGAGCATAATTAAGAAACAGAAGATTTCACTTTTGGTATCGCCCTCTTTTGTCTCGTTTCTTGAACTATGACTACGGAGAGCAGGACGAGGATAACACCTGTATATTGATAGAGGGTCATTACCTCGGAGTAAAACAAATAGCCAATGAGTGTAGCGACTACCGGTTCGATCGTAGCTACAATGGCTGCCCGGCTTGATTCCACCTTTTCAAGCCCCTTGGTATACAACAAAAATGGCAGGACAGTAGATAATAGGCCAAGACCGAAGATAAGCAGCCATACCTGGAGATTTCCAAGTATGTTGAACTCTTCCCAAATCATACTGAAGGGAACGATAGAGATTGTTGCTAGTAAAAAGGTATAAAACGTGACGGTTAAAGAGCGATACTTTTTTAATACGACCTTCCCGAAAATGCTGTACAAGGCGTAGAATAAACCGGATCCCAAACCAAAGAGAAGTCCTGGAATGGATAAGTCCGCTGCGCCATGAGGCAATAATCCGATGACCAGCATACAGCCGATAAAAGTGGTGAGGAGAGCTGTGATTTTTTTGGTTGTTAACCATTCTTTGAAGAATAGTCGTGACAATAAGGTTACAAATGCTGGAGCTGTATAGAGAAGCACAAAGGCAATCGACATCGAGGTCGCTTCCATGGCACTGAACAGGCACCAGTTGAACAAAACAATACTAATAATTCCTGTACCAATAAAATACCTGGTATCTGCTGGTTTGATTTTTAAAAGGCTGAAATTGTAGATGCCTATATAGATGAACAGGATGATCATAGCTGTACTCACACGTAAAGCAACAACCTGTAATGGAGAGAATCCATATTCGTATAACTCATTGACAAATAGACCAATAACCCCCCATAAAGAGGCCCCAAGAAAAATCATAATGAAGGCGCTTCGTGTCTTCATCCTTCTCCCTCCTTCATAAAGCATTTCCATTTATTATACAAAAATTATAAACGGTTTGAATATAGCTATTGCAAAAATATAGAAAATCTTGTTTGATAGTATAAAAGAATGTTAGAGAGATCACGTTTGGAGGAGGTGAGAATATTGGATCCTATTATGCGGAAAGTAAAAACAGCTATCGAAACGGATCGATTACTTTTGAAAATGCCGGAACCTGGAGACGGTGCTGTAATCAATGCATCGATTCAGAGATCACTGAACGAATTAAAGCCTTGGCTTGGTTTTGTGCAGAAGCCCCCTACGGTTGAAGAGACTGAAATAAATGCAAGGCATGTACATACAAAGTTTTTATTGCGGGAAAATCTGAGATACCTAGTATTTTTGAAAGAGGAGAAGATCTTTGTTGGTTCTACAGGGTTTCATCGGATCAATTGGGAAGTGCCGAAATTTGAATTAGGATATTGGATGGATACTACTCATAGTGGAAAAGGGTACATGAAGGAAGCCGTGAATGCTTTGACTGATTATGCCCTCCAAGAGCTAGGGGGAGCTAGAGTTGAAATTCGTTGTGATTCTGAAAACACAAGAAGTCGTGCCATTCCTGAAGCCCTTGGTTTTGATTTTGAAGGAACTTTACGAAACGAAGATGTGTCTGTTGATGGAAAAAGGCTGACCGACACATGTATCTATGCCAAAATCCGTACTTAAGAAAATGAGGGATTCTTATGAATGATGTAACCATTATTGGAGCAGGTGTCAGTGGAGTTTTCTTGGCTTATACCTTGATGAAATCTAATCCTCATATTCGTGTCCACTTGATTGATAAAGGAAAGCGCCTTGAGGAGCGAACGTGTGGTCGGGATGTGAATCAAGGGTGTATTTGCCCGGGACCGTGTGAGAAATATGTAGGATTTGCAGGCTTGGGGAAATCAGAAGGCAAGTTCAATTACACCAATGATTTTGGTGGCAGGCTGGGTGAAAAAATTGGGGAGAGCCAAGCACTGAAATGGATGGAGGAAGTAGACCATATTCTTTGTTCGTTCGGGGCGGACAAAAAGGCAAGGTACAGTACAAAGAATGAAGATTTATCAAAAAAAGCCGCTCCGTTTGGATTGAATGTATTTTCTGCGGAAGTTCGCCATTTAGGAACAAGTTTGGCTTATGATGTCTTTCAAAAACTTTACCAGGAAATGGAGGAGAACATTTCTTTCACTTTCGAGGCCGATGTTTCTGAAGTTCAAAAAAAAGGAGGGCGGTTCATCATTTACACTGACCAAGGAGTATTTGAAAGTGAACAGCTCGTTTTTGCGACAGGAATGAGTGGGAGTAACTGGATGAAGAGCATGACCGGACAGCTAGGTTTAAAAGCAGACAAAACGAGGTTGGACCTTGGAATCCGGGTGGAAACTCGAGGCGATCAACTTGATGCAATCCTGCAAGAGACATTTGAGACAAAACTCAACTATCAAACAGAAACCTATTCAGCCACCACCTATTGCATGAACCCGAAGGGCAGGGTGATTCGTAAACACCAACATGGACTAGTCATGGCCGATGGTCAGAACCAAGGGGAAGAAGAACGCCCAAGCAGTAATTTAAATTTCACATTATTTATCCCTAGATACTTTGACAGTCATTCCCTAGCTATGGGGGAGGCCCAACGAATAATAGGAGAAATCAATCAAAGAAATGGAAGAATCTTAGCTCAGACACTTGGCGACCTTCAGGCCGGTCTTTCAACGCTGTCCTTTTCAAATGGTAGAATAAAGCCTTCGCTCAAAGCAGAACCTGGTGATTTACGAGCAGAGGTACCGGATTTATACATCGATGCGTCCCTTGAGTTTTTTCAGGCATTGGAACGCTTATTAGGTGAAAAGATGGATCCAGGAACCATTTTATATGGTTTAGACAGTAAATTTTATGAACCCAAGGTTCCTACTGATATTACTTTTCAGACAGAAATTGAGGGGCTTTATTTGATCGGGGATTGCTCTGGTGAAACACACTCGCTCTCACAAGCTGCTGCCAGTGGGATTTATTTAGGGTCTGTTCTATAAATATCCTTCTAATACCTATTTTAGGTCTTTCATCCGTACGTGAATATAATGGAACAAGGAGTGTTCAAAGAATAGATTAAATAGTAAGAAAATTGTTTACAAATGGTAGTTGATGCGTTAAAGTGATAAAATATAAGGGAAATTGAATATTAATCTTTCTTATCAAGAGTGACCGAGGGATAGGCCCTTTGACGTCACAGCAACCTTCCTGCGGGAGTGGTGCTAAATCCGCCAGAATGTATTTATTCTGGGAGATAAGAGGTTGCAGATTCCACGGCAGACTCTCTCCCAAATGGGAAGAGGGTTTTTATTTTGGAGAAAAAGGAGGAGAACCGATGATTACCATCGAGCAACTGAGTAAAGTCTATCATTCCAAAGGCAAGTCAGTCATCGGGGTGGATGATGTAACTCTAAATATCGACCAAGGTGAAATTTATGGCATAGTCGGATATAGTGGAGCTGGAAAAAGCACATTACTACGCTGTATGAATGTATTAGAGCGACCGACTTCCGGGATAGTGAGAATAGATGGAATCGATCTTATGTCACTCTGTCCCAAAGAACTACGGAAAGCAAGGCAGTCGATTGGCATGATCTTTCAAGGATTTCATTTAGCTATGTCTAAGACAGTGTTGGAAAACGTAGCATTCGCTTTAAAGGCTTCAGGTGTGGGGCGAAAAGAGCGTAGGAAGAGGGCAGAGGAACTTCTCGTTCTTGTAGGGCTCGACGATAAAGCGAACCAATACCCTGCTCAATTAAGCGGCGGACAAAAACAGAGAGTTAGTATAGCGCGTGCTTTAGCTAACAATCCTAAGGTACTCCTTTGTGATGAAGCTACTTCAGCCTTAGATCCGAATACAACAAAATCCATTTTAAAACTCTTACAGGAAATTAATCGTGAACTCGGGTTGACGATCGTTTTGATCACTCATGAAATGGAAGTCGTCAAAGAAATTTGTGACCGGTGCGCCGTAATGGAAGAAGGGCGGATTGTCGAACAAGGATCAACTTACGACATTTTTGCTTATCCAGAAAATGAATTGACTAAACGGTTTATTCAGACGGTTATTGATTTTCAAATCCCTGAGGAACAGCTAGTAAAAATCCAGGGAACTATTGTGCATATGACGATTACAGGGGAGCTTGCAGGTGAATCAATTGTTTCGGATCTCTTACAGCACCACGATATCCGCGGGAATATTCTCCACGGGAAAATTGATTACATTCAAAACCAAGCCCTAGGTATGTTTGTTATGGAATTAACAGGTGACCGGTCTGAAGTTGAGCGGGCAATAGGGACCTTACACGACAAGTTAGAGGAAGTGGAGGTGCTGCAGGATGCTGGAACAGCTGATCAATCTATGGCCAGAGCTGAATAAATCATTTTTGGAAACATTGGTTATGGTGGGCATAGGTCTTGTGGTGTCTTTAATGGTAGGTCTTCCTTTGGGGTTATTATTGTTTGTTACCGATAGGGCCTTGTTCCTGGAAAACCGAGTAGTCAAGAGTATTGCCGGAGTGGTGGTCAACCTGGTCCGTTCGATACCCTTCATCATTTTACTTGTCTTCCTATTTCCTTTCACGAATTTACTAATCGGAACGACTACTGGCCCCATAGCAGCCTCCGTGGCTTTATCTGTAGCGGCAATCCCCTTCTATGCCCGTATGGTAGAATCTTCAGCAAGAGATATCGATCGGGGGGTCATTGAAGCAGCCATTGCATGCGGCGCCTCACCGTGGTTGATTATCAAGGACATCATCTTTCCTGAAATTAAATCAGGATTAATCAGCGGTCTTACCATTACAGCTATCAGCTTAATTGGTTACTCTGCGATGGCAGGGGCCATAGGCGGCGGTGGTATTGGTGATCTTGCTATCCGTTACGGCTACTACCGTTACGATAATTTCGTCATGTTTACTACTGTCATTTTATTAATAGTGTTGGTACAGATAATTCAATATCTTGGCGACTTTATAGCGAAGGCAGTGAAAAAGAGTTGAAAAAATTGAAGGAGGAAACATCATGAAAAAATTCTTTTTATTTGCAATCATAATCCTGAGCATTCCTTTATTAACGGCATGTGGGGGAGAAGAGGGAAGTGCAGACGCTTCGGAAAAAGAAACCATTCGATTCGGGGCTACAACTGGACCATACAGTGATATGGTCACTAAAGCCATAATTCCTTTACTTGAAGAAAAAGGGTACGGGGTGACGAATAAGGAATTCACAGATTATGTGCAACCAAACAAAGCCTTAGCGAATGGCGATTTGGATGCCAACTTATTTCAACACAAAATTTATTTAGAGTCTTTTGCTAAAGAAAACAATCTGGATTTATCGGATGTCATTACCGTTCCAACGGCTCCTATGGGGGTTTATTCCAATACATATGAGGATATGGAGAGTATTGAAAACGGGAGTACGATGGGGGTACCCAACGATCCTACAAATTTAGCCCGTGCCTTAACTGTATTAGAAGATGAAGGTCTTATCGAAGTTGACGACAGTGTAGATCCCTTGCGTGCTTCGTTGAAAGACATTGAAAAAAACAAGAAAGAGATTGAGTTTGTGGAAGTGGAAGCAGGACAATTGCCCCGCCTTGTAGAAAGTGAAGATTTGGCCATGGTTCCCGGAAACTATGCGCTGGCCGCAGGAATGGACTTGTTAGATTCACTTGCTCTTGAAGACATGCCGGATGATTATCGCAACC
Source organism: Halobacillus karajensis (assembly GCF_900108515.1). Taxonomy (GTDB): domain Bacteria; phylum Bacillota; class Bacilli; order Bacillales; family Halobacillaceae; genus Halobacillus; species Halobacillus karajensis. The sequence goes on along the minus strand of NZ_FNWW01000004.1, from coordinate 338,807 downwards.
GGGTAGCGGTCAATACCGATGATTTAGAGACTCCATTTGTAAAAGATATTAAGGAAGTCATTGAGTCGGATGAATTTGAAAAAATTATGGATGAAGAGTTTAAAGGCTTCGGAAAACCTCAATGGATGAAGGAATAATAAACATTAAAAAGAAGAGCAGGCTGTCCAGATATGGGCCAGACTGCTCTCTTTTTTACAGAATTCGAAATTTAGCAGCTGCCAAGGAGTCCGATTTCCTATATTAAAAAGGGTTGGTCGCCCATTGCAGGGATTGCTTTATGAAGATACGAGGATGGAGTTTTAATTGGGATACCATATACTCGGCCAAATCTTCCGGTTGCATATATTTTTCCTTATCATGTTCTTCTAAATGGTCTCCAAACGCGAGCTCTGTCGCTACAAGACTTGGGTTTAGTGTGAACACACGGATGTTGTTCCTTCTTACTTCCTGCATAAGAGCCTCTGTCATTCCTTGAAGGGCGAATTTGGAACCACTGTACGCCGTAGATTTAGCTGTACCTTTCAAACCGTTGCTTGAGGAGATATTAATAATGTCCCCTTGATCTTTTTCAATCATGCCTGGAAGCACTGCCCTGGTAACATGATACGTACCGAAAACATTTACTTCAAATGTACGTTTCCATTCTTCAGGCTCTAATTCCAGGAAGTTCCCATAAATACCTATACCTGCATTATTAATCAAGATATCTGCTCTTCCTAGTTCTTTTTCTAAGTGGGCTACTCCATTCTCCACTTGATTGATATCTGAAATATCGATGGGAGAGTAGCTTGCATTGACTCCATAAGAACGAACTTCGTCAGCCAATTTTTCCAGACGGCTCTCTGTCCGAGCGATTAAACCTACGTGGACACCCTCTTGGGCGAGTTGAATAGCGGTAGCTCGACCAATCCCTCGTCCAGCTCCCGTAACGTAAGCAATTTTACCTTTTATTTCTTGTCCCATATTTCTCAGCCCCTTTTTTTATCTTATGGAAAATTTTACGATCTTTTTAAAAGGAAAGCAAAGCTTACGATTGGTTACTTTTATACAGCTTAAATTGGACTCGGTAATCCTATAGGTTAGAATGAGCAAGAGAAAACAAAAACGAATGCTAAATAAACCAGGGAAATCCCCGATTTATTTAGCATTGAAATTCTGTGTTCCAAAGTCAGTAATTTCCGTATGGACATCAACGCTGATATCCAGCTCCGGAAAGAGTTTATCCCACTCTTTTTCGTGTTTTTCCCAATATTTAGGCTCGTGGATTTGAACCCATTTGGATAGGTTTAGAAAGTCAGTTTGGTATTCTTGTTGGGCAAGTTCGAGAATTCGTTCTATTTTTTCTTTGATGGTCTCGTTCGCGGCCTCTTCTAACTCATTTTTCCACGATTTTTTAAATACATTGCGCCCAAGTCCCCAGTCTTCTGCGAGGACGCTTGATATGTTCACTTGGACCTTCATTTTAAGGTCATCACCTTGTACGTTTGTTTTAAATTTAGTATTCGCTCCTTTAATTTCTAAAATGACAGGCCCTTCTTTTAATTTTTCCTCCTTAAGGTAGATGAATCCACCCACGACATTGTTATGCATATATCGGACGCCTTCCATGTCATCTATGTCGATCCAGCCGAGATAGTGGGAACTCTTTGCTTCAATAATCCCTGCCCCCGAGGATTTTACTTTTCCCTCTTCCAGGGATACACCTGGAATCAAGAAGCTCTTTTTCTCAGATATATATTGAGACATATCCCCAACCGTTAAATTCTTTGGATTTTTATTATTGATTTGGTAATTCTCGCTTAAGGACTTTATTTGAATGGCTGGAAACACTTCTTTTTCCGGCTCCGTGTTAAGGATATCCAGGACAGGATCGCGGGTGATAAAAACAGGAGTGGTCCGTCGGAATTCGTGGTCTCTGATAAAAATATCGAGAACTTGATCGGCCCGTTCTTTTTCAAAGATCTTCGTTGAGGACAAAATCGATTTCAAGTGTGTGTAGTTGGGCGGCCGGTTGCTTTCCAATGAATTCATACGGATGATTTCAAAGAACGTATCTCCTGTCATGCTGATATTTTGGAATGGGACGCTTTGCGGCGAGCTGTCTTGTTGTGTTGGAATCTTCCCTGGTACCACGTATTGATTGACCATTGTCAAATTGTCATCATTACTATCTACATCCAGGCCGACCCCAACAATAATTCCTACATCCTCAATTTCCTTAATGTCCCAGCAGCCAGTGAGGAGAATGAGCATCACCATCCATATGAAAATCGATTTAAGAGGATGCATAGGAATTCCCCCTGAACAGAGAAACAATTAACAGTATGACTGGAAGCACAACGATGGCCATGAAAGAAATTATTTGGATGTGGGTCGAATAATGAAAAACTTCTGTCAACCCTTTAGGCAGCATAGTTAAAATAAATATGAACACTCCTGCGACAGGTAGAAACCACCGGGTCGGTTTGAACAGACTTTTGAAGCCTAGCGTCGATGCATACGTATAGGCGGTGAAAGAGGTGAAAGCAGTGGTCAACCATCCGAAAAGGAAAATGAGCTCGAACCGTTCAAAGAAAAATCCCTGAAATTCGATACTCTTGGCCATTTCAATCGTCGGAAAAGTGATTTCTTTCAACTCCTCAACCCCTAAGACACCTATCGATATAATGTGAAAAACAACATAAATCAGGGCTGTCAAACTGATACTAGTCCACATGGTAACCAGTAGATGTTTGGCTTTTCTCTTTTTGATCAGCTTAGCGAAAATGAGTAAGAATTCCATTCCTAAATAAGAGAAAAATGTAATTTTGATACCACTGAAGGTGGCTCCAAAATTGTTTTGCAGGACGGGTCTCACATTTTGCATGTCTAGGTTTTTTATACTTAGTAAACAAAGAACGAAGAACATGAACATCATAATTGGAAAATACAGCTGGAAAAATCGGACGATATCTCCCGCTCCGTTGTAGATCAAGTACATGCTTACAAGTAGGAAAGAACCTACCACTGTGTATAGGGGAGTTACGTCTAATAAATAATTATTTATGATACCAGCTGTTATTCTTAAAATATAGGCAGCCACAATCAAGCTGTAAACGACAAATAAAAAGTTAAAAATCCAACCGAAAAATTTCCCCATAATGGTGGATGACATTTCAAAGAAAGTAAGCCCTGGATAACGAACGGCTAATGTGACGTATATACATATAACGACAGAGACAGCTAAAGCTCCAAAAATAATACTGACCCAAAGGTCCGGAGAATCCACCTCTTTAGCAAGGTCACGGGGCATGAGGATGATGCCGATCCCTATCATGGTGGATATAAAAACGACAATCAGCTGCAGCATAGTCATTTGCTTTAAATCACTCAATGCGGCCTCCTCCTTTTTTTAGCTTGAAGCGAATCAAAGAGTCTTTCCAGCGTTTAATATAAAAAGGCGCAAAAGGTTCCAAGTATGGGGTGGAAAAACTTTGGAAATGGATAAGGTGAATGCTTACAGCAAAGATTACTAAAATTAACCCATAAATGCCTAGGGTGGCTGCCGCTAAAAGCATGACGAAACTAATAGTTCTAAAAGCGAGGCTTAGGGCGTAATCGGCAATTGTAAAGGAACAAATGGCTGCAAAGGATACCACAATAACCATCAATGGGCTGACAATTCCTGCTGTTACAGCCGCTTCCCCCAGGACAATCGCACCAACAATACTGACTGCTGGCCCGATAGGCTTTGGCAGGCGAATCCCAGCTTCTCTCAGCACCTCAATCGTCAGTTGCATAATCAGCGCTTCCATAAATGACGGAATGGGCACACCTTCTCTGGTTTTCGCAATGGAGATAGCGAGATCAGTAGGAATCAGCCCATGGTGATATGAAATTAGGGAAATGTAGATGGATGGCAACATCACAGCAAGAAGTGCAGCCATGTATCGCATTAGGCGGATCAGTGATGCAGGAATCCATTTGAAATTGTAGTCATCCGCTTGTTGAAATAAGGCATTTAAGGTGGTAGGCGCCAGGAGGACTGATGGTGAACCTTCCACGAATATAGCCACCCTTCCTTCAACAAGAGCGCTCGATACCTTTGTTGGCCGCTCCGTCTCCTGAATCTCAGGAAAAAGGGAGTAGTTGTTTTTCTCAATTAATTGTTCAACCACTCCGCCATCTGGTATGTAATCTTCTTTCACCGCATTTAAACGATTTCTTACATCTTGTAAAAGTTCTTCATTAGCTGCCCCCTCTATATAAGCAACCGATACACTCGTATAAGAACGAGTACCAAGTTTGAACTCTTCGAATTTTAAATTTGTTGAACGTAAATGTACACGTAATAAAGCGATATTCATTTCAAGCGATTCAATGAAGCCATCCCGAGACCCTCGTAAAGTCATCTCGGACACAGGTTCCTGAATCGAACGATAAGCAAACTGGGCCGAATCAACGGCATAAGCCATATCTCGTTCAAATAGTAAAGTAAATCCGTCGAGGAGATGTTGATCCACATCCTCATGACTTTTCAATTGAATCAAAGGTTCTGCAGAAAAAGAATGAGGGAGCGGCGCTTTTTCACGGTCCTCCCATTCGGATAGAGGAAGTAAAATGGAATCCTGAATTTGTTTAATATCCACAATGGCAGGGATGTACATCACATGAACAGGATGATCGCCCACATCTACTTTTTTTATGGTTATATGATGATTTTTCCTTTTTTCCTGAATGATTTGGGAAATATTGATAGGTGGCTCCATTTTCTCACCCTCTCTCCATTATTTGCTTTTTATTATGTACAGATAGCGGTGATTTACCCTGTTGAAATCTAATCTTTCCATAGTGTTTTTGTGGAGAGTCGAATCGGTTTAGTCAATATAGGAGGAATGTTGAAGCCATGGGTGTTTAGTTAGCTCACAGGCAAATTTTTGAGTGTTTTCTATGGAAAGGGCATATCATTTCACCTTAGTGTTTATTACATGGATTTAATAATACGATACAAACTATTTAGGGAAGGGGGGGAATCATAGTGGGTAAAAAAGCTAAAAACAAAAGTAAAAAAGATTTGAACGCTCTTCGTCGTGAGAAAGGGGAAACGAACGGTACTGGGAAACAAGATCCATCTCGTTAGGATTCATTAAAAAAACGCCTGCTATCCCTCGATGGGAGCAGGCGTTTTTTTTATACGGTTTCTGGACGTCTCTCAATCGTATGATTCAATTTACTGAATTTATTTTTTATGACAGAAGTATCGGCAAAAAGGTCGTGGATTCCTTGATGGCGCTTTGTGAAGGCGACCACTAAATAGGGAATGCCCAAGACAGCCATGCTAATATAACGCCCGATACATTCTCTGAAAATGATTTGTCCATTTGTTAATGTATCATCCTTGAACGAAACGACAGACAACCCGAAAATCATCTTTCCTAATGTGGCACGGAAAATTTTCGTCATAAGAATGAAATAGACGAAAAAGATGATAGAGGTGGTTATGTTATGCGCACTGAACATCGGCACCCATAACTGCGCTTCTTCAAGGTTTAACAACCGTAATAGAGGGCGTGTCACTATTGTATTCAAACTCCAAATGACGAGCAAATCAATGATGTAAGCGGCAAATCTAGAACCAAAGCCCGCATACAACAGTTTTTGGAGGTCATCTTTTTGGTTATGGACAATAGATGAGAGACGATCATCATTTGGATGTTGGTTAGTTGTATCCATATTTTCCCCTCCTTATTCTGTGTACATATACATCATTCTAGGCCCTTGACGTTGGCTGATTAATTTTTCAATGTAGCGTATTTCGCTATTTGGCATCAAGCTTTCAGCAAACGGCAAGTTAAAAAAGGAGGCCATATTGTTCTTGTATTCGAACACTTGTGGGTCGCCGCCAATTTCTTCTTTTAATGCTTTCAACGTATCTTCACGGAATCCGATCTCATCCACGAGTCCGTTTTCCACGGCTTGTTTTCCTGAATAAATGCGGCCATCAGCAAGTTCCTTGACGCGATTTTCGGACATGTCGCGTCCCTCGGCAATTACATCTACAAACTGTTGATAAGACTCATCTACCAGGGTTTGCAGAATTTCACGATCTGCATCGGTCATTTCTTTTGTCGGACTCATAATGTCTTTAAATTCGCCACTTTTGATTGTATTGAACTTCACACCATATTCATTGGCAAGCTCTTGATAATTAATACTTTCCATTATGACTCCCAAAGAGCCTGTGAAAGTATCATTACTGGCGAATATACGATCAGCAGGAGCGGAGATATAATATCCCCCGGAAGCAGCCATGTTCCCCATAGAAACATATATCGTTTTTCCTGCTTCTTGTATTTCAAGAAGTTTGTCGTGAATTTCAGCACTTTCATAGACGCCTCCACCAGGTGAATTCACATATAGGTGGACACCTTTGATGGATGCATCTTCTTTAATCGTTTCTAATTTTTTCAGGAAGCGATCATGCTGATATCCACCTCCACCGAATGGATTAGGGTTCGTACTCGGGTTGTCGATAATCGCGCCTTCAAGGCTTAATTCAACAATTCGTTTGTTGCTGGATCCACGTTCCACCACTTTTTCCTCTAATTTTTCACTGTTTGAGAAAAGCCCCATGGCGTCCGTTTCGTCTTCATCTCCCTCAATGAAGGAACCGACAAGTTGAAACGAGAGGGCAATGATCAAAATACTTGCAGCAATAATACTTGCAATTATTCGTTTGCTCATATGTAAACTCCTTTCCATTTTGTGTTCAGATTTCAACCATATCACAAGGTTTGATTAAAAAGAACAACGAAACAAAGGTTGTTTCTGAACACTTATGTATACGTCAATCGATTCTAAAAGTTTCACTTTTTATATAACTTTTCATTTGAAAAGGTCAAGGTGGATAAGTTTTTTCAGCATAAGGCGTACCCAAAGAAAATAGAAAAAGGGTCTTTAAAGACGCGGGGGAACTGGAGCTATTATAAAAACAAAAACCAATTACCATCAAACGATTTATATGTTCCCCGGTCTTCACCCGTTCGTGGACGATCATAGTGTTCAAACGGCAGATGGAAAATATTTTCGTTCCATTTATGAAAGAATAGTGAATCAAGAAAACAAAAACTATGAAAAAGTAACGGATCATACACAATTTCCCATTTTATTGGCGATCATATTAAAATTCATTTACATCTCTTCTACAAACCGCCCGCACCTGTGTACATTCCTTTAAAATAGGGGATGGAACATGTAACACAATTCAAAGGAGAAACCGACAATGAAGGTACAAGAGATTTTGCAATTATTAAATCAACAAGACGCGGAAATAGAGATCGATAAAAGTCAAACCATCTCTGGTGTTACGGATGACTCTCGGGAAGTGGAAGATGGATATGTTTTCGTAGCTGTACGAGGTTATCAAGTGGATGGGCACCATTTTATAGATGAAGCGATCGATAATGGTGCATCAGTAGTTATTTCCGAGGAGACAGTAACTCATAAAAATGTTGTTTGTCTTCGCACCATTAACAGCAGGCGAGCACTAGGGAAAATTGCAAGTGCCTTCTATGGCTATCCCTCCAAAGATAAAATTGTCATTGGGGTAACAGGAACCAATGGAAAAACGACAACCAGTCATATGATTAAACACATATGTGAACAGAACGGTTATTCATGCAGTATGTTCGGTACGATTGATTATGTTGTCAATGACAATGTCGTACCGGGCATTCAGACGACCCCGAGTGCGCCGATGCTTCAGCAGCTTCTTTATGAAAGTGATGATGATGTGGTTGTGATGGAAGTTTCCTCCCACGGCCTTGATCAATACCGCCTCGAAGGTGTTATGTTCGATTTCTGTGTGTTCACGAATTTATATAAAGACCATTTGGATTATCACTCCTCTATGGAAGATTACTTTGCAGCTAAATCCAAATTGTTCTATATGTTGAAACCGCAAGGAAAAGCTGTCATCAATGTAGATGATTTATGGGGAGAAAAGCTTTCTATAAACTTATCTAAAGAGAACATTCCTCACTGGAAGGTTGGCCATCAAATGGAGAATGAAATGATCATTAAGGATATCGATACGGATCATTTTTCAGGAACTGTTAAAGTTCAGGACGAAGAAGTAACTATAAAATCACCCCTTCAAGGGGCTCATAACGTATATAACAGCTTAGAAGCGTATGCGATCGGACGGCTTCTCGGATTATCTTCTCCATCGATAACGGAAGCTTTCCTTTCTTTACCAGGGATTAATGGGCGATTTGAATGTTATGAACTGGATAACGGTGCGACTGTTGTCATTGATTACGCTCATACAGCAGATAGCATCGAACATGTATTAGATACGGCTAGACAACAAGGAGCGGAATCTTTAATTCATGTCTTTGGGTTCCGAGGAAACCGTGACCAAACCAAAAGAGGGGAGATGATCGGGGCCTCCGCCATAAGGTCTGATGCCTATATTCTCACTCTCGATGATTTGAATTCCGAAAGTTATGAAGATATGGTTTACACGCTTGAACAATTGCAACACGAATATGGTGACACGCAGGGGCGAATTATCCCTGACCGGACCTTGGCCATTGAAGAAGCGGTAATGAATAGTAGCCAGGGAGATTGGATCCTCATCACAGGGAAAGGCCATGAACCCTATCAACAAGACTATCATTATCCTGTCTCTTCCGATAAAGAAACAGTTATTTATCTTCAAAATAAAATAACTGAGACCAAATCAGATCTCATGGCATGAACCTGCTTTCGGAGCAGGTTCTTTTTTTACATAGTCTTTTGAGGGTAAGTTTCTGGAATGAGGTCGACGGTCTTGTTTGGCGTTGTCCCAATGGTAGTCTTGAATGTCCTAATGAGGTGTGGACCAGTCTAGTATCTCTCAAAACTCATTCTATTAATCCCCACGCTGTTTCCATTTCCAACCGTTTGTAATGGCCCCGACGAGTCCGGAAATTGTGAGAATATAGGCGACTATTAGTGGGACGTCCTTAAGTTCATCACTGAAAATTCTAAATAAGCCGACCGTTAATAGTAAAAAGCTTCCGATCAACGCCATTCCTATTTTCATCTCTTGATTCATTGTCGCCCTCCTTTTCTACAAGATTAGATTAACATATTTCATCCGCTCCGTTCATGATAGAGTGGAAGGAAAAGATTGAGAGGTTAAAAGAGGAAAGGTGTGTAGGGAGAAAGTATGGTTAAAGATTTCCCGCTTTTATTAGAAGAAGAAAACTCGCAATTTTAGAGGACAACGATCGTATGAAGTAGAGAGATCCCTTCATTTCGCAGATGGGAAGAGGAGGGGAGCTATTGGAAAGGGCTGGATTTTGGAGTCGATTATGGGCATTACTTCTTGATGGATTGATGATAACTGTACCTTTAAACCTTATTTGGTTCATGTATCAAGGAGAATGGACGAATAACATTACTCAAGGGTGGGCATGGGATATTGTTTATGCCGCTTATATGACGATCCTTCCTGTTATATGGAATGGGTATGTGATTGGAAAAAGGGTCCTCACTATTCAAATCAGAAAAGAAGGAGACCAGCCGGTTGGACTGCTGCAAATATTCATTAGAGAAATAATTGGAAAGCTATTTCTAGGCATAGCTACATTCGGTATAGCATCAATCATCAGTGCATTCATGATCGCTTTTCGTGAAGATAAACGTTCGATCCATGATAAGTTAGCCCGGACCTATGTGAAAAATAGGATATAAAAAACGGATGAGATATTCATCGGCTTTCGGCTTATAAAAAAACTTACGCCTATCATATTTTTGGTTCTTCCAGAGATCAGAGCCACCTTGTGAAAACTGCACGACAATTTTAACTTCACCTACTCAAAGAACGTGTGATTTCGCAGTGGGAACAAAGCTGGTTTTATTTTAACTTCTTCATAAACATGGACGCCCATCAGGTATTCCTGTAAAATAGCTGCAGTCTTAAGTCAAAATAATGAAGGTGTTTATTTATGAAGCATATCATCATTGGAGCTGGAATTTTAGGAGCTTCCACAGCCTATCACTTAGCTGAAAAGGGAGAAGAGGTGCTGGTTGTTGACCGGCATGATCCTGCTCAAGCTACTCGTAATGCAGCAGGGATTGTCTGTCCATGGCTCACAAACAGAAGCAATAAAGCATGGTATCATCTTGTTACCAGAGGAGCGAAATATTACCCTCACCTGATGGAAGAGCTCTCTCAATACGGGGAAACAGAGACCGGTTATAAACAGGTTGGGGCCATAAATATCTTTGATACGGAAGAAAAGTTGGATAAGAAAATGAACGTTGCTTATAAAAGGAAGCAGGAGAATCCAGAGATGGGAGAAATCACAAAATTATATCCTGAAGAAACGAAGAAACTATTTCCACCTGTTGCTGACCATTATCATGCTGTCCATATCTCTGGTGCTGCTCGTGTGAATGGTGGCGCTATGGCTGCTTCGCTCTTGCGTGCTGCTCAGAAGCTAGGAGCCCGTTTGAAACAAGGAGAAGCAGCGTTGGTTATGGAAAAGGATCGTATTGATGGGGTGAGTGTAGGAGGGGAAAATTTTTTCTCTGATCACATTATTATTACCAATGGAGCGTGGGCAAGAGAGTTGTTTATGCCAACTGCGTTGACACCAAACATCACGTTTGAAAAGGCCCAAATCATTCATCTTGAGATGAATGAATATGATACAGATTCGTGGCCTGTGATGCTTCCTCCATTTAACCATTACATCCTTGCATTCAGCAAAGGGAGAGTTGTGGTGGGGGCTACGAAAGAGAGTGTGGCAGATACCAGAGTAACTGCTGGGGCAGTCCATCAGCTGATGGATAAGGCTCTTCGAGTAGCTCCGGGACTTGCAGATGCGACTTATATAGGTACTAAAGTTGGATACCGCCCTTATACCCCCGGGTCCTTACCTGTGATTGGCAGAGTTCCTGGGAATGACCATGTATGGATGGCCAATGGTCTTGGAGCTTCTGGGTTAACCAGTGGACCATATGTAGGAGCTGAGCTTGCCAAATGTGTGAGAGATGAACAAACGATTATCAGTCTCGAAGATTATCAGAGTGATGAATTGTTTAAGTAGTAAAAAAAGCTTCCCTTTTCAGGGAAGCGTTTCAGGCTGTCGAGAAAGTTCTCGACAGCCTTATTTTTTTGATTTTGATCTCAATTTACCTTTTGTTGTTTGTTACCCTAAAGATAGAAATCTTTTTTAGGCGGTGATGATTTGTTTCAATCAAGGAAAGATCGACAAAATGAGCTGGATGGTGACTATTGAAGATCTTGTGCCTGAAGACCACTTACTTCGTAAGATTGATCAATACATAGATTTCTCTTTTATCCCTGAAAAAGTCCGTTCCTTCTATTCGGAAAATAACGGTCGTACATCGTTGGACCCTGTGGTTGTATTTAAGATGATGTTTATCGGTTATATTTATGGCATTCGTTCTGAGCGTAAATTGGAACAGTAAATTCATGAAAAAGATTGCCCTCCATTTAGCTAGAGGAAGTTAGATGGAGGAGAGTCTTTTTTGGCTATAAGCTAGAGCAAAGAGCACAGACCATGACACTCCTGCGGAAAAACGGGCGATCCGAGACCCCGCAGTGTGGGTTTCACGAGAAGGCTCGGGCGTTCGTCCGCGGAAAGGGAATGGTCTGTGCTCCTGGAGGCAAGAAAAAAGCTTGTAGAAAAACACGGGGTTTCTCTACAAGCTGAAACGCTTCCCTTTTCAGGGAAGCATTTTTTAAATGACCAGCGGTTTGGCTCCAAATCTGCCATTTTTTATTCTGCTGATAAGTTTCTCCTGACTTTTCTCTTATTTATGCATTTTCTACAGTTTTAGTTGCTTCTGTTTGGTCAGGAATGTAGGCCTGTTCTTCATCTGGCGGATACGTTCGTCTCACGAAAAAGGCGAGGACGAGTCCGACAATGGTAAGGACCGTCACGATGAAGAAGGCGATATTCACTCCATAAATGGATGGATGATTAACCGTTGGATCATTTTCAGCTGCTTGAGCGGTTGTCGTCATAACGGTAACGAGAATAGCCGTACCTACAGACGCAGCTACCATCCGCATGGTGTTACTCATGGCTGCACCGTGAGGAATAAGTTTTTTCGGAAGTTGATTCAATCCAGCTGTTGTTACAGGCATCATAACCATGGACAGCCCAAACATACGGATGGAATACAACACGGTAATAGTGGTAAACGTCGTTTCAATATTTAAGAATGAAAATGCGAGTGTAGATCCCGTTATTATAGTCAATCCTACGATTGCTAGCAAGCGGGCACCGATTTTGTCAAAAATCCGTCCGGTAATGGGGGACATGAATGCCGTGATAACGGCTCCTGGAAGAAGCGCAAGCCCAGATTCAAAAGCTGTGAAGTCTCGCATGTCCTGCATGTAAAGCGGGATTAATGTCTCAGCACCGATTAAACCTAAGAATGTAATCATAGCGATGGCTGTCGTAATAGCGAATACAGGGTATTTGAACACCCGAAATTCAAGCATGGGATGGCGCATTCTTAATTGTCTCAAAATGAATAATGTCAATGTTACTGATCCGATAATCAGGACAGTAACCGTGTCAATACTTGTCCAACCCTGATTACCTGCAAGGGTGAAACCATAAAGTAATCCTCCAAAACCTATGGATGACAGGATAATGGAAATAGGATCTACTTTGGGATAACTCAGTTCGGTCACATTCTTCAAAATGAATGAGGCTAGAACGATAATTAAAATGGCAAGTGGGAGAATCATCCAAAATAAATATCTCCACGAATATGCGGATGTAATATAACCACTTAATGCAGGCCCGATTGCAGGAGCAAAAGAAATGACGAGCCCGATATAACCCATGGCTGTTCCTCGTTTATGAACGGGGAAAATCATAAGAAATACAGTCTGCATCAAAGGGAGCATGACACCAGCGCCTGCAGATTGGACAACCCTTCCTAATAGAAGAAGAGGAAAATTCACTGCAAGTCCGCCAAGAATGGTTCCAAAGGAAAATATAATCATTGCTGAAATGAAAAGCTGCCTTGTAGTAAAGCGTTCAATGAGAAAAGCACTGACAGGGATCATGATGCCATTAACCAGCATGAAGACCGTCGTCAGCCATTGAGCAGAGTTTGCAGTCACATTCATTTCATCCATGATTGGAGGAATGGCGGTTATCATTAACGTTTGGTTAAGAATGGTAATAAATGAACCAGCTAATAAGAGAGCGGCCATTAATACTTTATTTGTTCCTTGTGTTTTCATAAAGTCGTCCTCCTATGAATCAACTAATCTAACATTATACGCCTAGTTGTTGATCTGGGACAACTTATTTACTTGTAGGTTTACAAGTTATATATTATGTAAACTTGAAGTTTGTTTTTTACTATGACTCCTCATATATGGGGAGTCATAGTAAAAAACAAACGTGATTCATTCTATCTAAAATAAGGATCATCCTTATGAAGGTGACCCTTGGATAATCCGGGTGATTTTTAAGCGAGAGATGGATGTGAACGATTGTCTACTACATTTTGATAATCTCTTAATAATTGTTCAAAGATATCGTCCCAACCCCAGTCTCTAGTTTCTTCTCTAGCCAATTTACTCATGGCGGCCAGTTTCGCTGGGTCTGAAAGTAAGCTGAGAATAGCAGTGGTAAACGATTCAACGTCACCCGGACGGCATAAAATCCCTGTCTTTTTGTGGGTGACTATTTCTTGGATTCCTCCCGCAGAAGCACCGATTACGGGGGTGCCGCAAGCAAGTGACTCAAGTGCAACATTGCCGAATGTTTCCGTTTCAGAGGGGAAAACAAATAATGTAGAGGAAGCAAAAATTTGCGCCAGCCTTATACCATCTTGGTAACCAGTAAAGGTCATATTGAGAGGAGCCTTCATTTGAAGAGATCGCCGAAGCGGCCCGTCCCCGACAATTAGCCAGTGAATGTTTTTGTTTACATGTGGAGGCATCCTCTTTGAAATTTCTATGAGTGTATCCAATCCTTTTTCAGGGGCGAGCCGCCCCACATAAGAAAATAGGTAAGGAGCTTTAATATTATAATAGTTTCTCACATGTTGTTCTGAATCAGTGATGGGTTTGAAATGTTTACGGTCAACCCCTCTTTTCCATAGTTTAATGTTATGGAATCCTTGGATTTTTAGTTTTTGTTTAGTGTGAAGAGAGGGGATGAAGGTCTTCTTGAACGAGTGATGGAACCAACGCATATATCTCCAAGCGAAAGGGGCTAGAAAAGATAAATGATAGTAGTCTAAATATTGATCGAAGTGCGTATGATAAGAACCTACAACAGGAATATTCATCTTCTTTCCCACATAGAGGCCCACAAGTCCTATATTGAAAGGAGTAGCTATATGGATTAAATCGGGTTTGAAATCTTTCATATCCTTCTTCACTTTGGACAAATGCGGGAATGCCAGTCGGCATTCCGGATAACACCAGAAAGGGAAACTTTTGAAACGAATGACGTTCTGATTATGGTCTTTAGTTCCTGACGCGGCAGGGGCATATACACGATAGGAAATAGACTTACCATCCAGGTACGCCGTTAAACGTTTAAGAGTCTTGGCAACACCGTTTACTTGTGGTGTGTAGGTATCAGTAAAAATAGCAATTTTCATGTTCATTCCCCTTTTCAGGTGTAGAATAGAGCGGTCTTGTCCTTCGATATTTACCTATTCGACCATGAAAGGGTTTATGCAGATGGTTCTATCCTTAAAGCAAATTTACACAATCAATAGATGTGAACGACAAAAAAACCTGCATCTGCAGGTTTTGTCAAGAAAATATCGAAGGTGCTGGGTCGATGTAAGGGGATAAGTAGAAGAGAGTTTATTTGGGAGTCGTGTTTTATTATGCGGTTTTTCTGGTAATAGAATGTTGACTTACCGCTTTTAATAGAATGATTTTGTCTTTGTTTGTCAACTTGTTCCAAATGCCTACTTTAATATTCATCCTCTGTTCCCCTCCCTCAAAGAATTATAGGAATGGCATTGTTTTGACGAACAGACATATCCGGTTGGGTTTACTTAGCATATACCGTCATATTATAAACTTTAAACAACAAAAATATCTACAAAATTCGATGCCAGTGCCTTTCAAAAGAGGATTATGACATCCTTGTGTCGAATAAGTTGAATGAGCTTAAAATAACAGGATGAAGTTGAGCTCACTACCTGAAGTATCGCAAAAAAGAAGAGGAGGAAGTATTCATGATTTCTTATCAAGTTCAATCAGAAAAAGGTTTTACCGAGAAAATCGGCGAACTTGTGTGTATGCTTGAACATACCCGTGCAGTGACGATCCAAGAAGTAGCGGACCTCACTCAAAAAGAACTTGATGAGTGCGAACCCGGTGGTAATTCGATCGGTATGCTTCTTTCCCATATCGCGGCAATTGAGTTTGTCCATCAGGTGATCAGCTTTGAAGAAAGAGATATGACCGCTGATGAAAAAGAAGAATGGGAGCCTGCACTTGATCTCAGCGGCCAAACGCGGGATTTATACCGCTTTTTGACTGTCGATGACTATCTGGACCTTATGGAATTGACAAGGGATACGACGTTGGAAATACTGAAAGAAAAGGACGATTCTTGGTTATTTGAAGAAAGAACGTGGTCGGATGGTGTTAAATACAATCCCTATTATTTGTGGTTCCACGTGATGGAAGATGAAATAAATCACCGTGGTCAAATTCGTGCAATGATTCGTTCGAAAAAGCAAAAGACAAAAATATGAAGGAAAAAGCCCTGGTCAGCACCAGGGCTTTTGTTAACAGGATGACACCTGCTTTTCTGATTGATCAAGAAGGAGTTGCTCCAGAATGTTGAATCCAGATATGTTTCTCATAACTCCGTCCTGAGCCATGTGGCCAGAATGGAACAATACTCCATCCTATTTTTTCGAGAATGTTCCGGACTCGTTTTATATTGAGAATAGATCCCTTACTAAAAAGGTACCGATTGGTAAGGTAAATGATAATAAGCTTATTTGGTATCATAAAAATCAGGGATGGCCATCTAATAATGAGCATAAACGTTTTACAGGCTATCCCCAAACCATTTTGTTCAGTTTTCTCCATCAACTCTATAAATTCCTTACTAGAAAGTTTTCTTTTTTTTCGGTTTAGCCGGGATTTTTGAATATAGCTTCAGCAAAAAAGGGGGCGACGTAGAGGTATTGTATAATCGTGTATTCTGAATTTGATAGGGAGGGAAGAATTGATGAAAATACCCTTTATAGACGGTCACAATGACACATTGATGAATTTTGAAAATGATGTGCAGCCTTTTTTTTCAGGAACAAAAAGTGGTCATATTGATTGGCCGCGAGGAGTGAATGCTGGATTTGCCGCAGGTTTCTTCGCTGTATTCTGCCCCAACCCTGATACGGATCCTTTACCTGTTGCTTATAAAACAGACAAGGGGTATGAAAAACCACTGCCTCCATGTTTAAAATATGAATATGCCTGTCGTTATACAAACAAGGTCGTTGCCCGTTTTTTACAGTTGGAAAAACAGTCTAAGGGAAGATTTAAAATCGCTCGTACCATTCAGGATCTGGATCAGGCCATAGCTGGCGAGCATATGGCTGGAATTTTACATATCGAAGGCGCTGAAGGAATTGATGAAGACTTAAATATGTTACATGTCCTTTATGAAGCAGGTTTACGATCGGTCGGGCCTGTGTGGAGTAGAGCGAATATGTTTGCTGAAGGGGTGCCTTATCGATTCCCTTCCACACCAGATACGGGACCCGGTCTTACAGAAAACGGGAAGAAATTGGTAGAAGAATGTAACCATCTTGGAATAATGGTTGATCTTTCTCACTTGAATGAAAAAGGTTTCTGGGATGTGGCGACTATTAGTAGGGATCCCCTTGTGGCCACTCATTCCAATGCGCATAAAATTTGTCCTGTTACTCGTAATCTTACGGACAAACAAATAGACGCAATCGGTGATTCAAATGGATTAATTGGAGTGACATACAGTATTAATCCAAACATGGTAACAGCAGACGGCGGGAATAATGAGGGGGCATTGTTGTCTGAGATAACCAAACATATTCATTACATTGCGGATAGAATTGGAATTGACCATGTGTCTTTAGGATCAGATTTTGATGGGACACGAGTGCCGAAAGCTATGAAAGATGTGAGTGGTGTTCCGAAATTGATCGCTTTGCTTAGAAAAGAAGGATGGAGCGAAGAGGAGGTTGAAAAAATAGCCTACAAAAATTGGATTCGCGTTCTCAAGGAAACATGGAAAAAATGAATTTTTTGACTCGGAAGCGAACTAAAGAGAAATCTGATCATAAAAAGCGGGTAGGTTATTATTCCTTCCCGCTTTTTTATGATCCGAAAGCAATGCTTATTTCATTCTATGTTTTTGATAAGTGATGTCTTTTGTCAATGCTTGAATTTCTTCATAGCTTTGTTCACTTAAAGGTTCAGCCTCTAGGTAACGCAGGTTATCGTGAAGCTGATCAACGGAACTCGCCCCGAACACGGCTGTGGCAACTGTCGGATGATGCAGGACATATTGTAATGCGAGAGCTTCAGCCGTTCGTTTGTCACCGGTATAGCCCTGCCATTCCTTAACGATGGTTAATAATTCGTCTTGGCTGTATTCGAGAAATCCATTTTCAGCTTTATACTGTACTTTATTAATCCCATCTGAAGAAAGCATGCCTTTAGCTAGAGGACCGCGTGCAAGAACACTGATGCTATGGTTTGACAACAAGTTGAGAACCTCTTCTTCCGGTCGACGGTCGAGGGCATTGTATTGCATCATTACGCTGACAATATTGGATTTTTCTACGTATTCTTTAATGACATTTGGGCGGATGGACGAAATTCCATATTCCCGGACGAGCCCCTCTTGTCTTAATTCTTCGAAAGCTTCGATGCTTTCATTAATGGGGTCATCAATGGTGCCGCCATGCAATTGATAGAGGTCAATATAATCAATCCCCAATCGCTGTAAACTATCTTTTACCCCTTCTTTAATATGTTTTTTTGAAGGGTCCCATGTCCAATCTTCCTGACCAGCAGAGAAGCGGTTTCCGACTTTTGTACCGATCAATATATCCTCACGGCGATCCTTTACTGCTTCGCCTACGATTTTTTCATTTTGCCCAAAACCGTAAAGGTCAGCTGTATCTAAGTAATTGATTCCTGCATCAATCGCCTGGTCGATGATTTCTTTTGCCTTATTAGTGTCAGATCCTAAAGACATACACCCCAAGCTTATTTCGGATACGTATAAATCTGAAGATCCTAATTGACGTTTGTTCATGTGATCATCCTTTCCAATCTCATTGTAGCGGATTATTCCGGTCCATGGCCACTCCTATGGTAAAATGACTTTAGTATCAAGAGAGGGTGAGGATTTGTGAAAAAATTTGAAGAAAAGACGTATGAATCGGAAACTATATATAAAGGGAAAATTATTCAATTGGATATCGACAGTGTTACTTTACCCGATGGCAATACTTCTAAACGAGAGTTAATTAGACATCCAGGGGCGGTAGCTGTCATAGCCTTGACGGATGAAGGGAAGATGGTTTGTGTGGAGCAATATCGTAAACCGATGGAAAAAAGTATCATTGAGATTCCTGCAGGGAAACTTGAACCTGGAGAGGATCCGAAAACTTGCGCATTGAGAGAACTTGAGGAAGAGACAGGGTACACGTCAGAAGATCTTGAATTTGTCACTTCCTTTTATACGTCTCCGGGATTTGCTGATGAAATTGTCCACCTTTATTTTACGGACAACCTCCTACCTATGGTAGAACAACCTGATGGGGATGATGATGAATTTGTCGAACGAATGGAAGTAAGTGTGGAAGAAGCAGAAATATTGGAAAAAGAAGAGCGAATTCATGATGCAAAAACATCCTACGCCATTATGTACTTAAAATTGAGGAATAGGTAATGAAACAATTTTTTGTCGATCTTCATATTCATGTAGGTAGGGATTGGAATGGGAGACCTGTGAAGATTACCGGTTCAAAATCGTTGACACTCACTAATATCGTCGAAGAAGCTAGTCGCAGGAAAGGATTGGACATGGTTGGTGTCATTGATGCTCAGGCACCGGCTGTCCAAGATGAGATAACGCACTTGATTCAGACAGGTAAAGCGGAAGAAATAAAAGGCGGGGGCATTCGGTTTGAACATACAGTTTTAATCTTAGGTTCTGAAATAGAAGTGTATGATGCTTCTTGTTCAGGTCCGATTCATGTTCTGTGTTACTTTCCAACATTAAAGCAAATGGAGTCTTTTACCGCTTGGCTTGCTGAAAAGATGAAAAATATTAATTTAAGCTCTCAACGTTTTTATGGGACGGCTCGAGAGCTTCAGCAGTATGTAAAAGATCATGAAGGGATTTTTATACCAGCCCATATGTTCACTCCTTTTAAAAGCTTGTATGGAAAAGGTGTAAAGAAGACGCTTAAAGAGGTTCTCGATGCTGACAAAATTGATGCTGTTGAACTTGGTTTGAGCGCAGATACAGAAATGGCCGGCTTGATTGGAGAACTTTCCCCTTATACTTATGTGACAAATTCTGATGCACATTCGCTTGGAAAACTGGCCAGGGAATACCAGAAAATTGAAATGGCCGGTTTGACTTTTGAAGAACTCCGGCTTGCGCTTCATGACGCGGAAGGAAGAAGAGTGGCTGTTAATTATGGAATGAGCCCTAAAATGGGAAAATATCATCAAACGGTTTGTGCAAAATGCTTGACCCCTGCATTTGAAACACAGAATCAGTGTGGGGAGTGTGGATCCAGGAAAATCGTCAAAGGTGTAAAAGACAGGATTGAAGAGCTGAAGTCTGATCAACAGGAAAGATTCCGCCCTCCTTATGTCTATCAAGTGCCTCTATTATCTCTGCCTGGAGTAGGAAAGCGTACTTACGAAAAAATGCTAGAGGTGTTTGGTTCAGAAATGGAAGTCATACATGAAGCTTCGAAAGAGAAATTATTAGAAGTTGTCCCGGCTGATGTCGTCAAAAATGTAATGGCACTCAGAGAAGGTACTCTCCATATTTCCGCCGGCGGTGGCGGCCGCTATGGAAGAATTCAATAGAAAGTCTCCAAAAGTGGTCTACTTTTTCCACCACTCTCATAGATTGGTCATAGACCGCGGTGAAGAGAAAGGTGGAAAAGAGATGCAGCAGGGGATGAGATTGGTCAAAAGTGATGTACAAACGCATATGAATATCTTTGTGTTTATTTTTGTTTTATTCATAATGGGAATGATTTTTGGAGCAGTCATTGTGAACAGTATGAATTTCGTACAAAAGCAGGACCTTTTCTTCTATTTGAAACAATTTTTTGAACAGCAGACCCTGATTGGTGGGAGTGGAAAGGCAACACTTTGGAAAGATAGTGTGTTTTATCATTTAAAGTACATGGTTTTGTTATTTCTATTGGGGATCTCGATTATCGGGATGCCGATCATAACCGTTTTGCTGTTTATTAAAGGCCTGGTGATCGGATTTTCTGTTGGTTTTTTAGTAAATCAGATGGGATGGTATGGATTGTTGATTTCATCTGTTTCGATTGCTCCCCAAAACGTAGTCATCATCCCTGTGTACCTGATTGCCGGGTCCTTAGCATTGATTTTTTCGCTTACATTAGGAAAACAGTTATTCATACGCCGTGTACATCAACCGATCTTGAAAGCTTTTGTAAGGTATAGCGCCCTGTTTGGGGTGTTGCTGGCTATTTTAATGGTGGCATCTGTCATTGAGGTGTTTTTGAGTAATACGTTTCTCGAATTTGTATTGAAGTGGATATATAAGTAATATATATTACTTAATAATGATTATTGTTTACAGATTATAATTATTATAATTTGACACTCGTTCTGTCTCTGATTATAATAAAGTTGGTATTACGAGGGAGGGACGAACGATATGGAACATCGTATAGATAGAATCAAAAAACAGCTGCATTCCCAGAGTTATAAGCTTACACCTCAACGTGAAGCCACCGTCCGGGTGCTATTGGAAAACGAAGAAGATCACTTAAGTGCGGAAGATGTTTACCTCCTCGTAAAAGAGAAAGCACCTGAAATTGGACTAGCAACGGTTTATAGAACGCTTGAATTACTATCGGAACTTAAAGTTGTAGACAAAATTAATTTCGGGGATGGCGTCTCCCGATATGATCTTAGAAAAGAAGGTGCCGAACATTTTCACCACCATCTCGTATGTATTGAGTGTGGTTCGGTGGAAGAAATCGAAGAAGATCTCTTAGGGGATGTAGAAAAAATTGTTGAAGGTCAGTGGGGGTTTGAAGTGAAGGATCACCGGCTGACATTTCATGGTATATGCCGGACTTGTCAAAAGCAGGCAGTAGCCACATCATCAAAAGCAAATGAGGAATAATGAATCCGCCGCTATGAAAGGACATAGTGGCTTTTTATTTTTCTGATTGCAGGCAAGTAAGAGGGAATTTTTGTTACCGATTGGTTTTCACCCATTACGTTTTCTAAAATCTCTGACTCTTGTATTTTCATTTACAAACGAATAAAAATCGTGTACGTTAAAGTTAGATGGGGTTAACCTGTTATGATAACGATTTTATCTGGATTCACTTGGCATTCTACGTATATTTATAAGGATTTTAGGCATATCCTTTACAAAAGGTACGAGAAGCGGGGGGATTCCATGAGTCGTTTGCAGAACAGTTTAAGAGATTTAATTAAAGTCCTCATTGTTTTCACCATTTGTACATGCGTTTTTTATATCGCTTTACGAATGGTGCATGAAGAATATGAGCGTCAACATCGATATGATCCTCCGGGAGGTACGGCTGTCAAAGTCAACCAACCTCTTGAGCAAGATTGGACGGATCGATTGTCGGTATTTTTCCAATTAGGAGAGTAGATGGAAGATGCAACATGCCCTTGAAGACTTTTTTCATTATTTGACCGTTGAGCGCGGACTATCAGTAAATACGATTCAGTCCTATAAACGGGATCTTAGTCAGTATGGTCGGTTTATGAAGGAGCAGCAAGGCGTCAGTTCCTGGGGAGAGGTCACCCGTGCCCATATAATGAAGTATTTGCATCATCTTAATGATGAGGGGCGGTCGGCAGCTACCATAGCCAGGCTGTTATCATCCATCCGTCTTTTTCATCAGTTCTTGATACGCGAAAAGGTCACGGAGCAGGACCCAAGCTTACATATCGAGACACCTAAGAAAGATAGGAAACTCCCGAAGGTGCTTTCGTCAAATGATGTGGACAAGCTTTTAAATATTCACGCGAAAGACCCGCTTTCAGCCAGGAATAAAGCGATGTTTGAAATGCTTTATGCCACAGGATTAAGGGTGACGGAACTTGTATCTTTAAAAGTGACAGACTTGCATCTGACTATGGGTTTTGTACGATGCCTCGGTAAGGGATCTAAAGAGAGAATCATCCCTCTTGGGGATATGGCGAAAGAGGCGATTGAGAATTATTTGCAGGTCGGTCGAGAGGCCCTCGTTAAACAAAAGCGGACAGAAGAGTTGTTCGTCAACCATCACGGGAATGCATTATCACGTCAAGGATTTTGGAAGATTCTGAAAGCGGTTGCTCGTGAAATGGGAGTTAATAAAGAATTAACACCACATACACTGCGCCACTCATTTGCTACCCATCTTCTGGAAAATGGGGCAGACCTAAGAGCCGTACAGGAAATGCTTGGACATGCTGACATTTCAACAACACAAATTTATACACACGTCTCTAAAACGAGGCTGAAAGATGTTTATCGCTCGTACCATCCACGAGCATAAACCCTTTTTTGTGTTTTTAGTTGTCTGACATCCTACATCTGTGGAAGTTGGGTAGTTTTTCACGAATTTGGGAAATTAAACATTAGGAGGGATCATTGATGAATTCATTCAAACGTGTATTTTTAGTAGTTATGGACTCAGTAGGAATAGGAGAGGCACCTGATGCGGAGAAATTTAACGATAAAGGAGCTCATACACTTGGACACATCGCAGAACATATGAACGGCTTGAATATGCCGAATATGGGAGCACTGGGTTTAAGTAATATCCGTGAAATCCAAGGCATTGAGAAAGTAAATCAGCCGAAAGCACATTTTACAACAATGGTGGAAGCATCCAACGGAAAAGACACAATGACTGGGCATTGGGAGATTATGGGTTTATACATCGATCAACCCTTCCGTACGTTTCCTGAAGGATTTCCTGACGAATTGCTAAAACAAATCAAAGAGAAAACCGGTCGTGGAATCGTAGGAAATAAACCAGCATCAGGCACTGAAATACTGAAAGAGCTTGGTGAGCACCACGTGAAAACTGGTGATTTAATCATCTATACATCAGCAGACTCTGTTTTACAAATTGCTGCCCATGAGGATGTTATTCCGCCAGAAGAGCTTTATGAGATTTGTGAGTTCTGCCGTGAAATAACAAAAGACGAAAGGTACATGGTCGGTCGTGTAATTGCCCGTCCATTTATTGGAAAGCCAGGTGCTTTTGAACGTACATCGAATCGCCATGATTATGCCTTGAAACCGTTTGGTCGTACGGTGATGAATGAAATGGCAGACGAGGGGCTTGATGTTGTAGCTATAGGTAAGATTTCTGATATCTACGACGGGGAAGGTGTGACAGAAGCTATCCGTACAACCGACAATATGGATGGAATGGATCGGCTTGTGGAAACATTAGAGAAAGATTTCACAGGAATAAGTTTCTTGAACCTTGTAGACTTTGATGCCAAATTTGGCCACAGAAGAGATCCACAGGGATATGGGGAAGCATTAGAAGAATATGATGCGCGACTTCCTGAAGTGCTTGATAAGATGAAGGATGATGACCTTTTGATTATTACGGCTGACCATGGGAATGACCCTATCCACCATGGTACAGACCATACACGCGAATTGGTACCATTGCTCGTATATCATAATGGAATTACACAAGGAAAAGGACTAGACCAACGCCAAACTTTCGCAGATATCGGAGCGACCATTTCGGAAAACTTTTCAATTAAAATGCCTGAACACGGCAAGAGTTTCTTAAAAGATATCCAATAAGGGAGGAGATTAAAAATGAATCAGACACAAGTAAAAGAAGCATCACACTATATTCAAGGGAAATTGAATCACGAACCAACGGTGGGGTTGATCCTCGGTTCAGGGTTAGGTGTACTCGCAGATGAAATCAAAAATCCTACAACTATCCCTTATTCAGAAATCCCTCATTTTCCAGAGTCGACGGTTTCCGGGCACAAAGGCCAACTAGTAGTTGGAGAGCTTGAAGGGCGCCAGGTAATCGCTATGCAAGGCCGCTTCCACTATTATGAGGGGTATGATATGAAACAGGTGACATTCCCTGTACGTGTCATGAAAGCTCTTGGTATTGAAACATTATTTGTAACCAATGCAGCAGGTGGAATTAACAAAGATTTCAAACCAGGGAACTTGATGATTATCACGGATCATATAAACAATATGGGTGACAGCCCGCTTATTGGTCCAAATGATGAAAATCTTGGTCCACGTTTTCCGGATATGTCAGAAGCTTATGACCGTGACTTGATCGTTCATGCAAAACAATCGGCTGAACGCCTGAATCTTGATATACAAGAAGGGGTCTATGTAGGGAACACAGGTCCTGCTTATGAAACAGGTGCCGAAATACGAATGCTTCGTACACTTGGTGGAGATGCAGTCGGAATGTCGACAGTCCCTGAAGTAATGGTTGCCAACCATGCAGGGATCCGCGTACTTGGAATCTCCTGTATCTCCAATATGGCCGCTGGCATCCTGGATCAGCCGCTGACTCATGATGAGGTTATTGAAACAACAGCTCAAGTGCGGGAAGATTTCCTTGGCTTTGTAAAAGATTTATTGAAAACATTGCCGGCTTAAATAACTCGGACTACTGTAAGCGCCTATTTGGGCGCTTACATCATTAGTACTTCAGTAAAGGGTGATTGAGATGAGAATGTACGATATTATAGTTAAAAAACGCGATGGTGGAGAATTGACCAAGGAAGAAATAAAATTCTTCGTAGATGGTTATACAAAAGGAGATATTCCTGATTATCAAGCTTCTGCTCTAACCATGGCTATTTATTTTCAAGGAATGACAGCAGATGAAACCGCGACTTTAACTCAGGCGATGGTAGACTCAGGCGAGACGATTGATCTCTCGGCAATTGAAGGGAAGAAAGTTGACAAACACTCGACTGGTGGCGTCGGGGATAAGGTGACCTTTATTGTAGGGCCAATGGTAGCCTCCGTTGGGATCCCTGTTGCGAAGATGTCCGGACGCGGATTAGGTCATACAGGTGGAACCCTCGATAAGCTTGAATCCATCAAGGGCCTTGAGATTGAGATGACAAAAGAAAAGTTTATTGAAAATGTGAACACACACAAACTTGCTATTGCTGGTCAAACAGGAAACTTGGCCCCTGCTGATAAGAAGTTGTATGCGTTAAGAGACGTTACAGGTACAGTAAATTCATTACCACTGATCGCAGGATCCATCATGAGTAAAAAAATCGCTTCTGGGGCAGACAGTATTGTACTGGATGTCAAAACAGGTTCAGGAGCGTTTATGAAAACGCTTGAGGATTCCGAAGCCCTTGCTCGTGAGATGGTGAATATCGGTAATAACTTAGGCCGTCATACAGTGGCTGTTATAAGCGATATGAACCAACCACTTGGCTATGAGGTGGGCAATGCGAATGAAATAAGGGAAGCTGCTGAAATCCTCCAAGGCAAAAACGTGGAAGATTTACGTTTGCTTTCCCTTGAAATCGCTTCCCATATGGCTGTTCTCGCAGAGAAGTTTTCTTCTTACGAGGAAGCGTATCAGGCCATTGAAGCAAACATTGAAAATGGGAAGGCCTTTGAGTCACTTCGTACGCTTATTGACGCTCAAGGTGGCGATGTGGCCATGATCGATGAATTGGACAAACTCCCGAAAGCTTCTTATGAAATTGAAGTGACCGCGGAGAAAGACGGCTTTATCTCTGCTATTGATGCTGAATCTATTGGTGTTGCGGCCATGTATCTCGGAGCAGGTCGAGCGACGAAAGAAGACGAAATTAACCATGGAGTCGGAATCAGCTTGAAGAAGAAAATCGGTGATCCTGTTAAAGCAGGTGAGGCTCTAGTTGTATTGGTCAGTGATGATGAGCAGCCAGATGATTCTATAAATAAGGTGAAGGAAGCATACACCATTTCGAATGAAAAAGTCGAGAAACCAACGTTGATTCATAATATTATTAAGTAACAGGACTAAACCCGGCTTAAGGCCGGGTTATTTTTTATTTGTATATACATAATCTTTATTGTTCATGATACTATTCCCTTATAGGGGGATAAAGAAGCGTCTTTTTTGTGGAAGAGCTTATTGGTTTAATCATAAAGATAGGTTCCCATTTCTTCTCGTTTCTGATGAATTATGAGTTATAGCTCTTCTGTTTTGTATCATTGAACATAACCAATGGATTCATTCCCACAAAGAAGACTTTATCATAAGAGGAATACCTTTTATTGAGGCGTTCATATCTAATACATAGGAGGGGAAAGAATGACAACATGTGTGCTTTGTTCACCATTACTGGATGAAGAACAGAAGGTCATCTTTGAAAATGAATCCTGCTATTTCATCCAAAAAGATCAGCGTATCCTGAAAGGATCAGGATTGATTGTTCCAAAGTCCCACAAATCTACAGTGTTCGATCTTTCTGAAAAAGAATGGATGGATACTCAAAGATTAATCCATCAAGTAAAAGATTGGCTGGATGAAACACTTCAACCGGATGGCTATAACATTGGGTATAATTGTTATGAAACGGGTGGCCAACATATCTTTCATGCACATATGCATATCATTCCCCGTTTTAGTGATGAGCCACATGCAGGTAAAGGCATAAGGCATTGGCTCAAAAAAGAAGAGAATAAACGTTATATATAAAGCGCTCTCTTAAATGGGGGCGCTTTTTATTATTGAGGGAAAAGGGCGCTCATCTGTTGCTGTTCTCCGCGTCACTCTAAATGCTTATCTAATTGACATCATGTATAGAAGGTGATGGTAAGGGAATGCTAGGGGCACTTAAAGCAATTGGGAGGTTTAGGTTATGAAAAAGATGATGGGTGTATGTCTCGCTCTTTGTTTAGTGTTCTTTCTTCTTCCGCTAAACATGACTTTGGCTGAGGAAAAGGAATCGACAGAGATCGTCAATTCGGCAAAGTCGGCGATTTTAATGGAAAAGAACAGCGGGATGACGCTTTATAATAAAGAAGCAAATAAAAAGCTGCCCCCAGCGAGTATGACAAAAGTGATGACCCTTTTATTGATCATGGAAGAGCTCGAAAATGGCGGTATAAAATTAGATGAAAAAGTCCGCATCAGTGAACATGCTGCTTCGATGGGAGGATCGCAGATCTTTCTTGAAGCGGGAGAGGAAATGACAGTAGAGGATTTATTGAAAGGCATCGCTGTAGCATCAGGGAATGATGCGAGTGTGGCTATGGCCGAGCGAATATCCGGAAGTGAAAAAGAGTTCGTTGCCCAGATGAATAAGAAGGCGAAAGACTTAGGGTTAAAGGATACTCATTTCCAAAACCCTACAGGGCTGCCTGCAGAGGATCATTATAGTACGGCCCACGATATGGCTGTAATGGCTAGAGAATTACTGCTTCATGATAAAGTAACTGAATACACGAAAATCTATGATGATTACTTAAGAAAAGGTCAGGATAACGAATTCTGGCTCGTAAATACAAACAAACTGATTAAAAACTATCCTGGAATGGATGGGTTGAAAACGGGGTATACCTCAGAAGCAAAATATTGCCTGACAGCATCTGCTCAGCGTAATGATATGCATATGATTGCGGTCGTGATGGGTGCTGAAAGTCCTAAAAAGAGAAATGCAGATGTTACAAGCCTGCTTGATTATGGTTTCAGCCAATATGAAGGTGTGAAGCTCTATTCCAAAGATGATACTATGAATACAATGAAGATAACTCGCGGCAAACCGATGCATTTGAACCTGTCCCCAGAAAAAGATGTGGTCGTTCTTAAGAAGAAAAATGATAAGAAAAGCGATTACCAAACCGAAATAAAAATGGCCAAGTCCACTGATCTACCGTTGAAAAAAGGGGCCCACATGGGGTGGGTAGTCGTGAAGAATGGGGAGGAAGAAGTGGCGAAAGTACGTCTGGAAACATCTGAATCGGTAGAAAAAGCCGGATTCCCTGCTTTGTGGCAGCGTTCATGGAGGAATTTGACGAGCTTTCAGAGGTTTTAGCACATTCCCACTAGTATTGTTTTTGAGCAGGAAATGACAGCAAAAAGTACGAAAAGACATAGTGACTCTTATAAGTCAGAGGAGGTAATTCACTTGAGTCTTCAAGTCAATTTTGCTGTCAGAGAAAATGTATTGCTCGTCCGGTTAGAAGGGGAGCTTGACCATCATGAAGCGACTGGACTTCGAGAAGATTGGCAGAAAGAATTAAATAACGACGGTATCGAACATGTGATTGTCAATTTACAAAAATTGTCCTTCATGGATAGTTCAGGCCTTGGTGTGATGCTCGGTCGCTATAAAGAAGTGCAAGCGAAAGGGAACGAAATGATGATTTGTTCCATTTCACCGGAAGTTCGCAGACTGTTCGATATGTCAGGAATGTTCAAAATCATGAAACTCGTGGATGACGAGGCATCCGCGTTGGAGATGTTGGGGGTGGCATCATGCGAAATGAAATGACGTTGGAATTTACGAGTGTTAGTGAAAATGAGTCACTTGCCCGTGTGTCCGTAGCCGCTTTTATAAGCCAGGTCAATCCCACGATGGAAGAATTGACAGATATCAAGACAGTCGTTTCCGAGGCTGTGACAAATGCCATTATTCACGGGTATGATGAAAAATCGGATGAAAAAGTCATGCTTATGTGTGCGATTGATGATGGAGAGATCGAACTGATTATCAAGGATCGAGGCCATGGAATTGAGAACATAGATATTGCAAGGGAGCCTCTTTACACCTCGAAACCGGAATGGGAACGTTCTGGCATGGGTTTTACGATTATGGAGAATTTCATGGATCAAGTAGATATCACATCAGAGCCCGGGATTGGTACGACGATCCGAATGACGAAGCAACTTACGTCAACCCGCGCTTTGTGTAATTGAGGTCGCGCCTATGAGCGATACGACAAAAGAACGTCTGTCCGACAAAGATGTCAAAGACTTGATTAAAAAGAGTCAGGCGGGCGATCAAGAGGCAAGGGATTATTTAGTTGAAAAGAATACCCGCCTTGTTTGGTCGGTCGTCCAGCGTTACCTGCGCCGTGGATATGATCAAGATGATCTGTATCAAATTGGTTGTATCGGGTTGCTTAAATCGATAGATAAGTTTGATTTAAGCTACGACGTTCGATTTTCCACGTATGCCGTGCCCATGATCATCGGAGAAATCCAGCGGTTTATTCGTGATGATGGAAGTGTGAAAGTAAGTCGGAGTTTGAAAGAGCTCAATCATAAAGTAAGGGCAAAAAAAGAAGAATTATTGAAAGAGCACGGCCGTTCCCCTACAGTGAATGAACTTGCCGATGCGCTGGGGCTTACGAAAGAAGAAATCGTCCAGGCGGAGGAAGTTGGACGAACGCCCCAATCGATTTACGAAACTGTTTACGAGAATGAAGGCGATCCGATTACGCTTGTCGACCAAATAGCTGAGGAAGAGAATAATTGGTTTGATCATCTGACATTACAAGATGTTATGAGTAAACTGGACAAGAGAGAACGTTTAATTATCTACCTAAGGTATTATAAGGATCAGACACAGACGGAAGTGGCAGAACGTCTCGGTATTTCTCAAGTTCAGGTTTCGCGGTTAGAAAAGAAAATTCTTGCAGATATGAAGGAAACGATGAATGATACGAGCTGAAAGCTGTACCTAAAATGGTACAGTTTTTTTATGGTTTTATGGAAGGAAGCTGTCTGTATGTTTTCCTGCATCTCACACATAATAAGTCTAAGAAAAACATGCAGGGGAGGCGAAAGAAGTTGGCGACTCCTGTCTATATACGTATGAAACAATCCATTTATGTTCAGCCTCAGGCGAAAATACGTCTGGAAGATGTGGCGCGTGTTACAGGATCCAAGCGTCACAAATCAGTCCTACAGAAGATGGTCTTACATCAAGTGACTGAAGATGATCAGAACATTGTGGTCGTTGATTCTTTTATGCTGATTGAGCAGGTGTTAGAGAAGTTTCCTGACTTAGAAATTGAATTGATTGGGCCGAACCAATGTGTTGTTCATGTAGAAAAACATAAAAAGCAGCCATCTCCTTTATTAATTAGCGGAATATGGATTTTGCTTTTTATCGGTGCCGCTATGGCGATTATGAATTTTCACTATGATGTGAGCATGCAAGAAGTACAACAAAAATTACACTTCATGCTGACTGGTGAAGAGGTTGAACATCCTTTATGGATACAGGTTCCCTATTCCATTGGACTTGGGATTGGAATGATTCTATTTTTCAATCATTGGTTCCAGAAGCGATTTAACGAAGAACCAAGTCCTATGGAAGTGGAAATTTTCAATTACCAGGAGGATCTCGATCATTACGTAGCCATTAAAGAAAATAAGGTGGAAAAAAAGGATGTGGATCGTTGAAGCACTTATAGGACTTGCGGCTGGAATTGCTGTAGGTACTGGCTTTGTAGCTTTTCTGACTGTTCTGGGAATCATCCCTCGTCTTATGCAATTAAGTCATTCTGAGTCAAAGCTTAGGCATTACGAAATGGCTGTTATTTTAGGCGTATTTGCTGGTATCTACCTCTCATTTGGTGATGGACCAGTAAAAATGACTTTGATTGGTCTTATGATATGGGGACTTTTTCATGGGATTTTTATTGGGATGCTTGCAGCAGCTTTGACAGAGGTTCTTAATGTCTTTCCACTGTTATTCAAAAGAATCGGGGTCGATGGATTTCTTTTCACATTGTTAATGGCTTTGGTTTTAGGGAAAATCGCTGGTTCATTGTTTCAATGGATTATGTTTGTTAAATGACAAAGGGATTAATAGGAGGAAAAAAAGTGGATAAACAACCGTTAAATGAAAAGAACTTTGATAAAGCACGAAAATCTTATCAAACGAAACCGCCTATTTTAATGAATTGCTTGAAAGCCTTTATCATTGGTGGGTTGATTTGTGTATTCGGTGAACTTTTGACACAAATGTATATTCATTGGTTTGATTTTAGTGAAAAAAATGCAACCAATCCGATGGTTGCAACCTTGATTTTAATAGCAGCTCTTGCCACTGGATTTGGTGTATATGATAAGCTCGGACAATTTGCTGGAGCAGGATCGGCGGTCCCTGTGACAGGGTTTGCCAACTCGATTACTTCGGCTGCTCTTGAACATAAATCTGAAGGATACGTGCTTGGAGTGGCGACTAATTTATTCAAACTGGCAGGATCAGTGATTGTTTTTGGAGTAGTTGCCGCTTATGTTCTTGGGATCATTCGATATGCCTGGAAGCTTATTTTTTAGGAGGAAATGGATATGGCAAAAACAGGAACACAATCATGGACGTTTACAAGCCCTGTATATTTACAATCTACAGGAACCGCAGTTGGCCCTATGGAAGGAGAAGGCCCGCTTAAGGACACCTATGACATTATTCATGAAGAGC
The DNA here is from genome assembly GCF_900108515.1 of Halobacillus karajensis. Classification (GTDB taxonomy): domain Bacteria; phylum Bacillota; class Bacilli; order Bacillales; family Halobacillaceae; genus Halobacillus; species Halobacillus karajensis. Next base: position 307,081 of record NZ_FNWW01000004.1, on the reverse strand, counting down.
TTCACTGTGGAGAATCCAATTGGGAGCTTGCTGAACGCAAATTAATGACAGATGCAGTCCGAGTCTGTTTGCAAAAAGCAGGTATGGACCAATCCAATATTGATTTGTTTTTAGCTGGAGATTTATTAAATCAAAATGTCACAGGAAATTATGTGGCCAGACAGCTTGGAATTCCTGTTCTTGGTATGTTTGGGGCGTGTTCGACAAGTATGGAGACACTGGCAACTGGTGCCGCTCTTGTTGAAGCCGGCTACGCAAAGCAAGCGTTAGTCGCCGTGAGTTCTCATAACTGTACAGCTGAACGTCAATTCCGTTATCCAACAGAGTACGGTGGACAAAAACCAAATACGGCTACATTCACGGTTACAGGTAGCGGGGCTGCTATTCTTTCGAAAAACCCTTCTCCTATCCAAGTAGAGGCGGCAACGATTGGTAAAGTCATGGACTACAGTATAAAAGATCCATTTGATATGGGGTCTGCTATGGCACCTGCGGCCTGGGATACTATTAAAACTCACTTAGAGGATATGGGCCGTGTCCCAGGAGATTATGATGTGATTGCTACAGGTGATCTTTCGGCGGTAGGAACCCCGATACTTAAAGACATGATGAAGCAGGACGGGTATGACATCGGGGATGTGCATAGAGACTGTGGGCTTCTTGTTTATCACAGTGATCAACCCGTTTTCGCTGGAGGAAGTGGCTGTGCTTGTTCAGCTGTTGTAACGTATGGAAAAATTGTTCAAGACTTAATTAGCGGTAAGTATAAACGTGTCTTGATCGTAGCCACAGGCGCTCTGATGAGTCCGATGATGCTTCAGCAAAAGGAATCGATTCCAGGAATCGCTCACGCTGTGGTGTTGACGAGAGGAGAGGGTGAATCATGACGTTCTTGTGGGCTTTCCTTGTTGGAGGAGGCATTTGTGTGATTGGGCAGATTCTTCTTGATGTATTCAAATTGACTCCTGCTCATGTGATGTCATCATTTGTTGTGGCAGGCGCAGTTTTGGATGCCTTTGACCTATATGACAATTTAATAAGATTTGCAGGGGGAGGCGCCACTGTGCCGATTACAAGCTTCGGGCATTCGTTGCTACACGGCGCGATGGAGCAGGCTGACGAACATGGCGTTATAGGGGTAGCCATTGGTATTTTCGAATTGACATCAGCCGGTATTGCCTCTGCCATCTTGTTCGGCTTTATAGTTGCTGTCATATTCAAGCCTAAAGGATAAATAGTGATCAAGGAGCGGAGGTTTATGCCTGAAAATAATAATGAAACACCGATCGTCATGAAACTTGAACAGAACCGTATGATGATGAACGAGCGGATCGGCGTAGAACAGTCCTTTGATGTAGGATTCCGGACGTTGACATTGCTTGGTCATGAAGTAAACTTTTACTATGTCACAGGCCTTGTCGAGACTCCGATGGTAGTTGAAGTCATGCGTCAACTGATGGAAATGAATGACATTGAAGAGAACGTCGAATCTGTTTTTAAAACGATCAAAGATGAGATTCCACATCAACAAGTAGATACCACATCCAACTTGGAAGAATGCATCACTCAGATGCTGTCAGGGTTAATGGTCATTTTCATTGATGGTGAAACGGAAGCATTCATTGTGGATGTTCGGACCTACCCAGGCCGGACCCCGGAAGAACCAGATACGGAAAAAGTTATTCGAGGATCAAGAGATGGATATACGGAAAACATTATTGAAAATACTGCTCTTACACGACGCCGGATTCGGGATGAGCGTCTCCGTCATGAAATCATGCAGGTAGGAAATCGCTCGAAGACCGATGTTTGTATTTCTTATATTAAAGATGTGGCAGACCCTGGTCTTATCGATTTGTTAAAAGAAGAAATACAAAATATTGATACAGATGGGTTGTCCATGGCAGATAAAACGCTTGAGGAGTATCTTGTGAATCAGGGGAGGAACCCCTTTCCTTTGGTCAGATACACGGAAAGGCCGGATGTTGTGGCTTCCCATTTATTTGAAGGACATGTCGTCATCATGACGGACACATCACCAAGTATGATTATCACACCTACTACTTATTTTCATCATGTTCAGCATGCGGAGGAATTCCGTCAATCGCCACCCGTTGGGACATTTGTCCGCTGGATACGTTTTTTTGGGATCTTCGCTTCTGTTTTTTTGCTCCCATTATGGATGTTATTCGTTATGCAGCCGGACTTGCTTCCGGAACCGCTGTCATTTATCGGTCCGAATGAGGAAAGTAGCATTCCCATCATTTTTCAAATTTTAATCGCTGATCTTGGACTTGAAATGTTGAGGATAGCTGCTATTCATACACCGACCCCGTTATCGACAGCCATGGGGCTAATAGCTGCTGTGCTTATAGGGCAGATAGCCATCGATGTAGGAATGTTCGTACCGGAAGTTATCCTTTACGTTGCTGTAGCTGCGATTGGATCTTATTCCACGCCTAGTTATGAATTATCTGTCGCTAATAAGATGGCACGTATTTTGTTCGTTATCCTTGTCGCCTTGTTTGGTACGAAAGGTTTAATGATTGGTTTCTTAGCTTATATTCTGCTACTAGCGAGTACGAAGTCTCTAAACACTCCTTATTTATGGCCGTTTTTGCCGTTTAACTTAAAAGCTGCAATCCAGATTTTGCTTCGTCTAAGCATGCCATCATTGAAGGTTCGACCAAGTATCGTCCATCCGCAGAACAATCATCGTCAGAAATAATCATATTGCCCGTTCTTTAGCATTGTGATAAATTAAAATAAATCTTACATGTCCTTTGACTTACAAAGGGCATTTTCTTTTATCATTCCCCGTGTTACGGGAAAAGGTGGGATACGATGGACCGTACTGCTAATGAACGAGGGCAGCTAATGATCGGACAAGTTCCTGCATCGGAACTAGCTGAACATTATGGTACCCCTCTCTATGTATATGATGTAGAAAAAATAAGGACCAAGGCTCGTGCTTTCGTCCGGACATTTGAAGAAAGTGGTGTTGCGGCTCAAGTGGCCTATGCCAGTAAAGCATTTTCGGCAGTAGCTATGCTGCAAGTCGCGAATCAAGAAGGATTGAGCCTTGATGTCGTCTCAGAGGGAGAATTACATACGGCCCTTGAAGCAGGTTTTCCTGTGGAGAAAATTCATATGCACGGGAACAATAAAAGCATCCGCGAATTAGAAATGGCTGTGAAGCATCAGATTGGTTGTATAGTAGTAGATAATTTTTATGAAATTGAGCTCTTACAGACCATCTTAAAGGAACAAAATAAAAAAATAGACGTACTGCTTAGAGTGACTCCCGGGATAGAGGCTCACACCCATGACTATATTCTTACAGGTCAGGAAGATTCGAAGTTCGGCTTCGATTTAACGAGTGGTCAGGCAGAAGAAGCATTTATGAAGGTACAGGATGATTCAAATATTCGGATGTCCGGATTACATTGCCATATCGGCTCCCAAATCTTTGAAACGAGTGGGTTTGAAATGGCAGCAAGAAAACTATTTAAGACATTGGAAGGATGGCGGGAGCGTTTTGATTATGAAGCAAGTGTCTTAAATTTAGGTGGTGGGTTTGGTATTCAATATACCAAGGATGATGAACCTCTTGGATTAGACCAATATGCCTATGCCTTGATTAATGAAGTGAAAAGACTTTCCACTCAATATAATTATCCTATGCCTGAAATCTGGATAGAGCCCGGGCGTGCGATTGTCGGGGAAGCAGGGATGACCATTTATACGGTAGGATCGATTAAAGAAGTCCCTGAAGTAAGGACGTATGTATCTGTTGATGGTGGAATGACAGACAATATCCGCCCGGCACTTTATCAGGCGAAATATGAAGCTGCTCTTATAGAAAAAATGGATGAAAAAGCTGAGAAAGAATATTCAATTGCTGGGAAGTGCTGTGAATCAGGGGATATGCTAATATGGGATGTAGCATTACCAAAAATTGAACACGGCGATAGACTTGCAGTTTTCAGCACAGGAGCGTATGGTTATGCTATGGCAAACAATTACAACCGCTTTCAAAAAGCGGCTGTCGTGTTCGTTGAAAATGGTGAACACCAACTGGTTGTAAGAAGAGAGAGCTACCAGGAGATGACACGACTTGATTTATCCTATGAAAAATGAGAGGGGTATGAGAAATGAAACAAGCAACGATTGAATTTGAAAATGGAGAAAAAATGCTGATTGAACTTTATGATGAGGCTGCACCAAATACGGTAGCGAATTTTGAAAAACTTGCAAATGATGAATTCTATGATGGACTGACATTTCACCGTGTCATCCCTGATTTTGTCATCCAGGGAGGTTGCCCGAATGGTACGGGTACGGGCGGCCCGGGGTATACAATTAATTGTGAGACTGAAGGGAACCCTCATAAACATGAACGGGGTTCACTTTCTATGGCACATGCTGGGAAAGATACAGGTGGAAGTCAATTCTTTGTCTGCCACTCCGCACAACCGCATCTAGACGGCCGTCACACCGTTTTCGGTAAAGTAATCGAAGGCGTAGATACGGTTGACCGTGTCCGTGTAGGGGATGTTATGCAAAAGGTAAGAGTAGAAGATAAATAAGCGGAATAAGATCATTTCATGATCGGCACCATACTTGTATTAATCTTTTTAGTGGCGCCTCTTAGTCAGCTCATCCATGAACTCGGCCATATCATACCAGGTCTATTGTTTCGTTCAGATCATAGCGAACTTCATCTGGGCCGGGGGAAGGTGTTATTAAGTTGGAAACAGAAAAGGGTACGAGTGTGTATTCATCTTCTTTTCTTTCAAGGAGCTTACTCGCTCAATGAACGTGAATCCTTTTTTTCAAACCGTGAAAAGATTTGGATCAGTGCAGGGGGACCATTATTAAATGGTTTGACAGCCTCTTCCTTATTTTTTCTATCGTTAGAAGAAGGGTATGGTTGGTTCACGCTTCCTTTTCTTTTTAACTTATATCTGGCTGTTATAAACCTTATCCCTTTCTCACTTAAAGGAAAGGTTTCAGACGGATACCGCATTCTACAAGCGCTTAAACGGTGTAAATAGGGTTGAATAATCATAAACAATGCTATATTCTATGTAGCGGGGCAAATCACGATTTAACCGGGGGCAGCGTAGAATGAAAAAGAAAAACTGGATGCTGTTTACGTTTTTGGCGTTGTTCAGCTTGGGCTGGGGTTTATACTACTGGTTCGGAATTGTTATGTGAGGTTGACACGCACAAGAACTTAGACAATGATTGAAAGTAACAATTGTTCGGTATCGATTCAATCGATCATCTGGAACTCTAGGAAAGTTATTTTCATAATTGAGGGGTTAATATGCTAATTCGTTATAAAAAATCATTTGAAAAGATTGCGATGGGTTTGCTTTCTTTCATGCCTGAAGTTTCCGATGTAAAGACACTTCAGGAAATTATTAAAGAATATGATTCCAATCCTGATTGGAATTTGTTTTTGTGGAAAGAGGAGGACATTATCGGTGCAGTCGGCGTCCGTGTAGAGGATGGGAAGGCCATCATTCAGCACGTATCTGTTAACCCTTCCCACCGTAACGCTGGGATTGGAAAACAAATGATTCACCGTGTCCGTGACCACTTTAAAGGTGAGCGGGAAGTCTGTGCAGATATAGCTACAGAATCCTTTATCGATAAATGTGATGAAGAAAGTGCCTCTTCACAGTTATAAATGAAAAAGGAGGTGTCCATTTGTGGCACCTCCTTTTGTTGTCTAGGGGCTGCCCCTTTTTCATGGAGGGGATTAAGTCCACCTTTTCGGTTTACAAAACGATATCTGTGAGGCTTCTTGCCAGGGTAGATAGATTGGATAGATGATGTTTCTTCTTTTCTTTCGAGAAAGGAATTATTGCTTCCTCATCTTGTGTTTATAAACCAGACTCTTTTTAGATAGATCACTTGGTGAGCCGTAGGCTACATTCCAATGCTGACATAAGAGCTGGACTTCCTTACGGAGTTCCAGGTCAATGACCGGCATATTCCAGCTGCGATAGGGAAGGCCATCGTGCAAACGTCTATAGTTTTCCTGTATTTGATTGTGCAAATGCACACCGTCTAAACCTAATTGATAAAGGCCCTCTTGATGGTAACGTGATTTAACAAGGCATCGTTTCATAAGTGTCAAGGCTCCATTTTGGTTACCTTGCCGGTCATGGTACATGGCTACTGCAATCTGTATGAAAAGGACCCAAATGGAAGATCGATTGTTGGCATCCACTTTTTTCCAATGTTCTTCAAGCACTTCATGACATTCAAAGTAATCTCTCGTCCCATGAAAATGAGCAAGATACTCAATATAGGGTTTTGGATACATATAAAAACTCCGTTCTATGTTGGATTCATGTCTAATAGGGTGAACGGGACGACGCCGCTCATACAAAGCATGAACAATATTACCGGGCCGCTTCTTTAAAGAGCTTTTCTAAAGCTCCCCGTGTTCACCTCATTCTAAACGAAGGGAAAATAAAAATGTAACAAATATCGGAAATCAGGTTGATGAAGTTCTTAGCGTTCTCGTGAAACTTTTGAGCATTATAAATTACTACTATATCATTGACTCAAAACACAGGACTATTAATTACTTCGTCCAAATGATTATACAGAGAGTGGACAAAGTTATTTTAATAAACGGAGAAGAATTCTACAAGCAGACTCTACTGTCAGACAGGGCAGTTTTTTGATACCATTATAAAGAAGTACTACGGAACGTAAAGGAAGAATGATATGACAAAAAGCTACCAAGTGAAAGTGGAAGGCTTTGAAGGGCCTCTTGATCTTCTTTTACATTTGATCAACCGCTATGAAATTGATATCTATGATATACCCGTTTCTCAAATCACGGATCAATATATGCACTATATCCATACCATGCAAGAACTAGAGCTTGATCTTGCTAGTGAATATCTGGTCATGGCCGCATCTCTTCTCGCTATTAAAAGTCAGATGCTGCTGCCAAATCAGAATATGGAAGATGATTTTGAAGAAGGGGAAATGGAAGAGGATCCGCGTGAAGATTTGATGCGGAGACTCATTGAGTATCGGAAATATAAACAGGCAGCTGAAGAATTAAAGGAAAAAGAACTTGATGCCAACCGTATTTATACTCGACCCCCTTTGAGCTTGGAAGGCTGGGATGATGGAGAAGCGGAGGTACGTCCTGGAGAAGCTTCGATTTATGATATGATTCAAGCAATGGGTAAATTGATGAAACGAACCAAGACAGAGAGACCCCAGGAAGCAAAAGTCCGTAGAGATGAAATTCCGATTCAAATGAGAATGGAAGAGATCCTGGGGAAAATTGACGTGAAACCAGATGGTACTCCTTTTCATCAATTGTTTGAAAAGCGAACACGACCACATATTGTTGTCACTTTCATCGCTTTACTAGAATTGATGAAGAGTAATGACATCGTGTGTGTTCAACAACAACACTTTGATGAACTAATTGTATATAAGATGGAGGATGCACCATGGAGTTAGAGGATTATAAAGCTATCACCGAAGGATTATTATTTGCAGCTGGAGAAGAAGGGCTTACCAAAAAGAAACTCACCCAATTACTAGAGCTAAGCTCAAAGGATTTAGACAATCTATTAAATGAAATGATAGAGGAATATAAAGAACGAGATAGAGGATTGACCCTCATGGATTCCCAAGGCACTCTGCATTTGACTACAAAACCGGAACATGCCTCTTATTATAAGCGTCTCCTTGATTCACCTGGATCAACCCGGTTATCTCAAGCCGCTCTCGAAACTCTTGCGATTATTGCTTATCAGCAGCCCATTACCAGGGTTGAGGTAGACGATCTTAGAGGTGTGAAAAGTGACCGCGCGATACAAACCCTCGTTAATCGGGGGCTGATAGAGGAAAAAGGCCGAAAAGATGCTATCGGTCGCCCAATATTATATGGAACAACAAAAGATTTTCTCATTTATTTTGGGTTGACTTCCATTGATGAACTTCCCCCATTATCTGAACTGAAGCAAGGGGAAGAAGAGGAAGGAGAAGCAGATCTGTTTTTTGAAAAATTCACAGAAGATCCTTTTGCTGATGAGTGACAAATAAACTGCCCCGGGGTTGTGGGGCAGTTTATTTGTTTTTTTGGTAAACCCTTAAATCCCTCTTTAGCCGTAAGGGTCATTTTTAAGGCTGTTACAGTACTTTGCAGCATACGCTCAAGTTCTGTATTCCTCATACTCATAAGCTTGTACGCTTTTGCATAAGTTGAAGCAAACGATGAGAATAGGAGGAACTCCTTTTGAGAAGGCTTCTTTTTATATTTTTGGCTATTCCATTAATCCTCCCTCTTTGTGAGGTGGACAGGGTTCAGGCCAATCCTAATATAAAGGTTTCTGCGGAGCGTGCGGTGTTGATGGATGCAGAGTCAGGAAGGGTTTTATTTGAGAAGAATGCATACGATCCTACGTTGATTGCAAGCACGACTAAGATTATGACAGCCATTATTGCGATTGAATCAGGGATGATGGAGGAAGACGTGAAAGTAAGTAAAAGAGCTGTTTATACGGAAGGATCTTCCATCTATCTGACGGAAAATGAAAAAATCCCTCTCAAGGATCTCGTTTATGGATTAATGCTCCGGTCTGGGAACGACTCAGCTGTTGCAATAGCTGAGCATGTTGGGGGAAGTGTGGAAGGTTTTGTCCATTTAATGAATGAAAAAGCGGCCTGGCTTGGCATGAATAATAGTCATTTTGAAAATCCTCATGGTTTAGATGGAGAAACACATTATTCCAGTGCTTATGATTTAGGATTACTTATGGCCTACTCCATGAAAAATGATACATTCCGTGAAGTAACAGGCAGTGAATTGTACCGTTCAGAAAACAGGGACTACTCTTGGCGGAATAAAAATAAAATGCTCACCCAGTACTATGAACCTACGAACGGTGGAAAAACAGGTTTTACAAAAGCAGCGGGAAGAACATTAGTGACAAGTGCTGAAAAAGACGGGATGGAATTGATCGCGGTCACTTTAAGAGCGTCAGATGATTGGAACGATCATAAACGGATGTTCGAATGGGGATTTAATAACTTCGAAACTGTTAAGCTCCAAAGTGAAGGGGTGGTTGAAGCCAATGGTCAAACGTATTACATCCCGAGGGATATTTATTATCCTTTAACACTATCAGAAAAAGAAGACCTTCGTGCTGCCTTTTATCGTTATGATGAGAAAAATAATACAACAAATCTGGCGGGGGTCACAGCCTTCATGGTGGGTCAAACCCCTGTTTTAGAAGCGCCTGTTTGGAATGAACGTCCTTCACAATCCTTCTTTTCAGAAGTGAAAAACTTTTTGAACAGAATGATGGGGGGAGTACCATGGTCAACCTGATCTGGGCTTTTCTTGCTGTTGCTGGTATCGCATATGCAGCCTTTAACGGAACAATGGAAGAGGTTAATAAAGCGATTTTTTCAACATTAGATGAAGCCCTTATGATTACATTAAGCCTGGCAGGTGTACTGATTTTCTGGTTGGGCCTCATGAAAATCGCCGAGGAAGCTGGATTGCTTGCAGGTCTGGCTAAGCTATTTCGCCCTGTAGTAAAAAGAATTTTTCCGGACATCCCTGAGAACCACCCAGCCCTTGGTTATATATTATCAAATATGACGGCAAATATGTTTGGGTTAGGAAATGCAGCCACACCAATGGGGCTAAAAGCAATGAAAGAGTTAAAAAACCTTTCTGGATCAGATAAAGCCAGCAGATCAATGATTACGCTGCTGGCTATTAATACTTCTTCTCTTACGATTGTCCCGACGACGGTAATCGCCATTCGGATGAAATATGATTCTAGTGATCCAACATCAATTGTAGGAGCCACGATCTTGGCAACGATCATTTCAACCATTTCCGCATTGTTAATCGATCGCTATTTTTATTATAGAAGGAAGAGGGCGATGCGTTCATGATTAGTATTTGGCTCATCCCTTCCATTATTCTCCTTGTTCTAGTGACTGCGACGGTAAAAAGGATTCCTTCTTATGAAGTATTTGTGGAAGGAAGTAAAGAAGGAATACAAATTGCTATTAGTTTATTGCCTTTTTTATTAGGAATGATGGTTTCTATAGCTATTTTTCAAGCATCCGGGGCCATGGAGGCAGTTGTTAAGCTCTTTCAACCCCTAATGTCCATGATCGGCGCTCCAGCAGAAATCCTCCCTCTAGCCTTCATAAGACCGATATCCGGGACAGCAGCTTTAAGTATGACAACAGAGCTGATCCGTACTTTTGGACCTGATTCGTTTATAGGGAAGCTGGCTTCTGTTATGCAGGGAAGTACGGACACAACCCTCTACATCATCACGGTCTATTTTGGAGCTATCGGAATTAAGAGGATGGGGGATGCTTTGAAAGTTGGACTCTTGGCGGATTTAGTTGGTATAATAGCTTCTATAGTGATAGTTATCATCCTATTTAGCTGATAGGATGATTTTTTTGTTCAAAACTTTGCAGTATGTGTATAATGTAGATGAACTGTTGAGCCGCGCTTCGAGAGCGTGGCTCCGTTTCTGATGAAATGTAAGTATAATAAGAAAGTTGGTGACGGTCGTATGGCAGATATGGAACGACTACAAAAGGTGATCGCCCACGCAGGTATTGCCTCAAGACGTAAAGCTGAAAAGTTGATTCTAGATGGAAAAGTGACAGTCAATGGAAAAGTAGTAACAGAACTTGGAACAAAAGTAGGTAAAAATGATGACGTTGAAGTGGAAGGGGTTCCGATTGATAAAGAAGAGCCTGTCTACTATTTGCTTTATAAGCCACGTGGTGTTATTTCAAGTGTTAGTGATGACAAAGGACGTAAAGTTGTCACAGATTTTCTTCCGGACGTGCAGGAAAGAATTTTCCCTATAGGACGTCTCGATTATGATACATCAGGGTTGATTTTGTTAACGAATGATGGTGAATTCGCAAATCAGCTTATGCACCCAAGTCACGAGGTGGATAAAGTGTATATAGCAAAGACAAAAGGAATCCCCTCAAAAGAGCAATTGAAGCAATTGAAAAAAGGCATGACTGTTGATGGAGAGTATTTAAAAGCCGTCCATGCCAAAATTAATTCGACGGATACAAAGAAAAATACAGCCATCGTTCAAATTATTCTTCATGAAGGCAAAAACCGCCAAGTACGAAGGATGTTTGAATCTTTAGGATTCCCCGTAGATAAGTTGAAACGTGAAAGATACGGATCTTTAGATTTAAAAGGAATGAATGCAGGGGATTTCCGTCCGTTAAAACCATATGAAGTCAAGCAGCTTCGTGCACTTGCAGAGAAAAATGTTGAATAACGTTCAAATTTACATGTAGCTATCGATGTTATAATGGTTTAGGAGTGAAATATGATGAAGGAAAAAACCATTAAAAAGAAAAAAAGACGTCTTATTTTCCGTACGTCCATGCTTGCCGTTATGGTGGGGCTTGTAGTGTTCGCTCTCGTAGCCAACGGGAAAGATGAACAATCTGTGATTGCCAAGGGGGAAGAGGCACCGGACTTTCAATTGAAAAAGTTCGGCACGGATGAGACGATCCGGTTAAGCGATCTCAAAGGAAAAGGCGTCATGGTGAACTTTTGGGCAACCTATTGTAAACCATGCAAAGAGGAAATGCCTTATATGGAAGAATTGTATCCGAAATATAAAGAGAAAGGTGTCGAAATCCTCGCCATTAATTTGGATTCGACTGAGCTTGTCGTAGAGAATTTTGTGAACGAATACAATTTAACTTTCCCAATTCTCCAGGACAAAAATGGACAAGTGATGGAGCTTTATAATATCGGACCCATTCCTTCCACACTATTCATCAACCCAGAGGGTGAAATCGAAGAGCAAGTGATCGGTCCATTGACATTAGATAAACTGGAAGGTCACTTACAAAGTATAACACCTGAGGAATAGAGTCTACTTGACATTGTGAGGTTTTATTATGAAAGAAATTACCTGTGAATGTGGTCATGTAAATCCTGAGGGAACGGTGCTGTGTGAAGCGTGCGGGAAACCTGTAGAGAAGAATCAGCATATCGACGGTAATGAAGATAAGAAACTCCTTAATATGCGATATGATGGCAGTGCCCGCAGGTCACAAACGTATAATCGAACGATTATCGACAAAATATGGAATTTCTTTTCCTCTGTTAAAGTCGGTGTCTCATTGATATTTATAGTCGTAATTGCATCAGCTATTGGAACCATCTTTCCTCAGGAAGAATTTATCTCGAGTAATGTAGATCCTTCTACTCATTACCGTGATCAATACGGGATGGCAGGTCAAATTTATTACCAGTTAGGTTTTCACGATTTATTTAGTTCATGGTGGTTTATGCTTTTGCTCGCGATGTTGGGAATATCGATTGTAATCGCATCTATTGACCGCTTCTTCCCATTGTATAAAACATTGAAAAAGCAGAAGCCGAAGCGGCATGAGCTTTTCATGAAAAAACAACGGATTTTTGGAGAAACGCAAGCAGATAATATTGATATTGATCGTTTTAAAGCTAATTTAAAGAAGAGACGTTTTAAACTCTATGAACAAGACGGGCACATTTTGGCAGAGAAAAATCGTTTTGCAAGGTGGGGCCCATACGTTAACCATATTGGACTGATTATTTTTTTATTAGGGGCGTTATTACGATTTGTCCCTGCCTTTTACGTGGATGAATTTATTTGGGTAAGAGAAGGAGAAACTACTCTGATCTCTGGTACGGAGGGAGAGTTTTATATAGAAAATAAAGCTTTCACCCTCGAAACCTATGATAAGGACAACCCTGAAGATGCAAGGTTTAAAGAAGCCATCGAAAGTCAGGATGGTGCGATTCCGAAAACCTTTCGTACAGATGCTGTTATATATGAGCGGACAAATCAAGGGGTGACAGGCGCTGATCCTGAATTAGAGCCGATAAAGGAAGGCTCAGCTACAATGAATAACCCACTGAAATTTGATGACTACGCTCTTTATCAAGCTAGTTATCAATTGAATGAATTTAGTGAAATGTCTTTCAAAATCCACGATTCAGATGATGAAGAATCCAATCATGGGGAGTTCACTATTGATTTAGCCAACCCTCAATCTACATATGAATTGGACGGAGGGTTCAGGGTAGAGGTGGTAAATTATTTCCCTGATTATGAAATGCAGGACGGTCAACCGGCTTCTGTATCAAAATATCCGCGAAATCCTGCATTCGTCTTTAACCTTTATCCGCCTGGTGAAGAAACACCGGAAACAAGTTTCCTGGGAATTGGCGCAAATATCGATGCTGGTCAAGATAATCAATATAAACTAGGTCTTACTAGCTTTGATGTTCGGGATGTAACAGGTTTAACTGTCAAAAAAGATCACACTCTAGGAATCATATCTCTTGGAGGTGCAATCTTTATGATCGGTGTCATCCAGGGAATGTATTGGAATCACCGTCGAATATGGCTCCAACCTAGACCTGATGGTGCTTGGATTGCTGGACATACAAACAAAAACTGGTATGCCTTGAGGATGGAGATTGAGAAGTCCATTGAAGGTACTCAAATCGAAGCTCCCCAGGATCAGTATGAAATGAAATCATAGAGTCAGGAGGATGAAAAATGGGAGACTTGTCAACGATAAGCGGCAATCTGCTCTACGCTGCTTTTTTTATCTATTTAATTGCAACCCTGTTCTTTGCTGCAACGATTCGGGATAAAAAGAAAAGCAAGAGTAAGATGGCAGGAAATATAGGGATCTCGCTTGCAATTATAGGATTCCTCACCCAAGTGGGATATTTTATTACGAGGTGGATCGCAAGCGGCCATGCCCCGATTAGTAATCTGTTTGAATATACAACATTTTTTGGAATGATGCTTGTATTTGCGTTTATCATTCTATATTTCATCTATCGTGTTGATTTGCTTGGATTATTTGCACTACCGATTGCCTTGCTTCTTATTGCATTTGCGAGCATGTTTCCAACGGAAATTTCTCCTCTTGTTCCATCGCTGCAATCACATTGGTTATATATCCATGTAACGACAGCATCTCTCGGACAGGGGATTTTATCGGTTAGCTTTGTTGCTGGATTGATTTTCTTAATCAGCCAGGTCGATCAGACTAGACGTACTAAACATACGACTTGGCTTGAATTTGTTATTTATGTCATTGCAGCTACGCTTGCATTTATCATTATAAGTTCTACATTCAACGCATTGGATTATGAGGCAACATTTGAGGCTCCTGTTGAGGGCCAGCAGACGGAAGTGACTTATGAAATGCCTGCCCTGGCTGGTCCGAATGAGGGGGTCATGATCAGTGAAGGTGTAATGTCTCCAATTTTCCACGCTCCTGAATGGATGCGAGGAGAAGATGCTGCTAAAAAATTCAATACATTCTTATGGTCGATTTTAGGTGGACTCATCCTTTATTGGGGTGTTCGCTTAATTATTCGGAAGCGCATTGCTGCAGCAGTACAACCACTACTGAATAAGAAAGTTAACCCTGAACTTGTCGATGAAATTTCCTACCGCGCTGTCGCCATAGGTTTCCCTGTATTTACATTGGGAGCACTTATTTTTGCTATGATATGGGCGCAACAGGCTTGGGACCGCTTCTGGGGGTGGGATCCGAAAGAAGTTTGGGCATTGATTACTTTCTTCTTTTACGCTGCCTACTTACACCTGCGTCTCTCCAGAGGATGGCAGGGAATGAAGTCAGCGTGGCTTGCAGTAGGTGGCTTCGGAATAATTATGTTCAATTTGATTGCGGTCAACTTAATCATATCCGGATTACATTCCTATGCTTAAATACTAAAGACGCTTGAGCTATCTCCCGACAAGTTTAAGTCATGCCTCTGTGTGAGGATCCATGTCAAACGAGGGATTGGCTTAATTCCACAGGGGTGAAGCGGATTCATATAAATGGCTAGACAAGAACAGAAGGCAGGCGAGACAATAGGCTCGACCTGCCCTTTGTATAAGGGTCTATCTTGTGGTGAAATGAACGCAAGTTGAACTTAGTATTTGGTAAATATAGAGGTTATTTTATGTACATGGAGGTTTAAATACTATGGATCAAGATGCGAAAGTACTTGTAGTTGATGATGAAGAACGTATCCGACGGTTGATTCGGATGTACCTCGAAAGAGAAGACTATACGATCGATGAAGCGGAAGATGGGGAAGAAGCATTGCAAAAAGCCCTTCAAAATGAATATGACGTCATTCTTCTTGATTTAATGCTTCCAGGAAAAGATGGAGTAGAAGTGTGTAAAGCACTTCGTGAAAAGAAAGCAACTCCTGTCATTATGCTTACAGCCAAAGGAGAAGAAGCCAATAGGGTGCAAGGATTCGAAGTTGGAACGGATGATTACATTGTAAAACCTTTTAGTCCAAGAGAAGTGGTATTAAGAGTGAAGGCGCTTTTACGCAGATCTTCATCAACAAAGTTCCTGGAAACAGATACAGCGGCACGTAACGTTCTTGTCTTCCCCCACATGACCATCGATAATGACGCTCATCGAGTGACAGCAGATGGTAAAGAAGTGGCACTGACTCCAAAAGAGTATGAGCTTCTCCATTATATGGCTCAGGCACCGGACAAAGTGTTTGATAGAGAACAATTATTAAAGGAAGTTTGGCAATATGAATTCTTCGGAGATCTTAGGACTGTAGATACACATGTGAAACGTCTTAGAGAAAAGCTAAGCAAAGTTTCTGCTGAGGCTGCGGGAATGATTGTGACTGTTTGGGGAATTGGATATAAATTTGAGGTTTCTGGTGACTGATGTTTTGGCGTAGTGTTGTCGTAAAGTTATGGTTTACCATCTTATTTTTAGTTTGTTTTGTACTTTTCATCCTGACAGTCCTGCTTCTAGAGTTCTTCCAAAACTATCATATACTCGAGGCAGAGAGACATCTCTTACAGACAGCTGATAAAATTTCTGACGTCGTGGATCGTTATGAAGATGATGAAGAGCTTATGCTGTCTACAACAGCTCTGGTAAAAGACTCCGCCAGTCGGGCTGTTATCGTACGCGGATCCGAAGACCTCCTTGTTCCGGAAAATGATTCTTCTTCTCTGCCTGAACTTAGTTATTCATGGTTCGAAAGAGATGAAGAATTATCAGCCGTGTTAGAAGAAGGTGCCGATGTAAAGAAAGTCGCTAACCTGACCTCTGGTGAAAATGGAATTATGGTTGTAGGAACTCCTTTAAATCATAATAGTGGGGCTGTCTTTGTTTACCAGTCCTTGGATACCATTGAGGAGACATCCGAACAAACAACGAAAATTATTTTTTTGGGGGCAGGAATTGCCATTGTTTTAACAACAATTTTCGCCTTTTTCCTCTCCACACGAATAACAGCGCCTTTAATTAAAATGAGAGAAGGAGCACTTGAACTTGCAAAAGGGGAATTCAATACAAAAATTCCAATTCGGACTCATGATGAAATTGGTGAATTAGCGATGGCGTTTAATCGTATGGGACGAGAGCTGAAATTTCATATTAATGCGTTGAATCAGGAAAAAGAGCAGCTGTCAGGAATTTTGAGTTCGATGGCTGATGGGGTAATTACGTTCAACCGTCAAGGAGATGTGTTAATATCCAACCCCCCCGCCCAACATTATCTGGAAGCTTATGAATTTGAAAGATATAGTGTTTCTTCCCAGTCAGGAAGACCAGCTCTACCAGAACCATTAGAAGAATTATTTAATAGCGTCATTCATGATGAGAAGGAGTCCATGGTTGAAATGACACTACAGGGGAGATCCTGGGTTATAATTATGACACCTTTGTACGATAGAGAACAAGTCAGGGGAGCGGTGGCTGTACTTAGAGATATGACAGAAGAAAGACGACTGAATAAGCTGCGGAAAGATTTTATTGCTAATGTTTCTCACGAATTAAGAACACCGATCTCCATGCTTCAAGGGTATAGTGAAGCGATAGTCGATGACATTGCAGAATCGAAAGAAGATAAAAATGAATTAGCGCAGATTATACATGATGAATCACTGAGGATTGGTCGCTTGGTGAATGAGCTGTTAGATTTAGCGCGTATGGAAGCAGGGCATATTCAGTTATCGACAGAGCCTGTGGAGATACAGTCCTTTATGAATAAAATCATCCGCAAGTTTTCCGGGATAGCCAACGAAAAAGAAGTCGATCTAGAGTTGAGGATAGACAGTGGTTTTGATCTTCTTCATTTTGACCCGGACCGAATAGAGCAAGTGTTTACGAATTTAATTGATAATGCGATCAGGCATTCCAACCAGGGCAGTGCAGTAAAGGTAATCATTGAAAAAGGCCAAAAAGAATGGGTGGCAAGTGTTAAGGATTCTGGTTTTGGTATTAAGGAGGAAGATCTTCCGTTTGTTTTTGAGCGCTTTTATAAGGCAGATAAATCAAGGAAGCGTGAAAATAAAAATTATAAGAAGGGAACAGGATTGGGATTAGCCATAGCTAAAAACATTGTAGAAGCACATGAAGGGTCCATTAGTGTGCATAGTAAACTGCAAGAAGGGACAACATTCACCTTCAAGATCCCGTTTGCAAGTACGGAAAAATGATATTGCTATATCTTGAAGATTGTTGTAATCTAGTCTATAGAACTTCATATGAAGAGGATTCAGGTGTCTTGGGTAAGACTTAAAAGGGAATCTGGTGAGAAACCAGAACTGTCCTCGCAACTGTGAGTGTTGATGAAAAGGAATTTCCACTGTGCTATGTGGCATGGGAAGGATCCTGAGTAGAAGGATACACGAGTCAGTAGACCTGCCTGATCCAATGTTTCAAAGCTTCGGGGATTGAGTATTTGAGACAACCAATGGTAAAACACTTTTGTGTAGCTTACCGTTGGATTGTCTTAAGCTTACCCAAAATTAAGGGTAAGCTTTTTTTATTGGGAAGTACTTGGTCTTCAGTTATTTCATATTTCTGGTTATCCGAAATAATTACACAAGCTTTGGGACAAATAGAGAATAGGGAGAGATTTGGAATGAATAAGTGGTATTCTATTTTCACAGCCATGGTTTTAGCTATTGGGGTGCTAGCCGGATGCGGTGCCCAGCAGGAAGAAGAAGAAACATCAACTACTGAGGAAGAACAGGCAGAGGAATTGACTGTTGATGTTCAGATCTCTGAAGGTGATGAAATGATCGCGGAAGATGAATTTAAAGTGGAAGAAGGTACAACTTTAATGGAGGTCATGGAATCAAACTATGAGGTAGAACAAACGGAAGGGTTTATAAACAGTATTGAAGGAATCTCAACTAACGAAGAGGAAAAAATGGGTTGGATGTACACGATCAATGGAGAAGAGGTTATGGTCGGTGCGAATGAATATGAACTGGAAGATGGTGACGAGGTCTTATTTAACTACCAATCTTGGGAATGATGAAGGATGAATACGTATAAATTAACATTAATTGCTATGCTTGCTTCCTTGGCTGTGGCGGGGCGGATGGCACTCGCACATTTGCCTAATATCCAACCTGTGACAGCGATTATTATTATCGCTGGTTTTTGGCTTGGACCAAGTGCGGGTGTTCTTATTGCATTATTAACTGCTTTTGTTTCCAATGTTTTGTTAGGGATGGGCATCTGGACAATTTGGCAGATTATTGCCTGGTCTCTCATAGGCATTATAGCAGGTCTTTTAGGGAAAGTTTGGCCGAAGCTTCCGGTCTGGGCTCTTTCCATTTATGGATTTATAAGTGGAATGTTCTTCGGAATCATCCTTTCTCTCACAATGCGCGCTTCCGGCCAGCCATTTTGGGCTTATTACATGGCTGGCTTACCTATGGATATTAATCATGCTATTGCCAACACAGCATTCGTCTTAGTCTTATCTCCCATATTAGGGACTCTTTTCCAACGGTATGAAAAAAGAAATGCCATTACGAAAGTATCATAGCTGTCCTGATCGCAGGGTGGCTATGATTTTTTATTTATCAAGCTATCTCTTATGCCGGAATCGATTTTGCAAATACGCATGGCCAAAAAGGGGTATCCGTCCTCTTTCATTAACATAAATCGTACAATTAATGAATTAGTTCTCTTTTTTGTTTCCTGTTCCTTTTTCTTTTTCCGCATATTAAGATAGAGAGTGTAACTTTTTCTATACATAAAACGACTAAAGAAGTGACCCAGGAGGTACCACCATTGCGAACGTTCTTTGATGAATTATATGAAAACTATCACCATGATCTTTTTCAGTTCCTTTTATACATGGTTAAGGATAGGGATCTTGCTGAGGACCTTGTTCAGGATGTTTATGTAAGAGTCATGAAATCATACGATTCATTTAACCGAAGAAGCTCAGAAAAGACGTGGTTGTTCTCTATAGCTCGACACGTGGCCATTGATTACTTTCGCAAACAAAAACGTAAACGTAATCGTATAATGGAGTTTTTTGATTGGAATGAAAAAGGAGAACAAATTCAAGACCATCAAAAACTTCCTGAAGAAATAGCTATCCAAAAAGATGAAGTTCAAGAGGTATACAGGGCGCTGGATGAATGTACGGTCGATCAAAAAAGTGTATTAATTTTACGTTATATTCAGTGCATGTCGATTAAGGAGACAGCAGAAATTTTAGGCTGGAGTGAGAGTAAAGTGAAGACAACTCAACATAGAGCAGTGAAAGCCTTGAAGTTAATATTGGCAAAGATGAATGAAGGAGGGGGCAGACCGTGAAACGTAAGGATAAGGAACTCGAACAATTAATGAAAAGGCTCCCTTCTGTGGAAGATCGCCAATCCAAAGAAGATCTCTATCAGAAAATATCCGCACGCGTGAATAAACAAAAAAGAAAGAAGGCTCCGTGGGTTTTGCCAGGTTTAGCAACTATGGCGGTGGTTCTTGTATTAGCTGTATTTATTCCTGTGTTCTTAAATGATAACCAGTTGCTAACTGTAGATGAATCTTCTAAAGACACACATGAAAACAAGGAGTTTTCAACATCCTCATCTGAAGATCACTCCTCTGATCAGACGTTTCAAAGTAAAGAAGCAGACCGGGCAGAAATTGAAGAAGCTAAGCCACATCGCTCGAAGCAAAAGGAAGAACAACCTGCCATCGAAGGGAATGAAGAAGAAACTGAAGAGCAAGAATCAGGCTCTGCCCCTTTAGCGAATGATTCTGAGCTTGATTCTATGATAACCATGTCATCCAATAATGGTTTTGAAATCATGGCTTATCCTGGAAGAAATGCTGAAGTGGTCCTACCTCTTTCCATAAATAAAGAGGCTAGTAAGATCGATTTGGATAAGTATGGTTTGGCTGACCGTATGACAACATCGCTTCAATATGAAATAAACGAACAAAAAGCTGAAGCTGTCGTAATATTTCCTAATGATTTTCAAGTAAATGGTTCAGCTTCGACACAGACAATTGTTGAAAGCATTCGCTGGGAGCTGGAAAATGTCGCACCTCAGCTTGAGAGAATCTTAATACGTAAGGAGAATGGTAACCCTGTTGTACTCGGAAACTACGGAGAAATGACAGAACTACCAGTTATTGAACAGGGGGAATATATTTTCATGCTGTACCAGTTTGAAGATTTATCCGAACGGTTACTAGTTCCTATTGCGATCGATACTCCGCTCACTTTTCAAGAAGCATTAAAGAATATGAAGGAAAAGGGGAACGGACTTTTTGTTAAGCCACCCGTCCCGGAACATGTACAGTTTACAACGATTCAATCGAAGGAAGGTCTAGTTACAATAGAGCTCCACCATAAATCATGGGCTAGTGAACAACAAGTCTTAACCATGATTGAAGCGATACTTGCTACAGGGGCTCAGTTCGGTTTTAAAGAAATCCAATTTAAGGGTCTTAATGTAAGTGAATTCTCGACGTACAACCTCAAAGAACCAATACCAGTGCCTGAGAGAATCAACCCTATCGTGGAAGAATAATAAGACCTCCTGCCCTGTGCAGGGGGTCTTATTGATGGGATTGTATCTAATTCTCATGTTAAAATGAAAGGGCGCAGTAAAGGGGACGGTAAGGTGATGGATAAACAGGAGATTAGAAAACAAATATCTAAAAAGATGAAGTTGATTCGTGTCGAATATGGATACACTCAAGACCGGATGTCAGAGATTCTGGGGCTGTCTAAGAAAACATTAGTACAAGTTGAAAAACAACGGACACTTGCCGGTTGGACAACAGTGGTGGCCGTTTGTGCACTCTTTCAGGAAAGTGATGTTTTGAGAGGAATCCTTGGTGATGCCCCTGTGGAAATAGTAGAAACTATTGCCCATAAACAAGTGGAACCACAAGGGAAGAAGACATTAGGCGGGAAAGTATGGTGGTACAACATAGCCGCAACAGAAAAATATACGCTACAGCAAAATGTGATGAGTCAGCATTATCGAATCATTGACTCGGAAAATTACCGGCTTTTTTCGACGATGGATCGTATAGAGGCAGAGGTAAGATTTGAAACATTGGTTAATTAAAAAAGCCCCTTTTCAGGGGCTGTGGTGGGATCATTCTTCGTATTTTAATGGATTCCCATGGAATGGGGAATCGGCAACTTTGATAGAATCTGTTGGGCATCCTTCAAAAGCATCTTCCATGTCCTCTTCATACAAATCCGGAATCTCTTCGGTTCCTTCATTATCATCAAGTACCACGTAAGCAATGCCTTCATCATCATAGTCATATATATCAGGTGCAGCTGCCCCGCAAGCTCCACACGCAATGCAGGTTTCTTTATCAACGATCGTATATTTGGCCAAAATGTCGACCTCCTTGTTCAATTCATGGTCCCGAATATAAGTGAGATAAATAAGTACAACGTTTATTGTAAAACTGTGTGCCAATGTTTTCAACTTGAGACTCATGGTTTTGCTAGGCTTAAAGAAATATTAAGATAGAATACAACCTTTTTACATAGATGAAGAAAGGAGGGAATGAGGGTGTTTCATCATTTGATTCTACAATGTATTGATAAATTCCGAGGAGAACGTACAACCTCTGGCATCTATAATTTGCTGACAGGAAAAAGGTCATCACAGACAATGCAGGATGCAAAAGGGTATCAAGTGGATGATTTTTTTGGGATTATGCCTGATTTAAGACGTAAACAGCTGGATGCTCATATACACCCATTGATCCAAGAGGGGCTTATTGTAGTAAATGATCAATCGTTTCCTACCCTTACTTCTAGCGGTAAAGACGCGCTTTACTCCTACAAGGGTCCAAAGATACAATATTTTAAAGGGATGGTCTGGCATGAGGTCATTCCTTCTTTTTGGCGGAGGGTCTACCTTTTAATACAAATGATGGCCAATCGTAAGGCTGGTATAAAGCATTACTATCCTATAGTAGATGATTATCAAGCCCAACGATGGGCGAGGCTGGTCTATCACAAGTTCCAGCATAAATTACCAAGATTGATCCAATCGCTTTATGAGGAAATCCATACCTTATTAGAAAATCATTCGGTGATCGAGGCAAATCTTTATGTACATCGTTTGACAGGAGGAAAGGTTATCGGATTAACGGTTGAACAGTTGAAAGAAATGTATGGAATGAATGACGTGGATGTCCAACTCCATCTCGAGCACACTCATTATTATTTGTTTCTAGAAGCTAAAAAAGATAAAGAATCTTATCCTGTGCTCCATTTGTGCACAAAAGGGTTGGATGTTACTTATTTAATCACTCAATCTGCACGTAAAACTTATCAATACTTCATGCAGGGCCTAAGCATTGATGAAATTGTAACTTTGAGAAAGCTGAAAAAGAGCACGATTCAAGATCATATCGTAGAAGCAGCCCTAATTATACCCGACTTTTCTATTGCTTCATTTTTAAGTGATTATGATGTGGATGACATTAATAATATGGCGCTGGCTATGGATACTCAGAAGTTAAAACAAATTCATGAAGCCTTTAATGGGAAGTATAATTACTTTGAACTAAGGCTCGCTTTAGCCAGTGGACAACATAGGATCGAAGGAAGGAACAGTACAACATGAGGGTTGATTTATATGCGGCATTAAAAAAATACTTTGGATTTAGCAGTTTTCGGGAAGGACAGGAAGAGGTCATAAGGGATGTACTTCAAGGGAAAGATGTTTTAGGTATTTTACCTACAGGAACAGGAAAATCTCTTTGTTATCAACTCCCTTCGAAGGTTATGGGGGGGACGACGTTAGTTATATCTCCCTTGATTTCACTGATGGTCGATCAAGTGAAGCAGTTAAAATCTTCCGGTTTCCAATCAGTTACGGCTTTGAACAGTTTTATGGATAAGGAAGAGAAACAGAAAGTTATGAATCGCCTTCATACGTTCTCCCTTGTTTATATCTCGCCCGAAATGCTCCAGAACCAGCGTTTGCAGCAAAGACTGCAACATATGAATATCAAGCTTTTTGTTATTGATGAAGCTCACTGCATTTCCCAGTGGGGACATGAATTTAGAACCGACTATCTAAAACTGGATCAAACCATTGACTTACTTAAGAACCCTCCAGTTCTTGCCTTGAGCGCAACTGCAACGCCTGAGGTCCAACAGGATATAATGAATAAACTTCGCCGACCTCACATGAAAAAAAGAATCTATCCGATGGATAAACAGAATATCAGTCTTGCTGTCGAAGAGCATTTATCTCCAGAAGAGAAAACAGAGCGCATCATTGAAGTTTTAACAAAGAATCAAGCACCGACTATGATTTATTTCTCTAGTCGACAATGGGCAGAAAAAGTAAGTTTTGAACTTCGGGACCGTCTAAAGCAGCGGGTCGCCTTTTATCATGGAGGAATGGAACAGACTGACCGGATGCTTGTACAACAACAATTCATGAATAACCAATTGGATGTCATCTGCTGTACAAGTGCTTTTGGTATGGGATTGGATAAAAAAGATATACGTATTGTGATTCATTTTCATTTACCACCACAGCTGGAATCATTTATTCAGGAGATAGGAAGAGCAGGGCGCGATGGGGAGGACGCGGTAAGTCTTTTGCTCTTTACGCGGCAGGATCATCACCTTCCTCAAAGGCTCATACAGAGCGAACTTCCCGAAAAAAAAGATTTAAATAGGATATTTTCTTTTTTACAGAAAGAGAGAGAGGTACCCGAAGATGAAGACATCATGGAGAGATTTCAATTGTCAGAGTCCCAATGGAATTTTGTTAAATTTAAATTGGAAGAAGAGGGGATGATCCGAGGGAGATGGCATCAGAAAGTTCCTTCTGCGATTCAGCAAAAAATTGAACAATCTCTTGAGAATAGATGGGTGTATAAACAAAATAAACTAACGGAAATGATGAAATGGATTCATGAAACTGACTGTCGCAGGACCTCTCTTTACAAGCCTTTCCAGGAGGTCATTCGGAAACCACATGTACCGTGTTGTGATGCATGTGATTTTAAACTCGATGAATTATCATTCTGTGAAGACTATAAAGAATACAAGAAGTCAAGCTGGGAGGAAAGATTGAGCCTGATCTTCAGTCAAGGAGTTTTATTATGAAACCTAAGAGTCAATCAGAAGTCATTTTACAAATGAATGATCGGGAAGTAACTATTCAACTGATTCTCACCCAGGTGATTATTTTAACTCTTGCCATTATAGGAAGTGTGTTTCTTTTTGATTCATTCTGGAGCGGTTGGAGTAGACAGTTGGTTTATGATAGCAAGCAAATTTTTCTTTATGGCGCCTTACCAGGACTATTGGTGCTTTTCATTGACATTTTTCTCCTGTATCGTTTACCACGTAGAATGTACGATGATGGTGGTATAAATGTAAAAGTATTTAAAAATCGATCCATTATCAGCATCATTGGGATTACGTTGCTTGTTGCTGTGAGTGAGGAAATGCTCTTTAGGGGAGTCCTGCACGCTGAGTTTGGTTATATCATCGCAAGTGTTCTATTTGCGATCATGCACATTCGTTACCTCACTAAAATGGTCTTGTTTATATCTGTTTTATTCGTCAGCTTCTTTATCGGGTATATGTATGAGATGACAGGTAGTTTACTAGTGACGATTACGGCACATTTCATAATAGATGTAGTGCTAGCATTTTGGATACGTTTTGGAAAGTGGGGGGGAACGGATGAGTAATCGGATATCAGCTGGAGGTTTTAATGATAAATGGGAAGAATTCACAGAAGAAGAGGCATCTCATAGAAGAGGACAGGACGTTCTAGAGCTTCCTTCGAGAAAGGATGCCCACAAAAGTAAAAAAGAAAAAAAGATATGGAATATCAGCTCCCTTTGGATGCGTTTCCTTCTAATTATTCTTATTTTATTGATGGGGGTCCTTCTCTCTTATCGTTATTGGGAGGATTGGTTTGGGCGATCTTTTCCAAAGCCTTCTATCATTGAAAAAGAAGTGCCCTACCATGAACGCGTCACAGTAGAGCGTTAAAGATTAGAAGATTTGCTTACGATCCCGCTCGAACTTAAGTATTTCTACCGCTTCTCTAAACCGTTGTGAGTGAACAATTTCCCGTTCCCTCAAGAATTTCAAACCGTCATTAAGGCTAGGGTCATCAGACATGTTTATAATCCATTGATAAGTGGCACGGGCTTTCTCCTCCGCGGCGATATCTTCGTAGAGGTCAGCAATTGGGTCTCCTTTGGCCTGGATATATGTGGCCGTCCAAGGATTACCGGCTGCGTCATGATAAAATAATGCATGATCGTGGTTAGCATAATGTGCCCCAAGCCCTGCTTCCTTCATTTGTTCCGGAGTTGCATCTTTGGTAAGTTTGTAAACCATGGTAGCAATCATTTCCAAATGGGCAAATTCTTCAGTCCCGATATCTGTTAAAAGCCCGATGACTTTGTCAGGGATACTGTACCTCTGATTTAAATATCGAAGGGCTGCTGATAATTCCCCGTCTGCTCCTCCGTACTGTTCAATTAAATATTTGGCAAGTCTTGGGTTACATTCGGAAACCTTAACAGGGTATTGCAACTTTTTCTCATAAAACCACATAAGCGCCCTCCCTTTTCACTCTTAGAAATGACATATTATACTTGCCATGGCCAAGGGGTATCTCCCCAGTTCCAAGGATAACCTGAAAAACTGCCGCCAAATTGCCTTAAAGGTCCGAAGCGCTTCTCATAAGCTCCTTTTAAATCTCTGCTTTCCACCGCTAACTGGTTAAATTGTTGAATTGCCTGACTATCCTGAGGATGAGTATCCAGGTAGAGGGTAAGTTCAACTAAAGCAAAATCTACCATTTGGATTTTTTCCATTAATGCATGGCGTTCTTTGTCAGGATTGGCCGCTTGTTTCATTATCTTCCTCCTTTCTTCATGGGTGTTGGGTATGGATCATACAAAACTGGCCAAAGCGTCCCTCTGTACAACGCTTCTTGAATTGGAAATTGCTGCATATTAGGTGCTTGAAACCCTAAATAGAGGTTTGGGGGAGTTTGGTAGCATTTTATCCCTATGGGCGGACATGGATCGTTGATCCCGTGATAAGGTTGATAACACTTTATCGGGGTGTACATACTTTTATCACATCCTTTTCTATGGGATTTTATGCGAGGGATTCTTGTCCTATTCAGCCCTTGCAGGAGATTCCACGTGTTGGGACGAATAACTGAAAGGTGAAGAGTATTAAAAGAAGAGGTGAGTGTATGTTTGTAAAAGGAATTATGAAACCCGCCCATAAATCGTATAAATCAGAGTCTTCTGACTCCCTTTCGGAAGTTTTGCAAATGCTGGATGAACAAGATATCGAAGCGGTGCCTGTCCTGAAATCTGGTAAATTTGCGGGAATGATTTCAAAGGAAATTATTTTTCGTGCTTATTTTAATGAAGAAGATAGCACGGATCGGAAGACGTTCCTTAACAATACAACGGCTGGGGAGATCGCTAGGCATGGGAATTACTATATAAATGATGAAGAGGTGTTTGAGCGTACACTCCCAATGTTCAAAGGCTTCTCCGTGCTGGCGGTAGTGGATGAAAAGAAGACATTTCTTGGTCTAGTGACAAGGTTTGATGTGATTGAACAGTTTGAAAGTGCTTTTGGTGTGAAGAAACAAGGGGTGAGGATTGCATTTACCTCAGAGGAATCAGCAGGAAGGATTGAACGTCTTGGTGATATTATTAAAAGTTATCACGAGAATGTAATTTCACTAGCTACCTTTGATGAAACAGATAAGCTCGCAAGAAGGATCGTTTTAAAAATTGAAGATAATAATAATATTGAAGCTTTCACTAAAAAACTTGAAAAGACAGGTTTTCGTATATTAAGTGTTAAACATGTTTAAAGAAGGCCGCTGTAACCATAAGAAATAGGTTACAGCATTTTTTATGATATAGATTTATAATAAAAGGGGACGGAGTCAAACGTAGGTCCTTCTCCTCCCTTTTTAAGGATGGTGTCGGTTTTCTTTTGCGAGGAAAGGTAGTTGAGGAGGGGTGTGTAGCTCTGATCTAACCTTTATCTCATTTTTTTGTTGTATTTATTTGTGTTAAGATAAACTTTATTTCCATATGGTTTGGGGGAATGGATATGTGGTGGCTTCTGCTTTTCCTATGTTTGTTAGGATCTATCCTTGTAACTTACATGAGATTTTGTGCAGAACACGATCATTTAAATAAAAAGAAAATTATATGTCATTCTTTGAAAAGAAACGAGACGCTCCGTCTCTTTTTTATTTCTGATATACATAACCGAGCGCTTGAAGCCCAAACCTTCAATGATGTGGAGCACGTAGACCTTGTCATTATTGGTGGTGACCTTGTTGACCAAAGGACAACAGAAAGAAGGCTGCAACAAAATTTATCTATTCTAAGCCAATGGGGAGCACCGATATATTTTGTCCCTGGGAATAATGATCACGAGTGGAGATACGGTTCGCTTATTGATTTTCTTGAAGGCTTAAATGTAAAAACGATTTCTAATGAAGACCAATTCATCACTTTTGAAAACGGGATAAAAGTCATGGTAAGGGGACTCGATCCTTACTTTATGAAACCTTATAACAAAGCGTCAGATGTAAAGGGAACCAACGATTTATTACAAATCCTATGCGTCCATGATCCGTATGTGTTTAAAAGAATGAATCAGAAAGGTCATGAGAATTTTGATCTCGTCTTAAGTGGACACACACACGGAGGGCAAATTAGAATTTTTGGATATGGTCATTACGAACGTGGGGGATGGAAGGCGGAAGGGGGAAGGTCAAGTCTTATAAGCGAAGGGTATGGAACATCATTATTGCCGCTCCGTTTAGGGACGAAGGCGGAATGTCATTGGATCGAGTTAACATCCAATGAGGAATAAATGATTACTCCTCAGGAAGAAGAAATACAATTTACACGAACTCTTGATCTCTTATATAATTTTAGAAAATGAACGGGTGGGGACAGGCGTATGGCAAGGACTAATGCAACATACAACATAAAAGCTGTGTCACAATTGCTTGGGATTCAACCGGGGACACTCCGGGCCTGGGAGAGGCGATATAAAATAATAAGGCCATCGCGAAATGAGGCCGGTCATCGATTGTATACCGATGATCATATTCGGATATTGAAAGGGCTAATGGAAAAATTGGATAAAGGATTTACTATTTCACAAGCTGTCTCTCTCATAGAAAGTAATGAAAAGGCCGATACACGGCCTGATCACTTTGAACAAACGACACAGCTTGAAAAAATAGGAGATGATCTTTTAAGTGGTTTGCTTTCTTTTAACGAAAAAGAAGCCCAACGACATTTCGACTATGCATTTAGTCTATTTACACCTGAAACGGTCGCGATTGACGTTCTCGGACCTATTCTTGGTAAAATCGGGGACCTGCATGAAGAAAATGGGATAACAAGTGCTCATGAACACTTTGCCCTTCAGTTTATTCGATCGAGAATTGGCATGATGTTGATTTCGATTCCCACAGACCCTCTGCTTCCGAAAGCATTGCTTGTCTGTGGGCCAAATGAACATCATGAGTTGGAATTGCTTCTTTTTGCCTTATTCTTAAAAAGAAAAGGGTATGATGTTGTTTATCTCAGACAAAGGATTGACGGTGGAGATATGCAAATCGTTATTGATGAAGTTAAGCCAACATATATGTTTATGTCTTGTCCACTTAAAAAGAATACCGCAGAGGCTATCCGGGTCGTGGAGTCTTTACAGAGACAATACACGGATTTAAAAATCGGCCTTGGCGGATATGTGGACGACTATTTATCCGAACTCGATCAAAAGAAAATTCACCCCTTTATGGTGGGGAATTCCAAAAAAGATTGGGAGAACTGGTTGCAGGAAAGGTAACCGTTAAAACCAGATCCTGGGAGGGGGAAGGAAATTTTGAAAACTGCTTTGGTACTGGATTCTTTATTTCCAGCTTATTCGGATAAAGGGAAGAGGATTTGCAGGAGAAACGTTTGCCCCTGCCTAATACGTCGGATATAATTTGAAAAAAGGTGCCATAATCGCAAGAGTCATCATAAGATATAGATAACACACATCGTGACAGGGGGGGCGATCATGTGCGAGTGGAAAGAATGACGAATGAGAAATTTAAGATCTTTCTTACGTTTGACGATCTGATGGATCGGGGTTTGTCTCGTGAAGAGCTTTGGAGTGACTTACCTAGAGTACATCGTATATTTAGTGACATGATGTTTGATGCAGGAATAGAACTTGGAGTTGAGCTGTCAGGTGTGCTGCTTGTGCAAGTTTATCTATTACAAGCACAAGGGATGTTAGTGGTTGTAACCAAAACGGAACCCGCAGATATAGAGGAAGATGAAGATTACATTGAAATGAAAGTGACCTTGGATGAAAGCAAAGAGATGATGTTTTCTTTCGAAGAGTTTGAGCATGTCATCCGTGCAGGTATCCAATTGTATCAACTTAATGTAACCGGTGGCTGTGTCTTCTTATATCATGGGTCTTATTATATGCTTCTTGAAGACGAAGACATTTTCCATTTAGATCAAGATCAGGTAATTGCCTTAATGTCTGAATTCGCTTCCGCCACAGCAGTGACATCTCACCGGTTGGTTGAATACGGGAAACAGATCATGGACAAAGAGGCATGCAGAACTATCTATACGCACTTTTCATAAACTGAAAGAACGACGCTTCCATTAAGCTTCGTTCTTTTTATTTTTGATCACTACTCTTAGTATTCAATTACTTCCCTTCTTATTGTGGGGGGGGAAAAACACGTACGTATTCAATAAGGTCTTTAAAATTCATTGATTGAGGAGGTCATTTAAAAAAACTCGTTAAAGCCACATTTTTAAATAGAAGCCTAAAAGGGAACATGTTAAGATAAGAAATGGTGTAACTTAATATATAGTGGGATATGAAATGGAGTGTAACATATGAAGATTGCGGTTCTATATGGTGGAACGTCCGGTGAACGGGAAGTTTCTCTTTCAACTGGAAAGGGGATTATAAAAGCTTTAGAAAATAAGGGGCACGATGTCACAGCCATTGATTTTTCACCAGAGAAACTGGTAGAAATCCTGGAATTGGATGTGGACCTTGTATTTATTGGTTTACACGGAAAGTTTGGGGAAGATGGTAAGATTCAGGGTCTTTTAGATATGCTTGGAATTCCATATGTAGGTTCCGGAGTTCTTGCATCAGCACTGGCTATGGATAAAGCGAAATCAAAACAAATCTTTTCACTGAATGGTTTGTACACAGCCCAAAGTGAAGTCTACGATGTGGCTGATTCAAGGCAGGTCGACAGGGTGGAAGAGGAAATTAAAAAATCCTTTGATTTGCCATTTGTTATAAAGCCAAACCAGGAAGGATCCACGTTAGGGTTAACAATCGTCAAAGAAAAAGAGGAAATCCGCCAGGGGATTGAGAAAGCCGCGAAATCCGATTCTATGATACTAGTAGAAGATTATGTGCAGGGGAAAGAAGTGACTGTCCCGGTAATGGGGTATAAAGGGAAAGAACAAGCACTTCCAGTCATCGAGATTATTCCTAAGAATGATTATTATGATTTTGATTCAAAATATAAACCTGGAGGCAGCGAACATATTGTCCCTGCGAAAGTGGATGTTCAATTGACAGCCCAGCTTCAACAAGATGCTGTCCTTGCTCATCAATTACTAGGTTGTGACGTATATTCACGTGTGGATTTCATCATAAATGAAAAACAAGAACCTATGATCTTAGAAGTGAATACACTGCCGGGAATGACACCAACAAGTCTCTTCCCCGATTCTGCTCAGGAAATCGGTTTGAGTTATGATGATCTTATTCAAAAATTTGTAGAGCTGTCTCACAAAGATTAGTAGTACGGTGTGTAAACGTTTTCATTTTTCTGTTGAAAACGTTTAGAAAAACGCGTTTTCAGCTTTCCTAAAATGCAGTGAACGTGTATACTAATCACTGAAGAACGAGTCCTAATCGAATGGATTGATATAGGAGGTAAATGGATGGTAGCCGATAAGCCAACAGATTCTGCAAACCAAAGCAATGATAAACTTGATGTGTTGAAGTCCACACAAACGGTGGTCAAGAAAGCACTTGATAAATTAGGATACCCAAATGAAGTGTATGAATTAATGAAAGAACCTGTCAGAATGATGACAGTACGAATCCCTGTGCGGATGGATAATGATCAAATTAAAATTTTTACAGGCTATCGTGCCCAGCATAATGATGCGGTTGGCCCGACAAAAGGTGGCGTACGGTTTCACCCGAATGTATCAGAGAAAGAAGTTAAGGCTTTATCTATTTGGATGAGTTTGAAAGCAGGGATCGTCGATCTTCCTTACGGTGGTGGTAAAGGAGGGATCGTGTGCGATCCACGTGATATGTCTTTCCGAGAACTAGAAGGCGTCAGTAGAGGATATGTTCGTGCGATTAGCCAGATTGTAGGGCCGACAAAAGATATTCCTGCACCTGATGTATTTACAAATTCACAAATCATGGCTTGGATGATGGATGAATACAGTCGGATTGATGAATTTAACAATCCAGGGTTTATTACAGGTAAGCCTCTTGTCCTAGGGGGATCGCACGGGCGTGAAACAGCTACTGCCAAAGGTGTGACCATTTGTATTGAAGAAGCGGCTAAAAAGAAAGGGATTAACGTCGAAGGTGCCAGAGTTGTTGTTCAAGGTTTTGGTAATGCGGGAAGCTTCCTGGCCAAATTCATGCACGATCGAGGCGCAAAGGTCATTGGTATTTCAGATGCCTACGGTGGACTCCATGATCCAGAGGGACTCGATATTGACTACTTACTCGATCGACGGGACAGCTTTGGTACGGTTACAAATTTGTTTAAAAATACAATTACCAATGAAGAATTGTTAGAGCTTGATTGTGACATTCTCGTACCAGCAGCGATTGAGAATCAAATTACAGAAGACAACGCTTATAACATAAAAGCATCTATTGTCGTGGAAGCAGCCAATGGTCCAACCACACTTGATGCTACCAGAATCCTATCAGAGAGAGGAATATTACTTGTACCAGATGTGTTAGCCTCCTCTGGTGGAGTTACTGTTTCCTATTTTGAATGGGTTCAAAATAACCAAGGATATTATTGGACGGAAGAAGAAGTGGAAGAAAAGCTCCATAAAGTGATTGTAAAAGGATTCGATAATGTTTATCGTACATCTGAGACACGCCGTGTAGATATGCGTCTTGCTGCTTATATGGTCGGTGTTAGAAAAATGGCAGAAGCTTCAAGATTCCGTGGATGGATTTAACTTGATTCCCTTATTTGAATCTCCTATCATTAAAATGATAGGAGATTCCTTTTATTTATATGGATCTTGGTATACTTAGATGAAGGAACCGCTGTTGAACTAGATGAGCAGCATTTATCTTGGGATTTATAGAAAGAGGAGTGTTTTTTCGTGCAGCAGGAAGAAAAAGTCATCATCATCGGTGGAGGGCCATGTGGGATGAGCGCAGCCATCGAATTAAAGAAAAAGGGGATAAACCCTTTAATTATAGAAAAAGGAAATATCGTAAATTCAATTTATCATTATCCTACACATCAGACGTTTTTTAGTTCAAGTGAAAAATTGGAAATAGGTAAGATTCCTTTTATTTCTGAGCGTCAGAAACCAGTACGAAATGAGGCGTTATCTTATTACAGAGCGGTTGCCGGTCGGGAAGAATTACGCCTGAACACATATGAGAAGGTTACTTCTGTAGAAAAAGGAGAGTCCTATTTTACTCTTCATACAGAAAAAAATGAAGGTGGCGAAAAAACTTATAAAGCAGAACAAATAGTTGTTGCCACAGGGTACTATGATCAACCTAACTATATGAATGTGAAAGGTGAAAGTCTCCCTAAGGTTATGCATTACTTTAAAGAGGGCCATCCGTATTACAAAAAAGATGTGGTGATCATAGGAGGAAAAAACTCTGCGGCAGATGCGGCTCTGGAATTAGAGAAATGTGGTGCCAATATTACAGTTCTCTATCGTGGTGAAGAATACTCTAAGAGTATTAAGCCGTGGATTCTTCCTCAGTTTGAAGCCCTTGTAAGAAAAGGGATAATAGAAATGGAATTTTGCGCAAATGTCAAAGAAATTACGGAAAATAAAGTGATTTATGAGTGTAAAGGGGAAGAAAAAAGCATTCCTAATGATTTTGTTTTTGCCATGACTGGATATCGTCCTGACCACACCTTTCTAACTAATATGGGAGTTGAGTTGGACGAAGAAACAGGACGTCCTGCCTTTAACGAAGATACTATGGAAACAAATATTAATGGGATTTATATTGCCGGCGTCATTGCTGCAGGCTATAATAATAATGAGATTTTCATTGAAAATGGCCGTTATCATGGTGAGAAAATTGCATCATCAATCGCAAAACAATAGGATTAAAAAAGACCTTTGAGTATTCTGAGATCCAGTCTGTCTAAAAACCGACGGTCTGCTTTTGGTGCCGTGCCTAAAAAAAATTAATGGAAAAGCCTCTCCTTACAAGGTAAATGAAGGAGAGGCTTTTTTGTTAAAGGAAAGGTGGACGATTGGGCTCTACTACTGATTTAGGGTAATATAATGATCGAGAGCTAGCTGAATATATGTTCCAGTTCTGTTAGGTTAGAAGTCATTTCAAGCGCAACCATCAATTTTATACGTGCTTTTGGCCCGGTTAAGCCATTAGCAAAGACAATTCCCATCTCTTTGAGTTCTCTTCCGCCTCCCGGATAACCGTATGTATCCTGAACAATTCCTTGATAACATCTGGAGACGAGTACAATGGGAATGGAATCATCAAGCGTACGTTTTAATGCATCGACAGTTTCTGGTGGTAAATTGCCTTGTCCCAATGCTTCGATGATGAGCCCGTCTACTTGGCTTTCCCTTACAGCATCAATTAAGGAGCCATCCATTCCTGCATAAGCTTTAATGAGGGACACGCGCTTATTAATATTTTGGATCGGATAGGACTCATGCCTAGTCATTTTATGATGAAAGAACACTTCACTTTTGGTCGTAATTCCTATGGGGCCATATTGAGGACTTTGAAAGGTCGCTACATTACTAGTGCTTGTTTTTGTAACATTTTTAGCTGTATGAATCTCATCGTTCATAACAACTAATACTCCTTTGTCCTGTGCCTCATCACAACTGGCTACGCGGATGGCACTTAGCAGGTTATATAACCCGTCTGATCCAATTTCATTACTTGAGCGCATAGCCCCTGTTACAACAACAGGTTTTCGTGTTTGTAGGAATAAATCAAGAAAATACGCGGTTTCCTCAAGAGTATCGGTGCCATGAGTAATGACAATTCCATCATAGTTTTTCTTTGATATTTTCTCATGGATGGCCCGCCCTAGCTTAAGCATGTGATCTGGCCGTATATGAGGGGAGGGGAGATAGAATAGGATTTCGTCCTCTATTTCTGTTGTCCCTTTTAGTATCGTGGATATTTCATCCATTGGATGTTGGGAGGAAGTGTTCACTTCTCCTGTTTCTTTATTTTCCTTCATTGAAATCGTTCCACCTGTGTGGATCACTAGTATTCGTTTCATTTTTACACCATCTTCCATTCAATTGTTCCTTTTCTTATACCTTCATGATACGATGAAACTTAGGTGAAAGAAAGAGAGAGGGTTGAGAAAAATGGCCATTTTAACTGCTGCCATATCCCCTGCCGTGGCCATCATGACATTTATATATTTAAGTAAGAGGATTGAACTTGAGCCGCTCCCACTCATAATTCGAATGTTCATTATCGGAGTCATCATGGTATTTCCTATCATGTTTATCCAATATGCGTTTGAAGCAGAGAACATATTTCATTCTCCGTTGGTGAAGTCCTTCTTCCTCGCTGGTCTGTTAGAAGAATTTTTTAAATGGTTCTTTTTGTTATTTGTGGCCTATCGTCACTCTGATTTCGATCATCATTATGATGGAATCATTTATGGAGTGGCCATAAGTTTAGGTTTCGCTACCATTGAAAATATTATCTACCTCTTCCAAAATGGAATTGAAATAGCTATATTACGAGCGGTTTTCCCTGTTTCTTCACATGCTCTATTTGGAATTGTTATGGGGTATTATATGGGGAAGGCTAAATTCAGGACAAATCGATCGAGCTGGTGTTTATTTGTAGGACTATGGATCCCTGTTGCTTTCCATGTTATGTATGATTATATTATTTCAGTGAAAGAAGTGACATGGATGTATTGGATCACCCCTTTTATGATTATCTTATGGGTGATTGGGATTCGGAAAATCAAAATTGCTAACCAACACCATGAAAAACTTTTAAAATTATAAAGAACTATTCAAAACTGTTCCCTATGATTAAAATAGATTCTTATAGAGGCCGGGTGAATTCGAGATAAAAAACAAGGAAGGACAAAAATTGTCCTTCCTTGTTTTTTATCGTCTAGCCAATTATATAAGGAAGTTTTACCTTGATTTAATTATGCATAATCTTTTGATTCTGTTAAAAACTACCCCTATAACTAAACTTTTGGGTCAGGGGTGAATGTTGGATGATAAAAAAGACGATGGTCGTGTCTATGGGTATGGCCTTATTGCTTTTCCCTCTATCAGAGTTGACCTATGTCAAACCCGTCCAAGGTTTTTCAAATCAGGTCATTCAACAAGGGGCTACAGGCGACGATGTGATCGAATTGCAATCAAGATTACAATATTTAGGCTTTTATAACGGTAAAATTGATGGCGTCTTCGGATGGGGGACGTACTGGGCAGTTCGAAATTTCCAGTATGAATTTGGTCTTGAAATTGATGGTCTAGTTGGAGATGAGGTTAAAAACAAGCTGAATAAGGCAAGTAATTATGATGAGGGATACGTAAAAGAACAAATTAAAAAAGGAAACGAATTTACTCATTATGGTGGAACACCAAAGTCTCAGCAAACCAAACCAGGTAAACAGCAAAAACAACAACCTAAATCAAATCAAAATGAACAAGCAAATCAGCAGCAAAAGCAGGAACCAACAGCTGTTAACGTTCCAAGTGGATATTCCCAAAATGATATCCAATTAATGGCCAATGCTGTATATGGTGAAGCTAGAGGAGAACCTTATGTAGGTCAAGTAGCCGTAGCAGCCGTTATTTTAAACAGGGTAAAAAGTGCTTCTTTCCCTAATTCTGCATCAGGTGTCATTTTTGAACCACGGGCTTTCACAGCTGTGGCAGATGGTCAAATTTGGCTTGAACCAAATGATCAAGCCAAGGAAGCAGTAATGGATGCGATTAATGGGTGGGACCCATCTGGGCAGGCATTGTATTATTTTAATCCGGAAACGGCTACATCTGACTGGATTTGGTCGAGACCACAAATTAAACAAATTGGCAAACATATTTTCTGTAAATAGGAGGTGGGCGTATGGGTAGATGGATCGCCATTATAGTACTAAGTGTTGCTACAATAGGTGCAGGTGTTTGGGGCTATAAAGAAAACCAGGACAAAAACGCAGTCCTTATTCAAGCGGAAAACAGTTATCAGCGTGCCTTTCACGATTTGACTTACAATATTGATTTGCTACACGATAAAATTGGATCAAGTTTGGCTATGAATTCCCGGAAAAGTTTATCACCACAACTCGCCGAAATATGGAAAATTTCATCTGAAGCCAGTACAGACGTCGGACAGCTGCCGCTGACACTTCTTCCTTTTAATAAAACAGAAGAGTTTCTGTATGATATCGGTGAGTTCGCTTATCGTACAGCTGTTCGGGATTTAGAGAAAAAGCCATTAAGTAGTGATGAAGTGAAGTTACTTGAAGAACTTCATAAGAAATCAGGAGAAATTGAAAGCGAACTAAGGAAAGTTCAAAATGTTGTACTGAAAGATAACTTAAGGTGGATGGATGTAGAACTTGCGCTCGCTACAAATGATGAAGTTGGCGATAATACCATCGTTAATGGATTTAAAACCGTAGAGAAATCAATGGAAGGATATGAGGAATCCGTCACTCAAACAGGTCTTGATTCCTCTGGTCCGGAGAAGAGTTACCAACAGCTTCAAGGCAAAAAAATAAACGAATCACAAGCTAAAAAAGCCGCTAGTCAATGGTTAGAAAAAGTATCAACAGACAAGTTAACCGTAACCAAATCCGGAAAAGGAGCAGACGTCCCGACATATACAGCCTCCTTTCAGGACGACGGAAAAAACGGCTATATTGATTTAACGGAAAAAGGCGGACACCCACTGACGATTATGATCAGCAGAGAGGTTGGAGAACCTAAGATTTCTCTTCATGAGGCATCTGAAAAGGCTAAAGAATATGTGAAAGGGCTGGAGATCTCAAATTTAGAGTTGGTTGAAAGTAATCAATACGATAAAATGGGGGTTTTCCGCTTTCTATATACTAAAAACGATGTCCGCTTTTTCACAGATTCTATTGTTGTAAAAGTGGCATTGGATAATGGGGAAGTACTTGGGATGTCCTCAAGAGATTATTATGATCACCACAGTGACATGGAATTAAATGACCCAGAAATATCTTTAGAAGAAGCCCGTGATAAGGTGAACCCTAATGTAGACATTCAGGAAAATCATCTGTCAGTGATAGAGAACGATGTAAATGAACAAGTATTATGTTATGAATTCCTAGCTACTATGGAGAATACCACTTACCGAATATTTATAAACGCCAGCAATGGACAAGAAGAAAAGGTAGAAACATTGAAGAAAGCTGAAATGAAGTTCAACCAAGAAATATAACTAAAATGAGGAAAGCTCTCTTTATATGAGTTTCAGGCTGTCGAGAAAGAACCGACAGCCTGTCTTTCTTTTATAATTTTAAACCCTATTGTAAGCCTTAGGAAGCCATTTTTATTGTTTCATTTCACTATCTTTTATAACATGCATTTTTCGGTTCTTTAGTCCTAATGTTTTCCTTTACATAATAATAAGAGAATAAAGACGTTACAGAGCCAAGGTTTTGAAGAGGGAACAGGATATATACAGGGCCTCTCCTATCCGAGAGGTCCTGAAAGCGGATGATGAATAAAACGATACAATTGTAAGATCATTGTGTATGATCATAGTCAAATAATACATAAACGCCCCTGTTAGAAGGTCTCGCATTCTTGAAAAAAAGCCAATTCATCATTCAATCCTGTGTTGAACAATAAAAGGCAGTCAAGGAGGAGAGCCTACAATTAATATAGATTTCATCCATATAATTGTGTTATTCTTAAGAGTGATTATTAAGGAAAAATACTTAAGGGAAAGCGCGCTGTGCCAGTGCGTTTTTAGTTGATGTACAGATGGAGGATATTAAAAAGTATGAACACAATGACAATTGCCATTGACGGTCCAGCGGCTGCCGGAAAAAGCACTGTAGCAAAGAAAGTCGCAGAGAAGCTTTCTTTTATTTATGTAGATACCGGGGCTATGTATCGAGCCTTAACGTGGAAAGCATTGAAAGAAGGAATATCACTGGAGGATGAGCAGAGTCTTGTGACTCTTCTTGGATCGTCGGATTTGAATCTTGTTCAGAGTGAACAGGGGCAAAGGGTGATTCTTGACCACCAGGATGTTTCTGAAGAAATTAGGACAGCTGAAGTGACCAATCAGGTATCGATTGTTGCTAAACATAAAGAGGTACGTGAAGAAATGGTTCAGCGCCAACAGCAACTTGTCAAAGACAAAGGGGTTGTTATGGATGGCCGCGATATTGGGACTCATGTCCTGCCGAATGCAGAAGTGAAAATCTTTATGATTGCCTCTGTTGAGGAAAGAGCTCAACGCCGTCATAAAGAAAATATGGAAAAGGGTTTTCCATCGGATCTGCATCAATTGATGGAAGAGATCAGAAAACGTGATGAAATTGATTCCAACCGGGCAACAGCTCCGCTTGTTAAAGCTGAGGATGCGATAGAAGTGGATACTACATCGATGGGGATAAATGAAGTGGTTGATCGTATCCTTGAAATTGTTCATGAAAAGAGTGTAAAGGGGGACCAAGGGTGAATTTGTACAAAATTGGTAAAGCTTTATGCAGCATTATCTTTTATCCAATGTACAGAATAAAAGTCATTGGAAAACATAATATCCCGTCAAAAGGTCCTGTTATCATTTGTGCTAACCACATTTCTAACATAGACCCGCCGGTTGTAGGCATAACCAGTAATCGAAATATTTACTTTCTTGCTAAAGAAGAGTTGTTTAAAAACCCTATCATTGGGGGTATATTGAAAAAAGTCCATGCATTTCCGATCAAACGTGGGATGAGGGATCGAAACGCATTGAGAAAAGGACTTGGCGTTTTAAAAGAAGGTCATGCTTTAGGTCTTTTCCCTGAAGGTTCAAGGCAGAAAAATGGTGAAGTCGGTAAAGGACTTGCAGGTGCTGGCTTTTTTGCTTTGAGATCAGATGCAGCCATTGTACCATGTGCGATTATCGGGCCTTATAAAAAATTCAAATCATTAAAAGTCGTATATGGTGAACCGATTGATATGTCAGAATACCGTGAAGAAAAGGCCTCGGCTCAGGTTGTAACAGATCGGATCATGGAAGAAATCAGACAATTGCATAAAATTCATCAATCCTAAGGCGTAATCACTTGACAAAATGCTCTAAATATTAGAAGTTAGACAAAAGGGCATTTCTGTTTTATTAGGTTGTGTCGGAAATTGAAGGAGGTAGCTTGGTATGGATGAAATGAATCAAGAAGTATCAGGAATGAAAGAATTCTCTGCAGGGGACATCGTGACTGGTAAAGTCGTGAAAATTGAAGAAAAACAGGTCCTCGTAGATGTTGGATATAAAGTCGAGGGTATTGTACCTATCAGTGAACTATCCAGCCTTCATGTAGAAAAAGCTTCAGATGCGGTCAGTGAAGGAGATGAACTGACCCTGCAGGTGAAGAAAGTGGAAGATGATGAAATCGTTCTTTCTAAACGTGCGGTCGATGCTGACAAAGCTTGGGAAGACCTTGAAGCTAAGTTCGAAAGCGGAGAAATCTTTGAAGCTGAAGTTAAGGATGTTGTTAAAGGTGGACTGGTCGTAGATATCGGCCTCCGTGGTTTTATTCCGGCTTCTTTGGTTGAAACGTATTACGTTGAAGATTTTGAAGACTATAAAGGGAAGACACTTTCCTTGAAAGTCGTGGAATTGGATCGTGAACAAAACCGTGTAATCCTTTCCCACCGTGCTGTCGTTGAAGAAGAAGAGTCGGCGAAAAAGCATGAGGTGCTACAATCTCTTGAAGAAGGACAAGTCATCGAAGGAACCGTTCAACGTTTGACAGACTTCGGAGCCTTTGTAAACCTGGGAGGTATCGACGGACTTGTACATATCTCTCAGCTGTCCCATCAGCACGTAGAAAAGGCGTCTGATGTAGTGGAAGAAGGCCAGGCTGTCAAAGTGAAGGTCCTTTCTGTAGATCGTGATAACGAAAGAATTTCACTTTCCTTGAAAGCGACTCAGCCAGGACCATGGCACGATATCACATCTAAAGTGAATCCTGGAGAAACTTTGAAAGGAACCGTTCGACGCCTAGTCAGCTTCGGTGCATTTGTTGAAGTTTTCCCAGGGGTCGAAGGCCTTGTTCATATTTCTCAAATTTCCAACCGTCACATCGGTACACCGGATGAAGTCCTTGAAGAAGGACAAACGGTAGAAGTCAAGGTTCTTGATGTAGATGAAGACGCCAAACGTCTTTCACTAAGCATGAAAGAATTAGAACGTGAAGAAGCGCGAGCCGACATTCAGCAGTATGAAAGAGAAGAGGATAATTCTGGCTTCTCTTTAAGTGACATGATTGGCGATAAGCTTGATAAATATAAAAAATAAGTAGATTTAAAAATAAATGATAAAAGTAGGGATGGATATGAGTAGAGCCAAAAGGAAAATTGATCATATCCGCCATGCCATCAGTCATGAACGGGATCTGCATAACCACTTTGATGATATGGAAGTTGTTCATCAAAGTATTGCCCGTCTCAACTTTGACGAATTAAAAATAGGGATGAAAGTAGGGGAACTTAATTTAAGTTCCCCTTTTTTTGTGAATGCAATGACTGGTGGCGGTGGCGAAGAAACGAAAACCATCAACGCTCAGCTAGCGGCTGCAGCTAAAGAAACTGGAATTGGCATGGCTGTCGGATCTCAAATGTCCGCTTTGAAGAATCCGGAAGAACGGAAAACCTATGAAGTGGTTAGAGAAACCAATCCCGAAGGTATCATTTTTGCTAATGTAGGTACAGAGGCTTCTTTGGAACAGGCTCGGGAGGCGGTGGAAATGATTGATGCGGATGCTTTACAGGTCCATATGAATACATTGCAGGAATTGATAATGCCCGAGGGTGACCGGGATTTTAGTAAACGGTTAACATCTATGCAAAAGGTGATTGATGGAGTAGGTGTTCCCATTATTGTTAAAGAAGTTGGGTATGGGATGTCCAGGGAAACAGCTGAAACTCTATATCAAATGGGGGTACGCCATATTGACATAGGTGGTAGAGGGGGCACCAACTTTTCTAAAGTAGAAAATATGCGTAGAGAACGTGCCTTGTCTTCGTTTAATAACTGGGGGATCCCGACACCTGCTTCGATAATGGAAACAACAATCCATCAGGACATGTACGTTTTTGCCTCTGGAGGTATAAGGAATGGTCTTGATGGAGCCAAAGCCATCATCCTTGGTGCCTATGGATTTGGCATGGCTGGTTCTCTGCTTAAGGTGTTGATGAATGAAGGGCAGAATGCTTTAATTGAGACCATTCACCAGGTTCATCAAGAGTTAAAAATAGCCATGATGTTATTAAATGCTTCATCACCTGCGGATTTACAGGGAGTTGAATATGTACTCTATGGTCATATGAAAGAATGGTATGATCAAAGAATTCATTGAACCTATGACGAATTGTCATAGGTTTTCTTTTTGTTTATGTTTAAAGCCTTAAGGAACCACACATAATAAATGGTGAAAGATGGGAGGCGGGGACATTGGGATAACTTTTTATTGGTATGCTTGGATCTTTACCATAATCGTATTCTTTTTTATTCAAAATAAAAAAATAAGAAGAGACTTATTGTTGTTTGTGGGGTTATTGATGTGTACATATGAGATATTTCCGTGGGACCCCTCGACCCAGATTTATTTCCATGTTTCTTTCCTTTTTATCTTTGGTGTCTATATATGGATAAGAAAAAAAAGAGCATTTTTTAATCATTTTTGGCCGTTTATATTTAGTGTTGGGTATGCATCTATATGGATGTTTCTTGTCATCCATCCGATCTGGGTCAATTTCCCTGGAGCTTCCCTAAGTATAATTCTGTTTATATGGATGCTACGTGTGGTCATGGATGATCTAGGGGGGCTGATTGCCATATGGTTATTAACCAATGCGGGGGGCACTTTGATTTCTTATCTAATTTTTACCCTTTATCAAAAAGAAGGGCTCATTGACACTCAGGTGACAAACTCCTTTGTCATGAAGGGATTAATAATTCTGTTGCTTTTTCACGGGGTTGACCAGTTAAAGCGGTCAATCCGCAAGAAGAAAACTCGACCAAAAGGAGCTGCTTTGGTGTGAACGAATACACGTATCCTATTGTTTTCGGTATTGTTGTAGGCACAGCTTTGCGTGTGTTTATGCTGCGTACAGATTACCGGCAATACCCGACTTATTTACATGGGAAAATTATTCATTTATCTTTAGGATTTATTGCAGCAGCACTTGGAACCATTGCCATTCCTTCTATCATGGAAAAAGAATTTACAGCTGTTACTTTTTTGACACTTGCTGCGTCTCAATTTCGTGAAGTGCGTAATATGGAAAGAAATACACTTACTGAAATGGATGCTTATGAATTAGTGCCACGGGGAAATACATACATTGAAGGAATTGCAGTAGCTTTCGAAAGCCGTAACTACCTTGTGATTTTTACTTCTTTTATTGTTACCTTATGTTACTTGGCTTTTAATATATGGGTGGCTATAGGTTCTGCGGTAGTATGTTTCCTGCTTTCCAAAGTTTTAATGAGTGGATCTAAGCTATTCGATATTGTAACTGTCGAACATTCAGAACTCTCTTTTGATGGAGCTGGGTTGTATGTTGATAATATTTATATCATGAATATCGGTTTACCTGAACGTCAGGAGGAAATTAAGAAGTATGGCATGGGCTTTATTCTGACTCCTAGAGAATTTAGTGTGCGCTCAACCATCGCTAACCTCGGTCAAAGACAGGCTATCCTCCATGATGTATCAGTGACCATGGGGGTTTTTAGAGACTCTGGCACACCTGCGCTTGTCCCCTTGATTAAAAGGGATCTCAATGACGGAAGAATTGGTGTTTTTATTCTTCCACAGGAAAAAGATCCCCAGCGTGCCAAAAAGATT
This sequence comes from Halobacillus karajensis, assembly GCF_900108515.1. GTDB lineage: Bacteria > Bacillota > Bacilli > Bacillales > Halobacillaceae > Halobacillus > Halobacillus karajensis. The sequence continues at coordinate 263,291 of NZ_FNWW01000004.1, read as the reverse complement.
ATCGAACATGTACCTGTTCTTGAAAATGCCATTCAAATGCCTTCAAAGAATAGATAGGGGGGACTGTTAATGAAAATGGAGAAGGCTATCTTAGCATCTGTGACCACTCAGGAAAATAAAGTCCATGGCAGTGCAGCTGTATTTAAATGTGAAACTAAGGAAGAGATGGAAGCTGTAGCCGCAAATCTCGAAGCTATTTTAGATGGGATTGCTCATGCTTTAAGCGATCAACTGTATATTATCGTCAAACATTAAGGTTGGGGAAAGAATTGTTTCTTTTCACAAAGTTTGCTAAGATAATAAAGTTAATGGCTTCCTGCTGTTCTTCGGAAGATGGGCTGTTAAACCATCCAGCCGGAGGAGAGCAGTATTTTTTTGCTTTTCACTACTGAGGAAACATGAAATAATGAAAATAGAAATAGAGAAAGGATGATCCTTTCATGAGAAAATCAGTAATTGCTATTGTAGGCCGTCCAAATGTCGGCAAATCAACGATTTTTAACCGTTTAGTCGGTGAAAGAATATCCATTGTAGAAGACACTCCAGGAGTGACAAGAGACCGTATCTATGCAGAAGCTGAATGGCTGACAACACGGTTTAATATAATTGACACTGGTGGTATTGAACTTGGTGACGAACCGTTGCTTGTCCAAATGAGAGCTCAAGCCCAAGTGGCGATTGATGAAGCGGACGTTATTGTGTTCATGGTCAACGGACGTGACGGCATTACAGGTGCCGATGAAGAAGTGGCGAAAATCCTATTTAAATCGAATAAACCTGTCGTGCTTGCTGTAAACAAAGTAGATAACCCTGAAATGAGAGAGAATATTTATGAGTTTTATTCTCTTGGTTTTGGAGAGCCTTTCCCGATTTCAGGTACCCATGGTTTGGGATTGGGCGATATGCTTGATGAAGTTGTTAAGCATTTCCCTGAAAAAGTTCAAGAAGAAATCGATGACGATACCATTCGTTTTAGTTTGATTGGCCGTCCAAATGTCGGGAAGTCCTCCCTTGTAAATAGTCTTCTAGGTCAAGAGCGGGTTATTGTCAGCGATATCGCAGGTACAACAAGAGATGCCATCGATACACCTTTTGTAAAAGATGATCGGGATTATGTGATTATTGACACAGCCGGTATGAGGAAACGTGGGAAAGTATATGAGACTACAGAGAAGTACAGCATCATGAGAGCTTTGAAGGCAATTGAGCGCTCAGATGTGGTTCTTACATTGATTGATGCTGATACGGGTATCCAGGAACAGGATAAAAAGATTGCAGGGTATGCCCATGAAGCTGGGAAGGCAGTTATTATCGTAGTCAATAAGTGGGATACCGTCGAAAAGGAAGAGAAAACAATGAAAGAATTCGAAGATAAAGTTCGTGATAACTTTCGTTTTCTTGATTATGCCCCCATCGTTTTCCTTTCCGCAAAAACGAAAAAACGTATCCATACATTACTTCCTAAAGTGTTAGAAGCTAGTGAGAACCACGCGAAACGTGTTCAAACAAATGTGCTTAATGAGGTAATTATGGATGCTCTGGCTATGAATCCATCTCCATCAATTAAAGGGCAAAAATTAAAGATTTTCTATGCGGCACAAGTATCCGTGAAACCGCCTAGTTTTGTCGTTTTTGTCAACGAACCTGAACTTATGCACTTCACATATGAACGATTCTTAGAAAATCGAATACGTGAAGCCTTCGGATTTGAAGGGACTCCAATAAAGATCTTTGCAAGAAGGAGAACTTAAATCATTTGAGAAGGGAGTAGGTAGAAATGGAAAAAGTAGCTGTCCTAGGAGCAGGGAGCTGGGGCACGGCCCTTGCACTTGTCCTCGCAGATAATGGTCACAATGTTCATCTGTGGACACATAGGGAAAACCTTGCCGAGGAAATTAATAGAGCCCATACAAATGAAAAATACTTGAAAGATGTAAAGCTTCCAACTTCAATTCAGGCTAATCATGACCTGAAAACGGTTGTAGAAGACGCTGGGCACGTGGTCCTTGTCGTACCGACAAAGGCGATGAGGGAAGTATGTGCTCAATTAAAACAAGTGCTAAACCAAAAAGTGATTATTACCCATGCTTCAAAAGGGATTGAGCCAGGGACTTACAAACGCGTTTCAGAAGTAATGAGAGAAGAAATCCCTTCTAACCTTTACGAAGATATTGTTGTACTTTCTGGGCCGAGCCATGCTGAAGAAGTGAGTTTAAGACAGCCAACGACTGTCACAGTTTCTTCAGAAAAGCTCGAAGTTGCTGAAGAGGTCCAGGACCTTTTTATTAATCGACAATTCCGTGTTTATACTTCTCCTGACTTAGTAGGTGTAGAGCTTGGGGGAGCATTGAAAAATATAATTGCTCTTGGAGCTGGGATATCTGATGGCCTTGGTTACGGAGATAATGCGAAGGCTGCTCTCATTACAAGAGGTTTGGCGGAAATTGCTAGACTTGGAACTTCAATGGGGGCGAACCCGCTTACATTTTCAGGTTTAACAGGAATAGGGGACCTTATTGTTACTTGTACAAGCTCTCATAGTCGTAACTGGAGGGCTGGGAATAAGCTTGGAAAGGGACATCCTTTAGAAGATGTTCTTGAACAAATGGGTATGGTTGTGGAAGGGGTCAGAACCACAAAGGCCGCTTTTCAGCTAGCTCAAGATCAAGGGGTTGAAATGCCGATTACTTCAGGTATTTACCGGATCCTTTTCGAAGCAGCTGAACCCAGGGATGTTGTCGATGAGCTTATGACAAGGATTCGTCGTCATGAAATGGAGGATTTGACAAATATTCTTGATGAAAAGATGAATGACTGACACATCTCGATTCTCGTGCATATACTACACAGAACCTAATGCACGAGGAGGTCAAGTGTTCATGAATGATTTTCAAAAGAATATTTTCGATCATTTGAAGAAAAAGGCGAACATCGATCCGGAAGATGTGTTTAAAGTGGCGAATTCTGTGCAAAATGCAGACTTCAGCGACGAAAAGACTGTGAGGCGCCTCGTTCGTCAACTTGCGAAGGTCGCAAATAAGAATGTATCTCCGGCTAAAGAAGATAAGATTGTGGAAGCAATCACGAAGCAAAACATGCCTCTTGATATGAATACGTTAGGCAAATTCTTAAAATAATTACGAACTTGTAGGCGCCTGAGGAGGCGGTCCTTCATTCGTATGCATAAGATATCACGCAGCAATCATTACGCATGAGCTGGTTAGGGAATTGTTTAGTCAACCGGGGTAACCTTATTGCCTCGGCTCTTTTTTTGCCCTTTTTTAGCAGCCATTAGAAAATGATGGACTTTGGATTCTACAATGGATAAGAGAAGGCAATCATAAGAATGACGGCAATCGTAACTGTCCGTGATTATAGACATGTGGTATAATACCAAAAGCGAAATGTGCATAAAGGAGGAAGAATGGTGTCAGAATCAATGCTCAAAATGTACATATCATTCGGGGGGATGATCTCATTATTTCTAGCCGTCGGGCTAATTTATTTAAGCAGATATAAATTAAAAGGATTTTTATCAGGAATGGTTGCTGTGTTCGCTTATTTATTTATGATCTTTGGCGGGATTATAATTCTATATATTGTCTTAAGCGGACCAACTGCCTGACAAGGGGGATTCACCATGAAACGAATATTATTTATTCTATTGCCTTTACCCGTTTTGTTGCTCTCAGGCTGTCTCTACCCCCAAAACCAATTGGCGAAGAATCAAGTGCCCAACGATCAACAGTTGGAGATCGTGCAAAACGCTGTAGATAATTATCAAGAACAAACGAATGGCAGGCTGCCTATAAAGACAAAAGACCAGGATACTCCTATATTCCAAAAATACCCAATAGAATTCAGTAAATTGAGAGAATTGAACTTAATAAATGAGTTACCAGGTACATCTTTTGAAAATGGTGGACATTATCAATATGTTATTATCCACCCGGAATCTAACCCTACCGTGAAAGTTTTGGATCTCCGCACAACTGAAGAAGTACGATCACTTCAGGTGAAAGTGAAATTCTACCGGGATAATAACAAGTATCCACCGTTCGGTGACTTTGTGGCTCCAGGTGTGTACGAACTAGATTATGGAGCACTTGGGATGGAGGAGCCCCCTATGGTGGACAGCCCTTATTCTGAACATCAACTGCCGGTTTATTTAGATGAACAAGGTCAGGTATATATTGATTATCGTAAGGATTTGTATACTTATCTCCGGGATGAAAATCATGATTATAAGAATGGGGAAGACATTCGTTATTTATTGACAGATCATACTCCTTTTGTCCCTGCGTATTCGACTGCATATACCATTGAAGATGGAGAACCAGTGTTTAAAAATTGATACCTATCTACATGAATCGAAACCGTTCCTGCATAGAGGAGCGGTTTTTTTCATAGATTTCTAGAAAAGCATAAACTAATCCTTTTTCCTATTCCCTATTTTCCCCATATCTCCTCTACATGACGTTTATGCGAAGTGCTATGACAGTTTGTCCGAAGTGACCGTATTTGAACTTATAATTTCGTGCATATTCCACTAGGACAACGTCATAGAATTAGATTGTCTAGGCTTGTATGAAGGTGAAATTTTATTTGGGAGGGGATCCTTTGGAAAAGGTTGATATCTTTAGCGATATTTCCAAACGGACTAATGGAGATATTTATTTAGGCGTCGTTGGGGCGGTACGGACTGGAAAATCCACTTTTATAAAGAAATTTATGGAACTCGTTGTTTTACCAAATATGGAGGAGGAAACGGAGCGTGAGCGTGCTCTTGATGAATTGCCTCAGAGCGCTGCTGGGAAAACGATCATGACAACAGAACCTAAGTTCGTTCCTAACCAAGCGGCAAACATAAATATTGATGATCACCTTGATATTCGGGTGCGCATGGTCGACTGTGTCGGCTACGCTGTAAACGGTGCTGTTGGTTATGAGGATGAACATGGCCCAAGGATGATCCACACGCCTTGGTATGAAGAGGCAATACCTTTTCATGAAGCCGCAGAAATTGGCACTCAAAAAGTTATTCAAGAACACTCCACGATTGGAATTGTCGTCACTACAGATGGAACCATTGGGGAGATCGCCCGAGAAGATTATGTAGAAGCGGAAGAGAAGATTGTCGAGGAATTGAGGGAAGTTGGAAAACCTTTTATTATGATCGTGAATTCTGCTCAACCCCATCATCCAAATACAGAGAAGCTAAGAGCGAATTTATCTGAGAAATATGATATTCCTGTACTCGCCTTATCAGTAGAAAGTATGCGTGAAAATGATGTACAGAGCGTACTGCGTGAAGCTCTTTTTGAATTTCCGGTCCTGGAAGTTAACGTAAACTTGCCAAGCTGGGTTATGGTTCTTGATTCAAGACATTGGTTAAGAAATAATCTTCAGGAAGCAATTGAAGAAACGGTCAAAGATATTAAGCGTTTAAGAGATGTAGATACGGTTGTTGGTAACTTTGATCAATATGAATATATTACTGGAGCCCACATTTCAGGTATGGATCTTGGAGAGGGTATTGCCGAAATTGACCTCCAGGCGCCAGAGCATTTATATGATCATGTTCTGAAAGAAATTGTTGGCGAAGAAATTCGTGGAAAAGACCACTTACTTGAAATTATGCAGGATTTCGCGCATGCGAAACGAGAATACGATCAAGTGGCTGATGCTTTGCAGATGGTGAAACAAACGGGTTATGGTATTGCTGCTCCAACATTAGAAGATATGTCGCTCGATGAACCGGAGATCATTAGACAAGGATCACGTTTTGGTGTCAGATTAAAAGCAGTGGCCCCGTCTATCCATATGGTTAAGGTCGATGTGCAATCAGAATTTTCACCAATCATTGGAACAGAAAAACAAAGCGAAGAGCTTGTAAGGTATTTAATGCAGGACTTTGAAGAAGACCCGTTATCCATCTGGAATTCAGATATATTCGGTCGTTCATTAAGTTCTATTGTTCGAGAAGGTATTCAAGCTAAACTGGCACTAATGCCTGAAAATGCAAGATATAAACTTAAAGAAACACTTGAACGTATCATTAATGAAGGTTCAGGCGGCATGATCGCTATTATCTTATAACGGCTCCGAGTGAGCCGTTTTTAATTTCTCTTAGAAGTAAAAAGGTAATCATGATCAAAGACTTTTCTGCTCTATAATAGTAAAGGAAAGTCTTTTTTTTGTAGAAAATAAAAGAATCAAAAGGTCTTAAAAAAGGGGGATTTTCTATGGTTGCCCGAATAAAAACAGCTAAAATCACCTCTTCGGCAATTTTTTTAGGAAAAAATTACGATGAATAAAGGTTATTTAAAGTTAGATGTCGTATTTATCTAAGAGAAGATAATAAAACCCTTTAAAATCCCGTCAAATCAACGTTTGTGGATTGTTGCATCCTGTAGCTGGTTATGGTAAGCTACATGTGAAATGAAGCGTTATTCAGCTTGGAAGTCGCGGTGTTACGCGATTTTAAAGTGATTGTCTATTGAATTTCGCTGTAAAGTCGTTTATTATAAGGCATGTCATCAAAAGATGACCGCTAAATTAACATTTAAAGCGGATGAAAAGTCGCTTGAATGAGTTTAACCTTCTTGGGAGGAGGTGAGTGTCATGAATAAAACAGATCTTATCAATGCTGTATCTGAAAAAGCTGATCTTTCTAAGAAAGATGCTACACAAGCTGTAGATTCTGTATTCGAATCTATCATGGATTCACTAAAAGATGGTGATAAAGTCCAATTGATCGGATTCGGTAACTTCGAAGTACGTGAGCGTGCGGCACGTAAAGGCCGTAACCCTCAAACTGGAGAAGAAATCGAAATCTCTGCAAGCAAAGTACCAGCGTTCAAACCTGGTAAAGCCCTTAAAGATGCGGTTAAATAATCAGCTACATAGGGCTTCGAAAAAGGGTGCATGTGCACCCTTTTTCTTTTTATTTTATTATTAAAACCCCTTCATTCAGGTCATACTTGTGTGAGGGCGGTCATCATCAAGGTGGATGTTTTGACAAAAGTCCCCCTTGTAAGAGATAGTAAAGATAATAGAAGGAGGCTACCCGTATGTCTACATCCAATAACGATTTCTTTGTTATTAAAGCCCTCGAAGATGGGGTGAATGTCATAGGGTTAACACGCGGCACGGACACGCGGTTTCATCACTCAGAAAAGCTTGACAGGGGAGAAGTGATGATTGCTCAATTTACTGAACATACATCAGCTGTTAAGGTTCGTGGAAAAGCTACTATTCAAACAAGTCATGGAGAAATGAAGAACGATGCAGAGTGATGTTTTACTCTGCAGCCATATACATAATAAACAGCAGCACATGGTGAAATATGCTATAATAGGAATGGTTTAATAGTGTTCAGGAAAGGGACTAGGTGATCAAGTTGAATTCTTCAGAAAACGAAATCAAACAACTCAAACGAAAAATTGCATCGAAAGTTCGCCACCCTTATTTGGTACGTTTCATCCCTGAGCCGACAATCGACGAAGACAAGCTTGTGATCCTTTCTTCTATCATGAATCATACCAACCTCTCAGAGGTTAAAAAAGAACAATATGTAATCACGACGATGCTCGTACAAATTGCATTGGATACTCATGACCTTGTTACTTTAACTGATGAAGAGGATGATCGTGATATTATCCGTCATAGACAACTAACAGTATTAGCTGGAGATTATTACAGTGGTCTTTATTATTACCTGCTGTCTCAGCTTGATGATATTCCAATGATTCATACATTAGCCGGAGCGATTAAGGAAATTAATGAATTGAAAATGGGTCTCTATTACAAAGACGTTGAGTCATTCCAGGAATTTTTAGATGGTTTGAAGAAAATCGAATCACTTCTGATCCAAAGGGTCGCTACATATGTCCAGAAGACAGCCATTAATGATATGGCAGGAGAATGGCTGTTAGCTAAGAAACTCTTGGAGGAAAAACGCAGTTATCAGGCAGGGAAATTTTCTCCATTGATAGATGCTCTTATAAAACGTCCTGCTTTGTTGGGAAACAGCGGTCAAATATTAGGGAACATTGAACAAACCTTACAAAGCCATGTGCACCGGTTGGAAACGACAGTAACCCAGCTGCCTGTTCATTTTAATTGGCTGAAGTCGTATATGCACGCGGCCATACATCATCAATTCAACCATAGAAAGATAGCGGAAGAAGGGTGAGCATGGAACCACTAACTAAAGAAGAACGAGTCCACCACGTATTTGAAAAAATTTATAAAAGGTATGACAGTATGAATTCGATTATATCGTTTCAACAACACCGCCTGTGGCGGAAGGATGTTATGAAGCGAATGAAAGTGCAAAAAGGTGATTATACTCTTGATGTTTGTTGTGGTACGGGAGATTGGACCATGGCATTAGCTGAAGAAACAGGTCCTTCAGGGAAGGTCATTGGACTAGATTTCAGTGAAAATATGCTGTCTGTCGGTATCAAGAAAAAAATAGCAGGGAGAGTTAAGCAAGTCGAATTTCAACATGGTAATGCCATGGAACTTCCTTACGAAGATGATCAATTTGACTTTGTGACCATAGGCTTTGGATTGAGAAATGTCCCAGACTATAAGCAGGTTTTAAAGGAAATGTACAGGGTTGTGAAACCGGGTGGAAAAGTAGTGTGTCTAGAAACATCTCAGCCTACAAATCCTTTATTCAAGAGACTTTATTATTTTTATTTCGGGAATATCATGCCATTAATCGGAAGGCTTTTTGCTAAAAGTTATAAGGAGTATAGCTGGCTTCATGAGTCTGCAAAGGATTTTCCTGGGAAAAAGGAACTGAAATGGATGTTTGAAGAGGCTGGCTTTAAAAATGTGATTATTAAATCCTATACGGGTGGCGTTGCAGCCATGCATATGGGGGAAAAGCAATAACTAAGGATGAAATGCCATGAAACTAGCGATGATTTATTCTTTTCTTAAAAATGATTTGGCTGTCATTGAAAAGGCGGTCAATGAAACGATTCAATCTGACAATATGGTCCTGAGAGAAGCATCCAGTCAATTGTTGCAGGCAGGGGGGAAGAGAATTCGCCCTGTTTTTGTATTACTTGGGGGGAAGTTCGGCGATTACAATATCGAGCGTATGAAAGCAGTCGCTGTTTCCTTGGAACTTATACATACAGCTTCTCTTGTGCATGATGATGTTATAGATGAGGCAGAATTAAGGCGAGGAGAACCTACAATTAAAGCGCGGTGGGACAATAGAATTGCTATGTACACCGGAGACTATATCTTCGCGAGGTCCCTTGAAAATCTCTCTGCCTTGGAGAACCCCCGTGCCCACCAGATTCTAGCTGGTACGATGGTAGAACTCTGTTTAGGTGAGATCGAACAAATTAGAGATAAATATAACACGGAACAGGATATAAGAACATATTTACGGAGAATAAAGAGGAAAACAGCTCTTCTCATTGCAGCAAGCTGTCGCTTAGGTGCTATCGCAGCAAACGTGGATCCTGTACATGAACGTGCTCTTTATCAGTACGGTTATTATGTCGGAATGTCCTACCAAATCATAGATGATGTATTAGACTTTACTGCGTCTGAGAAGGAACTCGGCAAACCAGCAGGAAGTGATCTATTACAAGGCAATATCACCCTTCCTGTACTTTTTTCGATGGAGGACCCTGGTTTTAAGAGCCACCTTGAAAGTGTATTCCAGCGAAAAGAAGATCTGCATACGGATGAACTGGCGCCTTTGATAAAAACCGTGCAGTCTAACGGTTCGATAGAGAAATCATTGGATATTAGTGATCGCTATCTTCAGAAGGCCTATCAATCCCTTGCGAAACTACCAGCAAACAGGGCAAAACAAACCCTGAAGGGGATCGCTAAGTACATTGGGAAAAGAAGGGCATAAAATCTATTGCCTTTCTTCCTATTGTTTGGTAGAATTTTTTATGGCACTTATTAAAAGCGCTTTCACACTATACATAAAATGAGGTGTTTGGCTTGGAAAAGACTTTTTTGATGGTTAAACCAGATGGTGTACAACGCAATTTGATCGGTGATATTATAGCAAGATTTGAACGTAAAGGATTTAAACTTGCAGGAGCTAAGTTAATGACAGTATCTAACGCACTAGCAGAAGAACACTATGGTGAACATAAAGATAAGCCATTCTTCGGTGAATTAGTGGACTTTATTACTTCTGGTCCCGTCTTCGCAATGGTTTGGGAAGGTGAAGATGTAATCACTACGGCACGTACAATGATGGGGGCAACTAAACCTTCTGAAGCAGCTCCCGGAACGATCCGTGGGGATTATGGTGTAACTGTAGGGAAAAATGTTATCCATGGCTCTGATTCTAAAGAAAGTGCTGATAGAGAGATCGGCTTGTTTTTTGAAACCAGCGAACTTGTAAATTATGAAAAAGACAGTTTAAAATGGATCTACTAATTTGAAAGCCGCCTTTTAGGGTGGCTTTTTTTATTGCTGAAGCACTGATGGCAATAGAAAACCGGTTAATATATCATAAGAACACCAACTATTTACATCTCAAATAGGTTGAAGTACTCTAAAGTGAAATAGTATGCAAGTAGGGAGTTCTGGAGATGAGTCAAGATTATAAACAATTTACGAATAAGATTTATTGTAAAACAGGCATCGATTTATCCCAATATAAAGAAGCTCAGATGAAGCGTCGTCTAACCTCTTTAAGGGAAAAAAGAGGCTATTTTGATTTTTATACATATTTTCAAGCTATTGAAAAAGATCCCATATTATGGAATGAGTTTTTAGACCGTATGACCATAAATGTTTCGGAGTTTTATCGGAACAGGAAAAGGTTCGAAATTCTAGAGGACAAAGTTATTCCACATTTACTAAAAAAGAGAAAAAAGAAGCTGAAGATTTGGAGTGCGGCTTGTTCTACGGGAGAAGAACCTTACACGCTGGCCATGATATTCAGCCGTTATATTCCACTTGATCAAATCGAAATCCTTGCTACTGATTTAGACAGTAAGGTGTTAGAATTCGCAAGGAAAGGGGTTTATCAGGAAAGGTCACTCAAGGAAGTTTTACCAGAGGTGAAGCATACATACTTTCAAAAAGATGGGAGCTCCTATAAAGTCAATCAAGAAATACGAGAGACTGTAACATTCAAGCAGCATAATCTCCTCTCTGACAGTTACCAGCGTGGGTTTGATCTTATTGTTTGCAGGAATGTCATGATTTATTTTACGGAAGATGCTAAGCAGAGGATCTATCATGAATTTAGCAAGTCTCTCGACGAGGGAGGATTTTTATTTGTTGGTAGTACAGAACAAATATTTTCTCCCCATTCCTATGGTTTCGATGTATATGACACTTTTTTTTATAAAAAACTGTGTTAACTTGGAGGGGATTTTCATAAAAGCTTTGTTTAATTTGTTTAAAAGGAAAGAGCCAGAAAGCGCTTTCGGTTCTTTTTTATAAAAATTCGGATATTTTATCGTCACAAATTTAAAGCGATATGATATAGTAGTATTTAAAAATTTAGAACACTCCCTGAGAAGGGATTACTACATAGGAGGTACGTTGGTTTATGCGCTACTTAACCGCTGGAGAATCACATGGTAAACAATTGACGACTATTATTGAAGGGGTACCCTCACATCTTCCCCTTTTGAGGGAACAAATAAATGAATCATTGATCAGACGCCAAGGCGGGTATGGGCGTGGCAAACGTATGCAAATAGAAAAGGATTTGGTAGATATCACAAGCGGTGTCCGTCATGGTTATACCCTGGGATCACCGATCACGCTCGTTGTTAATAATGACGATTTCAAGCATTGGACAGATATCATGGGGGAGGATCCATTACCTGAGGATACACAGAATATTCGCCGGACAGTTACAAAGCCTAGGCCTGGACATGCTGATTTGAACGGAGGCATGAAATATGGCCATAGAGATATGAGAAATGTTCTTGAACGTTCTTCTGCAAGAGAAACAGCAGCACGTGTAGGGGCTGGAGCTGTAGCTAAAGTGCTTTTAAAAGAACTAGGTATAGAGGTAACAGGATATGTTAGAGAAATAGCAGGGATTGTTTCAAATGTTGATGAAAACCTAACTTTACAACAACGCCGTGAAATCTCAGAAGCTTCTCCTGTACGTACTTTTGATGAAGCTGCGGCTAAGAAAATGATGACGGCTATTGACGAAGCGAAAAAAGAAGGCGATTCCATTGGTGGAGTGACCGAAGTATATGTTGAAGGAATGCCGCCAGGGATTGGATCTTACGTCCAATACGATAGAAAGCTAGATGCTAAAATTGCTGGAGCAGTAATGAGCATTAATGCTTATAAAGGAGTAGAGTTCGGTATTGGATTTGAAGCTGCCCGAAGAAATGGTAGTAAAGTACATGATGAAATTCTATGGAGTGAAGAGCGGGGATATTACCGACGTACGAACCGCCTGGGTGGTTTTGAAGGTGGGATGACAACTGGAATGCCAATTGTAGTGAAAGGCGTTATGAAACCAATTCCAACTCTGTATAAACCGTTACAAAGCATAGATATAGAAACTAAACAGCCTTTTAATGCGAGCATAGAACGTTCAGACTCTTGTGCAGTTCCTGCCGCTTCTGTAGTGATGGAACACATTGTTGCTTTTGAATTGGCTAAAGCCATTACAGATGAATTTCCAGCAGACTACTTCCCTCGTTTAAAGCGGGCCGTTGACGATTACCGTATTGAAGTTAGGGGATTTTAATGGTTTCTGTAACTATCCATGCCACGACTCATGATTATGACGTAGTAATCGGGAAGGATTTACGAAATAAAGTAACGGAGTTGATAGATTCCGACTATACATCCATTCTTGTTATCACAGATGATAAAGTGGAGACACATTATTTAAATGAAGTAGCCTCCAGTTTAAAAGAAAACTTTGAGGTTCATACAGCAATTGTTCCTGCTGGCGAATCGTCAAAGAGTATGAGGATGTATGAAAAAGTTCTTGATCGTTGTGTGGAGGCAAGGCTTGATCGTCAGTCTTTAATCATCGCACTGGGCGGTGGAATGATTGGAGACTTGGCTGGGTACGTAGCATCCACTTACTTGCGGGGGGTGGATTATATCCAAATGCCCACAACGATTCTTGCTCACGACAGCAGTGTCGGAGGGAAAGTTGCGATCAATCATCCTAACGGAAAGAATTTAATTGGTTCTTTTTATAATCCAACAAAAGTGATTTATGATATAGAAACGATTGATACTTTACCTGAAAGTGAAATTCGATCGGGGTATGGGGAAGTAATTAAGCATGCTTTTCTCAGTGATGAAGGTTGGAGTAAGACTTTACTTGAAGTGGATATTCAAAGAGTTACAAAGGAACAGTTGGAGACCGATCTGACAAGAGGAATCCACGTTAAGGCTTCCATCGTGGAACAGGATGAAAGAGAAACTGGATTGAGGAAGCATCTTAACTTAGGCCATACATTAGCACACGCTATAGAGGCAGAACTTGGATATGGTGAAATCACTCATGGCGAGGCGGTGGCCATTGGTTTACTATTCATGATGAAATTGAGTGAAGAAGTTGTTGGCGCTGAACTGCCTGTAAAGGAATTTACGGAATGGTTAAAGAAAAATAATTATCCACTTTCCCTCTTATCTACCCTCGATTCTGAACACATGGTAGAACGGATGTTATGGGATAAAAAGACAGTTGGACAAGAAATCAACTTTGTTTTACTTAAAAAAATTAGCGATGCATGCGTCCTGAATGTAGATAAAAAGGAAATTGTCAAGCAGTTGAACTTGTTAAAAGCTGAGGTGAGTGGTGAATGATTAGAGGAGTTCGAGGAGCTACTACGGTAAAACATAACGAACAGGATGAAATCATTGCTGAATCCCATAAATTACTGAAGGATATTATTAAGTACAACCAAATAGAGGCAGACGATGTCGCCTCTGTATATTTTACAGTGACCGAGGATCTTAATGATACGTTCCCTGCTAAATCATTAAGAAAAATAGAGGGGTGGACCTACGTTCCTGTAATGTGCATGAGGGAGATCCCGGTTCCTGGAAGCCTTCAAAAATGCATCAGGGTCATGGTGACCATTTGCACGGACAAAGCCCAAAAAGACATCCACCATATTTATCATAATGACGCGGTACAACTGAGACCAGATTTAAAGAGTTGAGAGGAGTTTCCTTATGAAGGCAAAAGATATTCTAAAAAACATGAAACCATACAAACCTGGGAAAGGCATTGAAGAAGTGAAAAAAGAATTTGGTTTAAACCGGATCGTTAAGCTAGCTTCCAATGAAAACCCTTATGGTTTTTCTCCTGTAGTCGAAAGGGAATTACCCAAGTTGATTGCTGATTTGGAAATTTATCCCGATGGATATGGTACAGAAGTAAGAAAAAAAGTAGCGAACTTCATAGGGGTTGAAGACCGTCAACTGATTTTTGGGAATGGATCAGATGAGGTTGTTCAGATTATTTGTCGTACATTTCTCGAGCCTGGATCGAATACGGTCATGGCGTCCCCTACCTTTCCTCAATACCGTCACAATGCGTTAATTGAAGGAGCGGAAGTTAGAGAAGTGCCTCTTGTTGACGGCCATCATGATTTGGAAAAAATGCTCCAAAATATTGATGAACACACACGAGTGTTATGGATTTGTACACCAAACAACCCCACAGGTGTTCATATAGATCAGGATACATTGCAGTCTGCTCTAGAGCGAATACCTGAACACGTACTAGTTGTCATTGATGAAGCTTATTACGAATACTTGGAAGCAGAGAATGCCTTTGATTCAATTGCTGCTTTGAATGAATATCCTAATTTGATTGTATTACGGACATTTTCTAAAGCATATGGTTTAGCTGGCCTTAGAATCGGCTTTGGGGTTGGACATCCGGATGTCATTCAAATTCTTGAACCTTCTCGTGAACCATTCAACACTTCCACAGTCGCTCAAGCCGCCGCTATACTTGCTTTGGATGACCAAAAGTTTATTGAAGAAACGGTAGAAGTAAATCATCGTAATAAAAAGGCGCTCATGAGTTTTTGTGAGGAAATCGGGTTACCCTATTATGATTCACAAGCCAATTTCTTGCTAATCCACTTACCTTGCAGTGGGGATGAAATGTTCGAATATTTATTAACAAAGGGTTTTATCGTTCGGTCAGGAGAAGCTTTGGGACTTCCGAATACCATCCGATTAACAATTGGTAAAAAAGAAGACATGCAGGAGATTCAGGAAGCGATGAAACAAAAACTCGCTTCGGTTCAAAGCCAATGAAACAAACAGTACTTGTTGTAGGATTAGGTCTGATCGGTGGCTCGATCGCTATGAATGTCTCAAAAAAAGAGGACGTATTTATCATTGGAATGGATGGTGATGAAGATACGTTGAATATGGCGTTAAAGCAAGGTGTGATCGATCAGGCCGCCTTTAATTTTAAAGAGGCTGTAATAGAGGCAGACGTATGCATTTTGGCAACACCGATCTCTATAACGATTGAGTATATTCATCGGCTGGAGAATATTCAACTGAACAAACCATTGTTGGTTACAGATGTGTCTTCAGTGAAAAATCAGGTACTAGAGGCAGCGAATCGTTTGAATAATCCCCTTCTTTCCTTTGTTGGTGGTCACCCGATGGCAGGTTCACACAAGCAGGGGTATACAGCAGCAAAACCACACCTTTTTGAAAATGCTATTTATGTTCTTACGCCTTCTATTCATGCAAATGAAAAAGAAGCCGATCGCTTAAAAGCTTTGTTTTCAGAAACGCACGCACGATTTTTGATTTTTACGACAGAGGAACATGATGAGATGACGGCCGTTATCTCTCATTTCCCTCATTTAATCGCGTCTTCTCTTGTCCACCAAGCGAGGGGATGGGAAGAAACACACCCTTATATTAAACATTTAGCAGCAGGTGGATTTAAGGATATTACAAGAATCGCTTCAAGCAACCCTAAGCTTTGGCAGGATATTTTCTTTCAAAATAAAGATCTTCTTATTTCGATGCTGGATGACTGGATCGGTGAAATGGATAAAATAAAGACCTATCTCTCGGAGAATGAAAAAGAAAAAACCTTCAAATATCTGTCGGATGCAAAGTTATACAGAGATGGCCTTCCGGTCAAGGAAAAAGGAGCTATCCCAGCTTTTTATGATGTGTATGTTGATATTCATGACCAGCCTGGAGCTATAAGGGATGTTATTGGTATTCTCGCTGAGGAAGCCATTAGTATTAAAAATATTCAAATCCTTGAAATCCGCGAAGGTATTACAGGTGTGCTAAGAATCAGTTTTGCCACTAGCAAAGAGCAGTTAAAAAGTAAACAGATTTTGGGTCAATACCACTATGAGGTAATGATTCAGCAGTGAAAGGAGGATTTCAATGTCAAGTATAGAGCTTACACCAACCCGGAAGCGGCTATCAGGTGAATTGTTTGTTCCAGGGGATAAATCCATCTCACACCGGTCGGTTATATTTTCTTCTCTCGCGGAAGGTACGTCTTTTATTACGAACTTTCTAACTGGGGAGGACTGTATGCGTACGGTAGAAGCCTTTAGAGATATGGGGGTCAATATTATTCAGGAGAATGACCGACTGACTGTTCAGAGCCGTGGCATTCACCACTTGAAAGAGCCTGCACACCCTATAAATTTTGGAAATTCTGGTACCACGGCTCGATTAATGAGCGGTGTATTGGCGGGTCTCCCATTGTTTACGACGGCTTATGGTGATGAATCTCTTTCTAAACGCCCTATGGATCGTGTCGTTGAACCACTTAGTCTTATGGGGGCTGAAATTAAAGGACGCAACAATAGTTCATTGCTTCCACTCGCCTACAATGGGAAAAAATTGAGGAGCGCTAAACACAACCTCAAAGTAAAAAGTGCCCAGGTTAAATCTGCATTGCTGCTCGCAGGAATGCTGGCAGAAGGAGAAACGGAAGTCATAGAACTTGGTCAAACACGTAATCATACGGAAATGTTGTTACCAGAGTTCGGAGTGGATGTGAAGGTTGAAGGCAGGTCCATTAAAATTCAAGGGGGGCAGCAACCTACACCCTCTGACATAAGAGTACCCGGGGATATCTCTTCTGCCGCTTTCTTTATTGTGGCTGCATCTATTGTACCGCAGAGTGAACTAACCATCCGTAATGTAGGCCTTAATCCAACGAGAGACGGAATTATCAAAGCGATGAAACAGATGGGAGCTGATATAGATGTTCAGGTCCACACGTATATTGGGAGCGAACCAGTAGGTGACCTGGTGATCCGAAGCAGCCAATTGGAAGGCATTACTCTTGAAGGTGATTTGGTCCCAAACATTATTGACGAAGTGCCTATTCTTGCGTTAGCTGCTACACAAGCCAAAGGGAAGACGGTTATTAAAGACGCCGAAGAATTGCGGTATAAAGAGACAGACCGCATTGCGGCTGTTGTTGAAACCCTTTCTATTCTGGGAGCAGATGTGGAAGCTAAGGAAGACGGGTTCATTATTAATGGACAGACATCTCTTAAGGGTGGTTGCATTGACTCTTTTGGTGATCATAGAATTGGAATGATGGGCGCTGTTGCTTCCTTAATCTGTGATTATAATGTAACGGTAGAAAACAAAGATTGCATTAATATATCTTATCCTTCATTCTTTGAACACTTAAATGGTATCTTGAACTAATTTAACTTCATAGTTTATGTGAAGCTCTCATACGATATAAAAAGCCTGCTTGGAGGTTTAATCGTATGGGAGCTTATTGGTTTCAAGGTTATGTAGAAAGTGACACGGGTCCCTATTTCAGTGAATGTACGGTTAATAAAGACAAATTTGTCCGAGATCGTATTGGTAAGGAGTCATACAAGTACATGGTGTTGGATGGATTTTCCATCAGTCCAGGTCATGTCATGCTGGATCGTATACATCCTATTGCTTCTTCACCCTCCGTTAAAGACACAGGCAACGATTACATAAAAAGAGGGTGTACCTTGTTACTCACACAACACCTAGTGACTAGTTTACGTCACTACCGGGCACATTATGAATACTTTTTAACTCTTTGCAAAGAGTTGCCGCTCGACTATATGATCGTGCCTGTTGTTCCGGCAAAATTGCTGCGTCCAGAAATGGTCCGCTTCTTTGCCAGGAAAGGAAGCCCCTTTTTATGTATTGAGGTAGGGTCGAGGAAAGAGTTTGATGAGGTATGTTGGGAATGGTTAGCCCAGGCGCAGTCGTTTAAAAGAATGCCGTTGACATTGTTCGTCAAAGATACAGAAAATACGTCGAACAACTATTCTGAAATGTGGTCTTCACTTTGCGAACAGTATGGTATTATTAAGCTAACAGACGTACAGGACGATGAAATTCTCTCTCTTCAGAATTTGAAGGACAGTGGTATCTACCCAATAAAAGGGAGTATTGTACCAGGAGGGCAAGCCGATTATAATCTCTACCGGATGTCCAAAGGCCCAACGTTTGAAGAACAGGAAGATTTCAGATATCATAATGCTGTTCCAAATGTAACAGTTATGAACGGACAGGTGAAACAGGTCGATCAAAAAATTTCCGATCAGAAGCCTGGGTCTCATATAAAAGTGAAGATTCACAAGCATTTTGTTTAATGTGGAAAGGATGTCATCATGGAGGAAATTCAAAAAGCCATCCGTCAAATGGAAGCCCATCAGACGGAAGACGCAATCAAGACTCTAACACAGTACTTACCAGAAGCTGATGAAGAAGAACGTTTCACTATAGCCGAACTTTATATGCAGTGGGGGATGCTGGAAGAAGCGAAAATGGTGCTTCATGAACTAATTCAACGCTATCCTAAAGAACAGGAATTAAAAGTCATGATGGCAGAGATCCACATTGATTTGGATGAGGATGACGAAGCGATTGAATTGCTCGATCAGTTCGGGCCCGAAGATGAGGATTATTTACAAGCACTGGTGCAACTTGCTGATTTATACCAGGCTCAAGGCCTTTATGAAGTAGCAGAACAGAAATTATTGTTGGCCAAACAGGTTGAGCCCAACTCAGCAATTATAGACTTCGCTCTTGGAGAGCTTGCTTTTTCTAACGGGGAATATTCTAAGAGTATTCCTTATTATGAAAATGCCATGCATCATCAACCAGTGATTGGGGATATCGAAGTCGCAACAAGGTTAGCAGAGGCTTATGCTGCTAATGGAGAATTTGAACAGTCATTAGAGTTCTTCCAAAAGGTAGAAGAGGATAACCCGGATGTTATGTTCCGCTATGGTTTTGTGGCTTTTCAGGCAAACCGGAATGATATTGCTATCCACGTATGGGAAGAACTAATAGAGAAAGATCCGTATTTCCAATCCGTATATCCGCACCTGGCGCAAGCCTATGATTCAGAAGGCATGCCGAAGGAAGCATTGGAAATGGCCAAAAAGGGCCTTGCCAAAGATGAATTTAATAAAGAGTTATATCATCTTGCCGGTACCTTATCTCATAAACAAGGAAATAAAGAGGAAGGCTATGAGCTTATGAGAGAAGCAGTCGCATTAGATCCAGGGTATAAGGAAGCGGTCCTTTTCCTCATTGAAAATTATAAAGCAGACGACTTGAATGAAAATATCATTGATTTAATTCATGAGCTATTAGCTCTTGGGGAAGAAGATCCGCATTACTTATGGGAGCTCGCTCAAGCTTACGAAGAAGAAGAGAAGTTTACCGAAGCATATGAACAGTATAAACAAGCTTATCCTTCATTAAAAGAAGATACTGATTTCCTAAAATCCTTTGGTTACTTCCTTGTGGAAGAAGGAAAGATGTCTGAAGCACGACAGACTTTTGAAGAATATTTGACAATCGATCCGTCAGATACAGAAATCGAGGACTTCGTTGAAAGGCTGAAAGAACAATGAGCTGATAATTAAAGCGCAGGAGGGGCGCCTTATGCAAACACCAATCTCTGTGGATGAGAAAAAAGACTTTGTCCGCTGGTTTTTGAATCACTTTCAGTTAAAGAAGCGAGAGAGTGTTTGGATTTTGAATTATTTAATGAATCATGAATCTCTCTTATCAAGTGTTCATTTTGTTCAGGAAGTGAAGTTTTGTCCGCGTGGAATGGAAATCAGTGCTCAAGGTGTTTCTGACCCACCTTTCCGGTTCTATAAAGGCCAAGTAATGACGAACGATGCCGAGAAGTCGTTTCATGATTTAAGAATGAACCAAGGGGAACCAGTCTATATTCAAATGAATTTTGAAAATGCTCAACAGTGTTCCAAATATGCTCTAGTCCTCGAAGAGAACCCCTATCTTCCAAAAGATTATTACTTAAATGATAGAGACAAAAATGAAGCAGAACGGCTTCTATCTGTCAGCCTTCTTCAACACAGACAGAAGCAACTGGAAGACAAGATAGATGAAGCTCTTATTAATGGAAAACGTGAAGAATTTAAATCGTTGTGTGTAAAGCTTGAAAAGGTGAAGCAGGACCTGAATACGTTTTTATAAAAATAAAGCCAGGGACCGACATAGGTTCCTGGCTTTCATTTTTATATTTGTGTAGTAAAATAGAGGAAAATGATACATAGATAAAGGATGAGATGAATTATGCGTTGGACAAAAGCAGATACTACTCAATATCTTCCAGAAAAACAATATATCGATACAGTGATTATTCCACTGGTTCCCTTTAACCCAGCATCCGATCAGCACATGGTTAAGCAGGCCTTTCAACGGGAGTTGAATCAAGTCTTCACCAACTTAATTGAGAAAGAATATAAGGGAAGAATTTTTCTGGCTCCAGACTATCATTACCTTGATGGTCAGCAAGAGATCGAATTTACAAGAGTGAATGCTTGGATTCAAAAATTTAAAGAACAACCGTTCCAGCATATTTTCTTGTTCACTTTCGACAACACCTGGAAGAAATATGAATCTGAGTTAGATGGTCATTTATTATGGGTTCCTGGTATGGGAAGTGGCGACATCCAATCGACTGAAACTCAGTCGTTCGTAAGGGAACAAGCACATCAAATCAGTGAATTAATCCAAGCTTATTGGTAACTGGATAAAAGTTCCGACAAGGTTTGATAATTTATTGACCGCGCCTTGAGATTGCGCTATCATGGTAATGTCCTAGTAAACTGTGTGTAATCAATCCATGTCGCATGGATTACAGCATAGAGGGGGGAAAAGAATGAGCGATAAAAAACGAGTATCCCGTCGCCAGTTTTTGAACTACACACTCACTGGTGTAGGCGGTTTCATGGCAGCCGGAATGCTTGCACCGATGGTTCGTTTTGCGATCGATCCAGTATTGAAAACGAAAGAAAGTGGAGATTTCGTCTCCGTAGCTTCTGTTGATGAAATTACGAATGAACCACAGCGTTTTGAATGGACGATCGATCAAGTAGATGCTTGGTATGAATCAGAAGTTCAAAAAACGGCGTGGGTGTACAGGAACGAGAATGATGAAATTGTAGCACTATCACCGATTTGTACTCACCTGGGATGTACGGTAGACTGGGCGTCTAATGAGGAATATCCAAACGAATTCTTCTGTCCTTGTCACGGCGGCCGTTACACGAAAGATGGGGCTAACGTGCCAGGAACACCACCTACTGCACCACTGCCACATTTTGAATTCAAAGTTGAAGAAGGTATGCTTTACTTAGGCGAAGCGAAAGAATCAGGAGGGGGGCTATAATACATGCTTCAGAAAATTTACGACTGGGTGGACGAGCGTGTAGATATTACCCCACTGTGGCGTGATATTGCTGACCACGAAGTTCCTGAACACGTCAACCCGGCACACCACTTTTCAGCATTTGTTTATTGTTTTGGTGGATTAACATTCTTTGTCACGGTTATCCAAATTTTATCTGGTATGTTCCTAACCATGTATTATGTACCGGATATTGAAAATGCATGGAAATCTGTTTATTACTTGCAGAGAGAAGTAGCTTACGGTCAAATTGTCCGTGGTATGCACCACTGGGGCGCGAGTCTCGTGATCGTCATGTTATTCTTACATACGCTGCGAGTATTTTTCCAAGGAGCCTATAAGAAGCCGCGTGAGTTGAACTGGGTCATTGGTGTCCTGTTGTTCTTCGTCATGTTGGGACTAGGTTTCACAGGATATTTGTTACCATGGGATAACAAGGCATACTTCGCTACACAGGTAGGCTTGGAAATAGCAGCAGCAACACCATTTATCGGTGATCAAATTCGGACATTGCTTGCCGGAGATCCATCGATTGTTGGTGCTCAAACGCTTACGCGTTTCTTTGCCATTCACGTATTCTTCTTGCCGGCAGCATTGTTTGGATTAATGGCCTTTCACTTTATATTAATCCGTAAACAAGGTATTTCCGGACCACTATAAAATGTTACGTTAAAAAGGAGGGAAAGCTGTGCATAGGGGAAAAGGGATGAAGTTCGTCGGTGATTCACGAATCACGGCCGAGCGAAAAGCTAATTTACCAAAAGATTACTCAGAATACCCAGGTAGAACAGAAGCCTTTTGGCCTAACTTCCTATTGAAGGAGTGGCTTGTCGGGGCCGTCTTTTTGATCGGTTTCTTGATTTTAACTGCTGCTCACCCATCACCACTTGAGCAACAGGCAGATCCTAACAACGCAAGCTATATTCCGTTGCCAGACTGGTATTTCTTATTCTTGTATCAATTCTTAAAATATCAATTCGCTGGTGGGGATTATATTGTTCTTGGTGCCATCGTAATGCCGGGTTTAGCATTCGGCGCTTTGCTGCTTGCACCATTCCTGGACCGTGGTCCAGAACGACGTCCTCATAAACGTCCGATCGCAGTTGGATTGATGTTATTAGGTTTTATCGCTACTTTCTGGTTAACTTACGAGTCTGTTACACATGCTGATTATGAAACACGTGCAGAGAAATACGGGGTTAATGTAGAAGCGGTTGAATCGACAATTGACAAAGAGGATCCTGGTTACGCTGTTTATGAAGCGAACTGTTTAAGTTGTCATGGGGATGCATTACAAGGTCAAGGGAATTATCCTTCCTTAATTGACGCGGAACTTTCAGTGGATCAGGTGAAAGAAATCGCAGTCAATGGTATTGGTGAAATGCCATCAGGAATATTTGGTGGCAGTGATGAAGAGCTGCAGCAACTCGCTGAATTTGTTGTAAATGCTGGCGGTGGTGACGCTGGCGGCGGTGAAGGTGAAGCGAGCTCTGAAGAGGGTTCTTCTGGCGAGGAAGGCTCGGACGGTGAATCAGAAGAAGCATCTGATGAATCAGAAGAGACAAAATCAGAAGAGTAATTGGATACTTATTTTAATGTAGCCGCGCTTTCTAAGCGCGGCTACATTTGTATGGGAGGTCATCAACATGAAGCAGATCGTGAATTACATATTAACCAATCGTACTTTTTTAATCGCCCTCTTCACTATTAATTTACTTGGAACTATATATGGATTTATATGGTACGAACCTCAGTTGGAAACGACAGAACCGATATTCCTCATTTTTGTACCTGACAGCCCCACAGCCAGCTTGTTTTTTACGATATTTCTCGGCTTTTTTATCTTTGGGAAGAGTATTCCTTATATTGAAGCACTTGCGTTAATTACCCTGCTAAAGTATGGAACTTGGGCAGTTGTTATGAATGGACTTACTTTTTTAGAATATGGATCGCTTCCTTGGACAGGGTATATGTTAGTCCTTTCTCACGGAGCTATGGCTCTCCAGGGTTTATTATATGCCCGTTTTTTCCGTATGCAGCTTAAACATATATTTGTAGCAGCCGTTTGGACACTACATAATGATGTTATTGATTACGTATTTGGACAGATGCCTGTATATCCCGCAATTGTTAAATATATGGATGAAATCGGCTACTTTACTTTTTGGCTCAGTATTGGATGTATTATGACGGCCTATTTCCTTTCTGATTATCGTAGATCTGCGGTCTAAACTTTTTCATTCTCTCATACAATGGAAATAATACTTTGAATGAGAGGGGAAATGTGAAATGGGACGGGCTTTTCTATTGTTTATTTGTTCCCTGATTTTCACACTCATACCCATCGGCCAGTTTGAAGCCAGGTCGGAGACCACCCCTGATCAATGGGAATCTTTCATTGCTCAATATCGATTATTGGTCGCAGATGGGAAGCAGGACCTTGCTGAACGCCTATGGAATAAGAAGTATTTATCCATGGAACAATATGCACAAACCCTAACCTCTACTGAGCAAAAAACGTGGGACGCCCTTTTGGATGATTTTTCCAATTCTTCTCATGGAGATGAACTGACGCCAGAAAAAATAGTTACTTTTCTTGAAGTCACTTCATCTGATGAACCGTCTCATATTCTTTCAGATAAGCTTGGCAAAATAGCTGAACACTCAAAAACTGAGACGTTAAACGACATAAGTAAAGAATGGAAGGTGCTACGTCCTGTTTTATTTACCTATATTGAACCAGACAGTATAGAAGCTGTAGATTCTATACTGACTGATTTAAATGAGCACGATACAACAATGGGCAGAGAAAGCCTGAACCAAGAATTAAACCATATTCTTATAGATAAGCGTGCGGAAATGGATGCATTCATATGGACAGCCCTTTTAATAGGGGGGGCCATTCTTTTTACTCTTATTTATGTTAGTGTCAGAAAATATCGCGCACGTTCAAGAAATAGACACAAGATAAGAGGAGGTCATAGTTGATTTTTTCTTTATCTTTGACTAAAATTGACCTATATACACATCCAAGACGGAGGAATGTTAGATGAGCTTTATTATCTATTTTGCGCTTATTTTGATCATACCTATTTGGGCGCAATCAAAGGTTAAAAGTACGTATAAAAAATATTCGAAAGTACCTACTTCATCGTCTTTGACTGGTGCGGAAGTAGCTAGAAAAATACTTGACGATAACGGGTTGTATAATGTAGCAGTCGAAGAAGTTCGAGGTCATCTGACAGACCATTATGATCCCCGTTCCAAAGTAATCCGCCTTTCAACTGAAATATATCATGGACGTTCAACTGCCGGAGCTGCTGTTGCCGCTCACGAAGTAGGTCACGCAATTCAAGACCAACAAGATTATGCGTTTTTACGTTTCCGTAGTGCTCTTGTCCCAGTTGCGAGTTTCGGATCAAATATTTCCATTTTCCTTATTATTGGAGGCTTCCTATTAGGCATGACTGGGTTGGCCTTGGCAGGGATTGTTTTCTTCGCTGCAGCTGTTTTGTTCCAGTTGATTACACTTCCTGTTGAATTTGACGCATCAAGCAGAGCGATGTCACAGCTCGTTTCAACCGGTGTGATTCGTAACGACGAAGAACGAAAGACGAAGAAAGTGTTAAATGCGGCTGCTATGACATATGTTGCCGGTGCTCTTGTAGCTCTTGCGGAATTGTTACGCTTTGTGTTTATGTTTGTAGGTATGAACGAAGATTAAAAAAGAACCGACTCTGTTCCTTATAACAGGGTCGGTTCTTTTTGTTACACCCTTATTGTTAACCATCGATGGGATTTTTGTTTTCATCCAGTGTAAAGCCTTCCCCCATGACGTCATGAACATGACTGACGGCTACGAACGCATGTGGATCAATGTGATTGATGATCGATTTAAGTCTGACGATTTCGTTTTTTCCAATCACACAATAAAGAACATCTCTTTTCGAACCTGAAAACGAACCTCTACCTGCTAAAATAGTAACACCACGGTCCATTTCTTCCATCACCCGTTTGGATATTTCCTCACTTTTCTCTGATATAATTGTTGTGCCTCTAGCTGCATAGGCCCCTTCCTGTATGAAGTCGATTACGCGGGCGCCTACGAATACGGCCACTAAGGTATACATCCCTCGAGTATATTCTAAATAGGTGATGATGGAAACAAAAATGACAAGGGCGTCGAAAACGAACATGGCTCTTCCCATGCTCCATCCGATGTATTTATTAATAAGGCGGGCGATGATATCGACACCGCCAGTTGTTCCACCGTAGCGGAATATAATTCCGAGACCAACACCGATAAAGACCCCTGCAAATAATGAAGCTAAAGTAAGATCATCAGCTAAATTAAACTGGATCATATAGTGCTGGGAGAAGGAAATGAAAATAGATACAGCAAAAATACCTATAAGGGAATAAAAGAATGTCACACGCCCTAAAATTTTCCACCCGATAATGAGGACAGGAATATTGAGCACGATATTCATAAGGGCCGGGTCCCAATTGAATAAGTATAAAAGCAAAAGAGTAATACCTGTAAATCCGCCCTCACCTAGTTCGTTCTGGATATTGAAATGAACAAGACCAAAAGAAAAAATAGCGGATCCTATTAAAATCCAAAGGATATTTTTAATACGCAACCCATAAGTCTTCATTTACCCACCTCCATTTTTATGTATTCACACGATTTTAATTATAGTGAATGGAATGCATGACGGCAATAAAATACGATATAAACCTAGCCATATTTCTAAATTACAAACTAAAAAATTTGTCAAACGGCTGCCTTTTGGCTAACATTTAGAGTGAGTCAATAAAAGAAGTGAGGGTTAACTTTGAATTATACGACTAAGGATATCCAACAAAGAGTAGATCATTACATATCACAATTTAAAGAAGGCTATTTTTCACCCTTATCTCTCCAAGCAAGGCTGACGGAGGAAGTAGGAGAAATGGCAAGAGAAATTAATCACCGTTATGGGGAGAAGCCTAAAAAGAAGACGGAAAAAGATAAAGCGTTGGAAGAAGAACTGGGAGATGTGATCTTTGTTCTCACCTGTTTTGCTAATTCATTAGATATTGATATGTCTGAGGCTTTTGAACAATCCATGAGTAAAATCGAATCTAGAGATAAAAACCGTTGGACCCGTAAAGGGGAAGGGAGTTCTTACAATGAGTAATATTAAAGCGATTGTTGCAGGGCCTCGTGGTAAAATGGGCAGTGAGGCATTGAAGATGATACAAAATCAATCTACATTATCATTAGTTGCTTGCATTGACCGAATGAATGACGGAATGGTTGTCAAAGAAGTAGAAGGGCTTCCCGACATGGATGCAGTCATTTATACAGATGCCGCTAAATGCCTAAGTGAAGTGGAGGCTGATGTTCTTATTGACTTGACTACACCAGAAAATGGATATACACATGCAAAGCTTGCTATCGAAAATGGAGTACGTCCAGTCGTTGGAACTACTGGTTTTACAAACGAGGAATTAACAGAACTGACAGAGCTTGCATCCGAGAAAAGAGTCGGAACAGTAATTGCACCCAATTTTGCTATTGGAGCTGTTTTAATGATGCAATTCTCTAAATGGGCGGCCAAACACTTTCCAGAAGTAGAAATTATAGAAAAACACCATGATCAAAAACTTGATGCTCCTTCGGGAACAGCAATTAAGACGGCAGAACTGATTAAAGAAGTCCGTGAGTCTCATAAGCAGGGTCACGAAAATGAGACAGAAACGCTTCAAGGGGCGCGTGGAGCAGATGTGGAAGGTATGAAAATCCATAGTATGAGACTGCCGGGTCTTGTGGCTCACCAGGAAGTAGTGTTCGGCGGATTAGGAGAAACACTGACCGTCAAGCATGACTCTATACATAGAGCATCCTTTATGAGCGGAGTGAAACTTGCAGCCGAACGTGTCATGGATCTTGATATCCTTGTTTATGGGCTTGAGCACCTACTTGATTAAAAAGGGAGAGGTTGTTATTGAATATCGCATTAATTGCACATGACAAAAAGAAGGAAGATATCATTCGTTTTGCTAAAGAGTATCATTCCATACTTTCTAAACATCAGCTTTTTGCTACAGGTACAACAGGAATGAGAATTGCCGATGAGGCAGATTTAAAAGTAACTCGTTTCCAATCCGGCCCTCTTGGCGGTGATCAGCAAATTGGTGCGAAAATTGCAAATGAAGAAATGCATATGGTGATCTTTTTTCGAGATCCATTGACCGCACAGCCACATGAACCGGATATTAGTGCATTATTAAGGTTATGTGATGTTCATCAAATACCAGTGGCGACGAACCTGGCAATGGCAGACATTATGATCAGAGCTCTAGATCATAAAGACTTCGAATGGAAAGACATCATAGAACAGAACAGATAACAGGAGTGATGGTTATGGCTAAAATAGGAATCACCTGTTACCCTACCGTAGGGGGATCAGGTGTCATTGCGACAGAACTGGGAAAATTGTTGGCGGAGAAGGGCCACGAAATTCATTTCGTAGCCTCACAAGTTCCCTTTCGATTAAACAGGGTCTATCCAAATATTTATTATCATGAAGTAGAAGTCAGCAATTATCCGGTATTCCAACATCCTCCCTATGATTTGGCTCTTGCTGCTAAAATGGCAGATGTCATTAATCGTGAGGAACTGGATATCCTTCATGTTCATTATGCGATGCCGCATGCCATTTGTGCTATTTTAGCCAAACAAATGTGTGACAGGGATGTCAAAATCATTACAACCCTTCATGGGACAGATATTACCGTTTTAGGGATTGATTCAAGCCTTAAACAAATGATTAGGTTTGGAATTGAACAGTCCGATAGAGTGACAGCTGTTTCTAAGAGCCTGGTTGATCAAACCAAAGATATGCTACATACCAATCGATCAATTGACACCATATATAATTTTGTGGATGAAAGAGAATATTTCAGAAAGTCAGAACAACGTTTAAAAGAGCATTATGGAATTCATAATGATGATGCGGTTATGATTCATATATCAAACTTCCGTAAGGTGAAAAGAGTATCAGATGTCATCCGTACGTTTGCGGAGGTACGCAACACCATGCCGGCTAAACTTTTACTTGTAGGAGATGGCCCAGAGTACTCTGACTGTCATCAATTGGTCAAGGATCTCAACCTCCAGCAAGATGTCCTTTTTTTAGGGAAACAAGAAAATGTCAGTGAATTACTCTCCATTTCAGACCTAAAGCTTCTTTTATCAGAGAAAGAGAGCTTTGGCTTGGTGTTGCTTGAAGCGATGGCATGCGGGGTTCCTAGTATAGGAACAAATATCGGGGGTATCCCGGAAGTCATAGACCATGGAGAAACGGGATTTATTGCTGAACTCGGCAACATTGAACAAATCTCTTATTTTGCAAAAAAAATCCTTCAGGATAAAGAATTGCATCAAGCTATGGCAGAACAGGCCAAAAGGGTAGTCCATGATAAATTTGCTACTGAAACCATACTTAGTCAGTATGAAGCCCTTTATGAACAGGTGCTAAACAATGATGATTGATCAGGTATTTAAACAGGCATGCGAAGTGATTAAAGTGATCGAAGAAGCGGGAGGGGAGGCCTTTATTGTAGGAGGTTCTGTTCGCGACTATCTGAGTGGGAGAGAAGTCAATGATATAGATATTGCTACCTCCGAGTCCCCCCAACGAATTCAAGAAATTTTTGACAAAGTGATCCCTGTCGGTATTGAACATGGCACAGTGATCGTAAGACACCAAGGAGAGTCATATGAAGTAACGACATATCGGGTGGAAGGTGGCTATGAGGATTATCGGCATCCTGATAAAGTAAACTTTGTGGATGACATTAAACTTGATTTGGCACGAAGAGATTTTACCATGAATGCTATTGCTATGAGTAGGAATGGTGAATTGATAGATCCTTATTTGGGCTATGAGTCCATAAAGAAGAAATCAATTCAGGCTGTGGGTAATCCTTTGGAACGGTTTCGTGAAGATCCGCTTCGTATGATGAGAGCGGTTCGTTTCGCGAGCCAGCTCTCTTTTACCATTGATTCTGAGACGAAAAGTGCCCTTGAAGAAATGTCAGGTTTATTAGCGTGCATATCTATAGAACGAATCGCCATTGAAACCGAAAAGCTCTTTTCAGGAAAGGATTATAAGTTAGGGTTGCAGTTGTTGGAAGACTCAGGTCTTCAAAAACATCTTCCTATTTTCAAAGGATTCCAGTTCCAAGAAGATTATCCAAAAGCAATCTTGTATACATGGCACGAAATTATCGCTTTTTATACGTTTTCCCATTCGGAAATTTCTGTTGAAGCATTCGTTAATCACTGGAAACTATCGAACGCTACCAAAAGAAAATCCGAACATTTATTAAGTGGGTTAAAGATCTATGAAAATGAAAAAAAAGTGACGCCATGGCTGGTGTATCAACTGAATGAAGGTAGTTTTGCTTCTTTTGAAAGAGTTTGTCTTGCTTTATATGATGAGTGTGACGGCTTACAAAACAGTATGAGAAGAACAAAAAAAGACCTTATTATCCACCATAGAAAAGAACTGCATTTTCAAGCAAAGGATTTAATTTCTTTATTTCCTGCCCGTCCTAAAGGGCCTTGGATATCGGAGTGGCTGGAAGCCATTGAATATGAAGTCGTAACAGAAAGAATTGAAAATAATTATGAAAAAATAAAGGAGTGGGTGAAATCATGGAATCCACCCGCAAGGAACTAATTGAACTTTTAAATAAAAATAAAGGACATATATCGGGCCAAGAGCTATCGAATCAGCTGGGCATTTCAAGGACCGCGGTTTGGAAGCATATGAACGAGTTAAAAAAGGATGGTTACGAAATTGAAGCGGTCCAGCGTAAGGGATATAAAATCTTATCGTATCCAGACAAAATTAGTGAAAACACATTGAGATGGGGATTGGATACTAAATGGATGGGAAATGAGTTGTATCATTATGATCAAGTCGAATCTACCCAGGAAATCGTCCACCAGCTGGCGAAACAAGGAAAACCCCATGGCACAGTGGTTATTGCGGATGAACAAGTGAAAGGAAAAGGAAGAATGGCACGGAATTGGGATTCCCCTAAGGGAAAGGGGATATGGATGAGTATTTTACTTCGCCCAAACTTGCCTCCGCTTCAAGCCCCACAGCTCACTTTACTAGCTGCTACCGTTCTAGCGAAGCTGATTGCCGAAAACTCAGATTTAAATCCACAGATTAAATGGCCGAATGATTTATTGATCAACCATAAAAAAGTATCGGGCATACTAACCGAAATGCAGGCGGAGCAGGATACCATTCAGTATATTGTGCTTGGGATGGGGATGAACGTCAATCAGGGTGAAGATGAAATTCCTGAAAAGATACGGTATAAAGCCTCTTCTCTAAAGGTCGAAGGTGGGCATGACTGGAATATTCAAGCTACTATCCAACATATTTTACGTCTTTTTGAAAGGGCTTATGACGTATTCGAATCCCAAGGGTTTGAAACAATCAAAAAAGAATGGGAACATTTTGGTTATAAGATCGGAGAAGAAGTCACCATTTCTACGATGAAAGAAACATGGAAGGCCACGTTAATTGGAATTGAACCTGACGGGGCATTGCGTGCAAGAAGGAGAAATGGACGAGAAGAAAAATTATACTCCGCGGAAATTCATTGGGGAGAAGGTGGTTACCATGCATAGCAAGAACCAGTTTCAACGAATGAAAGAGAATAATGAAAAGATTGCTATGATCACAAGTTATGATTTTCCTTCTGCAAAAATGGCAGCCAATGCAGAGGTTGATATGATCTTGGTTGGGGATAGTTTAGGGATGACTGTGCTGGGTTACGATTCGACTATCCCAGTTACCATTGATGATATGATTCATCATGGAAAAGCCGTCTATCGGGGGGCACCCAATGTTTTTAAAGTTATTGACATGCCATTTATGACCTATCATATTTCTACGGAAGATACTCTTAAAAACGCCAAAAGACTGTATCAAGAGACGGGCGCCCAGGCATTAAAACTCGAAGGTAGTGGAGAAGTTTCGGAAAAGATGGGACTGCTCGTCCGTGCTGGTATCCCAGTAATCGGACATATTGGCTTGACTCCTCAATCTGTCAATGTTCTTGGAGGTTATAAAGTTCAAGGAAAGGATCAAGCAGCAGCCAAGCGTCTAATTGAAGAAGCGGAAGAAATAGAAGCAGCGGGTGCGATGGCCCTTGTCCTTGAATGTGTGCCTTGGCAGCTGGCCGAAAAAATAACGGACCGCTTGTCCATTCCGACTATTGGTATTGGAGCAGGAGCAGAATGTGACGGGCAAGTCTTGGTTTATCACGATATATTGAAGTACGGTGTAGATCGATTACCGAAATTCGTTAAAGCGTATACGGATAGCAATCATATATTAGGGGAAGCTGTTGCATCTTATGTTCAAGAGGTTAAGAAGGAAACTTTTCCTGAAGAAGCCCATACATTCACAATGGATTCCAGCCATTTGCCGGAGGGATAAATAAACGATGAAAGTTTTAAGAGATGTTGAACAAGTAAATGATGTCGTTTCCCAATGGAAGAATAATGGGGAAAAAATTGGGTTTGTACCAACCATGGGGTATCTGCACGAAGGGCATATGCGTCTTCTTGAAGAAGCACGTAAAGAGAATGATCGTGTGATCCTGAGTATATTCATAAATCCATTGCAATTCAGCCAGGGAGAAGATTTGGAAACCTATCCACGCGATGAAGCACGTGATCAAAAAATTGCAGAGGAAAATGGGGTGGACATGGTTTTTCTTCCTACAAAAGAGATGATGTACCCACGTCCCTTATCTGTTCAAATGTCTGTAACTAAACGTACGGATGTTCTTTGTGGGAGGAGCCGGCCTGGTCATTTTGATGGTGTAGTGACGGTCCTCGCTAAACTTTTTAATTTAACCCGGCCGGATACAGCTTACTTTGGAATGAAGGATGCCCAACAAGTGGCAGTAGTCGATGCATTGATAAAAGATTACAATATTCCAGTTAAATTAGTGCCGGTCCCAACAGTGAGAGAAGATGATGGTTTAGCTAAAAGTAGCAGAAATGTGCGCCTTTCTAAAAAGGAAAGAAAGGAAGCACCTTCCATCCAAGCAGCTCTTCAATATGGGAAGCAATTAGTAAGAGATGGACATACATCGCCGGAAGTTGTCATCAAGGCAACAGAGAAGTTTCTTGAAACAAAAACTCATGGTAAGATAGATTATATTGAATTATTATCATATCCTGAGTTAGAATTCTTAGAGGAGATTGACCGTCCTGTTATTCTTGCTGCAGCTGTCTCCTACGAACATGCGAGATTAATTGATAATGTAGTGTTTAATAAAGAAGGCAATGAAATTTATGGTTAATCAGCAAGGAGGTATTTGATGTTTCGTACGATGATGAAAGCTAAGATACACAGGGCGCGTGTAACAGAAGCAAATCTGAACTATGTGGGAAGTGTGACGATTGATCAGGATATATTGGATCAAGTCGGGATTCTTCCTCATGAGAAAGTCCAGATTGTAAATAATAATAATGGGGAACGGCTTGAAACATATGTAATAGCCGGAGAACGCGGAAGCGGTGTTGTTTGTTTAAACGGGGCTGCAGCTAGACGGGTTCAGCCGGATGATGTCATCATCATTGTTTCTTACGCCATGCTTAGTGAAAAGGATCTTGACATTTTCCGTCCGAAAATTGCTCTAATGGATGAGAAGAATCAAGTTGAGCAAATTATTGAGGAAGAGCCGCCTTTGCAAGCCTTACCAATATAAGGTGAACGAGCGAGTGAAGAAAGGATCTATGCCAATAACTTTCAGGCAAGGTCCTTCCTTTTTGTGGTGAAAGTAGGGATGATCATGAAGAGATTTGCAATTGTAGATTTAGAAACAACAGGGAATGCATCAGCTAAAGGCGATCGAATTATTGAAATTGGAATTGTGGTGATAGAGGAAGGCGGTAAAGTAGTGGAGGAGTTTTCTTCGCTCGTATATCCAGAAAAGGAAATACCTCCTTTCATTCGTTCATTAACAGGTATTGATGATGAAGATGTCCTGGACGCTCCACTTTTTTCAGAAATTGCAGAGGATGTTTATCCTCTATTTCAACATGCATACATAGTCGCTCATAATATTGAATTTGACCTTGGCTTTTTGAATGATGAGTTGAAACGATGCGGCTATCAGCCGTTACATAATCCGATCATTGATACGGTTGAATTTGCAAGGATATTGTTGCCGACTTCCCCCACCTTTAAATTAGGTCAACTGGCTGAACGGTTGGAAATGGGGCATGATCGACCACACCGGGCCTTATCCGATGCACAAGTAACTGCTGATTTATTTGTTTACCTTATGAACAAATTACAAGGTTTACCTGAGAGAACCCTGCAGTACCTTTTGAAAATCGAATCCAGATTAAAGAGTGACTTTCGAGAATTTTTCGACCGCTACTTAGATGAAAAGCGGTATGGAAACATCAAGGATACAGATACAGTTATTAAGCATGGAATTGCTGTGCGTAAACAAATCCCCGAACGCAAGAAAACCTCTGTACAATTGCCTGTTTTCGATTCCTGGAAAGATCAAGTGTATAAGGGTGAGAATGGACTTCAAAGCCTTTTAACTAATTACGAGTACAGGGAAGGTCAATCGAAAATGACAGACCATGTCCAAAGGGCTTTCCGTGAAGGAAGACACGCCATAGTAGAAGCGGGAGCTGGGACTGGAAAGTCAGTAGCTTATCTTCTTTCAGCCGCTTACACGGCAATGAAAGATAGCAAACGCGTCATTATATCGACTCATACAACTAGTTTGCA
This sequence comes from Halobacillus karajensis, assembly GCF_900108515.1. Taxonomy (GTDB): domain Bacteria; phylum Bacillota; class Bacilli; order Bacillales; family Halobacillaceae; genus Halobacillus; species Halobacillus karajensis. Next base: position 228,752 of record NZ_FNWW01000004.1, on the reverse strand, counting down.
GAAGCAATTGTTAGAAGAAGAAATACCAAAAATTGAACGGATGTTTCCTCGACCTATTAAAGCGGTCATTTATAAAGGGAAATCCCATTATATTAGTCTCACCCATTTTCATTACGAATTAGAGAATTCATACCAGGATAATTACGATATCGCTTTGACGAAAGCGATGATTCTCGTCTGGTTGACAAGGACTCGTACAGGAGACGTCGATGAAATACAATTGCCTTCTAATGGGAGGCAGTTCTGGCATAAAGTATCCTCGGAACAATCCAGTAAGACTCTTCAATTGGGTTATACAGATGATTCTTTCTTTCACTGGGCGCAGGAGAAGGCTTTGCAAGCAGACCTGGTGATCACAAACCATGCGCTATTTTGTATGGATATAATGAAAGAGGAGACGGTTTTACCGGAGTATGATCATGTCATAATCGATGAAGCACACCATTTGGAAGCAGTGGCAAGCAGATATTTCGGTGTTCGTATGGACTATAGAGAATTACAGAGACATTTAACACAATTTGGAGAGGTTTTCCACAAGAGTCTCTATAAAGGATTTTTCTTACCAAACGACATGTTTACGAATCTTTCAAAAGGTCAGCAGACAATTGATGAAGCAAAAGAGGAACTAAGCCAGCTTTCTCGCTATATTTATCAAAATGTTAAAAAGCAGAGCCAATTAGGAAAAGGAAAAAGTGATATCGGGCGGACACAGTGGCTTCTAAAAAGAGATAAAATGCCTTCATTCATGAATACGGCTAAGGAAATGTCTCATCGGTTCCTTGCAAAGATTAAAAAGTTAATTCTTCAAATGGAGAAAATCGAACTTGAATTGAAAGCTCAGCTGGCAGTCAATGAAGACCATGGCATCCCTATTTTACTTGCTCGATTGGATAATCAAATAGATGTGTGTCAGAAGATCCGCTCACAACTGATTCATTATTTCGATTTCACTAGGGATGAGGAAGTAAAATGGATGGAAATCGAAGGTGAAGGGGCAGCGAATGCGATATATTTATTTAGTGAACCTGTGAATATAGCCAGCATGCTGAATCATCGTTTATTTAATAAGAAGCAGAGTGTTATTCTGACAAGTGCTACTTTATCTACAAACAACTCATTTAGTTATATACGAAGGTCACTGGGGATAGAGGAAGGGCATAACACTTTAGAGGCTATCATTCCATCTCCTTATGATTATAAGAAACAGGTTCAATTAATGGTGCCCAATGATTTTCCTAATATCAAGAAGGAACCAGAAGCTTTTATTGAAGCTCTTAGTGAAGCCATTTATTCTGTTGCTCAAGTGACCAAAGGGCGAATGCTTGTTTTATTTACTTCTTATGAGATGCTTAGAAAAACATATCTTCTGTTAAAAGAGTTCATAGATCCAGAAGAATTCATGATTTTTGCACAAGGGGTTTCGAGTGGAAGCAGAGATCGGTTAAAGAAAAACTTTCAGGCCTTTGACCAGGCCATCCTGCTTGGTACTAGTTCATTCTGGGAAGGAGTGGATATTCCAGGGGATGATCTTTCATGTCTAATGATGGTCCGATTACCTTTCCAGCCCCCTGATCAACCCGTACAATCTATAAGGGACGAGCGTATGAAAAAAGAGGGGAAGAATTCTTTTATGGAGAAATCTCTACCTCATGCCATCATTCGCTTTAAGCAAGGGTTTGGTAGATTGATTCGGAGTTCTACTGACAAGGGTGTGGTCTTTATATGCGATCAACGGTTAATAGAAGCGCGTTACGGTAAGTACTTTCTCTCTTCTTTGCCTAAAGTGCCTGTCTCCTATGAATCCACAAAACGCTTAATTAATGAAATTGAAAATTGGTTGTAACGAGGTAAGAATCTACTGGACGAACCTGTTATAATATAAAGCGGCCCACCACAAAAATGGAGGTTGTATGGATGGAAAATAAAATAGAAACGTTATCGACTGTAAGGATTCAAAAGTCTGACGATTTATATAAAATTGTTGATACATTGAATCGTACGTTAAAAGAAAAAAATCTAATGTTTGGATTGGCACTGGATGATGACGATGCTGACACCGCAGTCTTCACCATATACCGCACCTAGATGGGTGAAATGGAGCCTGATTATTGTGGGTATCATCCTGTTTCTTATTCTAATTCTTTCTGTTTGGTTGTATGTGGAAGTAAATCAGGACCGTACAGAGGGACATGAAGAAGCAAAAGCCATTGCAAAAGAGGCTGGAGGTATCCACCGAGTAGATCATGTCTTTACATACCATGGTGAGAAGGAGATCCATATTGTTCAAGGCTCAAAAGAAGAGGGGAAATGGCTTTTATTTATTGATATCAAAGAAAAAGACGTACTGGATGAAGTACCTTTAGATGACGTTCTTCCTGTTGCAGAAATGCACGCTCAGTGGGATGAATCATGTTCTGGATGTACGTTTAAAGATCTAGCGTACGCCTTTGAAGAAAATGAACCAGTCTACCAGTTGACTTATATCGACGAACGGAACCGTTATGTAATGGATTATTTCACATTAAATGGAGAGGCGTTCGACCAACGCTTTGCCTTCAGACAAAACGATTAAGGAGTGACGATTATGCAATTAGCAGAACGTGTTCAAGCATTAACACCATCAACAACACTGGCGATTACAGCCAAAGCAAAAGCACTGAAAGCAGAAGGACATGATGTGATTGGATTAGGAGCAGGAGAACCGGATTTTAATACACCTGCTTATATCCTTGATGCGGCCAAAAGAGCAATGGATGAAGGTATGACAAAATATACCCCTGCCGGTGGGATTCCTGAATTAAAGAACAGCATCACAGCTAAATTGAAACGTGATCAGGACCTAACCTATACAAATGAGCAAATCATTGTAACAACAGGTGCCAAACATGCATTATTTACATTATTTCAAGTGCTCCTAAATGAAGGAGATGAGGTGATTGTTCCCGCTCCATATTGGGTCAGTTATCCTGAACAAATCAAGCTTGCTGAAGGGAAACCAGTAATCGTATCCGCAGAAGAAGCGAATAACTTTAAACTTACTGCTGAACAATTACGGGCAGCGATCACACCAAAAACTAAAGCTGTAATCATTAATTCTCCAAGTAACCCGACAGGGATGATGTACTCGGAAGAAGAATTAAAAGCTCTCGGTGAAGTATGTCTTGAGCATGACGTTTTAATTGTTTCCGATGAAATTTATGAGAAACTTATTTATACAAAGGAAGACCATGTATCGATAGCTCAACTATCTGATGAGCTTTATCATCAAACGATCATCATTAATGGGGTTTCAAAATCTCATTCGATGACAGGTTGGAGAATCGGATTTGCTGCAGGAAACAAGACAGTGGTAAAAGCAATGTCGAATATGGCTTCGCACTCAACTTCTAACCCGACGACAATTGCCCAATATGCAGCATTAGCCGCATATACAGCTTCCGAAGATGAAGTAACAAAGATGAAAGAGGCTTTCAAAGAGCGGTTGGATTTATTGCACAAGCGTCTGATTAACATTCCTGGAATAGAATGTGCCAAACCTTCTGGTGCTTTTTATCTTTTTCCAAATGTAAAAAAAGCTGTTGAACGTGGCGGTTTTGAAGATGTGGACGCATGGGTGAAAGCCTTGCTGGATGAAGAAAAGGTTGCTCTTGTTCCAGGCTCCGGTTTCGGCAGTCCAGACAATGTTCGTCTGTCTTATGCTACATCACTGGATCAGCTTGAAAAAGCTGCTGATCGAATTGAGAACTTCGTAAATAAATATCAATCATAAGCAATGTTGGAGGTCAAAGTATGAAAACAACCATTTCAGAAGTATCGAAATATGTAGGACAAGAAGTAACCATTGGAGCTTGGTTAAGCAACAAGCGCTCAAGCGGGAAAATTGCCTTTCTGCAACTACGTGACGGCACTGGCTTTATGCAGGGGATCGTTGTGAAAGCGGAGATTGGAGAAGACAAATTTCAAGACGCCAAAGCATTAACTCAGGAATCTTCTTTGTACGTCACTGGGGTAATTGTTGAAGATTCGCGTTCTCCACTTGGTTTTGAAATGCAAGTGAAAAACTTCGAAGTCATTCATGAAGCGATTGACTATCCGATTACACCAAAAGAGCATGGAACTGAATTTTTGATGGACCATCGTCACCTGTGGTTACGTTCGAAGCGACAACACGCAGTGATGAAAGTACGGAATGAGATCATCCGTTCCACATATGAATTTTTCAATAACAATGGTTATGTCAAAATTGACCCACCTATTTTAACAGGTTCATCAGCGGAAGGGACTACAGAGCTGTTCCATACAAAGTATTTTGAAGAAGATGCCTATTTATCTCAAAGTGGACAACTTTATATGGAAGCAGCAGCCATGGCATTTGGACGGGTATTCAGTTTCGGCCCTACCTTCCGTGCTGAAAAATCAAAGACACGTCGGCATTTAATTGAGTTTTGGATGATTGAACCTGAAATGGCTTTTATGGATCATGAAGATAGCTTGCAAGTTCAGGAACAATACGTTTCTCATGTGGTCCAGTCCGTTCTTAAAAATTGTAAGATCGAGTTAGAAGCATTGGGCCGTGACACTAAGAAATTAGAAAATATTCAGGCCCCGTTCCCGCGTATTAGTTATGATGATGCGGTTCAACTACTGAAGGATAAAGGCTTCGATGATATTGAGTGGGGAGAGGACTTTGGAGCCCCTCATGAAACAGCAATTGCAGAAAGTTATGAAAAACCTGTATTCATAACAAATTATCCTGCTGAAATTAAAGCCTTCTATATGAAACCAGATCCTGAACGTCCAGAAGTCGTTCTTTGTGCAGACTTGATCGCACCAGAAGGTTATGGAGAAATCATCGGCGGATCACAGCGAATTGATGATTTAGAATTAATGAGAAAGAGATATGAAGAACATGAATTAACAGGGGAAGCCTACAAATGGTACTTGCAGCTCCGTGAATATGGAAGTGTACCCCATTCAGGATTTGGTTTGGGACTTGAGCGTACTGTAGCATGGATTGCAGGTGTCGAACATGTTCGTGAAACCATTCCATTCCCACGCTTATTGAACAGACTTTACCCGTGATCTGATATCATGCGGATGATTAAACACCGATTTTTCGCCTTATGGCGTATCGGTGTTTTTCATTCAACCTTACTACGAATGGAGGGATTAATTTGGCTAAATATCAAAGTTTTCAAGACATCGTGGATAACCAAATGGTCGTTCCAACACAGTTGTTAAAAAACTATCATCAATTAAAATTGAGTGAGACAGAACTGGTGGTTCTTTTGCAGATCCATCGATTCCGCACCGAAGGGAACGGGTTTCCTACACCAGAAGAGCTTGCAACTCACCTTTCTGTTTCTTCGCAGGAATGTTCACGTGTGCTTAGGACTTTAATTCAAAAAAGAATGTTGACTATAGAGCAAAATCAAAACGAGCATAGAGTTCTTAATGAATTTTATTCATTAGAACCATTATGGGAAAAATTGTTCACTGTGTCATCTAAACCCCAGATCAATGACAAATCTTATGATGAAAACATCTTTCCATTGTTTGAACAAGAATTTGGGCGCCCGTTATCTCCTTTTGAAATTGAAACCATAAATATATGGTTGGATGAAGAAGAACAATCTCCTGCTTTGATTAAAGCAGCATTAAGAGAAGCTGTTTTAATGAGTAAACTAAACTTTAAATATATCGACCGCATCCTTAGGGAGTGGAAGCGAAAAGGAGTAAGAACTGTTGAACAGGCGAGAGAACAGGGAAGACAATTCCGTCAAGGCCAATCACCTGTTAAAACGTCAAAACAAGAAAATAAAAAAAGAGATATTTCGCTCTACTATAATTGGCTGGAGGAGGACTCTTAAGTTACATTATGTTGAACAAAACACAAATAAGGTATTGTTTAGATACATTCGAGGAAATGTTTCCGGATGCCGAATGTGAATTGACTCATAACAATCCGTTCGAACTCCTTGTTGCTGTTGTACTGTCGGCACAAGCAACAGATGCATTGGTAAACAAAGTGACACCTCAATTATTTGAGAAGTATAAAACACCGGAAGATTATATCGCAGTCCCATTAGAAGAGCTTCAGAATGATATCAAACGCATTGGTCTATACCGTAATAAAGCCAAAAATATAAAGAAATTATCACAAACACTTGTAGACAATTTTGGAGGAGAAGTCCCTTCGACCCAAAAGGAGCTAGAAAGTTTAGCAGGGGTAGGGAGGAAGACAGCGAATGTTGTCGCATCTGTTGCTTTTGATGAACCCGCCATTGCTGTAGATACTCATGTCGAACGTGTATCAAAACGACTTGGTATATGTCGGTGGAAAGATTCTGTATTAGAAGTGGAAAAAACATTAATGAGAAAGGTTCCGATGGAAGAATGGAGTGTCACTCATCACCGTATGATTTTTTTCGGCCGTTATCATTGTAAAGCTCAGCGGCCGAATTGTGAAGAATGTCCACTTTTATCTTTGTGTAGAGAAGGTCAAAAACGTATGCGAAAGAAAGAAAAACAGCTATGAAAAAGCCCTCTTACTTTATGGTAAGAGGGCTTTTATGATTATGCTGCATCTTGTTGTTCATCCGGGTTTTCCTCTGGAGGTGTTTCTTCTTCTGAATCATTACTTCCGTCAGATTCGGAACCATTATCCTGGTTTTCTTCCTCATTATCTTCGTTGTCATCATTCCCAGGATTATTCCCATTCCCGTTTCCATTTCCGTTTCCGTTACCTTCACCGCCGTTATTTCCTGATCCATTCTCATTATTAGGGTTACCTTCAGGAGGACCTTCACCTTCGTTTTCAGGATTTTCCTGATTGTCTTCCTGTTCTTCTTCCTCATTTTCTTGATTTTCTTCGGTACCTTCTTCTGGATCTGGAGTTTCCTCTTCGATGTTACCAGGTGCCTGAACTTGAACTGTTGCAGGGTCACTATTGGCTGTATTGTCATCGTCACTGACCACTACAATAGAGAATTCATAGGAAGCTCCTGGATCGACGTTTGTAATTTCAAGACTTGTATCTTTCGTTGTTGTAAGTTCTCTCATTTCACCACCATCGATGGATGCGGCAACTCTGAAACTCACACCATCGCTTTCCCCATAGGACCAAGAAAGATCGATGCTCGAAGTTTCTTCATTAAAGCTTCCGGACAATGATTGAACAGGATCTAACTTCTGATAGGTTTCTGAAACCTTTGAAGGTTGGTTATCCACGTGGAAAAGCTCTGTGACGATCCTATCTGATGGTGTATATTTACTTGGTAATCTGGCAGGTCTCGAGCCTTTTTCTACATCAACCCAAGAGACAGAATCCGGCTTTGTGAAATCTGGGGTGTCAATCCCTTCGGATAACCGGGTCATCAAAGGTTTATAAATTTGTTTTGGAATGTCTTTGGCTGCTTGTGACATCGCATCTTCCTCTTCGTAACCTGACCAGATAGAAATCGAATAGTTGGTCGTATAACCATTAAACCAGGAATCTGAGGCGTAGTCCCCACGGTTGGTTGTTCCGGTTTTACCTGCATCAGGGATGCCGGGAACGTTGGCCGCTGTACCAGTTCCTTCACTCATAGTAGTCTGCAGCATATTAGAAATCATGAATGCTGTATAGCTATTCATTGCAGATTTAGATTCAGGTGTTAAATCAATCGTTCCTTCTCCTGGAACTTCAACTTTTGTTACAGTGTGGGGCTCATTGTAAACACCTTCATTTCCGAATGCTGCATAAGCAGCTGCCATTTCTTTAGGATTTGTACCGATTCCCCCGCCAATGGCATCAGACAGCACTAGACCATTATCAGGGATTTCAAATCCTAATCCTTTTGTAAATTCTTCTGCTTTATCTACCCCGACTTCTTCCATCGTTTTGATTGCAGGGATATTTAAGGAACGGCTTAAGGCATACCTGGCGGACACCCAACCTCGGAATTGGTTATCAAAGTTATTTGGCGTCCAATCATTTCCAAATACTGTTTTTTCGTCTTTAATTTGATGATAAGTGGACATTTTATTATATTGAATAGCTGGCCCGTATGCAGTGATCGGCTTAAATGTTGATCCGGGTTGGCGGCTGATTTGGCTAGCTGTATTTAAATTTCCTTTTTGATAATTACGGCCGCCGCCAATAGCTCTTATTGCGCCAGTCTGAGTATCCGTGACAGCTACACCTGCCCAAAGTTTTTCATCAGGCCATGATATTGGCCCCTCATCACTAAGAAGCTCTTGTACATGTTCTTGAGCTTTAGGGTCAAGCGTCGTATGAATTTTTAATCCATCTTTATAAATCTCAGATCCGTCTAATTTCTTTTTAATCTCACGTTCCACTTCATCAATGAATGCCTGATAAGGGGTTTCTTTTTCAGGTTGTCTTTCAATTACAAGATCCTCAATTTCAACTTGCCTTGCTTCCTCAGCCTCAGCTTCAGTAATTTTACCATGCTGTACCATCAAGTTTAATACGGTGTTCATCCGCTTTTTAGCAAGCTCAGGGTTTTCAAACGGCATGTAGCCGCTTGGTCGTTGTGGCAAACCTGCAAGAAGGGCTGCTTCAGGGAGTGTCAATTCACTTAAATCTTTCTTTCCAAAATACGTTTCTGCAGCTTCTGCAACACCGTAGGATCCGGCACCATAATAAATTTTATTCAAGTACATTTCTAATATTTTCTCTTTGGAGTACTCCTGGTCTAACTTAATGGCCAGGTATTGTTCCTGGACTTTACGTTTAATCGTTTTATCTTTAGTTAAGAATGATTCCTTAATCACTTGCTGGGTAATCGTACTGGCCCCTTCTGCACCAAATCCTCCTGTGATGTTTGCAATCACCGCTCCGCCAATACGTCGGAAATCTATGCCGATATGGTCATAAAAACGCACATCCTCCGTAGCTAATACAGCATCCTCCAGTAAAGGAGGGATATCATTGTAGGTGATTTTAGTTCTGCGCTCATCTCCAGCCAGGTCGGCTATGAGATCACCATTTTTATCGTACACTTTTGATGAAAAAGGATCAGATAATTTCGATTCATCTAAACTTGGAGCTGTTGCTACATAATAGGTAAATAACGCACCGATTCCAAGCATTAAGACTACTCCGATGGTTAAGAGTGTCATAAATATCTTTTTAACTTTGGATGTTTTCTTTCCTTTTTTTGATGATTTCATTTGTTTTCTTCGTGCTGTACGTGACTGGCTATCATTGGCCATTGATCTTTCCTCCATTTCAGAAATAAAGCTTATCTATAGCTGTGATGTAATTGACCCTTGCCTGATAATGAAAAGGGATCTGGATTCCTTCTTTCACAATATAAGGGTAAGGAATTGATTTTCTGCCCCCGTTCCATTGATCTTCCCAGTATAGAATCATTGATGAAGAAGGGAGAAGATACGTTTCATCTAAAGGAGTGAATCTTATAATCATGAAACATAAACCTCCATGCTCTTGAACTGACTTCATGTGATCTACCTGATGCTGGTGGACATTACTTAAAGGAAAGGAAGTTTTGTTTTTGGTTTCCTTTGCCTCAAAATCAATATACTTTCCTCGATAAACTCCATTAAAGTCCGTTGTTGAAGCTTGCTTAAAATAGGCTTCCTTAATAACGGCTGCGCTTCGTTTGGGATAATCTACTTGTACAATTTGAACAGGTGTCGGTTTCTTGTGAACAACAGCAACTCCTGCCTGTAAATAATATTCATTTGTAACATTTATGTCTTCTTCCAATGACATTCCCCGGTTGCTGAAATCTGTTTTTTTCTTACCTCTGGGAGCATTATTTTGTATTGAACTGCGCTTCCCATTGGGATAATTCACTATCCATCCCTCCCTATAGCCATGAGAGTATCATAACAAAATTTCATCTCCAAGGATATAAAACATACGGCTCCATTTAATTAGACGTATAGAGAGCAGGAAAGTTTCACTTGTTCACAGAATTGACACATGCATTTCTACTGCCAACTCCATTTTCCCTTCGCAGATTCGTTTAAAACTCATTCATATCTTTTCGTAATAATGAGCTGTTTTTTGACTAGTATTTTCAAATAGGAAAAGGGTGTTTTACTTATGGTTTGTAAAATATTTAGAAAAAAAGCTGTTGCTATATACAATAGCAACAGCTTTTATAGACTTACGTAGAAGGGCGATTCTCACCAGCTAATTTAGGGTTGTCTGTTTTCGCCGGGGTTGGTTTTTTGTTTTTCTTTTCTTTCTTCTTAGCCATATAAAATTCTCCTTTTATGTCGAAGATTAAAGTCTGCTTTGACTTGTTTTGTTGCTTTAGTTCTAGTCTTGTCATCCATAAAGGAGTTATGCATTTAAACGAGAAATTGTACTATACCAAAAAAAGGGGGAGTTGTGCATGATGAAGAATAGTGTCGTCACACCTGATGAATTCGAGGAACAGTTGTCACACCTGCAGGAAAAGTTCTCCTTACTGGAACGCAGGTTGTCAATGAAAGCAGATGAAGTTGTTTTTACGATGACAGTCTCCCACCGGAAAGAGATCGATGAGTTAAAAGATGAAGTATTTCTACTTCGTGATGAGTTAAGAAAAATAAAAAAAGAGCGTCGGCATGAGTATTTAGGAAAGGTTGCTCAGCAGGCCAAGCGGCGTTCTGTCGTCTGATTTTGATGATCATTGTTTCCTCATGGTAAGATATTCATGAAAGGTGTGGGAACAATGGGATTAAAAGAAAATACAAAAGAATTAAAGCGGGTAATTGACCGCTGCCATCATTGTTTTTTAACTACGGAAGGTCCCGTGGATAAAAAGAGTTACGAATTTTTTAATAAAGTAAAAGAAGAAACGTCTCCATTGTTCGAATTGAACAATACATGGCTTGGGGAAGCGGAAGCTTTCGTTAAGGATAGAAAAACGAACGTCCATCCGAACCAGGTGAAATCAACACATGAAAATATAGAAATGCTCATTCTTCATAGTTATTATCTAGATGTTCATCGGAAACGGTTCAAGGAATTGTATCAATCCGTTCATTATGTGCTGGATATGATCTTAAATGATTTAGAGTAGTCCGTCAGATTTATAAGTCCATTTCCTGGAAAAACGAACCACCTATATCTTTTAGGTGGTTCGTTCACTTTTTGGGAATTTTTTAGGTTTTTGAAGAAATGACTACTTATTTTTTACGAAACAACAGGCAGGCGGCTAATACTCTTTTGGTTCCTTCTTTTTAGAGATAATCAAGTAAAAGGATGGTACGAGCAGAAGAGTCAGAACCGTCGAGAACAATAAGCCCGATATAATAGATATCGCGAGTGGTTTGAATAATACATCGTCTGTAAAAATGATTGGGGTCAACGCGGCTATTGAAGTGAGTGATGTTAGGATTATCGGGCGTATTCTTGCTCTTCCTGCTTCCACAACAGCTTCAACCCTATCTCTATAGAATTTATGATTGTTTTCAATAAATTCGATGAGAATCACTGAGTTCCTGACTACAATACCAGATAGAGAAACGATCCCTAACACAGCAAGAAAACTTAAAGGCTGCCCTGAGATGAAGAGTCCAACAATAGCTCCCGTTACAGCTAGAAATACCGTAAAAGTGATGAGAAGTGGCATGAGTAATGAATTGAAGTGGATGGCTATGGTCAGGTAAATAAGGAATAGCACAATTACAAACAGTTTAGTAATTTCTACGAAAAAATCGGATTGTGCATCAGATTCTCCACTTTCAACTAAGGAATAGCCTTTTGGTAATTGATCTTTAATTTTTTTTATCACTTCAGCAGATTGTGTGGAGAATGTTTGCTCCATTCCTTCGGCTGGGTAACCTTCGACTGTAATGGTTCTTTTTCCATTTAAGTGTGGAATGACTCCGATTCTTTCTGCAGGGGTTGTTGTAATCATTTCATCCATAGATAAAATATTAGGTGGTCCTTCCTTCTCCCTGCTATTTTGACTAATAATGGTCAACTGGTCTAGTGCAATACCTTCATCCAGTCCGTCGTCAACTAAAACTTCCATTGGTATTCTGTTTATCCCGTTATCAAATGTTCCCAATGGAACACCCGTATTAGCCAGTTGAAGTTGAGAGGTAACTTGCTCAATTGTAATATTGTTTTCATCAAGGATATTTCGCTCAGGCGAGTATTCAGTAAATGGCTGCTTTTTAGCATTTATTGTAGCCATCTCCGTACTGTTTAAATGACTGATTAAATCCCTTGCATTTTCCGCTTCAGAAACGAGAATATCTAGATCCGACCCTTGAACTTGAATTTCCACTGGTGGAGATGGAGGGGGGCCGGACACAATAGTTTCTAGGAATATGTCACTTTCCGGAAATTTATTTCTTAAAGGTTTTTTCCATTTTTTAATGAATTCCTCAGCACTTGTTTGATCTCTGTCTACGCGTATAACTACTTGCCCAGTATTTTCGCCTGAACGCTCCAGCCCTGAATTAAATAAGTTTGGGATTCCGGCTCCAGCATAAATAGCTGTCTCTGTTATCGTTTTATCGTTTTTTTCCAAGTATTCCGCAATATCTTTCAGTTTTTTTTCTGTATCTTGAATGGCTGTCCCTTGAGGATTTTCGATAGAGATAGTCACTTCAGGCCGGTCAGCAGCAGGAAAAAACTCAAATGGGATGCGGGTGATTAATAAAGCTAATAGGGTACAGGTAAGTATTCCAGCAAGAGCAGTAACCAAGGGTTTACGTGTAGTAAAAGGTAATAAACGATCAGCATAAACGTTTTCTAAACGGTCAAATCCTTTCCCAAAAAGACCGGATTTTATAGGAGACTCCTTTGATTGTCTTTTTTTTCTTGTGTATTGAACGGTTGGGATAAATAATAAAGCGATAATGGTGGATGCGATAAGGGTAAGTATTAATACCGTGGGCAGTGCTCGGATAAAGTCACCATTTGATCCTGACAAGAAGGATAAAGGGAGAAAACTGAATATAATCATAAGCGTGGACGTGATGATTGATTTCCATACTTCCCGCACCCCTTTTATAGTACCTTCGAATGGTCCATCTCCAAGTTGAAATCTACGTTGTATATGATCATTTACTACAATAGCATCATCGACAAGAATTCCTATGGCAATAATCATGCCTATCATAGAAATTTGATTTAAATCTACACCCACATAAGGTAAAGGAATTAATCCAATGATAATGGAAATAGGGATGGATAGTGCGACAAGTACTGCTGAAGATAGTGGTAAACCAAGAAACATAATGAAGATGACCGCTATAAATGAGACTCCAAAAGATGTAATTAAATTTGTAAATACTTCATCTATGACTGTGCTTTGTGTATAGAAGCGATCAACAGTAATTGCTGCTGGCAGATCCTTTTCCAAACGATTGATATGATCCGACAATTGGTCTTGAAGAGGTCGAATGTTTACTCCTTCTTTAGCGAGAACGGTCACCGAAAGGGCCGGTTGGCCTTTATAATAAATCAGATCATCAGCATTTTGATTTACGACCTGGGTGGAGCCTATATCTTTCAGGGAGAGACGTTCTCCATTTGAAGTTTCCCCAATCACCAAATTTTCCATATCCTCAATGTCTGAGTATTTATTGAAAATCAATTGCCGTAAAGTGCCCTCTTTTTTCTCGGTTCCTATGGGGGAGGGGGTAATCTCATCTCTCAAAGTATTTATGATGGAAAAAGGGGAAAGGTGGTAATTATTTAATTGTGGTTGATCTAGACGGATTGAAATTCTTTGTTCAGGAAGGCCTTTGATTAAAAGTGAGTCTACCCCTGGTAGATCTGTTAATACCTTTTCCCAATGGTTTAATTGGTCCCTTAACTGATATAAATCTTCTCGGTTATCACTGGTTATGTGGTAAGAAGCTACTGCCGATGACGTCATATCTGTATGAATATCGGGATTTTTTACTTCTTCTGGAAATAATCTTGATACTTCTGAAACCTTCTGTTGAATTTGCGCCTTCGTTTTTTCACTTTTCCTCTCTTCAAGTGTAACCGTAACTGTACCGAATCCAGTAGCTGAAGCGGAAGTGATCTTTTCAATCCCGTCTGTTTTCAATAATTCTTCTTCCATGGGGGTAATGATTGTACGTTCCACTTCCTGAGGAGTAGCACCCGGGTAAACAGTTGATATGGAAGCTACATTCACATTGATTTCAGGTATATCTCTCTTAGGAAGTTGTAAATACGTAAGTATACCAGTGAAAATTAATAAACCTATGAATACCCAAACAATTTTCCTGAAGTTCAGTATCGTTCTCATTCTTCTCCTCCTTATGATATCTTTATTCTTCCTTGAAATATAACCTCTTTTTTGACAGATGTGTCAATTATATGTTTTTTTAATGTGCTGAATCACTTAATGAAACCGCTTTACATTTTAAAAGGTTTCATATATAATTGCTATCCCATCAATAGGGAGGAATGCTTATGGAAATGAAACAATTAATCAATGAAGCAAAGCAAATCAGGGATAAAGCATACACACCTTATTCTAAGTTCCCAGTAGGTGCAGCCCTTTTAACAGAAAATGGCGATCTTTATACAGGCTGTAACATTGAGAATGCAGCTTATCCAGTCACATGCTGTGCAGAAAGAGTAGCTATTTTTAAAGCCATAGCCGATGGGCACTACAAATTTAAAAATTTAGCTGTGGTTGCTGATACAAAAAGGCCTGTTCCACCATGTGGTTCGTGTCGCCAAGTGATGAGTGAGTTCTTTGATTCAGATGTCGAGATATACACCACCAACCTTCATGGTGATACAAAAACTTTTACGATGGAAGAAATTCTTCCGTTTTCATTTGTTTCCTCTGATTTACCAGAAGAAGAAGTTAAATAAAGATTTAAAAAAGGATGAGGTATCATCCTTTAAGGCTGTCGAGAAAGTTCTCGGCAGCCTTATTTTTTTGTTTTGGTCTCAATTTACGTTTTGTTATTTGTTACCCTAAAGATGGAAATCCTTTTAGGCAGTGATGATTTGTTTCAATCAAGGTAAGATCGACAAAATGAGCTGGAAATGGTGACTATTGAAGAGCTTGTGCCTGAAGACCACTTATTTCGTAAGATTGATCCATACATATCGGAAGATAATGGTCGTCCAGCGTTAGACCCTCTGGTTTTATTTCACCCCTCTGCCATGGACTTGCCCAAAGAAACATCTTTGGTGTGATTGCCCACCGTCGTACCAGACAAGGAAAGGGTTTCTAGCTAAATGGAAATATAAGTATGAAGTGGAACATGATGTCTATGTCTGTCTGCAAGGAGAAGAGCTAAGGTATGGCACAACAGACCGTGACGGATATCGCCATTATAAATCAGATCCGCAGCAGTGTGAGACATGTCCTCTTTTTACTCAGTGCACGCAAAATCAAAATCACCAGAAAACTATTACACGCCATGTATGGGAGGAGGATAAAGAGCAGGTTGGTTTGAACCGACTTTCCAATGAAGGCAAGTGGATTTATCGCATGAGAAAAGAGAAAGTGAAGGAACAGGCACAGATGACGCCGTCTGTCAAAACATGAAAAAGATTGCCCTCCATTTAGGTAGGGGAAGTTAGATGGAGGAGAGTCTTTTTTGGCTATAAGCTAGAGCGAAGGAGTACAGACCATGACATTCCTGCGAAAAACGGGCGTTCGTCCGCGGAAAGGGAATGGTCTGTTGCTCCTGGAGGCAAGAAAAAAGCTTGTAGAAAAACACGGGGTTTCTCTACAAGCTGAAAGGATGATACCTCATCTTTTTTTGTTGGTCATTTAAAGTCTCTACCCGAACGAATATCAAGCTTTTATAAAATAAACAGGGCAATGAAAGGAAGAGAATCATTTCTCTATGAAGAGATGGGATCCCTTTAAGGGAAGGCACTTGCCTTACTGCAGATCCTTTTATATATTTTCAAAAAACAAGAAAGTCAGGGATATGATGATTTCGCCTAGTACATTCATAGGCTTTGTGACATACGCTGATAAGGAATAACAAGAACAAGGAGTGAAAGCATAATGCATCAACAATCTATGCATGACTCTTGCGGCTGCGGACCTATGTCACCAGCTGGGAATCGTCGACCGGTTGTTTGTCCAGTGCAAAATTGTGTAGTGGATAATTATTTTTCTGAAAACCAAGATTATATTCATCCTACACACATTCTCGTCCGTAATAACCACCTTTTAAATAACAATCATTACTTCCCGTACATGGTTTCTGAACAAAACAATTACCAGACACAAGATTTCGCTTACCCTCAAGGGTCATCTCCAGATTATAACTGGATGGATTATATGAATCCTCAAGATATGGGTCAGCCAATGGAACAAGGCCAGATGCCAATGATGAATGAAGAGGATATGGCAGGTAATGGCCAAATGCCGATGATGGGTCAAGGGCAAATGCCGATGATGGGTCAAGGGCAAATGCCGATGATGGGTCAAGGGCAAATGCCGATGATGGGTCAAGGGCAAATGCCGATGATGGGTCAGGGCCAAATGCCGATGATGGGTCAGGGCCAAATGCCGATGATGGGTCAGGGCCAAATGCCAATGATGGGTCAAGGGCAAATGCCAATGATGGGATCCGATTCAGATAGTTGATGATGATAAGCCACGAAACAGTGGCTTATTTTCATTTCTCCACGAAACATATTAAAATATACAATAATAAAGGGGGGAAGCCGTTGAAGACAATTGTGGTTACAGGGTACAAACCAATAGAAATGGGTATATTTAAACATAACGACCCTAAAGTTCATTTTATTAAAGAGACCATAAGAAGAAGACTTCTTTCTTACATAGAAGAAGGATTGGAATGGGTTCTAGTTTCCGGGCAAATGGGAGTCGAACTATGGGCAGCAGAAGTTGTTCTTGATTTGAAAGAGGAGTATGAAATTCAATTAGGGGTTCTCCCCCCATTTGAAAACCAGGAAGAGCGATGGCCTGAAGATGTAAAGCAGGTATATGAAGAACTAACAATGTTGGCGGATTTTTATCAAACCATTTATAAAAAAGGTTATGATGGTCCTTATCAATTCCGAGCCAAAGACCAGTTTCTCATTAATCATTCAGATGGATGCCTCGTACTATTTGACGAAGATACGGAAGGAAGTCCACAATATTTTTTGAGAATAGCTAAAAATGCTCAGGAAAAATCAGACTATAAAGTTCATTATATAACTCCATTCGACTTAGATGAAACAGTAGAAGAGCTACGAATGGCTGATCCTGAATACTGGAGTCAATAAATATTCAAGAAATGAAATTGACATTTCCGTTCCCATCTGAAAAAATGAGTATAATGTGTGAAACAGAGGTGAAAAAAATGAACGTAGAAGAGTATCATTTAAGCGGAAAGGATATACTTGAGAAAGACTTTAAAACGTCTATGCGAGGGTATAACCAGGAAGAAGTAGATGAATATTTGGATTTGATTATTCAGGATTATGACCGCTTTCAACAGGAAATCGAACGTTTACAACAAGAAAATGACCGATTGAAAAAAATGTCTTCCCGTGAAACATCCCAAAGACAAAGACAGCCATCTACGAATAACCATCAAGTTAATTATGACATCTTAAAGCGTGTTTCCAATTTGGAAAAAGCGGTGTTCGGTAACAAATACGCTGACTAAATTCCGTTTTTTTCCATGTGACAAGCGATTAAATGTTTGTTATAATCATTTAGCACGTCTTTTCGAGGCGTAAAGGACATAAGATAAAATTCATTTGAATACTCGGGTAATCGCTGCGCAGTTATACTACGCAGAGGAAAGTCCATGCTCGCACAAACTGAGATGTTTGTAGTGTTCGTGCTTGACGAAACCATAAGTCAAGGGAGTTCATCAGAACTTACGGCAGGGAAAATCCCTAAGTCTTTGGATAAGGGATGACTACCTTGAAAGTGCCACAGTGACGGAGCCGGAGTAGAAATACTTCGGGTGGAACGAGGTAAACCCCACGAGCGAGCAACCCAAATATAGGTAGGGGCACTTTTCAATGGGAATTCAACCAGAGAAGAGGCCGTTTAGCGGCAGATAGATGATTGCCACCGGAGTACGAGGTTGACCACCGTTTGCAGTACAATGGCACAGAACATGGCTTACAGAGTATTCAAAGGTCGCTATTGATACAGGTTACACCCTTCTGAAAAGCCGTATGCTTTTTAGGAGGGTTTTTATTTTATGCATTCGGAAAATCCTAAGAAAATAATAAACCATTTCATTTAATAAAACCAATAACATCCATTACATATCAGGAGGTCTTAAATATGCCTAAAAAAGTGACATTGATCGCTACAGCAGCTATGGGGCTTGAATCCATAGTTGGGAACGAGGTCAAAGCTCTTGGCTATGAGAATGTAACGATCGAAAACGGAAGAGTAATTTTTGAAGCGGATGTTTCTGCCATTCCACGTGCAAACCTTTGGCTTAGAACAGCAGATCGAGTTAAATTGCTTGTAGGAAGGTTCAAAGCTACAACATTCGATGAATTATTTGAAAGGACAAAGGAATTGCCGTGGGAAGCCTTTATAGAAGAGGATGGGGAGTTTCCGGTTGTCGGAAAATCAGTGAAATCTAAGCTATACAGTGTCCCGGATTGTCAGTCTATTGTAAAAAAAGCCATTGTAGAAAAGCTCAAAGTAAAACATGGGATTACTACATGGTTGAAGGAAACGGGATCTTTTTATCGGGTGGAAGTCGCTCTTCATAAAGATGAGGCTTTACTTACTATTGATACTTCAGGCAGTGGGTTGCATAAAAGAGGCTACAGAGTGGGACAAGGGGAGGCCCCCCTTAAGGAAACCTTAGCTGCAGCTCTTGTCCAAATTACGAATTGGACACCAGATCAGCCTTTTGTAGATCCATTTTGTGGATCAGGGACAATTGCCATTGAGGCTGCTTTAATTGGACAAAATATTGCCCCTGGTTTTAACAGAGAATTTGCATCTGAGGAATGGGGGTTTATTCCACCCAAGGTTTGGGATGACGCATTCCAGGAGGCGGAAGATGCTGCCAATTATGATCAGCCCTTACAAATAATCGGATCGGATCTAGACCCTACGTTAATTGAAATTGCCCAAAAAAATGCAATGGAAGCTGGACTTGGGGATTTAATCACATGGAAACAAATGCAGATGAGTGATTTTAAACCCAAGCAGGAAAATGGATACCTTGTGTCTAATCCTCCTTATGGAGAGCGTATGGGGGAGCGGGAAGAAGTGGAACAAATGTATCATGATTTAGGGACGATTATGCGTGATCATCCATCTTGGAGTGTGTACATTCTTACTTCTCATGAAGGGTTTGAAAAACTTTACGGAAAGCCTGCCACCAAAAAACGTAAGCTCTTCAATGGCTTCATCAAAACAGATTACTACCAGTACTTTGGAAGACGTCCCAAATCGATATCTAAAAATGGAAAAGGATTTGGATTTTAAGGTCGTATAGAGTGATTCTGGTGATGAGAGAGGGAGAGATGAAATGTGAGTATGGCTACAGAGCAAAAGTTTATGGAACTAATGAAGCAACAAGCCGCTTATGTGGAAGCGATCGGATTAATGGCATGGGATATGCGAACAAAAGCTCCAAGAAAAAGTGCAGAAGGGCGTTCAGAAGTTCTCGGCGTCCTATCGCAAAAGGTACACGACATCCAGACTTCAAAGGAAATGCGGCAATGCATTGAGGAACTGAAAGGGAACGTTCAGGACCCTGTCGTGAAAAGGGCCGTTGAAGAAGCCGAGGAGACTTATGACAAAAACGCTAAAATTCCTACTGAAGAGTACCGCGCCTATGTTACCCTTCAAACCAAGGCAGAGTCGGTTTGGGCGGAAGCAAAAGAGAATAATGATTTTGAGCAGTTCCGGCCTTATTTAGAAGAGCTAGTTGAATATAATCGCAGGTTTGCTGATTATTGGGGGTACGAAGATCACAGATACGATGCCCTATTAAATAATTATGAACCAGGGGTAACAGTCAAGGTGCTTGATGAAGTATTCCCAAAAGTAAGAGAAGCCTTAACACAACTGTTGATAAAGATTAAAACATCCTCTTTTAAACCTGATCCGAGTGTATTGGAGGGACACTTTCCTAAGGAAAACCAGGCTAAGTTCAGTGAAGTCATTTTAAAACGAATGGGTTATGATTTTGAAGCAGGCCGACTCGATGAAACGATTCACCCTTTTGCAATTGGCCTGAACATTAAGGATGTCCGTGTGACAACAAAGTATGATGAAACAGACTTCCGTACGGCGGTATTTGGTACCATACATGAGGGAGGTCACGCCCTTTATGAACAAAACATCGATCCAAAACTTGCCTTGACTCCGCTTGCAGATGGAACGAGCATGGGGATTCATGAATCCCAATCTTTGTTTTGGGAGAACTTCGTCGCTCGAAGTGAAGGTTTTTGGAAAAATCATTATGAATTGTTTAAATCCTATGCACCTGAGAACTTTCAAACCCTCCCACTTGAAAAGTTTTATCCTGCAGTTAATGAAGTGAAGCCTTCTTTAATAAGAATTGAAGCAGATGAATTGACTTATTGTCTCCATATTATGGTCAGATACGAGTTGGAAAAATCACTAATTGACGGGGAGGTTGAAGTGAAAGATCTACCTGTCCTTTGGAATCAAAAGATGGAAGATTACCTTGGCGTTCGTCCAGACAAGGATTCAGATGGAGTGTTACAGGACATTCACTGGTCTGGTGGTGATTTTGGATATTTTCCATCGTATGCGCTAGGATATATGTATGCCTCCCAATTTCATGCTAAAATGCAGGAAGAAATAGATGTCAGTCAATGCATTGAAGAAGGGAATTTTAATAAGATCAAAGAGTGGTTGACTGAGAATGTGCATCAGTACGGCAAAATGAAAAAGCCTTTAGAAATATTAAAAGATGTAACAGGGGAAGAACTTAATCCCGAATTTCTAATTGAATATTTAACAAGAAAATATAAGCAAATTTACCACTTCTAATAAAGAAAGCCCATCTGGAAAAACCAGTGGGCTTTCTTTATTAAGAAATCATAGAATCTGTGATGGTTTATCGGTTTTATTGAAGTGAGATTTATGACATTTCCTCCATTAAATCCGGAGCAGCAGGGAACCCTGCCTTTTCAATAATTTCATTGAATTGATTATTGAATTCTGTGAATTTCTCTTCTGCTGATGTGAAGTCTGCTTCTTCTAAATTCTCGTTTAGTGCTGACTCAACGTGCTCATAATACGCTTGAAGAGATGGAAGTGAATCGTTAAATGCAGTGTTCACATCCTCAGGAAGATCTGCTTCAATAGTGAAATCTTCTACTTTTGAGGCTGCTTCGCTTGCGGCAGTTTTAGCCTCTTTCCCTGTGGACTGAATGGTTTCTGAATCAGGCTCTTCTGCTGACACAGCAGCTTGATAGGCTGTAATTTTTTCTTGGTAAGGTTTGAATGTGTTTGTTAGCTCCATTTGCGCTTTAAGTATTTCCTTTTTAACTTGTTGCTCATTTACCTCTTCCGTTTTTTCTTCCGCTTGATTTTCTGTCTCCGCGTTTGTGTCTTCTGCATTCCCGTTACATCCTGTTAAGATGAGTGAGCCGGATATCCCTAATACGTACAACCATTTTTTCATACAGACAACTCCCTTCTTTTCATTTAGGCTTATTCATTTTATGTCACTCCTTTAATCCTGTAAATAATTTGCAAAAATGTTATACTATACTGAAAATTCAATATTGTTATTGGAGGAGCTCGTATGTATGTACCTAACTTTCGATTAGATAGGAAACTTGCTGTTGTTACAGGTGGGACGAAAGGAATTGGAAAAGCGATCACTCTCGCTTTTGCGGAATCAGGGGCCGATGTTATTGTCATTGCGAGAAATTATGAAGACCTTGAAAATACAAAAAAAGAAGTGGAGGAAATAGGCTCTAAAGCTTACCTCCTTTGTCATGACATTACGGGTTATGAAGCCATTAAACGTGAAGTAGAACGGTTACGTGATGGCCGGCCGATCGATATTTGGGTGAATAACGCAGGTTTGAATATTAGGAGTAAGGCAGAGAATGTTACCGAGGAGGAATGGGATCAAATTATAACTACAAACATGAGAAGTGCATTTTTTCTTTCTCAATATGCCGGTACAGTCATGAAAAGGGAAGAACAGGGGAAAATCATTAATATTTCATCAGTTGGCGGCCACACAGCTTTACGAACAGGAGTCGTATATGCAATGACTAAGAGTGCCTTGATTCAAATGACAAAAAACCTTGCATTAGAATGGGGGAAACACAATATAAACGTAAACGCTATTGGACCGTGGTATTTCCCAACGTCTCTTACCGAAAAACTTCTGGAAGATGAAGAATATGTACAAGCAATCCTTGATCGTACACCATTAAACAGGATTGGTAAACTTGAAGAATTAACTGGCGCAGCCATCTTTTTAGCATCCGAAGCAGGGAATTATATGACAGGACAGACCCTATTTGTGGATGGGGGGATGACCATTTATGGGTTTTAAGTTTTTTATAATGCTATAGAGGCCATAGGTTTGTTTGGCTTAGTAAAGCGCCGGATTTTATAAAAATCGCTGATCGCAATGGATGGAGTTAAATGTTTCTTTTGATTATGAGAAGAAGAGAAAGTTGATGTATTTTTCCATACTAGGGAATAGTTACTCCTTTTTTGTTGTTTGAAACATTTCTCTTCTTCCATCGATACGTGTGATCAACCAATACTGTTCCCAGTGATCATATTTCCCAGATCTCCTGCCACCTCTCCCTCAAGTGGAATCTGCACTTTAATCTCCTATAAAGCCAAGGGCTTCAATAATTTTCGTTACATTCTGATGGATTCATAATTCCTCCTTTTTCGGCGCATAGTAAGAAAAAGGAGGATGACCATGCCATACATACTATCGTCCGGTATTCAATGTGCTGAATATCCTTGTCTGCAAACGGATGTTCAGAAACTTGTTTATGACTTATTTCCTCTGAAAGAAAATGAGAAAAAAAGACTCTTACCCATATTTGAACATGCAAATATTGAAGAGCGTCAGTTTGCCGCCCCTTTGTCATGGTTTAAAGAACCGCGCGGTTTGGAAGAAAGAAATACATTGTATCACCATAAAGCATTGAAGTATTCCATAGAAGCTATTCAATCCTGCTTATCCGGTAATCATTTGTCTGAAGAGGTTCCTCCTTATGATGTAGATCATATTATTTTTGTTTCTTCGACAGGGATTTCAACCCCAACACTTGACACCTATATAATGAATGAACTCGGCTTCCGAGATGATACGAAACGCTCGCCTCTTTTTGGTCTTGGTTGTGCGGGAGGAACAAGCGGGTTAGCTAGAGCTTATGAGTGGCTGATCGGTCATCCATCCCAGAGTGTGCTTGTCGTTTGTGTGGAGCTTTGCAGTCTGACCTTTCAACCTGAGGATTCTCGGGTGAGCAACTTTGTAGGCACGGCCTTGTTTGGTGATGGAGCTTCAGCTGTTCTAGTCGTAGGTGATAAATCGAAGTGGTTGAAAAGATCTAAAAGATCATTAGCTAACATTCTGAACGCAAGCTCAAAGACAAAACAAAATAGCACAGATGTCATGGGATGGAGAATTGTGGATACAGGTTTTGAAGTGATTTTTAATAAAAGCATTCCAAAGCTAGTAAGACAATTTTGGAGTATGCATGCAGATGAGGTGATTAAAAGGAACGGATGGGCTATTCAAGAGCTCCCTTTTATTATTGCGCATCCTGGAGGTCGTAAAGTATTGGAGGCTTATCAGGAAGTATTTAATTTAGGAGAAAAGGTTCTGGATATTCCGAGAAAAGTCTTAGCTTGTCATGGGAATATGTCTTCCCCAACGGTCCACTTTGTCCTACATGAAGTGTTAAGTAACCAACCAGGTAAAGGTACAAAATCAATGATGACTTCCTTAGGCCCAGGTTTTAGTTCAGAAATTATCAGCTTGGAGTGGATGTGAAATGGAAATTTTCTTATGGATGATTTTTTCTTTCATCATTTTTCAAAGACTGGGTGAACTTGTGCTTGCAAGTCGAAACCGTAAATGGATGTTGAAAAGAGGAGCGAGGGAATGGGGGCAAGGTCATTACTTTCTTTTCATTCTTTTGCATACCGCCTTTTTTATGGCTATCATCATTGAGTTTGTTTGGACATCCTTCCAACAGCAACCGCTATTTTACCCGGCTCTCGCGATCTTTCTTACCTTGCAAGTACTAAGAATGGCTTGTATTAAAACACTGGGGAAAAGGTGGAATACTAGGATCCTTGTAATGCCTGAAGAGAAACCCATTCGAAAAGGGATATATCGTTATATCAAACACCCTAATTATGTCATTGTTTTCTTTGAAATGATGGTAATCCCTGTTTTATTTCATGCTTATTTAACAGCTCTTGTATTTCCATTTTTACATTTACTCCTACTCACCATAAGGATTCCAGTAGAAGAAAAAGCGCTTGAGGACAGGGCCTGAATATTCTAAAAACGTTGCACTTCCTTTCTTCATTTGCTATAATCCTAAATAGAAATGAAAATCATTATCAATTGGAAGGGTTAGGTGCGATCATGTTTATCATCATATTCCTGGTTGTAGCCGTTTATAGCAGTCTGATGGTGTATATGTTAGCCAAAGTAGGCAGTTTGCCAGCAAAGTCGGTTTTAGATCTATGGAAAATGAAGCAAGTTCGATCTCAGTCCAAGCCTGAAAAATCATATGAACAAACCATTTCGATTAGATAAACCTACACCTCTTATATCTGATCGTTTTACATTCAATAGTAAGCTTTAAAGGACTTCCGTTAAGGAAGTTCTTTTCGTGAAGAGAGAGTATTTTGATAAAAAAGAAATAACGAAAAATTTTAAAAAAAGGAAAAACCGCTTTATTTTTGTTATGATAGGGAAAAAAGGGGACAGGTGTCGATGGCAATCTACATATCGACGATGAATGAGAGAATAAGGAGCGGCTTATGTATAGAAACACACTAGCTTACTTTCTTGAAGATCTTTGGAGTAAAGGCTTTAAATTGAGTGATGAGGATGTCCAATTTATTTATTTTGGAAAAAATTCTGCTAATGCACCCGAATGGAAGACTATTGTAGCGGTCAAAATGACACTTAAAGTCCAACAGACATTCGATCCAAGCTTCTTCATCAGCATCCTTGAACATATTGCTAAAACCGATATCACCAACAAGCGGATGGCATATGAGTCTATTGAGGAACAGTTATCTATCGCAAAGACTACAAGTAGATAAAAACCCAGATCTATAAATGATCTGGGTTTTGTTTATGCTGAAGACATTGCCGTGCCAAACGATCAGCATTTTTATTTTGTTTATCGGGAATCCACTTATAAAAGACAAGTGAGAAATTCTCTTCAAGCTCCAAAATTTGCTGATACAATGGAAGGAATTTTTCATTCTTTGTGTAGCGCTTATCCATTGTATCCACTGCAATTTGTGAGTCAGAGCGGATCGATATAATTTCATTTGGATATATTTTCTGGCAGAGTTCCAGGGCTCGTATCATCGCAAGAAACTCCGCTTCATGGTTTGTCCATGAGCCAAGGTAAAATTGATATTCCTTCATCATTTGCTTCTTTTTTATAATGATTCCAGCAGCACTCGGTCCCGGATCACCACTACATGCAGCATCTGTATAAACTTCTATCATGTTATGACCCCCTAGTTAGAATGAGGCATTTTTTTAGCAATATAAAAGAAAGGCGTATCCATTGCAGCTACAATAAACTTAATGACATACGTCGTTATAAAAATCTCAAGCCAAACCTCAAAAGGATATACACCAATAAAAGCAATGAAGCAGAAAATACTTGTATCTAGCAGCTGACTAACCATAGTGCTCCCATTGTTCCTGATCCAGAGGGACCGGTCAGATGAAAATAAGTGTTTCAGTTTTGCATAAAGCCAAACATCAAAATATTGACTGACTATATAGGCGACCATACTCCCAATAGCGATTCTAGGAACAAGCCCAAACAATGTTTCTAAAGCTGGCTGAGCGATATCATTTTCACCAGGGTTAAAAAGGAGAGCAGATTGCATGATGATTGTTAAAATAACCAACGTAGAAAAACCCATCCAAACTGCTTTTCTGGCCTCTTTTGTTCCATACTTTTCATTTAAAATATCAGTAGCGAGAAATGCTGTCCCATATACAATATTTCCGAGGGTTGCATTCAGACCGAACATTTCGATCGTTTTTACAACTTGAATATTGGCTATAACCGTAGACATCCCAATCCATACAAATAAACCTGGTTTACCAAACATTCGGTAAACACCTAATAATAACCCGAAATTAATAATGGCAAATAATATCCAAAGTATCTCATTACTCATCGTTATTTCCTCCTTAGTTTTGATATCGCGGGAGTTTACGAACCGCGGGTAAAAACAACCAACAGCGGTTTATTATACGATGGAATGAGCAGAATAGCAAGAAAATCCCAGGTTTATTCATAATATGGCAATTAGTTGGAAGACTCCATTCCAAGGTTATTATTTAGTGGATCGGGGCGCGGGGGATGGATCGCTTTACAGCACGACATGATTTGGGCTCGTTCAATGTTGCAATGACGTGCCGACCTTAATCGAACATTTATTACGGTTTGCCAACCTCCCCGCGAAAAACGAATAGCTTCCATCGCGAGTTCGTATTACAAAATATCGAGAAACTGAGGTTTCTGGATAAGGAGAGGAGGTAAAGAAAAAGCAACCTCCGAGGAGGTTGCTTTTGAGCATGCATTTTATTCTTTCACAACGTTCGCAGCTTGTGGGCCGCGGTCGCCTTCTACGATTTCAAAAGTAACGGCTTGACCTTCTTCAAGAGACTTAAAACCTTCTTCCTGGATAGCAGAGAAGTGTACGAACACATCGTTTCCACCCTCGACTTGAATGAAACCGTAACCTTTTTCTGCATTGAACCATTTCACTGTACCATTTTGCATGTTCTGTTTCCTCCTAAATCTTGCACGTAAAACGTGGAAATTACAAATAGCAGATCGAAAAAAAACTCATAGAAGAATCGGAACAATAAATTCCGAAGCACTTCTATGAGGAACTACCTGTCATTTATGTTTCCGACCATGATATTTGCTTAATTCAAATATATCGTATGCAAAAAGGAGCGTCAACATTCAGATTATATTAAATTTTAATCGAATGTAAGCGTTTCTTTTATGTGCCTTACTATGTCTCAAAGGAAGAGTGGGTTACAATGGGAAAAGATACATAAGGGAAAGGAAGATCGTCGATGAAATCTGATATAGAAATCGCCTTGGAAGCAACGATGAAGCCGATTAAACAAATTGCTGAGCAGCTAAACCTTTCTGAACAAGATTGGGAACCATATGGACATTATAAAGCCAAGCTTTCGGATCAACTTTTAGATAAAGTTTCTACAAATAAAAGAGGGAAAATTATATTAACGACATCCATCAATCCTACTCCTGCGGGTGAAGGAAAATCTACGGTGACAGTTGGGCTTGGTCAAGCATTTAACCAGCTTGGCCAAAGAGCAATAATTGCCTTAAGGGAACCCTCTCTTGGACCTACGATGGGGATTAAGGGAGGTGCAGCAGGTGGAGGATATTCACAAGTGGTCCCCATGCAGGAAATCAACCTTCACTTCACGGGTGATATCCATGCTATAACAACGGCAAATAATGCACTCTCTGCTTTTATCGATAACCATATCCATCAAGGAAATGAGCTGAATATAGATCCTCGAAGAATTGAGTGGAAACGTGTTCTGGATATAAATGACAGGGCTTTAAGAGAAGTGGTTGTTGGCTTAGGAGGGCCAGTTAAAGGGGTGCCAAGAGAAGATGGTTTCAATATATCTGTTGCTTCTGAAATCATGGCCATCCTTTGCCTCTCTAAAGACTTGATGGATATGAAAAAGAGATTATCCGAAATCGTCATCGGTTTTACCTATAAGAAAGAACCGGTCACCGTAAAGCAGTTGGGAATGGAAGGCGCTCTTACGCTTTTACTAAAGGATGCAATAAAACCAAACCTTGTCCAAACTTTGGAAAATACCCCGGCAATTATTCATGGAGGACCATTTGCTAACATCGCTCATGGTTGTAATAGTGTCATTGCAACAGACCTTGCCTCAAAGCTTGGAGATTTTGTTGTGACAGAGGCGGGATTTGGAGCTGATCTGGGAGCAGAGAAATTTCTCAATATTAAAACACGTGCTGGTGATCTTGAACCGGATGCTGTAGTTATAGTGGCTACGATTCGGGCGTTAAAAATGCATGGTGGCATGGAAAAAGATCAATTGAAAAAAGGAAACCTTGAAGCATTAAAAAATGGAATGGGTAACTTGGAAAAGCATGTGGAAACAATCGAACAGTTTGGACTTCCTTTTATTGTTGCGATTAATCAATTTCCGACAGATACAAACCAAGAGATTTCCTACCTTAAAGAATGGTGTGAACAAAGGGGAATAGATGTTTCCCTTACGAATGTATTTGCCCAGGGGGGCCAAGGCGGTATAGATTTAGCGGAAAAGGTCATCCGGACCTGTGAAGAGAAAGAGGCACCAATGAAATACCTGTATCAACTGTCGGATTCAATTGAAAAAAAGGTTGAGCGTGTGGCGAAAAATGTTTATGGCGCGGAGGGTGTAGAGTTTTCGTCTAAAGCAAGAAAGCAGATCACGCAAATGAATGAATTAGGCTATGGTCATCTACCTATTTGCATGGCCAAAACCCAGTACTCTCTATCTGATGATCCGAAGAAACTCGGCCGCCCTGAAGGGTTTATTGTGACGGTAAGAGATATTTACCTTTCGGCTGGAGCAGGTTTTCTAGTGGCCTTAACGGGGAATGTTATGACAATGCCCGGATTACCTAAGGAGCCGGCTGCTTTAAATATGGATGTCAATCAAGATGGAGGCATTCAAGGATTGTTTTAATCCATATACGAATTAGCTAAGGTTTGCTACAATAACCCAAGTACATAGAAGATACAAATGGTCCTGCAAGTCAACAAGATTAGATCTAATGAAGGAGGGTCCAACATGACGATTCGTATTGGTCTCACGGGGTGGGGGGACCATCCAACCCTTTATTCTGATCGAACGAAATCGGAAGAAAAATTGTCGTCTTATGCTTCACATTTTCCAGTTGTTGAAGTCGACACGGCTTTCTACGCAATACAACCACCAGAAAGGTACGAAAAATGGTTGAAAGAAACACCGGATTCTTTTTCTTTTGTCATTAAAGCCTTTCAACAGCTTACTGGCCATGATAGGCAGTCACGTTCGGTTCAGGAAGCACGTGACTTGATAAAGCGGTATGAAGAATCCATTCAACCCGTATGGGAAAAGGGACAGATCAACGCCCTGCTCTTTCAATTCCCCCCATGGTTCGATGTTCGAAGAGAAAACATTCGGAAATTGCGTTATATTAGGGAGTGGTTAGAACGGTACCCGATTGCATTGGAGTTCAGGAATAGAACATGGTTTGAACAGAATTATTATCAACAGACCCTTTCCTTTATGAAGGATCAGCAATGGATTCACAGCATATGTGATGAACCACAGGCAGGGGAAGGTTCCGTTCCGCGTGTTTTGGTTCCAACACATCCGGATAAAACGCTCGTCCGTTTTCATGGCCGCAATGTTCATGGTTGGAACAAAAATGGGCGAAAAGATTGGAGGAAAGTTCGTTTCTTATATCGCTATAATGAAGAAGAACTGCTTGAGTGGAAAGAACAAGCCTTAAAACTGGAAGAGATCACCCCTGACGTCACACTGTTATTTAATAATAATTCAGGTGGAGACGCCGCAGATAATGCGAAGCAGATGATGGACATGCTGAATCTAAAATATGAAGATCTTAACCCAAGACAAATGGATCTTTTTAATTTCTAGGGGGAAAATATGGATCAGATGGCTGTACTGCAGCAAATCACTCAATACATCAACCAATTATTTCATGAGGACGCAAGCGGGCATGATGCTGTTCATATGAAGCGTGTAGCTAAGTGGGCCAGGCGTTTGGCCTTAGACGAAGGGGAGGATCCTTTTCTTTGTGAAGTTGCTGCATGGCTTCATGATGTAGGGGATTATAAATTGTTTAGGGATCCCGCAAAGGTAATAGAAGAAAGAAATCAATGGCTTTTTAAACTCGGCTTCTCAACAAAAGAGAAGGATATCATACACGATGCTATTGCAACCGTATCCTTCTCTAAAGGTTCTTTACCAAGTTCAAGGATTGGGGCAATCGTACAGGATGCAGATCGTTTGGATGCCATAGGAGCCGTAGGGATCGCCAGGGCTTTTGCCTTCGGAGGAGCTAACAACCAGCCGATTTATAATGAAGATGGCTTGGGGTCTATCGATCATTTTCATGAAAAGCTATTAAGACTGAAAAAACAGATGAATACAGAAAATGGAAGAATAGAAGCTGAAAAGCGTCATCAATTCATGCTCCACTTTTTAGAAGAATTTCACCGTGAGCAATGATACAGAAAAGGGGAATAGATATGGCAGTAAATGAACAGGCGTATTTGAATCTTTGTGAACACGTTCTTAATGAAGGAAACTCAAAAGGGGACCGTACAGGGACGGGGACTTTTTCCGTTTTTGGACATCAAATGCGCTTTGATCTTCAAATTGGTTTCCCTTTAATCACAACTAAACGTGTCCCGTTTAAATTGATTGCAAGCGAATTGCTGTGGTTCATCAAAGGCGATACAAATATTCGTTATCTATTGGAGAACAACAACAATATCTGGAACGAATGGGCTTTTCAAAATTGGGTAGAGAGTGAAGATTATGAGGGCCCGGATATGACGGACTTTGGCCGCCGCAGTCAAAAGGATGAAGAATTCAAAAAGCGCTATGTTGAACAAATGGATATTTTCAAGGGGAAGATTCTTAGCGACGATGAATTTGCTCAAAGGTTTGGAGATTTGGGGTCTGTATATGGAAAACAATGGAGAGAGTGGAAGACTAGCAGAGGCGGGACAATTGACCAGCTTCAAAATGTGATCGAAAACATAAAAAAGAATCCTGATTCTAGAAGACACATTGTTACTGCTTGGAATCCGGAAGATGTACCCTCCAATATGGCTTTACCGCCGTGCCATACACTGTTCCAGTTTTATGTAGCGGATGGAAAACTTTCGTGTCAGCTTTACCAGAGAAGCGGGGATATCTTTCTGGGGGTACCATTTAATATTGCAAGTTATGCATTACTTACCCATTTAATTGCCCATGAATGTGGGCTTGAAGCAGGGGAGTTTATTCATACGCTAGGTGATGCCCATATTTATAGTAATCACCTTAATCAAATTAGAGAGCAGTTAACACGAGCACCCAAAAAATTACCTACCCTTTTAATGAATAAAGAAAAGGAAAGTATTTTCGATATTGAAATGGAAGATTTAAAAGTAGAAGGTTACGATCCTCATCCGAGTATTAAAGCTCCTGTAGCCGTTTAATTTTTTGTTGAGAGGTGGTCTAAATGATTTCATTTATTTTCGCAATGGATAAGAATCAATTGATCGGAAAAGATAATGATCTTCCGTGGCATATCCCGAATGACTTTAAATTCTTTAAGGACAAGACATGGGGAAAAACAATTATAATGGGAAGGAAAACGTTCGAGTCATTTGGGAAACCTCTACCAGAAAGGACCCATATTGTCATTACAAGTAATAAAAACTATGACCGTAAAGGATGTACAGTTATTCATTCTATTGATCAAATTTTAGAGTTGGAAAAAGAAAATCCTGAGAAAGAATGGTTTGTCATTGGCGGCAGTGTCCTTTTTGAAAAAATGCTTCCTTATGCAGACCGTATGTATTTAACTTTCATTGATGCTAGTTTTGAAGGGGATACGTATTTTCCGGACTTTGATACATCGGAATGGGCCCTTCTGTCCGAAACAAAGGGTCTGAAGGATGATAGAAATCCTTATGACTATTATTTCAGAACTTATGAACGGAAGCATCAATCATGATGGAAGGAAAGGTCTGCGGGGTCTTTCTTAATGGTGGCGGGTCCACAAGAATGGGGTCTGATAAATCTGCGCTTTCTTTGGGGGCCTTAACCCCTGTGGAATTAATAACGTCTACACTTGCTCAACTGACAGATACAATTGTAGTCAATCAGAATTATTGCGACCATCCTCGTTTTCTCACGATTCCAGATAGGTTTAAAAATGCAGGGCCTCTTTCGGGGGTGCATGCGGTCATGAAAGCCCGCTCGGAATCATGGTTTGTTTTGGCTCCTTGTGATACCCCGTTTATTATGGAGGACGTATACCGCAAACTAATGAGTGAAGTGAATCATTCGGATGATGTCGTTATTCCTGTACATGGATACAGGCTCCATCCTTTGTCAGGGGTTTATCATAGAAGGATATTCCCCCAACTAGAAACTTACCTTTCGAATGGTGGGAGGAAGGTCATTGGTCTTTTCGACAAGGTGAAGGTTAAAAAAGTTCATACTTTCCCAGGGGTTGAAGCTGGTAAGCTTGCACGGCATTTTTTCAATATGAATACACCAGAAGAATACGCTAAAGCAAAAGATTTGCTTGAAAGCTGGAATAAGTAAAGACTTTAAAACATGGACCATGGTAAGATAGAAACGATGGTTGGAGAGAGAAATATTTCTTGAGAATGTTTCTTTTCTTGCTATATTCTTGTAAAATATAGGTGAAGTACGCATTGAAGGCGGTGAATGGACATGCTGTCAAGTATCGGAATACCAGGGTTGATTTTGATTTTGACCATCGCGTTAGTCATTTTCGGCCCGAAAAAATTACCTGAAATCGGAAAGGCTGCAGGAGAAACATTAAAAGAGTTTAAAAACTCTGCTCGCGATCTTACGAATGACACAACAGAACCTAAGAAACCAAATGGACATAAGAGTGAATCTTAAGACATAACTAGTGGAGTGATAGACCATGTTATCAAGTATCGGTGTACCAGGTCTCATTCTGATTTTAATCATCGCACTTGTCGTATTCGGCCCGTCCAAACTGCCGGAGATCGGTAAAGCTTTTGGAAGTTCTTTGAAAGAATTCAAGAAAGCTACCGGCGACATTATGTCCGATGATGAAAGCAGTAAAAAAGAGAAAAAAACTAAAGAATAAAATGAATAGAGAAGGTGTAAGGGTATTCTCCTTACATCTTCTTTTTGTCAGGCTCATACAAGCCTGGAGGTGAATGAAGAGTGTCAGAACAAAAAATGACTCAGGATATAGAGATGAATGTGACGGATCATTTAAGTGAATTACGTAAGCGGGTAATATTGACACTTGTCTTTTTTATCGCTTTTTTCATTGCAGGATTCCTTTATGTTGAGCAAATTCAAGCTTTTTTTATTAAAGACTTACCATTCGAACTGAATATGACCAGTCCAGGGGAAATTATATGGATTATTTTCACCATAGCCAGTCTCGTCGCTATTATTGGGACTCTTCCCATTTTATCTTTACAGCTGTGGCTTTTTATTAAACCAGCGTTAACACCGAAAGAACGACGTGTGTCCCTTTCCTACATCCCTGCCATATTTTTATTATTCCTTGGAGGGCTAACCTTTGGATATGTGGTTTTTGTTCAATTAATCCTCCCGTTTTTATTATCCTTAAATAATGGGATGTTTAATGAAATTTATACAGTAGAACGGTATTTCAGGTTCTTGTTCAGAGTAACCATTCCATTTGCTGTACTGTTTGAAATACCAATCATTATTATGTTTTTAACAAGTCTAGGTATTGTAAATCCTGTATTTTTAGTGAAAGTAAGGAAATATGCATATTTCATATTAATTATTATTGGTACGATTATATCTCCACCTGACTTTATTCTACAGTTAGTCGTCGCGGTACCGCTGATTATTTTGTATGAAGTCAGCATCATTCTGTCCAAGGTAGTTTACCGTAAAAAGCTTGAAAATCATCGAGCATTTATGGAAACAGATGATGAAAACGATACATCAGTATGATAGTATAACTAGAATTCGAATACCCTAGAATTGGCTCAGAGAACTGTTTCTCTGAGCTATTTATTTGAATGAAATCAATATCTTTTGCTGAACATGGAGGAACATGATAAAAATAAAGTAGGCACGGATGAGGAGGAATACGAAAAATGAGGTCTTTTTACCATTATATGATGAGATATCGTGGAAACCGGAAAAATGATGAGGAGAAGCAACTGGCTGAATGGATGTTTGATGATCACAGTTTTCCGAAACAGGCGAAATCCTATGATGAAATTAGCCGGTATTTAGAATGGAATGCACCATTTCCATCGGCTTTAGCTGTTTTTGATCGGTTATATGAAAAATACTTAATAGAAGAAGAATAAATGAGAAGGGTGATTTTTTGAAAATCCTGCATACAGCTGACTGGCATCTGGGGAAGATCGTTAATTATGTACATATGACGGAAGATCAACGGTATATCCTTCAGCAATTCATCGATATTGTAAAGGAAACTGAACCGGATGTGATTGTGATTGCCGGTGATCTTTACGATCGTTCGATCCCTCCGAAACAAGCGGTAGAACTTCTAAATGAAATTTTAACGATATTGATCAATGATTTTCAAATTCCTGTTCTGGCTATTTCCGGAAATCATGATAGCCCGGGCCGTTTAGAATTTGGGAACCAATTGTTTAGAAATCAAGGTCTTTTCTTGGATACTAAACTTACAAAAGAACGAAAACCAATCACTTTATATGATCGAAAGGGACCTGTCCACTTTCACCTTATTCCATATGTGGAGCCCGCAGAAGTGGCCTATGTGTTTAATGATGATAGGATTAAATCTCACCAGGAAGCCGCTGAGAAATTAATTGAGGATATTAAGGATCGTTTTAACATGGAAGATCGCCATGTTTGGGTTGGTCATGCTTTTTTAGCGGGGGGGATGGAATCTGAGTCAGAAGAGCGGTTGTCTATGATTGGGGGAAGTCCTTATGTAGATGCACGCTTGTTCAAGGATTTTTCCTATGTCGCCTTAGGACACCTTCATCAACCTCAGAGAGTCACAGAGGAATATATTCGTTACAGTGGGTCAATTCTGAAGTATTCTTTCTCTGAAGCGAACCATTCAAAATCTATAACGATCGTAGAAATGGATGAAGACGGACATTGCGCTATCGAAAAAATCCCTCTTACCCCTAAAAGAGATTTCCAAATCATAGAAGGGTATTTTGAAGAATTGCTAGCTGGTGAAGCGGTGAGCAATTCTGAGAACTATCTCCATGTAAGGCTCCTAGATGATGGCCAGCTTGTAGACCCTATGGGCAAGTTGCGTCAGGTTTATCCAAACATTCTGCATTTGGAAAGACGCAGGTCGATGACGAACCCGCAAATGGACGAACTTCATGAAGTAAGAGAGCGACAACAATTATCACATGCCGATCTCTTTGCTTCCTTTTATGAGGATATTAAGGGTGACGGCATTTCTGAAGAGAGAAAAAACATGATTAATCAAGCCATCGATCAACTTAAGAAGGAAGAGAGGGAGCAATAATATGAAAGCGTTGAAACTCACGATGGCAGCTTTTGGTCCTTACCGAGATAAACAAACCATTGATTTTACGAGCTTGGGCGAAGAGTCTATTTTCCTAATTACAGGTCCAACAGGCGCAGGAAAGACGACAATTTTTGATGCGATGTGCTTTGCGCTATATGGTCGTGCAAGTGGCAGTGATCGAGATCAGGATACCATGCGCAGTCACTTCGCTAAGATCGAAGAATCTACCTATGTTGATTTCTCTTTTGAACTACGAGGAAAAATGTATCGCATTGTTAGAATGCCTAAACAACAGAAGAGAAAAGAGCGGGGAGAAGGTTGGAAAGAAGAACCGGCGAGAGCAGAGTTCTATATGATTCAGGATGAAAAAGAGCTGCTGGTTGCCTCCAAAATTAAAGAAGTAAATGATTACATTGAAGAAATATTGGGTTTGGATTACGAACAGTTTCGCAAAATGATTATGATTCCCCAAGGAGAATTCAGGAAGCTGATTTCTGAAAATAGTAAAGAGCGGGAAGAAATTTTACAACGAATCTTTAAAACAGAATTTTTTGCGCAGTTGACTGATTACTTTAAGAAGCAAGCGAAGGATCTGGAATCAGAAATTAACCAATTCGAATGGAAAATCGAACGAGAAAAGGAAAAAATAAACTGGGGGGAAGAAGCGGATGAAGAGTTGGAATTTCAAGAGCTTTCTAAAGTAAGAGAGCGACTCCAACAACGAATTATTAAACAGGAAAAGATGGTCTTGGAAGAGGAAGATCAAGTAAAACACTTGCAGCAAAAAACTGACCACCTCCAGGAACTTTATTACAAAGCCAAACAACTCCAGGACCTCTTTGAAGAAAAAGAACAATTATCTGTAGAAAAGCAGAAGTTAGATGAGAACCAGGAAAAGATTCAGGAACTAAAAAAGGAATATTCTCTTGCCAGAAACGCCGCAGAGGTACGTCCATATGAGAAGCAATATGAAGAGCGAAAACAAGAACTTGGCCGTTTGCGTCAAAATCAAAAAGAAAAAATAGAAACCTATCACCAAGTTCAAGAAGATTTTCGTAAGATAGAAGAACAATATATCCAGGAAGCTGATAAAGAGAATGATCGAGAAAAATTAAAGCAAGCGTGGCAGAAGAAAATCCAGGAGAAAGAGCGCTTAGAAGAATTTGTACAGAAGAAAGAACAGGTCAGGCAGTTAGAACAACAATCCGAAAAAGATGAAGAAGCTCTTCAAGAGTATAAACGTATGGAAGACGAACTAAATAAACAGCTTAAAGGTCTAAGGGAGAAAACCAGAGAAGAGCGTCTATTAAGGGAATCTGCGTTTAAAAAGAAAGAAGAGCACCGAACATTAAATATAAGAAAAGAAGCTACAGAACGTCTGTTGAATGAGTGGAAGAAACTGAAAGAGTTACGTGGAAACTATCAATCTTCCTTAACAAATTACCGTAAAATAAAAGATGATCATTTGGCAAAGAAATCTGCCTACGAACAAGCAATGGAGGAAATTAGAAAACACCATGCTTACACAATTTCTCTCCATTTAAAAGAGGGGAGTCCATGTCCTGTATGTGGCTCTTCTGAGCATCCAGCTCCCGCGAGTAAACCTGCTCAAATCCAGAACGAGCAAGAACTAGAAAAGTTAAAGAGACAATATGAACAGGCTGGTCTAAATTATGAGCAGGCTCAAAGTCAGTTGATGGAAGTGAAATCAGAAGGTGAAGCACAAAGGCAATTGACTGAGAGCATTTGGAACGATTTGAACAATGAAGATAAAATGTCGGAAGAATCCATCCAAGATGTCTTACATGCTTGTCATAAGCACATGGAGGAAATAAAAAAGGAATATGACGATCTACAGGAGAAACTAAAGGAATTGCAATCCTTTGAAAAGAAGATCGATCACATAGAAAGACAATTGTCTTCCATTCAAGAAGAGAAGGAAAAACTTCTTCAAACCTATAATGATAGGCAGAAAGAGTTAGCAAAAAGGACCACGGAATTGGATTCTCTCCATGAGTCAGTTTCTTTCACTTCGTATGATCCTCAAGTGGTAGCTGAAGAAGTAGCTAAGAGTGAGATCCTCTATAAACAAGCAGAACAGACATGGAGAGACATTCAAAAGGATTATCAAGCGAAACGAGATAAATGGCAAAAAATTCAAACCGCTGTGAATGAAGGGGAAAACTACTTAAAACAGAGTGAAATCGCTCTGGAACAATGGAAGAAGGAATTTGATCAAACGCTTGTTCAATTCTCATTTTCTTCAATAGAATCCTATAAGAATGCCCTCAAGGAACCTTATATCATTGAGGAGATGTCAGCTGAAATTCAACAATATCAACAGAGAGTCAATGTAGTACAGAACAGGTTGATGGAATTAGAGACAAAACTATCTACCTATCAAAAACCTGATTTACCATCTTTACAAGTAAACTTAGATGATGTGCGTAAAGAGCTGAATGCCCAGCGAGAGGTATGGAATAATCTCCACCTATCCTTACGCCAAAACTTGGAGATTCGGGATACCATTACTTCTCTTGTTGAAGAACAAGGGGAACTTGCAGCGAAATATTATGATATAGCAGAGTTAGCCCAAATTGCGAGGGGTGACAACCATTTGCGACTTTCCCTGGAGCGGTATGTTCTTGCATCGTATTTAGATGAAATACTCCTTCAAGCAAATCTACGACTCGATCAAATGACCGATCACCGTTATCAGTTGATTCGAAGTGACGCGGTGGCTAAACGTGGGGCACAAAGTGGCCTGGACCTTGAAGTTATTGATCATCATACAGGCCAGCAGCGTTCGGTTAGAACATTATCTGGCGGAGAAGGTTTTAAGACCTCTCTAAGTTTGGCTCTAGGCATGGCTGATGTGGTTCAAGCCCATGCGGGTGGTGTCCAATTGGATACATTATTTATTGATGAAGGGTTTGGTACCTTGGATGAAATTTCTTTGGAGCAAGCTATAGGGTGTTTAAGAAGTTTACAAGATGGAAATCGTATGCTGGGCATTATTTCCCATGTCCAGCAATTAAAAGAAGAAATCCCTGCAAAATTACAGATCCATTCAGGTCCTCAAGGCTCCAAAGTAGAATTTGTGTTTCAATAAAGAAAGATACATTGCCAATCATTTTTAACTGTCAGAAGGATTTTGGCTGTTAACCACGGGAAATGTCAAGATTCTTACGTAGTTATAATGGACAAAGAGGAAGCTTGTCATATTCTGCGCTTGCCCGGGAAATATCTTAGAGTGGTAGTGGAAGGAATGAGATCATGAATCATCTATCAAATGAATGGAAATCTATTTTAAAGGACGAATTTAAAAAAGATTACTTCTCCTATTTACAGGATCAGGTGAACCAGGAGTATCAAAAGCGTACGGTATATCCTCCATATGATGAAATTTTTTCGGCCTTAAATTATACCTCTTATGAATCGGCAAAAGTAGTAATCATCGGCCAGGACCCTTACCACGGTGAAAATCAGGCCCATGGGTTAAGTTTTTCTGTTCGCCCTGGCAATCGCATCCCTCCATCGCTGCGTAATATATATAAAGAATTAAAGGAGGATCTGGGTATTGAGATACCACGACATGGTTACCTGGTTTCATGGGCAGAACAAGGGGTGCTGCTTTTAAATGATGTTTTGACAGTCAGAGCTGGTGAAGCGAACTCCCACAGGGGCTTAGGCTGGGAGAAATTCACAGATGCAGTAATCCAATCGTTAAATAAAAGAAGTCGTCCATTGGTTTTTATCTTGTGGGGGAAGCATGCACAAAAAAAGGGAGCGGTTGTTGATCGGGATAAGCATCTTGTCCTCACTTCTTCCCACCCGAGTCCTTTTGCTGCTCATCGAGGTTTTTATGGTAGTCGTCCATTTTCAAAAGCTAATCAATTTCTTAAACAAAATGGAATGGACCCAGTGGATTGGTCTTTACCTAAGAGGTAAGAAAAGCATGAGCCCATACCAGTTTTTAAAAAAAGCATATGCTAGAGTATTCTAAAGTTTCGGAGGGGTTTTTATGTTTCCAACAGGTCAACCGCCTTTCCCTCCTATGGGGCAATTTCCAGGTTTTCAACAAGCTGCAGGACCACAGATGATGCGTTCCATGGCTCCTTTTGCCAATGCTGGAAGCAGGGGCATCGGGGGATTTGGAATTCCTGGCTTCTTAGGAAACTCAGGGGTTGGAGCTGGAGCACCAGGTTTTTTTGGGGGAGGAACGGGATTAGGAGCTCAGACACTCGGGGCCGCTGGATCAGCAGCGAAAACAGGCGGAGCTGGCTGGCTCAGTCATATGCAAACCGCATTGAAAGCTATGCAATCAGCAGCTCCAATGATGCAGCAATATGGTCCCATGTTAAAGAATATCCCTGCCATGATTAACATGATGAAGATTATGAATGAACCGGACGATGAGGATGAAACAGGACCTGTCGAAAGTAGCCATAAGAAAGAGGAGTCTTTCGATTGGGAATCCACAAGTACGTTAGACGATAAAGATAAGAAAACAAGACCTCAAGGTGCATCACAGCCTAAATTGTATATTTAGGCTGTGCGTGTGGCTTGATTTTTTTTCTGTAGTTAGCAAAAATAAGGACATATCTAATAGTAAAAGACCGATCCTTTAGGAGGTATTATTTTTGAATAAACATTTAGAAAAAGCAACATTTGCAGGGGGTTGTTTCTGGTGCATGGTTGAACCTTTTGACGAACGCCCTGGGATCGAATCCATTCTCTCTGGCTATACTGGCGGACATACGGAAAACCCTACCTACATGCAAGTCGTTACGGAAACAACAGGTCACAGGGAAGCTGTACAAATAACTTTTGATCCCTCTAAATTTCCTTATGAACGACTCGTTGAACTGTTTTGGCAGCAAATCGATCCCACAGATGTTGGGGGCCAGTTTGCTGATCGCGGCCATTCTTATACGACTGCCATCTATTTTCACAATGAGAGACAAAAGAAAATAGCTGAAGAGAGCAAAAAGGCTTTGGAAGCTTCCGGGAAATTTAAGGAACCGATTGTAACAGAAATCCTACCAGCCGTAACTTTTTATCCTGCTGAAGATAAACATCAAGATTATTATAAAAAGAATCGTTTTCATTACAAGCGATATAAGAAAGGATCCGGACGAGCAGATTTTATTAAAGATCGCTGGAGTTATCACAAGGACCAAGAGGATTTAAAACAGCGTTTGACAGATATACAATATAAAGTTACTCAGGAAAATGGGACAGAACGTCCATTCCAAAATGAATTCCATGATCACGACGAAGAAGGGATCTATGTCGATATTGTTTCAGGCGAACCACTCTTCAGTTCCCGGGATAAATACGATGCTGGATGTGGTTGGCCAAGCTTTACTAAACCTATTGAAAAGCAGCAGGTCAAAGAAGAAGTGGACACTTCTCATGGAATGTTCCGCACGGAAGTACGAAGCGATCGTGCAGATTCTCACCTTGGACATGTTTTTGAAGATGGTCCTTCTGATCGGGGCGGGCTTCGTTATTGCATTAATTCTGCTGCGCTGAAGTTTATTCCAAAAGGGGAAATGGAAC
Source organism: Halobacillus karajensis (assembly GCF_900108515.1). GTDB lineage: Bacteria > Bacillota > Bacilli > Bacillales > Halobacillaceae > Halobacillus > Halobacillus karajensis. The sequence continues at coordinate 187,684 of NZ_FNWW01000004.1, read as the reverse complement.
AAGAAGGCTACGGGTATTTAACGCATCTTTTTGAGTAGGAAAGCGGATGTGTCAACAATGAACGTTCTTTCCCCTTCTCCAGCTGGTACAATAAAAGAAGGGGGAGGAGAAAAAGTTTGAGAAGAAAAAAGATCCTGATCCCATAGGTTTCATTAAAATAACTCTCGGACAAACTTAACGTAAGCCGGAGCACTTTCTATGAATACTTCAATACCAAGGAACATCTCATCTTTACTTACATGAAATACATCATGGAAGAGATGACGAAACAAATTAAACAAATTCCTGAGAGGAACCACCCAATCATAAACTTTATCGTCTGTTATATACCTTGCTTAATTCCAGAAACGTATCATATTGACCAGATGATTCGAGAATTGCACAGCAGCGATAAAAATCTCACCCTTTTTTACCGTACAAAAAAGGCATGAGGATTTAATGGAAACTTATAAGATTATGATCAGTTGTTCGATTTGATTGAGAATGGGGTAGCAAAGGAATAGCCGCTTCCTATAAAGGAAGCGGCTATTCCTATTCGAAACTTGTTTAACGTTTGATTTTTATTATTCTAAATGGAGGTTCCATTGTAGTACTTGTAAACACCGGGGGATTTGTTAATTCAGCCATAGGAGGTTTTTTTTAGTGACTAGGATCCCGATGATGAAAACTTATCTCGTTGCTCTCCCAGGAGGGGCGCTATTTAAAATCCTTGGGATCCCTATTCCATGGATATTGGGGCCAATCGTATTTGTAGTAATTGCTAAATATTGCTCCTCTTTGGAATCAGATACGTCCCCTATAGCAAAAAGCATGGCTTTTGTTTTACTCGGTATTCAGATCGGGCTCAGTTTCACTGCACAGACATTTGCTTTGATTGTTCCATACATACTGCCGTATACAGTGTTAACGATTTTAATGATTGGGTTCAGCTTAATAGCCGGACTTTACATATCTAAATTTGCGAATATTGATAAGATGACAGCACTAGTGGGAAGCTCGCCAGGAGGGCTGTCGGCAATGATTGCGGTCAGCGATGCTTTAAAAGGGAATAGTGCACTCGTTACGATTTTCCATACATTAAGGCTTGTTAGTGTATTATTCATTATTCCTTTTTTCGCCACTCATTGGGTATCGAGTTCCTCACCCGATGGAGGAGCTGGGGAGCTAATAAACACAGAAGACGGCTCTTTATGGACGATTCCGCTTTATGTCATTTTTGCCTTAATCGGTTGGAAGATCAGAGACATCGTTCCCGCTTCTCTTGTAATCGTGCCCATGTTGTCCATTGGGATTTTGCAGTCGTCCGGGGCCCCGTTTTATCCATTGCCTGAAGTCCTTTTCATTTTGGCTCAACTTATTATCGGAGCTTATTTAGGTCATACGGTTTCTCTAAGGGAAATCATTCTATCCGGAAAGACATGTTTATACTTTTTTATATTGGCTTTGTTTACGATTGGTTTAGGGATTGGATTATCCTTTTTATTAAGCTGGTGGACGGCTATGAATTTAACTACAGCTGTTTTATCACTGGCCCCGGGAGGACTTGTAGAGATGTCGATTACAGCAGAACAAACAGGGGGCGAGCCCGCAATCGTTAGTTCATTGCAAACAATTCGGTTATTAATCATTGTTTTAATTCTCCCGTTCGTATTTAAGAATGCATATAAGCGCTGATTTTGACCTTATCTTGAAATGAAGATAAAATAATCGTAGATATTGGTTAATTCAACATATTCTGCAAGGATAATATAGGAGGCAATGGATTATGATTATGAAACATGTTTTTAAAAAAGGGGCTTCTGATCGGACGTTACTACTTCTTCATGGTACAGGGGGCACAGAACAAGATTTGTTACCTCTAGCTAAAATGATCGATCCTGAAGCTTCTGTACTTTCTGTAAGAGGAAATGTATCAGAAAATGGGATGCCGCGCTTTTTTAAACGATTAAGGGAAGGAGTTTTCGATGAAGAGGACCTCATAGCGAGGACGAAGGAACTGGATACTTTTTTAAACGAAGCAAGTTCTGAATATGGTTTTGACCGGAATAAAGTCGTTGCTGTAGGGTATTCTAATGGCGCAAATATTGCTGGAAGTCTGTTGTTCCATTTTAACAATAGCTTGGAAGGAGCATTGTTATTTCATCCGATGGTTCCACGCCGGGGGATTGATATACCTCAGCAATCTGGACTTCCTGTATTCATCGGGGCAGGTGAAAATGATCCGATTTGCCCGGCTCATGAAACCGAAGAGTTGAAGGAATTACTTTCAAATGCTGGAGCAGATGTGACTGTCCATTGGGAACGTATGGGGCATCAGTTAACTGAGACCGAAGTGAATACAGCGGCGAGATGGTATAAATCTCAATTTTAACTCTCCCGGAATATTGTGTCCTATAGCCGTTCGTTGTATGATAGGAGCACGCAGAAAACAAGGAGGCATAATATGATTCACAAAGATTGGGAGAATCATGATACAATTAAACAAATTGAGTGTATTCATAATGACGCAAAGAAATTCGTAGTGAATCATGTACTTACCCCAGGTAAAGTATATGATGTAAAAAATGAAAGTGAAGAGTTTTATTTTGTCATTGATAACTCAGGTCGTATGGGTGGATTTTATAAAGAATATTTCAAAGAAGTGTAACTCAAAAAAGGTCAGGGATTCCCTGGCTTTTTATTTTGTAGTTTTTTATGGGATAAATGTTCTATAATGCCAGACCGTGCGAGGTGTGTTTTCCTTCGTGTTTACTTGAGATGTGCGGTGGGGTAAGGAATGAATAAATAATTAGTTAAAGAAAGGAACGAATGTCATGATTCTTGATAATGTTCGAATTTTCCAACCTTACCAACCATATCAAACCTTTCAAAAAGACCAGACATACGCAGTAAAAATAAACGGATATAAAATCGAAGCCATCTATAATTCTCCTTATGAGGGAGATGGAGAAGTCATAGATGGCATGGGGAGGGTCTTATCTCCAGGCTTCATAGACAGTCATATGCATTTGCTCCGCTATGGTTTACTAAAAAAAGAATTGGATTTGACTGAGGTTACAAGTTGGAAAGAAATGAAAGCTTTAGTCAAAAGTCATTATGATGAACTCCAACAATATCACTGGGTGTTTGGAAAAGGATTCAATGATAGTAAATTTGAGGATATTGATTGTCTTTTAACAGCCCAAAATTTAAACGAAATACAAGTGAATGCCTTTATGTATTTCATGCACCAGGATGGTCATGAATGCGTCATAAGTGAGCGGGCGATGGAACTGTTAAAAAAAGAAGAAGACTTCAAAAAAGAGCCGGAAGAATTTAAGGAAAAAGATGAATATGGAAATTGGAATGGACGATTCAAAGATACGGCCGTTCACTATATTAAGCACCATTTTTGGGGGAGGTCTTCTGAAGATGCTAAAGAAGCCTTGAAGAAAGCTTTACCAAAGATGAGCGAACATGGAATTACTTCTGTTCATACAGATGATATTAATTTCATCGGCTGTTATGATAGTTTGTGGCAGGCCTATACTCAATTAGAAGATGAAGAGGATTTACCGATCGACGTTCAGCTTCATCATTATATATTCAACATCAATGATATGAAGAGCTATTGTCAAGAAAGTGAACGGCGCACCGGTGAAGGGACCTCAAGGGTCAAAGTGGGGGCATTTAAAATCTTTTTATATGGAACCCAACGTCTTTATACAGCAGCGATGCGCAACCCTTATCCGGCTGATCCCGAAAAAGATGGATATTTGATCTATACGCAGGAACAACTGGAGGATATGGTTGCATATGCCAGTAAGAATGATATGCAGGTCGCCATGCATGCGATTGGTGACAGAGCAGTGGAACAAGCAATAACGGCCCTTGAAAAATCAAGGGAGGATACAAAACGACTGCGACATCGAATTATCCACGCCCAAACCCTTGCCCCTGACTTAATTGATCGATTAAGAAGAATAAAACCATATATTGAAACACAGCCATCTTTTCTTTTGGATGAATGGAGCAAAAAGGAGGATTGGACCCCTAAAAGTCTTCTCCCTTTTTGCGATGCTTATAAGAGCCTCTTGCATGAACAGATTCCATTAACTTTAAGTTCGGATCTTCCGATTGGATCTCTAAACCCTTTTACATCGATCTTTTCAGCTGTTCATCGTACAGATCTTGATGGAAACCCTGAGGGTGGGTGGATGCCTCAGGAAAAAATAAGTGTCAAAGATGCTTTTATCGGATTTACTAAAACCCCAGCGGAACTTGAATATAGAGAGGAAGAAAAGGGTAAAATAGAACCTGGTTATCAAGCGGATTTTGTCATTCTTGATAGACACCCGGAAGAGATTGATCTAAGAGAGTTAAATCAAGTAAAAGTTCTCGAGACTTGGCATCGAGGAAAGTGTGTATATAGAAGGTGATTGATTTCACAACTTTCCTTGTCAACAATCGCTTCATCAGCCATAATGGTAGTAAGCGATGGAAAGGGGAGGATGGGTAGCAATGGACAAATTATTCTTAGTACGTCACAGTGAAACAGAAGGCCAGCACGAAGATTCCCCGTTAACAAAACTAGGGGTACGGCAGGCGCAAATGCTTGCTACATTTATTGAGAATTACGGTTATGGTATTGATCGGATACTATCAAGTCCGTACCTCCGTGCTGTTGAAACCATTAAGCCTTTTGCCCGAAAAAATAATGTGACGATTGAGGTTGACGAACGCTTAGAAGAGCGTGTACTCAGTAAAGAACCTTTAGATGATTGGGAAGAAGTTCTTCATGATACATTTGTAGACCTTGATTTGAAACTAACGGGTGGAGAATCTTCCTCTGAAGCAAAAAAACGCGTCCTTTCCCTTATCGAAGAGCTTGAAAACGAGGTTAGTGGTAACGTCCTGCTCGTTACTCATGGAAACTTATTAGCATTATTGTTGCAGAAATATAATCGAGAAATAGGGTTTTATGAATGGAAGCGGCTGTCCCGGCCAGATGTATTCCTTGTTCAAAAACAAGGTGGAGAATATACAGTTGAACGTATATGGGAAGAGTGAACGACGACACCCTCTTTCCATTTCTTTTTATAGAAGCAGCGAAAATGGTCGAATGATTATAGGAATTGCGATTTTTCATTAAAATCGTTATAGTATAATGTGGTGTTTATCTTAGCCATTTAGGGTGAATATTAATAATAAGCACACGATATTCTAGTAGAAGGAGGAGAAATCGAATGGCATTTGTTATTACATCCCCTTGTAAAGATGAAAAAGCTGGAGAGTGCGTGGATGTGTGCCCGGTTGACTGTATTGAAGAAGGGAAAGATATGTTCTATATCGATCCTGCGATTTGCATAGATTGTGGTGCGTGTGAAGCCGTTTGCCCAGTTGAAGCAATTTATATTGAAGATGAGGTACCAGAAGAAGAAACTCCATACATCGAACTTAACCGTAAGTTCTTTGAAGAACAGTAACTTAACATAGCAACGACCGTCTCTTTTTTATAGAGGCGGTCTTTTTATAAGCAGGTATAATTACCTATAGTCTTTTGATTACAACAAAAAAACTCTTTACTTTCTCCATTCTGGGCACGACTATGATAGTTAGATGGATTACGGGTGAAAAGAAATAGGTAGAGTGGAAGTGTTGCGAGAAAGGCTGAGAAACTTAGCCAACGTTCAAACGGAAACCAGGAACCATAAAAGGTAGAGTGAGAAGTGGTGAAAACTTAACAACTGAAACAAAAGCAATAGGTATGCATGTGAACCTATCTATGTACAAGGTCGGAGTTGTGTTGTTATCTTTCTTGAAAAATGACCATATAGATGAATGGCACATTCTGTGTGTTATGCAGTTACTCAACCTTCGATATTCACGTGAACAAAGTGATGGTAAGACTTATGCATCAAAAAAGTCATAAATAAAAATGACCGCGGAAATGCGGTCATTTTTATGGTAAAACCTTAAATTTTTCGTGATCATTCATGCTCTTATTATTTGTAATATCAAGAGCATTAACTTTACTGTATGGAGTAGGGCCCTCCTGAATTTTTTTAATAAACTGTTTGACCTGTTCGTGTTTCCCTTCTACTTCGATTAGAACTGTGCCGTCCGGCTGGTTCTTAACCCAGCCAGCTACACCAATCTCCTCAGCGATTTGCTTGGTAGCTGCCCGGAAACCAACGCCTTGAACACGTCCATGAACAGTAATTTGATTATTTTCCACGCTAACACCTCCTCATCCATCCACATGTTTCCCCACACAAAGACTACAGCAAACATGTGAAAGGAGAAATCATATATGAAAAAAATTGAAATTACAACGATTCCAGGGTTTCTCTTCGGTCAATACGAAAGTACCGATGGTCATACAGGGTGTACCGTTATCATTCATAAGGATGGTGTAAAAGCTGGAGTGGATGTGCGAGGCGGAGCACCTGGAACGAGAGAAACCGATGTGATGACTTCAGAGAATTATGTACAAAAGATTCACGGAATTTTTTTATCGGGAGGCAGTGCCTTTGGTCTCGATGTTGGTTCAGGGGTCATGAAACTATTAGAAGAAGAAAAGATTGGATTTGATGTCGGCATGACCCAAATTCCTATTGTCCCCGGAGCCATTTTATTTGATTTACACCATGAACATCACCAAATACGACCAGATGCTACAATGGGCTATAAGGCTGCAAAAAATGCCCTTCGTTGCTCTTTATTAAAGCAGGGGAATTACGGTGCAGGGGCAGGAGCATCCGTAGGAAAAGCTTTAGGTGCTGAATATAGTATGAAAGGCGGGATAGGCTATCATGCCTTTCAAGTAGGATCTGTCCAAGTAGGAGCGATCGTAGCTGTTAATTGTTTTGGGGATATTATCGATCCTCAACGTGGTCATATTATTGCCGGGCTTCAGGAACAAGGCCGCTTTTTAAATAGTGAAACGTTGCTTATGAAAGAAATAATGCGTAAACAAACCAATCGCTTTGCAGGTAATACAACGATTGGTGCCGTCATTACCAATGCGGATGTTAGTAAACCACAAGCCAATAAACTTGCAAGTATATCCCATAATGGTCTGGCACGTACAATCCGTCCCTCCCACACATTTGTAGACGGAGATACCATGTTCTTTATGAGTACAGGAGAGGTTCCGTGTGATTTAAATAGTCTTAGTGTAATGGCTGTAAAAGCGGTAGAGCAAGCTATTCTGAATGCCGTCTTCCATGCAGAGTCCACATCGACTTTGATAGCAGCAAAAGATTTGATGCAGTGAGAGGAGAACGAAAATGAAAGTTTTTGTTTATGGATCGCTGTGCAAATATCAGGAAAATCACCATTTCTTACAAAAATCCGTTTGTTTATCAGAACAAGCTTATGTAAAAGGAAGTTTGTATACAAGTTCACTTATTATCCTTTCTTAGTTAAAGATGAGCAGTACTTCACGGGGAATTGTATGCGTTTCCTTCCTCTTTACTAAAGGAAATAGATCACTTGGGAGACTATTCTGAAATGTTGAGGAACCTTTATTTACTCGTGAACAAGGGGAGGTTTGGACATCGAAAGACTTAGGCTTTCATATATAATTGGACTCATGAAGTAAATGGAGAATGACTCCTGAATCATTTTGGAAAGTACACCGCTTCCTTCAGCAAAATACATTTATGTAGACAACATTAAAAAAGGGCGTTAATTAGTGAATGATGACTCTGGTTTGCTAAAAATAGGGGAAGGTAATGGAATTTTACGCAGACAAAAGATACTTAACTATCAAACTTACAATGGATCTCGTTCTCAGAGTTTTTTGTTCTTGAGTAAATAAATCTCTTCAGAGTAGAATGATAGGAGATATTGTACTTTTCCGGAAGGAGACAAGTGATGAGCTATTTGACAGACGTAAGAATGAACAAAATACAACATTTGTACGTTTTTTTAAGTGAATATAATTTTACAACTCAGCAAGAGAAACTATTGGACCTCTATGAAAAAATGCTAAATAAAGAAATGATTATAGGCTTTGCGGGACACTTTTCAGCCGGTAAATCTACATTAATTAACCAATTACTAGAAAATAACTTACTTCCCTCAAGTCCAATTCCAACAAGTGCTAATATTGTCCGCTTGAGTAGCGGAGATGCCCAAACCATTGTTTATTTTCAAGATGGTTCGGCCGTTCGTTATGATACAGATGTGGATCTCGAAACCATTAAAGCCCTATGTAAAAATGGAGATACTATTACAGGTTTAAATATTACGAAGCCGGGAGGGGCCTTACCCTCACGAGTTTCAGTTGTAGATACACCAGGTGTAGATTCAACCAATGATGCGGATCGTCTCATCACGGAATCTTCCCTTCATTTAATGGATTATATGTATTACGTTATGGATTATAATCACGTTCAATCTGAAGTCAATTTAATGTTCCTATTGGAAATGCAAAGAAGAGAGACTCCTTTCTCTATCGTGATCAATCAAGTAGATAAGCATGTGGAAAGAGAACTTACGTTTGAAGAGTATGAAAATAGTGTAAAAGACGCGTTTGGGCGATGGGGCATAGAACCTGAAAATATCTATTTCACCTCAATGAGGGATTTTTCACTGCCTTTTAACAGTTTTGAAGATTTAAGAGAAGATTTTCATGCTCTATCTGACAAAATGGAAGATATTTTAGCAAATCGGAACAGTAAGGAAACAGAGGGAATAGCGGAAGAAGCTGTAAGGGAGTATTCTAATACTCTGGAACAAGAAATGGAAGAATTGCGAGATAGGAAGGACCATTTAGAGGAAATGATTGAACAAAGTCATTTAGACTCGGATTGGTTAGAAAATCAGAAGAGACTTATAGGCGAAGCCACAAACGCTTTTCGTCAGAAAATTCGTTCATTCATACCCAATGCTTATTTGATGCCAAGTTCTTTGCGTGAATATGCAGAATCTTATTTAAAATCTTTGCAGCCGAATTTTAAAGTCGGCATTTTATTCACCCAAAAGAAAACGGAAGAAGAGCGGAGAAGGAGAGAAGATACCTTTTATCAAAAAGTTTGTGAGTCAATTGAACAGAACTTGTATTGGCCGCTGCGTGAGCGGATGTTGACTTTAAGTGAACATTATACGATTACAGATCAAGGTTTGTTGGATTATATCCAAAATCATCCCTTTATTTATCCCAAGGAAAAGTTATCCGCACTCGTTGAACAAGGGGCATCGGTGACAGGCCCTTATGTTCTTCGATATACCGATGAAGTGGCCAAAGATATTCAAAAAGAGGTCCGTTCCTTTGTCCAGAAATGGGAACAGCTTTTCATTGAAGCGTTAGATCAAAAGCAAATGGAATGGAAGAAGACGCATAAAGAGGTTTTTGAAGCGGCCGAAGAAAAGCAAATGATCGATGAAAGAATGACGGAATTAACCGAGCATATTAACAAATTCCGTATCCGTATGGAAGAAAATATGGACAAGGGCCATTCAAAAGAAGATGCTAGAGTCATTACAGAGGCTTTAAAGTGGCGACGAGAATCGATCACTGATAAAGACCCTGATGATTTTATTCAACAAGATATACCTGACGATAAAAACGAGGAACATATAAAAGAGACACACATGCCTAAGGGATCTTCTATTGAAGAAGCTTTGCAAAGGGCAGATAGGACACTTAAAACCATCTCCCATGTGGACGGTACACAAAGGTTATATAAGCAGCTGAAAAACAAACAAAACCGTTTGGAAAACCGACATTATACGATAGCCTTATTCGGTGCTTTCAGTGCGGGGAAGTCGAGTTTTGCCAATGCTTTGCTCGGTGATTTAGTTCTGCCGGTCTCTCCTAATCCGACGACCGCTACTATCAACAAGATTTCGCCTTCGAATGAGCAAAAACCGAATCGTTCGATTGATGCTTATGTGAAGAAGGAAATAGAAATGCTGGAAGATTTGGCGCCTGTTTTGGAGTCTATTTCTATTCACGAACAATCGTTAGCAGATGTTTATCACAAAACGAAACACTTGAAAGAAGAGGATTGGCAGAAACTTGATCAAAAGCAACATTCATTTTTAAGAGCATTTATAGAGGGGTATGAGGAGATGGCCTCATCACTTGGCAGTAGGATTGATGTTCCATGGGAAGAGTTTTCATCGTATGTTTCCACAGAGAAAAAATCCTGTTTCATTGAATCCATGGAATTATTTTATGATTGTCCGTGGACTCAAGCAGGTATTACTCTTGTCGATACCCCCGGTGCGGATTCAGTGAATGCCAGACATACGAATGTCAGTTTTGAATATATCAAGGATTCTGATGCTGTGTTGTTTGTCACCTATTATAATCATCCTTTTTCTCATGCAGATCAGACCTTTCTGACCCAACTTGGTCGAGTCAAGGACAGCTTTGCACTTGATAAAATGTTTTTCCTTATCAATGCCGCTGATCTAGCTGATTCCCAGGGAGAGTTAAAACAGGTGGAGACTTATGTAAAAAGGCAATTAAATGATTTCCAAATCCGACATCCTAAACTGTATTCCGTCTCCAGTTTAAAGGCACTCGAAGAAAAGCACACAGGGAAAGATCTTCAATCAGGTATCCAATCCTTCGAGCGTAGTTTCCAATCTTTTCTAAATGAAGAATTAGCTCAAATGATGGTAGAAGCCATTGATGAAGATATTCGCAGCATACGCCAAGTATTAGAGAACTTCATTGAGACGAGCCGAATGGATGAAGATGAACGTCAACTAGAAAAAGCAAAAGTAGAGGGAGATCAGGAGCGGTTGTCCCTGGCTTTGCAGAATAATTTTGCCCAGGGAACAGAGGATGCGATTAAAATTAAAGCAGAAAAACAGATCCATTACGTTCACGAACGTATTATGCTGAACTTCAATGATCTGTTCAAGCGGCATTTTAATCCAGCCAGTATTCAAAACACTGCTGATGTAAAAGAGGCGTTGAAAAAGGCCCAGGAGCAGCTTCTTGAGGAAATGAGTTTTGAAATGCTTCAAGAGACCAAAGCTGTTTGTGTCAGGATGGAACGCTTCATTGAAAATTTAGAGAAACAGACGAAAGAACGTATAGAAAGTGAAATTCAACTGATTCGCCATTCTCTGCAATTATCCCATATGGATGAAAAGGATTTTCCATTGCCACCATTGAATGGAAAAGTAGACATAGAGGAAAAGCAAAAAAGTCAGCTGATCAAGCTTTTTAGGAATCCAAAAGCGTTTTTTGAAAGAAATGAAAAAGAAGAAATGAAGGATACTATGTCCGAAATTATCTCACCTGTGTTGAAAGATCAATTAAACTCTTTAACGAACGTTGTCATCGAGCACTATACAAGGTTATGGCATCAAAGATATAAGGAATGTAAGGATATATGGGCAGAAGACCTACATGATCAATTTGCTCAATTGCAGGCACACCTTGATCGCCCAATCCATACAAAAGAACTTGAAGATACAATTTCTCGTCTTCCTTCGTTCTAAAATAAAATAAAGGTCATAAGATAAGCTATCAGAAGTCCCCTCCGTCTAAGGACTACTTCCTCCTCCTTAGACAAGGGGATTTGTTTTATGATTAAATACATGGAAAATGTAAATATGGTATATCAGATTATTCGTCCACATAGGTATAGACAAAGAGGAGGATGTCCATATGTATATCCAACATGGCCCGTACAGACAAACCTACGCGTCGGAAACTGCTCAGGCTCATTTTTTAAGCAGTCCTCTGGCCCCTGACTTAAAAGGAGTCGTTCAATTTTATCAAATGCCTTATGGGGTCGAGGTCTTTGTCCAGGTAGAAGGTTTGCCGGCTTTTCGAAAAGGGAAGAACGGTAAACAAATTGGTCCTCACGGTTTTCATATTCATGAAAAAGGTGTCTGCGAGATTGGTGATGGAAAAGACCCATTTTCTTCAGCTGGCGAGCATTGGAACCCAGATCACCAACCGCATGGCAATCATGCCGGGGATTTCCCTGTGCTATTTTCGAATCAAGGAAGAGCTAGGATGATCTTTTTTACCGATCGCTTTAATGTCCGTGATATTATTGGTAAATCTGTCATTATTCATGAAGGCCCCGATGATTATCAATCCCAGCCAAGTGGAGATGCGGGGAAACGGCTTGCCTGTGCGGTTATTGAAAGATCATGAAATAATGGAATAAATCGCCTGCCAATCGCATATACTATTCATGTAAAGCAAAAACCCGCTCTGCTTGACTTCACCGGTGAGTCATAGTATAGTGTTTAACAAGATATAAAATTTACCAATATTCTGAAGTTCTTACTTCCAATCACCTATTATAAAGAGTGATCAATCATTATTGGTACTTTTTATAATATGTGATTTTTTCTTTATTGCAAAACGCATATTAATTTTTGAAACATTGGAGGATCCATCCCTATGAAAACAGGTACAGTGAAGTGGTTTAACGCGGAAAAAGGTTTTGGTTTTATTGAGGTTGAAGGCGAAGATGATGTATTTGTACATTTCAGCGCCATCAATGAAGAAGGCTTCAAATCTCTAGAAGAAGGTCAGGCCGTAGAGTTTGAAGTGACTGAAGGAAATCGCGGACCACAAGCTGCAAACGTCACGAAACTATAATAAAAAATAGAAAGAGACTGGCTTTAGAAGGTCAGTCTCTTTTATATCATGACAGTCTAAAGGAGGCACACCGATGGCTTTCGGAAAAAAGAATCAGGCTGAAATCAAAGAAGAAGATACAAAGATCTGGGTTTGTCAGTCTGAAGACTGCAACTGCTGGATGAGAGATAACTTTAGAACTAATGATGAGAAGAAGTGTCCAATGTGCGGAAGTGATATGGAAGAAGAAAACAAAGTTCTTCAAGTTGTAGAGAACAACAGTTTATATTATAAATCTGACTCATAATATTCAAAGCGGTTGCTTCTAAGCAATCGCTTTTTTCTGTTTACAAATAAAAAGAATGCAGATGAATGAACTCTTTATTGGAACGGACGACTATCATACAAAGCTTAAGAATGATATAATTTTTATGTTATAGAAACGAGATACTGGAGGATTACCATATGTTAACAGTAAACAATGTCAGTCTTCGATTCGGCGACCAGAAGTTGTTTGAAGATGTCAATATAAAATTCACACCTGGGAATTGTTATGGATTGATCGGAGCGAACGGAGCAGGAAAATCCACCTTTTTAAAAATCTTAAGCGGTGAGATCGAAGCTCAAACAGGAGATGTAAGTCTTAAAAACGATCAAAGATTAGCAGTCTTGAAACAGAACCACTTCGAGTATGATGAGTATAAAGTTCTCGAAACGGTAATCATGGGTCATACCCGTCTTTATGAAGTAATGAAGGAAAAAGACGCCATCTATATGAAGGGGGATTTCTCTGAAGAGGACGGCATGCGAGCAGCTGAACTAGAAGGGGAGTTCGCTGAAATGAATGGGTGGGAAGCAGATTCAGATGCCGCCCGCCTTCTTAAAGGTCTGGGAATCGGGGAAGAGCTTCACGACAAAGAAATGAGTGAGCTTCAAGGTTCTGAAAAAGTAAAAGTGCTACTTGCTCAAGCGTTATTCGGTAACCCGGATGTTCTTCTGCTAGACGAGCCGACCAACCACCTGGATATCAAAGCCATTCAATGGTTGGAAGACTTTTTGATTGATTTTGAGAATACGGTCATCGTTGTTTCCCACGATCGTCACTTTTTGAACAATGTTTGTACGCACATCGCCGACCTTGATTTTGGAAAAATACAGGTTTATGTAGGAAACTACGATTTCTGGTATGAATCCAGTCAATTGGCGATGAAGATGGCTGAAGAACAGAATAAGAAAAAAGAAGAAAAGATTAAAGATTTGAAAGAATTTATAGCCCGTTTTAGTGCAAACGCATCAAAGTCTAAACAGGCAACATCCAGGAAGAAGCTTCTTGAAAAGATTACATTGGACGATATTCAGCCGTCTTCACGTAAATATCCGTATATCGCATTCAAAGCTGACCGTGAAATCGGAAATGATTTACTCACTGTTGAAAACCTCTCCAAGACAGTAGATGGAGTTAAAGTTTTGGATAACGTCAGTTTTACATTAAATAAAGATGATAAAGTGGCCCTTGTAGGGGCGAATGAAGTCGCTAAAACGACACTTTTCCAAATTCTTATGGGAGAAATCGAACCGGATGAAGGAACATACAAATGGGGTGTGACGACATCTCAAAGTTACTTTCCTAAGGATAACTCTGAATTCTTTGAAGGTTCTAATCTAAGCCTTGTTGAATGGCTTCGCCAATATTCACCAGAAGATGAAACAGAGACATTCCTTCGTAGCTTCCTTGGACGTATGTTGTTTTCAGGAGAAGAAGCTTTAAAGAAGGCGAATGTACTTTCAGGTGGAGAAAAAGTTCGCTGTATGTTATCCAAGATGATGCTTTCAGGTGCGAACGTTCTGCTACTTGATGAACCGACCAACCACCTTGACCTAGAATCCATTACATCTTTGAACAAAGGGTTAATCAACTTCAAGGGCTCTGTTATTTTCGCTTCTCATGACCATGAATTTATCCAAACGATCGCCAATAGGATTATTGAGATTACACCAAACGGCGGTATAGTGGATAAAGAGATGACGTACGATGAGTATTTGAATGATCCTGAGGTTCAGAAAAAATTAGCTTCAAAATAACAATGAGTAAGACGTCGTTTCTATTTAATAGAAACGACGTTTTTTTCGATAAAACACTTGATCTTTCTACTAAGTTGGGTAAAAATATAAATAAAAAGACAAAAGTTTACATTGGGGAAAGCTGTCGAATGATAAGAGCCTGAAGGTATTTTTGACTAAAAAAGGGTGAATCTACCCTTTTTGTAATGGCTGTGAAATGTTCATGTTATGTTTGCAACTAAACTGTTGCTTGTTTGTTCTTAATTTTACAGGATATTCTGGTAATCTTGTAATTGTGTTAATGATCACGCTTGGTGATCGACCAATCAAGAGGAGGCAGAATTCCATGAAAAAAACCGTAATTTCTGTTGCAGCAACTGTAGCTTTAACTGGGGCATTTGCCACAACTGTCAGTGCACATGAAACGGAATATAAAATTAATAAGGGAGATACCCTTTGGGGAATTTCTCAAAAATATGACGTCAGTGTAAATGACTTGAAGACAATGAATAATTTAAACTCAAATCTGATCTATCCTAATCAAACTTTGAAAGTAGCAAATGGATCAAAATCTAGCACACCTTCATCTTCATCTAATACGTCTTCAAATACATCCACTTATACAGTGAAGTCCGGAGACACGTTGTACGCCATTTCGCAAAAATTCAATATCTCAGTTGACCAGTTGATGGCGTGGAACAACCTGACTTCTACCCTCATTCATCCTGGTGAACAATTCAAAGTAGATGGACAAGCTGCACCTGCGACAACAGCACCTAGCTCTAACTCCAGCAGTAATACATCATCAGCAACACAGACGAGTACATCTAAAGATACAGGAAACGACGTAATCAAAGAAATCACGGCTGAAGCGACAGCCTATACTGCTTATTGCTCCGGTTGCAGTGGTGTAACTTCAACAGGAATCGATCTACGTGCAAATCCTGATCAAAAAGTAATTGCCGTTGACCCTAATGTTATTCCACTTGGTTCGAAAGTTTATGTGGAAGGATACGGCACAGCTATTGCTGGAGATACTGGTGGATCTATTAGTGGAAACCGTATTGATGTCTTTATGCCATCTCAGGAAGAGGCCCTTAGTTTTGGAAGAAAATCAGTGAAAGTTCAAGTACTCGCAAATTAACGAAATCATATAGATGTGTAACCAACTCCTTTCTAGGAATTAGAAAGGAGTTTTTTTGATGCAGTCCATTTACTTTGAAGACGGAGGACTTATTGATAGACTATAGATAATTCGTTTTTAGAAGGGAGAGAAAGTGATGCGAGCAATCGTACATGAAAATGAAAATGGACTGGATGGCTTAACGGTTAAAGATATGTCTGTTAAACAAGTTACAGGGAAAGAGGTGAGAATTCAAATACATACCGCGGGGATGAACCGAAGAGATTTAGCTGTAGTTACCAAACGTCATACAGCGGAAGACCCTCCACTCATACCGGGGTCTGATGCATCAGGTATTGTTGAAGCGGTTGGAGAGCAGGTTACAAAGTTTCAGCCAGGAGATGAAGTAGTCGTGAATCCAGGTCTAGGTTGGCAAAGAAAGAGTGCTGCTCCACCTCAAGGTTTTGAAATTGTCGGCCTTCCTGATGATGGGACATTTGCAGAATATTATACCTGTACAGAAGATCACGTCGAACGAAAACCCGAGTATTTATCTTTTGAAGAAGCTGGCGTGCTCCCTTTAGCTGCTTTGACTGCGTATAGGGCTCTGTTTACTAGAGGAAATTTGAAAGCGGATCAAACTGTCATGTTACCAGGGATAGGCAGTGGAGTCCTTACTTTTTGTTTGAAATTTGCTAAAGCCATAGGGGCACGTGTCATCGTTACCTCACGATCTACGGAAAAACAAAAAGAAGCATTAAAGCTGGGAGCCGATGTAACATTATCTACAGAAGAGGATTGGAATAACAGTTTGTCATCTGAGAACGTGGATTTACTTATCGAGAGTATAGGGAATGCCACTTTTAATAAATCCCTTGATATTGTTCGTAAAGGAGGAACCATCGTTACATTTGGTTCAACTACTGAGGACGAAGTGAAGCTCAATATACGTCAGTTCTTTTATGGACAGTATAACCTACTCGGTTCCACGATGGGGAGTGCAGAAGAATTCAGAGAGATGCTTCACTTTGTAACGGAACATCACATAAGACCACAATTAGACAAGACATTCTCCATTGATGAATATTTACAGGCATTTGAATACATTAGGGACTCAAAAAACTTCGGAAAAATCGGTTTTAAGATTGTTTAATGTTTTCACTTAAAACTTAGTAGTAACTCCGAACATATAATAAAAAATATTCAAATAAATAACCGAACGAATGTGCGTATGAGTGGACAATTCATCCATCTTTTGTTGTAAAATGAAAGAAAGACCATTTTATGACAAGGGGTGGATGTTTTGTCTCATAAGAATAATCCGAAAAGATTTGCATTAAATATGAGTGCCGCACAATTCACCAAGTTTTACATTATGCATTTATTACAAATTCATCAACCGATGATCAGTGAACATTTTAAATCAGAATTTAAGAAGCTTACAAGGAATTGGGTCCCTGCGCCTTCCACATTGCTTGATACACTTCATGAGATGACAGAGCAGGGTTTATTATACCGAAAAGAGGATTACAAGTCACATGAGAAGAAAAGACAAAAAGTGTATTGGTATTACCTTACGGATGAAGGAAAAGAGGAGTTTGACGTATTAAAAAAACGGTATAAATTATTATTTGAAGAACAAATACACATCCTTCAACAAATAATGGATGATGTGTACCGATAAGAAAGCCAGGTGAGCAGTTTTGAAATTAAGTGTACTGGATCAAAGCCCCATCTCTGAAGGGTTAACAGCAAAAGATGCTTTACATCAGACCATTGATTTAGCTAGGCATACAGAGCAACTCGGATATCATAGGTTTTGGGTTGCTGAACATCATAATACAAATGGTTTGGCAAGCACCTCTCCGGAAGTTCTTATTTCGCAGATTGCCCAATCAACCCAAAAAATTCGCGTGGGTTCTGGAGGTGTGTTACTCCCTCAATACAGCCCGTATAAAGTTGCGGAAAACTTCCGAATGTTAGAGGCATTTTATCCTGGCCGCATTGATTTAGGTTTAGGAAGATCCCCAGGGGGAGGGCCGAAGACTAGGATGGCTTTAACAGATGGTATAGAAAAACCCCTTAGTTCTTTTTCAAGACAAGTGAAAGAACTAAGTCAATTTTTATATGGCGATTTTCCTAAGGGTGACCGATATTATGGTGTAAAGGCAACTCCAGAGACCGTTCATCAACCTGAGCTATGGGTTCTTGGATTATCCGAAAGAGGGGCCAAACATGCAGCTATAAACGGAACAGGTTTCACCTTTGGTCATTTTATTAATCCTGACCGTGGAGGCGCAAGTATATCTACTTATAAGCAACGCTTCAAAAGTTCCAAAGGTCTTCAAAAGCCACGAATCAATGTTTGTATCTTCGTTATTTGTGCTGAAACGGAAGAAAAGGCTGAAGAGTTAGCCCTAAGCCAGGACCTCTGGTTGTTACGTGTAGAAAAAGGACTGGATACGCGTGTTCCTTCAGTGGATAAAGCAAGAGCGTATCCATATACTGAAGATGAAATAAAAAAAATCAGCCGTAATCGAAGACGGTGTGTGATTGGAGATCCCCATCAAGTAAGGGAACAGTTGCTTGAATTATCAGAAATGTATAAGACAGAGGAATTTTTAATTATTACGAACATCTTTGATTTTGAAGAAAAGAAAAAGTCCTATGAAAGAATTGCTGATCTGTTTTAATAGATATCTGCCTATTTCTGTTATAAACTCCTCCTTTCACCCATACCGTTTATCCCTCTTTTTCATATATAGAAGTAAAGGGGGGAATTGGAATGAGTAAAGGATATGGTGGAGGCTTTGCGCTAATTGTTGTATTGTTTATTCTCCTAATTATTGTAGGAGCGTCTTGGTGGTATTAATCACTGCAAGCGTGGCATTTGCCACGCTTTTCCCATTACATATATTCAACGTTTTAAATTGCTTTAATGTAAGCTATAATAAGTACCATTACGGTCGAAAAAGGATGAATTAACATGAAAGATATCAACCATATACTTGGTACTGTCCAGAAGGCGACAGTAGAAAAGAAAATAACGAACGCCTTTATTTTGAAAGTCGGGGCAGACGAAATTGTATTACCTGAAGAAGAAGTAGGGAAAGAAGTTGAACAGAATGAAGAACTCCAGATTTTTATCTATGAAAATAAAAAAGGACAAGCTGTAGCAACTTTAGAGATCCCTGAAGTCACAAAAGAGACTTATGGCTGGTCGGAAGTGGTTGAGATTGTACCGAATATGGGGGTTTTCGTTGATATCGGGTTAAGTGATAAAGACATTCTTGTGTCAACTGATCACCTGCCACTCCTTAAGTCTGTTTGGCCTCAACAAGGGGATCATTTATTTGTAAGTCTGGAACTTGATAAGAAAGGCCGCCTCCTTGCCGAGCCTATTTCCGAACAGGAAGTAATCGATGATCTTGAAAAAGCTCCTAAATCTCTGATGAATAAGGAGCTTACTGCACGTGTATATAAAGCTACAAAGGCAGGAACAGCAGTTCTGACTGGTGAAGGCTTTAGAGGCTTCATACATCCTAGTGAGAGGAAGCATGAACCGAGACTAGGGGAGACAATCCAGGCAAGAGTCATTGACGTAAAGGAAGATGGCAGCATTAACCTTTCATTACGTCCCTTAAAGCAAGAAGGCATGAAAGAAGATGCTGAAATGATCTATGAATACTTACAAGATAACGATGGAGTCATGTTTTTACATGATAAAAGTGATCCAGAAGATATACGCAAGACATTCAAAATAAGTAAAGCTGCCTTTAAAAGAGCAATAGGACAACTTTTGAAGGAAAGAAAAATCATCCAAAAAGACGGGAAAACCATGATCAATCATAATCGTTCTTAAAACTTAGTAGCAACTCCGAATTGAAATAAAAAAAAACAAACACCTAAGCCAAACCAGACTGGGTGTTTGTTTTTTTACTTTAATCTTCATAAACAGCCCTATTCCCATTATTATAGATAACCCTCAGCTTAAATTCTTTATACGTATCATCAAGCCCAAACACATGGATAACATCGTCTATAACTTCTTCCTCCGTAGAATCTTGATCAAAACTAAGTTCCATAAAATGTGGAGTCAGTTGATTGAGTGCTTTTTCTCCCACGATCTTTTCTTGGTCAATTTCATGGATGGCAGCACTCGTTTGATCTTTTGAAGTATAATATTCCACCTCAAAAGAAAGTGAATCTACATAGTCGATTTCGAGATCAAATTCCTTGAAAGGAAGGGCCTTCCTCGAATGTTGCCATTTTTCATTAGGGACTTTATCTATATTGTCATGAGGCTTAGATGATTGTTCTGTAGATAATTGTTGTTGATCATAATCCAACGCTTGTTCATCAGGGGGGGGAGGCTTTACATCCTGACAAAATAACGAAAGTGAAGACTATGATAGTTATGTTTTTCTTCATTTCCTATCCCTCCATTCGTATCCTTTTAATAGGATGACCGAAATTAAACCAGTTCATAACTTTTAAAGACCAAATCATCTGATCCATCATGACTCATAGTGTTGAGTGGTGAGTTAGGTTCCTCTTCGTTTATATACCTTTTTCATTTGTGTCCCCTATAAAATTGATCATTCCTCTCATTGACAGACAATCAATAATTGGATAGACTCATTATTGATAATGAGAATCTTTATCAATTAATTGCGGAGGGACGGATGTGTAATGAAGTGGGGCCAATGGATTGCCTTATTATTAGTCGTATTATTAACTGCTGCTTGTGGTAGTGAAGAAGTAAAAGAACAAACAAGTTCAGAAGAGAATGGGCAGATAAGAACGATAGATGGCCCTAATGGCGAAGTTGAGATAGAGGGAGTCCCTAAGAGGGTTGTAGTCTTGGAATGGTCCTATGTAGAACATATACTTCCACTAGGAATTCAACCTGTTGGTGTCGCAGATAAAGAGGGGTATAATAAATGGGTGAATGCGGGAGAATCTCTTGCTGATGATGTAGTGGATGTGGGGACCCGTTCTGAACCTAATTTTGAAGCAATTTCACGTTTGAATCCTGATTTAATTATTGGGGCCGACTACCGCCATGAGGAATTTGAAGATCAATTAAAAGAGATTGCTCCTACAATTATGTTTGCTCCTTATTCTGAAGAAGGTGCAGCGATCAATATGAGCACATGAAAAATGAATTTAAAATCATGGCAGAGATATTTAAGAAAAAAGACAAAGCCTCTCAATTTATATCTACTTTGGAAGATAAAATGATGAAATTAGGTCAAGAAATCAACGAAAGCGAGGAAATCGAAGCTATAGTCACTCAGGCTTTCACTGCGCAAAATACACCAACAATGAGGTTGTTTACTGACAATTCACTTGTGGCAGGTGTACTGAACCAGATGGGTATTGAAAATGCAGTAAATAGTGAAAAACCAGAAGTTTATGGCTTTATATCTTCTGATGTTGAAGCTCTTCAAAACTATCAAGATGCTCATTTCTTTTATCTTGTCCAGGAAGATGACCCTATTTTTGACAACCTTGCAGATAATCCTGCTTGGACAAATCTGGATTTTGTTGAGAAAGAACGTACATATCAGCTCCCAGGTGATATGGGTACATTTGCAGGACCTCTTTCTGCAGAACGTTTGGCTGAGGAAATTGCAGCTAAACTGAACTAATTAATGATAGCTCTTGGCAATGGAAGGGGTTTATAAAGCACCAAACCTTGACAAAATCAATGAGAACGATTATCATTACCGTAGATAAAATATTTTGATAACGTAGGTGAGAGGTATGGAACAAACGAAAACAGATCTTGCGAAAATTATTCGTGAACGCCGATCCATTAAGAGTGGATACTTAGATAAAGAAGTACCAACTGAATTAATAAAGGAATTATTGGATGATGCAAGGTGGGCACCGACTCATGGTTTACGGGAGCCTTGGAGATTTATCTATATTCCAACTCACGAAAAAGATGAATTTGTAGAATCCCTTGTCCAAACCTTCCCGCGAGAGATGCAGGAAAATCGCCGAAATTATTTTAGTCAGCCGGCAGCATTTTTAATTGCAGTCATGGAGGAAGATCCGCGTCAAAAACAATGGGAAGAAAATTTTGGTGCTATCAGCAGCATGCTCCAAAACTTCCAATTACTTGCTTGGGAAAGGCAATTAGGAGTTTGCTGGAAAACGAACCCACAAATCCACGAGCCAAAGGTAAGGGAACTCCTTGATGTGAAACCAGGGGAGAAGATTGTAGGTTTTATCCACATGGGATTCTTTGATCAGCAACCGAAGCAAAAATCCAGAACACCAATTGAAAATAAATTAACCGTTTATAAAAACTAACAAAAAGCCCACCATTAATGGTGGGCTTTTTGTAGTGGTCCAGGGAATATTAGATGATAATTATACCTTATTAGGGGCTTGGTTTAGATTTTTAAGTGGAGCAAGATCCCTTATTCTTTTGTTTATCGTTGGGCTGGATTAACAAGTAATCATTGAGTATTCGTTTATTTCTGTCCGTATTTAACGTTAAACTTGATCTTATAACGAGAATGTGGGCCAAAAATTTAACTTTTTCCTTCCGTAGTTATCAAAATTATCATATGGAAATGGAAAGAAAATACGAATACGAATAAAAACACGAAGCCTAAGTAATAAAGCTCTAAGAAAGAAGGTGCCCGTTTACGGCACCCTTTCTTTAATCTTTATATTTGGAATCGTAAGCAATTAGAACGACTTTCAGTTGTTCCTCCAGCTCTTTCACCCGGTTCAACTGTTCTTTCGGTAATTTAGCATAATCGCAAGCCATCTCCAACTCCTCCTTTTGTATATTGTCCGCTAGTCGTTTATAGCTTATACAGTTATGATCGGATAAAAATAATATCATCTGGTATAAGCCTTTAGAATGGACGAATGAGAAAAGATTTCTTTATGATAGAAATAAACAACTACACCTAAAGGAGTCATATATGAATTTTATAGCCCTGGATTTTGAGACAGCTAATTCTTCAAGAGCTTCTGTATGTTCCATAGGCCTTATCGAATATAAAGAGGGTTCAGTAATTAGAGAATACTATAAGTTGATAAAGCCAAAGAACAATTATTTCGCACCTATGAACACTCGCGTTCATGGAATTACACAAGAGGATGTATCCGATGCTGAAGAATTCGATATACTCTGGAAGCGAGAGATAAAGCCTTTGTTAGAAGGCAGGTTAATTATCTCCCATAATGCTAAGTTTGATATGGGAGTATTACGGGCCGTTTTGGATCAATACCACCTTCCTTACCCCATGCTTGCTTACAACTGTACATTGAACATATCTAAAAAAACGTGGAGTTTACCTAAATACAATTTAAATGTTGTATCGGCCTACCTTGGTTTTACATTTCGTCATCACCAAGCCCTGGATGATGCAAGAGCAGCTGCTCATATATTCTTATGTGCAAAAGAAGAACTTGGGGCAGTAGACTCAAGAGATTTAGTCAATAAAACGGGGACTACAAATGGGGTCATGTATGAACATGGATATGAACCTGCTCGTTTGAATAATAAGAAACCTGTAAAGAAGGAAAAGTGCAGTGCTTATCCAGCTACAACAAACCACTTTGACCCAGCGCATCCATTTTACAAGGCTTCGATTGTGTTTACAGGAAAATTGAAAAGCTTGAAAAGGGAGGAGGCTATTCAGAAAGTAGTAGATCTTGGTGCTAAATTCCAGCCCTCCATTGAGTCAACAACAAATTTTATTATTGTTGGAGAAGAGAGCTTCAAAGAGTACATGAGGGGTAATAAAACAAGCAAGCTTGAACAAGTCGAAACATTCCTCAGTCAGGGATACCCGATCGAAATTATTCCAGAATCCGATTTTCTTCAATATTTCCCAAGCTCATCAATGAACTAATGATGAGCTTGGGTTCTCTTTTTGCATTAAATACCGGCGGTCTTTTATACGTAGAGGGTGGACGGATTTGGATGTAATGGACAATCCGCCAAGATTAATCCCTGCTCCATAAAAATAAGACTGCCAAACAATTTTAGTGCAATATTGATATTGGTTTGAATATCCTATAGGGGTCCGTATTTTATACATTGCCTTAGAGTGAACCGATTGTAGTTTTAAAGCGTATTCTCCAGCAGCTTTTCCTGCTTTTTTATCAAGAGGGGAAAGCACCTTAATTTTTGAGAACTTTTGGAAGTAATCTTCAAGACAATCCTGAATTACCCCGGCAGGAACGGAGTGAACGACTTTGTAATTGCTATTTACAATCCCTACATGGCCTATGTAACGTGATTCTTTTCGGCCGATAGGAGAAAACAACAAATCTCCTGGAAGTAGTGTTCTCATTGATTGAGGATATTTAGGGCTTTTTTCTTGATGCACTGGAGCAAACACCTTCTTAGCTTTAATAAAAAAAATCACCATAATGAATGAAATCAATAATAAATGTAATTTTTGCATATAAATCTTCCTTTATTTTCTTCTATGACGATCCTAGATCAATAAAAATTAAACACAACTATATGAAATGCCAAAAACACGGGGTTGGAACGTATGTTCGCATCCGTTAAGGAATGGAAAGCATAAGCGATTATGAACAAAGAAGATAACTTAAAATTCCATGTATTGTGGAGTAAGAAAATACGTAACATGGAAATTTAAGCTGAATTTGAATATCTTCGCAGGTGGAATGCATTGTAATTATGGCGTTGATAAATTAGTTTATCCTAAAGTCCAATAGATTCTTCATAAATCATCACAGCAAACTGAAACAAGATGTAAGAAGGAAGGGGGAGAAAATAAAAAAAGTTATGCTTATTTTATTTCACATCTTAGTTTACATAATATTTATTATACTGAGTCATTTCTGGGGATGAGTTTTCGTCTCAATAATAAAGTATACTTTAGATATTGAGACGAAATATAAAAATATAAATGTGCGAATAGATTTTGTTTTTTAATGTTAATGAATGAGCAAATTTTTATTCTGTTTAATCATTGTTACATTATAGATCCGCGAACATACTACGTTATGTTATTACTTTCTTAATTTACTGCGTAATCTCCTTTTACACTTTATACTTGCCGTTCCCGTGACCAATTTGAATTTAAGATAAATTCTACTTATACCCATAACTTCTATTCATAACTTCCCGTGCAAAGCTATAAAACATTTGCAAAAAATTACGAATTACCATTATTTTATTATTCGTATGGACCTACCTTTAGAAGTTATCCATTTTATCTGGTCAGTGTTTCTGAATGATCAAAAACAATTCGTTCACGTTAAACACTCTAAAATCTACTCTATCACCAGCAATATAAAAAGTTGAGATGGCTCTCCCCTTCTTTTAGTTGCTATTTCCACACTCCCTATATAGAATTTAAAGGAAAATCGTTTGTTTTGATTTGTTGATTGTTTTTATTTTTAGTCTCGGAGTTGCTACTAAGTTGTAAGTAAGAATGTCGAAGGGTAATGTGGTATTTATGAGGCTTAGAACGTGTGTTCCGATGGTTAGTGTATCATAATGTATTTTGAGTTACTACTAAGTCGCTTTAATACGCAAAGAAAAAGTCACAGAGCGATTACTCTGTGACTTTAAGCTTTGATTTTTTTGAAGTGGTAGCCGTTTGCTCTTCATAGACTTTTAGTGTTTGATAATAATACTCGAGAATTTGTTCGGATGGTTTTTGCCAACTGTACTTTTCAGCTTCTTCACGAGCATTTTCGCAAAGAGTTCGATATAAACCTTCATCTTCTAGTCTTTGAATAGCTTGGATCATACTCTCTGTATTTTCATTTTCAAATAATAAGCCTGTTTTGCCATCCTCCACTTGTTCCATCGTAGGTCCACTTTTTGCTGCGATTACAGGTAAACCGGATGCCATGGATTCCAAAATGACGAGGCCAAGCGTTTCGGTCACAGATGGAAAAATGAGGGCATCAGAAGAAGCAAACGCCTGGGCTAATTCTTCTCCGTGCAAAAGCCCTGTGAATATGGTATTTGTCCCTTTGAATGTCTCCTCCAACTCTTTTTTTACAGGTCCATCTCCGACAATAGCGAGGGAAAGATCATTCCGTCTTTCCAAAAGTGGTCTTATTTTATGGATCTCCTTCTCAGGAGCCAGCCTTCCTACAAAAATAAGCAGTTTGTTTGCTGTTTTACCACCTGTCAATCGCTTGCGCATGGCTTCATTTTTATGTTTTGGATGATAATGATCAACCGCTACTCCTCTGTCCCACACACTGACATTATGAAAGTTTTTTTCATCTAATTCCTTTTTAATCGCTTTGGACGTACACAAGTTCACATCTGCATAATTGTGTAACTTTCTGAAATACCACCAAACCAAAGGTTTAAAAGGGTATAAACTGTAATAATCCAGGTATTTTGGTACATGGGTGTGGTAAGAGGCAATTAAAGGATAATTCAGTTTATCTGCATAATATACACCTGAAACCCCGACGAGAGCTGGATTAACCACATGAACAAGGTCTGGGTTATGTTTCTGTAACAACTCTTTCACCCGCCGCTGAGGTAAACTGAATTCTCGATACCTGTAAAATGGCATTTTCGTGGTTTTAACCCCTTCGACGATCGCCCCTTCGTATTCCGTCACACCAAAATCTGGAGCAATGACTACGACCTCATGTTCTTGTTTGCGTAAATATTTGATAGATTCTTTTAATCGAGTTACAACTCCATCTGTTGATGGGAGGAATGTCTCTGTAATAATGGCGATTTTCAAAGCGGAAAACTCCTTACTTCCAAGTGATTGACGGCAATACGTTCTCCTGGATAATTCGATCTTTATGTTCTACTGCTGTACGGAGAATATCACGAATGACATCGTCTGTAAGCAAGTGAGGCTCCAATCCAAGATCACGAAGTTTTGTATTTACAGCGTTATAATAATGGTCTTCATTTTCAATTCTTGGGTTTTCGATTTGCCTCACTTGTGTATCAAGACCTTCTTCTTTAGCGATCTTTTGTACACGTTCAGCAAGCTCCTGTACAGAGAACCATTCCGTGAATTGGTTAAACACACGGAATTCACCTTTATCTGCAGGATTTTCAGCAGCAATTTCAACACATCTTACAGTGTCTTCAATATTCAAGAAAGCACGTGTTTGCCCACCAGAACCATAGACAGTTATATCATGTCCGATAGCCGCCTGATTAACGAAGCGATTCAATGCTGTTCCGAATACTCCATCGTAATCTACACGATTTACTAGTTTCGGATCAAGCTTGGTCTCCTCTGTATGAAGACCATAAACGATCCCCTGATTCAAATCGGTCGCGCGAATGCCCCATATCTTACATGCAAACATGATATTATGGCTGTCATGCACTTTGGAAAGATGATAGAAAGAGCCCGGCTGTTTCGGATATGGAAGTGTATCTTTACGCCCTTTATGCTCTATTTCAATATATCCTTCTTCAATATCGATATTTGGTGTGCCGTATTCGCCCATTGTACCCAATTTAATTAAATGACATTCAGGAGCGAATTCCTTGATGGCGTATAGGACATTCAAGTTCCCCATTACATTATTCGTTTGTGTATACACTGCATGCTCACGGTCAATCATTGAATAGGGGGCTGATCGTTGTTCAGCAAAGTGAACAAACGCATCTGGCTGTGTTTGACGGAAAACTTCACTTAAAAAATCGTAGTGATTCAAATCTCCAATGAAAGTTTTAATTTCCCTTCCTGAGACTTCCTTCCATTTTGTCACCCGTTCTTCTAATGACGCGATTGGTGTTACGGAATTTGAGCGAAGTTCCTGATCATACTTTCTGCGTACTAAGTTATCTACAATTGTTACATCATGGCCTTGTTTGGATAGGTATAATGCGGTTGGCCAACCGCAAAAACCGTCTCCCCCTGCTACAATAATTCTCATAATCTACCTCCTAGTTACATCACATACTCGTATCCTTAATGGAATGACTCTATGACAGTACCATAAGGTTTATAAAAGTTCTCAAGCTACTATCCTTGATGTCATTCTGTCAGGTCTCTACGATTTAGACTTTACCATTAATTTAATTTTGAAACAATTAATTCTTTATTAAACCGCTGGTTCTATGTATAGCACATGTAAATTTTTAAGGCCTGAAACCTATGTACCCCCACTATCATAACCATTAAACCTCTGTATTAAAAAACCTGCAGATTTGATCCTTCTGCAGGCCTTCCATTTATTCTTCTTTCCTTACATCCTCTTGAATTTCATGAGATTCGTTTTCTTTAGCAGCGGCTGCTTCCTTCATTTGGTCAGTAGAACGATCATCGAAATCGTGAACAGCTCCCCTTGAAACATAACTTTCCAGCATGGCTTTTAAATCCATTCCTGTGGTTTCTTTCAACGATTCCTGAATTCCGAGCATTGTTGATGTAACGCTGTTCGCTACTTTTGTAGATCCCCCGCGCGAGTCAGTTCCACCCATGTCGATGACTTTCATATCTTTAATCTGACTAATCGGTGCAGATACTTTTTCTGCATATTCAGGCAATACTTTGATCAACATTTCCATGATCGCCGCTTCCCCATAATGTTCCATAGCCTTAGCCATGCGTTCTTTAGATTCAGCTTCCGCTAAACCACGCTGTCGGATGACTTCCGCTTCTGATTCCCCTTTGATTCTTTCATTATCCGCTTCCGCCTGAGCCCGTTTCGTTACTTCATATGCTTCTGCATCAGCTATCGAACGACGACGCTTATTCTCTTCTTCTTCAAGCTCAACGGCCCTTTGTTTTTCAATATACTGAACTTTCAACTCTTCTTCCTTAATCTGTTGAGCAAGCTTCTGTCTTTCTAGCTCTCCGGCCTGATCAGCATTTGCTTTTGCACGATTTGTTTCGGTTTGGAATTCCGCTTCCTTAATGTCTTTTTCTTTTTTTGATGCGGCAATAGCTGTTTGGCGACGATTTTCCTCATTCTGAGCTTCCTGATCATTTTTCGCCTGGTAAATACGAGTTTCTTTCGTTGCATCCGACTCAGCCATGTTCGCTTTTTTCTGTACTTCCGCAATATGCGGGCGTCCTAAAGCATCAATATAACCATTTTCCACATCCACATCTTCTACATCATTCAGTGCAAAGGATGTAATTTCAAAACCCATTCCTTTAAGGTCTGACTCCGCAATCTTTTTCACTTGAGTATTTACTTCTTTAAAGTCATTATATATCTTCTCAATAGGTAGAGAAGCAATGATTGAGCGCAAATGACCATTCAATACATCTTTAAGCTCTGATTCTCTTTCTTTCTGTTTTTTCCCAAGGAATTTCTCTGCAAAGTTCGCCATAATCTCAAGCTCACTGCCAATGCTGATTACTGCAGTACTCTCAACACTGACAGGGATTCCTTCCTTGGTATACGCTTTTTCAGAATTGACTTGAAGTTGAAATGATGTCAAATCAATAGGTGTTGCCGTCTGAAACATTCGTAAACGGTAACCTCCGCCCCGGATGATTTTGACGGACCTGCCGTTATCATCTTCGAAAACATTCTTCTCTTGTTCTGGATCTCCCAACTTAGGCCCTGTCACAATTAACGCTTCATTCGAGCTTGCTGTTTTATAACGCAATCGAAAAACGATAAATGTAATAATTCCCCCCACAAGAGCTACCACACCTATAACTCCTAAAATAAGCAAAAATAAAGCACCTTCAAACAAAATACCACTCCTTTACGATTTCCCTAATATGTAATAAAAGGGGATATATAGCATAACGAATTCAACCATATTAAAGTTTCAACAAATTTGCAATGTTCGACAAATAATTCTTTGTGAAATCTATACATAGATTCAACCAAACACTTCTTTAAGGTATAATGAATATTAGAACATTCTGAAAAGGAGGAACTTAACATGAGTACATATGAGAATGCATGGATCCCAACACAGGATATGAAAAAATCAACACGGTTATACCAATGGATGAATAAACTTGGTTTCAATCGTTACGAGGATTTTTATGAACAATCGGTAAAAAAAATTGATTGGTTTTGGGATGCGGCTGTGAAGGAAATGGACATCGATTGGTACACTCCTTATCAAAAAACACTGAATTTATCCCGAGGAATTATGTATCCTCAATGGTTTGAGGGTGGTAAATTAAACGTTGCTCATCTTGCCCTTGATCGCTGGGCACAAGATGAAGAGATGAAAAATGAGGTCGCCCTATTATGGGAGGGAGATAACGGGGATACTGCAAGCTACACATTCCATGATCTACAAAAAGAAGTGGATGCTGTCGCTTATGGGCTGGAACAATACAATATTACTCCAGAGGATATCGTTACATTATATATGCCTATGATCCCTGAAACATTGATTTCCATGCTCGCGATCTCAAAGATAGGAGCAATATTCTCCCCTGCTTTCTCTGGATACAAAGCCGATGCCGTGGCGACGAGAATCCAGGCTAGCCGTGCTAAAGCCCTCATCACAGCTGATGGGTTCTTCAGAAGAGGCAAAACCATTTCTATGAAAGATGAAGCGGATTTAGCTGCAGACCAGTCTCCTTCATTAGAGCATGTATTCGTTGTAGAAAGGGCTGGTATAGAAGTGGATTGGAACAAATACCGGGATGTAGCATGGTCCAATCTGCGAAAAAATGAAACCGTTTACAAGACGAAAGTGAAAAAGGCGGATGACCCTTACATGTTGATTTATACTTCAGGTACCACTGGAAAACCAAAGGGGGCGGTTCATACTCATGCTGGATTTCCGATTAAGGCTGCTTTCGATGCCGGTATCTGCATGGATGTCCAAAAAAGAGATACTCTGTTTTGGTATACGGATATGGGGTGGATGATGGGTCCTTTTCTGGTATATGGAGGCTTAGTAAATGGAGCCTCTATCGTAATGTTTGAAGGTACGCCTGATTATCCAGAGCCTGATCGATTATGGAACCTTGTTGAAAAATATCAGGTGACCCATTTAGGAATTTCTCCTACATTAGTCCGGTCTATGATGAAGCATGGAGAAGATTGGATTAAGAAACATGATCTCCACTCCTTAAAACTCATAGGTTCTACGGGCGAACCATGGAACCCAGAGCCTTGGAATTGGTTGTTCAAGCACGCGGGAGATTCAAAAGTTCCGATTTTCAACTACTCTGGAGGAACAGAAATATCAGGCGGTATCCTAGGTAATGTACTCCTTAAACCTATTCAGCCTGTTACCTTCAACGCCGCCCTTCCGGGTATGGATGTAGATGTTTTTGATGACCAAGGAAATCCGGTTTTTGATCATGTCGGGGAGCTTGTCATCAAACAACCATGGGTTGGGATGACCAATAGCTTCTTTAAAGACGATGAACGTTATGAGCAAACCTATTGGAGTCGATTCAAGGATACTTGGGTCCATGGAGACTGGGTCATCAGAGATAAAGAAGGCTATTATACGATTACAGGTCGGTCGGATGATGTATTGAATGTTGCGGGTAAGCGGCTCGGACCTGCTGAAGTGGAGTCTGTACTAGTTGAACATAAGGACGTCATCGAGTCAGGAGTGATCGGAATCCCTCACGAGGTCAAAGGAGAAGAACCGGTTGCTTTTATCGTTTTAAGCAATAAAAAGAAAAATACGAATGAACTTCTGGAAGAACTTCTCTTGCATCTGGACCAGAAGCTCGGGAAAGCACTAGCTCCAAAGAAGCTGTTCATTGTCGATGATCTACCGAAAACACGTAATGCCAAAGTGATGAGACGTGCGATCAAATCGGCTTATCTTAATAGGCCTTCCGGGGATTTGAGTGCCCTGGAAAACCCAGAGAGTGTAAACCAAATCAAGAGCATCGGTCAAAATCCATCGTTTAAAGCATAAATAAAAAAGAATTCCTGGACCACATACGATCCAGGAATTCTTTTTTATACTGGATAAACTCCGTGTTTTCTTTCAGTAAACAGAACATTTTTTGTCTCATATGCATCATAACGAGCAGACAGCTCTTCGCGAAGGTTGTTCGGTTGAACAATATCATCGATTACCATCTCTGAAGCCAGACGGTAGATATCAATGTTCTCTTTGTACTCCTCTTGTTTTTCTTTAATAAAAGCAGGACGTTCTTCTTCAGGTAAAGCTGCGATCTTATTGGCATATACAGCATTAACAGCTGCTTCAGGGCCCATAACAGCAATTTGCGCTGTCGGTAAGGCCAGACATGCATCAGGTTCAAAAGCGGGACCTGCCATGGCATATAACCCTGCCCCATAAGCTTTTCTTACAATAACTGAAATTTTCGGCACGGTGGCTTCACTCATTGCAGAAAGCATCTTTGCTCCATGACGTATAATCCCTGCTCGTTCAACCTTAGTTCCAATCATAAAACCTGGAATATCTGCTAAGAAAAGCAAAGGTATATTGAAAGCATCACAGAGCTGTATGAATTTCGCCGCCTTATCAGCAGAATCAGGGAACAAAACCCCTCCTTTTGCCCTAGGCTGATTGGCGATTATTCCAACAGAACGTCCATTAATTCTGGACAACCCGGTGATTAATTCAGGGGCGAACTTTTTCTTAATTTCGCAGAAAGAATCATCATCGATCAATCGGTCGATCAGTTGGTACATGTCAAAGGGTGCATTTTGATTTTTGGGAACCAATTCTTCCATACTTTTTTCAAATGGAGCAGGTTCTCTTGCTTCCGCTTTTTCGGGGTATTCTCTATACGATTGCGGGAAATAACTTAAGTATTTCCTGGAATAGGCAATCGCATCACTTTCATCCTTAGCTAATACATCTCCACAGCCGGAAACTGAACAATGCATGTTAGCTCCCCCCATTTCCTCCAGGGAAACCTTTTCGCCGATTACTTTCTCCGCCATCCTTGGCGAACCTAAATACATGGATGCATTGCCATCAACCATGACAACAATATCACAAAAGGCAGGTATGTAAGCTCCGCCTGCTGCTGAAGGCCCAAATAACAAGCAAACTTGTGGGACACGGCCGGACAGTTTAATTTGGTTGTGAAAGATACGACCTGCTCCTCGGCGGTTGGGGAACATCTCTACCTGATCGGTTATCCTGGCACCGGCGGAATCGACAAGGTAAAGCATAGGTAGGTTCAACTTCAGGGCCGTTTCCTGAATACGGATGATTTTTTCTACAGTGCGAGCTCCCCAAGAGCCAGCTTTAACTGTGGAATCGTTGGCCATGACACAGACTTTTTCACCATTAATCTTCCCAATACCTGTGACCACCCCATCTGCTGGGAGAGTTCCTTCTTGACAGTTAGCAAAAAAAGCATCTTCAATGTCCATACCTTTATCAAATAGGAGCTGTAAACGTTCACGAACAAACATTTTCCCTTTTTCCGCGTTCTTTTGGTGGTATTTTTCAGCACCACCTGAAGCGATTTTTTTAGCTTTTTCTTCTAACGTCTCATTTGTAGGCATTATTTTTTCCACCTTTTTATTCTCCTTTATACTCAGGCTTACGTTTTTCCTTAAAGGCTTGAAGTCCTTCGATTCGGTCTGTTGTTGGAATGGTCTTTTCATAGCAAGACCGCTCAATTTCAAGACCTGATTCAAGGGTTTCATCAAAACCAAGATTGATAGCTTTCTTCGCTTGTTTCATTGCTACAGGACCGTTGCGTGCCATACAAGCCGCTAAATCCTTCGCTTCTTCCATAAGAAATTGGGGCTCATGGATATACTCCGCCAGCCCTAGGGAGTGGGCACGTTTGGCTTCGATAGGTCGGGCTGTATAAATCATTGATTTTGCATGCCCGATTCCTATCAACCTTGAAAGACGTTGTGTTCCTCCTGCGCCCGGAATGATCGCAAGCGAAGTTTCTGTCAAACCAACTTTTGTTGATGTACTCATCATACGCAAATCACAAGCGAGGGCGAGTTCAAGCCCGCCTCCAAATGCTACCCCATTGATCACAGCAATCGTAGGGACGGAAATTTGTTCAACCATGTTGATTGTTTCTCCGATTTTTTTAACGGTTTGTATAACTTCATGATCGCTCATCCCTGCCCGTTCTTTCAGATCTGCACCTGCACAAAAAGCCTTCGTTCCTGCACCTGTCACGAGGACTACTCGAATCTCACTACGCTGGTTAATTTCTTTCACTCTCATCTGTAACTGATCCAACAAAAGGTGGGAAAGAGAGTTAGCAGCCTTCTCCCGATTCAACTGAAGTAAGAAAACATGTGGAGACAGCTCCTCTAAGGTAACGAGATCCTTCATTTCTTACACCCTTTCTTTATTTATCACTTGCATCTGGTGACTCGGAAGAGGTTTATTTAGCACCTGTTGAATATAAAGTGCGGCCTCCTCAAGTTTTCGTTCATCAATACCTGTTTCGATGCCCATTTGATGGAGCATATGAACGAGATCATCAGTTGCAAGGTTTCCTGATGCCCCCTTTGCATACGGACAACCACCAAGACCTCCAACTGCCGAATCATACGTTGTGATGTTATGCTGCAATGATACAAGGACATTGGCTAAAGCCATCCCTCGTGTATTGTGGAAATGCATAGCCAGGTGATCGAAAGGAAGCCATTGCTTCCACTTATTGAGTGCTCTGTCGACTTGTTCCGGATTCGCTACACCAATCGTATCACCAAGGGAAAGCTCATTAATGCCCATCTCAAAAAGTCGTTCGCTGATCCTTGCGACATTCTCTGTTGAAATATTACCTTCGTAAGGACATCCAAACACCGTAGAGAGATAACCTCTGACACTTTTCCCTTCCAATTTTGCTTCTCTTACTACTTCTTCCAGTACAGGAAATGTATCTTCGATAGATTTATTAATATTCTTTTTATTATGTGTTTCACTTGCAGACATGAAAACGGATACTTCATCTACTTGGGTATCTACAGCCGCTTCAAGTCCTCTCCGGTTTGGAACCAGGGCTGCATACGTGACGCCTCTTTTTCGTTTAATCCTTTCGGCCACTGCTCTAGAATCCTTGAGTTGGGGAATCCATTTTGGATGAACGAAAGAACTGAATTCTATATAGGAGAAGCCCGCTTCAGAAAGAAGGTCGATCCAGGACACTTTGTCTTCTAAAGGTACTTCTCCCGATTCATTTTGCAATCCATCCCGGGGACCCACTTCTTTAATGGTTACTTTTTCAGGCCATTGCAATTTGAGAACCTCCTGCTTATTCAATAATCGCGATGACATCGCCCTCGTTCACGAAGTCTCCTTCACTTACTTTCAATTCTTTAACGGTCCCAGACGTTTCGGCTGGTATCGGAATTTCCATTTTCATAGATTCTAAGATGGCGATATCCTGACCATCATTCACCTGCTCTCCTTTACTTGCCACTAATTTCCACACGCTTCCTGCCATAGATGCTTTGATTTCTGTCATAATTGTTCCTCCTTATTGTTTTGTCAATGTTGGTAGATAATAATTTTCGATAAATGATGTTTTCGTTTCGCCCTGCTTGAATTTTTCGTGTGATACCACTTGTTCTAACATTGTCAGGTTACATTTAATTCCTTCTATTTTGTACTCTTGAAGGGCAGTAGTTAATCGCTCGATGGCATCTGTTCGATTTTCCCCATGGATGACAAGTTTAGCAATCATAGGATCATAAAAAGGTGTGACCTGCGATTCTCCGTTAACGGCTAATTCATGTCTGACACCCGGCCCTTCCGGAAGCTCCATATTCGTCAACTTTCCTGGTGAGGGGAAGAAAGTACGTGGATCTTCTGCATAGATCCTTACTTCTATGGCATGTCCATCGATGATGAGGTCGTTTTGACTTAGAGAAAGTCTTTCGCCTGACGCCACACGCAATTGCTGCTCGACGAGATCAATCCCGGTAATTTGTTCTGTCACTGGGTGTTCAACTTGAAGACGGGTATTCATCTCGAGAAAATAAAAATTCTCATGGTCATCAACTAGAAACTCAATGGTCCCAGCATTGGCATACCCCAGAGATTCTACAGCTTTAAGTGCACTAAGGCCCATTTTTTCACGTGTTACCTCTGATAGAACAGGTGAAGGGGCTTCTTCCACAACCTTTTGGTGACGTCTCTGAATCGAGCATTCTCTTTCGAATAAATGAACAGCATTCCCATATTTGTCTGCGAGCACCTGAATTTCAATATGACGGGGATCCTCGATTAACTTTTCAATAAACATTTGTCCGTCGCCGAAAAATGCCTGAGCACGCTTGGAATTCCCTTCAAAAGCTTTTTCAAGCTCTTCATCCGTATAAACGGCCTGCATGCCGATACCACCACCGCCTGCTGCCGCTTTTAGCATAACAGGATAGCCAAACTCAGCAGCTCTTTCTTTTGCGCTTTCTGGAGAATCTACGGCGCTTTCCGTCCCAGGTATAATTGGGACGCCGGCTTTTTTCATCTCCGCCCTTGCAGCAATTTTGTCTCCCATTTTAGCAATGATATCCGCACCCGGACCGATAAAAGTAATGCCTTCAGTTTCGGTCCTTCTTGCAAAATCGGCATTCTCACTCAAAAGGCCATATCCTGGATGAATCGCTTCGGCTCCTGACTCCTTAGCAGCCTGCAATATCTTTTCAATATTCAAATACGATTCATTAACCTTTGGTTTGCCAATTAAAAAACTTTCATCCGCCATAGATACATAGGGTGACTCCTTGTCGGCTTCCGAATAAACAGCAACGGTTTTTATGTTCATCCGTTTACACGTCCGAATAATTCTAGCAGCGATTTCCCCTCTGTTTGCAATCAACACCTTATTAAACACCCATACTCACCTCTTTGTTAAGATTTTAAATTCATCATTTCCAGCGCATTTTCACGCAGGCGGAATTTCTGTATTTTACCGCTTGCTGTCATTGGATATTCATCAGTGAAAGTGATGTAACGTGGAATCTTATGTTTCGATATCTTTCCATCACTAAACTCTTTAATATCGCTTTCATTTAACTCTTTTCCTTCTTTAGGAATAATCCATGCCATGATTTCTTCCCCATATTTCTCGTCAGGTACCCCTACGACCTGAACATCAAGAACATCTGGATGCTGGTACAAAAATTCTTCTATTTCACGAGGGTATACGTTTTCTCCTCCACGTATAATCATATCTTTAATCCTTCCGGTGATTTCTATATAGCCGTTCTCATCCTTTACCGCGATATCACCTGTATGAAGCCATCCATCAGGATCTATAGCAGCACTTGTCGCTTCTTCATTCTTGTAATATCCTTCCATGACGAGATAACCACGCGTACAAAGTTCACCCGGAATTCCGGTCTCCACTTCATCCCCTGTGGCTGGCTCTATAATTTTTACTTCGACATTCGGATGGGCTTGCCCGACACTGCTGACCCTTAAATGGATAGGATCGTCTGCTTTCGTCTGGGTGATAACAGGAGAGGATTCCGTTTGTCCGTAAGCAATTGTAATTTCCTCTGCTCCCATATCCTCTATCACGCTTTTCATGACTTCCATAGGACATGTAGATCCAGCCATAATCCCTGTTCGAAGAGTGGTCGGCTTCAGCTGCTCGTATTCTGGATGATTTAATTCTGCAATAAACATTGTTGGAACACCGTGCAGAGCTGTACAACTCTCTTCCTTCACAGCTTGGAGGACTTTCTTTGGATCGAACTGCTCAAGGATCACCATGGTCGATGCTTTTGACACGGCAGCCATGGTCCCAAGCACGCAGCCAAAACAATGGAAGAAAGGTACCGGAATACAAAGGCGGTCTTCTTCTGTTAGCCGCATACAATCGGCTACTTGGTTACCGTTATTCACAATATTGTAATGACTTAACATGACTCCTTTTGGAAAACCAGTGGTTCCAGACGTGTACTGCATATTAATAACATCCCGGTGATGAAGCGAATCTTTCCTTTGAGATAATTCTTCATCATTTATGGTTAAACCCATATCCAGCACATCCTGCCATGTGTAGCAACCACGATAAGATTTATCACTAAGGACCACTACATTTTTCAAAAATGGAAGACGTTCACTTTGTAAATTCCCTTTTTCCGATGTTTCAAGTTCAGGGCAAATTTCCTTAAGGATATCAATGTAAGATGTTCCTTTAAATTCTTCTGCTAAAATGAGCGTAGTCGCATCGGATTGCTTCAATAGATATTCAAGCTCCTGAGCCCGGTAATTGGTATTAACAGTAACCAGAACGCCTCCCATCTTCCCGGAAGCAAATTGTGTCTGTAGCCATTCCGGTTTATTATCTGACCAAATGGCTACATGTTCCCCTTTTTCTATACCTAGAGCCATTAGTCCTTTGGCAACTTCATCTGTCATTTCATTAAATTCTGCATAGGTCTTCCGAAGTCCCTTCTCAGGATAAACAAATGCTTCATGATCCGGATATGTGGCAGCCTGCTTCTCTAACAACTCCCCAACGGTTTGTTCTAATAAGGACATAGCTGTTCCTCCTTTGTTTATTTAGCAACCAAGCTGACGGGCAATAACTAAACGCTGAATTTCTGAAGTCCCCTCACCGATTTCAAGCAATTTCGCATCACGTAGAAAACGCTCGACTTCGTATTCTCGCATATATCCATATCCACCATGAATCTGGATAGCCTGATTGGCAGATCTGAAAGCCGTTTCAGATGCAAATAGCTTGGCATAGGCAGATTCTTTAGTGAAATTTCTCCCCTGATCTTTTAACCATGCAGCTTTCAGGACCATGTTTCGCGCTAATTCAACTTCCATGGCCATATCTGCCAACTTGAACTGGATAGCCTGGAATTTTGTAATTGGCTGACCAAATTGTTTTCTTTCTTTTGCATAAGCAAGAGCACGATCAAGAGAGGCTTGTGCAATCCCTACAGCCAGAGCAGCAATGGATATTCTCCCTCCGTCCAGCGTGTAAAGAAATTGTTTAAATCCTTTCTCGGGATCCCCCAGAATATTTTCTTTCGGAACTTTTACATCCTCTAAAACAATTTCAGATGTATTTGACCCCCTTACTCCCATCTTGTCGTATGGGCTTGTGATCGTCATCCCAGGAGTATCTTTAGGAATGACGAAAGCGGAAATAATGTTTTTCCCGTCTTCGCGTTTGCCTGAAACGGCTGTAACTGTGATGGACCTTGCATATTCAGCATTCGTAATCCAGCACTTTTCGCCATTAATGATATAGTGGTCACCACTCAATTCGGCATGAGTCTTCGTTCCTCCTGCATCAGAACCCGCATTCGGTTCTGTTAAACCGAAAGAAGCCAAGCCTTCACCTTTGGCAAGCGGTGTTAAAAACTTCTGTTTTTGTTCTTCTGTTCCAAAGTAATATATAGGACTTGCTCCTAGAGAAACCGCGGCCGCATAACTAAGGCCTGTCGATCCGCACACACGCCCGATCTCTTCAACAGCGAGAGCGTATGTGATCGTATCTCCTCCTGATCCTCCATATTCTTCAGGAAAAGGAATCCCCAAAAGACCGAGTTTCCCCATTTCATCAAAGATATCTTTCGGAAAATCACTATGAATATCAATATCCACTGCCCTGGGAGCAATGACATCCTCTGCAAAATCGCGTACCATTTTCCTTGTCATTTCTTGTTCTTTTGTAAGATCAAAGTTCATATGATTCCTCCTTAAGGAATAAAGACCGACTGGTTGGTCTGTAAAAATATTAAAAAAATAGTGAAAGCGTTTACTTTATTTCGTAAAAAAAAGGAACTTTTAACATATGACTAAAATACGCCTCATCTTCTTTGCCTGGTAACAAAAAATGTAACACAAGATCTGTAAAAACTTCTGCAATTTGGTCAATTGAATAGTTCCCATCCCGCCGATACCATTTGTAAATCCAGTTTACCATCCCAAGGATCGCCATTCCGGTAATTTCCAGGGGCAACTCTCTGCGGAAGTGGCCTGATTGTTGACCTTCATCGATGACTTCAAAAACCATTCGTTTAAATTCATCGCGCTTCTTCTTAATTTTCTCCTCGTATTCTGGCTTTAAATAGAGGCTTTCTTGATAAAACACAGAGATATGCGGCTTATACAAATCAAATACCTGAACAAAGGATTGAATGATTGCCTGTACTTTTGGAATCGGGGAAGAGTGGGTAACATTAGCGGCTTGTGCTTCTTTCAAAACATATGTAATAAAGGTATCGTGAATGACGAAAAGAAGTTCATCTTTCGATTGAAAATGGTGGTAGAAGCCGCCTTTTGAAGTATTCGTTGCTTGCACGATCTGCTTCACAGTGACACCATGATAGCCATGTCTGTCAAACAATTCTAAAGACGTTTGGATGATCTTTTCCCTCAAATCACTCATAAATCATCTCCCATCTGCTGAATATACATTCATTTTATCACATTTTTCTGAAAAAACAATGACCATTCATTTCGACTTTCCTACGGGTTATTTTTATGATGATATCTTTTCTATTAAAATCAAAAAACAACTCTCCATAATGAAGAGTTGTTTTTTTGGTTAATCATCCGATTCTTTATCAAAAGGAACTTCATATTCTGGTTTGACCCACGCCTCCGTTACTTGACCTTTCTGCTCAGTATCAAGGACGTAAGAACCATTACTGTAACGGTCATTCACTTTAAAATCCATCGTATTTACAATAATACTTTCATCTTTATCTGTCATTAACATGACTTGGTCGTCACGGGTAACCAGGTGTACATCTATTAATTGGTGAGGGTTTTTCTTCAATTCTCTTAACATGATCACGCCTCGTTTGGCGCGTGATGTCCTCTCAAATTCTTTCAGGCGCATTCGTTTTACTGCACCCCGGTGCGTTGTTAGAAGTATGGATGGGTCCTCAGTTGCTTGGAAGGTTTGACCGGAAATAACTTCATCGTCTTCTTTTAAGTTAATAGCCTTAACTCCAGCTGCCCTTTGTCCTACAGTATTTACTTCTTCTTCATGGTACCAAAGACCATAAGCTTTCTTTGAAGCAATAAATAAATCAGAGTCTCCATCTGTCACATGGATATCGACCACTTCATCATCATTTTTCAAATTAATAGCAACGAGCGCTTTGGAATGGCGCTGGGCTTGATAGAGTTTCAATTCACTTTTCTTAACCATGCCGTTCTTTGTAAAGAAAATTAGATATTGTTCAACATTAAAATCCCGTACAGGGATCGCTTTCACGATGTACTCATCTTTATCTACCTGAACTATATTTGAGATATACTGCCCCAGGTCTTTCCAACGAATATCCGGAAGTTTATGAACAGGTAAGAACAAGTATTTTCCTAGGTTCGTGAAGAGTAAAATAGTATCTGTGGTATTAATCTCAAACAACCCAAGGAGATGATCTCCTTCTTTCAGGGCAAAATCTTCCCCGTTTGAAGCTGCATAAGATCGCAGGCTCGTGCGCTTGATATACCCGTCCTTGGTAACAGAAACGAGCACATCTTCACTTGCTACTGTTACTTCAAGGTCAACTTTTAACTCCTCCACTTTTTCTTCAATTTTTGTCAGTCGGTCATTATTGTATTGTTTTTTTATGGAACGAAGGTCCGATTTAATGACCTTCATCATTTCATGTTCACTGGTTAGAAGCTTTTCTAAATATTCAATTTGTTTTTTTAGTTCCTCCGCTTCTTTTTGCAATGCCGTGATATCCGTATTAGTCAGGCGATATAGTTGCAAAGTAACTATTGCTTCTGCTTGTTCTTCAGTGAAATCATAATTTGCAATCAAATGTTTCTTCGCATCGGCTTTGTCTTTAGAACTTCGAATCGTTGCGATCACATCATCGAGAATCGAAATGGCTTTTATTAACCCTTCGACGATATGGGCACGTGACTTCGCTTTGTTCAGGTCATAAATGGATTGTCTAGTAACTACTTCTTTCTGGTGTTTAATATAAGAATCAAGCATCATCGGCAGACTCATAAGACTAGGCGTCCGGTCATGAATGGCTACCATATTAAAATTATAAGAGATCTGAAGATCTGTATGCTTATAAAGATAATTAAGGACACCTTCACTATTCGCATCTTTCTTCAAATCAATCACGACGCGCAAGCCGGTACGGTCTGTTTCATCGCGAACTTCTGCAATTCCTTCGACCTTTTTATCAATTCTTAATTCATCCATCCGCTTAACCATACTCGCCTTATTCACTTCAAAAGGGATTTCATCGATGACAATTTGTTCCCTGCCTCCACGCTGTTGTTGAATTTCTGCGCGCCCACGGAGGACAATCTTCCCTTTACCTGTCTCATAAGCTTTTTGAATTCCGTCGATTCCTTGAATTATCCCGCCTGTCGGGAAATCAGGTCCTTTCAACTTAGTCATTAATTCCGGTACTGTCGTCAGAGGTTTATCAATCCTCATAATAACAGCATCAATGACTTCTCCCAAGTTGTGGGAAGGGATTTCAGTTGCATATCCAGCTGATATCCCTGTTGAACCATTTACAAGGAGATTGGGAAACTTTGCTGGGAGCACGGTAGGCTCTTCGATCGAATCATCAAAGTTAGGAATAAATTCAACGGTTTGCTTTTCGATATCCCTCAATAATTCGGACGAAATGGCAGATAACCTAGCTTCCGTATAACGCATTGCTGCTGGTGGGTCGCCATCGACACTTCCATTATTCCCGTGCATTTCCACAAGTGGTTTCCTTACTTTCCATGTTTGACTCAATCGAACCATCGCGTCATATACAGATGTATCGCCATGAGGGTGATAGTTACCAATCACGGTACCCACTGTTTTGGCGGATTTACGGTAAGCTTTGTCATGTGTGTTTCGTTCCTGGTGCATAGCATAAAGGATACGCCTTTGAACCGGTTTAAGTCCGTCTCTGGCATCAGGAAGAGCACGTTCCTGTATAATATATTTACTGTATCTCCCGAAGCGGTCTCCGAGAACTTCTTCTAATGGTAAATCTAAATATTTCTCTGCCTCTGCCAACAGAAGGGCCCCCTTTTACGTCTGAATTTTATCATTTTCTAAAATATTCGCTTCATCTTCCAAACCAAAAGCGACGTGGGATTCAATCCATTTACGGCGAGGTTCGACTTTATCTCCCATCAATGTCGTTACCCGGCGTTCAGCACGAGCAATATCATCGATCGTAACACGAATTAATGTACGGGACTCCGGATTCATTGTGGTTTCCCAGAGTTGATCGGCATTCATTTCACCTAAACCTTTATAACGCTGGATCGAATATCCATTTTTAAATTCTTTTAATATTTTTTGCATGCCCTCTTCATCCCAGGCATATTCCACTTTTTCTTTTTTCCCTTTCCCCTTTGATACTTTATAAAGGGGAGGAAGGGCAATGAAAACTTTACCTGCCTCTACTAAAGGTCTCATATAACGATAGAAGAAAGTCAGCAGCAGTACTTGAATATGTGCACCATCCGTGTCTGCATCGGTCATGATGACAATTTTATCATAGTTGCAATCTTCTAATGTGAAATCGCCTCCGACGCCTGCACCAATGGTATGAATAATTGTGGAGATCTCTTCATTCTTAAAGATATCTGCGATTTTGGCTTTTTCCGTATTGATGACTTTCCCTCGCAACGGAAGAACGGCTTGGAATTTACGATCCCTGCCTTGCTTTGCCGATCCTCCTGCAGAGTCCCCCTCCACGAGGTATAATTCATTCTTTTGAGCATTCTTAGATTGAGCCGGTGTCAATTTTCCACTTAAAAGCGTCTCTTTCCTCTTTTTCTTTTTACCAGAACGCGCATCTTCCCTTGCTTTTCTGGCCGCTTCTCTTGCTTCTTTTGCTTTAATTGCCTTCTTAATGAGCATAGAGGCTACATCAGGGTTTTCTTCAAGAAAATAAGATAATTGTTCTGCAACCACGCCATCAACAGCCGAACGAGCCTCTGACGTCCCGAGCTTACTTTTGGTCTGACCTTCAAATTGGAGAAGTCCTTCAGGGATCCTCGCCGAAATTACAGCTGTAAAACCTTCCCTGATATCGTTTCCTTCTAGATTCTTATCCTTCTCCTTCAATAGCTGAGCTCGTCTGGCATAATCATTAAACACCCTTGTAATGGCCGTTTTTGCGCCAGACTCATGAGTACCACCGTCTTTTGTACGGACGTTATTAACAAAAGAAAGAATATTCTCAGCAAACCCATCATTAAATTGAAAAGCAAAGTCTGCTTCAATTTCGCCATGGGTTCCTTCAAAAGAGACAACAGAATGCAATGTATCCTTCTCTTCATTTAAATATTCCACAAAGGATACGAGGCCATCATCATACTGATATTCTTCCCGTACCGTTTCATTCCGCTCGTCAATAAGCACAATTCGGAAACCTTTTAAGAGGAATGCCGCTTCTCTCAGCCGTTCTGATAAAGTTTCAAAGTTGAATTTTGTGGTAGAAAAAATGGTGGGATCTGGTTTAAAACGGATCGTCGTCCCTGTTTTTCTTGTTGTCCCCTTGTTTTCAAGGGAAGTAACCGGAACACCTCCATTTTCAAACCTCTGGTAAAACTTCTCCCCGTCCCGGCAAATGTGTACTTCCAACCATTCAGAAAGAGCAT
The DNA here is from genome assembly GCF_900108515.1 of Halobacillus karajensis. Lineage (GTDB taxonomy): Bacteria > Bacillota > Bacilli > Bacillales > Halobacillaceae > Halobacillus > Halobacillus karajensis. Next base: position 143,506 of record NZ_FNWW01000004.1, on the reverse strand, counting down.
TAACGACAGAGGCTCCGACACCGTGCAAACCTCCAGAAGACTTGTAACCTCCTTGTCCAAACTTTCCTCCTGCGTGAAGCACAGTCAGGATAACTTCAGGTGTTGGTTTTCCCGTTTTGTGCATCCCTGTTGGCATACCGCGCGCTTCATCTTGTACCGATACACTTCCATCTTTATGGAGCGTGACAGTCATTTGTTGGCCGAATCCAGATAAAGCTTCATCTATAGCATTATCTACAATTTCGTGAACTAGGTGGTGGAGACCTCTATGATCCGTGGATCCAATATACATCCCCGGCCTTTTACGAACTGCCTCCAATCCCTCCAGCACTTGAATAGAATCATCTGAATATGTTTGATTTTGACTCGACAATTTACCATCGGCTCCTTTCTCTTACACACTGCTACATCCATAATAGAACAAACGTTCGTTTGTGTAAACGAGTAAATATATATAGGTCTTTTTCATGCCCGATAAGCATAAGTCAATCAATGGTGTGGAGGCTTTTTCCACTCCATTGATTGGCTTATGACTTCAAAAGAATAGGCACGAACGTATATTTGAGACGCATAACTGAATGCATTAAGTATCCCTCGTTTACCCCGAACACTTTTCGCTTCCACAGCACTTTCTCAAGGTGGATACTCTTTGAAAGTTTACATGGCTAAAAAACGCCGCTTGTTATATTGTAGCGATTTTATAAGGTTTCGCAAACATAATTCTTCCAAAAAGCATGAAAAAAACCCTGAAAAGCCAGGGATTTTTCATACTTTTTTCTGTTCTCTTATTGATAAATAGCCTGAGCTACTTTGATGCAAAGGTCCATGATAACAAGCTTAGGACTGTCTTTTAACAGATGACTCGCTTCTTCAGAGTAGACACCTTGCTGTGCCCAAAATGCCTTGGCATCAACCTTTAATGCTTCTTTCGCGATGTCTGGAAGATTTTCAGATCTTCTAAAGACATTGATAATATCAACGGGCTCCTTCAAATCACTCAGACTTGGGATTGCCTTTTCCCCTAGAGATTCAGCAATCGTAGGATTGATAGGAATAATTTTATATCCCGCTTTCTGCATGGCTTCACTTACTTGATAAGATGTTCGGTGAGGTTTATCCGAAAGTCCAACGACTGCGATGGTTTTCGATTGGTCCAATAAATTCTTTATTTGTTGTTTTGATGGATTTTCAAAACTCATAATGACCCTCCTATTCTTTAATTAACCCTTCTTCAATTAAATATTCTCTGGCTACTTCTTCTGGGGAATGATCTTCAAAATCAACTTGATAATTCATTTCCCTCATTTGATCTCCGGTAATCTTGCCACCTAATTGATTCAGCACTTCTTCAATTTCGGGGTAACGATCAAGGATTTCTTGCCTCAACAACGGCGCTCCTTGGTATGGAGGGAATAAATTCTTAGGGTCCTCTAATACCTTAAGATTCAAATCGATCATATATCCATCCGTCGCATAAGCGTCAATAATGTCTACCTCTCCACTTTCTATCGCTCCCTGCCTTAAACCAGGGTCCATCGTGCGGACTTCCCTTAAATCAAGATTGTACATCTCTTTCATTCCCTGATATCCATCCTCCCGGTCGTTGAATTCAAGTGTGAAACCAGCAGTGATTTGATTTTCAACTGGTTTTAAATCACCGATGGTTTCAAGGTCATATTGTTCAGCAAGCTCTTGTGTAGTAGCTACAGCATACGTGTTGTTGTACTCCATCGGTTCAAGAAATGCCAGGTCGTATTTTTCAGCCATGCCTTCCTTCGCTTGCTGATAGACTTCATTTGGTTCATTACTGTTAGCTTCTTCACCTAGTAACGAAACAATGGCTGTACCTGTAAATTCGGGATAGATATCTATACTACCTTCCTGTAAAGCACTGAAAACTAAATCTGTTTTACCAAGATTCGGTTCCAAGCCGACAGACAAATCCGTTTCTTCTTCAATCAGGAGTTTATACATGTGAATCAAAATGGCAGGTTCTGATCCGAGTTTCGCACCAATAGTCAAGTCATTTTTAACTTTCCCCCCAAAGGCTAACGGCCCTACGGCGATTAAAGCGGCAATCACAAGTAAGCTGACAAGGGAACGAAAACCAGATTTTGCAGAGGTACGCTCAAATAAACGTAAAACCAAATCTAAAATTATAGCTAGCAAAGCGGCAGGTATAGCTCCCAGCAAGATAAGATTCGCATCTCCACCGCGATCAAGCCCTAGAAGGATCAAATCCCCCAAGCCGCCAGCACCGATTAAAGCAGCGATTGTTGTTGTTCCTACAATTAATACCATAGAAGTACGAATCCCTGCCATAATTACAGGCATGGCAATAGGCAATTCAATCTTGGTTAACCGCCTAAAAGATTTCATCCCCATACCCGTTGCCGCTTCTTTCAACGCTGGATCCACTTCTTTTATTCCTGTATATGTATTCCTTAGAATAGGAAGCAGACCGTATGCTGACAGGGCAATGATAGCAGGAGACTGCCCTATTCCAAAGAATGGAATAAGGAAAGCAAGAACGGCGAGACTCGGAATGGTCTGCAAAACAGCGGTGACGCCTATGATAGGTTCCGCTACTTTTTGCTTTCTTGTCAGCCATAAACCGAGCGGAACAGAGATCAAGGTCGCAATAACTAAGGCAATAATAGATATTTGTAAATGCTCCCAAACCTTTTCTAATAAAATCCCTTGTCTTTGGTTAAATACGTCGATAAATTGGCTCATTTACTTTCTACCTCCTCTCCCTTCTTACGTTCCTGCTCTTTCAGGTAGAGGACAATATCACGATAAGATAACGTGCCTAGAAGGAAATCTCCTTTGATCACTGGTAGAATTTTGTAATGCCCTTCTTCGAATACTTCTACCGCATCCCTGAGAATCATCTCGTTCGAGAGGGACGGTGCTTTTAAAATCCTTCCATCCTCAACCATTCCTTGATAAACACCCTGCTTATTTTTAAGTGCAAACGGACCGTCCATAACGACATTCCCTTGGATACACTCTTCTTCTGTGATGATTCGATGCGACGTATCATTCATAATAACATCCACCGCCGTCTGCCATGGCGTTTTTCTGCTGCCAATAAAATCTTTAACAAATGCATTAACTGGATGCAATATCAGATTTTGAGGAGAATCCAATTGAATGATTTCCCCCGCTTTCATTAAGCAGACCCGGTCCCCAAGAGCTAGCGCTTCATCCATATCATGAGTGACGAAAACAATCGTCTTTTTGATTTCCTGTTGGAGATTACGGATATCCTTCTGCAACTGTTCCCGGCTTATTGGATCCAAAGCACTAAATGGCTCATCCATCAAGATAATATCCGGGTCAGCAGCCAGTGCCCTGATGACACCTACACGCTGTTGTTGACCACCGGAAAGTTCACTTGGCTTCCTTTCCCGATGTTTTTTAGGATCCAGTCCTACCATCTTCATCAATTCATCGATCCTCTTGGATAACTCATTTTTCTTCCACTTTTTCATCTCTGGGACTACGGATATGTTCTCCTCCACAGTCATGTGAGGAAAAAGCGCGATCTCCTGTAACACGTACCCAATATTCCAGCGGAGCTCATGAATGTTGTATTCCTCGATATCTTGATTATGTATCGTGATCTTCCCCTCAGTTGGCTGGATTAGACGATTGATCATTTTCATTGTTGTCGTCTTTCCACAGCCACTTGGTCCAATCAGAGCAAGCAACTCTCCCTCTTGAACTTCAAGATTAATATTTTTCAGTGCTGTGGTTCCATCCGGGTAGGTTTTCGTAACATCTGTGAATGTAATCATTTTGTTCCCCCTAAGCAATAAATAAAAGACTTATTTCTATAACCACATTTCCACAACTTGAAACATAATGCAATCCTCCTATTTTATAATCTTTCCCTATCACGGGAGCCTCCATTCGATGTGTGTAGATGGAACAATCCCCACAAGAACTTGATACCTGGTACTAAATTGGTATAATAAAAGAGTTGACCATGAAATGGCTGTTCTTTATCTTTAATAGCCATGATAAAATAAAAGAAAGTGTACAAGGAGTTGAATTTATTGGAATATGCTCTTTATATCCTCATTGCCTATCTCCTCGGATCCATCCCTTCCGGATTAATTGTCGGTAAAATTGGTTACGGAACAGATATCAGGGAGCATGGGAGTGGGAACCTGGGCGGAACCAATACGTTCCGTGTCCTAGGATTTAAAGCCGGGATGATCGTCACTACTGCCGATATCCTGAAAGGGACAGCTGCCGCCGCTATCCCTTATTTTGTGGGAGCCGAGGTGATCCCGCTTGTAATTGGAATCTTCGCAGTAGTGGGACATATGTATCCGATTTTTGCAGGGTTTAAAGGTGGAAAAGCTGTCGCGACCTCAGGGGGAGTCATACTCGGAGTTAACCCAATTATATTTGTCGTTCTGTTATTATCTTTTTTCATCGTACTTTATTTAAGTAAGTATGTCTCCTTATCATCGATGGTGGCCGGCTTATTCGGTATTATCGCCACATTGATTGTTAAGGACTATGGGTTGACGATTATTATTTCTCTATTTACCCTATTTGTCATTTATCGTCATCGTGCCAATATTAAGAGGATATTGAACAAAACTGAACCTAAGATTACCTGGATGTAACAACCTCTCTAAAAGAAGAATAGAGGAATAGTCTATCCGATGAAAGGATAGGCTTTCTTTTATGACGTACTCTATGAATACAGTCGAGTATAAGCAATCCATTGTATATTCAGAAATACATATTGTATACTTTGACTTAGAAAGAAGGCCTGAAAGGAGTCTTTGTTATGAATAAGACCGAATTGAGTCAGAACAAACCACTACCATCAAAAAAAGAACGTCATAAATTATTCGGATCCGTGGACCCGGGTCCACGCACAAAACCTATGGAGAAAGACCAAATGGCCGATCTTCAGAATTCTAGAAAAGATTTTCTCTTTGATATTGATATGGTAGGCATTTCCAATGTCAAACACCCTATCCGAATTCCAAGTACTCTAACACCCGAAATTCAGACGACCATCGGTACATTCTCTTTTGGTTCTTCCATTTCTCAAGGAAGCAAAGGGACAAACATGAGTCGCTTCACAGAACAATTAGATAAATATCACAATGAAGGTTTTGCGATTGATATTGCCACTCTAAAAGAGTTTACCGAAGAGCTGGCAGGACGCTTGAAGCAAACAGATGCTGAAGTGGAAGTCAGCTTTCCGTGGTTCTTTGAGCGTAAAGGCCCCTTTTCCGGGTTGACGGGTATGAATCATGCTGATGCAACCATCCGAGTCGAATATGATGTCCATTCTGGTCATGATGTGACAGTAACGCTGACAGGAAAAATCACAACTCTCTGCCCATGTTCTAAAGAAATTAGTGAGTACAGTGCCCATAATCAGCGAGGCAATGTAACCATGAGCGTAAAACTGACAGATGATTTCGATGAACAAAAAACCGACTGGAAGGCGGCGCTGCTCGAAGCGGCAGAAAGCAATGCGAGCGCAAGAATTCATCCTGTCCTAAAAAGACCCGATGAGAAGATGGTCACGGAACAGGCCTATGAAAATCCACGTTTCGTAGAAGATATTGTCCGTTTAGTAGCGGCAGATCTTTATGAATATTCATTCGTGGAAGCTTTCCAAGTTCAATGCCGAAATGAAGAATCGATTCATTTGCATGATGCTGTAGCTACTGTCAGTTATGATAAAAAACGGGAATCAAAATAAAAAAGTCCTATGAAACATGTAATGATAGGCTTGATTAAGTTTTATCAAAAGGGCATCAGCCCTTTTTTTCCTCCATCCTGCCGTTTCCAACCTACATGTTCCCAATACGGATTGGAAGCTTTCCGTCGCTTTGGATTTTTCAAAGGCAGTTATTTAACGTTGAAGAGGATTTTAAAATGTCATCCTTTTCACGGTGGAGGATTCGACCCTGTACCAAGGAAATCGTCCACTGATGCCACTGACAAGCCGGATAAACAGTAATTTGTCAGAATCAGAGGTTTATGAAACGACTGAAGAGGATACATGATAACACATGAACCACCATACAGGAGTTGAGCTAATGAATTTAACCGTTACAGAAGAAGCAGCCAAATGGTATGAAGAAGAACTAGATATCGACCAAAAAACTGATTTACGATTTTATGTACGTTATGGCGGTGTCGGCGGTCTTCAACCAGGCTTCTCTCTTGCCATCAAATTAGAGGAAGCTACCGAACCTATCGCTGAAACGACTACAGGGAATATCCATTTTTTCATTGAAGCTGACGATGAATGGTACTTTGACAATCATTCACTGGAAGTTTCCTTTGATTCTAAATGGAAAGAACCAGCATTTAAATACAAAAAATAAGACGCCACTTGGAGGGCGTCTTATTTTTTATCTAAACGAAATCGATCAATCTGTTCCCAACATTGTTCTTTTCTTAAAATTCGGACCTGGCGATCTCCAAATAAATCGAAATGAGGATATTGGGGGTCTTTATGGATCCATTCAGGAGCTAAACCGTACCCCTCCCCCCACTCTTTTAACTTCTTCATATTGTTGCATCCTACTTTAGTTACCGTATCACAGTCTGGAAAACGTTCATCAAGCCAATAATGAGTCAAGATCGCAATTTCTCCATTTTTGACTTTACTTTTCCAATTTCTAAGTTCTTCCCTTTTCACTCCGAAAGCCATGATAGTTAGGACTCCATCGCAGATAGATAGGCTTCATGCCAATCTGGAAAGCTGCGGCGAATGGAAACAGGCTTAAAAGTATCTTTCTTTACGATGACATGTTTAGTTACTCCCGTTACTGCAACCTCATCATTATTTACCACGACTTCATATCCATAAGCCACTCTAAGGCCATCATAGTTTTCCACCCATGTCCGAATGTGAACTTCATCTCCATAACGTACAGGTTTTTTGAAACTGACTTGAGCGTCAATAACAGGGGAGACTACACCCTGTTGTTCGATTTCTGAATACAAAAACCCAAGCCCTTCGATGAAAGCCGTACGGCCGATTTCAAACCAAACCAAATAGTTGGCATGGTAAACAACCCCCATCATATCCGTTTCCTGGTACCTCACTTGGATTGGTGTTTCATTCACTTTCATATTCAGGACTCCCTTCGCACCATATGCCATGCTTTTTCAAAATCTTCAAGCTGCAAATCATTTATGTCTTCTGCTTCATCATCCATTATTCGAATGGCTTGAAATTGGATGGCTTCATTAACAAGATTATTAATAAAACGGCCATTTCCGCGAATTTTATGATCGGTGAATTTTTCCAAGAGGAATGACTCTGCCCATTCATTAAAATGATATCCGTATTGTTTAGCCTGGTAATGTGTCATTTGCAACAATTCGGATTCGGAATAATCCGGGAAATGAAAGTACTTTTTAAATCTGGAGGACAATCCAGGGTTACTCTCCACCAATTGCTCCATTTCACGCTGATACCCCGCTAGAATCACCACAAGGTTTTCATTATGTTTCGTCATTTCATCCACAAGTGTTTCAATGGCTTCCTTACCGAAGTCATCTCTTCCACCATTGTATAGAGAGTAAGCTTCATCGATAAAAAGAACGCCACCTAAAGCCTCACGGATTTTTCGTTTTGTTTTTATGGCGGTTTGTCCAATGTAACCCGCAACTAAATCACTTCTGGAAACGACAACCGTATGTCCTCTCTTTAGCAATCCGCACTGTTTCAAAACATTTGCGTAAATTTCAGCTACTGTCGTTTTTCCTGTTCCTGGATTGCCAGAAAAGACAGAGTGCAGTTGTATAGGCACAACTGGGTAGCCTTTTTCTTTCCTTTTTTGCTGAGCTTGTACAAAGGAAGACAACTTTCTTACTTCTGTTTTCACATTGGCAAGACCGATTAATTCATCCAATCGCTCCATAGGAGAGGGTTGATCTTCCCTTTTAGGATCTTCCCATTCCAAATCGTCACTGGAAATGCGCATATGATCCAGCCAATGTTGTTTATCCCGCTCTGCTTCTTGAGCTCCTTTTTGAAAAATAGTTTTTAACACAAGGTTTTTCACCGTGCGAGCATTTCCAAATGAATCATCCACGCGTTCGCGCTCGATGAGTGAGGAGAACTCTTTTAAAGCCGTTTCAGTAAAAAAGAAATCATTTTCTATAGCCGTTTGCTCAGCAATCGTCAAAAGTTCATCCATTTGATAATCTGGTAACTCTATATGATTCTGTTCAGGAAAGCGACTACGTAAACCAGGATTGGACCATAGGAACTGACGCATTTCTTCAGGATATCCAGCTAGAATAACAGCGAACTTCCCGCCATATTCCTTACTGGTCATTGCAGAGACTAATGTATCAATAACAGCCTGTCCATAATCGTTTCCAGTTTGACCTTCCCTCTTCAGGCTATAAGCTTCATCAATGAACAACACACCGCCAATAGCCTGCTTCACATAGTTCATTGTATTTTCTTCACTTTGGCCAACATAAGATCCGACGAGGTGGGATCGATTTACCTCAATCACTTCTTTCGTATCTAATATCCCCAATTCATGATAAATATTTGCCAGCAATCTGGCCATGGTCGTCTTTCCGGTCCCTGGATTGCCAGTAATAATCATATGTAACCCAGGCTCATCTACCATGGAAAAACCGTAACTCTTCCGCTGTTGTTGGTAGCGTAAAAAATGATAGTACCGTCGAATGTAAGTCTTAACATCTTTCAAACCAACCATTTGGTCGAATGCCTCTAATGGATTTTGAAAGGATTGATCCGTCAAAAATCCTGGTAATCGTTTATAAATCTCATCCTGATTATCGGAAAGACGTCTTGCCCGCTCATTAATCTCTTTTACAGGGACACGGATCCGCCTGTTCTCAATCGAATGGATGGCTTCTTCCAACATTATTTCCAAGTCACCTAGTTCTTCATATACATCTTGATAAAGTTTTAACCGGCTGGAAGCATCAATAATCGTCTTTTCAGCAAGATCTTTATCCCACTGTTTTTTTAAGTACCCCACATCAGAATAAATGGATTTTACTTTTTTTGCTTTCGCTGAGTCATGATCCGTCTCATGCAGCACCCACTGGTCAAGAGGGGTATTTTTTAGCATTGTATAGGCCTGCATCAACTGTTGAGATTCGTATAATTCTGCTACTAAAGGATGTGCAGGATCAAGAACTCGCGCTTCATCAATAAATTGCTCAGCAAGCAAGTCTTCTCCTGGATGTCTTTTTATCCGATGATAGGCCAATGTTACATAAAGTAAAGCTTTTCCTTCCTTATGACCTTGCCAATTATTTTTGTTCATATATCGTAAAGCCTCCACCTCTGTCATCGGAGGCTGTTGTTCTAAACTTTTCCATTGTTTCAGCTCATCTAACACCTTCATCACTTCCTTTTCTATCGCCGATATCCATTTTATCATAGTCAAGGTTTGATGTAGATGAAGATGCACAACCCCACTGAAAATTCACAGAAAAAAACCGCTCCTCTTAAGAGAAGCGGTTTCTGAATTTAATATTGTTGATGGCGAGCTTCATCTTTAATTTCATCACGCATAGCCTCTAAAGATTGGTTTCTTCGCTTGTTTTTCTTTTCAATGTTTCTTTTTTCCTCATCCGAAGCAAATTGTAAGGCTTCATGAGAAGCTTCAATATTTTCTATGGTATTCGTCACATTTTCCTGTAGACGATCAACATTGTCTGCACGATTATCAGGATTTGGTTTTTGATTCGCCATGTGCTGTTGTTTATGGGACATATGGTACCCTCCTGTAGTTTTTCATGGACCCCTAAAGAGTCATCCTTTACTTTTCCCGAGAGTAAGGGATTTATGAGAAGGAATTCTTGACTTATGTATTTCTTCCCCCTAAACAACAAAGAATAAAAACAATAAAAAAACAAATCCCGGTTTAAGATGGGATTTGTTTTATGCGGTCTTTATGGCGCTTTTCGATACGGTCATCAATCTGATCCATTAACTTTGGGTCAGATTTAATGGAACGAATGTTTTCTTTGACACGCTCTTCAAAAGAAATGGTCTTATGTTTTCTCATGGAAATCTCTCCTTTTACTGGTAGGATTTCCAATTTTCAATCTTATTATTCTTAATTAAGGGCATCTTTTTTTTCTTCCATTATTTGATAAGTCATTGGTCCAATAACCTTCTCTGCTTGTATAACACCATCAGTGCCAATAAAATAAGTCGTTGGGATGGTAAGGATTTGATAGGAATGATTAATTTCCAAATCCTTGTCCATAAGTATAGGAAACGTATATCCTTCTTCCTCCACAAATTGTTTTACATCTTCTTCTTTTTTTTCTGTACCTGTCCCATTAACGGCAAGAATAACGACTTCATCTTTATAAGCTTCCTGAAACCTTTGCATTTCCGGCATTTCTTCCCGGCATGGCGGGCACCAGGTGGCCCAATAATTGAGAAACACTTTTTTCCCTCTAAAATCAGAAAGATGAATTGTTTCACCACTTAAAGTTTCTAATGTGAAATCAGGCGCCTTCTCTCCCACTTCTAATCCATCAGGAGCATTAGGTGCAATCATGCCTTCTCTTTCGGGCGAGGCATTTACTGGGGTATTCTCTTCTGCCTTCTCTTCCTTTTGGTCGTTAAATGCTGTAATAATAACGAAAATTAAGAGCGTGAGCAAAAAAGCTAAGGCGATCCATCTTTTCATAAATTCTTCCTCCATTATAAGTCTACCGTTTCTATTCTATGTATTAGAATAAAGAAGAAACCATCTACTTGTAAAGCCTAAATAGAGACACTAGGTCAAGATAACGTATTCACATAAAAAGGCCGCCCCTAAAAGGCGACCTTTCAAATGTTTTTTAGTTCAATTTATTTCGAAGTACCATTTGCAGGATACCACCATGACGGTAGTAATCCACTTCGACTTCACTGTCAAATCGGGCAATGACTTCAAATTCTTTTTTATTGCCTTCTGCATCTGTCGCTGTTACCTTCACAAGGTCATGAGGTTTTACATCTTCACCGATTTGGACATCGAAAGTTTCGCGTCCCGTCAATCCTAATGATTCAATACTGTCTTCCTGTTTAAACTGAAGTGGAAGAACACCCATCATTACAAGGTTGGAACGGTGGATACGTTCGAAACTTTCCGCAATAACTGTCTTAATACCAAGAAGATCCGTACCTTTTGCAGCCCAGTCACGTGAACTACCCATGCCATAGTCATTACCAGCAATAACCATTAACGGGGTTTGGTCTTGTTGATATTTCATAGCCGCTGTGTAAATAGGCATTACTTCTTCTGTTGGCCAGTATGTTGTAAATCCACCCTCTGTTCCCGGAGCTAATTGGTTACGGATACGAATGTTTGCAAACGTACCACGCATCATAACTTCATGGTTACCACGACGAGAACCATAAGAGTTGAAGTTACGAGGACTTACCCCGTTTTCTTGTAAATACTCACCTGCAGGCATATCTTTTGGAATAGCACCTGCTGGAGAGATGTGGTCCGTGGTTACGGAATCACCGAACTTACCAATGACACGCATGCCTTCAAGCGGCTTAACCATTTCTGGTTCACTGGAAAGTCCTTCGAAGAATGGTGGATTTTGAATGTATGTGGAGTTTTCATTCCAATCATATAATGGTTCATCCGTTGTTTGGATTTCGTTCCATTTTTCGTTGGAATTAAAGACACTTTCATACTCTTTACGGAAAATTTCTGGTGTTACAACGCGAGAAATCTCTGACTTGATCTCTTCTTGTGAAGGCCAGATGTCATTGAAGTATACGTTGTTTCCATCACTGTCTTTGCCGATTGGCTCAGTTCTAAGATCAATATCCACAGTTCCTGCTAGAGCATAGGCAACAACTAATGGCGGTGAAGCTAAGTAGTTTGCTTTAACAAGCGGGTGGATACGCCCTTCGAAGTTACGGTTACCAGAAAGTACAGAAGACACGGTCAAGTCGCTATCCGCAATCGCCTTTTCGATTTCAGGAAGCAATGGACCTGAGTTACCGATACATGTTGTACAGCCATAACCGACAAGGTTAAATCCTAATTGATTTAAGAACTGCATCAAGCCTGAGTCTTCCAAGTAACGTGTAACAACCTTGGAGCCTGGTGCTAGTGAAGTCTTTACGTAATCAGGTACCTGTAACCCTTTTTCAACTGCTTTCTTAGCTACAAGGCCAGCTCCAAGCATGACATGCGGATTTGATGTATTTGTGCAGGAAGTGATCGCAGCGATCGCAAGAGCCCCTGTCTTCATGACAGATTTACCGCCATTGTTAAATTCCACTTCTACTTCTTTATCGAACTCTGCTTTGTCTAAGCCAAAACCGTGGTTCCCTGCTGGACCTGTAACGGCTTTTTCAAAGGAATCTTTCATTTGGGAAAGTGGGATCAAATCTTGTGGACGTTTAGGCCCTGACAAGTTGGGTTCCAGTTCCCCGAGATCGATTTCAACGAGGGAAGTAAATTCCGGATCTTTAAATGAAGGATCATACCAAAGGCTATTTTTCTTGCAGTATTCCTCAACAAGCTTGATCTGTTCTTCACTACGTCCAGTTAGACGAAGGTATTCGAGAGATTCTCCATCTACTGGGAAGAAACCACAAGTAGCACCATATTCAGGAGCCATGTTGGAAATTGTTGCACGATCAGCAAGTGGCATTTCCTGCAGTCCTGGGCCGAAGAATTCGACGAATTTACCGACTACATTCTGCTCACGAAGCTTTTGTGTTACTTTAAGAGCCAAGTCTGTCGCTGTTGTACCTTGTGGGAAGCTGCCATTCAACTTCACACCAATAACTTCCGGAGCAGGGAAGTAAGAAGGTTGTCCAAGCATTCCTGCTTCTGCTTCAATACCACCTACACCCCATCCAAGGACACCAAGACCATTAATCATCGTAGTATGGGAGTCCGTTCCAACAAGTGTATCTGGATAAGTATCATAAGAGCCGTTCTCATTTTCTTTCGCATGAACAACATTTGCGATGTATTCAAGGTTTACCTGGTGGACAATCCCTGTTGCAGGCGGGACAGCACGGTAATTATCAAACGCTTTCTGAGCCCAGTGTAAAAATTCATAGCGTTCTTCATTTCGTTCGAATTCAAGCTCCATGTTCACGTTCAGAGCATCAGGTGTTCCATACTTGTCAACCTGTACAGAGTGGTCAATAACAAGGTCCACAGGTACTTCTGGATTGATTTTATCAGGGCTTCCTCCCATATCAACCATCGCTTTTCGTAGAGATGCTAGATCTACTACAGCAGGTACGCCCGTGAAGTCTTGCAAAATTACTCGGGAAGGTTTGAATGGAACGTCTTCCCCTTTTGATTTGTCAGTTCCCCAGTTTGCTAGACTCTCTACGTGTTCATCTTTAATAACACGACCATCGTGTTGACGTAATAGAGATTCTAGTAGGATTCGGATGGAGAAAGGTAGACGGGAAATCTTACCATGTCCCGCATCTTCTAAGGCTTTCAAATCGTAATAGTTATACGTTTGGCCATTTAGTTCAAATTGTTTGCGAGCGTTAAAAGCATTGCTAGCCATATTCCTTTTACCCCCTCATCAATATTCAATAGTGCTACCGGCAAACGGCTTCACTATTCCCCAAAAATTGTACATTTGATCCCTTAGTTAAAAACAAGTTCACAAATCTGCAATCCTTATTGTAAATGAAAACGATTTATAAGTAAAATAAATGACAACAAATTTTTCTGAATTCGATAAATTTTATACAAAAAACTACATTTCAGACTACGGCTTGTGTTTAATTAGGAGACCTTTTATAATTATAAATAGATATGTCATAAGAATAATGAAACAGGTGATAATATGTCAGGTGGATTTGCCCTGTTTATTGTCGGGTGGATTGTCATCATGGTTGGTTTGATGAGTATTGGTGGTTTCTTTATGTTCCGAAAATTCCTGAAACGCCTTCCAAAAGAAGATGGAAAATCAATTATTGACTGGGAAGAATATTATGTAGATCAAACACGTCACATGTGGACTAATGAACAAAAAGAACTGTTGGAAGAATTAATTTCTCCAGTACCTGAGCTTTTCAGGGATGTAGCAAGACAGAAAATTGCCGGCCGTATTGGAGAGATTGCTCTGCAGAGGAAAAAGAAAAAAATCACACAAGAGATTTTGATTGAGGGCTACATACGTGCGACACCAAAGCGTGACCACAAGTTCCTTGTCAAAAAATTAGAAGAGAAAAAAATTGACATGACTCCTTATGATCCATTAATCGAACGATAAAAGGACCCGGCTTATGCCAGGTCCTTTTTTGGTTCCATTTTTTTCTCTAAATGTAAGAATTGTTTCAACATGGCTATGCGCCAGGTCATAATCATTCCGAAAGCAAGTAAGAAGAACATTCCGCTCGTCTCACCAAAGGACACATGGTGACCTACTATCAGCTTAAGGATAATCCTTAAGATCAAGAGGCCAAATAGAATCCCTATAAATGCTTTGGAAGGCTTTAAATAAATATCCCCATCCCGCACTTCAAATTTTGATGTGCGGATAAGGAAAATAGAGAAAATAGCACCAATCATAACTGCCTCAAATACTTGACTCCACTGCACCCTGAACATAGGAAAAACAAACATAAGGGCACCCGTACTCATCATAAATGGAGGCAGAATAATTTTTTTAACACTTGCTGGTTTTTTGGCTGCCCGGAGACGGACGAAGATCATTGCTGTAGCCATCCCGGCAGCAACTATCGTACTTGCTATTAACCACAACATACAGATTCACTCTCTCTACTCTGTCCTTAAAGCTAGTGTACACACCCGTTCAATAGTGCCCAGGACCCGAGTTTCATCAAAAGGTTTAACAATAAAGTCTTTTGGGCCACTTCGATAGCCGCTACAAACGTTTTTTGTTGTCCTATAACTGAAACCCCCAGCATCACCGGAAACCCGTTGAAATTCTTAAGAGCTTCGATTTAACAACTCCCTTTACTCTCGATCGTTTGCAATTGTGAGGATAATAGTCATTGTAACTCCTACAACAGCTAAATATACACCAAGATCGAACACTAAGGCCGTGGCTAATTCCGTCTTACCTAAGATAGGCAATTGGAAATAAGCGAATGTTTGGGTTAAGAAAGGGGCATTAAAAAGGATTCCGCCCACTCCTGTAGCCGTCGCGATGATTAATCCAACTGGAATCATGTGTCGAAAATTAATTGGGAGAATCTTTTCCATCGCCTTAATTCCATATGCCATGTACATAAGTATAATGGCTGCTGCAGTCATTAATCCTCCAATAAATCCTCCACCCGGAGCATTATGCCCCGCAAAAAATAAGTAAATGGAAAACCCCAGCAGGATAAATGCGATTAATGTGGTTGCTGTTCTTAAAATAATGTCATTCGTTTGGGTCATACAAATACTCCTTTATTTTTCTATAGTATCATCTTAATATAATTGGCAGGTAAAATCCATGCCTTAGAACCCTTGAAAATCAAAGAAACCTGCGAGGTAAGAAGTAAGCATTGTCATCCAGTCAAAATAAAGCGCGACACCAACAAGAATCATTACATAACCTCCAACCTTCACAATGCTTGCGCTATGCTTTTTAATCCAATTTAATTTACCAACAAAGAAAGACAAGATTAAAAATGGTATCGAGAATCCAAGGGAATATGCGAGCATGGTAACGAAAAACAACTCAGGGGAATCAGCAGCCAGGGATAGGACTGCTGCCAGGATAGGACCTGTACAAGGGGTCCACCCCAACGAAAAGGTAAGGCCGATGATGAATGTTCCTATGTATCCTGATGGTCTATTTTTAAATATAATTTTGCGATCCTTCATTAGGAAGTTGAAATTAAAAACACCTATAATCACAAACCCAAAAAAGATAATTAAAATTGCACCTAAACGTCGGATAATGGATTCATTTTGTATAAAAAACTGAGCAAATAGCGAACCTGAGAATCCTAAAATTATAAAGATGGTTGTAAACCCTAACAAAAATAGGATCGTATGAATCAGACTTGCTCTTCTCAACATCCCATTGTCTTCTTTCAATTCATTCACACTCATCCCTGTAATATAGGAAAGAAAGGCAGGATATAAAGGGAAAACACACGGAGATATAAATGATAAAAACCCCGCACCAAACGCTAAAAAAAGGTTGACATCCATTAGTTAATCACACCCTACAAACATAGTCGTTCCCTATTGTATCAGAGCCCACCATATAAAACGATGCCTATCCTGTGAATTTTTAAAATGACATAGATAAAGCCTTCTTTCCTAAAAGAAAGAAGGCTTATTTTCATTATTTCATTTGATTGTTCATTGAACGCATCATCTGATTGATTTTCTTTTGTGATGGCTTTTGTCCCATTTGCATCATCAGTGTGCGTAACATTTGTTCGTTAATTGGCGGGTTCTTTTTCAAATAGTTCATCATATACTTTCTTGCGATGAAGAAGCCTAGAGCGGCACCACCGACAAGAGTCAACAAGGCTATGATGATAACCCAAACGATCCCCAATGTCATGACTTCGTCTTCCTCCTTCGTGTTGTCTCCCATAACAGTATAGTAAAACGCCTTTGAGAATACAATAGCCGTTTCAGCTAAACCTTTACCCTTAAACGCTACTCTTTAAGTTTAAAGGTTTACCTCCTATACAAAGGGCAAAAGTAATTCTAACTCCGGAAAGTACTTATTAATCTTCCCCTTTAATAGACGATAGAATGATAAGACAACAATAATTCTTATATTAATTATATCATAAGGGAAAGGGATTGCGAAAATGGTTATTTTGATGTTGCTTTTAAGATGATCCGTTAAAAACAGAAGCTACCTTGTAAACAAAAAATCATCATTCAATTTCCCCTAATACCAAGAAAGAAGCTGCCCTTTTTTAGGGGCAGCTTTCCTTATTATTTCATCAAGTTTTCAGCATGCTTCACAACATTTTCTACAGTAAATCCATAGTTTTCGATTACTGTATTTCCTGGAGCTGAAGCACCGAACTTGTCAATCCCGATAACTGAACCATCTAAACCGACATAACGTTCCCAGCCAAAAGATGCGCCCATTTCGACTGCCAAACGTTTACGTACGGAAGAAGGAAGCACTTTCTCTTTATAGTCTTGAGATTGAGCTTCGAAGCGGTCAAATGAAGGTACGCTGACAACGCGAACATCATAACCATTTTTCTTCAATTCTGCCTGAGCTTCAACAATCAGTTGAACTTCAGACCCGGAAGCCAAAAGAATAGCATCCGGTTCAGCTTTATCTGAATCACTTAGGATATAAGCACCATGCTTCAAGCCTTCATACGCATGTTGTTCTGTGCCTTCAAGCGTCGGTAGCCCTTGACGTGTGAGAACAAGCGCTGTTGGTGTTGATTCTGATTCTAAAGCCAGTCGCCACGCTGCATTGGTTTCGTTCCCATCTGCAGGGCGAATGACAGAAAGGTTTGGCATCGCACGAAGGGAAGCAAGCTGTTCCACAGGCTCGTGAGTTGGACCGTCTTCACCAACAGCTACAGAATCGTGCGTAAACACGTAGTTAACTGGAAGATTCTGCAATGCCGATAAACGGACGGCTGGACGGAGGTAGTCACTGAATACGAAGAAGGTTCCAGCATATACTTTAAGACCTCCATGAAGTCCCATACCGTTCATGGCTGCTGCCATTGCAAATTCACGTACCCCAAACCAAATATTACGACCCGCATAGTTTTGACGAGAAAAGTCTTCTTCTTCTTTAACGGCTGTTTTATTAGATCCTGCAAGATCCGCGCTACCGCCAAAGAAGTTAGGGATAGACTTTGAAAGTGCATTAATCGCATCGCCAGATGCTGCACGGGTAGCGGGGCTATCTTCCCCGACTTTATAAGTTGGAAGGTTTTCTTCCCATCCTTCTGGGAGTTCTCCACGAATGGCTTGTTCGAACTCCTTCGCAAGTTCAGGGTAATCTTCTTTATATTGAGCAAGCAAGTTATTCCAAGATTCTTCTTTATCCTGTCCATTTTGCTGAACCTTATCTTTAAAGTCCTGATAAACTTCTTCTGGAACGTGGAAAGGCTCATGATCCCACTCATAGAACTGTTTAGCTGCTGTTACTTCGTCTTCTCCTAATGGAGCTCCATGAGAAGCAGACTTACCAGATTTGTTTGGTGAACCGTATCCAATGACTGTTTTCACTTCAATCATAGTCGGCTGATCCGTGTTCGCTTTTGCTTTCTTTAATGCCCTGGCCACTTCTTCTGTGTTTGTTCCGTCTTCCACGCGGATGACTTGCCATCCATATGCTTCATAGCGCTTTTCTACACTTTCACTGAAGGAACGGTCCAGGTCACCATCTAGAGAAATATCATTGGAATCGTAAAGAACGATCAGTTTGCCGAGACCAAGATGTCCAGCAAGAGATGCGGATTCTTGAGATACCCCTTCCATTAAATCACCGTCACCACAAATCGTATAGGTGTAATGATCAACGATATTATAACCTTCACGGTTGTATTTTGCTGCTAAGTGAGCTTCTGCCATAGCCATTCCTGTCGCCATTGCAATACCCTGTCCAAGAGGACCTGTAGTTGCTTCGACACCGTCAGTATGGCCAAACTCTGGGTGACCAGGGGTTTTAGAGTCCCATTGACGGAAATTTTTCAGATCATCGATGGTCACATTGTAACCAGATAGGTGAAGCAAGCTGTATAACAGCATAGAACCATGTCCAGCCGATAGGACGAAACGATCGCGATCGAACCAGTTCGAATTCTTTGGATTGTGATCCATGAACTGTGTCCATAACGTATAGGCCATGGGAGCGGCCCCCATAGGCATTCCTGGGTGACCGGAATTTGCTTTTTCTACTGCATCGATTGTAAGAGTTCTAATCGTATTGATTGATGTTTGTTCAAGGCTGTTTGCCATGTTTCAACATTCCCCTTTCTTTTCAGGTGTATGTACCATGTATTATCCTATAATGAAATTTGCTTCAAAACAAGCATTGTGTACATTTATTACACAGTCTCTCACCTAATTTCCCCCGTTCAGAAGGAATTAAACAAGAAAAATCCGTATTCGAAAATTCATCGAACACGGACCTTGAAAAATTAATTTTTCTTTTCATTTTTCTGCATTTGCCGGAGTTTCTTTGGTGTTACGTCATTGCCTTCAGGATCAATAACAGTTACACCTTTCAATTGATTTTTAAAGGATTTACGAGCGTTCTTCAAATATTCTTGACGTAATTTTTTCTGCTCATCCTTCTCTTCTTTAGTTAACTCCTGCTGTTTCGATTTATTGGCTAACTCATTAATACGATTAATTTTTTCTCTTGATAACATAGATCCTTCTCCTTTACCTCTAGTCTGGATCGTTAAAAACATGAAAAAGACAAGAAATCAAAGATTCTTGCCCTTTAGTATATGGTACCTTGTTTATTCTTTATTTTCAAGAGAAAGGTATTCCTTATACCTTCGGTGTACAGTAGCCTTCGATACATTATAACCTAGTCCGCGAAGGGTAGCGGCTATATCCTTAAATGTTAATTGACTATTTCTTAGACGGACCACTTCCTCTATTGGGAATTCAATTCGCTCCCGTCCCGGGGCCAAATGCTGATTGGAAAGGTTAGCCGAAGGGTCATACCCTCCCTCTACAGCTTTCCTCATTCCTCGACGGATTTTCATATTATGTATTTTTCTTTGGTATTCTTCCACGATTCCAACAATCTGAAGAACCATTGAATCTGATTCTGATAGTTGTAATTCACCATGGTTTGAAAGCGAAAACACCTTTATATTTAAACGATTTAACTGATGAAATAAAGCGATTTTAGTATTTCCCCGTCCAAGTCTTGTTTCATCCTGGATTAATAAAGCTTCAGCCTCTCCAGACGAGAAATTCTCAAGCATCTGGTATATTCCTTCCCGTTCTATTTCATACCCACTTGCCCGCTCTACTATGCAATCGATGACTTCCATGCCATGATGGTCAGCCATGGTTAGGAGCTCCATCTTCTGCCGTTTTAATGAAGATACCTGTTCCTCTTTATCTGTACTAACTCTACAGTATAGAATGACTTTCATAATAACGTTCCTTTCGATTCTGAATGAAGATCTCTTATACAGTTGTAACCATAGAATAATAGAGAATTATGAAACTCACAATAAACAGTACAATATAAGTATAATCAAGTTTTGAAAGTTTGTTGAACATAATAACCCCTCCATTTATAAGAACGAACGTTCTCGAGAACCTGTGTTCGTGTTTTGTTACTTTAAATTATATACGAATGTACGTTCCTGTCAACATCTTTTTTCGAACGCGTGTTTGTATTTATAGAATATGCATGGTACAATGTGGTTACTATAATCCTATGTACGAGGTGCTAATCTATGAGTAAACTTTCAAAGCGGCAGCAGGAAATATTAGATTTTATTAAAGAACAAGTGTTATTGAAGGGGTACCCCCCATCCGTGAGAGAGATCGGACAATCCGTTGGGCTTGCTTCAAGTTCAACCGTACACGGTCACCTGTCTAGACTGGAAAAGAAGGGCTATATTCGGCGCGATCCTACCAAACCCCGAGCCATTGAAGTGATAGAATTGGAGGAAGACCACAGTATTCCAAGAACAGAGGCTTCTTATGCACCGGTTATCGGTAAGGTTACGGCCGGATCCCCGATTACTGCAGTCGAGAACATTGAAGAATACGTGCCGCTCCCAGACACACTCGCTGGATCGGAAGACAATACTTTCGTACTCATCGTACAAGGAGAGAGTATGATTGAAGCCGGAATACTGGATGGAGATATGGTGATTGTCAGACAACAGCAGACAGCCCAAAATGGTGACATTGTTGTGGCCATGACGGAGGAGGAAGAAGCTACTGTTAAGAGGTTCTTTAAAGAAAGAAACCATATACGACTTCAGCCTGAAAACGCTACGATGGAACCCATATTACTGAATGATGTTTCCATATTAGGTAAAGTAGTTGGCTTATATCGCACCGTTCATTAAAAAGGAGAGACGATTTTATTCGTCTCTCCTTTTTAATGTCTAAAACTCGACTATTATGATTTCTTTTCACAAAGGAGGTTGAGTGAAAGTTTCAACAAGAAAGGCTTTGTAACCCTATAATGTATTAAGGAGGCTCGCTAGCGGGGCACTTCTCTTTTTTATCCTTTTCTATATTCTCTCCCTTATGCTCCGAATGACTTCTTCGTGCGATACACAGGGAACACAGCTAAAATATTTTCTTTAAGAAAGGACCTGACTTCTTTACGAGTATAACAATAGGCTAAAACATGATTTCGACGAACCCCTGTAACTCGAATCGTTCGTTGAGAGATTTCCCCTTCCCGGTTTAAATAAATCAAATCAATCTTGATCTTTTCAACTTCGGACTTCTTTATTAAAGAATCCATTGGTGTCACCCCACATTAGGAACAAATGTTCTGTATGTTATTATATGCATCCCTGCTCCTTATGTATACCAGAAAGTTTTAGAAATCCCCCAATTCGTTTTCTTAAGTACAATCTCTCATTGAAATCGTAGAATCTTCCCTTTTTCAGACTGCACCATCTTTGTTTCTAAAAATAAAAGAAGAAATTCAATAAAATTGAGCCTTTACACGATGGATAGGCCAAAGCTCTAATATGTCCTCATTTAAATAAGAGAGCGTTCTCATATGTGAATGGACTTTCCGTGACAGACCGGTTGTTTTAATGGGGAGCGGCAGAGATTTACCACCTTTCAACTGTTCCCATCCTCACTTAACAAATAATTCTTTTGGAAACTTTGTGATTGTTTCGGAGCCACTTTCCGTAACCCTCAAGGTTTCTGTTATCGCAACTCCATACCCGTCCAGCCACATTCCCGGCATCATATGAAAAGTCATATTCGGTTCTAAAACCGTTTTTTCTCCAGGTTTAAAATAGGCCGTATTTTCCGTCCATACAGGTGGATAGCTTAATCCTACGGTGTATCCCATCCTCGATTCTTTGTTTAATCCGTATTTATTAATGGTTGTTTGCCATGCCTTTTCTACCTCTTCACAAGTTACTCCAGGCTTTATTGTCGATAACGCTACTTCCAGCCCTTCAATCACGATTTTGGTTGTTTCTGTCACTTGTGCCAGTGGCTTTCCTATAAATACGGTCCTAGTGAAAGGAGCATGATACCGTTTATAACTTCCCGACAATTCCATATAAACTAATTGCCCATCACTATACTTCCCTTCTGTGGTCCAAGAAAAATGGGCACCTGCTGTTCTTTCTCCTGCTGGTGTTATGGGGGCAATCGAAGGGTATTCTCCTCCATAAACTCCTGTTCCCTCAATTAAATCCTTTAAAATCCCAGCCGCTACATGTGATTCTCTGACACCTACACCAATTTTTTCTATTGCATTATACATGCTTTTTTCCGATATTCTTGAAGCGATCTGCATATACTCTATTTCCTTTGGTGACTTTCGTGTCCTCACCCAGTTGACGAGAGATGTCGCATCTATAAATGTAGAATCTGGTATACATCTCTCTAGACTTTTAAGACTGTGTGCTGTAAAAAAGTAAGCACTAAACTCAAGTCCTATACGTTTATTATGCAGTCCCTTCTCCTTTAATAGATCTCCAATAAAATCCATCACATCGAGCACTTTCGGTTCCCATAAAAATTTATCCGGATAGGCTATAATATTTTCATGCGACATCCAAGTTGTAGTTGTGGCACAGAACAAATCTTGAAACCGTACAATACATATGGGTTCCTCTAATTTAGTTGCTATGATCACTCCCTGAGGGGTGTAATAGGACATAGCATCATAACCTGACACGTAGTTCATATTCGAGGGATCAGTAATCAATAAAACTTCCACCCCCTGTTCTTCCATACTTATTTTCACTTTTTTGACTCGTTCTTGATATTCGGATATTGTGAAGGGTAACATCGTGATATTCCTCCTTTTCTATTCTTTTAGGGAGACCACTCATAATAGTCTAAAACAACGCTTCTTCCAAAATGGGCCCCTATTTGCATGCGTTCATAGAACACTCGCTAAAAAAACGAAAATTCGGGATTCTATGGTTTTGCCATTCTATAGTAGAAGGCTATTTAAATTAGATACCAACTTCTTATAGATAAACCGGATGGCTAAGCCACCCGGTAATCGGACAAGATTTCTATTTAGTTGGTCACCGCATCTTCTTCCAATGCGCTCTTAAATTCTTCTATTAATAAAGGAACTACTTCAAATAGATCCCCTACTATCCCATAATCGCATACTTGGAAAATATTCGCCTCTGGATCTTTATTGATAGCTACAATGACTTTAGAACTGGACATGCCAGCCAGGTGCTGGACGGCTCCTGAAATACCACATGCGATATATAAATCTGGTGTCACCACTTTACCAGTCTGACCAATCTGTAACGAGTAATCACAATAGTTCGCATCGCAAGCTCCGCGCGATGCCCCAACAGCTCCACCAAGTAAACCTGCTAATTCTTGTAATGGTTCGAATCCTTTGGCGCTTTTCACACCTCTTCCCCCTGATACAACGACCTTCGCCTCTGCAAGATCCACTTTTCCATTAGATTTGCTCACTACTTCTTTGACAATTGCCCTTAAATCAGTAATAGTAACTGGCAATTTAATGATTTCAGCCGTAACTGGATTTTCAACTGCTTCCATATTGTTTGGTCGAATGGTTGCGATCACCACATCATCATGAACCTTTTTCTTTTGATAAGCTTTCCCGGAATAGATCGGCCGTGTGAAGATAATCCCATCATCGGTTTCGATATTTATACAATCAGAAAATAAGGCTTTATCCAGCCGTGCTGCTATACGAGGCAATATATCTTTTCCAATAGAAGTATGTCCAGTTAAGATTACATCAGGGTTCATTTCTTCGATGACTTCCAATAAAGCTTGTTTGTATCCATCTGGAGTGTAATCATCTAATTCTTCGTTCTCTGCGATGTATATTGTTTGAGCCCCGTATTTGGAAAGTTCTTTACTATGACGCTCGGCATCACTTCCAAATACACAAGCACTAATTTCCCCATCTGCGGCTAAACGACTGGCAACTGTTAACACTTCAAAAGATACGCTTCTCAGCTTCCCGTTTTTAGCTTCTGCAAGCACAAGTACTTTTGTCACTAGATATTCCTCCTTTAAACGACTTTCTCTTCTTCATGTAATAAACGTACTAATTTCTGTACCTGTTGCCTTAAATCGCCTGCAAAAATACGCCCTTTCTTCTTCTTTGGTGGTTGGTAAAGATCCACTACTGTCGACCTAACTTTACTAACAACCTCCTCCAGCCCCAAGTCTTCGATATCTACTTTTTCCAATGGTTTCTTTTTCGCTTTCATAATATTAGGAAGTGACGGATACCGAGGTTCATTTAACCCTTGTTGTGCCGTAACCAGGATAGGCAACATGGACTCTACAATTTCCACATCCCCTTCTGAATCCCGTTCTGCTCTTACATTCTCTCCGTCAATGTCAAGTTTCGTGAGGGTAGAGATATGGGGAATGTCAAGCTCCTCTGCCACACGCGGTCCTACTTGACTAGCCCCATTATCCACTGACATATTCCCGCCCAGGATAATGTCAAATTCATTATCTCTAATCGCGGCAGCGAGTATTTTAGCGATTGAACTTTCATCTAGTTCTCGCTCTTGTTCCACTAAGATTGCTTTATCTGCCCCCATAGCTAAGGCTGTACGAAGCGCACTTTCCGCCTCGGGTTTACCAAACGTGATTGCTGTTACTCCCCCTCCATGCTCTTCTTTTAGCTTAACGGCCTCCTCCACTGCATACTCATCGTATGGGTTAAGAATGAGTTCTACATTTTCGTTATCTATTTTTAAACCTTCTATAGTTACCTGCTCTTCTAAATCCATCGTTTGTTTTAAAATCACCACAATGTTCATCATTCTAATTACTCCTTTTTGTCGTCATATTTAAACCTTACACATGCGCATTTATGGTGGTGGTATACGGGTGCGCAGCTTTCAGTGAGTCATTTTCGTTCAAACGGCTCAGCCGGAAAGGTGAGAGACTAATTCCCTCTTGTGTGCTTTCCCCTTCTAAGACTAGATCTGCTGTTAACTTACCTACTACCGGAGTGATCTTATATCCATGCCCACTAAACCCCGTACATAGGTAAACCCCTTCTACTGGTGTACGACTAATATAAGGTATACCGTCCGGGGTAATTTCATACGCTGCAGAATAACTAGCTAAAAGCTTAGCGTTATCAAGGGTTGGAAACGCATTCGAAAATTTCGTAATTGCTGTTTCTATAGCCTTCTCTGTCGCATGCTTTGGATATCGGCCTTTATCATAATCAGATGGATTTATAAAATGTGGGGAGGCATGATCTGCATTCCCTAATAATAAGTGCCCGCTGCTAACCTCAGGTTTAATATATTGATCCTGAACGAAATCACCAAAAGAAGGAGCCTTTTTTATCTCTGCCCCTGGATCGATGTAAATGAGCTGAGCTCGTTGTCCTTTAATAGGCACCTCAACACCTGCGTTCTTCATTAAATGATGAGCCCCTACCCCAGCAGCAACAATGACAGAAGGTGTAGATATAAAATGATGATCTACGGTTTCTACACCAACAATGGAGCTTCCGTCTTGGCTAGTCATCACTCGATCAACAGCACAGTGTTGTTTAAAGGTAACTCCCAATTGTCTAGCTGCCTCTGCATACGCTTGACTTAAGAGGACAGGATCCCCATATCCGCCTTCAGGTTCAAACGAAAATGCACCAAATAGATCGGTATCTAAGTAAGGGGAAATTTCCTTGACCTCCTCTCGGGAGACCATGTCGGTATAAACACCATTCCTTTTCTGCATCTCCACATTTTTTTGAAGGTTTTCGATATTTTGATGGTCTACACCGAACAAATATCCTACTGGTTGGTAACCAACATCAGCGCCTAGAATTTCTTCAGCATATTTAAAAGTATCCAGACTTTGGACCGCCATCCTTGTAAGGACTTCATAGCTATAATGACCTCGCAAAACACCACTTGATTGACCAGTGGCTCCGGAACCTATAGCATTTTTCTCTAATACCACGATGTTCTTTACGCTTCTTTTGGCTAATTCGAATGCTGTGCAGCATCCCATCAATCCTGCTCCAATAATAACAACGTCGGCTGTCTCCGGTAATTGCTTCATGTACTCCACCCCTCTTTGTTAATGCTTAACGTCATCATATATCGCTAAGGCCGAAATAGTCATTCGCCATTTTGTAGAAAACATTTTTAGAAAAGTCCGACACTTTTAAAGGGAATCCCCTCCCTTTCCAAAAAGAGAAAAATAAAAAAGCAGCTTTTTTGAAAAGCTGCTTTTTTAAGAAAGACTAAGGATCTGGATTGATGATCAGGTTTTCACCTCAACCTCCCCTAACTTCCATAATTTAATGCATAGTTCCAATAAAAATCTATCCTCTGGATCGATAATGGATAAGTTTACTATTCCTTCGATTTTTTTCAATCGATAAATAAGAGAATGACGATGTAAATGTAAGTCTCTAGCGGTTTGACTAATTTTGCCTTGATTTTCATTATAAGTAGTGATGGTATCTATAAAATTCGTATTTTTTTGTAGATCATAGCTTAACAGAGGTTTTATCGTTTGGTTAACAATGTCCCTTATCTCTTCATCTTTTGCCATTTTTACAAGGGCACGTTCAACTCTTGTGTCATCATAATTCGTACGACAAGTCTTCCCGTCTTTTTTTCGGCCTATTTCAAGAGCTAGTTGGGCTTCATTATAACTCGCTACAAACCTTGCATTATTATCATGACATCTTCCGATCCCCCAAGAAATGATTAAGCCAGGTAATAGATTATTTAAACGTCGGCTCAATAACTCAAGAAAATTATGAGCTTGTTCTTTATAATTTTCCATCGAAGCTTCGAGAAATAAAATGATTTCGTCATCATGATTCGTGATCATTGCCCTCTTATTTGACATATTAGTCACGATAAAGATTTCTTCCTGGATCATATGCTCCATACTTCCTTTCCATCGCTCAAAGGAAGTATGGGTTTGATTTCTTTGATAAAGGGTTTCATAATTTTCAACTGAACCAATGACACAGGTGTAGGAGATGTCTAATTTATAACCGAGTGACTTCGCCTGGGCTATTTTTTGGTTGTCATTCATAAACTCCCCTTTTGCTAGCCTCCATACAAAATCTCCCCTAAGTTTGTTTTTGGTTTCTTCGATCGCGTTTTCACGCAGAAACCACAGCGCTAATACTGTAGAGGACTGCTCCAGAATACTGACATTCTTATTGTTCAAGAATACATCTATCTCCTCTTCATTTTTTAAATCGACCATGATATAGCCATTAATGCGGTTAGAAGATTCTATAGGGATTTGTAAAATCATATGATCAAACCATTTAATTCTCTCGATTCTAGCATGTAAGGGGTGGTGTTTATAGGTAAGTGATGCGGTTTGAGGAATATCGTTATTCTTTTTGTAAAGGGTCCATTTTTCTGCAAATTCTTGAGCGTATACACTCTTACCTTTTATCATCCCTGTTTTATCAATGATGATAAGGGGGAATCCCAATTTTTCACTTATATAGTTGGAAACCTTAGATAGGGTGGGAGATTGAAGAATGATATTTAAAAGATGCTGTTGAATGTTCTCCACTATTTCCATCTCTTCATTTTGGTCTTTTTTAATTTCATTCATCACAGAATGGATAACTTCAGCAGAACGAATTTCCCATGGCACTTCAATAATTGGGAATTCCTTCTCTTCTGCAAAAGCAAGGACACTTTGGGGAATATCTACAATATATTTCCCTTTTGCAATGGCCAGGGCTGAAGCTCCGGACTCATAGACGCTTTCGACAAATGTAAGAAATGTATTCATATCCTTCCCTGCACCAGCCCCAATATTTAACACCAATTCGTTTTTACGAATATAATTCTCCACCGGGATATCCATAATGGAGACCCATTCCACTGGTTGTTCATCTAACCTTTGCTTAGCCGTCCTCACGATTGCACCTTTTAATATTTCGAGTTCAACCACGTTTTTTAAAGTAAGCACTTGAACTACCTCCAATATCGATTAGTATGGCAGAGGATGTGAATTTTTTGAAAAATCTAATAGAATAATTTTACACTATAAAACTTTCTTTTATAAATATATATTTTTCACCACTTCTATATGTAGTATTTTTTCAGTTAAAGGCGGCCCTTATCCATGTAGCCCACAGGAAGAGGCTCAAAAATATTGATATTCTTAGTAGGCTCCTCCGTTTGAAATGGATCAATTTTAAACGGAAGTTGTAGAGTCATAGAAAAAACCCGAGAAACATCTCTCGGGTAATAATACAGAAATCCCAGTCATAATAGTATGATTTGGTTTTATTTAATTCACCTTTCTCCATTCCATTTCCACAGGATCGTTTTTATGCTTTACATTCGTCTCCCATGCTCTATCTTCATCCATCATTTTCTTCGCTGCATAAACGGTCAAAAACTGTATAAAAATGATGGGGATCCCCATCAGACCAGAAAGCACGGATAACGGTGCAAGTCCCCCTATTCTCATCAAAGTTAGTCCAATGAAAGTAATAATTCCA
The DNA here is from genome assembly GCF_900108515.1 of Halobacillus karajensis. GTDB lineage: Bacteria > Bacillota > Bacilli > Bacillales > Halobacillaceae > Halobacillus > Halobacillus karajensis. Next base: position 114,868 of record NZ_FNWW01000004.1, on the reverse strand, counting down.
GCCACAAAAATCCTTAATATTTTGGAGGGCTCTCGCTTCGCCATATTTTTTGTGCTCAGATAAGATGCCACCGTATACGTTGTTGAATCGAGTGTCGTAGTCAGAAAAACGGTTGCCAAAATAATGAAAACTGTAATCGCTAGAGTAGAGAAAGGCAAAGACGCTAATATTTCAGGGATAACAGCCATTGGACTCTGTTCTCTTACAACATCCATTACAGGGATATCTCCTGTCAGATACCTATTCACCCCTAGACCACCAAGGACGCCTGTCGCAACCCAAGATATTAAAGTAGGGGCCAATAAATAGGTAAGTATCATCTCCTTAATGGTTCTCCCTCGAGAAATTTTTGCAGCAAATACACTATGTAACATAGCCCATGTAGCTGAATATGCAAACCAAAAGACCGTGTTTTTCACTATATACGTGGTTTTTTCCATATTAATGGAATTGGTATAAAGAGACATGTTGAAATAATTCGTTAATAGAAAACCAACACTATCTGTAAAGTAATCAAGGATAAAAATCCCAGGTCCCGCGATTAAGATAAAAATTGTAAATGCACCAGCCATATACATATTAAAGGTGCTTAATCTTTTTATCCCTTTTTCTATTCCTAAATAAGCACTCATCGAAAATAGGAATACCCAGATGATTGTCACGATTAATGTTAAAGTAAATGTGATCTCTATGTTAAGTAATTCAGCTAAATTATGGGTGATAATCGGCGCACCTAAACCTAAGGTCACTGCTGCTCCAGCGAATATACTAATTAAGAAAATCATGTCTAACATTTTTCCACCTAAGCCATCGATAAACTTATCTCCAAAAATACACCGACAGGCTTCCGAAATCCTCAAGAAAGGCTTTTTACGGACATGCATAATATAACCTAATGCCGGGGCTGCCATAACAAAAATAGCAAAGGTTTGGAAACTCCATAAAAACATACTGTAGGAACTCCCCCACATTATGGCTTCCATTGAATTTGCCTCCGCTCCAAAAGGAGGGTTCTGTGCCACATTCGTCCATTCCACCATACCCGTTCGCATAATGGTAGATCCCAGCCCCATGGCGACTAAAATGGAAGCATATTCAAACAGTGTAAATCTTGCCTTTTCCTTCAGATCTCCTAATACGACCTTTCCGTATTTGGAAAATGAAAAATATAATGCTGCGATAGTGATTAAAGTTCCGTACCAAATATACCCCCATGTAAACGCTTTCGTAATTTCGTTAAAAATATGATTTAACATGTCTAAAGATGCATCTTCATATAACGAAAAGGGAATACAAATAGCAAGAACGATCAGTATAGAGGGGATAAAAATCTTTAACTCCACTAAATTTTTTCTATTTCCCCTTTTACTCTTTTTCATCAAAAAACCTCCCATTATATGATTTCATTTACCCCTTATAAGAAGGAACCCTGTAGGTTTTGAAGAGAAAGTCTTATTTTAAATACAGAATGATTGAGAATTATACACCTCCAAATATGAGTGTTTACATCGTAAGTTTCTGAATATTAAAACAATAACACATTTTGAATCTTTCATTCATTCGACATTGTGTATAAAACTTTTTTGTTTTCTTCTTACAATTTACTACCAGCATTACAAGGGCCATCAAATTATTTAATTATTGCCCCCGTTACAGGAAGACTTGGTTTCGAGAATTACCCTCAGCCAATGATTAATTCTAACGCTCCGAGCCCAAACATTAGAGAAGCAACACTGATGTAAACAAATGAGTATATCCTTCTTTTTTCCCTTTGCAGGCATCTGTAAGAGCTCATGAATTATAAGAGATGGAACTAAAAACAGCATTGTGTATAACCATGAAAAGGCAATATCAATAAATAAGCCCACCAAGAACAATAGACCTGCGATTACAAACAAACTAATACTAATGTATTTTGCTACCTTTTGCATTTACACTCCTCCTGTACTTACTCACCATTCATGGAACAGCAGAAATTACCGTCTTTATGAAAAGGCTATTGATTTTAATTTAACTCTTTAACCGTTAAATCTAATAGTAATTCATAATCAAATCTATCGTTTTCCTGTCATTTAGTTAAAGAAGTTTCAGTACACTGTTGAGCAATCGCCCCCCCGTTTATTTAAGACTCGAATTCGAGGTAATATCTTCTATAGTTCCAATATTAAGTATCAAACTAAAGTATTTTTAGTCCTTGCCAACTAACTCCACTACAAGCTTATTCAAGAGGTAAACACCCCTAAACAAACAGCCGGCAGCTATTCCAAATGCAATAATCCCTCCTAATAGTGGGCCAGCCATCATCAATAACCAACCTAGTATTGCACATAAAACTATAGATATGAATAAATACAATCCAACTCGATCCTTTCTGTTTCCTAAAATCTAACTTTTACAAAATATTGTAATGAAATAATATTCAACCTGTTGCGGCAGTATTGCCCCCTTTTCATGAAGACTCAGCTTCGAGATAAAAGTGCTTTCGTCATTAGATTAACTTTTAGATTGTCTCATTTCCGCAAAATTACTTAATAGTAGCTGGGCGCTGATTATTGATAAAAGAAAGATAATACCTGGTTCACCAGTACCCCATACAGAAGTTACAATAAAAAATAAGAGTACTGAAACACTAATTAATAAAACAATATATATTAATGAACTTATTATTTCAGTCATATTGATCCTTTCTGAATGATTTTTCTATCGTTTTAGATTAGTTAGCAGTAGGTAAGCGTTTGAAGTCATCTCCGGCTTCTCCCCTGCTCCACACCTTGGACGTGCTAGTTTTCCCAGCATCCGGCGTTCCATCTAAAGTTATGTACTACATTATAAGTTCCTTTGTTACTCTTCAAGACTGGATGCTTCGATCCCTTCCACCCCACATATCTTTCGGTATTGATTGATTTTGTCTAAGATCAATCGATTCTGTGGTAACTTTTCAAGGTGAAGCTTTATTTTCTCTATATCTTTCATATGGATAAGTCGATGAATATCTTTATGAAGTATACGGAGATTATGAAATTGATCCGAACCTCCTTGGTTCCTGAGCATGTTCAAGAGTTTTTTTCTTAGACGTTTGTATTAGATAATGCCCGAATAGGTTGATATTTTCATTAAATGACCTTGTTACAGTATGAAAACTCAACAAGGCTATGATTTAAGGAATGAAAAATACTTCTTTCATCAAGTCGTCAATATTTGAAAAGTAGTAATAATAAGGGCCCTTTACTACTTTCTTCCTTTTTAATTACCTTATTAATAGTTAGTTTTTCGAGACCATGTTCCATAATGAAATCAATTGTTGCTTGAATGAGATTTAGCTTCGTATACATTATTGCCTCCTTTGTTCATTAACACTTTCAAAATATGATTTTAAATCCACCTTACCATGGGATTCAGCAACAACATCATGGGTCATCATATAAAAGAAGAATAGAAACAAATTATATTGCTTTTTATTGATAATCTTTAACAAGGGTAAGCTGATTTTAACTAACCATTCAGGAACTGTAATAGTTTTTTCCGTTTTGCTGACTACCTTAAAAGCTAATTCAGCCATCTCACGATAAGTGTAAGCATCTGGTCCTCCAACCTCAAGGATTGAGTTTTCTTTAACAAATGCATAAACACAAACATTAGCAAGGTCAGCTCCATGAATGGGATTCATTTTATTTAAACCCTTACCAAACAGAAACACTCTTCCTTTTCGAGCCATGGTTAAAAATTCAGTCATATCAGAGTAGTAGCCTGTAGGATTGATAATAATATGATGTATTGAACTACGCTTTAGTTCATTTACGAATCTTTGCTTTGCTTTAATTAGAGTAGAGAGACATTCCTCAGCTCCATGTACATTAATATACATGAATCTTTGGACATTACTTCGTTCCGCTTCTCTCAATAAATTAAGATTACCTTTAAAGTCTACATCCATGAATGTCAAATTGTCCTTTTGCTTTGTTATGCCTACAGAAGAAAAAACGAAATCAACATCTGTGCATACATCTTTAATCGTTTGTGGCCTAGTAACATCCCCAATAACAATATCATCAACAAAATCATAGATAGAGGGAGAAGAAAAGGCACCCTCTTGATTTAACTTATCTTGGGATCTCACCAATACTTTTACATAATAACCTTTTTGTTTTAGTGCTTTTACAACATATCGTCCTAGGTAACCGGTTGCACCCGCAACTAATACTCGTTCCATTAATTATCTACTCCACTTCATAGACTATTTAGCAAAACGTATGCAAAACGTATATTCAACTGGCCTTTTTCAAGATATACATATGATAGAGTGCGTTGAATTCCAGGTAGTCTGTATAGCGGTCAGTAAGTACTTCCCACTCAACCTCCATCTCATCCAGCGCACGCTTCAAGTATGCCTCTCTTTTTGCCCTTGCATCATAAAAATGGCCAACACCCCACCGTTTTCAACTCTGTAGCAATACGCTTGACGAAGTTCGTTTCGTTCTCGATATCCCTTTTATAAAAATGCAGCATCGAATCCAACAGGACAATATCGTACTCTACGGCTACCGGGTATATATAGACGTCTACTACTTTTCCGATCACGTTCAACTACTCGTCACGAGAGGCTTGATTCATTTGATCGAGCCCGACAGTGAAGAAGCCTATCACCGTGTACCTTAACCTTCCTAAGCTTGCCTTGTCTGCATCAAAGAACAAGGACATGAGTTAACCCATTGAGTTAGATCATCCGGAGCCCATGAAAGTCACAGTTATCAAAAAACAATGTTTCAGCGTATCTGAATCTATTTCTTAGCTCCTAAGTTTCTGTATTTTTTTCACCAGCTGAAACTGAAGCAATTGATATCATTTTTGTCTTGTACAATTGATTGCCCCCTTATTTTACTGCTGAATAGCGCCCTTTAATTAAAGATAACTGCATCTAAATATTTATGCAGTATTTTCGTTTTATTTTAATACCCCTCTTTTTGCTAAATATCTACAATAAAAGAAGAATGCCCAAGTTATTATAAGTAACCCTATATCAAACATAGATATAAAAGGTCCTAGAACTTCCCAACGATTTTTAAAGGCAAAGGTTATAGCTTCTAAAAGTAACATAGAAATAGCTGATATTAGGGCTATCCAAACTACCCAACGAGTGCGAAACAAGAGCAAAATGGAAGCAATTATGCTGCCAAAAATATTAATTGTCCATAAAACTAAAAGTCCTATAGGATAATTTGTAAAATATTTGTGTACTGCCTCTCCATAATTTTTGGAATTATAATAATCAGCATCATGTCCGAGCATCATAAAGTAATCATAAACTCCATAAGAATATATAAAAATAAAAAATAAAGCTATTAACCAGAGATGCAATGGTGTTTTATTACTATTAGACATGTTCGTTTACCCCCAATTGAATATTATTCTTTATTTACTCTACTAAAGAAGTGCATTAATACAACAGTCGATTCCTGAAATCGGCTTTTTTTATGGATAACAATTTCCTAAACGTTGTAAAGCCGCATTTTCCTGACGATCCCCAACTATAAAAAGGTTTCCTGTTATTCCACAAATGGTTCTACAGTTGCTTTTCCTCTAAAGTCAGCGTGCAGTACTTTCCCTGGTTGTGTGACCGGCTGAAGTGCATATAATGTTACATGGGAAGGGATCAAACTTAAAGATTTGCTTGATCATGCGGGGATTAATGATGAGGTAAAGCAAGTAAAACTCTCAAGACGGCGGTTTACACACTCTTTCGAGTGAACAGGCCATGGACAAAAATGTCATGGTCGCGATGCTGATTGACGGCGAACTGATTGAAAACCGGAACAGAGGACCCATACGCCTCATTGTTTTTGACAGGTATGCGTATAAATCAGTTAAATAGTTAAACAATATAGAGTTAATTGATAATGAACATACAGGGTATTGGGAACAAAGAGAATATAGTAAAAATGCTTGGATTAAATCATAATTTTCATTAATTTACCAATTATTTATTTTCTGTTTATCCCTCCTTTACATGTACAAGGTATATATGTAGTGTACCCTATTTGAAAGGAGACTTTCTATATGTTGAAAAAATGGATGTTAGCTCTAGGTTTGACTTCTGTACTTACATTGGCAGCTTGTGGCGACGGTGAAGATGAGGAAGACATGGGGAATGGGGACCAAACAGAAGAACAAGACTCTGGTGAAAACAATGACACGGAAGGCGATTCTGGTTCTGAAGGATCTGACACGGAAAGCGAAGAATAACTCTGCTTGCTATTAGAAATAAAAAAAGTTAAAGTTCAATATTGATAGTAGAAAAATGAACTTCCATATCCTTGGAAGTTCATTTTTAATATTGTCTTATTAAACTAATCCTAGAATTTTTATGACCAACACAATTCTTCGATCTCATAATCTTCCTAGGAACCTACTCTTAAGCTTTTTTGTTATTTTATCTTAATTCTCTCATTCACAAATGAGTGTTATAACTTCTATGATACTTTTTTAAGTAACATAATAACCGAATACTATTATGAATAAATCACAGCCTTAACTTTTATAATAACTACCTGCAACTGTTACTTGTAAAATATCAATAATTTTTTTCTTCATATTTATGTTTGGATTTATCATTAACATTCCATCCATCTCCATTTTTTTAGATTAGCCTCGTATTACTTGAAGACTCAGGTTCGAGATAATCGTCCTATCACTTAATAGCAATTATTTCAAAATTATCCCTTTGCCACATGTATCTCTTACAATAAAAGAAAGGCCTCTCAAAAGTTTATAAACTCTTGAGAGGCCTGTTGATTTTTAGTAATCGATTTTAAAAACCAGTCAGAATCCAGTCAAATTGTTCTCAAACCCTATGTTAAAAGGGTTTTGGGCACTATCACATCATGCCGCCCATACTCTGAGTAACATAAATACTAGAAGATAAGATATAAAAACCCCTCTAAAATCGGTCTTCCAACTTTACGACATTAGTACGAGGATAAATAAGATATTAGTATTGATAAAGAGAATCCAGTCAATATCCGGTCAGAAGTGGCCCCTTACTTTCATTAAAACATAGCCATGATTGGAAACTGGATCCCGTATAACAAGCGAATCTATGACACTACAAGATATGTTAGGGGCTGCCGGCGAATCTAAAAAAGGAGACGTGATAAGTAATGGATCCAGTCATTGGTCTGGATATTGCGAAGGGAAAATGCCAAGTACAAGCCTTTTTTACAGAAAAAAGATCCTTACAAAAAAAGCTATGTGTTCAAGCCTAGGGTTACATGGTTTTTATCGGTCTTGGGTAGAAGTGAAAGAGATCACAGGGCGACCTCCAGTGGTCGTTTTTGAATCTACTGGTCATTACCATGAAGCTAAAAAAAATGAGCTTAAGGAAAGTAAAGACTGATGCCATTGATGCCTTTCGTTTAGGGGAGTTGTATCCTATTTTTCCCCATTCAAAGACCTTAGGAGAGTCACGAAAAATGGGAATGATGATTCAATTGTTTTATCCTCGAATTACTTAGCAATTTAAAGCATACAGAATTTATTGTGGTTAAAAGGCATCTTTTTTTGTATAATCAAAATTTTACAAAAATGTGAAGTAGGTGGTACATTTTATTAAAGTCTTTAAGAGTTTAAAAGGTAGGGTGTACATACTATTACATATCTTAAAACTACGTAGAGCGACAAAAATGAAAGGAGTCATTCGTTTAAAAGATGACCGAAAAAAACTATTCATATTCAACAAAAAAACCAGCGAAAGTATTCTTTATTTCCGCAATCCTGGTTACATTATTTGTCCTATGGGGGGCATTATCACCAGGGTCTCTGAATCGTGCGGCTGAACATGCACTCGGTTGGATGATTACCAACTTTGGGTGGTTTTATATGCTTATTACCGCCTTTTTCGTACTATTTGTCATTTTCCTTTCCATAAGTCCTTATGGAAAACTTCGCTTAGGGAAACCGTCAGATAGACCTGAATATTCCTGGACTTCATGGATTGGCATGCTCTTTGCCGCAGGAATTGGTGTCGGCTTTGTTTTCTGGGGTATTGCAGAACCCGTCCTTTATTATTTAGACACACCAGTTGGATACATACCAGAAACAAGAGAAGCAGCCCTCGCCGGACTCCGCTATGGTTCCTATCATTGGTCCTTACACCCATGGGCAATTTTTTCCATTGTCGGTTTGACGCTTGCTTATGTTCAGTTTAGAAAAGATCGGCCAGCTTTAATTAGTTCTGCTTTTTATCCACTATTAGGTGACAAGATTAATGGTTGGGCAGGGCGAACGATTGATATCTTAGCCGTACTAGCTACATGTACGGGAGTTGCAACTACTTTTGGACTTAGTGCTATGCAGATTACGGGGGGCCTTTCTCACATTTTCCCGATTCCTAATAATGCTTTGACTCAAATTGTTATTATTATCATCGTAACCTTTTTGTTTATGTTCTCTGCTGCCAAAGGTCTAAACAAGGGAATAAAAGTTCTAAGTAATATTAATTTGGTAATCGCTGGGCTCTTCCTTATATTTGTAATTATCGTAGGTCCAACACTGTTCATTGCTGAAAGTTTCGTCACAACACTTGGCGGATATATTTCTAATGTTGTTCCGATGAGCCTAACATTGACACCTTTTTCAGAAAGCGAATGGCTCGGTACAAACACCATCTTTTTCTGGGCTTGGCATATTTCCTGGGCTCCTTTTATGGGGCTATTTATTGCCCGAATCTCACGCGGACGAACGATTCGTGAATTTATGGCAGGCGTGCTGATTGTACCATCGCTATTAGCCATTATTTGGTTTACCACGTTTGGAGGAACAGCCTTAAACCTAGAAATGAACGGGAATAGCGGAATTGCAGGTCTAGTAACGGATAACGTCGAACTTGCTCTATTTGCCACTCTAGAGCAGCTGCCATTAAGTGGGGTTACCAGTATCCTAGCCATGCTTCTAATTCTCATCTTCTTCATCACATCTGCGGATTCAGCTTCCTATGTACTAGGTGCAATGACATCTCGTGGTAGCCTTAACCCGCTAATGTCGGTTAAATTAATTTGGGGGTTTCTCATTGCGGGATCCGCAAGCGTCCTTCTATTAAGCGGTGGAGGCGGATTAGGAGCCCTGCAAACGGCTTCGATTATTGCTGCCTTACCATTTTCATTCATTATGATACTCATGATCGTCTCCATGTTAAGGATGTTTAGAAAAAATTGGAAAATGGATCGCAAGAATAAACGAATAGAAAGACTTAACTTCGCTAAAGAGGAATTTCGTGAAGAGCTTTTCGATGATGTGAAAGAAGAAATATATGAAGAAATCAAGGAAGATATGTACGAAGAGATAAAAGAAGAAATTATCGAAGAACTCGATCAAGAGAAGAACCAAATGGTAAGAAATAAATGACTGAAGGGTATCTTTAAAGCAACTGCTTTGGAGGCATCCAACGATTTCAAACATGATCACAGCCGTCACAGAAGAAGTGAAAGCCTTTCGCCAGCGTTTACTATCCACGTTATATATGCGTTTATTTAGACGCGGCTTTTATTCTTGTAAAGCGAGTCCAAAGAAGCCGTTTATATTGACGTGGGGATTCGAGAGGAGGGCTCTAAAGAAGTCCTTGCCTATACCGTCGCTCCAACAGAATCCGCCTATGTGTGGAAAGAATTAATCGAAGATATTCAAGCTCGTGGTTTGAGGAAGTACTCCTCTTTATTTCTGATGAACTTAAGGGAATGAAAGACAGTATTCACTCGGTCAGTGTACACCCAATTACTAGTTTCTTTAAACTTTGGGTTGTGATTAACTTATGGTCGCACTTATGGATGCCCACAATTCTCATGAAGGTGAACCCTCCCATGTCTCACAGAGTCAATGCTCTAAAATTCCTTTGTAGAACCTTACCATGAGTTGGATGTTAGTAATGTTGCCCTGCAGGATCACTGTCCGTAGGATTGTTGGTTTAACTGACTGAGGAGAATAAGGATGAGTCTCTCTCAACTTATTTATTGCCGGTACATTGATTCTTATTGCCTAAAAAGACGATGCAGCTAACTACTGCATCGTCTCTTATGATTTTGTCTTTATTCTGCTTTTAATATCTTTGCATTTATGGCCACTACAACAGTACTCAAACTCATTAAAATGGCTCCAACAGCAGGACTAAGAACAACTCCATTAGGAGCCAACACCCCTGCGGCTAGAGGAATGGCAAAAATGTTATAACCTGTTGCCCACCATAGGTTTTGAACCATTTTCCTATACGTGTTTCGTGATAGAGTTACAATCGATACGATATCCTTAGGATTGCTTTTAACAAGGACAATATCAGCTGTTTCCACGGCAACATCTGTACCACTTCCAATAGCTATTCCAACGTCGGCCGTAGCCAGGGCTGGTGCGTCATTAATTCCATCACCAATCATGGCCACTTTTCTTCCTTTAGCTTGTACTTCTTTTACTTTGTCTGCTTTATGGTTAGGTAACACTTCCGCATAGACTTCTTCCATCTCTAATTGATCGGCTACCCATTTGGCGACTTTTTCATTATCCCCCGTAAGCATAACGGAATGGATGTTCTTAGATTTTAATTCAGCGATTGCTTCTTTAGCTGAGTCACGAACCATGTCAGCAAGAGCCACCATTCCTAACAACTCATCATCATGGAGAACGAATACCACTGTTTTCCCTTCTTCTGATAATCTACTAAAGGATTCTGTATCATAGAAGTAATTCTTGTCTTTCATATACCCAGGACTCATGACTTTAACTTCTCTTCCATCTATTATTCCTTTTAGCCCTTTTCCGGTAATGGGCTCAAAATCTTCAACTTTACCTAGCGAGATTTCTTTGTCTTGTGCTTTTTCCAAAATGCCTCGAGCCAGTGGATGCTCCGAATTTTGCTCCACACTTGCCGCCCAATACAGGACCTCGTTTTCTTCGTTCCCTTCTGTTGGAATCACATTCGTGACGCCGAACTCACCCTTTGTCAATGTACCTGTTTTATCGAAAATAACGGCATCGATGTTACGGGCATTCTCAAACTGGGTTCTGTTTCTGATTAATAACCCCTGTTTTGCTGAAAGGGAAGTAGAAACAGCGACAACAAGCGGGGCGGCTAATCCTAAGGCATGTGGACATGTAATAACCATGACCGTTACCATGCGCTCCAAGGCAACATCAAAAGCAAAACCTAAGGCCACCCATACAATAAAGGTTGTAATTCCTGCCCCAAGGGCCAGATAAAACAGCCATTTGGCTGCCCGGTTAGCAAAGCCTTGAGCTCGTGATTTTGAGTTCTGGGCTTCTTCTACCAATGTAATTACTTTGGAAAGATACGTGTCATCACCCGTATTTTTCACTTGAATCGTAAGGCTTCCTTCTTTGTTGATGGAACCTCCGATCACTTCATCCTCTTCCGTTTTTTCTACAGGGATCGATTCACCGGTCAGCATGGATTCATCAACAGCTGATTTTCCTTCTGTAATCAACCCATCCACCGGGATCTTTTCCCCTGGTTTGACGATGACAAGATCATCTGTGTCCAATTCACTGAGAGGAACATCTTCTGTTTCTCCATTATCTTTTAATCGATGCGCTTCATGCGGCATAAGTTTCACGAGTTCTTGTAAAGCATTTGATGCTCCCATGACTGACTTCATCTCAATCCAATGACCGAGGAGCATAATATCGATGAGGGTTGCGAGTTCCCAGAAGAAGTTCTTGCCTGTCCACCCAAATACGACAAGGGAACTGTACCCATATGCAACGACAATAGCTAGGCCTATAAGGGTCATCATTCCCGGATTTCTTTGTTTCAGCTCGTCTACGGAGCCTGTCAGAAACGGCCATCCCCCATATAAAAAGACGAAGGTTGCTAACCCGAATAATACATATTGATCAAAGGGAAAGGAAAATTCCAGACCTATAAAATCCTGGATCATTGATGACAACAGCAAAATAGGGATGGTTACAAATAAAGAAATATAAAACCTTCGCTTAAACTCTTCTACCATAGCTCCGTGGTCATGTCCTTCATGGCCATGATGCCCGTGACCATCATGATTATGATGGTCATGCCCTTCATGATCAGGTTCATGATGGCTGTCACGCCCATGGTTCTCATGGTTATGATCTTCATCGTTCTTTCGAGTGGTTTGAGGGGTATGAGGATGATGCGTCATTAGTTTCCTCCTTTTTATATAGATATGTTTACTCGTTAGACGTTTACCGCGCAGGGGTATCATAAAACGTATTTGGTAAAATTAAAAATAGACCAGTTTTTAGACTGGTCTGTAAGTATCTTTCCATAATTCTAGTGAAAAATTCTTAAGCAATACTCTTGCATGCATCAGCACACCGGAAGCAAGCGTCAGCGCATTTTTGCCAATGGTCGTGGTCGTGCTTATTGCATTCGTTTCCACATGCTTGGCAGATTTGAGCACAAACTTTGGCCAGCTCTTTAGAAAAAGGAGTTCCGCGTCCTAAAGTTTGTTCAAGATATCTGCAGATGTCTGCACATTCCCTACCCAATCGTATACACTCTACCATCTCTTTCACATTATCCTCCTGCAGGCAGGCATCATAGCAGTGGTTACAAGCTTCCATACACTCCTGTAAAGACTGAATGACTGATTGATACTGTTCGTGTGATATAAAAGAAATTTCCTCCTTTAAATTTTGATATATAGATGTTTAACCCAGTACCAGTATCACTTAAACAAGTTTTAGCTCTTTATCTATATAATTTTTTAAATAACTACCACTGTTGAATGAAATGTAGTTTCTTACTGGTTAAGTGAAAATATTCCTCACAAAAGTCTTTAATATCAATAATGTTACCGTATTTATCATCTAAAAATATAAAAGCTTTGATCCATTTTCTCGAAATCAAGTCTTCAAAAATACTGCCCTATACTTGAAGACTCAATTTCGAGATAATCGTCCTATCACTTAATAAAAATTGTTCCAGGAGAGATTGGCAAGGGGACTTTTTTATGTAGCTATAAATAAAATGACTGCTACTTAAAAGAAAGCCTCTCAAGAGTTTATAAACTCTTGAGAGGCTTGTAAATTTAGTAACCGATTTTAAAAACCAGTCATAATCCAGTCAAATTGTTCCCAAACCCTATGTTAAAAGGGTTTTGGGCACTATCACCTCATGCCGCCCATACGCTAAATAAATACTCTACGATAAGAGTAAAAAAACCTTATTTAATCGGTATTCCAACTTTACGGTATTAGGTTAATATCAAATAAGTTCTTTTATATTAATTAACGTAGAAGTTGAAGAACTCCCTGTGGTTGCTGGTTTGCTTTCGCGAGCATCACTTGAGAAGCTTGAGACAAGATAGATGACTTCGTTTGATTTCATCATTTCTTCAGACATATCTACGTCACGGATACGTGATTCTGCAGCAGTTAGGTTTTCAGAAGATGTTCCAAGGTTATTGATAGTGTGATCCAAACGATTTTGGACTGCCCCCAATTTAGAACGTTCTGCTGAAACTGACTGAATTGCATTATCTGAAGTGGTAATGAACGCATCAGTTGAAGCTTGGGAAGAAATATCGATTCCCTTAGTAACAGTTTCATCATCAATCATAGCAGCTCCTGCACCATATTCAGAGGTACCTTCTTTAACTACAAAGCCGTCATCACTTCCATTATTTTCTACATCCGAAAGATTATAATAGTTATCATTCACATTTACTGCTACAGCGTCTCCAGCTTCATTACTTAATACATTAGCTCCAGTTAAAGTGGCTCCATATGAGTCAAATCTTCAGTCGCACCTGTTAGTGTTTCGGTTGCATTTAAAGCTTGTGCTCCCATATCATTTATAGATATGTCAATACTTTGCCCCTCATTAATCCAATTTGAAAACTTGCATTGACATCTCCATCCAATAGTGTCTGAGTGTTAAATTCTGTATTTTCATTCGTTTGAAGACTGAACAGAAAGTTCACGCATGCGCTGCAAGATATCATGAGTTTCATTTAATGCACCTTCTGCAGTTTGAATTAAAGAAATTCCATCTTGAGCATTACGAGAAGCTTGATCTAACCCACGAATTTGACCACGCATTTTTTCAGAAATGGCAAGCCCACCTGCATCATCAGAAGCATTGTTGATACGGTATATGCCCATATCAGTAACAAAATTGAACAAGGCCCAATGGATAAATTCGAGAACTATACTAAAGCGTTCCTCGATTAATTTTTTATGCTCTTTTTGGTCCAATTTTGGTCGTTCTATATATTTAAACACAAAACAAGAGGTTGACCAAAATATAAAAAACCCTCAAAGCCAAGAGCCTTAAGGGTTTTATTAAATTAATAAGTTTGAAGATATTGCTCACGTTCCCAAGGGTGTACTTGCGTGCGGAATATGGACTAGGGTGATTTTTCTTTTCGTAAGATGGAAATCACCCCGTTAAATCAGTTGAAAGAGACTTTGGTTTTTCATTGCGTTTCACCCATTTTCAAATCTATGTGGGTAAAGTGTGGGTGTTTTTGTGGGTGCATATGAACCCACATTCGCTTGCACTTTTAATGTATATTAATTAGGAAGGGGATCGGAAATATGAGCCTAAAATCAAAGATATATAAGATGCTACGGATCTGGAACGATATCGATTCAGCACGAAAGGGTAGTATAGGAAAGAGGGTTGGAAGACGGGCTGCTGGTAAGGTAACAGGTAAAGCCCTGAGGAAATTGTTCAAATAAAGAAATAAGCAGCCTATCCACGTGGACGGGCTGCTCTTACATTAGTTTTTGACATCTATATGTACAGCATCTATGGAGATAGTTGAATCTGTTTCGTCTACCCCTGCTAGGACGCCATAGGCGGAAACCTCGTCTCCAGTATTTACTTCAACTTCAGAAGTGTTAGTAATAGTATAATCCGTATCACCGTTTTCAACTATAAAAATGAAATTATCTTCGATTTCCTCTGTAACCTCTCCGCTTATAGATACTTTTGAATCTGGCGAGATTTCTACGAAGTCCTCGCGGGCATAGTCACCTTTGATCGTTTCCCCTTTTGCAGATTCCGAAGGACTCATGCCGAACCCTATAATGAATAATACCAAACCTAAAATGACTCCAGATGTAGGGATGACGTTATTTTTCTTAATGATTAAAAAAGTAATGGATAGTACTCCACAAACTGCAACGATTAAGAAACTCAAAAGCATTAATACCCAATGCATAAATAATTCCCCCTCCTAAATGTATGTATTCTTACCTACGGACAAGTATATCTGAAGTTCCAAATTTATGTAAGGAGTAAAGCCCTCATAATGAGAGCTCTAAACCGCTTCTCCTACACCTGCTAATACATTGATAAACAATGGTGACATTTGGACAAGAACATAACCAAGACTAGCCTTCATCAACCACCCATATCCTTTCTCGCTCATTCCGATCATTATCATTAGAGCGCTGCCAGTAACCATTACTGAAGCGATAGGTAGTGAGATGGCTACCATTAATTCAATCAAAGGATCGAATGAATTCGCTATACCTTGCCTGATCGAGTCTCCTACCACATTAACTGGAACAGCTTCCACTTCACCTGTCGAGGCGAATGCTTTAGAAGCTCCCAAGGGTAATGCTGCTGCAGGAATGGTTATCCCATATTTGCCCATCTTCCTTGTTTTCTTGGTTCTCTTTTGCTTATAATCCCCACTCATGAAATCGCCAAATTTAATTACCTCTGTTTTCGTCATGATGCCACCCCTTTACTTGATTTCACCTATTGAGTAGACATAGCCCAGCATTCCATTCATATAGCTCTCCAATTTTGGTTTACGACCTTCAATTTCCGTAACCCATAACAAATAAAATGGTTCGCCCGTCATGAGTTGAATTTGACGATACTTTTCAATTTTTCTTTTGTTCACTGCCATGGCCTGACTAACATCAACTTCGACGAATACAGGAACGCCCTTCTTTTCGAATTGTGCATCACAGATAATTGAGTGTTCTGCCCCTTCCACCTTCACTTCATTCTGCCAGCTCTTCGGCCTTTTCAAATAAATCCAGAGTTGATTCCTCAAAAGATAGTGTTGAACTTGTGGCGTCTTCTTCCTGATCACCTCACACCCTACTTGGTCTCGCCCTTCTTTGTTAAGGTAATAAACCGTTTCTAATCCATACCGATAAGAGGACAAATACTTGCTCATGGATTTTAAAACTCGGTTGGCATTACGGATACTCTTCAAGTCATGGATCTGTTGCAGCTGAGAGCGAGTCAGATAATCACACTTTTTCAAACTTAAGAGAATGCTTTCGACTCGTTTTTTCCTGATGGCTGTATTCTGCATAAGCCTCATCCTTTCGAGGTTTAATCCTGATGTGCGGCTTAACCCTTTGTTTCACTTGCCCAGCGCTCATATAAGGAGTTTGGACAGTATGACAACGAACGTTCTTGTAAATAGCTCGCCCTGGAATCATCGGCAAGTCTTCGGCGCCTGCCTGGTCTAATACATTGCTTGAGGCTGTTCCGCTATCTAAAACGAATGAAAGCCGTGTCGGAATGTTCCTTTTTACATCAATCGGTATCGACCTTGATGTTGGGTATTGGGTGGAGTACACGGGATAAAAGCCCGCCGCCCTTCCTTTTCTTGCAATCCCGGTCAATAACTTGATGCATTCAGCATCCTCGGCAATATCTGCCCCCTCGTCGATAATTATGAAGTGGCGATCCTTGATCCCCGCTTCTTTTACATTGGAGTAACCATCCTTTATAAACCGGCGATACATAGCTGACATATCTTTTTCCACTTCCTCCAGTACCTCTTTTACTTTCTTTGGATCTGTTTCAAAGCGCTTCACTTGTTTCAAGTTCTCAAATTTCTTGAACTCCGCCCCTTCTTTTAAATCAATAAGTGTAAACGTCACATCATCCGGCTGCATCATCACTAAAGCGGAGATAATCATATTTAAAAACTGCGACTTCCCGTAACCTGGTGTACCAGCCACAATTAAAGAATACAACTTGTCGAAATCATGCCAGATCATCCCCTCCCGGTTACAACCTACAGGCACAGACCATCCTTTCTTTTTAAGGAAATCATCTTTCCAATCGATTTGGTTTGCAAGTGGTTGATTATAGACACGGATCCTGAGCATTCCGTCAAAATCCAAAGCAATTTCTTTACGTGCGATTTTTTTGTTTTTTACAATGTCTCGAATCTGCTTCAAAGCTGTACGGTCCCATTTGATTTTTAATAATTCCCTCGGATCAAAGTCGATGTATTTGGAGCGAATATTGAGACCATCTTCAAGTACATGTTTTTTCTCAATGATATCCTTGGACGACATCCCTAATGGCAACTGAAGGACATATTCTGTACCTCCTTCAATTTTTCTTTTCCGATGAATACAAACCTTTTTTGTTTTTCCTTTTTCATTAATCGTCCATCCCGAATTAGAAAAAATTCGTTGGATCTTCTCCCCATCGTTGGTTGTCGGTCCGTTTGTTTTCAAGTAAGAATATCCAGCCACACCTGCCATGATGATTGTTGAACTGATTTCTACAAACATCACACCACCTCCTTTAGGTATTTATGGAATAAATAGTTGCAATGGTAAGGAATGTTCCTGACCTCTCGAAAACATTGGTATGAAGGGATTTGGAATATTCTTGATTTGTTTCTAACGTGGTATTTAATAAAGCATATTCCTGAGGAAGCTCGTCCTATTCATAAATCAATAAAAAAATATCGATATATTAAGAAGGGAATTCAGAAGTATCAAAAGAATATTCCTATTATGAGAATAGAAACAAAGATTGGAAAAGCTGTGGAAAGGTCTGGTTTGAGGAAAAATTTCATTGCTAAAAAGATGAACGTGCAACCTAATACTTTGACAAGGTGGTGTAATGGAGGGAGGATTTACTTAGACGATGCAGTCCATTTATCAAAAATTTTAGGGTGCAAATTAACAGACTTATACGAAGAGAAATAAAAAGGCCCCACCGTTTGGTGAGGCTTAAATTATGTTCACATCCACAATATCATCGAACTGGAATGAAGTATGTATTTTATCTCGTAGCCCGATACATTTCACTTTCCTATTCTGCGGGTCCAATTGCACCACTTTTACTTTTTCCTCAGAGTAATCAAACCCATTATGAAAACGTACCTCCACTGGCAAACTATCTGTCATCGCCCTCTGGAGTTTGAAACCAATCTCTTCGATTTGTTGTTCATCCAGAATAGGTTTCTCAATGCGCTCATCTTCTTTCCATACCTTCTTTATCATTTCGACGTGTTCAGGAAGCATGAGAGACGTCCACTTAATTGTCCCGCGGTCCCGATTTCGATTATCCATTGACTGCACCTTTCCTTTCTCGACAGGGATATACCGACAGAATTCCATCTTTTCTAAATGAGCGTACTTTGTTCCGTCTGTAGCAATAAGCAAGGACATGATTTTCACGTACATCAACAACACGAATTTTCCGCTGGCTCATGTTCCCTTTTCCATCGACATAAATCAACTCAAGGTTATTCCTAGTACCTACAGCACGATTCAATACTCCATTCATCTGTCGTTACCTCCCCTTTTATACGAACGCTTGTTCTGTTATTATGTATGATATCACAACTTTATGAGAAGTAAACTGGAAAATGGAGGTCTTTAAAATGAGATTTTTTAAGGATTTAGAAATGGCTATCTTTTATAATGATGAGACTACTAAGATAAAAATCAACGAGCAATGGTTTGGAGAACAAATAAGAAAACGCCCCGTTGTAGATGAACATGGAGATCCACTCATAATATCCATGAACTTTATGGGAATACCTGTGGAGTTTAGTGAGGATGTAGAGGATTTCGAATTAATAGTCGAAACATAATAAAACCCACCTTTGAGAGAGGCGGGCAGAAAGAGCAGGGCTCACCACTCACCCCGCAATAAAAAAGGATGACTTCCCCCGGTACCCTAGAAATAAGGGTATGTATATATTATGCAATCCTATATTATTTGTTCATAAAAAAGACCCACCCTTTGGAGGAAGGTGGGTCTTGCTCTGTAAGAACACTCGCTCGCTAAACTTTAATTGAACAGAGCATCTATAGCTTATCATTTATTCTTTTGTATTTTCCAGTCCCGCGTCTTCCAATGCTGAATGTAAACGTTTGATCTCTTCTTCATTCTTCTCAATCAATGCTAAGAAGTTGTGACGGATACGGTTTACAACAATAGCCGCCTCTTCTCGGGTAAGTTTTGCTCCTGGTCGTTTATCCTCAAGGTAATCATTCTCGGTAGCCTCTTCCCAATCATCTTCAGCCCAATGACTCACCTTATTGATATCTCTAGCCATTTCATCTTCCTCCTTTTCTTTATTAGCTATAGAAGAATATCGCTTCAAAGCTTCTTTGAGTGCCTTTTGTGTGTTTGGTCCATACAATCCATCTACCATTAAATGGTGGGCTCTCTGGAACCCCTTGAGTGCTTTTTCTGTCTCCGGCCCAAACGAACCA
The DNA here is from genome assembly GCF_900108515.1 of Halobacillus karajensis. Lineage (GTDB taxonomy): Bacteria > Bacillota > Bacilli > Bacillales > Halobacillaceae > Halobacillus > Halobacillus karajensis. The sequence goes on along the minus strand of NZ_FNWW01000004.1, from coordinate 95,383 downwards.
TCAATCGATAAGGAATATCCCAGCTGTCGTAAATCCCGTTGTAAATCCTTGACAGAGTCACCTTTGTTTCCTTTTTCAAGCCACCCCTTGTCTAATGGATCGTAATGCTTTCCTTTATATGCTACACCGAAATACTCACAAATCCCCTGCGCATGTTCGGCAGCCACTTCCACCTGAAAATCTTCCTCCAACATAAGCAATGCTTCTCTTCGATCATCCATGAATCCATTTTCCGTTAGGATAGCCGGGCCATGGAATTCCCTAAGCACATGGAAGTTGTTCCGTTTAATACCTCGATATACTTGCTTTGTTCCACGTCGAAGATACTTGCCTACGCACTCTGCCAGGTGTCTTGTGGTGTCTGTAATCCATCCATTGTAGATATGAACAGAAATACCACTAGCCGTGGAGTAATCAAAATCAAAACTCACCGCATTAAAATGGACAGATACATAGATGTCTGCCCCATAATCATTAGCATATTTGGTTCGGTAACTAAGAGGTGTATCTGCATCACTTGGTGCGACCAAAAGAACACGGAAGCCATGAGCGAGTAAGATATCCGCAAGAAACGCTATCACTTTTCGGTTGAATTCATTCTCTCTAATGGATCGCCCAAGCTCAGAGATGTATGGCGTCCGTTTGCCTGGAGTCCCCATCCCATGACCATCATCTAAAGCTACTGTCTTTCCATTCCATTTCCCATTTTGTTTAAGCAGTTTGGCCATTATTTTAATCTCCTTTCTTGTAATACACGCTTCTGCTCTTTACCTTTTTTACTTACGTAGGTGTTTTTCCAAACCGAATAAACTCCGATACCTAACATCCCCCCAGCAACGACGACAGTTACAAAAGCGCTAATACTCGCTTCCGTAAGCCACTCATAGCGTATATTGAGAGTAGCCAAAAACCCCATAATCGCTGTCAAAAAACCTCCAACAAGTGTTGCTACTTCTTTGATTTGTTCTTTCATATTTAGCCTCCTAGATACTAATGTACTGAGATAAGAAAACAATTACTGATATCGCCACGGCAATCCAAGCTGGGAGGTTGCGGTGCCAGTTGTCTTTCTGTTTGATGATTCTTTCCACATCGTCTTTGTCAGCCTTTTTCTCCATCTTTTCGTCCCACGCTTTAATATCTTTCTTATTCTGCTTGGAAACTCTATCAGCCTCATTAGCTACCACTTGTGTTTGTTCTACTTTCTTTTTCATATCCAGCACGTTGTCCAACTTTTGGTTTTGTTGAGCAAGCGACACTTTAACATCCATGAGAATAGTCATGAATTTCTCCATGTCATCCACTTCCTTTTGCTCTGACATTGCTCGACCCCCTTAATGCAATCGTTAGGTTCGAAGAGTTATAGCACTCTCCCATATATAAGAAAAAGGATTCCCCAGATTTGGGGGGTCCTTTTTTGCATAAAAAATACGCCTATTCGGCGTTGAACTTTTCTCGTTAATTACTTTTGCGTTTATCATCGGCAGCTCCCTTTTGCAACTCCATCAACCTAGCTTCTAAGATTACATTTTGATGTGTTAAATCGGCAACCCTTTGTTTATAAATCGCAAGTACGGTGTTAGCGTCTACTTTCTCATTACTCATTCCGAATCACCTCCTTTTAAATCGGCACGAACTAAGCGTTGAAGTATCCGTACATAATGTCGCTGAACCTCTTCATCTACAGGGAGCTCCCCAGTTTCTATTCCTTCTTCTATGTCATCTATTGGTATATTTACGTTGAATAGTTCGTAGTCACCGCAATCAGTGCATTTTAATGCAAGGTTTTGATACTCGTTAAACTCGTTTTTCTTTAACGTAATTCCATTAACATCGGTGTAGTATACAGAACCGCAGCCCGAGCATTCGATCTCAAGCACAGTCTCCCTAATCCCTTTTAACAACGATACTCCTCCTTAATAAGACCAACTTCCCGTCCAGTACATGTAAGATGCGGTATTTACACGTTCCACATAGAAGTTGAATCCTTCTTGGTTGATGTAGCTTGCGTTTGGTGGCGAATTGTTGGAAGCTGCACTAAAGCTGATACTTGATGGTGCAACTGCGGATTTCATAGGGAATTGAACAAATGTCGATGCAACTGCGTCCCCATTCGCTATTCCGGACCCTGCGCCACCTACACTGCATTTACCGCTTTGCCCGTTCCTTGTTCTTAATTCTCCGCCGATGTAGACATTACCGCTTGACGCGAAGAACTCGAACTCCTCTGCACCGGAACCAAAATTCACGTTACTCGAAGCGTTAAACGTCCCCGAGGCGGTGATACTACCTAAGAATTGCGCCGAATTGTTGACGACAAGTTGATCGGACGCTATTTCGAGGATGTCGCCGTCTATTACTACATCTGCAGTCGTAGAACCGATGTCAACGTACGCGCCCATGAGTTCTATCGCCTCGCTCGAATAAAGCGAAAGATCGCCACTTGCGGAAATCTCGATATTATGGACGCTACCGGACGTAGTTGCTCGGATGTAATCGTTCTGGATCGTCCCTATACTCCCTGACGGTGTTGCTTCTTGGTCGTAGAAGAAACGGATAATCTTCGTACCTGAATCGTTCGGGGAGCCGAGTACGATTTCGTCACCGACGCTTAGGTTTGTACCTACGTTGATAAAAGCATCCGTGGTGATGTCGCCCGCCGTTACTGTTCCGAGGTCCACTGAAATAGCCGACAAATTTGATACGGAGATTTGGTTAGCTGTGATCGAATTTGTGTAGATCTGACCACCGTTAATGTACGTTGTATCTTCGTACTTCCACAGGTCAGTCGTTACTTTTGCATCGTCTGCGATGTCTTGCACAGCATTTCCGTACGTACACTTCCGTTCATACGTGCTGTATCCTTCAGGAACTCCGCCGGCCTCCCAATCTAATCCGATCCACCCGGAGTCTTGAATGTTATCCGTTAGCCAGAAGTGAGCACTTAGGTAGTCTCGAGTTGTCGAAGGGATGTAAACCTCCAGGTAGACCTCGTCATATGTCCCGTTATAAACTAGACGAACTTTAGAGAACGCCACATTGCTATAGTTAGACGACGAGTTCACCGCGATGAACGGAGATTTTCCGTAATGAATAGATGCCTCGAAAGAAACTGTCTGATGCGTGCTTGACGTGGTGTCTTTAAGCAAGAATCGTCCGAAAGCTCGGTTACCGGTGTTCTTAGCGATACGGAACCAGGATCCGGAGTTCGCTCCGTCGATAGTGCTTTGGTAGTAATAGTTATTTCCGATGGTTACGAACGCCTGGCCAAAGGTTGTCGCATCGTCAACGATATTCGGACCCTGCGGGCCTTCGATACCTTGTGGGCCTTGCGGACCTTCGGGGCCGGTCGGGCCTGTTGGTCCTTCGGGTCCTTGCGGGCCAGTATCGCCTTGATCGCCTTTGTCACCCTTCGGCCCCTCGTACTTAGACCACGTGTAGTCGGCAGGGTCGGTTCCTTCCGTCTGTGTCAGCTTGTTCGGAGCGATACCGATGTACGATTTACCGTCAGGGAAGTTAGACATCCCATTACCGTTTGCATCATCGGCGTATCGAATCCATGTGTACGTAGGGTTTCCGTCTTCACCCGGCGGTCCTTCGATACCTTGTGGTCCTTGCGGTCCCGTAGGTCCAGGGTCACCTTGCGGCCCTGTCGGTCCCTGTGGTCCAAGAATCTTCGACCAGGTGTACTCGGTAGGATCACTAGACTCGGTTGAGGTCGTTTTATTGTGTGCAATACCGATGTACTCTTTACCGTCCGGATAGTTAGCGATTCCGTTACCGGAGCTGTCGTCTGCGTATTTAATCCACGTATAATACATTTGACCGTCAGCCCCGTCTTCGCCAGGAATACCTTGCGGTCCCTGCGGGCCTTCCGGACCGGTGTCTCCCTTATCGCCCTTGTCACCTTTAACCTTCGTCCAGGTATATTTCGTATAGTCAGTCGAATCAGCTTGAGTGAAGTCCGTGTACTGACCGATGTACACCTTCCCTGTGGCGTTTGACGTCGTGAATCCAACGGAACCATCCGAGGAATCAGCGTAAGCAATGTGTAGGTAAGACGTTTGACCGTCAGCACCTTCCGGCCCCGGAATACCTTGATCGCCTTTAAGTCCTTTTGTTCGCGTCCAGTTGTAGTCCGCCGGGTTCGTGGAATCGTTAACTGTCGAGTCAACATACATACCGATGTAATCACGGTCAGGATTCGATGTAGAGAAGTTTACTGTTCCATCGGCGGAATCCGCATAAGCGATGTGCGTATATGACGGTTGTCCGTCTTCACCTGGTGGTCCTTGAATACCTTGATCTCCTTGTGGTCCTTGCAAACCGCGTTCACCTTGAGGACCTTGCGGACCTTCAGGCCCTACTAAATCCTCGGGAGCCGGAGACCATTCAGTAGCTACGTCCCCAAACTCTACCTTGATTTTGCGTATCTCTACGTCCCCTGTGGCATCGCGCATTAGTACAGTTACATTGTCGCTTATTCTATCTATCTCTTTGTCCGCCATGGTTACCGTGTCTGTTACCTTTATCCAACCGTCGGAAGTTCCCTCGGGAATAGCCTGAGACCCTAAGTCGATCGCATAAGAATAATCGCCATCTGTGAAGTCGGTTCTCAATTGGAAACCTAACCACGGATTAGTAGTCCCGTACACGAGGTCAGTCGTTCTTGCCTCGTAAGAAACCGTAAATGTACGTCCTTTAAAATCGGGCTTTACAGAATCGGCTATTTTCATTTCGTTGCTTATTCTCTCACTATTCTCGTAGTCCGTACTAGACCATGAGAATGTCTGATCGGTATTTAACATCAAGTTCCTACCTGTAGGACCGCGATCCCCTCTTTCACCTTTAATCTTTGACCACTTGTAATCATCGGGGTTATTCGAGTCGGCTTGCGTGAAGTCCGTGTAAGTACCGATGTAATCACGATCAGTAGGGTCAGTAGTAGAGAAATTTGTATTCCCGTCAGCACTGTCAGCCCATGCAGTGTGAAAGTAAGGTGTCTGCCCGTCTTCCCCTTCGGGGCCTGGGATACCTTGATCTCCTTTTTCACCTTTGATTTTCGTCCATTCGTAATCAGAAGGATCAGTAGAGTCTGTTGAGTTAAAGTCAACGTACATACCGATATACTCTTTACCTGTCGAGTCCCCTACTGAGAAATCTTCAGAACCATCGGAACTATTTGCGTAGGCGATGTGTGTATAACTAGGTTGGCCGTCTTCTCCGGGAGGTCCTTGAATCCCCTGATCCCCTTTTTCTCCTTGGATCCCCTGTAAACCTTGAGGGCCCTGATCCCCCTGCGGTCCTTGAGGGCCACCCGGTCCAGTCATCCATTTACCGCTATCTTCATCCCATCGTTTCCATAGATCTTGGTCAGGGTCAGATGTATCAATCCAAATAACACCTTTATCTTCAGGAGGGGTATCCGAATAAATAATTTTAGCTTTCGTTTTAAGAAGATTTCTTAGGTCCTTCTTTAAAGCATTCACTTCTTCTTCTGAATGTTCGAGGTATTCACCTAGGGTATACGTTTTTCTGGTACGTTTCTTAATAGAACCTTCTCTTCGTATGATCCTTGCATCCAATAACATCGCAGGGTTATAATCCGTTGCTTTAATCCGCAGATTGTCACCAATGCGAATTTTTTGGTGAGATAGACCACTTATATGCTCTATATCTGCTCCATCAACCTTAAATTGTACAGCTGCACTAATTTGTCTTTGCAACTCTTTTTCCGTAAGTTCAATTAATTTTTCTCTCGAAAACTCTTCTCCCGAAAGGCTCGGTTCAAATTTCCCCCAACGATGCTTCCCTTTTCGCACCCAATTGATACGAGCAGCTTCATTAGTAACTTCTACACGTTCCCGTGTTCCATCTTCACGGATAGGGCCTAAACCAACCAGTGCGGTATAAACATTATCTGTATCTTCAATCTTTTCAGCATCAATTAGATCATGCCCCGTCTCGATCACTCTTCCTCGCCACTCACCAACACGTTTTACTAAATCCACATAACGACCAGAAACTTTACTACCCTTGGTCTCTATCCGAAAACGGATCTCTAGTCCAAAGATTTTTGCTACTTGATGAATGGCATCAAAGGGGTTGATATCCTCTTCAAACGCGACGGTTTGGATGCTGGTATCTTGGGTAATTCCAAGCGTCCAATCTGTTCCCTTCAATACAAACGTTCCTGCAGATCGAACCGTTTGCCCTTCTAACGTGATGGGTTGAATAGGCTTGTCTACTTTTAGTTCATGGTAGGTAGCTTTGGAGTTAACCACCATGTTTTTCTTTCGTTGTTTGGATCGAGTTATAACCATTTCCCGGTAATAACCATCATCCCCCATGAATATCGCACGGTTCATCTTTCCTAAATAGGGAGCCGCCCGACCATAGGAGAACGTTTTGAAATCCAGGAAACCTCCCTTTTTGAAATCTTCAATATAATTATCTGCCCAATATTCCTCTTCAGGTATATGTGCTACAATACGATCTGTTTTTTTATCCAAGATAAATATAGTGTTTTGTGGAATAATCCTGTTCAATAGTACTCCTCCTCATAAAAAAAAGAACCCTTATGAGTTCTATCAAGATACTTTTAATCATCTGTATTTTGGTGACCAATATATCTTGGTTTGAAAAGTATTCTCAGGAAATTGAAACAGGGTATTTCCACCAGGGTATAACGAAAAGAATGAGACGCCGAATTCACCTAACTCTTCTGTCCGATCTTCCCCATTGATTAAAATAAGTCGATCTTTCATATCAATGATGACTTTATCCCCTGCACGAAGAAGGTAAGGGATTTTTTCAGGTTCCGTATGGTACTCCCAGAGAGTCACTCGATTCACTTTCATTTTGGCTTCTGTACGAGAGGGCCATTTTCTGAAAGCCAGTTGAATTTGGGTAATAGGGTTTTGATAGTTTTCTTCAACGTCTTCATAATAGTATTGAGAGCGTACCCAATCATGTGTTCCATCTGGTTTGCGGATTGCAAAGTATGGCCGAATACGTTTCTCCCCTGAATAATCATCCCGATACAATCGCATAATTCCTTTGAAATCGTTCCATCCATAACCATAATCAGCTTGGGTGTAATACTGTTCTCGATTTCCTATATCACCCAGCTGCATCTTCGCCTGAATACGTTCCATTCCTCGCCACACGTCTTCTATGCCTATTTTCGTAACAATGTGATTGTCTATATCTTTACAGTAGGCTTCAATCATGCCTGTCCCATTTCCGACGTTCAACAATTCCAATGGAATGTCTAACTGAAAATTATCAACGGACATAGGGTTTCCATTAACATCAACGATTTGTTTTTTTAATGAGGGACCTTGCCAAGCGTAAGGTTCAACAGCCGCCCCGAATGTTTCAGGAACGAAACCATCAGGAGTAGCTAGAATATTCCCCCGGATATAACCGTTGTCTACCGCATCTGCGACATTCCACCCCTCTGTGCTTGTACATAAATCATCCATTACGAGACTCCGGCGTTCGTAAGGGGGCGTGTCCAGTTCTCCTGGTTCCCCCACTCTCATGTAAGGCCCCACTGCTGAAACAAGGTCCATAAATAACGTGTCTTTAAGAACATCGATCTCAAACCGAGGCTTTGTTTCAACGGTGCCATTATTCATGATAGTTACTCCATCATTAGAAAACGTTGCATTCTCTTCATCCCCAAATCCATATGGATCCAGACATAAAAATTGAATAGTCCCCCTTCTCAGGGAAACTATTCGGTCAAAGTCATCAAGGGTGTTTTGTACAATAGCATAATACGTCCTCCCAGGCTCATCATCTAACTCTAGAGGAGCAGATTTTTCCGTAAACAGCCAATCGGCCAATTCTTCTTTCAACTGTAATGCATGTTCATCATCTTTAACTTTGAACCCAACAGGCTGTCTAATAACTAAAGGCTCTATTTCAGTTCCTTCTAAATAACCCCCAGGCATGCCAGGAACTTTTAAAATTTCTCTGGATACAGCAGCGAAAGGGGGCTTGGATCGGCCCTTTTCTAAATAGAGCCAAGGCTTTCTTATATTGTTGAATTTAAAACTTTTCCTCATCTATAAAAGCCCCCTATGACTTTTCGTTTTTTGTATTTCAGAAATAACCGGTTCCAAAGAACCACCTAAAGTATCAGAATCAAGGTATATGTCAGTATTTTTAAGCAAAATCTGTGATAACAAATAAACCGCTTGCTTTGTTTCTACGACTTGTTGTTCAAGCTTTTCATAAACTTTTTTGAGATCAATGCTATCATCTTGAGGTGTTGGCGCAGACAATTGATACGGCCTTTTATTTCCCTGATCTATATCCTTACCTGCTAGCGCCAAAAGTTTTTGGGCATCTGTCCTTCTAGCGGGGTCAGTAGGAATGATCCATTCGCCATGTCCGCCTTCAGCCAATTCATATAGACCTCGGTTCTTAACAAAACCACCTGTTTCATATCCAACATAACTACCGCCTCTGGCCATTGCTTTAATACCCGGCACATTAAACACACTTCCGTAACGTCTTTTAATGTATTGGATAGCAGCAGCCGCATTATGAACAGGGTTAAATATGTCGTTTAAACCTGGCAACTTATTCGCATTAAATGTTGGTCCAATGGTTTGCATTAAACCTTTACTTGGAATTCCTCTCTTAGCGTTAATATCCCAGTTATTTTGAGCTCTCGGGTTACCGCCAGACTCATGTTTAGCTATTGTAGACAAAGGACCCAACCAACTAGAAGGAACACCAGTTAGACCAATCGCTTGCATAAGCCATGAACCTACATCTCCACCAACGGATCCTCCGCCTCCGAGGAGACCGCTCATGAAACCTTTGACGTTATTCCAACCTTCCTTGAGGCCGCCGCCATAGTCTTGAAGGGTTCTAACCCCAATGTCTTTTAGGTTCCCCCAAGACAAACCTTGAGAAAGCCCCTCGATAATATGGACGCCCATACCTTTAAACACACGGGATGGTGAACGTATACCTAATTTCTTTTTAAAGGTTTTAATCAAGTTAGACGCTACTCCACGGATAGCCTTCATTACACTGAAGTCGCCATCATCTATCCCTTCAACAATACCGGATGTTATGCCTTTACCACCTTCAATGGCGTCCTCTTTCATCTCTCCCCATTTAGATAGGGCTTTGCCTCCAATTTCTCCTAGTTTCACCGTTAAGTCGATGCTAAACTGATCCCATTTCGATAAGATCTCTCCTGTTGCCCAATTGACTTCATCAACATGATCTTCTGCTTGTTCCTTTGCTTCTGCAACGACATCGCGGTGCATCTCCTCTGCTTTTTTCACAGATTCATCGCGTTGTCTTTTTGCTTCTTCAATAACTGTATCCGCTTCTTCTTTAGACCAAGCACCCGTCTCATCTCTTTGTAGGATAGCGTTTTGAACTACCTTTTGGTATTTCTCTTCTGCTTCCTTTACAGCACCATCTTTTGCTTCCTTACTGTTTTTCACTGTATCTGCTGCTTGACGTGCGGTTATTTCAGAAGCATCATTTCTCAAGCGTTCCATGATGGCTTTTTGTTCAACTTCCGATTCAGTCATCGTTTGAACAGCTGTAGTCTTCATTTCTTTTTGGATGCGGTTTATTTCCCTTTGCTCTTCTCTGGTGATCCCTCGGTTTTCTTCTGCAGCTGTTTCACGGATCTCTTTAATACGCGCCAACTGCTCCTGAAGGGTTTTCTTTCTTTCCTCATGACTCTCTTGCATGCCTGTTAGCATTTCTTCTTGTTCTTTTTCTGAAAGCTCTTTAGAATTCGCAAAAAACTCTTGCATCGATTGATAGGATTCATCAAATTTGGTTTCCATCGCGGTACTGATTTGACTAGTCATTTCCTCAAAAGTTTTCACTAATTTTTGGGAATTCTCATCTGTGATTTCTTGACCGCTCCAGAACAATTCATTTAATTCAGCAGTAGCTTCATCATTCAGCTTTTTATATCCTAGTACCGCTTCTGTGGTTGAATCCGAAACCTTATCTCCAAAGTCTTCCACGGCAGGGATGCTATCCTCTTGGAGATGATCATGAAGTTTCTTTCCACCTTTGATCAGTTCAGGAATAGCCATTGTAGCTAAAAGACCCATCGGTCCCATTAAACCGCCTAGTCCTAAACTAGCAACCCCTGCAACCTTTCCAACCTTTGTAAGACTTCCGGAAGCTTTGTTAAAGGACCCTGCGCTTTTGACGGCTTGATCACCTGACTGGACAGCTGTTCCACCGAATGTATCCAACTCTTTTCTTGTGTCCTTAGAACTCTTGCCCATCATCCCAAAGAAACGTATGGACTTTGAAAGTCCTCCCGTGAAAAGGCCCACGGTCCGTAGAGTAGTTCCCATTACTATAGACAAAGGTCCGATCGCTGCGGCCAATCCAGCAATGGCTAGAATGTTCTTTTGGGTTTTAGGCTCCATTTCACCGAACTTCCGGATCCACTCCGTTGCCGTTTCTACAATTTTGGTAAAAGGTGGAAGTAGATGCTCCGATGCCATAATTGACAATCCTTCAAGAGCAGACGTGAATTCTTTCATTTTTCCGCGAGCATTGTCACTCATGGTCTCTGCCATTTCACCAGCAGCTCCATTAGCGTTTTCCAGTTCTTTCGTGTTATCTGCTAATGTTTCTGAACCGCCTTCTAATAAAACAGCCCAATGTTTATATGCTTCGGCACCAAACAAGGTAGTAAGAGCCGCGGATTTCTGTTCTTTGTTCATGCCTTGAGTGCCATCTTCAATCTCTTTAATGATATCAGGCATGGATTTCATATTTCCTTCAGCATCGAAGAATGACAGACTCAGCTCTTCCATAGTGCCCTTCATCTGTTTGGTTGGCTTTGCTAGTCTGCCAAGTGAAGAAGCAAATGCTTGCCCAGCCATAGAACCTTTCAGTCCACTATCCGCTAACACCATCATAGCGCCTGCCGTATCTTCAAAACTTATTCCAAGACTGTTGGCAACAGGTCCAGCGTATTTCATAGCTTCGCCCATTTGCTCTACATTCGTGTTAGCGTTCGCTTGCGCATAAGCGAATACATCCGAGGCATGACCGGCTTGTTCCGCTTCCATCTTATACATACTCATGGTATCGGTGACTATATCGGAAGCTCTGGCCAATTCCATGTTCCCTGCAGCCGCTAGGTCGAGAACCCCAGGAAGACCGTTCATCATTTGCTGAGTGTCCCATCCAGCCAATGACATGTATTTGAGGGCTTCTGCACTCTCAGATGCACTGAATCTTGTTGTCGCACCCATATCCTTAGCTAAACCCTCAAGCTTCTCTAAGTCTTCACCTGTAGCCCCAGAAGTGGCTTGTACTTCACTCATAGCCGCTTCAAAATCTGCACCTGTTTTCATGGCCGCTGCACCCATTCCCATAATAGGTAACGTAAGCCCCATAGTCATCGTGTGGCCAGCACTAGTCATTTTTTGGCCAGCAGAATCTAATTTACCAGAAAAGTCACCGAGGTTTTGACTGAGCTTTCCCCACCTGGAATTAGCAAATTCTTGCTCCTTGCGCATTTGCTCTAACTCTTTACGAGCATTACCTACATATCGATCAAGGTTATTTAATGCAGCAGCTTGATTGTTGTACTCCCTAGCCGCTTTTTCTGCCTGCTTAGATCCTTCACCATGCTCTCGGACCATCTTGTCATATTCTGCCCGAGCTTCTTTGGTCACTTGTTTTTGCACGCCAAGCTTTTTATTCAATCCTTGAAGACGAGTTTCATACTTGGAAAGGGATTGGTCGGATCGATCGAACGCAGACATATTGCTTTTCATTTCACTATTGACCGTTTTCAATCGGTCTTTCAAACCTTTTAGCCCGCGTTCAACCTTTAAGGAATCTAAGTCGAGACCTATGGACAAACCTTCTATCTTCTCCATGTTCCCCCTCCTTTCTTAGACCGCACAAAAAAGCCCCTTATCCACCGAAAGCAGCGATAAGAGACTTTTCTTCTTTTGGTTTATTTTTTTCTGTAAGTATTTCGAGTACAAAATGGTACGGCATACTTAATATTTCATTGATGTCCTTACCATTTTTCATCATGTCCATGATCAACTTATCAGCATAGTATTTCTGCTTTTCATATGTGAAATCTTTATCCGTTAATTCTTCTTCTCCAGGAACTTTTTTGTCTCATCACTTTGGACCCCGTTGGCAGCAAAAATGATTTGTTCCTGAATGGTCGCGATAGCGTTTGGACCATGCAAACCGTTAAACAACTCTTCTTTAGTAAACTGTTTATTATAAAGACGATCTGCAATAAAAATAAGGGCCTTATCAATCTTTTCTTTTTCTTCTTTCAAAGAATTATTGCTTGATTCAAAAACTTCCTCCGCTAAATCCATAGCTTCATACACAACACTAAAATGAAGGAATGCAGGAGTAAGGAACTTTTCCGTTACAACCTCACCTTCATCTTTTACTTCTTTAACCAGCTCGATCATTTGTCTTTTTAGATTTGCCATTTATTAATCTCCCTTTCGTTTTTGAAAATAAAATAAAACAGAAGAATTTACTACTGTTTCTACTCTTCAACTTTTTTAATTAATGGACGTTTGGCCTTATTACTTTCTGAAGACAATTCTTTCAGTCGTTCCTCGGATACCCTCTTATTCGCTGGTTTGGGAAAGCGATCCCCTTTGAAGTATTCCTTGTCTTCCTCCAAATCACGGAAACTTTCAATAACTTCATATTTAGCTTTTGCCATTGCCGTTTTCACCTCTCCTATTGCTTCCACATACTTAAGGGAAGCCATTGATTGGTCAATCTGTTCAAATGTATCGTTAAAGGGCGTATGATTCGTATACTTCCCCTTGAAGAAAAGTCCTTGATGATCGTTCATCACCCCTGCATTATGATAAATGTTCGTTTCGGAGTATCGATCAACATTATCTGTTGGCCAGCAAAAGTTTAGTTCACTAGGAGTCTCAACACTTTTTTTAAAATGAAACACATTCCATAATTGCGCCCACATTTCCGCTGTCCATTTTTGGATAGGAGTATAACCGGACTCGTGCTTTCTTACATATTCTGATTCTATCTCACTCAAAAATTTAAAAAGCTTTACGGAATCTTCATAGACTTTCTTCCAGTATGAGTAAGTAGGGGATTGGATAGCCCATTGAGCACCACCGATGGGGTTATTCTTTCTGATTAGTACCGGATCCACCTCAATGAATTGGCACATCCGCTCCAGTAAACCGTCTCCCTTACTACCAATATACTCAATACTTAAATAGCTCTCACAAGATGAGGCTAACCACAAATTCTCTGTAGGATGTACCTCTGGTATCTTCCGCAAAAGAACATCACTGTCTAAGTAGAAATAGGTTCCACTTTCTCTTGCCCGGTCTTCTTCAAGATACTTCATCCAGAGGTAAGGCTTTATGGAAGGAATATATGTTTTATCATTTCGTCGATCATCATACACATGGACTTCCGCTTGATATTTCTCTTCGAAATACTTAGGGATTTGATCATCCTGCCGAGCAAACAGCAGGACAATCTCTTTAATCCCTAATTTTTTTAACCGTGTAAGGCAGACTTCAAGTTCCCATTCAAACCGTTTAATGGCTGGTTGGCATAGAATATATTTCATCTGTTAACCCCTAGGCGGAGGTCGTAGTTGTTGTAGTCGTAGTTGTTGGGTAGGACTTGCCGAACACCGCTTGGAATAAAGCATCCCGTTTCGTTGTTTCACCTTTAACCTCTTTAGCGAAGACAACTGATTTTTCATCATCAAACCCATTAACTTCCCGATCCATAAAAGCTGCTGTAATCTCTTCACTAGAAAATTCGGTTGTTTCTTGTTTAGTGGATCCTGATTTGTTCGGGCGCATAAACATCCCTTTTGTAAGACCAACCCATTCTTTGGATCCATCTTCATAAGTTTTCGCAAAAACAACAGCCACATATGGAGGGTTGTCTGAAGACCCATGTGCAAGAAGGCCGTTTGTGGATTCTTCAAGCCCAAACAATACTTTCTTATCCTCGCTGGGAACTTTATGAAAGGCAGACGTAACGGATATGTTTCCACTTGATACAGCAATTTCGGCAACTTGGTTATCCCCCCATGCCCTAACTGCTTCTTGCGGCATTTCAACCGTGAGATTCTGCAAAAACTTCACGCGTGATGGATCTGCCTTTACTATGCTAGTTCCTGTCTCATCCAGTGGGGCATAATAAAATTCTTCCACACCAGTAGACGCTTTGTAATCTTTTTCAGCCACTATAATCACTCCTTATTTATTCATAAAAAAATACACCTCATAAGGTGTCAAAATCATCTCTATATACGGTTCCCGTGTACCTGCGGGCATCTCTAAACACATTAAAATCTTTGTCCCATTCTGGAACTCCACCGCGCTGGGCAAATCCTAAGCTCCACATTAAATTCTGGATATGGACGGCTAACGATTCAGTAATTGAATTATCCTTGGACCAAACATCAATCTGATAAAGGTGACTCTCCTTCAACCACATATCATCTGCAAATTCAGCAGGTCGGGGGACATCTAAAGGGTCAATGATGATATGAGTGTTTACCAGGCTTTCCGCTTCTGGAAATTCATAAAATTTAATCCTTTCAGCTGCTTGTGCTTTGATATACGGGTCAGCAATCAGAGCATCATATATTTCTTGAAGTTTCATAACCCTCTCTTCACCGCCCTTAAGATTGCATTGCGATAGGCGTTTTCTGCATTCCTCATAGCTCGTGCTATCGCACCCTTACCAGCTGGGTTAGGGTTTTTAACTGTCCCAAACTCATTTAGGTGGATGATTCGATAACGATCATGAGGGCCTTTCCAGTGAACTTTCACTGTACGTACACCTGCTACCCACATAGGTTTAGATACGGTTATTTCCTCTATAGAGGCTCCTGTGTCTTTAAATCTTTCAAACTCAGCTTTCAACTCTTTAACAAACACTTCAGCTCCATCCTCTAACCCCTTATCGCTCACCCGTTGTAAAGCTTCTTTCCCGAATTTCTTTTCCAATTCTGCTAACAACTTAGGAAGCCCTTTAATATCTACACCACTCATTCGCTTACCCCTGCAATAACGCGGACAAACTGACGGTTTTGCATATCAGGTTGGACTTCTTTAATCCGGTACGTCTTGCCTTGGTAATGAGAATGATCGATGGTGACGTGGTGTTTATTGGTTGGTCGAAAAGTTGAAAGAGGGTCCCTTATCGTCAACGTTACATCTGACAAGGTTCCGTTTGCCTTAGCAACCTCTATGTCCTTCATCCATACCTCATCTACTTTCGCAAAACACGAATACAAAGTTTCTCCCTTTGACTCACCAGGCATTGGCCCTTCGTTAGCCTCAGACTCGAAAAAGGAGACAGGGGTCCTGAGCTCACCAGTATGTGTTCTGGGAGGCTTGTATTTAAATGGTTTCATCTGTCTCCTCCTCTGCTGCGAAGGCAAGAGCTAATCCGAATGAATTAAGTTCACTCAAAAAATTATCATCAAAGTATTCAAGCGCATCGTTATAAGCATAACGTGCGCGTTCGAATACTAACTCTTTCCCTTGTTCCTCGGCCAAGATATCAAAAGGGCCGCATTTTCGTTGAATAGCCTTATAAGAGAATGACAGATGATGCTTCAAATTTTCATCCTCATTATGAGAAATATGCATTCGCCTCTTAAACTCTTCAAGAATCTTAGGTGTGATTTCAGTCAATCACATCATCCCCTTAGGCTGAAGTTGTAGTCGTAGTAGTAGTTGATGTTGTAGTGGTTGCTGAGTCGTCTAATTGCAGGGTATAGACTTGAGCAGCATACTCATCGATCGGCTTACCAGTTGCATACTGCTTCGCAATATATAGGGTTGCATCTTCAAGTGCCATCGTTTGATCAAATTTCTTAATTGGATCTGTTCCTCCCACGGCAGCAAGATATTCCCCTTTCACAAAGAACACCGCTTTACCTTTAGGAACAAATTGCGATTCCACAATTGTCGGATTGAAAGGTAAATTGGTTACATAAGCACCGTTAGCATTCTGAACCGTCGCATTCGCTTGAACACTGATTTTATCGAATGGGTTTACGACCATAACAATTTTTCCTGCTACATTTCGGTACTTCTCTGTACCTTTCACTTGATGTGTAGAAAGTTTTTCTACTACACCTTTGAGTTCTTGGACGGTCGTTTTTCCAGGTTCGAAGGTCAGCGTCCCTGCTGCCGCCTTGTCAGTTACCGCGCCTGTTTCTGCATCTACTGTTTTCAAGAGACCAATCGGTTCTTTTTGATTTGGACCGCGCCCAGCAATATAGCCCCGTTCAAGTCCAGCAGACATTGCCTCTTTCATCATTGTTCGTACATAACGTTCAATCCAGGCTGGTCCCAATTTCAACATATCATTGGAAAGTGGAATAAAGGCTGTTAATTTGAGTTGAGTGATCTTCTCTTTACGGAACGTCGCGTTCAGTTGGCCACTAATCCCGTTGAACAAGTCACCCCAAACAGCCGCTCCTTCTGGATTACCGTAAATGAATTCCGTCACAGCTCCAAGGTTTTGAACCCCTACAGCTTGAAGAAACGGATGTTCCTCTACCAAGTCTTTAAATACTCGCTCTTGAGTCGTCTTAGGGAGAGTTTCAGTTTCTTTAAAGCCTCCATCTTCTACTACCGCATTAAAGAATTTCATCTCTTCACTTGTGAGCACATTCTCTCCACGTGACTGCATGATGGCATTATCATTCATCTGTGTGTTTACTTGATTTAAGATATCCTTTTGGACATCTCCAGCAAGAGCTTCAATCATTTCATTTAATGCTTCTGATTGTTTTTCTGCATCCTCATTATGAACGGCTTCAGCGAATGCTTTCTTCTTGTCTTCAAAATTCGTAAATTTAATTGGCATTTTTGTTGCCTCCCTATTTTTAGATATTTAAAAAGAGCTTACTCAAGTTCTGCTTTGGTTGTTCCGCAGGATCAGGAGTATGCTCTTTACCTTGATTACTATTTAGTTGTGCAGCTGGCTCATTTTGTCGGCCGAGCTTTGCGATGAGGCGATCTTTTGCATTTTGGAAAGGTTCTTCCTCTCCATCCTCGTCATTGTCCAGATCCTCTAAATCTTGAATTTCAATTTCCTCTCCTACTACATCGGCTAGTCCGAAAGCGACCGCTTCTTCTGCCGTGAGATAAGTTTCTTCATCCAACAGTTCATCCAGGTCAGCATCAGAACCAACGAAGCGTTTTTTATATGAAGCCCCTAACGCTTTATCAATTTTCTTTAAGTCATTAGCTGTTTTCTCCATTTCTCTTGCATTTCCCCAGACAATAGTGGAAGCGCGATGAATCATCATCATCGTATTCTCTGGCATTATGACTTTATCGCAAGCAACGGCAATCACGGAAGCTGCACTCGCTGCCATCCCGTCAATATGTGCGATTGTTTCAGCCTTGTGATTTTTAAGAATGTTGCCAATAGCAACTCCTTCAAACGCTGAACCACCAGGCGAGTTGATATGAACATGGATTTTCTCTGCATCAATATCTTGGAGTTTCCGTCGAACATTTTGAGCATTGTTTTCACTGAAAAAGAAACCGCCAATTGGACCATAAACATACAAGGAGTACTCTTTGCTCTCCCCATTCGCTTCAAAACGAATATCCGGCCTTTTATTCATCATCTCTTTCACCTGTGCTCTTAGCTCATCTGTCATTCTTTCTCACCCCCTTCAAGTGATCCCATTTCTTGATAGTTCTTCGTTACAATATGCTTATCAAGTTTTGGATCCTCACTATCTTCATGACCCGCTTCTCTACGAATCTCATTTCCAGTAAAAGCGCCTGAAGATACTAGCTTATCGATACTGGAAGCTAAGTCAAATAAATTACTATAAGAAATGCGTCGTATGTCCATTCTTGTTCCATTCATAAAGTCTTTTTTAGTAATGGCCTTGTCATTTAATTCATCCCCGATCATCTTCAACAAAGGATCAATACAGAAGGTCATATAATTCCTTGTCTGTTTCTCTACATCTGCCATTTCCCCATGAAGCAGAGCAATAGGAATGCCAAGAGATTTAGCCACATGATCCAAAAAACCTTTGGCGGTTTTATTAATGTCATCGACGTTTTGAGTCTCAACGGTATTCGACTTTTCATTATAGGTAAAACCCTTTTGTTGAGGAACAATAGCCACAGACTTTTCCGAAATGGCTTTATACATTTTATCGATGAATTTTTGTAATTTGTCCATTGTGTCCGCATCTTTGGTATTGATGCTTTCAAGATCTACAGTGGCACGGATTTGGTTCTTTCTTTTTTGAAATTCAACCAGACGTCCAAAAAGCTCTCCGTAATCTTTAAACACGCCATCAATCAAGGTAGAAATTTTTTCATTACTGTATTGAAAGTAAAAAACATCATCCATCCTGAAAGTTCGGTTATATTCAAAATCTTTAATCATTACCCCTGTAAAAGTGTCACCGACCAATGGATATTCGTTACGAGTAAAGTCATCAGCTATTAAAAGATCATCTGTATCTGACTGTATGATCAAGCATTCGTTGTCATAAACCAATTTATAAATGACTGTTTGCCAAAACGTGCTTGCCGTCATGTTTTTATTCGGACGCACATTTAACCGATAATACATTTCATCTTTTATAACTTCTTTGCCTTTTTTCACCCTGAACTCGGATTGACTGATTGTGCGAGCGATCATGTTAATGCACGTTTGAATAGCCAATCTCTTCAAGTGAACTTTATTCATGTTCTCCTCAAGAAGCTCCATATCCAACATGAAGTCTAGTTCAGAGTGCTTTTTAAATATGTCTAGTAACCCAATCATTCTCACCTCCCTAAAAGCTAATGTCTGCTATCATGAAGTCCGCTTCTTCTTCTAATTCATCATCCGCCTTCCACAGAGCATGAATGAAAGCTTGGAAGCCATCAGTTTTTCGCCTGAATTCATCTTTTTTCAAATATTCCTTGTTGCCATCTTTTTTGATCTTCACATAAACATTATTTGTATACCAACGCATCAATGGATTGTCATCATATATAATATTCCGCTTAGCAAACATCGTCTCTACTTTAGGAGCCAACAGAGAATGAATGGCTTTAGGGTTGCGAATGTATTCTAATTCAAATCCCTCAGCTTCCAATGCAGTTTTAACAAGATCTAGTCTGAATGTATCCGCAATGATCTTAGTCAGTCCATAAATTTCTCTCATTTCCACAAACCAATTAACAATATTGGATATGTCAATGACAGGTTCATCAACGATGGTGAGCAAATTAGCCTCTTCCCATTTCTTTATCGGCGCTTGTAAATTAACTTTGTCTAGGAAACCTTTTCGAACAAAGGAATGAGTTTTCCATACATAATCATCATCTACTTTAAAAAGGAGTCCGACAGCTGCAAAGTCTTTAATACTTGCAAAATCTAGTCCCCCAATACAGGTCCTGTGTTCAAGTTCAGGGAAAGGTCGGTTCGTTGCGAGAATGTCTTCCCATGGGGCAACCGTTTTTGTTAAGTCTACCTCTGGCAAGTTCATCCGCTTCGTCATGAATTCTTCGCGATTGGATGGATCATTAGCAAGTTCCTTGTATTCTTCTTGGACAATATAAAAAAGCTCCTCAGCATATTCACTGCGTGGTTCTGAAAACATAGGGTTCGCTTTTTCCCAAAAAGTTTTATCTTTCACTTCTTCAGGGTTGTCCAGTTTGCAAATGAAAGGGAACATGGAATCATCCAAATCTTTACCTTCTAGGATGTTCATAGCCCGTTCTTTCATTGTGTCTAAATATCCTTCACGAACATATCCATCAGTACCGATGAAAAATTCTCTAGGGTTTCGAACTTTACCAAGACCACTTGAGAATACACGAACTACCTCATTAGTCTGGTACTGGTGGATTTCATCATATATAACACAACCATCACGCAGACCATCTTTTGTACTGGCATTAGAGGTCCGAAATTTCATGATGCTTTTAGTGGCGTTGTTTTTGATTTGAACTTTTGTGCGGTAAAAAGCTTTTTCTAATGGTTCCTTGGATTCAATAGCATCATATACTTCCTCAAAAGAAGTCTTCGCTTGATCTTCACTGTTGGCAACTATTGAAACATTATACTTTGGAATACCATGTAATTCGCTTGTAAGGTAATGGGACAACGCGGAAATTAATCCGTTTTTACCGCCTCCACGACCCATCATTATTAAAAACTTCCGAAAAAAGTTTCTTCCTGTTTCCTTATAAAACAAAAAAACAAAGGCTGCTATGAATTTCTGGAAAGGCTCCAAAGGGAAATACCACTTTTCGGTGAACTTAATAAAGTTATTAATTAATTCTTCATCGAAATAAACATCATCTCTGGATAAGACATATTCCTTCAAATACTCTAATAATAAAATTCGTTCTTTATTAAGTTTTATCTTTCCTGTGTCATAGAGATTTATATAGTTTTCAACATGCTTATTAGAAATCATATAAGATCACTTGGATCACCAGGTCCATCACTTTTGGTCGGATTACCCCCCTCAAAACCAAAGGAACGTTCAATGCTTAGCAACTGAGTATTTACTTTATTCCTCTCAGCAATAAGGGGGTGAGCTTTGGTGTATTCTTGAGCTCCATTCTTAATAGATACTGATTCACCTTCTTTTCTAATCGCAGTATTCATACGCCGAAAGGTTTTAACTAAGTGAATATACCTTTCAACTTTTTCAACCTGGACAAGATCTTCAGTATCAATCCTATTTCTTAACAGTTTTTCAAGTTCAGTAATTTTAACTACCGCCATCCCCCCACCCCCCTCTCACGTAAATTTTTAGGATAAATCTCGGAAATCGACCCCCCTCCCCGTTCCCCGGGTTAAAAATTTTTGTCGAAAATATTAGGCGGGGGATCACCATCGTTCATCGTTCCATTTATTTTTTTTCTTTTTAAATTTGAATCGATTATGCTTTCGATTGTGACAACGAATGCAAAGAGTTTCTAAATTATCAAGTTCTAAAGCTAGCTCTGGGTGTGTATAGATTTCCTGTTTGTGGTCTACGTCTAGACGTTTATGTTTTTCAGGATCATGTTGATCAGTAAATACTTTTCCTTGTCGTTTACATTCCTGACATTCATAATTGTCACGAACTAAAGCTTCTTGCCTTAACACTTGCCAAGCATCCGACTTATAGAAGGCACGCTTCTGGTCTTTGGCCTTGTACTCTGGCATGTTACTCTTCCCTTTTTGTACCTTCTTCATGGCTTCACTTCTTGAGTAGATGGCCATCTTACGTTTCAACGTAATCAAGCTCCTGTCCTTCCTTTTCATAATAGTTCTGTTCTATATAATCCAAGTCATCAGCTATTTGCATAATTCGTGTCGAGACTGCCCTTAGTTTCTTGGACAAATGACCAGCTTTTATATCTATACTCCAATTACCTTTAGTCACTATCTCACTCCTCTATATATAAAAAAAGCAAGGACAAAGGATGCCCTCACTTCATATTCTCTATATGTTTGCCTTCAACAATTGGAACCACTATATTAAAAGAAAGACACCTGCTAATGCAGATGTCTATAAAGTATCTCTCTCTACTTATAGGTGGCAAAGGTAAGGCGTATTTTCAGTTAGTTTTATTAAGAATTTCAGAAATTATATAGATAGTTTTTTGGCACGACTCCTTAAGATTGTCAATGCTATCCTTCTCGATTATCTCATCTAAACCCTCATGAATATACTTTAATCTATTAATGACTGAACTTATGGTTTTGATACTATTATCTTCACCTAAAAGGTAGAAATATTCACTCTTAAACTTCTCTAAGGAATCCAAAATAATGATAGGTTGTATAAGCCCAACAGGTATTTCGTCATCTTTGAACTCTTCAATTAAAGGATTAAATTTACCAATCATGTCCTCTAAATCACTTATAACAATTATACATATATTTCTTTCTATCTTCTCTTCTTTTTTCTTATGAATCAATCTGTTCGAGTCAATTTGCATTCTTGCTACGTACACCGCAACTACACCACCAATCACAGCGCTTCCAATACCAGTTACAACGTTAATAATTATTTTGAAAATCTCGGAGGTAAGTTGAATATTAAATACTGCAAAAATCAATTTGATTATAGTGAAGAATATCTCTATATTGTAAGTTTCATTCATTTATCTTTCTCTTCTTCATATTTCCAGTACCTTCTTCTGAACTCAAAATGTTCTCTGGCATCTTCATCAGCGCGCGTTAAATAACCTGTAGGTGCTTTCTTGTACACTTTTTTTTCTTTACTCTTTTTCACTATTGGTCTTTCTTTTGTCTTAAAAAAAATATAAACTCTCTCAGGATGCTCAGCTGGAATGAACGAAGAACATCCTTCTTCTTCACACTCTACAAAAGAAGTAGGTATGTCTTCGTTACTATAATAAGTCTTAAAATGTTCTTTGCAGTGTGGACAGTTCACTATATACTTTATCTGAAAGAAAGGATCACCCTCGAAATTATTTTCATCAGCTGCAACAGAAAATAATGTTAGTCCCAACTCTCTGCTAATATTGATTTCTGTTATAAATTCAAGAGGGTTGATATATTCTAAATATCTCGTCGGTTTTGATCCTAGCCATTCGTCTAACCTTTTTACGGTGTACTCATTTAATTCATCATGAATTTTTATATCCTCTAATTTTGGAAAGTACATTTTCAAACCCTTCTTTAGTAATATATTTATAGAAATGAATTTGATAATATTCTGATGTTACTTCTAGCCTTGTTTTTATCTCTTCATCACCAACGAACCAATAAACCCAAAGTATATCGTACTCTTTAGATTTGTCAATGGTATCTCGAGTGTCGTAATAAATCTCTGATAACTCTATGGCTGTTTCTTTCTCTTTTGAGCTTGCCTTTATCTTACCGCCTGAACCGTCTGAAAAATGAAACA
Source organism: Halobacillus karajensis (assembly GCF_900108515.1). Taxonomy (GTDB): domain Bacteria; phylum Bacillota; class Bacilli; order Bacillales; family Halobacillaceae; genus Halobacillus; species Halobacillus karajensis. Next base: position 72,447 of record NZ_FNWW01000004.1, on the reverse strand, counting down.
TAGAAACATAGCCTTTTTTTCCAGGTTCATCCTTTGTCATTTCATCAAAGTTACTTTGGATTAGTGCTCTTTCTAATAGCCTCTTTAATCTAAACTCCAAATCAAACTCATTTTTATCTATTTCATCCAACTTACTTTCCATACTCTGAGCAAATTCTTCAATTTCTGTCTTATGTTTATTAACTTTTTCTCGCCACTTTTTCTCTGCTCTTTCAGTCATGTCTCTTGCTATACGGTATAAAGTCTCTTTAAAATCGACTGTTGTAATAAATTCTATGCCGAAGATATCTTGCACTGCTCTTGTTATATAATGGAAAAACACAGTGTATGGAATTGGATTTTCATCAGGTGGCTGTACTATTGTGTACCTTGGTCTCATTCTCAAGGAATATTCGTTGTGTTCCAAGTCAATCGTTACAAAGTAGTAATTATTCTCTCTTTTAACTGTAGTTTGTTGCTTGCTTTTATGGAGAGTAGAGACTGTTTCTGTGAAGGTTAGTTCTATTTTCCGACCTTTTTCAACCTTGCATTCTGTCACCATTAATTCTTCAGGATGGTAGTATTCCAGAAGATTTTTTTCTGGAACCTTCCATCCTTTCTTCTTTAGCCTTTCTTCCATATCATTCGCTTCATATTCTCTAAACTCATCAAGATCATCATTAAAAATTTCGTAATAAAAAATTGTTCTATTTTCCCCATATTTGGTCTCTCTATAGAGAAAATGGTTAGCTTCCTCTTCTGGAATATACCCATTATTCACACCATCTTCCAAAGCTCTAAACATATCAGATTGAATATAGTTGTATTCAACCCCATACTTGTTTAAGAAATTACTCAATCTACTATTAATTATATCAGACTTAAAATCTGGCCTTAGAGTAAATTCATTTGCTACTTCGTTTGTCATAAAAAACACTCCAATAATTAGTAATTTTTACCCACCTCCTTTCCTTCTATATTTTGTGTTCGTTTCCCTTCTTGCAAAAGCAAAATATTTACAAAGATAACAAAAAGTCTTTTATTACAAGCAAAAAAGACTAGATTCGACTTGTTTATTTACTTTGTTATCCCTACGTTTGTTGTTACTATGCAAGGTCCCTTTCTTCACTCTTACGAACCGGATTAAGTCGTAAAGAAGGACACCTACAATATGCAGATGCCCTAAAGTATCCATATTTATCTTGTTGGCAAAAGGTATGATAAATCCCCGAAATTTATTTTTGATAAATAGCAATTGGAGTCAATTCAATTGCAGGACCTTTTAAAGTGAACGAATCTTCATTTATCTCACTGACGTCAAAATCTAATTCATCATTTGGCAAGTCCTTAAGGAGCGACATGAGTTGACTTTTCTTAAATCGCATCTTACCAGGTAGCATCTTAATTAAATCCACTTCTTGCAATGGTTTGTAGATCTTTTTGATCTTACCCAGGATAGTAAACTCCCCCTCTAATTCATAGCGATCTTCATGAAAGTTATCGCTATCCAGGGATGTGAAAAACTTATAGTCACCTTCTACATAAGGCTGGATAATACTTGTAACTTTTTGCAAGTTCATTATAGAACTCATTAATTCATACTCTCCTAATTCTTTAGGTGAAGATGTTACTTCAAGTTGAGATTTAAATTGCTCAAAAAAATCCAATGTAGATGATAACACCAATTCTGCAGGAGATTGTTTGAATTCTCCTTCGACCTCTACAAACTCCCCTGTAGTTAACTGTTTCCATATATCTTCGTCAAAACCATATAGACTTTGAATTAACTGTTTCCCTTCTAACATTTGATGTAAATCTGTAAATAGTGCAGCGGTAGACCTGCTTACACTTCCTTCTCTTTGAGTTTCTCCTTGATTAGTACTACGGTATTTAGCAGCAATTTTCCCAATATTCCCGCTCAACTCAGTAGCAGAATCTTTACCATTAACAGTTGCAAAACTGTACTCCTTCATAAAGTCCTCAATTAACATTTCCAAATACTCTTCAGTTTTCTTCCCATCACACCAATAAATTGTAGGTAAAAACATAAAAACTCCCCCTTCTGTAATTAATAACCAATTCGACAAAGAAGGGGGTATTCCCTCCTATACTACACAAAAAAGACTAGATTCGATTTGTTCCTTGATCTTATTTTCCCCGCGATTAATATAACTTTGAACAGTCCCTTTCTTAATTCCTAGAATATCAGCTATTCTTTCATAAGATAATTGTTCCACTTTATTCATAAGATAAATATCTTTCTCTTTTTTTGTAAGTACAGACAAACAATCTTCCAGCCGCTCCCGATCGAAATCATTCAACTCCTCATGCTCTTCTTCAGCAAATAGAGGCCTGCCTAATACAGTCATGGCTTCTTCTTCCATGTAAACAAGTCTCCTGTATGCTTCTCTTCGGTCAATTCCACGTTTGGCATAAGGTTGTCGGCCGTGTTCTATCCATTCAATGATGTATTGAAGATCGCTGATCATGTGATTGTATTGGTCAAGATCTTCTTCGTCTTTAGGTGTCTTTATGGATTCTTTCAACCGATCACGCAACTTCTTGGTGTGACGAAGCGTTTGCTTGTATTCGTACAGTAACTCAATCATCACGATCAGCCCCCTCTATTACCCCTGTCTACTTCCATCAGCAATGTCCTGTTTGACATGATATTTCAAAGCATTGATTTCCTCTTTCAATGTATCCTTGGCATTTTTCCATCGTTGCCAGTTCCCGTAGTCCTTAGCTTCCTGCTTTCTCCACTCAAAGACTGCCTTCTCCGCTTCTTCTTTCTTATACTTTTCAGCTGCAAAGAATGCCTCAGTGTAAACTTGTTTTCGAGTGGCGTATGTCATCTTACTAATCTCTGCAAACTCAGCCGCTAACTTCCCTACGAAGACTAATTGCTTTGATTTAAGTTCTATAAGTCGCACCCGCATTTCTGGATGGCACCTTTCAATCCTCTGCTGATATCTAAGCACCTCGTCCAGGTAAGCTTGTAGGTAATCCGCTTCTGGACGAGTGTTGGAATTCATGTCATCCATTTATCCGCTTATCGTACTCAATCAGTTCTTCATCTGTCTTTCGTTCAAATGCTTCCGGGTGCCAGCCTTTCTGCCAGACTAAACGAGCAATCATTTCGTTCCGTTCATGTTCTGTCATCATGATACCTCCCTAAACAATTTCTTTTCCCATAGTGTCGTATCCATGATTGTTCATGTATTTCTTAAATGTTTTACCATGACTCATACCAGCTGCTTTCTTTATATCTTCAGGATTTACCCCTCTTTGGATACAGAAGCGGATATCTGAGAATGTCATATCCTTACCTTTGGCCATTACTCTGTCAACCTTGTTTACTTCTAACTGGCTCCCTAGCTTGAGAAGTTCCTGGCCAACTGGACACGCCTTACATGTACGTATTAATGCTGTTGAATCTTTTCCTTTCTTCTTCTTGCACTTTTTGCAATGATTTCTCTCCAATTCGCTTATCCGGTTTAATACCCTTTTATTTAGCACCGCTTTCACCTTCTTTATCTCCTTGGATTAGCATTGATAAAATCGTTTGTAGTTAAAGGTTTGGGAACGATTTTTCCACTTGCTCTTTTAATCAATCTAGAAGTTGGAAAAGTTTCTGATTGATAATCTATTGTTTTTCTCTTTAACCTCAACCATTTGTAACTATGTTTTCTTTGTCTTTTCATTTTGCTTCCCCTTAAATCCCTTTAAAACTACGCAGCAACTTCTTCTTTAAAGAATTTCTCTACCTTTTCCAATTCGCTATTCCCTACACTTAATCTAGTGTCCATGTTTAAAGCGAAGAATCTGATAGTTTCACAAACAAATTCCTCAATACTTTCTCGTAGTATGTCTTCATCTTCCTGACAAAACTTCCAATGTTCCCAGCTACCCCAATTCAGAAAATCTTCTTTACTAAAGCTAAACTTTCTCTCGTTTTTCTCTTCCTGCTGGAGTTTTTGATGACAGCAAGTACAAGTGTCCCTAACTGTTTGGTAATTAACTGTAACTTCTTTCATGTCCTTTCACCCTTTCTTGCTACTCTCAATGAGTCTTATCCTCACTTTTTTGGTTTAAACTCTTGTAACTGGAGCGCATTTCTTAGGTCTGACATTATAATCAATAGTCACGACCCTTTCGTACTCCAGTTCAGAACCACAAGCACCACAATATGTTTCGCCTTCATCTTCAAGCTCCCAGGCGTCATAGTCTACGTTTCCGCAATAAGGACATTTAAAATCAGATTCGTATTCTAATTCTTCTGGATCCTCATTCAATTCAACAGGTTTCACAGACAAGATGTCCATTTCAATGTTATAACTACAATGCCGGTAACTCTTTCCGTCTATCACCATAAAGCCACCAAAATCCATGTCCTTATACATTTCAATACCATTTATTACTTTAACAAGCTCTGCTTGTTCTTCTTTTTGATTAATTTGAAGCTGAATATCACGTATTCTAACTTCCATTTATTTCACTCCTTTTCTGAGGACGCTTTATTTCATGAACACCATCCAATGAGTTTTTATATCTTCTGTTTCCGAACAAAGGCTTTTGGCCAATTGCTTCAATTACCTATTTGGTACTTATTTGGTCCTCATTCCATTTGAAAATCAGCGTTCCATTCTTCTTCAAAACCCTCATGCATTCGTTAAACCCTTGCTGTATATCAAACTGCCATAATTCATCTAGTCTCCCGTACTTCTTTGCCAGCCAGGAACCTTCTCCGGCTTTTAATAGGTGAGGAGGATCGAATACGACCATGTAGAATGATTCATCTTCAAATGGCATGTCTCTAAAGTCAGCAACAAGATCAGGGTTCACTTCTAACTTTCTACCGTCGCAAAGTTCTTCTCGAATCTGTCTGTTATCCATGTATAGCGTGTCCTCGTGTTCTTTGTCGAACCAGAACATCCGACAAGCAACTAAAATCCTTTGCATATTCTTTCCTCCTAAAACCACTTGTTACTGTCTCTTGTTACATCCACTTCAGAAGCTCTTGCAATAGCCAACTTCCTAACCAGCTGATGATAATCCAGTCCGTCGGTGTCTTTGATCCCTAGTTGATGTAGCTGATCGATAACATGCTTTCGTTTGTATTCAATCTCTGCCACCTTCACGACCTAACCCCTTCTTTCTGCCGAACAAATTAACTACCTGTCCTTGTGGCTCACTTTGCACAATGGTTAATGGGTTGAAAAACCTTAGTGTTGACTGGAGCATGTGGTGTTGCTCTTCCGTTAAAGCTACTGGATACAAAGTGTCATTCTTTACATACATCAGAACTACTTGGTCCTTCATACGTTCACTCCTTTTCACACCAGAGTAGAATCAGCCATCCCAGAAATACGAAACATATAAGCGATCAATTCAATCACGCTTTTCTCACCTCAATATCCATCCATTTGGCGACGGTGGTTAATTTCGTTCTTCTTCAGATAGGCTTCTTCGATTTCTTTCAGTGAAAAACCTAAGGTCTTTCCAATCTGGAAGAACGATGCTAGAAGGTTGTCATAAGTTTGTTGATTAGAATTAGCTTCGAAATCAGCAATAGCAATAAAACAATCATTAAAGGTATCAGTTAAACTTCCACCCCGCGTATAGCCTCCATGATTCTTATGGAAACCAGTATGATTTCCGAGACTCAATGCGAAGTGAAGACCGTCCGCGTATTCCTCTAAAATGACTTCTCTAGGACTGGCTTTTTTATTACTCCAATGCTTAAAGCATCGAGTTTCATTAGCCAGCTCTGCTACCTCGACTTTTAAAGCAAGGAACAAGTTAGGTATTAAGTTTTCTCCTTCAAGCCCTTTTTCTTTAATAATGTGAGCATCAAGCCCGCCCTGGATTTCGTATAGTTTCTCAAGATTCATTGAGCTAACCCCTCTTCTCCAATCCATTCTTCAATATCCTCAGGGGTTGCTCTCCGCACATAGAAGCACTGACCTTCAACACGGATAATGTCTGAGACATCATCATCCATTGCTATTAAGCGCTTGGTTATATTAACCTCAGGAGAATCATTTTTAGGTAATCGCAATGTACGTGGTGAATGCTCGTTTTTCTCCAGATATCCCTTTTCAACCAAATTATTCAAATGCTTATGCACCGTGGAGCTGGAGGTAAGGCCGACATGATCGCCGACCTCTCTCACGGTTGGAGATACACCCCGCTCCTGAATGGATTTAATTACAAATAAAAGAATCTGTTCTTGTTTCTCGGTAAGATCTTTCATCAATTCCGCTCCTCACTTTTCAACAAAGATAATGTAATCGTATTTATGTGGCTTGCTATGGTACGTCCGAATAACACTCATTTCATCCCCGTTCTGGTCCTTCTCCACCATTTCGCACACGTAAATTTTCAAGAGCCCTCCGCTCCTCCTGTTCCATAAAGTCCTCAAAGGCTTTGTCTGTCGGCTCATCAATCAATGCTTCAAAGAAACAATCATATTTGTCGTAGTAGTAATAAGGGCCAAAGTGGTCGGACGCTTCAGTACGCAATTCTTCAGCTGCTTCAAAGTGAGCATGTACAAAGGCGTGACACTCATGACAAAGGGGCGCTCCATTCCTTGGGTTATTTCGACCACTCCCGGATCGGAACTTTCTGTGATGGATCTGGGTATGGGGATTCATGCATATCTGGCAGTAATCCCCGTAGATCCGCTTCACTTCTTTTCTTTGCTTGGTAGTAAATTCTGACCTTTTGGCCTTGGAAGGTAAACTATCTGACTTTAGCTGTTGTTCTTTGCTGTAGGGATGAATCATGATGGCATCACAAGTTGGGTGTATGCCGCTAATGCTTCATGAGTTTTCTGCGCCTCTCGATATTGACGCTGGAACCGCTCATTGTTATTAGTCAGGATTTCAATCTGATTGAGATGTACTTGCTTTTCCCGTTGAAGATGTTCAACCTTTAATTGAGTTATTTGGTGAGCTTGCTTTTCTTCGTTCAATTGCTTCTCGACAAGAAGGACAGTTTGTTTAGGAGAGCTAGACTGTTCCTGCAGCACATCAAATTGTTCTTCCAGATCACGGTACTTATTCTCTAATGCTTCATATTCTTTGGAGATTTGCTCCAACTTTAAAGACTTCGTTTTTAGTTTCTCTTCCAGGTCACCTTTGATTTGATTGAGCCGCTTAATTTCCCCATTCACTTCCTCTAAAACCTTTTCCAGTTTAGAATTCTGAACATCTTTTTCCGCTTCTTTTTCTTGGACTTCTTCTTTGATTTGGTCCTGCATAGAATGGGATTGTGCCTTATTCCTTTGCGCTTTGCTCATGTTCTTTTTGGCGATTTTTTTCATTTCATCGAGCGATCTCCCTATGAAGTCCCAAGAATCTTTCTTTTTACTAACATCAGGCGGATGCATCCCCCATTGTTCCGCTATCTTTGCATCCGACCACCCTTTTTCTTTCATCTCAATATAATTTAACGGATTGACGGCCATTCGCCTTCTCCTCTCATCTTCATCCATCTTGTAAGTGGTCAATGTATCATCATAAGTTTTACTCATCGAATCACTCCTCCATAAGATTTCTAAGCCGAAGGTACCTCGGCCTCGCCATACCTTCTATCTAAATCCACGAACTTCCCATACTCTTTAATGAAAGCTAATTCTACTGTCCCAGTAGGACCGTTCCGCTGCTTCTTCAATATAATTTCAACGATGTTTTGATTTTCCGAATCGTCATTGTAATAATCATCCCGGTATAGAAACCCAATAACATCCGCATCCTGTTCAATGTTTCCGGATTCTCTTAAATCACTCATCATTGGGCGCTTATCCTGTCTAGATTCCACACCTCTTGATAACTGAGAAAGAAGGATGATTGGTATATTCAATTCTCGAGCGAGTAGCTTCAACTCACGAGTAATAGAACCAACCTCTTGATCTCTTCTTTCGTAAGAACCAACTACGCTCATGAGTTGCAGATAGTCGATAACCACCATATGATTATCTCGATTCAACTCCTTAACAGATCGTCTTATGGCCGCTCTCATTTCCGCGACAGTTCTTGCTTTTTCGTGAATATCTAAGTCCCAGCCGGTCATTTCTCCGATAGCATTGATGCCTTTGTTGTAATCCGCTTCTGAGAAACACATCGTCTGCCATTTCTGACCATCGATATTTCCTTGAGCACTGATCATTCTATGAAGAAGTTGCTTTGCCCCCATCTCAAGACTGAAGACATCAGCGGATCCACCATTCTTGCAGTGACCCGATGCCATGTTTAATGCGAAGGCTGTTTTCCCCATTGATGGCCGGGCAGCTATAATGAACAAATCTCCTCTATGCGGACCGCCACCGGTCATATCATCGAAATCCTTAAAGCCGATAGGATATCCATGGGCTGATTCATCTGGAGGTGAGACCATATCATTGGCTATTTCAGTTAGATAATCATAAGTACTTTTCTCTTCTACCTGGACACCTACGCCTCTTAGGTCAGTTAGTGATTTTATTAATTGATCAAGGGAATCGTCACCAGGTTGTTCAGCATACTTGAGCGCTAATTCCCTCTTCATTCTGTTTCGATAAGCATCGTATATCATTTGCTGATAATGCATCACTGGTTCTGTGCTTGGCACCGCATCAGCAAGTTGAATCAGGTAAGTTACCCCACCACATTTATTGATTTCTTCGCCAAGTTCCGTAGAAACAGTAACTGTGTTTACTTCCTCGTTACGATCCGCTACATCTTTCATAGCTTCGTAGATTCTGCTATGCGACCCTTTGTAAAAATGGGAAGGTTCCAGAGTCAAATTTCCGATGATAGAACTCTCTAAGAGAATCGCCCCTAATACGGCTTGTTCTGCTTCGTAGTTATTGACCATTTGTTTTCGCCTCCATCAGCTCTTTTAATTTGGCTTGGAAGCGGTCTTTCGTTTCTTGCGGTACATTTTCAGCTTCCTTTCTCCATTGCTCCATTTTCCTCAAGCTTTCATTATCCTTAGGAGCATAAGCTGATATTTCTGCAATTGAAGGTGGGAACTTGTTGGCAATGATATGTTCTTCAACCTTCTTCATCACTCGTTTAAAGTCCATGTCCCGCATCATTCTTGTCCAAGTATTCAATTTATCTTGAGCTTCTTCTGTGGATTCAGGCATAAAACGAGGATAGATATTCTGCAACACTTTGAATATCTCAAGAACTTGTTTTTTATCCACTGACGTCCAGCTCCTCCCAGTTCACTTTCCGTTGCCCCTGTTTAGGTTTGCTGCTAACATCAATCATTCCAAGTAGCTGAGACTTATTTTTAATACCTTGCTTCTGCCAGAGGACTAGTTTTCGATAAATGAATTTCCATGTGCGGCCATTTCCCCTTACCGCATCTTTAATGGCTTCTAAGATCATTTCTTCTGGATCCTCAAAATCAAAGCTCTCCATGACATCAATCAGATCGTCCCTTAAAGTGGCAGTCAGTCCCCCAGGAGTCACGATATGGTTATCAATCAATGCTTGAATAATTTGGTCTCCCCCACGCACGGGTTCCTCCTCTTTTAATTCTTCTTCTTGTTCTTCTTCTTCTTTTTCTTGCCCCCTTGACGCGGACGTATCGTGGTACGTGTCGTACAAATCCTTTATTGACGCGTTTTTAACGTTATCTCCCACAAAATGGATAAGAGTCCGATCTTTTACTTCACCCAATTCTTTCTTTACGCAATCCAGCATCGGTTTACCGCCACGGTTGAGGTTATATTTGCCCCAATTTTTAATGGCTATCTCTCTAGTTTCCGGGTTATAACGAATCAATTTGTGATAATTCATGAACCGATCGAATAAGCTATTAATAGCTTCATTTGAATAGCCAAGCTCAAAAGCTGCTTTCTTCTTAGTGATCTGATATATACCTGTTTGAGTCGTATTTGGGTTGGTTAATAAATAAAGGTAAAAGAGCTTGTCTTCAGGTGACATTTCTTCCGTCACTTTCGCATCGTCCCAAAATTCTGTGTACACTTGCCTAAATTTTGCCATCTAGTAACCCTCCTGGATGTGTGGTATAATGCATTCAGGTATTTAAGGAAGCGGCTGATGGTGGTGCATCTAACCGCTTCTCGATTATTACAGGGGCCTCCAAGCGTTCACCCATTGCATTGCTTCGTCGAAGTCATCCCTTTTGATTTCACGATATGTGGGCGTTTGGAAGGCCTTTCTTAATTGGCTGTGAATTCTCGAATACATTTGCTTCTTCGACTCCAGTACTCCCATAACTCCATCAACAAATAATTGCTCTACTCGCTTCTTGATAGAATGCTGAAGAGCTTGTGCCTGAGCATGCTTGAGAGTCAGTTCATTCTCGAAACGAGACTCCAACGTAGAAACCTTTTCTTTGATTTCTCCAATTTCCTCAGACGTTTCAAGTGATAGTTTCATGGATGCCATAAGCTGTTCTTTATCAGAAAGGACTCTAGGTTGATTGCTCTCCATTTCTTCAAACCTTGTTACATATTCAGCTGTAAACAGCACACCTTTTTCACCCGTCATTTTGTTAGCTACCATGTCGCATCCTTTTCTGGTTAGGAGATAATGTTTATAAAGTCGTCCTGTTCCTGCTCTGTAGTTGTTTTCAATGAAAAAATCATCAGTCCCCAAATTTGGGTTTTGGTCAATCACTTTCACGTAGTTATCTATATCTCTCACCAAGTGATCATGTCTTTTGTATGTCATTTCAGCGACTTCACGACTATCAACGAGAAGTTGCCCGTCATAAGTAACGAGATTTAGTTGATTCATGTTTGTCCTCCTTCTGAAAGGGCGATATGGATCGCCCGCTCCCTTTATGAAATAATGTGAATGCGACTTGCTTTGACTTGATCTTCAAGAGAAGATTCTAAGTAATCCGCAATGTTTTCCATAGCTTCAAGTTCCCAGGCCCCACCATCCGCTTCAAACAAAGCACATTTCGGTCCAGACCTCATTCGGAAGACGAAATCACTCTCAGGCTGATCCACCTCAACAAACGTTCTACGAGGTGCCAACTCCACTGGATTAGGAACTTTAACGTTCCCAACAGTAGCAACGCCAGTACGAGCGGTAACTGCTTGAGAAATTCCGTCGTCCCCTACTTCTTGGACACCTTCTTCTTTGATGCTGCCAACGACTTTCAACATAATGTCTCGGTCTTCATTCTTAACGAAACATGATTGCAACTTGATGTTGAAGGCCTCCGTATCATAGAATTGATCAAACCTGAATTCAGGAATCATAGCATCGGCCACAATCACATGGTCACGCTCTTCATCAGCGTTTGTTTGGGAAAAGACCTTAACGCGGGTTGGACTTTCAACATGAATCATAAGTGGAATGGATCCATCAAATTCGGATTGAATATAATCGACAAGTCCAGATAAGCTCCTTACACCAATGGTTGAAGGTGTCGGTTTCTTCAATAAATGAAGTGGTTGGTTAGAATATTGTTGCTTGTTAACAGTAAATACATCTGTAGTACCGAGTTTCACAAGGTATTGAGCAAATTCTTTTAACAAAAGTGCCACTCCTTACTTTTCTTTGGATTTTTTGAATTCGTAAATCTTTTCTCCATCATCTTGTTTGATCCCGTCCTCTTCAAAGTACGTTTGCCCTTTGACTCCTGAACGTAGTTCTTTTCCAATTACTTGACCGTTGCTATCCGCTCCAATCATTACACTGGATGGAACACTTACAGCCGGAGCGAGCTTCGATTTCACTTGGACTGTCAGACCAGCTATTTCACGCTGTTCATTTGGCTGGTAAACCAACTCGATGGTGATTTTCCGCTTCACTTTCGCTTCCGTATTGCGATCAAACATGTTTTCTACCACACGTTGGTGCTCTGAATTAAATTGCTCCTGTAAAGCGCCGTCTGCAACTTCACTCAATTTCATTTCATACTCGTCCATATGTATCACCCCCAATCTGATGCCAGCGCATCGTTGAGACCAGGAACACCTCAACTATTAGGAAAAGGGGGGCGCCATTCCTGATCTCAACGACAGGCTGAACCTGTCGATATCATTTTGACCACTCCTTATACCTTGCTCTGCGACTAACATGCATGGTAAGCTAGGAGTACTCGTAAATGATTTGATTGTTTAAAGTCATCCGGACCGCCATCCGGGTGGCTTTTTTCATTTAAGTAAGTGACTCTGAATTTGCTCTAGATGTTCTTTTTGAGCAGGTCCAACGCGGATTTTTAAATCATCACAATACTTAACAAGCTTCTTTATTTCTCTGTCAGATGCCGCTTTTTCTTCGCTCGAAATGTATTTTTTAAGGATTACCTTGTCATCCTCTACATAAATTTCTACTGGATCCTTTTCATAGATTTCTAGATTTCTTCTAAGCTCCTTCGGAATTACCACACGACCAAGCTCGTCTACTTTCCTTACAATTCCTGTTGATTTCATTTACTTTCTCCCCCTATTTCTAAATTGATTAAAGCGTTTTACTTTTAGAGCTGCTAAATTCACTTCCTTCCTTATGATGACGGTCGATTGGAAGCTCCATGCTCTTTTTAAACCTTTGGGTGAAGATCTTCATTTCACCGGAAGTCATTTGCTTCATTCAACCCCTCCCCTTCTAAATCAACCAGAAGTACCAGGTGCACATGGCCAAGAACCCAAGTAAATAGACAACGTCTTTCCAATCCCTAATGTTCATGAAGCAACACTCTTTCTTTCCAACCACTTAACCAAGAAGTCCTTCGTTTTATCCGCAGGAAAAAGCCATTTTGTACCAACCTTGTACTTCGGGAAATCTGCATCAAAGAAGAACTCTTTTTGGATAGTGTTCCAAGATAAACAAGTTCTTCTCATCAGCTCTTTTCGATCCCAAAACACTAATTCAGAATCAACTTCCTCTAACTTCTCTTCAATCTTTTTCAGGTAAATCTCTCTTACTTCAGCTTCATCAATTTGAACCTGGATCATGAGCTTCACCTTGCCTTTCTTGAACCTCCTCATAAATTTCGATAAGAAGTTTTTTCTTCAACTCATATTTCTCTAGTTCAGAACAGCTATCTGTAGATTCCATGTTGTCACCCTTTCATTTTTGTCGCCTATCTGTTGACTAATCAGGTAAAAAAAATAGTCCAGTCAACTCCCAATATGTTGGATAACTGTTTGGCAAGAGTAACAGATGGCTTTTTCTTATTGTTTTCTATTAAATTGTAGTACTGACGAGAGATTCCTAATTTCTGTGCAACTTCTTCTTGAGTGAGTTTCAATTCTTTCCTTTGTTCTTCAATAACCCCCATGTTTTCACTCCCTTCTATGTTGTCGCCTATCTGTTGACTCAATGTTAAATCAACGGTGAGGCGATTGTCAACAAATAATTTACAGTAAAACCAGTGTTTTCTGCATATTTTGTCAACCTATTGTTGACACCAGCGATAAAGAACCTTATTATAGGTACTAGTCAGGAGTGATTAAAAATGTTTGGAGAAAAATTAAAATCATTAAGGAAAATAGAAGGATGGACACAAGAATTTGTCGCTAAAAAGATCGGTGTTTCAAAACAAACTTATAGTCACTATGAAAGAGAAAATAGAACACCCAGTTTAAAAACCATACAAAAATTAGCAAAAATTTATGACGTAGATCTAGATGAAATTTTTGGATCAGAAAATGAACAAGTAAAATCTGAAAAAGAGGAATCAGTAGTTTATGAAGTTCCAGCATTTGAAAAGTTACCTATCGTGGGACAGATATCTTGTGGAAATGGAGAAGTGGCATTCGAAGAAATTGAAGGTTATGAAGACACACCAAAATCATGGTTAAATGGAGGGTCCTATTTTTATCTAAGAACTAAAGGCGATAGTATGAGCGGGGCTCGGATACATGATGGGGATCTTGTGTTAATTAGACAACAACCTGATGTAGAGGACGGGGAAATAGCTGCAGTCTTAATCGATGATGAGGCAGTTTTGAAACGTGTATATAAGAGAAACAACACTTGCATTTTACAATCTGAAAATCCTAACTATCCCCCTCGTTTTATTTCTGATGATGTAAAGATACTAGGTAAACTTAAGAAAATTGTTATTAATGTATAGGAGGTTTATACATGCCTATAAGCTACAGACAACATGGAAAAGGAAATTGGGAATATCGCATAAAGTACGTAGACCCGTTAACACAGAAAAGGAGAGAAAAATCCAAAAGAGGATTTAAAACCAAACCAGAAGCAAGGTTTGCTGCACAGGAGATGGAAGATAAGCTACTGAACAGTTACGAAATCGTTACTGAGACTGCCCTTTTAAAAGACTTTCTTGATGAATGGCTTAATGAGTATAAAAAGAATTCAGTAAGAAAGAACACATACGAATTACATCGTAGAAATATTGAGAACCACATTATCCCTTATTTTAAAGAAATAAAATTAAAAGATGTAAAACCTGTGATGTATCAGAAGTTCTTAAATCACCTTTATGATTGTGGATACAGTAAAAGGACTAGACAAATCGTTCACGGTACTATGAGGGGTGCTTTGGAGAAAGCTTACCACCTTGAGCGAATTAAGAGAAATCCTTGTGAAGGGGCTATCGTTAAAGGGGAAGATAAAAAATTAGATATCAAATTTATTGATTCCTCTGATATTAGCTCATTTTTAAGTGAAGCTTACAAATATGGATATATACATTGGTTATTTTTCAAAGTAATGATTGAGACAGGTGTGAGGAAGGGTGAAGCAGCTGCATTACAGTGGAAAGATATTGACTTTAAAAATCGCACTATAAACATCAACAAGACATTAGATTTCCAAGCACAACACGATGGTGAACTATTCGGATTAACAAAAACGTATCACTCAGAGAGAACCATAACCATTCGCCAATCATTGGTTAATGATTTACAATTCCATTTGAAACAGCAGAATCAAAATAAAACTGCACTTAATGATGTTTATCGTCATGATCTTGACTTAGTACTTTGTCGTAAAGATGGTAATTTCATACCGAAATCAACTCTTTTCAACGCCTTTTCAAGAATTCTTAAGCGTTGTGATCTTCCACCTTTACCTATCCACTCCTTGAGACACACCCACGCTGTATTGCTGTTAGAAGCCGGTAATGATATGAAATATATCCAAGAAAGATTAGGTCACGGCAGCATGCAAATCACATCTGATGTATACTCCCATATTTCAAAACGAATTGAACAACAAAGTATCGAACGTTTTGAAGAGCACATGAACAAATTACCTTTCTAACTTTTTGTGGGTGATTAGTGGGTGTGAACATATTCAATACATTTTATGAAGGCCACCCACATAACATGAAAAGCCTTGGCACCAATGGCACCAAGGCTTTTAGATCTTTAATAAGTTTGAAGATATTGCTCACGTTCCCAAGGGTGTACTTGCGTGCGGAACATATCCCATTCAATTTCTTTCGCTTCTATAAAGTGCTCGAAAAGGTGTTCTCCAAGAGCTTCTACCATTGTGGTGTCCTGCTGAAGCTCTTCCAATGCATCGTAAAGTGTTGCTGGAAGGTCTCGGACCCCATGAGCTTCACGCTCTTTTTTGTCCATAACGTAAATGTTGCGGTCTACTGGAGCGGGAGCCTCTAATTTATTCTCTACTCCGTCAAGTCCTGCAGCAAGTAATACAGCCATTGCCATGTAAGGGTTAGCTGCTGGATCCACACTACGCACTTCAATACGTGTGCTCAAGCCGCGAGATGTTGGTACACGAACAAGCGGACTCCTGTTTTGTCCGGACCATGCAACATAACATGGTGCTTCATAACCAGGAACAAGACGCTTATAAGAGTTCACTGTCGGATTTGTCACAGCAGTGAAATTGGTTGCATGCTTAATAATCCCCGCAGTAAACTGATAAGCGACGTCAGATAACTGCTCTTTTCCTTTTTCATCGTAGAAAGCATTGCCCTTTTCATTGAAAAGGGACATATTGGCATGCATCCCTGAACCGTTCACACCAAACAATGGCTTCGGCATGAATGTAGCGTGCAATCCATGTTGTCTTGCAATCGTTTTAACTACAAGTTTGAATGTTTGAATGTCATCACAATGTTTGACAGCGTCTGAATATTTAAAGTCAATCTCATGCTGCCCAGGCGCTACTTCATGGTGAGAAGCTTCGATTTCGAAGCCCATTTCTTCCAATTCCAGCACGATATCTCGTCGACAGTTTTCACCAAGGTCAGTTGGTGCGAGGTCGAAATAGCCTCCTTTGTCGTTCAATTCCATTGTCGGGTCGCCTTTTTCATCTAATTTAAACAAGAAAAACTCTGGTTCTGTTCCAATGTTGAAAGCAGAAAAGCCAAGCTTCTCCATTCTCTTAATATTGCGCTTTAAGTTGTAGCGCGGACACCCTTCAAAAGGAGTCTTGTCAGGGTTATAAATATCGCAGATGAAACGTGCCACTTTCCCTTTTTCGGATGTCCACGGGAAAACGACAAACGTATCAAGATCTGGGACTAGATACATATCAGATTCCTCGATACGCACAAATCCTTCAATAGAGGATCCATCGAACATCATCATACCATCGATTGCTTTGTCTAGTTGGCTAAGTGGAATTTCTACATTTTTGATGGTGCCAAGCATATCCGTAAACTGCAATCGGATGAACTTGACGTTTTCCTCATCGATTTTTTTGTAAATTTCTTCTTTTGTTAAACCCATTAAATTTCTCCTCTCAACACATGATTAATGGAAAAACCTCGACATTTCTCCCTGCCTTATGCCTAGTTTACCTTGTCTTCCCGCGGTGAATAGTTCTCGTTGCAGCATACGACGAAGTTCTTTCTCAGAAAGCTCATTGTGCACTTCTTGAACTTTCTCTTCATCATATCCTTCGGTTTCTGGCTGTTCATTAAGCTTCAGAACTTTTTTAATACCCGCCATGTTGACTCC
The DNA here is from genome assembly GCF_900108515.1 of Halobacillus karajensis. GTDB lineage: Bacteria > Bacillota > Bacilli > Bacillales > Halobacillaceae > Halobacillus > Halobacillus karajensis. The sequence continues at coordinate 55,583 of NZ_FNWW01000004.1, read as the reverse complement.
TTGATCAATTAAGTCTTTAATTTCTAACAAGCGGTCGACATCATTAAAAGAGAACATACGGCGGTTTCCTTCCGAACGTGCCGGATTTATAAGTTCGTGTTGCTCATAATACCGGATTTGACGTGCAGTAAGGTCAGTCAATGATTGAACAATCCCCATCGGGAACAATGGCATGGAACGACGAATTTCATCACTCATCGATGTGCCTCCTCCCCATAAGAATGATAATTTAATTATACGTCAAGCAGTAAATATGTCAACATATGTGAGGAATGTTCACATATTGACACAGGCGTTTTTTGAAAGGGATACCAACTCACTTGATAACACCTTCGAGAGTATCCGCTTTCATTAATTGTTCAACAGCCTGAACTACTGCTAGTTTAACGTGAGCGTAGGTTAACCCCCCTTGAACAAAAGCAGTGTAAGGTGGTCGAATGGGTCCATCCGCTGTTAATTCCAAACTCGCTCCTTGAATAAAGGTTCCCGCAGCCATGATTACCTCATCATCGTAACCAGGCATGGCACTTGGTTCGGGCTTAACGTGAGAATTCACTGGAGAAGCCTTTTGGATCGATTGACAAAATCTGACCATTTGATCGGCGGTATTGAAATTGACCGATTGGATCAAATCGGTTCGTTTTACATCAAAAGCAGGTTTTGTATCAAAACCGAACTCTTTTAGAAATTTTGATGTAAAAATCGCCCCCTTTAAAGCTTCACCAACGACATGTGGAGCAAGGAATATTCCCTGGTACATTTCTTGAAGGCTGTTTAGACTTGCCCCTGTTTCTTTACCTAACCCTGGAGCTGTTAGCCGATAGCTGCATTTTTCGATCAGCTTTTGCTTTCCAGCTATATACCCTCCAATACGAGCAATGCCTCCCCCTGGATTCTTTATCAATGAGCCTGCAATAAGATCGGCCCCTACTTCAATCGGTTCCTTGGCTTCAACAAATTCACCATAACAATTGTCCACAAAAACAATGACATCATGCTTAATGCCACGAACAAATTTAATAATATCCTCGATGTCATTAATTGTAAAAGAAGGTCGATCTTCGTAACCCTTGGAGCGTTGGATGGCAACCACTTTCGTGTGTTGGTTTATAGCTTTTTCAATTTTATCCTTTGAAAAAGTACCTGTTTTATCCAACGGTACAGCTTGATAACGAATACCAAAATCAATCAGGGATCCTGTATCTCCGCTTTCCTCAGAACCAACGACTTCTCTTAGTGTGTCATAGGGTTCCCCCGATATGTAGAGGAGTTCTTCTCCTGGCCGAAGAACTCCGAACAGTGCTGTTGTAATCGCATGAGTCCCCGAAATTAACTGAGGTCTTACAAGAGCATCTTCTGCATAGAAGATTTCAGCATAGAGGGCTTCCAGTGTATCCCTGCCAAAGTCGTCGTATCCGTAACCTGTAGTCGGGGTAAAGTGCGAATCACTGACCTTTAACTTTTGAAAAGCTTGTAAAACTTTTTCCTGATTGTATTCAACAATTTCGTTGACTTTTGTATGCTGATGCTTAATTTCATTTTCAACTCGAACTTTCAATTCCTGTATATTCATGGTGTAACCTCTTCCCTACTTTATTTCTTTCTCTTCTTTATACATTTTTCTTCATAATAGTTGATGTTTTAAAGGATGCTCAGGATGCAGGAAGCCGTGTAGGGCATATCCTTCTTTTTCTTCATAAAAGGTGACGGATGTAATCATACTATAGGCTTTGAATTGCTGGAGGCGCTTGCCTTCTGAAGCAGGAACAAAGACGTCATATTCATCCCATTCTTCTTTTAGAACTTCTTCAATTTTATGCAACACTCGTTTTCGGTCAATAGGATCATGGACACTTACAGTCAGGGATGGAAACGAGTGAGGTATAAAATCTTCCTGAAGCAAATCCTTCTTATTATAAACCGTGAGCACCGGTAAGTGACTTGCCCCCAGCTCATCCAATAGGTTCAATACCGTTTTCTCTTGTTGGAGATGATCAGGATGAGAGGCATCCACCATATGAAGAACAAAATCCGCCTCTGTTACTTCTTCCAGCGTGGAGCGGAAAGCAGCAATTAATGTGGTAGGCAGATCTTGGATAAAGCCGACTGTATCAGATATGAGAGCAAGAAAACCGGATGGCAGACTCATTTGTCTTGTTAATGGATCAAGGGTCGCAAATAACAAATCTTCTTCAAATGATTGACTATCCGTAACCCGGTTAAAGAACGTGGATTTTCCAGCATTCGTATAACCAACGATCGCGACTTGAAATGCTCGGTTTTCTTTTCGGCGCTTCCTATATTGCTCCCGCTGTTTCACAACTGCGTCCAGACGCTTCTTTATATCATCGATTCTCCGTTGAATATGACGCCGGTCTGTTTCAAGTTTTGTTTCCCCGGGGCCACGTGTTCCAATCCCGCCTCCCAAACGGGATAAAGCTGTTCCCTGTCCGGAAAGACGAGGCAGCAAATACTGTAATTGAGCAAGCTCGACTTGCAATTTACCTTCTTTTGTACGTGCACGCCCTGCAAAAATATCGAGGATTAACTGACTTCTGTCGATCACCCGCACCCCGATTTTATCACGAATATTCCTGAGTTGGCCTGGTGACAATTCATCATTAAAAATAACAAGTTCAGCTTCGGTTTCTTCCGCTGCTTCCTTGATTTCCTGAAGTTTGCCCTCACCTAGATATGTAGCCGGGTGGACCCGGTCACGCTTTTGCGTAATAATTTTGCAAACTTCACCATCCGCTGTTTCTGTCAGGGACTGGAGCTCCTCAAGCGAGGATTGAAATCGATCTTCCTGTTCAAATGGGTCCTTTCTAGCAACTAACACCACTAATTCTTTTCCCTTCATCTCATCACCTTCTTTTCTCTGCCTTTATCCCACTCATCATAACAAATAAACCTCAATCCTGAATATAGATCCATTTAGGACATAAAAGATTCTTCCACGGGCATACGGAAATCTTTTGCTTCCAAAGTCATTAAAGTTGACTTTTTAGGATTCGCACTTCCAATGACCCGGCATGCATGTTTTCGAATCGCCTCTTCAATCAAATTTCTTACATATCTCGCATTCGAAAAGTTCACCTTACGTCGGGAGCATACGGACAGTAAGTGTTGCATGAGTTTCCGTTCCGCCTCTTTCGTTAAACAATATTCCCGTTCTTCAATCATTCCAAAAGCAATTTGCGAAAGTTCTTTCGCTGAATAATCTTGGAAAGTCAACTGAATTGGAAATCTTGAGGCCAGGCCGGGGTTAATCATTAGAAAATCATCCATTTCATCTGGATAACCAGCAAGAATAATAATTAATTGATCATGATGATCTTCCATACATTTCACTAATGTATCAATAGCTTCCTTCCCAAAATCCTTCTCCCCGCCTCTGGCAAGCGAATAAGCTTCATCTATAAAAAGGACGCCGCCGAGTGCTTTGTGAATAAGCTCCTTCGTTTTTTGAGCCGTATGGCCAATGTATTCCCCTACAAGATCACTGCGATCTGCTTCGATAAAGTGACCTTTTTCTAATACATTCACTTCTCGGAACAGTGTAGCTACCATACGGGCTACCGTCGTTTTCCCCGTCCCTGGATTCCCTTTAAAAACCATATGCAATACTTGGCCGCTCCCTTTCAAACCTGCTTCCACCCTCTTCTGTGAGACGAGCACTTGAGCATATATTTCCTTTACACGTGACTTCAGATCATCCATACCAATAATGTTAGAAAAAAATTCGTCTATTTTTAGAAAGGGGGCAGCCGGCTGGTTACGCACAAGCCCTTTTTGTCTAGGTGCCGTTCTTTCTTTCGACTCATTCAACACTATATTGATGGTTCCGGGCTTCGCTGATTTAGCTTGGGGTTGCACATCAATCCCTCCTTATTCTCCTTCATCATACGCTCTATAGGGGTTGCCTGTGACAAACGCCTAAGAATTAGGATGTACAAATGACGGAGGGAGAGGACAATAAAGAAGCGGACACCCTCTTAAAGGCATCCGCTTCTCCCATTCATTTACACTATTCTTTATCCAGTGAAACATTTTTAACTGGTGCAAATGTAGAAATCGCATGTTTGAAGATTAACTGCTGTTTTCCTTCTGTCTCTAGGAGGACAGTGAAATTGTCAAAAGCCTTGACCACTCCTCTCAATTGAAAACCGTTGAGCAGAAAGACAGTCACCTGCATACGTTCTTTTCTTAATTGATTTAAATAGTTGTCCTGGATATTAACCGATTGGGCCATGGATCTTCCTCCTCTTTTCTATCTGTAATAATACGTTTCTACGCTTTAGTCTATCTTTCCTGCTAAATCGTCTAAAATTGTTTCAAATTTCTCCTTATAATTTTCCGGTGTCACCTCGTACCAGGTAACATCCAATTTATTTTTAAAATAGGTGTATTGACGTTTCGCATATCTCCTTGAATTCCGTTTCAACCGTTCAACTGCTTCCTCCAAATTACACGTGCCTTCAAGGTAAGGAATCAATTCTTTGTAACCAATGGCTTTCATGGATTGGGCATCCTTCAATCCCTCATGGTATAAATGCTGTACTTCCTCCAGTAAACCCTCTTCAACCATGTCATCCACTCTTCGATTGATCCGTTCGTACAATCGTTCTCGATCCATTTCCAACCCAATTAATACAGGCCGAAAAGGAGAGTCCTGGGACTGTTCCTGGTGATGGTCACTCATCACCTGTCCTGTCGTTTCATAAAGCTCTAATGCCCGGAGTACACGCCTTTCATTATTAGGATGAATCCGTGACGCCTGTTTAGGGTCAATTTCCCTAAGCCTCTTGTACATGAAATCTCTACCTTTTTCATCTAACTGATTTTCAAGCTTTTCCATAATAACAGGGTCCTTTTTCTGCTCAGAAAAATTGAAATTAAAGAGTGTCGCCTGTATGTATAAACCCGTACCCCCGACCAAAACTGGAAGCTTACCTCTTTTGTATATATCGCGAATTAACTTTTGTACCTTTTCTTGAAACTCAGCTACTGAAAAACTCTCATCTGGTTGTTTGATATCAATCATATGATGAGGGATTCCCTGCATTTCTTCCTTTGTCACCTTTGCTGTTCCAATGTCCATCGTGCGATAAATTTGCATAGAATCACCGCTGATTACTTCTCCATTAAAACGATGGGCAATTTCAATACCTAAATTCGATTTCCCTACTGCTGTAGGACCGACCACAGAGATTACTAAAGGTTTCATCATTCCACCTCCTCTACACATCTCCATTATACATGAATAGCTCTACAATCATACCTCACAGCACTAACTAACGCAATCCGTTACCACTACTAACGGATTGCGTTAGTTAAATTCAAAATATTCGTTAGTTTTACTATCGTATACCGTTAGTGTGTGTTATAGTATAGAAAAGGAGGCGTCTTAAAGTGGTCCATGATAGAATTCGTTCACTTAGAAAAGAGAGGCGTTTAACACAATCGATGTTAGCTGAAAAAGTCGGTGTGTCCGCACAAGTCGTATCGAATTGGGAACGTAGTTATACTTCACCGGATCTGAACGATCTTACGAAGATTGCTCACGCTCTTCATACCACTGCAGATTATCTTCTCGGTTTAAGTGATGAACGCGAAGATGAGATGCGTGAAATTAAGCAGCTCCTGGAAACGAAAGGCTATACCAAACCTGTATTCTTTGACAAAAAGGCTTGGTTCGGTATCCAACCGGATGATATTAAACAAATCGACAATTACTTTCGCTTTTTACTACAACAAAAAAATATATCTTAACCTCTCCCCTCCCCTACGGAAGGAATGCAATTATACCGGTTCATTATAAAAATATTATGTAAACAAATAGCACAAAAAAAGAGAGACTCCACATTCGGAGTCTCTCTTTTTTACATGACCCGTTTAATCACACGACTTCACAAACATACGTTCCCATTCATAACTGACAAATACCAATAAATCCCCTTCCAATACCTAAAACAATTTCGTCCATTTTCATACCCTTTTAGGTAATACGTGGTCAATTATGTGGTCACCGTCTTTTTGGTGGTCAGATCGATTTGACCTCCCATTTAGTCGTCTCTTCACATAGTAAGACTAACAGTAATTTATTAGGATAAAGCTCTAAAAAAACGTTTTCAAGGATGCAGTTAGACGGAAAACCAACTAATATGGACTAAAACTAGCGAAATTCTAATCCACATTCTTTGCAGTGTTCCACTCCTCATGTAGATCAAAGGATCTTAGAAAGATTACATCATGGCTTGTCTACTCTTTTTGTTTAGCCATCTTTCACCAACATGTAAAAATATAGCCAATAAAACACCTTAAGCTTATTTAACTGATCGCCCTCAGCTTTTTTAACACTCCTATGATTTTGAATTTGTATGAACAGCATCCCATTATTAAAAACCATAAAATGGGGAAAGTTATAATTGATATACAATTTGAATTTTAGGGAGGTATTAGACTTGAACAGTGAACAAGCCAAAATATCAGCTTCCGAATTAGGGAATTTGTGGCAGGCTTATGGAAAAAACAATGCTGCTAAGAGTCTTAGAGTATTTTCTTGAACTAAGTAATGATGAAGTAGTAAAATCAATATTTCAAAACCATTATAATAAGGAAACCCTTAATGTTAAGGCAATCAAAACCGTTTTTGAAAGGGAAGGTGCCGTGGTTCCTGAAGGATATACTGGAAAGGACGTAAACAAAGAAGCTCCCCGATTATATGACGGTGGTTTTGATTTGTTTTTTATACGTACGATGACTGAGGTTTTGATGGGCTTGTATACTTTGCACCTGGGGATGTCTTACCGAAAGGATATTCGCCAGTTATATAATAGGTTTATTGATGATTTACAAGATACCTCTAATCAGGTCACGGAATACCTTTTGGAACAGGGAATTTTGATCCACCCGCCAATTGTTCCTTTACCAAAAGAAGTTGAGTATGTTGATAAGACAAGCTATATGAGCGGTATGAACATTTTAAAGCCGAAACGGGTTCTTAATACGGTAGAAATTGGTTTACTGTATCAATCTCTAGAAATTAATGCAATTGGAACACAGTTGATGACAAGCTTTGCACAAGTTGCCGAGAATGATCAATCGAAGAAATACTTTGCTAGAGGAAAAGAACTTGCCAAGCAGGTCACCACAACCATGCAAGATATCTTATTGGAAAGTGATATTCATCCGCCCTCCATTTGGGCTGGGGAAATAACAGAATCAACGCTCTCACCTTTTTCTGATAAGTTAATGATGTATATTACCAATATGTTATCTGTCTTTAGTCTCAGTGGGAATACTTTCGGATCCGCATTCAGTATGCGGAATGACTTAACATTAAAATTGAATAAAATAATGAAAGATACATTTGACTTTGCTGAAGATGGAGGCAAGATCATGATTGAACATGGGTGGATGGAAGAACCCCCTCAAGCAGCAGACAGGAGAAAACTATCAAAAGAATAGATTAGTTAAAGGTATATAGGCAATGCATATACGCATTGTCTTTCTCTTTCTGTAGCATTAGGAAGATACCCCTAGGGAATTATAAGTGAATAAACATAACTTCTATTATTTGGATGGGTAGTATGAATAAATATAATAAATATGAAAGACTTTTTGGAGTATTGCATTTCCAGGTTTTGGACAAATTTTAAATGGTAAGTTCCTTAAAGGCTTCCTTTTAATTGCACTGGAATTTCTGGTGAATGTTCAATCCAACTTTAACAAAGTAATCCTTTTAAGTTTTCATGGGCAAATTGACAAAGCGATTGAACAAACGAATTATCAATGGTTAATGTTTTATCCATGTCTTTATATGTTTTCGGCATGGGATGCTTATAAAGATGCCGGGGGTGGAAAAAAACCTTTTTCATTTTTGCCATTTGTAATTTCTGCCTACTTCGTAACTGTTGGACTAATCTATTCTCCGGATTTGAGGGTCATGGGTGTATTATTGGGCCCCATATGGTTACCCATATTGTGCGTGGCGCCGGGGATAGGAATCGGGCTACTATTTAAAAAGCTTATAAATCAAACCCATTAACTCATTCCTTTACAGGTATGTTTCCTATCTGGAATAGTACATTAATATAAGTCCTCAAATATAACACCTTTTTGCGCGACACGGAAAATAGACCGAGTTGCACACGACAATTTTCATATGCTTTCCTAGACTAATGATTGGATTCACTCGCTTGATAGATTAATTACGTATGCTTCCTAAGGCGAAAACAATTCAATCTGATCATAACTATTCAATTCTTATACTGTGTTCTTTATTGGCGTTCGAGACTTTCTTCCTAACCCATTAACGATAATTACGCCGGAAATTGCAATAATTCCCCCAACAAGGGAAAGGGTACTGGGCCACTCATGAAGCCAAATCCATGCAATGAGGATCGCTATCGCTGGTTCCAAATACATCATACTAGTAACGGAACTAGCGTTACCTAACGAAAGAGCAGTTGCCCATGTGACATAAGCAATCGCCGCGGGGAAAATGCCGACATAAAGGGCTGATAGATTGGCTTCCATCGTTGCGGTTTGAACGGATTGAAAAAGTCCGGGAAAGAAACAAAAAAATGGTAACGTCCCCGCCCATGTAAAATAAGCCGTCAATTCAATCGGACGATAACGTTTTAAGAAAGGTTTTTGAAATACAAAAAATATTGATGTGGCGACAGCGGCCATTAATACTAGAAATGCTCCTCCGGAGATGTCTAAGGCTGGACCTGCGGATCCAAGGGTAATTAATATAATCCCCGTTAAACCAATCCCTAGACCTATCCACCCAAAAAAGCCCAGACGTTCTTTTAATACCATGACAGCAATTAATGCAGTAAAGACTGGAGCTGAACCAATCAGCATTCCTGCTGTTCCGGCTGAAATGGTTTGTTCACCAAACGTTACCCCTAGATGATAGATACTAATACCAATCCATCCAAGGATGAAGATATTGATTAGGTCTTCCTTTTTCGGTAACCGAAAGTGGACGCTTGGCCACAGAGCATAAAGGAGAAAAGCTCCTGACGCTATAAGATAACGTATAAGGACTAAATGTCCTGGAGTGTAGCCGCCATGTAAGCTGGCACGAATAGCAGCAAAAGTCGATCCCCATATCATAATTGTGATGAATGCCATAAAGAAAGCCTTTGAGTTCATTGGTTTCCCCTCCCAATCCTATTTTCTTATCTAGAAGATGAGCTTAGCCTACTATTTATTTAACATCTACCCAAACCATGCTTCCGACAACAGCTGAACGGCTTTCTGTATTTTTTTCTCAGACAAAGCCGCAAAGCCAAGTAGTACTGTTTTGTTATCATTCATCCCATAATCCGAAACAGGGTATACTTTTACACTGTATATTGCCGCCTGTGCAATGAGTCCATGCTCTGTCATGCCATTGTTGGCACGTACCAATATATGCAAGCCCGAGTCTTGACCAATGATTTCGGCGCATTCCGGAAAATATGTTGAAATCGCTGAAACAAGTGCATCTCTTTTCTTACGATAGACACCCCTCATTTTCTGGATATGTCTTTCCCAGTACCCCTCCTGTAAAAACCTCTGTAAAATTTCCTGATCAATTCGTGAAACAGTCTGCGCATAAAAGAAATAGTCTTTTTGGTACACTTGAGCAAGCGGTTTAGGCAGAACCATATAACTTATACGCAACGATGGCAGTAACGCTTTAGAAAATGTGCTCATATATATCACATTGTCATTTGAGTCCAACCCTTGCAATGCCGGAATTGGCTTCCCTCTATAGCGAAACTCACTGTCATAATCATCTTCAATTATATAACGTTCTTCCTTCTCTTCCGCCCAATTTAGCAGCTGCATTCGCCTTGAAATAGGCATAATCATCCCGCATGGAAATTGGTGGGAGGGTGTAACAATTGCCACATCCGCCTCGCTTTCCTCTAAATGTGAGATAAGCACCCCGTCTTCATCGAGCGGGACCATCTCTACATGCTTTGTTTCCTTTTCGAACGTAACCATTTTACGGTGATAACTAGGATCTTCCACAGCAAAAGTACTTCCTTGCAGCAGCTGAAATAAAATTTTCATTAAATATTGCGTCCCGGCTCCGACAATAATTTGACTTGGAGAACATCGCACACCACGGGATTCGTATATATATTCCGCAATGGTTTGTCGCAGCTCCCATTCACCTTGCGGGTGCCCCATCATTAACACAGCTTTATTATCGTTTTGTATTACTTCACTTGCTAACTTACGGTATAGTCCAAATGGAAATAAATCGGTATCCACCCCTGTATAAGCAAAATTATAGGTAAAATCATGGTCACCGTATAATCTTTCTTCTACGTACTGGACGCTTCTCTGTATCTCGTATAGGTTTTGTTCCATTTCACATACAAAGAACCCTTTGCGGGGGCGTGCTTCTATGTAACCTTCCGCAACAAGCTGTCCGTAAGCTGTTTCAATTGTATTCTGACTGATTTGCAGATGATGAGATAGCTTTCGCTTAGAAGGAAGCTTTGTCCCAGATGTTAAATTTCCCAATTCCATTTCTTGTTTAATATGGTGATATAACTGTTCATATAACGGTTCTCCACCATGAGGATTAAGCTTCGGTGTTAATTCCAACATATATTACTGACCCCATTACTTTTTATAAAACTGATACTTACAATAGCATCAGTTTTTAATTATAATACATCCATATTAACCAGTTCTTTTTGCTAAAATCAAGAAAGAATAACAAGGGGGACTCCATCATGAAAAAATCCCGTCGTATAGGTCTTATTATGATTATTAGTGGCGCAACGTTATGGGGACTGTCCGGTCCTATGATTCAATGGCTCTTTCATCATACTGAATTATCATCCATAAACTTTTTGGTCGTTCGATTGTTGTTAGCAGGTTTTTTTATCTTGAGTTACCTATTTTTCCGTAAGAAGAATGTTTTCGAGATTTGGAAGCACCCCCGTGATTGGATCCAACTTATTATTTTTGCAGTTTTTGGCATGCTGGGAGCTCAATATGCCTTCATTGAAGCCATCCACGTAAGCAATGCCGTCACTGCGATGCTGTTTCAATTCTTTGGACCCGTTTTGATCACCATTTACGTCGCCATTCAGATTAAAAGACTGCCATCTCTTACGCAATTCCTAGCTATCATTACAGCCTTAACGGGACTCTACTTTTTGATTACCAACGGATCAGTGGAGCATGTTGTGTTATCAAAAAAAGCCATCGTCTTTGGTGTTCTGACGATGCTTGGTTTTACTTTCTATACACTCCATCCTGCGTCTCTTATCAACCAGTGGGGGACCGTAGTCATTGTCGGCTGGGGTATGTTCATTGGAGGGATCGTATTATTTTTATCTCATCAAACATTTAGTGTTTACTCCCTAACCGAAACATTAACCATCAACACTTTCTCTATGATGATCCTAATTATTTTAACCGGAACTCTTTCATTTCTATTTTATATAGGAAGCTTAAAATACCTATCTCCAACAGAAACCAGCATTTTAGCTAGCATTGAACCTCTGGTGGCCGCAATCATTTCAGTGACCTGGTTAAACGAATCATTCGGAGCCTACCAACTGTTAGGAGGTATTTGCATTATTGTTGCTGTCATTTTCTTAACCATACCGAAGAAAGAGGATGAACTTTATGCAGCGACACAGAAAGTATCCTGAGGGGCGTCTGTCTCTTCATTTGTATAAGTAATAAAAAGACATAAAAAATTACAGTGGAGGAATAGACCGATGGAAAACAAATCCACATTGTTATTAATTAGTGCCGGGGCATCGTTATGAGGAATAGTCAGTGTATTTGTAACGTATCTCTATGAAATAGGCTTTACACCAACACAAGTTGTTACAATGCGTGTTCTATCCGCAACTTTATTTCTAATTGTTTATGCTCTGTTTAAGAATCGTCAGCTCCTAAAAATTAAAATATCAGATTGTAAATACTTTTTAGGGACAGGTATGCCTTAACTTTGCTAAATTATCGGATCTACATATTGGTGTTTTATAATAAGAATGCCCTTTGCTGAGAAGTCCTTGGTAATCAATATTAACAAAGAGGTAAAATAAACCAGAAGGTATGATGATCACCTCTTGAACTGACGCCAACCCTTCCATTATGATGTTCTACAATTTCTTTTGTTATCGCTAGCCCTAACCCTGTCCCTCCTGTTTCGCGGTTACGAGAGGAATCCACTCGATAAAATCGCTCAAATATTTTGTTCTGTTTTTCTGTCGGTATAGGTTGACCCGGACCCGCAACGGAAACCTTGTATTCGGACTCCTGTAATTTACCCTTGATCACAATTGGGCCAGAACCTTGGTAGTAACGAATGGCATTGTCGAGCAAATTACTGATAACCTGCTGGATCCCTTCATTATAGACATTCACCTTCCCATGATCTGCTTGAACATCTACTGAAACCCCTACTTTCTCTAGAGGCCATCGAAACATCTCTACGGACTGATCAATTAATAAAGCCATATCCACAGCTTCCTTTGCGGAAAAAGATTGGTGTGAGACATAATCCCATTCCTTTAATTGCTCCAGCTGTTCAAGCATGTTGGTAAGACGCTGGGATTCTTCATAAAGCGATTGGTACAGGTGTTGATCACCTTCAATCACACCATTTTTTAAAGCACCAAGGTATCCTTTTAAATTAGATAAGGGCGTACGGAATTCATGCGATAAGTCAGATACTAGCTTTTGTCGATGTTGGTGATTGTTTTGTAATTGCCTGACTAACCCATTAAAGTGTCCTATTAATTCCCCTGTTTCGTCCTTGGAGTTACTTTCAATAGGAGCTGGGTAATGGCCTCGTTTCATACTTTTAGTGGACTCAATCAACTCCCTTAACGGATGTATCAGTTTTTTTGTTAAGTAAAAATGGATCATACTACCAACAACAATCGCCGTAAGGCTGAAAACCCATAAGTAATGAAAGAGAGTTGAATTAAATTGGGCCTGTTTATCGACATTCATAAATGCCATTCCATCGACTAAAAAACAAGCCGTGTTATAAATAGCCCAACTACTAAGAACGATAAAAGCAGAAACAACAGCTATATTTAAAAGGGTTAGACGCCATAAAAATCGTTTTGGAAGCCATGATATTTTATTGAACAAACTTATACCCCATTCCTCGAACAGTACAAATACGTTTTGGTAATGCAGGATTATCCTCGATTTTTACCCGAAGCTTTTTAATGTGTGCATCAATGGTACGATCCAAAATCGTTTTATCAGCTAAGGGGTATAGTTGATGAATTAATGCTTCTCTCGAAAGAACCACATTTGGATTTTCCATAAAATGATAAAGAAGATTGAATTCATGTTTGGTCAAACTAAGTGGCTTATCGTAAAGTAGAGCTTCTCCTTTTCGCGGCTTTATGCATAGGCCTTCATAGACAATCTTTTGGCAAAACTGTCCCGTTCTCCGCAGAACTGCTTCAACGTGTGCGACAAGTTCTTCTGGATCAAACGGCTTTGTTAAATAATCATCCGCACCTAATTTTAATCCATTAATTTTATCATTTGTACGTGTTTTAGCAGAGACCATGATAATCGACACTTCATTTTGTTCCTGTTCCCGAACCCATTTACACAATGCTTCCCCACTCAGTTTAGGCAGCATTAAATCGAGAATTATTAAACATGGATGGTAAGTTAAAAAGACCTTCTTTGCTTCTTCCCCATCAGAAGCCTCTATTACCTCATAATCGGCTTTTTTTAAGTAAATACTAACAAGTTCACGGATTAATGGATCATCTTCTACAACTAATATGGTTTGTTTCATGGGATCACCTCCACCTTATTGTACTTAACAAGAGAGGATCATTTCATCTTTTTGAACTCTTGAACCATACGTTCGTAATTTAACGCACCCAGGGCTTTGTGTTGAATGATTCCATTTGAATCAATCATAAAAGAAGTTGGGATCGGGCGTATTTCATAATTCATAGCCACTTTGCTTTCATTATCTAATAATACAGGAAACGATAACCTATACTCATTCACAAAGTCTTTCACCTCCTGCAAATTGCCCTCTGTCTGAGTCAAATTAACAGCTAAAATTACCACGTCCTTATTTTGATAGAATTTTTCCATATCCGGCATTTCAGCTCGACATGGAGGGCACCAAGTAGCCCAAAAATTCACCATTACTCGTTTTCCGCGGTAATCTGATAATTTTACGTTCTCACCTTTTAACGTCTGAAGCTTGAAGTCGGGAGCGATATCACCTATGTTTAGGCCAACGGAAGCTTCTGTACCGGAAGTGTTGTTCACCTTATCATTAGAAAAGTCAGGTACCTCTTGTTCCATTTCTTCATTTGTATTTGGATTTGATATAGAATCCGCTTGAAAAGCAAGATCATACACTGCCCATCCAAACATTCCAATCATAACAGTGATAATTAACGTCTTTTTCATGTGTAAATCCCTCCTTTTATCCTAAGTTAGAGAACCAACTATCTTGTACCAGCCGCAATAAAAGGTTAGATAAGCGTGCCATTTGCCCTGTAAATAGAAGTACACCCATAACAATCATAACGGCTCCCCCTACTTTCATAATTTTTTGGCTATACCGTACAATCCATTTTGTGGATCCAAGGAAAAAGGTTAGTATCAAAAACGGAATCGAAAAACCGATGACATACATGATTGTGTACAAGGCTCCTTGTGTTGGGTTACTGGCAGCTACAACTAAAATTGATGCAAAGATCGGACCAATACAAGGTGTCCACCCTGCTGCAAAACCCATTCCAACGAAGATAGTCCCTAAATACCCAACTGGCTTTTTAGAAAAGTGGTAACGTTTTTCCTTCATAAACGATGTCACTTGGAGCCACCCTGCAACGAAAAGTCCCATAATGATAATAAAAAGACCAGCAATCCGTTGGAGGAATAATCCAGATTCACCTGATAACAGTCCTTGGATCCATTGTCCCAAAAAGGAGACACCTACACCCAGGCTAATAAAAATCATCGAAACACCAAGCAAGAAGAAAACAGCATGCAACAACAATTTGCTGCGTATCTTCCATTCATTTTGATGCTGAATTTCCTTCACACTCATCCCCGTAATGTAAGATAGGTACGCTGGGAAAATAGGCAAAGTACACGGGGAGAGGAAAGACAGAATACCCGCACCTAAGGCAAGCCATATCGTAATATCAGCTGCAGCATCCATTTATGTAACCTTCTTTCTATAAAAAAATAGTATTATACTACTAATAAAAGGAACGCTATAAAACCACTGGTCTAAGTCAAATTGAAAAACACTTGTCTGATAAAAAACGGATAGGAACCACTGCCCCAGACTCCATCCCCAAATACTGACAGACGTCAGTTGTGCAATTGTTATCTTGCCCTGAAGCAGGATCAGGACAATCAAGAGGGTAACCAATAACATTAGGTAGCCCCAATCCTCTACACCATACCCCCAGGTGATGTGAATAAATTCATTAACAAAGGAAGCAGATAGGAAAACGTACATAAATGATAGGAGTAGAACTAGAAACTCCTGATAGTGATCAATTAATTTGTACTCGGTATATATTAAAGTGAATAATAGCGCAATATAAAAGGCCTCTGAATTACTTGGATAGGCTAGTATCGCACGTGGATCACTTAAGAATGTAGAAAAGTTGATTATGATCTTTCCAATCCAAAGTGAAATGACAAATACAATAAGCAGGGAAATTAGTTCATTTAATCGTTGCTTTGTTTCTAACTTTGAAAAGGGACCAATGATTCGAAAAAAGAAAAAGCCTAGTATAAAGCTCCCCAAAAGTACTATGAAGGAGCTTTTAATAATCAGAGGACCTATCACCCAAGCTGTTGGCACTGTTGAACTCCCTCCTTTATAAATCAAATTATGTATATCATAAAACTGGAATGTGAAAGTTTCATGAAAATAAGTGTATTTAAAAAAAGTAATAATGATTGAGGTATAACCCGCGCGCAAAAAAAGCCCCATTTTCGCGATTATAAACCGTGAAATGAGGCTCTAATTCAAACATTATCCATTTATCTTCTAACGCAGTGATATTAATTATTGGCGGCTTTGTCCATACATGCAACAAGCTTAGACTCAATATCTTCTGCAAATGCTTTTAATGATTCATCCCCCGTTAGCTCAATGAGTGTTGTTGGCTTAGGCATCCCAATTTTTGTTTTTCCTTGCTCTTCATACACAACAATCTTACAAGGAAGAAAGTAACCGACCATAAAGTTTTGTGTTAAAACTTCTTTTGCCGCCTCTGGATTACAAACTTCAAGGACTCTATAGTTCTGATCGTATTCGAATCCCTTTTTCTTCAAAGTATCTTTGATATCGAAATCCCAAAGAACGCCAAACTTTTCCTCTCTAAGTACCTCTTCCAATACCTTTACTGATTCATCAACTGTTTGATTGGCTTCCACTGTATAATGAAACACTGTACTGTCCCCTTTCTAATACTTTGTATAAGGTCCCCTTTACCCTAACCTCTTAAACTCATTTTGCCTTAATGGCATAATGACTTGAATAAAGTTGAAAGATTGTTGTGTCGAAGCCCTGAGTTTGTAAGGCCTCAGACAATTCCTCTGAAGGAATTTTTTCATGGATTGGTGGACCATCGTCTGCTTCAATTGCTTCCCACTCGATAAACAAAACGAGTCCACCCGGTTTTAAAATTCGCCTAATTTCAATTAAGGCATTCTCAATACTCGGAACTTCATGAATAACTAGGGAGACCATCACTTTATCAATCGTTTGTGAGGCAATTGGGATATGTTCTAAATCACTAACGAGATACTCAATATTGTTAACCTGGGCTTCTGTTGCCCGATTCTTTAACATCTCAATCATTGTAGGCTCAATATCCAAGGCAAAGACAGATTCTTTTGTATGCTCGGCCATAGGTATAGTGAAATAACCATTTCCAGCACCTAAATCGGCTACAACGTCACGTTCTTTTAACTCCAGCATGTTCATGAACTGTTTATAGGGTAATTGTTGTTGTCTGTCTTCACTTAACAATTTATCAGCTTTTTCAGGATTAAATCGATGTCCTCCCATGCTTCTCACTTCTCCAATCTAACGTTTTTATCATGTTTAATTTCCTGTTATAATACCAAGTAAGCAGATGAGCTTTTTCACATTTCTTTTGAGGGGGGTTAAAAATACATGACGATAAAGAATCTATTTAAAGACAAATGCCCTCAATGCAAAGAACATTTAACAGTAAATCGAACAAGTTTACTCTCTAGCCAGGTGGTTAAATCCTGTCCTAAGGGGCATTACGAAAAAGAATATCACCCTGCCCTTGAATCCTATATTGAGACCGTTCAAGATTAATACAAGATATCGAACCAGATTTTAATGGTTGTAGCAAAAATTAATAATGCCAATATACCTTGCAAATACTTGCTATTGATTTTTTTACCTAAAGTTGCTCCTAACGGTGAGGCAATTAAACTAGCTGCCACCATAACAAGGGCTGGAAGGAACGGAACTTGCCCTGTCGCTATTTTCCCTGTTGTGGCACCAATAGATGAAATAAACGTTACAGCTAATGAAGTCGCAATGGTTATTCTGGTTGGGATTTTTAATAGGACTAACATGATAGGAACAAGGAGAAAAGCCCCTCCTGCACCGACAATGCCTGCCCCAATTCCAACAGCAAAGGTTAAAACAGCCGCGACGAACTTGTTATAATGAAGCTCTTCATGATTGGCTTTATCTGTGCCTTTTTTGGGGACGAACATCATCACACTAGCGAGGATCGCCAATAGCCCATATACCAGGTTGATACCTTCCTCTGTTAAGAGTCGTGATCCAAATCCCCCGATCAAACTTCCAATTAATATGCTGATCCCCATGGTTACAATTAAACTCCTGTTTAAATATCCGCCTTTTCGGTAGACCCAAACACCAGATAATGTCGCAAAAAACACTTGCACAGCCACAACACCGGATACTTCGTAAGCGCTTAATCCCTCAAATCCAAACAAGATCGGAATATAGAGTAACATGGGGTAATTGATAATGGCACCACCGATGCCCAGCATGCCGGACAATAAGGATCCTGTAAAGCCAATGAGAAATATCGTTAAAATAAACGTTAGTTCCATCCTCTTCCCCCTTAGTAAAAAGGGAGAACACGGTCCTCCCCTTTTTGTTTCACTCTTAGCCTTTTTGAATCCAAAATTTCAGTACGCCATCTTCCTCTGTATCTTTTAATAATTCATGGCCACCTGATTTTGCCCATGCCGCTAGATCACTTTTAGCTCCTTGATCCGTTGCATGAATTTCTAATACGTCCCCTGAGCTTAATTCCTGAATAGCTTTTTTTATTTTGACGATTGGCATTGGGCAAGCCAAGCCTGTTGCATCTAATGTTTTTACTGCTTCCATGATTTTCTCCTCCTTTTAATTACCCGTGAACCGCACAACGGTTGGGTCCAATTTCCATTTCCCTACGTTCTTCTTCATCCGGATTTACTTTCCCCATGTTGGTATGGCGAATCTTGTCATACGCATTTGGCTGTGGCGGAAGGTTATCCGTCACCATTTTCCTGAACTCACCTTCATCATCGACTTGAAGACCCGAATTTTTCTGATAAAGATCTCCCAATCGGGCAGACACTTTACCACCTTTGCCAAGTTCTTTGGCAAAGGAATAGTGAGCAGGGAGCACTACCAAATCATTAGAGAGTTCTTTGTATCGTTTATATAATGTTTCACGCAGATCTCCAACCCAATCTTCTGCCTTTCCTGCTAGATCAGGACGACCAATGGACTCAATGAACAGGATATCTCCTGTAAGAAGGTATTGGTCATCAATGATGAGGGACGTACTTCCAAGTGTGTGACCCGGTGAATAAATCGGTTGTACTTTTACCCTCGTATTCCCTACAACTATATCTCTGCCTTCTTGAAGAGCTGTATGGTCAAACGTAACATCTGTTGCGTCCTTTGGTGGTAGATAATACGTGCCTTTGGCATTTTCCGCTAATTGGCGTCCACCAGAAATATGATCCGCATGTAAATGGGTATCGATCAGATGCTTAATGTTCACACCTTTTTCCTTTGCAAAGGTTTCATAGATTTCCGTCATTCGATTGGCATCTATAACCGCAGCTTCTCCATCAGATTCAATGAAATAGGAGAGACAACCTTTTCCAAGACGGACAAATTGATAAAGGCTTCCTCCGCCGTTTAAATCAGCGACTTTTGTTGGCTCTAAGTGTTCACTCCAGGCTTTCATACCACCTTCTAGGGAATAAACATCAGAATAGCCAGCTTCCTCAAGTAATTCGCCAACCATTTGGGAAGACCCGCCTTTCGCACATACGACGATCACTTCTTGGTCTTTTTGCAAGTCCCTTTCTACAGATTCAATCCCATCGAGCAAATTAAAGTAGGGTTCGTTAAAAACCTTGACTTTACCGCCTTCAATTTTCCAATCATCAAATTCATCCGTATTCCGAACATCTAATATCAATGTCTCTTCATGATTGACAACTTTCTTTGCTAATTCACCTGTTGTGATCGTTTTTACAGTCATTTGTTTCTCCTCCCTTACTTAAAATGTTAATGACATATTAGCGTCTTTCGCATAATCAATAAACGAAGCAGCTCCGCCTACTTCAATTCCTTCAACAAAATCACCTTTTTCTAAACTCATAACATCCATGGTCATTTGACAAGCAATTAATTTAATATTCATTTCTTGAGCGATCCCGACTAACTCTTCAATAGAGGGAACGTTTGTTTTTTCAAACCCTTCTTGGAAGTGTTCTTTCCCTTCTGGCAGAGGCAAACTTTTGTGCCCTTCTTTATGAATGAGGTTTAACCCTTCAAACGTAAAGAATATTCCTACCTCTGCATCGGATGCTGCAGCAGCTGTAGCTACATTAAATACCTTATACGCATCAAAGAGACTTCCATTAGCTGCTATAATTGCGACTTTCGTATTTGCCATGTTTTTATCCCTCCACAAATATATTTTTTAATTAGTTTTATCAGTTGGACCTTCCCATTCAGCCATACCCGGAACAACATTTCTTACATGTTTATATCCTTTACCACTTAGCTTTTGGGCAGCTAGATCACTGCGGCTACCTGTACGGCAAATGACGTGCAGCTCATCATCTTCATTTAATTCCTCAAAACGTTCCTCAAGTTCACCCAAGGGTATATTGATAGCTCCCGGAATATGACCAAAAGCAAATTCTGCTGGTTCACGTACATCTAAAATCGATAGATCTTCATCTCCATCTACTTTACTTCGAAGATCTTCTAGTTCTGTAACATCCTCGTGTTTTGTTTCTCCATTTTTTTCGGATTCACTTGCCTTACGCACATAGTGTGTCAATACCTCCCTTTCTTCAACCGTACCAAGGTATTGATGTCCTGTGCTTTCCGCCCAGGCTTTTATATCGGCAGTAGACCCTTTGTCTGTTGCTTGAACTTCAATGACTTGCCCTGGTTCTAAGTTTGTTAATGCCTTTTTCGTTTTGACAATCGGCATAGGGCACGCTAATCCTTTAGCATCTAATCGTTCATTTGCTTCAATATTCATGTGAATACCTCCCTATTTCTCTATTTCTCCCGACCAATCAAGCATACCGCCAGCTATATTGGTTACATCATACCCTCGCTTGCTTAATATTCCGCATGCTTTTCCACTTCGACCACCGGAACGGCAAACGATAAAATGATGCTGTTCTTTATCGATTTCATCCAATCGATCCTGCACTTGCCCTAGCGGTATATGCTGGGCATCAGGAATTTTCCCTTGTGCTACCTCTTTATTTTCTCGCACATCAATAATGTTTACCTTTTCTCCATCTCTTATTTTCTTCTCTAGCTCTTTTGCTGTAATTTCCTTCATAACTTTCCCTCCTATTAATTCTATATCCCATCTATTACTTATACATGTATGGGTATAATAACTCCAAAAAATTATATAAATAAATTAACATTACCTTCTTCTGCATCTCCAATATAAGCAGCAACCCCCGCGTATTCAATACCGTCAAGGAGCTCCTCTTTTTGAAGGCCAAGTAAATCCATAGTCATCGTACAACCAATCAATTTCACATCTTGCTCCTGTGCCATTTCTATTAATTGAGGTAGAGGCATGGCATTGTGTTTCTTGATAACATTTTTGATCATCTTTTGCCCCATCCCTAAATAATTCATTTTAGAAAGCCCCATTTTATCGGCACCTCTAGGCATCATCTTCCCAAACATCTTGTTCATAAACCCTTTCTTCATTGACACTTTATTATCTTTGCGCAGGGCATTTAACCCCCAGAACGTATGAAAAATCGTTACTTCATGGTCATAGGCTGCAGCTCCATTGGCAATAATATACGCCGCCATCGCCTTATCATAATCACCACTAAACAAAACGATCGTTGTTTTCTTTTGATCTGACATGTTCGCCTCCCCTTTCATACTTATACATCTATGGGTATGGTAACAGACGAAAATTAAAAAGCAA
This sequence comes from Halobacillus karajensis, assembly GCF_900108515.1. GTDB lineage: Bacteria > Bacillota > Bacilli > Bacillales > Halobacillaceae > Halobacillus > Halobacillus karajensis. The sequence continues at coordinate 34,071 of NZ_FNWW01000004.1, read as the reverse complement.
ATCTAATTGCTTCTTAACTTTTTCTTATCTGCTTTTGACTAATAATTCGATGGCTTCCTGAACTACTTTCGTAGTGTCCTCTCCCTTGTCCGCCTGTTCTTGAATGCATCGTTGCAAATTTTCAGCAACAATTGTGGCGATCGTGCGGTCAACGGCCGATCTTACTGCAGACAGCTGACTGATAACATTTTTGCATTCTTTTTCTTCCTCCATCATTTTGTGCACGCCACGGACCTGTCCTTCTGCCCGCTTTAATCGTAATTTTAAATCCTGTGAAAACTCCATTTCTATATCTCCTTTATAAGTTGGTTTATATATACTATACGATGTATTGTATCGGATCATATTTGCTTTGTCTAGATTTATGCTTTTTAATCATAAAGAATAGTGACGTTTTAATCTTTATGAACTTAAAAGATAACTAAAGAGCACAACTCTCACTCTAAAATTGTGCTCTTCATCATGGCAAAATCTTTTTTTAATGATTAGCCTTGGCTTTCTTCGGCAGCGATTGCATCTGCTTTTGATTCATGAACAGTACCAAATGGATGTTCAGGCGGTGCATAGATTGTGTAAAGCTTTAACGGCGTATTGCCTGTATTGGTTAGATTATGCCATGTACCAGCAGGCACCATAATAGCAGAGTCATCACCGACATGTTTTATGAAGTTTAAATTATCTTCGCTATTACCCATTTGAACAAATCCTTGCCCCTTTTCGATACGTAAAAATTGATCCACATCAGGGTGAACCTCCAAGCCTATATCTTCTCCAACGTTAATACTCATTAGTGTTACTTGCAAATGGTCTCCAGTCCATATGGTAGTACGAAACGTATTGTTTTGCTGAGTAGCTTGGTTAATATTCACTACAAAGGGCTCTTTGCCATGATCTTGAAACATCACTCCGGCATACCCCTGCACGTTTGGATATGGCCAATACTGGTTTGCAAAACCTGTTCTATTTGCCATATGCCAGTCATCAGGACCCATCATACTTCTACCATTAAACATGGGCATATTAGCATAGGCGTTCGGGTAAGGATACATATAAGAAAAGTTATTCACACGACATTCCTCCATGGGCAAATGATTATAAACCATCATATGCCCATACACTTGGAATGTTAACAGCTACCTCTCAGAAAGATAGTAACTGATTTATAAAAGATACCTCCCGGCTCATATTTAAGAATAAAAGAAATGCCTCTCAAAATTTTTTAAACTCTTGAGAGGCCTGTAGATTAATGATTTTAAAACCACCAAATTCCAGTGAAATTGTTCTCAAACTTTATATTGAAAGGGTTTTGGGCGCTATCACATCATGCCGCCCACGGCTTCGCCGGGATAAATACAATAAAAAAGCAGCGTATAAATAGCGAAATCTGTATTACATAAGTACTGAAGTTCAATCATTTTGTATTAGTATCTATAGAATAATCAACAATAGTATGTCATGAAGTATGTCATTGTTTTTGGGAATCAAGAAATGTAGGAAATGACAATCAATAATATGGTGAGGTAAGTATAATTTGCTATGGAGTCTCTGTCCGCGGTTAAGGATATATTGCAATGAACCAGTTGGGACTTGTTATAGCTAATCAACCTAACTTAACCACCTCTCCATGCATGTTGTATTCATACACAGAATAATATAGTTGTCCCGATTGTCGAAACCTACATTTTTTTAAATACACTATACTCACTTATCTACAATGATGAGTCAAAGGCTTGTGTTAAAGATTGACCAAATTAAGTATGGCAATTTCATGAGTACTTGCTGATATTTTTTATGTAGCGTCCAAATTATTATGTTTTGGACGAAATGTCTTAGTAGTCTATGGGAAAAACTGAAAGAATGCTTTGTAGAGCAGAACTTGATCCAATATTTATAAACGGATTCTCTAAAAATAGTTTGACATTCATAGAAAAGCTAAAGAAATACCGACAAAACATTGTATTAGAATTATTCAAACAATAAGAGAAGAAGGTACTAAGTCGTTATAATCAAATTTAGTTATTATATTTTTTTTGCTATTGGACATAGAACATACAGATAGCCTATAATCTGGATCAATATCAAATTGTTTAAACCAAAAGGGGCCTTGACTTAACTGACTATTAGTAAGCAGTACAAACCTTTTATTTTCGTCAATCCCAATAGTAAAAGAGTTTAAAGGTACTGAGAGTCCTTTTCCAATAGCTTTAAGGTATGCTTCTTTTAGTGTCCAAAGGTCATAGAAAGAGGACAACCTGGCATGCTCTAATTGAGAATTCAAGTATTGATTTTCTTTTATGGAGAAAAATTGTTCTGCTACATCAAGTTCTATAGAACTCATCAATTGAATATCTACACCAATTGGTTGAGAATCAGTTCCAACAATTACCCAACAACCTGAATGTGAAATATTAAAGTGATAGCTTGATATTTCTCTAAAGTAAGGTTTACCGTATATAGTGTATGACAATGATAGAAGGTCACTTCCAATACCTTTCTCTCTTTCAACAATTGCATATAATAGTAGTTCGCCAAAAATGCTTCTAATGGCATCTTCTTGTCTTTTATACCTCACGATCTTTGTTCGTCTCTTTAAAGAAACTTTGTTTAAATAAAAATGGAATTTGTCACTAGCTAATCCACTTGGTACTTTAACTGCATATATATTCATTTAATCTACCTATCTTATAAATAAATTATTAAGTGGAGAGAACAAACTTACTTCTATTTTGTACGGTTTTTTGCATCATAGAAAAATAAAGTTTTTAAAATTACAAGACTTTAGCAGACAAATACACTCCCCATAAAGACGTCAACAATTTGAATAATTTCAATTACCCGACAAACATCGCCCCGTTAATGTCTAGTGTAGAACCACATATGTAAGATGCTTGCTCACTACATAAAAAACAAATTGTGTCAGCTTGTTCTTCTACCGTTGAAGGACGCCCTACGGGAATTTGCTCTAATATAGATGTTCGCTTCTCTTCTGAATATTCATCCCACATGGCCCCAACTCGCTCTGTAAGCGTCAGTCCAGGAGCTACTGCATTTACAGTGATACCATAAGGGGCGAGTTCAAACGCGCATTGTCTTGTAAAACCAATTAAAGCTGCTTTGGAAGCAGTGAAGTCTACTCCACCAAAGAAAGTAGAAGTTCTTCCAGCGACAGCGGATATATTTACCACCCTCCCCCAACCATGCTTCTTCATTCCAGAAATTACTTCACGCGTACAATTAAATACAGTCCGTAAGTTTAAATCAATAGTTGCATTCCAATCACTATCTTCGATTGCCTCTATCGATTTTGTATGTAATGTTCCCCCCACTGCATTGACGAGTATGTCTATATCACCCAACTCACTGTTGATAGTTTGGAACACTCTTCTTACCTGTTCACTATTTGTGACATCAATTTCATAACACAACGAAGCATCTTGAGAGTATTTACTGCTAAATTTCTTATCTAGTAATGCAACTCTGTAACCATTTTTTCTAAATTTTTTTGCGACAGCACGTCCAATCCCGTTAGCTGCACCTGTTACAACTGCTACATGCCCTTTCATAAGAACCACTCCTCTAATCTTTGCAGTATGGATAAAACTGTTTACTACCTAATTTACATTTGTAAACTTATGATGCATTTTTTTGAAAGACTTTTAAACTTTAGTTGAGGCTTTTTAAACCAGCCATCATTTGTTCGATTACTTTATCGGCAAATTTACCATAAGCCTGAGTGTCCATATCAATCCTACCGGAGATATATTCAGAGCTATCATCAAGGGTAATTTCAAACCCTGCTCTATACGTATCATTAGGTAGTAAGCTAAGTCTCATACTCTTAGAATTACCCAGAGAGATTTGGGCTCCCTCACGTTGAGAATTCCATGCATTGAAAAGCTGAGGGAAAGGAAGATCGTACCCTACGTTCCTAGATGTAATTCCTTCCGGATAAAGTGCAGCTATTTCGAGACTTTGTCTTCCTGCTGCTTCTAAAACCGCGTGCTGAACTTTATTAACTACTGACGCCAGAGATTCGTGCGACTTATGATGTGTTGTAATCGGTATTGTGTTGGATAAAGGGCCTACCACTGTGAAATCATCCGGATTTTGTCTATTGACAAACGGAACACCCGTGATAATAGTATTCTTTTCACTAACAGCACTGATTGCATGTTGGTAGGCTGCGAACAATAAAACGAAAGGTGTAACACGATAGGCTCTTGCACAGGTTAAAACCATACTACGTGGGACAGAAGAGCTAAATTGAACGCTCTTCGATTGTCCTACAGCCACACGAGGTGTTGCACGGACTGCATCAATGCCGTATGGGCCAGGCACAGGATAAACTTCATCAGAGTGTTTGCTTTTTTCTCTCTTTAATGATTGGTTTATTTCCACCTCAGTATATTCGGTCCAGCTTTTAAACGACTTTTGAGCTCTTCCCATGTAACGATTAGCTATTTCATCAATAAGTAAGTCAATTGATGCTCCATCACATGTGTAAATCCAAAATCCAACCCATAAGTGGAACCCCGTATCATCCGTATTTGACGCTAATCTTAGTCCCGGATCGCTAGCTTTTGTTGCACAATAAGAAAGAAATGCTTCATCAGAAATACATGTATCCTCAGTACTCAAGTGCTCCTTAAGTGTTTCACGTAAAACAGATTCTTTTGGCGCGTATCCGACAAGGATATCATTTTCCATCTTAAATTGGGCTGCTAAAATTGGGAATTGAGCCAATGTGTCTGTAACGATGTTAATGACCTTTTCTTTGTCGCAATTCAATGAGAAGTCAATGCGTATTGCTCCAGCGTAAGCGCGGCCAGTTGGATCTAGCATCGCCCCGGTCCATTTTTCACGCAGTCCCGCAGTGCTAGGAATAGTTATTTGCTTTTCCCTTATATTAACTAAGTAATCTTGGGGCATTAATTTATCCTCCTTTTATAATTATTAACTGGAACAGAAGTATTGGCTAGCATCTATGACTCTATTATTATGTTCTTAAATATTGCTGGTGAGCTTTCCTTATTAAGTTTTTACTTCCCTAATTGTGTTCTCACTGTATCTTTCAGTATTTGATGCTAGAGCACTTCCCTTAACCAAGATAAGTACTGCACCCAAAATCATTGCTACAGCTGCAAGACCGAATGAAACAATGAATCCATCAGGTTTTATTGTCGTGACACCAGTTCCCTCAGTAATGCCGATAGCTACTGCCGCAAAAATGGTAATGCCAAAAACCTGGAAAATTTGTTGGATTGTGGTTGTAATCCCTGAACCAGCTCCTGCGTCTGTTTCAGATAGATCTAAAGTTGCTAGGGATTGAGAAACAGGTGAGACACAGCCAAAACCAACCGATGTCGCAATCATAGCAGGCATCATACCAACCCAATAACTTTCTAAAGTTACTCCAAAAGCAAACATTATGAAACCTAAAGAGGAAATCGTAAGACCAACAAGTGCTGCAGTCCGTGAACTCCATTTACTAATAATAAACTGAAAGAGGAATAAGCCTGGGAAAAAACCAATACAAAATGGAAGCCAAGCCAAACCTGTCTGCATTGGCGTCATGCCAATTAAATCTTGCATTTGCAGAACACCCAGATAGAATAAGGCACCAGATGTACCTGCTAAAATTGCAACAATAACGTAACCAACTACTCTTGGTGATCGGGTCATTAATCTGGCAGGTATAATTCCGCCTTCTGATCGCTTGCAGCGCCTAAGAACCCCAATAATACCCAATAATCCAAGGACAATTAATGCAATTCGTAACCATATTACCTCTTGAATTCCGGAACCAATTGTACCAACTACTATCATAGATACAGAAGTTGCCAGTACAATTGCATTTCCAAAATCCAGACGAGTAGATGCTTGATTGGATAGCTTTGGAACAATCACCATTACAGCTACATATAAAATTAGAGTGATTGGAACATTAATCCCAAAGACCCACCGCCAAGATAAATACTCTGTTAGTAAACCGGATAGCATAACACCTACTATTGAACCTATCCCACCCAGAGCAGCCCAAATTGAAAATGCTTTCCCACGTTCAGGACCCGAAGGGAATAATAAAGAGACAATTGCTAAGCCAGTTGCTGCTGCAAGGGCCTCACCAATTCCCTGTCCAATACGTCCTAAAATGAGCATGCTCGCATTAGAAGATAAAGTTGCTAGAAGTGAAAAAGCACCGAAAATTATAATACCTACTTGTAATGTACGTCTTAATCCAAAAGCATCACCAATTCGTCCACCTAACAGTAGGAACGAACCAGCAGCCACTAAATAAGCATTTACTACCCATGTTAAAGAAGATGCGGTGAATCCTAATTCTTCCTTGATATTTGGTAATGCCACGTTAACCACAGTTGCGTCAAGCAATAATATGAACTGAATAACAGAGATAACAGCAAGTGCCTTCCATCGCTGCTCGTATATAAAATCTTTTTTAGGTGATTGTTTCATTTTTCCATTCTCCAATCTTTTTATCTAATATTATCTTGTCTAGGGTGAAACCATAACACCCCAGTAAAACTTATTATTTTTCATTAGAGAGAAACTAAAATACAGGGAGTAATTCCTCGTCATTAACATATTGATTAGTTAACCTTAATGAGTTTCGAACTATTGCAATTCCGTGTTCTGTCCCGATACTTTCAGGGTGGAATTGTACGCCTTCTATTGGTCTTGTTTTATGACGAACCCCCATTACTACCCAATCTTCTTCGGTCGTTGCTGTATTAATTAGGTCTGTTTCATCACCAGGATCTGTGAGAGTAAGTGAATGGTAACGTACTACAGAAAATGATGATGGAACATTATGAAAGATACCTTTTCCGTCATGTTGAACTTGCGCTTTCTTGCCATGCTCGATAGTAAGTGCATTATTAAGTTGCCAACCAAAAAACTCCCCGATGGCTTGGTGCCCTAAACATACCCCAAAAATAGCTTGTTTATCACCTGCTGTACGTATGATTTCAGGGTAGCCATGTTCCTCAGGTGTCCCTGGCCCAGGACCAAGTACTAGAAGGTGTGGTTGCCACTGCTGATATTGCCCTATCGGTTCATCATTTACACGGACCACTTTTGTTTGTGCACCAAGCTTTTCGTAATATTGTGCAATAACAAATACAAAACTATCAAAGGCATCTATCAATAAAACTCTCATTTGTTCCCTCCTATCGATCTAGCAAATGATCTTATTTTCGCACCTGCCTCGTCCCATTCAGCCGAGGCCCGAGAGTCAGAGACAACACCAGCAGCTGCTCGTAACATATAGCGCCCTGAGTCTCCTACAATTGTTCGGATAGTTAAGGCTAGCACTCCATTATTACTTCCTTTTATATATCCAGCGCAACCAGTGAACAATCCTCGAGCTGTATCCTCCAGTTCTGAAATAATCTCCATGGCACGAACCTTGGGTGCGCCTGTCATTGTCCCCGCAGGGAAATTGGCTTCAATCAAATCCCAAATATCACAACCTTTACGGACAGGGGCTTCAACAGTGGATACCAAGTGAAGTAGTGGTCCATATGCATCCAACTTCATGAACAAAGGTACGTTTACCCCCCCTGGAATAGCACATCGAGCTAAATCATTACGGGCTAAATCAACAAGCATTAAATGCTCAGCTGCCTCTTTTGGAATATGGTCCAAGCGACTGCCACCCTGACTTTTCTGATCCATCGTTCCTGCGATTGGTCGAACCTGAGATATACCATCACTAATACGAATCATGAGCTCGGGGCTAGAAGAAACTACATGCCTGTCTTCAAGGTCCAGGTAATACATGTAAGGAGCTGGATTAATTTTTGCTAGTCTTTCGTATAGATCCACTGGAGGGATAGTCGCACTTGATACTGCAGTCCGACACAATTGCACTTGGTATATATCACCTTTGCGAATATACTCTTTGGCACGGTTAACAGCAGAAAAGAAGACTTTGCGATCTGTTAGGTCCTCAATACCTCCCACATCCCAAGAATCATTAGAGATTTGAGACAATTCTGGGTTTGTAATGGCTTGGATTAATTTTTTAGTATCTGGAATAAAATCAACTTTACTTTTTAAAACATCAATTTGTGTACGTCCTTCAGCATCATAACGAACAATGTGTCTATAAACTCGGACTACTACTTCAGGTTCCCCTTCCTCAATGGACATACCTGGTAGATTTTCAACAAAACGAGCTGCACTATACCCTAGAACCAACACAAGAGGGTAATCCTCTGGCAACGCGAGAATTTTTGTTACATTTCTAAGGCGATCCCACAAAGGTTGTGTATCGTCACTTATCACGTCTCTACATTCATTAGCAATCATTTCAAAAGGTCCACTTCCATATACACGCCAAATCCCATCCACAAGAGTAATATCCAAGAGCAAGTCAACCATGAAGGTCGTTTCCTGACCATCGATTTCTTCAAAACCATTACCAGTTTCAAACAAGGCCGATTGGGGAAACAAGTTTAATAAACACTTACGGACTCGAGCTACCGATGCTGCCCCAGGAACTTCACAACGCTCAACCACCCAGGAATGTATCTGTTCTTGCTTGTTCATGAATTTACCTCCAATCTTGGATTCGTGCGTGTTTCCAAGAAACGTAGGCACCGGTCTCTGTCCTTGGATCCAAACGACTTTGCAATAACAGCTTGACTGGGACACCAAAATGACTAGTCATTTGCTCCTCAATCAGAACTACAGATTGATTTCCTATGTCAGCAACAAGCTCGACTTCTAATTCGTCTGTATCGCTATTTCCCTTTTTAATGTTAACCTGATATCCCCAAGCTGAATCGACTGCATTCAAAACCGCCGATTCTATTGAAGAAGGATACATTTGGCGACCACCGATAGTCACGGTGTCATTGATCCGACCAAATATCCGTATGCAACGTGATTTATTGCCACACCCGCAATCACTAGAAGGAGAAAGCCTTGCCAAATCCCCAGTACGGAATCGTATTAATGGTTTAGCACCAGGTACAAGCATCGTGATGCATAGTTCACCGACATCATCAACTGCATACCCATCTAAAGGCAAGATTTCAATAATATAGTTTGTTTCTGAAACATGTAAATTTCCTTCAGGGCAACCTGTAGCCACTGTATGCGCCTCTTGCGACCCATATAATCCATGGGTACACTGGACACCCCAAATTCTAGAAATGTTTGTGAGCATTTCAGGTGTGCATATCTCTCCTAGAACAAGGATTTGTCCCACCGAAGTATCACGGGGATCTATCCCGATACTTTTATAGAAACGTGAGAGAGCAAGCGCCACAGCAGGTGAACAAATAAGCGACTTAACACCTAGCTTATTTATACGTTCCGCGGCTTTTTCAAGTCCTACCCGGGGACTCTCAGGCCATAACCGTACAAAGGGAATCCCTAAATCCTTACAAACTCCTCCATACGTGTCTCCGAAAGCATACAGCTCAGATGGACCCATTATTGCAGTTAAAGCATTCATAGTGCCGAAAGTTGATTGGTAAATCTCTTTTACTGCATTCTTCACGTATGCACCACTCGACTGAACATCAATTGAAGCTCTGGGACATGGTGTTGATTTCCCTGTAGTACCAGTTGTTTCATAGTACGATTCAATTTCATCGAATGGAACGCAACAGACTTCCGTATCCGCAGTACGAAGATCATTTTTGGTAGTATAAGGTAAACCTTTGAGTGTTCTGTAGTTATTTTTGGAACACGCCTTGTTGTTACGCAGGTGTTCTTTATAAAATGGAGATTGAGCCTCTACATATTTTAATATTTCTTCCACACGCATCTCAGCCATACGGTGTACCCCTTCTAACTGTGTTTCCCCATTTATATATGAATCCACATACCCAGACCATTCTTGATCTAACTTCATTGTTTTCATGGCCTCATCCTTTCTACAAGTTCATTGGCGAACTCGTCAATTGTCTCAGTTAGCATGATACTTTTTAATGAAACTTCAATTGAGAATTGAGATTCCAAATCAATTTTTAGTTTCATTGCTGTTAAAGAATCCCCTCCTAAATCAAAGAAATTGTCTTCTGGTAGTACTACTGGTTGTTCCAGATGCTTTGATACCATCCTGATGACTTCTCGTATGGTGAACTTTCGATCTTTACTTTCTACCTCTTCCGAGTTTATTAATTTTTCGTTTGATGATACTAGACCTTCCTTTTTCATCGTTCCACCCTTTCCGCTAGTTCATTGGCGAGTTCGTCAATTGTCTCAGAGTGCATAATACTCTCTATCGAAACTTCCACAAATAATTGAGATTCCATTTCGTCTTTTAGTTTCATCGCATCCTCAGAATTACCGCCTAATTTTATGAAGTTATCATCTGGTAGTACTACTGGTTGTGATAAATGACTAGAAATGAAGCGTATTACATTTCGCAAAATAGCATTTTTATCCCCGTTATTTAACTCTTTTTTGTTTTTATTTTTTAATGTTTCACGCAAAGTCCTTACATCTACCTTGCCGTTTTTGGATAATGGTAGTGTAGAAACTCGTTTTAGCACCTTTGGTACCATATAGTTCGGTAGATGTTTTTTTAATTCCATTAATATTTCTTCAGAGTCAGACTCGCCTATATAAGCTAATCCAATATGCTTTGGCTTTCCATCTGGACCTGGCAGTGAAATGGCGCAAGCTCTAGATACCCCACTACAAGATGCGGCTACATTTTCTATCTCGCCAAGTTCAATCCTGTAGCCTTTTATTTTAATTTGGTTATCTACACGGCCGAGAATCTCTATTTCACCATTGGGGAGATAACGACCAAGGTCTCCTGTCCGGTACATTCGCCGCCCTGTCCTAGGATGATATACGAATGAACGCTTGGTTATATCTGGCTTTCCTAAGTATCCTCGAGCCAAAGAAACGTCGCTCTCTACTAACATCTCGCCAGGTACCCAATCTGGGCAGTCTATCCAGTTTTCACTTAGTATGTGATATTTTGAATTTCGCATCGGTGAACCATAAATGACCGATCGACAGATACTTCCTTCATCTTCATTTATTTCATGAATTACTGACCAATTTGTGGTCTCAGTTGGCCCACCACATGAGAACATTCGAGCAGAAGGAAAGACAGCTTTAGCTCGTGGTAGTAGTGACAGTGGGATCCAATCACCCGCCATTATTATGTTGTTTAAAGTTTTGACGGGGTCTACCTCATTTGATGTTTCAGCTACGAAGCACACCAATTCCATAATTGCGGGAACACAAGCCCAAAATGTTACTTTGTGTCGGCGATGAAGTCTTAGCCAGTTTTCTGGATCAGGTCCAGCTTCAGATTTAGGTATCACGACAGACCCTCCATGCAATAAGGGACCAAAGACATCAAAAACTGACATATCAAAATGCAGTGCAGCCGTAGCCAGATGTCGGGTTGATTTATCCAAGTTAAAGCGATCTATAACATCGCTAATGTGGTTGACCACTGCTACTTCCGGAACTTCAACACCCTTAGGTTCACCAGTCGACCCAGAAGTAAAAATTACATATGGTGAATAGTCTTCCAAAACAGGTTCGAGATTAAGGTCTTTAATTTGTTTATTTGAATTCCAAATCCTTTCAGTACTGTGCTCAATCCTGCAAATACCGCTAGGTACCCTAGTATCAGGTAAAGCAATCACTACGCGCGCTCCTGCTTGTGAAAGTATCGCCTGCACTCTCTCAAGTGGCAAATCAACGTCGATTGGGATGTAACCAACACCTGCTAACAAACAACCATAAACAGCTTCGTATTGCGCAACTCCTTTAGGTAACAAAATACCTACAAACCGATCACTTGAGTTACAAACCTGCTTAATCATTGTCTTAACTTGCACAGCAGCATGACCGATCTCACCCCATTTATATTCACCAGTAATGTCTATAACTGCTGGATCGTTCCAATTTTCTTCAATTCGCTCTAGTAACAAGTCACGCAAATGATAGTTAGGGATTGGTTCCTCAGTGCTGTTGACTTTCTCGCGCAATATTTTTTGGGAGGGTGGTCGAAGGTCTAACCATGTTTCACTCCAGATATCTGAATCATCCGCAAACTTTTCTAACAACTCACAGAATGTACCAAACATCACCTCGATAACGTCAGGTCTAATGACTCCAGTTAAATAATCCCATTTGTAGTAAAGGGTATCCTCTGACTCTCTAATTTGAACATCAAGTGTCACCTGTGGAGTCTGTGAAACGCCAAATACCTCTTTACCTAACTGGGATACATCATGTCGACCTGGGTGTCCAAGAAGGCTTGTCAACACTACAGGCATCAATGGCTCACTTCCAGTACGTTTAACTCTAGCTAGTTCACGTAATACCTCTACTCCGGTAAATAAGCGATGGTCAAGAGCCTCCCATATCGCATCTTGTAAGCGTTGGCCTCGTGTTTCTATAGTATCCTTATCTTCATTTTCATAAGGTACAAGCAGTGTATTAGTAAAATCCCCAACTACTAAATCAATATCATTACTAACAGGCATTCTGTCTGAAACTGGAAAATTTAACGTAAACCTATTCTCTTCACTCCAATAACGCAACACTTCACATAGTGCCAAAGCCACTATTCCAGAAGGAGAAATCATTCTTTCTTGAGCTTTAGCTTTCAGCCTATTCCATTTTCCCTTTTCCAGTCTTCCTTCATGTCTTTCGAACCTTACAGGTGTGGTAGTTTCACCTTGCTCCAAATGTGGTAACTTTGGAGCAGCTGGAAGGTCCTTAATTTTTTGTATCCAATAATCTCGGTCGAAGCGGTATTGCTCACTTCTCCGCACTTTATAACGATATGTAACGTAATCGTTAAATGTAGTCTGTATCTGTGGTAATTGCGGGTCCTTTTTTGTATATAGATCAATTAGATCAGGGATGATTACTTGGAATATTGACCAAGCATCGGCAATCAGCATATCAATACAGAAATGAATTCTGCTAGTACTCGGACTAATGCGACTCACTACGAATCGAAACAGAGGCCACTGCATTGTTCCTATTTCATCATTCGCCATTTGCGCGCGAATCTGATCAATCTCTCTACTAATCTTTTCTGATGAAAGTTCACTTAAATCTATATACTCAACTGCAGTCTCTCCATTCACTGTTTCAATTTTTTGGCGACCAGTACTATCTATTGTCATTCGAAGCATGGGGTGACGATCTACTAACATACCAACTGCTGACGTGAATCGGTCATAGACTAAATCCTCTACCTCCCATTCAAAGTAACCTTGACAACCAACACCACCGTAGTTGAAGTCAGAACCACGACCTATCCAGAGGGCTTGTTGACTTTCATTCAATTCGAATGGATTTAATTGTTCATCTGCAGGTAGATGTTCAAATACTGGCAGGTTAGCATTAAGAGATTCATTAGCTAAGCGAATAAGATTCGAAAACACCGGATTCTCTAAAAAAGATACCATTTTAATGTTGATACCATAATTGTGAGTTAATTCCCCTATCATTCGCATAGCTTTTAGAGAGTCACCTCCTGAATGAAAGAAATTCGATTCAAGGGTTACATAATCACATCGAGTCCAGTTAATCCAGCTGTCGTTTAAAGATTGCTCGGTTCTTGTAGTAGGGATAAATATGGTTTCTGATGTATCTTGCTCAAGCTCATAATCTCTTAGCGCTTTATAATCCACCTTGCCGTTTGGTCCTAGCGGTAATACCATGGTATTAATTTGACTAGGATGAGCAGCGGAAGGCAGTTGTTCTCTTAGATAATCACTTACCTTGTTTTTAATATCCTTAACATCATTAGACTCTTCTAGAAAAAGCACAATTGTTTCTCCGGAATTTTCTGAGAAGCAAAGGGCAGCAGCCTTCATAACACCTTGAACTTTAAGCGCAGTGATTTCTATTTCAGCTAAGTCAACTCGATGCCCCCTAATTTTCACAAGCCCATCTGTTCGGCCAAAAATCTCTACAGTTCCATCCAATCCAATACGTGCTCTGTCTCCAGAAACATATTGTAATCGTGATGTATTGTCGAAACTATTTTTATCAAAAGCTTTTTCAGTTTGTTCAGAATCTAAGTACCCCACCGAAAGTGTTTCGCCTGTTATGATTAGTTCTCCTACACAACCAGCTGGCAATTCCTGCCCATTACCGTCAACCACGTAAGTGTTTGCTCCAGAAACAGCCTTTCCGACTGAGGGCAAAATCGTATTACGAGGACCTGATAAGTCCTCTATTGATACAACTGCTGCTTCTGCTGATCCATAAACATTAAGAACTGTGTAATTGAGGGTAGAAGGTGGCCACTTTTTGCATCGCTCACCAGCAATCAACATCGTTTTCAAACTATTATTAAAATTACTGGTCCAAATGGCTTCTGCAACTGATGTCATAACCAATGTATGGGATAGCTTTTTCTCTTCAAACCATTTAGTCATAATCCGTATGTCTTGCAAAGCATCAGATGAAGGGATACATACTGTACCGCCTGCGCCTAGAACCGGCAATGGATCTACTTCAATCATGCCGTATCCTGGAGAAGACAGCCAAGAACCCCGAGTGTTTTCTCTGAGTTCTGCAGCGTCTATAATAGCGTCTATTGTAGAAGTCATCCCACGGTAGGAAAGACAGGCAGCCTTAGGGCTTCCAGTGGTTCCGGAAGTTCCAGCGATGAAACACACTTCATTATTAGTTTCCACCTTCTTTCCAAATTCCAAGTTGGAGGACTTTTCAACATTTGTTTCATTTCTTAAGGGAATTATTGGGTAATCCACTAGACCTCTCGCTCTTTCAATCATATTTCCTACGGTAATTACAGCATCAGGGTTCGTTTCTTCAATTAAACCTTTTATTCGTTCATCGGGGTGAGTAGAATCAATAAGCACGCAAGTACCACCTATACGTTGGACAGCAATAATTGTAGCTAAGTATCTCCATCCTCTTTCCATAAAAAGCGCTACCCTCATATGTGACTGATGTATGGTAGCCTGTTTGCTCATCTGTTGAATTATTGCTTCGGATGCATTCCAAAGCTCCCCGTAAGTGAGCGTCTCGCCAAGAGCATCATCCACAATTGCAATTTCATTTGGCTTGTTTTGAGTATGTATGAGAATGCGTTCAACCAATGATTTACGTTCGTGTAACCCGCTCGAAGTGTGCTTAGGTAAAATATCAAGTGAAGTTTCCGCCTTTGGATTCAAAACTCTAGCACATGCAAAGGATGTAACGCTACGTAAATGTGCAAACATAGATTGCTTAAAAAGATCTGCACGAACTGAAAGCAAACACCTTTCATCTTGAACGATTAAACATACCATTGAATCAGCTGTTGGAGAGACTTCCCCATCAGTTACCACTATGTCAGTAGCACTTAAATCAACTTCTGCTTGGTCAGCCGACTGGGTTTCTTGATCAATGTAACTTCGGGCATCCCCTGCTTTTCGCAACTTATTTCCATCTATTTCGAAGCAAGTTGCTAATCCATTTACATGTTTCTTAATTGCCACTCGTCCATCTGGACTGAAAAAAGAGCCCAACATAGCAGCAACCGCAGTAATATCCTCAATAGATGCACTTAATCCTTCAGGTAAAAAAACCTCTTCTTCTATTCGCGCAGAGTTTGTTGTTAATGAGTGAGCAGAATCTCTGTTCAAAAGTACATCCCATATAGTCCGCTCAACACCAGAATATCTATTAATTAACCTACTTTCTAATAACTGTGTGTTCGGTTTAGAACTATCTAACATCCGATATTCACTCCCCATTAAGTAGTTAGTTATTACAGAATTCATTTTCTTTATTCTTTTTGAACTAGATTAGTGACTCGTACTTTATTCCAATTTTGTTAGCTAAGTCCAAAGCAGATTCCTTAAGAACTGCTCCTACTTTGCGGGGTACATTTGAATAATCTAATGATAGGGAACGCTTTGAACCACTTCCCTTAATGTTCCATGTAGTAACTGCTCGACTTCCAATTAATACGACCGGGCGCCCATTTCCTGATGAGTCGTAACCACCGATCTCATTAATTCCCAAGCATTCTCGCTGCCTAGATTTGGGAGCATACCCCATTGCCAGTGGATCCCAAGCTGGTAAAAAACGTACCTTTTTAGGTGGTAATTTACTATCATTGGAAATAAAATTCTCAAAATCTTCAATTTTGTTAACGCTAATCCAAACTCCCGTTTCAATCTCAACAGCATCTGTTCTTTCCAATAATGAGCGTGCCTTCTTTTTTGATATGGACATCCACCAAGCAAGATCCTCTGTTGATACAGGTCCATAATTTTCGATATATCGATTAGCTATATCCAACTTTAGTTCATCGCAATTACTTAATGAATCGTCACCTTGAAGGAAATCGCTAGGACAGGCCATATACATCCAACGATTAGACCAATGATTGGATGGAGCAGTCCTAATCATTTTTCCTTCATAGGTTGCCACCGTGGTACATGCCCGGGCTTGAGGACCGTTCATTTCGAGAAATTTTTTAATGTCTTGCAACTTCTTAGGTGATTTTTTTGTAAACTCAGTAAGGTCTGGAAGTACCCTTCTATAGTCGGCCAACGTTAGCTTGACTTCCCGCAACCGCCACTCATGATTAGCAACAGGAAGTCGAGTTGCACTAAATACTTTGGAAGCCAAATGCTTTGGTAATAAGAACTTTGAGCGTCGCATCCCTGGTATTCTGATTAGGTCTGGATCAGTTTCCATGAAGATCAAGTTTTTTCCATTGATTTCTTGATTACGAGCAAGAATGGCTAACCAGCTCGTTGGTCTTGTTGAATAAATTCCTATATAGGACTCTGCAATTTCGGCTAAAGTTGCACTTTGAAAACGCTCAAAATGCTGTAACACGATCCATTTAGCTAGAATATTGTCAGGAATACCCTCCAAATACATTTTACTGCTCACTATTTACCCACCTTTATACTTAGGTAGAAAAATTGATTTAGTTTTGACATCATACTTTAACCTCCAAATAAACTCTCTACTCTGCTATAACCTTACAATTAATTGTAAGTAGAATACCTCTTATCCATAAAAGAGGAAATTTCGCACCTTTCCGCTTGAATTTTTAGTAAAAAATAACAATAAATGGAAGGTTGTTATATACTGAATACCATAAGGTAAGTCTTTTGCTACAACCTACTTTCAAATTACATATTCTGATCCTGTTGTTCCGTGTAATCAATAAGAGGATAACTTGAACACAACGCTTCGACCTTCTTACGACAATTTTCCTTTACCAATTCATCTAATTTAAACTTTCTATCATCAATAGGGGTAACTTTATCTAATACCTCACAAATTATTTCCACTATTTTATAGCAACCTTCCTGGTCAACGTACCTTTGTGCAAGTGAACCGCTACCAATTCGTAGTCCGCTAGTTACAAATGAAGACCTTGTCTCACCAGGAACACGATTCTTATTAACGATAATTGAACATTGTTCTAGTGCCTCCTCAGCCATAGCACCAGTAATGTTATCGTCTAATCGAATAAGAATTGTGTGATTTTCAGTGTGTCCTCCAATAACATCGTACCCCTTTGCTTGAAAAGCACTTGCTATAGCATCAGCTGTAGTCCGAATCCGCTCTATATAAGCGTCAAAATTGGGTGACATTGCATAGCCAAAAGCAGCCGCCTTGGATGCAATTGCATTTACCGCGGGAGCTCCCTGCATCCATGGGAACACTGCCTTTTGGAGGGCTTTACTAAAAGTTATATCCATTCCTGGAACTTTTTCGTTAGCATCTTTTCCTGATAAAATTAATCCCCCTCTCGGTCCAGCTAATTGTTTATGGGTACATGTGGTAGTTACGTGTGCAACGTTAACTGGACTTTGGTGTCTTTTAGTTGCAACAAGCCCAGCAATATGTGAGATATCAGCAAGCAAAATTGCTCCTATCTTATCAGCAATTTCACGAAATTTAACAAAATCGACAACTCTTGAGTACGCAGTTGCACCACAAATAATCATACGTGGGCGGTGTTTTTGGGCTAGTTTATCAACTTGGTCATAATCAATAACTCCTTCAGACGTAGTACTATATCCAATTGCATTGTAGTAACTTCCTGAAAAAGTAACAGGGCTTCCGTGTGTCAGGTGTCCACCGTGATCAAGATTCATTCCTAGAATTGTATCCCCAGACTTAAGTAAAGCTGAAAGTACTTGGTAGTTAGCACTCGACGCTGAATGAGGCTGAACGCCAGCATACTGGGCATCGAAAAGTTCACATGCTCTTTGAATTGCAAGGGACTCAGCCAGATCAACATTCTCGCAACCAGCGTGATACCTTCTACCTGGTGTTCCTTCTGCTGTAACATTAACTAATGCTGATGCTGATGCTGCTAAAGCCCGAGGAGTAACAGCACAACATGAAGCCACTAGAGAGAGTGTTCGATGTTGACGGCCTACTTCGGCGTCTAATATTCTTGCAAGTTCTGGGTCATGTGTATCTAGATCTTTCATCCCCTTCTGTTGCAGGTAATCTTGGCCTTCTTTTAATCCAATATTAATCATTATAATAAATTCACTCCTTCTTGTTTTGTAGTGCAAATTTTAGAACGATATTTGAGACTTCTTCAGTATGAGTACGTATGAAGTAGTGTCCACCTCCAGATATAGTCGCTGTCTCAGAGACATCTATAAAATCACGCCACTTATTGACTGCAGAACTTGAGGAAGGTGTAGCTGGATCTTCATCACCTAATATTACTAGTGACGGTATTTCTCTCCATTGATTGTTTATCAGCTCTCGATATGCCTCGGAAGCTATTTGGTGGTCCCTCCTGCCTTTAGATAACATACCTTCGACGTCCTCGTCAGATAACCCATTGAATGCGCCTAAAGATCGGAGGTATTCGCTCCAATCATAATCTGAGGTGATTTCGGCTTGACGCACTGATGCGTCAGGGTTATCTATTGGTTGAGAAGCCGCGACAACTAAGGAAAGAGAACTGACTTTATTTGTTATAGCCTTAGCAATACAAGCTGCTGTTGCTGATCCGGCACAATGCCCATATACAATAAGTTGATCTACATTTATCTTTTCAATTTCTATTAGTAATGTTTTAATCATTGAAGAGAATTCTGTTGAGTTCTTCACTTCTAGGTCTCCAAAGTCCACGCCAAAAACTTGAACGTTCTCATTCCCGCGGAAAACATCTCTATATGCAGTTGGATCTCCCCCGCCGAAAGGGACGCCGATAACCGCTATAGTTCCATCAGCTGAAGACTCTTCGTGTAGGGGAATTAGCCTTGCTTCACGCTTAGTAGTAGCATATTCTAGGATGTACCTAGCAAGTTTTTCAGCCGTTGGGTTCTCAAATATGGCAACAATATGAAGTTCGCTACCAAGACGTGACATTACTCGTATAGCATCATAGGAATCTCCACCTAGCTCGAAAAAATTGTCATTTGAATTTACCTCTTTTATATCAAGAACGTCACTAAAAATAGTAGTAATCCAATCGATTTGCTCAGCAAGTGTTTTCTCTTCTAAATCAATTCTTCCTCCCATATCATTCTCCTTAAATTTTTTTAACTAACATGCCTAAAATGCAAAATCTAAATTAGAGTAATAGAATAATTTTAATAGGTTCTATTAATTGTACGCCTTTTTATTCGATAGAAAATTAGCAAGTTCAGTAAGTAAGTCATTCACTGCTGTTTCATCACAAAAACTGCCCTCAAACTCGAGTCGGAACTCCGATGGACTCACTCTCCTCAGATCCATACCAACTGGAAATACAGTGTTTATTACTTGCGACGCAGGTATTGAACGTGGTGTTGCACCATTAATGAACAACTCCGACTTGCGACAACACTCTAGTTCAATACGGGCGTCTAGGTTATGCTTTGCTAGCGCCTCCAAACTTGTAAGATTGTGAGAGGTCTCCCTCGTCATCGCCTCAATAGATAATGCATTGAGACTAGTCATCATGCCTATAGCTACTGACTCGCTTGGTAAACGACAATTTTTTGACAAACATGCTGTATTTCCCTCTGATATCACGCCTCTTATACTCAAAAAATCAACGACTGTGGTAATATCGATATCTATAATTGGTATTATTCTACTAAGAGCTACCCGCTTTACTTTTGAGTTCCATGCAAGAGCTCCATTCTTAGACAATCGCACAGGCTTCAATTGATTATTTCGTATTTCCTTCTTATATACATTCTTTTTCGAAATTGAGTGCTGGCGTTCTACGTAATTAAAATAAGCCTGTCGCCCCTGGTTTATATCATGCAGCGCTAACTCCATCATTCCTTCGTGTGCCAACTGAAATAAACAGCTGAATATATTGAGTGTATGCTCATCGGCAAGAGCATGATGGATCGATAGGAAGCAACATTGTCTCCCATCTGTTCTTATGTTGCATATTGCGAAAAGAGCATGACCAGATCTAACTGCTTCTTGTACTGTAAGCAAAGCTTCAAAGTTTTTTGCATCCCTGTTCTCAAATACTTCAATATATTTTCCGAGCTTCTCACCCCAACCAGCAATCACTAGCTCTCGAAATACATTCTGATTAAAAGGTTCATAGTTATTCAGTTTTATTACTGTGGAAACCTCTAGGGAAGCGCCCGTAAAATATCCTTGAGCTACTAGAGCTTTTGATTCAGCACTTAGAGGTATATCGGCTAATGTATGTATCACGATCCCTCTCCTCCTAGTTTCAAAAATGGAATTACCAAAATTTTAAATTTAGGAAATATAATCATATCATTGGAATCTACCATGGTCGCCAAGGATAAAGAGTTAGAAAGAAAGGGTTAGCTAGAAATATTAGATATAAGTCAAGAGGAAATAATACACTCACTTCATACTATTGTGTTTGCTTATATCACGACCCAACCTTCAATGAAACAGGTAGTTTATTCACTGCATTTTTATATGGTTTTCCACTTAAAATCTCAAGGATCTCTGAGCTTACATTATGAGCTACTATCGTTTGGGCTTCTTTAGTAGAGGCACCTAAATGTGGGGTAGCAATAACTTCTGTAAAATCAAGTAATGGATGTCCTGTTGCCGGCTCATCTTCGAACACATCTAAAGCTGCCCCTGCCACTTTTCCATTTTTAATAGCATTTAATAGGGCATCCTCTTTTATAATTCCACCACGAGCACAATTCAGTATCCTTACACCATTCTTCATTTTTTCAAATGCTCTATCGCTAATCATATGTTTTGTGTCTTTGTTTAGCGGCGTGTGCACAGTAATAAAGTCACTTTGTTCATATAAACTATCAAGGGAGCATAGCATAACATCAAATCTCTGAGCATCTTCTTTAGTAAGAAATGGGTCATATGCCACGATTTCCATTTTGGCAGCATTTGCTCGCCTAGCAACTTCTGTTCCAATTTTACCCATACCAATTATGCCTAAAGTCTTTTTGTTTAATTCGATACCCTTAAAGTACTTACGTTCCCATTTTCCATTCAAAATTGACTGATGAGCTTGTGGGATGTGACGAGCAAGAGAAGACATCATAGCAAATGTATGCTCTGCTGTAGAAATCGTATTTCCATCAGGTGCGTTGATGACGAGGACTCCGTACTCTGTAGCTGCATCTAGATCTATATTATCCACGCCAACTCCTGCACGACCAACTACCTTTAATTGCTTTGCAGAAGCTAAGAGATTACGAGTAACCTTGGTTTCACTACGTACGATAAGAGCGTCATATTCTTGGATGACATCCTCAATGCCATACCCCTCTATATCTTTCATAAGATCAACGGTTACACCTTGTTCGCCCAACAAAGGCGCTAACCCTTCTTGGTTAACAGGGTCACTTACTAGTACTTTATACGCCATCTAATACCTCTTGAACTGCCTAATTACGTTTAATTCCAAAAGTATCTGCTTAATTAAAGTCCATTTGATACTATGTATGCACGATCTATGCAAGCATTAAAGTCACCTCTACTCAAAAAAGTTCTCCAACATAGCCAGTTCGTAGAACATTAATTTTTTAAATGTTTTACTGCATTGACAAATTCCAACATATCAATCATGAATTCATCCAATTGATTAAAGTCCATTTGCTGTTTTGAATCTGATAGAGCATTTAATGGATCTGGATGTACTTCAGCCATAATTCCATCTGCCCCAACGGCTATGGCTGCTTTAGCCACAGAAGTAATAATATCTTTCCTACCAGTTGAATGAGTTATATCTACCATAACTGGTAAGTGAGTGTCCTTTTTTAATATTGGTACTGCAGAAATATCAAGAGTATTACGTGTTGCTGGTTCGTAAGTCCTTATACCTCTTTCACACAAAATAACATTTTCGTTTCCTTCAGATAAAATGTATTCAGCAGCGTATTTAAACTCTTTAATTGTTGCACTTAATCCCCGTTTTAAAAGAACTGGCTTACTTAATTGTCCAATAGCTTTTAACAATTCGAAATTGTGCATGTTCCTAGCACCTATTTGAATAACATCTATACAATCAAGTGCTTCGTCTAAATGATTAATGCTTAAAATTTCACTTATTACACCTAGGTTATACTCCATTCCAATAGATTTTAGTACTTTAAGCCCCTCAACACCCATTCCTTGAAAATCATAAGGGGAAGTTCGAGGTTTATACGCTCCTCCTCGTAAAAGTGTTAAACCAGTGTCTGAAATCTTCTCACCAATGGATTTCATTTGTTCGTAACTTTCAACTGCACACGGGCCTATAACAAAGTGGGGAGCACCATTTCCAATTTGGTTCCCTTTAACATTTACGATTGTGTTTTCTGGTTTATACTCACGAGAAATTCTAAGCTCGGGAGGTATATTAATCTTATTTTTTTCTGGGGCTAATTTTTGCAAATTACTGTCCTCCTTCATTAACTTAGTAGATATTTGATTTCATACTTCACATTTACTGGTAAACAAAAATATGTTCTTATTATTTTGTTCATCAGTAAGTTAGAAATCTAAAATAACCTCCTTCACCATAAACTATTAATTATGTTTATCAGCATAAATGAACGTTCCGTATTTAAACACCGAATATAACCATTATTATATTGAGTAAGGCACTTTTTAGTTGTACATTGACAAAATCACCTCTAAATTCACTTGAATAATTTTTACAAAAAAAAACACCTCCAATTGGAATATTCTGTTACAATATTATACGAGCAAATAGATGTAACAAACTCTTCACAACTTTTCTAAAGGACTTTTGGTTCTCATAAACAAAAAGTGATTAGGAGGTATTTAAATGAAAAAGAAAGAGATTGGAGAAGTTATAAAAGAGCTAAGATTAGCTGCTGATATGTCTCAAAAAGAATTAGCAGAAGGCATATGTTCTCAAGCGCAGATTAGCAAACTTGAAAAGGGAAGTGAATTTCCATATAGCGTCACACTGTATCCACTTGCGCAAAGATTAGGTGTTGATATGAATTATTTTTTTGAAGTTACACATAACCCAGATATAGATTATGTAAAAAAAATAAGAAAGAAAATAAGGTATTTTATACGTTTGAGAGATTATAAAAGTGTCAACGAAATAGTACAATCATCGATACGCAACCCTTTATTTAGTGATAATGAAAGTCAACAATTTTTATTTTGGCACTTAGGAATTGTCAAGTTTTATTTAGAAGGAAATAAAACTGCTTCTCTGAATCTTCTTGAAAAAGCAAAAAACATGACTTATAACCCAAAATTTCATAAAGAGAGAGAATTAGAGATAATGAATAGTATTGGAATTATTCAAAATGAAACGAAGGATTATCATAGCGCCTACATTACTTACATAGATGTGCTTAAGCATTTAAGATCATTGCCAAAAGTAAAAGATGAATTATTTGAAGTTAGAATTCTCTATAGTATTTCTAGAAACCTGGCACAAATGGGTCGATACGAGGAAGCAATAGAATATTCTCTAGATGGTATTGAATCTTGTAAAACCAATGAAAGCCTCTACTTATTAGGTGAATTAAAGTATATGGTGGGGTATAGTTATTTAAACCTAGATAATCAACAACTTGGAAGCTCATACATATTTAGTGCTGTTAGCATTTTTGAAAATACTGAACAATTCCATATGCGTGATGAAATAAAAAAACAAATGAAAAAGTTTAGAATAAACATAACATAAAACGTGCGGACACTTACTAATCCTAAAAATGTCCACACGTTTTCCATCAATGTTGGTTAGGTAAGATATTCTCTTTTTCCACTTCTGTAGCTTGGATATTGATAGGGGTTACATTTCCTAGAACAATAATAGAGATAAGACAAACACTTGTAATTACTTTTTTCATGCACCTTCTCCTTTTGAATTTTTTGGCAATTTTAATATAACCTTGTTAGTCATACGGTATCAATGCAATATAACTAAAGTTATCTTCGATGTTCGGCCAATTCAGTCCACTGATTTATCTATCCTAAATAACTAAATTTCTCGTTAATGGCTTGTCCTTAATGAACGATATAATCAACACATACTCATCTTTAAAAGGGATAAGGCGCCTTCCTATAAGTAATACTGTATGACTAGATTCACCAAAGAGGTCTCTCATAAAATTGACTGGTAAACATCTCCGAAGTAGTTCAAAATGCAGTTTAAAAGAACTACCACAAAATTGTTAAAGGATGGGAATAATACTATCAGAGCCTTATATGTTCAAGATTAAACGTTTCCAACTTTTCGATAATAAATAAACACTAGCAAGGCTACATTTAGTTTGGAAGCTTCATTAAGGACCGATACACTTTACTCAAAATTAAACGCGGGGAACGCGGTTACGACTAGACGAAGTCATAACAGAGACCAGGTTTTCTCCTGGCCCGGTGCCCATTGTTCTCCAAGCGTGTAACGACCTCTAGAGAGCATCCAAATGCTTTAGAGTCCGTAAAATCCTGCAAGTATTGTATCTTCACACCAAACCCAACTCTGTAAAAACTAAAGTAGCTGAAATAGAATTGTGCTTTTAATTTATGCATTGAATCTTATTCTTGCAAAAGCTACTGCTCTTCTTATATAACCTAACACTAAGACGACACTGTTCATTGATCGATTCACAAAATAATATCTTTAGGATAAGCTGGTTTCCGGAAGATTTTGAGAACTTTAAAAAGTCATTAAATATTTGAAGGCACCAACCAATCCTTATGATGAAGAAAATTCATGGAGAGCTTTGCTATCTTCCTCTGAGGAATTGTAGATTAAGTCTAATCATTTCACCAGCTCATCGATAATCTGGATAAAAATGGTATAACTGATTATTGGGCCCTCCTTTTATATTGAGTCTTTTTCTAAATGTTAATATCCCTCCCCTCCTTCCGCCCACATTATTACAATGCTTCACTTGCGCTTACAACAGCTTAGTCGAACTTTTTTAAATGAAAAGTAAAATTCCGCTTATGGAACTTGGACAAGAAAATTCCCTGTTTCTATGCTTACCTTTATGGGACATTTGTAAATGAAGACAAAAAACAGACGTCCTGATAGAAGGACGCCTGTATTCGAACTTTATCATTAATATAGTTTTTGTGTACTTCTTTATTAAAGGATAACAGATCATTTGCTCTACTTCGTATAAAGACACCGTCAAACTCGACAGAAGGTTAGCCGGTTGGCCAGATGGTTTTTTCGTCCAGCTTGCAATGTTTAAGTTATTTGATCGACCAGTTCTTCTGGGAACAATAATAAACGCACCGACCGTTATGGTATCCGCTGCTGATTTGGAACAGGATTCCACCAACGCCTCTACTTCTTATGTAAATGATGTTTCATTCGCTTTCTCCCCATCCAATCTTACGACTATGCCTCTTCTTAGAATATTCCCTTTGCTGCGAGTCATTCCTACATGCCACAGCTGCGTGGCAACTTTACCGCCGCCCTCATGTACGCTTTCATTTACACCATTGGCCCAGCACAACGTCTTCTCTCCATGTACATAGGAATCATCACACCAGATACAAAAGCTAGATGATCAATTCCTGTTCCTTCTGTAATAATCAATCCGACTTCATTCTCAGCACGTCTGCTATATAATACGTCTCCACTTCCTCATCGGGAACGTTGCCAGATGAGAGTCCGCGTGTCATCGGGCCATTAGATAAGTTCGGAATATTTATATAATTTATCACTAGTAAAAGTTTCATATAAAGGTTTCGTTGTTGTTTGGTTTGTCATTAATCTGCCTCCTTTTTCAATGTTTTCCTTAGCTTTATAATTAGCATTTGTTAATGCTTTTCTACTACTTGATGACGCTGTTACAGCAATCCCTTCCTCTGTTTTTAATGCTGAGGATACTTAACCACTGTTTAGACCACCTTTTTAAACTTGCTAAGTTATTTTAATTTTGGTGTCAGTGTCTGCATTAAATCGTAAAAGTATTTAGAATCACCCGTATTGAAATAGTTATACCAAGCCTCAAGGGTTCCCTCAGAGAAAACATCTAACTTAGCTAATATAATATGAGCGAATAACAGCGCACCAGCAGAACTAGCAGTTATCAAGTTTTGGTCAGAAATTGCTTTGACATTTCTATAATAAGGTTCTCCTTTATAATTCGGGCTTACCATCTTGAGGTAATCAAGACTGTTGCTTGTGTGTATACGTTTGTCAAATAAGCCAGCTTCAGCAAGTACAGTTGTAGCACCGCAAATTGCAGCAACAGTTGCGCCACATTCTAACAGTTCAGTAGCCTTTTTTATAATCGGTATGTGTTTCGGGTCATCCCACGTATCTGCTCCTGGCAACAATAAAACTGTTGTTGGAGCAGAAATGATTTCATTGGTGGTTACCTCTGGTATAACTCTCATACCTCCCTTTGTTGCAATTGCATCCCTGGTAACCCCAACGGTCTTAACGGAAACATTAGCACTACTTTTTTTAAAGTATTGACCCGAATTTAGTTCTGACGTTACATATCCAAGCTCCCAGTCTGCTAATGTATCCAGTGCATAAATGTAGACATTAATCATATTAACCCTCCAAAAAATTTACTATTATTCCTAATCTGTTACGTAAGCCTAATTCCTAGTTTTGCCTTTTTAAACACTTTGTATAAGAAAATAAGAAATATAGTATTGAGCAATCACTTCTTATTGCGTAAGAACCTCAATACTCATTCTATTCTTATGTCTTCTCTTTACCCCATTCCGTTCCGTTCACTCCTCTAAATATTTCTGCAACCAAAACGAACAACCTATATTAAAATAGACTTCTCTTTTCTTTATCTCCTTTTCCTTTTACAATAATCGATCTTTCCGAAAAATTGAAATTCTCCCTGTTCAGTTTTACTACCTCCCCATTAAGCCCCCAGTAGAATACAAGAATCCAATAGAGTCTTCTCCATGGGAGTTATGCATGAGTCTCTTAGATATTTAATTTCCATTATGGATATATCGACCCGATAACACTTCTTTAACTCTTCGTTCATCTATACTTGGTTGAAAACTAAAATCGAAGTCATGAATGCTTTTAATGTAGGGAAGCTTAGCTTTCTTTAGACGCTTATCTAAAGCTGCTTTTTCCTTTTGTTCGATTTCTTGTGATAATAGCGTGATTAAGAAGTCCGAATATGGTACATTATTTTTAGATGCGTCTTCAAGCAGACCATCTATTTGATCGGCGGTGTAATGCCAACCGATTTATTCTAAGCGTTCAACTAAAAGGTTTGTGTTCATGATTGATCACCTCCTTCTAGTTGCTCATAGATTTGAAGGAAACGTTGTTCTACTTCAATATCAGGGGACTGTAAACGGCTGGGGGTCGGCAAACCATCAGTAGTCGTTTGCAGTCCTTTATAATGTTCAAGGTTTATATGATCTCTCACCTTTCCAGTCATAATAGGATGTTTAGCCACGCATTCATAATGGTCATAAATTTCTAAATGATGATCTAATGTTTCTTTTATCTTTAATTCTTGTCCAACGTACCGAAAAAATACTGAATACCTCTTACTTAGGAAACAAAGCAATCCTTACTCACTTTTCTAATTTCCCAATGATGAATAGGGAACAATGGTTTCGTATTTGAAGTCATTAAATGCTTTTGTTCGTGCTGGAAACGAGTATGAGGTGATTCGAGCGTTGTCTGATGAACCTTACGGTTTGCTACTTGATCTAACCACACTCTCACATCTTCATTTAATGCTTTTAACGTAGGTTCATGCTTGCGCTGCAGAAAGTTCTTCTTTAAATATCCAACAACATTTTCTACTTTTCCCTTTGTTTGTGGCCGGTGTGGTTTACATGCCTTTGGAACAACAATCTTATTTCGACTGGGCTATGCTTGATAACAGCAGTTTTCATATTGTCATACAAGATTTGCTCAGGCACTCCATTGAAATAAGCAAAGGCATTCATATGGCACTTCATTAACGTTTCTAAATCCATGCTGTCTGTAAACTCTACATATTTAAGCCTCGAATAACTTAGTAAAATTACAAAAGCATAAATATCCTTCATTTCACCATCAACAGCGAATTTACCAATGTGTCCCCAATCCATCTGAGCTTGTTTCCCAGGAGGAGTCTCGTATCTTATAGTAGCTTGCTTTTTTGGTCGCACCCGATATGGTCGAATGAAATCCCGGAGGATTGTCATTTTGCCCTCGTACCCCATAGATATAATTTCATCTAATAATACGGTGCAGTTCGTGGTACCTTCCTTCATACGTTTCTCTAAGTAATCTTTGAAGGGATCTAGCTTACTACCTTTACTAGGTACTTTCTTCATCCTTGGTAATTCTTCAGATTTTATGTACTTCCTGATAGTTTTAGGGTCAAAGCCAGTCTCTTTTGTTTATGGCATTCTAAAAATGTAGGTAATGGCAGTCAGTTTATGTAGGTGTTCTTCGAACATGAAGGCATAAAAAAAAGTCCACTTGCCAACCTCTCCCAATAACTTTAAACTCCTCGTTGGACCAACAACGTTCAGTAGGAGGTAATTAGGAGATGTTACAAGTGGAACAAATTGATTATATCAGATTGGAAGCCAACCAAAAAGGGTGTACATATTCAGATGTAGCCAGAAGAATGAAAATAGATGCCAGAACGGTTAAGAAATATGCGAATCAAGAGGAATTCAAGCAGCGAAAAGTAAAAGTACGCCCTTCTCCCGTTATGGACCCTGTAAAACCAATCATTGATAAGTGGATCAAAGAAGACTTAAAGAAGAAAAAGAAAAATCATAGAACAGCTAAACGTATGTATCAGCAATTAGTTAAAAATCATAGTTTTAAAGGTTCTGACCGAAGTGTACGTAATTACGTGTCTAAGAGAAAAGAAGAATTATTAGAGTACGCAGAGGGATCTTCACTGCCATTAGAAACCATCCCCGGAACAGCACAAGTCGACTTTGGCACTGCGCCTTTCCAGTACCATGGTGAAGTTATTGACTCCCTTATCTGGTAATGTCCTTCCCTTATAGCAATTCTTTTTATTATCAGATCTTTCCTTCGGAAAATACTGAATGTCTATTAGAAGGATTGCAGCGTATGTTCCATTACATGGGAGGCGTTCCACGTACGATACGATTTGATAACCTTTCTCCGGCAGTAAAGAAGATTGGTGCCAAAGGAGAGCGTGAGCTCACCGATACCTTTGAAAGATTTGTCTTACACTACGGCTTCCAATACGAATTCTGCAATCCTGGAAAGGGCAATGAGAAAGGCCATGTGGAAGCGATGGTTAAATATGTCCGAAACAACTTCCTGCTTCCTGAATGCTTTATTACTGATCTTGATCATTTTAATGAAGCTCAATGGCAACTAGCTGAAGAAGATCGAGATCGACTGCATTATGATAAAAAGGTTCTTCAATCACAGTTGTTCTTAGAAGATAAACAGGAGTGGCTTATTCTTCCTGAGAAGAAATTTGACTGTGTCCGAAGAGAGGAAGTGAAGGCGGATAAATCAGGCATGGTGACCATTGATAAAAAGCTATATTCTACTTCTCCTCGGTTCGCCAAGCAATCAGTACGGGGTCAAATTAGTTACAACGAGATTGTCATTCTTAACGATCAAAATGAGGTGATTGTAAGGCACTCCCGATTGTATGGGGCGAAGAGGAAATCTATGATTTGGCAGCCTTATTTACATTTACTTTCTAGACGTCCAGAAGCGATAAAATATAGTAATTTATATAATCAATTTCCCCCCATATGGACTGAGTATTTTCAAAACTGTACGGAAGAAGAGCAAAAAGCAGCCTTACGGCTTTTAGGCAATTTATTGAAAAACAATGATTTTAAAACGTTAAACCAAGCGTTGGAACTTGCATCAGCACATAGTCATCCAAGCTCTGACCACATCAAGCATTGCTTTTACACATTACGGAAGAATGATCGCGAGCATCAGGAAATGGAGACTAAGGTTAAAGTACCTTCCATCCCAGAAGCAACACGAGGACTCTCCCATTACGATACCTTCTTTACAACTGCGGTGGAGGTGACCAAATGAGAGAGCAAATCGAAGAGTACGCTAAGCGTCTTAAGCTTAGCTGGATCCGAGAACATCATCATGAAATCGAAGCCGACAGCCATGAAGAGTACTTATGTAAGCTATTCGAGAAAGAAGTTAAAAATCGTGAGGAACGGAAAGTCCAGTTATTACTCAATCAAGCTCAATTCCCTAAAACGAGTAACCATCCTTATGTATGGGAGCATATTCAAATCCCACAAGGGATTGATCGAGACGCAATTTTGAATGGTGAGTTCATAGAGGACAAAGAAAATATGATCTTCTATGGCGGGGTGGGAACCGGGAAAACGTACTTGGCAACCTTGATTGGTCTAAATGCCATACATAGCTTTGGCAGTAAAGTAAGGTTCTATACCGTGGCATCTTTAGTCAATCAGTTAATTGAAGCCAACCAAAAAAAACACTTCCTAAGTTGCTTAAACAGATTCAGAAGTTAGATCTACTCATTTTAGATGAACTAGGATATATCCCTTTGAACAAAGAAGGAGCAGAGCTTCTTTTCCAGGTGATATCCATGTGTTATGAAGTTAAGAGCCTCATCATCACTACTAATTTACAGTTTGGCCAATGGAATCACGTCTTTGGTGACCCTATATTAACCGAGGCGGTTATCGATCGCCTAATCCATCACTCTCACTTAGTCGTATTTACAGGAGAGAGTTTTCGTTATAAAGAGTCATTATTACATCAGTGAAAATCGAGGTGGCGAGTGGCATGCATTTTTGATTGCCATTTCATACATTTTTCGCTTGCCAAATACATCTCTTTAGAGATAGCTGTGATTGACCACCCTTTTTGAAATAGTTCTCTAATCATTATGAATTCCCCAATCTTGATCATCATTTCTACACTCCAAATCTTTATCTAGTATAGAAATGATTATCTGTTATTATTGGGGAATTTGAAACCGTTGTTATTAGGGATTTTAGCACCGTTGTTCACATATGGTTCTTCATCGCTAGCTAGCTTCAAATTCAGCAAACAAAAAAGCCGCTAGACAAATATAAAAATACTTCGAACAAAACAAAAAGCCTCTCAACTGTTTTGTTGAGAGGCTAATTTAAAACCTATATTTAATTTTTAATGGCAAAAATGTATGTCATTTAAGAGGTTAACAAGGCTATAAACCCCACCACTAAAGGGTTTTGGGCGTTATTACATCATGCCGCCCATACTTGAATGAGTTTTCCTACACTTTTTCGCCCCATTAATTTCCTCAATTTGGTTAAACTACATCACAAAAAACAGAACATACATTCGTTTCACTTCGGTAAACTTTTCCGATTCGTGAGGTTTTTTGTGAGGTCTGAAAACCTCACAAACGCCCTTTAACAGAAAAAATTAATTAACAAGTATCTTTTTAACCAAGACACCCGTAATTAACAGATATTCTGTAATGCTAATAATCTTTATTCAAGTGTAAGAACTAATTCTGCTACATCTTCACCACGTGCGTTAGAAAACCCACCATCTTCACCATAGATAGTAAAACCACATTTCTCCAGTACCTTGAGTGACCTAATATTGTCTTTGGCAACACGGGCATAAAGTGGACGAATGGTAACTTGTTTTAAAAATTCTCTTAAAGCATTGGTAGCGATTCCTTTTCCCCAGTATTCTTTTCCTATCCAGTAGCTAATTCCTGGTACGCCGAACTGCTCGAAACATAGAACATTTCCAGCAACATTATTTTGAACAATGATCGTTTGCTTGATGATGTCTTTATCCTCCAGAATTTTATTCCAATGGGTTAAGAAACTGCTCCAATCCCCCGGGTCCTTACTTGTAAATGCCGCCATATAATTTGCATCCCGATCCTGTTGGTGTTTGAAGAAAACCGGAAGGTCATCTTCAATTACGCTTCGAAGCATTATTTGCACACCAAAATTTCCCCCTTGTAATTTACTAATTTAAGTAAACGTATTTCACGTTATCCTTTAAATCGCCCTATCCTTCTAATTCAACTTGCCCTTATGTAGAATAACTTCTGGATTATAACCCAAAAACCTCCATAAAATTAGCACAAAAGAGGAGTAAGTACTCTTAGATTCAACAAATTTAAGAAGTCTCTATTACAAGGTAATCCACTTAATAATTAGACCAATATCTTGAAATTAAACTTCCACCACACCAGTTCCCAAGTACACAAAAGGGAGACGATTTCTTTTTTAGATAATCGCCCCCGATTGTTTAAAAATCAGTTTCAAGATAATAAAGACCCTTTGGTACAGAGCTAGACTGTAAAGAGGAAATAGGAAACAGAAACACTTGGATATTTGAAATCCAAGCGTTTCTGTTTTAATCATGCAAATTAAAGGGAAGCAAAAGCTTCTTTATAATATTCTCTTAAATCAACTGCATTGTCTTTCAATTCAACTGGTTCCCCATGGACAATCTGGTCAAGGGCATCCAGACACCTGTGCCATCCTGCAGCGGTATTAACTGCCCATGAATCGTCGTCAAAAGTATGGGTGAAGATCATTTTACATCCTTCACCTTCTTTTTGGAATGAAATTTGCAACAAATCATCTACTTCACGGAATTCGAAGATATGGGGTTTTTCTAATTCCGTTATGATCGCTTCATATGTCGATCCTTCCCCGTAGTCAAAGGCAACTCCCCCATCACATTAAGAAAGGGGCAATTTTTTTAATTCAGAATTGCCCCCGATTGCTTAAGACTTGATTTCAAGATATATCTAAGGTTTTCAACTAACGCAGCCAATAGGTTAATTCACTAATTTAACTTTTTTACATCAAATTTTAATCTATCTATATCCCAGTCATCTTCTTCATAATTTTTTATGACTTTTACTTGTACTTTTTGCCTCTCATGATATTTTTCCGGATTAGAAACTCGTATAGTTTGTGAATTTGCCTTCTTTTCAAATTGATGTGACCCTTTAGAGGATTCTGGATTGTTAATTGTTGTCCATGAAACGATATCGATCTCCATATCTCCACTTTCTTTATTTATATCTGTTATGTCCCCTTGAATAAAAGTTCCTTCCTGTTAACAACCCATTAAAGTACCTATTCTGTAAGACTCGATTTCAAGATAATCTATCTAAATCTCACTTCATTATCTAGATGATCAAGTCGGAAACATATAATTGCAGATGTTCCCAAACACAATAATCCACATAACAACCCAGCGTAGAATAAGATTTGTCCTCCTATTGTGGGAGAATTATTAATTAAAAACGCTAAGGATCAAGTCTTTTCCCTCTACTTTCAATATTCAGGTCCTCCTCAATTTCTTTCCTTTATTTTACTATTCGACTCCACTTATATAAATAACGAAAGGACGATTTCCTCTTGTTAGATAATCGCCCCTATAACGGAAGACTTGGTTTCGAGATATTGAAGCAGATATCTTCAACTAGTGCTCCCGTTGGTGCAATAAAAATTTTAAATATCACATAGATATGTTATTTAGACCTTAACCACATGTGTTTTTGACACTATATCGTATAGGGATTGTTTCTTTCTCGTAAAAACGGCTGTTAATATGTATGCAAATATAAGTACATAGATAAGCCCCGCTAGCAAATATTGGGTGAACGGTACTTCGCCATCACCTATATAAATGAGTCGATATACAAAGAAATGTGACAACTCCCAAGGCAAAAACTTTAGGAT
>NZ_FNWW01000017.1 GCF_900108515.1 Halobacillus karajensis | reverse complement strand
GTTGAATATCAAACCAGCAAAGGTACTCAACACATGCACTTTATAAATAGAAGCTTTCCAAGAATAGCAGGTTTATCAAAAGAACAAGTAGATCTCGAACCTAATACGCAATACGTATTGAGTACAACGAAACTGTCTGATCGGATAAAGGCGGAGAAATGCGAGCTATGTAAAAGCGACGGTGTTACCATTCATATGCATCACGTAAAGAAATTAAAAAACCTCAGAGAAAAGTCGAAAAAGTCATATCTTGAACAACAAATGATAGCCAGGAATCGTAAGACAATTGCTTTGTGTAAGAATTGTCATACCAAAAGACATAAAGGCGAGATATGAAGCAGATGACAGATGGAGAGCCGGATACATGGAGACGTGTAAGTCCGGTTCGGAGAGGAGCATTAGGAAACCTATCGCAGCAATGTGATAAGGCGCTGGATGCTTACTCTACGGCTATGTTGAGGCCGTTTTAAGTTACCTTAAAGGCGGAGTTATTGAAGCAGATTTACAACCAACGGGAGATTGGGTGATGCCCATTGAAGGAGCATTTACACAAACATCTGATTACGGAATGCGCTCAGACCCCTTTGATGGAACACCGGACATGCATAGAGGTATCGATTTTGCTTGTACGAACGCCGTAACGCCTATACAAAGCGTAGATAACGGTCAAGTGGTTGAGGTGGTAAGAAAAAACTCTGGATATGGAAATAACGTTCTTGTGAAACATGAAGAGGGGCTTTATAGTCACTATGCTCATTTGTACACGATAAGTGTACAAAACGGGGAGATGATTCAAAAAGGAACAAAAGTGGGTAAGTGTGGTTCGACAGGAAACTCTACAGGTCCCCATTTACATTTCGAAGTTAGGACCAAAAGCCAATACCGTTCTGACGTAGATCCTGCCCCTTATCTTGGTCTTTAAGAAAGGAGAACATGGATGAATAGACGCTTTCTTTTTGGAATGTTTGTCGCTCTATTAGTTGTACTCACATCGGTTAATATATATGCTACACGCAAGGCATCGAATGACGATCTGCAGGAAGATTTGCACGAGTTGAAAGTGAAAAACGAAAAGATTATGGAAGAAAAAACTGAATTAGAGATGACGTTACAAAAACAGGAACCTGCTGACATTCAAGCGAGATATGAAGCTTTAGTGAAGCAGGTTTCTACGTTTATAGAGGTTGCTTTTAAACAGGATAAAGAGACCTATCAAGAAAGGAAAAAAGAAGCACACAAGGTGATGAGCAAAGATTTAGCTACAACCTTTTTTCCTACAGAGACCTATAAAGGAGACAGGAAAACGGAGGTGGATGAAGTAGCCATATTCATCAAAACAGGTGATCTCACAAACAATCAAGCTAGCGTATTAGTTAAGTTTAAACACACGCTCTATTCTTTGCAGAGCGATCAAAAACAGGTGTCTCCTGTGTTTCTCAGAATAAATGTTCATAGAGAAGAAGGGCACTGGATGATAACAGATTTTCAAGATGTAGAAGAGGAGGGCTATTCATGAAGAAACAAACGAAACACATCACGGAAGGAACCTCAAAAAAATACCTTATTGGATTAAGCGTCATGGCTATGGCGCTTCTTTTTTTCTTGTTTTCTGGTTTTATATTTGGTGATGAAGAGCAGCGTAAAGTTCAACAAACACCTGTCAATGAACCTCTGAACTTACAAGGATCAGGCGAACTGACCATAAAGGAATGGGTTTATAATCCAACGAAAAAGCTGATGGTTGTCACCATAAACATCAATAAATCAACAGCTTTATTAGATGAATCGTTGAGCTTTAAGGCTCAGGAAAAAGAGCATCCAAAACGCGATCTTCTAACGCACGTAGAGTACAGCGATGAAAGCAGATATGTCATTAGTATCCAACAGATAAGCCCTTCCTTTGATGTCATGGCCTTAAATGTTAATAAGGAGGAAAAACCCATGCTAATTACTGAAAAAACTGATCAAAATTCCTTGAAAGGAGGTGAGGAAAAGAAAGATTTGGCACGTATTTATACAGATCAACGTAAAGTGGAGATGGACAAACAATTAAACATTTTAACGGAGCAGGAATATGAAGTAGCTGCTGTATCTGAAGAGATCGAAGATGCGAAAGAAACAATGAAAGAGAAGAAGGAAAGTATTCAAACGATCAAGGAACGAATCAAAGAAATTGATCAGAAAACCGTTGAATTAGAGTCAGAGCTTCTTTACGAAACGGAGGAAGAGAAAAAGCAAACAGAGGCTAGAATTAATCACCTAGAAAATGAAAAAGATCAGATCAATCAAGAGGCAGCTGAACATGAACTAACTATCCAAACCATCGTTGAAAAAGTTGAGATGTTGGAAGAGAAACGGGAGATGATTTCGAACTGAAAAAGGGGTGTAGGTTGTAAAAAAGGTCAACACAGGGACCACACATATCCTGTGCAGGGACCACACATCAAGGTGAATACACGAATGAATATTCCTGTTTTAGCCTCACAGCGACCGCACATCTAGAGATTTTCTTGTTCCCTCGTTTTGCCCGGCTCTGCCGGGATTCACACGCCATGTGGGAACAAAAACCCCTTATGCTCTTCTCTTTATTTACTAGTATTAGTGTCTTTATCAAAAGGAGTGATTGTCATGGAAGTAAGAATTCGTTATATGGATCCGAAAACCGTTCAACGAATTGACGAACTTGCGGAAGAAAAAGGTTTAAGTCGGCAAGAGTTTTTACATGCTCAGTTGCAACAGTTGGCTGTCTTTCGAGAAGAGAACCACCGTGAACAAAGATTGCAGCAATTAGTCGATCGAAACATTCAAACGATGGCTCATTGTTATACAGCGATTCGAGAAATGAATGATCTCTTGCAAATAGAAGAACCAGGTGAAGAAGCATGAGTGAAATCGTAACGCCTGGAGTGGTTTTAAAAACAAAATTCGTGACAGCGAATAAGAAAGGATTTCAATATTATGTGCAATACGTGGACCGTGAAGAAGCGAAAGGAAAGGGGGATGCACATCAGTCCATGTTTAGTTTGTATAATCACTATATGGACGATCCGGATAAAACATCTGCTTTGTTTACTCAGCAATCGGATCGTTTATCGGTGGAAGGAAAGCAGGGGATTAAATCATTGTTTGAACAGGCTCAAAAGAAGAACAGTATCATGTGGCAGGACGTCATTACATTTGATAATGATTGGCTTCAAAAACGAGGTGTTTATGATCCAAAGACTCACACCTTGGATGAAGATGCTTTGAAGCAAGTAACACGGATATCAATGCAGTCGATGATGAAAAAAGAGGGGTTACAAGAGAGTGCTGTTTGGTCGGCAGCCATTCACTATAACACCGATAACAGTGCGACTTGTTTCTCTATAAATTGAAGCTTCCTTCGATGAAAAGAGATAGCCTTAATAGTAAAGGTGAAACTATCAATCTAAAGGATGGAATGATACTAACAAGTCTAGTAAAAACATCCTCGATAATACTCCTACATGCGTTACATCGGATAGGGTGTAAGGTGTGAAGCTAGGTGAAGTCGGGTGAAGGTTACCTAAGTCTATAATTTAAACAGATATGGTAACTGATAGCTCGGTCGGCTGAAAAGATACTCATGGTGAGAATGTATCAGTTGATACTGACGAACAACCGAATGTACGGGTCTAAACGGTGACTGATAATGGAAACATTCA
This sequence comes from Halobacillus karajensis, assembly GCF_900108515.1. GTDB lineage: Bacteria > Bacillota > Bacilli > Bacillales > Halobacillaceae > Halobacillus > Halobacillus karajensis. Next base: position 33,175 of record NZ_FNWW01000017.1, on the reverse strand, counting down.
GACTGCACAATCACGCAGGGTGGGATACCGAAAAGTAAAATTTGTTGTTATGAAATTCGCACGGTGGACAAAGGCATCGTAAATCCCGCAGGCCTAAAGGTTGCACCTAAAAGTATCATGGATAGCTAAGATTGATGGAACAAGGAAAGCCAAGCACGTTATATAAAAGAGACTATCCTTTCGACGGTTCTTATAAGGAAAATAGCATTTCGAAATGGATTTAGCTTGGTAAGAGTAAGGCCATGACCATTGAAACATCTGTAACGGATGTAGAGGAATAGGCCTAAGTTTATTACTTGTCAGAAACTGAATAATTTTCTAAGTGAATTGCAAGGGTCAGGTAAGATGTTGGGAGTGTCACTAACCCGAAAAGGGATGTGATCCAACGTGCAAACACGAATACGATATGCTGATTATTATAACCTCACAAACACATTTGATGATCTATATGAAAGAAGTAAAACAAATGAAAACTTCTCGCGATTGTATGACCTAATAATATCAAGAGAAAATATTCTTCTCGCATATAGAAACATCAAAAGGAATTCGGGAGCTAAAACTTCTGGAACGGATGGCAAAACGATATCCTACCTTCAAAACCTAGAAAATGAACAGATCGTTAGGATTGTAAGGGATAAACTAATTAGCTATAAACCGGATAAAGTAAAACGGAAGATGATACCAAAATCAAATGAAGAGTTCAGGCCTTTAGGTATACCAACTATCACGGATAGACTAATTCAACAATGTTTCAAACAGATCTTAGAACCTATCACAGAAGCACGTTTCTATAATCATAGTTACGGTTTTCGACCAATGAGAAATACTCACCATGCCCTGGCAAGAGTACAATATCTGATCAACAAAGGAAGACTACATTATGTTGTAGATATTGATATTAAAGGATTCTTCGATAATATTAATCATTCTAGATTAATGAAACAACTGTGGAATATTGGTGTTCGTGATAGAAAAGTTCTCGCTATCATAGGTAAGATGCTCAAGGCAGAAATTCAAGGAGAAGGTATTCCTACAAAAGGGACACCGCAAGGTGGTATATTATCTCCTCTTCTCGCAAATGTAGTCTTAAACGATCTCGATCACTGGATTGCGAAACAATGGGAGAAGTTTGAGCCTGACTTTAACTACCATAATACGAGTAATCGTAATGCTGCATTGAAAAAGACTAACTTAAAAGAAGGGTATATCGTCAGATATGCCGACGACTTTAAAATTCTTTGCCGAGATTATCAAACAGCAGTTAGATGGTTTCATGCAGTTAGACTTTATTTAAAGGACAGGTTTAAGCTCGAGATTTCCGAGGGGAAATCTAAGATTACCAATCTCCGTAAGAAAAAGTCAGACTTTCTTGGCTTTACTATAAAAGCCGAAAAGAAAGGGAAAAATGGTAGGCGAGTAGCACAGACAGGTATATCCGAAAAGAAGACAAAACAAATCAAACAACAAGCTAAAACAATTATAAAGGCAATCCAAAAAGACCCAACAACACAGAATGCGCTTAAATGGAATGGGTTTGTACTTGGAGTGCACAACTATTTCAAAAAGGCCACTCTTGTACATTTAGATTTTAATAGAATATATTATGACATCTCCCGAACTATGTATAACCGGCTCAAGCAGAAAGCACATTATGGTAAACCTATCGAAGCAACGTATTCTTTCAGGAAATTCTATAAGTCTGATCGCAAAACATTTAAAGTAGCTAAAACTTGGCTCTTTCCATTCACTGACGTACAAACAAGACACAACTATTGCTTTAAACAGGACATTACGCCATATACGTCATTTGGGAGAGAAGAAATCTGTAAAAGCCTCTCTAAAAATGTAATGAAAGAAATTAATAAGCTTATGAATTCAAACATTCCTGATAAATCCGTTGAGTATCTGGACAATCGTATCTCCCGATACAGTATGAAAAGTGGAAAATGTGAAGTTACAGGTGTATTCCTACCAGCAGAAGATGTTCATTGTCATCACTATAGACCAAAACATCTCGGTGGAGGTGAAGAATTTGCTAATCTTCGAATCATTCATAAAGATGTACATCGTCTTATACATTCCACAAATAAACAAACGATAGATCGTCTCAAGAGGTTAACCCAGATAGATGTGAAAATTGTGAGGAAAATTAACCAATACCGTAAGGTGTGTAACTTAGAAACTCTTTAGTAACAAGTAATAGATGGACCGCCGTGTGCGGTGAAAGCTGCATGCACGGTGCGGAGTGGGGGAAAAACTGGAGATAGTCTCAAAGGTTTACCTATCACTATTTCATATTCATGTGGCCACCGTCGAACCAAACCCGACTCGTGAACGTGGAAAGCGAAAACCAAAAACTCTAGACGCGATGAAAAGTGAAGTCGTGAATGGATTGTTAGATCGAACGCAAGAACGAAATCAAATTAACTCGTTAATCCGTGACCATATGGTGAATGAAAAGAAAGAGAATAGCAGCATGATATGGAGTAATAGAGAAATAAAACCACTGTTCCTCGACGTGTATAATCACTTGCCTAAGGATAAGCGACAGTGGCACTATGGCTATCAAACGCTGAATCCTATTCGACCGAAGATTGATGGACTAACGACAAGATATTTAGATAAGTATCATGGCAAAGATATGAAGCAGCTGCATGATAAGTTGGATCAAGAAGTGAACGAACTAAAACAAGCCTATGGGGATGGTCCTAAGGATAAGAAGAGATATCAACATTACAAACAAAACAAGTTGGATGATCTCTATAAACGAATGGGCAATGCTTTCTTACAAGAAATGAAACGGTACGATCGTCAGCAGTATTCTAGACAAACTACCAATACAAATGCCTCTTTTAAGTCCATGCCTTCAGGTATTCAATTGCAACGTTCCTTGAGAAGCATTCAACGTTCTATGGGGCAAACGTATGATCAGTTTATCAATGACTTGGATCATCAGAAGTTGGAAAGAAAAATCGAAAGAGAAGGGTAGGGATATATATGGGAAGGCGGCAAAATCTTACGCTTCATGAAGAAACGATAGCGTTAATTAAAGAGTATCAGGAACAGCATCATATTCGTTATCCTGGGGAGGCTTTAGATCGAATGATTGAGGAGTGGGAAACGCAAAAATCGAAGGACCACTCTCAGGAATATGTCATGAGTTTGATGGCACAACGTTTCCAAGAAGTGTTTTCTGAAGAGATGAAACGGTTGCGGTTAGCAGCCAACCGAAGCGATAAGAATACGCAGGTCCTTCTGGAATTAATGAACGGTTTTGCGATGGATCAAAACTTAGAAAGCTGTGTGACGACACCGATCTTTGAGAGCCAAGCGATGAAGGATGCGAAACAAGCGGTGGAAGAAAGAATCAGTCATCAGCGTCAAAAGAGAATCAGTGCAACAGAGACTCAACAAGCATCAAGCTAGATATTAATGAAGAATTATCCAATAAAGGAGTGGAAGAGATGCTTTTGTTTAATAGCAATTATGAAGTGGGTGTGTTTAAGCGTGTAAGTGAAAATAATGAGCTCGTGATGGCCGTGGGTCAGGAGGAATATACCTTAACGTTAAGTAATGAAGAAATGGAGGATCTGGAGCAGCATTTAGTGAATCAAGAGAACCTACTCATTCCTTTTCATAAGAAAACAAAGGAACTGATATTAAATACAGAACCCAATTACGATGAGGAAGAAATGGAAGAACTCATGAACATCAGTGAGGGAGCTGTGTATCGTGGCGACGACTAAACAATCCTATAAACAGAAATCCCCGGAAAAGGTCAAAGAGGAGATCAATCGACTGACAGAGGGGATGGAAAAAAGTATTTCTAAGCACTTTCTTTCACCCGAACAAATGAAAGAGTATCTAGACTTTATGGGGAAGTTCCATCGGTATTCTCCACGTAATACAGCACTCATTGATTCACAGTTTCCTGGAGCTGAAGCTGTAGGTTCCTACGCCTTCTGGAAAGACAAAGGGTTTTCTGTAAATAAAGGAGAGAAAAGTCTAAAGGTTCTCGTACCCAATCGGCTAGGTCAGCAGTTTCAAAATGAAGAGGGCGAATGGAAACCTTTGAAATATGCGACGAAAACAGAAAAGCAGCAAGTCAAAGACGGTCAACTCGACAAACGAGATGGCCGTCTTGTTTATTCTACCGGAAGTGTTTTTGATATAGCACAAACGTCTGCGACTCAAAAAGATCTACCTCAAATCTTTCCTAATAAATGGATCGATGGGGAGGTTAAAAACTACAGTCAGCTTCGAAAAGGGATGGAAGCTATAGCTGATAACAATAACATTCAAATTGTAGAGCCTTATGAAGAGTTAGGAGCAGCTAAAGGCGTCAGTTACACAGGAAGAGGTGAAGTCGCTCTTAATCCGCGTAACTCTGAGCGACAAGATACAAAGACTCTGTTGCATGAACTGACTCATGCCAAACTTCATACAAAGGAAAACATCAATGACTACACCAAACCGGAGAAAGAATTTCAGGCGGAAATGACAGCTTATACCGTTGCCTCTTATTTCGATATTGATACCAGTGACTACTCATTAGACTATTTGCATCACTGGACCAAAGATCATGAATTTAAAGACCATGAAAGCTTGTTACATGAAGTTCAATCAACAGCTAAAGAGTTTATTACAACCATTGAAGAATCTATGGACCAAGAAAAGAAAGGGGAGAAAGATATGAGTGTAAAAGAACAAAAACATGAAATGGAAGCGGAGAAACAAGAAAGAGAGATATTACCTTCAGAAAAGCTTCGGGAAATGTACAGAAGCCAAGTGGGCAAGGTTGAAAAAGATAGCGGGCCATTTGGTAAGGAAGAAAAGGTCAAAGAGGATTATTCCCATCAATGTTTCAAAGATGCTTATAAGAAGGAGCTTATGAACTTTATTGAACCAACAGTCGGAAAAGAATTGGATAAAGAAGAAAACAATGACCGGCAAGAACGTTTAAAGAAGATGCGTGCTTTTCAAGAGACACACAGTAAGGAAGAGGTGTACCAACTTAAGAAAGAATCTCTTCAAGAATTAAAAGAACTACCTTTGACGGATCGTGGAGAGCAGCGACTATCTCAAATCGAAAGTAAGCTGGATCGAGAGTTCCAGGAAGAGCGAGGGAAGGAAGGCTACAGTTCGGAAATGAAGAATGGAAAGGAGAGCAAGGAGGCTTTTCAGCAGAAGGAAAAGTCAAAAGAAAAAGTAGAGGTTGAACGATAGACAGGGAGTTTTCTCCCTGTCTTTTTTTATATCTAATTTTAGGAAGGAGGAAGTGCTGCATGGCCAAACATGTAAGCGCGGACCAAGTGGAGGTTGCTCGTAATGTGGATCTCATAGACTATCTGGAGCGTAAAGGGGAGCCATTGAAGAGGGAGGGAAAATACTATCGTCATCAAGTGCATGACAGCCTAGTGATTAAAGATCAAATGTATGCCTGGAACTCTAGAGACGAAAAAGGAGCTGGAGTCATTAACTTTGCCAAGATGTTTTATGGAATGAGCTTCCCGGAAGCTGTTCTCGATCTTAATGCACAAGGTTATAAAGTGAAAGACAACTTACAAGAGCAAAAGACTAAGGAGCCTTATCAATATCCTTCACATTATGAAGTGAACGATAGGACAAAAGCTAAAGATTATCTTACGAAAGAGCGGAAGATTCATCCTAAGATTGTGAACTGGCTTGATAATAAAGATTTAATAGCACAAGACAAGCTCGGGAATGTGGTGTTCAAATGGAAGCATCAGGGAGAGATTGTAGGAGTAGATCGCCAAGGGACCTCTCTAATGGAGGACGGGCGAATGTTTAAAGGCATTGATAGGAACAGCCATGGTTCGGCTGGGTTCTCAGTTGATATAGGTAAACCAAATTCCATTTATCTATTTGAAAGCCCGATTGATGCTCTTTCGTATTGGAGTATAAAGAAAGGAAAGTTGCAAGATACTCGCTTAGTTTCCATGTCTGGGCTTAAGCGTCAGACCATGATTGATGAAATTAAACGGATGGGGAAGGAAGGTAATAAGGTGAAACAGATTACTTTTTGTACGGATAATGATAAAGCTGGGAGGGATTTTTCTATCAAATATCATAGGTTAATGTCAGATAGACTATCCAAATTAGATTTGCCTCAATATAAAGATTGGAATAAGGAATTAGAAATACGAAATTTTGGAAACCCTTCAACTTACCATTTAAATTTAAAAGAGCAATTCACTCGGTAGTTCAGGGCTTAATTAGAAAGGTTTTTGCACATGCAAGGGCCTATAACAAGGTGAGAAATGCATTTTTCTAAAATGTTTGGAAAATAAAATAATTATATGGACGACAAATAGAGATATAATTATCTTAATCAAAAAAGGCAACTTAAACATTTAATTTTTCTAAGGGGAGAGGTTTTAATGTTGTTGGCTCAAAAAATAGAGAATTTAATGGTAAATAAAAATCCTAGTGATCAAAATCTGGAAAGAAATATTCAAATTGTACTTAATTATTTCGGTTTAGGCAAACGGTCATCTATTACCTTAGAGTCTATTGGGAAGAAATTTGGTATGACAAGACAAGCAATACAGCAAACTATTGATAATAAATTTCTTACTAAGGTTAGAGAAAGCGATTTGCAAGAGATCTATAAAATTAGGGATGTTTTGCATGCCCAGGATTATATGTTTTCAGAAGAATTTATTGAAGAGTTAGCTGGCCAAAAAATACTAGAAAAAGGTACAAATGTTAAGGGAGTTCTCAGACTTCTAAGAAAATTCAACACATGTAACGAATTTGATATTTACAATTTAGAAATAGAAAGGGCATCAAATAATTATATTGAAAATGCTTCACCTACACTAATATTAAACTTGTCTGAACGTGAAATATTAGATAGAAATTTGTTAATTGTTAAAAGTTTTTTGGGAAGGTCTGGGATTTGTGAATTGAATAATATATTTAAAATCAAAAATTTGGATCTGAGTTGTTACGCTATAATTAAAAAAATAATTTCTTCCCAACAAAATACATGGTTCTACAACAACAGTGATGAGTTTTGGTATATATATGAGGATAGAAGAGACAATGCCTTAATAAATATAATGAGAAAGTTAGTAAATGTGACAAATTCCGTTAACGTTGAAATTTTGAGTGAAGTAATGACCTCAGTTTTAAGAAAAAGATCAGGGCCAAATCAACCTAAGCCTCCAAATCAAGATGTTATCTTTCATTATCTAATAAATTCTAAATATATCAAAATGGAAGGTAAATATTGTATTCTAGATATAGACGTCCCTAAGAACTTAACACCTATCCAACAAGATATAGTTGAGTTATTTACCGATAATAAAAGTTGGAGGATATCAATTGAGAATCTTAAAAAATCATTAATGGAAAAAGGTCATACTATACACGTGATAAGAAGAGAAGTATATCATTCTCCTCTTATTTTTATAGATAAACATAGAGGTAGAGGGTCCTATTTTTTTATTTTTGTGAAATCGTTCGCAAAAGATATTAAGATAAATCAAAAAGTGAATAGTTATTCCAAAACAAGACGGTTGTTAGTAAGGCTACATGGACGTACAAACTATACGACTAAAACTAAAAAAAGAAGAGAACAATCGATTCTTAGGGCATGGTTACTAGGCGGTAAAGATACAGACTTCTGCGCATTGTGTAATAGAAAATTTACTATTCACTCACTTATTGCCGCACATAAGAAAAAAAGGAGTATTTGTAATGAAGAGGAAAGAACAGATCCACACATAGTTATGCCCCTTTGTAAATTCGGGTGTGATCATGTATATGAAGAGGGTCTTGTAAAAATAGATGAAGATGGAAATATTATTGAATCTAAATCTTATGAATTACAAAAAGTAGAAATTAATTATATTTCTAACCTTACTGGAAATAGATTAAATAAAAAGTGGTTATTAGGAGATATAACTTATTTTAAGTGAGTTTTGAGTTTAACTATCTTTTTAGCTGAAATAATAAATCCCCCTCATATGTAGTCTATAACAGGAATGAGGGGGAGCTTCTTGTTTCTAAACGAATGCACAAAATATTAATTATTATTCTAAGTGGCATTCTATATTTACTACAACCATTTTCTACACAACGTAAGAACGAATGTTCTTGTTACTGAAAAATATCTACTAATTAGTGTTATAATCAAAATGAAAAGAAGCATGAGTTCTGTCCGGAATACTTGAACGTTTATCCTATAAGAAATTAGTACTCTATATTACTAACGTTTTGGCTAAAGGAGATATGATGTAAATGAGTTACAGCTTACAAGATTTAATTCGCAATTTTCGCAAAAATGAAGGTCACTATATTAGTAAGAGAGAGAAATATAATGAACACTCCACAAGAGTAGACTACATTGATCCACTTTTAAAACTTTTAGGCTGGGACTTAGAAAATCAGAATGGGTTAAAACCATATCAAAGAGAGGTTATTCCTGAGAATTACATTAAGTCTGGTGATAGGCCTGATTATACAATGACCCTAGGTGGGGTCAAGAAATTTTTTATAGAAGCAAAAAAACCTTCAGTAGACATAAAGAAAGATAAAAAGCCAGCTTTACAAGCGAGAAGATATGGTTACTCAGCAAAGCATTACATAACAGTACTAACTAATTTTAGGTACATTATGATTTATGACACAACTATAGTACCTAAAGAGGAAGATGATCCAAGGGTTGCATTATTAGCAGAGTTCCATTACGAGGAATTTGATGATAGGTGGGAAGAGATATCTTCTATAATATCTAGATCAACGGTATTTAGTGGAGAATTTGATAACAAATATCAAATTCTTTTTGAAGGTAGGGAAAAGAAGTCAGTTGATGAGTACTTCGTAGAACAGATAAATAATTGGCGTTTAAAGTTGGCAGCTTATTTACATAAGGTGGATGAAACGAAATATAGTGTAAATCAAATAAATGATATAGTTCAGAAATTCTTGAATCAAATGATTTTTTTGAGAATGTGTGAGGATAGAAATCTACCCCTGTACCATAAGCTTAAGGAGACAATAGAAGATGTTGATTTAATGAAAGAAATGCTGGAAGAGATCTTGATAGAAGCTGACAAAAAGTATAACTCAGGAATATTTGACGATGATAACGAGTTAATTGTTGATTTATCAAATGAAATTATATTAGAAATTATTGAAGGTCTCTATTATCCGCAGAGCCCCTTCATATTTAATGTAATAGAAACGAATATATTAGGTGAAATCTATGAATTATTTCTTTCAGAAAAAATCGTAATTAAAAATAAAGAATTAAAATTAGAGAAAGTCGAAAGAAGCAACGAGCAAAAAGCCGAAAAAAGAGATATTGTGTCAACCCCTCAGGAAATTGTGAAATTTATGGTTGGGAAAAATTTATCAAATCTCTTATATAACAAGTCATTAGAGCAAGTATTAGAAATGAATTTTGCTGATATTGCCTGCGGATCGGGAATATTCCTAGTGGAAATCTATAATTACTTAATTGAACACGTTAAGGAAATTTACATACAAAATGACTGGACTTCAGAACTAATTGAAGGTGAAAACGAATACTATCTTCTACCTTTTGAACTTAAAGAGAAAATATTACTTTCCTGTATTTACGGAATTGATATCGATTCAAATGCTGTAGAGGTCTCTCGTTTTAACTTGCTTTTAAAGTTACTGGAGGATGAAAATGAACCTTCTTTAAAAGGTAAGGATCATTTACTACCGGATCTAGAGGGAAATATTACTCACGGAAATTCATTGATTGACTTTAACAATATAGAAGTAGAAAATCTCTCTAGAGAAGAGTATCATGCTATATCTCCATTTAATTGGGAGTGGATGGAAACTGAAACATTTGACTTGATAATAGGGAATCCACCATATGTCCAGACCAAGGATATGAGAGCTTTTTCACCAAAAAAAGAATTTAATGTTTACAATAAGTTATATAAAAGTTCATACAAGCAATTCGATAAATATTACATTTTTGTGGAAAGGTCACTTTCTCTATTGAAAGAAAATGGGATTGTAAGTTATATAATACCTAATAAATTCTCTAAAACAAACTCAGGTACAAAGCTAAGAGAATTACTGAAAGAGTATGATATTAAAGAATTTATAGATTTTGGTTCTACACAAATCTTTAAAGATAAAAATGTTATAACCTATAGTTCAATTCTTACAGTGTGTAAAAATAAACCCTCTCAAGGTTCAAGCTTTTATTTTGAAGAAGTTAAAGATATACAAAATTGGTGGAAAGGTCAACACGAAGATCAGAGTACACTCAAAAGAATGAAATTGGATCAAAACCTTCTATCCGAAGAACCATGGGTGTTGGTTGCGTCTTCTGAGGAATGGGATTTGTTAAACGCCCTATATAAGGATAGCATGTTACTAGGTGATTCAAATAATTTTAAAACTGTAAATGGTGTACAAACCAGTGCGGAAAGTAAGTCTACTTACTCAATTAGCAAAAAAGAAATCATTAATTCTGATGAAGAATATTTATATATTGTTAAAAATAAAAAAGAGTATAAAATCGAAAGAGATATATTAAAAGTTTTCTTTAAGCCTAGAAGGAATAAAGAAAACAAATTTGGCAGTTATGATAGCGTTGAACCATTTATGTGGATTATATTCCCTTATGATATTAATGGGAAAATTTATACTAAAGAAAAAATGCAAAATTCATTTTGGCATACTTGGAAGTACTTGTGTGATAATTATGATTACCTATTACCTAAACAATTTAGTGAAAATGGTAAAGGAAGAGATGTACCACACGCCACAAAGGAAACATGGTATCATTATGGTAGAAGCCAAGCTTTTAAATTGTTTAACAATACCCCTAAACTTATTATAGGTGTAAACACTCATAAAGATAATCCTTTAAATATATTAGATAAAAAGGATATGGTTATAGCTTCTGGAGGAACAGCTGGTTATTGTGCAATAACTTTAGAAGAAGAAAGTCCATATGAATTAGAGTATGTACATGCGGTATTAAATCATCCAGCTATAGTGTGGTTATGCTCTGTTATGGGGAGCGATTTTGAGGGTGATTTTTATTCGCGAGGTACTTATGTTTTAAATAGATTGCCCATAAAAAAAATTGACTTTAATGATAAAACACAGCTAGAATCTTACAATAAAGTAGTAAACCTTACTAAGGATATTGAGAATATTAATAGTGAATTTGAGGCTTATATGAGAAGTAAGGAAAGAAAAGAATTAGAGAGATTGAAAAGTGCAATGATTAAAGAAATTGAGGGATATATCACAAAAATTTATGGCATAGAAGACTTAATGCATAATATTAAAGATTAAGGTGAATAATATATGAAATTACTTGATGAAAATACAGCTCAGAAGTTAAGAGGCGGATATTATACACCAGAAGTGTTAGCGGATTTCATAACGTATTGGGCATTTCATGATGGTGAAAAAAACAAAATATTAGAACCAAGTTGTGGAGATGGCTCTTTTATAAAAAGTTTAACAGAAAACTACCAAGATGATTTTAATAATTGTCTTGCTGTTGAATTATTTGAAGAAGAAGCAGATAAAGTAAGAGCTCTTACTCGTGACAATGATAAGGTGAAAGTTAAAAATGGGGACTTTTTTAGCGAGTATAACTACAACCTAAAGAATGAACGATTTGATCTAATAATAGGAAATCCACCTTATATTAGGTATCAGTACTTAACACCAGAGCAAAGAGAAACACAGTCAAATATACTAACTACGAATGGTATGAAGTCCAACAAATTAATTAATGCGTGGGTTTCTTTTTTAGTAGCCAGTGTAGAGTTACTTGAGGAAAACGGTAAAATTGGGATGGTTATTCCTGCTGAGCTTCTTCAAGTTGCTTATGCAGCTGATTTAAGACTTTTCTTAGAGAAGAACTTATCTAAAATCACAGTAATAACTTATGAACAGCTTGTTTTTCCAGATGTTCAGCAAGAGGTTGTTCTATTACTAGGTGAAAAAGGGTCTGTTGAAGAGAATGAACAAAATAAAATTACTGTAGTGGAGTTAGAAAACTCTGAAACGACCTTTGAGGAGGTTAGAAATACTGCAGTCGATTATAAACCAGTTGATATAACAAAGGATAAATGGACCAAATATTTTCTGTCTAATACTGAAATAGGCGCTGTTCACTCTGTAATAAACAGTGATAATTTTGTGACCTTTAATGATATCGCAAAAGTTGACATTGGTATCACTACTGGAAATAACAAATTCTTTTCAGTTACTAAAGAAACAGTAGAAAAATTTGATTTAAGTGAAACAACTCTACCGCTTATTGGAAGAAGTGCTCACGCCCATGGTATTTTCTACACCGAAGATGACTGGGAGTTTAATGTGAATAAAGGTTTACCCGCTCAACTTGCTCAATTTCCTAATGAGCAAATAACTCATTTCCCGGAAGGGTATAAACAATATATTAAAGAAGCGGAAGAAAACGGACAAAGTAAGGGATACAAATTGGGATTAAGAAAGTATTGGTATCATATCCCATCAGTTTATCCACCTGATGCATTTTTCCTAAGAAGAAATGATTCATTCCCTAAATTTGTGTTAAATGATATTAATGCTGTTAGTACTGATACAATGCACAGAATAAGATTTTATGAAGGTATTAATTCACGAAAAGCATTGCTCTCTTATTATAATAGCATTACTCTCGCATTTACTGAGATGGAGGGAAGGAGCTACGGAGGTGGAGTATTAGAAGTTCTGCCTGGAGAAGTTGAGAAGATCGTCTTACCTAACTTGAATGATTTAGATGATGAAGTTACTGAAAGATTATTGGAGTATGTAGATCACTCAATAAGAAATGATGGGAATACAGACGATATGCTAGACAGAATTGATAGAGAAGTTCTTATAAATTATTTAGGGCTTGATGAAGATACAGTGTTGATTTTCAGAAACATATGGAGAAAATTGATGCATAGAAGAAACCAGAGGAAAAAAATTAAGAAGAGTAACAAAAAATAGCTCTATTAATTGATTTCAATGTTTTGGGTAACACACGTGTAACATAATTCTGTAATAAACCGTTATCTAACGTTAAAGATATTGATTACAAAACTACTCAGATGCCATTATGACGCATTCTCATGAACAAATATGATAAATGGTACAGAAAAGGGATAATGGGCGGCATTATCTACATTGCCTCAAATTCTGTTACGAGATAGTTTCGCTAAATTCGTAACGTCATTTTCCGAAACGAGGGCCTTGCTGAAAGTAGCAAGGCCTATTTTATATGCAGCAGTTGGTAAGTTAATGAGTTATATTCTGTTTCTCGAATAATTGGTCTTCCAATCTTTCAATCCTGCTTTGTAGAACAGCCGCATAACCACACATATCTAAAAATACCTCCACTAACTCTTCATCCATGTTGCCTAGATGTTTTTGAATTATTTCAGCCCATTCTTCTAATTTTTTTATTACATCCTCCATATTCAACACTCCTTTTATTATCATTCATTTACTATACGACAGATGGTTCTAAAGTCCTTTATCATATTTGTTATTTTTAAAAGTAAGTGATAATATGAGAACAAATGTTCGATTATAGGTGGTGTTGAAAGTGGATTATACTGGTTATCCTCGAGATGATGTTTTATGTATTGACATGCGTAGTTTTTACGCCAGTGTAGAATGTATGAAAAGAGGACTTGATCCCAGAACTTCATTATTAGCAGTCGTTGGAGATACAAGCCGACAAGGGAGTATTGTTTTAGCTGCATCACCTACGTTAAAGGAAAAACATGGAGTAAGTAATGTTAGTCGTTACTTTGAACTTCCGGACGATCCTAATTTAGTTATTGCTCCAGCTCACATGGGAGATTATCTTAAAGTATCTGTAGAGATTACAAAAATGATTAAGAACTATGTACCTCAAGAAGCTATACACGTTTATTCGGTGGATGAACTATGGGTTACAGTCAATGGATTGAAAAAAATGTATGGTCCACCATATCAAATTGCTCACATGATTCAATCAGAAATTAGAGAACAATTTGGGATTGAATCAGTAGTAGGTATTGGAGACAACAAGTTTCTTGCGAAAGTTGTCATGGACATCCATTCTAAGAAAGTAGATGACGGAATTGCGGAATGTAGATATGAAGATGTAGCTGAAAAACTTTGGCCATGTGATATTCATGACATATGGGGGATCGGATCTAGAATGACTCGCAGCCTTAATCGAATGGGAATCCTTACACTAGGTCACTTAGCTAAGCACCCACTAAAATATTTAAAAAAGAACTTTGGAATAATGGGGGAGCAACTGTATTGGCATGCATGGGGCATTGATTTAAGTCCAGTCTATGGGAACTTCGTGAAAACTGAACAGAAGTCTTATGGTCATGGCATAACTTTACTAAGGGATTATAGTAAAGAGGAAATTTACGCATGTTTATTGGATTTATGTGAAGAAGCTTGTCGTCGAGCAAGAATGGACGATAAAGAGGGTAGGACCATTCATCTGGGAATAGGGTATTCAAGAGAAGTGGGAGGAGGTTTTAGTAGGTCTATGTCTATTCAAAACCCTACAAATTTGACTATGGATATGTATGATGTTTGTTTAAAATTATTCCATCGATTTTATGATGGAGTAAGTAAAATTAGAAGGGCCTCTGTTGCTCTAACCAATTTGTGTGAGGAAAGTGACGTTCAACTAAGCTTATTTGATAATCAACCCAAGAAAAAGGATTTATCAGAAGTAATGGATTCAATTCGGGAGAAGTATGGTTCCACGGCAGTTTTACGTGCAAGTAGTTATACCTCAGGCGGGATTACCATTGATCGGAGTAAGAAGATCGGTGGGCATTATGCCTAATTTATTCACAACCAGTACAATAATTAGAACAGGAGGATGAAATTTGTTCAAACCAAAAGAAATTTATCGAAGAAGAGATATTCATAATAAATTTGGTGGGCAGCAACAAGGCGGTATTAGTACCCCAAAAAATTCTCCGTTAGTTATGATATTCACGAGTGATTCAGGAGAAGAATTTGGATATAATGATGGTTGGCAAAGTAATGGCGTGTTTTATTACACTGGTGAAGGCCAGGTAGGTGACATGCAGTTTATTAAAGGTAACAAAGCCATTCGGGATCATATTAATAACGGGAAAAGTATCATGTTATTTAAATATGTAAAACAAGGTTACGTAGAGTTTGTATGTGAGTTGTATTACATAGGACACCATTATAAACAAGTACGAGATCGTGAAAGCTATATGCGCCAATCTATAGTATTTGAGCTCATGCCATCAGAACTCTCACATAACCCGGAAGAGTACATAGAGGGACCTGAACCTAAGGAGTCTACTCTTGAGGATTTACGAAAAGAAGCATTATCATCCTCAAACGAAGAAACTACTACCATCCAACGAGTAACCAAAGCTATAAAAAGAAGCAAAGCAATAAAGAAATATGCGTTAAAACGGGCAAATGGAATATGTGAGGCTTGTAAGAAAAATGCTCCTTTTGTGATGGGAAATGGAGATCCTTATTTAGAAGTACACCATCTAAAAAAATTATCTGATGGTGGCCCGGATCATCCAGAGTGGGTAGCAGCAATTTGTGCTAATTGCCATAGGCGTTGTCACCATTCAAAGGATGCTGACTCTTATAACGATAAACTATTTGAAAAGATTAATGAAAAAGAGAAGCAACTATACACCAACTAATTACATGTTTTTAGTAATAAACTCGACAGTAGGAATATCTGCGGGTGCCCATTTTAATGAATTAGGTTCTCGTTTATGGATCCATTGGATCTTCTCATGTTCATAAGCAAAGGGGGTACCCGTTTTAATTTCTGAGAAAAATGTACTCAAGTTTATTGTTACATTATCATAATTTTCATTAGTCTCTGAAATTTTCCATTTTACTTCAATTGTACATCCTAACTCTTCATTAATTTCCCTTATAAGGGCCTCTTCCGGATATTCACTATCTTTGATTTTTCCACCAGGAAATTCCCAATGTAATGGAAGCGACATCGATGGACTTCTAAGTGCACATAAAATATAATTCTTTTGTTCAATGACAGCGCCGACCACATTAATAATTTTTTTCATGAATTCTTCTCCTTTTTCATGGATGAAATATTAGGTGTGAGTAATGAAGGGAAACAAAATAATGCCCTGTTTTATTCCCTTAGTTAATTATCGTCCCATAACAACTCCTTTTTATTAGTTTGGATCAGAAAGGGGACAGTCATTGCAATCATACTAGCCTTTGCGGGGATAGGTCTATATAAACTCAGCAAAGAGGAACGAAAGAAGCAATTATGAATAGTGACAGGCATAAGGCTATTAAGTTTAGGAAGGTAATGGGTTAGAATTGAAATTAGCAAATGACTGAATTTTAGTAATTATTTTTTTAATTAGAAAGCCTCTCATGAGTTCATTGAACTTGTGAGAGTTTTTTTAGCTTTTTAAGGAAAGGCAAATTTAATAAAATAGTCCCAACAATTAATCTTGAGGTTTCAGATGAATTTACATTAGTATTCTATTTTTTTGATTTATATGAAATTTTTCCGATTCTCTTATGTAAACGATTTCTCATCTATAGTTAAGTTAAATATTCTAAAATATATTCAAGAGGTGATAGACAGTGTTGAATGAAAGACAACGTCATATCTTGCATTACCTAACAAGCGTAAACACTTATATCAAAACAAGTGAATTAGCTGAAGAATACCACATTAGCGAGCGAACGATCCGGAATGACTTGTATGAAATCGAGTCTTTTGTTTCTAAAGAAGGAGGTGGAATCAATAGAAGTAAAAGTGAAGGAATTTTATTAACGATTAACTTCAAAGATAAAGAAAATATATTAAAGCAAGTGAACGAAGTTACTAATTTCCAGAATCGTCTTTCACCTATAGAAAGAATGACAACGCTGTTAGGAATGCTAATACAAAAGAATGATGTTATTAGTTCAAAAGAGTTTTCCAAACTATTGAATGTTTCACGCCGTACTACACTCGTGGATTTGAAACATTTAAAAAAGTATCTTAAAAAATCAAATGTTGATTTACTCTACGTGAAAAACAAGGGTTTTTCTTTAAAAGGAAAAGAATATGACATACGCCGTTCTTATAAAAATATCTCAAATAAATTCGGAGATAGTATGGGGCTGGAGTGGTTATTGAATAACTCAGATATGGACGAAGGCACAATCGTCCAATTAAAAGAGAGGATTTCCACCATCTTATATAACTACTCTCTTCAACTGACTGATATTGCTTTAGAAGGGTTACTCGTTCATATTTCTATTGCAATTCAAAGATTAAAGCAAGGGAATACTATTCAAATCTCTGAAACTCAATGGGAGGAATTAAGAAAATATAAAGAATATCAAACAGCCAAAGAGGTCAGAAAAGCGATGGAAGTCGTATCTAAACAAGAAGTTCCTGAAGATGAAGCTGGATTTATCACTCTTCATTTATTGGGTGCCAAAACCTTTTATCAACAACCTGAGGAAATGGATCAAGATTTAAAAGAAGTCGCAAATAAATTCATCGCCAAAGTAAGTTTTCAGTGTGGAGTTGATTTTATGGATGATGAATTGCTAACACAAGGTTTATTGACGCATCTGAAACCTTCTATTTATCGGCTGAAATACCATTTAGACCTGGATAATCCTATGAAGTCTTATATTAAAAAAGAATATGGAAAGCTGGTAGGAGTGATTGTCCACAATATCCATGTACTGGAAGAGGAATTTTCAGTGAGGTTCAATGAAGATGAAATTTGTTATATTGCTCTTCATTTTAGAGCTGCCATTGAGCGAAAGGAAGTAAATGGTGAGAGAGTGAGAGCGTTACTCGTGTGCGGAAGTGGAGTAGGAACAGTTCAGCTACTGAAAAGCAGGTTGAACAGATTTTTCCCTAACATTATTGTGGTCGATTGCGTCCCCTACCATGAACTAGAAAAAGAAATCTCGAAATATGAGATCGATTATATTATATCCACCGTTCCTATTCCTGAAACCCATGTCCCTAGCATTTTAGTGAATCCTTTTATAGATAAGGAGGACCGAGACAAAATTTCCACCACATTAAACCATCAGCGAGAGAATCTTATAGAAGAAAGGAAGTCAGGCCCAGTGTTAGAAGAAGTTCTTAAACCGGAATTGATTGAGCTAAATGTCGAAGTGGAAACATGGCAATCCGCTGTCCGGAAAGGTGGACAATTGCTAGTTCGTGATGGAAAAGTGGAACCTCGTTATATTGAAGCAATGATTGAAATGGTTAAGGAGCATGGCCCTTATGTGGTTTTAGATAAAGGGGTCGCCATGCCACACGCAAGACCTAACCAGGGGGTGAACAGTCTATGCCTAAGTCTCCTTCGGTTGAAAAAACCTATCGAATTTGGGCACGAGACAAATGATCCAGTCCATTTAGTGATTTGTCTTGGAAGCATCGACTCTGAGACTCATCTTAATGCCCTAAGACAGCTGGTTATGCTATTGAACGATAAGACCACTAAAGAAATACTATTAGAAGGAGATAAACAAAGCATTATCGACATCATAAAGCAAGGAAGCATGAAATAAGGAGAGTTACCATGATAAAAAAAGTAGCTTGTATAACAAGTGGTGGAGATGCTTCTGGTATCAATGCAGCTCTATATAGCCTTGTGTTATCAGACCTTGAAGTGATTGGTTTTCAGGGGGGTTTTTCAGGAATCGTAAATGAACATCCTATCAAGCTCTCTAAGAAAGAACTCAAGAAATATAGAACCAAAGGAGAGCTCTTTCTAAAAAGTGGGAGAAGTGAGTTGCCGAAAACGATAGAAGGGATTCAACAAATCAAATTATCCTTGCTAAAAGAAAATGTTGATACTTTAGTCGTCTTTGGAGGTGATGGATCAGCCAAAGGTGTGAAAGCTCTCGTAGATTTAGGTGTGGACGCTATCCACATACCTATGACAATCGACAACGATATCTTTGGTACCGATTACACAATAGGGCATATGACGGCTGTAGAACAAATCCACAACCAGGTCGCAAACCTGCATCAAACGGGGTCAAACTTACCAAACCGAATATTCATTGTAGAAACCTTTGGTGCTTTATCAGGACAGTTAACGCTTTTAGCTGGAATTGTAGGAGGGGCTAACATTGTCCTTTTACCAGAATACGAATTTTCTATGAAGGAACTGATACAAAAAATTGAAGATATACAACATAACGAGGGGGGTTATTTAGTCATTCTGTGTACAGAATCTGCCTATCGTCCTTCAAGCTATTCTTCAGGGGATCAAGGTATGGTAGCGAAGATAAGTCAAGAAATTGAGGCTGAAACGGGAGAACGAGTTCGGCAGACGATTTTGGGTTACACACAACGGGCAGGTGACCCATGTACGATAGATATCCTTCAGGCAACAAGGATGGGAACCTATGCTGCAGAAAAAATATTGAAGGAAGAGTCTAACTTTATGGTTGGGATGCAAAATAATGAATTAGTCAAAGTCAATTTAGATGAGGTCACGACGCAGGCAAAAGAATTAGATGATACGTGGATCAAACTGGGACAAGTACACAATCTTTTAATTGGAAAGGGAGAATAATAATGAAAAAAACGGATATTTTAGTGGTCTGTGGGGCAGGGTTAGGGAGTAGTTTTGCTTGTGAAATGAGTGTGCAGGACGTTTTAAATGAAGAGAATATTGAATCGAGCCTCTCCCACTGCGATATATCGACAGCAAGTTCATCCTCGGCAGACATTATTATTACAGGGGCAAATTTTGCATCTCAATTCAAACAATATGACATCGCGGCTGAAATTATCTATTTGCAGCGGATGGTTGATAAGGAAGAAATTAGAGAAAAACTACTGCCAGTTTTAGAAAAGGTCACGTAATCACTAAGGGGGGAGTAGCATGCCAATATTAAATTTCATTGTGAACGATGTTTTGGGACAAGCTTCGATTATCGTTTCACTTGTCGCCATGGTCGGTCTCATTGCTTTGAAAAAATCTGTGGGACAAATTATTACAGGAACGATGAAAACACTGCTCGGTTTTTTAGTCCTTATCGCAGGAACAGAAATTCTTGTTGGAACTCTAGGATACTTAGGTACTGTCTTCCAAGAAGGATTTAATGTAGAAGGAACAGTGACAGATGTCAATGCCATTGCCGGCATAGCACAGAATTTGGTTGGAAGAGAAACAGCACTGATTATGGTGATCGCGTTTGCGATTAATATTCTCTTAGCCCGATTCACAAAATGGAAATACATCTTTCTAACTGGACAAGCCTCCTTATGGATGGCAACCGTATATTCTCTTGTAGGATACATGGCAGGATTAAGAGGTTCTTTGCTCATTATCAGTGGAGGTGTAGTCGCAGGTGTAATGGCTGTATTGATGCCAGCTCTTGCCCAACCCATTGTCAGAAAGATTACCGGAAATGATGATATCGCACTAGCTCACTACTGTACATTTGGTTATCTAGTCCAAGCTGGCGTCGCCAAAGTAGTAGGTAACAAAGAAAATACCACTGAGGACTTCAAGTTACCGAAAAGTTTCGAATTCATGCAAGATACCTATCTATCGATGATGGTAGTTATGATTCCAGTCTACTTAATTCCGACCTTTTTTGCAGGACCTGAAGTTGTAGCTGAAATATCAGATGGATCAAATTACTTCGTCTACGCTTTTCTTCAATCAATTCAATTTGTAGCTGGCGTGTACGTAGTTCTTGCTGGAGTAAGGTTGCTTTTAGCTGAAATCATCCCTGCCTTCCGAGGAATTGCGATCAAATTGGTACCTGATTCGAAACCAGCTCTTGATTGTCCAGTGCTTTTCCCATATGCACCGAACGCAGTCATTCTAGGATTCTTAGCGACAACTGTTGGAACGATTTTGGGCATGTTCTTATTCCCGGCTGTTGGACTAGCTTTAATCATACCTGGTATGATGACAAACTTTTTTGCAGGTGGTACAGCTGGCATCTTTGGTAATGCGGTGGGTGGCTTACGCGGTACCATCCTCGGCGGAGTAGTTCACGGTCTCTTCATTACCGTACTGCCAGCCCTGTTTGTCACACTGCTTGGTGCCTATGATATCAATAACGTAACATTTAGTGATTCGGACGTTATCACTGTAGGACTCTTACTAGGTTGGTTTCTGGAACTATTCAATTAATGGGGTGAAGACGAAATGTTCAATAAACTTTTTAAAAGGAAATCCCAACCAAAAGACAGCCAAGAGAGTACAGATTCACAGCTCGACCCAACCAAACTTAAAGAAGATCTTGAGAGATATGAACACCAATTAGAATCAGAGGGCGATCATGAGGAACAAATCCATCTGCAAAATAAAATCGGGGAGATCCATTACCAACTCAATGAGGTTGATGAAGCGATTGAATGTTGGAATAGAAGCGTCAATATGATGGATAAACCCGGATATGCTCATACAAAATTAATGCAAGCTTATAACTATTTACAAAAAGAGTCGTGGAAAAAAGGTGACATTAAAGCGGGTGAACACTACGCAGAGATGGTTGAAAAGTTGATGAAGCACAATAAAGATTCCATTCGATATGGAAAAAAATCTAATTTTTGAGGTGATCACATGTTAGTTACATTAAAAGAATTATTAGAGGATGCTCAAAAGAAAAAATACGCCATAGGGTCCTTCAATCTGCACAATATGGAGATGCTTCCTTCTTTCTTTGAAGCTGCAAAAGAAACAAAAACACCGATTAGCATCCAAATTTCTAACGGAACCGCTAAGTATATTGGTTTAGACCTGATTGTTTCGATGACTCGCACATTAGCGGAAAGGGAAAATGTTAAAGTCGCCCTTCATTTAGATCATAATAGTGACCTTGATTTTATCAAAAAAGCTGTTGATGCCGGGTTTACATCCGTCATGTTTGATGGAGCTCATTTACCTTTGGAAGAAAATATTCGCCTCACTAAAGACATCGTCCAATACGCTCATAAACAAGGGGTCTCTGTAGAAGCTGAAGTCGGGGCGATTGGGGGAACCGAAGACGGCGTTTCCGTCGAACACTCCAACCATACAGATCCAGAGGAGGCTGCCTATTTCTATAAAGAAACAAACGTCGATGCATTAGCTGTTTCTTTCGGATCTGCCCATGGACAGTACCGTTCTAAGGCAGCATTGGATTTCGATGTGTTACACAAGATTTATGAGGCTGTGGATGCACCGCTTGTATTACATGGTGGAACAGGTGTATCTTATGATGATATCGGTGTATTGATAGAAAACGGGATCTCCAAAATCAATATTGGTACAATATTGAATGTTACTTACATTGAAAAAGGGAAAGAAACGTTTAGTGAATCATCGTTGGATAATTCCCTTAGAAACTTACTTATTCCTTGTAATGACAAAGTAAAAGAAATCATTAAAGAGAAAATCTATCACTTCAATAATAATAGAGCGCTAGCAAACTAGTTTAGATTAAAAACCAGGAAGACTCCGGTTAAGCAGGGCTTTAATTATCTAAAGTGATAATAATGCTACTCCCTTAGAAAGAAAGCCATGTTAAAAATGTGCAGTATAATTGACTGGATTACGACTGGAAATTGTTCATAAATATTGATATCTTATTTAGCCTGAATTCAAGATGGTCCGGTTATATTGCCTATTTTATAGGCGCATTTCACTTTCTTCTTTAAGTATTTACTCCACTCAGGGAATGGGCGGCTTGATGTAAGCTGTCCTCAAACCCTTTGCAACACAAGGATTTGAAACCCTATAATGAATATTGACTGAATTTCTTTAAATATAGTTATGAAGCCTCTCCTTGGTCAAGGACCAAGGAGAGGCTTTTTCATTTCTAATGAGTTATGGTATTTCAAACTCTTGAAGAATTTATTTTTTTTGATACAGTCAATCTATGTTAAACATATTGTTTTCTCTCATCTATTTCAAAAGAAAAACGACTCTTAATAGTATTATTGATAGCCTTTGTTGAATCAACAAAGCTAAGGTTTTCCTTAATGAACTGAAAGTCATAATCATTTAATAGCTCAACAAAAGCACTATTGATAAAAGAAGAATTTAAAGCTTTAATATCTTGGAAGGAAACAGAAACTTTGTTGGAATTCTCTAATTCATTTTTTAGTCTTTGATAAATAACAACCCCGTCATCATTTGAATAAACTTGATCAACATAATCCTTAATGTGAAGTTTTACTAATCGTCCCATGAAAATTCCTCCTCTTCGATATCAAAGATATCTTCTGCATTTGTTTTGAAAGCTAATTCAATGAGTGTCCCTGGATAATGACCAAAAGCATCATTAATTTTATATTGAATACTATTATTACCATTTTGACAAGATAAAATACCATTAAGGGAGTGTATGTAAACGCTTCCCTTTCCGTTTAAAACAACATTAGAAATTAGGTTGTCTAAACCGAGTCCCCTATTGTAAGGCTGAGTTTGAGTTGAAAAACCTCTTTCTACAGCTTTTCGAATTGCTTCTTTTTCCGTAAGTTCGGGATGTTTTTCTTGTACATTATACGGGATTCCGACACCGAAATCAGATATAGAAATTAACACCTCATGATTGCCAGGGATAAATTGAGCAAAAACGCATCCCGTAGTATTATCAGCATGATCTTTAATATTATTCAGAATTTATTCCATACATACCTGTATAGTGGCTAAACGATTTGGAGGCACATCCAATTGTCTGGATAGCCAAGGAGTGAATTTATAAGAAAGCCATCCCATTGGATCTTTAGCATTAACATGCTGTAAAGGGAGGGTGGTAACTCTTACCCGTGAGTATTCATTTAACTTTTCCCCTAAATGTTGTTCAAAAAACATCGAATCATCGAGAAATTTATTAGGGCTATCTTCCCAACGACTGACCTCTCCTGGAAGAATGTCTACTGTAACACCTCTGTTTTCTAGCCAGTGTATGAGGTTGCTTAAAATAGTCACACCGCAAGGTTCAATAAATTTCGATAAAGTACTGAAATTTAGCACAAGTTCATCCGAAACCGGATTACGGTCTCTAGTAATAACTTTTTGAAGTAAAGTGTACATTGAGTCTCTATTTAATCTTCTAGGTAAATCTATTTTCATACCTTACCTTTAGCCCCCCTCTAACCTACTAATAATTATATATTATACCATTTTTTTGAACTTATGAGGATCATATTGTTTATTTGATAGAACAACTGTAGGCTTACAAGGATATTTTCTCTCATTTGTAATGTTGGTAATAAATGGAGTGAGGGTAGTATAATTATTATAGATAGAAACCTGAAGAAAGGTGGAGTTTAAGATAGCAGTGCAAAGTATTAATATTGAATACAATATTAACGGTATAGGGGTGGTAACACCCGTGATATACCCGTTTGTTAATAGCTTGTATAGTAATAGTAAACTACAAATTGAACCTAGATTAAAAGACATTAATCAACTAGGAGCAATAAAATATATTCATAATGGAGCACACTACACAAGGTACGAGTATGTGTTGTTGCAATTTATGTTGATCAATTTTATGAAAAATAACAGTGAGTGGGGGCTAGGGTCAAAGTTCAATTTCTCATTTTTAGAAAACCCAGTATTATCTTATGAAAATAAGATAACAGGGGCTGAAATCTTGGAATTAATAGTTTTGTTTGGAAACATTGGTCATTTTAGAGAGACGTTTTCAAGTAATAAAGTGTGGTTTCATTACCTGTTTACAAACAAACATGATTTAAGAAATTCTTTGAAAAAAGGATTGAAAAGTAACGGGAAGACTTTATTAGATGAAATGTTAACTAGTGCTAATTCCTATAAGATCCAATGGATTAATACATTGTTTATTTTATCTAGATCTGAGAAGTTAAATGATTATAGACTAATATGTGAGAGGGTTTTCGATAAAATATTATCCAATAAAAGCGATAAATGGTTGGATCTATATTATAAGATCAGAAAAGTATCATACGTAGTTTTAGATAGTCATTATTCTCACATTCCTATTTCCATTAGTCTACAGAATGTGTTATTCAACGAAAATCTTTTCGTTGATGAATTAAGTAAATATAGCTCTGGATTAATGGGGGCTTTTGATAGAGTAAATGATTTATTAGAAGACACCCTTTATCTAGAAAACAACACTTTGTTAATGGGTACATATAGAAGTATAGATATATATACTAAAGTGCAGAAATTTTTAGAAAATAACCAAAATACTAGAGCAATTTCTAAAGTTAATATGTTAATTAATGATGAAAATACATCTCCTTTTTATAAGGATTTCAAAATTTCGGATGGTGAAATACCATGGGATAAAGAGAAAAATTTGAGCATTACTTTTTTTGTAAAGCATAGAGACCATTTCCCGAGAGATGTATTCCAGAAAGAGATAGATATAGGGCGGAAATTAGGAAGAGAATGTTATATAGCATTTAATTTCTCCCCTAGTTTTTCAAAGTATAGAACAGTATATTCGATGAATAAAGGTTTAGATCATAATAAGAAGATTATAGTGTGTTTGAAAATAATACGTGTAGCATTGGAAGATTATATGTTGTACCGTAAGTATTCTTATGACGATGTGAGTAACGGTAGACTTGAAGAAGTAGCTATAAAAAAAATAATTACATATTTCTTTAGGAATTTACTTACAGATGATTACTTTTGTGAATTTGAGTACCCTAAGAATACATCACCTTTTATCGTTGAGAATGGATGTAAAAAAACAATAAAGAAGGTTGACGATTATATTGATTATTATGAATTACACCATCCAAATGATAAAGATGCTATACATGAATTAAAGGCTGTTAGGGCAAGTTTAGAATCAATAACTTATAAAGGACTAATAATTGTTTACTTGGGTTCACTTAGGTTTATCAACAATGACAAAAAATCAGTTTGTGAATTAGATGGTTTAATCTTCACCCCCAAGCATAAGGATGAGAATATTCGAGTAATTGAAGCAAAGAATTTAAGGAAAAAACAAAAAAGGTACGCAGTGGCTGCTAAACAATTAGAAAAGCAATTTATACCTTTGTTACCAAATTTTTTGACTGATAAAATCGTAACAGAAGAGATTGAAGGTTTTGGAGCGCAAACAAAAATCGGAAAATAGAAAATCACTTTCATTTTTGGAAACTTCCTTTTAAATGACATACGTTATGACATACTTTTAGATATATACACTTATTCCCTTTTCTTATTTAAATTGAGTACACACCATTTAACATAGCTTTTTATCAATCTCACAGGCTTTATTTTTCTTTATTTATCTAGGTGAAACCATGGGCGGCATGATGTGATAATATTGATAGCTCTTTAAGGGTTTATTACCTTGGGGATTGAGAAGACTCATATATTTATTGAATTTGATACTTCTGCGGAAAAAGTTTTTGCTGTATATAAATATTATGGCATAGTTTAATTATTGATTTAGTTTTAAAGTGTTTTGTTAAAGTTTTGGATATGCTATTGGAATTTTTGTACATTTGTGAAATAATTCTTTGTAGCAAGTGATCTCCCCTTAAAAGTAATCCATTTGCTAAACAAAAAGACTCTGTGGTGATCGAAGCATCCGTTGTCTAAAAGGTACCTTAAAAGTATTACTTGGCCATCAAAGATAAAGACGTAAGAGGCAAAAAGGATATAAAGTTTGAAGGTAGGCCCCGGGTTAAGACTGGGGCCTTTTCTTGTTTAATGAGTTGTAAATGATTTGCCTCCAATCATTTTTTCTTCCAATCGATTAATTTTGCTCTGTAGGATGCCAGAATATCCAGCCATATCTAAGTATAACTCCAATAATTCATTATCCATATCGTTATGATGCTTCCTTAAAATTGCTCCCCATTCTTCTAACTTAATCATAAGGTCTTCCAAATTGAACACTCCTTTTCTTTTTCACCTTGTTATTCGACAAGTAGTCTAAAAGTCCTTCGTAAAATTGTGAAATAAATTACTTATTTACTTTGTAATAATATAGGAACAAACGTTTGTGATAGAGGGTAATTAATGGATGGACGTAATCGGGATTAAGGGACTATTAAATGGACCTCGTTAATACTGTGTGACCAAAGGGTTTATTATCTCGAAGCTGAGTCTTCAAGATAAGGGCAGGTTAGTTGAAGACTCAGTTTCGAGATAAAAATGATTTCAGTGTAGAGTAATAAGGTATAAACGTCTTAAAAAGGCCAGAGTATTGTACTCTGACCTTTATAATTTCTTTATAACAAACTAGGCATTAACTATTTTGCCATCACTCATTTTAACAATACAGTCAACATAATCTAGCATTTCTTCATCATGAGTAACAGTTAATGTAGTCATATCGAATGATTTTGTTAACTGTTGAATTAACTCCATCGTATGTCGAGACCTTGTTGAGTCTAAACTAGCGGTCGGTTCATCGGCAAAAAGGATTTTGGGTTCATGTATGATAGCACGAGCTACTGCTACTCTTTGCTTTTCCCCACCTGACAGAGAAGAAGGATAGGCTGTTAGACGGTGGGACATCCCCACTTGATCTAGTATTTCCTTTATCTTTGTTTGTTTATATTGCTTAATTCCTTTCATGTCAGCAATATCCATCATCATAGAAAGTTGTTCTTCAACGGTTAGGAAAGGAACAAGGTGGGAGTTTTGAAACACAAAACCGAAATGCTGAGCTCTTATTTTCCTCACTTGTTCTGAACTCAAATCCGGTAAATTCTGGTCCCCAAATATCACTCGACCTTCAGAAAGACGTTGAAGACCAGCAGCTATTGTCAGGAGGGTACTCTTTCCTGAGCCTGAAGCCCCTATTAGTGCGGTCACTTCCCCTTCCCGCAGTGTTAAATTCACACCTTTTAATACCTCTTCTTCCGTGTCTCCATTTATAAAAGACTTTCTTACTTCCTCTAATTGTAATCGACTCATGTTACGCCTCTCCTTGTTGAATTGCTTTTAAAGGTTCAATTTTTTTAATTTGAAAGCCTGATATGGTAGATCCTAGGAATCCCACGACGAAAAATACAACAGATAATTGAACAGTCGTTGCTATCGGTAAGTGATAAGGCATCGTATCAGGGGCGAAAACTTGAAAAGTTTGGCTTATTAATGCTGAAGCAATAAGCGAGGTACATGTTAATAACCCCATTTGACTCCATATCATTTTGAACAAATCACCTGTACGCATTCCTAAGGCTTTGAGTATTCCATACATACCTATTTTTTGGACATTCATCATATAGAAGAAAATAGAAAACAGCATTCCACTGATAACAATGAGAAACCAAACAATCATATTGAGAGTCATTTGCTCGGCTTGATAACTTGGGATTGTAGACAAGAATTCATTCTTGGTGAATGCCTTTAATCCACTAATTTCTTCATTTATTTGGGGACTATATATGATTTGAAATTCTTCAGTTCTAAACATGTGATTAAAGTCTTTTTGATTGATAAACGCTACTGAAGAATGATTGAATCTTTGATTATGAATGAAGTCAACCACTTCAAAAGTTCCTTGAAACTGGGGACTGGACAGTTGATCACCGACCTTTATTCCTTGGTCTTTTAACGAACTGTCGAGGATGACTTCTCCACTGTCTACACGAGTGAAGAGTGAAGTTTCTGTGGAAGTTAGGAAAGCAACACTCTGTTGATTATCTGATTCTGTTTTCAGAGCTCCCATTTGAAGCGAAAAAGCGAATGCATTTTCATCTTCTTTCATTGTTTCATTCAATTTTTGAGGATCTATATGAGATTGTGTGTGAGAATCATCTGAATCCTCGCTCATATAAAAGGTTCCTTCGGGCATGTTCTTTATTAAAGATACGTTGTCTTGAGACAATCCATTTGCCAAACCGGAAATAATGAACGTCAACAAACTGATAAGAAAAACGATAGCCCCTATAATTAGAAATTTTGCTTTATTCTTTTTCATCTCTTTCCAAGCCATATCCATTTCTCCTCATTCCTTTCTAAAAAACCTTTTGCTCTCTACACTGATTACTTTAAATCAGGTAAGTGAACAAAAGGTTAATAGTTCATTACAAATGAGGAAGAAATATTTTAAATGTCGTTCCTTTTTCCAATCGGCTATTTACAGAAATTTGCCCTCCGTGGAGTTCTATAACTTCCTTTACAATGGATAATCCTAAACCTGTACCTTGTTTTGTTCTAGCTAAGTCGGCGCGGTAAAAACGATCAAAGATTTGTTTTTTTTCCTTAGTTCCTAATCCTATTCCTCTATCTGTAAATGTAATTTCTATATGGTCGTGTGCCTCTTTCAGCGTAATGTCTATAGATCCTCCGGGTTTATTATATTTGATGGCATTGGTTAACAGGTTTTTCCAAACTGTATTTAGTAGTTCTGGATTACCTTTAACCCATACATCTTCAAAGGAGTAGGTCAATGAGAGGTTGTTCTCGTTTACGAGCCAATGAAATCTATGGATAAGACTTCTCAATTGCCTAGATACTTCAAAGCTTTCTTTACGTAGGGTATTTCCTTTCGGTTCAAGTGAGGATAAGGTTAACAGTTGCTTAGATAGTGTGGACATCCTGTTTGCTTCCTCTTGTATGACTTTTAAGTAAGTGTATCTATCATCTTCCGACAGCATGTTGCTCTCTAATAAACGACTATATCCCTGGATATTCAATAAAGGAGTTTGTATGTCGTGGGAGACGTTAGATACAAACGTTCTTCTAAGCTTGTCTAACTCTCCAAGACGAGAAATCATATCCTTGAAATTTTGGGCCAGTTGACCAATCTCGTCCTTTCTATGGATGTCTAAGTGGATATCAAATCCATTTTCTCCAACTTTATTCGTTGCTTGAGATAACTGACGAACAGGGCGTATGATCATTGCGGCCCAAATGAGTACGGCGATTAAACTTAATATAAATATGGCTAGACCCATCCATCCCAATAGAATGTGAATTTCATTAAACAAAAGCTTAATGTTAGGGCGCATAAATAAGGCATACTGGGTGTTGTCGTGGGTAAAGGGCACACCTACAGAATTTCGTAACTCATTCGCAAAGAAACCTGTCACAAAAGTTTTCTTAGGAAAATCCCTCATTCCATGATAAATATTTCCATTAAGTACATTTACCACTGTTTGAGATGGTAAATTCTTTTCATTGAATGATCCTCCAAAAGAATGACTTTCACCTTGGCGATCAACCACATAAAGTTGGTATCCAGTTGAAGCTGTGTGTTTAAGGTATTGATCAAGGTTTTCCTGTGTTTCTGCGTATTGAGCTATTCTTCTTGCTATCTCAGTATTTTTTGTGTCGTTCTCTGGCTTCAAATTATTTTGATAGTAAGCATTCGCAATAAAAAAACCTATAAAAGAACTGGTAATCATTATGAAAAGCGTCGCCATCAAGAATTTGGAATATAAAGACTTCATGAAGTCACCTCTAATTTATATCCAACACCACGAACCGTTACAACTTCAATTGTGGAGGTGATCTTACCGAGACGTTCCCGTATCCTCTTAATGTGAACATTTAAAGTTCTTTCGTCACCTTCGAAATCCAGCCCCCATATATTCTCAATCAGATAATCTCTGTTGAAAACCTGGTTCGGTCGAGAGGCTAATAAAGCTAATACCTCAAACTCCTTCATGGGCATAAGCAGATGTTGTTTACCGATTTGGACTTCATAATTTCTCTTATCAATTTTAACGTCATGTAATTGAATAACATGATTGCTGGGCTTATCATATCTTCTTAAAACGGCCTGAACACGGAAAACCAGTTCCTTTGGTTCAAAAGGTTTTACGATATAATCATCTGTTCCAGCTGAGTAACCTTGTTCTTTATCATACAGTTCACCTTTAGCTGTGAGTAATATGACCGGGATATCGTACGTATCTCTTATCTTCTTGGTAAGCGTGTATCCATCCATTTTTGGCATCATCACATCTACTATAGCTAAGTCTATTGTGGATTTCTCTAAGAGTTCCAAAGCATCTAACCCATTTTTTGCTTTATATGTGTGAAAACCAGCATCTCGTAGAGTGACCCCTACAAGGTTCACTATGTGGGTATCGTCATCTATAATTAATATAGAAGTCATCATTTTCATCCTTTCTAGACGGCTCGAATATAGGTGATTCCCTTACATATTCTACAACGTAAAAATAAACTAAAGGTTAACAAATATTTTATAAACAAAAGAATTCTACGATTAATGGTAATTTAATGGAAGTTGTTTATTTATCTCAAAACGTATTCTTATTTACTTAATTATCCCACCCTGGTTTTCTTTAGTATAGTGCTTACGAATATAGTTATATTATGAGGGCTGAAAAAGGATGTTTGAATAACGTGTCCTGCCAAAACAGAAGAATGCCTTGAAATCGAGCCTTCAAGTAAAGGGGGGCTTTTCTAAAACAATAAACTAAGACTTTACACGGTTGCTATGATGTAAAAAGAACAGGGGTAGGGGATAAATAGGCTTGAAAAAGCTTTCGAGCCATTTTTAATATTTCATTAGTTTATTATTTTTACCTCCAGAGGAGAAATAGTTATGGCAAAGAAGATTAAGAAAAATAAGGTCAAAAATTCCAGAAGTAGTACAAACGGCTATCACAATCGGATTAAGAAGGTGTTTGTAGCAGAAGGTTTGTACAGCATATATACATTCTTTACATTTGGAAAAAAACTTTTCCTTCATTCCTCACTTAATGATGAGCAGGTTGTGGAGATAACTGACTTGGAACGTGAACAATACCAATTACGGGAAGACATGTCCTCACCTACGGTATTAGAAGTAATCCGTCTCAAAACACAAAATCGATTGGAAGATTGGCAACAATATTTCCTGCCAAGCATGAAACAGATATATGAAGAATTTTGGGTTGAAATATGCCTTGAACAAGAAAAGTCGCTTTCAGAAAAGGGCAAGGAGATTTATAATTTTGCCAAAAAGCTCGAAGATTATTTGTTGTATAAAAACGCTGGGTGGATAGTAGAACAGCCTGTGACTTATAATTATTTTGGAACACCCGTTGCTTATGGTGAAGAAGATCGTCAATGGATTGATTATCATATGGCACAAGGAAATTTTGATGCAGCATTAAGTATCCATTTGTCCTACGTAA
Organism: Halobacillus karajensis; assembly: GCF_900108515.1. Lineage (GTDB taxonomy): Bacteria > Bacillota > Bacilli > Bacillales > Halobacillaceae > Halobacillus > Halobacillus karajensis. Next base: position 1,077 of record NZ_FNWW01000017.1, on the reverse strand, counting down.
AAGAATAAAACAATATTATCGCTTGATTGAGACCACAATTTTCATCTAAGTTGTTGAGTATGCTGCTCATAAATAAATAGTTATGAAAAAATGTATCTCGGAACTGAGTCATCCAAATGAGAGGGCTATTCGGAAGTAAAGGGTAAATAAAGGATAAGGGGTAATAATCAATTGTATAAGACAAAAGTGATATCAATTGCTTCAGTTTCAGGTGGTGGAAAGACTACAGTAACTAAGGAGCTAAAAAACAGGTTCAGATACTCTGAAGCATTGTTTTTTGATAACTATGATTTTCATGGGGCTCCGGAAGATCTAATTCAATGGGTTGAGGTGGGTCCTGATTACAACCAGTGGAACTTGGACCCTATGATTGCAGATTTAAAGTCGTTAATAGAAGATGAAAATCCCCCTATGTCTTGCCGTTGACGGCTGTACCTGGGATGATTGTAATGCTTCTTATCTGTGTTACTGGTCTGTTGGCTCGAGAAATTTTGCCGTTTAAAATGCCCGCTATTGTTTATATGGGGGTCATCGGTATTATTATTTCTTTGCCTTCCATGCCTGGATCAGAGCTAATTATCAAGTGGACTGAAGAGGTTAACACTCTTGCATTGACAACCCCGATCCTGGCTTATGCGGGAATTGCCGTGGGGCGATCATGGACAGACTTTGCCAAATTGGGGTGGAAAAGTATTGTAGTAGGGACGTGTGTGCTGGTAGGGACATTTCTTGGGTCAGCTCTTATAGCAGAAATCATTCTGCGTATGCAGGGGATTATATAAGAAGAATCGATAAAATCATACCGCCTTTTTAGACCAAAGAAAACGAAATGTCCCAACCTTACAGAGAATCAAGAATGAAATAAGCAATAATTCGATGAAAGGAGAAAGATAGTTATGAATATAACAGAAATAATATCAAATCTTGTAGATGTTAAAAGCGAGAAATTCAAGGATTTAAGTGATAAGATATGGGAGTTTTCGGAGACTCGATTTGAAGAGTTTCGCTCGGCTAAATTGTTGTGTGATGCACTTGAGGAAGAAGGTTTTACGGTAGAACGGGGAGTGGCTGGGCTTA
>NZ_FNWW01000005.1 GCF_900108515.1 Halobacillus karajensis | reverse complement strand
CCTCACCAACTAGCTAATGCGCCGCGGGCCCATCTGTAAGTGATAGCAAGAAGCCATCTTTCAACTTTCCTTCATGCGAAGAAAAGTATTACCCGGCATTAGCCCCGGTTTCCCGGGGTTATTCCGGTCTTACAGGCAGGTTGCCCACGTGTTACTCACCCGTCCGCCGCTCGTTCCACGAGCTTCACCCCGAAGGGATCCGCTCGCTTCCCGCGCTCGACTTGCATGTATTAGGCACGCCGCCAGCGTTCGTCCTGAGCCAGGATCAAACTCTCCATAAAAGTTAAGTTTGACTTGCTCATTTGCACACCGAATGTGCTTGTTTAAAATCTCTTCTATATTAAGAAGAAATGTTTGACGTACTGGTTGGTTCGTTCAGTTTTCAAAGATCAATGTTTGGTTCGCCGCTTCAAAATAGCGACTTAATTAATATATCATGTTCAGTTGTTATTGTCAACAACTTTTTTATGATTTATTTTGTTAAGCCGTTGCGGCTTGCCGCTCTCTTAACGCGACAAGTAACAATTTATCATGTGATGAGTTATGTGTCAACAACTTTTTTAATTGATAAATCATCGTGTTGTGCCGCTTCTCAATGCGACGTTTAATAATATAGCATGGTTTTAATTCTTGCGTCAATAACTTTTTATAAAAAATCCCTCCTTTTTCTCGTAAAAGGAGGGGAACGATTTTACTCTTCTATATATTTCTCCACGGTTTTATAACTTCTATGAAACACCCCCGGCCCTTTCGTATCTTGAGGTACCACTTCTATCACCCCATGATCGACAAGATATTCAATCATTGAAGAAAGATCTAAAATGTACTCTTGTATTTCAGGGTGGACTTTAAGCTCTCCAAACGACCAGGGTTCTTCCCGCTCATTCATCAGCTGCAGCAAATGCTGCGCGCTCGATCTCGAACGCTTACTAATAGAATGTTCTACAGCTAAAATCATCAATTGTATTCTTTTTTCGGTTGGTTCTCCACTTTCAATCAGTTCTTGATACAGTTTATATATTTCTGGTTCTATTCTTTTCACTTGGTTCCACACTGTTACTTCCGGATGGAACCCCTTTTCAATAATAGACAACCTAGCTAAATAATGAAGGGAGTTGACCATACGACTATAAGAATCCAAATATTGCTCAGAGTCAAATAAGTCTTTGGATTCGGTATAACTCCGGATCAACTTCGCAAACTCAATGGCCTTTTTTAGATCTCTCGTTTGTTGTGGAAATTCACGAAGGTGTTCCTTTAGGTTTGTCAGATATTCATTTCTTTCAAATATAATATGCCCATTAATCACCCACTCAACAGCACGGCGATACGAGCTTGTATCAATCCAATGCTGAAGAAGTTTTTCATCAACAATATGCATAGCTGCTGATTTATTTTCAAACTCATAATGTTTGACATACCATAATTCTTCACTATCCCGTACGATGATAAATAGAATAACATCAAAGTTATCCGTCACAGGGCTGATTGGTTTCTTCTTCTCTAATATAAGAATGCCTAGTGTATTATTTTGACTGGCCTTTTCTTGATAAATCGGGCGTAATTGATCTTCCATATTCTTTCCTCCACATTCAGTTTCCCTTTCTTTTTGTTTATTCGCTACTATTTGGCAAAATCCTTTTTTCCTAATATATTTGGGCAAAGAAAATATGCTATACTACGTGTTAGATAGTAAGGAGGGACCCTTAGTGGCGCTAAAGTATAGTAGTAAGATCAACAAGATTCGTTCCTTTGCTTTCTGGCTCATCTTTCTCGGAATCGGTGTAATGTACATTGGTTTACTCTTCAAAGATACCATGTGGCTGATGGCGACATTGATGATATTAGGAATGGGCTTTGTCGGTCTCAGTACCGTTGTTTATTTCTGGATCGGTATGCTTTCCACCAAAACCGTGCAGATCGTCTGTCCGTCCTGTGAAAAGCCTACAAAGATGTTAGGACGGGTTGATGCTTGCATGCATTGTGATCAGCCCCTGACAATGGACAAGACTTTAGAAGGAAAAGAGTTTGATGAGAAGTACAATAAGAAACGATACAGCAAACAAGAAGCCCAGAACCAACAGTAACTATCCTTTAATAGAAAAAACTCCGCTGAAGTAGCCCCTGCGAAAGGGCACGTTCATCAGCGGAGTTTTTTTAGGTGGAACTAAAAAACTGAAAGCCTTTCGCTTCCAGTTTTTTAGTGAGCATTATTCGATTGGCATTTTGTGCACGTTCCATAGACTTCCATGCGATGATGACTTACATTAAATCCAGTCACCTGTTCAGCTAATGATTCCACTTCGTTTAAGCTAGGATAGTGAAAGTCGACGATTTTACCGCATGATTCACAAATCGCGTGATAGTGGTCACTCGTATTACAATCAAAGCGGCTTGAAGAATCTCCATAAGTAAGTTCTCGAACAAGTCCGATTTCCCTAAATACACGAAGATTGTTATAAACCGTTGCTACACTCATGTTTGGAAATTTACTTTCCAATGCCTTATATATTTCATCAGCTGTTGGGTGAGTCATAGAATTCAGCAGGTATTCAAGCACCGCATGACGCTGTGGAGTAATTCGCACACCAGAGCCCTTCAAAGTATCAATGGCTTCTTGGAGTCGATGATCTGACACGGTCATGCACCTCGCTTTCATTTACTGATTCTTGATTTATAATATTATTAAATTAGAATCCTTACAATCAGTGTAACCTTTACATAATGAAATTGTCAATATAAAGCCCTACGCAAAAGGTTGAAACAATCATACATCCGGGTCTAGAAGCGTTTCGGATCCTCCAAGCTGTCTGTTCACATAACGAGCGGCAACGAAAAGGAAATCTGAAAGCCTGTTCAAATAGGAGACCACAAGAGGATTGTTCAATTCATCTTCGAGGGCCACTGCAATTCTTTCTGCCCTCCTAACGACTGTCCGTGCCAAATGAAAAGTTGCCGATGCTTGATGACCGGATGGTAAAATAAAATTCTTCAGCGGTTCAAGAGATTGATCCCATTCGTCAATCTGCTTTTCAAGTTCTTCGATATGTTCCTTTTTTAGTTTCCACATGACTTCCTTCCCTTGAGGTGTGGCCAGCTCGGCTCCCACATGAAAGAGAATGGTTTGGATTTTCTGGAATATTTGCAAAAACGCTTCTTTTCCGGGCCAGTTTTCTCGATTCAAATGACTAAGACCAAGACCAATCATGGAATTCGCTTCATCACAAGTTCCATAAGCCTCTACCCTTATATCATTCTTCGGTACCCGTTGACCATAAATAAGAGAAGTCTGTCCTTTATCTCCTGAACGCGTATAAATCCTCATACTAATACCCCCGTTTTGGATCAATCATGTTTTTTAATTCTCCCTCTCCACTTAAAAAAACGGCTAAATTCTCTTCAAAAATGTCAAAACCTCTTGGAACATAATGGGGGGAAATCCCAGATAAGTGGGGCGTTACAGTAATGTTTTCCTCCCTCCAGAAAGGGTGACCTTCCGGTAACGGTTCTTCTTCAAAAACATCAAGAACGGCGTGAGCAATTTCACCATCACGTACTGCATTTAAAATCACTTCAGAAGAAACCAAATCTCCTCTTCCCATGTTTAAAAATATAGTATGCGCGGCCATTTTATTAAAATGCTCTTCAAGCAGTAAACCTTCTGTTTCCGGGGTACTCGGGAGGGCAGCTACAACAAAATCCCCACTAGGCAGAACAAGATCCAATTGATTTACTGGGACGACTTTATCGAAATAAGGACGGATTTTCCCTGACTTCGAAACTCCGACAGTTCTCATATGAAAGGCTTTTGCCAGGCGGGCAACCTCCTGTGGGATCGCCCCTGTACCAAGAAGCACCATCGTTTTACCACTGATTTCTTGCATAACTGGACGACGGTTCCATTCTTCGTTTTTTTCCTGTTCCAATAGAGTCTTGGCTTTACGAGAAACTTGCAGGAGCATCGAAATCGCGTACTCAGCCATAGGTTGTGCATGAATCCCGCGAACATTCGTGATAAGGATATCTCTTTTCGCAATTTCACCAAATGGCATACGGTCCATCCCCGCCGAAAGAACCATGATCCATTTTAGTTTTTTGGCTGTTTGAATCTTTTCCTTATCCAGATCTTCTCCATATGTAATAAACACATCCGCTTCCTCTAAGGAATCTTTTGCTTCTCCCATTCCATGGCAGAAGACGAAAGTTGCTTCAGGAAAACGTGTTTGCAATCGTAACTGGATTTCCTCAGGTACTCTTTTAATGGCAGAAACGACCTTCATCCAATCAACTCCTTCCCTTTTCTTCTATATTAGACTATAAAGAAACCACAGTCACTTAAAGACTATGGTTTCTGACTTTTTTATGTTAAATTTTCGCGAATGTATTCAAGAGCTGATTCTACGTGCCCTTTTACTTTGACTTTCCGGTACTCTTCAGCAAGGGTGCCTACTTTATCAATGATAAAGGTGGATCGTTCAATCCCATAGTATTCCTTCCCAAAGTTTTTCTTAAGCTTCCAAACACCAAACTGTTCAGCAACCTGATGATCTTCATCTGCCAAGAGAAGAAACGGTAAATCATGTTTGTTAATGAATTTCTCATGAGATGCTACCGGGTCAGGGCTGACACCTAAGATCACGGCATCAAGATCTTCAAAGCTTTCATGATGATCACGGAAATCACACGCTTCTGTTGTGCACCCCGGGGTCATATCTTTCGGATAAAAATAAAGGACGACATTCTTTCCTTTATAATCGGAAAGGGATACGGATTCGCCATTGTTCGCAGGTAGAGTAAAATCTTGGACTTGTTTACCTTTTTCTACTGTCATTCTAAGACCCTCCTAAATGGTTTCTACCATTCAGGGTACCTTAAAATGAAGCAAACTTCCAATTTCAACGATCTCCTTGATGTTTCAGCCACACCTTGGCAACCAACGCTGCAGGTAATGTGTAACCAATCATGGCTTCTACAATGGCAATCCATTTCCCCACTCCCATGGGAATAATATCTCCATATCCTACAGTAAACAAAGTCACTCCACTGAAATAAATGCTCCTTACTATATCCCTCACCCAATAATCATGCTTAAAAGGAATGTTTTCTTCGTACACTACAATACCTTGATTCATCAGTACTGCATAGATGATTCCAAAGCCAACCATGACAATGGTGTACAACAACATAATGGAAACGAATAACTGCAGGGAAAAAATTTTATGTTCGAACTCAAGGGAATGAAAAATTTGGCGGAGGCTGGCTCCGATTAAGGCGAGGGAAAGTGTGCTGATGATGATTGTCATCATAATGAAAGCTCCTTTTGAGAACAAGAGAGGTTCAAAATAATTAAAACAAGCCCTATTTGTTCATATGAACCCTTCACCTGTTTTATGCTATTACACCAATCGATTCGTTGAAGGTCCATTTTCTAATCAAAACCGGGCGAACGCACAGCCCCTCTATTCTACACCTGCATAAGATGAAGTAAACAACGGAAAGGGGGAATTATGAATGAGTTACGGATATGGCGGAGGCTTTGCGCTAATCGTTGTTCTTTTCATCCTTCTAATCATCGTTGGTGCAGCATTCGTATACTAAAACTAGTTCGCATTGAGTCCTGAATTTGCTCAATGCTTCTTTCCTCGTAATTGATCGGAATACTGTTTCAACGCTCTAGAGTGAAGGAACCTCACAGAGGCCGCACCCTGGAATTTTATCCAGGGTGCGGCTTTCTGCTTTTAGATGGACAAGCATGCTACAATGGAAGAGAATAGACATGTTTAGGGGGTTTCCTAGTGAATTTCAATCAATCAGAACAACTATATAAAGAAGCACAAGATCATATTGTTGGCGGTGTCAATTCACCTTCCCGCGCTTACAAAGGGGTAGGCGGAGGTACGCCGGTTTACATGGATAGGGCAAGCGGGTCACGCTTTTATGATGTGGATGGAAATGAGTACATCGATTATTTAGGTGCCTACGGTCCCATCATCACCGGCCATGCTCACCCACACATAACTGAGGCGATTACCAAAGCCGCTGAAAACGGTGTCCTCTACGGAACACCGACGGTCCTGGAAAACCGTTTCGCCAAAATGCTGAAAGACGCTATTCCATCATTGGAGAAAGTTAGATTCGTCAATTCAGGGACAGAAGCCGTAATGACAACGATTCGAGTAGCTCGTGCCTATACGGGCAGAAATAAAATTATAAAATTTGCCGGGTGCTATCACGGTCATTCTGATTTAGTACTCGTTGCCGCTGGATCCGGTCCTTCAACTCTTGGGACTCCAGATTCCGCAGGTGTCCCTGCTTCCATTGCCGAAGATGTCATCACCGTTCCATTCAACGACATTGAACCATTCAAAGAAGCCCTTGATAAATTCGGGGACCAAATTGCGGGAGTACTTGTTGAACCTATTGTAGGAAACTTCGGTATTGTTGAACCGAAGCCAGGTTTCTTAAAAGAAGTGAATGAGCTTACTCATGAGGCAGGAGCTCTTGTTATTTATGATGAAGTCATTACAGCTTTCCGTTTTACATATGGAAGCGCACAACAACTTCTTGATATTGAACCCGATATGACAGCAATGGGTAAAATCATCGGAGGCGGCTTACCCATTGGTGCCTATGGGGGCCGAGCTGATATCATGGAACAAGTCGCTCCATTAGGTCCTGCTTATCAAGCCGGTACGATGGCAGGTAATCCTGCCTCCATGTCTGCAGGGATTGCATGCCTGGAAGTGCTCCAGCAACATGGGGTCTACGATGAAATGGATCGCCTTGGTGAACGGTTGGAAAAAGGCATAAGGGAACAGGCGGAGAAGCATGGCATCCAGATTCAAATCAACCGATTAAAAGGGGCCTTCACTGTTTACTTTACTGATGAAAAGGTAGAGAACTATGAGCAAGCTGAAAATACCGATGGAGAAAGATTTGCTCGTTTCTTTAAACTGATGCTAGCTGAAGGCATTAATCTAGCACCTTCCAAATACGAAGCATGGTTTTTAACAACGGCCCATACAGATGAAGATATTGATCTTACACTGGCAGCAGTAGAAAAGACGTTTAGAATAATGGCAGACGATAAATAAAATGACCGAACGACCCACTCCCCTAAAAAAAGGGGAGTTTTCTATTATTTTCTGATTATTTAGTTGAATAAGTGAAATAATCATGCTATTATATATACATAATTCTGAATATTCCCACGAATTATGATCTTTGTTTCATTTCTTTCCCTTTTCATAGGTTCCAGCCCATAGGCTGGTTCCCCTTTGGCTTATGCGTATCACGCATAAGCTTTTTCTTTTTGTTCTATCTTTTTTCAAATCATGTATAATGATGTCATCCGCATTTTTATTAAGGGTAAAATATGAAGTATCTGTTTTTCTCTCGTCATAATCTTATGAAAAATATTCCTCATTGATTAAAAGGATGATGTTCTATATGAAACTAGGCGCAAGAATGATGAAAACAGGTCTGGCTGTAGGGATTGCCCTTTATATCGGTCATTTGATTGGGTTTGTATCTCCTCTCTTGGCCGCAATCGCCGTCGTTTTTTCTATCCAGCCTTCGATCTATCGTTCCTACCAATCCATTATTGAACAGGTTCAAGGAAACTCAATTGGAGCGGTTATTGCTATCATCGCTGTGTTCACGCTCGGTAACGACCCCTTTATTGTAGGGTTTGCCATCATACTAGTCATCGGTTTAACAACAACATTAAAAATGAACGAAAACACAATAGCCTTAGCCGTGGTCGCTGTCATTGCCTTGATGGATTCAACGGATCAGACATTTTTACACTTTGCAGGCTCAAGGTTCACATCGATGCTCCTTGGTATTCTTGCCGCATTCATCGTCAACCTTGTCTTCCTGCCTCCTCGCTATGAAACCAGACTATTCTTGAAAATTGATCAAGCGACTAATGATATTTTGCAATGGCTTAGAGTGACGACAAGGAATTTATCAGATGAACCCGCTTTAAAGTATGAAATTATTCGCATTCAGGATGACATGCGCTGGGTTGATCACACTTATCTTCTTTATTCGGAAGAACGGACCTACTTTAGGGGCAGCCGTTTCTCAAAAGGGAGGAAATTAGTTTTATTCAGGCAGTTGATCACCACAACTAAAAAATCTTTCGATGTCTTGAAAGCTTTCTATCGTCTGGAACATAAGATTGAACAAATCCCTGATGATTTTCAGGATGCCGTTGTACAAGAACTTGATAAGCTGATTAACGCCCATGAGAAGTTAATTCTCAGCCTAAAAGGGCGAATTAAGAACACACACAAACAATCATTAAGACGGATTGAGGAACCGAATATTCCCCTGCTTGTTGAACGGCTCATGAATGTATATGAGGAAGGGAATAACCCAGACAAACTTGTGTTCCTTCCTCTTGCCTCTCAATTGATGGAATACCACTATCAATTAGAGCGACTCAAGAAACTATTAAAGAGTTACCAAACTCATCATAACGAAGAGTTTATTCAAACATCTGATAAGTAGAACAAGAGCATAGGGTGTCTTGCTCACTCCCGACAACCTTAAAACCTCGAGGGGGCAGGGTTGGGGCTGGCTAATACTCACTATTAAAAGTGATTCACATTCCAAGAATTTTAAAATGGCCAAAACGAAAAAATCCGCGTATGATATTCATACGCGGATTTTTTTGAGGCCTATGAGCACTCCCACTCAACCCTCTGATTTTTATTTTTCATGATGATGAATATGTTACGTTCCCATATATTCTTGCTTGTTATCATCCAGTTCCTGTACTTGATAAAGGTCATAATAATGGCCTTGCTTTTGCATTAACTCCTGATGCGAACCGATTTCAACGATTTCGCCATTCTCTATATGAACGATCCGATCCGCATGAGTAATAGTAGAAAGTCTGTGTGCTACGATAAACGTTGTTCTTTCTGAAGCCAACCGTTCAAGAGCATTTTGGATAAGATGTTCACTTTCCAAATCCAGAGCTGAAGTTGCCTCATCCAATACGAGAAGCGGCGGGTTTTTCAAAAAGACTCTAGCGATGGCTACCCTTTGTTTTTGGCCTCCTGATAGTTTGACCCCACGTTCTCCGACAAGAGTATTATAACCATTCGGAAGCCCCGTGATGAAATCATGAGCATTGGCTGCTTTAGCTGCTGCCATCATTTCTTCGTCGGTCGCATCGGGATTCCCCATTCTGATGTTCATTGCGATGGATTCACTGAAAAGGATATTATCCTGTAGAACCATCCCAATATTATCGCGTAATGACCTTGCTTCAAAGTCACGTATATCTGTGCCGTCTATAGTAATACGCCCTGATGTTACATCATAGAAACGGGGAATCAAGCTGATGAGAGTAGACTTCCCTCCCCCACTCATTCCAACGAAAGCGATGGTTTCACCTTTCTTAATGTCGAGATTGACATTCTTTAGAACGAGAGGGTCTTCTTCGTCATACCGGAAGGAAACATCTTCGACTTTGACATCCCCTTGGATGCTTTCCATCTTTTTAGCTCCGGGCTTATCGACTATATCATATTTCTCATCAATGAATTCAAAAACACGATCCATTGAAGCAATCGACTGTGTCAGAACTGTCGCCGAGTTTACAAGACGGCGAAGAGGATTGTAGACACGATCCATATAGCCTACGAACGCGACCATTGTCCCAACAGTTAATGCACCAGTGATCACCTGATAACCAGCAAATGAGATGACTAGTAATGGTGCAAGATCCGTAATGGTATTCGTCACCGAATACGTATAGGCATTCCAGTTCGTATGGGTGATGGCTTTATTAAGAAAGTTCTTGTTTTTTACATCGAACTGTTCCTGTTCATGTTCTTCAAGTGCAAAACTCCTGGTCACCGGCACACCCTGAACGCGTTCATGCAAATGCCCCTGTACTTCGGCCAGTGCCTGTGAGCGATCTCTTGTAAGCCTTCGCAGTCTTGCATAAAAATATTTAACAGCAAATCCATAGAACGGGAATAAAGCGATAGATACAAGAGTCAACCATGGGTCCATCGTAAGCATAATAATAATAGCTATAACAATCGTAATCATATCAAGCCAAATATTCATAAGACCTGTAATAACAAATGTTTTGGTTTGCTCTACATCATGAATCACACGGGATATAATTTCTCCCGTTTTCGTCTTGGAATAAAAACGTAAACTTAAACGCTGGATATGGTCAAAAAGCTTTTCCCTTATATCATATAATATATGACTTCCGATCCATTGCGCTAAATATTGGCGGATATACTCAATGGGGGGACGCAAAATGAAAAATACGAGAAAAGCACCTCCCATAATGAGAAGCAACTGGTCCAGCTGCTCCCCTTGCGTCATATCTTCAGCATTGATGATGTCATCTATGACATACTTGATAATGAGCGGCATCAATAAAGGGATGGAAAATTTAACCACACCTATGAGAACCGTAAGTATGATTTTTCCCTTATAGGGCTGAACAAAGCGCAAATACCTTTTAATACTGCCCAAAAAAACACCTTCCTTTCATTCCTATCTAACAACAACGAAGCGCACTTTTTATAAGTGCGCAATCCCCTCTATCTATATGTTAGATACCTTTCATACCACTGATCAATGAACTCGGGAGAAAAAGGTCCTTTTCGCTGACGAACCCATCGAATTAAAATATCAATGTTATTGTAGAGTATCCGATCCAATACATGAGGATAGTTCATTCGTTCCTTATGAACTTCGTATTCATCCTCATCCAGGATTTTATATGTCATATCAGGAAAGATCTTTACGTCTAAGTCATAATCAATATATTTGATCGCTTCCTCTTCATAAACGAATGGAGAACTAATATTACAGTAGTAATAAACACCATCGTTTCTCAGCATACCAATAATATTAAACCAATATTTAGAATGAAAATAACAAATAGCTGGTTCTCTTGTTATCCATCTCCGTCCATCACTTTCTGTTACTATCGTACGGTCATTGGCTCCGATGATGACATGCCTTGTCCCTTTTAAAATCGTGGTACTGTCCCAAACTCGGTGTAACTGCCCATTATGCTTATAGCTTTGGATCTCTATCCGCTTACCTGCTTCCGGGCCGGGCATAAAATCCCCCCTTCCCTTTTCTATTCCATTTTCACCTTCTGTCTATTATAACGACAAATGATGCGGATTGAAAATAATTGGGCCGCAGTCCAAAGTTTTCACAAACTAATACTTTTTACTGAGGAATTAGTCAAGAAATAAAGCCCATAACATATGTAAAGTAAAGAAGCCGCCCACTTCGGGGGCGACTTCTTCTTTCGGGGGATTGATACAGGCTAAAAAAACAGCCTGGCCAACCTACCAACCATTCAGGTTATTTTTTCTTAGCCTGAGATTTTTGGTTCTGCTGCTTTACTTGCTGAGCGTCTGTTTGTTGACCGAATTCAGCACCGTATTGGGATTGCCCTTGTGCAGCTTGTTGGTTTTGTTGTTTCACGTGATTAACGTCAGTACCAGCTGCTGTTTTGTTTTGTTTCGGTTGCTTAGCCATGTTTATCACCTCCGCAAAAATTATTGTGCGCAGGTGATATGCTTTTCATTCTCAAAAAAATATTTTTTCTTATATTAATAAAACCACTCCTAAATAGGAGCGGTTAAAATTTTAATGGGATAGTCTCTTCGTACCGATATAACGTTGACTCCAGTAGTTGCTGGATAACGAACTGATTTCAACACCGTTGGTAGAACCTGTATGGATAAACTGATTGTTACCAAGATAAATTCCCGCATGAGAGGCTCCGGGCTTGTACGTTTCAAAGAAAACAAGGTCCCCTACCTGACGATTTGAACCACTGACTGAACTCATACGGCTATCCGCATAAATGGAAGCAACCGTACGTGGGATGCTGACACCTTCTTGATTATATACATATTGAAGGAAACCACTGCAATCAAAGCCAGAAGGAGATGATCCAGCCCACTTATAAGGCGTTCCGATATGTTTCTTAGCCTCTTGAATTAAACCATTTACAAATCCGGAGTTTGAAGATGAATTGTTCGTGGTAGACGTATGACTAGAACCGGAAGACGAGTTAGAAGATGAAGATTTTCCACTCACCTTTAGCTTTTGGCCAACATAAATGGTGTTACTGGATAATCCATTCAAATTCTTCAAATTGGATACGGAAGTTCCATAATTATTAGCGATTAACCATAGAGAATCTCCGCTCTTCACCGTATACGTACTTGTTTGTGAAGAACTTGAAGAGCTGGAACTACTGTTTGAAGAAGTGTTACTTGAACTGGATGAACTTCCAGTAATAGAAAGTTTTTGCCCAGGATAGATGAGGCTTCCTGATAAGCTGTTTATACTTTTCAGTTTAGAGACAGACATTCCATGACGATTGGCAATTACCCATAAAGAATCCCCAGACTTGACCGTGTAGGTACTATTTGAGCTGGAAGAAGATGAATTAGACTGAGTGTTGGATGATGAATCTTTTTCAACAATCAAAGACTGACCGACATAAATAATATCTGAATTAAGGTTGTTCCATGATTTGATTTCTGAAATAGATCCGTCATATTGATGACTCAGCTTCCAAAGTGAATCACCGGATTTCACCTTATGTAATTCATCCGCAAAAACAGAAGTTCCCCACAAAGATGCTCCAATCAAAGCGCCACTAACAGCCGTCGCCAATTTCTTTTTATTCATTTTATTATAAACTCTCCCCATATGTAAAAATTGTTTAAATTGTTTGGTCAAATAACCTATGTCCTATTATTCATAAATACCAACAATTTGTAAATACACCAAAACTTCTACAAATACCTACAAATTGCCTCTGACCCTTACTATAAATGCATTCACACCCTTCCGTTACATTTACGTTACAACTTTGTTACGTTCTTTTTCGTAAAGTCGATCCGGTGACTTTTTTCATGTATGAGTGCAACATAAATACACAAATTAACCATAAAGGAGGCAGGACTATGTATGTAGGAAGAGATTTATCAGCATTATCTATGGAACCGAAACAAAATTGGCAGGAGAAGGAGCTTGGTTATTTTCACTACGCCCTATCCCAGTCCTCTCCTTATTTAAACGCTGAGGGGATTACACTTTTAAGAGAAATCAATGAAGAAATAAAGCGCCGCGGTGGCTTAGGGCAGCAAGAAGCTACATGGACCAGCGGCACTCATCCTGTCATTGACTAATATAAGGGTGGGCTTTTTGATGTGACACAGGGAATGGATAGTCATCCATGTCATCAGGCTTAATAAACTTTGCCCTTTCATGGTCAAGGGAACCCTCTTTAACTTTTACCTTGATGACTTCCATTTCCCATATTAAGTGGGAAAAAACATGTTTGATTCGATCCACGGATTCCCCTAGTTCAATTTTCACCCCATATTCACCATAAAACCAGTTTAAAACCGACTCTTTATCCACATCTTGAAGCGGAACCATCGGATATTGCCACAAGGAAGCAAGAAGCCCTTTGTTCGGTCTTTGTTCAATGAGAACTTCCCCATTTTCCTTTTGCACAAGCAACAGTAAATATGGAGACTTCTTTTGTTTCTTTTTAGATGACTTTACTGGAAGCTCTGTTTCTATTCCTTTGTCAAAAGCACGACAATAGTTTTGCACAGGACACAACATGCATGACGGCGTCTTCGGTGTACAAATTAAAGCTCCCAGCTCCATTAAACCCTGGTTGAATGACGAAGGATCTTCCTCCGAAATCAGTTCACTGACAAGCCCTTCAAAAAGCTTCCTCGTACTTTGTTTGCTTATATCATCTTCAACGTGAAGAATACGTGACAATACTCTCATAACATTCCCATCCACCGCAGGTTCTGGTGTGTCATAAGCAATGCTTAGTATGGCCCCTTTCGTATAAGGACCGACTCCCTTAAGATTTCCTAACTCTTCAGGATCAGCTGGTACAACACCCCCATATGTCTCAACAACTTCACGGACAGCGTTTTGCAAATTTCGAGCACGGGAATAGTACCCAAGACCTTCCCAGGCCTTCAGAACGTCTTGCTCATCTGCATCTGCTAAGGCTTCAGGTGTCGGGAACTTGGCCATAAAATCATTAAAATAAGGAATCACTGTATCAACACGGGTCTGTTGGAGCATAATTTCTGATACCCAGACTCGATAAGGGTCCTGGTTTTCCCGCCAAGGGAGTACACGCTGCTCTTTTTTGAACCAGTGAATAAGGCTCTTTCTGTAAGACTCTTTATCAAATTCGCTGAGAATATGATGGATTCTTTCTATTTTTTTCATTTTTTTTCACCCTTCGTGATAAACTACTGTTGAACGTCCGTCCAGCCAAAGGAGGTAGAGAACTTGGATACTGGAACACATGTGGTAATGGGAGTTGCTCTAGGAGGTCTGGCTACGCTTGATCCGGTAGTCAACGCTGATCCTGACCTTTTCAATGCAGTCCTTATCGGAACACTAATCGGATCCCAAGCTCCTGATTCAGATACGATACTCAAATTAAAAAACAATGCCGTATATATCCGTCATCACCGTGGAATCACACATTCCATACCCGCCGTTGTATTATGGGGGATAAGCATCCCGAGCATGATTTACTTATTTACTCCTGAAGTGAACTTTTTGCATCTTTGGCTTTGGACATTTCTTGCTGTGATTCTTCATGTATTTGTGGATGTTTTTAATGCATACGGTACCCAGGCGTATCGCCCCATCACCAATAGATGGGTCGCTTACGGGTTCATTAATACATTTGACCCTTATATCTTCACCCTGCATATTGCAGGTATTGTCGCCTGGAATTTAGGTGCAGATCCAGGAATACTGTGGCTGATTATCTACTTCGTCATCGCTCTCTACTATGTGAAAAGATACTTTGATAAGAGAGAACTCATCCGGCTGATACACGAGAACATTGAGAAGGTTGAGCAAATAGCTACTTCGCCTACAATCAAACAAAACACCTGGAGAATTGCTATTACAACCCCTACCCATTACTACGTTGGCCGTGCAGAAGACGGCCATTTAACAATTCTTGATACATTCAAAAATAAGCCGATTGATTATGAGGACCCTGTGGTTCAAAAAGCTTTAACCGACCCAAATATAAAAGCCTTTTTGTCCTTCTCCCCTGTTTATAGATACGAACTGAACTATTATGATGAATATACAGAAGTCCGGTTCATTGATCTCCGTTACCGTTCCCGGGGAAGATATCCATTTGTGGCTCTCGCTCAAATAGATGACGAACACGGAGATGATTTAAAAATACTCAACTCTTATACAGGATGGGTATTCACAGAAGAAAAACTCCAAAACAAATTAAGCCCCATGTAATTTTTCAAACATCCAAGGTAAACATAAAGAAGGAGTCTCTCACTATGGAGAGGCTCCTTTTTTCAAAGTCTTTGGATTCTTAATGATAATAGCCTTTCTTTTGAAGCATCTCTTTGTATTTTGGATTGGTTGCTACAAAATCATGGAGTTTTGGTCCATAATGGTTAATCCATTGGGTTACAATCTGTTCAGTCACTTTTTTTCCTTGATAATCATGGCCCGCCTTAGCACGGGTCGATTCAAAATCTTCCCAAAGAAGCTCCACCCATGTCGTCGCTTCCTCTATGGTGAGCATAGGATTCTTTTCATATAACTTTTCAGCTAAACACTGGTATATTTCATTCATAAAACCACTCCATACTTGGCAATGTTTACCCTCTTATTGTACCACATACAGATACCCAGACGGTACATACTAATACTGTCTCTTACGGGAGACATGAGGAGGGCTACTGATGCGTAATAAGGCAAAGAATTTCCCCAATCTAAAAATGACACACGCACCTGATGACCAAAGTGAATATCTTGCTAAGCGTCCTGATGGAACGATCAACAGCAAACCACAAGAGAGAGCGGCTAGGTCGCGCCATCGAGATGTCAATGATATTGGGAGGAATTACCATGGGTAAACGTAATTTCAAAGCTAATGCCTCTGCCATTCCTACACACCGTAGTATGAAGCATATTGGCAGTCGAGTGAACGGGGAAACAGAGCAAACGCAGGCAGACCGAATCACTGAAATTCAAGCAAGAAAAAGAAATTAAATTAAATAAAACCGGGCACGTATGATACGTGTCCGGTATATTATACTAGGTAATTTTATTTCCTAACATGGAAATGGGAAGGGCTTCTTCCCCGCCTCCTCCAGGCTTCATATCATGACCATTCTTTCGATACCCCCATGCAAACACTCCATTCATATATTCAATATAAAATGAATAACCCGGGTCCCCATCAATCTCGTATGTTTCCCCAGCTTCGAAATCTTCAGGATTCATCATATAAGATTTAGCCATCACGATTTTCCGTTCATGAACGGCAAACTCGTTGACCATTCCCAATTGCTCCGCTTTTTGAGCCTTTTCTGTTAACGCAGCAATTTCCTGATGTAATTCTTCCTGTGTATATTCACTGTATCTTTTTTCCATATTCCTTCCCCCCTGAGCACATGCTTTCTTTACATTCTAACAGGGTTTGTTCACAATGAATATAAAAGTAGTGGAAGATAAGGAGAGAACAGTATGAAAAACGTATGGATTACAGGGGCCGGTACCGGACTTGGCCGTGCATTGGCTCATACCTATGCTCAGAATGGATACAACGTCTACCTTTCCGGAAGAACCGAAAAACAATTACAGGTCACCCAAAACAATATTTCGCAAAAAGGAGGAAAAGCAAGTGTACTCGTTTGTGATGTGACAGACCCGTCTTCGATAAAAGAAGCAATCAAACAAATCGATCATCTGCATCTCCTTATTAATAATGCAGGAGTAGGACATTTTGGTGAGCTCTCAACCTATACCGAGACTCAAATAGACCAACTTCTTAATACAAATGTAAAAGGCACGATTTTAACTACACAACTGGCTGCTTCAAAACTTAAAAAAACAGAAGGGCGGGTATTAAATGTTATTTCCACAGCAGGGCTGAGAGGGAAAAAGAACGAAAGTGTTTATTGTGCAAGTAAATTTGCAATTCGCGGATTTACCGAAAGCCTGCAAAAGGAATGGGAAAGCCTAAGTCTGTCTGCTACAGCCGTGTATATGGGCGGTATGAACACCCCATTCTGGAGCGAAACCAATCATGTGACAAGTCCTGAAAAACTCAAAGGTCCAGAAGTCGTGGCAGAGCAAATCTTTGCAGAGGATGACGGACGTAAAGAAATTTTGATCGATCGTTAAACCACATTCTACCAAATAAAAGAAGCTTGCCATTAAAGGCAAGCTTCTTTAAGTAGGCGGATAATTACTCTCCAAGACCTTCTTCTTTTGCTTTAGCTATTACAGCTTCAACGGCTTCTGTTTCGTCAGAACCTTCGGCTTTGAAAGTAACTTCTGCACCATTAGGGATCCCAAGAGACATGACACCCATGATTGATTTCATGTTTACAGATTTCCCATTATATTCAATATTTACATCAGATTGGTATTTTCCTGCCACTTGTACTAGTGCTGTTGCTGGACGTGCATGTACACCGTCAGCTGCTGTAATTTTCATTGTTTGTTCTGCCATGGTAAACTCTCCTCTTTATTCTGTAATTTCAATGATATTGGTATCATTGTGATTTACTTGTCCTGCTGCTTTAATATTTACAGACTGTCCTTCTTGAAGATTCGTAAAGACGATAGGCGTAACGACGGAAGGTGCGTTTTCGCTTACATAATCCAAGTCCACTTCCATCAAGGTTTGACCCTGTTTCACTTCGTCCCCTTCAGAAATCTTAGCTGTAAATCCTTCCCCTTTCAATCCAACCGTATCGATACCGATATGAATAAGGATTTCCATGCCATTATCAGCTTCCAAACCGATCGCATGTTTAGTAGGGAATACGTTTAATACTTTACCGTTAATCGGCGATACAATCTTACCATCTTCAGGCTTAATTGCAAAGCCATCGCCCATCATCTTACCAGAGAATACTTGATCCGGTACGTCTGTAATTGGCATAACCGTACCTTTAATCGGGCTCACAAAATTTAATTTACCTTCAACCACAGGTCCTTCTGCATCCTTGGCATTATTCACGATTTCAGATACATCTTCTTTTGATCTTGGTGTCTTACCATCTATAATATCTTGCATCTGTCCACGTAATGTATCAGATACAGGACCAAAAATTGCTTGAATGTTATTTCCAACTTCCATCACTCCGGATGCCCCTAGTTTCTTCAGGCGGTCTTTGTTTACATCTTCTTTATCATTGACGGAAACACGTAACCTTGTAATACAAGCATCCAGGTGAGAAATGTTTTTCTCTCCGCCCATCGCTTCAAGAATCTCATATGGCAGATCGCTCACTTCTCCATCATCATCTGCATCCGCTGCTTCATCTTCACGCCCTGGTGTAGCCAGGTTAAATTTAAGGATAGCCCACCGGAATCCGAAGTAGTAAATTACAGCGAAAATCAGACCGACAATGATGACCCACCACCAGTCGGTACGGTTAGGTAATATACCGAACAGGATAAAGTCGATCAAACCACCGGAGAAGGTTTGTCCTATTTTCACCCCAAGAATCTCCATGATCATGAAGGAGAAACCGGCAAATACTGCGTGAATCGCGAACAATAATGGTGCTACGAATAGGAATGAGAACTCAATTGGTTCTGTAATCCCTGTTAAGAAAGAAGTTAACGCGGCAGACGCCATGATACCTCCAATCACTTTCTTTCGTTCAGGTTTTGCTGTGTGATAAATCGCAAGAGCAGCAGCTGGAAGTCCGAACATCATGAACGGGAACTTACCAACCATGAATGTACCAGCCGTAAAATCCACACCGTCTCTTAATTGCTCAAAGAAAATCCGCTGGTCACCACGAATAATTTCACCTGCAGCATTAGTATAGTTCCCAAACTCAAACCAAAATGGTGAATAGAAAATGTGGTGCAGACCAAATGGAATCAAGGAACGCTCAATCAATCCGAAGAAGAATGTTGAGATTGTCTGGTTCCCTTCAAGCATTAAGTGGGATAATGCATTAAGACCTGTTTGGGCAAATGGCCATATCCACAGCATAATAATTCCAAGGAACAAGGAAGAGAAAGCAGTGATGATTGGTACAAAGCGCTTCCCTGCAAAGAATCCTAGGAATTGGGGTAATTCAATATTGAAAAATCGATTATAAAGCGACGCCGCTAAAATACCGACAATAATACCTCCGAAAACCCCTGTCTGAAGGGTCGGTATACCTAAGATTTCCGCATACGCAGGATCTGAGGTCATATCGGCATCAACATTGCCAAGTACCCCCATAACTACGTTCATAATCAAATAACCAATGATCGCAGCAAGACCTGCTACCCCATCACCTTTCGCAAGACCGATCGCAACACCGACGGCGAACAGCAATGGCAAGTTGTCAAAAACAACTCCCCCAGCTTCAGCCATTACTTGCAGCAATGTTTGAACCCAGGGTGTTCCAAAGAATGGCACTTTTTCAACAAAGTTATCTTGAGCAAAGCTTGTACCAAAGGCAAGAAGAATACCTGCCGCAGGCAAAAGTGCGACTGGAGTCATCAAGGCTTTACCGACTTTTTGCAATGTGCCAAAAGCATTCTTGAACATTTTCTTTTCCTCCTTTATTTATGTTGTGAAGCAATACGCAACCCTAAAAAACCGTTGTCAGAAAAATAAAACGTTTACAATAATTAAGTAATGAGAAGCGGCCTTCATGGACGCCGGCTATGGATGAATGCATGCCTGCAAATGAGTTTCCAGACAAAAAAAGCATGAGCACATAAGGTAGTTTGGTCCCATAAGGATAGACTTATCCCTATGATAACCACTTCACCTTCATGTACTCATGCCTGATCGTGTCAGTAACACGTACGTTTTTAGGTTTTATGGGTTAATCGCTGTAAATGAATCGTCAAATAAATCGCTTCTGATTCATCAACAGGTCTATTCAGACGTTTTTGCATCACTTTTATTAATTTCCATGCTAGATTATAGCACACAGGATATTCTTGTTTCAACATATTTGCTAAACGAATTTCGTCCCCTACCCCTTCATCTTGGTAAACTCGATCGATTGCCCGGTGTAAGTGCTGGACGAGCCTGTGATAATCCACACTGTTTTTATCAATTTGAATGCCCATTGTATCCTCCACTAATTGAACAAGGTGTGTAATGAGCTGATTGTGCCGGTTAATTTCACGTAACGTTTTATCCGTAACCGCGCTATGAATATGGAGGGCAATAAAGCCGACTTCTCCTTCAGGGAACTGAATGCCCAATTGATCATAGATCATGGTTACAACTTCCATGGCAATTTGGTATTCCTTCGGATATAGGGATTCTATTTCGAGTAAAAACGGGTTAGAGAATTGAAGGTTTTTCTTTGCCCTGTTAATCGCAAATGCCAGGTGGTCGGTGAGCGCAACGTGGATATGCTGGTTGAGTTCTTGCCCCATACGGTTTTCGATATATAGAAGAATATCACTCATGAAATCGATTAAGTTTTCATCAATGTAAGGCAACAAGCTTACGTATTGTTCTTTCTCCTGTTCATTGCTCAACAAAAAAGTCTTGTCCGCTTTATCTGACGAAATGACGTCACCTTTTTTTCGATTAAACCCTATTCCTTTCCCTATCAATACCACTTCTTCATAGGTCGGATGGGCCGCAATGACGACATTATTATTAAGCACTTTATTTATCTTTATCTGCTGTTCCATAATGGTCCCCCACTTAAAATTACACTAAAAGCGTTTTCAGTCTAACTTCTATCCTATATTTGATTTGTTTTTTTTACAAGTGGAAGGATAAGGGGAAAGGTTCTTCTTTGTGTGAAAACGGTTACGTCATGTACAATCATTTAGGTGATAAAGAAAGCACGATTCGGAAGGAGATTATAATAATGATCAAAATGTTTGTCACAGACCTTGATGGCACCCTGCTTGGTGCCGATCACTATATAAAAAATGAAGATATCGATGCCTTAAAACAGATGATAGAAGATGGGACTCCTCTTACTGTTGCATCCGGCCGTATGGACCATGAAATAGCTGAAGTTTTGAAGCGGGTCGGGGTTAACGGACATCGTGTTAGTCAAAATGGAGCTTTTGTATTTAACGATGAAAATACACAAATCCATGCCAAGACCTTTGAAAACGAATTAGCTCAACGTATCGTCCAGGCTATCGATCAAGAACCAATGGTTAAAACAGTGTCCACCGCTGACCAAACCTTTACTAAAGAATCAAACAAATATACGGATATGATTTCAGCCCAAATGTTCCACGATATTATCATCAACCCCGAATTAAATGATCAAGTAGGAAAAACGGTCACGCCATCGAAGATTACCCTGCACGGTAAAGAAGAGGATGTCGTGAGAGCTGCTGAAATGGTTAAACAACAATTTGGGGAAGAAATTGACAGCTTTATTTCACATGAGACATGTGTCGACATGATGCCTAAATCCATTAACAAACAAAGTGGGTTACGTCAGTTAATTGAAAGCCTTGGCATCCAGGCCGATGAAATTGCCTGCGTAGGTGATTCATTCAATGATGTCAGTATGTTTCAAATGACTCCTCACAGTTATGCTATGTCTACGGCACATGATGAAGTGAGAAGCTATGCCGAAACAGTAGTTGATCACGTACACGAAGCAATTGAGGATTTGGACCGAAAAGGTCTCTTAATAAAAAAAGAACAAGCTGCTGACATTTAAGTCAACAGCTTGCTCTTCTTTTATCACGTTCAACAACGAATACCTCCGTTTAATCTTCTACCTTTTCTTCCATAAAGCGATCAATGAGGTCGAAAGAAAAACCTTTCCTATACAGCCCTGACTTGATTTTTTGTTTTAATTCAAACCCCTCTGCTTTTGACTGGAATTTACGAAGCAGCTTTTCTCCTTGATAAACGACCGCTTCCCATTCAGCATCACTATCCTCATCTTCAGGAAGATTAGCAAGCACTTCCTGAATCACATCACCTTGAAAACCTTTCTGCATCAATGTTTGCTGCACATTTTGAATTTGTTGACGATAGGACTTACGCCCGTCATTCTTAATTTTCTTTTCTGCGAATTTCAAGGCCTTTTCGTACTGTTTATCAAACGAATAATGAGTAATGGCTTCCTCCGCTTTTCCTGCAGAAACTCCTTTTTCCAATAGTTCCTTCTTTAAAAGCAGCGGCCCTTTACTTGAAGTCATAATCCTGGTTCTCACAAGTGAGTTCGCAAACTCCTGATCATCAAGCAGCCTTTCATTCTTGAGCCTTCGCATAATTTCTTCTATATGCTCTGGATCTGTTTCTTTATCTTTCAAATAATCACGGACTTCCTTCTCTGATCGCATTCGGTAGCTTAAATAGTTGATGGCAAGGGTATAAGACTTATGAAGCGTATCCGTTTGGATCAGGGCTTGGATCATCGCATCATCAAGGTCCATATTTTTTTGCAGCCGATATTTAACTAAAACATCTTCATCAACACTGAATCCATACTCTTCTCCATTTCCTTTGTCTAAAAAGATATTATAACGACTCTTATGTTTCTTCTGTGTTGTAATTTTCGTAAGTTTAGCCATCCGCTTCACCTCACTGAATATTTTATCACGTTATCTGGCAGCAGCGAATGGATAATGGTCGTAAGAAAAGCACAGATCGAGTAAACGATTGCCAACCCTAACCATGTCAGGAGGAATGAATATGAATATTGCCATTACCGGGGGTACAGGATTTGTCGGTAGTAAACTAACAGAAAAATTGAAAGCCCAAGGACACGTGGTGTACATATTGACCAGGAGCCCTGAGAAATATGCGGATACAGAGCAAGTAAAGTATGTCGGATGGTTGAAAGAAGCGTACAAGCCTGCAAAAGAACTCCCCCCTCTCCATGCCATTGTAAATTTAGCTGGAGAATCTCTAGGCAGTGGGCGTTGGACAGAAGAAAAGAAACAATCGATTCTAGAGAGTCGAGTGAAGTCCACAGGAAGTGTGTTGGAATTAATCAATCGCCTTCCCCAAACACCTGAAGTCCTTGTTAATGCTTCTGCTGTTGGGTATTATGGTCAGTCAAAAACCAAAAGTTTCACAGAGCAGACAACAACACCTGGAACAGATTTTCTTGCAAATGTGGTAGATGAATGGGAGGAGCGAGCTTCACAGGCCGATGAGAAAGGAGTGCGTGTAGTATACGTCCGCTTTGGAATCATTCTTGGAGAAGAAGGTGCCTTGCCAAAAATGGCTCTCCCCTACAAGATGATGGTGGGCGGCCAGTTAGGATCAGGAGAGCAATGGATGTCCTGGATTCACATTAATGATGTAATCGGTCTTATAAAATTCACTATAGAAAACAAGGATGTTCGTGGCGCTTTGAATGGGACAGCCCCAAATCCAAAAAGAAACAAAGATTTCGGAAAAATCCTCGGAGAAGTTTTGGGCCGCCCCCATTGGTTTCCGGCTCCATCTTTCGCTCTTAAGACTCTCTTAGGGGAGATGAGTGCACTGCTGCTGGACGGGCAATGTGTCATCCCCGAAAAAGCAATCACTCATGGCTACACTTTTCAATATCCAGATGTGAAGCCTGCTTTAGAAGATATTCTAACGAACTGAAGTCGAGTTTTCTGTTTAAAATGCTGTGAATAGGTTGTTAAAAACGAGTGATATAAAAATAAAGAGAACAATCCCTGGCATAAGAAAAAGAATATCGGAAAGAATTAGATACCTTAATTAAGCAGCAAAGCCCACCCTTTGTTGCTTTTTTGTGATCCAAAGGGCCTTTTTTAAGTATACTAATCATACATTGAACCGAAAGGCTGTATGTCTATGAACACTATTATAAAAAATGTACACATCCACCCTATTACCTCCCCTTCAATTAATAATGGTGATGTACATGTTATGGATGGGAAAATATATGACTTTGGAGAAAAAATCGAAATCCCAAAACAAGCCGAATACATTGATGGCAAAGGACTGGACTTGTATCCTGGGTTGATCGATGTCCATACCCACCTTGGCCTCTATGATGAGGGGACCGGGTGGGCGGGGAGTGATGCAAACGAAACAATAGAAGCGACCACCCCTCATCTTAGAGCAATCGATGGTGCCCATCCGCTTGACCCCGCTTTTTTCTCAGCCCGTAAAGCTGGGGTTACTACTGCCCATATTATGCCTGGAAGTGCGAATATCATCGGAGGCACAACCTCTGTTATTAAAACAGCCGGGCATACGATAAACCAAATGATTCTAAGACAAACGGCGGGGTTGAAAATAGCTTTAGGGGAAAATCCTAAACGAATCCACTCCCAATCTAAAAATGCTTCAATAACGAGACTAGGAATCATGGGGACATTAAGGGAAACCTTCTATGCTGCTATGAAAGAAACCGAACCAAATCTTCGGGTTAAACCGATTCACCAGGCTTTAAACAAAGAAATCCCAGTAAGAATCCACGCTCACCGGGCGGATGATATTATTACAGCCCTACGTTTTGCAGACGAATTTGACTTAGATCTACGGATTGAGCACTGTACAGAAGGGCATTTAATTGCAGACGAATTAGCAGGGAGAAACTTACAAGTATCTGTCGGGCCAACTTTTACGAGAGCCTCGAAGATCGAACTTAGAAATAAGACATGGCAAACTTATAAAATCCTTCATGATTTTGGAATACGGGTATCAATTACGACCGACCACCCATACACGCCTATCCAATACTTGAATATCTGCGCTGCCCTTGCTGCCAGAGAAGGGCTTCGCATTGAAGACGCTTTAAGAGGGATTACAATCATTCCCGCCAAAAACCTTGGAATAGACAATCGAGTGGGATCGATAGAGAAAGGAAAGGACGCAGACCTTGTATTATGGAGCGGGCACCCATTTGAATATTTATCCAAACCCGTGTGGACTATGATTGATGGGAAAATGGTATACTACCAAGAATGAAATGGTGTGAACCCTATAATAAAATAAACCGTATATTTCATGAATTTTTTATTCACTTTTTTAATGGAGTGGATTATTATAACCTTAGATGATACTTTATAAGTTTGGTGTATAGGGAAGGCAAATGGTGCGCCACCAGTTATCATGCTGGTTCTAGTGGGTTCGATTCCCACCCCGAATTTTTGTGAGCAATTGATAAAAATTCGAGGGTGGTCCGAATCGGCCTGATTTCCTATGCGTTTAGACCGCCCTCCTCATTCAAGGAGGGATTTTTTATGCTGAAAAAACGTGATTTACATGACGTGCCGGTTTTGTTTGAGTTCATGAGCCATCCAGAGGTCTTCCCTTACGTTCGCCACAAAGCCTCTTCCAGTGACGAGTTCTACTTTTTAACCAAACAAACATTAGAAGCAGAAGATCGGGGGGAATTAATTTCTCGTACCATCCTTGATGAGTGGGGGCAGCCAATTGGCACCATTAATTTGTTCGACATTCAAGAAAGGAAGGGTTTTTTGGCTACTTGGCTTGGTCGTCCCTATTTTGGAAAGGGCTACAATAAGATAGCAAAAGAGGCATTCTTTGAGGAGTTATTTTTCCAATTACAGATCGAAGCCGTCTTCATGAAAATACGACGTACGAATATCCGCTCAATGAAAGCGGCTTTAAAAATTCCTTATGTGTCTAAAGGAAATGAATCACACCCAGAAGTCCACTCCTGGATCAATCGTTTTGAGGATGTGTATGATTTGTATGTTATAACTAAAGAACAATACCTCTTCCATTATCATGGAGAGCAGCACAAGGAAGAAATGTTGGAAGCATAAGGGCTGTTTTGTATCAACATCGCGCGCTCTTTATGTAGATAAAGATAAAAACGGCCGGCTATTCGCCGGTCGTTTATCCTAATGTCCTGAGAGAAACGGACAAGTAAGTGCTCTAAAGATCATGAGATACTTCCCATTAAGACCAGGGGACGCACCAAAGAGCACACAATAAGACAGGGACTGCCCGTTTTTTGTTAACAGAAAGGAAAACCTCTTTCATCCAATTACCATTCACATTTCAATTGTTGATGAATGTGTAAGAAGGCAAAGGAGGTTGTTTTTTCTGAAGATCCTCTTTAAGGAGACCTTTTAAAGGTATGGATATTTCCGGAGTTCCATGCACACCTGCGGCAATCTCAAACTTGTTGAAAACAAGCACGATTTGATTATCCTTCACATAAAAAGCGGTGTTATCTCTCACCCCTGCAAAAGGCTTCTGATCATACATATCCGGATCAGCTTCTAAGGCCTTTTCCACCTTTTTATTCAACTTGTCTATATAAACCATATCTTTCAGCTGCTTTACAGACCCTCCGATTTCATCACTAAAATTAATAGAGGTTACCGTTGAATTATACCGGTTCCCTCTCGATATATGTGAAGTCATGACAACTGAATAAAAAGCTTTCTCTTTAACAATGGACGTTTCTTCATAGTAAAGGTAAGGAACACCAACCATCTTTCCAGACCCTCGTTTTATGTTCCGAAAGGTATCTTCCAACTTTTGCACAATTTGTTGGTTGACCGTATCCTGAAGATCCTCGCTTTCCAAGCGTTCAAACAAAGGATAGTCAACATGTAGTTCCCACTCTTCGGTAACCTTATCTTTATGAATAATTTTATATGGGCTTTCCGCAGAAATTATTTGTCCCGGGATGAGAACAATCCCGAAAAATAAAACAACCAGCAAACGCTTCAAAACTCATCCCTCCTATTCCTGTTAGTGTAGCCTAATTAGCGAATTCTAAAGGAAAAGGAAAAATATTTTTAATGAATATTTAGAGAAGGCAAAAGGAATCTTGATCCAAACAAAAGCACGGGTTGACTAATTTTATGGAGTTTTACGTTTTTTTCAAACAAAAGAAAAAACGGATGGAATCCTCCCATCCGCTTTTGTTTATTAATCGATAAAGCTTTTGTCAACAAGTCCTGTTAAGTCAGGCTTTTCTTTCAGGAATTCCAGATCGTAAGAGGAGTCTGCAAACTCTTGAAGGTGCTCCTCATTTACGTCATACGTGAAATCAATACGCTCCCATGCACGGTCAATGACCTCTTTAGAAAGTTCCTGATCTGTAATATCCTTGATTTTATCAATCGCTATCTGTTTTGCTTCTTCTGGATTTTCGTTAATGAAATCCGTTGCTTTTTTATGAGCATCTACAATATTCTGAACCATTTCCGGATCCTCTTCTACAAGTTCTTGAG
This sequence comes from Halobacillus karajensis, assembly GCF_900108515.1. Taxonomy (GTDB): domain Bacteria; phylum Bacillota; class Bacilli; order Bacillales; family Halobacillaceae; genus Halobacillus; species Halobacillus karajensis. The sequence continues at coordinate 354,598 of NZ_FNWW01000005.1, read as the reverse complement.
AGGTCACAAATACTGCAGCTGGCAACGTTTCACCAAAAGCAACCTCAGGAGTGTCTATAAGAACCTTCCCGCTTCCTTCAGCTTCTATGGAAGAAGCCCAGGGCTCTGGCACTGTCGCTACGTCAACATTTTGGGTTTCAAATAAACTGGAATAGGTAGCAGGCTTTCCAGTAACGTGCTTCATTTCTCCATTAATCCGGTCCGATGTCAAACTGAATTCTTCCTTCATAAGTGTTTCAAACTGAACATCATGTGTACAACCGACTCTTGGGGAAACAAAGGTTTTCCCTTTCAAGTCCTCTGGGGAGTTAATTCCTGCACCTTCCCTCGCCATGATGACTGTTCCCCCTGTAGAACCTGCTGCCACGACATTAATCTCTGCCCCACTTGTGAAGTGGTTCATCGCTGGGCCTGGTCCAACCAGTCCCCCTTGAATATCCCCTGTTTCAATAGCTGTCATAAATGATGATCCATCAGGGAAGTATTGATAATTCACTTTTGTTCCATCAGGGAGCGTTTCAGAATATAAATCCTTTGTTTCAGCAACCATCCCCGCGACGTGGTTGATGTTTGGAAAATACCCTATTGTAATTTCATTATTTTTATTGCCATCTCCGCCATTCGCTCCGGCATCACTTCCACAGGCGGCCAGTACCACACTTAGTATGGCAATCACTGCAATGGATAACCACTTTTTCATTTCTCCTCATCTCCTATCTATGATTTCATTAATCCCCAACGCTTTCTAACATTCTTCTCAAGCTTCGAAAATACAACCTGATCAACAACAGCCCCAATTACACCGATAATGATGATAATAGCTACAACTTGATCCATACGTGCATAGTCTTGAGCATACCTTAAGGAGTAACCTAATCCTGGCCCATTACTTAATAACTCCCCTGCCATCAAAGCTCTCCAGCTGAATGCCCATGCAAGACGGATCCCTGTCATAAAATATGGCACACTTGATGGAATTTCCACTCTAAAAAATAATGGAATCCCCTTTGTCCCCATCGTTCTCGCGGCACGGACTAATTGTGGCGGAACACTGTGTATAGCTGTCCGGACATTGAGCGCCATAACGAACGTACCTCCTAGAACGACAACGAATACGACAGCAAATTCTGAGAAACCAAACAACATAATGGCTAAAGGAACCCAAACGATACTCGGTATACTTTGCAGGGCTATTAAGTACATTCCCGCTGTTTCGTCCGCTTGTTTAGACTTGCCAAGCAAAACACCTATGATGGTTCCAAATAATATAGCCAGAGACAACCCCATAAACAAATGTCGGAAACTTGCTCCAAGCGCATGGATAAAATCACCGTCAGCAAATCCTTCATAAAGGGCCTCTCCTACTTTAATAGGAGAAGGAAACACAATGTCTTCAAATATACCAACGGAATAAACAAGCTGCCAAATCCCTAATACAACGACTAAGAAACCTATTCTTTTAAGGGCTAACTTCATGACTAAGCTCTTCCTTCAACACTTTATTAATTTCACCTTCAAGCAAGGTCATAACTTTACGCTCGAGTTGTATGACATTTTCATTTTCCCTTTTCCTTGGACGAGGGAGATTTATATCAAAATCGGCAATAACCCTGCCTGGACGCGTCCCCATAACGATGACACGATCAGATAATTTAATCGCTTCCTGAATGCTGTGGGTCACAAATAAGATGGTCTTTTGGGTCTCATGCCATATCTTCATTAACTCTTCATGAAGAATATGTCTTGTTTGTTCATCCAGCGCACCAAATGGTTCATCCATGAGGAGAACTTTAGGGTCCATTGCCAAAGCTCGCGCGATAGCCACACGTTGTTGCATCCCTCCAGAAAGTTCATGAATATAATTTTTCTTAAACCTGCTGAGATGAACCATTTGTAAAAAACGGTCGGCCCGATCCTCTGCTTCTTGCTTTGACCATTGACCTTTCAAAGGAAATAAAACATTCTCCTTTACATCTAACCATGGGAATAGAGAAGGCTGTTGAAAGACCATACCTCTGTCCGGCCCGGCGGTTTTTATGTCTTTCCCCTCAAGCTTTATCGACCCTGTTGTTACATCCTCTAAACCTGCAACCATTGAGAGTAACGTTGATTTCCCACACCCGGATGGACCGAGGAGAGAAACAAATTGATTTTCTTCAATAGTTAAATCGATATTAGAAAAGACTTCAAAACTTCTATTATCCTCATCCTGAAACGTCTTTCCTACCTGATCCATTGATAAAAACAAATCCCCCACACCCTTATTTATATAATCCCTATCGAATTAGTATGTTTTAATCATATGTTTTAGATTATACAGATGTTCTGAATTGTGTGTCAACGATTAAAGATATTCTTTTAAGGCCACCTCTCTCCTATGTTAGGATGAATGGGAAAGGTGGGATTATAAAATGGATCAACTAGTATTTATCCAAACAGGCATGGGGGCAGATGTACACGGACAAAATGTGACAAAGGCTTCAATCCGTGCTATTAAAAATGCTATTCATACAAACTCTATGCCTGGAATTCGCCATGTTCTCCCAGATCAATCGTTAGATAACCTGAAAATTAACGTTAAATTGGCTCTCCCATGTGATTTTGAAAAGCTTGATCATGAAGAAGTGAAAAAGGCGATTCCTTATGGAGAAGTCCATATCGAAGTAATGGAAGGCGGAATGAGAACGACAAGCGGAATCGTACTAGAGGATAAAGAAGACAAAAACGATTTAATGTATATTGTCAATGCTTCCGTAGAAGTAGGGTACTGAAGGAAACTCATCCCTGACAAGATTATGACGCAAAAAGCCCTGGAAGGATTTCTGTCTTCCAGGGCTTTTTCGTGAGGTTTATTCAGTATTTATCTTCTGCTTCTGCTTCATCTTGGTTGTCCATATATTTATCGTAGTGTTCATTGCGTTGAAAGGTAACACCGTCAGCCCCCGTATACCCATTCATATCCGTAGACACAAACGGTTCGAATTCCTCAACATATCCAACGCCATCTTGGTTATCCATCAAGGATGAATCATCATATGTCATGCTGCTCTCATTAAAAGAAGCTACTTGTTCATAAGCATTTTGTTCATTGTATTCAGGGTCATCATGATGACGTCCATAATTCGCTTCAAGGTCTTCCAGTACATCTTCTTCAACTGGACGATCAGAAAATACATCCTCATTTGTTGAAGTTGATGCCACCGTCCTGGCTGTCGGAAGTGCTTCCAGTCGTTCTTTTGGAATCGGCTGACCTGTCTCTTCGCAAATGCCATAGGTTCCTTTTTGCATTTGCTTTAATGAATATTGAATATCTGAAAGTTCTTCCCTCAAATGACCAAGCAAAGCAATATCTTTTTCTCTCTCATAAAGTTCTGTTCCTGAATCTGCTGGGTGATTATCATATTGGGATAATTCACCAGAAGCCATATCACTCGCAAAACCACGCTCTAAACCAAAATGATCATGGTCGATTAAACGCTGTTCAATTTCTCTTTTGCGTGCTTCTAACTGCTTTTTATAATGTGTGTAGTCCATTTTATATTCCACTCCTGATTGAATTTCCTTTTTAGTGTGGCTCACGGAATAAGGAGCTATACAAAAGGGTGAGAAAACAGGCTTCTAGGGGCTTTCTTAAACTTCGGTTTCTTATGCCTCAAAGAAAACATAAAAAAAGTGACCCGGTTCCATACCGTGGTCACTTTAAAGCTATTTCCTTAACGCCTGCAAAAAGTCTTCCTTTAGATCTTCCACATCTTCAAGTCCAATTGATACGCGGACAAGCCCGTCTGTAATCCCAAGTTCTGCCCGACGCTCTTTTGGAATTGATGCATGGGTCATCATAGCTGGAACGGAGATAAGACTCTCTACAGCTCCCAGACTTTCAGCTAATGTAAAATAGTTGACATGCCGGAGTACTTGGTCAGCTTTTTCACCGCTCCCAACATCAAAACTAATCATGCCGCCATTCCCTCGAGCCTGTTTTTGATGCACGGCACTGCCTGCGTGTTTTTCAAGGCCTGGATAATAAATATCGGTTATTTCGGGAAGTTCTTGCAGAAACTCGACAAATTGACGAGTATTTTCTTCTATCTCTTCCATACGGACGCCCAAAGTTTTTATCCCTCTCATTAAAAGCCATGAATCCTGTGGACCTAAAATACCACCGGTGGAATTCAGTACAAAGTGGATATCCTCAGCTAATTGCTCTGAATTGACAACAACCAGGCCTGCCACTACATCACTGTGACCCCCAAGATATTTAGTCGCACTGTGAAGAACTAAATCAGCTCCGAACTCGATCGGGTTCTGCCAGTATGGGGTACTGAAGGTGTTATCTACAATGAAAGTCAGATCCTTCTCTTTAGCCAACTTCGAAACTTCCTTCATGTCTGTCACTTTTAGTAATGGGTTTGTTGGCGTTTCCACATAAATTGCTTTTGTGTTCTCTGTTAAAGCCGCTTCAATGTTTTTCACATCACTCGTATCGACAAAGCTTGCTTTAAGACCAAAACGGTTAATCACTTTAGAGACAAGACGATACGTCCCTCCATACACGTCATCTGTAAAGATCACATGATCGCCTTGATTAAATGTCATGAGGACAGCTGTAATAGCAGCCATTCCTGACCCGAATGCGAAGCCTTTATGCCCGCCTTCTAAATCTCTAATAAGTTCTTCCAAAGCAAATCGTGTCGGATTTCCAGTACGTGAATATTCATATCCACTATGTTGTCCGACTCCCTCCTGCTTATAAGTGCTTACCTGATAAATTGGGACACTGACAGCACCTGTTTTTTCATCACCCGTAATGCCGCCATGAATCAATTGTGTTTTCTTCCTCATTTCCTCACTCCTCATAAATCCCTTGACTTAAATATCGCTCACTGCTATCTGGGAAGATGGTGACAATTCTTGTTCCTGCTTCTGCTTGCTCCGCCTCTCTTAATGCTGCTTCAAACACAGCTCCTGATGAACTGGCTGCAAGCAAACCTTCATTTAGCGCCAGTTCTTTGACCCGTTGGAATGCCAATTCATCAGGAATCGTGTGAATGGAATCAAAATAGGAAGGATCCATGTAGAAGGGCAAAAACTCCATCCCTATCCCTTCGGTGCGATGAGATCCAGACTCCCCACCATTTAAAATCGATCCTTCCGGTTCAACAATCACCGTTTTAATGTTTGGGTTCTGTTCTTTTAAATATCGGGATACTCCCATAAAAGTGCCGCCTGTACCGGCCCCTGCAATAAATATATCGATTTCACTATTTAAATCGTGGTAAATTTCTGGTCCTAGTGTTTCATAATAAGTGTCGGGATTGGCTTTATTATTAAATTGCTGTGGACTGAAAGAATGAGGTATTTGCCTGCATAATTCTTCAGCCTTCTCAATTGCACCTTTCATTCCTTTATCTGTAGGAGTGTTGATAACCTTAGCACCAAGTGCACGCATCAACGTCTGCTTCTCTTGACTGAATTTCTCAGGAGTGACAAAGATGACATCAAACCCTTTTCCCACGGCAGCTAGTGCTAAACCAATCCCTGTATTTCCTGCCGTTGGTTCTATAATTGTTCCACCTGGCTTCAACCTGCCTTTTTTCAAAGCGTCCTCAATCAGTTTTAAACCCAGACGGTCTTTTATACTCCCGCCTGGGTTCATGAATTCAAGCTTAGCAAAAATTCTCGCTTGATTCGGGATATCCGAATGAGTGAGTTCGATCATCGGTGTCCGTCCTATTAATGCTTGAATATTCTTCACGTAACTCATTACATTCTCATCTCCCAGTATTATTGGAAAACTTCCGTCCATTCATCGCGTTTGTCTAACAATTCTTTGGCCAGTTTCTGTGCCCCTTCCAGGCTGTGACTCGCAGCAAAGCCGCACTGCACTTCATTACACGCCGGGACCTCATCGGCTTTTAAGACGTCTTGAAGAGTTTTTTCAATGACTTCAAGTACATTGTCATAGCTGTCATCATTTAACACGGCGATGTAGAATCCGGTTTGACATCCCATCGGACCGATATCAATAATTCGATCGTGATGGTTACGGCTGTTCTCTGCCATTAAATGTTCAAGAGAATGCAAGGCAGGCATTTCCATATACTCTTGGTTCGGCTGCTTAATACGAAGATCATATTTGTAAATTTTGTCTCCTTGATCCCCCTCTGTCACACCAACAAGGCGTACATACGGCGCTTTTACTTTCGTATGGTCAAGATTGAAACTTTCTACGTTCATTTTTGGCATAAAAATCATACTCCTTTTTTTGCCTGAAGTAACCAGGCGTACTTATTTAATTGTTCGAAAGATATCTTAAATCCAGCTTTAACGAACATCTCTTTTATTTCTTCTAGATACGGATAGTATTCTTCCTGCAAGTCTTGCGCTAAATTTTGAAATCCTTGTTTTTCGGCATCTTTTATTAAGGAAAATTTATGTGCTTCATCTTTAAAGATCGTATCAATGAAAATAACTTCCCCATCCTGCTCGAGTCGATCATAAAATTTGTTTATAGCTTCAACCTTTTCATCTGCAGTCAAGTGATGAAAGGCAAATGAGCTTATAATGGACCTTATCGGGGCAATCATCTCAGGGTACTCAAGGAAATTGCCGTCATATATGGCTGCTTCCGGACACTTGACCTTAGCAATCCGACGCATCTCGGACGACGGCTCCACACCCAGAACTACTTTATTCTGATCGATTACTTTCCTAGTCAAATTAGCTGTCCCCACACCGAACTCCATGACCGGGGATACGGAAAGTTCCGCTAACCGTCCTAACATTTCCTCATAACCTTTAAACACTTCCCGATATTCCGGATCCTTCCCTGCTACTGTATCATCATATGAACTCGCCCATTGATTGAATAGGTCGATGAATTCCATCCCCATACGTTCATCTCTCCTCATTATTCATAATTCCAATGCGTTAACTCGGAATTACATTATATAATGTATCATATTTCAAAAGCCGCCTCAATGTTATCCTTTTTTTAATCGAAAAAAACTTCCCTTGTCTCCAAGTACAAGGACAAGGACAAAAAGCCCCAGAGTCACAAACTGACTCTGGGGCACTCCTTTATCTTCTATGCTTTTTATTCTTAACGGGCCGATCTTCTACTCGTTTCCCTGGTGAAAGATGATCAATCGACCTTCTTTCTATTTTTTGCCCCATGCTTTTTTCAATTTGCTGAAGAGCGGATCGATCTTTAGGGGCTGCAAATGTGATGGCAAGACCTTTTCCTCCTGCACGGCCGGTTCGGCCAATACGGTGAATGTAGCTTTCCGGGTCTTGAGGAATATCATAGTTAAAAACGTGGGTGATCCCTTCCACATCCAATCCTCTTGCAGCCACATCTGTAGCTACAAGGTATTGAATCTTCGCTTCGCGAAAGCGTTTCATGACCTTTTCTCTTTTAGCTTGAGATAAATCACCATGGAGTTCATCAGATTCAAACCCTTTAGCTATAAGTGCGTCGTTCAGCTTTTTGGCCCGACGTTTAGTACGGCAGAAAATAACGGCCAAAAATGGTCGATGTTCTCCCATGATTTGTAACAGAGTGTCTTGTTTAGCCCGATCTGTTATTTCATATAGTAATTGTTTAATATTTGAAACAGCCACTTTTTCTTCTTTCACTTTAATACGTTCCGGATTTTTCAATATTTTCTTCGCCAAGGTCTGGACTTTCTGTGTGATCGTGGCTGAGAACAGCATGGTTTGTCGCTGGGTTCCAGTTTGATCAAGGATGTCCTGAACATCTGGCAAAAAACCAGCCTCCAGCATTTGATCCGCTTCATCGATAATGAGATGCTTAATATTCGTAAGACTCACGGTCTCTCGTCTTAGATGATCTAATAATCGTCCAGGTGTGGCTATTACAATATGAGCTTTTCCATCTAATTTATTTGCCTGCTTTGCTACATCCTGACCTCCATAAACGGCTAGTACATAGGTATCATCATTCTTCAGCTTGTTTACTTCATGAGTAATTTGTAAAGCAAGTTCCCTCGTAGGAGTAATAATGACTGCCTGAACCTCCGAGGAACCTGGGTTCACTTTTTCCAGAATAGGCAGTAAAAAAGCAAATGTTTTTCCCGTCCCAGTTTGGGCTTGAGCAATAAGATCTTTTCCTTCTTTTAAAGGTGGAATGGCCTGTTCCTGTACAGGCGTCGGGGTCACGATTCCCTGGGATTTCAACTTTTCTGCCAGCTCTTTTGATACGCCTAATTTTTCAAAGGGTTGCATAATTTATTCACTACTTTCTATAAAATCAGCTTCTTAATTCCAAAGCCTCGTTTATTATTCATGGTCTTCAAAAACTATTCTGCCTTGATCCCCGTCCTTTTTATTCTGAAAGACCCATTTTTCTCCATAGAGAAAGGGATGTCCCTCTCGTCTTTTCCCAGCAATATTCCGAAACGAGTAAAACCATTCCTCTATTGTACCTTAAAAATGATGAGAATGTTGGAAAATGGAGATACTCAAGACAGACAAGGGATTCATCAATTCACTTCATTTCCATATATTTATAAAAAGGGCCGATAAAGGAGGAACCTCATGGACGTTAAAGTCAGAAGTGGTGATTCGTTATGGTATTATTCCAATCTCTTCAATGTAGGATTGGATTTAATCATAGATTCGAACCCTGAAGCAGATCCTTCCTCATTACAGATTGGACAGACGATTCGAATTCCCGGATACCAAACCACCCAATACCGTGTACAGACAGGAGATACCTTCTGGAAAATTGCCAGCGAACGAAGAATCTCTCTGGATGCGATAGCCCTATTGAATCCCTCGGTAAATCCCAAAGTACTTCAAACAGGGCAAACTATCCTACTACCCGTTCATATAACTTATAGAGTCGTTGATGGAAATCGCCCTTACGATTTCGATTTGCTGACAAGTGACTTAAATAAACTGTATGCCTTATATCCTTTTATCCGAAGACAAACATTCGGAAATAGTGTCATGGATAAAGAGCTTGTAGAATTACAAATCGGAAACGGATCGAAAATTGTCCATTGGAATGGTTCTTTTCATGCAAACGAGTGGATAACTACAGCGGTTATGATGCAGTTCTTAAATGATTACCTTCTCGCTCTTACAAATAAAGAAACCATACGCGGCTTAGAAATTCTCCCTTTTTATGATCAGGTCACGTTATCTATTGTTCCGATGGTCGACCCTGATGGCGTTGACCTGGTGCTGAACGGTCCTCCAGAAGGGGAATACGGAGAAGAGGCCTTACGAATCAATGAGGGGAATATTGATTTTTCAGATTGGAAGGCAAACATCCGTGGAGTTGATTTGAATAATCAGTATCCGGCCAAGTGGGAAGTAGATGCAGCTCGCAAACCGACATCCCCTGCTCCAAGAGACTTCCCAGGCTATCAGCCTTTGACGGAGCCGGAAACAATCGCCATGGCCGAACTCGCTGAATCTAGAAACTTTGAGAAAATGCTTGCCTTTCATACACAGGGGGAAGTGATTTTTTGGGGATATGAAGGACTGGAACCCCCTAGGTCTATGGCAATCGTTAATGAGTTTGAGCGGGTTAGCGGTTATGAACCGATACGATATGTGGACAGTTTTTCAGGATACAAAGACTGGTTTATCCAGGAATTCAGACAGCCGGGCTTCACTGTGGAGTTAGGACAGGGGGTGAATCCCCTGCCCCTCGAACAATTTGATGAGATTTACCAAGAGACAATCGGGATCTTTTTAGCCAGTTTATATATGTGAGTTTCCGAATATAAAGGATACCATGATAGTCACCAAAACCCTGAAGGCAAAAGGCCTCCCAGGGTTTTGTCTTTCGCGCTCCTGGAATATTATTAAGCCAAAGGATCACATAACTCCACTTCATCTTCCGCTTCTGTCCACTTCGAATAAACCTCCAAGGTCCACTTTTCGGGTGACCGCCTATACCCATTTTCATCTATCCACTGATGCAGGTGGCTTTACATCTGATAAATTTGAGAGGCATGTCCTGTAAAGTGAAGAATGGCATATTTTTGCGAAGGGACAGTAAGACTGACCATCCCATCAGGAATACTTTCATACTCATGGACTTCGTAACAAACCCAATAACCGTCATCTTGTTAGGTATCTTCGGCTTTGAATGCACCGATAAGCTTAACAGGAGCCTTCATCTGTTGAATTTCATCTTTACGGCTTTTCAATAACAAAGAAGCTCTCAATCTCTTAACTATATCCAACCATATCCTCACAAATCACACGATACCCGACGAGTCTCTTTTCCTTAATGGTCTTTACCCCATGGATCGAAATATTTAGGGAGTTCGACATTTTATAGCCCCTTTCAAGTAATTTTTAATTATCCTTCCCTTCTATAATTGGCTGTCGATTCCCTTTTCTCTAACAAAAAACGATACCTCACGGCGTTGAATGTATAACAATGTGAGGTATCGTTTTTTCTTCTTTATTTCGAAATAGGCGGACAAACTCCCTGCTCCCTCAGGATCTACTCCATATCCTTCCTGTTTATATATCCCTTGTGATCTTTAATAATTTGGAGCGCACGCTCAATTTCTTCCGCTGGAAGCGTAAAGTGGAGAATGTGAGTCAACGTTTTTTTATCCGACTTGGCGTGCTCATGATCTTGTTTAGGTGAAACGACTTCCGTAAAATTAAATGTTCCCCCACCCGAATTGGTCGATCCAGCTACAGGGATAATGGGTGTCATATCTGTATCTTCTGGAATAGCTTCTACAGTTTCCCGACCGATTGACAAAGATTGTAACGATGCTTTGGCACTTTCTGCATCATTCTCTGTAGCAAAATACGCCTGCACTGATTTTGTCATAAGCTCACCCTCCTCTATAAAAAGTCGTATGGTTACAATTTCCCCTCTCTCCCAGGTTCAAACCTTATGGCATATCACCTTAAAAAAACCTCAAGATACGTAGAACACCTGGCAAACGTAAGTAAGTTAGTAGGGGAGAATTGGTGATCCCTACTATAAATAGTTATGCTCAAGTAAATATTTTTTATTTTAGACGACAAAGAGCACCTCCCTTAAGAGAGATGCTCTTTAGCTAATTGAATTTGCTTCTCCACTTGGGCAAAACCTGTTCCACCTTCACTGTTTCTTGCAGCTACTACTTGATTTGGATTTAACTTTTCAAAGATATCCGCTTCAAAAAGAGGCGAAAATTCCTTATATTCTTCCAGGCTCAAGTCCAGCAGATACTTTTCTTTCTGAATAGAATAAAGGACAATCTTACCGATCACCTCATGAGCTTCCCGGAAGGGTAATCCTTTAACAGCAAGGTAATCTGCAATATCGGTTGCGTTGGAATAGTCCTCGGTGACCGCGCTCTTCATTTGACCTGCTTTAACTTCCATGGATGCAAGCATCGGAGCAAGTAAAGATAAGGCACCTTCTAACGTATCGACCGTATCGAACATCCCCTCTTTATCTTCCTGCATATCTTTATTATAAGCGAGAGGCAGCCCTTTCAGCAGGGTGAGGAGTCCCATTAGGTGGCCATATATTCTCCCCGTTTTCCCTCGTAGCAACTCTGGTACGTCGGGATTTTTCTTTTGGGGCATAATACTTGAGCCTGTACAGAAGGCATCGTCTAATTCAACAAATTGAAATTCCTGACTCCCCCACAAAATCAATTCTTCCGAGAGACGGGAGATATGTGTAATCATAATTGATGATATAGATAAAAACTCCAAAATGAAATCGCGATCACTGACAGCATCCAGTGAGTTCGGGTAGGGGTGGTCAAATCCTAACGCATCGGCCGTCATTTTTCGATCGATGGGGTAAGGCGTACCCGCCAATGCTGCAGCCCCAAGCGGACACCAATTGATTCGTTTCAAACTATCCCGCAAACGTTCCTTGTCTCTTTCAAACATCCAGAAGTAGGCAAGTAAATGATGGCCGAAAGAAACTGGCTGGGCACGCTGTAAATGGGTATAACCAGGCAGGATGGTTTTTACATGCTCTTCTGCCTGATCGACAAGTGATCTTTGAACACCTTCCACCAGCTCGATTAAAGCATATGTTTTTTCACGCAAATATAAATGCATATCTGTGGCTACTTGGTCGTTCCTACTTCTGCCTGTATGCAATTTTCCTCCGACGGGTCCGATTTCTTCAATGAGTAACTTCTCAATGTTCATATGAATATCTTCATGTTCAACAGAAAAAGTGACGTCCCCGTTTTTTACTTTTTCTTCTATAGATCGCAACCCTTCTTTGATCCGTGTCACTTCAATGTTATCGAGGATGTCACACGCTCCAAGCATTTCCACGTGAGCAATACTTCCCTGGATATCCTGAAGCGCTAATTTTTGATCAAAATGGATGGAAGAGGTGTACTCTTCCACCAATTGATTGGTAGGCTTCGTAAATCGTCCCCCCCATAACTTAGTCATGTTGGGTCACCACGGCTTGATCTAATAACTTTTCTCCTTTATGAACATCAGCATGAACCTTTGTCGGCAATCCCCATAATTTGATGAAACCAACAGCAGCATTATGATCGAACGCATCTTCTTTAGAATATGTGGAGAGCTCTTCATTATAAAGGCTGACAGGTGATTTCTTACCGATAACGTTATGATGGCCTTTAAATAATTTCACTTTGACAGTTCCGGTGACGACTTGCTGAGTGGAATCTACAAAAGCCGATAGTGCCGGCTGTAATGGAGAATACCACAGACCATCATAAATAATTTTAGATAGCTGTTGGTCGACACTGGCTTTATATTGAGAAACCTCTCTCGTCTGAGTTAAAAATTCCAATTCCTTATGAGCATGAATTAAGATCATAGCTGCTGGGTTCTCATAAACTTCTCTTGATTTAATCCCTACTAGACGATTTTCGGTATGATCAATTCTTCCAACCCCATGCTTACCGCCAAGTTCATTCAGGTATTCGATCAAAGCTACAAGATCCATTTGTTGTCCATTTAATCCTACAGGTTTTCCTTCTACGAAATCGATTTCAATGGTCTCAGGATCATCAGGTGTTTCTTCAATAGGATTGGTCCATGCATAAGCTGCTTCCGGTGCCTCTTTCCACGGATCTTCAAGGACCCCCGCTTCACAGGCACGTCCCCAGATGTTGGCATCGATAGAAAATGGATTTTCTAAATTCACCGGAACCGGAATACCTTTCTCTTCCGCATAGACAATTTGTTCATCACGCGTCATTCCCCATTCACGTACAGGTGCAATGACTTCCAAATCAGGGTTCAGTGCTTGAATAGAAACTTCAAAACGTACTTGATCATTCCCTTTCCCCGTACACCCATGGGCAACTGCTACGGCACCTTCTTGTTCTGCTACTTCCACAAGCAGCTTAGAAATGAGCGGGCGGGACAGTGCTGAAGATAATGGGTATTTCCCTTCATACAGCGCATTGGCTTTTAGTGCGGGCAATAAATACTCTTCCGCCAGGATTTCCTTAGCATCCACCATAATCGCTTTAATCGCTCCTACATCAAGGGCTTTTTGGCGAATCGTTTCCAGGTCTTTCCCTTCCCCGACATCAAGGCCCAGTGCAATAACATCATACCCATACTTCTCTTGAATCCATTTAATTGAAATCGATGTGTCTAATCCACCTGAATAAGCTAATACTACTTTTGGTTTTGTCATAAGATTACCTCCTCGATTATTGTCCATAAAAAAACCGTCTCCTACCCAGGTAAGAGACGGTTTTATAATCCGCGGTGCCACTCTAATTGTCTGAATGTCAGACCAACTCGAAGCTGATAACGGGGGCTCCCGGATTTGGCTACTTTATTTCACCCAAACTTCTCAGAAGTGCGTTCCATATAAATCAACTACCAGGCTTCCACCATCCCCAGCTCGCTGCAAGTTCTCCTTACATGTACTCTCTTCATCAACGAATGTATTTTTATAATTGATTATTTATAATTATACAAAAAAGCACAGGGAAGTCAACAGGTAAAATACATTCATAGAAAAAATTCTAGAATAGTATTTTCCTAGTCCCTGCCAATCTATGATGACTTTGGGTTTCCATCTGCCATGTTCTCGTGTTAAGATAAATAAAGTTAATTAAATACAAGTCTGCTTTTTGGCAGGAGAGGTTCTAGCTACACCCTCTATAAAAAACTAAGGATGGAACTGTACCTTGCCTTAGGTACGGTTTTTTTATGGTTTTGGGTGTATAGAATTCTCTTTTTCGAACGATGAAAGGAGAATTTTTTTATGGAAAAAAACAGTAAAGCCGTAGTTGTATTCAGTGGCGGTCAGGATAGTACCACATGCTTGTTCTGGGCTTTGAAAAAATTCGACCATGTCGAAGTCGTCACTTTTGACTACAATCAGCGGCATAAAGAGGAAATAAAAGTGGCGCAAGAAATCGCGGAAGACCAAAAGGTGCGCCAACATATTCTTGATATGTCATTACTCAATCAATTGGCTCCCAATGCTTTAACAAGAGACGATATTGAAGTGAAAGAAGGAGAAGAGGGTGAACTCCCTTCCACCTTCGTCCCTGGACGCAATCTATTATTCTTGTCTTTTGCAACTATACTCGCCCGGCAAATTAATGCCAAGCATATCGTTACAGGCGTCTGTGAGACAGATTTTAGTGGTTATCCAGACTGCCGAGATGTATTTGTTAAATCATTGAATGTCTCCTTAAATTTATCCATGGACGATGAATTTGTTATCCATACGCCTTTAATGTGGCTGGATAAAGCAGAGACGTGGGAGTTGGCAGACCAACTCGATGCGTTCAACTACGTACGCACTAAAACATTAACCTGCTATAACGGTGTACGCGGAGATGGCTGTGGCGAATGCCCTGCTTGTGAACTACGAAGAAATGGCCTGGATACCTACTTGTCTAAAAAAGAGGTGCAAGATTGATGTACGGATTTACGATTGTTGAGAATCTGCAGAAATTCGATGAAGATATCAAACGTCATGAACTGAAATACCACCAGAAGCGGGTTCTGGTCAGCAAAGAATTCACCTTCGATGCCGCCCACCATTTACATTGTTATGAAGGGAAATGTAAAAACCTTCATGGGCATACGTATAAAGTAATCTTTGGAATTAGTGGTTTTGTTGATGAGATCGGCCTTGTTATTGACTTTGGGGATATTAAGAAGATATGGAAAGAACAAATAGAAGTACACCTGGACCACCGTTATTTAAACGACACTCTTCCCAACATGAATACAACTGCTGAAAATATGGTTGTCTGGATCTATGAAAAAATGGAAGAGGCACTTCAGGGACACTCCAATCATTGTCGTGTAGAATTTGTAAAGCTTTATGAAACACCAACAAGTTATGCCGAAGCTAGAAGGGAGTGGATGACCGTTGAATAAATTCCCCGTTCTAGAAATTTTCGGACCTACTATCCAGGGGGAAGGAATGGTTGTAGGTAGAAAAACGATGTTCGTACGGACTGCCGGCTGTGATTATAGCTGTGCCTGGTGCGATTCAGCGTTCACTTGGGATGGCAGTGCCAAACAGGACATCGAACGACTGACAGCGCATGAGATCGTCGACCGACTTATTCAGACAGGCGGAGACCAATTTGATCATGTAACTATCTCCGGCGGGAACCCTGCCCTCTTAAAAAACTTACATGATCTGATTAATCTTTTACATGAAAAAGAGATAGAAATCGCCCTTGAAACCCAAGGAAGCCGCTGGCAGGATTGGTTTCTGGAAATTGATGATCTGACCATTTCACCGAAGCCTCCAAGTTCCAAAATGGAGACCAACTGGGAGGCCTTGGATGGTATAATCAATCATTTAGAAAAAGAAGAACGTCTCAGAAATACAAGTTTAAAAGTCGTCATTTTTAACAATGAGGATCTCAAATACGCTGAAAAGGTTCATGAACGCTACCCAAATGTTCCCTTCTTCCTGCAAGTGGGGAATGATGATCTTGAAGAAGATGAATCCAGTACACTGGCAAGTCACCTTCTTGACCAGTATGAATGGCTTATTGACCAAGTGGTGGCTTCCCCTAAATTAAACAAAGTCCGCGTGCTCCCACAAGTTCACGCGCTTGTATGGGGAAATAAGCGAGGAGTATAAAGGAAAAACTTCAAGACGCCATGCTCACCGGAGAGTTGATCCAGAAGCAGGGATACTCACTTCTTTCAAAATGAAATAGTTAAATAAAGACGCCCCATGACAAGGCGTCTTTATTATTGGTTATCATTTTACCCACTCCTTAACAACATGATCAACGGCTTTGTCGTCTACGCTGATTCCATAAAGTTATTTCCAAGGCAAAGATGGAGACAAAGAGCCACGCAAGGCCAAACAGAAAACCAGCCACTATATCAGTGAAGTAATGGACACTTAAATAGACTCTCGATAACCCAATCATAGCAATTAATAAACCAAGCAAAAGGTTGATAAGCCATTTCCACTTTTTCTGTAAAGGACTGATGACTATTAAATAAATAACGAATCCATAGAACACAATCGAACCCGTAGAATGTCCACTAGGAAAACTAAATCCAGTTCCATCAAACTCTGCCAATACCTCTGGACGTTGACGTTCAAATGTTACTTTAAGAAGTTTGGTCAATGCACTGATTCCAAGCATTGCAATAGAAAAATATATACCAACCCAACGGCTGTACGAAGATAAAAGCAGCAAATAGATAAGTAGAATAATCGATGCAAGGGTTATGAATGGAACAGATCCTAAATCAGTCGTCCATCCCCAGAAAGTATCTAGCCATGGAGCACTCATTTTCGTCACAACATCCATAGCTGCCTGATCAATAAGGAATTTCTCCTTTTCTAAAATCTCTGCGGCCAGTTCTATGAAGAGATACACCGCTCCACCTACAATACCGAATCCTGCTAATATGATAAGGATGGATACTTTTGATAAATCGGAAAGCTTTGTTCCTGAAAACAGCATTTTATTTCCCTCCTTAACACTGTCTCGCATTTAGTCGTTCCCTTTTCCATTTTATATTAACCCTTAAAATAAAGGGTAACTACCACCCTCCCATTGGTAGAGGCGTACGAGATGATATCTACCCAATTCATATTAATCAATCATAAAAAACCCTTGATTTTTTCCCGCTATCTATATAAAATAATAATTGTCGAAAAAATCATATGGGGCATTAGCTCAGCTGGGAGAGCGCTTCGCTGGCAGCGAAGAGGTCAGCGGTTCGAGCCCGCTATGCTCCACTCCTAAACCATCATTTCGCAAAAGAAATGGTGGTTTTTTGGTATGTTCAATTTCTCTTGGATAAAATTGGTGCGGGATATTGAATTTCCTTCATTTCCATCCGATACATGTAAAAGAATGTTGCTGTTTCAATCAGCAAAGACTTTACATGAAAATCGGGGGGAGAACATGTTAAGAAAAAGACACAAAAATAACCAAGGCTCTTTTTTCAACCGCACATTACAAAGGCAGATATTAGTTCCATTTCTGACGCTAATCGCTACTGCCGGAATTGTTATCGGCTATGCCAGCTATTCTTTTGGTGTATCCATCACAACCAAAGAGCTGACAAGCAATGTAGAAACGCAAATGAATTCATTAAATGATTCATTCGATCTTTTCTTCCAAGCACAGGAGGATATCGTTCATCATTATTCTGGCGAGCAAGCTTTTATTAATTACTCTTCAGAAGAAGATCGAGTCATTCGACGCATGGATGATATACGAGAGTCCAATGAAATAATAAAAAATGCATATATGGGGGTTGAGGAAACAGGAGAAACGATTACTGATTCCACATTAGATTTACCGTCTGATTTTGACCCGCGGAGTCGACCGTGGTATGAGGACGCTGTCGCAAACCAAGGGGAACTTATATGGACAGAACCTTATCTGGATACAAACACAAATGAAACCATTATGAGTGTAGCCCGTGCAGTCGTAAACGGAGATGAAGTAATGGGTGTCTTCTCTATCGATATCAATATGGAATCATTAATAAGTCTTGTTGAAAATGTCAAAATTGCTGACAGTGGCTATGCAGCTATTTTCGATGAGAAAGGAACTTTCCTCTCTCATCCAGATCCGGATTTAGTGGGGACTGATGTTTCGGAAGAAAATTATTACAAGAAAATAATGGAAGATAACCAATCTTCAGGGGTCGTCAACTATGAAGACGATGGAAATGACAAAACCCTAGGTTACTCCCTTAATGAATCTACCGGGTGGATTATTGTAGGAACTGTTGATAAAGCAGAACTAGAAGCAAAGGGAGCAGCCATGTTACTCCCAATTGCCATTACAGTCCTGGTTATTCTTGTTATTTCTATTTTTGTATCGTTTATGATAACCCGTCGTATTCGCAAGCCTATCGCTTTAATGCAAAGTAAGATGAAACGTGTGGAAGATGGGGATCTAACTGTGGACCTGGTGCAAAAAAGAGATGATGAAATCGGCCAATTATCAGCCTCTACCCATCAAATGAAAGAGAGCATCAAACATATCATTGAACAGTTGCAAACAGCGACCCAGTCTGTTTCAGAGCAAAGTCATGGATTAAAACAATCCGCAGACGAAGTGCGGGAAGGAAGCGAGCAAATAGCCTCCACAATGGAACAACTTTCCGCAGGATCAGAATCCCAAGCACATAGCTCCTCACGGTTATCAGAGATAATGGATGTGTTCGTGTCAGAAATCAAGGAAGCAAACAAAAATGGAGAAAAAGTTTCCGATGCTTCCGCCCATGTCTTATCCATGACAAATGAGGGAAGTGAAATGATGCGGCACTCTGTAAAACAAATGCAGAGTATTGATCAGATGGTAAAAGAATCGGTTGAAAGAGTCCGTGGGTTAGACCAACAATCCAAAAAGATCTCTAAACTAGTCCAAGTTATTCAGGATATTGCGGAGCAAACAAACCTCCTATCCCTTAATGCTGCTATTGAAGCAGCTCGCGCAGGGGAACATGGAAAAGGGTTTGCCGTTGTTGCCGATGAAGTTCGGAAACTAGCAGAACAAGTGTCAAACTCCGTCGAAGATATAACTGGTATCGTCTCAGGCATCCAAAATGAATCTACATCAGTTGTTGAGACATTGCAAAAGGGGTATGGAGAAGTAGACCAAGGCACGAAACAAATGAAGCTGACTGGTGAAACATTTAATAGCATTGAAGAATCTGTCACAGATATGGTTGCTAAGAGCACAGGAATCTCTGATAAATTGAAGAAGATTTCAGATGACAGTTATGAGATGAATGCGTCTATTGAAGAAGTTGCTTCTGTCTCCCAAGAATCGGCTGCAGGTATTGAAGAAGTAACAGCCGCTGCCCAACAATCGAACAGTTCTGTCGAGGAAGTTTCCCGTAGTGCAGATGAGTTATCTACATTATCCCGCCAGTTAAACGAACAAATCCGTCACTTCAAAGTAAAACAATAAATGAAAAGAAAATGAGAAAAAGCCTCCCAACTTGGAAGGCTTTTTCCTGTTTACGATTACTTTCCTTTTTTACTTTGAGAACCTGGACTTGTCGTCATCAACGTTCCTGCAATCAATACAATAACTGCAACGGGCACCGCAACAACAACACTATTGACTTCAAATGGCTGCTGTAAAACAATTTCCCAGATTAAGGTTGATAGGACACCAGCGATCATCGATGATAATCCGCCAATTGCATTGACCCTCTTCCAGAAGAATACGGCCAGGATAGCTGGTGTTAACCCAGCTCCATACACTGTATAAGCATACATTTGGACACTTAAAACAGTAGGGAAATAACTGATGAGGATAAAGGCAAACACACCGAGAGCCACAATAAAGATCCTTGTCATCGCAAGAAGTTTTTTATCTGACGCGTCTTTGTTTACATACTTCCCATAAAGATCATAGGTCAGGTTCGTTGCCGCTGACAATAAATAAGAGTTCCCTGTTGTAATAATGAAGGAAGCTGCTGCTGCAAGCAAAACACCGCCAATAGCTACAGGCATCGCTACCGTTGTTGCCATTAGAGCCATTCCTGGGTCGATATCAGGGAATAAAGAACGAGAGGCAAAGGCAATTAATGAAATGGATGGTGAAATAACGATCATGGCAATCAACCAACCGATTTGAGCACGTTTGGCCGCCTTGTTCCCTTTGGATGAGGCAAGACGCTGGTACATATTTTGGTCACCAAGCAATAAAAACAATGATGGCAGCAAGTAACCGATCATTTGGATCGTTGTCAATCCACCTGTGGCGCTCATATGGGATTCCGGCACATTTGCGACGATTTCGCTCCACCCACCGGCAACCATAATGATAGTCGGAACCGTGATAATTAAACCACCGACCATTAAGAACCCACTAATGGCATCGGTTTGTGAAACTGAACGTAAACCACCAATCATCGCAAGGAAAATAATCATAGCAGCACCGATGATTGTACCGGTCTGGACAGTCATCCCTGTTGTCAAGTTAAGAATAAATCCGAATCCTTTCATCTGATAAGAAACAATACCGACATACGCCAGTATGATAATAACACTCGCAATGTTACGGGACGTCCGCCCATATTTTGACTCTAAAATTCCAGCAACAGTAAATTTACCATGCTCACGAATTTTAGGTGCCACAACATAAAGGATGATTATTCCGACTAACGTTGGGAGCATCATCATCAATGAAGGAAGAATACCGTAAGAGAAAGCCATTGATGTTTCTCCACCTGAAATACTTCCACTACCAGTCCATGTAGCCAGAAGCGTTCCCATCAATACAAAAGGTCCTAGACTTTTACCGGCTAATACGAAATCTTCGCTACCGGCCACTTTCTTCGACATGAATACACCAATGCCGACCATTAATATTCCATAAATGGCTATAAACCATAGCAGAGTTGGATCTTGTTGCAGTTCCATAACTACTGAATCATCTCCTGAAATTTTTTGTTCGCTGGTCCTTGACGAGCTTTTCTATTTTAAACACCGGCCGATGTAAATACGCCCTTCGAACACAACGTTATCTAAATTAACATACATTTTTGATTTGTAAAAATGGTGTAATAAACGTTCAAAAGAGGCTTTTCCATAGGTTTTTAACGCTTTCCAACATTTAACATGCGCTTATGAAAGCGATAACGTCAACGCTTCCGAGAATTGCGTTATAGTTATGAATTTTCTGTTAAAACCTTGATACAACGACTGAATTTTATAGTAAAATTAGTTCTTTATACCTATTATTTAGCTTGTTTTTCTGTGAAATCATCTAAGAGCTGATACCCTTTAAAGGATATCAGCCCTCATTAGATCAACGCTTTCATTCGGTTTTCAATCACATTCTGAAGTAACCTTTTCCCATCCTTCGTTTCAATAGACTCCGGATGAAATTGGACCCCTTCTATAGGAAGGTCGACATGCCGGATTCCCATAAGTTCGCCCTCTACCGTTGAGGCTGTAACTTCAAAGCATTCTGGTAAATCAGATAGCTCTACAATGAGAGAGTGATAGCGCATGGCTTCCATCGGATTATTCAATCCTTCATAGATCCCTTTTCCATCATGGAATATACGTGAAGATTTTCCATGCATTAACCTTTCTGCTCTGACAACACTCCCTCCAAATACCTGTGCAATCGCCTGATGGCCTAGACACACACCGAATATTGGAATGTCCCCTTTGAACGTGTCGATCACTTCAAGAGTGTTCCCTGTCTCATCAGGAGAGCAGGGTCCTGGGGAAAGGAAAATCAGATCAGGATTTAACTCACTAATTTCCAGTAGATCCACTTCATCATTCCTCTTCACTATAACTTCTTCACCAAGTTCTCCAAGGTACTGGACTAGATTAAATGTGAAAGAATCATAGTGGTCGATCATATAGATCACTATGCTCGTGCTCCTCTCAACTTTCTAAAATTATTTCACGAGTTCTCTTACTCCTATTGTAAAATGGTCCAGTGCTTCGTCAGCCTTTCCATTCGCAATATTTTCAATTTCAGCCTCTACTAACCGGATAATTTTACTGCCGATGATGACCCCATCCGCATGAGATCTAACGAGTTTGACGTGTTCGTTCGAGGATATACCAAATCCGACAGCAACAGGTACCTGGCTGTACTGCTTAACTTTTTTAATAAAGGAGAGAGCCTCTGGCGCCATATCCTTCCGTTCCCCCGTAACCCCTAAAGAAGAGACACAATATAGAAATCCTTTAGCATGCTCAGCAATCTGTTTGATCCTTTGATCCGAGTTTGGGGCAATGAGTGAAATGAATTCTATGTTCTTTTGTTCTGCTTGCTGGCGAATTTCTCCACTTTCTTCAAATGGAAGATCAGGGATGAGAAGCCCTTCCACGCTGTTCTCTTCAAGAAGTTGAAAAAATTCTTCATGACCAATCTGAATTACCGGGTTGTAATAGGTAAAGATCACGACTGGGATCGTCAATCCCTTTCTTCTTAATTCCGGTACAAGTTCTATGGCTTTTCTCAGCGACATCCCCGCCCGTAGAGCACGCTGCGCCGCGCGTTGGATTGTAGGGCCGTCAGCCAGCGGGTCTGAATATGGAACCCCCAACTCTAAGACATCCGCCCCCTCTTCCTGCAGGCGAAGAGCAAATTGAATGGTAAATTCAGAACTAGGATCACCTGCGACTATAAAAGGAATAAACAAGTTATCCGTTTTGGTTAATTTCCCTTGGAATGATGTTTTCGTCAGCATGTCAAACCTCCTCTTGAAAATGTTCCATTAATGTTGCCATATCTTTATCCCCACGCCCAGAAAGGTTGATTAAAATCGTTTCGTTTTTGTTCATGAAAGGGACTTCTTTAAAGGCCTGAGCTAGGGCATGAGCACTCTCAATAGCCGGGATAATGCCTTCTTTTTGTGTGAGAAGTTTGAGTGCATCTAGAGCTTCCCTGTCTGTAACTGCTTCATACCGAACCTGTTCCGTTTGGAATAAGTGTGCATGTTCGGGGCCAATGCCTGGATAGTCAAGCCCTGCTGAGATAGAATACGGTTCTGTAATTTGTCCATTCTCATCTTGCATGAGGTAAGTCATTGAACCATGAATGACACCAGGAGTTCCCTTCGACAAGGTTGCCGCGTGTTCAGGCGTATCAATGCCTTTGCCAGCAGCCTCCACACCGATCAGTTCACTCCTATCTTCCAAAAATGGATAGAACATTCCCATTGCATTGCTACCTCCACCAACACATGCGAAGATACGTTCTGGCAGCTCCTTTTCTACTTCTAAGAATTGTCTCTTGGACTCATCACCGATAATTCGTTGAAAGTCCCGGACCATACGCGGATAAGGGTGCGGCCCAACAACCGATCCAATCAAATAAAAATGGTCTTCACAATTGGCTACCCAATACCTGATGGCCTCGTTGGTCGCATCTTTAAGGGTCCCGTTTCCACTAGAAACTGAAACGACTTCTGCCCCAAGCAGCTTCATACGAAAAACATTTAATTCCTGCCTTCGTATATCTTCTTCCCCCATAAATACGATACATTGAAGTCCAAATTTAGCTGCAACCGTAGCTGAAGCAACCCCGTGTTGTCCAGCTCCTGTTTCGGCAATAATTTTTTCTTTTCCCATCCGCTTAGCTAACAATGCCTGTCCGATAGCGTTATTTAATTTATGTGCACCGGTATGGTTCAAATCTTCACGTTTCAGATAAATTTTTGCACCTTTAAAGTGATCGGTTAGTTTATCAGCATAGGTCAAGGATGTCGGACGACCGGCATATTCTTTCAGCACATGATGATATTCTTCTATAAAATCCGGATCAGTCATCATTTTATCAAGAGCAGCCTCCAACTCCTGTAATGGTCCCATCAATGTTTCCGGTACGTACTTACCCCCAAAATCTCCATAGCGTCCTTTTAAATCAGGAAATGCTTGCAACATTTTGTTCCACCTCTTTCAGGATTGTTTGAATTTTTCCGATATCTTTCCTTTCCCCGATTTCAATACCACTAGAAAGATCGATACCGTCCGGGCGGTAAGTAAGCAATTCCTTAATATTTTCAGGATTGATCCCCCCTGCAACAAAACATGGAACCCCTTGATTATAAGCCTCATCCCGATAAGAAGGAATAGCTTCCCAATCAAAGCGGACACCTGTGCCGCCTGCAGCTCCATCCACCTTACTGTCAACGATGTAACCATCAGCCACGCCACGAAATACATCCATCTGATCAATTCCTCCTGATTGATGATGAATCACTTTCCAAACAGGCAGGCCGACAGCCTCCTTTATTCTCAATAATTGAGAAACCGTTTCGTTCCCGTGAAGCTGAATAACGTCCAACGGTACGAATTGGAGGGTTTCCTCAATTTCTTCAATCGTAGGATCAATAAAAACCCCGACAAGTTTTTGTTTCGGTCGGATCTTTTTAACCCACCGTCCGACAGATTCAGGACGGACATACCGCTTCGTTCTTCTAACGAAAATGAAGCCAAGATGTGACGCATGAGAAGAAGACGTCTTCGCTAAGTCAGATAATGATCGATTTCCGCACAATTTCACGATGGGTTCTTTCATCCTACATTCACTCCCTCTAACAACTTCCGTACCGCTGCTTTAATATCTTTCTGACGCATTAGGGATTCACCCACAAGGACACCTTCCGCTCCGTATGCTGCTGCTTTTTGTAAATCTTCATAGGTGAAAATGCCACTTTCAGAAACCAATATACATTCCTTTGGTGCTCGTTTGGCCATTTGTTCTGTTTGAGACAATGTCGTCTCGAATGTATGAAGATTCCGATTATTAATCCCCAGAATTTTTGGGGTGAATTCATTCAGTATATGGTTCAATGTGTCTTCACTATGGACCTCTACAAGAGCTTCCATTCCTAGTTCATAGGCTTGACAGTAGAGTTCATGAAGTTTTTTCGCTTCCATTGCTTCTCCTATGAGAAGGATCGCATCAGCACCGATATAAGCACTTTCTGCTACTTGAATAGAATCAATAATAAAATCTTTTCTTAAAACAGGAACATCCACGACTTTTTTTATAGCTGTTAAATAATCACGATGTCCTTGGAAAAAATGTTGATCCGTCAGGACTGAAATCGCCTGTACGCCAGCTTTATCATAATCATACGCGATTTGGACAGGGTTAAAGTCTTCCCGAATAATTCCTTTGGATGGAGAAGCCTTTTTCACCTCTGCTATTAATCCAGCCGCATGGGGAGCTTTTTTTAAAGAATTATAGAGAGAATAATGATTGAAGGATTGTTCTTCCGGTAAAAATAGTTTTTCAATTTCCTGTTGTTTAACAGCTAAGATCGTTTCAAGCATATTGGCGATTCTCCCTTTCTGAAATGATAGCTTCAAAATATTCTCGGGTCACTCCATTATTAATTGCATCCTGTACAAGTTTGACACCTTCATGAAGATCATCCGCTTTTCCTGCCACATAGAGTCCTGCAGCTGCATTTAATGTCACAATTGATGCAGCACTCTGGTTAGCTGAACCGTAAAGGACATCCTTGATCATTTGTGCACTTTCTTCCGTTTTGGTAATGCGAATATCTTCTAAGTTTCCTAAAGGAAGACCGAAGTCTTTTGGACTGACGGTAAATCTTGAAATTTGACCATCTTTCAGTTCAACTACATCGGTTCGGCCTGTCACGGTTATTTCATCAAGTCCATCCCGGCCCGTAGCTAATAAGACGTGTGTCGAACCTAATTTTTTCAATGTCTCCGCCATGTTTTCCGCGAAGTTCGTATCATAAATCCCAATCAGTTGACGTTTAGCATTGGCAGGATTGGACATCGGACCAAGAAGGTTAAAAATGGTACGAAAGCCAAGTTCCTGTCTTGCTGGTCCCGCGTGCTTCATAGCTTTATGGTATAAAGGCGCGAACATGAACGTCATTCCTTTTTCGGCCAATGCCCTTGCTCCCTGCTCTGGTGTCGTATCAATCGGTACCCCAAGGGTTTCGAGAACATCTGCACTTCCACTTCTGGAAGAGACTTTCCGATTACCGTGCTTCGCCACTTTCACCCTCATACTCGCAAGAACGATAGATACAGCAGTAGAAATGTTAAAAGTGGAAGCACCATCTCCACCAGTTCCGCATGTATCAACAATCGTTGGATCATCCACATCCATTTTTGTCATATTAGAACGCATCGCTCTTACAAATCCTGTCATTTCTTCAACAGTTTCTCCTCGATATCGCATGACACTGAGCATACTCATCATCTGTCCTGTTGTGGCCTTCCCGTTCATAATCTGATCCATCGTGTCAAATGCTTCCTTTTCTGTCAGTTTATCTCCTGCAACCACTCTACTCAATAAGTCTTTCATCTCGTCTCCACTCCTTCTCTACTCTTCTCAAATACTTGCTCAGCTAATTGAATGGTCTTTTTCAACGCACTCGCCTTGTTCAATGTTTCCTGATATTCTGCTTCAGGATCTGAGTCTGCCACAATCCCTGCTCCAGCCTGGATATATAGATCTTCCCCGGTAAGAGTCATCGTTCGTATTGTGATGCAGGAATCGATATTTCCGTCAAATCCTAAATACAAAATCCCTCCCCCGTAAAGGTTTCTAGGGGTAGGTTCAAGTTCTCTTAATATTTGCATGGCCCGTACTTTAGGTGCACCAGATAATGTACCTGCAGGGAATGAGGAGATAAGAGCGTCGATAGGAGAAACGGTCTCTTTCAACTGTCCTGTCACTTTACTGATGATGTGCATCACCTTTGAAAAACGTCCGATAGTCATATATTCACTTACTTTAACTGTTCCAAATTCTGCTACACGTCCGATATCGTTTCTTGCTAAATCAACAAGCATCCGATGTTCAGCCAATTCTTTTTCATCAGCTAATAATTCCTCTGCCAATGCGTCATCTTCCTCTTTGGTGTTCCCTCTCTTTCGTGTGCCGGCTATGGGATGGATTTCAAGTTTTCCATTTTGAACCTCCAAGAGCCGTTCAGGAGAGCTGCCGATCACTTCAACATCGCCCATTTTCAAATAAAACATATAGGGGGATGGATTCACTCTCCTTAAAACTCTATATAGTTCAAAGCCGCTTCGGTTTGTGAGGGTATGAAAACGCTGGGATAAGACGGCCTGAAAAATATCGCCAGCACGAATGTATTCTTTTACCTTCTCTACATCAGACCTAAACTTTTCAGGTTCATAATTGCTGTCCAGTTGAAATCTTTCTTTTTCTTCCGCATTTTCCATCAGCATTAAATCAGACAAAGGCTTTGCAGCTAACAACTTGTCTGTAATCGTTTTGATACGACCTTTCGTCTCAGTATAGGTTTCTTTTAGATCTCGTTCCTTATTTTTCCTTGCAAAAGATAAAATCGTGGTTTCTTTTGTTTTGTGATCATAAGCAATTAAGGTTTGGCAAAACAACAAATGGTAATTGGATAAGTTTAAGTCATCGCTATCTGCTCTATCGACAGGTTCATAATCCGATATGGCATCATAACTAATATATCCGACCCCTCCCCCTTTAAAAGGAAGATCAATCGGGGGCTGTTTCACACCGAGTTCCTCTACTACCTTTTCATAGGCGGTCTTAAAATCTGAAACATCCTGGATGGTGTTGTGTTGGAAATCCTCAATTTGGAACTTTCGGTCAACTTCCTTAATTTGAATCATAGGGTCCAGTCCAATAAATGAAAAATTGGACCATGGAGATTCAGGATCTTGACTCTCCAACATATACACCGCTTCCTCTTTAAGCGCATGAAACATATGAATCGGTGTCAATGTATCAGTAAAAAAAGATTGGGTGATTGGAATTGTACGATGCTCCTTCGCATCTGTTTGAAATGAATCGAATGTAGTCATTAGATTAGGCTCACCTCTCCATAAAATTATGGAGAATGAGACGTTGAGGGATGAAAACGAGTGGATTGTAAAAGAGGGAAAAATTCGGCCAGGCAATCCATCGGCTCCTTACGTCCAACGATTCCTCGCTCACTCAGCTCTGCTCATCCTATTCCTCAACTCAACTCATTCTCTACTCAACTTGCTATATACTAACTGTATCAAAGAAAGATCTTTCCAATAGTCTATAAAATTCAGATAATAAAGTCAACAACTCTGTTCATGTTCTTCTTGTTCACTTTACGAAGTCCTTTCCATGCTTAGAATAATTATAGGTTATTTTTCTAATGCCCCTGATGTTTTTTTCAATGCTAGTCATTTCTCAACAAGTCTCCTGGCCTCATATAAGAATGAGAAGCAAAATTACCGAGGCTGGTTTCATAAGCTTTAAACATTTAATGGAACGAATGAACGGTCACCACGTTATATAGGCAAGTACGAAATGAGGGATGATGTTTTGGAAGAGGATCTGATCAGAAGAGCACAGTAAGAAGAGGAACATGCCTTTGCGGAACTTCTGAAAAATCACGAACGCTCCATTATCAACTATGGAAAAGATGAAAACAGAAGAGATTCGCATAAGCACAGAAGTTCCCGCCAAAAGTCATTTAAATCAGAAGGAGCAGCAAGAGTTAATTATAAAAATATGTGTCAGATTTGTTCTTCAGTTTTTTAGGGTATAGACTAGTAACATCTATTACCCGAAGATTAAAGGAGAGATTTTGATGAAGCCAACCGCACTAATCACCGGAGCCTCAAGTGGAATAGGAGAGGAGCTGGCCCGATTATTCGCTAAATCCGGATATAACTTGATCGTCGTAGCACGTTCTGAAAATAAATTAAACCAATTAAAAGAACAATTAGATGAGCACCCTGTGACAATCATTCCACAAGACCTATCGGAACATGGGGCAGCGGAATCCGTCTATAGAAAGGTCAAAGAGCTCGGCCTTTCAATAACTGTTCTGGTTAACAATGCCGGTTTCGGCTTAAACGGACAGTTTGAAGAACTATCTTTACTGCATCAGCAGAAAATGCTTCGGGTCAACATCAATGCTCTTACAGAACTTACCCATTTATTTCTGCCAGAGATCAAGGCTGCCCGTTTTCGTTCCATCCCTAAGGGTGTCCTGAATGTCGCCAGTACAGCTGCCTTTCAACCAGGACCAAAGATGGCGGTCTATTATGCGTCCAAAGCTTATGTCCTTTCACTCTCCGAAGCTTTGGTAGAAGAACTAAAAGAAACGAACGTGACCATTTCTACTCTTTGCCCTGGGGCAACAGAAACAAACTTTTTCAGAAAAGCGCATGCGGACCACACGAAGCTTGTCAAAAACACCATGTCCGCCGAAACTGTCGCTAAATCAGGATTCCTCGGTTTCGTTAAAGGAAAACGAGTGATTGTTCCAGGAGTTAAAAACAAGGGAATGGTCTATGCATCCAAATTTTTCCCTCGTTCATTATCAGCGAAATTAGCTCATTATGTCGATAGTTAAGGAGAGGTCATACAAGTAGATTTACCATCCTAACCTTTTTATCCCCCTCTATATACTATATAATAAAAATTATTGATAACCATATTTTGGAGGGGGCTATGCATGAAGAAATTAATGTTGTGGTTTTCACTCTGTTTATGTATCGGAGCCACCGCAGGGGCATTCTTATATGTGCAGACCCAGGCTAAAACGACGGAAAAAGGTGTCACAGGAACCGTGAGTTCTGAAGAGTTGGAAAGATATGAAGAAGAAGGGAAGAATCCTTTCGGTGGACAAACAACCGGTCCTGAATTGACAGATAAGGAATACCAAGAATACATTCATGGCATGGCACACCAAAAAGTAAAAGCTGATGAAAAATGGACGTTTTTCCAAATCCACCCTCTTCGCATTTCCTGGCTGCTTGAACATTTAGAAACGAATGACTTAAGACATAAACACGTTTATAAACAGATTTTAACTCAATGGGCAGAAGGTGATTATTCAAATGCGGTTGATGACCATAATGCAATATGGGAAATTCAGCGGGGCACAATCGGAAAAGCCAAAAGGCTCCTTACTTCAGAAGAGGAAGAAGAATATATAAAAGAAAACAACTGATCCGGCAACCGGACCAGTTGTTTTTTTACACTTCTTCTACAGTCTTTCGAAACCCATAAAAGGGGCGATACCCTTGACTGATGTAATACCCTTCAGAATCTTGAGAAGCTAACACTTCAATACGTGTGCCTGGATAACATTCATGAGCGGTACGGATTAGGTTTTCCGCGATCCCTTGTTTTCTGTGACTTTCCTTCACGAGTAACTCACATATGTATAAAGTCATTGATCCATCTGTGAGTCCTCTTAAGAAACCAATGACCTCTCCATCTGCAACCGCTACCAAAGCAGGTTCAGAATTCAACCACGCACACAAGGTTTCTTCACCTCTTTCGACGAGGGTCCTCCAACCTTGTTGTTCATTCAGTTGTTGGACAGTATCAAAGTCTTTTTCTAGAAACGTACGGATTTGAATGGTTTTCATGTGATCCTACCTTTCCCCTGATTAATAGTTTCTCCCTTTTTTTCCATCCCCTTATTTTAAATCTATTTATCTATTATCTAGTACGATGGATTCCCTCCAAACGTTTCACCTTTTGTATAAAAATAAATCTATTTATTCAATACCTTCCTCCTGATCTTTCAATTCCATGTAAAATGTATGGTAGGTCCTGTGCCAACATCGAACGCCCCACATGATGTTAGGCCGGAAAACGAGCCATTTTCCCACCCACTATCTCCTCACACAAAACATCCCGAAACTGAGCGTTCTGGATAAGGGAGTTTTATAATGACTTCTAGTAAGCTCTAGTTTATAAAAGTATGGTAAGATAGGAGCGGAAGTTTTTCTCTATGTTCAAGGAGTGGAAAAATATGTGGAAAAAAATTCTACTGTTCGGGATGCTCATCTTTCTCGCCGCTTGTTCCTCTCAGAACTTGTCTCTTGAGGATTTAAAAACGGCCTATCCGGATACTTTTGCTCAACCTGTAGAAGAATTATCCAGTGAAAAGCAGGAGAAACTAGGTCTTCCTGAGGATATGCCCTTCGAGGTAACCAAAGTCGAATCTAAAGTTGAAGACCAACGCGTACAAGTTCTCTACCAATCCAGTGGTAAGGAAAAAACAGAAGTAAGAACTCTGTTCGCACCAGGTAACGTTCTTGAAGAATCTGAATTACAGATCCCTTTAAATACAGGGGCTGTTGCAGGCGTCCAGGAAAAGAAAGACCATATTTTCGTTGAATGGTATGATGGGGACCTTGATGTCATTTACCAAATTCAATACTATGGCCCTAAAGAAGGACGGACAGAAAAAGCCTTGGAAGTAGCTAATGCCATTTAAGCAAAAGCGGCAAGAACAAAATTCTCAATATTTTCAAATAGAAAAGCTGTCACTTTCTTGTAACAGCTTTTCTTCTTAAACTTTTTTAAGCTTTTTGAAATGACGGCTGATGGGGCGTGGTGCTTTCAATCGATCAAAGAAGATCATATAATTGTTTTTCTTTTCATCTATCTCTTCAATCCGTCCCTCACCAAATACAGGGTGTTCGACACGGGTTCCTATATCGAAGTGGTCAGCTGAGATATCTTTCTCTAAACGATGAGAGGAAAGGATAAAATCTTTGGCTTCCTCAATCAGGGACTTATCAATCTCCCCGATCCGCTCATACAATTCTTCATCTACTTCAAATATAAACCGGGAGGGATATTTTTTTTGCCCCCCATTTTGAAAACCTTCGGATTCAGTTAAATACAACTCACACTCTGCTCTTGTGACGGCCACATATGCAAGTCTGCGTTCCTCCTCTAATCCCCTTTCTTTCCGCTGCCTCAATGCACGGTCATGGGGTAGAATACTTTCCGTCATACCAATTACAAAAACATAAGGATATTCCAGACCCTTGGCCGTATGAATTGTCATAAGTTTGACTGAATCGATGTGATCTTCCCTGTCATCGTCTGTATAAAGTGCAATCAATTGTAAGTATTCATCCAAACGTATGTCTTCTCCCATTGTCTGTTCATATTGAACAATTGAATGAAGCAGCTCCGCCATATTGTCCAAGCGCTCCTGATCGCCATCCTCCCGTCTATACTCTTCATAACCCGTCAACTGCATGGCTTCCTGAAGGAGTTCAGAAACTTTCCTTTTCCGGCTAATGGTCTTCAAATATTCAATCGCATCAATAAATTCCTTTGCTCCTGTTCGCCGAAGTCGTTCATGTTCTTTATATTTTTTCAGCGTTTCATAAAGAGATAAACCTTCCTCTTCTGCTTTTTCACGGAGAAAAGCCATCCTTTTCTTCCCTATTTGTCTTTTCGGTACATTGATAATACGAGTGAAAGAGAGATCATCAGCAAAACCAATCATCCGAAGGTGGGCAAGAGCATCTTTAATTTCCGTCCGGTCGAAAAACTTAAAGCCTCCGAAAATTTTATATTCAATATCTCCAGCAATAAGCTCCTGCTCTACGTACCTTGACAAGTAATTAGCGCGGTAAAGGATAGCAATATTACTCAAATTGACATTTTTTTCAGTGGAGAGCTCCTTGATTTTGCTTACAATCCATTTTGCTTCCTGGATTTCATCCTTGCCATGATAATGAACAACTTTTACACCAGGTGGATTCGTCGCTACCATATCTTTATCTACCCTGAAATAATTATTTCGGATGAGAGTATTTCCAAGTGACAGAATTTCTGGAGTTGATCGATAATTCTCTTTTAAAAAGATGGTTTGGACTTCTGGAAAATATTGATCAAAATCGACCATATATTTGGGGTCGGCTCCCCTCCATTCGTAAATGGTTTGGTCCGGATCCCCGACGACAAATAAATTGTCATGTTTTCCGGCCAGCATCTTAACTAGTTCAAATTGTTTTAAACTGCTGTCTTGAAACTCATCCACTTGCAAATAAAAGAGTCGGTTCTGCCATTTTTCCAAGACTTCTTTATTTTGGTCAAAGAGGGTGAAAACGAAATTTAGCAAGTCATCAAAATCAAGGCCATACACTCGCTTTTGTTTTTTTAAATATTGTTGAATGATTTGACTGTCAAGATCTCCAGAGTCATTCACGGTAGGCATTTCTCCACGCAGGATCATTTGTTGGACATAATGCGGATTCCCTTTCAGGATGCCGATCTTACCAAGAATTCGTTTAAAGGTTTTATCATTCAGCTTTAATTCCATCTCTTCGAAAATTTCTCTAAGCAGATTTTTTTGGTCTTCCACATCCAAAATAATGAAATTTTTCGGATAGAACAGCCGATGTATATCTTCGCGCAGCACTCGCACACAAAATCCATGATAAGTCGTAATAAAACCGGTATCCTGCTCTCCACCAATCATCTTTTTTACACGCCGCCGCATTTCATGAGCCGCTTTATTCGTAAATGTTACCGAGAGAATATTGGCGGGATCAATCCCGAGTTCCTTTACAATGAAGGCATACCTATGAGTAAGAGCCCTTGTTTTTCCGGAACCTGCTCCTGCGATTACTCGTACATATCCTTCTGTAGAAACAACGGCTTCCTGTTGTGATGGATTTAGTCCGCTCAATAGTTCTTCCATAACAATCACCTTCCAAGAACATTTGTTTGTATTATAGCACATCAAAAGTTGGTTAAGTATTCGTTCTTTATTTGAATCCTAAGGAAATGAAGAAGGCTTCCCCCCTCATTTTTTCCTTTCATTGAATTAAATGCAGAATTTAAAGAAGAAGTGCGTCAGCGGTTCATTTGCTGAGCCGTTGACGCACTTCTTCTCAAGCCTTTTCCATATTGTCATTCTTAGGCAGGATGGCAACATGTTTGAAATTTCCAATAGAATCAAATTCTATTTCAACATAGTCTCCAGGTTTTACAAATCCAATCAATCTCTCTTTCAATACAGAAAGTTCATTTTTAAACTCGGATTCCTCTACCAAAATCGCATACGCACCTTCATATCGATCCAATTTATATTGGTTCACCGATTCAATCCCCTTCTGTTTGTGTATTCTTAAGGACATTCTTCACAAGGTGTCTCTATTCCTATTGGATATTAGAAACAAATACTGAAACCCCATTATAAAAAAGTCCTTCTATTAACAAGCATTCCCTGCCCTGTTTATGGCTAAACGTGTCGAATCCCGCTCACTGGACAATATATATTCCCCATGCTAAAATAGACTAACAACCGTTAGTTAGCAAAAAGGAGAGACATGAATGACAAAAGAAAGTATTATTGAGGAGAGTCTTAAACTCTTCGCTAATTATGGATATGAAAACACAACACTTGCAAATATCGCGGAGGCTGTTGGTATAAAAAAACCATCTCTCTACAATCATTTTGATAATAAAGAAGATATCTTCTTACACGTTCTATATGATGTCGCCGACAAAGAAAAGAATCACTTAATCAGTCAGTCTGCGTCTCTGCAATATCATTCAGTCGCTGATCACCTTCACCAAATTTATCGTTTGTATTTAAAACACATGGCCGACACTACGGAAGGGTTATTCTTCAAACGTGTCACATTCTTTCCTCCCGAAGAATTCACAGGGGAAATTAAAAAAGTTTTCTGGATGGTTGAGGAATGTATGACAGACATCCTTCGACCAGTCTTTGAACGCGGGATTGATGAGAAAATAATTCGCCCTCTTTCTACAGATACGCTCACATCTGCTTTTTATACGTTAATGGACGGATTGTTCTTAGAAGAAAACTTCTATGACCGTGAGGTCTTTGAAGAAAGACAACAGTCAAGCTGGCATATATTCTGGCTTGGCATTCAAGCGCCGGGTGAATAAGGAGGAATGAGCAATGGCTTGGATTTATTTATTCTTTGGTGCTTTTTTTGAAATTGGATGGGCAGTTGGTTTGAAGTTATCGAAGGGATTTACGAATCCGGTCTTTTCTTCTATCACTGTTATTTGTATCATTATCAGCTTCTTTTTCTTCACAAAAGCATTAAAAGACATTGATATAGGAACAGGATATGCCGTATTTACGGGGATAGGGGCAGCAGGAACAGCGTTAATCGGAATGATCTTTCTTGGAGATGGAGGCGGACCCGGGAAAGTCTTTTTTATTGTCCTTTTAATAACAGGGATTATTGGTTTAAAGATGTCTGATACAGCTTCAGAACATGTACAACAGGAGGGATAGGGATGGCATGGGTATTTTTAATGATGGCTGGGGCAGGAGAAATGACAGCCATGTTCTTTTTAAAACTTTCGGATGGCTTCCAAAAACGAAAGCCTGCGTTTTTCGCTATAATGGCTGGAGCAGCCAGTTTCTATTTTCTTTCTTTGTCCCTGAAAGAACTTCCTATTGGTACCGCCTATGGAATCTGGACTGGGATTGGGTCAGCAGGAACCGTGTTATTAGGGATCTTTTTCTTCAAAGAAAAAGCGACCCGCAAGCGTCTATTGTTCATCACTTGTATTATTGCTGGAGTCATAGGTTTAAAAATGGTCTCATAGAATCGTAATAGACTTGTAATCTTCAAATGGAATGCTTACAATAGAATAAGCGAAAAACTACAACATTCGACAAAAACCTGATTTTTCTGTCGCTTTTTGTAGTAATGGAGGAAATAATATGAGAAGAGTTTTACTGGCCATTCTAATGTTAATTATCATTAGTTTCAGTTATGTGGGCTATACAAGTATGGATATGGATACGGATGCTAACTCATCCATTCCTCAAGAAACAAAAAATTACTAATTAAAGTCATTCCCCCCTCCGCTTCGCCGAAGGGGGTTTTATTATACTCCCTCCCATTATTCAGGATTATTGAAAATATCCTGCCATTTATTGTTGTTCAACGGTTCCGTTCTAGCAAATAGGGATCGTTTCATAATTCTTAGAGCATTTTCATTATCATCATTGTACTCTGAAGCCGTACCATCCACCGGCACCCAAAGATTAAATTCTCTCATATACGCATCATTTGCTGTGAAAATAACACAAATATCGCCAGCAACCCCTGTAAGAATCAGGTTCTTAATACCCAGCTGATCTAATAGGATGCTTAGCTGTGTACCGAAAAAACCTGAGTGCTTCGGCTTTATAATAAAGTAATCATCCTCATCAGGAATCATTCGTTCCACTATAGGTTTTCCTCTTCCCTGTTTACATTCTTTCAAAAGATCGGAAACATTGTCCTGCCAAAGACCAAAGTTATCATTGACATAGATCACAGGGAAGCCCTGCTTCTTAAATTCCTTCTTAAACTTGTGTAAACGTTCTGCGACAGGAAGACTGTTCTCCAGTAACTTATCCCCCCCATCAAAATCCATTTTATTAATCATATCTATGATTATTAATGCCGTATCCTTTCCCATAAAACGAACTCACACTCCCTCAATTTTATCAGGTCCTGCAGGGACTTGGCGCTTATGTTCTGTTATTTCATGACGCTTCTTAAGCTTTACTTCATCTTCTGGATTGATTTCTTCTCCCTTCAGATAAGCATCGATGGTCTCATAGGATAATCCAAGTTCCTCTTCATCCGTCTGTCCCTCCCATAGCTCAGCGCTTGGTTTTTTATAAATAATTGAATCAGGAACGTTTAATGTTTCCGCCATTTCCCTTACTTCTTCTTTCCTGAGATGAATCAGAGGGACAAGGTCGACGCCCCCATCTCCATATTTTGTGAAGTAGCCTGTGTAATCTTCTGCTGCATTATCTGTCCCGACCACTAGATAATTGTAGTTATTCCCAACGGCATAAAGCGCACTCATTCTCAACCGGGCCTGTAGATTAGCTCCCCCCAGTTGGGACTTTTCATTATTCCAATCTCCTTTTTCATTCAATTGATTCTTGATTATCTCATAAGTGGTTTGATAAGGTTCCGTTAATTCAATTCCAACAGAATCAATACCTGACTGTTCGACTACCGCCAACGCATCCTGTTGGTCTTCCACACTATTATTGATGGGTAAAAGGACAGCAAGCGAGTGATCAGGAAAAGCATGCTTAATCAAATAAGCTACCACTGCGGAATCAATTCCCCCACTTAAACCGACAAGCAGCCCATCTGCCCCTGCTTCTTCTTTCTTCTCCCTCAGCCAATTGACCAAGTACTCTATTCTTTTTTCCATTTGTATGTCTCCCCTTTCTTTTACTACCTGAAGAGTGTTTTCCTTTAATTAGGAGAACATAAACCTATAACGGTTTTCCACCTTTCCATGAAAACCCCAGGCGCTATTTGAGTGATGATTTTCCATAACCACGCTCCACTCCCTATAAACAAATGACTTTTCATTTTTCCTCATTTAAGCAATAATTAGGATTAGTGACCCTTTTGAAGGAGTGAATTTTCATGATCGAACAAGAAAGACATGTCCTTGTCATCTTCCCTCACCCCGATGATGAAGCATTTGGAGTTTCAGGGACGATTACATCCTATATAAAACAAGGGACTCCCCTTACTTATGCTTGTTTAACGCTTGGAGAAATGGGACGGAATCTTGGAAAACCAACATTTGCAACACGGGAGTCTTTACCGAAGATCAGACGTAAGGAACTAATCAAAGCAGCGGATGCCATGGGTATTAAGGACTTGCGTATGATGGGATTAAGGGATAAAACTCTTGAATTTGAAGATGATAAAGAAATGAAAAATATGGTGAGCCAATTGATTGATGAGCTTAACCCTTCTTTAGTCATCAGTTTTTATCCAGGCTACGCGGTTCATCCTGACCATGAAGCAACAGCTCGAGCAGTCGTTCGGGCTCTCAGAGAAATCAATGAAAAAGACCGCCCTAAGTTTCATGCGGTTGCTTTTGCGAATAATACGGAAGAAAATTTAGGACAACCGGATGTCGTTCATGATATCCGTTCTGTCAAGGACGAAAAGCTGAACGCAATGCGTGCTCACATTTCTCAAACAGCACGAATGCTCGAAATGCTTGAGGAAGGCATCAAGGTGAATGATCCTGAAGCACTTAAATGGGTAACTGATGAACGTTTTTATACGTATGATTGGAATAAGGATCTAGTAGAATAGAGGTAAGCTCTACGGAGCTGGCCTCTTTTTTATCTAAACAGCCAGTGAGATTGTCATAAGATAGTCTAAAAAGATGAAGTAGTGTCTAAGCTGAAAATGATATCCTTAGAGTAAGTGTTTCCTAACACATATCCTCGTCAAACAAAATCGATAGGACAGTCAGAAAAAGGAGATGCATTATGAAGAACGTATTCATAGTAGTTGTATTATTATTTATCAGCGCCTGCTCAACCAGCAACACAGAAGATCATTCATCAACAGCAGATGACCAAAATGCTGCTGCCGAGCTTCCTGAGGCAAAGGTGGACTTTGAACATGAACCGATTCCCGCAAATGAAAAAACACCAATTAAAGCAACAGTGACACAAGGTGGTGAGCCTGTCCCCGATGCAGAGTATGTGAAATTTGAAATTTGGCATGATAGTGATGGACAAGACGCTTCAAAAACGATCAAGGCTGAACATGAAGAAGATGGCGTTTATCAGATCATGCATACCTTCAAAAAAGAAGGGACTTATCAAGTAATTGCCCATACTCAAGTAGATGACCTTCATGTCATGCCACAGCACGAAATTACAGTTGGTGAACAGGCAGAAGCAAGTGGACACGATCATGGAAATAACAGCGGAAAGTTCATGGTTCATCTTATGGAAGAACAAACGTTTCAAGCTGGTAATGAATCGACATTAACCACCCACATCAATCATATGGAAGAACCATTTTCCAATGGACAGGTTCGTTTCGAAATCAGTTCTGATCAATCAGACAAGCATACGTATGTCGAAGCAGAAGAAGAAGAGCTTGGTGAGTACACGGCCACCTATACTTTTCCAGAACCAGGGGGTTATACCATTAACATCCATTACGAAAAACCAGAAGAAGAGATCCATGAGCATAAAAAAGAAACCATAGATGTCGTACAATAAAAAAGTATTTCAATTAAGTGTGTCTTCAGGTGCCCACCATTTTTAAGAGAAGGTTCCCTATGATTACCTTTGTACAGAGAAGCGGTTGAACCTTGATCTTTCGAAGCGCATAAAGCTTTATTATGATCGAGACCAAAATAAAAGGAAGCCTGGAGGAAAATGCTCCAGGCTTCCTTTTTATAAACGATTAAACATCAGTGTTTTGAAGTTTTTTCTTTTTCGCCATTTTTTCACGTTCATTTTTATTCAAATACTTCTTACGCAAACGGACACTTTCAGGAGTAACTTCACAATACTCATCATCATCCAGATACTCAATAGCTTCTTCAAGTGTCATTTGTCTTGTCTTCTTAATTGTATTCGTTGTATCTTTGGTTGCTGAACGAATGTTCGTCAAATGCTTCTCTTTTGTAATGTTTACCGTCAGGTCATTCTCACGGTTGTGTTCCCCGACGATCATTCCTTCATAAACTTCCGTTCCTGGTTCTACAAAAATGGTTCCACGATCTTCCAGGTTCATAATTCCGTATGTTGAGGCTTTTCCTTTATCCAGAGAAACAAGAACCCCTTCACGACGTCCACCGACTTGACCTTTCGTTAATGGAGCATATCCATCAAAGGTGTGGTTTAATATCCCATAGCCGCGTGTCTGCGTCATGAATTCCGTCGCATACCCGATCAAACCACGTGATGGTACAAGGAACTCCAAGCGAACTTGACCATTACCATCGTTCACCATATCCTGCATTTCACCTTTACGGTATCCAATGGATTCCATTACCGCCCCTTGGTATTCTTCAGGGGTATCGATTTGCACACGTTCGACTGGCTCACAAACTTCTCCATCAACCTCTTTTAAGATGACTTTCGGTTTAGATAACTGCAGTTCATAACCTTCACGACGCATATTTTCAACAAGTATAGAAAGGTGAAGTTCTCCTCGTCCTGAAACTGTAAAAGCATCAGGGGAATCTGTAGGTTCCACTCTTAAGCTGACATCAGTCTCCAGCTGGGTCATCAGGCGTTCTTCAATTTGACGCGCTGTTACATACTTTCCTTCGCGACCAGCAAAAGGACTGTTGTTCACTAGGAAAGTCATTTGAAGGGTCGGTTCGTCAATACGCGGGATCTCCATAGCTTCCTGATGATCTGGTTGACAAACAGTTTCTCCGACGTTGATATCTTCCATACCCGCAAGTGCGATAATGTCTCCTGCTTTTGCTTCTTCGATTTCTACACGTTTCAGTCCGATAAAGCCAAACAATTTGGAAACACGGAAGTTTTTCACAGAACCGTCTTTCTTCATCAGTGATACTTGCTGGCCGACTTTAATCGAACCATTGAAGACACGCCCAATTCCTATTCGTCCAAGGTAATCATTATAATCCAGCAATGTCACCTGATATTGAAGCGGATTTTCCTTCGTGTCGACAGGAGCAGGAATATTGTTCATGATCAATTTGAAAATAGGGTCCATGGTTTCTTGTTGTTCTTCTGGTTCATCACCGGATGTACCGTTCAACGCAGAAGCATACACAACAGGGAATTCTAATTGATCATCGTCTGCTCCTAGCTCAATGAAAAGATCAAGTACTTCATCGATCACTTCGTTCGGTCTAGCATTCGGGCGATCTATTTTGTTTAAGACGACGACTGGAGTCAACTTTTGTTCCAGCGCTTTTTTCAAGACAAAGCGTGTCTGTGGCATACATCCCTCATAAGCATCGACAACTAGAAGTACACCGTCAACCATCTTAAGAATTCGTTCTACTTCCCCACCGAAGTCTGCGTGACCTGGTGTGTCAAGAATGTTAATACGTGTATCGTTATAATTGATCGCGGTGTTCTTCGCGAGGATTGTAATGCCGCGTTCTTTTTCCAAATCATTAGAGTCCATAGCGCGCTCATCGACATGCTCGTTATCACGGAAAGTTCCAGAATAGTGAAGCATTTGGTCAACCAATGTAGTTTTCCCATGGTCAACGTGTGCGATGATCGCTATATTACGAATATCATCTCTGTGTTGCATAAAGCACACACCTCTTTCGTATCACAAATTATTCAACCCTTCTACTATAACATAGTTCTAATTGCATCGATACCAGATTCCTTTTTTGTTAACTAAGTGGAGTTAAATTTAGTATAAAATGAAACATTAAACACGATGCATTTCCAGTATTTTCGTAAATGATTTCTCAATTTTTGTGGCCATTGCGTAAATGATATACTTAGAAGTAAAATATAGGGCAGTTCATACTTGGTATCAATATGTGCGTTTACAATGCCACGTATACAGTATTCTAGGAAATTGGGTGTAGAAATGAAAACGAAACGAATGGGTGATTGGCTTGAAGTCATCATTCCAGAAAAATGGAATGGATTCACCATTGAAAAAATACTTAAGAAGGAATGGAATGTGCCAAGAAAGCTGATGCATAGCTTCCGCTCTAACCGTGAAGTAACGTTAAATAATGAAAATCCCCATTGGAAAACAGCCACAGTGAAGAATGGAGACGTTTTGCGCATCCGGCTTTTCCGTCCAAAACCACTCGAAGTGACACCCACGTATATGGAGATCGATGTGATCTATGAAGATGATCATATTCTTGTCGTCAATAAACCGACAGGTGTCTTCACACACCCGAATACTCCTAACGAACAGGATACACTCGTCAACGGTGTTGCTTTTTATTTTCAGATGAATGGTATTGAAGCGACACCTAAATACGTCCATCGGCTCGACCGGGATACATCCGGTGCGATCCTTTTTGCAAAACATGATCTTGCTATTGCTATGCTGGGCAAAGAATTACAGGAGCGGAAAATAAAAAGGACCTACCTTGCTTGGGCTCACGGAAACATTAAGCCCGTACGCGGGAAAATCATCGAACCAATTGGAAAAGATCGTCACCATCCCGTAAGGAGACGAGTCTCCCATGGGGGCCAACATGCGGAAACTCATTATGAAGTTCTTTCTTATCACGCAGAGGGAGATGCCTCCCTGGTCAAACTACAATTACAAACAGGTCGAACACACCAGATACGAGTACACCTCAGTTATATCGGCCACCCTTTAATTGGAGATGAGATGTATGGGGGGAAAAGCAGCATAAACTACAAACAGGCTCTTCATGCAGCGCGCCTTACACTGGTTCATCCATTTACGGAAGAAGAGGTTCAATGTTTCGCTATGCCGCCAAAACAATCTCCATTGTTCACTAAAGAACAAATAGAAAGACTCAACCAAAGATAACCTTAACATATCAAAAGCCGTCCCCTGCTTGCGGGACGGCTTTTGGTTATTTTCCGGTAATCGATTCATAGAGACCATCATATTTTTGAGCGCAAGTCAGATCAAGTTCGGTAAGACCTTTCGCATTCCAAGAGGTCAGCTTAAGTGTAACCATTTTATAATCAATACTTATGAACGGATGATGCTGAATTTCCTCTGAAAACTCAGCAATATGATTCACAAATTGCACGCCAGTTAGGAAATCCGTAAAACGGTACCGTTTTACGATGAACTTTCCATCTGTCAGTTTCCAACCATCTAATTGCGCGACTCGTTTTTCTTTTTCTCCTTCTAGAATACGTTTCTCTTTGTTAACCATCATCCTACCTCCCTTTATTAAACTAGATCCATGAATGATTCAAGGTCAGAAAGGCAAAGATCCAATGCATGCGTCCAGAAATCCTTTTTTTCTAAATCTACACCCAAGTGTTTTTCAGCAAGGTCTTCGACTGACATTCTTCCCGTATCTTGCAGTAAGGCAATATATTGCTCCTCAAATTCAGGGCCGACATCCTGCGCTCTCGCATAAATTCCCATACTAAATAAGTACCCAAAAGTATAAGGGAAGTTGTAGAAAGGTACATCTGTAATATGAAAATGTAACTTAGATGCCCAGAATGTCGGATCATATTCTTCCAATGTCTGAACATAGGCTTCTCTTTGCGCTTCAGTCATAAGCTTATTCAGACGGTCTGTAGAAACAACTCCTTGTTTACGTTCTTTATAAAAACGAGTTTCAAAAAGGAACCTGGCATGGATATTCATGAAAAAGGCTACACTACGCTGAACCTTATCTTCCAACAATACAAGTTTTTCCGCCTCCGTAACAGCTTCCTTGACAGCTGCATCCGCAACAATCATCTCAGCGAAAGTCGATGCCGTTTCTGCTACATTCATTGCATACCCTTGGTTCAATATTGGTAAATCATTCATAACATGCTGATGATAAGCATGTCCAAGCTCATGAGCAAGCGTGGCTACATTCGAAGGGCTTCCGGAATAAGTCATAAATATTCTTGTTTCCCCACTGTCCGGAAAGCTTGTACAAAAACCACCAGGTTGTTTTCCTGGGCGGTCTTCTGCTTCAATCCACCTTTTCTCAAATGCCATTTCAGCAAAATCCGCCATTTTCGGACTGAATTTTCTGAAATGTTGAATGATAAATTCCGCCCCTTCCTGAAAACTCATCTTATGTTCTGATTCACCGATAGGTGCCTCAACATCGTAAAAGCTAAGTTGATGGATACCCAGTTGTTCTGCTTTCTTCTTCATGTATGGTACATAATGTTTTTTATATTCGGTGATGGTCTCCCACATCACATTCAATGTCTTTTCACTCATGCGGTTGTAATCAAGTGGCTCTTTCCATACGTTTTCCCAGTTGCGATGTTTATAAGTCTGAAGACGGAAACCAGCCAAATGATTCAACGTTTCGCTAAACAAATCCAAGGATTCTCCCCATGTATTTTGCAGCTTAGTAAATGCATCTTTCCTAACACTTCGATCGGGGTCATCCAGTTTATTTGCGGCTTGCCCCACTGATAACTCCTCCCCATCCATTTGAATCGTCAACTTGGCAACGAGTGCATCATACATTTGTCCCCATGCATGGTACCCATCGATGCCTAGATCGTTGATC
Source organism: Halobacillus karajensis (assembly GCF_900108515.1). Lineage (GTDB taxonomy): Bacteria > Bacillota > Bacilli > Bacillales > Halobacillaceae > Halobacillus > Halobacillus karajensis. The sequence continues at coordinate 310,904 of NZ_FNWW01000005.1, read as the reverse complement.
AGGGATTCTTTGTCAACTTCTAGTTTACCTTTGGCTTGTTGACGTCTCTCGTTTAAGACAAACGAAACAGATTTAAAAGGTTTTTGGTTCATTAATGATTTCCACACGTCGTCATCCACTTGTACAAAGGTTTGGTCAAGCTTCGTCATTGCATTTCCCAACTTCGCCCCAAGCTCACTTCTCTTCGATTGCCAAATATTCGCTTTTTTATCATGGATGTTCTGTGCGTTCAAGCAGCTGACAAAAGCACCAAATTCACTTAATTGTTTGGTGATCACTTGTAATTTTTCAAGAATTCTCTCGAGTTCTTCCGTTTGATCTGTATTTTTGGGAGAAGTAAATGTACGGATCAGCTCTTCCAAATCTTCCATCAACTGTTCTGTCTTATGTACGTAATCTTTCAATTCATCGGAATCGCTTCCTCCATTGAAAATGGAATCTAAATCCCATGTAGTTGCATAATTGCCCATAATCTTTCCCCTTTCTTTTATATATCGTTGCCCTCATCCATCTCTAATCAGTATATCAGAATTTTCAAACCTTTCCTCCTTATTCGATTGGAGATATAACGCAAATTTTGTCACATTTGGTTGAAATGATATTGATATGTTATTGTAATATAAACGAAACATTTCTGACTATTCAAACGTATTATGAGTAGAAGGTTTAATAGTTGCCTGCTAAGTCTTTGAGCTTACTTATTTGAAAGGGGATGTCAACATGAAGAAAAGAATAGAATATGATGCAATTGACATAGCAAGTGTGGCCGGAGGTTCTGTGCTTCTAACCCTTCTTCTTTATTTAACTACCTATATATTATAGTCCCCCCAAACGCTTCCCCCCTACGGAAGCGTTTTTTAATGTTCATTCTATGTCATTGATTCTCACTAGTGGTTGGTCAACAAAACAGCAGTTATCTGAAAAAACTCAATTACGAGATGTTTGGAAGGTTTTAGGATCATTGAGAAAGGGCTCGCTTTCCTCCGGGAACTGACAAGCTTTTTTAGACTAAAGCCTTGCTCCTCTCCCGCGGGAGTCTCCCCCTCCCCAACGACCCATACCCTGTATCGTTCTCGAAATCTCTTTGGAGAAACCTGGTCTCCTCAAACACGATATCTCGAAACGGAGTGTTCGGGATACGGGAGCATATATGGGAGATATCGTAAGGGTTTTATAGGACCATATTAAAGGATTTGATTAGAATTCCTTCTCCATTCTCATTATAATAAGAAATAGGAAAGTTTTAGAAGGAGTGTTCCTTTTGTTTCAACATCATCTCGGATACCAATCCATGTTAAATCCAGACCGAATTACGTTCGGTCTCACTATACCCATAGAAAATTACAACCAATCCCCTCCAGTAATGACTGAACAAGTTCGTATGGCTCAGCTCGCAGAAGAACTAGGATTTCATTGTTTATGGTTCCAGGACGTTCTTTTAGAAGATCCCACATTTGAAGATCCGGCAACAGGACAAATATTTGATAGTCTCATTTATCTAACCTATCTTGCGGCGAATACAAATTCAATCAACCTGGGGACCGCTGCCCTTGTCATGCCCCTCCGCCATCCACTAAGGACAGCCAAAGAAATCGCAAGTATTGAAAAGTTGTTCCCTGAGCGGTTAATGTTTGGGATCTCCTCAGGAGATCGAAGAAAAGACTTTGAAGGTTTGAATATTCCTATAATGGAACGAAGGGAACGGTTCAGAGAAGCCTTCTACTTCTTTAATGACGCTATTTATCAGGAATTTCCCAAGCTTACATCACCATTTGGTACATTAGACCGCTCAAACATCGTACCAAAGCCCGAAAAACGAATTCCTACTTTTATGACAGGCTATTGCCAACAAAGCTTAGATTGGGTGGCCCAACATGGAGATGGCTGGATGTTTTACCCACAGCGGCCCAAACAACAAAGAGAAATCATTCAGAAATATCGCCAAAAAGTAAAACATTTCCATGGAGAAGACGCGTTTCGTCCCTTCTTCATGCCGCTGCCTTTACAACTACTCGAAAACCCTGACGCCCCTGCCGAAAAGATACCGGCCGGTTATAAAGCCGGGAGAAAAGCCCTCATCGAGCTGATTGAAGAATACCGCTCGATTGGTGTCAACCATTTAATGCTCGGCCTATCGAAAAATGAACGTCCAGTACAGGAGGTTGCAGTAGAATTAGGTGAAGAGATCCTTCCCCTTTTTGAGGATGAATAAGGAGGTGCGTTATGGAAAAACCAGAAATTTTGCTTGTAGGTACATTTCATATGGCCATGGATCCTGAAAAGGTAAATGAACAGCAGGAAGAGATTTTGGATGTCGTCCACTCATTAAAGGATTACAACGCTACAAAGGTGGCTGTAGAAAAATCCTTTTTAATTGAAGAAGAGCTGGACCGTAAATTTCAAGAGTTCAAAAAAGGAAGCCTCACACCTGCATACGATGAGGTAGAGCAATTCGGATTCCGCCTGGCTTATGAATTAGAGTTGCCAAGAATTTATCCTGTCGATGAAATTGTCGATATGTCAAGCCCGTCTTTAAATCAAGTTTTTGAATGGGCGAAGCAGCATCAACCTGAACTATTCCAAGAAATTCTTCAGGTCCAAAAAAAGTTAAAAACTATGGAAAGCAACCATTCGGTAAAAGGTATTCTTCAATATGTAAATAACCCTGACTACATACAAGAATTACAGCGCATTTACATAAAGCTCACACGTGTAGGTGATCGTCAGCATCAAATCGGTGTGCAATGGTTAAAGCAATGGTACCATCGTGATTTAGCTATTGCAGCCAATATCGCACGAATAACAGAACGAAATGATCGTGTCCTTGTACTTATTGGCGGGGACCATCTTCACTTACTTCAACAACTTCTGCACGAAAGCGGGGATTTTCAAATACCATCCACTTCAAAGTATCTTCCTAAATCATATTAAACGATTGAGAAAAAGCCTTCCCTTATTAAAATGTCCTTTTTCAAAGGTTACATTTCACTGGGAAGGCTTTCTTATTAATCTTGATCTGGTTTGTCTTCCAGCGCTTCAAGAGCAGAGCGTTTTTTCTTCTTCTTACGTTCTCTCCAACGTTTAATGTGGATGGTACTCGGTTCATAATCGTCTGATTCACGGATATCTGTATTGGAAGCCCTCATGAACGACCATGCAAGTAAGAACATAATGATTATGAGTGGGAAACCACCGACAATACTAGCTGTTTGTAAGGTATCCAATCCTCCAAGGAACATGAGTGCCAATGGCATTACACACAATGCAAATGCCCAGAACAATCGGTTCCACCTTAATGGTTCTCCTTCCACACTCTTCTGTACCACAGAAGCAAGGATATAAGAAGATGAATCAAAAGTCGTGGCAAGGAAAATAATGGCCAGAATGGTGAAGAGCAGTACCATGAATTTCGCCAACGGCAACTGATGGATGATTTCAATGATGGTAGCAGGCGCTCCATTCGCATCCATAAATGCAATCGCATCAAACTGTCCTGTCAACTGCATGTATAAACCAAAGTTCCCCATAATCCCGAAGAACAACACACAGCCAAGTGTTCCATAGACCATTGTCCCGAGAACCATTTGCCGAATTGTTCTCCCCCTTGAAATTCTCGCTACGAACAAGCCGACAAATGGGGCGTAAACAAGCCACCAAGCCCAGTAGAAAATGGTCCAAGACTCTGGAAATCCTGTTTCTTCGAAGTTAGCCAAGTCTCCAAACGGTTCCATCCATGTCGCCATTTTAAAGAAGTTATCGGCTAAGATTCCAAGTGAGTTAAAAGTCGTTTCACTAATAAATCTTGTCGGTCCAAAGATAAAGATAAATAAAAGTAGAAAGATGGATAACCACAGGTTTATATCACTCAATACTTTGATCCCGCGCTTAAGTCCTGAATAGGAGCTGATGGCAAATATCACGGTGCACAGTAACATAATGGCCGTTTTCATTCCTAAATTAGCAGGTATTCCAGTTAAGCTGTTTATCCCCTCAGCAATCATTGGGGTACCAAGGGCAAGGGTGGTACCTGCTCCACCTAATAGACCGAACATAAATAACACATCGATGATATTTCCAATCGGCCCGTCCACAGATTTCCCTAAAACGGGACGTACGGCTTCACTAACCTTAAGGACAGGTTTCTTTCGGACATAATAGAAATAGGCAATAGGTAAGGCTGGCAATGTATAAATGGCCCAGGCAATCGGTCCCCAGTGGAAAATCCCATAGGCAGAGGCCCATTGAATGGCTTCATTCGATTCTGGTTCCACTCCAAAAGGAGGGCCTTGATAGTAATACACCCACTCAATGACCGCCCAATACAGGATACTGGAACCGATACCCGCAGCAAATAACATCGCTGCCCATGAGAAAGTATTAAATTCCGGCTTTTCTCCTTCATCCCCAAGTTTAATGGATCCATTTTTACTGAAAGCAACATAAACCAGGAAAGCAAAGATGATAAAGCCCATAATCATATAAAGGACACCGAAGTTTTTTGTCATGAATGTATTCGCCTGGGAAACAACCTCTTTTCCTGCTTCCGGGAATAGAATCAAGGGAAGTGTCACACCCAGTAGTAATATCAGGGCACCGATAAACGTCGGCCAATCAATTAATTTTGTTTTCAATGACATACATCCTTTCTACTTCTTCAGTTTTTAGTTTGTTCTGCAATAAGGAATTCATTCGTATTTACGGAGTTATGTAATGGAAGAAAAACACACGAGCACCATTGTACCAAGTGACGTATGATAGGGCAATGAAGCTGGGAACCTTTATCCACTATTTGATTAAAAATAACTGGAATATTGTCTTTGTTTGACAAAAGGAAATAGAAAGGAGAAAGTAAATGGAGACCCTTTGTGGAACCTAGGAGGAAGTAATGTGAGAAAACAAAAGAAAAAGTGGGAAGATTATTTGGATCCTTTATACCTCCCACTTTTTACAGCATTTCCGATCGAATGGTGGCTTTTATTAAAAAAACCTCCATTCTCCGCTATTGAAATCACTCTGTATATTATTGGTATTCTATTTTTTGTCTTCTCAGGAGCCGTTGAAACGAACAGTGAAGAAGGAAAATCTCAACTGTTTGGATATATTTATTTGATATCCGCATTGTTATTTGCAAGTATCAGCCTTTTCAGGTGGCTTGCTTAAATAAAGAATAACCAGGGCAGAATCATAGGTATAAGGATAATAATGGTTACAATCAGCCAAGCACTTGAGTTTTCGCTGATTAATTGTTTGCGATAAGACATCCCCCATGCCACTAACAATAGGATAGTCATAATAATACTACGCAAGTGCAATTCTCCATCTTTATTATTCATAAATATATATACAGAGCCTTCAATGACTATCAGGATTCCAACAATGATGTTGAAGATATGGGTAAACCATTTATTCACGTGCCTAAACCTCCTTCATTCCCCCATTGCATTTATACTTCCCAAGTATATTACAATCTCATCCCCCAAGGAAAGACAAACCTGGATGAAGGCCCCTGCGATAAGCATGGAATAAGAGAAACCCCAGGCGGCATACTCTCACAATTGAATTTAACCTAAGCACTTTTTATATCAGGAGAAAATCGGTTAAGAATTTGAAAGAAGGCCCACTAATTCTAACCCAAGTCTACTCATTAAGGCATGTATATCATGAATGTTATAATAGCATGTCATTCAAAAAAGCCAGTGATATGGGTGCTTTCATCAACTGGCTATACGAATCTATGAAGTTTCTCAAATATTTCCCCTTTATATCCTGTGTCACTATGTAATCCCCTCTCCACAAGCAGGGGGGTGTATATCAGAACCTTTCAGGAACACTTCCTAAGGAAACAAGAAAAAAGGATGGAAGGCAACATCCCATCCTTTTTTCGTTTTATTTCTTCGGATAACCTAAAATAGTTTTTATTTCTAAATACTCTTCGATCCCATAATCGCCCCATTCTCTCCCAATTCCTGATTGTTTGTAACCACCGAATGGAGCTGCAAAGTCTGCTTTCGCATCATTGATCTTCACACGTCCAGCTTTAAGGGCTGAGGCAACCTTCACCAATGTCTGTTCATCCTCACCAAAAACATAACCGGCTAAACCATACTTCGTATCATTTGCAATTTCAATCGCTTCCTCGACGGTGTCATATGTGATCAGACACGTAACTGGACCGAAAATTTCTTCTTGAGCAATGACCATATCGTTATCCACGTCTGTGAACACTGTTGGTTTTGCATAGTATCCTTTTTCTACCCCTTCAGGTTTTCCAGTTCCGCCAACAAGAAGCGTCGCCTCTTCTTGTCCTTTTTTAATATAAGACTGGACCGTATCCCATTGTTTCTGGGAAACCAATGGACCAATATGGTTGTCTTCTCTAGGGTTCCCTACCGGATATTCAGGAAGCACTTTTTGTACCGCTTCCTCGAAGGATTTTTTCATAGAAGAAGGAACTAACACTCTTGTAGCTGCTGAACAAACCTGACCACTATTTGTTGCGATATGACTGACAGCAGCCCTAGCAGCCTCTTCCACATCGGCATCTTCTAGGACTACAAGCGGAGATTTTCCGCCAAGTTCTAAAGCAACATTCGCGATTCGCTCTGAGGCATTCTGCATTACCTTCTTACCGACTGCCCCAGAGCCTGTAAAGGATACAAAATCAATACCAGGGTGGGAGCTGATTCCATCACCAATGACTGATCCGGATCCATTTACTAAGTTGAACGCACCTTTAGGCACGCCTACCTTATCGAAAATTTCTGTTAATATGATAGCTGCAAATGGAGTTACTTCGGCTGGTTTGAGAATGACCGGACTCCCTGCAGCAAATGCGCTCGCAATTTTGGTAGATGTTTGATTGGTCGGGAAGTTCCACGGGGTAATTAAACCACTAACTCCTACCGTATCTTTCATCACCGTGTGTCCTCCGCGATCCTCAATGAATGAAAAATTCTTCAAAGATTCAGCTGCTTGTGAGAAGTGATTATAGCCCATCATATAGTGGACATTTTCTGATATCGACTTTGGAGAACCTAATTCATCGGTAATGGTTTCGACAATGTCCTCCTTACGGTTTTCATATTCCGCTGCAATTTCTTTTAATAATTCAATTCTTTTCTCTTTAGATGTTTGAGAAAAAGAAGGAAAAGCATCACGTGCCGCCTGAACGGCTTTATCCAAATCTTCGTTCGTCCCCAGACTAATTTTCCCTATAACTTCCTCAGTTGCCGGGTTAATGACCTCTTCAATTTCATTTCCTGTTGACTCTATCCACTCACCGTTTATATAATGCTTTAAATAGTTGCGCATCATAATATCCCCTTTATTATGAATAATATTTTCTGACCGTTCCATGGTGAATGTATCCGTATTTCCCCATTTTCAAACATGGAAAGCTTCCCAAACACCAAATACTCGACTATAATTGTGGCAACAAAAAGGAAGGGTGATCATTGTTGACTTCAACAAAACAACAAATCCAGCATTTCTTGACAAAAAACGAAGATAAAGCCCGACTACTCGTCAGTTGTCCGGATCAACCAGGTATTGTATCGTGTATTTCTAGGTTTTTATATGAGCATGGGGCTAATATTGTTGAATCCAACCAGTATACGACTGATCATGAAGAAGGGACATTTTTCTTAAGAATTGTATTTGCTTCAGAAAATATGAAGGAGAAAGAGGAAAACCTAAAAATAAATTTTCATACAATTGCCGAGCAATTTGGGATGACTTGGCGTATGACATTCTTGCATGAATTAAAGCGAACAGCTATTTTCGTTTCTAAAGAATTACATTGTTTACGTGAACTTTTGTATGAATGGGAAAGTGGCAATCTTGTCACTGATATTCCTCTTGTAATCAGTAATCATGAAACGGCAAGAGACATTGTTGAGTCTTTCGGAATTCCTTTTTACTACATCCCGGCAAATAAAGATATTCGCAAAGAAGTAGAAGAAAAACAATTGGAATTACTTGAAGAATACGATATTGATTTAATTGTTCTTGCCAGATACATGCAGATTCTAACACCGAATTTCGTGGACAGACATCCATCCAAAATCATTAATATTCACCATTCCTTCCTGCCTGCCTTTATCGGGGCTAACCCTCATAAGCGTGCATATAAAAGAGGAGTAAAATTAATCGGGGCCACTTCCCACTATGTCACAGACGACTTAGATGAAGGACCGATTATCGAGCAGGATGTCATCAGGGTGGATCACCGGAACAATGTCCATGATTTAAAGAAAAAAGGAAGGTTGATCGAGAGAAGCGTTCTCAACCGTGCTGTTAAATGGGATATTGAAGATCGTGTCCTCGTACACAAAAACAAAACGATTGTTCTGTAATAAATAAATGAGATCAGCCAAAAAAAAGCTCTAGGAATCTAGAGCTTTTTTCATCAGTAAAAATCTTTTTCAGCACTTGAAAGGAAAAACTGTAGATCTTTTACATAAGATGATATAAAACTAATAAAAGAGGTGAAAAGATGATTCATACGGTAAAACCCGGGGAAACACTAGCCCAGATTTCTAGAGATTACCGAACTCCCTTAAGGGATATCCTAGCCGCTAATCAACTATCAAATCCTAATATCATCTTTCCAAGTCAAAAGATTACTATCCCTGGACTTCCCAATCCAGAAACAATTCCTTATCGAATTGATGTATCCATCAACAATCGGCGGCTGCGTTTATACAAAAACGGCACCATACAAAAAGAGTATCCCATTGCTGTTGGTCGAATGCTCTATGACACACCAACAGGAGAATTCTATATTATTAATAAAGCACCGAACCCTGGCGGACCCTTTGGTACCATGTGGATGAGCCTTTCCAAGCAACATTACGGAATTCATGGAACAAATGCCCCCGACTCTATCGGAAAGGCAGTATCGAAAGGGTGTATCCGAATGTACAATAAAGACGTAGAAGAATTATCCCAAATCATTCCTGTTGGGACGCCAGTGTCCATTCATGCGTGATTCCTAAAGCCGAAAGTCTCCAGGCGCTCATTCCATTTTGTTTTCTCAGATTTTTAATCTATCTCTACTCTACTTGTTACCTCCACTCCATTTAAAGCTTGAGTAGCAAGTCGATCCGCTTCGCGGTTATCTTTCCTTGAAATGGTTTCATAAGAGGGAGTAATCCCCATTTGATTAAGTTTATTCTCAATCCTGTCCGCCCACTCATTCAATGAATCCTCCATTGTCGGCCATTCATCATTCAATTGTTTCACTACCACTTGTGAATCACCTAAAAAACGAACAGGCAAATGATGGACTCCCATAAAATCTAATTCTTGAATAGCTAAGTGAAGCGCCGCGTATTCCGCTTCATTATTTGTACGTAATTCATCTACTAAGGCATTCCTTCTTAAACGCATCGCTTTCCCACTTTGTTCATAATAAATGACGCAGCCAAGTCCGGATCTTCTGTCATCTCTATTAAACCCACCATCAAAAAAGACCGTTATATTATGGGGCTCTGTTTCTAAGCCATGTAAATACTTCTGCAAATCTTTCCGCTTCCACGTTGTATCATATTGATCTATAAAAGTAATCGTCTCAGCACGCCCTATTTTCTCCAAATCTTCTGCAATCAATAATGCATCACCAATTGTCATTTCGTCAGATTTAAAAAACGTTTTCGTCTTTTTTGGCGTTCGATATGTAACTTCAATCCAAACTTTCACTTTTTTCACGCCTTTCTCTACTGTATTCGGAATGCTATTCGTTTTATATCTTTTTATAAAAACCAGTAGCTCTTCCTTCAAAACCTAATTGATGGTATATATGATGAGCGCTTTCTCTATCATCTCTGTTTCCGCTATTTAACATGATTGTTTTAGCGCCTGTTTGAAGTGCCCAATTTTCAGCCTTTTGCATGAGCTGTTTCCCAATACCTTTCCCTTGCGCAGATTCGCGAACGACAAACGCAATCACACGTACATGAGGGTCATCAGTGTGATAGGCCTCACAATAAGTCATACCGATCATGCCCAATAGTTCATTATATTCTTCCCACACAAATGTCTTAAAATCCCCTTTTGATAAAATCCGTGTTAAACGTTTTTTCATTTGTTCTTTTGTTGATGGGTATCCCAGATCCTTCATCAAAGGGACTAACTTCCCTGCATCCCCTACCCTTACCGTTCGTATCATGCTTTTTTCCTCCCTCACTTAATTAAACTATATTTTAAAATCAATCAACTCTAGAAACGCAAATCCCACAGGGCTTTAGTCCGAGGGAACTCACCGTACACCCATGGAAAGCGAGTGATTTCCCGGACCTCCAAACGCTGTCAAACATAACGGCACACCCTAAACATCTCGAAACGGATGGTTCTGGATAAGGGAGCATAAAAAAACAACTCTGCTGTTTAATTGGGCCTAAGAAAAACAAACCTGAAGATCGATGAGGACCTTCAGGCAACTATTATAAATAAATCGGTTATTTGGTTACATTCTCTTTTTGTCTAAGTTCGACCCTGCGGATTTTTCCAGATGTCGTTTTAGGGAGTTCCTGGATAAACTCTATTTTCCTTGGATATTTATATGGAGCCGTTAGTTCTTTAACATAACTTTGGAGTTCTTCAACCAATCCATTATCTCCTTCAAACCCACTTTGCAGAACAACATAAGCTTTTACCACAGTCCCACGAACTTCATCTGGACTTGCTACAACCGCACACTCCTGAACGGACTCATGTTTAACAAGAGCATCCTCTACTTCGAAAGGTCCGATCGTATATCCCGAACTAATAATAATATCATCACTTCGTCCTTCAAACCAAAAGTAGCCGTCTTCATCCTTCTTTGCCTGATCGCCGGTTATATAATAATTTCCACGTCTGGACATTTTGGTACGTTCTGAGTCCTTATAATACTCTTTAAACAGGGCTGGCGTATCGAGATGGACAGCAATATCTCCAACTTCACCTGGTCCCACCGGTGTGCCCATTTCATCAATGATTTCCACCTGGTTCCCTGGAGTCGGCCTCCCCATTGAACCAGGGCGGACTTCCATATCCTTCATTATTCCTACGAGAAGGGTATTTTCCGTCTGTCCATAGCCATCTCGCACAGTCACGTTAAAGTGGTTCTTAAACGTATCAATGACTTCACGATTTAATGGTTCACCAGCCGAAACTGCGCTGTGCAAACCTTCTAACTTGTACTCAGAAAGGTTATCTACTTTTGCCATCAAACGGTATTCGGTAGGTGTACAGCAAAGAACATTCACATCATGAGCATCCATAAGGGTTAAGTATCTTTTAGGGTTGAACTTCCCTTGATATACTAAACCTTGTGCTCCTTTTCCAAGTACCGATAAGAAGGGACTCCAAATCCACTTCTGCCAGCCAGGACCAGCGGTCGCCCAAACCGTATCCCCATCTTGAATGGCAAGCCATTTGTCAGCTGCTGTTTTTAAATGGGCATATCCCCAACCATGAGAATGCACCACACCTTTTGGATTACCTGTCGTCCCTGATGTATAGGATAGAAAAGCCATATCTTCTCTTGATGTATCAGCTAATGGTAGTTCCTCACTATAATCATCCATAAGCGCATCAAGGTCCATCCAGCCTTCTTTTGACCCGCCTACTGAAAAGGTTATTAAACGATCATATTCGTTCACACTAAGAAATTGATCCGTGTAAGGATAATAACTGATAACTCCACTGACCTCTCCATGGGATATTCTATATTGTAAATCTTTTGTCCGCAGCATTTCGGAGCTGGGTATCACTACCAGTCCTATTTTAAGCGCCGCCAAATAAACTTGATAGGCTTCAATTATGCGAGGAATCATAACAAGTACTTTATCCCCCTGCTTCAACCCCTGCGCAAGGAAAGCGTTTCCAATTTTGTTTGCATTTTTCATTAATTGATCATATGTAACTTCCTTTTGCTCCCCTTGTTCATTCAACCATAATAAAGCCTTTCTACCTTTTTGTTTCGCATAATTTTCTATTTCAGAAACTACATTGTACCTTTCAGGAGCTATTAGTTCCTCTCTTTGCATATGGATTCCTCCTCTTTAATGAGCCGCTGTTCAGTTTACACATGCACACCTATTATAACAAATTTTCTCAATTTTACAAATAATGAATCCTATTCATATAAATAACTTAACAGAAGTCTTTCCGTCTCTTCCCTAAAGGCTAGGTCACTCGGTACATAAACCAAATGGCTAGCGGTATAATTGACAGACTATTAACACATTTTCTATAATACTCATAACCATAACAGGGAGTGATTAGCAATGGAAGCACGTCCCGTCAAACAACAACATCGTTTAAATAAGCATGCATTCGTTCTTATATCGATGATCATTATTGTGATTTTTTCTTCTATATCCATAATTACGGAAAGTTTCAATTATGCTATATCCTCACTCATTACTGTCGTTTTGATTAATTTGACCATTATACTGAAAACGGTACGATCTCAAAAAAAAAAGCCTTTAAATCAGGATTAATCCCTGGTTAAAGGCTTTTTTCTATCTGTTAATGACATATAATTTAAACTCTCTTCCATATGTTGATCAATAAGCCGCAGCAATCGAGGCAGATCCTGCTTTCTTAATGCGTCTAATAAAAGTTCATGTTCCTTAAAACGCTGCTTCTCATATAAGTCTTCGTTAACAAATACATCATATAACATGAGATAGACATGAATCTGGTTTAGAATACGTTCAGTAAAGTCTATTAAGAATGTATTTTTCGTCTTTAAAGCCAGCGTCATATGAAACTGTTTATTGACATCCAAGTATTCGAGAATATCACGCGTCTTATAGGTTTCCCTCTCATGTCGAATCCATTCCTCTAAATGAAGAAAATCCTCTTCACTCATGTGTTCATAGATTTGTTCAAGTGTCATTTTTTCTAAATGACGCCTCATATCAAAAGCTTGCCTTATTTCTTCAAGTGTCGGCCTCACCACGAAAGCTCCACGATTGGAGTATATATTAACCAAGCCTTCTTGCTCGAGTTTTTTCATTGCATTCCGTATTGGAGTCCGGGAGACTTGTATTTCTTTTCCGATTAGGCTTTCCACAAGCTGTGTACCCGGGGAAAGATGACGGAATAAAATCTGGTTCTTCAGATAATCATACACGTCCTCCGTTCTGGACGGACGTTCTCTTAGTGTCTCTTTTAACGTATGTTTCTTGATGTTACCCCACCTTTAGGCTAAACGCTTAAAATTTTCACCTAGAATTTCATTCATGGAGTGCACAGTTATAAAGGCTTGTTCATCTACAGCTGTCATATATTTTTTCAGCCGAGTATAATCTTTTCGACTTAAGATCGTTGTGATCACTTCTTTATCCTCTTGATTAAATGCGCCTTTTGCCTGATGAATAGTAGCCCCACGCCCAAGCTTGTTAACGATAAATTGACGGACTTGTTCACTTTCACGGCTGATAATAACAATCTCTTTATTATCTTCAAATTGTTGCAGCATATAATCGATGACGAGTCCATTCAAAATGACACCGAAGAAGGCATACATACCTACTGTTGGTCCGAATAAAAAAATAGAGAAGGTAGCAATCGCAATATCAGAAAATAGGACGCCTTTTCCTACATCAATAGAAAAGAATTTGTTTAGAATCATAGCAATAATGTCCGTCCCGCCAGTAGAGGCTCCCTGATGAAAGACAAGGGCCATTCCTGATGCGGCAATAATCTGTCCAATAATCAATTGAATGAGAAGGTCATTGCTCAACGCTTCCTGCATCGGGAAGAAAGATTCAAGTCCCCATACCATAAAGGACAATGCGAAACTCGCGTATATGGTTTTAACACCAAACTGAAAACCTAAAAAGATAAAACCAACAATAAAGAGTATGATGTTTAAAATAATCATAATCAAGCCAAGCGAAAGGTCTGGGATAACTTTATTCAGTACAATGGAAGCACCACTTACTCCCCCAGTTGCCAGATCATTTGGTGATAGGAAAAAATGTACGTTGATGGCTACACCGAGTGCTCCCAGGTTCATCAACAAAAAAGACCATACTTTTTTCAGCATCAGAAAGCCTCCTTTTATATGAAAATCACTTATAATTTTTCGAACGGAAATTGTAGTACAATCGGGATTATAGAGCCCTTTAGATTGTTTGTAAACAGCTTTGATTGTAAAATTTTATGTAAGCGATTGAACGTGGAATTTTCAAATAATTACAAACGCCATGCTGTTAAAAAAACGGATATTCTTGATAGATCCAGCGTTTATAGGGAAATCGTCGATTTTTGAAGATAAGAATTCCGTTAGTCCACTTTTGTCGTAATTTCTTTTATTTTCCATGAAAAAGAAGGGTTTAGCTTGACATCATTGATGTTACTGAACGAATCCCTTACCCCATTCATAAGACAAAAAAGCCACCATCCCTGATTGGGATGATGGCCTTTTGTTATTTAGGTAGAGAAACAGTGACTGTCGTTCCTCCGCCTTTTTGGCTCTCGTATGAAATTTCTCCATTTAAATCTGATACAATCTTCTTGGTTACCATAACACCTAGTCCCGTACCTTTTTCTTTGGTCGTAAAGAAAGGTTCACCTATTTTGGCTAATTCTTGAGGTGTCAGTCCTGGTCCATTATCTCTAACGGAAAGCGTTAGCTTTGTGCTGGACATTCGGATGCTGACCCGAACCTCTCCCCCCAGGTCAACAGCATCGATAGCATTTTTGACAAGGTTTATTAAAATTTGGTTCAGTCGCTTCGGTTCCGTTTCAAAAGTATCTTGGATCGGGTCACAATCGAGTAAGAGATAAATCTGTTTTTCATTAGCTTCAGGTTCTAGTAACCGCAACACATACGACACTAGCTGTTCAGGATCTACCTGTTCCAGCTGAAGCGAAGATTTTGGCTTCGACAACATCATAAAATCCTGTACAATAGCTTCAATCCTATTGACTTCATCCAATATGATCTCCTGGTAATTATCTCTTAACTCAGGGTTTGCCGCTCCGATTTGCAGAAAACCTTTAATGGCCGTTAACGGATTCTTGATTTCGTGTGCAATGCCTGCGGACATTTGGGTAATTGTAGAGAGCTGTTGGGATTTTTCCTTAAGATCCAACATTTCCTTGCATTCTGTAACATCTTCATGGATACCTAATACATATAAATCACCATTATATTCAACAGGAAACCCCTTTGTACGAATCCATTTCGTTTTCTGTCCCGTGCCTTTTATACGGTATTCGACTTCACACTCCTTTGTTGCCATCTCGTTCAATGCCGCCCGCAGATTCGCTTGATCTGGTTCGCGAACATTTTTAATCAGGACTTCAGGATCATGGAAAGCTTCTTGTCGTGAAATACCGAACATCTCTTGAAAAGATGGACTGACATAGTGCAACCTTTTAAAATCCGGCTGACTGATCCAAAAGACATCCTTGATATTATTTGCGAGGAGAGCAAAGCGATCTTCTGATTCTCGTAGAGCTTGTAAATGACGTTTATATTCAGTTATATCTTGGACAAAAACCGTAATACCTAGGTCCGTTGGATGAACAGTAACTTGAACATCTGTTTTCGTTTCACTAAGATACCCCTCAAATTCCATAGTTTCCTGTGTTTCCATCGCTCGTAAATACTGTTGGAAGAAATGGTAATGTTCATGAATCGGGAAGACATCCCACAATTTCCTATAATAGTTTTGGAAAAAAGATACGCCTGTAATCTCTTCCATTTTAGGATTAGCATAAGTGACTTCCCAATTATGATTGATTAATGCGAGGCCATGAGGGAATTTATCAACTAAGTGTGACATTTTTTTCTTCAAATGAGAGGGAGTGGATCCGGACAGATGAATCATCTTGCTCCTACGTTCGTAACCGATCAATTGATTCAAAGCCGCGGAGTCTTTAGTGTCGTGATTTGTAGAGAGAGTCATGGATTCAGAACTTTCAGGCTGACTTTCGACCGCTTGAAGTGAAAAAGCAATCTGCCCATTAGTTAAATGAACCATTTTGCATTGATAGGTATGAAACTTATCTATATCCGTTAATTGAACAGACGACTCTCTGCGTCCTTCTGTTAGGAGTTGATGTAATGCCTCCTGCAGACGATGCTGTCCCGTATGACGGAAGCTGTGAAGCCACTGGGAGAACGACATGTCCGACTCCTTCATTTGAAGAGACCCTTGCATTTGCTGATTAAGCGTAACAGTCTGAAGACGCAAATCCAGTAAACATGCAGGTATACCATTCAAACTTAGAACATCCAAAATTTCGCCGCTATGAACTTGGTCAGAATACCTCTCTCTAATTACCAATATTAAGACCTCTTTCCTTTTAGCCGTTCAATATTTTCCAGTACGATTCTCATTATAACGTAACAAAATACAATTTTGAATATTTTCAAACGATTTAACCTTTATTTTTCTATTTGTTACAAATTATGTGATGGTAGACAAGTTTATGACGATTTTCTTCTTTCTTCATCCTTCTATGCTTCGCCATAAAGTCAAGGAAGCATAACTCAAATATGGCGCCCACGCTTTACTCCAGCTTTCCATTTGTTCATAGGTTGGCTTCTTATCCATCTCAAAGTACTGCTTAAGAGCATTTTGAATTCCGATATCTGCCTTAGGAAAAAGATTCGGCCGACCAACACCAAACATCATCCAATTCTCAGCTGTCCAAGGCCCGATTCCTCTTATTTTAATGAGCTCTTTCATAATTTTTTCATCCGGCGCTTCCGCTAATGCTGCTAAGTCGAGTTTACCCTCTGCGACCAATCGGGAAGTATCGACCACGTATTCTGCTTTTCTTTGACTGAACTGTAATTCTCTTAACGTTTCATAAGAAGTGGCAGCTACCGTCTCAGGGGATGGATAAAACCATACGCCTTCTTTGTTAGTGCCTAAGGTTTCAACAAAACGTGTACTCAAAGTATAAGCAAATTTCATATTCAATTGCTGATGAATGATCACCTTCATTAAACAGTCATACAAGTGAAAGTCCTTGACAATTGGTGTACCTGGATATGCCTGAAATAATGGGGCTAAATTCGTCTCTAAGAAATGCTTATGCACCTGTTCTATATCTACTTCCCATTGAAATAGATCTGTTATATATGTGAGCAATGTTCCTTTATGTTCATCACTATCACTTGATACTTCAAAATGAGGGTCAGCAATTGTACCAATGCCTTGGACGCGTACGATGTGAAGGTCATCTTCCAGTCTGACAGGGACATCCACCCATCGTTCTGCACGGTCCAGCCGCGTCAGTGGGTCGAACGCCCAACGAAGTAAGGTGTAATCAAAATCATAAAAAGTATTTGCCTTAAACTTTTCTTTCCACAAACGGATTTTCCTCCCTTTTGTCGTACGATTGTTTATAATTTAGTTAGAATGGGAACTATTCCCTAATCGACTATTCCCCCTCTTACCCTCATATCCCTTTTTCAAACATTGTTCTACATTTATGGAGATATATCTATACACAAAATGTAAAATTTATAAATTTTACTTTTTCTTTCACCTTGAATTACATTGAAAAACCATCGCAAGAAGCGATGGTCCCTCAGAATTTATAACCCCCATATAGGAGCGGGGAGCAATTGTTTAATCATTAGGTCATTCAGATTGCCGAACCTGTATCCTCTCTTTCTAAGTTCATCAATGAGTTGTGACAAAGCTTCTGCATTATCCTCAGAAACCGTATGAAGGAGGATGACAGCACCGGGATGAATTTGTTTAATCACATTTTCGTAAGCATATTCCCATCCACGCTGTTTATCAGTTTCCCAGTCTACGAAAGCAAGCGACCAGAAAGCATGAGTATAACCGAATTCTCTTGCCCATTGCAATGTCTGCTCATTGAATGTCCCCCGTGGTGGCCGGACAAAAGTCATGACATCCTGATCAGTCAAATCCCTGACTGCGTTATGAACACGATCCAGTTCCTTTTTCATCTTTTTCTTTGAAACCTTAGTGAAATCAGGGTGACTCCAAGAGTGGTTTCCGATTAAATGACCTTCTTCAGCCATTCTCTTTAATAGTTCTGGCGCACTTTCAATATAATGACCTGTTACAAAAAAGGTCGCTGGTACACCTTTTTCCTTTAATACATCAAGCACCTTCCCTGTATATCCCTGTTCATAACCATTATCAAAGGTTAAGTAAACGACAGGGTCACCAGAGGGATCCACATAAAAGCCATCATATTTATCAATCATCGGTCCATAACGGCCCACGTCTGGGATAGAGCCATCCTTCTTTTTACTAAACCCCCACCCTTCTGCAAATGTGTGCATGGGTGAGATCAAAATGGTCATTGCTAATAAGAGCGCGAACGCTTTTTTCCACATACTTACCACTCACTTTTTCCTTAGTATGTGTGTGAGGACTGGGAATATAAAAAAAGACAAGTGGGAAAATTCCCCACATGCCTTTTTATAAGAAAAGTGACGCTGCCCAGCCAAATATGAACAGCGGGATATTATAATGCAAAAACGTTGGGACACACGTATCCCAAATATGATTGTGTTTCCCATCAGCATTCAAACCAGATGTAGGCCCAAGTGTACTGTCAGAGGCTGGAGAACCGGCATCTCCTAACGCTCCAGCTGTACCGATTAAGGTAGCTGTTGCCATCGGGGAAAACCCGGCGGATAAACAAATCGGCACAAACAAAGCAGCCAAGATTGGAATCGTTGCAAAAGAAGAGCCAATTCCCATTGTAACAACCAACCCAACAAGTAGAAGGAGGAAAGCAATAAAGGCTTTATTATCGCCAAGATAACCTGAACTTACCTCAACAAGGGCGCTAACTGATTCTGTTTCCGTTAAAACATTCGCATAGCCAGCAGCTACTAACATGACAAAGGCAATAAAGCCCATCATGCCAATCCCGTCATTAACAACCTTATCTCCACTTTTATAAGGAACAATACGAAAGACAAACATGAGGATTATTCCTGCGAGTGCAGCAATAATAAGGTTCTCCCATATAGCTTGAATAAATAGTGTTACAACAATGGCTACGAGTGTCAAACCATGCTTATGGTTAAAATGTGCAACCTCCACTCCTTTATGCTCGTAATCCTTTCCTTGGGTTGGAAGAACAGCTGGTTCCCGTCTTCTTCTGTACGTCACAAATATAGCAATCAATAAACCGACAATCATACCGGAGCCAGGAATGATTAAGGATTGTGCAATAGAACCAATCCCTAACTCAATCCCATTACTGCTCATTGAAGATTGAATGGTTTCGTGAAAGATATACCCAAACCCTATTGGCAGCATAACATAGGGAGCCTTCAATCCAAAAGTAAGTGCGGCTGCTACTGCACGGCGGTCTAACTTCATTTCATCAAACAGCTTCAATAAAGGTGGAATTAAGATAGGAATAAAAGCAATGTGTACAGGAATAACATTTTGGGACAAACTTGCTACAAATGCGATGACAAGAACCATCATCGTTTTTCTATTTTTTAGTACACGAAGCAGATAACCGACTAGTAAAGAAGTAATTCCCGAATAACTAATCGCTACAGCAAATGCTCCTAATAATATATAACTAAGTGCCACGCTCGCCTGGTCGCCCATACCGTCTACCAGCATATCCAATGCGCCCATCAGGGTTTCCCCGTTCATAACCCCTGCGGTTAACCCTGCAGCAAGAATGGCAATAATGACGTTAACTCGTAATAAACTCAATACCGTCATTACAAGGACAGACACAACAACTGCCCAAGCCATAGAACATTCTCCTCTCAATTTTCATACATTAGCGATTTACCATGATAAAGCAAAAGGGCAAAAAAATCAACCCTCTTGAAAAAGAGAGTCAATAGCAGGTAATCCTCACCCCATATTTTCTTCAAGCTCTTCTAACATGGAAATTAAACGATCGATATCTTCTACAGAAGTTTCTTCCGGGTCCAGTTGTTCAATACGTCCCATAAAGTCTGCCAGGCGAAGTTTCAAATCCTCGATTCGATCTTTTTGCGACATTACTCACACCTCATTTCTACCTTTCTGTACGCTTTAAAACCACGTCCATCATAGTACATGGAACACCCTCTGTCTATAAGGGAGAAATCGCCCTTAAAGACATGATATAATGCTTGTTAGATTACATTGGAGGGTATATATATGTCATTAACTGAATTTGAAACCTATTTGGATGATCATGCGATTATTAAATTGCTAGTTACAGCTGCCCTTCTTTTTGTCATTGTTCTCATTCTTCGTAAAGTCATTCACACTTTCTTTCAGAAAACAGACTTCATCGAAGAGAAAAAAGAAAAAACTCTTGAATCAATGCTGAACTCCATCATCAGCTATGCTGCTGTCATAGGGTTTATTCTGGTAGTTCTCGATCAATTCACATCTATTGAAAAACTACTCGCCGGGGCCGGGGTTATTGGAATTATCGTCGGGTTCGGTGCTCAGAGCTTAATTAAAGACTTCTTTGCTGGTCTATTCCTTTTATATGAAAAACAGTTGCATAAAGGAGACTTCATAACGGTAAATAATACTTTCCATGGGACAGTGGAGGATATTGGCCTCCGATTTCTAAAAGTCCGGCAGTGGAGTGGTAAACTCCTGACCATCAGTAACGGGCAAATCAAAACGATTGAAAATTATAATTTTGATTACATGCGTGTCATTGAAAAAGTAACCACAAGCTTCCAACAAGAACCTAAACAAGCCTCTCAAATATTGGAAAAAGCATGTGAAAGGTTAAATGATGAGTTATACCAGTATTTGAAGAAAGACCTGACAGACAAGCCATATGAGCCTTTCCAAGTATACGGCATGTCTTCATTGAACCACGAACACCGTGGTTATGAATATACAATCGTCGGTGTCGTTGAAGACCTTGTTTACTGGACAGCCGCAAAAAAAACGCGCTTCATTCTTGCTGAAGAATTGTTTGAACACAATATCTTCATGTCAGAACAGCGCGTAGAATTGAATTCTTCATTTAAAGAGAAACCTTATTTCAATTCAAATGAAAAGCTCACGTGATCTTGAACTGGAATCCATGCCCCGATCCCTTGTCTCGTGACATTTTTTATATTTAATGTCTTCTTAGATCCTTTAAGCTGAATGTATACGTCACCAAATGTAACTTCCCCTTTTTCATTTACTGCGGGAGCATAGGCGTGAAGAATTCCCACTTTGTTTGTTGGGACACCATAAGAGTTTTTTTGTTTGGTTCCTTTCCCGACTACTGTATTGAAAGAAAGGGGAAGCTTGGTGTTCTTCTGAGCTTCTAAAAGAATAAGTTTCATCATCTGATCACTATGGCTGATTCTTGACGTTAAGCCCCCTTTGATCTGTTTCTCTTCTTTCTGCTCATAACTGATTTTTTCCGGCTGCTCTCCACCATGATTGTTTAACTCATTTTTATTGATCTCCTGATACTCCCAGTTAATATTGGTTTCTTTGGAGTCATAAGCCAACGGCCAGCGTCCTAAAAAAATCTCCCCTCTATAACCAATCGCAAAAGGAGATGGTTTCAGCGATGTTTCATTCAACATCTCAATCAATTGTGGGTTGGTCACACGGACATCCGTATTTTCCATCAATTCTTTGGTGATTTCTTCTGCTTCCAATAATTCCTGATCGTCTGTGGAATTCGGGTACGTGTTATCTTTGGATATATTCAGTACATGATTCGGAATCGAGCTCTCTTTTTCAGCTTTCTTATTTTCAGCTGATATTGATCCACTGATGAGCATAAAAACGCCAATAAATATGATCAGTCCTAACCAATTTCTTTTCACATCATGGGCCACCTTTCATTTTTTTATATCATGTGAAAAATAGCCCTTCCTATACACAAAATTAAGAGAGCAACTTATTCATGACATGGTTCGCTTTACCATTAAAAAATTGGATGAACGGTCCAATGAAAACCAAAATAATTACCGTACCGATGCCAATTGGCCCCCCCAGAGCGAAGGCAAGGACAAGGGCAAACACTTCTGTCAAAGTTTTAGCCGTACGCAAGCTGAATCCAAACCTTTTTTGAAGAGCAACCATGAACCCATCAACAGGATTCAAAGAGAATTTAGGCTGCAAATATAAGGAAACGCCGAAGGCAAGAATAGCAATCCCCCCAATTAAAAGGAACAATTGAAGCCAAAAGGAAGCAATTCCAAATGTGTCAAAAACGGAAAGCATCCAGAAATCAATAAATTGTCCAATGACGAGGATGGTGAGTACGGCCAATAAATCCGGCTTTTCTTTCGCAATCAGAGCATTCGTAAGGATGAGGAGTGCACCGATAATAATCACCCATGTCCCGACCGTCAGCCCTACTGTTTCGGAAAGGCCGACATTCAAAGCATCCCAGGCCCCTGCTCCTAAATCTGATTTGATCGTCAATGTAATGCCAAGAGATATAATAATTAATCCTACTAAGTAAAAGAAAGCTTTGATACTGATATTCTTCATTTGTCATCCTCTCCCCTCTCCACTTCAAGAAAACCCTTTCACTTATGTGTAAAACTTTTTTCCCTCCCCCAGCCCTAACTCACATTAATATCTCGAAATTGTATTCTAAATAACTGCCATTTAGTTAAATGACTCTTCCTTGAAATTCATTGGTGATTCAAATAGGTAAACAAAAAAAGAGCGCTTATCCAAAGAAAGGATAAGGCTCTTTCATTTTACTTGCTTAATTGAATGCACTCAAGCGTTTCTTCCACTTCAATACTATTTTGGACTGATTGAACCATAGAACAATTATTTCTGGATACATCCAAATTCTTCAATAACTTATCCTGATTCAAATGGTATCCTTTAATGACATAATGAAGGTGGACTTTTTCAATACGATTGGCTTTATCGGGATTTCTTTCTACTTCAGCTGTTACTTTGATATCTTCATATTGAACCCGCTGTTTATCCAGTATTTTCCTGAAAACACCTATACTACAGCCAGCTATGGAAGCAACCATCAGCTGATAAGGGCGGAAACCGAACGTTTCATCTCCGGAAATATTCAATTGACCATATTCAAATGATGTCCGGACACCCTGATCTTTCAAATAAAAGTCCATTATCCATCCACTCCTTCGGCATTTTGCTGCCCCTTACTTTTATAATAACCGTTTTCAGCCAGGAAATAACCCTATTCTTTTTGCTTAAATACTTGTCTCCTTACAGACATTTCCTATACGATAAGAAAGTATGGAAAGGGAGGTCATTTTATGGTATCCACAAAATCCAGGTTTTGGATCCTTATCGGTCTTGTGACGATTTCAGGTTTTTCTCAAGGAATGCTGCTGCCTTTAATTGCTGTTATTCTTGAACAAAATGGCATTTCCTCATCCATAAACGGTTTACATGCTACAGGATTATATATAGGAATTTTGTTATCTTCCCCATTCATGGAAAAACCCTTACAAAAAATTGGCTATAAACCGGTGATTATGATTGGAGGAGCATTAGTTATCGTCTCCCTTGCTCTTTTTCCATTTTGGCAGGCTCTTTGGTTTTGGTTCATTCTAAGAATAACGATAGGAATTGGGGATCAGATTCTCCACTTTGGTACACAAACGTGGATTACAGCTACTGCAGAAAAGCATAACCGCGGGCGTAGTATCGCTTATTATGGTTTGTTTTTCAGTGTTGGCTTCACCCTCGGACCATTGATGACTAATCTACTACCTTTTGGTGTTTATGTCCCCTTTCTTATCTCAGCATTCTTAAGTATGTTCGTCTGGCTATTTATGATTTGGGTAAGGAATGAGATACCTGAAAAGGAACATACCACAGCTTATGGAACAAGTTCAATTAAAAGATTTGTCAAAGCCATTCGACTTGCCTGGGTCGCTTTTCTTCCTCCCCTAGCCTATGGATTTCTTGAAGCGACCCTGCACGGAATCTTTCCTGTTTACGGGATGAGAATTGGACATGACGTGAATTTAATTTCTTTAATTATTCCTAGCTTTGCAGCAGCCAGCCTGTTTTCACAAATTCCATTGGGAGCTTTAAG
The DNA here is from genome assembly GCF_900108515.1 of Halobacillus karajensis. GTDB lineage: Bacteria > Bacillota > Bacilli > Bacillales > Halobacillaceae > Halobacillus > Halobacillus karajensis. Next base: position 286,919 of record NZ_FNWW01000005.1, on the reverse strand, counting down.
TGACAAAGTCGGAAGAAAAAAAGTTATATTGACTGTCGTATTAGGGGGGATCGTTGCCTTTATTTCTGCTGCCTTATTTGAGAACTCTGTCATTGCTTTATTTACGACTTTTGCCTTAGGCGGCCTATTTGTTGGGTCCCTGTTTTCATTGGGAATATCCTTCATGACAGATTTACTCCCACAGGAGCTTCTTCCTGCAGGCAATATTTTATGCGGAATGGCCTTTAGTATTGGAAGTATTTTAGGACCTTTTTTATCCGGATTTTTCTTAGATCTCTGGCCAAACCTGTCCTTCTTCTATGTCATAGTGACGTTATTGATTGTAGTATTTGCAGCTACAGCTTACAAAAAAGATCCTGAAATCGTATCTTCCCAGGTCTCATAACATTCATTCCATTAATGGCAAGGATGCGCCATCACTTTCTTTTCTACTCAAGTTGGAAGGCTCTTGATCCACCCGGATCATTTTTAAATTTTCTCACCAATAAAAAAGAACGGCGGGCATCGTGTTGTGTCCGCCGTTCCCTTTTATTCGTCTAACGCCTGAGCTAGTACATCAAGGTTCCGTTCCATTAAAGTAAAGTAATCTTCCTTATTTTTTATATCTTCTTCTGTAAGAACAGCGAGATTATGAAAACGTAAAGCTTCTGCCCCGATCTCGTTTTGAATAACCTCGGCAACTTTTGGCGTGATATTCTGCTCAAAAATAACATACTGAAGATCATTCATTTCAGCGACTTTCATAATTTCTTCAAGGTCCTTCTGGGAAGGTTCGTTTGTTGGACTCAAACCTGAAACCGCAATCTGATTGATCCCGTAAGATTCTTCCCAATAGCCGTAAGCAGCGTGGGAAACGATGATTTTACTTTTAGGTTTTGATTCTATTCGTTTATGAAAAGATTGATCCAAAGCAAGCAATTTATCTTTAAGCTCTTTAAAGTTCTTCTCATAGGCTTGTTCATGTTCGGGGTTTAATTCAATCAACTGACCTTTAATACTCTCAGCCATTTGTACGGCCAGCATCGGATCCAGCCATACATGCGGATCCTGTTCTCCGTGATTATGACCCTCGTGATCTTCCTTCTCGTTTTGCTGTCTATCTTCATGCACTTGTTCGTCTTCGTGGGTATGTTCTGCTTCTGCCCCATGGTCATGATGCTGTTCTTTCAATTCAATATCGGAGGCAGCCTCAAGAATGGTTACTCCTTCAGACTCAATCGATTCTGAAATTTTCTTTGCATACCCTTCTAAGCCTGCTCCGTTATATATAAATAGGTCTCCTTCAGCCATTTCCACCATTTCTTTTGTTGTAGGTTCATATGTGTGGGCATCCGATCCGGCCGGAAGAATAGATTGCACCTCTACCGTGTCTCCACCAATTTGTTCGGTAAAAAACTTTAGTGGATAAACGGTCGTATAAACCGTAAGCTGATCACCTTTTTTCTCTTGTTTTACTGACGTTTCTTCATTTCCGCAAGATGTCAATATAGAAACGATTACTATAAATGAAAGGATAATGACTAGTTGTTTCATCGTAGACCTCCTCGATTTTATCCAAAAAGATTATACCGTAATCGTTACACCTTGTAAACAGTAACCATTACTTTTTGTACCATATATAAAGCATGCCTGTACACCATAGGCACAGGCATGCTTCACCCTTATAATCGGGACGCTTTCAATTCCTTAGAGCCATTAAACCGTTACTTTTTAGCTATTTGTTCTAAATACACCTCGGGCATTTCCCATATATTTCAAATTTGTGATTTTCAACATTGTATCCATTCAAGTTTTCTTCAATGCTATTCATAGGGCAAAATTCGATAGATTTTGTTTTTCCACAATCTGTGCAAATGAAATGGTGGTGATGCCCCTGTGTTTCACAACATAAGCGGAAGTGCTTCTCCCCTCCAAGTTCTGTTGATTCCAATAGTTCCACATCTGTAAGCATATACAGATTACGGTAGATGGTATCATAACTGACACCTGGAAAGTCATTCTGTATTTCTTTCAATATTTCTTTCGCGGCAATATATTGATCTTGTTTTACAAATATCTCCAGGATACGCTCCCGTTGTTTTGTCCTTTTATAGCCTTTTTCTTTTAGTTTCTGTAAAGCTGTTTCCACATTCATCATGCTTCACCCTTCATCCATTGTTGAGCTTGAACTCGTTTATAAAGAATCGACATAATAAGAATTAGAATCGCCGTCACCACAATCGTTCCCCCTGGAGGAACGCTGAGATGATAAGAAGAGATTAAACCAACCAGCACAGAAGTCTCTCCAAAAGCAATGGATAATCCTATGGTCTGTTTGAAACTCTTAGCGATTCGGATCGCAGAAGCTACTGGCAGTGTCATTAAAGCAGAAACAAGCAGAATCCCAACAACCTGCATAGATGAGGCGATCACCAGCGCGACCATAACAATGAACAATAAGTGAATCCAACGTCCATTGACACCAGAGACAGACGCATGTTCTTCATCAAACGATAATACGAAAAGCTCCTTATAAAAAAGAATAACAATGACAATAACAATCGAGGTAATCATAAGAACTGTCCACATGCTATCCCTGCTTACTGCGGTCACACTCCCAAATAAATAGCTGAACAGATCTGTATTGAATCCTTCAGCCAGGGAGATGAGGATAACCCCTGTGCCAATTCCTCCTGACAAAATAATAGGAATGGCTAATTCTTCATAATGTTTATATACTTTTCGAAGCCGTTCAATTAAAATAGCTCCTACAACGGAAAAAGCCATCCCAAGATAAATCGGATTCCACTCATTAATCCCCGTCACTTTTTTTTCAAGTAAAAGGCTTGCCGCTATACCTGTTAAAGTTATATGGGATAAAGCATCTGCTATAAGGGATAAGCGACGGACAACAATAAACACACCTAATAGTGGCGCGACTATTCCAATCAGGACCCCCGTGATGGCTGCATTTTGTAAGAATTCATATTGAAAAAAGTTATTAATCACTGTAGTTCACCTCATGATGATCATGATTATGAGTTAGCTGTTGGACTGCATGGCCGTAGAGGTGATTAAGGTCCTCTTCACTGAACTCTTTGTATTCTTCTGAAGCACCATGAAAGTGGACCGTTTTGTTCATACATACGACATGGGTCGCATGATCGGTGATTGTACCAATATCATGGGTAACCATCAAAAGCGTAATTCCCTGTTCCTTGTTCAAACGGCCGAGTAGATCATAAAAATCCGTTACATGCTTCGCATCGACCCCGACTGTAGGTTCATCGAGGATTAATAGTGAGGGGTCACTAACTAAAGCCCGCGCTATAAATACACGCTGTTGCTGACCACCTGAGAGTTCGCCGATATTTGAATAGGCATACTCATCCATCTCGACAGTTCTTAAAGCATCCATCGCTTTTTCTTTATGTTTTTTAGTGAAAAATTTGAATGCTCCAATCCTCGAGACGAGCCCGGTCTTCACTACTTCGATAACGGTTGCTGGAAACCCGGAATTAAAACTGTTCGCTTTTTGGGAAACAAAACCGATTTCCTGCCAATCCTGGTATTGCCTTAACGGTTTATTAAACAAATGGATAGATCCATGACCTGGTTTGACCAACCCAAGCATCAGTTTGATCAATGTTGATTTGCCTGATCCATTCGGTCCTACCAATCCAAGAAACTGGCCAGCTTTAATATTAAGGTCTACATCTTTAACGACCCATTCTTTGTCATATTTAAAAGAAACATCTCTTAACTTAACGATTGTACTATCTTCCATGTTCTATCCCTCTCAAATAAGAATGATTACGAATTAAATTATAGTTCAAGCATATCTGGAAGTAAAAAAGTCTGCTCTGAAACTTTTCAAACAAAAATGCAACAATCCATAACCATTACGATTTAAACCAACTTCCATCATAAAGGACCAACTCATATGAATCAAGACTATTATCGATAAACAAAAGTATTTCTCCTTCTTTTCGTCAGGTTTTAAAATAAAAGCTGGTTTTTTATTTCCTAAAAAATGATTCACAAACCTATATTTTACATTACCCTAGGAAACCAAAAAGCCAGAGCTGCATTTACCTGCTCTGGCTTTTTTGATTAAAGGTATCGGTTATGTCGTTTTTCTAAATAGTCTTGTAGGGCTGAAAAAATCATAGTGAGCGGCCAATAAACTAATGCGGCTGTAATATACATGGTCATCGAGTCGACCGTCCGTCCAGCTGCAATTTGGGCTTTGTTCAAAATCTCAGGTACCGATATCATGGCTGCAAGAGATGTAGCCTTTAATAAATCTAGAAAAACATTGCCAAGAGGCGGAATGGCAATTCTTGTCGCCTGAGGCATAATAATTCTTCTAATCGTCTGCCAATAAGTGAATCCAAGTGCACGGGATGATTCCCATTGACCATTTGAAACACTGTTTAAGGAAGAACGATTGATTTCAGCTATATAGGCGGCACTGTTTGTACCAAACCCTAAAATAGCAGCTGAAATAGCAGAAATTTGAATACCTACTACTGGCAATCCGAAATACAATACAAACAAATAGACTAAAATTGGGGTCCCTCGCATGAAAGATATATAACTACGAGCGGGCCACCGAAGCCACCGATGATTGGAACCTCTAGCTAAAGCAATAAAAAAACCTAAAACAAGGCCGATCGCCATTCCGGATAGGGCGACAAGTAATGTGTAGGGCACTCCTTCTAAGATAAAAGAAAGGTTTTCCCATGCATTTTCGGCGTTGAAGATCTTTTCAATTTGAATATTATTTACCTCAATACCAAACATGATCAAATGATCTCCTTAAAGGTCTAATCCCTCAATTTCTTGAATATCTTCTTCAGGTTCTTTGGAGGCATCTTTACCACCAAAGAATTCCTTTGATAATTCAGTTAACGTACCATCGTCCTGCATTTCCTGCAATACTTTATTAATCTCTTTCTGCAACTCTGTCGCACCTTTCGGCATCACTATTGCTGAATTCGTAGGATGGAATTTCAAATCTGGATGGAGTTGTACATCAAATTGGGGCAGAGCTTCAAGGGCCAATGACTGCAGATAATAGTCATTGATTACTACGTCTGTTCGCCCATTATCTACATCTCTAAGATATACATCATTCGCCACATTATCATAAGGGATAATTTCTGCGCCGAAATGCTCAGCAATTTGAGCGAAGACGGTTGTGGAACCCCCTCCATGTTTTTTACCTTCCAAGTCTTCCAATGTTTCAATTCCAGAAAGGTCAGATTCACGCACAATCATTGTAGAATAAGAATATTTATAAGGATCAGAGAAAGAGAATTGTTCCTGACGATCTTTCGTGACTTCCATATCGTTAATGGCTGCATCAATCCGCCCACTGTTAATGGCTGGAAGTAAAGAGTCTACACCATATTCTTCAAACTTCAGATCAACACCTAGGCGGTCAGCCACTTCTCTCATGATTTCTACATCATAGCCTGTCATTTCGTCGGAACCTTCAGGGTAATAAGAGGCTGGAAAGAGCGTACCCGACGTACCAACAACAATTTCCCCCTCTTCCTTGATTTCGCTCCATTTGCTATCGGAATTGGAAGCTTCTTCGCCTCCATTGCTATCTGAACTGCTTTCACCCTCTCCACTTGATCCACAAGCAGCAAGGAATAATGAAAGCCCAAGCATAAGTATAAATAAAAGACCTTTGCGCATTTGTTTGTTCCACCTTCCGTTTGTTTTTCGCACCTGTCTAATATAGCAACTTGACACCTGTAATATCAACTGCTATGACGAATTTTCATAGGATAATATCTTACCACTTGATCAATCACCTTTTTATGATATGATTATAATGTATATTACATTATAACAATTATAAATAATTAATTTAATTGAGCTTTGTCACTGACTTTCATTCTCAATTACAAAAAGGAGTTGAAAATGCTCATGAGTCAATCACGTATAGTCCAAGCTACAGGATGGTTTAAATTGCCACTACGATTGTCCGCTTTTAAAGAGCATGGTGAATTGATTGCAGCTATCACTAGTGGAATTCTCATCTTAGTCGCTTGGTATGGAGAAAATCATTGGAGCACACCTCTTTATGTAAGCTTATTCGTGAGCGCATTTTTAGTTGGTGGTTTTGCCAAAGCAAAAGAAGGATTAGAGGAAACACTCAAAGAAAAATCACTCAACGTGGAACTGCTAATGATCCTTGCTGCCATTGGGTCAGCCTCTATCGGATATTGGACGGAAGGGGCTATTCTCATCTTCATATTTTCTCTTAGTGGCGCGTTGGAAACTTATACAATGAACAAAAGCCACAAAGAAATTTCCTCTCTCATGAATATGCAGCCCGAAGAAGCCTTACTTATTACAGATGTTGGGTATGAATGGGTGCCTGTTAAGAAGCTCCATATTGGTAACCGAATATTAATCAAGCCCGGAGAGCGGGTTCCTGCTGACGGCACCATTGTAAAAGGCCATTCCACATTGAATGAGAGTGCAATCACAGGTGAATCCTTGCCAGTAAATAAAAGTGAGAGTAAAGAAGTGTTCGCGGGGACAATGAATTTGGATGGGAGCTTGGTTGTTTCCGTTACAAAACCCTCAAGCGAGACCCTATTTCAAAAAATCATTACGATGGTTCAAAACGCCCAGAGTGAAAAATCTTCTTCCCAACTTTTTATTGAACGTTTTGAAAGTACGTATGTCAAAATTGTTCTATTCGGCGTCGGTCTCATGTTATTCCTTCCTCATTACTTATTTGGATGGAGTTGGATGGAAACCATTTACAGATCGATGATTCTCTTAGTTGTTGCTTCTCCATGTGCTCTTGTGGCATCCATCATGCCCGCAACCCTTTCAGCCATATCGAAAGGGGCTAGACAAGGGATTTTATTCAAAGGCGGGGTACACCTGGAACACCTGTCTCATTTAAGAGCGGTGGCCTTTGATAAAACAGGAACGCTAACAAAAGGAGAACCTGAAGTTACAGACTTTCTCACTGATGAGCGAGAAATGAAGGCGACAGTACTCTCTGTTGTCTCTTCTATTGAAAATGAATCGAATCATCCATTAGCCCAGGCGATTGTCCGCTATGCTGAAAAATCCGCTACTCCTCTTCCCCCTGTAGAAGACGTCAAAGATCATAGCGGTAAAGGTGTGTGTGGTTATTTTAAAGGAGAGGAGTGGAAAATCGGAAAAGCAGACCTTGTAGGTAAAGAAGCGGCTGCTTCCTTTATGAATAATTACGGTGAAAGACTTGCCTCCGATGGAAAAACGGTTATCTTTGTGTCAAGAGATAAGGAGGTTATTGGTTTATTTGCGCTGAAAGATACCGTACGTAAAGAAGCGAAGATGGCTATTTCTGCTTTAAAAGAACACGGCATCTATACGGTTATGCTAACTGGCGATAATCCTACTACGGCAAAGGCGATTGCAAGGGAAGCGGGCATCGATAATTATATTGCCGAGTGTATGCCAGATCAAAAGCAGCAAGAAATTAAAAACATGAAACAACACTTCACCCATGTAGGAATGGTTGGAGATGGCATTAATGATGCGCCTGCCCTCGCTGAGGCTGATGTAGGTATTGCGATGGGAGAAGGGACAGATGTCGCTTTAGAAACCGCGGATATTGTCCTGATGAAAAATGATCTTCCTAAAATTGAAGAAGCTATTCAAGTTTCCAAGAAAATGAACCAGGTGATTAAACAGAATATCATTTTTTCCATCAGTATGATTATGCTCCTGATCATCAGCAACTTCTTACAAGTGCTTGACCTTCCTTTAGGAGTAATCGGACATGAAGGCAGTACTATTCTGGTCATATTAAATGGATTGCGCTTATTAAAATAACCACCAGTCATCAGGCATTGTATGAATGTAAAAAAGAGGACGAAGCTGCATCCAGCTTCGTCCTCCCTTCCTCCTGGCTAAAGGATTATCCCCATGTATTCTTTGTCCTTCGGTGGTGACTCATAGCATTGATCTCTCCTCCAAGAATGATGACCATGCCTGAGATATAAAACCATATCATGAGGACAATCACCCCGCCTAAGCTACCGTAAGTCGCTGAGAAATTCCCGAGATTACTGACATAAAAAGAAAACAATAAAGAAACCAGCTGCCATCCAAATGTGGCAAACAATGCGCCTGGCACCGTATCCCTATATTTTAATCGTTTATTAGGTGCAGTCACATAAAGGAATGACAAGACAATGAAAAATATAATCGATGAGATCACCCAGCGAAACCCATTCCACAAAGTAAGGAAATTGTCCGAAAGCCCGAAGAAAGAGAATAAGTGTACACCGATCGAGTGGCCTAATATTGGCAGCAAAAAAGCAATTCCGATGACGATGACCATCGCCACTGTTAGAACAATTGCAATCAGGCGGGATACGATAAACGATCGATTTTCTTCTACATTATGAGCGCGATTAAATGCACGCATAATAGCATTCACCCCATTGGATGCCGCCCATAACGTCCCGATTAAACCGAAGGACAATAAACTGCCGCTTTCACTTCTTAACAGTGACGAAACATTCTCAGTGATCATGTCGAACGTATTAGGAGGCGCGTAGGCACTAACAAAAGCAAGCACTCTTTCTTCATCAATATGTAAGTACCCAAGCAGCGTAAGCAGGAATATCATAAACGGAAACAAAGATAGCAGAAAAAAATAGGCAAGTTGAGCGGCCATTCCCCCGACGTCGTCTTCCCCGAATCGGGTAAACAGCTCTTTGCCGAAATTCTTGATGATGGTCACGATATTCCCTCACCTCTTTGATAATCAGGAAGATTGTTTTGGATCGTCGTCCACAGCCTTAAGCTGTTCTTTTACTTCTTGATTAATTTCCCCTACTTTATTCAGCATACTCTCCGCTTTGTCTAATAATTCTAGAAGATCTACGACTCCTTTATTTAACTGCGTAGAAAAGGACTCATAATTCACTCGAAGATTGTGAATTGCTTCAGAAGGGTGTTTCATATAGCTTTGACATCTCGCCCCAGTTGAACGTGATTTTTCCCCTACATATTTTCTGGTATCCTTATCCATTAATGCAACAATTGCTCCGACAACGGCCCCTAGAAGTACGCCTTTCCAAAGTTTACTCTGTCCCATATTCATCCTCCTCAAAGATTGTGTTCCTGTTTAATTTGTTCCAATAGGTTCGTACATCCTTCACGAACAAGATCATAAACATAATCGAAATTGCCTGTAAAGTAAGGATCAGGTACATCGCTTTCCATAGCCTGTGGAACAAAATCCATCAATTTAGCGACAACGACATCATTTTTTTCCCTGATCCCTTTCAAGTCTCTGATATTCTTGTTATCCATGGCGATTAAGTAATTAAAATCATCCCAATCAGCTTCTGTCACTTGCCTTGCGATGATTCCATCGTAAGAGACCCCTTTTTCATCTAGAACTTTTTTTGTACCCTCATGAGGATCTGATCCAATATGCCAATGGCCGATCCCTGCAGAGTCTATGCTAATAACCTTTCCCAGGTTTTCTTTCTCAACTAAATCCTTAAAAATCGCTTCTGCCATCGGAGACCGGCATATATTCCCGAGGCAAACAAATAAAACCTTTATCATATTCCCATCCTCCATTTAGTATTTCTCACTTTTTATTTTCTATGAAATCTTTGAAAATCCTGCTGAATTAGGGCAGTTTACATGGGTATTTTCCCTTTTCTTGTCGAAATCAACCGTAATTTTTACGTTTGTAGGAAATAACCTTGACAATTGGTTTAAATTTTCGGAATATTTTATATATGGACAATTATAAAAAGGAGATAGGGGGAAAATGATGGGTGAAGGTAGTGCAATACACAGTTTTTTAAGTGATTTAAGCGGTCTTGTCTGGGGACCCATTCTACTGACCTTGTTAGTAGGAACAGGGATTTACTTAACACTCCGACTGGGCTTTCTGCAATTCAGAACACTGCCCTATGCTTTAAAACTCGCATTCAAACCAAGTAAAGAAAAGAAGAAAAATGAGAAAGGTGATATTTCCCATTATCAGGCGCTTACAACAGCACTTGCCGCTACAATCGGGACCGGTAATATTGCCGGTGTAGCGACGGCTGTTGTATTTGGCGGCCCTGGGGCAGTCTTCTGGATGTGGATCACTGCTGTATTCGGTATGGCTACAAAATATGCGGAAGCTGTTCTCGCTGTCAAATATCGAATTGAAGGAAAAAATGGTGAAATGTCAGGCGGGCCGATGTATTACTTATCTCGTGGATTAAAAATGAAGTGGCTTGGTAAGCCCCTTGGATTTTTATTTGCGATTTTTGGTGCGATAGCAGCCTTCGGAATAGGGAACATGGTCCAATCCAATTCCGTTTCCGATGTTATGGAAGGAACATTTAATGTTTCTCCATGGGTAACGGGAATCCTCTTGACTGTACTTGCTGGTTTAGTGTTGCTTGGCGGGATAAAGAGCATTGGAAAAGTGACCGCCTTTTTTGTTCCGATTATGGCAATCTTTTATGTAATTGGTGCATTAATTATTCTTATTCTCAATTACAATATGGTCATTCCAGCCTTTGGGACAATTATTAATGATGCTTTTACTGCTAGCGCACTGGGAGGCGGATTGCTAGGTACGGTTATCCGTTATGGTGTCGCCCGCGGTGTGTTCTCTAACGAAGCAGGTCTTGGTTCCGCACCAATTGCAGCCGCGGCCGCTCGAACCGATTATGCCGGCCGACAAGCTCTCGTTTCGATGACTCAAGTATTTATTGATACCATTATCGTTTGTACCATGACAGGTTTAACCATTGTTATGGCTGGTCAATATCAGGGAGGACTAGATGGTGCTGACTTGACCTCTACGTCTTTCCAAATTTTCCTAGGAGATATAGGATCATATATTGTCACTATAGGTCTCGTTTTCTTCGCGTTCTCTACAATTGTAGGTTGGTCCTACTACGGAGAGAAATGCTTTGGGTATTTAACGAAGCAGCGATTTATCGGTGTATATAAAGTAGTTTTCGTTGTATTCGTTTTAGTCGGGGCAGTCTCTCAGCTAAGTACTGTCTGGATATTTGCAGATGTTATGAATGGATTAATGGCCTTCCCGAACTTAATCGGACTCTTACTTCTCTCTGGGGTAGTGGCGGCTGAAACAAACAAGTTTTTGAAAGTAGCCCAAAAAGAAAAACAAAAGGAAAAAGAACAACATCAAGCAGGCTGATCATAAAAAGAGAGCCACCGGCATATAAAGCCAGTGGCTCTTTTACATTCTTCTCTAAATGTGGAAGTGAACAAATGCATCAGGCTATTGGATGGATACAATCTGGCCCCTCATTTTTGGCAGAATTAACATAGTCACTCACTTCATAGGCATGAAGGTCATCCATCGTCAATTGGTCAACAAACTGTTTCGCTTCTACAGGGTTCCATTTTATGGGCTCTATCCACTCTTCCTGTTTCTTTCTTGGCATAATAACAGGCATACGGTCATGAATCGGCTTCATAAACTCATTGGCTTCCTGTGTCAGAATTGTACACGTAAATAGCGATTCTTCCTCTCCTCCCCATTGATCCCATAGCCCGGCAAAAGCAAATAGAGATCGATCTTCCAGCTTTATTCTAACGGGGCGTTTCCCCGATTTTGTTTTTTGCCATTCATAGAAGCTATCCGCTAAAATAAGACACCTTTTCTGACTCATTAACCTTTTATAGCTAGGCTTTTCATGAGCTGTTTCACTTCTAGCGTTAATCATCTTATACCCGACTTTAGGATCTTTTGACCATGAAGGTACAAGTCCCCATTTCATATAACCCGCTCTTTTCTTATTTCCATCATGGATAACAGCAAGAACTTTTTGCCCTGGAGCGACATTATAACGCGGTTCATAGCCATCAATTTGACTTTCTATACCAAACTCACGCAGTATTTCTGCCTCTTCTGCTAATAACGTGTAACGACCGCACATTCTTTCCTCCTCCTTTTCGTCATCCATCCCCCATTATTTTCTACAAAGAGTTACTAAATACTTTTCAGAAGCCAAAACGATGGTTAATTTTCTTTTGATATCTTTTAAAAGCACTGGACTGGTGTACTTTTCGTTTCTCCATCATCATGTCGAAACGAAGCTTTTTCTCTTTCCATTCCTTTTTATAGTGAGAAGAAAGTTGAGGATCTTTTATTTGTTCCAGCAACTCTTCCAACTCAATGATTTCTTTCTTTAAAATCATTTCCTCTGGGAGCATGTGGGCATTCTTTAAAATACGGTAACTATTTCTCAATTCCGGGGGAAGATGAGCGAATTTGTCTTTTGGGAGCGGCCTGCCCTTTCCCGGCAAATGGTCAAATTCCCCTTTTTCAATTGCCTGTTTGACCTTTTCTTCAATCAAATGACCATAGTCCATCTTCTCTACTCCTCTCTTTTCTTAGAGAAACCGGCTTCCATTATAATCGCGCAATTTTTCAATTCGCATCCCTTTCCCACAGCCCATCTACTCAGGTTTCATAGCCGCTTTTTCAATGATTGCTTTAGTCCCTCAGCCAGAGGTTCTACAGCCAATATTCGTTTGATTTTTTCACGATTCTCACGATCATGGTACCTAACTTCATTAACATCAGCGACTGTAACTTGGTTCGGATGGGTTTCAACTAACTTCATATAGTTTTCTGAATCAACCTTCCCTTCACTTAATACTCTAAGATAAAATCCGGTATAACCTTTTTCCATCACCCGGGCAGGGAAATCATCGATGCCATGGGTACGAGCGATGATATAGCAAGGTTTCCTCGGTTCAGAAACTTGTAAAACGGCTTCTCCAAGTTGGAAAATATCCCCTATGTGTATATCTCGTTCATCTATACCTTCCACAGTTAGATTCTCTCCAAAAGAAGGAAAGGAAAACTCACGCTCATAATAAGTTTCCCAATGGCGATAATGCTGTGCTGGATAGAGACAAACCGCTTTATCCCTCCCCCCATGGTTCTTTTTATCAGCTTGTTCATCCCCTTCGAAGTTTAGAAAACTTAAATAAGAAAAACTATCGACAGGGGTCTTCCGGTATGCACTTTTCAAAGCGCCTTTACCCGTTTCATATGTTTCCGGACGACCAACATTTAATGACAAAAGTTTGTAATTCATTCAAGTATCCCCTCTCTCCATTGTTTAATCCAGGAAGGAAGATAGTCATAACTCCAAGCATCCATAGGATAATCAACAAACACATCCTCCCCATTTTCATAAAGCGCTTGTATCAATTCATTTATACTTCCGAAATAAAAATTGTATAAAAATTCATAACTAAACGGTTCCTTTGGCATGTGCTTATCTGCACATACTTGTGGGTTACTGTAATTCAAATACGTACGGCACGGAATCGGACGAACTTCATATGCCATACAAAGCTGTGTATCAGGATCGAGCATCGGGCAGGGAAGGTTCAATTTTTTGTATTCAAGTTTTGTCTCCGGATTTTCGTAATCCATAGACAAGGCTGTTTTTAATTTCCCTTGTTGTTGCTCGAAATATTTCTCCCAATGACTAAAAATCGCTTCTTTCCGATCTGGATCAAATTGCTCAATTGAATGGAACATCATTTTCGCTTCCATTTTCGTGATAACAATTGGAAAGTAGCAGCAAAAAGCACACCCCATAAAACAATTCGGTTTCATAGAGGCGAAATCCTCCATCCGCTCAATTTCATGATCCACTTCTGCAAGCAGATCGTGGAATCCATTAGTAATAACCGTTTCTGTATCCTGTTCACTGTCCAGTAAATGATCTACAATTCTATCAAAGAAAGACGGATCAATCTCATAGGATTGATTTATTTTTTCACATCGTTTGATAATATCTTCATGTTTCAAAAAACTCATTGGAAAAACTCCTCTGTCTATCATTAGTCCCATTATACATGGAGGGTGACTTTTTTCACCACATGGACCACCACGAATTTCCTGTTGTTGAACCCCCATAAAACTTCTATGATATAAGAAGACCTATATATTAGAATCTGTCATCTTTGGAGGTACGTCTAAATGTTATCAAACGCAGAAATCGGTATCGACCTTGGTACTGCTAACATATTAATTTATTCAAAATCAAAAGGAATTTTACTTAATGAACCATCTGTTGTCGCCTACAACACAGAAACAAAAAACGTTGTTGCTGTAGGAAAAGAAGCAAAAGAAATGGTAGGAAAGACACCGAGAAATATTATTCCTGTTCGTCCTTTACGTGATGGTGTTATTGCCGATTATGATATGACGGCTCAAATGTTAAAAGAGCTTTTAAAGAAAGTTTCCAAAAAATCAGGAATGTCTATGCGTAAGCCCACGGTTGTGATTTGTACACCTTCCGGGTCCACATCTGTAGAACGGCGTGCTATCCATAATGCTGTCAAAAGCTATGGCGCAAAGAATGTTCACTTGATTGAGGAGCCAATCGCAGCTGCCATTGGTTCTGACCTTCCAGTCGACGAACCGATTGCCAATGTTGTTGTCGATATCGGAGGGGGGACAAGTGAAGTTGCTATCATATCCTTCGGCGGTGTAGTTTCCTGTAAATCCATCCGGACAGGTGGAGATGTCATGGATGAAGAAATCATTCAACACGTACGTAAAGCCTACAACGTATTGATCGGTGAACGTACAGCTGAACAAATTAAAATGGAAATCGGCTATGCCTTAATTGATCATCCAGAAGTAACCATGGAAGTCAGAGGCCGGGATATGGTCACTGGACTGCCAAAAACGATTGAACTGAAATCTACAGAAATTCAAGGCGCATTAAAAGAATCACTTGAGCAGCTTCTTGAGACTATCCGCGCCACCCTTGAAGAATGCCCACCAGAACTAAGTGGAGACATCGTAGACCATGGAGTAATCCTCACAGGAGGCGGATCTCTTCTTAACGGTATGCAAGATTGGCTGTCCAACGAAATTTCAGTCCCCGTTCACATGGCACCAAGCCCACTAGAATCCGTTGCCATCGGGACAGGCCGCAGCCTCAAAATGATCCAAAAACTACAAAAAGCAAGTAAGTAAGATTGAAATGCCGAAAACGCCTTTTGGAGATATGTGTTAAACGAAATGAAATGGAACGTAATCCATTATAGAACTGAATAAGATGCCCCCCTGGAAGCAACTTTTGCTTCCAGGGGGGCATTTTCTAATAAGAATAATTCCCTGTTTAAAGCAGAAAAAGGACTTTATGCCACTCATGTCGAAATAACGCATGGAAGTAGAGAACATTTGTCACATTTGATAAAATGATTTGAAATACTATATAAAGTAAAAGAAATCATTTAGAAAATACTTATTGCTCTGTTTTTAAAAAGACAGGATCTTTTTGGTTCAGAGGCGATTTGATAAGGAGTCATAAAAAGATGAAAATATCCACTTTGCTAAAATGGGTGACAGGTGGTTGTGAAGCATTTTTAGCCATCCCTATCGCTGGCGGAGCTTTTATTTTCAGTAACGCCTGGTTCCCTTTACTATTCATGTTTATCTTCCACTTGATTACACTTGTAGTGTCAGCCAAAGAAAAGAGGTCTTATGCCGGTAGTATTCTTGGCATGATTACAAGTGCCATCGGCGCCATTCCTATCATTGGTTGGATCATGCATACAATTACAGCCATTGTTCTTCTTATCGATGCCGGACGTTCTACTCGTCTGGACAACAAAGCCTAGTCCCTTTTTTATTATAGAGAGGAATGGAAAGGGTCTGCGGTCATTTGTGATATTTGAAGATACAGAGAACAATACCACGGAGACATTTAGAACCGCCACCTTTACAACTAATCGATGTAAAGATCAGAACACATAAATTTCTCGGAGGTGCCACAAATGAAAATTATAGTCTTAGGTGCAGGAGCATTAGGTGCATACTTCGGAGCACGTTGGCAGGAATCCGGCCACGAAGTCATCAATTTAGTACGTGAAGGCAGAGCCGAACAAATGAAAAATAATGGATTGAAGTTGCATAGCGAAATGGGAGATTATGAAGTGGCTAAACCAGTGATAGCTAGAAGCCCTGAAGAAATCGACAACCCCGACCTTGTCTTTCTAGCCGTCAAGGGATACCACCTTCATGGGACACTTGATTGGTTGAAATCCCTTGTGAACAAAGGAGCAAAGGTTTACCCTGTTTTGAACGGAATGGAACACATCCACATATTACAAAAAGAATTAGGAGAAGAAGCTGTCATCGGGGGGCATGCTTATATTATAGCTACTCTGGATGAGAAAGGACATGTGGTTCATACAAGCCCCTTCCATGACCTTGTGTTTGGTCCCCTTCATTCATCCCAACAAGCCATTTGTGAGGAACTCGCACTCGCTTGTAATCAAGCAAATTTAACAGGAATCCTCAGCCCTAACGTCTTAGAGGCTATGTGGAATAAATATATGTTCATCACAGCGTTTTCAGGAATTACTACCGCTACGAATCAGCCGATCGGTATGGTCCGCCGTTATTCGCAGACCTTCAAAATTGCTGAACGCATCTTAAAGGAAATGAAGAAATTAGCAAATGCACATCAAATTAACCTAACGGATGAGCATGTAAATAAGGCCTTTGAACGTCTTCGGGATCTTGCCCCTGACATGACTTCATCCATGCATCAAGACCGCCGGAAAGGGCTCCCCCTTGAGGTGGAGCATCTTCATGGAGGTGCCCTGCGGTTAGGAAACCAAGTGAATTTGAGGATGCCTTATATCGAAACCATCCATGCTATGATTAAGCCTTACGAAAAATTCCAACATTAATCCTCTCAAAAAAGGTGCTTCCAATGGGAAGCACCTTTGTATTAACTATCGATTATCTATCATTAAGGGAATCATCCCCAGGACGTTTTCCTCTTTTTAATTCCCTAATGGATAAGCCGAAATCCATTTGTAAGTGAGGGTAGTCCTTGAAATTCTCCCAATCTCCTCCCCATTCAAAACCAAGCTCTTTTGCAACCTCCACGGTCTCCATCCAGTCCGATTGGCCATTTCCGTTTCCATCGTACTCTCTGTCCCATATAACATTTCCTCCCTCTGCTTTGAGCGCAAAGTCAATGGCAAGTCCATAATTGTGATAAGATTCTCCCCCCTTAGCGTGTGTAACAACTTCACCCTCGGAGGATCGTCCTTGAGCATAGAGAGCATCCTGTTTCTCTTCAGACCGATGACCTTCGGTGATCACGATTTGGATTCCTTTTTCACGAACCCGTTCCACCAGCTCATCCTTCCGTTCTTTCACAGTTGGATGAAGATTGTCTGGCAACGAAACATCTTCACTATAAAAAACACCCTGGGGTGCCTCTTTTTCCATCTGTTGTAATAAAAAGAAAAACAAAAGAGCCACTATTCCTGTAAAAAATAAAACATTTATGAGATTTGATAGAATACGCACTTCTATTTCCCTTTCCTACATTCGTTAATCTGAGAATACCACAGGTCGAGCCCTAGAGGAATAAATAACTTTGTTAAGACAAAAAAACAACGGAACAATCGTTTATTTCATATATGACCTACGAAACGTAAGAATGTAATTATACATAAACCTGGCAGGTTGAATATAGACCAAAACATGGCGTCATCGTTAATGCCCTCTAATAAATAGAATGATATAATAGGGTCGATTCGACAAATTCAGGAAGAGGGGATAGACCATGGGACTGTTTAATAGAAAACCTAGCAAAATCTTTTATGAACTGTTCATGGTCGGTTTAGCAGCCCTTTCCGTCGCTACCATATGGCAACAAACAGGATATAATAGTCTTATCGTATGGAGTACCTGGTCAATTTTTTTCCTTGATTTTCTGTATCGTTTGTTTAAAAGCCCAAACAAATGGGAGTTCATTAAAAAGCATCCTTTTATAGTCATAGCAGCCATTCCATTGGATGCCGTTTTTCAATTGGCTAGGTTTGCCAGGATTCTTCATTTATTAAGATTAAAATCCATAACCAAATATTATACGATGCCTCTGATTCACTTTTTAAAAAGACAGCATCTTTTAACGGTTTCTGGAATAACCTTTATCCTTGTCTTTCTATTAATCATCCCACTAAACCTCGTTGAAAATGAGTTAGATACCTATAGCGACGCTTGGATTAGTGCAATCCTTTCCATTACTTTCTTCGGGAAGTCGGGATTCGAACCTGAAACAGCAGCAGGAAACACTATCCTCGTAATCTTTACAATCCTCGGTGTGATCATTCACGGACTGATTATTAGTACGACCATCGATTATCTGTTGAAAACCACTTTTATAAAATCATTTAAACATAAATTCATAGACAAGTAATAAACGTCCAAAACAGGACGTTTTTTTATGCGTCATTTTTTAAACATAGGTTTAACTGTTGCTTTAAAAAGGAATCATATCCAGGACTTACATTTTTCTGGAGGTGTAAAAGATGTCTGATCAAAAACGGAATAAAGTAGCGGAAAACGATCAAAGCTTCCAAGAAAAACTAAAAAAAGAACACCTGATCGATGGTATTCCTGATGAAGAAGTAAAAAAAGAAGAACGGGAACAAGAAAAAGGAAGAAAGTCAAAACAAGATTCTGTAACGGAAGAAGATTATGATGAAGATCTTCGTCCTTAATGATCGAAATGAGGTTTCCAAATGACAAGTTTTAAAGCCTATATAATCAACAAAAAAGAAGGCAATGTAAAAGGTTCGATTCAAAATCTCACCTTCTCCGACTTGCCCTCCAGTGATGTTTTGATCAAAGTCCATTATTCTAGTATCAATTATAAAGACGGAATGATTTCTCAGCCAGACAACCCTCTCGTCAAAAGTTATCCCATCATTCCTGGGATAGATTTGGCTGGTGAAGTGGTTCGCTCTTCAGATAAGCGCTTTAATGAAGGCGATCCTGTGATTGCAACCAGTTATGAAATCGGCGTAAATCATTTTGGTGGGTATAGTGAATATGCAAGCCTACCTGCCGATTGGGTTGTCCCACTTCCTGACGGTCTTACGACTGAAGAAGCGATGATTTACGGGACCGCAGGGTTTACAGCTGCTCTTTCCATTCACCGTCTTGAAGAAAATGGATTAACTCCAAAGCACGGTCCGATACTTGTAACAGGAGCCTCCGGCGGTGTCGGCAGTATTGCGGTCTCCATGCTGGGCCAAACGTGGGTATACGGTAGAAGCTAGCACAGGCAGAGCTGAGAACAAAGAATACTTAAAAGATTTAGGAGCCTCCCATATCCTATCACGCGACGATGTGTATGATGGGAGGCTGCGTCCGTTAGCCAGTGGGCGTTGGGCTGGTGTTGTCGACCCTGTTGGAGGTGAACAGCTCGCCTCCATACTCGGACAACTTCATTATGAAGGTGCTGTGGCTGTAAGCGGACTGACAGGAGGAGCGAAAGTGCCAACTCAGGTTTATCCATTCATTTTAAGGGGTAATAGTCTTATTGGAATTGATTCTGTTAACTGCCCAATGGAAAAACGAAAAAAAGTCTGGCACCGTATGGCTAACGATTTGAAAATTAAAGAAGTTTTCAACCTTATCAAAGTTGTACACACACTAGAAGAAGTTCCTGAAACACTGGAAACTATATTACAAGGTAAAACCCGCGGTCGCTCAATTGTGAAATTAAGAGAATAAAGCCAGTCATCAATACGCATACTATTGACATAGACGAATATAAGGATTATAATGTTTTATTAGTGCCTTCGATAGAGGGTAACTCGGAAAAGAAAAGAGTGATTAGTATGAGACTGGCGTTCTGCTATGTTTTGGTACAACTTAATCACACTGGAACAGCTTCGGAGCTGTAAGGATGCAATAGAGGTAGGGATTGCGTCGTTTAAGTTGCTTAAAACTACCATGTAGAATTTATGAACCGCGGCAATAACATGGACATAGTTCCACAACACTTGTTCAAACACAAGTAGGTACAACTTGATATTTTCCGAAACACAAAAGCGAGTTGGACAATCGTCCTTCTCGCTTTTTCTAATTTACATAGGTTTATAGAAAGAATTTCATGGTAATATAAGCCATAGAAGCTTATTTAGGAGGCTTGTTTGTATGTCCCGTTACTTAGATCGTATAGAACCCGAAGATGTCCGGTTTCTTATGGACTTCTCAGAGTTTAAAACGTTTGTTATAGACATGCTTGGTGATGCTCGGGATTTAGTCCAAATTCATATTGATTATGACCTTATTGAAGAAACGGAAAATATGCCCCTCATCCGCCCTATGGTCCACTTGTCAGAAGTTAGTAATTTCACAGAAGAAGACCGACACACACTCCTAGCCACTGGGTTCTCGATTGATCAAGAGCCTTTTGTAAATGGGGATTATGCCATGAAACAGATTTTCGGTCCAGAATACACCATTCTTGCTGCAACCGAAGACGATGACGGGGCTTTCTTCACTATTGAGATTCCATTTAGAAATTATCAACAAGAAATAAAGCAGATGCGCCCTGCCCATTCCCGGCAAACGTAAAAAATTGTTAAAATGAGGGTGTTTTAAAGAAAGTCAGAAAAAAATTCAAGCCCCCTGGATGGATCAGGGGGCTTATTAATTATGATTTTATGAATGGATGTTCTTGACTCGTCCGACTTGTCCATCTTCAAGCCGCACCTTTATTCCATGTGGATGATTTGGGGATTTTGTTAGAATGTCCTTCACTATCCCACGTGTCAATGTTCCACTTCTTTGATCTTTCTTTAAAACAATATCGACATCAGCGCCTGCATATATATCGCTTCTTTTCTGTCCATTCATAGACTGGGACCTCCAAATTAAGTTTTTCTTTCGTATTTTAACATAAATGGCTTCTCCCCTTTGAACTTATCAGGGCTTCCCTCATTCTGAAAATGCCACAGGACCCCGATTGACTTTGAAACAACCGCAAGAATAAGGAACAATACAAAAGAGTCCCCTCTAGTTTACAAGCCATGCAAATCCCCTCCATCCCCTTATTCACGAAGAACCAAATGTTTCATTTCGATCTCCTATGGCAATACGAGAAAGCATTCATTATAACTAATAAGGGATATGGAATAACTTACTATTCTGGGCTCTCTCTACACTATAATCATAAGGCTTATACTTGAAGATTTAACATAAGAAAAACACCTTTCTCAAGGTGCTTTCCTTATGTTCTTTTACAATTATCATCCAATTACTTCGGGGTCCCCTCTTTTGGTAGAAATATCTCAGAATGTGAATTTCCTTTGCATGATCATTCGTACTCTTCTGCATTTACAGCCCAACTTCTTCATTTGAAGTTATGCTGTATACTATAATGGAAAATTATAAACCTAGATCACTCATCAAATGAGATTTTTTTCTGGATACTACCATCTTTCTTATGAATAACCGCTTGTGTTCCTTTGTTCTGAGCAATTTCTTTTGCCCTTTCAATTGCATCTTGCTTATTCTCAAGTACTTCCGATGGCTGTTTTGCCTCTTCCGTTTGAACTGCCCACCCATTCTTATGTGCAACAACATGCTGACCTTTGTCCATTAATTCCGGTCGGCTTTCTGACCTGTTATCTTTTTCATCTCTTGATTTTAGGCTTTGATCACTCATTTGTTGTACTCGTTTTATCTCTGACTGATCTGCGTTCTCATACCACTCTTTCGCCTGTTCTGTAGCAATAGGGATCGCTCGGTCTTCTTCATACCCCTCATCAACCATGGCATTAGCGATATCGATGGCTTTTTTTCTGACTGGTGTTTCTAAATTTTTTAACGAGCTTGGATAATCATTTGTATCCCACGGCATGCTAGAGACCTCCTCAATTTTTTTCTTTTTTACTATTCCCAATCCATGACTTAAGCTAAACACAAGAGGAACCCTTTTTCGAATTGAAAGAGCTGAAAAATTAAGATACGATATTAACATATATAAGTAAGGAAAATTGACATACATTGATAGTTCTCTTCATATTTCGATAAGATTCTAAAAAGTACGACTTTTTTCTCTTCTCTATAGCAAGGCTTTATCACTAGAATAATGTAAAGGAGGTATTCACATGAACATGAACATACAGCCCCTTGGAGACCAAGCTCTTATTATTGATTTAGGGGATTCAATTAGTGAAGACATCAATAAACAAGTACGCAGTATTTCGTCACAGCTCGATCAAATTCATCCAGATTGGATGATCGAGTATATACCAGCTTTTACTACAATTACGGTTATCTACAACCCTCTCTACATAGCGAAACAGTCTACTTATCAAGACCTGCTCCCGTTTGAGTGGGCTCGTAAAGAATTACTGACCTTACTATCCGATTTCACAAACGATCAAAATAAAACAAGAACAGTTGAAATTCCAGTTTGCTATGGAGGCGAATGGGGGCCTGATCTTACCCAGGTCGCTTCACATAATAGGATGTCAGAAGAAGAAGTCATAGAGATCCACCTGAACGGAGATTATTTAGTTTATATGATCGGATTTGCGCCAGGTTTTCCCTATATTGGTGGGATGGATAAGGAGATTGCAACACCCCGGAGAGATGATCCAAGACTTTCTATTCCTGCTGGTTCCGTAGGAGTTGCAGGAGAGCAGACAGGGGTATATCCGATTGAAACACCAGGAGGATGGCAGCTCATTGGACGGACTCCTCTTAAGTTATTTGATCCTGAAAGAGATTCTCCATCCCTTCTTCAAGCAGGCGATCGAGTACGCTTTACTCGTATCCATGAAAAGGAATATAAAAAGATAGAGGAGGATGAGAAATGATCTCGGTTTTGAAAGCAGGTTTAATGACAACGATCCAGGATTTAGGCCGGTACGGTTATCAGAAGGACGGAGTCATCACTAGCGGAGCCATGGACCAAGAAGCTCATAAAATAGCTAACCTCCTCGTTGGAAATCCGATCCAAACAGCGACAATCGAAATAACATTAATGGGACCTGTATTAGAGTTTCATGAAGACAGCCTGATTGCTATTAGTGGTGGTGACCTCACACCTGTGATTAACGGCGAACCGGTATCCATGTGGAGACCTATTTACATCAAAAAAGGAAGTGAACTGCGTTTTGGTAAGCCGAAAAAAGGGTTTAGAAGCTACCTTTCTATTGCTGGCGGCTTTAAAGTACCACAAGTAATGGATAGTTCTTCCACCTATTTACGTGCAAATATAGGAGGAGTGGAAGGACGTCCACTCCAAAGGGGAGACACCATTTCTTCCGGGACACTACCCATACCATCCAAACGTTTTATGAAGATGCTTCAACCTGAAAGAAAACATCTTTTTAATGAAGCATCCTGGTTCGTCGGACCCGAGTTCACGACTTTGCAAAATGATCAACCAATAAGAGTCATGCCCGGTCGTGAATTTGATCTATTTAGTAAAAAAAGTCAGGAAGATCTATTTCAAAGTGAATTTCAAATTGATTCAAAATCAGATCGGATGGGGTATCGCTTAAATGGGAAGCCGCTACACCTGCTAGAGCTAAAAAACATTCTTTCAGAAGCTGTGACATTCGGTACCATTCAAGTTCCTCCTGAAGGAAATCCCATTATCCTGCTAGCAGATCACCAAACAACAGGCGGATATCCCAAAATTGGACAAATCGCTTCTGTGGATTTACCGAAGGTCGCCCAAATGCGACCAGGCGACCCCTTAGCGTTTGAACAAATTTCTCATAAGGAGGCCCAACGTTTACTTCTTGAACGAGAGAAAGACTTAAAACAATTACAAAGAGGCATAGAGACTAAATGACTAAGGAGGAGTTTGGATGTATATCGTTGACTTGAATTGTGATATGGGGGAGAGTTTCGGCTCGTATAAAATTGGACAGGACGAAGAAATTATGAAATATGTGACTTCTGCCAATATTGCCTGTGGATCCCATGCAGGAGATCCCTCGATTATGAAAAAAACCGTACGCAAGGCGGTTGAACATGGGGTAGGGATAGGTGCTCATCCAGGCCTCCCAGACCTTGCTGGGTTTGGGCGTCGTCCAATGGAAATCTCAGAGGAAGAAGCCTACGATATGGTCGTATATCAAATTGGCGCCCTTAAGGGATTCGTGGATGCAGAGGGAGCAAAGCTACAACATGTGAAGCCCCACGGTGCATTGTTTAATATGGCGGCAAAAAAACGGACACTGGCTGACGCTATTGCATCAGCGGTGTACGATATAGACCCTGACCTAATCCTATTCGGACTTGCAGGCAGTGAACTTATCAAAGCAGGTCAATCTCGCGGACTTAGGACAGCAAGTGAAGTATTTTCTGACCGTACATATCAACAAGATGGCTCACTAACATCAAGACGTGCAGCGAACGCTTTACTCACAGATCCTGAAGAAGCTGTTAAACAAGTCATCCGGATGATCAAGGAAAATAAGGTACGGACGATCCAAGATGTTGATATTAATATTAATGTCCACACCATTTGCATTCACGGGGACGGCCCCCATGCCGTAGATTTTGCGAATTATATTACAAAAGCATTAAACGATTCAGAGATCAAACTCCAAGCAATTGGGAAATTCCTCTGATACCATACAGTAAAGGAGCAACTTCATGAAAGAACAATCGACTAGAAGCCTCCTCTTAGGGGCAGCTTTCCTGATGGCAACATCAGCTATTGGCCCAGGCTTTCTAACACAAACAACTCATTTCACACAACAATTAGCTGCAAGTTTTGGTTTTGTCATTCTCATGTCCATCATTATCGACATCGGCGCTCAACTCAATATATGGAGGATCATTGCTATTTCTGAAAAGCCCGCCCAGGATATTGCAAACAGCCTTCTGCCAGGACTCGGAGTATTCTTATCCGTCCTTATTGTCGCAGGTGGCCTGGCTTTTAATATAGGAAACATAGCCGGAGCAGGTCTAGGAACAAACGTTCTTTTCGGTATTTCTCCTGAAATGGGTGCCCTGTTCAGCGGTGTTGTCGCTGTTGCGGTTTTCCTCGTTCGTGAAGCCGGGAAGGTAATGGATAGATTTGCACAGATTGCAGGCTTTGTCATGATTGGATTAACCATTTTTGTTATGTTTTCCGCCCAACCACCCGTGGGGGAGGCCGTTACAAAAACATTCATACCAGATACCATTGACTTTCTTGCTATTATTACCCTGGTGGGAGGAACTGTTGGCGGATATATAACTTTCGCTGGTGGGCATCGTCTTTTGGATGCGGGTGTAAAAGGAAAAGAAGCATTACCACAAGTGACAAAGAGCTCCGTTTCAGCTATCGGTATTGCTTCGATTATGAGGATTTTCCTTTTTCTTGCTTCTTTAGGAGTCGTTGCTTCAGGATTTACATTGAATCCTGATAACCCTCCTGCATCCGTTTTCCAAGCTGCTGCTGGGAATGTCGGATATAAGATCTTTGGGATTATTATGTGGGCAGCAGCCGTAACTTCTGTGGTTGGTGCCGCCTATACCTCAGTGTCATTTATCCGTACTTTTAGTAAAATCATCAACAAGTACCATAAATGGTTCATTGTCGGTTTCATTGTCATATCCACAACTGTTTTCGTATCCGTCGGTGAACCTGTTAAAGTATTAATTTTCGTAGGATCCTTGAATGGATTGATTTTGCCTATAGCTCTCGGAGTTATGCTCATTGCTGCCTACAAACAAAAAATAGTCGGAGACTATAAACATCCATTATGGCTGACGATATTTGGAGTCATTATTGTTATCGCCATGTCTTATATGGGAGTCATGTCATTGATTCAGGGGATCCCCAAACTATTCAGTTAAACTCTTTTGGAAAGCTCAGAGTGTGCTCTGAGCTTTCCTTTTTTTAACACCTTTCTTTTGTTTTATCGGCCACTCTCTTTTAAATACCCCGCTTGTTGAATTCACCTATTGGATCAATAGCCCTCATTCATTAAGAGAAAGTCTATTTGAAAAATCGAATGAATATTCAAGATGGCTTTCATTGCCTTTTGAAGTGTGGAAGCTTAAACTAGAAGATAGATTCAAAGGAGGAACCTTATGAGTATAGATGTTTGGAAAGAAATTGATCAGTACTTTATCAATCAATTAATTCCCAATGAACCGGACATGGAAGATATTTTACGTAAAAATGAGGCTGCAGAGCTCCCTTCCATAGATGTTTCGGCAACACAAGGAAAACTACTTTCCCTTTTCATTCAAATGAAAACAGCAAAAAACGTACTGGAAATCGGAACTCTCGGCGGGTACAGTACGATTTGGATGGCTAAATCCCTACCAAAAGATGGACACGTAACAACCCTTGAGTTCAGCCCTAAACATGCCGAAGTTGCGGCCAAGAACATAGCCGATGCAGGAGTGAAAGATAAAGTTAAAATCGTTGTTGGACCTGCACTTGAGTCGCTTCCCACTCTAGAAGGACAGTCATTTGATTTCATTTTTATTGATGCAGACAAGAACAACAATCCCCATTACGTAATGGAAGTCCTCAAGCTCTCAAAGCCCGGAACCACTATTTTAGTAGATAATGTAGTAAGAGGAGGAAAAATTCTCGATTCAGAAAGTGAAGACAAAAGTATTACAGGGATACGCCAAATGTTTGATTTATTAAAGGGTAATCACCAGTTAGACGCTACCGCATTTCAAACAGTAGGCAGCAAAGGGCATGACGGATTTGTTCTAGCTGTTGTTAAATAGCTAGAAGTATAGGGATACAGAGGTATCCCTATTTTAATTGTATCCATAACGCACTTCTGTCGTCGACATGGAGTGAACGTTCTTTAAGATATTGAGTAAGTTGGTCAATATAAGCCCTAAGTCCTTGTTGTTTAACTTTATAGTAGGATTCCTCCAGACTAAGTTCAGGGTGAAACAAGCCATCCGTCATAATAAATAGATCTTGAATACCTTGGGTTCTAAGTACTCCTTTATCAAGGTAGTCCATCACTTCCTTCATTCCATTGGCCACAGTGTATCCACCATCCACATTGGCTAACTGACGATTATAACGAAGCTTATGAATGGTTTTATTAAAATGAGATTCTTCCGGTAGTTTCCTTCCTTTTAACCGCTCCCCTTCACGTTTCTGTTTAGCACGAGCGCTGATTCCTTTAACCGTATCCTTTGTGATAACTTTACATTTTCCATTCTTTTCGCCTATTATGATCATGGAGTCTCCTAAATGCACAAATTCAATATGTGCCAAAGTAATTTTTACAACGGCTACACATGTCGACCAGCGCTCCTCTCCCTTCTCTGTTTGGACGCCGTAACGTTCCATCTCTTTTCTCAAGCGCTGATTTGCTTGTTTAACAGCATAAATCAAGGAATCCTCTGCATTAAGACTTTCCAATTGATCCTTAAAGATATTCGCAGCGAGGTAAGCTCCATTATGTCCTTCTTCATCCTCAAAAGGGACAAGGGGAGTGGCTCCATCCAATACCCCATAAACCCCTGCTTCTTCATTTATGACTAAAGCATCTTCACACTCTTTTTTTGCCGGACTCGTCATATGAAGCTGTTGTAAAGATGTAATCTTCAAATATGAGCCTCCTTTTTTCTCCATTCCTCTTTTAAGATCCCGTAAACAACGTGATCTGTATATTCATCATATAGCAGAGCCGCTTGCCTGATGACCCCTTCTTGCTTGAAGCCGAGGCGTTCTGGGACTCCTCTGCTTTTAATATTTTTGGAAGCTGCTCGGATTTCAATTCGATTCATACCGAGTTCCTCAAATGCATAATGACAAAGCACACGACAGGCACGCGTCAGCAGACCTCTCCCTTTATACTCATCTCCCATCCAATAGCCAATACTTGTCACATTATTTTTCTTATCCATTTCGTGAAAGTCGACCACTCCTGCTATTTTTCCATGATATAAAATACAAACAGTCAGCCCATCATTTTCTGCAAACCGTCTTAAACACATCTTTATGTAGTTTCTCGTGTCTTCAACTTCCTTGGTGAAATTAATCCAGGGAAGCCATGTGCGAATATGATCCCTGGAACGATCAGATAAGTCGAATAACTCTTCAGCATCCTGATGGTCGATCATTTTTAACGACAACTCTTCATCTATTTTATATTCAAACATCGTTCTTCTCTCCTTCCTGTTTATTCCATGTTATTCGACAAATATTGTTGTTCCTCCTGCAAAAAAGGACCGCAGAAAATATCTGCCGGCCCTTTCTTGTTATGGTTTCAAAACTAACTTTCCTTTTGTTTTCCTCGCTTGCAGGACTTCATGAACATGGCTAGCTTCCTCTAGGTCAAAAACCCCTCCAATAGTTAATTTCAGATCCCCGGTGTCTACTAATTTCAATAAATCACGAAGGCTTTTTTCGAATAAGACCGGCTTCTTCATCATTTGAGGTAAAAAGAAGCCAATGACAGATAAATTCCTGTTCATAAGTCCTGATGGGTACATTTGAGCAGGCTTCCCACTTGCAACACCGTAGACGACAATTCGACCAAAAGATCTCATACACTTAACTGTCTCTTGGAAGATGTCACCCCCAGCCATTTCAAGTGCAAGATCGGTCCCCTCACCATCCGTTGCAGCTAACACTTCATCCCGCCAGTGCTGGTTGGTATAATTAATGGCCTTGTCAGCCCCTAATTCGGTAGCAAACTTGAGTTTTTCCTCTGTACTGGCTGTAGCGATCACGGTACCAGCGCCGAGTTTTTTAGCTAGCTGGACTGCAAGTGAACCGACCCCTCCAGCTGCTGCATGGATAAGAACGGTCTCCCCTTTTTCTAACCTGCCCATTGTTGTAAGGATGTGATAAGCCGACAGCCCTTGGAGAGGGAGAGCTACAGCGGTTTCATACGTGACGTTATCCGGGATGGGGATCAATGTATTCTCAGCCGCTTTTGCGTATTCTGCATACCCTCCTGATCCGATAAGTGTGACCACACGGTCGCCTTTTCGGAAACGACTTGTCCCTTCCCCCACTTCTTCTACAACTCCTGCAACTTCGGCCCCTGGAATGAAAGGAAGAGGTGTTGGAACAACATAAGCCCCTTCCCGCCTCGCTGTATCCGC
Source organism: Halobacillus karajensis (assembly GCF_900108515.1). Lineage (GTDB taxonomy): Bacteria > Bacillota > Bacilli > Bacillales > Halobacillaceae > Halobacillus > Halobacillus karajensis. The sequence continues at coordinate 258,004 of NZ_FNWW01000005.1, read as the reverse complement.
ATAATTCACTCCAATAGCATGAATCTTCAAAAGGACTTCTCCTTTTGCTAATACCGGGCAAGCTGTGTTCACTGTTTCTAATACAGATGGACCGCCATACGTTTTAAATTGAATCGCTTTCATTACTACCCCCTCATTTCCCAACAAAATTAGGCTTCCGTTTCTCCTTGAAGGCCTGAATGCCCTCTTTATGATCTTCCGTTGCAGCCATCATGGTCTGCGTAATTCTTTCCTGTTCCAATATCGCTGCCAAGTCTGAGGTTTCTGTCTGATTCACCATTTTCTTCATCATCCCCAGTGCCCTTCCAGGCCCCTTGGATAAACGAATAGCGTAGTTCATGGCTTCTTCTTCCAAATTAGCAAGCGGGACGACTCTATTAACAATTCCCCATTCAGCAGCTGTATCGACCGGGAGTGGCTCAGCAAGAAACAGTAATTCTTTCGCCCGGTAAGGCCCTAGTAATTTAGACAAAAAGTAATGACCACCGCCGTCAGACACGAGGCCGACTTTTGCAAAGCTTAGAACAAAATTACTATCTTCCGCTGCTAATAGCTGATCACAAGCCAGTGCAAGGTTCAATCCAGCACCTGCTGCATAGCCATGTACTACAGCGACAACCGGTTTAGGTAACTCTGTAATCGTTAATATCAAACGATTTAGTTTACCTACATGATCATACAATTGTTGAGATGTGGCTGTTCCCATCGACTTCACATCTCCTCCAGCAGAAAAGGCCCGTCCGGCACCTGAAAGAACAACGACCTTTACATTATCATTCCGTTCTGCTTCAGCTATCGCCTCTTGTAAACCGGCAATCATACGGTCAGAAAAGGCATTCAATGCATCAGGACGATTTAACACACAGGAGAGAACAGGACCTTTCATCTCAACGGTTAAATGATCATTTCCTAAATTCATTTTTATTCATCCCCTTTTTTATAATATGAAATGACCTTCATCGACCATTTCATTTGAGTTTACGATTTCTATCGACAGACTCTTCCCGGCATTTTTTCTGCAACCAACTCGAACCCCCCGTTTTAATACGCTCCCTATGTGGGTGAATTTCCTGGGTAATAAATTGTCGAGGCGTGGAAGCTATAAGTTAATGTTCATCCGTCCGATCCTCACGCGTCAGGTGAGATTTCTTCTACTAAAAACTCTCCTCCTGGAAGATGATTTGTACGGGTTGAATATTTACCCTCCCTTGATTTGGCCGCTCTTATGGTCATACATAAGGATAGAATCAAATAAACCTTCCTGCGCAACAAAATCAATTTCTTCCGGGTTAAGACCCTCTTTTACAAGATAGCGTCCAATCCGACAGTTATTCAACAGACTTTTAGCTTCTCCACTCCCACTATAAAAGTGAAGAGCTGTCACCGATGCGTCAGAAAGTTTCCATTCTCGAAACTTTTGCATGAAATAAATTAAGCTGCCTGCCCCATAAAAATCTTCCATAGTATAACGTCCACTTGATCCTGAACAAACAAGAACAATGTTTTCCTCCCTATGCTGTTCAGCTAAATATTCGGCCATAGCTGGATTATTTAGTAAAGAGGATGCATACAAAAAGGAAGCATTTCTTGATTTGTGTAAAGCAATCGTTCCATTTGTTGTACTCAAAATCAAATGTTTATTCTTAATGATTTCCTTTAGATTTGTGCGTAATGGTGGATGAAACCCCTCGATCCTTTGTCCCTTGTCCTCACCAGCAAGAATAAAAGAATCGTTTAACTTTTCCGCTTCTTTTTTCGCTTGATCTGGACTAAAAACAGGGATAACACTCGAAGCACCATCGGCAATTGCTGCGGTCATCGTAGATGTAGCAAATAGCACATCAAACACCACCACTATCTTACCTTTTAAAAAATCAGGACGTATGTCTTCCTTTTTTAATATGACTTGAACCTCGCCCATCTTTAAAGCCCTGCTGTTTCTTCTGCATGTTGGATTAAATTATTGACAAAAGTATTCATATTTGCAAAACGAGGGTCCCTTGTTTGCCCTTGCTTATAACGAAAATAGATTTGTTGAATAATGCCGGCCAACTTGAAATAAGCAAAGGTTAAATAATAATCGATTTCTTTTACATCACGGCCACTCTTCGCCGCATAGCGGTGGATGAATTCCTCCCTTGTATAAAAACCTTCAAAAACTGTAACCGGCGACTTACCTAATCCTGTCTTTAATAGTTCTGGATCGTCCTGCTGTATCCAATAACTCAGTGCTGCGCCTACATCTGCCAGCGGATCTCCCACAGTAGTCATCTCCCAATCAAATAACCCTATCATCTGAGAAGGATGCTTTTGATGGAACATGGCATTGTTTAACTTATAATCATAATGGATGATGGAGGCTCCCTGCGCTGCTGGAATGTGATCGGTTAACCATTTTTTCAAACGCTCCCCCGAAACAACGTCATCTGTCCCTGCTCTTTCATAACGTTTGATCCAGCCATGTACTTGGCGCTCCATAAATCCATCAGGCTTTACCATATCTTTAAGAGGAGTTTCTCGATAATTCAGCGAATGGAGTTCTACAAGCTTATCAACCATTGTTTCGGACAGCTGCCTTCCGAGTTCAGGAGTTGCTTCCACCCCTTCCGGGAATGCTTGATCAAACACTATTCCTTCTCTCCGCTCCATAAGAAAAAATGGCCGGCCAATGATTTCTCCAGATTCATAGAGATAGGGTTTTGGCGCCAGCGGAAATATAGGATGTAATGCTTGCAGAACTTTATATTCACGTTCCATATCATGTGCCTTTGGAGCAACAGGCCCCATAGGAGGGCGCCGTAAAACAGCCTTCCACTCATCCCCAATTGAAAGTTCATAAGTAAGGTTAGAGTGACCGGCTCCGAACTGCCTCACCTGCAAGTTTCCCTCAGGCAACTCGATTTTTTTTCTTAAAAAACTCTCCAGAGTTCTCTCATCAATCTCCTCTCCGCGACGGACGGGCCTTGTGTCTTTTGTATAAACCATGTAGGACCTCCCTAATTTGCTGCCATTTGATATGAAGAAAGAGATTTTTTCATATCAGGAGTAAGGGCAACACTTTTCTGCTTCTCAAAATCGAATTGAACAATGACCGATAATCCTCTTGCCACAAGTTCCCCGGTCTCCTTTTCAAACATTTCCTGTTCCAAATGAAAACTGGAACGACCGACCTTGACGACATGGCTACAAATCCTCAACGTCTGGTTAAAATACACTTGCTTAATAAAGTCACATTTAGTAGAAGCTACTATGAAGTTCCAATCTTCTCCTACAAGGTCCAAGTCCTTAAAAAAACGAATTCGTGCATCTTCCATATAAATAAAAAAATTGTTATTGTTCACGTGTCCTAATAAATCTGTCTCGCAAAATCGTACGTTTACTTCTATTTCATGCATCGAACGTTCCTCCTCAACTTTTAACTCCTTGCTCATAGGTATAAAATCCTTTACCAGTTTTGCGGCCCAACTCACCAGCCTTCATTTTTTCTTCCAAAGTTTTCGATGGTTTATCTTTTGGATCGCCGCTCTCTTCGAATTGTTGCTGCATGACATAATAACCTACATCAATCCCTGATAAATCCATCAATTCGAATGGACCAATTGGATGGTTAAGAGCTTTCCTCACAATCTTGTCAATATCTTCATAATCGGCAAAGCCACCCTCATATAAGCTCATAGCCTCTTTTTGAACCGCAAATAAAATCCGATTGGCGATAAAACCGGAAATTTCTTTCTTCAATAAAACAGCGGTACGGTTCATCTCCTCACATACCTTTATGACATTAGAAACGGTGGCCTCAGAGGTATGATCTCCTTTAACAACTTCAACACAATCCATCACTAGTGCCGGGAAGAAGAAATGCATATTGCATACTTTTTCAGGACGCTTTGTAGCGTCCGCAAGTAATGAACTGACAATTGTGGACGAGTTCGTAGCCAAGATTGAGTGTGACGGAGCCACCTCGTCAAGCATGGAAAATACCTCCCGCTTTACGTGCAGCTTTTCAACAACAGCTTCAATAATCAGATCAGCCTCTCCTGCCGCTTCTAGCATGTCTGTAGTGAAATGGAGACGACTAAAAGCCTCCTCTCGTTCTTCTACTGATATTTTTTCTTTCCGCACCCATTTATCCATTATGGCGGCAAGCTTCGCCTCTGCTTGTTCCAAAGATTTCTGGCTGATATCTTGAAGTTTGGTTTCATACCCTGCTAAAGCTCCAAGCATAGCAATTTGATGCCCCATGCTCCCTGCTCCGATGACTGCTAATTTTTTAATAATCATTGGATTCCTCCTCGATTCCTTTGAAAATTAAATTCATATATAACTCTGCTAGTGACTGATCGTCTACTTTTTCATGCCTGAAAACATTTTGATGACTGCCGTCCTACTTCCGATCCCCACTTAACAGGAGGCATGCATTCCCCCATCTACTACAAGAACGTCTCCTGTTACATAATCAGATGCTTTGGATGAAAGGAACAATGCCGCCCCCTTTAAATCCTCTTCAGAACCAAAGCGACCAAGCGGGGTACGATCAAGGATGAAATCTCCTCCTTTTTCTAACACACCCTTAGACATTTTGGTTGAAAAAAAACCCGGTGCTAGTGCATTGACTTGAATATTATGTGCGCCCCATTTCACGGCAAGATCCTTTGTCAATGTAATAACCGCTCCTTTGCTTGAGTTGTAGCCAACTGTCTCCATAAACCTAGGATCCGCACCTCCTAGTCCAGCAACAGAAGCGATATTGATGATTTTCCCGGAGTTTTGTTTCACCATCAATTCCCCTACTTTCTGAGACATTAGAAAAGTTCCGATCACATTGACATTCATCACTTTTTGAAAAGCTTCCAGCGGCATTTCAAGAGTCGCTGCTCCCCATGTCGCCCCGCTATTATTTACTAGAATATCAATCGTCTTAAAATTGGCTATCGCTTGTTCAACAACATGATCAATATCTTCGGGATCCGTCACATCACAAGCAAGTCCAAGCGTCTCAACTCCGCATTCATTTTTTAGTCGCAGCGCCGTCTCTTCACATGCTTCCTTTTTTCGAGAACAAACAATGATATTTGCTCCTGATTCCGCAAGACTCTGGGCAATTTGCTCTCCAAGTCCTCGCCCACCCCCTGTAACAAGCGCCGTTTTACCTTTCAGATCAAAGAGATCTTTCACATGCATGCTCTCACTCCTTATATTTGGATAATTCAAGCTTAGCTACTTGTCTTCGAGGCCCTTCATCTGGTCCATCAGCAAGTCGTAATCTACGAGAGTTCGCCCATTGGGCTGCCAAAGTAAAATCATCGCTTATTCCAGCTCCCCCGTGAGCCTGAATAGCTCAGTCAATGACCTTTAAAACCATGTCGGGGCTACAGCTTTTATCACTGCAATCTCCGTTTTCGCTTCTTTATGCCCCACAGTGTCCATCATAAATGCGGCTTTCAATGTGAAGAGGTGCGCCTGTTCAACTTCGATTAGTGAATCAGCACTCCATTCTCTTACCACCCCCTGCTCAGTTAGGGCCATAAAAATTCCGAACAATTCTGTACACGCTTACATAAATCTTGAAGAGCACGCTTTGCCGCTCCTATCAGCCTCATACAATGATGAATCCTTCCTGGTCCGAGTCTTCCTTGGGCAAAGCGGGCATATTCAAAATCAGTAAACCCTGCCCCATATGTATCATCATTCAAATGAAACATACTAAACGGTTAGTATGTTTACAGTTTATACCTACTATTCTGAAAATTCAACAAGAAAATGAATAACTATTCATTTATAAATGCTGATTTAATGACCAGATTTTAAGCTAAACAAAAGAGAAGACCTGGGGCGGGTAAAAGCTAGCGTTGGATGATCCCACTATTAAAAATTAATACGATTACAATAAAAAAAGATGCCAGTGTACGCTGGCATCTAACCGTAGGGAAAATTTCCATGGCGTGGTCAACCATGAACCTCTAGCTTTGTTGAACTATCGGTAATATAAAGTATGTTGATCCACGCGCTTCGTATTGGCGTTAACCCTCTATCATTCGTCCAATTTTTCAATCTATAAAGATTCTTAGAAAAATAGACTTCTATACAAACACTCTCTATTCAAAACCATAGTATGTAAAGAACCAAGTTTAAAGGAGATGATTAAATGAGTAAAGGTAAAGACTGCGGCAGCAGCTGCGTACGTGATGTTATCGCGGAGATTATTAAAGCGCAAGATGAAGTTGCTGGAATGATGGACAATGGGTGTTGCGATGTAAGTTGTGAACGCTCCATCCGTGACTTGCTTTCACCGACGGCTAACGTGCCAAGTAACACAACGGTTCCATTCATTTTGAACTGCAAAGATTGCAAACCATTCATTGGTAGCGGAGTGATCAGCCGTCCATTAAATGGAGGCGGTACGTTCCTTGATTGCCTGCAATCCCCGATTTTCAGAGCCAAGAAATTTGTGGACAATGACAAGTATGAAGGATATGGAGACCATGAAAGCAACTGCGTTAAACTGGAGCTATTGATCCCTGTTACCATGGGTGGTTCACAACCAGGCCCTTCTGGAAAGGGAAAACAAGTGTGTGACTACTTCCCTGGAAACTCTATCCGCAACCTACGTGCGACTGGTGTCTGTATTACCGTTGACCTTGACTGCTTCTGCAGCATTACTTGTCTTGAGCCGACAACTCCGTTGATGGCCACTCGTGAAGAGATGAATGACGCAATGGATAAATTTAATAAGCATGACTAATTTTTTCTAACGTGCATGGAGTAAAATCCTGCACGTTTTTTACATACCAACCAGAATTAAATCACTGGTGTAATTTTATTAATAGCAATCTCTCCTCTGTCCCTATCCATTTGGCTCCTACGATAGATTTTTTCACTATCACTCTCGATTTCTTCTTTAAATTTTCAGTCGATAAACCTTCCATCGAAGAAGAACAACCTATACCAGCTAATATCCAGGATCAGGAAGGGCCATTCTTTTTTGAAATAGAACTCCCTTAAGAAAGGTATCGTGTACGTATTATTTCCCCACTTTTCATTAAGCCACCCCATTTGATCTTCTATCATTTCAGCCATTTGTCTGATGGCTTCTCCATGATTATCTATCGAAAGAGAATTATAGACCCCTCTTACCTTTTCTGCCAGGGATATTGGAAGACGCTGATCCACAGCCTTCAAGCCTAGCTGTGCGTATGAAGGACAATATTTCTGTAACAGGATCTTTCCTAGATTTTCACCAATATCATTCGCTACTTTAACTGCCCATATATCGTTACCTCTATCAGCTGCTTTTTTATATTGTAAGAAGAAGAAGGCTGCATCCTCAACTGCATCCAAGAATTCTCTTTCCTCTAATCGTAAATTCTGCTTTGCTGCATGCTTATCCATGCGGTGCTCAGGGTCATAGAGAACACGGTAGAAATCTTTATGTACCATTGTCTCTTCCGTTACTGTAAAAAGGTCAATATGTAACAAATTATCATAAACCGCTATGATTTGAGGTGCAATGATAAAAATATCGTCGTAAAAAATGATAGTCTGGTAGCTTTCCAGATGTTTCTTTCGTTTCTTGAGAAAAGCTTCCTTATCGCCTTCATCTACCAGGACATACAAATCGACATCTGAGTATTCATCTTCTTCCCTGCGCCCCATTGACCCTTTGAGATAAACTGCCTGTACATATGTATCTTGCTTCAGGCTGTTTGTAATCGCTCTGACTGCTTCCCACTGCCTCATCCAACCCCTCCTAAAAAGAAATATTATATCATCATATAATAGAAAGAATTGGTTGTAAAATGAATATAAGACCTCAATCTCCATGCGCTTTCCAACATGGAAGAACACCATTGTTCTTACCCTTAACATCAACCGGCTTTTGCATTTCCGGATTATTTCTATCATGGCAGAACATACAAGCCAAATAAAAAAAGAGAAGCCCAGATGAGCTTCCCTTCTCGCATTTAAAATTATCGAATTTGTCCGTTACCTTTCATTAAGAACTTCACGGTTGTAAGCGCAGGAAGTCCCATTGGGCCACGCGCATGTAATTTCTGTGTGGATATCCCAATTTCTGCTCCGAACCCTAATGCACCACCATCAGTGAAACGAGTGGATGCATTGTGATAAAGGGCAGCCGCATCAACAAGAGCAAAGAATTTCTCTGCGGCTTCTGCATCTTCGGTAATGATAGCTTCGGAGTGTTTCGTTCCGTAAGTTTCGATATGCGTGATAGCATCTGTGATATCGTCAACAGCCTTCACAGCGATATCGGTACTTAAATATTCATTCGCCCAATCTTCTTGTCCAGCCGGCTGAGACCCTGGAATAATTCCCTGAATATAGTCATCCCCATGAACATGAATTTGGTTTTCTTTCAATGCTGCAGTAAGGGCCTCCTTATGATGGTTCAACCACTCTTTGTGGACGACTAGTGTTTCTGCTGCATTACAGACCGCAGGGCGGTCTGTTTTCGCATTCACAAGAATGTTGATCGCTTTCTCAACATCCGCATTTTCATCTACATAAATGTGGCAATTCCCTACACCTGTTTCAAGTACAGGTACGGTTGCATTCTCCACAACTGCCTGAATTAACTTGCCTCCCCCACGAGGAATCAATACGTCAATGTGTGCTTTCATTGTAAAGAGTTCATTGGTAGCTGCACGATCTGTAGATGCGATGAATTGAACCGTTTCTTTAGGAATTTTCGTTTCTTCTAAACCGCGGTGCATTACTTCAACAATTGCCTGATTGGAGTTGATGGCAGAGGATCCTCCCTTTAAGACAATGGCATTTCCTGATTTCAGCGCAAGTCCTGTAGCATCAACGGTTACATTTGGACGCGCTTCATAAATCATACCGATGACACCTAAAGGTACGGTTACTTTTTCCACTTGCAGGTCGTTTTCAAGTGTCCAATCTGTGAGCACTCGCCCTGTCGGGTCTTCGAGTTTAGCTACATCGCGCAGTCCTTGTGCGAAATCAGCGATACGCTCTTGGGAAAGAGATAGACGATCCATGAAAGCCTCTGTAAAACCTTTTTCTCGTCCATTATCCAAGTCCCTCTTATTTGCAGCTAAAATCGTCTCATACTCGCGCTCCAGGACATCTGCTAGATGATTCAGCGCCTGGTTTTTCTCCTCTTCCGATAGGATCATCAGCTTTTTGGAAGCATGCTTCGCTTCGATTGCTTGTGCTTCAACGTTCACATTTGTTGTTAGTGTCATCAAAGACCTCCTTGATTTTTTTAAACGCCTACAGGCATAGAAACTTCTAAATGGCAAACAAAATCTTTACGTTCTATTGCTGCTTTATCATAAGATTCAAGTTCAGGTTCTGTCAGACTGATCATTTCTTCCATTTCATCTGAAGAATAATTTACGACACCAAGTCCGATCTCTTCTCCATCTAAATCGTGAATACGAACAACCGCCCCTTTTTCAAAACGTCCGTTCACATAACGAACGTTCATCGGAAGTAAGCTCTTTTTCATTTCTACCATCGATTCTTTAGCACGAGAATCGATGATCACTTCTCCTTCTGGTCCAGAGTTGAAGGCAATCCACTGTTTCTTCTGGTCGAGATTCTCAGCATCTGTCGTTGTTTCGAAATACGTTCCTATCGCTTTTCCGTATACAGCATTATAAACAATATTAGGGGTGTTCGCTTTACCCAAAAAAGATGAGATCCCAGAAGCCATAGAAATCTTGAAGGCATCAATTTTTGATTTCATACCGCCAGTACCAACTGCACTTCCTGGATCACCAGCTGCGTCTTCAATTTCCGGGGTAATTTCATGGACTTTATCCAGTAATTTAGCGTCCGCATTTTTTCTTGGATCTGCATCATAGAGTCCATCAATATCAGAGAGGATGATCAACTGGTCTGCATCAACAAGTCCCGCTACTTTCGCAGATAAGGTATCATTATCTCCGAATTTAAGTCGATCGATCGTAATCGTGTCATTTTCGTTGACAATTGGAATAATTCCTCGTTCTAGTAAAACATTAATGGTGTTACGTGCGTTGTTGTAGCGGTCTTCATCTGAAAAGTCGCTGCGTGTAATGAGGATTTGTGAACCCATATAGCCGTGGGATAGGAATAAATCGGAATAAGATTCCATCAATAATCCTTGGCCAATGGAGGCTGCTGCTTGTTTTTCAGGCAACGTACTCGGGCGCTCCAGGCAGCCGAGCTTACGATAACCCGCGGCTACAGCTCCTGAGGATACGAGTAAAACTTCGTGGCCGTCGTCTTTCAATTGAACGACTTCATCTACTAATTTTTCTAATTTACGGCGACTTATCTCACCGTGCATGCTTGTGAGAGAACTACTCCCTATTTTAATTACGACTCTTTTTTTATCTTGACTCAACATATCACTCCTGGTTAACATTTTCGCTTCCATTTGCTACGATTATTTGCTGCCTACAAGTAGTCCTTCCAATTCCTTACTTAATTCTTTAGAACGACTGGCTGCACCTTTGATCGCTTCCGAAATGGCATACCCTCCGCCAGCTTCATCAAGGGCGTGGAGTCCAGCTGCTGTCGTTCCATTTGGGGACGTCACGTTTTCCCGGAGTTCTGTCGGGCTTTCTTCACGCTCAAGCATCATTTTTGCTGCTCCCAGTAATGTTTGTGCTCCAATTTCACGAAGGGTTTCGCGGTCCATTCCTTCTGCACGTCCAGTTTCCTCAATGTGTTCCATCAAATAGTAGAAATAAGCAGGGCCGCTTCCAGCGATTCCTGTAAATACATCCATCTTATCTTCTTCAATAACGAAAACTTCACCAATGGATTGTAGAAGCTCTTTAGCGACACGGACATTGTCCATATCTGTGTATCGCCCTGGGGTGATGGCTGTTGCAGATTCACGCAGCATACTAGAAGTGTTCGGCATCACACGGATGACTTGTTGCCCGTCATTTAAACGGTCTTCCATATACGATGTTGAAATGCCTGCAAGAACAGAGACAAGTACTTGATTAGGGGTCAACTGATCTTTCAATTCTGCAAGGACCCCATCAATGTCTTTCGGCTTCATCGCCAATATAAGCTGGTCGACTTCTGCAAAATTCAAGTCATCTTTTAATACTGTGCGTACACCATATTTTTCATTGATCTTATTTAAACGTTCCTGATTACTTCTATTGGTCACGATGATCTTCTCAGCTGGAATATTGCCGGATTCCACCATGCCTGAAATCATCGCTTCAGCCATAGAGCCTGCACCTAAAAAAGCAATCGTTTGTTTGATCATAATGGGTTAATCTCTCCCGTTCGCATTTTTTGTTCGCTTCTTTATTCAAGACGTTTCTCATCATAACACTGGGCTAAACTTATTCAAGGGGTTTTTGGCAAGTCGGGTCTATAAGAGCCAATTAGTTAGTGTAAACGGTTTCAAGGAGAGGTATTTCGGATTCATCGCTTCTCACCGTAAATAATCTCGTCTCAGCGTTATATTTGCGCATTGAATTTTTAAGAAAAGCCCGAGAAAGCAAAATTAATTGAATTATCAGTTTATTCATCCCTGCTTTCGTCCAAACAAAAAAACACCTGTTAAAAAAACAACAGATGTTTCACTCTTCGTTAATGAAATAATTCCATTTAGCAAGTTGTTGATCCAGATCACGAATCGGCACAAAACGTGCTTTTCGGAATAATTCTTTTCCACCCGAATAAATCAGAACAGCCGGGACTGTCATAACCGAAAATTCTCCAGCCACCTCAGGAACTTCATCAGCGTTTACCTCTCTCACTTTAACCTTTGGGTAATCACCCAACAAATTTTCGACTTGTGGCTCCAGCCCATGACAGACCGAACAGCTAGGTCGCGAAACATAAACCATAGATAGCGGTTGTTCGCGAACAAATGTGAGCAATTCTTCAATTGAGTGTACGGATTCCACTTGTCTCACCTCATTTCTATTGTATCAAGGAACAGTCAAGAATGCCTGTATAAAACCCCACTCAATTTAATCGATCAGGATGGACTTGTTGATGCTGTTTCGTTTCAACTTCCTTGAAAAGGTCTTCGGCAGGTGGAAGTGTATCAGCAGGCTGAGCCGCCTGATTTGGATTTAACATTTGCCTTAATGACTGGATCTGCTGATTAAGGTCATCGATATCTTTTTTGGTTGCCGGCCTTTTCTCTTCCTTTAGCTCATACCCCACCTGGCCATTAGGCTCAAGAGTAGCCGACTTGAGGTCAGCTATGGAAGTGATATTCGTTTGCCTTAACTTCATCTCTAATTGATCCACAGTAAAGCGTAATTTCTTCAAGTTTTTCTCATTTAATTGCCCATTTTCTATAATGGATATAGATCTGCCTGTCAAAAACCGTTCCATAAAGTCAAACTTCAGCTGTGTAAACTCCATCATAATTAACGTCAAGACAAGAACGCCACCCACACCGAAGGTCACCCATATATTTTTCCCGGCTACCGGCTGAATCAATAATGATCCGATCGCGATCATTATTACGGTCTGTGACAAAGTCATTTGCGAGATCGACTTTCTTCCTGCAATTCTTAAGATTATTGTACCTACGATTATAATTAGAATAGCCTTCCAAATCCAATCCATTTACGATCACCTCGTTTGTATGTTCACCTAAAATATAGAGGGTTATTCTCTTAGAGGAGATTGCAAAAGAAGAATCTTTCCGTTATAATTTTTTCAAATATTGAAATTCAAAGAAAAAGAGAGTAACTGCATGGAATCAGTATAGCGAGTCAGGGTTGGTGAAAGCCTGAACAAGGTTTCTGTGGTGAAACGGACTTTTGAGAAGCTTTCCTGAACGAAAGAGTAGGGATAGCCGGGGTCGTCCCCGTTAACAACTTCAAGTGGCTGATAAAGCTATAAGAGTGGTACCGCGAGCCTAACCTCGTCTCTTTTAGAGACGAGGTTTTTTATATTCTCTATGAATTTCATAATTACTTTGGAGGTGCTTGTCATGGAAAAACAAATTCTCGCTCTGCAAATAGCTCATATACTAGGTGAAGAGTACCCAAGGAATTGGGTACTGAATGTAATTGAAATTCCAAAACAGGAGTCACATGGCGATTTAGCCTTCCCCTGTTTCCCATTAGCGAAAACATTACGAAAGAACCCGAACCTAATTGCCGAAGAAATAGCACAACAAATCAAGCACCCTGTTTTTCATAAGGTTAAACCAATGGGAGGATATGTGAATGTTTTTCTTGATCAGACATTTGTAGCTAATCATATGTTGCAACAGATTTTTCAGGACCCAGCAGCTTATGGTTCCCATGAATTTGGCAAAGGAAAATCAATTGTTCTTGATATGTCTGCCCCCAATATCGCCAAGCCTTTTTCCATGGGGCATTTAAGATCCACCGTCATAGGAAATGCACTGGCTAACCTAGCGAAAAAATGTGGATACGAAACAGTAAAAATCAATTATATTGGAGATTATGGTACACAGTTTGGCAAACTGCTGGCCGCATACTTGAAATGGGGCAATGAAGAACAATTAAAGGAGAACCCCATTCAAGAACTAACAAGAGTGTATGTGGAATTCCACAAAGCTGCTGAGGTTGACCCTTCATTAATCGAAGAAGGACGAAGTTGGTTCAAAAAGCTTGAAGACAATGACGAAGAAGCGGTTACTCTTTGGAAATGGTTCAAGGATGTGTCCCTTTCTGAGTTTGAAAAAATCTATGATCTCTTAGGCATTGAATTCGACTTAACGCGTGGAGAAGCTTATTACAACAACAAAATGGAAGGAACCATAGGTTTGTTGAAAGAAAAAGGATTACTGGAAGAATCCGAAGGTGCTCAGATCATCCGCCTCGATGAAGAAGGTTTGCCTCCATGTTTAATTCGTAAAAGTAATGGAACCACGATTTATGCCACCCGTGATTTAACGGCGGCCATAGATCGTCAACGCACCTATAATTTTGAGGAAGTTCTTTACGTTGTCGGCCAAGAGCAAACCCTCCATTTCCAACAGGTCAAACAAGTACTTAAGAAAGCCGGATTTCAATGGGCAGAAAACTTGAAACATATATCATTTGGGATGATGCTGCAAGACGGAAAGAAAATGTCCACCCGGCAAGGAAAAACAGTTTTGCTGGAACAAGCTTTAGAAGAAGCTATCAAACAGGCAGCCAAAAATATTGAAGAAAAGAACCCGTATTTGGAAGATCGTCACACCGTAGCTCAACAAGTCGGGGTCGGAGCTGTTATTTTTCATGATTTGAAACACGACCGCCGCAACGATGTCGAATTCTCCTTAGAAGAGATGCTCACATTCGAAGGTCATACCGCTCCATATTTACAGTACGCTCATGCACGAACAACCTCTCTGCTTGAGAAAGGGAACTTTAATCCAGAAGAAGCTGTCACTAGTATCCAGAGTGAATCGGCTTGGCCGGTCATAAAGACGCTGCGACTTTTCCCCGAAATTATTGAAAAGGCCTTTAAAGAATACGATCCATCAAAAATGGCGAAGCATCTTCTGGAACTAGCGAAAAACTTCAACAGATTTTACGCCCATACAAAAATTATTGGAAGCGATGAGTCCCAGGAGCTCCTTACCTTAATTTATGCTGTAAAGCTACAATTAAAAGAAGGACTATCCCTCCTCGGCATCGAGGCCCCTGACCATATGTAAGAAGAGAATGGTTCCGCAAATACATGTTATCTATTATAATTAGAATAAGTATGATTAGAGGAGCGGATTTTATGTACCCTCTTTATTATGTGCTCGTCACCATCGCTTCCATTATTGCCCTTGTAGGGACGATCGTTATTGCCAGAAATGTAATGAAGCCTGAGAACACAACTTCAGCAGAGGATGATGCAAAGCAATTGAAAGATGACCACAACAACAGTGGCAGCATCCCGTTGCTGACAACCATCTACGTAATCACATTTGCCGTCACGCTTATCCTTGTATGGATCTTTATCATTTAGTGATTATCAAATAGTGGTTATCAAAAAAGCATTGGAGAGAAGGTACCTTCTCTCCTTTTACCTATTCGATATATTTCAAAGAACGAGATTCGCCTTAGTTTCAGGCTTTACCGTTTGTAAATAATAATCTTCGGCCTTCCAGTAGCGTTCCTTAAACTTTTCCTGTTTTTTTCTTGTTTCCTCACTTTCTCTTTGAAACCTTTCCTGCCTGGGCCATTGTAAATAGATCACATAATCGAAGTATCTACACCATTCCTCCCGCTGAAGGAATACCCCTTCCACAATAATCCCAGCGGTATCTGGTAACCCAAGACCTTTTTCTCTCATGGGTTGAAAAAGGTCTCGGGTTAATGCCTCCACATCCCACTGCAAATAATAATATTCATACCAGGGTTCATGTCCGGTAAGATAGCGTTTTTCCCATTCTACAATATAATCATCCATGTGGAAGACAAACCATGGATGAAACCGTTCTTGAAGTAATGGCTCTAAATTTTTAGCTAGTGTCGTTTTTCCAGATCTGCTAAGACCATCAATCCCCAAAATAAATCGTTCCCCTTCGTTTAGAGGTGGAATACTCTGCATAACTCTCGCTTCTTTCACTTGTTCATCCCCCTTTCACTCAGAATTATATTTTTCACACCATATGACTCATCACAAAAAAATCAATCATTCCACATTTTTATTGTAAAGGTTTTACATAAATCCCCTGCCCTTGACACATACTCTCGTTAAATTCATGTTATCTTTCAAGTAGGTCTATGAATATCTTAATAACAGAATGGTCACAAAACTCATGACGTACAATCCCTCTTTTGAAAAAATAAAGGAGTTGGCTAATGTGAACCAATCCGATGTGTTTCAAAACCTCACCCATAAAAAAATGAAATTTGAAGAAGTTTTTTCTCACATTTTAACTTTCATGAAAACTGATCCAATTGGGAATTACAAACTAATGATGGGAACCGATTCTCAAGTTCATCCCTCTCATACCCTGTTTATTACAGGTATCGTTATCCAACGGGTAGGAAAAGGCGCTTGGGCATGTTTTCGCAAAGAACTGGTCCACAGACAGATGACCACTCTTCATGAACGGATTTCCTATGAAACTTCTCTTACAGAACAGGTCGCTTCCTTATTTACTGAGCAGAAGAAAAACGAACTCATTGAAGTTGTCCTCCCCTATATCTATAAAGGCGCGACTTTTACAATAGAAGGACATATTGATATTGGAAGTGGAGAACGGAACAGGACAAGAGTGTATGTCAATGAAATGGTCGCCAGAATTGAATCACTGGGTATGGAGCCTAAAATTAAACCGGACTCTATCGTTGCAAGCAGTTATGCGAACAAATATACGAAATGAGGACGGGGGACAAAAAGCAGTAACATCTCTGGTATTAGGAATGATGTCCATCTTCTTTCCTCTTATCAATTTCCTCTTTAAAAGGAGCTTACTGTATGTGAACAAGTCGCTCGGACACTTTTCCCCAGAGACACTTTGCGGTAGGAGAAAAGGTTTGCACATTATTGGGAGCTGTCTACAGGCTGGTATGATTTTGTTTATTCTTCCGGTGTATTTCTTTTTCAATCCTATGCAAAGTTTCATTTAATAACTAAGCTATTATTATCTGGTATTTTCATTCGCTTAAATGTCAGTGATCTGGAAGACTCGATTCCGAGGTATCTTGGGATGGTTTAGGGACGATAGAGAACAACTCTTGCCATATGTGAGCGGAATCATTCTCTATGCGATTCACCGGTCCTTTCTTTCATTTTCAGCAGTTTTAGAGCTACTCATTATGGTCATGGGGATGGGAAGATGCGAGACTCCTTGCGAATGGCGAGACCCCACTAGACGCAGCACGAAAGAGGCTTGGCGTCTTTCTCGCGGAAAGCGAGTAGCTTCTCATCTCTATTTCACACCACAAAATATCTCGAAACCGAGCAAATCGAATAAGGGAGCTTTATTGAAAATCCACATGAGCTTTAATATATAGTGGGAAACCGTCCCCCATTTATAGGGGGATGGTTTATTTATTTGGGAGATTTTTTGTGGCTGCTTCCTCTTCTATAAGATAAGAATGATTTCCCTCATTTTCTCTTGTCATCCATAAAGCAAGCCCAACAGCTAAAATACCCGCTGTCAATTTCCCTATAAGGACAGGAAAAATCATGGCTTTTTCAACACTGGCAACAAAAGCAAAATGGCTGCCTACGACAAAAGCCCCGCTTACCGCGAACGCAGCATTCACTGTTTTCCCTCTTCGATCCATGTCCTTCATTGTTGCAAGCATTGGTAAATGGTGGGCTGTCGAAGCAATCAATCCTGTTAAGGAGGCTACGTTCATCCCCGTTTTTTCACTTAAACGCCTCATTATCTTCTCCCCCCGTTGATTAATAAAAGCGACCAGAGGATAGGCCCCGGCCAATGTTACCGTAATCCTCCCGACAATGATAACTCCTTCCGATAAGGGGGCCATTCCTTGTATGATGACAAAGTCCGTCAGTGTCTCAATAATGATGAAAATCAGTCCCGTTATAATGATAATCTCAACCGCTTTTCCAAAATACGAAAACAATCGAATCGTAATATTCGTAAAAAGCCAAAGACCAGCACCGATGAACACTGATAGTAAAATAGCAGGGGTAAGGTTTCGAACCAGCCAAGACCACTCATAACCAGCCAAAACTCCTCCGATAAAGCAGCCCACGGGAACAGTAATTAAACCAGCAAGGATCCCCTTGGAAAAAAACGGACGATCCTCCTTTTTTATAATTGTCAGTGCCACGGGAATTGTAAAAACCAAGGTGGGTCCCATCATTGTCCCTAAAAGCGCCCACGAAAAAACAGCCGCTTTTTCTTCCATAGCTAATGACTCCGCTAAAGGGTACGCTCCCATATCAATGGCAAGCATCATGGAGGCAAACATAGAAGGATCTGCACCAAACCATAAAAAAAGTGGACTGATCAACGGTGCCAGCCATTCAGAGAGAACAGGGGCGAGAGAAATAATTCCCACCATTGAGAGGGCAAGCGGCCCCATCATCATAAAGGCTTCATAAAAACGCCATCCCAATGACAAGCGATGATCAAGGATGTAGTAATCTAGAGCTCCGAGTACCATAAAGATGCACATGACAATTAAAATCGCCTCATTGAACCACATGGTTTCCCATCCCCTTTCATAAAAAATTCAAGTTTATTAGAACTTATCCAACGGGTAGGAGTTCCTAAATGATGCCTTTTCCCTATTTCAGACGGGGAACAACTTTTCTAAAAAACCCATGATCCAAAAAATACAGAAAGGAGATGAAAAATGGGTCAAGCACTTTTTATTGTTACGATCGCATTTATTTTAACGAACCTTTTTTACTTTTTTAGAAATAAGACTTATAAAAAAGGGTACTTCAGTACAGCACTTTTCTTAAATTTGTTCTTCGTGCTTACTGGGATTTTGATAGGTTTTGCTATCCTCTATTATCTTCTATCTCTAAACAGGGTCATTCTAGTCACCAGTTTATCATCAAGAGAACCTTTCGACCCGGATTTTTTGGATCTTCTTTATTTTAGCGGAGTGACAATACTGAGTGTCGGTTATGGGGATATGCTCCCGGTGGGGATCGCGCGCTTTTTTGCGTTAATTGAATCTGGGGTTGGAGTTCTTCTTCCTACTGCTTATTTTATAAAAGCACTGGATTCCTCCCGAGGGAATGATGAATAATCGACTGATATGTGGCGATACAGGAGAAGCAAAACCGTTCTTCTAGATAAGAGAACTAGATAGATGGTTAATCCTATGATGGCATGTAAAAAAGGACCCAGTTGAAGGGTCCTTTTTATTATCCAATGGAACAAGCAGCAGAACCGTGTTTTTGTAAGTATTTCTGATGATGCTCTTCTGCTTCATAGAACGTCGTCGCTGCTTCTACTTCTGTAACGATTGGCCGCTTAAAAATTCCTTTGCCTTCCCATTCTTTGATCTTTTCTTCTGCAATATATTTTTGGCTTGCATCAGAATAAAAGATGACGGAACGATATTGATGCCCGATATCAATTCCCTGGCGATTTTTTGAAGTAGGGTCGTGAGCTTCAAAAAATATATTAATAAGCTCTGCGTAAGTGATAACAGTTGGGTCGTAATCCACTTTCACGGATTCTGCGTGGCCTGTGTTCCCTGCTTTCACTTGTTCGTAGGTAGGGTTCTCTAAATGACCTCCCACATACCCGACTCTAGTCGCTGTTACACCTTCAAATTTTTCGAAAAACGCTTCAACTCCCCAAAAACATCCTGCACCGAAAATAGCTGTTGCCATTTGACATCTTTCCTTTCTGTTAACGCAACTTCTATCGAGAGCCTTGACGGTAATGGTACTTACATGAAAAGACCCCTTTTCTTATCCAGTAAGAAAAGGGGTCGCTAATATCCGCACGATCCTCTCATCTCTTAGAATGTTTATACATCCTACAGGAATTGG
This sequence comes from Halobacillus karajensis, assembly GCF_900108515.1. Lineage (GTDB taxonomy): Bacteria > Bacillota > Bacilli > Bacillales > Halobacillaceae > Halobacillus > Halobacillus karajensis. Next base: position 238,585 of record NZ_FNWW01000005.1, on the reverse strand, counting down.
CACCGTTCTTATCAATCCTTGGATTGATTCGATGGTTGCCGGGCATCAAAGGGCCAGTCCCTCCGCCTCTCTGGATAAGAAGTTTCCGTTATTAATTTTTGTTAATACACATAATACAACGTTTTTGTTATGAAGTAAAGGATGACAGCGTAAAAATTCCAAATGAATTCACTTTCTGTTTCCTTGCTCTCATTCTATTCAGGCTGTTGCACACTCATGCCAGTCTATTAAACTTTTTTCACGTTTAACTTTTCCCTGTTGTATAAACTTCTTCAAAGGGTTGAACGATAACAAATCCATCCCCATCAAATTCCATTTGAATGGACTCCCCACTTCCTCGTCCGATGAAAGTCTTGAAGCTGATATCGGTTTTGAAAGCTGGCTCGAGGTGACCGGACCAGGCGACCGTGGCATGTGGATCTGTAATCACAGGCTCTCCTGGACGGACAAGTAATGTTAAAGGTTCATAATGAGAAGTGACAGCTACACGCCCACTACCACTAAGCGTTACATTAAATAAACCGCCAGATACCATTCCAGCCACTTTCTTCATTAGCTTTATATCCCAGTCAATACTTGGTTCAAAAGCGAGTAAATCATTCCCGTTGACCGTCAGGGTTTCATTATCCAAATCAAAAATCGTTATCTTCTTCCCTTGATCTGCGAGATACAGACGTCCCCTTCCTGTTGCTTTCATTAGTGAACTTCCTTCTCCAGTCATGGCCTTTTTGAACATCCGCCCGACCCCATGTTCAAGGATACCTTCTCTTTCAAATTTTATATCTCCATTATAAGAAATCATTGCTCCCGATTTGGCCCAAACTCGATCAAGCAGATTAACTTCAAGGATTCTCGGAGTTTCTAGCTCAAAATAATCATTTTCCGATTCATCCTGCTTCGTCTTCCTAATAAACTCATCAATGGAATAATCGCTCATTCCTATTCCCTCCTATATTCAATTTAGTATGGAATAATTTGTATGACCTGGCACGGTAATTATTCCCTCACCTTCTCTCTATTATATACGGCTGGGGGGTTGGAATGTTTCAGTTTTAGGGTTCTCTTATAGCGTGGTTACGAAATGGGGGGTAAAGTTTAGATAACTTCACTTAAAAGAGAGACTTTAGAATAATGTATAGATTAGATGAAAAAAGAAAAGAACTGCTTCATTTTATTGAAGAAGCTTCTGATCAAGAAGCATCCGTCAAACCTGAAGAAACTCGCTGGTCGATTCTTGAAGTTCTGGAACATTTATATTTAATGGAGCAAATGATCATTTACCAAATCAATCAAACCCTAAAACAAGAGGATAAACAAAAAGCTATCGAAAAGCCGATTCACCGAGCAACCAATCGAGAGTATAAAGTAGAAGCACCAGAATCCGTACGTCCGAACAGTGAATTTCAAATATTACATGATGCGGCAGAGGGATTAAAAAAGACATGTGAAGCAACCCTTTTGCACATTCATAATAAAGATGAAGAAACTCTGAAAAAACGCGTATTCCCACACCCTTCCTTTGGGGATATGGACCTGAAACAATGGATAGAATTCATTGGCTGGCATGAACTCCGTCACTTGGATCAATTGAAAGAAGTAAAAGCCAGCCTTCAATCAGGAAATAATGTTTTGCTCAAACATAAGCCCCCTGAACCATTGCGGCTCAGGGGGCTTGGGCATCTTTTATTTTTCAAAATCTGCCGGTTTCACTTCTTCTCCATTTTTTCCAGTATAGCGAAGTCCCCAGCCTGTCCATGCGGCTACAAACATCACTACTAGCAGGAGCCAGCCTTGGAATACGAATGGAAACACTTCCGCAGGCCCTACCACTGGGAGAAAATCATATTGCTCGGCTGCTCCCTGAACAGTCGCCCATGCGAGCAGCACACCTCCACTCCATGGAAAAATGTAACCAAGAGATGAGGTCACTGTATCTAATAAATTCGCCCTTCGGTATGAATGAATCTTCATCTCTTCTCCAATTTTACGAACAAAAGGAGCTGCGGCAATTTCAGCTGCCGTATTAATAGTAATGAACATATTCAAGAAAGCGACAATCCCAAAAATTGAAAGTTCAGCCCGGCGCACAACATTATTAATAATCCTTAAGAAGAAGTTCTTAATAACATCCATAGTGCCCGCTACTTCTAATAAATAAGCAGCTGCCAGGATAAATAAAATCAAAATCGCCATGTTAAAGTATCCGCTGATTCCATCAATCAACGCACCTTCAATCACAGCATCTCCAGCGTCATTTTTATGGATGTGAAGAACGTCTCTTAAAGATTTTCCTGATAGGAAAATAAAGACCACGGACGCAAGGATTCCATAAGACAGAGAAGTTAATAAATGGTGCCCGCTCAAAGCCAGGTATAGAACCAGTATAAATGGAGCGAGCATAAGTAAGCCATCCGGTGATACCTCGTTTTGGAGCTGTGCTACTACCTGCTGGCTTCCTGATTCTCCGCCGCCACCAAAAATTACAAATAAGATAAGAGCTGGAATGGCTGCAGCGATGGAGTATTTAAAACGGGAACGCACAACGCCAGGAACATCCGCATCCTGAGTTGTTGCAGATACGATCGTTGTATCTGATACAGGCGCCAGATTATCACCGAATACCGCACCACTTAAGATAGCAGCGAGAAGAATCACTGGATCTGCTCCTAAAATGACACCTGCAGGATACATCAAAACACCAAATGTGGCTACCGTACCATAGCCCGTACCGACAGCTGTCGAGAATAATCCTGCAAGTAGGAAAGTAATCCCTACAAAAGCTCCTCCTTCAAGACCTGATTGAAAACCGAACCATATGAGTCCATCAACTAAACCACCTGCAGATAGCATATTGGCAAACATCCCTGCCCAGAACCAGGCAATAATCGCAACGACTCCGACGGGCTGAGCCATACCCGAGATCAAGCTTTGTGCATAATCTGCCCACTTAGATTTACAGAAGAATAGTCCGAGAGCAATACCAATGACCATCCCAAGCACAAGAGCCTGTTCGGTTACAAGGCCTGTGACACTAAGTACAATCGCCCAAATGATAAAAAACACTAATGGGATCGTCGCAGTAAAGACCCCTCCGCGAAATTCCAATTTCCGAATGTCTTTTTCTCCAAGTGCCTCTTCAATGACTTGTTCTTGTTCTTGTTCTTTTCCCTTTTCATTATCTGCCACTAGATTCCCTCCTATATCAACCTTAACTGTATAATAGTTTACCATCCTATGTGTATAGATGTAACGTCCCGATTTTTTTCCGAATATTTCAATTAATAATCTGACGAAAAGTTAACCTTTCAAACCTTCTTTAGTTTCACCTGACCAGGTCATACATAATCTTCCAAAACAACAGGAAGGTTTTCATTTTGTGTTTTCACCGTAAAAAATTTAAAATAAAAATAGTAGTTATACAGGAAAACAAGTTAGCGTTTACATGCATTATCCCGATTGTATTTTGTCACCATTTCCTATGTTTTAAAACCATCCAACTATAGATAATATCACGGCTCTAGGTATTTGACTATACAAATTATTCTGATAACATTATGAAACACATGGACAACCTAAATTACTCAAAGATCTGACAGGAAGGTGAAAGTGTGACTACTGTAAAAAACACAAACGATCATACAACCCCCTTACGCCGTGACATCCACGCATTAGGAAAAATGCTGGGAGATATTCTTGTTCACCATGGCGGAGAAGAACTATTGGACAAAGTAGAAACCATACGACAATTGACGAAAGATCTGAGGAAGAATCAGGACCCCTCGACATACAACCAACTGAAAAATGAGATTCAAAACCTCGAACCACCAATGCGCTCCCAAGTCATCCGCGCATTCTCAATTTATTTCCACCTTGTAAATATCGCTGAACAAAATCACCGCATTCGCCGTCGCCGCGAATATCAGCTGCGCGAAGATCATGGAGCTCAACCATTCTCACTAGAAAGTGCCGTAGTGAATCTGAAAAACAACGATTTTTCTAAAGACTCTATTCAAGAGGTTTTGAACAACCTTTCATTAGAATTAATTATTACTGCCCACCCGACAGAGGCAACCAAACGGACAGTCCTTGAAATCCAAAAGCGGATTGCTACAATTCTGAAAAGGCTCGATCACCCTCAGTTAACAAAAAGTGAACGTGAAAACCTGCAGGACAGCCTGCAGAACGAAGTCACTGTCCTTTGGCAGACAGATGAACTTCGTGAGCGAAAACCAACGGTTATGGATGAAGTGCGCAACGGACTTTATTACTTTGACGAAACATTATTTGATGTCCTGCCTGATATCCATCAGGAACTCGAAGCCCGTTTAGAAGAACATTATCCTGACGAAAACTGGTCCGTTCCCAATTTCCTTCGTTTTGGTTCCTGGATCGGAGGGGACCGTGATGGAAATCCGAACGTTACACCAGATATCACATGGGAAACTTTACAAAAGCAACGAAAGCTTGTCTTAAAAAAGTATGATGAAGTCCTTGTTGAACTCATGAAACGTTTCAGTCATTCCTCTAATCAAGTGACAGCAACAGATGAGTTGAAGAAAGCCATTGAAAAAGAAGAACCTATGCTTCCAAAAGGTAAAAAATGGCGAGTCGACAAAGAAATCTATCGTCGTAAATTTGCAATTATCCTTGAGCGTCTTCGCCAAGTCGGGAAATCTGACATTGGATATCAGCATGCAGATGAACTACTCGAAGACCTTCACCAAATCCGCGTTAGTGCCCAGACACACCAGCCAAATAAGCGGGAACTGAAAAAATTACGTAAACTCATTCGTCAAGTGGAACTATTCGGCTTCCACCTTGCTACCTTGGATATACGTAATCACAGTGGTGAGCACGAATCAGCCATAACAGAGCTTCTTCGTAAAGTCGGCATTGTAGAAGATTATGCCTCACTTTCCGAAAATGAAAAGCTCGACGTTCTTCAAGATGTGCTGAGAGATCCAAGACCAGTTTCACTACTGAACGAGGATTATTCAGAATCCACACAGCAAATGTTGAATGTCTTCCAAATGATCCGTAAAGCACACTTAGAATTTGGGAAGCGTTCCATTGAAGTCTATTTGATTAGTATGACGGAATCCGCCAGTGATCTATTAGAAGTCCTTGTGCTTGCAAAAGAAGCGGGGATCTATCGACTGCATGCAGATGGCACAGTAGAAAGCAACATAAATGTGGCCCCGCTTCTAGAAACTGTCGATGACCTTGTGGCTGGTCCGGAGATTTTGAAAACTCTTTTCGAAATGGATGTTTACAGTAAACATCTGGATCAACGCGGAAATAACCAGGAAATTATGCTTGGGTATTCTGATGGCAGTAAAGATGGAGGAACATTGACAGCAAACTGGAGACTTTATAAAGCTCAGCAGGAGATCCACGACATGGCTCATGAGTATAATGTTGGTTTGAAGTTCTTCCATGGACGTGGAGGATCTCTTGGACGTGGAGGCGGCCCATTAAACCGCAGCCTTTTATCCCAACCGATCGAAACTCTTGGGGAAGGTGTCAAAATTACAGAACAAGGAGAAGTCCTTTCTTCTCGCTACTTATTAAGGGATATTGCTTATCGAAGCCTTGAACAAGGAGCTTCAACACTCTTAGAAGGTGCGATGAACATTTCTCAAGAGTCCGAACAGGGTCACCATCGAGAAGAAGTCTGGGAACAAGCTCTTGAAGATATTTCCGAAGTATCACTTAAAAAGTATCAATCGCTCGTCTTCGGAGACGCTGATTTTCTTACTTATTTCAATGAAGCAACTCCTCTTCAAGAAATTAGCGAATTGAATATTGGATCCCGTCCAATGAAACGTAAAGACAGTTCTAAATTTGAGAACCTGAGAGCGATTCCTTGGGTATTTGCCTGGACGCAAAATCGTCAGCTCATCCCAGCTTGGTACGCTTCAGGTACAGGGCTTGCCGACTTTGTTCAAAAGAACGATAATAATCTTGCCGTACTCCAGCAAATGTATGAAAACTGGCCATTCTTCCGCTCTACCATCAATAACTTGCAGATGGCTCTTACAAAAGCGGATATTCAGACGGCTAAAGAATACAAAGCCCTTGTGAAGGACCAAGAACTTGGTGAGAGAATTTTCCAAAATATCGTAGAAGAGTACAATCGTACAAAGGATATTCTCTTACAGATTACAGGGGATGCGGAACTTCTCGACCACCAACCGACGATTAAGGAGTCGGTCCGCCTCCGTAATCCTTACGTTGACCCATTAAACTTCTTACAGGTGGAATTGATCAAAGAATTACGTGAAGTAGATGATTATGAAGACATTTTAACAGAGGTACTCCTTACGATTAGTGGTATTGCTGCCGGCCTAAGAAACACAGGCTGATGAATATGAAATCTTTACAACAAGCCGAGGGTGAAACTTGAATGTTTTCCCTCGGCCTTTTTATATATAAAACCCCTTCCTCTTCTAAAACCAAACGGAGACATGGCATTCCTCTCATTTTTAATCCAGGTTCATTCTATGATGGATCCCTCATTTATTTTTCAGATTTGGACAAAGTAAAACAGATAATAAATAAAGCGAGGGATTCACATGATCAGTATCCTTATTGGACTTGTATTACTTATGCTCCTAGCTTATCTCGGATGGTCCATCATTTGGATTGCTCCCCTGGTTTCAGGTATAGTGGCTATTTTAAGTGGCATGGACATCCTTCCTGCTTATACCGATACGTACATGCAGGGATTTGTAGACTTTGCCAAAGATTATTTCCCTATTTTCTTGTTCGGTGCGATTTTCGGTAAATTAATGGAAGACACGGGAGCTGCACAATCAGTGGCGCATAAAATCTCTAGTATGATCGGTAAAAAGCGTGCAATCTTAGGTATGCTTTTGTCCGCTGCTATTCTTACTTATGGTGGAGTAAGTCTTTTCGTTGTAGTATTTGCCGTTTATCCATTGGCTGTAGCGATGTTCCGCGCCGCGAATGTTTCAAGAAAACTCATTCCTTCAACCTTTGTGCTTGGAGCATTTACTTTTACCATGACAGCCCTACCTGGAACGCCACAAATACAGAACATCATTCCGATCAATACATTTGAAACAGATACAATGGCAGCTCCCATCCTAGGGATTGTCGCCGGTCTGATTATGGCTGTTGGCGGGTATTTTTACTTGAAGTTCCGTGAAAAACAATTGAACAATAAAGATGAGAAGTTCACAGAACCTTCAGGGGATAATGAAGTGAAAAGCGTAGACGAAGAAGAGTTGCCAAACTGGATTTTGTCAACCATTCCCCTAGTGGCTGTAGTTGTTACATTAAACATTTTTGATATAAGTATATTGGCCGCCTTGCTCATTGGGATTTTACTAATCATGACCTTTAATTGGAAGGACTATAAGAATTTTATTAAAGCTATAAACGGAGGGGCATCCGGCTCTGTTATGGCCACCATCAATACAAGTGCGGCTGTCGGATTTGGTACAGTAGTCACTGCCTCACCCGGGTTTGATTCAGTAAAAGATTTGATTTTCAGCATCCCCCTCAGCCCATTCTTTTCTGAGGCATTTGCCGTTAGTCTTTTAGCCATGATTACGGGATCTGCATCTGGTGGAATGGGAATTGCACTCGAAGCTCTCGGCCAAGAGTATTACAACATTGCTGTAAACCAAGGGTTAAGCCTGGAAGCCTTCCACCGAATTACATCGGTCGCTTCTGGTGCCTCCATCCTTCCTCACAATGGTGCCCTGCTTACTTTGTTCACCGTTACAGGGTTGACCCACAAAGATTCCTATAAGGATGTCTTTGTTGTAGGATTGCTCATTCCAATGGTTGCTACGATAGCGATTATATTTCTGGCCATGATGGGAATCAACTAATGAATAAAAGCTCCTTTCTCAGAAAGGAGCTTTTATTATACCCTCCCTTAATTCTCACCATTTATCCGTGAACCAGGATGGACGCTTATGATAATAAAAGGGACTTTTAAAATATTATTGAACTGTATATCCGCCGTCGATGACAGCAGCTTGACCTGTAATACTTTTGGCCTTTTCACTAACAAGAAAAATAGAATAATCAGCAACTTCTTGCACTTGAAGCAAGCGTTTCTGAGGAACAAGTGGATAAATGACTTCTTCCAGCGCTTTTTCTTTTTCAATGTTTCTCGTTTTAGCAAGGTCCTCCAATTGGTTTTGGACGAGGGGTGTATCCACGTATCCAGGGCAAATCGCATTAACCGTAATTCCGTGATCTGCACCTTCAAGCGCAGTTACTTTTGTTAAACCAATCACTCCATGCTTTGCACTGTTATACCCGGCTTTTCCAGCAAATCCAATTATCCCATTGATGGATGCCATATTCAGAATCCGCCCGTACCCTTGTTTTTTCATATGAGGAAAAGCATGTTTAATCCCGTAAAACGGACCCTTTAACATGATATCAAGGATTAACTCGTATTTTTCGCTAGGAAATTCTTCGACTGGAGCTACATGTTGAATCCCGGCGTTATTCACGAGAATATCAAGCTTTCCAAACTTATTGATGGTTTCCTCAATCGCATTTTTCACATCATCTTCTTTGGCGACGTTTGCTACCACTCCCTCAACCGTATGTCCTTGAGAGCGTAACTCTTCGACTGACTTTTGGAGAGTCTCTTCGTTAATATCGTTGAGCATAACTTTTGCTCCTGCTTTGGCGAACTCTGTTGCAATTTCAAGCCCGATTCCTTGTCCAGAGCCGGTAATCAAAGCTGATTTGCCTTCAAGCATTTCAATTCCTCCTTATAAAATACACTCTATCCTTAATTTGCCCTTTTCTAAGGAAACATTCACAAAAAAAACTCAGCCCTAAACATGGCTGAGTTTTTTTACTTAATATAGCTTTCCTTGACGGTACATAATGGTTGATAATTTCGTTACTGAGTGGATATAACAGTTCTGTCTTAAAGGATATGGGTCACCAAAGAATTGCGGAAGGATTGTATCCAAAGTCCCTTTCAGCTTACTGAAAAGCCTATTAAAAACTTCATCCTCCGTCAAAAACTGTGCTTCTCTTCCCTGGACCCATTCATAATAAGAAACAATCACGCCACCCGCGTTAGCTAATATATCCGGAATAATCAATACACCTTTGTCAGCAAGGTATTTATCTGCTTCCTCTGTGATAGGTCCGTTGGCACCCTCGACGATAAGTTTAGCTTTGATATCCTTCATATTATCTTGGTGAATCTGATCTTCTAATGCTGCCAGGATAAGAACGTCAACGTCCATTGTTAACAGATCATCGCGTTTCATGATGTCTGCAACCAGCTCATGATCAGCCAGTTCTTCAACTGTGGATGGAAGCTCTCCATTATGTTCTTTCGCATATTGGACCAGTCCTGGGATGTCAAGCCCTTCTTGATGGTACAGCATAACGTTAGCATCACTTACGGCAACCACACGGTTTTGAAGATAGTGACACTGGTAGGCCTCAAGAGCGGCAACAGAGCCCAGACTTCCGAATCCCTGCACTGCAATTTTCAGCTTACGATCAGCATGATCCAGAGCTGTATGGGCAAAAATATTTTCGGTATCGCCCAGCCATTTTCTATGTTCATTGAGGAAATTATTCATCATATATCGGAAAGTGTAGTAGACCCCTTTCCCCGTTGCTTCCCGGCGACCTAGTGATCCACCATTCAATACGCTTTTCCCAGTAAAGCTATTACGGTAAGGTTCTCCGGGATGGATATTCTTGAATTCCCCCATCAGCCAATCCATTTCCCGCTCTCCTGTTCCTACATCCGGAGCAGGTATATCCTTGTCAGGGCCCAAGATATCATTAAAGTACTGTACATACTTTTTACATATTAGATTGAGCTCTTTGACACTGTATTCTTTCGGGTTGATGACAACTCCCCCTTTACCGCCCCCAAAGGGAAGTTCGTGAAGAGCATTTTTCAATGTCATCAGTTTTGCTAAATTAGATACTTCATCTTCATCCACTGATTCATGAAATCGAATACCGCCTTTATAAGGGCCTACCGTATCGCTATGCTGAACCCTAAACGCTGGGATCCGCACGATCCTGCCATTTTCAGTAGTGATTCTTAAGAAAGATTTATGAACATGATTTGGAGTTGAAAGTAAGGCGACTAACGAATGGTAAGCCTGTTCTCTAGTTTGTGCTTTCAAATCTGGAAGAAACGACTCATCTTCCATAATTGCCTTTAAGGACTCTTCAATAATCGTTTGTTGTCTCTGCATTCTATACCCTCCATTCTGATCAATTCGTCCCGTGTGAATATCCTTATCTACAGGCCCATTCCCTAAACAGAGGCTATAAAACGTTTCCCTCAATAAAAAAAGCCCTATCAAAGGGGCTTTTTTTAACCTAAAATATTATATCCTGAGTCAACATAGACAATTTCTCCTGTTATCCCTCGCGAAAGATGACTCATCATGGCAAGGGTCATGTCACCGACTTCTTCTTGTGTAACATTCTTCTTCAATGGAGAGGTTTCTTCAATTTTATGAAGGATTTCGTTAAAACTCGGCACACCTTTTGCTGCAAGAGTTCGCACAGCTCCCGCCGAAATCGCGTTTACTCTAATTTCATTTTCTCCTAAATCAGAGGCCAAGTACCGTACTGTCGCTTCCAAAGAAGCTTTTGCAACTCCCATCACATTGTAACCTTCCACCACACGCTGAGCTCCGAGGTAACTCATAGCGATCAGGGTGCCTCCCTCTGTCATGTAGGGCTGACTTGCCTTTGCAACGGCAACAAGGGAATAAGCGCTTGTATCTTGAGCAAATGCAAAACCGTCACGGGAAGTTTCGATAAAATCCCCTTTAAGGTCTTCCGCATGGGCAAAGGCTACCGAGTGGCACACTCCATGGATTACATCAACTGCTTCACCGATTTCCTTGAAAGCCTCCTTAATGCTGTCGTCACTGTTCACATCGCATTGCACAACGGCTTTTGCTTCCAGTTGATTGTCTTCAAGCAGCTTCACAAGCTTTTTATAACTTCTTTCTTTTCTATATGTAAAAATAACATTGGCCCCTGCTTGATAAAGGGATTTTGCTACTCCCCAAGCCAGGCTCCGTTGATTGGCTACGCCCATCACCACAATATTCTTATCTTTCATTTTCAATATATCTTCCATAGTAACCTCCAAAAATCTTTTTTCTTAGTTATACCTTAACATAAAGGGGATTGTCTACTTTTCCTCCATTTCTATATGAGCAAACCTTCCATCAAACGTATGAAAACGAGGGCCTTTTACGATCTTTACAGGGTCCTTAAACATCGGTCCATCATAGACGAATGAATGAAATTCTCCATATTCTCCGCAAGGGTCTATAGCCGATGATAAAGAGGACAAAAATTCAGGATCATACTGTACACCTGGTATTTTATTATCCATCTTCTCAGTGTCCACCGTGGTAATGACCGCCCGAAATCCCTGTTCTATCAGATGCTCAGCCACATTTTTAGAATTCATGCCCCAAAGAGGGTAAAGTCCTTTCATCCCAAATTTTTCTACTAACTGATCACGGTAGGCCTTAATATCTTCAAGAAAAAGATCAGCATAAACAATGTGGTTTATTCCTCTTGCTTTAAAATAATGAAACAAATCATCCATTTCTTGTTCATATCTCTCATTTGAAGCATGAGGTGGAAGAGTAATGATCTTTAAAGGAAGACCCATAGCCTCCGCCTGTTTCTTGAGAAGATCCTGTTTCACTTCATGAACAGGCAGCCTTGTAGATTGGGCAGATATGGTTGAAAAGATCCCTTCCACATTATAATGTTCATCTTGCATCATTTTATATAAAGCCAGGGCAGAATCTTTACCTCCGCTCCAGGAGACCATTACTTTTTCTGGCATCTTCCCCCTCCTCTATTAATGGAAATGCAAGGCCATATGAACCAAATCTTCCTTCCCCTCTCTCTTACGGATATAGTCTTTAAAACAGCCTTCAATTTGGAAGCCAAAAGATTCATAAAGAGAAATGGCCCGCTTATTAGAACTCATAACATTCAAGCGTATGATGTCAATATCCTCTATATTCTTACACCGTTTTATCATTGCTGTCACTAGTTTTCTCCCTATTCCATTCCCACGTGCGTTTTTCTTCACATTCACTCCAAATGTCCCCTGATGATTTGTTGAAGAAAGTGTACCACGGTCAAAATTCAAGAAACCAACAACCTTACTTTCCACTTCAGCAACAAGAAAGAAATCTGGTTCCTTATAGCTATCGATCCAATTTCGCTCCTTATCCAGGGATGCGTGAAACTCTAAAGGGTGTTTTAATCCATAGCCTTCATCAAGGATCTCTTTAGTAATCTCTATCGTCTCCACCGAATCAACTGGTGTCCCGCTACGAATGATACACTCTTTCCTTCTCATTTCTTCCCGCTCCAATAAGCACCATCTTCCATGTGAGCAAACGGAATATCGGTGTCCACTTCTCCGTAAATCCTTTTTTCTTCAAGATCTGTTCCATTGATCCATTGCAAAAAGTCAATTTCTACAGGCTCCTGGTCCCCGCCAAGTGCAAACCAGGCTTTATCCTCCCTAGGGAGATAGCCAGACGTATGAATCGTTCCTGCCCAATTACTGTAAAGGTTTGAAAAAACTCCACGATTCGTATCGTTCATCAACCGGAATGCATCATAAGCATTTTTAACCTGATCACGGTTCGAATGAATGACCTCCATTCGTTTCATGGAATCGACAAGATGGTTTCTGTTTTCTTTTGTCATAATTTCAAAATGGTTCGTGCATACGTTCGACTCTCTTACTTCAATTCCTCTCGGAGATGCTTCGACCACATATGACTGATTACTCTTGTCGAACACAGTGTAACTGAATGAATGACGGTGTGGGATTTCACGAAGCATATCGACAGCTTCTTCCACAGAAGCACATGATTCGAGTATTAAACGCCCTATCATACAACATATGAAACCATCTCCTGGTCGTTTTCGGTGCATAAAGTTATAACCCATCACAAGACCTTTTTCATTCATTCCGTCCATTCTCCCTGTAACGCGTTGAGTCGGCCCTATCATACTATACCCTTGATCCGTTGGTTGAAAAAGAATATACCGACCTTCATAGGTCTTCGGCATATAATCATAGTTTCTTATTAAGAACCCATCCCCTGTCATAATTGAACAGCCGCTTCGCTTATAATCAATGCGATACCCGCCAAATTCCATCAACACTTGTTCTATGGGCCACTCCAAAGCGTCACGCAGACCATAAAGTTCATCCCAAACGCCCGGAGCAAAACAGGTAATCGCTTCTTTCACTTCCTGCTCTTCTACTATGAAACGAGGTTTTCGAATACGCCACTGTTTCTCCCTATTCTTAACTGTCCAGGAATCCTTCAGCAGTTTGCCCTGATAGAAACCGAACTCGTAATGTGTACCACGAAATTGTATGAGATCACTATGTATTGGTTTCATAATCGTTTCCTTTCTATGATGTCCATGCCTTCAATTTATCAGATTTAAACCAAAATGGAAACGGACATGACTATTAGAATAGCTAAAAGTGGAAGATACTAAGCTTATCTTAAATTATACTTTCTTCATTCATACTTTTTTCTGCAAAAAGGGAATGAAGAATCCAGAAAAGCTGAGAATATTTCATTATTCATTCTAGTCTTTCGACGCTAATTTTGGTACTCTAAAGGTTGTAAGAATCAGAAAGCGTTTACCGAAAAAAGGGAATCACCTGTTCGATCAGGAGATTGATTATTATAAAGGTGGTGGAACAAGATGAAAAAAGTCGTTATTTTGGGGGGCGGCTACGGTGGTATGAATACATTGCACGGGTTGCTTGACCAACTTCCTGAAGATGTACATATTACTGTAATCGACCGCAATCCTTACCATTCATTAAAAACTGAATTTTACACCATTGCGGCAGGTACAGAGTCTGATCGTCATGCACGTGTTGACTTTCCTGAGCATGAGCAGGTCACCTATGTGTTTGATGAAATTGAAAAAATTGACACAGAAAATGAAACCATCGCCATAAAAGGCGGCTTAGAAAGCCTTCCTTATGATTATTTATTGATTGGGCTTGGCTGCGAGGATAATTACCATGGAATTGAAGGAGCACGAGAATTTACGGAGAGTGTGCAGACATTTTCGAAAGCCAGAAGTGCCGGTTTTGCGATCAATAACCTTGGAGCCTATGGAAAAATCACTGTTGTTGGGGCCGGCCTAAGTGGAATTGAAGTGGCCTCAGAAGTCCGAGAAAGTCGTCCTGACTTGAATATCCGTTTACTGGACCGGGGAGAAACTGTATTGAAAGCCTTCGATTCAAAAATACAGGATTATGTTGAGAAATGGTTCAAGGATAATGATGTGGAAGTCATTCATAAGGCTAATGTAGAATACGTTGAAAAAGATGGCGTATGTAATAACGGGGTATGTTATATAAATGATGTAACCGTATGGACAGCAGGTGTTCGTCCTAACTTCCTCGTCAGAGAACTTCCTTTTGAAAAAGATGACCAAGAAAAAGTCATCGTCAATGATTTTTATCAGGTCCCTTCTCACCAAAACGTTTATGTTGTGGGAGATTGTGCCTCATCAGAACACTCTCCTAGTGCCCAGCTTGCCGGACAGCAGGGTGAAAAAGTCGCTGAGGTTCTTCACGCTGTTCTTAGAGACCGCGTTCCAGAACGTCCGTCCGCTGTGAAATTAAAAGGAGCACTAGGATCCCTTGGTAAAAATGATGGATTCGGAAACATGCTCCAGAAACCGATGACAGGTGTCCTGCCGCGCCTTGCAAAGTCTGGCGTCCTCTGGTTAAGCAAGCGCCATTAAAAAGATCGATCACATGATCATGTGATCGATCTTTTTTTCTTAAACAGGTGACTTTTCCAATAATCCACCGAGATATTTGGCAAGCTCCAACATACCGTATGTTCCCGCTTTAGCTTCAGCATCTGAATTATAATTAGTATTCGTATTTACATCATACGTGTATAAATAACCATCTTTATCCTGGATTGCCTCAATTCCTGCTACCTGAATATTGTTCTCCTGTAAGAATTTCTCGTAATCGTCAATGATAGCCGGACGATAGTCTTTCAAGATTTCGAACTTCGCTTTTGGTGTTTGTGGTTTAGAATCTGTCGGGCAATACAAATCGTCAATTGAACATGCATCTGCCGGGCATAACTCAAACCCTTCGGATGTGTCCACCTTCACCCCATAAACAAATTTTCCACCGACAAATTCATGACGAACGATATAAGGTTCAGGTGCTTCTATATATTGTTGAATCAATGTAATTCCATCCACAGGCTCTTCAAAAGAGTCCCCATTCAAGTACTGATTTAAGGCTTCATTAGAATGGAAAAGCTGAACGCCCTGCCCTTTTCCAGCACGGTTATGTTTGGTGATGAACGATTCCATATTCAATTGCCGGGAAGCTTCCAAAATATTTTCTTTCCCAACAGCCGAAATCGTTTTAGGTGTACGGATACCTGCTTGATTTAAAGCCATATATTGATTCACTTTACTTACTTCCAACCTCAATGCACGGCTTCCATTAACCACTGTACGGCCGTGACGCTCCAGCCAGGCGAGAACAGCTTCTGTGAATTCAGGTGCATACCTGTGATTTCTCGTATGTGAAGATGCACTTATGCGGTTATAGAAAATACCTTCCGGAGGCTCGCTCGTTAGATCAAGTGTTCCCTGGTCTAGGTGCCACAGCTCATAGGGAAGGTTAAGCTCTTCTAATCTTTCAGTTAAATGATCCGTCCACTCGTCGTTTTCGTGAAGGATGTATATCTTACTCATGGAACCCATTCCTTTCTATCTCTTCTTACTCCCATCATATCATAAAAAACCGATAAGGTTACTAGGAATGACCTCCATAAATGGGATACCCTCTCTCCCACTAAAGCTCCTTATCCAGAACTTTCACGGAATAGCGGCTTCCCGGTCCCCCATTACCATAATGATTAGCTCTAAACTCCTGTAAAACAGCAGAAGGGAGCGTTCATGAAAATGACTCTACAGCAACGTTATCATAGAGTTTTCACATTTGCCGGTAGATCACATGGAGTATGATTCTGATTCTCACATATGGCAAGGGGCATTGGGGAACAGGGAGACTCCTCCAGGAAGAGCAGTTGGTGAGATTCTGAAGAGCTTCAGCTCGAGGGGACTCACTTAACACCCCTGGGAAGCGAGCCGTTCCCCAACGTCCCTTCCCCATCACAATATATCTTTCTCTAAACTTTTAGAAAATGCCCTAAGCGTATATCTTTATTTTTCAGCCCTGTCTTATATAAAAGAATACCGCTTTTCCTATCGTTGGAAAAGCGGCTAAGGAGGCTATCCTGCTTTTGTAGTAATCCATTCTTTTTCATTCTTCACTTTTTGTTTAATCACTTGCCACACAAACCATGTAACTACGGCAAGCCAGATAATAGACCCGATAATCATGGAAGTGGAGTACTCTAATCCAAATCCTTCGGGAGCATAAAAGATATAAGAACTTACAACAGCTGTCATAAACAAAGCTGGAACACTGCAAATCCAATGAAACTTATGATTTTTTAATAGATACATAGCGCCTGTCCACAGCATAACAGTCGCAACGACCTGATTGGACCAACCCACATATCTCCAGAGAAAACTGTAATCCATCTGTGTAAGCATGAAAGTCGGGATGGCTACAGGTATGGCAAATAGGATAGGTGTCCATTTCCCTTCGAACTTCTTTTTACTTACCTCACGAGCAAAATCAACAAGCATCATACGTGAAGAGCGTAATGCCGTATCACCAGTTGTTATCGGCAATATGATAACACCAAGTACGGCTAAAATGCCTCCAAGGGTGCCGAGCGTAGTATTGCTAATTTCGTTAACTACCCCTGCTGGGCCTCCTGCTGCCAATGCCGATTGAAGTCCGCCTGTACTGCCAAAGAAGGTCATACCGGCAGCTGCCCAAATCAAGGCTATAATTCCCTCAGCAATCATAGCTCCATAGAACACTTTCCTTCCTTCACTTTCTTTTTTCAATGTCCGTGCCAAGATCGGGCTTTGGGTACTATGGAAGCCAGAAATAGCTCCACAAGAAATTGTCACCATCAACATCGGCCAAATCGGCAATTCATCAGGGTGAAGGTTGCTGATGGTCAAATTCGGGATCGGGTGATCAAAGAAAAACATCCCTACCCCGATGGAAACAGCCATGAAGATCAATATAGCTCCAAAAATCGGGTACACCTTTCCAATAATTTTGTTGATTGGAAGAAGTGTCGCGATTAAAAAATAAGCAAAAATGAGTAACACAGATGTAAAAAATCCCAGCGGTGTAACTTCCGCCATTAATTGAGCAGGCCCCGCTGTAAATGCCGCCGCCACTAATATCATAAGAGCAATAGACAATAGATTAATAACTGATTGTGCAGGCTTTCCTAAATACTTCCCTACTAATGTAGGATACTGGGCACCGTTATGACGGAGAGAAAGCATACCAGAAAAATAGTCATGAACAGCTCCAGCGAAAATAGACCCGACGACAATCCAGATAAAAGCTACCGGCCCATACAAGGCTCCTAATACTGCTCCGAATATAGGTCCAAGCCCAGCGATATTCAGTAATTGGATGAGACTCGCTTTCCACCAGCTCATCGGCATATAATCAAAGCCATCATTCTTCTCGTATGCAGGGGTCTTCTTCTGATCATTGATTCCGAAAATTCGTTCAACCACCTTTGCATAAACAAGATACCCGACAATAAGTAAAACTATGGATGCGATAAATGTGATCATCGCTGAGCCTCCTTTCAAATCATATGAATGTAAGGAGTATTCTAGCGCTGAAATTGTCGAATCACAACCCATTTTCTGAATATTTATATTTTATTCTTTTTTTTCTTAAGAATAAAACGCTTGCACCGTTATTAACTATATGGGTTCATTGAGAGGAGATGATTACCTTATGAAGGGGCAGGTTCCGTCAAATGATTCTTTCTGGCAACCTTCGCTAAGTAACATCGTACTTTTTCTGCTATGTCCCTAAAATAATTATATTCTGCACAAAAAAACCTTCTACGAATCCGTAGAAGGTTTGCATGGCTATATAACCTGCCATCCTAAAGAAATGGTTAAGTTTCCCGCAGTCGTTACGATTGCTAGGATGGCATTGTCTCTAAAATACCATATTTACTCCATCTAATCAAATGTAGATGTCTCCTATGTAGTCTCATCTATTTAATTAGTGCCTTAATACTTTGTATATCTCTACGATTTAATAGTTCATCTAACTCTTGAGATATTTTCAAAAGTTCCTCATCTTCAGGGTTATTTTTATAAATTTCATACATATGGGATCTTAACTCTTCAATTTGTTGTTCTAAATGCTCTTTATAGGGCATGTTTTCAACTCCTTCTTTCATAAGTTCCCCTTAATTTTTCCTCTAAACTAAAATCGGGGGAGGGTTTAAAAGTCCTTTACTCATTTAAATATTGAAAACGAACTAGTGATAATATCGGCTACATTTGTTCAAAATGTAAGGGACTCATTGGCTGTTATTGTCGATATTTCCTGGGTAATGGAAACTATTCCTCTATCAAGAAAAGAATGATAGGATGAAAAGAAACCTATTAAAAGGAGTGGCACTAATGTTTACAGCAGTTTCAACCAACCAAGCCCCAAGTGCGATCGGTCCCTATTCCCAGGCTACAGACCTCGGAAATATCATCTTCATCTCTGGTCAGATCCCTTTAGATCCAGCCACAATGGAGTTCGTATCTGAGGATGTAAAAGAGCAAACACATCAAGTTATGAAAAATATACAGGCCATACTGAAAGAAACGGGACTCACCTTCAAAAATGTCGTTAAAATGAACATATACTTGGACTCAATGGATGACTTTTCTATTGTCAACGACGTTTATGCCAGCTATTTGAGTGATCCTTATCCTGCTCGTGCAGCCGTAGAGGTAAGTAAACTTCCAAAAGGAGCAAAAGTAGAGATCGAAGCCATTGCGTTTAGAAAATGAGGAACCATTATAGATTTCGATATCCCTTGATTTTTTATGGGCATTTTCATAAAAAGAAGCAGAGCTCATAAGCTCTGCCTCTTTTGTGATGGTGATGTTCTTAGTCCTCATCTTTTACATCTGGATCCTCAGGAAGCGGCTCTCTCAAATATTCCTGAATTACCTCCCGGTAGCTTTCCATCTGCTCCAGGTGATTCTGAAACTGATTTTTATTAATTAAATACTGCTTTCCATCGTAGATTGCTTTAATTTTATTATTTAATATAAGGTGGCGGAGATAGTCTTCAGGGAGCTCTAGGTATTCAGAAGTTTCTTCAATCGTCAAATACATATGAATCACCGTCCTTGTCCCTTTTATCATATCATCTCTCCATATAAGCTATTGTGCAAGTATGGGTGGTCATTTGGCTCAAGACCTTATAACCCCATAATAATTGGTGAATGATAGAAAAAAGCCTTTCCTTTAAAGGAAAGGCTTTCGATTTTTGTCGCGAATATACCGACGACCACATTCGTCGTTTAGCTTCAAAAAGAAGCATATACTTCGTCTTACACAAACAGCTCATCGCTAAATAAATATACCATGGTTTGGCTAGGTTAGCAAGAGATTTTTGTATGCTCATCCTATGCTATACTAAGTCTACAAAAAATTCTCAGGAGGAACTTATGCTTACATTTGAAGAAAAATTAAACATCATTGAAGAATTTCCAGAGCTTGAGAAAAAGGAAATTTCTCTTGGAAGAGTGAATTTTCATTATGAAGAAAGTCTGTATGAAAAAAAAATCGTGGTCTATCGCTTACACCCTAATGGCAATGGTTTTATTTTTGCAGGAGAAATAGAAGGATACCCGACGGATGAGAAAGGGATGGTCAACATCAAGGAGCTAGGAGCAGATGAAATCCGCACATTACTCAGAGAGGCCATCGATTCCTTATCCCTTTCACCTGCTGAAAAAAATCCTGTTATGGAAGAGTGGCTGAATGACAACGATCAGTCTCTTGTCTTAATGCGTGAAGAGGACGGATTTAATGTTTATGCAGAAGAGCAATTAGAAGGTACATTTAACTCCTATGAAGAGGCGGTCAATTTTCTTGAGCAGGAAGGTTTCAGCCGCCTTTGACCACCTACTGAGCCGTTTTACGGCTCTTTTTTATGCTTCTTTTTTGTCCAACACGATCAACCACCTCACTTAAAGCATAATGTATTGAAGAAAGGTGGCGTTTTTTTATGTATACGTATCCTTATTACTATAGGCAGCAGCCTTCGGCTACTTCAAATATCCTCTCTTATGCTAGAGGTGATGTGAATGGTGATTTTATTGAAGATCAAGTGTTCCTTGTCGGTGAAAAGACATCTGACAGCCCCTACATCACCAACATTACACTTGTTATCCAAGATGGCCAAACGAACCTATTCTACAGTGTGCCATTAAAGACAAATATGGGCTACCAGCCCCGTCTCTTTTTAGGTGACTTTACTGGAGATGGAGTGGATAACATTTTAATAAGCATGGACTCCGGCGGCAGCGGTGCCTTCGGGTATTATTATTTGTATTCCTTTGTAAACAATAAACCTAAGGTACTATTCGACTATGAGGTCTTCGATGGGCAGTTTAATTATGAGGTGAATTACCAAAACAACTATAAAGTGGAAATCATTAACAAGACCCTGCAGCTGTCTTTCATCATCGACCTAAGTAATCGTGACCCGGAATACTTATCGGAAATTTATCACAGTGATGGGAAACTGAAATCTCCGTTACAGGGATCAGTGTCAGGGTTAAACACCCTTTATCCCGTGGATTTTGATGGGGACGGAGTATATGACTTATATGCATTCCAGCGTATTATTGGACGTTATAATGCTGATGGGTTAGGACTCGTGCAAACACCATTAACTTGGAAAAATACCCATTTCGCCCCTCTGTTTAATAATCAATACGTTGCCGTGTTAGGCATAAGTACAACTTCGTAAGTCAATCCCCCTCTCGTACCGGGTACAAGAATCTATAATGATTAGGCCTGAGCCTCCTTTCATTCCCCGCACCATGAGAAAAGCGCCTGACCAAATTGGCAGGCGCTTTTTTTATTGAAGGTCTTTTTTCATGGTGATTAACTCCCTTGGCTTTCCTCTAAACCATTCTCTCTTTTTCTCTCTAGTGGTTTGAAATCCATTCTTTTTAAAAAAGTGTAAACTGCGGGTGTTATCTTCATAAACCTCAGCAAAAACATGCTTGATTCCAAAGCGCTCATAAATTTCATCTAAAAATAAGAAAAGCGCTCTTGTCCCTACGCCGCTATTTCTTTTTTCAGCAATAACCATCCCTATAAAATCTTTTTCCGTCGTCCGAAACAGTTCCACTTTTCCAATAAGCTGGCCGTCTAACAAAACAGCTCTCAAATATAAATTAGGTTTTTCACCATTTAAATAAGCTTTATAAGCATGTAAAAACTGTTCATAGGTACGTGGGACGTCCACCCCAGTTTGAACTTGCAGTTTTTCATCCCGTTCCCATTCATGAAGGACATCTAAATGGCACCGTTTAATTTCTGTTATAGCCACATCCATAACTAATCTCCTCTTCAATAAATAGGATCTGCAGAATTGAAATGCAGAATCGAGTATGACACGTTAATACTTGTAATTCCCTATATGCATGATTTTGAACCACTAATCCTGAACAGTAAACTTAGGAAAGCGAATCATGATAGCTGCAAGGCCTGAAACGGCAAGTAAAATAGGATAGAAACAGTATGGAATAATACTGACTGGAGAAAGACCAGCTACTCCTGCAACGGATAATAGTTGCGCTCCGTAAGGGATCAATCCCTGAACCGAACTTGAAAAAATATCTAAGAGGCTTGCAGATCTTTTAGAACGGATATAAAAACGGTCAGAAATTTGTTTGGCAAGGGGGCCTGCAGTCATGATGGATATGGTATTGTTGGCTGTAGAAAGATTGATCGCACTTACTAGGCCAGCAATACTAAACTCTCCCCCTCTACTTGAATGGGCTCTTCTGCTGATCTTATAAAGCAGATAATCAATCCCTCCATTCTGACGGATTAATTCTACGAGACCGCCAAGCAGAATGACTAGCAGGGACAATTCCTGCATTCCTTCGAATCCTTCCCCCATAAGTGTAATAAATTCCATCAGCGAGAACTCCCCCATTATAAAACCGATGATTCCCGCAAAACTTATACCTCCCATAAGAACATATATGACATTCACGCCAAGAACCGCGAAGATAAGCACACCAAGATATGGGAGTACCTTGAGTAAATGAAAGGGATGATCATCTTGTACAGTTGATGCGGCATCTGCAGTAATAAAACCAAAAATGACCGCAGTCACAATAGCTGCCGGCAGGACAATAAAAAAGTTTGCTTTGAACTTATCCTTCATTTCTGTCCCTTGCGTTCGAACTGCTGCTATTGTGGTATCTGATATGATAGATAGATTATCTCCAAACATGGCACCACTGACAATCGCTCCCATGGTCAGCGCCACAACAACATCCGTCTGTTCGGCGATCCCCATCCCTATCGGAGCTAGAGCTACAATGGTTCCGACAGATGTCCCCATCGATATAGAAATGAAACAAGAAATAACAAACAACCCTACAATCAGAAGATTTCCAGGAAGAATACTTAATCCAAAATTGACGGTTGAGTCCACAGCTCCCATTCCTTCAGCCACCGTGGAAAAAGCACCAGCGAGGAGAAAAATAACCACCATCAAAATGATGTTCGAGTGCCCTCCTCCTTCTGTTAACTGTTGAAATTTTGTTTGAAAGTCTACTTTTCTATTCATAAATAACGCAACAAGAATGGCGGCAAACACGGCCACAAGAACAGGCATCTGATAAAAATCTCCGGTTATTATGCCTGATCCGATAAAAAGAACAATGAAAACAACAAATGGAAGCAATGCCAACCCGTTGCCTTTATTTAACTCCTTTGCTTTCACAATCACACCTCTTTTACTCCTTTAATTTTTTCAGCCACTACTTACATTATCTTTCAGAAGCTCTTTCATACTCTACAACACCTGTCGCCCTCCTATCAACCACTATAGATTGTAGCTCTTCTTCAAATAAGTCTGGAGACGTAGGAAATTTACGTCCAAAGTTTAAGGTCAAAAGGAATCGAAACGACTATGCTAAGGAGGTACTGAATCATTTGTAAAATTTTTCATTAAATAAGATTTTTTGCTCATGTTTAAATGAGTTCAGTATATACTTTATTTTGTGTGAGTAAAAAGGAGGAGAGTTTAATGAGAGCCCTTCAGTTCATTTTACAGAGAAAAATTTTCATCGGACTTGTAACCACCCTCATCCTCATGATCGGCGGATATGCTTTGCTGAACATGGATGAAGAGCTCATGCCCCCTATAACTATGGATGGTGGGTATATCAATATCGACGCAGGAAATCAGTCAGCTGTTGAAATCGAACGCACGATTACAACCCCACTGGAAAGACAATTAGAAAGTGTGGAAGGCATTGAGGAAATTCGTTCGACATCTTATGACGGACGCAGCACCATCCAATTAACATTTTCACGGGATGAAGGAGATGTGGCGATAAAAGAAGCTGAATCCATAACTAATCAAGTAACGTCAACGATGAATATTGACCGTGTCGAATCCGGACAATATGGTACCACTCAAAGCTATCAATTCTTCCTGGATCTTTCTGGTGGGGACATGGAAACAATGAGCGCTTTCGCCACAAATACTTTAGAACCTAGACTAGAAGAACTACCTGAAGTTCGAGATGTTGATATCCTTGGCATTCAAAAAAAGGAAATGAATGTAGCATTTAACCGTGAAAAATTACAGAAGCATGGTTTACAAATCGACCAAGTCATCCCTATCCTCCAACAAGCAGATGAAGAATCTACCTTAGGGGAATTATCAGGAGAGGAAGGTTCCCCCTCTCTTCGATGGCCCTCATCCATTGAGAATACTTTAGAAATGAAAAAACTCAGCATCCCTGTTCCATCAGGATTTATTACCCTTCAAGACATTGCTACCGTTTCTTTACAACCTCAAGAACAATCTTCCTATGTATGGAAAAATGGCGGCAAAGACTTTTTATTTGTTCAAATAGGCGGTTCTTCCAACTTCACAGAAATCGAGACAGCAGCTGCCGTTCGAGATGAAATTAGAAATATGGAAGAAGCGGAACTCTTTGATGGATTTTCTTTAAATGAAGTCGTTGCCCAGGCTGATTACGTCGAAGATTCGATTAATGGTGTTACAAATAACATTCTCATCGGCGGCCTGATTGCCATCGCTATCCTGTTAATTTTCCTTAGAAACCTGAGAGCCACTGTCATCATTAGTATTTCCATCCCCACATCCATTTTACTCACCCTCACTTCGATGTGGCTCCTTGATTACAGCTTGAATATGTTGACTCTCGTCGGTCTCGGGCTTGGAATTGGCATGATGGTGGACTCTTCTATCGTCATTCTGGAGTCGATCTATAATAAGAAAGAAGAAGGGTTAACTGGGATGGATGCCGTATCTTCCGGTATCAAAGAAGTGGCTACAGCTGTTCTTGCTTCTATGCTCACAACCATTGTCGTCTTCCTTCCGATTGGTCTTCTCGGTGGAGAGGTCGGTCAATTCATGATCGTTCTATCCGTTGTTGTCGCCATTACATTAATAAGCTCCGTTATGATTTCCTTTACCCTGATCCCCTCTCTGTCCGAGAAATTTTTAACGATGAGAAAAAAGAAGCGCCAGAAAAAAGATGGACCGATTTTAAAGTTTTACGATCGCTTAGTTTCATGGACGGTCCGGAAGAAGCGGAATAGTTTAGTTGTTCTTGCACTTTTTACAATGTTGTTTGTCAGCTCCCTTTTTCTGGTTACGAAAATCCCGATGACCCTCATGCCTGATGTCTTTAACCGCTATGCTGAATTAATGATAGAGGTGGATGAAGGTCTGTCCCAAGATGACAAACAGGAAATCGTCACTGCCGTTAATCATGAGCTTAAAAATATTGATGACATAGAGTCGAACTATATGATGGATTCTGGTGGAATGTTATATACCATTATCAATATGACTAAAGATGACCAAGTGACTACAGAACAGAAAGATGTAAACGAACAGATTTTCAAATCACTACGCACCTTAGAAGATAAATACCCTATTAAAAATGTTGCCAGTGTCATGGATGGAGGGGCTGCTTCCCCAGTTCAAGTCCACATAAAGGGGGAATCATTTGAACGATTGCAACAGCTGGCAATAGATTTCAAAGCCAAGCTTGAAAATATTGATGGTATTGCCGCCAGTCAAACATCTATAGACCGTATGTCTGAAGAAGAAATCGTCCAATTAAATAAAACCGCCATGGAAGATGCCGGGCTTAACGAAATTCAAATTCGTGAAATGGTTCAACAAAGTTTCCTTAACCAACCCATAGGCGAGCTTAAAATTAATCAGAAAAATGTCCCGTTGCTCATTAATTGGGAAAGTCCCATCGATTCTAAAGAAGCCCTTCTGGGCATCTCCGTTCCCATGACAGATGAGAAAAAACTTTCCGACTTTCTCACATTCGAAACCGTTCAGACACCCAATGAAATCAACCATATAGATGGCGAAAGATATATTACCGTTTCTGCTGATATCGAAGGCCAGGACCTTGGTTCCGTCAATCGAGACGTCCAAGGTATCATCGACGACTTTGAAGCACCTCTGGGTTATAGCCTGACAGTAGCAGGGGATTTAGAAGCACAACAGCAAATGATACAGGAAATGCTGCTTATTATAGGAATTGCAGTCTTCCTTGTCTATCTTGTGATGGCCGTGCAGTTCAATCATCTTTTTCATCCGCTTATTGTTATGGCTGTCATCCCAATGACAGTAGTCGGTGTTATTCTCGGATTGTTTTTGACTCAAAGAGAATTAAGTGTCATGTCAGCTATGGGCATTGTTATGTTGATCGGAATTGTATTAAATAATGCGATCCTTTTCATTACACGGACCAACCAACTTAGAAAAAATGGACTCGCGGTAGATACAGCTCTGATCGAGTCCGGAAAAGACAGAATCAGACCGATTTTCATGACGAGTCTGACAACAGCCGGGGGGATGCTCCCTCTAGCTCTTGCCTCTGGGAGTGCGGGAAATTATCAAGCCCCCATGGCTACAGTGATTATTTCAGGATTGTTGTTTGCCACATTTCTCACCTTGCTGCTTATTCCAGCCATTTACCGGCTTTTCGCAAAAAAGAAGGAAAGCACAACCAATGAGCTCCCTGAAGAAACGGTGATATAAACCCCCACAAAAAATATAGGAGGAGCGAAACTTATAGTGTAATGACCTCCCCTATTGTAAATAAGGCGCAGCTGAAATTTTCAGCTGCGCCTTTTTATGAATTCTTTCCATCCCTATTCTTTTTACCAAAGAATACTAAACTCCACTCGATGGAAACCCTTTGCTTATCCTACACCTTTCATTCCCATATTCAAAAGAACAGTAGATGAGCGAGCAATGCCGCAATAGGCAATGTAATAATCGTACGTTGCAGGAAAATGATGAACAACTCTAAGAAATTAATTGGGATTTTAGATTTAATTAACAGAATCCCTATTTCAGACATATAAATCAGCTGCGTCAACGACATGACCCCGATAATAAAACGAGTCAGTTCAGATTCGATGCCACTTCCTACAACTGCCGGAAGGAACATATCGGCAAAACCGACAATCATCGCTGGAGCAGCTTCCGCCGCCTCCGGAATCTGTAGTAAGTTCAACAATGGAATGAATGGATAAGACAGCCATGTGAATACAGGCGTGAATTCAGCGATAACCAGCGCGACAGTACCAAGCGCCATCACAAGAGGAATCAGCCCAAACCAAATATCCACGACATTAAATATCCCTTTTCTAGCAACGGCCCCAGCACTTTTCACTTGATCCGCTTTTGCTACCGCTTGATCAATCCCAAAGCGGAAAGTTGACGTCCCTTTAGGAACCACTTCATCAATCTGCTTTCCTACAGGCTCATGATATGTTTCTTTTTTTCTGGAAAGCGGTGGAATTCTAGGACAGATGACCGCCGCTACCACTCCACAAACCATAACGGTAAAATAAAAAGAAACAAACATATGATCAATCGCTAAAAATTTCGCTATGACGAGACTAAAAGCAATGGATGCAATAGAGAAATTACTTGCTACGACAGCCGCTTCTCGTTTAGAGTAATAGCCATTTTCATATTGCTGGGTCGTTAACAATACTCCTACCGTTCCACTTCCCATCCAAGATGCCATAGCATCAACAGAAGACCTACCCGGCAGCTTGAATAATGGATGCATGACTTTTCTTACAATCGTTCCTATAAAATCCATTAACCCAAATTCTAATAAAAGCGGCATGAATAAACTCGCAAATAAAAACCAAACCATTAAGACAGGAATCAAATCATAGAGAACAACCCCGCCTGTCAGTTCTGACCCTATATAAGAGGGTCCAATTTCTGCAAGAGTCATCAAAGCAAAAATCGCACCGATAATACGCAAGACGATCCAAAATGGGCCCACATCAAAAATATGAGATATAAAAGGATGATTTCTAAAACTACCTTCTGTGCCTTTGACAACTAGACTTCCTAAAGCAGAGATGGCAATGACTATAGTCATGAAAAGTGGTATATACGGGCCGATCGCTCCCTGCAGGCCATCTGCCATCAAACCTAAACCAATTGTCACTCTCCCATCAACAGAAATGGGCACAAGAAATAAAAAAACACCAATTATGGATGGGATGAAAAACTTCATCCATTGTTTGGTCGTGTAGGATGTAGATTCTTTCACAGTGTTGTTCACTTTCGTCTGTTGAACAGCCATATTTCGCCCTCCTCTGTATTCTTTATGCATAAAAAAGTATAAATAAACATGATTCGATAGTTAATAACTATACATTCTAATGCATTTAAATTCAATAGGGAGGAGAAAGATTCTAAAAACAGTTTACCTCTAGTTAAAAAAAGGAATAATTAAACCATTAGACTTGCAGATAAGGAGGCGTTATAGAATGACTGCCCAAGTACCAAAGGACAAAACCATTGACAATACATTAGCGATCTTTAAAGATGGCTATAACTTTATCCCAAAGCGGGTACAAAATCATCATCTGGATGTTTATGAAACAAGGGTTCTAGGGGAGAAAGTCGCTCTTTTAAGTGGAGTGGAGGGAGCAAAGCTATTCTATGATACAAACCGAATGGACCGAAAAAACGCCCTCCCTAAGAGGGTATTGAAAACATTATTTGGAGAAAACGGTATTCAAACAAAGGATGGTGAGGCGCATGCCCACCGCAAGCTTCTTTTCATGTCTTTGATGACTCAGGAATCCATACAAGAGCTATACGAAATAACCACCCAAAACTGGGCACGCTTCACAAAGAAGTGGAACAGAATGAAAAAAGTGAACCTTTACGACGAGTCTCGTGAGTTGCTTTGTCGAACAGCATGTGAATGGGCAGGAATTCCCCTGGAAGAAAAAGAAGTACAAAAGAGGACACGAGATTTAAGTAACCTGATTGATGGATTCAGTGCTATTGGTCCAAAACATTTGGAAAGCAGAAGAGCCCGTAAACGCTCGGAGGCATGGATAGAGAAATTAATTGTGAAAGTACGGGAAGACCAGCTGGAAGCAGAGAAAGACAAAGCCTTATACGAAATGGCCAAACATAAAGACTTAGATGGACAGCCGCTTGATGCAAGGATCGCTGCCGTAGAAGTTTTGAATGTCATCCGTCCACTTGTCGCTATTTCTAAATTCATCGCTTTCGGTTCCGTAGCTCTTCACGAACATCCGCAAATTCAGAAGCAGGTGGCATTGGATGAGGAATATTTGTTCATGTTTACCCAGGAAGTCAGACGCTTTTACCCTTTTGTTCCTTTTCTTGGAGCAAGAGCGAATCAGGATTTCACTTGGCAGCAATATAATTTTAAAAAAGGACAACTGGTCTTACTTGACGTGTATGGAATTAATCATGACCCAAAGATCTGGGAGGATCCTAATGAATTTAATCCTGATCGTTTTGTAGACTGGAAGGGCGGCTTGTTCGACCTGATCCCGCAAGGAGGAGGCGGATACTATCATGGCCACCGATGTCCTGGAGAATGGCCGACAATAGAAGTGCTGCAAGCAAGCTTCCGCTATATGACGAAACACCTCGGATACACCGTTCCAAAACAAGACTACAGTTACAGCCTGAAAAAGATACCTTCCCTTCCGAAAAGCGGATTTGTCATAAGCCAAGTACATTTTAAGAGTTAACCACTCTCCATCACTTTAAAACGTCCAGGGATCAAACTTCCTGGACGTTTTAAACGTTATTCATGTTGAATGGTAAAGTTGGTAAAAATCATACCCATGCTTCAATAATACTTTCAGAACAGAATAAGTCGGTACAGCGATAATCATCCCTACTACGCCGTAAAGTGGAGCCGCCACAACAAGTAATAAAATAACCGTAAGCGGATGGATGTTCAATCGCTCTCCGAAGACAAAGGGAGCCACAAGGTTACTTTCTAATTGCTGTACCACAATGAACGTAATGATGACGTAAATCGCCAAAGAAGGCTCCTGCATAAGCGCAACAACGATAGCAGGAATCGCTCCAATCACAGGTCCTACAAACGGGATGGCACAAGTCAATGTAACAAACAATCCTAAGATTAAAGCGTAATCGATTCCGATGATTAAATAGCCGATATAGGTTAAAACACCATCCACGGCTGCAATCGTTACTTGTCCAATAATATAAGAAGATACTGTATAGTCGAGATCCTGCAGGACTTTCACTCCTCTAGGCTGGTGCTTTTCTGGTAAAGCTCTCTTCAAGAAGGGAATTAATCGATGCCCGTCCTTTAAAAAGAAAAATAATACAAACGGGACAATGATTAAAACGGTGGTAGCCCCAGCGATTGTAGAAAACACACTCATCATGTGTTCCCCAATTTGTTGGGTGATCCCGCCAAAATACTCCGTCATCCGTTGTTGGATGGAAGCACCAGATATCACCCCCATGTCATTCTCTTTTAATTTTTGTCCTGCCTCTTCTGCTGTTTGCTTCATTTCCTCCGGCATTTTCGATAGATCATTCATCTGCTTCTGCACGGTATCAGCAAGCAGCCAGACGCCCATATATAAAAGCCCGCCAATGAAAACAAAAACGATCAAAATGGCAAAAGGAACAGGAATAAACCTCACTTTAGATATCAAGTGAACAACAGGGCGCAGGATATAAAACAAAAATCCTGCAATAAGAAGTGGATAGAATAAAGTTCCAAAGATTGTCTTGAACGGTTCCAGCAACTCTAATTTTTCTAAGAAATAGTAGAGTACTAGAATAAGTATAGCTGCTGTCACGTATTTAAAAAATGAATGCTTGATCCACATAACCCTTTCCCCTCCTTTACCCCATTCATTCACTTTATTTCACAATTGTAAACTAGGAAAAAAAGATTTATAAGCCCTTTCTTTTCACACCAGACCTTTATATAAAAGTTTAGATCACACAATTACTGCTATCGAAATCATACTTTAAAGATTACCCTTCCCATAAAACAAGCTATGTCAGATAAACTACCAGTCGAAATATTCATGTTAGATTTTCTTACATAATAAGTGACATAATGTTAATATTTAGATATTCTATATTCATCAGAGAAAAGAACACATGTACTTTTCCAGCTTGCCGATCCGTTTTACCAATGTGACCTATATTCCACACATACGGGAGTGAACCTTAATGAAAAATCATTTAAGAAAAGCTGTCGAAAGTATGAGGGAACACTATATTCAAAAACTTATCGATGCCGGTATGTATCAATCAACAGATGAAACCCTCCATTCTTTAACTTTGACGGAGTTAGAAACCTTAGCCTCCAGAATTGACCACCCACAATGAGGAGTAAAGAGGAGGAAATGTAATGGCATCATACAAGCACAAAAAAGTTATGTCCATTGGGATCGTCAATGAATTGACCGGCCTCTCACTCAGGCAGATTCGTTACTATGAAGAGCGTCGTTTAATCCAACCCGAAAGAACTAAAAGAGGGACACGCAAATATTCTTTTTCGGATGTTGAAACATTATTACAAATTGCAGACAAACGAGAAGAAGGTGTGCAGACATACGAAATCAGAAAAGATCTACAAACTTCCACTAAAGGAAATCTTAAGGAAAAAATGATTCGAGGACAATTAAATGCCCATTTCCAAATGAACAAATAAAATCATAAAATTCCCCGGTCCTTGTCACTTGGTACCGGGCTTTTTTGTCTGGCTTCTTCCTATTTATTTCAACGAAAAATATCTTGACTTCAAAATAAGTAGAGCGTATAGTTAACTTAGAATTCAAACTATATTTATTAATGAGGAGAGTGTAAAATGACCACATTAACTTTGGATCAAGTCCACAGTAGCTTGAACTTTCAAATTAAACACATGATGGTATCTAAAGCCAAAGGTGAATTCGAAACTTTCAACGTAGAATTTTCTGGTGATTTAAATGATCTTCCCTCGTCCAAAGTAACCGCAACCATATCTGTAGATTCTATTAACACACGAAACGAACAACGGGATGGACACCTTCGCTCAGGAGACTTTTTTGAAGCAGACCAATATCCGAAGATTGTCTTCCAAAGTACTGCTATTCATAAGGTTTCGGATGATGAATTTGAAGTTACTGGAGATTTAACAATTAAAGGAATCACACGTGAAGAAACATTCACCGTGGAATATAACGGTTCCTCCAAGAATCCGATGGATGGGAGCACTGTTGCAGGATTTGATGTAAGTGGCAAAATTGATCGTGAAGCCTACGGTTTGACTTATAATGCAGCTTTGGAAACGGGCGGTGTTCTGCTTGGGAAAGTCGTTAAATTCGAAGGGAACTTTGAATTCATCGTTTCTGAATAATGAATGAAATGAAAATATGAAGAAGCTGAGCCTCAAGGGACTCAGCTTCTTTTTGGATCCTGTGTGATCTTTCTTATGAAGGGGCAGTTTGTTATTTCAATGACCTAGCCGGCATTTCTACCCCCATTTTATCCACTCAACTCTTACCATAAAAAAGTTGAGAACTAAGGTAAGCTCTGGGCTTGATGCAATCTCCTCGGCAAACGGATGCTATCATACTGAACCTACATCATCGAAATCACAAATAAACGCCCTATAAAGACTTATTATTTCCTATCAAAATATAAAGGATAGTGGAGGCTGCAATTTTCATTGAATCTATGCTCGCACTGCGGGCACCTTTTGCTTTCCATATATTCCAGGATCGTTAATTCATGATGGCAATTCCCGCACAGAATCGCCTTTTCTCCCCACTGTTGGCGTGGCCATTTGGATGGGGGATGTCCGGCCTGTTCATGGTGGCAATAGTAACACGCATAATACTCTTTGCAGCAATGAAATTTAATGGCAATGATATCCCGATCACTTTGATAATGGGCACAACGGGTTTGTGCGTCAACCTCCACCCCTTTAACAAGAGGATGCTTAGACAAAGTCACCCCTCCAATTACTTCATTATTTACTTAACCTATTCTAACATGGATTGGATTCCCAATATTAGGTGTACCAGGTCACCCATATTATGGAATATTGTCCATCACTCATTTCTATACAGTGGTAGACAAAGGAATAGGAATACTAACAAGGCGGTGACGCTCAGCACTCCCGGCCATTGGTAATTCTCCCAGAGGGTACCAATAGCCGTACTACCGATGGCCACGCCCAAATAGTAGCTGATTAAGTAGAATCCTGAAGCCCCACTTCTGTGATGGGTGGCAGATTTGCTGACAAGAGCAGCTGCCATGGAGTGAGCAACAAAAAAACCCATACAAATAAAAGAAAGCCCCACGAGAAT
Organism: Halobacillus karajensis; assembly: GCF_900108515.1. Lineage (GTDB taxonomy): Bacteria > Bacillota > Bacilli > Bacillales > Halobacillaceae > Halobacillus > Halobacillus karajensis. Next base: position 205,644 of record NZ_FNWW01000005.1, on the reverse strand, counting down.
CAAGGCCCCTGAAGGAATGGCTGTGAAGAGCACCCCTATTATCAAAAGAGACACCCCGGTAAACATAACTTTCTTCAAACCGAAGCTGTCAGAAAATCTCCCGGCGATTGGAGGAGCTACCACACCGAAAGCATAAGCAAAATATGTCAGGGCAATCCATTTTAATGGCCAGTTAAAAGGATCCCCATGAAGATAAAAAGGAATATAAGTCCAAACAGCTGTAAATACGATTTGCAAAAGCACGCCCATTAAGAATAAAACAAGCATTGATGCACTTCTTAAATGAACAAACATGCCTTTTAAATCTTCCAGTAATCCTTGGTTTGTTTTTCTAAAAAAGCGCTCTTTCGGAAAAGCAAATACAAACAAAAGAGCAGAAAGCAACCCAAAAGCCCCGAAAGACCATAAAGTGAAGCGCCAGTCAAAGAGGTCTGTCAAATAACCCCCAATGACTCTCCCCCCCATACCTCCCAGTGCATTACTAGAAATATATAACGTCATGGCGAGGCCCAGATGACGGTGAGAAACCTCTTCTCCTAAATACCCCATAGCAGCAGCTGGTATTCCCGCTAGAAAAAAACCTTGAATGAATCTTGTTACGATCATCCATTCCAAAACAGGAGTAAATGGCAGGATAAGGAGTGTCACAGCGGTCACAAATAAGGAAACCTTCATTACGATGGATCGCCCGTATCGGTCTGCTGCAAAGCCGAGCACAAAAAGTCCAAGTACCATCGCTAATACACAGGCAGACATGAGGAAACTCGATTCTGTAGCAGACACCTGAAAGCGATTTGCGAAAACGGGCAACAACGGCTGAAAAACATAGAGCGTGGAAAAGATGGATAAAGAAGCGAGCATAAGTGCGACAGTCACCCGCCAAAACGGACTCCCGTCAGGAGTATAAGGTTTCTTATCTTTTTGTAAAGCTTCCATATCCACCATCCTCAATTATTAGTTGAATCGATCTGGGAATGTGGTTAAATCAAGTCCCCAAACGAGGGGCAGATAGAAATAAATCGCTACCGTAATTAGAATGACAGCAAGGACATTTAATAAAAATCCAGCCTTCGCCATATCTGGGATCTTTAAATATCCGGACCCAAATACGACGGCGTTCGGCGGTGTAGCGACTGGCAGCATAAATGCACAACTAGCTGCTACCCCTGCAGCGATCATCAAACTGTATGGATGAACGGAAATTGCACTGGCAAGGGATCCCATAATTGGAAACATCATTGTCGCGGTGGCTGTGTTGGATGTAATCTCCGTTAAGAAGATAACCAACGCAGTAACTATGACAATAATAAGAATCAAGTTAACCCCTTGCAGGACAGTAAGCTGTGTACCAATCCACTCCGCAAGACCCGTTTCCTTAAAACCAGCGGCAACCGCGAGGCCGGCACCGAATAAAAGTAAGATTCCCCAAGGGAGCCCTTTGGCTGTGTCCCAATCAAGAAGGTAATCTCCCCGCTTGTTCTTTGAAGGAATAAGAAATAGAACAACAGCAGCCGTCATCGCAATCATCGTATCATTAATATTTTCATTGAGATGGACTAGTACGAATGAACGCGAAATCCACGCGACCGCTGTGAAAGCAAATACGGTCATGACTATCTTTTCTTCAGCGCTCATTTGACCCAGCGCACGTCTTTCCTCCCCGATCACCTTACGCCCCCCGGGAAGTTCCTTAACCTTCATCGGGTAAGCGATCTTCACCAAATAAAACCATGCGATAGCTAAGAATAAGACCGTTAACGGAACGCCGAATGCCATCCAGCCAGCAAAACTGATATCAATACCGTATGTCTGCTCTATCACACCTTTAAAAATGGTGTTTGGTGGTGTTCCAATCAGTGTGGCCAGCCCCCCAATCGAAGCACTGTAAGCCACTCCCAGCATAACCGCTTTTCCAAAATTAAAGTTCTCGTGATCCACAGTTTCCCCTTTTTTCTTTAATTGTTCGGATGCCTGATAAATGACGGCCATACCAATAGGCACCATCATCATTGCTGTAGCCGTATTCGAAATCCACATGGATAAGGATCCTGTCGCGACCATAAACCCGAGAACAATCTGTTCCGTACTCGTTCCTACGGATGAAATAATAAACAAAGCCATTCGCTTATGTAAATTCCACTTTTGCATCGCCAAGGCTATTAAAAACCCGCCCATAAACAGGAAAATCGTATTATCCCCATAGGAAGAAGCTGTCGTTGCACCATCTAACCCTCCAGTGATAGGGAAAAGAACAAGTGGCAGCAATGACGTTGCCGGAATAGGCATAGCTTCCGTTATCCACCATGTCGCAATCCACAACGTACTCGCCAGAATCGCAACAGCACTTTGCGATAAACCATCCGCTTCTACGAATAAAAGTGTAAGCGCAAACAAAACAGGCCCTAAAAATAACCCTATCTTCTGCCTCGTATCAAAAGAGGGACCCGGGTCACTGCCATCCGCAGATGCTTGATTGGAATGTTTAGGATTTGAAGAATTGGAGTTTCCAGTTACTGTGAATTTCAATAAATCCTTCGCCTGATAGTGTATGGCCCATAGCTGCAGCCATTTATTTTTAAGTATTGATGGATCTGCCATAAGGTTCTCCTGCCTTTCCTTTGTCGAATATGTGTGAATATTTACAAATTTTATCACAGACTCAATGAAAATGTAAGATATAACCCACTCAGTTAAGCCTGATGACTCACACCCTTCCTCATCCTGTAAAAAAAATACACACCAGGTCATCCATATTCTGGATGACCTGGTGTGTTAAATGGTTCCATATATCTTTTATTTTTTATAGAGGAGGTAGTGTTTTCTTACTTTGTTGAATTCTTTTTGATCGTTTTGCCAGCGCTCTTTCATATCTTCCACAGAATCCCCATTTTCGATAGCTTCACGAACCCATCCATTACCAATCAAATGATCGAAGAAAGAGATGCCTGATGAATTTTCCGCACGGAACTGGAAGTCCTCCGGATACATGTCATGAATCGTCTTAACTAGATAGAGACCTGTCTCTACCGCATTAAATTCCTCGCGATCGACGATGTGGATCTGAACACCATGACTTAATTCGCCTGCATGTTTTGAGAAAGACGGAGTGAACGAGGCAGCTCTGAATTTCACACCAGGTAAATGATAGCCATTCATTTCCGCCGCAAGGTCTGTACTGTTTATAAATGGTGCCCCGATTAATTCAAACGGTCGAGTGGTTCCACGCCCTTCGGAAACATTCGTCCCTTCAATCAATGCGGCACCAGGATAAACAAAGGCGGTATCCACAGTAGGCATATTCGGGGATGGTGCAACAAATTCCAAGCCTGTGTCATCATAATGCATGTTACGCTTCCACCCTTGCATTTCAACTACGGTTAGATCTGCACCAATGTCAAACTCAGTATTGAAAAACTTCGCAAGTTCCCCAACCGTCATCCCATGACGTAACGGAATAGGATAGTTTCCAACGAAGGATTTATACTCTTCCTCCAGAACCGGACCTTCAACTTTCCCGCCGCCGATTGGATTCGGGCGATCAAGGACGATGAACGGAATGTCATTTTCCTGTGCTGCTTCCATGGCATAGGCCATTGTATAAATGTACGTATAGAATCGCGTTCCTACATCTTGAATATCAAAGAGCAATACATCAATATCTTCTAACATTTCTGATGTCGGTTTACGCGTCTGTCCGTATAGACTATAAACAGGGAGTCCTGTTTCCTCGTCTGTATAAAACTCAACATACTCACCAGCCTGTGCACTACCTCTCACCCCGTGCTCTGGTCCATACAAAGCTGTCAAATCTACATCATCATCGTTATGAAGTGTATCTACGATACTGTTCAGATCCTGGTCGACTCCGGTCGGATTCGTAATTAAACCGACCTTTTTTCCTTCAATGAGGGCTTTCTCTTCATCTAATAGAACTTCTACGCCAAGCTTGAAGGTCTCCCCTTCTTTCTGATGCCCCTTCTGTTTACCAGGGTTACTCTTATGATCGGCAAACACGACAGAAAAGGTCGACCATGTCATTAATAATACAATCGCCACCATAAACCATTTTTTCAAAAAGAACCTCTCCCTTAAAATAAATTTTTATAATGGGAGGAAAGGACATTTATAAATATCCCTTTCCTTCTGACTCTCCCTAATAATTTAAACTTGTCCCATATTCAAATAACACCTGACCGTTATTCCCCGGGATAGTAACAGGTAACTGACCTGAAGGATTATTTTCTCCAAAAATTGTAGCAGCCGTTGCAGCAAAGCTCGCCTCCCTGAAACCATATTGAGCAATGTAGGCGTCGACTTCAGGGTAAGCCATAATGTCATATGGATTCCTGATACCAACCCCAATGACCTCCGCATCTGTTTCTTCCATCACCTCATGAATCAACTGCATTTGTGGATGATCCTCCGACCGTGTGAAAACATTATACGTGTAAGTCCCAAAGATCACCTTATCCGCTTCCAAAACGATCTGCTTCTCAGTCTCCGTTAATTCGGGTGCGTTGGTCTGGATGACCGTTGTATTTGAATGGTAAGCAGAAACAGTATCAGCAAGATCTCCAATAAAAGAATTGCCGATAACCACGACGTTTTCATCAGATGAATCTAGAGGAAGTACATCATCATTTTTCACTAGTGTAATGGAACGTTCGGCCGCCTCTTTTTCCACCGCTTTATGTTCTTCAGATCCAACAACCTGTTGGGCTTCTTCTATTTGATCTTCGATGGATTGAGGCGTTTCCTCTTTAATGATGCCTCTCTTCATTTTCAGTGTCAGAATACGTTCGACTGACTCTTCGACCGTCTCCATTGGAATTCCCCCTGATTCCACAGCATCATAAACTCCTTCTGCGACTTCTTCCAGACCGACAGGCATGAGGGCAATATCTGCACCAGCATTAATAGCACGAATGACCGCATCCACCGGTCCAAAATGATCAGCGATAGCTTTCATATTCAGAGCATCCGTAATAACGACACCATCATAATTCATCTGTTCACGCATGAGCCCTGTAAGTACTTCCTCTGATAATGTGGCCGGGAGCGCTATCTCAGAGCCGTCTTTCTTAGACGTCACGGTTTTCCCATCGATTTTAGGGAAAGTCACGTGGGCTGTCATGATGGCGTCAATTCCCCTATCCATCGCTTGTTGAAATGGATATAATTCTACTTCTTCTAAACGTTTCCTATCATAGGGCACTTCCGGAAGGCCCAGATGTGAATCAACCGCTGTATCTCCATGCCCTGGAAAGTGTTTAGCTGTTGCGGCAACCCCATGTTTCTGCAACCCTTTCGTATAAGCCACTCCCATTCTCCCTACAAGCTCAGGATTTTCTCCAAAAGAGCGAACACCAATGACAGGATTATCAGGATTATTATTGACGTCCATCACAGGAGCAAAGTTCATATTAATTCCTAAAGACTCCAGCTCTGCTCCAATGACTCCCCCTACATCTTCAGCCATTTCTTCAGATCGTGCGGCCCCTACAGCCATATTACCTGGCATATCTGTTCCCGACTGAAGACGCGTCACGATCCCTCCTTCTTGGTCAATCGTGAGAAGCAATCCATATTTTTCAGAAGCTTCCTTATAATCAGCGGCCAATTTGGCTGTTTGTTCTGTAGTAACGACATTTTCACGGAACAAAATCACACCGCCAAGGTGATAGTCTTTCACCAATTGCTCAATTTCAGGAAGCATTTCTGTAACGTTCTCTCCGTCCCTTGTTCTGAAGTCAGGCATGAGCATTTGTCCAACTTTTTCTTCCATCGTCATGTTTTCAAGAGCATGTTGTACAAGGTGATAACGTTCTCCTTGTTCCTTAGTAATGAACGGCTTGACTTCTGGTTTTCCTTTACTGGTGGGGGCTGGTTTGTAATCTACTGCAATACGATCTTCGTAGATACCATTCGTAACTGTCACCCACGATCGTCCTGGCTTCCCAGTGAAGGTAACCTTACCGTGCTCGTCTACTGTGGCCACCTTCTTGTTCTTCGATCTCCATTCCAAACCTTCTTTTACCTTAGTAAAATGTCCATCTTGATACACGTTCAACGCCGTAAGGTCAACCTGATGATCTTTGACCGTCACATCAGATTGAGGTACATTTTCCAGGATGACCAAGTCCGTTACTCCCTCCTTTTCAGCAGCATCCACTTGCACGCCTAACATAGACGCCGGCAGAACCATGCAAAAGGCCAACACCATAATGAACAGACATTTACCAATCCTTTTCATTCCACACTCCTCCTTAATTTATCTATTTGTAAAAGATGCCCCTCTATCCCAGAAGGTTCTCTTTTCCAAACTCACTTCTACCTGACTTTTTTGTCGTATACCAGAAAGTATTCTAACTGTTTTATTGCAAGCGTTTACATTTTGTAATAAAAGCGTAACGAAAATAGATATAGTCGTCTATACCACTTAAGGCCCTAATCAAAAATCAGACCATGTTTTACCAATACTTTAGAACTAATCCTAATGATTCATTTTGAAATAATATATCGCTCAGGAAAAGGAACACTGTAAAAAAAGTACAAGACTCTTATCCGGTTTTTCTATAATCCCAGAAAGAAAAAAGGTCACCTATAAACAGGTGACCTTTTTCCCTTACGAAGCTTCCTTCCATGACTTCCTTTTATCATTAACTGTAAATCCTGGATATCTAAACACAATCGCTAAAATACCCGCTAGTATGGTCAACATTGGATAAAAACAAAATGGGACAATGGCCAATGGCGAAATACCTGCTACCCCCGCTACCGCAAGCATCTGACCTCCATAGGGAATGATTCCTTGTACAGAGCTTGAGAAAATATCAAGAATACTCGCAGACCGACGTCCTTCGATCCCATACTCATCGGATAGTTGCTTCGCCAGAGGACCGGCAGTAATGATGGAAATCGTATTATTAGCAGTAGAGAAATTCACAGCTGTCACAATGCCGGCTATTCCAAATTCACCACCACGGTTAGAGTTCACCTTTCTGGTCACGGATTGTAATAAGAACTCAATGCCTCCGTTTTGCCTGATGAGCTCCACTAAACCACCTAATAAAATAGCAATCATAGCCAACGTCTGCATATTTGTAAATCCATCACCCACAAGTGTGATGAATTCCATACCGGAAAACTTGCCGAGGCTAAAACCGACAACACCTGCAAAGATAATTCCCCCGATCAGCACGTAAATGACATTGATACCTGCGATAGCAAAACCAAGCACTCCAATATAAGGCAGGATTTCTATCAGATTATACGGATAAATTTCTTGTAAGCTTGCTGTTGTATCAGCGGTAATAATCGCAAAAATAACAGCAGTCAGGAGAGCCACCGGAAAGACAATGAAGAAATTAGCTTTAAATTTTTCCTTCATCTCTGTTCCTTGTGTACGAACAGCGGCAATAGTCGTATCAGAAATGACAGAAAGGTTGTCACCGAACATGGCTCCGCTGACAATGGCCCCCATCACTAAAGCGAGGCCGACATCTGTTTGTTCAGCCACTCCTACACCAATAGGAGCCAGTGCGACAACTGTGCCCGTCGATGTCCCCATCGAAATAGAAATAAAGCATCCTATAATAAACAGACCAACGATCATCCATCCCCCAGGCAGGTAACTCAAACCGAGGTTAACGGTGGATTCTACAGCCCCCATCCCTGAAGCAACGGCTGCGAAAGCTCCAGCAAGCAGGAATATAATGACCATTAAAATAATGTTGGGATGCCCTCCTCCCTTAGTCAACTGAGATACCTTCGTTTGAAAATCTGTTTTGCGATTCATGGCTAAAGCTGCGAGAATCGCAATGAACAATGCTACGAGCACCGGCATTTGATAGAAATCGCCCGTTACTATGCCTGACCCGATAAATAGGAATATAAAGATAGCAAATGGAATGAGAGCAAAAGCATTGCTTAATGGTTTTGTCATAATGCATCCTCCTTCGTATGATAAACTCATTTGAATATTTTTTTACCAAAGAGAATAGGTTGGGGGGCTCGACCCCAGTAAACCTGCTTGATTAAATAAAGAGGTGTGTGCAAATAAAAAAGAGCCTTCTCATCATAAGAAGGCCCTTGAATCGTATCCGTTCATTCCTTCTTATCTTTCAAGTGTTTACCACTTGCTGGAATTAGCACCGGCCAACTGACGTTGGTGGTTGCTGAAGCTTCACAGGACCAGTTCCTCCACTTCTCTTGATAAGAAATATTCAATTGAGTTAATCGTTACTTTACAATAAAAATCACCCGTTGACAAGTGTTATTTCAACAACTATCTTTCATAACGTCCTATCAAGTCAATCACTTCCTCACTCAGAGAGGTATCAACAGCCTTATCAAAATCAATATCCCCGCTGATGGCGCCATTCGCATCGTACATATCGAATTGTTTTTTGATGTCATCTACAAACATTTCCCCATTAGGATCAAGTCCGGTGACGCCGACTTTCTTCCAAATTTCCGGATCTTTAAGAGCTGTATGTTTCGTCATAATATCTATGACTTCATCAAGCCCTTCATCATATAAGAATGCATCATTATAATCACGGACCCCTTTTAAATAAGCAGCCATAAAGCGTAAGGATACATCGGTTTCTTTTTCAATAAAATCCGGACTGCCAAGAACCATAGCAATTTGCGCCTCAGGGGCGAAGTCTGTGGCATCCCCAAACCGGACGTGCAGGTTCTGCGATTCTCCTTGCGTAATTAAAGGTTCAATTTGCAGGGCAGCGTCAATGGATTTGTTCCCCATAGCTGCCAGCATGTTTCCGAAATCGGACATTAAGACAAACTCTACATCGTCTTCAGTGAGTCCAGCATGTTCAATCATCCGTTGAAAAATATAATCATCCACCGCATTCCTTGAAGATACGGCGATCCTTTTTCCTTTCAAATCACTGTACTCTTTAACTTCATCCTGCAGATCTTCCCGAATAACAAAACTAAAATAAGAGTTACCATCAAAGTAGTGGCCTTTGTCCGCAATGATTTTCACGTCAATGCCCTGGGCAATCGCATTGAAGAATGAGGCAGTAGACACCCCTCCAGCAATGTCTACCTCCCCGGCTGCAAGTGCAGGAAGCATATCATCACTATTCGCGAAAGTTGTAAACTTAATATCAATATTGTAATCCTCAAAGTAACCTTTTTCTTTGGCAATGTAAAAGCCGGCTCCCGATGCAGCCCCGTCTTCAGCAACGACTACTGTTGTCTTTTTATCTAACGGGGCCAGGTCTCCGGAAGGATAATCATCGCCGACGGTTTTATCTTCATTATCCTTTGACGCGCAGCCAAATAAAACAAAAACCACTAACAAAAATGATAGACATTGGAACACTCTTTTCATGGGAGTCTATCCCCTTTCCTGATGCTATTTGCGCGAACGTTGGACCTCTTCCTGAAGGTGATTCCAAATTTCCACGAAATGTTCTGCCATTACTGGATCAGCACGTACTTGTTCCATATTTCTCGGTCTAGGCAGATCAATGCGTTTCTCATCAATAATTGTTCCAGGCTGTGAACTCATTAATAGAATCCGGTCGCTAAGTAGAAGGGCTTCATCTATGCTATGCGTAATAAACAAGACTGTCTTCTTCGTCTCGGACCAAATATTCAGAAGTTCTTCCTGTAAGATAAATTTATTCTGTTCATCAAGCGCTGCAAACGGTTCATCCATCAACAGGATTTCCGGGTCGTTGGCAAAGGCACGTGCAATGCTTACCCGTTGTTTCATCCCGCCTGACAATTCTTTCGGGTAGAGTTTCGCAAATTTTTCAAGACCTACTTTATTTAAATAATACGACGTCCTCTCCTTGATCACGTCCTCAGGTAAATGCCTCATCTTTAATCCGAAGCTTACATTGCCTTCGACAGTGAGCCAGGGGATGACACCTCGTTCCTGGAACACCATTGACTGCAGCGGGCGCTCTCGTTTGCTTATGCCAATATGAAAAGATCCACTGCTCGGTTTTTCTAAATCAGCCAAAATACGGAGCAAGGTCGTTTTCCCACAACCACTGGGACCGACAAGACAGACAAATTCCCCATCCGCAATATCCAGTGATATCCCTTGAAGTGCGGTTACGCGACTATCCTTTTTATAAAATACCTTCGTCAAATCGTTTATTGAAATTTTAACTTCCATCCCTGCACTCCTTTCATTAATTATCGCCATGGCAGCAGTTTAGCTTGAAGCCCTCTGAGTATGAGCGAAAATAAATAACCAAAGAACGAAATGAGCACAAGCCCTACAAACATTTCCTTCAATAAAAAGGCTTTATACGAAGTCCAGATTAAATAACCGATTCCCGAGTTAGCCCCCATCATTTCGGCAGCAACAATCGTCAACAGTGCTATCGCTTGCCCCATCTGAATCCCTTCCAACATGACAGGCATGGATCCAGGTAAGGCAATTTTGAAAAAGAATTGCTTCGAATCCGCCCCATAGTTCTTCGCAACGTCAAGGTAAATGCGGTCAATATTGACAACACCTGCCACTGTGTTGATGACTACAGGAAAGAATACACTGCCCGCAATTGTCACTACTTTGGAAACTTCACCGACACCAAACAAAATGATAATGATAGGCAAAAGCGCCAAAGTCGGAATCGGCATTAATGCCATAATTAGCGGGGAAAGAAAATGCCGTACAGGACCGTACAATCCCATGGCAAGCCCGATAATAATGGCTGGGATTACTCCGAGTAAAAATCCAGCAAAAATACGATAAAGCGAAATACCGACATGATGAAACAACTCCCCACTCATTCCCATTGCCCAAAATGTACCTACAATTTCAGTAGGAGGTGGGAAGAAACGGGCGTCAATCAATCCTGTTCGTGATAAAAACTCCCATAACAATACAATGAAAATCGGCGATGATATCGTCAATATTTGTTTAAAGCGATGTTGCATTTGTCTCTTTTTCCATTCCAGTTTTTCCATTTGTAAAGGGTCCGTCACAGACTCCCTTTTACGATCTTTCATGCTCACCACCTCTACCGCTAATTTATGTGTGTATGCCCAATTGTGTGATTTGAATGATTCTCCCCTTTCATAATTGGGAGGTGGGGACAGTAGCGGAAAGAAATGGTGAAACCGAACTAAGATACTTTCACCTAAAGAGGATACGTGATGAAAAAGAATGAGATGTATATTTAATAAAGGCGGCGTATCCCCTTGTTTTTTCAAATTCTTAGACAAATAGAGAGGTCATGGCATCATTCTACAACCTCTCCTTCTTATATTAGATCCCTATTTTATTACTCAAAATTAACTAGAAATGATTTTAAGAGCTTCTAATTGTTCACAAATATATTGATTCTCCTTACCCACCTTTCAGGGTGCATGAAAGTATATAATTATTTCTAACACTTGATAAGAATATTCCCTCAGGTACCTCCTCATTTTCTCTTGAATTTTCATTCGATTTGAAGGAAACTTATAATTGTTGAAAGCGATTACATAATTGGGAGGTCGTTTTATGCTTCGAGGTGTTACTCACTTCTTTGATCGTATGGTTCAAAGGTTTTTGCCGGATGCCTTTTTATTTGCCATTCTTTTAACTTTCGTCGTATTTGGATTGGGGATTGCCATTACAGACAGTTCACCAGGACAAATGGTTCAATTTTGGGGAGATGGCTTTTGGGACCTTCTCGCATTTGCTATGCAAATGTCCCTTATTGTGGTTACGGGATACATATTAGCCAATACCCCGCTTGTTAAATCCGTTTTATCTAAATTAAGTAAGCTGGCCAGGACCCCAGCACAGGCAATCTTATTAGTCACATTTGTTGCCGGTCTTGCATGTTTAGTTAACTATGGTTTTGGATTAGTTGTTGGCGCTTTATTAGCCATTCATGTAGCCCGACGTGTGCCAAACGTGGACTATCGTTTATTAATGGCCAGCGCCTACAGTGGGTTTCTTCTTTGGCACGGGGGTTTGTCTGCCTCTATACCGTTGACTATCGCTACCGAAGACCACTTCCTGGCAGATTCTATTGGTGCAATCGCCATCACAGAAACATTATTCAGTGAAATGAATATATTCATCATCGTGACCTTACTCCTCTCTCTTCCCCTGCTTAACTTATGGTTGCTGAAATCCAACGGTGACTTAAGTAAAGACAATCGTGATTTTTTAAAGGAAGAAAATACGGCTGAACAGCACATGGCAGCAACGACTTCTGATATGACCCCAGCCGAAAGACTTGAAAACAGCAGAATAATATCCCTACTCATCGGGCTTCTCGGATTACTCTTCATCCTTTATCACTTTATGAGAAGTGGATTTGAGCTGAACATCAATATTGTAAATTTCATTTTCTTATTCCTCGGAATCCTCTTCCATCAAACACCAAGAAGGTTTTTGAACAGTATCCATGATGCTGTTCAAAACGCGGGAGGAATAATTATTCAATTCCCTTTCTATGCAGGCATAATGGGAATGATGGTGGCTTCAGGGTTATCTGAACAAATGTCCAATTGGTTTGTCAGTATATCTACAGAGTTTACCTTTCCATTGTTCGCGTTCATCAGTGCAGGGATTGTCAACTTCTTCGTCCCTTCTGGTGGAGGCCAGTGGGCTGTACAAGCCCCTATTATGGTTCCCGCGGCTTTGGACCTTGGTGTAAGTACAGCGAAAACAGCCATGGCTGTAGCCTGGGGGGATGCATGGACCAACATGATTCAGCCTTTTTGGGCATTACCGCTTTTGGCTATAGCTGGCCTGAAAGTAAAAGACATTATGGGATTCTGTGTCATCATCTTATTTTGGAGTTTTATACCGATTTCCATCGGTCTTTTATTCTTACATTGACATTACTCCAATGCGCTGAGGGGAGGAAACATCCTGAGGAAATTAAAAGTGATCTAATGATCTTGGCAATAAAGGAAGAGAGCCCCATCCAAATTTGGATAGAGCTCTCTTCGACTTCAATCATCCTGTCTTATTTTTGTTATGATGGTTTTGCTCTCGTATCATTTGCTTCAGCTCATCCATATTCCTCATGAGCTTCTGCATATCTTCACTCTCTTCCTTTGCATGCTCAGAAAGCTGTTGAGCATTATTCACAATTTCCCCAACGATTAAATTCAAAATGATAAACGTAGAGACGATAATGAATGATACAAAATACAACCATGACCATGCCATTTCAGCAAAAACAGGTCTAAAAACACCACTCGCCCAACTTTCCAATGTAAAGACCTGGAATAATGTCAATGCACTCAGTCCCACATCCCCAAAGTATTCAGGTGCAACCTCACCAAAAAAACTGGTTCCAATTATGGCATAAACATAAAAGATAATCCCCATCAGAACCGTTACAGAACCAATGGCCGGTATAGCTAAGAAAAGCGCGCTTGTGAGTCTTTTCAATGAGGGTACGATGGAAATAGTCCTCAAGACACGCAATACTCTAAGAATCCGCAATACTCCTACTAAGTGGGTATTGTATAAAACTAAACTTCCAAAAACAATGATAAAATCAAATACATTCCATCCATCTTTGAAGAAGTCCTTCCGATACAAAATCAACTTTAGTATAATCTCGATCGTAAATATAGACAAAATCAAAATATCCAAGAAGACAAATGTTGATTCATAGCTTTGATAAACTGTTTCGTTTGTGGCCATTCCAATTAGAACAGCGTTGACTAAAATCACAGACAGAATAACACGCGAAAACCATTTATGTTCAATAAAATTTCGCAGACCGATCTTCATTTCCCCACTTTCCCTAATTGGCCACAGCCTTATACGAACGTACTGCGACTATAAAGTTTTTCTCACTCGTCTTTTATAAAGGATATCCATGAAATAGTCAATTGAATCACCCAACATCTCTTAATTCTAAGCCCATTTTTGAACATCTGCGCACAATTGCTGATATATCTTGGCCTCATGAACCATTTGTTTGGCTCCATAAATTTTCGCAATCCACCGCAGCGGTTCAGGATCGTTGGGTTTAAGCTCCATTTCCATTTGAAAACAATCCAGCGCCTGATCCAATTGGTGCAGTTCATAATAGGAAATGCCGAGTTCTTGAATCGAATCAAAGTCTTCTTGAATCTCTCCCATTCGTTTAACCTTCCTAACAATCGGCAAAGTTTGAGGAAATTCATTCAGATGAGCAATCGCCTGTTCAAGATCAGTAGATGACATAAGAGAAATCACATACTTTTCAAAGAGAGTGTCTATTCGACCGGTTCTTTCCTCCACAAGTATCTTCATGAGAGGAGCCAAACGTGTGGTTGGACTTATGTCTGATAGAGAAGCCTCAAGTAAATCTTCCATTTGATTTAGTTTATCCTCATTTAATATACCCTTGTGATTGACAATCAAGGGAATCAGAGAAACCACTTCTTTTTGATTTACATAAGAGTGGAAAAGGTCTTCGATAAGAGGAGGGAAGGCTGGAATGAGTTCGTAAAGGTGTTCCAGCATCACAATTTGCTGTTCAGAGGGAAAATAGTGCTCAATCAACTGTGTGTAATGGATGTAGTTTTCTTGAGTAGGGTGCTCAACCAAATCAGCCATGACAATAGAAACAGCTTCTAAATACCGGCCTTCTTCTTCAAAAAGCGCGCGAAGCTCAATCATAGAGGAACACTCTTCTTTGAAAAAAGGATCTCGTTCCAATAGTTTTGCGGATTTATCTAAGTACATCGATTCGAGTTTCTTAAAAGAAAGATCGTTTCCTACTTCTCTCACAAAACTATTCTTCGGCGCAAAGTCCTGCAATACCCTGACGATTTGATAAGCGCCAGACATGTTCCCTTCCCTGCGATACTGATAGAAAAGAGATTTTATGTCTTTAAACAGTTGTTTTTTGGGAATAAATGATTCGAATACAGTGAGGATCTTCGCTTGTTCTTGACGGGAATAACGATTCTTCTCCATTTGTTGCTTCAGCTGAGGGTAGCTGATTTTACGAAGTGACGGTGTGGTATGACTTTTAATCAAAGCCTGAAGGAACGGATGAGCGGCTCCATAATGGCTTCCTTCTTTAAGAATTCGACCAAGATAACAATCAATCTTCACGCGGCTCGTTTTCACTGCCGTTAAGTATTGCTGCTTATAGAAAAAGAGCGTAAAACAGGTGGTTTCATCATGAGCTTCCATGACCTGCATTTGTTCAAAGAAGACAACACGGTCCGCCTTCAAATTAAGCTTCCCCTGTTTAGGTGTTTCCAAGAATATTGTATCCATCTCTCTACCTCCCTCTTTTCTTCACTATACCATAAACCTTTTCCTTGAGGAAAAACCAGGTATGGATTTTCCATACTTTTTAAAGAGACCATCCCTTGTAAAAGTCTTGTCATATTCGTAAAAAACGGACCTTCCTGATAAGTCTGTCAACCCCTTTTATCTAGTAAAAAGTTTATGAGGATCTAAGATTTACCATTCCCTTTTTTTTAATCATTTAGATAAAAATACAGTGACACCAAAGAATATAAGTTTTTCATTTTGAATCCAAGATGAATCTATTACTCTTTGGAAATCTTCTCCTCTTATGTTACAAAAGTTGGATGATACGATGAAGTCGTTCCAAAAAACACAAGTTTCAAGGAGGAATTTTTAGCATGATGAAAAAATCTCTTATTGTATCAGGAGCTCTTGCCCTATCATTACTAGTTTCACCTGCCACTTCACTGGCGTCTTCTGGAGACGTGCAATACACGTATAAAATAGACACCCAAAATATCCAGCAAACAGGTGAAAACAGCTTCCAATATAAATTAAGTCAAGAAGAGCTGCAATCCATTCTAGATCGTTACCAAAAACAGTGGAATGACCAGCAGCAAGATAAACCGGCTAAAGAAACACAACAACAGGAGTCTGCTCAAGAACAACCTGACAAACAAACAGAAGCAGAACCTGCACCAGAACAAGAACAACCAACGGAAGAAGTAGAACAAGAAGAAAATAATCAGCAAGAAGCATCTTCCGAAGTTTCTGCATTCGAAAAGCAAGTAGTAGAATTGACAAACCAAGAACGTGAAAAACAGGGGCTGGAGCCTCTTAAACTAGATACAGAGCTTAGTGGTGTAGCTAAAGATAAATCACTAGATATGCAGAAGAATGACTATTTCTCTCACAACAGCCCAACACATGGTTCTCCATTTGATATGATGAAGTCTTATGGAATCGACTACCGTACAGCTGGTGAGAACATTGCAATGGGACAAACGTCTCCTGAGCAAGTGGTCGAAGGCTGGATGAATAGTGAAGGTCACCGTAAAAACATCATGAATCCTGACTTCACTCATATTGGAGTGGGACATGCAGAAGACGGAAACTACTGGACACAAATGTTCATCGGTAAATAATAGAATAAATCTAACACTGCAGCCACCGGGTTCTCCGGTGGCTTTTTATAGTTTGTTAGCCCGAATTACTTTTTTTCTTTTTTATATGTTCAAAGCCTATTGCAATTAGTCTGAATATTCCATAAAATCAATCATAATTTAACTATATCAAATAAAAGGAAGTGTTCTTTTGAATACAAAAACGGTGAGTCACCTCTACAATGTCTGCCCCCTTTGTCACGGAACCGGAAATTATAAAGAGTATGACAGCAGTAAAGCAAACATGCTAATGGACCATTATCAACGTATGAACCATGCTGATGACACTCATGCCTGGAAACTGGCTGTTGAAGAAACGAGTTATCAAAAAGAATGTGGACGCTGCCACGGTAATGGTCATGTACTCAATGACGAAGGCAAGCAGATGTTTCATGCTTTACAACAATTTGCTTAAAAAACTGAGAAGGGAAAATATGCTGAACGAAGTTAAGCAAAGCATTATAGGGATAAAAAACATTAAATAAAAAAGCTGATCTCTCCTTTGCAGAGGACCAGCTTTTTTATTTTGGATTTTCACTTTTGGACAAAATCCCCTTCTTACATTCTTACTTTAGCCTACCGTATTGTATTTAATCTCAAAATAAA
This sequence comes from Halobacillus karajensis, assembly GCF_900108515.1. Taxonomy (GTDB): domain Bacteria; phylum Bacillota; class Bacilli; order Bacillales; family Halobacillaceae; genus Halobacillus; species Halobacillus karajensis. Next base: position 188,673 of record NZ_FNWW01000005.1, on the reverse strand, counting down.
CCAAGTGAAGTAAGTGGCGATGATGATCATGAGAACTTTTACATAAAACAAGGGAACTACAAAAATAATGGAAGATAGGATCGAGACCCATAGGAGACTTATCCCCACCCATTTAGCCCTAAGGGGAATTCCACGCTGCTCACGGTATTCACGAATATACTTTCCAAAATACTTGTTTGTCAGCAGCCAATCATACATCCGATCTGAGCTTCGAAAAAAACAAGCCGCTGCTAACAAGAGTAAAGGCGTCGTAGGAATCAAGGGAAGTGCAATCCCTACTACCCCAACCGCGAATGAAATCCACCCGATTACAATTAAAAGTATTTTCTTAAATGTTTTCATACAACCTCCAACTGCTTTAAAAACGGGGACATGCCATCCCCCTTCTATTTTACCAAACCCTCTGAAAGTTCTATAGCCCCATTGTTTTCACATAAATTTTAGCATTTCCCCTTTTAACCTCGTCGGTAAAGGGGACGAGGTTAAAAGGGGAACAAATAATTTTAATTCATGTGTAAGGAACGTCTCATCTCATTTACGGGGGAGACGTTTTTTTATTCTCCATAAACCTAAAACCGTTCATGAGGCCTTTTCATCCATACCTTTTATTTTCCTCCTGAATTTTTTGTATATTAAAACATTCGTCAAGTGCCTTGCCATGCCAAATAGTGTCTGCTAGAATTTCTATCATTCTATTCTATACGGATTCCTTATATAAATGTGGAAATAAGGTCCACAAGTCTCTACCTGGCTACCGTAAATGGCCGGACTATAAGGAAAGTTAGCTGATGAGGGATTGCTGAACCCTCTCTGCCTCTTTCCTTTTCCCATTAAGGAAAGAGGTTTTTTTATTAGCTGAGATGTCCGACATCCTACCTCTATTAAAGGAATCCGTATTATTATTCCAAGGAGGAACATCATGAGTTTTCTTACAGGACTTATTTCATTACTTGTGATCATCGCGCTAGCCTGGCTGCTAAGCAGTAATAGAAAGATGGTAAAGTGGCACACAATCATTATTGGACTAGTACTTGAAGGTGTTTTTGTGTATACGATGTTAAACGTATCATTAGGGCAGGTCATATTGAAAAAAGCGGCTCTATTTATTCAAAGCATTATCGATTATAGTTCAGCAGGGATAGAATTTGTATTCGGCCCGCTGTTCGCGGAAACAGAGATCGATTTTCTTTTTGCCATTAATGTATTGGGAGCCTTAATTTTTATATCGTCATTAATTTCCGCACTCTATTATCTTCGGGTCCTCCCATTTATCGTAAAGTTCTTAGGCACCATTGTTGGGAAGTTATTAAAGACATCCAAAGTCGAATCCTTCAGCGCTGTAGGTAATACCTTTCTCGGAGTAGCTGAAGCCCCTTTGCTCGTTAAACCTTACTTGGCTAAAATGACTCGTTCTGAAACCTTTGCCATCATGGTAGGAGGCACCGCATCTGCAAGTGGTGCTATCCTGGTCGGATACGTAGAAATGGGCATTGATTTAAATTATCTATTAATCTCCATTTTCAGCGTACCTTTAGTTTCTCTTGTCATAGCTAAGCTCCTTGAACCAGAAGCAGAAGAGTCGGAATTGGATGGAAATGTACAAATGGCCAGTTCAGAACAAACCAATGTCTTTGAAGCCATTTCCGATGGAGCTGTGAACGGTGTTAAATTGGCCATGAATATTGGTGGTCTTCTCATTGCTTTTATGAGTATGATTGCCTTGGTCAATGGCCTCCTTGGTATTGTTCATACTGATCTATCGACGGTTTTTGGCTACCTATTTTATCCTTTTGCGATTCTCATTGGAATCCCGTTATCAGATGCATTTCAGGCAGCTTCTTTGATCGGTACTAAACTAGCCTCCAATGAATTTCTCGCCTATGGAAACATGCAGGAGATGATGGATCAATTCTCCCCTAAAACAATCGCTGTGATGTCTGTGGCCCTATGTAATTTCGCAAACCTCTCCTCCATTGGTCAGTTAATTGTCGGTCTTGGGTCTCTAGCTCCAAACAAGCAATCCCAAGTCGCCAAACTCGGACTCAAAGCCATCATCGGAGGGACACTCGCAAGCTTTATCACAGCCATATTCGTATCCATGTTTATTTAATTTCCATTATTTGTATGACCTGGTCCCCCAGTATTTGTATTTGGATATTCTATCATCACAAAAGAACCCCCGGACCCTTTTTAGGGTCCGGGGGTTCTTTTGTATCATTTGTTTTTTACAGGTTTACTGTAACATCTGCGTCTTCACGAAGGTTGTCCACGATTTTTTGAGTCGCTTCCCCTTCTTTTTGACGCGTCAATTGTTGTTCAATTGTCGGTTTAGCTTCTTCATAAGATGGAACTTCCTGCTTAGAATCCATTTGTTCCTGTTGTTCTTTCATTTTATCATAAGCTTCTTTCATTTCTTTTTCAGATGGCTGAACATCTCCAGCTTCTTCTGAAATAAGCTTGTCAATTTTAATTTGAGACTGAATTTGTGATTTTACTTCTTTTTCACTCATCCCTTGCTCTTCCAAAGCCTTAAGGAACTCGTCTGCTGATTCTACTTGCTGTTGTTTAGCAAGTTCTTCTAGTTTATTATTGACTTCCTCGTCTGATGCAGAAAATTCACGTTTGTCCGCTTCTTGCATCAATAACTCTTGACCGACTAAACTATCAGCTACTTGTTTTTTCAACTGATCTTGGTCCAATTCCTGCCCTGTCATTTGTGACTGCATAGCAGCCTGTTGGAACTGACCTTTATAAGTGGATTCAAATTCTTTCTTTTTGATTTCTTCTCCATTTACTTCAGCAACCACATCTGGAATACCTTCAAGATCCGGTTCAGGAGTTTTCTGCTTTTCCCCAGACTCTTGACTCGCTTCTTCACTTTGGCCCGCTTCTTTTTCTTCCTTGGCCCCTTCATCTTCACCACATGCGGCAAGTAGAGCCACAAAAGCTACTAACATTAAGCTTAATAACCACTTTTTATTCACTGTCATTTCTCCTTTATTCACCGTTGTGTTAGCCATTGTAACACGGAACCCCTATCTGTAAACACATAAGGAATGGCTTCATAAGTGACAACTCCATAAAGTAATCCCTCCGACCCTTGTCGTGGCAAGTGTTCAGCCAAATTTATGGTGTTTTTTATACAAATGTGGAAAATTTGTGGAAAGTACTCACCTTCCTTATTTTAAAATATTATAGATCTTCTTTGTCCCCCGCCATGAAAAAGTTATTCGGTAGCCTGAATCTTCATTAGAGATTTTTTCTTCAACGAACAAAGTTGTCCTTCTACAACCTATTTACGGGCAAATAATAGATGGAGAATCGAATTCAATTGATTCACCTGCACTTTATACCCCTTGTTCTCCAACCATTTCATAATACGTGACTGATCCGCATAATATTCATCCTCTATAGCATCGATCGCTTCCGTATTTCCTGTTTTACACAAATGATCGATCAGCTGTTGTTTGTCTGTTTTATTTTTAAACATTAAATCCGCTATAGCTATGCGACCTCCACCAGATAAAATTCGATCCATTTCAGCAAGTGCCAACTCTTTTTCATCATCTGGTAAATGATGAAGAGCATAGCTGGACACTATGAAATCCGCTTCATGATCTTTTAAAGGTAAAGAAAGAAAATGTCCATGGCGCGTATCTGCACGGGGGAATTTCTTTTTACACATTTTCAACATTTCTTTAGATTGATCAATGGCTATGATAGGAATATCCTCCTCTATGAATAGCCCGGTCAGATTTCCTGTCCCCGTTCCAATATCGACCCCTTGTTCATTTGACGTTGCATCCACCCATTCTTTTATCATCTGCAGCGCATCCCAATAATTTTCATGGACATTAAAACGATAACCCGTTGTTTTTATATTTTGATCGTAAACCAATGCCTGATCATCAAAATTCCAGCGATCCTGCCAATTTGCGCGTTTTTTCTTTAAACGCTTTAACTTTCCGGCTAGTTCTATCATAGACTCTTCCCTCGCGTCCTTTTCATTGCCTTCTATCATTTTGTCCAAAGCTGTAATCATATCTCTTATTTGCAGCATTTCTTTATAAAGGGCCGAACGTTGTCTATGTAAGAAGTCTGAAACGCCTCCCTCTTGTTCCAATGCTGTTTTTATTTCCGCCGTTGACATCCCCACCTCTCTCAAGGCCAAAACGGCCTGTAGTGTCTTTACATCCGCTTCCTTATATAAGCGGTAACCATTCCCCGCCTTCCCAGGAAAAACAAGGCCTTTTTCTTCATAAAAACGAATGGTGCGCGGGGTTGTGTTCAATTTTAGAGCTACTTCTGTTATTTTCAATAGGTCCCCCTCCTTTTTAATTTCCACTGTAAAGGATAACGTTACGGAAAGGTAAAGAGTGTCTTAATATCCTTTTGCATTTAGAAAAACGACTAATAAACAAGTAAGAGCGTTCATAAGCTGTTAGGGAATAAAAGAGAGTGTCATAATTTTCGGATAGTAGTTGAAAATAGCAGTGAGCTTTTATAGTATAATGGTAACAAATAGTTTCATAGCTTTGATTTCCTTAGAGGAGTGAGCAAATGTTAAAAGAATCTGACTTTCCAACAAAAGAATTAAGAGAGCAATGGATAAAAGTACGGAATAAGAAACTGGAGGAAATGGCCCAGTTTATCCAGAGATACTTCCACCTCACTAAAGTTAGGGAAAACTCAGGCAGCTACGAAGTCCAAGGTTATTTTTATCAACCCGGATTCGGTGAAGTTCGAATGGCATTCGAATTCAGTTATGAGAACGTTGCCAAATTCACAGATTTATTTGATGAACCAATCGAAAATAAAAGCTAGGAACAAAAGCATAAGCGCCTTGCTTCCCCCCAAAAGTCTAATCCAAGATCACCCTGATGTTTTTTGGCCACTATATGTATGGACTTAAGATCCGGAAGAAAAAGGAACTGAAGCTGAATGCTCCCACTTCATAAGGGACCTATCATGAAGTTCTAAAACTTCCAAACAAAAGAAAAGACCCTTTACAAGGCCTCAGGCTGGCGAGCACAAGTCTCGACAGCCTTTCTTTATGTTCACTTCTTATTGCATTTTACCAATCTATCCCCTTCTCCAATAGCTTCCCTGCTTCTCCCTTTTTCAATGGAGCACTAAACACATACCCTTGATATTCTGTACAACCATGAATGCGCAAATAGTTTAATTGAGATTCTGTCTCGACTCCCTCTGCAATTACGTTCATTTCCAACTTGGCGGCAAGCCGAATTAAAGTATCCACGACAGCTCGATCTTTCTCACTTTGGTGTATAGCGTCAATAAAAGATTTATCTACTTTAATTGTATCTAAAGGAAAATCTTTCAAATAGCTAAGGGAAGAGTATCCCGTCCCGAAATCATCGAGAGCGAGTTGGACTCCCATGCCTTTCAAGTGTTGCATAACAGGAATGGCTTCCTTTGAATCTTGGACAATCGTTTCTGTAAGCTCCAGCTCCAAATGTTCAGGACGTATATTTGTTTCTTTGAGGACATGAGATACTGTAGCCGTGATCGAGGGGTCTCGAAATTGTATGGCGGATAAATTGACCCCGATTCGATCAAGATTATAACCGGCGGCAAGCCACCTGCTGAATTGGTGGCAAGCTTCCAATAAAACTTTTTCGCCGAGAGGTACAATCAACTTTGTGTCTTCAGCCATGGGAATAAATTCATCTGGACGTATAAAACCAAGCTCTGGATGGTTCCATCGTGCCAGCGCCTCAAAACCAGTTATCCGCTCAGAAAACGTATCTACTTGTGGCTGGTAATAGACTTCAATTTCATCTCGTTCTAAAGCTTTTCTCAACCCATTTTCCAGCTGAAGTTTTCTTGATAAACTTTCATCTATTTCTTTGGTGTAAAAACAACACTGATTGCCGCCCCTCTGCTTGGCTTGGTACATGGATGTATCCGCACGTTTAATCAATAAGTCAGGGGTTGAACCATCTTCCGGATACAAACAGATACCGATTGATCCAGAGATATAAATCTCTCTTCCATCAATCACAAAGGGGGCTGCGATTTTTTCGAGTATGGATTGAGCGATCTGCTTTACTTCCAACGCCCCTCTTTCAGGTAAAACCATGATAAATTCATCCCCGCTCTGCCTCGCTAATAGGTCTTTTTCAGTCAAACACGATTTAGTGCGTTCCGCTCCTTCGTAAAGCAATAAATCCCCGATTCGATGGCCATATACATCATTCACCTGTTTGAACCTATCCAAATCAAGAAACATAACGGCAATCGGAGCATCTACTCTCTCTATAGACTCGGCTAATTGATCATAAAGGGCTCGTCGGTTCGGCAGCTGGGTGAGATCATCCTGATAGACGAGATCCCTGATCCGTTGTTCACTTTCGACACGCTCTGTAATGTCACGAATGATGCCAGTAAAATAAGTGCGTCCTCCATCTTCAACGGTTGATAACGACAACTCGATCGGAAAGGTGGATCCATTCTTATGTAAACCTTCCAACTCCAGGGTTCTCCCGATAGCTCGGGAAATTCGGGTTTGATTGTATCTTTTTATTCCTAGTTCATGAGCTTTTCGGTATTTTTCAGGCATCACGTTCAATAATGAAATTCCTACCATTTCTTCTTCCTTAAAACCAAAAATGTTCTCAGCCGCTTTGTTCCATGACATGACCATCCCTTTATCATCTGAGGTCACTACGGCATCATTAGCAGTTTCAACGATAGCCCTATACATCTGATTGGCCACCTCAAGACGAGTATTGGTGGTCTCCATCTCTGCATCCAGCTTGATTAGCGCCATAATGAAAACCACTATCAAAATAACACCTACAGCTATCACCCATCCTAAAGAACCAGGATCGATGGCCGGACCTTCTGCCGACAGTCCATCTCCTTTCAAATAAAAGGAAGCAGATGCCATCCCCGTATAATGCATCCCTGATACAGCTACGCCCATAAAGACAGCGCTCAGCCTTACTTTAACTTCTTCTTTCCTGTTATCAATGACTTGCTTCTGTGAATGCAGAGAAAAAAGACGCAAGCTGGCAAAAGAGACAACTAAGGCAATTCCTATCGACACTCCTACCAAACGAGAATCGTACTTGATGTAAGCATCCATCTCCATGGCATCCATCCCAATATAATGCATGGAGATAATACTAACAGCAATTAATACAGCCCCTGCGAAACGCCAAACGGCCTTATGAACCCCTTTACTTATAAGAAAAAAAGCAACAAAACTGGAAACAAGGACAGCTACCATGCTTAATAGAACAGCAGGGATCTCATACATGACCAAGATGCCCATATCGTAGGCAAGCATAGCTATAAAATGCATCGACCAAATACCGCCACCGAAAATCACGCTGCCAAGAATCAGCCATTTATAACAGCTGCTATCTTTCGCATGCATCATTCGTTTAACAATTTGCAGCGCTGTATAGGAAGAGAGAATGGGCACAATTATGGATAAAAATACTAACCATCCATTATAAACACCAATAACTTCCATCACCTCTCACCCCTTTCCTTTTTTTAACAATTGATTCTTCCCCTATTATAAACAAGCGTTATCAATCGATTAAACACGGCAATTCTTGCATCTATTCCTAAATCGTTTTGTTCGCAAAAACCGTCGGGGCTGTCTCTGCCTGTGCCACTATCACAGGCCACCAAAATGAGGAGCCTCGCCATCCATCTTCTTTTTTTCCTTCTTGCCGAAGCAGAATAAGAGCAGGATGCTGTTGGGCTATCTTCCTCGCTATCGCCAGTTCCCCCGCCCCCTTACCAGGTGTATCCGGAGAATTTTCATATTTCCCATCCTGTTTAAACCGACGAATTTTCCGGTTCGTTTTCGTTAGCAACCAAACATAAGGCTCATCCCCTGATTCGGCCCCCAAGTAGTCAAGTACACCTTCATATTCATCCAAGTGAAAGTCATGGCCTTCCTCCATCTCCAGTGTCGCGTGAATGAGGGTAAGAATTTTCTTCGCATCAGATACGGGGATAAGACAAGCACCCTCTTTTGAGATTCTGGCATTCTTACGGACACGATCAACAAACTGATCAATATCCCGAATCGTCTTTTGGATATGAGTTTTATAACCGGTCTGAAAACCGACAGGAAGCATCCTTCTGTGAGGTGTGATCATGGTAAGGTTGGATAATAAAATTTTATTCGGGTTACACGGCAGAATGGAATTATTGAGATCTCTTTGAATAAAAACCACGCCTTGATGATGTCCGCCCCTTTCAAATGCATGTCTCAATTCACGATCAAATTCATGGATTTGTTTCATGACTCTATAAATCTTCTGTGTCGTGTAAAAACGGGTGACAGCAAGGTCAGCTATAGGTCTTGCCCCATACATTCGCGAATGTTGAAGAACGGTATCCTGCTGAAATGACTTTGGATTTCTACCATAAAAGAATCCAATCAAATTGTGGATGGTCACTCCTCGATCTAGAATCTGCCCCCCGATAAAGATGTTCATCGGCGCCCTTAACTTAAGCTCACCTTTGTGGTCAAGAAGCTCGTTAACATCTTTTTCTGAATTCACGATACTACTCACCATATACTCTTCATCAAGGGAGTGGCGTACATCTGCATAAATATCCTCGAATTCAGGAACAGGCGTCTTCTTTAACGTCCTAACAGAACGAATAAGGTCATCATAAGATTCTCGAACCAAGTGGTACAGTTCTTTCGACCCCTCACGGGCACCTTCTATTAATAACGCTTCGAATGCTTGGACTAATTCGGCCTGCCACGAATGCGCCTGTTTCCCCCGTTCTGTATGAATGATAAACGAATATTTTTGTTCACGGCGGCCCTTTAAACGTTGCTGAAATCGACGAATACTCGCTCCTACAATGAAATTAATAATCGCTTTACGGATATTTGATATGTTTTTCTGTGTTAGCAGTCGATCCATTTTCACTCGTCGTCCGTCCATTTTTTTCATAACTTCCAACTCTTTTTCTTCAACTTCATGATAAAGGTACGATGCAAGATGCCCATCCTTCTCACTCTTATCAAAATAGACTTCGCCCCCGATGTAACGATCATGAACAGGAACTAATTCCGTAAAGGCAGGACGAATCGGTTCAAAAACTTTCCCTTCGTGAATTTTCATTTGTTCAGGTTGTAGATAGAGCGAATAGGGGGTCGCTGTCACTTGTAAAAAAGCAGGACGGTTGAGCATTTTTCTTAAGTCATTCATTTTTGAGGCAATCACACGCATTTGCTTTATGTTGTTATCCCTTTTATGTTCATAGGCAACACTTGCAAAATCCGCTTCATCATCTATAAATAAGACCCGCTTGTCTTGAAGCTGTGGGTACTTTTCCATTACTGCTTCCCTAAGACGATCTAAATTGCGGGTCTCCTTTTTAACAATCAATGCGAGCTTTTGAGATAATTCATATTTTCGTAGATTTTCAGGCATGCTCATAACATCAAAGACTCTCATCGCGTCATGCTCGATTGCCCCTTTAAATTCTTCCTGGAGACGTGCATATGTTTGCTTGACCAACGCATTCGTTCCTTTTGTCAAAAGGATGACCATATCAAAACCATGATCATAGGCCAGCCCCATTATGCCGATAAATGCACGCGTCTTCCCCGATTGAATCTTTCCAAGCAGCATTCCTGGACGATGTTCCGTTGTTCGCATATCTTCCAGATTCGCTATCGTACGAAGCATACATTCTCTCACAGGCTGTTTATATTGATTTTTTCGGTTCAAATATTGAAAAAAAGATCCATCTGTTTTCAAGTTGTAGAATGTAGCAGTCATCGATATCTTCTCCTTTATACAAAACACGCCTATTATACACGATTAATGAATAGAACTAAAGTTCAAGAGACTAGCACATTATCTATAAGTTAAGACCAAACTTGCAGTTTTTTTATACATGGAATGGATTTCAGTGACCGTTGCCACTTTCAAGTGTTTAGATCACTAAAAAAGCAAGGAAACCTAATGCTCAGGATTCCTTGCTTTTTCCTCTATTTCTAAAAGCTCTTCTAACTCTTCTATATCTACTTGACCTTCAAATATTTTTAATAGCTTTTCTTTCGCCTGAGCTTTCACAGTGTCATCAACATGAGAGATCACCTGATAGACAGCATAAATAATGACGACACTATCATCGGTAAAACCGACCACAGGAATGAAATCGGGGATGAGATCCACGGGTAAAATCAAATAACCTAGCGCTCCTGCTATCGTCCATTTCGCTTTTTTCGGTGTTTCAGGATGTTGGAATGCATAATAAAGCAAGAGACTATAATAAACCACTTTTGTTCCTATTCGACTGCCATACTGACGCAGTTTTTCCTTGTATTCCTTTTCAGAGAAGTGGTTACGACCACGTTCTACTGCTTTACGAGGATTCAGATTCTTTAAACGATCCTGATATGTCTTTGGTTTTGTCATATACACCATCCTTTTCACTAGTATACTTTTAACAGAATTCATGCTTCTTAAACACCTTGTCAATTCTTGGTGCTATTTCCCGGGAAATTCATCACTTATTGTCAAAAAATAACCATATTGATCTCTCCCTTCAATAAGTAAGCCTAGAAATTCCGTCAAGCACAAAAGCCAGACTCTTCCTTTAGTAAGAGTCTGGCTTTTCTACATGATTAGGATTTACACTTTTTTGTAGGAAAAAACATAAAAACAACTGGCTCCCCGCAGACAAGCATAGGACCTCAAGAGGATAGGCACCGGAGTCGTATGTCACCTATTATGAAAAGTTACTCCTTTTAAAATTTCTCGACAAAAAAGACTTCCGAACGATTCGGAAGTCTTTTTATCCTACTTATTTTTGGACGTTAGCCGCTTGTGGGCCACGGTCACCTTCAACAACTTCAAAAGTAACTTGTTCATTTTCTTCTAGAGTTTTGAATCCTTCGCCTTGAATAGCAGAGAAGTGTACAAAGACATCGTCTTGTCCTTCTACTTCAATAAAACCGAAACCTTTTTCTGCGTTGAACCATTTAACTGTACCTTGTAACATATTGTTACCTCCTGCGTGGATTAAACATCCACATTGTATTACTATAATTGCTCTGCCTATTCATTCAAGTCGAAAGTCACTTTCAAGTTACTTCAGCTTTCATTCCTAACCGAACAAGAATAATTAATTATCATTATATACGCTTTTCCAAATTGCGTCAAGCTCCAATGTTCTTTCTACAGATAAATAAGTATCTCCTTTTACTATTTAACAACGCTTTACGACTATCCCCCTATTGTAAACCCCGATGGAGGGGATATCTATGAACAGAAATCAGCGTCAATCCATGGCCTCCCCCTATGAAGACTTTTGAACGTAACCATCCCCAAAATAGACAGGGAGCAGCTGCTTAAGTTCCACACCGGGATATTTAACTTTCAATTGTTCTTCAAATTTAAGAATAGAAAGCTTTCCCTTTAACTCCAAGGCATAGATCGTTTTATCCATAAAATCAGCGATGGATATTAATTCTTCATACGAAAGCGCAAAAAGATAAATGTTTCCTGCCATTTCCCCTGTAATTTCATATTTCACCCGGAAAGCCTCGAATAATTTATTAAATGACCCCTTATTAAAATCGTTCGCGGCTCGTAACAAATGTTCCTTACTCATCACCTTAATCCCACCTATACCTCGATACTATATAGATATGGATGAGGAGGAGATCTGTTTCCTGTTTAGAAAAATGTCCAACACTCTGGTTGAACCGGATATTGAAAAAGGTGAAGCGTACGCCCATCGCTCATAGTGCCCCGCTTCTTCATAAACTCTCCAGTGAAACACAACCCATAATCAAGGCAGAAAAGCTAGCCATTTTAATGATCACTTCCACCTCTTCGTCAGTCGTTTGCGGTTTTCCATCTGTAAACTGCCAAACCGCATCATAGGCGGTGTTTAGAAGTGAATCTTTTGCTTTCCCACCCACTTTAACTGTTTCGATTCCAAAGCAAATCCCTTTGATTTCGATGTGCCTTCTTTCAAGTCTGACAGATGAAGACAAGCATCTAAATGATAATTTTTCCTCCAAGAGATGGATGTAAGAGCCGTTTATTTTTTCAGCAGATGATGAGTGGTAAACTTCCTTCCCAGAATAAGCGACGTATGAAAATAAAAATCTCAAGAAAGTAAATGCGCTACCCTTCCCCGTGTACAAAAAAGCTTGTAGAGAAACGTATCTCTACAAGCTATGACTCCTGCCAATCGTTTTCTTTATTAAACCGCTGGAGGTCCAAATTTCCCTCTCCGAAAATCATCATAAGCCTGTTTAATTTCTTCCATCGTATTCATAACAAATGGACCATGCGGTACAATTTCCTCACGAATCGGGGCGCCGGAATAAACGAGCACTTTCGTCCGACGTTTCTTGGATTTAAGGCTCAACTCGCTATCTCCATCTCCTTCTTCATTGAAAGAAAGCGTACCAACCCCATGTTTTTTTATATTCACTTCATTTTCACCTGCCACCACTTCTCCAGCAAGGACATACATAAAAGCGTTGTGGCTTTCAGGTAACTCCAAAGTAAATGCTGACCCATCAGACAAAGTTATTTCACTAAGCGTGATCGGAACAATGGAATCAAGCGGCCCTATCACCCCAGCTATGTTTCCAGAGAACACTTTTACCTTTCCTCCCTCAAAAGGAACCACAGGTGCTTCTTCTCCATATACATTCTGATAAATCGTTTCGGAATTTTTCTTGCCTTTCGGAAGATTCAACCATAACTGCAGCGTATGAGCAATGTCGTCTTCCACACCATCTTCTGCGTGCCGTGCCGCCCAACCGGCATTCATATACTGGACATCGCCCGGTTCAAGAATATCACGTCCACCCCCATTATCAATATGTTCCAGACGACCATCTACGACATAAGTGATCGTTTGGAACCCACGATGAGGGTGATCTGGAAATGTACCCTTTTTGAACCAATCCTCTGCCATCAGGATGAATGGGTCGAAATCACGCCATCGATCTGCCGGAAGTACCCAACCCTTCTGAATGGCCGGGAACCCCATCTCCTGATATTGCACATACCATTGGTCCTTCACTTCTCTTTGAAAGCTTGCCACATTAACCACCCTTCCATTTAGTTGCTATACATACTACCTACAAAAAAGAAGGCCCTCACCCTTCAATATTGTTCTGCATTTTCGTGAGGAGCCGGTCAAATTCTAATAGTTCATCCTTTGAAATTCCTTCTGTCACCTTTTCATTAAACGATTCTGCTACAGGGACCACCTGTTCCTTTAGCTCTTGCCCTTTCTCTGTCAGATAAAGTTCCAACGAACGACGGTCTTCTGTACAAAAGTTTCGCTTAATAAATCCTTTACTCTCGAGATTAGAAGCCATCCGGGCAATATTTGTCTTATCCTTCCCCAGGTATTGGGCAAGCTGATTTTGATTCAAACCATCCTTTTCCCATAAGAGCATCATGATTAGATTCTGTTCTGGTGCAAGGTTGTATGGATGGAGTTGGGACTTAATATAACTAGTAAGCTTTAAATCCGTCTGATGCAGTTTAATGCTGATATAATCTTGAAAACTTAAATTCATATTTAATCTCCCTAAATAGTTGCTATACATACTATTATAATTAGACCATAGTCCCCTGTCAAAACTCTCCATTCAAGAACACTTGAACTACAACCTCTGTATGAAATGACACGACTATTCCTTACGTACCGCAAAAAGTGCGATAGGGTTGGGTAGAGGGATCAGGCAGTTCTGCATATACTTCTTGCTCTTTGGAATATGCATAAGGGTCGGCTAAGACAGAAAGAAGCTTTTCGACCAATTGATAATCACCATTTTCTACCGCGGCTTCAAGCGCTTCCTCTACTCGGTGATTCCGTGGAATGATAGAAGGGTTCGATTGCTTCATTAAATCCCGGACATCATTTTCACTGGTTTTCTGACGCTCTAAACGGGCTTTCCATTGTTTGTGCCAGTTTGTAAATGCCGATTTCCCATACATGGTTGTTTTATCTGGCCGGCCTAAAGTCAAAGCCCGAAAAGTTTGTGTATAATCCGCTTTATTGTTCTTCATTATCTCAAGTAAATCATCAATCAATGGCTCATCCTGGGCTTCTTCCGTCATCATCCCTAATTTCTTCCGCATGCCCTCCAACCATTGAGAATAATAGATCTTTTCATATTTGGCATGAGCTTCTTGAGCTAATTCCACAGCCTTTTCTTGATTTTCATCGAAGAGCGGCAAAAGAGTTTCCGCAAAGCGAGCTAAGTTCCAGGCCCCGATTGGTGGCTGGTTCATATACGCATAGCGTCCTTGCCTATCAATCGAGCTGAACACAGTTTCCGGATCATACGTATCCATAAAGGCACACGGACCATAATCAATCGTTTCCCCGCTTATCGTCATATTGTCTGTATTCATTACGCCATGAATGAAACCGACGAGCTGCCACTGAGCAATCAGAGCGGCTTGTTGTTCAATTACTTTTTCGAAAAAGGCCAAATAAGGATGAGAGGAATCACGAACCTCTGGATAATGCCGTTCAATGGCGTAATCGGCAAGAGCTTTCAATTGATCGTGATCCTGAAGACCAGCTGCATATTGAAACGTACCGATACGCAAATGACTGGAAGCCACTCGGGTCAGTACAGCGCCTGGAAGTAAGTCCTCTCTTTGGACATACTCCCCCGTCAACGCGACGGCGAGACTTCGATTTGTCGGAATACCTAAGCCATGCATCGCTTCACTGATAATATATTCCCGAAGCATTGGACCAAGCGTCGCTCGTCCATCCCCTCCACGGGAAAAAGGTGTACGCCCTATCCCCTTCAACTGGATATCAAACCGTTTTCCCCCAGGCGTTACTTGTTCTCCTAGCAGCACAGCACGCCCGTCTCCAAGCATTGTAAAGTGACCAAACTGGTGGCCGGCATATGCTTGAGCAATGGGTTCCGCTCCTTCCGGCAGTGTACGACCTCCGAAAATGCCCGGGTCATGATTAGCGCCTAATCCCAGTTTTTTTGCAAGTCCCTCATTATAAAGAACAAGTTCAGGCTTCTCTACATCCGTTGGATTCGTTTTCGTATAAAATGAATCAGGAAGTTCCGTGTAGCTGTTTTGTAAGTTCCATCCTTTTTCTGTAGTCATAAAAATCTCCTTTTTCGCATCAGTTGTTGTTTCTACCCTATCATAAGTGTTCCCCTCTTTTCTGTTTTAACCGACGTATATAAGAAAACGTTTATCTAACCATTCCATTCGATATATTATTCATCCTCCATGAAAAAATAAAAGAGAAGCCAGCTCCTTGCTAAGGAATTGAGCTTCTCTTCTCATAGTTGTTTGATTTTCGGAAAAACATGACATGCATTTTTATAGAAGACCTCCTCCACATGTTTGGAAGGGATAAGCTCCCCTATAAATTCCGCATAATCCTTTATAGGTACGAGCGGCCAATCTGAACCAAACAATAACTTATCATAATGATCACAATAAGTAAGCGCATGACGGACATGATCAAAGTGGTTATCTACAAGCCTTGCTGTTAGTTCTTTTTTCGTTCCAACAAGCCAGCCTGATAAATCAGCGTACATATTCCAGTTTTTATAAACAACTTCTGCTCCTGTCAGCACCCATGGATCCCCGAGGTGTGCCATCAAAAAAGTAATATCACGCCTAGTAACGGCCACCTCATCTAAGGTTAGCGGGTGGGAATATTTCAATAATCCTCTTTCCGAATACGTATCTCCCGTATGAAATATAACTGGGATTTTATATTGTGCGGCAAGGTCATAAACGGATTGATAGATATCATCAGAAGCAGAAAACGGATAATAGCCGAGGTAAATTTTCACCCCAACGACCTCCGCCTTTTGAAGCTCCGTTTCTAACCGACCCAAAGCCTCCTGATCCAAGTCAAAAGGGTTAATCCCAGCACACACCCCCACCATTGCAGGAAGATTTCTGTCCAAATCCAGCCCCATAGGTGTTTGAACAAACTGATCCGGGAAACCTTCTTCTCTCTCGGTTACCCCCATCCCGACTGCAAAAACTACATTACCATCCTCCATCTCTTTCCTGAGTCCCTCACTGGAATAATCCACACGCGAGAGGTCGCGTCCTGTATCTCTAAAGCTTTTGATGTCTGAAAAATGAATATGAGCATCAATGATTTTCATCCTATTTCCCCTTAAACGAAATCCTATGGAATGGATGATGTTTCCATGGTCGCTGATGATCTCCAATTATTAAGAAAGCCGGCTCAACTGCAGCTACCTTCCCAGATGAAGCTGACCACTCATGAATAGTCTCAAGTAGAAAAACTTCCTTGTTCATGTACCATTCGGCTCGTTTTTTACTTTGTGATTGTACGAAAAGTAAATGTTCCTTCTTGTCATCTGAACCAACGACAACGGAATCATTAGATTCAAGTTCGTACTCCTCAACCCCTGCATAATACGTATGAAAAAGGCCTTCTGTAGGAATACATGCATAACAGGAGGATAATGTATCACTTGGTTTAAAAAACGCTTCCAGGGCTAGTTTTTCACCAGTAAACGTACGAGTAGCTCGCTGGTCAACCTCTGCAAAGATGGCTGCTGCCGGCACCTCAGGCAATGTCAACGCATACTGCTTCAACGTCACGCCTTTCATTTCCTCATGGACATCGAACTTTGTTGTCAAGCAAATGCCTTTCCAAGCATTTCCTTCCTGATCCAGTTTAGTGACAGGTCCAACAACCGTTTCTTCTTTCATCATGGAAAAAGGACTTACCCCCTCAAGGGCATAGCGGATCCCTCCTCCCCATGGATTCCACCAGCTCTTGGGTCCAGCTATAGGGTATTGATGATGCAGAAATTCACGACCTTGATATTTCATAGAATAAATCCCTGGAAAATAGGAAGAGGATGCACTAAATGTAAGCACACCGTTATCGACAGTCCAACAATCCCCTTCCTTCCTGACCCTCACCTCTTCTTTTCCCTGAACGAATTGATAAGTCATAAAGTCGGCTTGTCGGCCATCCGAATGAAATGACCCAGAAAGAACAGCAAGCCCTGGCCGGTCGTGAACGATCGGCATATCAAGAGCTGTTACTTCCTCCTCTTGTTTCGCTTCTTTTACCAACGTATGACCATTATGGTGAACAATTAACTCTCCGTATAGATGCGGCGTCAATAAAGAACGGAAGGAATGAATAACTTCTCTACCTGCTTGAGATACGATTCCTCCTTCAGCTACCATCTCAAATAACGGTTTCTCAGGAAGTGTCTCCACATCTCCTAAGATCATTTCACGCCAAACGGACCAGTCGGGAGACACATTTACGCCAACTTGAATGGGGCCAAGGATGTTTCTTTGTCCTTGTAAAAGATCATCCACCTTGTATTCTAAAGCAAAACGCCAGTCATCTTTCCGACCGACAGCCTCTTTTGGCCAAGCAACCCCGAAAGTCTCCCCTTTACGGTTCGTAGTAAAAAACCATCGTTCTGAAATATCCTTATCACGTATATATTCCGTATAAGGGATCAGCGCCTCCGTCCCTATCATGACCCCGTCTTTCTCTGGTATAGCCAGCGCCTTATATTTAGGAAAAATAGGCTGGAGCAAATAAAGGTCTTTATAATCCTTCTGTCCACTATTGATCAGTTCCTGGCGGATTTCAATAAGTCCATCCCCATAGATGGTGTAATAACTATTCAATAAAGCCCCCGGGAAAGCTTCGGATTCAAGGGATGTTTTAAGCATGAATGATTCCGCCAACTCCATATATTCAACGCTCGACGCTGTTTTTTTCGAAAATTCTTCACTGAACGGTTGTCCGATTTTTGGTGTCATGAGAATGAAAGGGTCTTCCTTCGACCGAACGGAGCCAATGGATACTTTGTGATTACGTTTTTCGATCATCACAAAATAAGGTCCATTGTAACCATACCATTCCTTATCCGTTTCACCGCCAAACTTCCCACCAAATCCAGGAAAGGCAAGGGTAAGCTTTGTTTGAAAGGAAAAGGATCGGCCATCCTCTGTCCATGCCTCCACGGAGATTACATCATTTAAGGAGCCATTTTTCAGTAACTCGACCGAAAGAGGGATCGTTAAACGGCTTTTACAGTCTACAACTACCTTAAGCAAAGGCTCCGCCCATTCCACTACTTCCTGCTTCGGTAATTGAATGATCCAAGTCGATTTTTCCTCCATCCGGCTTTCCACATCTAAATAGAGAGCCCCTTCCTGACCCGGCCGCCAATACTTTTGAACAGAACGAATATCCACTTTTCCCGCTTGAGTAGGAAAAACACCGGTACTCATCGGCAGTTTATGGCCGTCAAGAATAAGGTCAGATCCGATCACAGGATGTGTTTTCCATGGGTTCGGTTCATGTTCAGGTAAATGTACTTGTATGATCGATTCAGTATTCCAGCTGTTTTCTACAAGCTCTTCTTTTCTCAAATCTTCATCTACAAGCAGGGATGATTTCCCGGACAAGGACACTTCAAAAGGATCATTCGTATAATTCTCAACTTTATACTTAACTGGATAGTCTTTATTTTCCAAGAGTTTAAATTCAGGGACTTCCATTTCCGCGCACCAGTCCTGAGTTTCAATTAGCCGCATACCACGGCCAGTCCGTTCAAACTGGACTCTCACATATTCCTCACCCGCTTCCCAACGATATTCATAGAAGGTAAACCCTTTCTCTTTTCTTCCATCTGGTGTAATTTCCATTGGTCTCACACTCGTAGAATACCAATCATGCTTTTCGAAAAAAGGTCGTAAAGCAGAGATTTGAAGCACTTGCGGCATAAAGTTCATCAAATGAGTCGTATCATCCCGCTCCTCCCAAAAGAAGCCACATTTTTTATATAACGGAACCGCCTTTATATTTCCCGGCCATGTAAAAAGATCAAGTCGCGGCCACCCATATTCCACCGTTTTATCAATCGCTTGAAGCAGCAATTTTTTTCCGATTTTCAATCCTTGGTAATCGGGATGGACATTCAAAAGTGGAATATAAAGAGCCCATGTATCTTCCTTATATTCCGAAAGGCCGCAATACCCGACAACCTCGGCTTCAACTACAGCGAGGAACAAGTGGAGATTTACAGACTTCGCTTCCTTCTCTAAAACATCTTCTTCTGTCATAACCACTGCATCGCCGCCCCAATTCTCACGACTCTCATTCCACATCTTTGCTATTCCAGCTGCATAGCCTTTTTCATATTCTACAATTTTCACACGCTCTACTGTTTTCATCGTTTTTCCTCCAACATAGGTAATGGAAAATACTTGTATATTCACAGTTTAGGAGTTTATGATCATAAAGTAAAGAATATTCAAACAAATTCTGGATTGGTTTTAAGAGAATGAGAGAGGTTTTTTCCACCCATTTATTCGTACAGAATGTAAACTATTTACATCAGTGTGCAGAGATGTTGGTATGAACCAAAAAAATATGTCTTTATGATACATCTACCATCTTAAATATTAATTTTTCGGAGGCAAACCTATGTATAAGGAAGACAGACTGCCTCAAAATCACAAAGAAGGTATACTATTTTTATTGATTGTTTCAATCATTTCCGTAAACACAATTGCCCCGCTTATTATGGGGATGGAACGTGGCTTCAGCAAAAAAATTATTTGGATACACTGATGATCCTTCCGTTTATGTGGATCACTGTTGTATTGCTAGTAAGGCGCGTGGCCATTAATCAGCAAAGTGATACCTAAATGGGCAGGAAAAACAGATGGCTTTCATGCCAGAGTTTCATTAAATATTTTGTTGATTGTCGATCTTATCCATTCTTCTCACCATCATAGGGTCTTGGGTTGGTTCAAAACAAATAAGTCTGGAACCTTTTCAAAATTTCTTTCCCGTTGGTTTAGAAAATTCGGGATAGCCTTTTGGATAGAGTTATTGTTAGCTCAGCCAACAGCAAGATTTGTAAAGAAAAAAAATCCACGCAAGACATGCGCGCCCATTAGAAAGTATAAATTCACCATTCCTAACCTCAGGCTAATAGAAAATAAAAACGCTTGGGGTACTTTAAAAATACCCCAAGCGTTTTTGGTATAGTGTTAGCTTGTCATCATTTTTTCCCTTATTTTGAACCCACCATGCTAGAAAGCCTGCCTTTATTTCCTTATCCGGTTCAAAAATTGCTGGGTACGCGGTTCATTGGTATGGTGGAAAATCTGCTCCGGCTTCCCTTCCTCGACAATTTTTCCTTGATCCATAAAAATGACCCTGTCGGCCACTTCCTCGGCAAAGCTCATTTCATGGGTGACAACAACCATCGTCATCCCTTCCTCCGCAAGCTCTTTCATAACATCAAGGACATCACCAACAAGTTCAGGATCCAAAGCAGAAGTCGGTTCATCAAATAATATGACTTCCACACCCGTAGCCAATGCTCGGGCTATGCCCACACGCTGCTGCTGGCCGCCTGAGAGCTGATGCGGGTAAGTATCTAGTTTCTCACCAAGCCCTACTTTCGTTAAAATATCAGCTGCTCTTTCCCGTGCTTTTGCTTTGGAGACCTTCTGTACAGTAACAGGGCCTTCCATCACATTTTCCAGTGCCGTGAAATGTGGGAACAGGTTATGATTCTGAAACACCATTCCTGTCTGTTTTCTGAAGTCGACAGCCTGTGCCTTTTTCAAAGGTTTAGAAAAATCAACGGATTGTTTTCCAATCGTGATTTCTCCTTCTTCAGGAGTCTCCAAAATATTCAGTGACCTGAGCAACGTTGTTTTTCCAGATCCCGAGGGACCGATAACGACGACCACTTCTCCCCGATTGACGTCCATATTAATATTTTTTAATACGTGTAAATCTCCAAAATATTTATTGAGGTTTTTCACAGTAATCATGGGCACCCTCCTATTTCGCGACATATTGGTCTAACCTGTTTTCCACACGATCCTGGACAAACGAGAGACCGATACAAATCACCCAATAAATCGCCGCAGCTTCTGTATATACAAGAAGAAATTCATAATTGTTAGCGGCAATCTCCTGGGCATTACGGAACATCTCTGTGTACGTGATGGTTGATGCCAATGAAGTATCCTTGATTAAACCTATAAATGAGTTGGACAAGGGTGGAATAGAGACCCTCGTTGCCTGAGGCAGGACGACTCTTCGTAAAGCTTGTAAATTCGTCATTCCAATCGAGTGCGAGGCTTCCCACTGCCCTTTCGGAATCGACAAAATCGCTGCCCGAATAATTTCTGAATTGTAGGCCCCCATATTCAATGAAAAACCAATGATAGCTGAATAGAGCGGGTTAATCGTAACACCAACCGATGGCAGACCGAAAAAGATAATGAACAATTGGACAAGTAAGGGCGTCCCCCTAATAATCGAGACATAGACACGAGCAATCCATTGTAAAGTTTTCAAATTGGAAAGCCTCATCAATGCCGTAAAGATGGCAAGCACAAGTCCTATGCCAAATGTAATCAACGTCAATGGAATCGTATAGTAGAAAGCCCCTTTCACCAAAGGGAGAAAAGAGCTCACTAAGATGTCCATATATTTTTCCTGCATTTCAGGGTCTGTAAAGATATTATTTAGATACATCTTCACCAAACCACTTCTCTGAAATTTCCGAATATGTGCCGTCATCCTTCATTTCCTGAAGGGCTTCGTTAACAGCTTTTACTAATTCATCGTTGCCTTGACGGAACAACAGGCCACTTTTCGAAGCTTCATCCTGTCGGACAGCAATTTTAACAGGGACATCATCCCGCTGATTCAAATAATCCAGCACAGACAAACGGTCATTAACTGTAGCCTCCACCCGTTTAGTCGATAGCAGCTGCATAGATTCATTAAATCCTTCTACACTGTTAATTTCTGCACCATTTTCTCGGGCGATGTCTGCATAGTTACTTGTCATGGATTGTGCGGTGGTTACACCTTCTAAGTCAGAGAAGTCCTGGATAGAATCATTATCTTCATGAGTCACGATCACAGCAGAGGATTGAATATACGGATCAGAAAAAGCATACTTCTTCTGACGGTCCTCGTTAATACCTACCTGGTTGGCAACCATATCGAAGCGCTTAGCATTGAGACCGGCAAACATAGAATCCCATTTGGTCTCGTTGAACACGGGTTTTACGCCAAGACGTTCGGCCACTTCCCTGGCAATTTCCACATCGAACCCTGTGAGTTTATCATTTTCATCATGGAAGGTGTATGGACGGTATGTTCCCTCTGTACCAATCACCAATTCCCCGCTTTCCTGAATTTGCTCAAGCAGGGTTTGATCAGAAGAATCCGAGTCCGCTCCTTCATCTGAAGAAGCCTGCTCACCTTCGTCACTGCTTCCACATGCTATAAGAATGACAGCTAGAAAACCTATGGATAAAAGCACAGCTATTTTTTTCATTAAATAACCTCCTAATGCCTAGTAATTTGATATGTTTTAATACTTTTATGATGGTAAAGGTTGAAGGTTCCGTTGTCAATTAGATCGCTTGTCCAAAGGGAAGGGGCTGAAGTCAGCCACAGAAATACGACAGATAAGCAAATCCCTTCCTTTTGTCTGCAAGGGGTTCCCCTTCCAGCCATGTTGGATTCTCCCATTACTGGAGGGCCGTGCATTTTCCTTATTCTTTTCATCCGTAGCGGATTCATTCATAAATGAAATGGATCAAACCATCATAGAACCCGAAAAAACGGTAAAATTAAGGATGTACGATCAAAAAACAAAGTTTCCATCCCTAAAGGAGGCCACTATATGAGTAAAAACAGAGAAAGCCAAAAGAAAAACAACCCTAAAGGAAGAGACCGAAAGGCCACTAATAAGAACCCACACGCGGACCTGACTAAAAAAAGTTGAACGAATTCCAGAAAAAAACAAGCCAGCCCCATGTACAGGGGGCTGGCTTTTCTGTAAGCGTTCGGTCCATCCATGAGCCCTGCATTTTTTCCGACAAAAACCTTCTCTTATTTGTTGGTTCGATTGGACTTTGCCAGCATTTCTTTCACCTGATTATAAGAGAGACCTGATTGGTCATTGCGACGTTTGACTTCACTTATATTTGTCCCAGAACTTGAGTATACGTCACCGTTTCCTTGGTTGAAAGAGTTATGCACCTTCCCCATTAGTCGAATCACCTCCTCCCTTTACCTTTATCCACCCCTAAAACTTTCATCCTTCAACCTTGGCAGATAAATAACCCAAAGCCGCACCTAAGAGAGCCCCGCCAAGGACTTCAATCGGCTGATGACCGAGTAGTTCTTTTAATTCTTTGTCTCGTTCTACAAACTCAAAACTCGGGAAATCGCCTGAAATCGTTGCAAAATTATCTTCAAGATCATTAACCAGCTGGGCAATTTCGCCTGTATGCCTTCTAATGCCCTGTGCGTCATACATGACAATGACCCCAAAAATGGCAGCGAGTGCCGTTTCCGTGTGACGCGATCCTTTATTTGCAGCAATATAAGCAGCTAGCGCCGAGACACCCGCAGAGTGGGAACTTGGCATCCCTCCTGTAGTCGCAACCTGCTTGATATCCCATTCTCCAGACACTCTTTTGTGTGTAATGATTTTCAATACTTGTGCAATTCCAATGGCTGATAGTGCAGTCATGATTCCTCGGTTCATCTTATCCAACTTTCACCCTCCAGTTCTTAAACATCCTATTATGTTCATACCCTTTAGGGGGACATTTATGCAAATAACCTTAACTTCCCATTTAGAGAAACCCTAAAATCCTCCTAAATAGTGGGAAATCTCTCTTAGCAAAGATAGAGAATATAAACGGTTATCATTCTTCAAAAGCTACACATGGCGTGCAAGGATGCCACTCCACCTGATTCAATATTCAAAAAACAATTTGACACCTTTTATTTCACATGCTAGGATTCATCTAATCAATCCAATAACAATCTCTTATTCAGAGTGGTGGAGGGACTGGCCCTATGAAACCCGGCAACCGATCTATCCGATGGCGGTGCTAATTCCAGCAAAGCTATGGCTTTGAAAAATGAGAGGAGTCTTCGCACGTTAAGCCTCTCCTCAATGAGAGGCTTTTTTAGTTGAAATGTATATCGTCGTTCCATAGGTGCCGCCTTCACTCGAAGTCGGCTTAAAAGGGAAGCCCGGTGAGATTCCGGCACGGTCCCGCCACTGTATATGGGAGCAGCCTGCAAGATGTCCACTATCCTCGGATGGGAAGGCGCAGGTTTGCGTTGATCATAAGTCAGGAGACCTGCCTATGGAGGCAGCACAACGTTCTACGAGGAATAGACACGTGTCGGCACACCGGGAATGTTACGTTTTCCCTCGTGCCACTCCGTCGTCTCTCTTCAAGGCAAGAGGGATTTTTTATTGGATTGAAAAAGGAAAATGGAGGAATGACGATGACACACGTACAAAGTTCTGCTCTTGGATACCCGAGAATTGGAGAAAAACGAGAATGGAAGAAATCCCTAGAGCGCTTTTGGAAAGGAAATCAGACCGAAGAAGTTTTGAGAACCGAACTGAAAGAGCTCCGCCTGAAAAATCTACAAAAACAAAAAGACTTAGGTTTGGATTGGATTCCTGTTGGAGATTTCAGCTACTATGATCACGTTCTGGATACGGCCGTCATGTTTGGACTCATCCCCGAGCGGTTCAAGCAAAAAGACCAGTCCTTGCTCCAGACGTATTTCGATATCGCACGTGGCAACGAAACAGCGGTCGCTTCTGAAATGACGAAATGGTTCAATACAAACTACCACTACATCGTCCCAGAAATCGATACAGAGCCAAAGCTGCTCGAGAACCGCCCGCTCTACTATTTTAATGAAGCAAAAGATGAATTAGGCATCATCGGTAAACCTGTACTCCTGGGCCCGATTACATTTTTGAAGCTTGCAAAAGGATATGAGGATTTTGATGCTTTTCTTGATCACCTAGTCCCCTTGTACATAGACGTACTTAAGGAGTTGGCCGAAGCCGGAGCTGAATGGGTACAAATAGATGAACCCATTCTATGTACAACCCTTGAGGATAAGGAACTAGCATACTTTGAAAAAGTGT
The DNA here is from genome assembly GCF_900108515.1 of Halobacillus karajensis. Classification (GTDB taxonomy): domain Bacteria; phylum Bacillota; class Bacilli; order Bacillales; family Halobacillaceae; genus Halobacillus; species Halobacillus karajensis. The sequence goes on along the minus strand of NZ_FNWW01000005.1, from coordinate 163,643 downwards.
ACAAGAAAATCACCCGGGAAGTACCAGGTTTGAAATTACTCTTGCAAACGTACTTTGAATCCATCGACTATTATGAACAAGTGATTTCTCTTCCTGTCGAGGGCATCGGAATCGATTTCATTTATGACGAGGGCAACCATATAAATGCTTTAGAAAAACACGGGTTCCCTGAAGGAAAAACTCTTGCTGCAGGGATTATTGACGGTCGGAATGTTTGGAAAAATGACTTGAATCATTCATTGGAAACCATAGATACACTTAGAAAACACATCAAAGATGAACAACTTATCCTCCAGCCTTCCTGTAGTTTGTTACACGTCCCTGTCACCACGGAAACAGAAGAAAGGCTTGCCCCTGAACTGAAGAACGCTTTAGCCTTTGCCGATCAAAAAATAGAGGAAGTAGCTCTCCTAAAGAAAGGCGTGAATGAAGGGAGAGAAGCTATCGCCTCAGCCATAGATAAACAACAAAGCACATGGAAACAATTTAAACAAGTCACCGGGAGAACGAATCCGATTGTTCAAGAAGAATTATCTGCATGGTCAGGGAAACAACCCTCACGCGCCCTGCCTTTTTCTGAACGCCAAAAGCTCCAGGAGGAAACATTTCAATTGCCTTTATTGCCGACGACAACGATCGGCAGCCTTCCTCAAACCACGGATATCCGTAAGGCTCGGGCAAGTTTTCGTAAAGGAGAGTGGACTCCTGAGAAATATGAAGCATTCATTGAAGAGAGAACAGCGGCTTGGATTCATCACCAAGAAGCCCTTGGACTTGATGTCCTCGTTCACGGGGAGTTTGAAAGAAATGATATGGTCGAGTACTTTGGTGAGAAGCTTGATGGCTTCACGTTCACCCAATTCGCCTGGGTCCAATCATATGGTTCACGCTGTGTGAAACCTCCGATTATCTATGGGGATGTCGCTTGGAAAGCGCCGATGACCATAAAAGAGAGTGCCTTTGCCCAATCGTTGACAAACAAACCCATCAAAGGCATGCTCACAGGCCCTGTGACTATTTTGAATTGGTCATTCGTCCGAAATGACATTGAACCAGCTAAAGTGACCACTCAAATAGCCCTTGCCTTGAAAAAGGAACTGTCAGCCCTCGAAGAGAATGGCATCCGCATGTTACAAGTGGACGAACCCGCTTTGCGTGAGGGGCTGCCATTGAAAAAGGAGAAACAGCAAAGCTATCTTGATGACGCTGTTTATGCTTTTAAATTGGCTACGTCAGGGGTTAAAAACGATACACAAGTCCATACACATATGTGCTATTCGGAATTCGGAGAAATCATTGATACCATTGATCAATTGGACGCAGACGTAATATCTATCGAAGCGGCCCGCAGCCATGGAGAACTGATCGCAGACTTTGAGACATTTGGATATGATAAAGAAATCGGACTTGGGGTTTACGATATTCACAGCCCTAGAATCCCGAGCATCCTGGAAATGGAACAAAGCATTACACGTGCATTGAAAGTGTTAAAGGCTCGTCAATTTTGGGTCAACCCAGATTGTGGATTGAAGACCCGGACGAAAGAGGAAGTCCTGCCGGCATTAAATCATATGGTAGAAGCAGCCAAAAACGTCCGTGCGAAGCAAACCACTGTATCAAAAAGATGAACAAAAGCTTAGATAGAAATCCCTTCAATATAAGGGGCTCCATTTAAGCCTCTAGCCAATACAATAAAAATGAAGGCTACCATATAAAGGGGAGGCCTTCATTTTTTCATTATCTATACAATTAAGATTCTTCCCTGCTCCACTAGCTTTCTTCCCAACATACCTTCCTTCTTTCTTTTTTTCAGTCTATACCACTTCTTCTCTGATAAGCCCAAAAGTTCACTTTCTTTTACATCCCTACTCCATTGTTACCGAACAACCAGTCTAGGAGAAGTGGACTCCTTCTCACATATTATTCACATCATTCCGGTTGCTGATGTGTTATCCTTAATCCACAATGAATAATAGGCTTAAAATTCTAATCTCTTTAAAGATTTATCTATATATCAAAAAACACCAGAGGAGCTAGACAACATGAATATTTTAATCACAGGAGCAACAGGTTTTTTAGGGAAACAATTGACGTTAAAGTTGCTGAGCGAAGGCCATCACGTTTATGCAATGGTAAGAGATAACCGTAAAGGAACAAATCTGATGGAGGAAGTGGCAACAGAGACAAAACAAAACCTCCATACCATCGAAGGTGACCTTTCCAAAGAGCTAGCAGGCGTTAATGAAGATTCGCTCCTTCTTTTGAAAGGCAAGATCCATGCCGTTTATCATAGCGCTGCTTACCTCTCTTTCGATGAGAACGAGCGAGAGAAAACCTTCAAAGTTAATTTGGACGGGACCAAGCATATCCTGGAGTTGGCAAAACAAATCCGGGCCTCTGCCTTTTATTATATAAGTACCGCATACACGCTTGGCCTGAAAAGACATGCGACCGAGCAGCTCCACCCAACAGATCAGCCGTTCGTGAACGGCTATGAAGAAAGTAAATGCCACGCGGAACACCTCGTAAGCCATTTTGATGGAGGATTTAACACCAAAATCTTCCGACCATCTATCATCATTGGGGACTCTAAAACAGGGGAAGCCGATACAAGCTTTGCTTTATATGGGGTAATCCGGGGTCTTGAAATCCTTAAAAGACGCACGTCCCGCAAAAGTGAACTCCAAAACCGAACGTATAAATTTTTATGTAGAGAAGAAACGAGCCAAAACTTTGTTCCTGTTGATTATGTGGTAAAAGTCCTGATCGCAGCTTTAAAAACCAATCACCCAGCGTCCATCTATCACATTACTAATCCGAATCCCCCTACCAATCGCATGTTATTCGAAATGATCAAAGAGAAACTTGCCTTTCCGAATATCGAGATGGTTCCTTCCGATTATGATGGGGAATTAACGAAAGAAGAGCAGATGTTTAATGCCCCGATGAGCGTTTTCCGTCCTTATTGGAATAAAAACCTTCATTTTGATGATTCAAACACACACGATCTTTTAAGAAGGAACGGTCATACCCGACTTAATATGGATCAAGCTATGATTGAGCGCATTCTTCACGGAAAAAGAAAGGCCGTCGAAGCATAGTTTTTGGTCGCTCAATATTATCCAAAAGGGTAGTCAAATAAATAGCCATTATTCGGAAGACTCCCTGCCAAGATGTTTGGAGCAGTAAGAGCCATTGTAGGAAGGTTCGCCTAGCTCCTTCATCCAAAATTTGCGCTGTCCAGTTCCGCGGTCCGGTGGGCAGGAACGGAGCTACAGACTGTTGAGAAAATCTCGACAGTCTTTTTTTACATTCTCGCTCATCTCCGTAACCCTCGAGTATCAAATACCTCCTAAGCTGTTAAGTGGCGATAAATTTGGATGTTACCCATTTGCACATGATCCATAATTTGCCCTATAACAAAATAGTCAGCCCCTCCTAAGAGACTGACATGCCATTTTTACACTTTTTCTGTCTGTTTCTGGAGCAAACCATTAGCGATACAAACCTCCAGTAACAGCTCTTTGTAACCTGCTTCCGCAAACTGAATCCCAATTTGATCCCCGCCATATTCCTTCACAACCCCTGGACCAAATGTACGATGGACCACCTCTTTACCAAGCTCAATCTCCTCAAGAGTCAGAAGGCTCTCATCCGATAAATCAGGTGAGGAGCGTTTGCGTTTTTTCCCAGTAGATCCTCCTGCAGGCTGGACGATTCTCCTCATATTCATTACAAAAATGGATTCGCTTACTCGTTCTTTCCCTTTATAGTGATACGTCAATAGTTCAAGTTTTTTTCTCGCTCTTGTCATTCCCACATAAAAAAGTCGGACCGCTTCTTCCATTGGAGCGGTATTTTTATTCCGATAAGTTTCCATATCATCCTTCGACGGGATGATACCATTGATCAAATCGACCATATACACCCTGTCATATTCCAACCCTTTAGCACTATGGAAAGTGGTTAAAGTGAGTGAACTCTTATGTCTATTGAATTTTGAGGTTTGTATAAGCGACTCCAGATCTTTTAACCGATCGGCAAACCCCTTTAGTGACCCTAACCCTTCTGCTATTTCTTCAAGTGTATCGAGAATACTCATGAGATGTTCGGCGTTAAAACCGAATTTCTCAGACATTTTATTAAGCGCATGGTCATATCCCAAATTTTCGCGAATTGTCCGTATCGCTTTTGCAGGCTCCATTTCATTGATTTCTTTGAATCGTTTCTTTGCTTGCTTAATGTTTTTATGCTGATAGTCCGGCAAGTCTAGATTCGCTAAGGTATCAAACACAGAAGCTTGGCCATCCCTCTTTCTCAAAAAGGCTACTTGCTTTTTGGAAATATAAGCATTGAATTTCGTATGGATTCGTTCAAGGATATCTACCCGGCGGTCATTATAGGAAAAGCGCATAAAGTTCAGAATATCTTCGACAATCCAATGCTTGAAAAACTTTGCATCAATATCCTTCATATAAAAACGGATTCCTGCTTTGTCCAACTTGTCCGCAAGCGGAACAGCAGAGGAATTATTTCTATATAGAATGGCCACTTCTTCTTCTGGTCCAGCTTTGCTTATTTCTTCTATCACATACGACAATTGTTCTTCGTAATTTCGTAAAGAGGTAATTTCAACCGGCTTGTGAGACGGATTCTCTGTGAACATTTCTTTCGCATAGCGATTCTTATTCCGCTTAATAAATTGGTTGGAAGCTTTAACAATTTCTTGAGACGAACGATAGTTTTGAGACATCGTGATTACTGTACCGCCTGGATACGTCTTCTCAAACTGTAGCAGTTTCGTTACATCTGAGCCCCGCCACATAAAAATAGACTGATCATCATCTGCGACCACGCACAGATTGTTCTGTGGTTTAGCCAGCTGTTCGACAATTTCATGTTGGACAATGGAATTATCTTGACTTTCATCTGTCAATATATACTCAAATTGCCGTTGGTATTTAGATAGGATTTCCTTATCATCTAATAAAATTTGGTGACAGTAAGTAAGCATATCATCAAAGTCCAATAAAAGTTTCCCCTGATGATTTTCCTTGAACCGTTCATACTCTAGGTAAATCGAAGAAGCTTGTTTTACATTACAACGGACTTGTTCCAACTCTTTCCCTTCAACCATTCGATTTTTCACAAAGCTAATATACGTCATTAGTTCATCCATTTCGTCATCCGTAATCTGGGATCGATTCGTATCCTCATAGAGCTTTTTCAAAATGAACTTTTTATGGAGAGGAATGTCAGGACCATCCCAGCCCTTTTTTAGTTCTTCCCCGTTAAGATTCCCTTCAATTAACTGGAAATCCTGTTTGGTCTTTCTCAACCATTCACGGACTACTTTGAAAGCAAAACTGTGAATCGTTGAGAAGTGAACTTTGTCATTCATTAATTCAGAAAAGAACTCATCAAATCGGTCTGACATATCCTGAGCAGATGATTTACTGAATGTAATGGCCATGATCCGATCGGGACTTATTTTTTCCTCCATCAGAAGATAGCCAATTTTCATATTCAGTGTTGTTGTTTTCCCTGCCCCTGGCGACGCAAGTACGAGCAGAGGGCCATCGGTATGCATCACTGCCTGTTGTTGCACATCATTCAGACAGACGCCTGTTTGATGTTTCATTCGTTCAAAAAAATCCATGGTCGTGTCCTCTTTCCTTTCGTTCACATCCAAAGAAAAAATAGATGGAAGAAAGCCTTTGCCTCTTCCACCTATTTTTATCTTGGTTCTCTACTATTTATTATACCCTCGATAATCTGTGGATTCTAGAGGATTTTCGCCTTTTCATTACATGAGAAATTATGGGCTGTTTCATACTACATAAGGAAGGGAGGTGGATGTTCATGGCAAAAAGAACGAAGAAACATGATGCAGAACAAAAGAACAAAAAAGGATTTGATCCTAAAAAAGCAGACACAGAGTTTTCTGGGGAATTTGGAAGTGCTGCCGCCAACAAGGCACACAAGGAAGAAGCAAAACGAGCCAGAAAATCCAAAAAAGCCAAACAGGATAACTAATAAAATGAGGATTTCTTCCAAGTGAAGGAATCCTTTTCCTTTGCCTGCATCCTCTTTTATTGAAAGGATCCCTTCCCTCAATAAGTGATAATCAATGTTAAAATAGAAACAGCATAGAACGCTAGATCATTTAGGAGTGAACGATTAATGGACAAAAAAGACATCGCCGGTATCCGGAGACAGTTAAAAGTGGAGAACGAATTAATGAGAATTTCTGATATTTTCAATGTCTATATAATGAAAGAATCAACAGACATTTATCACCATCAAAGCCAGCCGTTCGAGATGCTGGATAAAGATCAGCAAGAGCTTTTTATGAATAATTTCAAGAAACTACTGACAGGTCAACTGGATGAAAAGTTATTTGAACTAAAGTTTCAGCGCGAGGCAGAGGATAACAGCCAGCTCATCTTACATAAGGGATTATTAAGCAGCGACGTTGAGGACTGGAAGGCTGAAATGCTGCGGATGACAGAAAAAATCATCCATGATCATCCGTATGAGAAGGATGTCGTTATCACGTTCATCCGTGCCGAGTATTTAAAACCAACAAAACGCCGGAATGAGGAAGCGGAAGAAAGTGAACGGGATGCCGTTTACTCTAACCCCTTCCTTCTCTGCAGCATCAATAAAACAGAAGAACCTAAAAAGGAAATTCAATTCGATTACGTAGAGAAAGAGTTCAAGTATAAAATTGAAGTTGATCCAGTTATTGATCTTAAAAACCCGATCACCGGGTTCCTCTTCCCATGTATTACAGAAGGCACCTCTGATGTGAACCACATCCTCTATGCTGCAGGGAAAGCGAATGAACCCGACTACCGCTTTATCGAAGAGGTGCTGAACGGCGAAGAGATCATGACCGCTAAAGAAGATAAAGCCGTTTTCGAAGAAGTCATCCGTGATGTAGTCGGTGATCAGCTCAGCCCTTCTACGCTTGCGAATGTATACGGGGAGATCAACCGAGTCGTCGAGGAGAACGAAGAAGATGAACCGCCTAAGCTTGATTACAGAGATGTCGAACGTGTGTTGAACCAGAGCGGCGAGCAAGTCGAATCAGAAAAAGTGAAACACGCTTTTCAACAAGTTACAGACAATGAAGGATATGAGTTGAAAGCAAGCAGTATCGTACCAAAGTTCAAATCGAAATCCATAAAAATCAACACAAAAATTGCCAATATTTCCATCAGCCCTCAGGACCTTCAGTATGTAAGACAGGTCAATTATAAAGGGAAACGCTGCATAATGATTGAAGTAGAAGAAGATGCAGAAGTTGATGGCTTTAAGATGCTTCCAGAAGCTTTTGGAGAGTAAATCCTTAAAGGCTGGTCTTTTAACTAAGACCGGCTTTTTTTAATTGAATACCATCTCTTTGTGCCTTCCCCTTCTCTCCGTTCTACTTCCCTATCATAAGATCAGGAAAGACATGTGTGATCTGGATTCGACTCGATTCCATGGACATAGCTCTTGTGAAAAGCTTTCACAAAAAATCGTTATAACATCCTTCCCTATATATAAGGAATATGGATACGAGAGACTTATGAGAACAGATTGGCTTGAATATAGGATTCCTTTTGTAAGTTTATTCGTTTCCACAAAAGGATAATCATGAACCATACGTAGAATTTTACAAGAAGGGAGATCGATGTCATTGTCAGTTACTCATGGGATTCTATTATTATTTATTGGATATTTGATCTTCACTCTAGATAAGAAACAAGAAAATATCCCTGTTCCAACCATTCTTGTGTTCCTTGGGATTGGTATGTCTTTCATTCCTTACTTTTCTTCCATTCATGTTACAGAACATATGATTTACCACATCTTTCTACCACCATTATTATTTGTTTCGGCTTACAGGTTTCCACCGAACCAATTCAAAAAACATATAGGGATTATCCTATTTTTGGCAACTGCAGGGATTTTATTAACCGTAGGAATCCTGGGTGTGGTCATCTACACAATGAGCGGGCCTTTCCTTTCTTTATCTTTAATCGGTGGATTATTGTTGGCTTCAATTCTAACGCCGACGGATCCCGTCTCTGTTGTTTCTATTCTCAAAAAATCAACAGGAGATGAGAAAATCGCTGATGTGGTAGAAGGAGAATCCTTAATAAATGATGGGACAAGTATCGTCATTTTTTCTGTGCTTCTGGGATTATATACAAACCAACAAGATTTCTCAGTCTCCTCCTTTCTGAGTGAGTTTTTACTTGTATCCTTAGGAGGTACCGCTCTCGGGATCGCTTTCGGGTGGTTAATGAGTAAAGGCGTTCACTATACACACAACAAAGAGTACCAGGTGATGTTAAGCATTGTGCTAGCCTACGGCATTTTTAATATAGCGGAAGGCATAGGCGTTTCAGGTGTCCTGGCCACCGTTTTTGCAGGACTCATGCTTTCTTTTGAATATGGACGAACCATTAAAGAAAATCACTTCAAGGAATCTCTAGATGGGTTCTGGAGTATCATAGAAAGTTCTGCTCTCTCCTTGTTGTTTTTATTGATAGGTATAGAAGCTGTCCAATATTTACAAGTTTCTATATTAGGATTTGCATTCATTGTATTTGTACTATCAATGATCGTTCGATTTATTATTATCACAGGTACGACGAGTATTTTTCATAAGTGGAGGAAGAGAATTTCCTGGAGGGAATCGACCATCATTACTTGGTCTGGTCTAAAGGGGAGCATGTCCGTATTTTTAATCCTAAGTTTTCAAGCTTCTCATGCGGATGGAAACGAACTTCTATTATCCTTATCCTTTACGACGGTCTTAATATCGCTCATCCTACAAAGTCTTGGGGTGTACCCCCTGTCCAAAAAGTTGTTATAAGAAAAGGCTCATGATACGCGCTTATGTATAGTTTTCCAATACATGAAATGAAGGGAGCGAATTTCAAGATGGTATTTTTGGAATCCGAACTTGTAAGATTTGGCATAAATGTCACAGAGCTGTCACTTATGAAAAAGATTTTAAGGCGATAAAATAACATCTATGTCTTAAGAAAGGATGCTTTCATTGCCTAGTAATAAAAGGGAAGGAATTATTTTTGGACTTTTCATGTGTTTTGGGATGGTTAATCACATTTATTGTCGCCTTTATTGCAGAGTCAGTCGTGGAACCTCAAGCACGCAAACTGGTATTATCCCTTCCCTACAATATCAAAAGAAATCCATGTGAATATAGCCCTTGCCTTCTGTATGGTACCAATGATGGTTTTAATTATGTCGGCGTATGGAGTTATTTTAACGTCGATAACAGCGGGCATCGATGGTTCTATCTTTACAGCGTACCTTAAAACTGTCGGACTCAATATCATCGTAGCTCTTCCTGCGCAATTACTAGTAGTCGGCCCTATATCACGGGATCTGTTAACAAGGTATATTAAGCCATCGGTACAGAAAGGCAGAGATCAATGCTTAAATCGACAACCAGGATAGAAATCCTGCTTGTTTTGTTATATTGAAGATGATCATATCCGCTCCCCTCCCACCTAACGACTATGATATTCCCTAATCATTAGATCACTACCAGGACGTAAAAAAATCAAATAAAAAGGGATAATATCTATGCTCGTGCAAATAATACCAGATGTATTTACAATAAAAGGAGATGAAACAATGGGTATACTTAGCGATAACCAACAAAAAGAACCACTACATTACGGTGAAGTATTCAGCCTGTGGAGCTACCTTTCTGCAGCAAAAGGGTATGATGCGAATTATCAGACGATGTACAATCATGCCGGTGATAGAGACCTAAAAAGAATTCTTGAAGAGCTTGTACAAGGGATTAAGCAGGAAAGCGAAGAAATTGAAGAAGTACTGAAAATGAATGGAGTGGTCCTTCCTCCATCTCCTCCAGAGCGTTCTATCGCTAATAGTGAAGATATCCCTGTAGGAGCTAAACTAAATGACCCTGAAATCAGTGCAGCTATCTCTATGAACGTTGCTCAAGGGCTCGTAGCCTGCAGCCAAGCTATTGGTCAATCAACCAGAGAAGATATAGCGATGCTATTCGGCAAATTCCATATGAATAAAACGCAGGCAGGTTCTAAAATTTTACGATTAAATAAAGAAAAGGGTTGGTTGGTTGTCCCACCGCTCCATAAATAACTTCCCTAAAAAGGGGCCATCCTCATTAGGAAGGCCCCTTTTTTAAACGTTTTCTCTAATGTTAGATATCTTTTTCTTGGGATGGTGTAGAAGGAAGAGTACCATGGATAAACGCTGGCGCAGGGGTCAATTCTGGCTTTTGCCCTACAGCGTCCGGATTTTGGACATAACTGAACGTCCCTTTTCCGTCCATAGAGCTCCCTTGCGCCCAACGTCCCTGACTACTTTCTTCTCCTTCTGAGAAATTCATGAATGTATAGGCGACGTCCTGTCTTTCATGGTCTGAGTTGAAGGTGTTTGGCACAACTGCCCCCTCCATTTGCTCTAATTCCTCAATGGCTGCCATCCATTGGTTTTGGTGCATTTTATCTCTGGCAATTAAAAAAGAAAGCATATCCCTGACTCCGGGGTCTGTGGTCATTTCATAAAGGCGAACAGCCTGAAGCCTTCCTTGAGACTCTGCGTTTAAATTAGCTCTAAAATCAGCAAGCAAGTTCCCACTTGCAATAGTATAACGGGCATTCCATGGATATCCAGCACTGTCATTGGGCTGGGCTCCTAAACCATTAACAACCGCGTGCTGTGGGTTCATTCCACCAAGGACAGCCTCAACGACAGGGTCCTGGGCTGCTTGGTCTTGATCATGAGCAGGAGCCCCCTCCAGTAATTGAGCAATCATAGTGGCAATCATCTCCACATGGGCTATTTCCTCTGTTCCTATATCCAAAAGCATATCTCTATATTTGCTATTCCCTCTGCAGTTCCACCCCTGGAAGAGGTACTGCATCATGACTGAAATCTCTCCGAATTGGCCGCCCAAAATTTCCTGCAGTTTTTTTGCATAAACAGGATCCGGCTGCGAAGGTTTTGCATTGTATTGTAAGTCTTTGATGTGTGAGAACATTGAATTAGCTCCTTTAAAAGAAAGATCTTTTATAGAGTTTCCAAATCCCTGCACTATAAACAAATCAATGATTTCCATTATTGCGGCATGAATTAGGATAATTATTAACCTGTCCAACATAAAGGAAAAGAATCATACGTATGCAATCCAACACACATGAGAGCGATTATATCCCTTGTTTATTAGTAAATCAGTAATGTCAGCAACGAAATCCCGACCCCTAAAAACCCCAAAAAAAGACTGTATGGCAGATTCCTCAATACAATTTGATATGGGTTCATTCTTAAAGCCACCGAAGTCATCGTAACAATTAACCCATAAGGTGCGGATGGAACGGTAGCAATCGCACAAGAAGCAAGAAGGATGGTCAACGTAACGGGAGGAAAAGCTCCAAGTAGTAATTCGCTGACTCCTCCGAAAATCCCCATCGTAGCAAGTGGGTGGACACCTAATACCGTCATGACCAAAAATGCGGCCTGTATAAAAAGCATAATGAGAAGTGGATTCCCTTCAAGGGACACAATCGGATCTTGCAAGTATTGTAAATAAGGCGACTGATTCAACGTAACTGTTAAAAAGGAGAGGGATAACAACAAGACAATAAAGTTACTTAAGTGGTTGGTCTTCCATTTCCAATTTGACCAGCCGATCTGCAAAAAGCTCCTTGTTCTCTTCACGAACACAGCCCACAGAAAGGCAAATGGAAAAATCGCAATGGTAACGGCGAACAGAAAGTCCAACTGGATAATATTACCCAGGAACACAACAATAGATAAAAAAAGGACAAGAGCGAAAATAAATGTCGTCAACTTCTTCCTGCTTTGTTCTGGTGCCTTCTCTTTATCAGATGGTGGGTTAATTCCCTCTTTCCGAAACATCATTTTTCCTATAAAAGAATCCATCGCAATTCCCAAGATAGCAATCAACAACATCCAGGGCAAAACTTCTAAATAATTGGCACCTGTAATAAAGATGGAAGTGGCGAGTAAAATTTCGAGAGGACTCCACAATAGTGCCAGCGAATACCCTCTTAATGTTGCCATTAGGATAAAACTGTTCTTTATTTTCGTTTTCGCGTCTTTCAATTGTTCCTTCAATAAATCCTGAGCTATCGTAGCTGACGATAAATTTAAAAATGCTGCCAATGAAACCATTGTCATTTCACTTCGGATGTACAGAGATCCAAGCCCTCTTGCGTTATTTCCCAACAGGGATTGAAGAAGTTTATTATACCTGCCCGCTTTCACGACACTATTCATCCAAGGAAGCATAGACAGTAAGAAAAGAAGTCCAATGTTACCAGCAAAAAACGTTGGAATATCCCTCCACACCGCTTCACCTGAAAAAAAGAAGAAAGCACCCGCCCCCAGCAGGACAACTCCTAGAATTTTAAAGACGCGGTCAGCTCGAGGGAAGCTGATAGCCGTCATCACCATCCCGAGCACACCAATGATGGAATAAAGGGTGGGATGGTCCCAGAATACATGAACCACATTCAGGATAAAGACAAACGAATAAAATATGTATAAGTAGTTGGATATAGGACGCACAATCATTCCCCTATCTAGTCTCAAGGATTTTTTAAGTTGTTCTAAGTGCATCTATTTCAATAGAATCAATGATTACATCCTATACACATATGACTTATTTTTCAATCATAAAAGATTTGTGAGAAGCGCCTTTAAGCAATACAAAAGAAAGGAGCAAAGATCCTATACCATCATTGAATTTTCCTGTCCCCCCATTTTATTAACCGAAAGTTTCCATTTAGCAGGAGGGGATGTTTTTTGTAAAAAGGATGTATCTTTCTTCCAAATCACCCACTTTTTTATTATAATTTTAAATTAAGATAGATTATAATTTTTCGACAAATACAAGAGGGAGAGTGACACATGGACAAGAATGTAAGGCCAGACAGTCATGCTGGAAAATGCCCTGTATCACACGGAACAAATAAGGAAGAAAGTGCTGTTACAACCACGAAAGTTGGTACAACCAATAAAGACTGGTGGCCAAACCAGCTAAATCTACACATTTTGCATCAGCACGATACGAAGTCAAACCCGATGGGAGAAGACTTCGATTATGAAGAAGAATTCAACAAGCTCGACTATTACGCACTAAAACAGGACCTCCATGAACTAATGACAGACAGTCAGGATTGTTGGCCAGCGGATTTCGGCCATTATGGCCCTCTCTTTATCCGCATGTCATGGCACGCGGCCGGGACCTATCGTACGGGAGACGGACGCGGTGGAGGTGCGACAGGTACACAGCGCTTTGCACCACTGAACAGCTGGCCGGATAACGCGAACCTTGATAAAGCACGCCGCTTACTTTGGCCGATTAAGCAAAAATACGGGAATAAGATTTCATGGGCAGACTTACTCGTCCTTACTGGAAATGTTGCCCTCGAATCCATGGGCTTGAAGACTTTTGGTTTCGGTGCAGGACGCGAAGACGTGTGGCACCCTGAAGAAGACGTATACTGGGGCAACGAAAAAGAGTGGCTTGGTGACAATCGTTACTCCGGAGATCGCGAGCTTGAAAACCCTCTGGCCGCTGTGCAAATGGGACTAATCTATGTGAACCCTGAAGGTCCAAACGGAAATCCAGACCCTCTTGCAAGTGCACGCGACATTCGTGAAACATTTGCACGGATGGGAATGAATGATGAAGAAACCGTCGCCTTGATTGCTGGAGGACATACATTCGGGAAAGCCCACGGAGCAGGAGATCCTGAGAAAGTCGGAGCTTCTCCGGAAGCAGCGGATATTGAAGATATGGGCTTAGGTTGGAAGAGCTCTCACAGAAGCGGAAAAGGACGTGACACCATTACAAGTGGTGTGGACGGAGCATGGACGGCTAACCCAACTGTATGGGATAACGGCTACTATGATTTATTATTCGGCTATGAGTGGGAACTTACTCAAAGTGCGGCAGGAGCAAACCAATGGGCACCGGTCAACCCTGAGGACGAAGACCTTGCTCCAGATGCTGAAGATTCATCGATCAAAGTCCCTACATTTATGACCACTGCTGATATGGCGTTACGTACAGACCCCGATTATGAAAAGATTTCACGACATTTCCATAAAAATCCGGACGAATTCGCTGATACATTCGCCCGCGCATGGTTCAAACTTCTCCATCGTGACATGGGGCCAAAATCCAGGTATCTCGGTCCGGAAGTACCAGAAGAAAATTTAATTTGGCAGGATCCAATTCCACCCGTCGATTATGAGTTAACAGACGACGAGGTCGCACACCTGAAGGCGGACATCCTGGACTCCGGTTTGACGATTAGTGAGCTTGTGAAAACAGCATGGGCTTCTGCAAGCACATACCGCGGTTCAGATATGCGCGGGGGTGCAAATGGTGCCCGCATTCGTCTCGCTCCTCAAAAAGACTGGGAAGTTAACGAACCCGCACAGCTTGAAAAAGTGCTCACTGTGTACGAAAAAATCCAAAATGATTTCGATAAAAATATCAGCCTGGCAGATTTAATTGTCCTTGGTGGTAGTGCTGCCGTTGAAAAGGCAGCCAAAGATGCAGGTGTTGAAGTAACCGTCCCATTTACTGGTGGGCGTGGAGACGCGACAGAAGAACAAACGGATACGGAAAGCTTTGAAGTTCTGGAGCCGATGGCGGATGGATTCCGCAATTATGCTAAAAAGAAATATACATTAAGTCCAGAGGAATTACTGGTAGACAAAGCACAGCTGCTCGGTCTCTCAGCACCTGAAATGACTGTACTTATCGGTGGTATGCGTGCACTTGGAGCAAATTATAATAGCACCGCCCATGGTGTGTTTACCAATCAGATCGGTACACTTACGAATGACTTTTTCGTGAACTTGCTTGATATGGGGATTGAATGGAAGCCAAGTGATGATAATGAATATGTAGGTCGTGACCGCAAAACTGGTGAAGTGGTCCGTAAAGCCACCCGCGTTGACCTTGTCTTTGGTTCAAACTCTATCCTCCGTGCCATTGCCGAAGTATATGCACAAGAAGACAACCATGTGAAGTTTGTGAAGGATTTCGTATCGGCATGGGTGAAAATCATGAATGCCGATCGTTTCGACATTAAAACAAACAAAAATGCAATGTCTCATCACGCCTAATCATTCTGTACCTTACCCGAATGTCTGGAGCAGAGTCTTCCGCTCCAGATGTCCCCGGTAAGGTATTTTCTTTCCAAGAAACACCCCAGAGGATTTTGCTCCCCCTGCCAACTTTATAAGATAAACAAAAAACAGGAACATTGTTTCTGGCCAATGTTCATAGAGCATTATGCTCTCCATCAGGATCATTCAGAAAATTCCATCTTTAGGACTATGTATTTAATAGTATAAATGGATATAATTTACATATGAGGTGATTTATCTCATAACCGTATGGTTTGGAGAATAGCGGAGAGCGGAGGGGGAAACTAAGTTGACAGCTTTACATGATTTTCAACTAGTTTTACTTAATTGGCTTTATTCACTGAAAAATCATCTAGAGGTTAAATACCAGGACGTAATTGAAAACAAATGGATTATTTGGGTAATTATTTTGATAGCCGTGATTGGTGGCATAGGCTATGCTTACTATTGTACAAGCAAAGGCTATTCATTCTCAGGGCAAGTAAAATGGAATTGGCCTAAGGTATGGAACATAGGAATTGGGTGTAAACCTAATTAAAACATAAAACATCTATTCTCCAAACCCATACAAAAAATACTCATAAGGTTGACTGATATGATAAAAATAGACGGATTAATAAAATCATATAGAAACAACAAAGTGTTGAAAAACTTAACTCTTTCATTTGATTCTAAAGGCATAGACATCCTTGTAGGTATCAATGGGTCAGGAAAAACGACGCTTTTTAATTGTATTTGTGACATCATTCCTTTTGAACAAGGAGAAATCACTATTCACGGGGAAGATAGAAGAGAAAAGGCTGCAAAAAAGTTTATGTATTATATCCCTTCTGATTTTTACTTACCTGAATATTTGTCAGGGAGAGAATACGCTCACTTCGTATTTTCCAGATATGAGAATCCGGATCATGACTTATTCCATTTTATCATTGATCTCTACCACTTGAAGGATCGCCTTAACCAAAAAATTGGTGATTATTCATACGGAATGAAGAAAAAATTACAAATAGCGATCGCGCTAGCGTTAGATGTCCGCTATATTTTAGCAGATGAAGTATTTAATGGGCTTGATTATGAGAGCTATTTGCTTACAGAATACTTAATCGAACGCTTTGCAACTAATCGGAAGTTCATTCTTATTTCTCATAACATGGATTATATCAGCCGGAATAAACAAGCGAAGGTTCACCTTTTAAATAAAGGGAGAATAGAAAATATTGAGGACATTTCTATGATTGAAGAAATCGTAATAAATAATGGGGAATTAAAAAATTATTATGAACAAATTGACCGATTCTTACACCATAACCAAACTCTTAATGCATGAGGTTTTCCATAATCTTTTGGCAAATCCTATGTTTCAAAAAAAAAGAAACCGCTATATCCTTTTAGGATTACTAGTGGCCATTTACATCGCTTATTATCTATTAAATCTATCTCAATATAATCAAATGTTCATTACGGAAGACCAAAGCAACAGTGGTATGAAGAATATATTATTTTCCAGCCTGACAAATGTACTCATTATTATTACAGGTTTTATTTATTTGATTGTCACGATCACCTTTTCATTGACAGGTAAAATGCAATATCAATTAAAAATCCTCCCATTTGAAAAGGGAAGCATTTGGTTAGGCAGCATGTTATTCAAATTGGTGCTCAGCTATGGAGCGTTTTTAATCGTATTTGCGATTATTATTCCACTGCTGAAATTATTTTACTTCCCTTGGCTGGTCAGTTTACTTGTCTTCGTTTACTGTCAATTGCTGTTTTTTTTCAGTATTCTTTTCTATCATTTTATCTTTCATGTCCTAGGAGAGAAACTAAAATTAACGACGTACAACCTTAACCATGGATTACTTGTTGTCCTGCTTTTCTTTCATTTATTTGTATTCCGTTTCAAAATTGATCAGAGTATCCAAAATCTGAATATGGAACTAAACGGTTTAATTATGATCCTTCTTATTTCGATTCTTCTCATCGGAGTTGCATTACTCCTGATGCTCATTTATTACAGTAAAGAAGAAGATCAAACCGGCATTTATTATGGAGAAGAGTTTTTTCTGTTTCGATGGGGTAAGCGAGTGAATACGTTTACTTTAATCTTATTGGGATTCTTAAGGAACAAGCTTATGTTCCGCGTTTTAGGGATTGCATTGCTTTTCTTTACTTTAGCCTTATGGGACACCAAAGACTTTTTTATTGCAGCGACGACCTTTTCTTATGTTTACCCATTATTATCCTTTATAGGGATCCGATACTTTAATACAACGTTATCATATAGAGGCATGAATCGCTTTTTTACTATTACTCCAGTTAAGGAAACAGTTATCACTACAGGAATCAGTCTAGTATTGAACCTTCCACTTATCTTGTTTGCTCTCACCTTAAGTAGTGATTATTGGGATAGTGCTTACTATGGTTTAATTATCTTTGAATCCGCGGTTGTGATGAGTATCCTCTTCCCTAAAAGTAAGAGTTCTGTCAATGAATTCACTGCTTCAATATTATGTGTGGTTCTAGCTGTTTCTATCTATCTTGTAGCCAAAAGTTTTTTCATCTTCATCATTGTTTACCTTCTATTAATTATGATGAAATACTTCTTGCTTTTACAATCTGAAGAGAAGGATACAATACCATCTTGGGATTTTTCCAGATTCAATCGAAAGAATTGGAGGAGTGAAGAAAAAAAATTATGAAATTAACCAAATGGATTTTCATTGGAACAGTGATCTATTTAGCCGCTTTTTTAATAGATTACTTTGTTACATTATTCTCAATAGATGAATCAGGTATCTACCGTTCTAAGTTAGGTTTACAAATTGATATGACTATGAATGAGGAAGAATTATTCACCACATTTTCTCTCACCACACAAGTCCTTTTCACATATCTAGCATGGCTTGTGATTTTATGTATCAGTGTTTTGATTTTACGTAAATTCAGGACGAGAACAAGTACCGCTTAATATGGAGAACTTCCTTATTCTTGGAAAAGCTTGTCTCCTCATTTATGCCCTATTATTTCTTGTATTAGTTTTACATGAACTGATTCATTTACTTTTTATTCTATTATTTAAAAAAAAGGTAATTTCGATAAACATTCATCCTTTCGGTGGGAAAGTAGTATATGAGAACGATCACCAGTATGGTCAAATATTCTGGATTTCAACTGCACCTAACTTGATTCTTCCTTTTATTGGGGGAGCGATGCTTTATTTTTCTGAAAGTATCTATAGCCACCTTTTCTCTATGCTTTGCATCCTAAACCTGTTTAATTTTGTTCCTTTTACCGGTGACGGATCGGCTATATTATACAGCGCTTTGAAGTGGTGGGAAGAACATACACAAAAAACTTTTCCTAATAATAAAACTTAAGAGCCTCCCGTATTCTTGATGTCAGGAAGGGGATGAGGAATGACAACAAGTCCCCCCTTCTCCTTCGCTTTCCACAACTTTTCCTAGGAAAAGGGATTCGTATCCTCTTAGAGAAAAGAAAAAAGCCGGCATTCAGCCAGCTTTGTAGAAAATAAGGAATTTAATTTCCGCTTCGTATGGTTTCCTTAATAATTCCCCACCTTACTCTTCTCTTCCTGTAAACTCCAATGCTTTTTCTGCATCCAAGTACCCTGCCCCCTGGACATAGGGCGGTAACCCGATATCCACGGCTCCTGCAAGAAGCTGTTGTTTGACTTGATCTGGAGTATATTCTGGATGTTCTTGAAGGATTAATGCAGCGACCCCTGCACAAATCGGGGTAGCCATAGAGGTACCAGATAAATTGAAGTAGTCGTTTTCTACACGATTTGATTTTGAGGTTTTATCAAGGTAAGATCCTGGCGACCTTAAGGAAACAATATTCACACCTGGAGTAACCAAATCTGGTTTTGAATCTTCGCCACAAGCAGGACCTCGACTTGAAAAAGAAGCAATCTGTTCATCGCTGCGTTCCACCGTATTTCTATCATCGACAGCACCTACAGTAATCACCTTCGAACTGATGCCAGGTGTGGCAACTGTCCTTTGATCTGGACCTGAGTTCCCAGCAGCTACAATAACAACAATGCCACTTTCCCATGCTTGATCAACAATTTGGACAAGTGGATCATCACAGTCAGACTCATCGGCAGCCGCACCTAAAGATAAAGAGAGGATATCAATCTGATATTCTTCTTTATGATCGATACACCATTGGATACCTGCAATAATCGTCGAAAGAGAGCCTGACCCCATCTGGTTAAGGACTTTAACCCCAATAATTCCAGCCTCTGGAGCAGGACCCTGATACTTATCATTAGAGGCAAAACCATTACCTGCAGCATCCCCCGCACAGTGAGTTCCATGTCCATTATCATCATAAGCCTCTTCACGGTTATTAACGACATCCTTAAAAGCAATCAACCGATTTTCTGGCTGGGTTAAATCCTGGTGCGGATAAACACCGGTATCTACAACTGCGATATTCACACCTTTACCAGTTAACCCCATTTGGTTCAATGCATGAGCATGAACAGCCGGAGAAGCCACATCCAATAAAGCCATTACCTCCCGATCATAATAGATTTTTTTAATGTGGCAATCGTCGGAAAGTATTTTTTCAATGGCTGATGCGGTTAATACTCCAGAACAACAGCATGTACTTGGAAATTCATGCTCAACCTTGCAGTGTTTCTCTTTACCCACCAGGTCATGAACCTTACTTATACCGGAATACATCACCTTTTCTTCTTCAAATTCAATAATGACCGGGAATTTTTTCCGCTTCTCTAAATACTTTTCAATCGAGCGATGCAAAAAACAAGGAGTTCGGCGCAAAGGCTTATATAAATGAACTAGACTTTTACGCAGTTCCTTATCCAGCTTCTCACTATGGGTTTTGGTTAATTGAATCATAGAGAACCCTAACATTCTACCACCTCTTTTCATTTAATAGTCCATCCTATGAATGAACTAGAAAGAGATGCCGGCATTTGTAGGAAAATGCCATAAAATAGGTCTTTTTTTAACACTTACTTAAGCCCGAGAAGGACGGTTGATCGAACATTCGCCTGCTTTCATGGCCCCTTTCCTTTATCCCCCTACACTTCTGATATAAACGACTGATTCGTAGACCCCGAATTTCTCTCCTATAGGCTTTCCGACTTTTAACGCTATAGGTGGGTAGAGAAAGATAATAAAAGAAAGAAAAGAGAATTAAAATAAAATGGAGTGGTTTTGTATTGAAAAAGACATAAAAAAGCCCAGGTTCTATAGAAAAACCTGGGAGATTATTGCTTCAGCCTCTATATCAAACATCTTCATTTTTAATGGTAAATTTATTTATAGTTAAAACTAATTTGGCTCCCTTTTTAAAGTAAAAGAAATAGAATGAAAATATAATATATCAAGGCTAAACAATTTTTTTGTAAAGCATGAGGAGATTAATACAAGAATTCAGACCTCTTACGATCAGCTTAATAATGAGGGAATTGTTAGAATGTATTTGGAAAAACAGTTCCTTTACCCTTGAGACGATATTCTGGTAAAAGTTTGTGGATTTGAAGCCTCAAACTTAAATCAAATCCTCACCTGTTAACGTATTTATCACTTCATCCACCATTTCCCATTCTTCATCCGATTCGATATGATATAAGGCAAGGTCGTCCTCATCGTTCACTTTTTCTTCATACCGGAAGGGGAATACATCTACATCATTACCTCCGATTTGATCCACAGGAGATACTGCGATATAAGTTGCATTTGTTTGATCCACATCAAATGTAAACAATATTTCAAATAAATGTTCTTCCCCGTTTTCGTCGGGAATAATAATTCGCTCTTTTTCTTCTAACGCCATCCTTTTACCTCCTAATCGATTTCCTCCACAAATTGGAGTCAATGGGTCTAATATTTGTTAAAGACCTTTTTAATATTTTCCATGAACGAAAGTATTATGTTAGTTATTCATTACCAATTTACGAAGCGAACTATAAACAACCTTTAATCCCCTTATAGTAAGAAAATAACTAAAATAGGCTTTTAAAAGAAAGAATATTCAAGTACCACAAAAACTTTGCTATCCCCTAGTGTGTACGCCTTTACTGAATACCTATTATTATTGGAGAAACAAAAAATGTCGGTCATTCCCTTTAATAAACCAGTTCTGTCCTGCCGTCATCCTTCTGCGGCATAAAAAAGGTCCTCAGATAAGGTTCCTTTAGTGGTTGCATCATTTATAAAAGTGATCATCCATTTGTGATCGTTTTTTAGTCAGTTCACCCATTCACCAATCCGAAATTTTACTTACTTATCTGAAAAGACTCTGAAAGACATCATCAATCTTATCGAACCCTTTTAAATCTACAGCGTTGGGATCATCTGTTTCTACTATCCATTCCTGTTTATCAAGAGTCAGGTGGCCATCTTCACTTTTAATAAACGGAAGATGCACCATATAAACCCTTTCATTTTTCTTGACCGTATAACCAAGATGATAGTAATCACCCTGGCCTTCCTCCTCAAAAATTCCGATATCATCTAGATTATTTTTCTCCATTAGGGGTCGAAATGAGTTTTCTAAATCACTAATAAGTTGTTCTACCGGTACACTTTCCATAGCATAAACTCCTCCCAACAATATTATTATTTTTAATATACTCCTCCCTCTAATTATCATGCACTCTAAGGAATTGTGACTTGAAAAAATAGTTGATTCAATTACTTATTCATAAACCGTACCTCTGTTCACGTATATAAAAAACAAAGTCTACCATTCACTTTTTCACTTCTACTTTTCGAAGATAACCTTTTCGATAAAATCAACCGGCCCAATAGTTGAAAGCTGTTGATGATATAGAGAAATGGATTGGTGATGATCTTCCATCCACTGACTCTTATTTCTATAAAGTGCGTAGATGAATTCATCCATAGGCTGTGTCTGCCTTTTCCAATAGTTCAATTCATAGACAAGTCCGAGTTTTTTCAGCTGGTGGAGATTGATGACTTCTTGCCCGGGTAAGGCATGATAAATAAAAATCGGTTTCCTTTTATATAAGCTTTCACTAATGGTTACTCCGCCAGGCTTTGTTATAATTCCGTCGATTTGATCGTATAACTTATTCATTTCGTCTTTACATTTTATATACCTTAATGGAACAATATTAGCCCTACCAGAGTTCTTTAACTTTCCATATAACTGTTCATTTTTTCCGCATAATACAAAAAAATCAATCATCGAATGTGTTCCCATTCTCTTAATTAATTCTCCAATTGCTCCAATCCCTAAACTCCCACCGGTTATCAATAGTGATAAAGAATGATGGCTCTTCCCCACACTTCCACTGTGGTTTTTTAATTTCTGGTGTATGGGAATCCCTGTATTCACGATTTGATTCTCTTTTATCCCTTTGTGCAATAAAAATTCTTTCATATGATGGGAAGACGTAAAATGAAAATCTATATGTTTGATCCCCCAAAATTCATGAATAAAATAATCTGTATAGATATTAATGACGGGGATATGCAGCTCATGAACCTCTTTTAACCGATTGATCATATAGGAGGGGAGAGCATGAGTACATACGATAAGATCAGGTTTCTTCTCATTAAGCAGCTTCCTCATAAAAGGTATAAACAATAGCTCATAAAGATGGTACCGCTTGTCGAAATCTCCCTTTTTATAGACACTACTTTGATAAAGCCAGTTGTAGAATTGCGGAATGGTTTGTATCCACTTCAAATAAGTAAGGGAAACAAAAGCTTCTACCTTCCCGTAACTGTAAGAGAGGATATCAACTTTATCGCACTTAATATCAGGATGTTTTTCTGATAATTCATCAATGATAGCATCCGCAGCTTGATGATGTCCGGAAGGTATTTGTAAGAATGGAAGAAATAAAATGTTTCTTTTATGTGTCATCAAAAACCCCTCCGATTAATGTAAAAAAGATATTTTTTTGGAAATATCTACGATGTATTCATTCAATTACCATAACCATTTAACTTATTTTCATGTATAATAAAAATTTAGAAGGGGGATTTTATGATTTTTATTATATTATCAGCAATAATAATTCCGCTTTTATATTTTATAATCAAATTTTATTATAATACCCGTGATGTTGTTATAAATGAAATTAAAATAAATACAGAAGGATCAAACGAACAATTAACAAGTTTGAAAATTCTTCAGCTCTCTGATTTACACCTTGAGAATATTTCGATTACATCCAATCAACTTTATGAGGATCTTAAAGATAAAAACTTTGATTTAATTGCCCTGACAGGGGACTTCCTGGATCGTAAACGAACAATCCCTAAGCTTGTTCCTTATTTACAGGTTCTTAATCGTTTAAATGCTAAATATGGAATCTATGCTGTTCTTGGGAACCATGATTATGTTTTAAAACAAGAAAACCTTAATGCATTGATCCACACATTAGAGAAACACCATTGTAAAGTTTTAAGAAATGAAAGTGAAACGATTCATATCAACGGCCATCCTCTAAATATTATCGGGGTGGATGATTTTAGTACAAAACGAAGTGAATTAGAAATGGCCTATAAGAACGTTAAACCATCAACAAACCTAGTACTAACCCATGACCCAAACATCGTGCTTCACATGGAAAATTATCATTTTGATTATTTATTATCCGGTCACTTCCATGGCGGACAAATCTGCTATCCAAAAGCCTACCATCTTGTGAAAATGGGCAAACTAGCGAGAATGAAGATTATAAAAGGGCTTCATAAACAACATGGAAAACCTTTTTACATCAATGAGGGACTTGGACAAACAGGGCTCAACATTCGTGTGGGCAGCCGACCGGAAATCACGATTCATGAATTTGCTCTAAATGCCTTGGATCAAGAATTAATTAAGGCTAACTAAAATGTTTTCATTAAAAAAACAGAGATTCCTCTAATTATGGAATTCTCTGTTTTTTTAATTTTGTTTGACCTACCATATACCCGTACATATTCATGGCTTCAAAAAACATAGGAGTAGTCAAAATGTGACCACTCTTATGTTCTTCTTTTAAAACTCTATGATTTAGGGGTCAAATACGTAACACACTCCACGTGCGCCGTCTGCGGGAACATATCTACAGGCTGCACTTCCTTCGTCTTATATCCCCCATCTTCTAGGATCCGCAAATCACGGGCAAGCGTGGAGGGGTTACAAGAAACGTAAACAATTCGCTCAGGCTCCATATCAAGCATGGCTTTTAGGAGGGCTTCATCACAGCCTTTTCTCGGTGGGTCAACGACAATTACATCAGGTCTTAGTCCTTGATTCCGCCACCACGGCATGAGTTCTTCAGCCTGGCCGACGTAAAATTCAGCGTTGTCCATCTTGTTCAATCGGGCATTTTTCTTTGCATCTGTAACGGCTTCCGGGACGATTTCAACGCCATAGACTTTCTTTGCTTTTTGAGCAAGGAATAAGGAAATTGTACCGATACCGCAATAGGCATCAATTACCGTTTCACCTCCACTAAGGTTGGCATAGGCAAGGGCCTTATCATAAAGCTTTTTCGTCTGGGTCGGATTGACCTGATAGAACGATTTCGGTGAGATCATAAATCGGATATCACCGATTGTGTCATAGATATATTCATCTCCCCAAAGGATATGGGTTTCTTTTCCTAGGATTACGTTCGTCTTGGCGTTGTTCACGTTATGAACAATAGACTTTACGTTTGGAAAAGCATCACGGATTTCGTCAACCATCTTATCTTTATGGGGGAGTTTTTTTGTTTTTGTTACAATCACGATCATAATATTTTTTGTATTCTGACCCGTCCGGACCATAATATGTCTCAGAACTCCACGATGGGTCTGTTCGTCGTAAGCATCGATCCCGTGCTTGGAAGCAATGCGGCGGACACTCTCGACCATACGATCGTTCATTTCATCCTGTATCAAACATGTATCCATATCGATAATGTTATGGCTTCGTTTTTGGTAGAACCCTGTCATCAGTTCGCCGTCTTCTTTTTGCCCGACTGGGATTTGTACTTTGTTCCGGTAGCGCCAAGGGTCTTCCATGCCAACCGTTGGATGTACCGGCACATGCTCAAGATGACCGATTTTCTTCATATTATCTTTCACTTGCTTACGCTTCATATTAAGCTGCATCTGATAACTCATATGCTGAAGCTGACAGCCTCCGCATTGGTAAAAAACATCACAAAGGGGTTCCACGCGGTCGTCACTTGCTTCGGTTACTTTAACAAGTTTTCCAAAGCCGAAGTTCTTTTTTACTTTAACTACTTTGACTTCCGCCTTTTCGCCTGGAAGGCCATACGGAACGAAAAGTGGATAACCATCGACTTTTCCTACCCCATTGCCTTCGTGGGTCAAATCTTCGAAGCTGAGTTCTATCGTTTGGTTCTTCTGTACCGGCGGTTTCGGTTTCGCCATTGTTCATCCGTCCTTTATCTATATACTCTATCCGTAGTTTACCATATCATGAAATGTATAGTCGCCCTGGGTAGCTGTAACTAATGTAAGAACAACAGGGCAGAAAAGGGAGCTTTCTTCTCATAACCCATTCGACTTATATTCTCGACCAGCTGGTGATGGCTTCGACTATTATGAAGGGCCAGTCATTCCGGGTACCTGCAATCAGCCGAAGAAAATCAAATGTTTCAAGCAAGCTTGCCTCATAAATGAAGAAAAAGAACGCTACTGTCTATAAACAGCAGCGCTCCCCTTTATTCTTCCTTGAATTTATCTTCTGGTACAAAAAAGTCCAGATGTCTGTATAAATTGACAAATTCCCCGGGCAATAATCCACCATATTCTCCATCTATGTTGAGTTGCATCTTTTCATCTGTCTTTACTTTCACCCGGCTTGCGGTTGTATGGAAGAATTTCGGATGGTTAAGATGATTACCCTGAATGGCGAGTGTTGCCAGCCGGACGAATTCAGCGATGTTCATCTTTTCAATGATCATCAGGTCAAAAAGTCCATCATCCATACTTGCGGATGGGGCTAGTTTCTCTAAGCCACCGACGGAGTTGGTATTACTGACGAGAAATAGCATAATCTCCCCTTCGTACCATTTCCCATCATATTCCATCTCAACGAATGTCGGACGAATGGATGGGAGCATTTCGATGCCTTTCAAATAGTAGGCCAGCTGACCGATCATCGTTTTCAGCTTGCTTGGGACTTCATAGGAGATTTCAGTAATTTTCCCGCCACCAGCAATGTTCATGAAATATTGCTCATTAACACGGCCGATATCAAGGGGATGACTATAGTCATCCAGAATAACATCAACAGCTTTATGAATATTTCTTGGTATGTGTAAAGCACGGGCAAAATCGTTGGTTGTCCCGACTGGAATAATGCCGACTTTAGGTTTGTGTGGCTTTTCGGCGAGTCCGTTAATGACTTCATTAATGGTTCCGTCCCCCCCTGCCGCAACAACGACATCGAATTCACGATCAATGGCATATTCGGCTGCTTTGATCGCATCACCAGCACATGTAGTGGCATGGGTGGAGGTTTCGTAACCGGACTGTTCAAATCGTTGCAAAATGTCCGGGAGAACCTTGCGTATGACTTCTCTTCCAGAGGTCGGGTTATATATAATTCGGGCACGTTTCATCGTGTATGACCCCCTTTTTCTACAAACATGTTCCATTCTACATCATAGCGCTTTTTCCTGGAATTGCAAACTATTTTTATAGTATATGACGACATGTCCTAAACCATACGAAAGCACGCACCTCTGTGCGTGCTTTCGCTGACTCTATTTTTAGAGAGACTTTTTAGCGTTTGTCCATTTCTGCAAGTATGATCTTGTTGACCATCGGTGGATTCGCTTGTCCTTTTGTTTCTTTCATTACTTGACCGACTAGGAAACCAAGAGCTTTATCTTTCCCGTTCTTATAGTCTTCGATAGACTGAGGGTTATTATCCATGATGGTACTAACAATTTCCGTCAGCTGGCCTTCATCAGAAATTTGAACGAGTCCTTTTTCTTTAATAATCTTCTCAGGATCGCCCCCGTTTTCAACAAGCTCGGTGAAAACTTTCTTCGCAATTTTGGAAGAAATGGTGCCATCTTCAATTAACTGGATCATCTTAGCAAGAGATTCTGGTGTAAGGGCTAACTCATGAAGTTCTTTATAGTGTTTGTTCATATAGGCAGAAACTTCACCCATCAACCAGTTCGATGCCTGCTTAATGTCAGCATTTTGAGCTATCGTTTCTTCAAAGAAATCGGAAAGCTCTTTGTTGTTTGTAAGAACCATCGCATCGTATACAGGAAGCTTTAGTTCTTCGATGTAGCGCTTCTTACGAGCGTCTGGGAGCTCAGGAATCTGCGCTTTGATGCGCTCTTTCCAAGCTTCATCGATGTGTAAGGGTACAAGATCCGGTTCTGGGAAGTAACGGTAGTCGTCCGAACCTTCTTTGACACGCATTAGAATCGTTTCTTTCGTCTGCTCATCATAACGACGTGTTTCTTGAAGAATTTCTCCACCGGAAAGCAATTCTTTCTGCTGGCGTTTTTCTTCAAATTCCAGTCCTTTTTGAACAAATGAGAAAGAGTTTAAGTTCTTAAGCTCTGTTTTGGTACCAAACTCTTCCTGGCCAATCGGGCGGATGGAAAGGTTGGCATCACACCTTAGTGAACCTTCTTCCATCTTACAATCAGAAACACCTGTGTACTGGATGATATTCTTCAATGCTTCCAGGTATGCGTATGCCTCTTTTGGTGAACGGATATCCGGCTCAGATACAATTTCTACGAGCGGTGTCCCCTGACGGTTAAAATCGACAAGAGAATAACCGTCATCACTGTGTGTCAGCTTTCCAGCATCTTCTTCCATATGCAGGCGAGTAATACCGATACGTTTTTTCTTCCCGTCCACTTCAATATCAATGTATCCATTTTCACCGATAGGCTTATCAAATTGAGAGATTTGATAAGCCTTCGGGTTATCTGGATAGAAGTAGTTTTTACGATCAAACTTCGTGTCTTCCGCAATATCACAGTTCAGTGCCATGGCTGCTTTCATAGCGAAGTTAACAGCTTCTTCGTTTAGAACCGGAAGAACTCCTGGATAACCGAGATCGATCGGGTTGACATTCGTATTGGGATCATCCCCGAACATATTCGGAGAAGGGCTGAAAATTTTAGAATCTGTTTTTAGTTCTACGTGGACTTCAAGTCCGATGATTGTTTCAAAATTCATGAGCGCGCACCTCCAAGGGACGGGCGTTGTTTATGATAGTCTGTCTTTTGTTCGAAGGCATGAGCAGCGCGATAGACAGTAGCTTCATCGAAATGTTTTCCGATGATTTGCAGACCGATTGGAAGGCCGTCGCCAGAGAACCCGCATGGAATGGAGATTCCTGGTACACCTGCAAGGTTTACTGGAATGGTTAGAATATCGTTCGCATACATCGTCATAGGATCGTCTACTTTATCTCCTACTTTAAAGGCAGGTGTCGGTGTTGTTGGACCGATAATGACATCATAGTCTTCGAACACTTTTTCAAAGTCATTCTTAATCAATGTACGTACTTGCTGGGCTTTCTTATAGTAAGCGTCATAATAACCTGAACTTAATGCAAAAGTTCCAAGCATAATCCGACGTTTCACTTCATTACCAAACCCTTCAGCACGAGAACGCATGAACATATCGAGCATTGTTTCTGCATCTTCGGCGCGCTTTCCATAACGAACACCATCAAAACGGGCCAGGTTTGATGACGCTTCTGAAGAAGAAAGTAAGTAGTATGTGGAAAGGGCATATTTAGAGTGAGGAAGAGAAACTTCTTCCCACGTTGCCCCCATTTTTTCATATTGAGTAAGCGCGGCCTGAACCGCTTCTTTTACTTCTGGAGAAACACCTTCAGCCAGATATTCTTTCGGCACTGCAATCTTCATGCCTTGAACATCACCAGTCAGAGAATCGGTGTACTTCGGTACGTCGACATCTGCTGATGTAGAATCCATTTGGTCATGCCCGGAAATGGTCTCAAGTAAAAAGGCATTATCTTCGACGTTACGAGTAATCGGTCCGATTTGGTCTAATGAGGACGCAAACGCAATCAAACCAAAACGGGAAACACGGCCGTAAGTAGGTTTTAACCCGACTACACCACAGTACGCAGCTGGTTGACGTATTGACCCCCCTGTATCGGACCCAAGAGAGTAAGGAACTTCCCCAGCTGCTACTGCGGCTGCAGAACCACCACTGGACCCTCCTGGAACATAATCCGTATTCCACGGGTTTCGTGCTGCTACGTAGCTGGAATTTTCGTTGGAAGAACCCATTGCGAATTCATCCATATTCAATTTACCAATCGTCACTGCTTTGGCCTCATTTAATTTGTTTACAACTGTCGCATCGTAAAGCGGATCTTCAAAATTGGAGAGAAATTGACTTCCCGCTGTCGTACGCAGACCTTTTGTTACAATATTGTCTTTGACACCGATCGGGAGCCCGAACAAATTGGCATCGGCATTGCCACGTTCCTGATCTAGTTCAACGGCTTGTTTTTTCGCTGCTTCCTTGTTCAACGTAAGAAAAGCCTGCACTTCTTCATCCACTTCTTCAATTCGCTTGTACGATTCTTCTACAAGATCCGTGACAGAGATCTCTTTGTTATGTAGCTTCTCTTGAAGCTCACGTAATGTATAGTCAAATAAAGACATCGTCGAACCTCCTTATTCCAATACGGATGGCACTTTGAATTGCCCATCCTGCTTATCCGGTGCATTTTGCAGTGCATCCTCTTGCGAAATCCATTTCTTCGGCTCGTCCTTACGCATAACATTTTTCAAATCAAGAACATGCGTAGTAGGCTCAATACCCGTTGTATCTAATTCATTCAGCTGCTCCGCATACGTGATGATGTCATCAAGCTGCTTTGTGAATGTCGTTGCTTCTTCTTCCGTGATAGCAAGACGCGCAAGATTTGCGACGTGCTTCACTTCCTCTTTGCTAATTCTGGACATAATGCGACCTCCATTTCGATCTCACATAATATATGATCATACCAAATATCTGAATCCATTTTCAACGTACGTTGCACACCTTTCTTATCTTAACATATCAGTGGTCCGCTGTCTTATCAGGAAACACACACATTTATTGGTTTCTATTTAATGAGAAAAAAGCTGGTTCGATTGTTGGATAGGATTCTTTTTATAAATGTCAAGATGCCTTGATGTTTTGTGTCTCAGATAAGATACTGAAAGCCCAAGTGAACAGCCTTATGCTTGATGCAGTCCGCTTCAATTAGAATCCTTCAATCATTGAATTTAATAATTTCTCAAACAAAAAATCCCGGACATTAATGTCCGGGATTTTTCAAACTTCGTATTATAATTTAGAAGCTTTATCGAACTCTTCAGCAATATCTTTCGGTGGCTGACCAGCAAGACTGACAAGAATAGCAACAAGTCCACCTAACACGAAACCAGGGACAATTTCATAAAGGTCGAAGAATCCACCACTCAAGAAATCTCCCCATACAACGACGGTAACCGCACCGACGATAATACCGGCAAGTGCACCATTACGAGTGATGCCTTTCCAGAATAGGGACAAGATGATTACAGGACCAAATGCGGCACCGAAACCAGCCCAAGCGTAAGATACAAGACCAAGAACTGTACTGTCTGGGTTTCCTGCAAGAAGTACGGCAATCAAGGCGATAGCAGCAACTGCAAAACGACCAACCCATACCAATTCTTTTTCGGTTGCATTCTTACGGAACAATGCTTTGTAGAAGTCCTCTGCTAGCGCAGAAGAAGATACAAGCAATTGAGAGTCAATGGTACTCATGATGGCAGATAGAATGGCTGCCAGCAAAATCCCTGCAATAACCGGGTGGAACAGAATCTGGGAGAATGTAATGAAAATCTTCTCTGAGTCGGCAAGCATTTGGACGCCGCCCTCTGTAATGACTTCTGCGTTAAAGGTTGCTAAATCCGCTACATCTGCAGTGTTGATGTATGCAAGACCGAATAAACCAGTGAAAATAGCACCATATAGACCTAGAACCATCCAGCCGACACCAATTAAACGAGCTCTCGGTACGTCTTTAGGAGACCTAAGGGCCATAAAACGTACAAGAATATGCGGCTGACCGAAATAACCAAGCCCCCATGCAAGAGAAGAAATAATCGCAAGGGCTCCAACGCCTTGAACCATGTTCAAGTGAGCTGGGTCGATTTGAGCTACAGCATCTTTTGCTGCATTCCATCCTCCAAGTTCAGAAACAGCAACGATAGGAACAGCGATCAACGCTAAGAACATTAAAATACCTTGAACAAAGTCTGTCCAACTTACAGCTAGGAAACCACCTAGGAATGTATAGGAAATGGTAACAATTGCACCTAACCATAGGGCTTGATTGTAGCTTAGTGCAAAGGAAGCTTCAAACAGCTTCGCACCGGCGACCATACCGGAAGATGTATAGAAGGTAAAGAATAAAAGGATGACAGCTGCAGAGATGACACGTAATACGTGGGAGTGATCACGGAAGCGGTTCTCAAGATAGTCAGGAACAGTAATCGAGTCATTTGCAATCTCCGTAAACACACGAAGTCTGCGGGCAACAAACTGCCAATTTAAGTAAGCACCAATCGCGAGACCCACACCGATCCATGCTTCAGATAAACCTGAGGCGTAAATAGCACCTGGTAAACCTAACAGCAACCAACCACTCATGTCGGATGCCCCGGCTGATAGTGCGGCTACTCCTGGCCCTAAACGACGACCACCTAAGACATAATCAGATAAATCACTTGTTAGACGATATGCTGCAAAACCGATCCCCAGCATACCAATTAAATAAACGATAAACGTTATTAAAGTTGCAGTACTCATGTTTTGTTATTCGCTCCTCTCAGTGAATAGTGAAATGATAGATAGAATGATTAATATTGGCATTGGTACAAATAACCAGAACCATGTTGCTCCAGCGATGGATGCTGATGTTGCAGTAGCTAGTTCAAACACGTTTCCACCTCCCGAATATTGTTTTATACAATCCTATACAAACGCACCGACGCATGGTTCTTAAGTCTCAAAGACTTTAAAAAACCAAATACAGGTACAACTATATCATATAACCTTTGAATGAACATTGCAAAAATTGCATAAATTATTGATATTTGAATTATTATTCACTAAAATAGTATAAAAATACATATATATGTCCTTTTTATGATAAACATTCACAAAATTTATTTTAACAAATTTTTTATCCTTTTAAAGAATGGGGGATATCGCTTCTTTTTCTTACCTAGATAGTATGTTCTGTTCTCACAAAAAAATCCCTATCCACTTTCCAGTGGACAAAGGATTTTTTGGTATTTCCCTTTACAACATTTCCGATGTTGTTTTTCCTTGCATATGATGAATTAAATAATCTGGGCCTCCCGCTTTAGAGTCTGTTCCTGACATATTAAATCCACCAAACGGATGATAACCGACAATTGCGGCCGTACATCCGCGGTTAAAGTATAGGTTTCCAACATGAAAGTCTTCGCGAGCTTTCTCAATGTGTTCACGATTATTGGAAATCACCGCACCTGTCAGGCCGTATTCAGTATTGTTGGCAATAGCAATCGCTTCATCAAATGATTCCGCTTTTGTAAAGCCGACAACAGGGCCAAAAATTTCCTCCTGCATAAGCCGTGCCTCTGGATCAAGATCTGCAAAAATCGTCGGTGCGATGAACCAGCCTTTGCTGTCATCCCCTTTACCTCCGGTCATCAATTTGCCTTCCTTTTTTCCGATTTGGATATAATCCATAATTTTATCGTAAGCGCCCTGATCGATCACTGGTCCCATGTAGTTGCTATTGTCTGTAGGGTCTCCATAGTTTACGTGCTCCTTCGTCTTCTTGACGACACGTTCCAGCAATTCATCATACACATCTTTATGGGCTACCACACGAGAACATGCGGAACACTTTTGGCCTGAGAATCCAAACGCGGAGTAAGTGATCGCATCTGCAGCTAGTTCCAAATCAGAATCGCTGTCTACGACAATCGTATCTTTCCCACCCATCTCAATAATCGTACGCTTCAGCCACCGCTGACCATCGTGTACTTTCGCTGCACGTTCAAATAAACGGGTACCGACTTCACGTGACCCTGTAAAACTAATAAAACGAGTACGCGGATGATCAACAAGGTAGTCGCCTACCTCTTTTCCGCTTCCCGGGATATAATTGATGACCCCTTTTGGAAGCCCCGCCTCTTCTAGTACTTCCATCATTTTATAAGCGATAATCGGGGTTGCACTCGCTGGTTTCAGAAGAACGGTGTTTCCGGAAACCATGGCTGCAACCGTCGTACCACACATGATGGCAAAAAGGAAGTTCCACGGGGAAATGACGACTCCAACACCTAGAGGGATGTAGTGGAACCTGTTATTTTCAATAGGACGGGAATTAATCTCCACCCCTTTATCAATTTCGAGCATTTGTCGCCCATAATACTCCAAAAAGTCGATGGCTTCAGCTGTATCTGCATCTGCTTCTTTCCACGGCTTCCCACCTTCTTTGACAAGATGAGCCGTGAATTCGTGCTTACGACGGCGTACAATCGCTGCAGCACGGAATAGAATGTCTGCACGGAATTGGGCTTTCGTTTTACGCCACCACTCAAAAGTTTCATCAGCCACCTGATGAGCTTTTTCAGCCAAATCCTGGTTAGCTTTCGACACATGACCGATGACTTCATTTTTGTTCGCAGGGTTAACGACTTCTATTTTCTCGTCTGTCATAATCCGCTCCCCACCGATAATCAGGGGATACTCTTTTCCAAGGTCCGCTTCGACCTGACTAATTGCAGATTCTAAAGCTTTCCGATTTTCTTCTACTGTAAAATCAGTAAATGGTTCATGTTTGTAAGGGACCACCATGAAAAACCGCCTCCTTGAAAGTAAATGAGTGACGCTGACTAATAGTTAGAAAATTTAAACATTAAACGCTTCCAGAACTATTCTATCGTAACTATGAATCTAGTTCAAACCATTTAGTCCGATTTAAGGCTGAATATCCAACTATATCCCACTGAGCGAAAAATAAGTCGCCCATTATTTAATTTTCTCTATATCCCTCAAAATTTGTCGAATAATGATAACTTGTTTCTTCCATAATATAGAGCGAATGTCTGTAAACCGTGTTTGGTTGTCTGTTGCCGTCTGTTGGTCATACAAAATTTGGCGTACCAGGTGTTACAATATATTCCATTTTGGTCACCCAGCAAAAAGAAAACCCGCCTGAATCATATTCAGACGGGTTTTCTTTTTATTGGTAGACGTGAACAAATGGTTCTTTCTCTCCAGCTTTTTTGACAATTAAGCTTTCTGGTTCATCCATACTATGAATATTCACTTGGATATTATAGTGATCAGCGAACATTTCGTTCACTAGACTGTACACATACTGGGTGAAGCCAACGACTTCTGATTCAGATTGGAATTGAATCGGGATTTCGATGGACACTTCCCGCATTTCCCCATTTACATAAAAGCCGTTCGCAATCATCCCTACAAAATTAGGGAAGTAGTCTGAGACTTCTTTTCTGAAATCAGAGAAAATCTGGGCATCATCAAAGTGGTCCTCGTTAGCTTCATCCGATGGGAAAAGAACATGTTTTTCATCGATATTCTCCCAGCTGTTAACCGTTTTATCAGACCCTTTAACAAAGCCTTTACTTAGAAATTTACCTGGTATTTTCGAGCTCGATTCTTCCTCCTCATAAAGAGCAAAAACCACAGGCACATCATTCAGTTCTTCACGCTTACGGATACGCTCCAGTATTTCATTGGCGTACTCTTTCCCTTTTTGTAAAAGTTCTTCTGTCGAATGGTCTTCTGAATGACTCTCACCTTCTGCTGTGAAATTATAAACGGTTCTTAATGAGATTCCGATCGTAACTCCACTTAATTCCACTTTGTTTTCATCTGTTTTGGCTAAGTAATCCTGTTCGATAATATTCGAGATATAGCGAGGCCTATCCCGAAATTCTTCCTCAGTCGCTTCGTCTTCATTCAATTCTGGATTCAAGCCGTTTTCATTCTCTGAACTCTCTCTTCCCAACCAGTTAAGAAGAGTATCTTCTTCCAAGTACTGACCTGGTTGAAAAAAATAATTCTCAGGAGAAAAGTAATCCTTTGAATGGCGGCGAAGTCCCCGTTCAAATTCATCAATATCCATTCGGTTTCCCATCTGGTTGGTAGTTACTGCTCGTGCTGTCGAAACCTTTGGACTATCTTCCGTCAAGATCATCCGATAATCCTGTTCTGACATGTTGTAATTGGGGATGATGGCGGACTGATTATTATTTTCATCCTTAGTTTCCTGAATGACTTCATCTCTGTTGTCAAAAACAGGGGTACACGCGCTTACAACGAGCAGCGAACTTATTAACAGTGCGTGCATCTTCCTCATGCTCTCCACTCCCTTAAAAGATCAGCCGAAGCACCTCTTTAGAGGAGGCACTCCGATTCACCTTGTATAGCCACTTACGGATGGGACAATCAGGATAGAGCGTTTCTAAACTGCTCTTCGTCCCAAATTTCAATACCCAACTCCGCTGCTTTTGTATATTTTGAACCGGCCTCTTCTCCTGCTATGAGGAGATCGGTTTTCTTACTGACACTGCCTGTCACTTTCCCCCCAAGATCTTCGACAATCTTCTTCGCTTTTGAGCGACTGAAATGCTCCATTGCCCCTGTAAGAACAATTGTTTTATCCATAAACGGAGAGTCCACCGGCAGGTCACTCTTCTTTGCACCCTTGTACTCCATGTTCAATCCGAGTCCCTTTAGTTCTTCCAATAATTGTATGACCTGCTCTTTTTCAAAGTAGCTGGCAATGGACTCGGCCATTTTGCTTCCTATTTCAGGTATAGATTCAAGGGCGGCGGCATCGGACTCTATAAGCGCATCCATATGTTCGAAATGACGAGCGAGGGTGCTTGCTGCTTTTGATCCGACGTAACGGACGCCAAGACCAAAGAGCAGGCGCTCTAGAGAGTTTTCTTTTGATGCTTCAATCGCCTTCAAAAGATTCTCTACTGACTTTTCCCCCATACGGTCAAGTTGAAGCAATTCCTCACGATCAAGCTTGTACAAGTCGGCAATGTTATGGATCAAGTTTTCTTGGAAAAGCTGAGCAATCACCTTTTCCCCGAGACCTTCAATATCCATGGCATTTCTAGAGACGAAATGAATCAAACCTTCACGCAGCTGAGCAGGGCAGTTGGGGTTGATGCAACGCAAGGCTACTTCTTCATCTAAACGAACGAGCTTGCTGCCACATTCCGGACACTCTTCCGGCATACGATAAGGATCTTCTTCACCTGTTCGTTGATCTTCAACAACACGGACTACTTCCGGGATAATATCTCCTGCTTTTTTAATGACAACCGTGTCACCTATACGGATATCTTTTTCAATAATAAGATCTTCATTGTGCAAGGAAGCTCGTTGCACGGTTGTACCAGCCACTTTCACAGGGTCAAGAATTGCCGTTGGTGTGACAGCACCTGTCCGTCCTACGCTAAGTTCAATATTCTCAAGCCTTGTAATGGCTTCTTCGGCTGGGAATTTATAGGCGGTAGCCCAGCGAGGGCTCTTAGCCGTAAACCCAAGGTCTTCCTGCTGGTCCAAGCTATCCACTTTAATAACGATGCCATCTATTTCGTAGTCCAGATCCGCACGGTGTTCTACCCATCCATTTACATAGTCGATGACTTCTTCAATATTGTTACACTTTTTCCACTCCGGGTTGGTTTTCAACCCAAGATCGTTCATTTTCTTAAGACGTTCACTATGTGTGCCTGAGGGATCATTTTCCCAAAGACCAATACCATATAAGAAAATATCCAAATTACGCTTGGCTGCGATCTTAGGATCTAATTGTCGCAATGAACCCGCTGCCGCATTACGCGGGTTAGCGAACGGTTCGTCTCCATTCGCTTCTTTTGCTTCATTCAAAGCGAGAAACGACTTCTTCGGCATGTACGCTTCGCCGCGGACTTCTATTGTCACCGGTTCCTTCAACCGGAGCGGTATATTGCGGATCGTGCGCAAATTTTTGGTAATGTCTTCACCTGTAGTACCATCCCCTCGTGTAGCGCCGCGAACGAATACGCCATCTTCATATTTAAGTGAAACAGCAAGACCGTCAATTTTCAGTTCACACACATAATTGACTTCTGCGTCTGTGCCGTTTTTGACCCGTCGATCAAAATCGCGCAATTCTTCATCGTTAAATGCATTACCTAAACTGAGCATCGGAATATCGTGCTGCACTTTCTCAAAGGCGTCGAGAGGCTTGCCGCCGACCCTTTGAGTAGGGGAATCCGGCGTCTGTAAGTCCGGGAATTCTTCTTCAAGCTTTATCAATTGCTGCATTTTCTTGTCATATTCATAATCCGAAACACTCGGATCATCCAGCGTATGGTACTCATAGCTGTATTGTTCAAGTTGTTCCTTTAATATTTCCATTTGTTGTTGCGCTTCAGTTGCGTTCATATCCATCCACTTCCTTACGCTTTCGTAATCGGAGCAAAACGGGCAAGAAGGCGCTTAATACCTGTTGGCGCAGGAAAGGCAATATCCAATTCCATTGCGTCCCCTTCTCCTTGAACTTTAACGACCGTTCCTTCGCCCCACTTCTTATGCTTGGCTTTATCACCAGCCTGCCAAAGGATCTTCTCTCCACCGGTCGATCCTTTTTTCTCCGGTTTTTTAGAGGCTCGCTTCTTGGGTGCCTCCATTGGTTGCGTTTTTGTACCAAATGGTGTGCTTTCACGTTTTTTATTGAAAAACGGCAATTCTTCTTTTTGTTCTTTCCCTTCAACTAGATCATCAGGAATTTCATTAATGAAACGGCTGATCGGGTTCATGTTGGTCCGACCATATAACGTCCGCATTTTTGCGTGGGAAATAAATAATTCTTTCTCGGCACGTGTAATCCCAACATAGGCAAGACGACGTTCCTCTTCCATTTCTTCCTCATCCATCAGGGCCCTGCTATGTGGAAAAACATTTTCCTCCATTCCAATCAAAAATACAACAGGGAATTCGAGCCCTTTGGCCGAGTGAAGGGTCATCAAAGTTACAGTATCGTCACTACTAGGGTCCTCGTTCATTGAATCAATATCCGCAATCAGGGCTAGGTCCGTTAAGAAAGCTACCAGCGTCTTATCTTCCGCATTCTCTTCAAAGTTTTTCGTTACAGACTTGAATTCTTCGATGTTTTCCAGGCGGCTTTGAGCCTCAATACTTTTCTCATTTCTCAACATTTCTTCATAGCCGGTTTTATCGATGACTTCTTGAACCATATCCGTCGCGGAAAGAAATTCCTGCTGGTCACACCAATTCTGGATCATCTTACGGAAGCTCATAATGGCTTTGGCTGCTTTTGCACTCACACCAACAAAATCCACTTCGGCTGCTGCTTCATAGAGAGAGATATCATGATTCGCCGCATAGGCAACCATTTTATCCATACTCGTTTTTCCTACCCCGCGTTTTGGTTCATTGACGACACGTTGAAAGCTTAAATCATCGTTTGGGTTCGCAATCAGACGAAGATAAGCAAGCATGTCCTTGATTTCTTTTCGATCATAGAACTTGGTGCCACCAATCATTTGATATGGAATACCTGCTTTGACGAAAGTTTCCTCAATCGTACGAGATTGTGCATTGGTCCGGTAAAGAATGGCGACATCCTGATAACGGAATTTCCCTTGACGGATGAGGTCTTCAATTTTATCTGTGACATAAAGACCTTCCTCACGTTCTGTGCCTGCTTGATGGTAGTGGATTTTTTCTCCACCTTTATTATCGGTCCATAGATGTTTGGGCTTACGACCGCTATTGTTATCAATGACTTTGTTTGCTGCGTTCAAGATCAATTCCGTCGAGCGGTAATTTTGTTCAAGTAAAATGGTACGAGCATTTGGATAGTCATTTTCAAAGTTCAGGATGTTTTGTATATCGGCTCCACGCCATGCGTAAATCGACTGGTCTGAGTCACCAACGACACAAAGGTTCTGGTAACGGCTGGCCAGGTGTTTAACAAGCTGGTATTGAGCATGGTTCGTGTCTTGATACTCGTCGACATGAATGTATTGAAAACGACGCTGATAGTATTCAAGGACTTCCGGCACTTCGTCAAAAAGTCTAAGGGTCTGCATGATCAGGTCGTCAAAATCAAGGGACTGGTTTTTACGTAGTTTCTTTTGGTAGCCTTTATAAATTTCGGCAATTTGCTCTTCGTGCATATTGCCCGCTTGTTTGGCGTAATCCTCGGCAGTCATCAGTTCATTCTTTGAATTACTAATAGCTCCAAGCATAGCTCGGGGATCCCATTTTTTAGGGTCCAGATTGATTTCCTTCAGCACCTGTTTAATGACAGAAAGCTGGTCGCTGGAATCCAGAATGGAAAAATTCCGATCATAGCCGATCCGGTCGATGTCCCGTCTTAAAATACGTACACACATCGAGTGGAACGTCGACATCCATATTTTTTCACCATCTTTTCCGACAAGCGATTCGACACGTTCTTTCATTTCGCGTGCTGCTTTATTTGTAAACGTAATTGCTAATATATT
This sequence comes from Halobacillus karajensis, assembly GCF_900108515.1. Classification (GTDB taxonomy): domain Bacteria; phylum Bacillota; class Bacilli; order Bacillales; family Halobacillaceae; genus Halobacillus; species Halobacillus karajensis. Next base: position 123,829 of record NZ_FNWW01000005.1, on the reverse strand, counting down.
ACGGGGAGCTACATCTTTTTCACTAAGTAAATAGGCGATCCGGTGTGTCAACACACGTGTTTTACCACTTCCAGCACCTGCCATGATGAGCAGCGGGCCTTCGGTGTGGGTTACCGCTTCTCGTTGTTCTTTATTTAAGCCTTGAATTAAAGTGTTCAATGCCTGTGTCATGAGGGTCCACCATCCTTCATCTTCGTTGATTTAACGGCTTTAACCGTTTTGAGAGCAACCTCTAGGTTATCATAAATTACATCCCCTACAACGATAACATCTGCAAGTTCAGCCATTTCTTCGGCCTGTTCCTCCGACCGAATGCCACCACCGTAGACGAGTGTTGTTTCTTCTAATTGCTTGGCCACCTCTTTTATAAGACCGCGGTCGCCAAAGGTACCACTGTATTCCATATAAAAAACAGGTAGACGGAAAATATGTTCAGCCATCTGAGCATAGGCTAGCACATCATGTTTATCGGGCAGCGAGCAATCTGTCCTTTGAAAAACCTTCGCCTCCGGGTTTAAAACACAGTAGCCTTCTGTGAGCATGTCCTTCCAGTTAATAACATCTCCATATTCTTTGATCGCCTGATGTTGAACATCCATCATCCATTTCTTATGATTACTGTTCATCACCAGGGGAATAAAATAGGCATCGAAACCGGGGGCAATGGCTTCAAGATCTGAAACCTCAAGCACACACACCGCATCAAACGATTCGAGGCGTTCTTGTAATTCTGTAACGTTCTCGAAAGTCACCCCATCCGTTCCACCGACAATAACAGCATCCGTTCCCGACGTGCATACTCTTTGTAAGTCAGTATCTGTGATCATCTTATTTGGATCAAGCTTGAATACATGATCCCACTCGCTTATATTGTACATTTCCGTCCTCCAAAACAACAATTATCCATCTACCTATTATAGCAAATTTTCACCGCTGGGTTGAGAGTTCCCCATTGATAATTCCATGACTTATTTGGAATTTACTGGATAACCTGGTACACCATAATATGGAACCTCCCCAACCCCTGCTCCTTTAAGTATTTCACATTTGGGAAATACTGTATGACCTGGTCCGATAAACACACCATAGACACCATAAACAGATAAAAAAGCGAAAGCCACTTCTCTCCGTTCATGGAGAGAAGTGGCTTTCGAGTTAGGAAGAGGTTTCAGGTAAAAGGCGGGAGGATGTGAATGTCATGGTGACAAGTCCCACACTTAAGATCGTAATGGCAGAAAGCAGCAACGTTTCTAATGAAAATAAATACCCGCTTGCTCCTATGACAATAGCATCCATCGCAAGAATAATAAAACCAACATTCACTTTGCACCAGTCTGCTATCATTTGGGCAAGCAAATCTGTTCCTCCTGTGCTTGTGTGCACACGAAGCATTAATCCAATCCCTCCCCCGACTAACGCGCCGCCAATGATTGAACTGACGGCAGGCTCAAGGGGCAAATGATGCGCGCGCAAGCCCTGAAGCACATCTATCGATAAGGATGAGATCAATAACCCATGCAAACTATTATAGAAATAAGGACGATAAAAGAACCAGGCCAGTGTGAAAATCGGGATACTTAAGCAGATGATTGTAAAACCGACTTTAAGTCCCCATATGTAATTAACGATCATTCCGATACCAATGATTCCCCCATCCAAGATGTGATCCGGAATCAGAAAAAAGTTGATACCTAATGAAAGGATTAGACTTCCGAGAACAATCATCTTCCCTTTTTTCACCATCGTTTTCATCGGACAGGTCCCCTTCCATTAGTACTAATCTATGCCTGTCCTTAATCATTTAGAATCCAAGCCAACGGATGAATCCCTCTCTGCTTCATAAACTTGCCGACTCTACCTGCATACCGCCAAATATTTTCTCTTAGGCAACCAAAAAAGACTGCGCACAACTTATGCCGCAGTCTAACATTCAATCATTCTATTTCTTTCGCTTGTACTCGGTCGAGCGCTTTCGTATAGGCATCGTTTCCATAATTCAGGCACCGTTTCACACGAGAAATCGTCGCAGTTGATGCGCCTGTCTCGGTTTCAATCTTATGGTATGTGAAGCCTTCGCGCAACATACGCGCCACTTCCAGGCGCTGCGCCAATGACTGGACTTCATTCATCGTTGCCAAGTCGTCAAAGAATTCATAGCATTCTTCAACATTTTGCAAGGATAAAATCGCTTCAAACAGCTGATCAAGCGTCTTTCCTCTCAGTTTATCGATTTGCATTTCTTTCCCTCCTTAGTCCGTTTGAATAGCCGCATTTTCTGGTATGATGTTCACCCAAGTCTGCCCCGGCGTAAATGCCAGCGGCCTTCCGTTTTCAAAGGGAAGCAGTCGTCCGTCGACGTTCTTCCACTTTACTTCTTTCATTTGACCTTTTTGTAAAAGGTAGCCGTTCCCGCCTGATGTGAGATCAATGTCGCGGCGACCGGCATTATCAATCACCCGGTGATCGGTTTCAATGATCCACACATTTTCGACACTTACACGTTCACCGTTCAACTGATCAACAGTCGGTTCGCCATCACTGGACCGCAAAAACTGTTTGTCTTCCGGATCATAAGTAAAATTCACCTGGGTACGACTGCCATATGCAATCTGAACTTCATCTATAGGAATCCCGACGAAGTCATCCTTTTCTGAAAACGGTAAACCTTCCACTTCTGCTGACGCTTGATACCCTTGACTTTCTGCTGCACGTTTGATTCCATCTGTCAAAAGGTAAGAATTGTGTGGAGAGAGGCGGTCAGATGAACGCTGAAACAGCCATCCGTTGTTGTCGTACACCGACCCATCTAAATAATCGACACCACTATTTGCCACTTTTTGATTAATTGACGCGGAAGCTCCGTGGTACGTATACAAAGCATCATATCCATCGGCAATCTGAAAAAAATACGGACGTGCACTTCTCACCGGACCTATTTTATCAGGAATGTGGCTATGAAACAAAGCCAGGAACCGGGTGATCTGCCCTTCTGCTAGTATTTCATAAACGATATCGGCCTGACTCAACCCTGATTGAGGCCTTGCTTTTGTATGATTGTTAACCATAACAGAAACCACACGCTGGTCTGTGTGTTCAGTGGACGCCTTCCCTGTCAATGGATACCATTCAGTATCCTCGTCCTGCTTTTCGTTGTCTTCCGCTACTTCTTTTTCTTCTTTCTCCGCTTTCTCTCTATCTTCTTCGACAGCTGGTTCATCTCCTGCTGCTTCTTCAGGTTTTGTTGCACCGGCTTCTTCATTGCAAGCGGCAAGAAAAAGAACGGCGAGTAAACTGAAGAATGTAAGCTTTCTCAATAACAGCACTTCCTTTACTGTATTCCCTCTCTTATTTTAACGCATTATTGAAGGAAAGAGTACCTCTTTCTTCTTTACATCCATAATACCGAGCGGTGTTATCCGAATATACGGCAGATGCATGGATGAAAGAAAAAGAAGTGTGTAGACAGGATCATTAAAGGAAAAGCCATAATCCCGTAAGTACTGTTTTAATACTGCCTCTTCTTTTATGAGATCGGGCATCGGTAGTTCCGACATCACTCCTCCTAGTGGCAGCGGCAGTTCAAAAAGAACATTTCCATCGTTGACGAGCACGATCCCCCCGCCGATTTCCTTCATGCGTTGAAAGGCCTTGTTCATATCCTTACGTGACTTTCCTGTAAGTATGACATCTCCCGTATTACTGTATGAGCTAGCAAGAGCACCCAAAGTCTGTGTAAATCCTTTCAGTAACGTATTGACCATCCACTTTCCTTCACGGTCCAGCAGCATAAGAAATGATTCTTTACTGTCATCATTCAGGCGTTCTGGTGATACATCGGTATCAATCGCATAAGGCTTCATAATCACATCATTCACCATATCCAGCCCAATCGGCATCGAAAACTGCATGTCTGCTTCCGTTAATGTCCAATCGATATTGAGTGGCTTAATCCCATTCTTTTTCCATTGAATCGATGTATCTTCCCTTAAAACCTTGCCTCCACGTTTCATCCATTTCCCTTTTGCTATTACAGAATGAGGATTCGGGTCCTCAGGATCTGATAAAAAGTTAAGATGAGCCACACGTCCAGCGTTCAGACTGCCAACACGGTGTTGGACCCCGAAATGGCAGGCTGGTTGATAAGTTGCCATCATATAGGCATCAACTGCCGGCACACCGGCATCAATGGCGATTTGAATACACGGATTGATCAGTCCTTCACGATAAAATCCAGGGGTCGATCCATCCGTAGTGTACATCATGTGATCAAAGTGTTCTTGACCTTGCTCGACAAGACCGCTTAGAATGTCCGGAAGGTCCGGGCGGATGGAAGAGTACCTCAATCCTGTCTGATAACCGATTTCCAAGCGTTTCAAAACATCCTCAGCAGTCATCGCCTCATGTTCGGAATCCATTCCAAGCAAACGCATTTTGACAAGTGTTTGTTCGGATGCTCCCGGCAAGTGGGCCTCCAGGGGTTTTCGAGACCGCTTCGTCTCCTGCATAAAATGAAGAAGCTGTTCATCCCCATGATGTAAGACATCCGGCCAGGCCGTCAATTCCCCCCCCTGGATCACTGCATCGTGGGCAATCCAGTCTGGAACTTGTGAGTCGAATGCATAACGGTCCTCATCACGAAGGACAGACTGTGGGTCGAACCGCGCCCACCAGTACATCGTTGCCGGTAATTTCATAAATTCTTCAAGTAATGAAAACGCTTTCTCCTTTTCCGTTAAAAAAAGCCACATTAAATTATCATTAACGAGCGTAGTTGTCCCTGTCTCTGCCGCATATTCCGCAAAGCTCTGGGGATTATATAACTGAAATGGGTGAGCATGGGGTTCAACATAGCCCGGGACAATATAACTATCCCTGCCATCAATGATTTCCGTACCCTCTGTATTGGAAGGTAGCTCTTTACCTGTATATATGATGCGATCATGATATAGCCAGATGTGGCCATCCATCCATTTCTTCATGTAAACATTTAAATAGGTTGTATTTTTTATAAGTTTCGTCGGCGCTGTTTTCCCATCGATGACAGCTGCATGCTCGCGAAGCTGACGATTCCGCCAACGAAAGCGTGTTTCGTTCATGGAGCGTCCCTCCCTCAGTTCATTATGTTCTATCGTAACACAGGTTATTCCATTCTGGTAAGGAGGAACCCTATGAAACAGAATATTGATACCATCAACAGTATGATACGCATTACTTGCGGTCTAAGTATGTTAACGTATATAACGATTCGCGGTGCACGGAGAGAATCAGACTCTCTTCATCCGCTCCTAATCGGCTTATCTGCAATGAAGGTCGCAGAAGGAATCGTTCGCTACTGTCCACTAAAAGCCGTCTATGATGAATGGTCCACAGAGAAAGATGGCATCGAACAAAGCTGGCAGCAGGAAATTCAGCTTGAAAAATAGGAACCACATGCCATAGTGGAGGTGAATGGTCTGTTCCTACCGATGCTTATCTTATTCCACTGATAAATTAAAAAAATGTACGGCTGATAAAAGAACGAAAGCTTCACCCTCCCCGTTTTTCAACAGCGAGGAGTGCCGTGACTATCATTTTATAACTAAAAAGAGAGCAGGGATTCCCTGCTCTCTCTAAATTTTTCTGTTACCGTCACCAGCTTATTTTACGTCAGACCGAACCGTCGAAAAAGGGATGGATGGACGTCCGATATCTTTACGATAGAAAAAGTTATCCAGACCATCGAAGGAACGCAAAGAACGATACGTCAAGTCCAGTGCTTGCGCCAAATCCTTTCCTGTGCTTCCTGCTAAAAGTACGCGGCCGCCACTGGATACAAAACGTCCCTGGTCAATATCTATACCCGCATGAACTATAAACCCATGTTCTTCGCCACCCAGTTCCGGCAGTGGGTGCCCCTTTTCATAAGCTCCTGGATACCCTTCCGAAGCAACAACCACTCCAGCGCATACTTCCTCCGACCATTGAAGTTCAGGGTCTTTTCCATCTAACACATCTATAATCACTTGATCGAGGTCATTTTTCAGTAATGGCAGGACCACTTGCGTCTCTGGATCTCCGAAACGTGCATTGAATTCGATGACCTTTGGCCCTTCCACTGTTTCAATTAACCCTGCATATAAAATTCCTGTAAATGATCGATTTTCTTCCACCATCGCTTCCGCTATGGGTTTGACTATTGATTCTAGCGCATATGAAAAAGAAGAACCCCTCAAGTCAGGAACGGGAGCAAAAGCTCCCATCCCTCCTGTGTTCGGACCTTTGTCACCATCAAACGCCCGCTTATGGTCTTTCGCTGGAAGCATCGGATAGACATTTGGGCCGTTCACAAAGGCCATGAGAGAAAATTCTTCTCCTTCCAGGAACTCCTCTACAACGATCTCCTGGCTTGCCTCCCCGAACTGACCATGTTCCAGCATTTCCTCAGCTGCAGCAAGAGCTTCCTCAACCGTTTCTGCTACCACGACGCCTTTACCAGCAGCAAGTCCATCGGCTTTTACAACGATTGGAGCCCCTTTTTCTTCAATGTAAGATTTCGCTTCTTCTAAATCAGTAAAACCATGGTACGATGCTGTTGGAATATCGTATTTCTTCATGATTTGTTTGGCGAAATGCTTACTCCCTTCAATGAAGGCAGCATCCTTTGTTGGCCCAAACACACGGAGGCCTGCCTCCTGAAAATTGTCTACCATTCCTGCAATGAGCGGATTTTCCGGACCAACCAAGGTCAGGTCCACTTCTTTTTGCCTGGCAAAAGCTATCAAGGCGGCATGATCCTGCACATCGATGTCCACACATTCAGCCAACGCCCGCATCCCTGCATTTCCCGGGACAGCAAAAATTTGATCAACATTGGCACTTTCGGCAAATTTTTGAACAAGGCTGTGCTCACGACCACCTTGCCCGACAACCATTACCTTCATAAAAAGACCACCCTTTCGCTTAATGTTTGAAGTGACGCATTTTCGTAAAGACCATAGAGATTCCGTGTTTATTACACGCATCAATAGAATCTTGATCACGCTTCGATCCGCCAGGCTGGATAATCGCTGTTACCCCGGCTTCAGCCGCAGCCTCCACGGTATCCGGCATGGGGAAAAACGCGTCAGAAGCCATAATACTGCCTTCCGCTTTTTCTCCTGCTTGTCCAAAAGCAATCTTCGCGGCACCTACACGATTCATCTGACCAGCACCTACACCAAGGGTCCTGTCCCCTTTAGCTACAATAATCGCGTTTGATTTCACATGTTTTACGACTTTCCAACCAAGCTTCAAATCTTCTAGCTCCTGTTCTGTCGGTTTCCGGTCTGTTGCGATCTCCAGTTCTACATTCTCAAGCGATCCTTCATCCGCATCCTGCACCAGCAGGCCGCCATTTACGGTCGTCAATTTGTGGGCTGGACTGTCAGACTTCTTCATATCCACTTTGAGCAGGCGTAAATTCTTCTTAGTTGTCAATAGATCCAGCGCTTCCTGACTAAAAGACGGTGCCAAGATAATTTCAAGAAAAATCTCTTTCAGTTGAGCAGCTGTTTTTTCATCCACTTCACGATTAAGGGCTACAATACCTCCGAATATCGATACAGGGTCCCCTTCGTAAGCTTTGGTATAAGCTTCATGCAGCTGCTCCCCAACACCGACGCCGCACGGATTCATATGTTTGACAGCAACCGCTGCCGGCTGATCAAATTCAAGGACGACTTCAAGCGCTGCGTTAGCGTCTTGAATATTATTGTAAGACAGCTCCTTTCCGTTTAGCTGCTCTGCCTCAGCTAGAGAGGTGCCATCAAAGTTCGCCTTCTTGTAAAAAGCAGCCTTCTGATGCGGGTTCTCTCCATAGCGAAGGGACTGGACTTTTTCATAAGTGACAGAATATGCTTCAGGAAATGGTTCGTCCGTCAATCCGGAAAAGTACTCGGCAATCATTGCATCATAATTGGCGGTGTGACGAAACACTTTAGCCGCTAGTCTGCGGCGTATATCAAAAGAGAGTTCATCACTTTGGAGACCTGAAACCACTGCCTCATAATCGGTGGGATCCACTACAACTGCTACATCTTCAAAACTTTTCGCAGCCGCCCGCAGCATGGTCGGACCTCCGATATCAATGTTCTCGATAATCTCTGCTTCACTCACCCCTTTTTTAGCAACGGTTTCTTTGAAGGGGTACAAGTTAACCGCAACAAGATCAATGGTCTTAATATCAAGTTCTTCCAATTGCTTAACATGTTCCTCATTCGAACGTTTGGCGAGTAGTCCACCATGGACCGAAGGGTGAAGAGTTTTCACACGTCCGTCCATGATTTCCGGAAATTCAGTCACTTCGGAAATGGATAAAACAGGGATGCCTGCCTCTTCAATCGTACGTTTCGTTCCCCCAGTAGAAACGAGTTCATAATCAAGTTCGTGGAGCTTCTGGGCAAATTCGGTGAGACCTTGTTTGTTAGATACGCTAAGTAGGGCACGTTTCTTCATTGAGATTCCTCCTTGATGAATAATGATTGGATCACTTTTGGATAGAGACGGTGCTCAACCGCCTGTATTTTACGTTTAATATCTATGGCTGTATCTGCATCTGAGACTTCAATGGCTTCTTGTGCAATGATCGGCCCTGTATCCATCCCGCCATCAACGAAATGGATGGTTACACCGGTCACTTTTACTCTTTTCTCAAGGGCCTGGCCAATGGCGTCCTTTCCTGGAAAAGCAGGAAGCAGTGAAGGGTGAATGTTAATAATTCTCTGTTCAAATGGTTGCAGCAAGGTTGGACCAATCAGGCGCATATACCCTGCAAGCACAATGAATTCCACATCACGCTTCCGGCAGTCATCCAGCACGGCCCTCTCATACTCCGATTTATCCGAAAAACTTTTTGGACGGTACACAACGGTATCGATTTCATACTTCTGGGCCTTTTCAATTACTGGGGCCCCGATGCGATCACAGACAAGCAATGCAATATTCACATCCAGTTCCCCTTTTTCTACCTTTTGGACGATGGCATCAAAATTCGATCCAGATCCTGAGGCGAAGATGGCAATGTTGTTCATGACCACTGCACCCCCGCTGTCTCTGTCACTTTCCCCATCACAAAGGAACCTTCACAAGAGGCAACGGCTGAATCAACATCTGATGGATCGACAATGACGACCATCCCGACACCCATATTAAAGACCCCATACATTTCTTCCTCACTGATCGTTCCTTTCTCCTGTAAGAATTGGAAAATTACAGGTGTTTCCCAACTCGTCCGGTCAAGCTCACAACCAAGACCATCAGGGAGTGCCCTTGGGATATTTTCATAGAATCCGCCCCCTGTAATATGAGCGATCCCTTTAATATGGACGGCTTTTTTCAGCTTTTGTACCGCTTCAACGTAAATGGTTGTCGGGGTAAGTAATTCGTCACCAAGCGGGCTGTCTAGAGGATGGTATACCCTCTCTAAATCAAGGTCAGCCACTAGGGAACGAACCAGCGAAAACCCATTTGAATGAACCCCCGAAGATGGAAGTCCGATTATAATGTCCCCTGCTTGGATGTCTTCCCCTGTAATAAGCTTTTGTTTATCTGCCATACCGACAACGAATCCGGCCAGGTCGTATTCGTCCACTTCATACATCCCAGGCATTTCCGCTGTTTCTCCCCCGATCAGCGCGGAACCAGATTGTTCACAACCATCAGCGATTCCTTTGACGATCTGTTCAATTCGGTCTGGGTCATTTTTTCCACAGGCAATATAATCTAAAAAGAGAAGGGGATCGGCTCCTTGAGCGACGATATCGTTGACACACATAGCAACAACATCCACCCCTATCGTATCGTGGCGATCCATTTCAAAGGCGAGTTTGAGCTTCGTTCCGACCCCATCCGTCCCAGTAACAAGGACAGGTTCTTCATAGGTCATTCCACTGATGTCAAACAAACCCCCAAAAGAACCGAGCCCCCCCAATACTTCTGTCCGCATCGTGCGAGAAACGTGTTTTTTCATCCGTTCAACAGCTTCATAGCCAGCCTCGACATCGACGCCTGCTTGTTTATATGAGTGGCTCATTCTTCTTCCCTCCTACGCTTTTTCATATGGGTGCATTGTGTTCGGATAGATTTCCGTCGGGTAATTACCGGTGAAACAGGCCATACAGCCGCCGTGCTCGAGTGATTCTTCACCTTGATAAATGCTGTCATTTAGTCCCTTCACGGATAAAAATGCTAGGCTGTCCGCGCCAATCTGCGCTTCTATTCCATCCACCGAATGGTTGGCTGCTATGAGTTCACCACTGTTGGATGTATCAATCCCGTAATAGCAAGGATTCTGAATCGGAGGAGAGGCAATACGGACATGGACTTCTTTCGCTCCCGCTTCCTTCAACATTTTTACGATCCTCCGGCTTGTCGTCCCGCGTACAATCGAATCATCAACCATGACGACCTTCTTCCCTTCAACGATCCCCCGGACGGCGGACAGTTTCATCTTCACTCCTTGTTCACGAAGTTCCTGTGATGGCTGGATAAAGGTACGTCCGACATACCGGTTTTTTATCAACCCGAGTTCATAAGGAATCCCGGACGATTCAGCATAACCAATAGCCGCGGAAATGCTTGAATCTGGTACGCCTGTCACAACATCCGCCTCAATCGGAGCTTCTTCAGCAAGCGTTTTTCCCATCCGCTTACGAGACGCGTGCACATTCTTGCCATCGATATTGCTATCAGGCCTTGAGAAATAGACATATTCCATTGAACAAAGTGTGCGTTGAATGGGAGCTGAAAAACGCTTGGATTCAACACCTTCACTAGAGATAATTAGCAATTCACCAGGCATAATTTCCCGATCATATTCCGCCCCAACTACATCAAAGGCGCACGTTTCCGAGGAGACAACCCAAGAGTCCCCGAGATGTCCGAGACTCAGTGGACGCAATCCCCTCGGGTCATTGGCTACAAACATTCGGTCTTCAGTCATGACTAAAAAGGCATAGGCCCCCTTAATCATGGACAAGGCTTCCATAATGGCCTGATCGAGCGGTAAATGGCGGGCTCGTTTAATTAAGTGAGCCACAACTTCTGTGTCAGAAGTTGTTTGTAAAATGCTCCCTTGTGCCTCAAGCTGGTTTTTCAAAGCTTGCGCATTAACAAGGTTTCCGTTGTGAGCAAGCGTAAGTCCGCCTGTCTGAGAGCGAAAAAGAAGCGGCTGAATATTTTCATAACCCCCGTCTCCTGCCGTTGCATAGCGAACGTGGCCGATGGAAGCATGGCCGTTTAAATCTTCTAGTCGATTTTCAGAGAAAACCTCCTGTATCAAGCCGTGACCTTTGGCAAGCTTGAGCTGCTCGCCATCAGTTGTGACGATTCCTGCACCTTCCTGGCCCCGGTGTTGGAGGGCATGTAAGCCGTAATACGTCAGCTGGGCAGATTCCGGATGTCCCCAGACGCCGAAGATGCCGCATTCTTCATTCAGCCCTTTGATTTCACCAAGCATCCGATCGCTCCTTTCCATGCTTCCTTAAGCGTTGATGTTTGTTCTTCAAGAACGACAACAGTGTCTTGCTTAACCCGGTATACCCCATCTTCTGTAATGGTCCCGATTTGGTGAGCATCTGTGATAATATGTTCGAAAGATTGCTTATTCTCCTTCGAAACAGTAACGAGGAAGCGGGATTGTGTTTCAGAGAATAGCTCTGAAGTAAGGTCGCCTTCCAATATCACTTCACAACCAAGCTCATTTTCGAACAATTTCTCAGCTAGAGCCACAGCAAGTCCGCCTTCCGCTACATCATGAGCAGACGCGACAAGGCCTGATCGAATAGCTGTCAGTAGTTGTTTTTGACGATTCACTTCGGTTTGCAAATCAAGGGATGGAGCTTTTCCAAAGTGTCTGCCTTCTAACAATCCCTGCAATTCACTGCCCCCAAATTCTGCATAGGTATCACCGATAAGGTAAACGAGGTCTCCCGATTTCTTCGCATGGGAACGAGTAATATGAGCCACATCATCAATTAAGCCAACCATTCCAACGATTGGAGTTGGATAAATGGCCTGTCCGCCAAATGATTCATTGTACAAACTAACATTTCCACCGATGACCGGAGTTTCTAATTCCCGGCAAGCCTCACTCATGCCCTCGACACTTTTCTCCATCTGCCAGAAAATTTCCGGATTTTCTGGAGAACCGAAGTTAAGCCCGTCTGTAATGCCAAGCGGACGTCCCCCGGAACAGACAATGTTGCGAGCAGCTTCAGCGACCGCAATTTTTCCACCGGCCTCTGGGTCGACATAAAGGTAGCGGGAGTTACAGTCCGTTGTCATGGCAAGGGCTTTTTCCGTACCCCGCACCCGAAGAACAGCTGCATCCGATCCCGGTGTAACCACCGTATTCGTCTGCACCATGGAATCATATTGATCGTACACCCACTCCTTACTAGCGATGGTCGGCTGTTTTAATAGATTCAATAAGGTGCTCAGATAGTCTAATGGTTTCGGGACATAAGGTTCCATTCTTTGAAACTCTTCATAATATTCAGGGATACGGGACGGTTGATGATAAACCGGTGCGTCTTCTGCAAGCGAATCGACAGGTACATCGGCAACAACTTCGTCGTGATGGACGAGACGGAAACGCTTGGTGTCTGTCACTTCCCCGACCGCTACAGCTTCTAGGTTATATTTACGGAAGACGTTCGCAATCTCCTCTTTACGACCTTTCTCTACAACGAGAAGCATGCGTTCCTGAGACTCGGAAAGCATCATTTCATAGGCTGTCATGTCTTGTTCACGCTGCGGAATGAGATCAAGGTTCATCGTCATCCCAGTTCCTGCTTTACTCGCCATTTCACTGGCCGATGAAGTGAGTCCGGCAGCTCCCATGTCCTGAATCCCAACAAGGGCTTCATGATGGATAACATCCAGACAAGCTTCTATAAGCAATTTTTCCATGAACGGATCGCCAACCTGAACAGAAGGGCGCTTTTCTTCGGACTCTTCCGACAATTCCTCCGATGCGAAAGTCGCTCCATGGATCCCGTCGCGCCCCGTTTTCGCTCCCACATACATGACCGTGTTTCCAATCCCAGCCGCGATTCCTTTTTGAATATCTTTATGGTCGATCAAGCCGACACACATGGCATTCACAAGTGGATTCCCATTATAGGCATCATCGAACTGCACTTCGCCACCAACCGTCGGAACCCCGACACAGTTGCCGTATCCGGCGATGCCGCGGACGACTTCTTCAAATAAGTACTTTACCCGTGGCTGACTTAAAGATCCGAATCTGAGCGAATTCAGGAGAGCAATCGGGCGGGCACCCATAGAAAAAACATCACGCAGGATTCCACCTACCCCAGTCGCCGCACCTTGATAGGGCTCAACGGCAGAGGGGTGATTATGACTTTCGATTTTGAAAACCACCGCCTGATTATCGCCAATATCAATAATCCCAGCTCCTTCACCTGGACCTTGGAGTACATGTGCCCCCTCGGTGGGGAACTTCTTTAACAACGGTTTAGAATTTTTATAACTGCAATGTTCCGACCACATGACAGAGAACAAACCGACCTCTGTATAATTAGGACGACGCCCAAGTATTGAGCAGATGGAACGATACTCCTCATCCTTCAGCCCCATCTCTGCATAAAGACGCTGGTCTTCAATTTTTTCCGGGTTAATCTCAAGCATTGATGGCATGTTGTTCCCTCCAGTGTGTCAAAATCGATTCAAATAGACGGCGTCCGTCATCATGTCCGAGTAAAGCCTCTACAGCCCTTTCCGGGTGTGGCATCATACCGAGTACATTGCCTTTTTCATTCATAATTCCTGCAATATTACCGACAGATCCATTCGGGTTTTGATCATAAGTGAAGACAATCTGATTATTATCACGAAGCTCCCTAAGCGTTTGTTCATCACAAAAATAATTCCCGTCTCCATGTGCGATTGGAATTTCAATTTTTTCCTGATGGTCATAAGAACGCGTAAACATCGTGTCACTGTTCTCGACGATGAGAGTCTCGTAATGGCACATGAATTTCAACTTTTCATTAGGTAGCATCGCTCCTGGGAGCAGCCCCATTTCAAGAAGGATTTGAAACCCATTGCAAACACCAAGGACAGGTTTGCCTGCTTTGGCTGCCTTACTGATTTGCGCAATGATATCAGAGGTGGCTGCAATCGCTCCTGAACGCAGATAATCCCCGTAGGAAAAGCCTCCAGGTAAAAGAATAGCGTCATAGTCTGCTAGATTGGCCTCCTTATACCAGACAAGATCTGCTTCTTCCCCGAGTTGATCTTTGACAGCATGGTACATGTCCCGGTCACAATTGGATCCTGGAAAAACAATAACAGCGAATTTCACGTTAACCTGCCTCCTCGATCGTATAGGTGTAATTTTCAATGACGGGGTTGGCAAGAAGCTGATCACACATTCGATCGATTTGAGATTCAAGATTTTCGCTTTCTTCCAGGTATACTTCCATGTACTTTCCGACTCGTACATCCTGGACATTGCTATATTCAAGGGATTGCAAAGAGTTCTGAACCGCCTTTCCCTGCGGATCAAGGACTCCTTCTTTCAATGTAATGTGGATCTTTACTTTGTGCATACGTTCTCCTCCAGTCGATTTAGAATTTTTTCATAGGTATCTATTAAAGAACCAAGGCCTTCGCGAAAAACGTCCTTGTCCATCTTTTCACCTGTATGGGTATCCCAAAGTCTGCATGTATCCGGAGATATTTCATCAGAAAGGACGATTGCACCGTCGTTAAGGCGCCCGAATTCGAGCTTAAAATCGACTAGAATCAGTCCTGCTGAGTGGAAAAGTTCCTGCAGTTGACTATTGATTTCTAATGCTTGTTGTTTGATGAATGTGAGTTCTTGTTCTGTGATGTCTGTAAGATGATAGGCGTGCACATCATTGATGAGTGGGTCATTCAATTCATCTTTTTTATAAAATAATTCTATAATTGGCGGAATGAAGCTGTTTTTTTCCTGAATGCCAAGCCGGCGTGTAATACTGCCAGCGGCCTGGTTACGGACAACGACTTCAAGAGGAATGATGGTCGTCTGATGAACTAACTGTTCTGTATCGTTCAAAGCTTCAATGAAGTGTGTTTGGATGTTCTGCTGGTGTAAGTATTGGAATACTTTAGAGGTGATCAAGTTGTTGAGGCGCCCTTTGCCTGCAAACTCGTCTTTTTTCTTTCCATTAAATGCTGTAGCGTCATCTTTATAGGATAGAACGAGCTGATCTGAATCGCCCGTTGTATAATAAACACGTTTCGCTTTCCCTTCATATAACAGTGAACCCTTCATGAAGAAACACCTCGCTAAGGAATTGGGATTTTTTGTATGGCCTGGTACACCAGAAACTGGTGTACCAGGCCATACAGTTTTTACCATTAAAGTCCGATGCGGTCGAAGATGCGGTCGACTTGTTTCAAGTGATGCTTGTAATCAAAGCAGGCATCCAGTTGATCTTGTGACAAAGTGGATGTAATTTTATCATCTGCTTCAATCAAATCACGAAACGGTACACCGCGCTCCCAGGCCTCCATGGCCTTTGGCTGAACAAGATCATACGCTTCTTCGCGTACCATCCCTTCATCAATTAATGTCAGTAAGACACGCTGAGAGAAAATAAGGCCATACGTTTTTTCCATATTTTCCTGCATACGTTCAGGAAAGACTGTCAAATTCTTGATGATATTCCCGAAACGATTCAGCATGTAATTTAAAGCAATCGTGGCATCAGGCAGAATAATGCGCTCTGCAGAAGAGTGGGAGATATCCCGTTCATGCCATAAAGGAACATTTTCAAAGGCCGTCAGCATATTTCCACGCAATACTCTGGCCATTCCTGTCATATTTTCAGATCCGATCGGGTTGCGTTTATGCGGCATCGCGGACGATCCTTTCTGACCTTTGGCAAAGAACTCTTCCACTTCCCGCGTTTCCGTTTTTTGAAGGCCGCGAACTTCCACAGCCACTTTTTCAATGGATGTAGCGATTAAAGCTAACGTAGAAATATAGTGAGCATGACGGTCACGTTGAAGAGTTTGTGTAGAAACAGGTGCCGGGGTTAAACCAAGCTTTTCACATACATACTCTTCTACGTAAGGGTCGATGTTCGCATAAGTTCCTACAGCTCCAGAAAGCTTTCCGACATGGATCTGTTCAATCGCCAAGTCCAGACGCTCCAAGTTACGCTTCATTTCTTCGTAATACAAAGCGAGTTTCAAACCAAATGTCGTTGGTTCGGCATGGACACCGTGTGTACGTCCCATCATGACCGTATGCTTATGTTCCTTCGCTTTTTCCCCAAGAATGCTGATGAAATTCACCAGGTCTTTGCGGATGATATCGTTGGCTTGCTTCAATTGATATGAAAGCGCCGTATCTACAACGTCCGTCGAAGTAAGGCCGTAATGGACCCATTTCCGTTCTTCTCCAACCGTTTCCGAAACGGCACGTGTAAAGGCTACTACATCATGCCTTGTCTCCGCTTCAATCTCATGGATACGATCGATCGAGAAAGAGGCACGTTCTCGTAATTTGTCTACATCGTCTTTTGGGATGACGCCGAGCTCACTCCAGGCTTCACAGGCTAGAAGTTCTACCTCAAGCCATGCCTGATAGCGGTTTTCTTCTGTCCAAATGGCCCCCATCTCAGGGCGCGTATAACGTTCAATCATTGTCTTCCTCCTACCATAAATGAATGTGATTTTGTTGAATGATTTTGTCGATTTCTTCTAGGTCGTTCCCGATAAATGTAAGGTGCCCCATTTTGCGATTTTGCCGGACTGCTTCTTTTCCGTAATCGTGAAAATGAAAACCTTGGTATTCTTCCAGGCGTTCCTGCAAAATACTTCGGTGTTTTCCCAGCATGTTCACCATGACCGCAGCACCGAAGGAATGAACCGGGAGTAATGGTAAGCCGCAAATCGCACGGACGTGCTGTTCGAATTGAGATACATTGCACGCTTCGATCGTATAATGTCCGGAATTGTGTGGTCTCGGAGCCATTTCATTGATAAAGATCTTCTTGTCTTTCACAAACATTTCTACGGCAAAAGTACCAACCACTCCTACCCGTTCAGCTAATAACTCAACGGCTTCGAGCGTCTTATCTGCCATTCGTTTCGGAATGTTCGCAGGAACGCGAGATTCATGAAGAATATGGTTCTTATGAATATTTTCCGCAATAGGGAAGGGAACGATTCGTCCTTCCTGTCCCCTTGTAAAGACTTGGGAGATTTCCAGATCGAAAGTCAACCACTGTTCCACAATATAAATATCATCTTCTTTGATAAACGAACGGACCTCTTCCAAGTCGCCCTCTTGTTCGATTTTCACCTGACCTTTTCCGTCATAACCACCACTTACAGTTTTAATAACCGCTGGATAGCCAATGGTTTCCAATGCCTCCATGAACTGTTCCCATG
Organism: Halobacillus karajensis; assembly: GCF_900108515.1. Taxonomy (GTDB): domain Bacteria; phylum Bacillota; class Bacilli; order Bacillales; family Halobacillaceae; genus Halobacillus; species Halobacillus karajensis. Next base: position 106,399 of record NZ_FNWW01000005.1, on the reverse strand, counting down.
AGGATACAAGACGGTAAGGAGGTACCGGAAGACCTGATTCAACCGCCACTTCCTTTTCCTTTGCCCTGTTCTGGGTCACTTCAAGGGCGAAAGAACCTTGCGGAAGTTTCCCTTTTTCTTCAAAAAGACGGGCCACTTCAAGATCCACGTTCTCAAATTCGTAAGTAATGACATCGCTGATATCGCTTAGCTTCTCAGCTGCTTCCATGTCGTCATAGGCCGCGACAATGTGTTCATCAGCAACCGGTGCACACGGACAATGCTCTGCCGGATCCAGAACAGCAATTCTGTATCCCATATGCCGGGCAGCAACCGCCATCATACGCCCTAGCTGACCTCCTCCTAAAATTCCGATCGTACTTCCTGGTCGAATGACGTTAGGTTTCAAGCAGATCCCTCCTCATCCCATCGACTTTCTCCACCATCTGCCGGCGGTAGTCCAATAGTTTAGAAGCGACTTCCTGATCGAAGGCGCCAATCATTTCTGCTGCCAGAACCCCGGCATTCCCAGCTCCAGCTTTTCCTATCGCGACCGTGGCAACAGGAACACCCCGGGGCATTTGTACAATTGATAGAAGTGAGTCTAAGCCTTGCAAAGCTTTCGATTCCACCGGGACTCCAATAACCGGCAATGTGGTTTTAGCAGCAACCATTCCTGGAAGGTGTGCCGCCCCTCCCGCTCCTGCGATAATGACCTTCAGCCCTTTATCGCGGGCAGACTCAGCATAGGTGAACATCTCTTCCGGCGTCCGGTGGGCCGAAATAATTTCTTTTTCGTATTTGATTGACAGTTCATCAAGTACGGCACATGCTTCTTTCATGGTTTCCCAATCTGAAATACTTCCCATGATTACTCCAACACTTGCCATCGAATCCCTCTTTCCTATTTAAAAAGTGAGTTCATATATCATAAAAAAAGCCTGTTCGACGCCCCCTCATTAATGAGAGGAGTCAAACAGGCACACGTATGTCCGGTCTGAAAAAGCTAAGCACGCTTAAACTCCCCTCATAGTCCGGAAATTTACGGTTCCCAGGTAGAGACGTACGGGCCTTATCCCCGTCATATATGAGGTCGTCTATGCAATTCTGTTTTCATCATATCAAGTACTGTTTGCAAATGTCAACGCTAATGTCGAACATTATAAAAATAATATATTACATCGTTCGGTTTTATTGCTTAACCGCATGAAATATGATGGTTTTTCCAATAGGTTCCATCACTTTTTCCCCATTTCGGGATTCTTCACGGAAAATCGGCTCTTCAACACGCCGGACCGGTGTGTACCCTTCTTTTTTCATGCGATCAAGACACTGGCCGATCGTTTCCTTTTCACCGACTTCAAAGCGCTTCTTCTTGTTGTTCTTTTTGGGCATCACGAATCTTTCCTCTCTTCACAGATTTCACCCAGAATCCACCATGAATCTGTTTCGGCTCATAGGCCACGATAAATGCTTTCGGATCAATATAGCGGATCGTTTCGTAAAGGGCGATCTCATACTTCCTTGGTGTCAGAATCTGCATCGCAAGGCGGTCACCCTCCATGCCATACGCATACCAGCTTGTAACACCATAGCCTTTATCGCGGAGCTGGCGGGTAAAATCGATGTCTGGGTCTGAAGATATCACATTAACTGTAATATACCCGAGAGCGAGCTTCTCTTCAATCTTCATCCCGACGATGACGCCCAACCCGTACCCCACCGCATAAGCAATGACGTTCTCAATCTGATCCAACCGATCAAGCACAAGGCCAAGCCCATAGATGTACACGACGATTTCAAACATACTGATGAACGCAGCAAAGTAGCGTTGTCCCTTCAGTGTGAAAATCATACGGAGGGTAAAAAACGAAACATAGACAACGTTGACAGCTAAGATGATCCCTATAATCATCAATGGATTATCAAACATAGATGCAGCCTCCTACGCCAAGGTTTCCACAAACCGGGACATTCACCTAGACGATGTTCTTTGCATACACTATAAACCATGGGAAGAGACGTACACAATAAGTTTTTAACGCAAACCATGACAAATTTTGGAGGCTGATATATATGAATCAATTTAATGATTGGAAAAACAATCTCGAACGCTTCTTTGGCCAAGATTTCTGGGGGGATTTCGAAGGAATCATGAAACCTGCCATCCCTGCGATTAATTTGTATCAATATGATAATGAGCTGCTCTGCTTTGTCAATATCCCTGGAATGAACCATCCCAAAAACGTGGATGTCCTTGTCGACCATTCCACATTAACGCTGACAGGGAAAATAGAAATCAATCACCGCGGCGGTCACCAAATTAAATCAGAAATTGCTGATGGTGCTTTCGAACGCAGCATCGAACTCCCCTTTCCTGTACGACATGACAAAGTGGAAGCTACGTATAAACACGGACTGCTCATTGTTCAGATGCATCGGTATATTTCCGATTCAACCCGTCAGCGTCCGATTACCATCCGCCACCTTGAAGATGAATAAAACCGGCAGTTTCTTTACAAACTGCCGGTTCTTTTTGTTAGCACGGAAGGCTGATACATTTCTGCTGTTTTCTCTCTATAGTTCAGTCCTCGATGTGACCGGTACCTTTTATGCAAGGAAGATAAAATACAGAACGAAGATGACAAACAAGAAGTACATAATCGGGTGAATTTCTTTACTCCGCCCTTTTAAAATCATGGTAATCGGATAGAAAATGAAGCCCATAGCAATCCCTGTTGCGATACTGTACGTCATCGGCATAGCAGCAATCGTAAAGAACGCAGGTACGGCAATTTCAAACTGATCCCAGTCAATATTTTTCAATGTGGACGCCATTAAAACCCCCACGATGATTAACGCCGGCGCAGTCACTTCTGCAGTGACCACAGATAATAATGGCGAGAAGAAAAGGGCCAAAATAAAGAATCCAGCAGTGACAACAGACGTGAATCCTGTACGTCCTCCTGCGCCAACACCCGCAGTAGACTCAATATAGGAAGTCGTCGTAGATGTCCCCACAACAGCCCCGACCACAGTCGCAGCAGAGTCAGAGAACAAGGCACGATTGGCTCGCGGCAATTTGTTTTCTTTCATAAACCCTGCCTGTGTCGCTACCGCCACAAGCGTTCCTGCTGTATCAAAGAAATCAACAAATAAAAACGTTAAAATAACGACAAGCATTTCAATAGTGAAAATATCCCCAAAATGAGTGAAAGCTGCGCCGAACGTAGGGGCTACACTAGGAACTGAGCCAATGACATCTCCCATTCCAGACGGTGGTGCGATCAACCCTGTCACCATTCCAGCAATGGAAGTGAGAACCATTCCGTAAAATATACCCCCTTTTAGCCCCATAGCCATCAGAATGACACTAACTATAATACCGAAAATCGCCAGCATAGTTGGACCTGCTGTCAGATCGCCAAGCTGCACTAATGTTGCATCACTATTTTGAACAATACCCGAATTTTGAAAACCAATGAATGCGATATACAAACCAATTCCCGCACCGACCGCCAGTTTCAAATTCGGCGGGATAGCGTCAATGATCAACGTACGCAGGCCGGTTACAGTTAATACAATAAAAATAAGTCCAGAAGCCAATACGCCTGCGAGCGCCGTTTCCCAAGGAATACCGAAACCTAAGACAACTGTGTAAGCAAAGAAGGCATTTAATCCCATCCCAGGTGCCAAGGCGATCGGATACTTTGCAAATACCCCCATAATAAGGGTCCCGACTGCTGCAGCGATGGCAGTAGATGTAAATACTGCCCCTTTATCGATACGTGTGACACCTTCAGGAAGCTGCTCAACCCCATCCAATGCTAACGTTGAAGGGTTAACGAACAAAATGTATGCCATTGCCAGGAATGTAGTAAGTCCCGCTATGAATTCTCTGCGGTACGATGTACCAAATTCTTTGAACCTAAAAAATTTACTCATTACCATTTCCTCCCCTATCTCTATCCATTCTGTACACGGTACATTCTTTTCTTTTTTTCGTACCTTATACACCCCAGTCGTTTTTCCGTACCTGATACGGAGGTGATAACATCGGTACCAGGTTGGAGCTTTCTTTTTCTGTACCTGGCACCATTAAAAAAGACACTCTTGGAAGCTCCAAGAGTGTCTACATCTATACGAAGGAAACGGACGATAGGATAGCCTATAAAGGTCTCCCATCATCTATTCACCAACGTAGTCAGACTAATTTACGGCAGTCTGGTAGAAACTCATGGGCCCTATTCCCAAAATTATACGGCGGTGTTGCATTATGAATTTATCTTTATCTTACAAGGTCCGACACCTTTCGTCAACATTAAAACCGAACATTATTTCCAAAAAAACATCTAACGTTCGATTATTCCCATTCAATCGTTGCTGGCGGCTTGCTTGTCACATCATAAACGACTCGGTTAATATGATCAACTTCATTCACAATACGTGTAGAGATTTTCTCCAACACATCCCACGGAATACGGGCCCAGTCGGATGTCATGCCATCAATCGATGTGACCGCTCGTATGCCGATCGTGTAGTCATAGGTACGTTCATCCCCCATAACACCGACGGAGCGAATATCCGGCAGCACCGTAAAGTATTGCCAGATGTCACGGTCGAGTCCAGCTTTTTTAATTTCATCCCGAAGAACCGCGTCCGATTCGCGGACGATTTCTAGCTTTTCTTCTGTCACTTCGCCAAGCACTCGAATGGCAAGCCCCGGTCCCGGGAAAGGCTGGCGCCAAACGATGTGTTCAGGTACACCCAGTTCTGTACCTAGAGCCCGAACCTCATCTTTGAACAATGTGTTTAACGGTTCAATCAAATCAAACTCCATATCTTCAGGAAGGCCACCTACATTATGATGGGATTTAATAGTCTGGGCTGTTTCCGTTCCACTTTCGATGATATCCGTGTACAGCGTTCCTTGAGCGAGGAAGTCAATATCTTTTAATTTCTCTGCTTCATCATCAAATACATATATAAATTCATTGCCGATAATCTTCCGCTTCTTCTCTGGGTCGGAAACACCTTCAAGCTTACTCATGAAACGATCCTTGGCATCGATTTTAATGATGTTCATATTAAAACCATCCCCCAGTGTACGCATCACATCATCGGCTTCATTTTTACGAAGTAGACCATGGTCCACAAAAATACATGTCAGCTGATCTCCGATAGCTCGATGGATCAGTGCGGCCACGACAGAAGAATCGACACCTCCGCTTAATGCACATAGCACTTTGCGGTCTCCAACTTTTTCACGGATTTTCTCCACTTCCATCTCGACTACGTGTTCCATAGTCCAATCATCTGTCGCTTCACAAACATCGAACACAAAGCTGCGTAGAATGTCATTCCCGTACTCGGAGTGACGGACTTCCGGATGGAACTGTACCCCGTACATTTGCGTCTCATCATTGCTGATCGCCGCTACCGGGCAAGAAGGACTTGTCGCATCGACCTTAAATCCTTCAGGAGCTTCAATAACTTTATCGCTGTGACTCATCCAAACCGTCTGTTCACGAGGAGTCTTAGCAAAAATGACCGGATCTTCGTCGATGTGGATATCAGCTTTTCCATATTCCCGCTGTTTCGCACGTTCGACTTTCCCTTTAAAATGGTGGGTCATCAGCTGCATACCATAGCAGATTCCGAGAACCGGAATGCCCAATTCAAAAATCTGCTCATCACAACGGAAGCTGTCTTCTCCATAAACACTGTTCGGTCCACCCGATAAAATAATGCCGCTTGGGTTCATTGCTTTAATTTCCTCGATGCTCATCTTGTGTGAGTGAAGCTCACTATATACACCGAATTCACGGATCCGCCGTGTGATCAATTGGTTGTACTGGCTCCCGAAGTCCAGAACGAGGATCATGCCTTGTACTTGTTCCATTTGGTCCACTCCTTGTTTATCAAACTTAACTACTTGTTGTAAACTTCCCTTATTCAAGAGCAAAAAAGCTGCAACTTGATGATACGGCCCCTTCAATAAGGGCGCTCCTCTATTTTTTTCCTAGACAATAAAAAATGGATGGAGATCCACCGTTTTCATTAAACAACGAAGGCAGAAATCCATCCATGTGTGTCCATACATGTCACGTGATTCCCACCTCCATAGTCAGGGCTTTTACGGTGCCCCGGTAGAGACTCTCGGACCATATTCCCGAGGATATACGAAGGAAGAATGCATCTAATAATTTTCATTCATTCTATCAACCGCGTGACAAGGAATCAAGACAATGTCTTTTTGATTAAATCTTCCCATAATTCTGTGACTTTCGGCCACTGTGTCCTTTGTGATTCATTCCCATAAACCACCCGTTCATAATCATCCGTCAGTCGGCGCATATCGTTAGACTGATAATGCTGATCCACGGTTCTCGCAAAATCCCGTAAAGTCTGTTCAGGCTTACGCTTAAATCCCTTATAGTCCAGGACTTTCAAAAGATATAAATAGGCTTTTTCATAAGTTTGTTCATCACTATTCTTACGATACTTACGAATCAAGAACATAGACATCCAGCGATATCTGGTAACGAAAAGAATCACGGCTATTATGAGAAATCCAACGGACAACACCACTATCCACGTATTATGTTGATCTGAAGAACCAGCTCCTGCTTGGTCTGAACTCTGTTCCTCCCCATCCATTTGTTGAGGATTTCCTAAGTTGTCCTCAGATATCTCCCCATCTTCAGGAGTAGCAGCAGAATCTTCGCTATCTTGTGTATCAACATCTGTATAGAAATCTGTAGTGTTCGTAAACCCTTTTGTCGGCTCAAATGGTACCCACCCTACTTCAGGAAAATACACTTCTACCCAAGAATGGGCGTTGCCACTCGTCACCTGATACACATTCTGCACATTATCATTAAACTCACGGGTATCGATTCGTTCACCTCCCGTAAATCCCTTAACCCAGCGGGCAGGGATCCCTTCAGAGCGCAGCAGAATTACCATGGAAGTAGAGAAGTTGTCACAATAACCGAGCTGAGATTCAAATAGAAATTGATCCACATAATCATCATTTTCGTCCGGAACGGGGACATCTGTCGTTGAGTATTCAAATCCGTTGGATGAAAAATATGACTCTACTGCTTTCACCCGGTCGTAGCGATTATCTTCCTCGCCGACAATCTGACTGGCCAGATTCCTCACTCTATTCGGAAGACTTTCCGGCAGTTGCAAATAACGATCGCGAATTTCTTGAGGATCATCATCCCCCGCCTCCCTCAGTTGATTGTATTCAAAAGAAGGGAATTCATAGTTAGCAACAAACTCCCCTAGTTTAGCCGGAGATCCGCCTTTAACTGTATCCATTTCCCCTGTATGAACATGGACAAGAAGCTCATAATCAGATGGGAACCTTACCAGGGATGAAAGCCCATATGGGTAAACTAATTTCTTAAATGAAGCTTGTCTTTCCATTGTAATGAAAGCGGTTTGTTCTTCCACTTCCACCTCTTCAGAAAAAGTTTCAAATGTAATATTTTCCGGATCCATATTTGTCACAGATTCATCGAGCGTATCCTCCCACCCTTTTCCTGTATAGGTATCCTTTGATTCAATTCTCCAATAGCGTTCACCATCCGCGACCGCTTCAAAAACAGGGGTGTCATCTTGGATAAACGAACCGCCTAAACGACTGTCATCCTCCCCATATCCTACTTTTTGCACGGTTCCATTCCTACTTCCACCCGGTCCTGCTCCACCCGCGGCACTTTCTAGATAGGGGACAGGATCCGGCCATTGCGGATCGAACTTCGGGGAGGCATAGGCAGCTGCCGAAGATAAAAGAATGACGGCAATGAGAGGGATGGTCCATACCCTGGCTTTGTGCAACCCTTTGAAAGGAATCGACTCTTTATCCATCTCTCTAGCAAAGCTGGATAAGCCGAGCGCTATCATCCCGATTACAAATGTCCTTATAATCGACCATTTGCCATCAAAGACAGTAAACGTATCGACGACAGTCACATAAATCAAGGTTAACAGCACAAAAAAGAACATCCGACGCGCAATGACGAACCAGTAGTAAAGCAAATAACTCATCAGCCATAAGAGAATTAAAAAGAGCAAACTTCGAAACAATGGTGTCATCTGCCACCATTCCTGAAATTGAATCATTTGGGTGTTAAAAATAATTTGTTCATAGAAGACCGAAAACCAGGCCCCTGAAAAAATTCTTTCTGCGATATATAAACCATCCATGATGAACGCGAGGGCCATTCCTTTTAGTGGAATCGATACATACCATGGAACCTGCAAAAAGGAAACAAAAAAGCAAAACACCGCATAAATGAAAAATATCTTGACGTCCTCTGTGTGGGAGATCGTCTCCAAAGGCCTCAACCATTCACAGAATAATAGAAAACCAGTGACATAGAGAACGAGTTTATAGATGAACAATTGTCGCTCTTCCATTACGTGTTCACCTCAAATTGTTGTTGTGTCAATTGATCTTCACTTAATATGTTGACAACGATTCCCTCGCTTTTCAATTGCTTTATAGCTTGGTGATCCTGAAATGATAGCTGATTATGAGGGCAAACATAAAAAAAGACGATACGTTTGCTACGTTTCATCCATTTACTTATCTCGTTTTGAAGGTCCTTATCTAAATAGTGGCTGACGATCATGAGCAGGATTCCGCTTGGAATTAAGGATTTTTCCCGGTCCAGCTGTTGGGCAAAGGGAATCTTACCGGTATGGCGGATTCGTGCCAGGTGTTCTTGTATTTTCTGTTGATAGGTGTGATCTGGTCGAAAAGGATAATACTTTCTTTCGTCTCCAAGTGACATAAACGAAAGGGGGGAGGAATACTTGTGGTATTCTTTTAACATAGAAGCCGTGAATTCGACCGCTCCCTCAAAGCTCAAAGAGCTCCCGTCCGGATGATAGACTCCATTCAATATCAGCATCATATCCACACTTTTCTCTTGTTCAAACTCCTTGGTCATCATCTCATTCTTCTTCGCTGTTGTTTTCCAATCTACCCAGGCAAAACGATCACCAGGCATATACTCACGTACACCTGTCACGATGTTTGTATTCTTTTCATTCCATTTGAAAGACGGGCTTGCTCCTTTTTCAAAGCTGTTCACTCTGTCTTTCATCTTTACGGGGCGCACATAGGGAAATACGAGCAGTTTACTTTCATGTTGATAGATATGCTCCTTTTTCACGAAACTGAAGAAATCTCCGGTTTTAATCCGGAAAGTTTTAAGTACATGTTCTCCGCGAGGGACCTGATCAAGCTGATAACGATAAGTGATGGCCTTGTTGAACCAAGGAAACACCACACGTTTTACCTTGCGTGGTTTATAATAATGATCGGTTTCTTCCATATCCTTGTATTTCTCTAAGTGCTTGTCCACTTTCTTCAAAGAGTGCGGTAAATGTTCTTCTATTACACAATAATAAATAGGAAAAGGGAGTCTGCGCTTAAGTGTCACTTCGACCTCAATCGTTTCCCCTCCTACCGCCATCCGCTTCGATAACCTTCTCTCCACTTTCCAGTCGTGCACTGGATATATGAGCAAAGCAGCCATATATAGAAGAAAAGGTAAAAAGGCGTAAAAGAGAAACCAGCTGACAAAACCACCTTGAAACATCGCATATGCAAATAAGACAGCGAATAAAAACGCTACGATCAGACTTTTAACAATGAAGCCTAACATGTTTCTCATTCACTGATATTCCTCTTAACAGGGATGGAAGTGGCTGATAGAAGATGTTCGATCATGGATTCCGCCGTCTCCCCTTCAAACCTTGCCTCAGAGGTTAGAATCATCCGGTGAGCAAGTACAAAAGGAGCCAAATATTGCACATCGTCAGGGACGACATAATCACGATCATGAATGAATGCATAAGCTTTCGCTGCTTTCATTAAAGCAATCGAACCACGCGGACTGACTCCGAGAAATACTCCCCCCTGTTCTCTTGTCCCTGTGACGAGATCAATGATATATCGATGGACGGTTCTGTCCACATATACATCCGCTACCTCACTTTGCAGGCTGACAAGATCATCACGGGTAAGCACGGCTGCAATATCCTCAATGGGATGTCTGTTCGATGACCGTGCCAGCATTTCCATTTCCTGTTTCGCTGTGGGATAGCCCATCTTCATTTTGATTAGAAAACGATCGAGTTGCGCTTCGGGTAATGGGTACGTCCCTTCATATTCAATTGGGTTTTGTGTCGCCATTACGAAGAAAGGATCAGGGAGCGGAACGGTATTTCCATCCACAGTAATACTCGCCTCCTCCATTCCTTCCAGTAATGCCGACTGGGTTTTCGGTGAAGTGCGGTTAATTTCATCTGCTAATACAATATGCCCGAGGATCGGACCTGGACGAAACTCAAATTCCATATTTTTCGGATTATATATAGATACACCCGTCACGTCAGAAGGAAGCAGATCTGGTGTGAATTGAATTCGTTTGAAATCACAATCCAAGGATCTGGCCAGTGTTTTGACAAGCATCGTCTTTCCGACACCCGGCACATCCTCCAAAAGCACATGACCTTTTGCCAGCAAAGCAACAAGACTTAACATGGCTGGTTCTTCCTTCCCAATCATGACTTTCCTCATATTTTTAAGTACCTCCGATATTTTTGGCTGATACAAAAATGTTTGTTGAGTCATTTGGCGCACCCCTTTCTCCCTGCGTTTATATTTTCAGAATAATCAAGCTCATCCTAACTATACTATAAGCTAAAGCACTGGACAAAGGATTATACCTATTGCACGTTGTCGGGAATCCGGTCATGATTTCACAAACATTCGATAAAAAAATGGTCGAGAAAAGTTGAATCGGGCCTTCATCTCAGAGGATGATTTTTCAAAAAATGGTTAACTTTCATGACTTTTTATGGTATCTTTAATTTGAGCCATCTTAATTAAAGATAAAATGATCCAAAAGAGACGAAGGTTTGTATAGGGATAGGTGGCAGGGCCTCAGCATAATGCTGGGGCTTTATTTATGCGTATAAGCTTCATTGCTATTTATAAGTGTTTCTTCCTATTATTTTCCAAGACAAAAAGCGCAGACGATAAACGTCTACGCTTTAACTGGCAAACAAACAAAAAAGGACTGGTTCCGATCGTCTCTACTTCGATATGACTCCCATAACTTTCGACATTCTTTTTATTTTCCGGTCATCTTTTACAATTAGTCTTCTTATAAGATCACCCTTACATTTCTTCCAGCCTTTGTACCATCCTATCGTAATTCATGACTCCTAGCATAACTGAACTGATTTTCCCTTCTTCGTTGACAAATATAGATGTCGGTACCGGATTTATTTCATACTTATTGGCAACAGAATCATCTTTATCTAGCAAGATTGGGAAGGTTAATCCAAACTCGTCCGCAAAGTCTTGGACACCCTTCACACTGGACTCTGTTTCAGTGAGATTAACAGCAAGGATCTGGATATCTTCCTTTTCCGAAAACTTTTGCATATCCGGCATTTCAGCACGACATGGCGGGCACCACGTTGCCCAGAAATTGATCATCACTTTCTTCCCACGATAATCCGATAACGATGTTTCCTCGCCACTTAACGTTTGTAAGGTGAAGTCAGGGGCTTGTTGTCCTTTTTCCAAGCCCACCGCTGCTTTTTCCGTAGCTGAGTTTTCTGCAGCCATCTCCCCATTTTCTGTTACCTGTTCCTGGATCTGCCCCTTTTCTTTAGAAACAAAATCATAGGCGGCCCAGCCAAACAGCACAGCCATGATTAGTATAATCCCCCATTTTTTCATCCTTCTGCTCCTTTTTTATTAAAGTAGGACTCCAAGATTGGATAACCACGTATCCTGTACCAAATTCAGTAGCATAGTCGAAATTCTGGTCATATAACCGGTATATAGGAAAACACCGACGATTACCATCGCCACTCCTCCTATTTTCAGAATTCGATCACTATATTTCAAAATCGCCCTCGTCGATCCAATAAAGAAGGAGAACACGAGAAACGGAAGAGCGAAACCAATCACATAAACGATCGTATATAAGGTCCCTTGCGCTGGGTTACTGGCAGCCAGCAACAATATCGATGCAAAAACCGGACCGATACAAGGGGTCCAACCTGCCGCAAATCCTACCCCGGCAAAAAAGGTGCCTAGAGAACTAAGAGAAGATTTTGGTTTCCTATTTATCCGTCTCGTCTTCATCAACCACTCTATCTTCAACCAGCCAGCGACGAAAAGCCCCATCAATATAATAAAGACACCCGCCATTCGCTGAAGCAATACCCCTGTCTCGCCGGCTAAAAAACGTTGAAGCGTATTCCCTAAATACGAGGCTCCCACTCCTAAGCCAAGAAATATAGAAGAAACACCAAGCAGAAACAATACGGAATGAACCAAAACTCTCCTCTTCACCTTCAAACGTCGGTCCTCTTTGATTTCTTTGACACTCATTCCTGTAATATAAGATAAATAGGCAGGAAATAATGGCAGCGTACATGGGGATAAGAATGAAATAATCCCCGCACCAAATGCGAGCCAAACCGTTACATCACTCCCCATCATCTTCCCTCCTTTTAAATCAAATCGTTAAACACTGGTATGACTTTTCATTTTGAAAGTAGAAAGGAAGCTCTCCAACTTTACGATTAGAGCCTACACTACCTGATTGGAATAGTGATTCCTGTGGGGGAAGAGTGCTTGAGGTACCCATTCCGCTTCACAAGTAACGAGACCGTTCGTCCCACTAAGAGAGGTTTCCGTGTTTTTAGCATCCCTTACGATTATCCTTTAGCTTCTGGCTTCCTAACCATATGTATGTCCAGACAAGGAGACTGATGATTATGTAAAACCATACATCAATTCTGTATCCCATAAGCTCTGGCGATCGGTAAACCAAGCCGAGTAATACCCCGACAGAGGAAGCAATCGCAATATTCCCAACGCCCCACTTCACTAATACAACCAGCAGAAATAATACAAAAGCAAAAAGCATATCCACCAAATGGCCCTGATCCAGTATAAGCTGCCTTAAAAGCGCAAATCCTAAAAGGCTTGTTACAAAAATAAGGAAGGATGAATCCACAAAATGACTGTGCTTATCCCTTTTGCGCCATTCAAACACGACCGTTGCAATCGTCGCAATATACAACTCTCTCGTCCCGCCCGGGTAGGAAAGTATGGATAAAGGATAATCGAATAGAAGATCCCACCTAGTCACAAGCTTTGCTGCAATAAAAGTAAGAACCCAAGTCATTATAAGTGATAAAAAACTTTCTATCCTTTTTTCCTATGGTCATTCTGCAAAACCCCAAAAACCACCAGACCGACTGCAATGGCGGCTGCCCGGATCAAAATTAAAGGCTGTATAATCATTGATTCCCTCCATTCCTTCTCGAAAGATCTACCTTCGTTGTTCCAAGTATAAAACAGAGGTGTGAAAATATGATGAGAGGCAAAACCCCTTTATCCGGAAAAGTATCCAGTAAAGGGGAGTCATTATCCTATCTGATTATTAAAATACATAAGGGGGCGCTTTCCAAGTCCCCTGATATTATCTGTATACGTCAAAGTCTCAGGTTTTTTAGCTTGTAAAAGCTTATGGATTCCTTCCACCGTATGATCTCTACATCCACCTTCTGCCTCTTCCAGTGCCGAAGATTCAATAAATAAATGTTTGGAATGAGCAAATAGTACATCGATAACCTCCTCATAGTTATCGAAATGGTGCAGGACACTCAAAGCGAGAACTACACCAAATTTCTGTTTTTCACAAAGTTCCTTCAATTCTTTTACATCCACCCGTCGGTTTATGAGCGTTACGTGAGGATTTTCATTCCTATCATAAATTTTCCGGGCTTCTTTTTTCGCTTCAATCATTGTCACTGGAACTTGGAAATCCTCCGCTATTCGATAAGAAAAATAGCCATTGTTAGCTCCGAGGTCAAGAACGGTAAACCGATCATCCCATTCCTTCATTTTTTCTTTAACCTTTTCATACCTGTTTGCACACTCCCTTTGACCTTTCTTGACAAGTTTCCCTTTCACCCAAATATCCTGATACACGAACCGATTCCCCCTAAGAAAATATTTCTTTTCGTCCATGTCTGCCAACCCATATAAGGATGCTTTTTCCCTTCCATTCAAATCAAAGTACATATGAAATACATGTGTGGCCACTTCTGGTGGGTAATTCCCGTTCACGACTTGGTCCCACCCCATCATGTCCTCTAGATCGATCACTCTCTTTCTTCGGGGTGGAATTCTCGCCAGAATAGATTCATACCCTAACATGGCTAAAGCAGCGATGCGGTGCTGACCTCCCGTAATTAAAAAACGGTAATCCCTTCCCTTCTTAAGGAAATGACCTTTTATGAACCCATCATGATGGTGAGTAGGCTGATAACCTTCTTCTTTTAATTTTTCGTAAATATGAACCAATCTCTTAAACTCTTTTCTAATGAATGTTTTGGTATTAGGTCCATAATGTTGATTGCCTTCTTCAGGGACACGCCGATGTCCCATCCCCCACGGTAAAGGCACCCAGGGTCCATCACTATTCACCGGATCATAAGCATCTTCACACATCAGACATTCAAACATCGATTTTGGTTGGTAAAGAGAATAGTATTGATAGAGAATCGAGTGTCGATAAGTGATTTTCGGTTTCTTTCTATATTCTTTGATTGTCTCACACAAATAGTGCCAACCTTTTGCCGTATAGGTGAACCCTTGCCAATCCACACATTTATCTAAAGGGACCATAACCGTTGGAGAAGTACTATCCAAAGCCTCCACCCCTGTTGGTATTGTCATATCCCAGATTTCTCCCTCCTTAAAGCAACCCGTATTTTTCAGCTTTTTCTATTCCTGTTGTTTCAAAATAGAAGTTAAATATTTTTCTAGCTGCCTTTTCACTATAAGTCCCATTTTTGACATGCTCCCAATGATGAATGTGCCGAATATCGATAATTCTTTTCCAATACGGCTGGATTTTAACATTGAGATCTTTTTGACCGATCACTCCTAATACCGCCATTCTATGCTGCCCCGCGGAAACTTTGAATCGATAATTCTTCCCCTTTTTTAAGAAATGCCCACGGATATATCCATCTTTATTTTTCTGTGGCTGATATCCTTGAGCTTCCAACCTGTGATAAAGCGAAATGGTTCGCACAAACTCTTTTCTAATGAAAGTATTGGAATTGGGACCGAAATGCTGATTATCTGAAAGACTTACTTGAAAGGAGCTTTCCCATGGAAGCGGCACCCATGGGGTAGAATGCCGAAGAGGATCATACTCTTCTTCACATAAGAAACATTCAAACGTGGACTTTGGCTGATAATTGTCATAATACTTCTTTAAAATAGAATCTCGGTAATTGATTTTAGGTTTCACTTTATACTCTCTCAGCATCTCACCAAAATAATGCCACCCGCTCTTTGTGTAGGTAAAACCTTGCCAGTCACAGCACATCGCCAAGGGAATATTCACTATCTCTGCAGAACTTTCTAAGGCACTAAACCCTCTTGGAACTGCCACAACCATCCACCCTTTTTAAACTCATCTCCTTCACATCCCTTTCTTTTAAGCGGATTAAGGATCCCCTTTCTGCTTGACTTGGCGATTAATCTCCAACCAATCGGGATTCCTTTCCAAGATCTTCAATGTATCTTCGAAAGTAAACGCTGGACTTTTTGGGTACAGGTGCTTAAGAACCTTCGAGACAAATTGAAAATCCTCTGGCGTATCAACCGTCCAACGGTGGTGACTTTCATCGGAATGGTGCGAAACCTGGGCTATCCCCAAGGCTCCGATCCGATTCACAATAAAAGGGGTCACGTGTTCAAGATCATGGGGAGAGTTAGCATTCATGTAGGCATCCTTGAGGACTTCATATGTGAACACTTCTGTGTCCATCCCTCTTGGGTAGGAGCGTTTTCTTGTGTTGGAAACATACATGTAGCGGGGATAATGATTTAAGAAGTATTGGATGACTTTATCGATGACAGCCGGATCGATTAATGGACAATCTGCTGTCAGCCTGACAACAGCGTCTGCCTTATAGTACGCACACGTTTCATAGAACCTCCCTAAAACATCCCGCTCCGACCCACGGAAGGTATCAACGTCCAAATCCCGACACAAATCAATGATCGGGTCATCCAAGGACCTCTTCGATGTGCTGATCACAAGTTGGTCAATCCTCTTCGATCTTTTCATTCTTTCAATCTGGTACTCCAATAAAGGTTTCCCATTTACTTGTTTTAAAACCTTTCCCGGAAGCCTTGTCGAACCCATTCGTGCCTGAACAATAGCTATGACTTTCATCGGCTCACCTCCTATACTAACCAATAAGATCCCAAGACATGGGAGTCCCTCGTTTTATATCGGCATTCACTTTTTTTCCTAAAAGTACTTCATAATACTTAGGGGGTAATCCATATCCGGGCCGGATTGCGCGGAAATTGTCTTCCGTCAATGTTTCTCCTGCCTTTAAGTCTTTTGTAATATATAAAGACCGCCGGTACTTCCCTGATGATTTTTCACTGGTGGTTGGGCCATAATTCACCTTTCCGAGTGCCTGCCATGCCCGTTTGGTTTCTTCGACTAGTGCTCTCATTTCCTCCGGCTCTAGCGAAAATTGTGCATCTACGCCTCCATCTTTACGCGCTAGGGTAAAGTGTTTCTCCACAACCGTTGCACCGAGGGCCACACTTGCCACCGCCACACCTGTGCCAAGGGTATGATCGGACAAACCAACCTGGCACGAAAACAAATCTTTCAGATGAGGGATGGTAGCTATATTCGAGTTCTCCGGTGTAGCCGGATAACTGCTTGTGCATTTCAGCAGGATAAGCTCCTTTCCTCCGGCTGATTCGAAAGCTTCTGCCATCTCAGCAATTTCACCCGCCGTCGCCATTCCTGTCGAGATGATGACAGGCTTACCTGTCTTCGCCACTTTCCGTATTAAAGGCAAATCTGTATTTTCAAAGGAGGCAATTTTATACATGGGAACGTGCAGGCTTTCTAAAAAGTCGACCGATGATTCATCAAACGGTGTACTAAATCCAATCATCCCCAACTCACGGCATCGGTCAAAGATTTTTGCATGCCACTCCCAGGGGGTGTAAGCTTCCTGATAAAGTTCGTAGAGACTCTTTCCTTTCCAAAGACTTTCTCCATCTCTGATTTGAAATTCGTCCCCTTTATGATTGAGAGTCATCGTATCTGCTGTATATGTCTGGACTTTCAGGGCATGAGCACCAGCTGATGCTGCCTTCTCCACAATTTCCAGAGCACGATCAAGGGAGTGATTGTGATTCCCTGACATTTCCGCAATGATGAATGGAGGATGGTCAGGACCGATTCGCTGTTCACCGATATGGATCTCCATTAAGCTTCCTCCTTTTTAAAATCTCACGTCTCTTTTCCCACACTTCTTTAAACAGCGCCATTGGAATAACATCTATAAGATTTCCCCCGCGTCTTAGTTGTTCCATCAACCGCCCTTCCTGCACAAAACCGAGTTTCTCATGATAACGGAGGCTCGTTACATTAACGTCCAGAACTTCTGCACAAATTTTTCTCATGCCTACCGTATCGAAAATAAAATTCAGGGCTAACACTCCCATGATGGTCCCTGCCCCTCTTGGAGCCTCTTGATCCCCAATATAGAACCCCCATTCACAAGTCCCGTGTTCAAAGTCTACATTCGTGAACCGTACAACTCCAAGAGGACGGTCTTTGTGGATAAATAACTTTGCATAAGAAGATGGATTTTTTTGTTCCTTTTCGAACCATGTGACATGCTCTTCCCACGGAATCCATTGATCCTTATACATATGCTTCCGTATATGCTCCGCGTTTCGCCATTTCCATACCACAGGCAGGTCCGCGCGCTCGATGTCACGCAAGTGAAAATCATCCATTTGTACCACCCCCCATTATAAACTTAGAAACCTCATAACGCTTATGACCTTTCATCAATTCCTTCACAGATTCCCACGCATTCTTCATCCGTTGAGGAGCATCCATTAACCTTGCAAGACTTTGAGAAAGCCGCCCGACATTTACTTCTGAACTTTTCCCCAGATAGAAAATGGCCCCCGTTTCTCGTAAAGAGGAGATGACTTCTGTTTGATTGGCGGCTGTTTCAATGACTAAGGATGGAAGTTCCATGTAACACCGTTCCCACACAGAACTCCCTCCCGCCCCTATAGCTAAATCCGCACGTTCCATAAGCCGGGCCATTTCCCTTGTCTGGATATGAAGTTCCACCTTTTCATGCCGCTCACATAAACGAGTGATTGCTTGTTTGTGTGGATGATTTTTCCCAATCACCACATCCACCCTCGGAGTAATTTTAAGCCTCTCAACAGCCTGAAGAGCTTTCATCGTTTCATTCGTGGGATCGCTCCCCCCAAAGGACACTAGAATTCTTCTGATTTTTCCATCCCACTCCTCCTTTGAAGGGGAAGATAGAAAAAATTCTTCCCGTAAAAGTGTGTAAGCCGGCCCTAGAAGAAGCGTGGTCCGTTCAGGTACAAGCCCCACATATCTTTCTTCCATTCTTTTATATAAATTTTGATCGAGCAGCAAATCACAATCGTGCGCACGATCAGCGAGATCATCAATAACCATCAATTTTTTGACGTGGGGGCTTATCGACTTCTCCCAGCGCGCATCTAGCTCATAATGATCGACAACCAGCCAATCTACCCATCCTACATTGTCCAATATCTGTATTACCCGGACAGCATCTTCTCTCCAGGATACTTGATCCGCCCCTGTCATTTCGTAAACGGGATAACCATGCTCCTGGATAAATTCAACCAAATCTCCCGGACGTCTTCGGCACATAAAAAAAACCTCTGCTCCAAGTGTACGAAGTTCATTCGCGAGCGTAAGGCAGCGCATCACGTGTCCTGTTCCACCGTTTGTTGAAGCATCCACTCTGAATCCGATCCTCATCCTTCTCCACCTGCATCCGCTTCATAATAAGCCATTACTTTTTTTACGGCTTTCACTACATCTGCTGCATCCTCATCCGTCATGCCCGGAAATAATGGCAGACTGATGATTTGCTCATAAACCTTTTCTGCGATCGGGCACATCCCTTTTGTATAGCCACGATTTTTGTAATAAGGCTGGGTATGGACAGGCATGTAATGGACATTGACCCCGATGTTTTCGGCGCGAAGCGCCTCAAAAACCTCTTTTCTTAACCCTTTAAGAGGACCCGACAAGCGGATAACATAAAGGTGATAGGACGAATCTGTTCCAGGAAGCTGGGTAGGTGTGAGGATATTTTCCATCTTTCTGAATGATTGATTATAAGCTTTCACATATGCTTTTCGCTTGGCCACAAAAGAATCCATTTTTTTAAGCTGGCTGCTTCCAAGGGCAGCTTGTAAATCTGTCATTCGATAATTAAACCCTAGAAATTGCATTTCATATTCCCATGGGTGGCGTTTCTCCAGCAGTTTTGCTGGATCTCTAGTGATTCCATGGGTACGAAACATCATTAGTTTCTCATAATACTTTCTATTGTTTGTCGTAATGACGCCCCCTTCCCCTGTGGTAATATGCTTCACAGGGTGAAAGCTGAACATGGTCATATCACTATAGGACCCGACTTTTTTCCCTTTATAACCAGCTCCTAAGGCATGAGCGGCATCTTCAATGATGACAAGCCTATACTTATCGGCTATCGCCTTAATCTGATCATAATCCGCCGGTTGGCCAGTGAAATCCACCGGGATAATCGCTTTTGTTCTTGGTGTGATTAATGATTCAATCGAAGAGGGTTCGATGTTATATGTTTTCGGATTGACGTCCGCAAATACCGGTTTCCCTCCCGTATAAAGGACACAGTTCGCACTCGCGACAAAAGTTAATGGGGTTGTGATGACTTCATCACCATTGGTAATACCAGCCGCGAAGCATGCGGCATGCAAAGCTGCGGTCCCGTTGGAAAAAGCGACCGCATACGATGCCCCTACATAATCAGCCAAGCCCTTTTCAAAGGCATCAATCTCAGGTCCTGTCGTAATATAGTCGCTCTGCAATGCGGCCACAACCGATTCAATATCTTGATCGTCAATGGACTGTCTGCCATAAGGCAGCAGCGTATCACGAACGGGGTCTCCCCCAAAAATCGCTAACGTATCTCCCACTCTGATGTACTCCTTTAAATTAATTTCGTTCTCTCAATCCATTCCTCTGTTCGTTTAATTCCTTCTTCTAATGTCACGGCAGGTTCCCAGCCCAATAATCGCTTTGCTTTGCTGTAATCGCATAATAATTTTGGAATCTCGCTTTGCGGATGTATATGTTCAATATGCATAATCCGGCTTGGGTCATCCGCTATCAATTCAGCCAAATCATTTATCGCTATATCCCGCCCAAGGCCCGCATTCACAATTTCTCCGTTTACTTCATCCCGGTAACCTGCCTGAACAACAAAGCGTGCGCAATCTTCCACATACAAAAGGTCCCGTGTCTGCATGCCATCCCCGTATATTTGTAACGGCAGACCATTCAATTTATTTTTAATGAAAATAGCAACTACTCCGCCCTCTCCTCCCGTCTTTTGAAACGGACCGTAAGTGTTAAATGGTCGGATGACCGTCATCGGAAGGCCATAGGCATGGTAGTAGGACAAGACCATATTTTCAGCAGCAATCTTGGCACCAGCATACGGTGAAGCTGGTTTTACGGGATCTTTCTCAGAAATTCCTCCATCGTCCTCTGCCCGATCATAGACCATACACGTACTCATAAACACCATTTTCACCCCATGTTTACGGCACTGCTCCAACAAATAAAAGGTTCCGATCGTATCGTTGTTGAAAGTCGTTTCTGGATCATCAATGCTATCTTGAACGTTTATACTTGCTGCCAAGTGATAACACAAGTCGATCCCTGGATAAAACAGGCTTTCTACTGTCTTTTCATCTTTGATATCCCCATGAATAAAGGCTCTAAAGTTTTTGTGAGCCAATAATTCATCAATATTTTCAATTCTTCCGTTCGATAAGTCATCCAACACCCATACTTGGTGTTGATCATCCAGTAATTTCTTCACTACCCAGCGCCCGATAAAGCCAGCGCCTCCTGTTACGAGAATATTCACGGACACACCCCTCCCTTATATTCACCATTCTTATTTTTCAATAGATGACTATATTCTTGATTTCGTTCATCATAGCCATCTCTTCAATAAATTCATTAATCGTTTGCTTGATGACTGTTTCGTCGGATAAGCATAAGAAACAAATTCTTTCACTGTTCGATCGGCATATATTTTCATCTTATTCGCCTGAATATAATCGGAGAATAGAGTAGCCAATTTCTTTGGATCTTCCTGTGAGAGTTTACCCATCTTTGAGAAGTAGCCTGAGTACCCCCCAAAGGGACTGTCCAAAATAAAGACCGTTTTTCCAGCAAGCATGGCTTCCAGTGCAACCGTTGAAAAATAGGTCACCACGACATCAGACATATGAATCAGATCATACAGCTTATGTCCGATCGAGCTGTGTATATAAGAATGGCTTTTTAAAAGAGAATGCTTGCGATGATTAGGGAAATCTTTGAGGATGATGTTGACCTTTTGTTTAACGGTAAGTTTTTTCAAAAACTGATCCCACTCTTTGTATTTTTTCTGTCCACGAACGATTAATAAGACGTTCCTTTTGGAAGAATCCAACCCTAATTTCTTTGTCAATTTCGTCCGGCTGGCCGACGGTGGCTTGTTGATTAAATCAAACCTCGGATGTCCAATAATTTCCATACCAGTCGCTTTGACTCCCTTTGCCTTAAACCAATCCTTTTCAAATGGGCCATAAACCGCATCTATATCTGCTATTTTAGGCAAATAGCCAAATTCTCCGGAAATGATTCCATGCTGCATACATACTGTTGGAATGCCATATTTAGCTGCCATCATGACCAATGTTCTCGATTCAGGATAATGAGTAGAAGGGACAATAATAACCGAGACACTCATTCGTTGAAACAACTGAATTGATTCGTTAATCCGGTTTATAATTTTTTCAATTTGAAGCATGAATCTTTTTTGAAATTCTTTGTGGATATACATGGGATGCTCAGGGTGAGAGGCAATGATGTCTCTTGCTTTACGTTTAACTTTCTTTATCGCATCTGCTGCATCAACACGATATAAAGAGAAAGATTGGTAGGTAAACCCTTTTGCTCGCGGGAATGATTCTTTTCTTTTTTTCCTTCCTTTTTCTTCAAGGATGAGAGTCGTCGATTTATTGAAATGCTTATGGAGTGTTTTTTCTGGAAAACGCAGCAAATCATAAACATCATGGAGAACGACCTTTCCACCCTTTCTCTTTGTTTGCTTTTTCTGTATGTTTGCTTTGAATGTATTGAATGTCGCTTGGACGTCCGTGGGTTGCTGTCCTTTACTTTTTAATTTTTTTGTAAAGGCGTCGGATTCAAGATTCGCCATCAATCTCTTGTTCCCCCGAATTAAACTTCGGTAATGACATAAATAAGCAATGGGGTACCCTTTATAAATCAATCCTTTGAAATCATCTAAAAAATCTAGATATAGGCCCCAATAATTTTTGGAGAACGTGTCCATCTTCTTCCTCCTCTTTCTTTATTCTTATATGAGGTGTTGACTTTTTAACAACTGATATAATTCATCAGGAGAGATCGGGGCAAGTTCCGAGGAACTGTACATGCCAGGCGTAGCTTTTCTGGCGTTCTTATAGGGGACATCTTTTTTATAAGAATATGGAATGACATACATATCGGGCAGTTCCCAAGCCGTTAATGACTCTTCATGTGTCATTAGTTCTTCATACATTTTCTCACCAGGGCGCAGGCCAATTTCTTCAATGATGATTTGTTGAGGGTCTTTGTGTAGTTGTCTGCATGTTTCTTTAATGACAAGAGTTGCTAAATCATCAAGAGAAACAATGGGCATTTTCAAGACAAAAATCTCTCCACCCTGCGCTTCCTCCAATGCCTTGATAGTTAAAGAAGTTGCCTGTTCCAATGTCATCATAAATCTGGTCATAGAACGATCCGTTACCGTGATTTTCCCATGATCAAGGATCTGTTTCTTAAAAAGAGGGATGACCGATCCACGCGACCCCATGACATTCCCGAAACGTACGCTTGCAAATACTGTCTGCCCCTGTCCTTTACTATATTCAGCTGAGGTGATCAGACGCTCAGCCGTTAGTTTGCTCGCCCCATAAGCATTCGTCGGGGAAATCGCCTTATCTGTACTTGTGAAAACTACTTTTTTTACACCTTGCGCCAGAGCTGCCCGAATCACATTATTCGTTCCATGAACATTTGTGAGTACGGCTTCATATGGGTTGTATTCACAGGAAGGGACATGCTTCATTGCCGCCAGATGAAAGACATAATCGATGCCTTGCATCGCCGTATGCACACGATCATAATCCCTGACATCCCCGATTAAATAACGGACATCATTCCTTGACCCCAGGTGATTCTGTAACTCATGCTGTTTATGTTCATCTCTGCTTAAAACCCAAATAACTTCTGGAGATTGCCGAAGGATCGTCTGGACAATACTTCGCCCAATCGTCCCCGTACCTCCTATGACTAATACCTTCTTTCCTTTGAAAAACACTCATATTCCCTTCCTTCTTGTCATAATCTAGTTCCTTCACCCAATAAACTAGATAAAGGAATCTATTTCATAGCTGCTGATTACATATATATTCAAAAACTAGAATTCGGTGAAAAAAATAGATCCCTACCTATAACGCTTGAAAGAAGGACTGCCGAGCTCTCCATCGACTACAATAAAAAGCGTCGATCTATACCCGCACATTAAGCACGTACGGATTCGATCAACGCTTTCAGTAGAAAAGTCGATTTTTGCGTGGAATCAATATAAAAAGTAGGATAAAGCTGTTCCGTGATCCTATCTCCGTTGCTGGGATTTCTATTGCTTAGACAAGGGAGTAACTCATGAACAAGCTGATCCGCCTCCTGATAAGTGGTCACAGGTAACTGAGAATAATAGTTCGTTAAACCCGGTTGATTAAGTTTCCATACAAACGTTCTTTTTCCAGACAACAGGGCTTCCAATACAACCGTCGACTCGTAACTGATGACCGCATCCACATAAGCAAACAAGTCGTAGAGATGGATTCCTTTTATCAGATGAACCCGCTTATTTTTCGCATATATATCAAAAGCCCTGATCCCTTTTTGAACTTTAATCATCAACTCTACATCCGGGACTTTTTTCAATAAAAGCTTAATGATCCTATGAGTCTGCGTTTTATCTGTATGATGGTCTATGAGGAGTACCTTTTTCCGGCTGGGACTGACTTTTATTTTTTTATAGAGCTGCGAGGGGTGGAGGGGGGCTTTTGTTTTCATTTCATCAAAACGCGGATGCCCGATCATTGGCACAAATTTGCGATCTACTCCCCGCTTTTCAAAAAGAGATTGTTCATACTTTCCGTAAACGCATTGGTACCCCGCTACTTTCGGAAGGTAACCAAATGAAGATATCATAGCACCGTGCTGGAGGGTGATGGAAGGGATCCCCCTTTTTCTCGCTGATAATGTGAGCGCTCGTGTATCCATACTGTTCGTCTCTCCAAGGACAATAAGGGAAGCTTCTTCTTTCATAAGGAAACGTTCGGATGCTTCTATAAAATAAATAATTTTTGCCATTTGCTTCTTCATCTCTTTTAAGAAGTGCCGTTTTCCGAACAAAGGGTGGCTTTTATAGTTACCGGCGATCTTGCTGAACCGCTTCAGCTGCTTCCTGACCTCTCCATCTACAGCATCCCCGTATTGATTCAACCCCCTCAAAGTTCCCCCAGGGATTGGATGGCCTCTCATATTTGTAACATCCGGTTTGAGTAAGATCGTTTCTGTTAGCGGGGATAATTCTTTATAAAAGGAATAAGGGATACGCAGCAATTTGTCATAATAAACGACTTTTCCCCGATAGCTCCCTCTTTTACCTAAGAGAAGATGGTTTTCAAACCGTTCCTGTAGAACTGATCCATCCTTCCATTCCTCCATATAAGAGGGATCCACGATCGATTCTTCCAGATATGGCATGCTCTGAATCAGGCTGTAAAAATGAGTACACAACGATACAGAGATGCCACGATATTCCAAATCCCCGAATGATTCTAAAAAATCCATGTAGAGTCCCCAATATTTTTTTTCCAATGTGTTCATCTGCGCCCCTCCGCAGTCAGTAGAAACAACCGATCAGCCAGTGGAAACATTTGGACACACAGCCTCTCTCGTTCAATTTTATTGATTTTATTGAAGAACGATTGAATTTCACCTTCTGTTAGGGAAGGGAATAGATAGCGGGTTTTTTTCCTTCGGTCTTTTGGATAGCGATGAGCAATCGGACGGACAGGAGCGTTTGTTTCGAGACCTGCTTTTTCCATAGGGTCTAACATCCGCAGATAAGCATAACCTTCCACTTTTACATTCACATAGTAGTCTCTAAACACCGAAGATACCGGTATCTCCACCCTCCCCCCCTTTTTCAAAACTTCTCTCAGCTGACTAGATAGATCTTCTGAATCTTTTATTCTTATGCTCACATCCTGAGTAAGGAAAACATCGTATACGGGGGATGTCATAGGTTCATAGGAAAAAACGGGCTTTTCAAGAAGGTATGCTTCAATACCCGTGGTACAGCCATTATGGATAAGTGCTTCTGCCCCCATTAACCAGTGAATGACCGCCCCTTCATTCTCGACCAGAACATTACTGCAACCCCTCAATTCTTCGCTATAACTTTCCTTTCTCTCGGCAGGATGGGGACGTACGATAATTGTAATATCAGGAAAGTCCTTGCTGATTCGTTTAATCATGAAAACGAATTGATTATAAAGATCTCGGATATACCTTGCATGAGGAGTTAAACCTTTCTCCTTTTTTCCTTTGATAGTGTTAAACAAAGTAAATCGTGTGTTGACCAATATGTAAGGTCCGAATGTCTTCTTCATCTGATTCGATTCTTCCCTGTACAACTCCCGATACTTAGGAGTAAGTAGATCAAATCGCGGATTACCAGATGATATGCACTTCCCCTTCATTTCAGGATAAGTCCTTTCAATCATTTGCTGTTGTTTCCGTCCCCAGCAATACACATGATCGAGGTAAGGCATCCATTTCCTATTCATCCTAGTTTTCAAGTAGAAATTGGGGTCCGTATAAATCAGCCCTTCTTCATCAAGATTGGCAACCATGTGGTTAGCCTGTTTAGCAGTTACCACTACTCGCTTCATATAACCGCTCGGGTACCCTTTACACAAAAATATCCCCTTCGGATAAATTTGTGCTGCCTCTTCCACTTTGCTATGCTCCCCAATGATCACGTTTTTTCCTTTTAGTAACGCATGATAAGCGAGCAGCAACTTCCCATGCAGTTCCCTCGTTTTAATTTCAATCGGCAAATAGAGCATCACTTCCAACCCCTTTGCTTCACTATATGATCTAAAGATCCAATCTTTCTTCGTTTTTCATAAGAACTAGTGGATTACGCCTATTGCTCAACTATGAGAGGGCTAGAAACAAAGAGACAAAGGAAAACGTGATGAACGAAATCCATCACGTCCCTTCCTAAGATTTCGTCATCTCAGTAATAAGATCCATCAGTTTCTGGCTGGAAGTTTTTCCATTTGGATAAGCATAAGCGAGAAACTTCTTTCGCTTGGAATTAACTTTTACACGAAACTCCTCATTATTAAAATATCGGTGGACGATATTAGCAAGCCCTTGCGGATCATCCTGGATCATTCGTCCCAGCCGGTCATAATAACCGGAATACGTTGGAGCAGGGGTCGACAATAGAAACACCGGCTTTCCAGCAATCATTGCTTCTAATCCAACCGTAGACAGATAGGCAACTACTACATCCACATGAGGCAAGAGGTCGTACAGGTGATAACTTTTTGAGGAGAAAGCAAACGTATAATTTTCAGTCAAGGGATGGGGCGTTCGAACAGGGAAATCTTTGATGATCACATTATAAAAGCCGAATTTCTCTAACGAATCTAACAACTTCCGCCAATACTTCATATACGCATTTCCACGGACGATTAATAAAATCGTTTTCTTCTGATGATCAAGACCGAGTTTACTGAAAAGCGCTTTCTTTGTCATCTTTGGGTCTTTGCTTATTAAATCAAAGCGTGGATGACCGACCACTTTAACCCCCTCGCTGGATACACCAATGCTTTTGAACCAATTCACTTCAAAATACCCGTAAACGGCATCAACATCTGCTATTTTCGGCATATACCCATTCTCACTGGCTACGATTCCGTGTTGCATACAGATGGTTGGTATATTATGTTTTGCAGCTACCACCGCAAGTGTCCTACTCTGGTAATAATGGGTCGAAGAAAAAACTATGCATGAAATCGGCAATTTTGCAATCATGTTATAAGATTCAACAATTCGATGAGCAATCCGGTCGATTTGGTTATTTAGTGCCACCTTAAAAGTCGGGTGATCAAATAAGGGATGCTTTTTATGTTTGGCAATGATGCCCTCCGCTTGTTTTTGAATCGCTGTTACATGACCATCAATGGACTCATCATAATCATTCAGGTAATGCGCAGGCAGCCCTTCAGCGGTTACGGGATTCTTCGATGTCCTCTTTCCCCGTATATCACGAATAACCAAAGTACAATCCGGCTTGAAATGTTTTTTTGTAATTTCCGTAGGAAAGCGGAGAAGATTAGCTGCATTATATAAAGCCACTTTTCCATTCGCTTTCCTTTCCATTTGTTTATTCAGATGCAAGTTTTTAAAGTCGGTAAATCGTTGCTGGAAGGAACGTTTGTCTTTCACCTTATGGGACAGTTGATGGATGAAAGCATCTGTAGAAAGGTTTTTCTTCAATTCCTCGTTATTTGTAAATAGACTACGAAAATGGCATAAATAAGGGATGGAAATCCCTTTATATTTTACTTCTTGGAAAGTTTCAATAAACTCCAGGTAGAGAGACCAAAAATTTCTTTCGAATGTATCCATAGTTTCACCCCTTATTTATAATAGAATCAACCAATGCTCTTAATTTCGCACTGCTGGTTCCTGACTTATGCGGGTAATGTGTGGAAAGAAATTTTTGGCGCCGTTTTTCCCAATTTTTATTCCGCGGGGCATTCATAACAGCGATCATCTGATCAACCAGCTCTTGAGGACTGTCGTGAATATACATGCTGAGTTCATTATAGTAATTCGTCGAACTGGAGTGCAGACTTTTGAGCCTCCATATATAGACTGGTTTCTGGGCAAGCATCGCTTCAAGGACAATGGTAGATTCATAACTTACCACAGCATCCACATTGTTCAACAAATCATAGAGATGGATATCATCCGCAAATTTCAGGTGGGGAAACTTTTTTTGTAACGCAAGTGTCTGGGCTGATTTCCTTTGTTTCCCGTTCCTTTGTTTAATAATAATATTGACATTGCCTTTCTCATCTAAATCTTCAAGTATAGCTTCCGGAAACTCTGTTTCGATATGATGAATGACCATCAATATGGTCTTCTTTTCTCTATCCAATTTGAAATGATCGGCAAACGCCTTTTCACTAAGTGTGTGCCTTGTCACCAGCTCATCAAATCTTGGATGACCAATTGATTTTAATGAATCAGCTTGCAGTCCCTTCGTCGTATACCACTGAATGTCTTTGGGACCGTAAACCGCCTGGTACGTAGCTACCTTCGGGAGATAACCAAACTCAAGCATCACGACACCATGTTGAAGGCAAATGCTTGGAATCCCTTTAGAAGCGGCAACTAAGGTAAGGATCCTTGTATCACTGCTGTTCGTGGTCCCCGTCACTAGACAGGCAACTTGATTCTTTTCAAAAAATATTTTCGCAGCAAGAATCTGCCTCATTATATTAGGAATCTGCTTAATGAATCTCTCGCGGAAACCTTTATTTTTATAGATGGGGTGGTTGTTTGCTTTTTCAAAATGGAGTGTGGCCTTTCGTTGAAAATCTTTAATTGTATGCGCCTGGATGTTTTGATAACGTTCCAGACTATCAACCGGTACTTCCCTCCTTGAACTCGATCCATGTACTTTTGACTTCCTCTTCAGCACCAGGCATTTGGATGGAGTGAAATTGGCTCTCATGAGCTGATCAGGAAATCGGAGAACATTGTCATAGAAAACCACTTTCCCTTTGGTGTTACTCCCCTGCTTCTTAAATGGAGCAAAATGGTCATCAAACAAAGCCTGAATTTGACTTTCGCTGGACAAGTTCGTTTTCAAGACCGTGGATTCACTTTCCAACTTTTGCAAAACGGCTTCATTCCCATTCACAAGCAAATAGTATGGACAAACTAACGGAAGTGGTACACCAAGGTAGGAGAGCTGTTTGAAAGCCTGGATAAAGTCCAGGCAGGAGGCCCAATAATTGCGTTCGAAGTTGTTCATTCCCCATTGCTCCCTCCTTATATCTGAAAGGTATAATTTCTCATCAGCATAGTTCTACCCTGAATCATCTTATGTAAAGACGTGTAGAAAAATTAATAGAAGTAAAAAAGCCAAGGTACATCCATGTACCCTGGCTTCTATTTATTCGTATTCTTTCTCAATGGTCTTCGTACTTCTCACTGTGTCAATCGGCCGTACGTAATTCTCAATGTCCCTCCGCTTCGGTTCAAGCTTAGGAGGTAACGACAACTTTTCACCAAGAGTCTCATAGGGTTCGTCACCCATAAACCCAGGCCCATCAGTTGCCCACTCAAATAAAATTTGTGGAGCTACTCTTGCATATAAAGAACCGAAGTAATGGCGATCGACAAATCCTGATGTGCGGAATCCGAATTTAGACAAGCGATCATTCCATTCGTCCAATGCATTCTTATCATCGACTCGGAAGGCGGCATGGTGGACTGTCCCAAACCCTTGACGGGCAGGCGGGAGAACAGCGTTGTATTCTACAATAACAGAAGCACCATTGCCACCGTCCCCAACCTCGAATAATCGGAAAGCTCCTTCTTCCGCCACCTCACGGAAATTCATTACTTTTTCAAGCATATCCTTGAAATACTTCCCATTGTCCACTCTTACATATAAGGGGCCGAGTCCTGTAATAGCGTACTCCAAAGGTATAGGACCGTCTTGCCACGGTGTCCCTGTAGCCACCCCATTATCCATTTCATCGGAGACAAGCTCATAAGCCTGATCATCAAAATCTACAAAAGGCAGCACTTTTTTGCCGAAACGTTCCTGTATCCCTTTGTGCTTCACCTCTAGCCTGTCAAATCGTTTCACCCAGTAATCCAGGGACTGGTCAGTCGGTACACGGAAGGATGTCTTCGCAATTTCATTCGTCCCATGGGAACCTTTTGGAATACCTGGAAAATCAAAGAACGTCATATCCGTACCTGGATTTCCTTCATCATCTGCAAAAAACAGGTGATACGTTTCGATATCATCCTGGTTGACTGTTTTTTTCACAAGACGCATCCCAAGTGTATACGTAAAAAATTCATAGTTCTTTTCAGCACTGCTTGTAATGGCTGTTACATGGTGAATCCCCTTCAATGCATTCATTCTATATTCCCTCCAGCTCATCTATCATTCATTTTCATTTATCTCAGTTTCAAGATAAATATAATATATAAAACAACCTTTGTCAATTTATTGGAGCTCATACCCAATACGCGTCAGGCATATCGTTTGAATAGAAAAGATTTATATTTTTCTTATTATCGTTGACAGAGGTGGGATCCTCATGTAAATTTAATCCTGACCTTTCTCATCAGCATTATGAGTTTAATTAAATAAAGGAGGTACATGAACATGGAAACATTTCTTGTTATCGTCAACATCGCACTTATTTTAGGATTTATTTTTTTCCTCATCCGTATGCAGCAAAAACACATTTCATTCAGTAAACGGGTTTTCGCCGGTCTTGGGCTTGGGGTCCTGTTAGGGGTGTATTTGCAGGTGGTTTTTGGGACCGATTCCAACGTAACTGCCCAAACATCAGAATGGTATAACATCGCTGGGCGCGGCTATGTGCGCTTACTGATGATGATCGTGATTCCATTGATTATGGTGTCCATCATTCAATCCATTATTAACCTTGAAAAAACATCGCAGCTTGGAAAAATATCGCTCTGGATTATCGGTGTTCTGGTAGGAACGACTGCTATCGCAGCTCTTGTCGGGATTGGAAGCTCCTTCTTGTTCGACTTGAATGCAAGTGAAATTGAAGCCGGCCAGGCCGAAGAAAACCGTGGACTCTATTTGGAAGAAACATTGACAGATGTTGAGGATATGTCCACCCCTCAAAAAATTCTTGAATTCATACCAGCCAATCCTTTTCTCGATATGACAGGAGATCGAGCAACATCTACCATTGCTGTCGTCATTTTCTCAGCCATTATCGGGATTGCTGTTCTCGGTGTAAGACGTAAACAACCAGAACATGCGGAGATGTTCGTTAAAATCACCAATTCCCTTTATGCCGTGGTCATGAGGATCGTAACACTCGTCCTCCGTTTGACCCCTATCGGTATTTTAGGATTGATGGCTACCACAGTTGCTAAGACAGATATCGCCGGGATTCTCGAATTAGGTAAATTCGTTCTTGCGTCTTATGTGGCTCTAGGTGTCATGTTCGTTATTCACCTTGTTTTGATCAGCCTATTTGGACTTAATCCGTTCACATATTTACGCAAGGTATTGCCCGTCCTTACCTTTGCATTCACATCAAGATCCAGTGCGGGAACCATCCCATTAAACATATCGGCCCAGAAAAACAGCCTCGGTGTCGACGAAGGTGTGGCCAACATGTCGGCATCCTTTGGAGCGACCATTGGACAGAATGGATGTGCAGGGATTTATCCGGCCATGCTCGCTGTCATGATTGCTCCATCTGTTGGTATTGACCCATTAAGTCCTGGGTTCTTAATCCAGCTTGTTTTGATCGTTGCCATCAGTTCTTTCGGAGTCGCAGGTGTCGGAGGCGGGGCTACATTCGCAGCCTTAATTGTTCTGTCTTCCATGAATCTTCCTGTCGCTCTTGCAGGATTGCTCATTACTATTGAGCCTTTGATTGATATGGGGCGGACCGCGTTAAACGTTAATGGTGCAATGACTTCAGGTACATTAACATCACGTGTTATGAAAACTCTCAATGTAGACCGTTTCAATGACAAGAAGGCGGTCGAAAAAGATATAGCCGTATAATATGAAAGGTGACCTCAAGTAAAGAGGTCACTTTTTTTACGTATACCAATATATAAAAGGGCAAGGTACTTAACCCATTTTAGACCTCAACAGAGAAGCGCTGAAGCTGGATGCCCCCCTAAATTCTTAGATAGTACAAAAGACTCCCCATTACGGAGAGCCTTTTATCTTTATTCTGCTGTACTCACATCATCCATACCATTTTGATTCCCGATCTGCCATGTCCCTAAACGTCGAGGATCACCGCCACCGTACATTTGTAGCATTTCACCATTCGTCCGGATTCCAAGACCTTGAACCCCTCCATAAAAGACAGGAGAATCATGTTCAATAACGGAATATCCTTTTATCTCTCTTAACCGAGCCATTGGCCCCTGTTCAAGTAAATTTTCTACATGAACAACGTTATCTTCCGTATAGAAACGATTGCGTCTGATTGCACCTTGTAAGGTAAGGGGTTCACCTGTATCTTGATTTCTTCCGTATTCATATTGAATCAAGGTTTGAATCAACATGGCCGGAATTCTTTTCCCTCCTGGAGAACCGATACCGAGCACCGCTTTTCCATCTTTCTCAAAGATCATAGGAGAAACGAACGAGCGGGGACGTTTTCCAGGTTCATAGGCATTCATGGAATCCTCCGCGTTATCAAAGTTATTCATTTGATGATTCAAAAAGAATCCATCTACGTACAACCCTGATCCAAAAAACTTACCAAGTGAATTTGTTGTGGATGCCATCATTCCATCTTTATCGACAACAACGAAGTGAGTGGTATTCCGGTGATCAGCTTTTTCACCTGGAGCCGTATACATATCGTCTGCACTCGTCAGGCTTTTTCCTCCGGCAGAGAATTCTTCTTTAAACAACTGATTTGTATAGGCTGTAGACGTCAACCTTTCCTGATCCACCTCTTCAAATTCAGGATCGCCGAGTGTGTAAACCCTGTCCGTGTACACCCGGTTAATGATTTTGTTGACAAGGTGGATATAGATATCTTTATATTGCGGGTTATTGACGATTTCTTCCATGCTTTGAGGCAGGTTCCCCTCTAGGAAGGAGGGCCATCCACCGTCAGGAAGAGCATATTCTTCTTCCAATACCTCATCAAGGTTCTCATCAAGGTTCTCAAGCATCTTCAGTGCCTGTATAACAATAATCCCTGAGGTTGGAGAAGAACCTGCATAAAGCGTCTGCCCATTGAATTCTCCCTTTGGAGCCGGCCGTTTCCCTACCTCATATGCCGCCAGATCCCCCGGTTCAAATCCAATCTGACTTGTAAGAGAATCTGCAATTTCACCTTCATAAAAGGCTTCAGGACCTTCTTGCTGCAATTTTTTCAATGTTTCAGCAAGGTCTTTTTGAACAAGGGTATCATTGATCTGCAAAGGACGATCATCGGGATAAAACATTTGATAGACATCTGGATCTTTATTCCCTGACTGGATAAAGCGCATCGAATTCTGTAATTGTTCATTGAAGATGCGGCCAACTTTAACCCCTTCTTCACTATGTTTTACGGCATCTTCCAGCAGTTCGCTCCACTTCATTTCACCACCATAATCGGCGTAGATCTCTTCCATTCCTTTCACAAAACCGGGTACAGCTATTCCACGTTGAGGACGTGCTCCACTAACTGGAGCTGCCTCTCGATAATCATAAGTCATCGCACCTTTATCAGGTTCGTGAACGATCATTTGACCGCCCCCGCCGATGCCTGATCCATAAGGCTCAACAACATTCAGGACAAAGGAGACGGCGATCGCAGCCTCCGCCGCATTTCCTCCTTGATTAAGTACCTTCATCCCCGCTTCTACAGCCAAAGGGTGGACAGCACTCACACCATATACAAAGCCCTCCTCTTCACTGGAGGTATCCACTTCTACAGTGGTCTCACGATCCTCTACTGTATACGGTTCACGAAACTGATCGAACTCTTCTTCAAAATAAACATTCCACGCGACCAGACCGACAAAGATGATGCCGGCAAGTATATAGGTCACTTTCAAATGATTCAAACCGATAGACCTCCTATCCCTCTATAACGCCCGCTTTTTTCAAATCAATCACGAGTCTGCCATTTTCCATTCGCCAAAGTTCTTGATCAAGCTCTTTCCGTAATGTCCGGAAGATGCGGTAATCCCGGAATGGTTTTAAGATACCGTTGGTTTCCCGCGGGCGTGTATCTGAAATTTGCATCGGAACAAAAGAAAGTTCCACTCCACCGTTGTCCAAGAAATCGAGTTGAGCCATCGTCGAATCTTTTGTCCGCGACCACCCCTGGTCAAAAACGAAATTTCCAAGGCTGTTCATAACAATCGATGTTTTATCTTCACTTTCTGGATCGTCCGGATTCCCTTCGATATGCACACGAGTGACTGGCTCTAGTACGTGAGAGTGGTGACCTATGATGACATCCGCTCCCATATCTGTCATCAGATACGCAAGTGCTTCCTGAGTTTCATTGGAACCGACTTGATACTCCTCTCCCCAGTGTGTATGAACCATGACAATATCCGCCTGTTGTTTCGCTTCACGAATGCGGTTTTGTAATACGCCCAGACCTGCGTTTGTTAACACGCCACCGACGTATTCACTCGCACTATACCCTTGAACGAAGACATCTGTAAATCCTAAAATCGCAACCCTCCGATCATTTGCATCGAAATATTTGATTTCACCGGCATCCGTCATGGTTTCATCTTCGTTAAACAAATCTTCAGCAGGATCAAGAGCACGACCGATGCCGATTAGATCAAGATCTACTTTTTCCATATGTTTCAATGTCTCTTCCAAAGAAAGATTTCCATAGTCCATCATATGGTTGTTTGCCAGATTGACAGAATCAAACCCTGCTTCCACCAGGGCCTTTTCTGCTCCTTTTTCTGCATACAAGTGAATATCTTTATTGCGCAATTCAAAGTCTTCCATGACCGCCTCAACACCTGGATCGTCTGCATCAATGACAGGGTTCTCAAAGTTCCCTGTCACATAATCCGACTCTTCAAAATAAGGGGTCACATAGTCAAACACACGTCCGATCGGCTCTCCGCTTCTTACTGCGGCATCCCGAACGTGACGACCAAGCATCATATCTCCAACCATCGATATTCTAAAATCCACATCATCCGGACGTGTGTTTTCAGGCATCGCAGGCTTGTCGATCCATTGATGACCGAAAAACGGTACAGCTAATAGAGCCGCAAGCACAACCGAATGGAACGTGGCTTTCTTTTTATGTTTCTTCGTCCATACCTTCATCTTATACTTAAGGTCTTTTTCTTCCATTGGGAAATCTCCTCTAAATCAAGTGATACGCCGTAATCAATACAAAGGTGACAAATGAGATTAAAAAAGTGGCACTGAAAGTCGGTAATACCCCTTGTTTTTGTATCGAGTTGGCGATCAGCCCCGGAACAATAACCCCGATCCCCCGTAATTCCATGACTGGAAAAGGGGTGAGAGGATATAAATAATCCATCGCCATCTTCATCAACACTCCGACGGTCAGCATCGCAGCAAATTTACGTCGGCCATATAAGACCGTGAACCTTGCTAGAACCTGAGACACGAGTAAGTATGTGAGCAAGCTGAGCAAACCAACCGCTAATACATACATAACTTGGTCAAATATCAAGGCTATATAGCCAGGGACAACCAAACCCGCAGGTACGATTCCAGTTTTTTCTGCATACAACAAACTTAATAAAACTCCAATAACTATTGCGATATATAAATCAGTACCAAACACGTGGACTCCAACTCCCTACCATTATTTGTTCGTCTGGAGAACTCGATTTGAAAACGCGTGACTATCTGAAGTGGATTCAATCACTTCATCCCAACCTGTCTCTTCTCCTTGAGAGGGGAGGACTTCTAGCTCTTCTATGGCAGCAGCCACTTTCTCCCCAGCTCCGACGATATTTCCTATTCCATAGATAACACTATGATCCGGAAGCTGTTGCAATTGATCAACAATAACTTCCGTCGATGCCTTTTCCAAGTTTAAAAGATTAAGAGGTCTAATCTTTCCTTCTTCATAGGCCTGTGTAATTGGCCAAACACTTTCGCCCATGACAATCAACCGCTCCATTTCAATATGGGGCAGTACATTTTCGGCAAAGTCTATTGTTCGCTCTACCCTGTCACTTCGACAACTCATGACAATAGTACGCTCCTCATCCGGATAATCAAGCTGCTGGATTCTTTCCCAGATGTTCAAGGTGGAGGTTGTATCGTTGGCAGCGAAGCCATTAAAGAAGTACTTTGGTGCTTCTTCTTTTCCAAAGCGGTGAACACGCATCGCACCGGGATCTACAGGAGCCTGGAGCATCCCTTCGAGAGCCACCTCATGATCTATATTCAAAATCTCAGCCACAGCCATGGCAAGCGCCGCATTCTGTGGAAAGATCATGAACGGAAACTTCTGTAAATAGTCCTCATCAATCCAACTTTCGTCGGCAACGACAACTTTAGAATTCTTCTGGCGGGCGATTTTCTCAAAGTATTTCTGATAAGGCGTTTCCGGGATAATCACGTAGCCATTATCCGGAATAGTCGAACTAAAGGCCTCTGCTATATCATCAAGTGTCGGACCCATGACATCCATATGGTCTTCAATAACGTTGGCGATAATCGTTATATTCGCCTTAACAAGCCTCTCCTGAAATATTTTCTGGTATTCTGGATTGACCGCCATGCATTCACTAACAAAAGCATCTGCCCGTCGTTTCACCACTCGTTCCGTAATCCTCATTTGTTCATTAATGTTTGGACCCTGTAACCCACGAATGATCGGCTCTTCCTCTTCCTGGTCCCAATAAAACATTCTTGCAGACGTTCCAGTCGTTTTACCGATCACTCTCCGCCCATCCTGTTTAAGTATTCCCATTACAAGACGAGTAACTGTCGATTTCCCTCTGATTCCATTGACAAGAATCCTTGTAGGAATTTTTTTCAGACGACGATCAAGTTTATATTTCTCCCAAAGACCCACAACTAGCACAAATATAAAAAAGATCATCAGGTATGCTAACTCATCCACTATATTTCACATCCTTATCTAGTTCAAAGATACCATGAATACACCAACTCTAAAACTAACAGATTATAACATATTACACCAACATTCGCATACTCTACTATCCTTCCATACCCTATCCTCGAAAAAATAAAAGAATTTCCTCGAAAATATTCCGAAGAAAATTCTTTCACATAATTATTCGTCTCCTTCTCGATTTTTATGACCTTTTAGGGAATGAATCAGCAGCCATCAGGCCCTCCCTTTCTTAGACAATAAAAATAGAGTTCTGCTTCCCCTGAGGAAACAGAACTCTTTCTTTCCCACTATACCCCTCTATCTTTTTGTTATAAAAAAGGAATGAAGTTCCTTGGACTAAGAGCCATTTATATCAATCTGGAAGCATACGAAGCATAGGTTCCATCTTTTTCACCCATAAGCGATCAATTTGCTCTAATGTCCTTTTGGTAACTG
Organism: Halobacillus karajensis; assembly: GCF_900108515.1. GTDB lineage: Bacteria > Bacillota > Bacilli > Bacillales > Halobacillaceae > Halobacillus > Halobacillus karajensis. The sequence continues at coordinate 68,706 of NZ_FNWW01000005.1, read as the reverse complement.
GATAACCAGCAATGATTTCTTCTTTCATCATCTCTAAGGGATCAAAGTCAGGCAGGGATTTCTTCATCGTTTGATACAGTGGGTCTTTAACCTCAATCCTTTCAAGGGTATGATCCAAATAATGCTTCGGTACTACGGAACCGCCAAGACCTCTGAATGTTTGCAAATGACCAAAACCGCGACCGTCTTCTCCCAGTAAAAGGCTTGGCTTTCGGTTACGCAGGAACCAAATATGACCATGTAAACGGAACCCTACATGTAAGTCGTAGTTTTTATAATGAGAAAGCTTTTTTGCACCTCCCGCAAGATCTATCAACGGAATATCATCTTTCCCCCACAATGCCATTCTTTTTTTACTCCATTTACTGTGCAAGGTGAGCGAAACATCACAGGAAAAATCCTTCTTAATGGCTTTTGCTAATTCATAAGCAAACAGAAAGTGAGCAGAATTATGAGGCATAGATACAGCAACCCTTTGGATTGATTCAGGAAGTTTTGGTTTAGTAAACAACTGATCCACATCGAAAAGGGCGCAGTCTCCGATTGTCCCATAGGTTTTCACACCATTCTTAGTAAGAAGTCTTTCTGTCGGCTGATCTCGGGTGGAAAAGACGTTTTTTTGAAGAGACTCTCCTGTATATCCAAAAGTCCGGACAAGCAATTCCTTTTCATCATCAGCCAGACGCAGCCTCTTACTTTGATTAACGTTCCCTGGATACACAGTCCAGCCTGATCCAAATACAAAGACAGGGATCGACCTCTTCACAGCTTCTTGCAAATAGCGGTTGCGATATCTTGGCGCAAGTCCAGCCCCATCAACTTTTGGCGCAAACCCCGCAAAGATCACCGCTTTATACTTGCTGAAATCCTGAACCTGATCAATATCTTCCTCAGCCAATCGTTTAACATCTATCTGTTTATATCCTTTTACTTTATGGATTAATTGAATAAGACTTTTGGTAATCAGGGCATCACCAGAATTCCCTGAACCATTTGCAGGAAATGTAGATAGTACTAAATAAGTCATCATAAGTCCCCCCACGCTTATACTGAACCTCGTCTGTTTATTTCTACGGGGGATTTCATTTATATATGTGAACTTTCTCAAAGTCTATGTTTAACGCTGTACGAAATCTTTTGAAGCCCAAGGCTCGTTAAGGAAGATGAATCGCTACCCATAGTAAACGACAAGCCTATCCAGGCTTAAACAAAGGACGCTTCATCCTCTTAAATTGAAGAAACAGTTCTGGAAAACAAGGATCTCAACACGGAGGTTTAACCATCCCAATAAACAAAAGGCTCTGTCTGTGGATGCAGACAGAGCCTCTCAAGAAAACTTTATTGTAACTCGCGAAAGACATGTTTAACTTTGGGAACAGCAGAATGACTTCCCGCTTCCGCACCTTCTATCATCATAGATATCATTAAATCATTGGTTTCTGTATCCCAGGCAATGAACCATCCGTTTTCCTTTCCTTCCTCACCCTGGGATTGTTTCAATTCAGCTGTTCCCGTTTTACCTGCCAGATTCAGCCCTTCCACTACTGGCTCATGGGCCGTGCCTGCAGGATTATCAACGACTGCTTTCAAATCTTCCCTGATAATGGAGACTGTTTCTTCACTCATCACGTTTTCATGCCATACTTGAGCTTCTTTTTCTTCAGCTAGTAAACTCGGTTTAAGCAGGTCTCCGCCAGTGACAAAAGGCGTGTAGGTCAGTGCTAAGTGAAGACTGCTCATTTGAACTTCTCCCTGACCAAACCCAGTATCCCCCAGTAATGCGTCACGATTAAACGTATCCCCATTAAGGATTTGCGAAGTTTCTATCGGATAAGCCATATCCAATTTCTCCCCAAAGCCAAATTTATCTGTTTCCTCTAAAAAGGTCTCCCCTCCAATTTCTAGTATCTTACGTGCAAAATAAATATTGTCGGAACGAACAATCGCATCCTTTAAATTCACTTGCTCATCCTCTGCAGCCCCTGGCACTCTTGTAACTTTGTAACCGTTTTGTTCATATGTTCTCCCAGTAATCGATAATTCTTCTTCAGGTGTAATGACTCCTTGCTCAAGACCAATGGCTGCCGTAATCGGTTTGAAAGTAGATCCAGGCGAATATGTTCGATTAAATTTGTTGAGTGTCGGTTTTTCTTCTCGTCCAAGCACAAGATCATTCGGATCGTAGGACGGGGAACTAACGAGCGCCTTGACCTCCCCTGTCTCTGGGTTTATAGCTGATGCAGAACCTGATTCTTCTTTCATTTGTTCATAAATTTTCTTTTGGACTTCAGACGAAATCGTCAGATGGAGGTCTTCTCCATCAACAGCAGAAGTCTCTGCCAGTTCCTCCTTTGTTTCACCATTTTCATTCCGGATAACAACCTTCCCCCCTTCTTCTCCCCGCAACTGCTCTTCAAAAACACTTTCAAGGCCGGTTTTTCCAAGTGTATCTCCAGCTGCATAACCTTCATCCTTTAAATCTTCTAGTTCCTCTGCATTAATCTCATCCACATAGCCAATCAAGTGAGCGGCAGCCATACCTAATGGATAGCTCCTTGCATCATCGTCTTTTTTAAATTTAATGCCTCGTGGCAGCTCATCACTTTTTAACGCTTCAATGGATTCTTCATCGTTTTTCGCCACGGCTCCAACAGGAACGAAAGAATTTGCGGTCACCCACGATTGATTCAATTGGTTATCGATTTCCTCAACAGATGTATCTAAAATATCTGCTATCCTCGTTTTCAGTAATTCACGTTCCTCTTCCGAGTGTTCTTCCATCCATCCTGGGACAAGGCCGACTTCCTGGATTCCTCCATTGACAGCCAATGGTTCGCCATTAATATCAAAAATTTCTCCCCGATGTGGTTCCAAAGGCCAAGCTTTCACCACATCACCTTCTTCCATTTGAGGGAAAATCATCGAAGAATTCCACTTCATCGCCCAACGGTCCTTCTCTTCTCCTTCTTCGTAAACAAGCGAAGCCGCATGGGAAAATTCAATGGTTCCCCCTAAAGATTCCATCGAAGCTTGGTATTCAAAAGAAGGAGAATCCCCTTTTTCATACTCTTGTTCTTCTTCTGGAAGATCGTATGTAAAGACAAGATCCTCCATTTCAATCCCCTTATAAATCGTTGTATAGCGATCAACAAATGCTTCTTCGCTTATTAACTCTTTCGAGTTTTCACTCAAAAGTTCATACATTTCGGCATACTCACCGCTCTCCCAGCTCTCCATATAAGATCGGAACGTGTCCTCAGGCTTCGGCTGTTCTGAACAAGCCGTTAACAGAAACAAACCTAACGATATGAATATAAACCTCCACCATTTCATATAACTCTCCCCTTTTACATAAATAGACAATAATCTCCTCCCTTAATCATAGTACACTCTCGCTTTATTGAACAGAATCCTACTTAAAGAAAAAGTCCCCTCCATAACACTATGAAGGGGACTGTAGTTCTATCTTATATTATTCTTCCACGCTTCATCCTTATCCATCATTCGCTTCGCGGCATAGATGAGAATAAACTGAATAATAATCACAGGAAATCCCATCATCCCTGAAACAACCTCAAGCGGAGCCAACCCTCCGATTCTCATAAGAACTAAAGCAAATGCGGTAATAATAGCAGCAATAATGATTCTTAATATTTTGGGCGGTTCAAATTTACTCATATCTCGTGTACTTGTATAAGCAGCTATGGTGTAGGTGGTCGAATCAAGGGTCGTAGTCAAGAAAATAAGCGCAACAACCATAAATATAATGATAGCTATTCCTCCGAATGGCAGCGTCGATAGAATCTCAGGAATAGCCGCCATCCGGTCATTTTCTTCTACCAAGCGCAGTACAGACAATTCACCAGTAAGGTAACGGTGTACACCAAGTCCACCAAGAACGCCTGTGGCTATCCAGGAAATTAATGTAGGGGCCAGCAGGTAGGTCAATATCATTTCCTTGATTGTGCGCCCTCTGGATATTTTGGCAGCAAACACGCTGTGGAGCATTGCCCACGTGGCACTATAAGCAAACCAGAATACGGTATTGCTCTGAATATGGGATGCTTTCCCCTGATGAACAGAATCTGTATTCAGTGACATGTTTAAATAATTCGATAACAGAAATGATACACTATCAGAAAAATAATTGAGGATAAATACGCCTGGGCCTCCGATTAATATAAACACAGCAAAAAAACCTGCGAGATACATATTCCACGTGCTTAATCTCTTAATCCCTCTTTCGATACCAAGATAAGCACTTAACGAGAATAATAGGACCCAGATGATCGTCACCGTAATGGTCAGGGTGAAGTTCACTTCAATTCCAAATAGATGGGATAAATTCTGTGTAATGATCGGTGCACCAAGCCCCAGCGTTACCGAAGCCCCCGCAAGAATACTAATCAGGAAGAGAATATCGAGAATTTTCCCGCCGACACCATCGGTAAATCGATCCCCAAAAAGGACACGGCACGCTTCTGATATTCTCATTAACGGGCGTTTACGTACATGGAGAATATACCCCATCGCCGGGGCAATCATGACGAAAATCGCAAAGACTTGGAATCCCCACAAAAACATACTGTAGGCATTCCCCCACAATATAGACTCCGGGGAGCCTGCTTCCACCCCTGCCGGAGGATCGTTGGCTACAGATGTCCATTGTAGCATGCCCGTCCGCATAATCGTTGATCCTACACCCATAGCTATTAATATAGACGCATATTCAAATAAGGTGAAGCGTGGTTTCTGTTTAGGGTCACCAAGGACAACCTGACCATATTTAGAAAAAGATATATACAAACCAGCCACCACCAATATTACGCCATACCATAAGTAACCCCAACTGAACATCTCAACAATGGAATCGAATATAGAATTCAGCACCTCCAAAGACTCAGATTCATACAAGGCAAATGGAATGCTGATTCCGATCATAATAATAATGGATGGGATAAAAATCTTATAATCAATCAACTTCTTACTCATACAATCCTCCTCTATGTAAGTTTCTTCTCAAACTCTACCCGCTCCCCCCTGCTCCATAACATAAAAAGGGATGGAATTTTTTAGAGGTTCATAGGTCAGGATAATTCCGTCCTCTTCACTCTACCGATAAACGACTATTTTATTTTCTCTAATATCTGGGTTCCCTCTCTATCTCCATTATTTCCCTGTTTATTTCTTTCCTCTTCTTCAACCTCTTTCATTTGTTTGTAACGTTGCTGCTGCCGATACCCATAAGTCGAAGACAACACCACTTCTTCTTTTTCAAGAGCTGACCCTAAAGCACCGATGATGGTTGACACACTTGTCGCCGTCCACGCAATATAGAAATAATTGATATATCCTACATCCCCTGATAATTGGGACTCTAGCATCCCCATTGGAATGATTGCGATTACTGCGACAGAGAATAAGAGAAACAATAAAAAATAATACAAAGTAACAGTAACCAATAGGGTAAGAATCGTAGCGGTATTATATAATTTTCGGAGATAATCGGCCCTGTTTTCATTTGGTTTCTCCCACAACTTGTGGGCAAGGATGATCCATCCAACCATTGCCAAAATCGACAAAATTGAAAGCATGAACATACGCCAAACGCCATAATTATCACTCAGCATCCATAAAGTAGGGAAAACGAGTGCATAAGCCCCCGTTGTAAAAGCAATAATAATGACCTTCATAAACGCCGGGAACATGGCCCACGGCCTATTAGCACGTACCATTCCTGATAAGAGCCGCAATGCACCGCTAATCTGCGATTTCACCGTGAATCGGACGTCAATATTTGATTCGTCATCATCAGGGGTTTCCCGTTGAATTCGAGAGAGTATGTCCACCCCTCTCTTGCCAATTAGTCTTTTCGAACTTTTATTTTTCAGTTCGTCCTCGTGCTTATTATCTTTTGATTGAATTCTTTCTTCCGCTTGTTTCCTATCTTTTTCGGAACTACCATAATACATTTCATTGACCAATTGGAGAATGGACTCCCTGACCCGCTTAAACATGGGAGTTGAACCCAGACCCGGGAGGCTGATTAAGGCCACATTCCCCTCTTCATAAGCCTCCGCTATAATGGGTCTTTTCCCTTTGAATAAAGGCAGATCGGTCATACAGACTGCAAAATCCCACCCTTCCTCAGACTTTTTTTCCAGTGTTGCCCTCAATACCTCGCTAGACTCTTCCGTCGCCCCCGTCAGTGGGTCCACCATATACTTCACATCCCAGTCGTAACGGTCCTCTACGTAATAGCTGAGCAAATCAGGCAATTGATTGTTTAATTTCTCCCCTAGTTCTTTGGGGTATCCTGGCGCAGTAATTAAGCCTATCTTTTTCGTTGATTTGCTCATGATCTCCCCTCCTGTTTCTCAGATTTTTATCGCCTAAAAATATATAACCAAAAATAAATTCTTTAAACGGATAGAAAAGGAATTTTGTAGAAAATCCTTTTCTAAATGCGACAAAACTAGAATGGTGTCGATCTCCATCCCCCACCTATCAACAGCATAAAAAAAAGAGGACTCCACAAAACATCCTCTTTCTTGTAAAATTGCTTTTTCCGCCAAAAAAAGCCCAGAACAAGAACTCTCCGGGCTTTTTTAATATTTTATTATTGGTTGAATTCGATTAAATTCCCGTCAGGGTCACTGATGTACACTTGATGCCATTCCGTTTTATTTTCGGGCTTATTCAAAATTTCCACTTCCTGTTCTTCCATTCGGCTGATAAAGGCTTCGATATCTTTCACTCTTACCGCAAAGTGGCCATCACGGGAATCGATTACTGTCGTTCCCCGGAATGTTCGACCTTCTTTATATTCAATCAGGTGAACCTGGGTCAAACCAACCTGATACCAAGCTCCTGGAAATCCGAAATCCGGCCGGTCCGGACTTTCCTCAAACCCCAATATGTCCCCATAAAAGTGTTTAGCCCTCTCGATATCTGCTACCAATATGGATACGTGATGAATCCCTTCATACATTGCTTCCACTCCTCTTCTTCTTTTCTATCAGTGTAATCGATCATAAAGAAATCTCAAAACTTCCAATATCCAGATTTATTTTGGATTTCATGACTATCTGAACCACTCAACGATACCAATCATGCTCAGCAATCCAAATAGAAAGGAAAATGTAGCAAGACGTTCGTATCCATGACCGTGTGTTTCCGGAATCAGTTCCTTGTAAACAATGAACAACATAGCGCCGGCAGCAAATGCTAGTCCATAAGGGACAAGAAATAAAGCGACGTGAACTAAAGAGTATCCAATAAAACTGGCCAGACATTCGATAAGTCCTGTACCAAACGCCAGCATGATTGCCACTCTCCGGCGCGCATCTTGATTCAGTAAAAACATCGCAACAAGAAACCCTTCCGGTGCATTCTGCAATCCCATAGAAAGGGCGACCACAAAGCCGAGGTTCTCCACCTCACTCGCCAAACCAGCCCCAACCGATAAACCTTCTGGTATATTGTGCAAGGTCATAGCCAAAAGGAGCATAACTGACTGCTGGGGCAATACCACATCTGTACGAGTGTGGTCAACATCCATATGCGGAATGACGTATTCAAGGATATTCAATAATAACGCTCCTGCCAGTACTCCGAAACAAAGTACATACAAATTTGTTAATTTCAAAGATGCTGGAATGAGTCCATATGTAGAGGCTGCCACCATAATCCCAGCCGTGTAGGCTAAGATACTGTCCATCCGTCTGTGAGATATGTTTTTGAACAACAGTGCAGGAATAGCTCCAACTCCTGTTGCAAAAGCGGATAGGATCATGACTATAAAATTCCACTCCATCGTGTGTCCACCTCCGGCCCCTCGCTTAAGAAAATATATGTGCCATGGCAAAATGATAGCACTGCTTGCCCATATGAATGTCCTCCATCAGGAGGCGTTTTATCCTCCCAGAAATAACCCATTCCACCCCATCTATAAAAGGAAATCGTACGGACTTGCGGCAGGGGCATCGCTACAACGACAAGAGCCACCTTCACATCCCCCGAGATCTCCCATCCTTATAAAGTTCCTTGTATGCCGTGGGAGCGAACAACTTTCTACCCCCTCTTCCGATAAAATGGGGAGTCTCCATATCCATGATCATTAGAGTTCCGATCAAAATCGCCAACCATGCGTTCCCCTCACAAAATAGCAGACACCTCGATGAGTGATCGAACAACAGGTTTATTAATCCAGACAATGAAAAATAACGATCTGTCCTTATATGAGCGCATAGTACCTTGGTAAGAATTAAAGTTTAAATTATACTTACTATAATAGTTTTATGAAAGGTACGTGATTTTGTCATGCTTTATATATGGAAGATTGAAGAGATCATTAAAAACACGCTTCAGGAACACGGTTTGGATATCAATTATGAAATTAATAATAAGCTTCCTGCTCCGATGAGTTATAATGTTTCTACAAATACAGTGAATTTTAACTATCTACAAATCAATGGGTATATAAGTAAGATAAAGATAAAGATAAAGGAGTCAGAGGAAAATTTTGTTAAAATTATCCTTTATCATGAGATTGGCTATTATCTTACTTTCAAAAAACATAAGCATGACCTTAGGACGCTTATGTACGGGGAAGATGAAGAAGTAGAGGAACTGAAGTCTACGATTGAAACGAACGCCTGGGAATATGGCCGTACTTTAGTCCCTGATTCTCTTATAGAATCTTATGACCTTATGCGTGAAAGAGACGAGGAACTCATCCAGGGTCTAAAATAAATTTTTTAATTTTGTAAAATATCTATAGAAGTGGAAGGTCATTGGATACAATTTGTAGAAATAGTTAACAGTCACTACATGATTACGCTTAATAAAAAAGGAAGGTGAATGGTATGTTCAAGAATCGTTTATTCAAGAATGTTCTATTCCGATGGATGCCGCATAAAGAACAAAGCATTTGTGAGAAGAGATTAGTCAACGTTATCAAACGCTTCAAGGTAGACGATTTTAATTTTAATTGGGATCGTAACAGTTGTTATGTAGAGTTTACATACCAGGGAGAAGGATATTGTTTAGAACATTCCGTGGATAAAGCCAGAGAAAAAGGGATTATCCTAAGGAATGGCTTGGATTGCTTGAATGAATTAACCCAGTCACTGGAGGATTTAGGCATGATCATTGATCGGGGGATGTATGATTTCGACAAATGGATTACAGGTATGAAGCAGTCACCTTCCCCTTCCACAAAGGAAAGTCCAGAAGTTGAGGAAGAATTTCATATTAAATATAAATCTCTAGGAAAGCAAAAAACATCCGGGGAAGAGACGATTGCATTGAAGCCTGATCCTTCGTTTAAAAATTACGAGGAAGATCACCCATCAGTCAAACGAGCGCAAATCAAATAAATTAAAAGAGCTGTCCCCTACGGAAATAGGGAGCAGCTCTTTTAATTTATAATTTATCACCTTTTCACAATAATCTGGAAAATATGAGACTTCACTAAAAACATAAAAACGCCTGTTTCCATCCTTTATGTAACGGATGGAAACAGGCGTTTGGTTAGGATCATTCCAATGATACGAATAAAATTAGTAAGCTAGTGCAAAAAGCCCTTTAATGTGGGAAAGATAACGTACGTTACTAGCTTCTTTCATAACAGAAGCCGGAAGTCCTTTCAATGGTGTCTGGTTTGCACCAACGAAGGCGACCGCATCTTTACGACCAAGGCTTGCAAGCGTACCTGAGTTCACTGGTTCAAACTCTTCGAAGCTCTTATCCTGCAGGTAGGCAAACAAATTGTAACCAACTGTTTCACCCATCTGCCAAGCGATTTGTGCGGTTGGCGGCTGTGGACGCTCTTCACCCGGTTTAAAGTAAACAGCACTGTCACCAACGACAAATACGTCTTCGTGGGAGACGGATTGAAGATAATTATTCACAGACGCACGGCCGCGATTCACTTCAATTCCGGATTCACCGACAAGCGGGTTCCCTGCTACTCCACCTGTCCAGACAAACGTGTTTGCTGTAAGCTTACGCCCGTCTTTTAATTCAATCACATTTCCTTCTACGTTCGTTACAGGAAGTTCTGTTAAGAATTCAACACCGCGCGCTTCAAGGCTCTTCGTTGCTCTTTCAATCAAGTGATCAGGTAGCATCGGAAGGATTTTCGGCATAGCTTCCACAAGAGTCAGCTTGATTTCATCTGGGTTGACACCGTATTTCTTAGCCATAGCCGGTGTCTCATCAGCTAATTCTCCAACAAGCTCAACGCCTGTCAAGCCACCGCCGCCAATAACAATGTGCGCATCTGCTTCATTATTCGATGCCGCATAATCACGAATGCGGGATTCGACATGTTCACGAATCTTATTCGCATCTTCTGCAGATTTCAGTACCATGCTGTGCTCTTTAAGACCAGGAATGCCGAAGTAGTTTGTCACACTACCAAGCGCAACAACCAAGGCATCATAGAAAAGTTCAGAACCATCCTGAAGAGTTACTTTCTTGTTGTCTGCTGAAAAAGATTCAACAGTCGCTACCTTCAAATTGATGTTTTTACCTTTTAGCAGTTTCTCAAGAGGAAGCGCCGCCGCCTGCTCGGAAATATTACCCGACGCCAAGCGGTGCAATTCGGTAATAATTTGGTGTGTTGGCGTTTTATTAACGATGGTAACATTCGCTTCTGATGCATCCATGTATTGACGGACAGACAAAGCAGCTAAAAGGCCTCCGTAGCCGCCGCCTAAAATGACGATTTCTTTTGACATGTTGATTCCTCCATTTCTTACTCTTTGTGATTACGTTCAGCGGATACTTTCAAGTATGCATTAATGAAGCGGAACATTTTTTGAGCTTGAGGATCTTTCAACATCTTCATCAAGCCGAATAGTCCGATAACTTCTGAGCTGTTATCCGCCTGGTCTTTCGCTTCAATTGCGTTCTGCGCCACTTCTTTAGCAGAAGCTTTCAAGGGCTCAGCCACTTCTGACATGAACTCAACCGTGTCGCGCTTAAGAACTTCGTCTGATGCCAGCGATTGAACCGTGTCGTAAGAGCTGGAAAGAATCTTAACCAATTCGGTAAGTTTCGGAAGCTCCTTCACAAGAACAGTTAAGGATTCCTGTACTTCAGGCTCCAATAGTTGGTCGAGCAGTTCACGCTCGTCACGAGCAACATTTGTCTGCCCGTCTTTTTCTGTTGTGAATGAATCTGCCATATCCACTTCTCCTTTTTTGAGCCAAGAGCTCATTTTTTATAAGTAAATTAAATAGTACAAGCAATGAAAGGCTTTTCTGTTCTAAAACAGAAAGAAGAGCCATTTTTATATCCAACGTTACTAGAGTAAAATATAATCTTGTGAAGCACAACACATTCTGACAAAATAACTGCTTTCATGATAGAAATTTTTCATTTCCACGCTTGTTCCTCAACATTTTCTTACAAAATTTCTCTTGTATCTCTATTTTTATCATTCGCTAAAGTTCTTTTCTCATTCTTAGGAAAATGAGAAGAACGAATTATAAACGAAAGATTTCCTCCTTGATTACTTTTCCGATGTCCCCCAGCGCTCTTCGCCCAGCTTCACCTTCTGCGAGTTGGTGAAACATTACAACAGCATAAACCTTTTGCTCCCGATACTTAAAAATGCCGAGATCATGACATATACCCGGGAGTTGGCCCGTTTTCGTAGCGAACTTAATGTTCGAATCCGTCATATATGCTGGAAGTCCTGAGGTATATCGTTGGTGCTGTAAGATCTCTATCATCTGTGTGGCTCCGCTTTTCCCGCCGATTTTCCCCTGATCCAAAGCAGTTATAAGCCGCATCATATCTGAAGCAGTTGTCGTGTTATTTATCCCCGCCTGCATCGCATCGAAATCCATGAAAAGACGACGGATTTTTGTAGATGGGCATCCTAAGCTTTGGCATAGATCATTGATTGCAGAAATCCCAAGTTCATCCATGAGAATATTAGAGGCGGTATTATCCGATACCACAATCATCAGGGTCAATAAATCTTCAAATTCCATGCAAGCGCTTTCTGTTAAAAGAGAAAGGACCCCATCCCCACCCACACGGTCTTTAGGGGAAATCGAAATCCTCTCAGAGAAATCGATCATTTCTTCATCTCTTTGTCTAAATGCTTCCATAAGTATAGGGATTTTTATAGTGCTTGCTGCGGGGAGGACACAGTCTTCATTTATTCGAACGGAATGATCCCCATATCGAATAAAAATACTTACTTCAGCATCCACGTTCGCGGCTAGTTTCGCAATAGAAACGTCCCAAGACATATCTGTTTGACTTCCTTTCCCTTCTCAACCAACAAAGCTTCCACAATGGTATGATTAGTCTTTTGTATCACTTAAGGAAGGTTGTTTCCAGCGGACCGGTAGAGCTCGTACCACTCCTGGCGGGATAGTGTTATATCAAAAGCTTTAGTTATGTCCGTCAATCGCTGGGTATTCATTGTCCCTACCACCGGCTGGATATTTGCGGGGTGACGAAGAATCCACGCTATTGCAATGGCAGAATCGGTAACCTCGTATTTCTCCGCAAGTTCTTGAAGCTTCTTGTTCACTTCGGGAAAGGAATCATTCCCCACAAAAGGACCTTCAATCATCCCATGCTGGAAAGGAGACCATGCCTGGACCGTAATGTCATTCAAACGGCAGTAATCTAACACATGACCATCTCTATTAATGGAAGGGTCATTCTGCATATTCACATTAAATCCTGCATCAATCATTGGTGTATGCACAAGACTCAACTGTAGTTGATTGATCATTAGATGTTCATCCCCTAGATATTTGTTGAGCAATTCCATTTGCATTGGATTTTGATTGCTGACTCCAAAGAAACGTACTTTTCCACTTTCTTTTAGGACTGCAAATGCTTCGGCAACTTCTTCCGGTTCTATTAATACATCAGGACGATGAAGGAGCAAGCTGTCAATATAGTCAGTGTTTAAACGCTTTAAGCTCCCCTCCACGGACGCTAAAATATGTTCTTTCGAAAAATCAAAAAATCCCTTGCGAATCCCACACTTTGTCTGAATTTTAATGCTTTCTCGCCCATCCTCATTTAAATTCAAAGCTTGAGCAAAAACAGATTCGGATTCCCCTTTTCCATAAATATCTGCATGGTCGAACAAGTCCACTCCATTTTCTAGAGCATTGGCAAGCACTTCAGACGCATCCCTAATAGGAAGTTCTCCCATTCTCATACATCCAAGAGAAATAGCGCCAACCTCTAAATCACTCTTCCCTAACTTTAATTTCCTCAAAATCCCTCACCCCTCCATCTATATTCACTCCCATCCTATCACTTTCCACCAAGAACCTTAATGATTAACACTCCCTCTGGAATATATGGTTTGTGGAGGCAGGAGTATTTCCTTTATAATCCATTTATAGGGAGCTATTTTGATTTAATCTAAGGAGGAAGAATGAAATGGGGAATTTAGAAAGTCTTTATCAATCCAACTTCAAAAAGGATGCCTACTCTTTTTATTGTAATCAGCGTAAACACCAACCCATTTTCCCGATGCCATATGATGGAAACCGTCAATCCTGGATCATAACAAAATATGATCATGTAAAAGAATTATTGAAATCCAACAGCTTCATTAAAGACCAAAGTAAATTCCTTTCTTCTACACGGGAAAGCGATGAATTTAACATCTTTCAAAATATGATGCTTGACGTCGATCCACCTGACCATACGAGACTCCGTAAACTTGTCCAGCCTTACTTCAATCCTAAAACCATAAAACAATTAGAACCACGCATTCGCGAAATTTCTGATAACCTTTTAGAGGAAATGAAACAAAAAGATACACCTGTAGATTTAATTGATGACTATGCCTTCCCCCTTCCAATCATTGTTATTAGTGAACTGCTTGGTGTACCAGCAGAAGATCGGGACATATTCAGAAAATGGTCCAATACGATTGTTTCTGCTTCCAATGAAATGGAAACCGATTTTATGGAAGATGTCCAAGCTTTCACTACATACTTAACAGACCTTTTTGAACAAAGAAAGAACCACCCTGCAGACGATTTGATCTCCCACCTGTTGAAAACCGAAGAAGATGGGGAACAACTGACAAGAAACGAACTTTATTCAATGGTTGTTTTGCTGATCATTGCCGGGCATGAAACCACTGTCAACCTCATCGGCAATACGATGTATGCTTTGTTTAAGCACCCGAATCAACTGGAAAGCCTCAAAAATGACCCAGCCCTTATCCCAGGGGCGATTGAAGAAGGCCTCCGTTATTACAGCCCTGTCGATTTTTCTACAGCTCGGTGGGCAGAAAATGACCTGAATTTTCACGGCCAGATCATTCGTCGTGGCGACCTGGTTATGGCGTCCATCAGCTCTGCCAACAGAGATGAAGAGAAATTCGATCATCCTCATTTGTTTGATATAACTAGAAAGCGAAACGCCCACGTTGCCTTTGGATTTGGCATTCACTTCTGCCTTGGAGCTCCGCTCGCCCGAATGGAAGGAAAAATAGCACTGGAAAAATTGTTACATGCCTTTCCTAAGATTGGTTTGGATGAAACATCACCAGCACCACAGTGGCGCTCTGTCTTTCTTCTACGAGGATTAGAAGCTCTTCCTGTGGTGTTAAATAGTGAATCTTAAGAGTCCCACTGAATGAATAAACGCCGATAAACCAAGCAGCAGCCCTGTATTTTTACGCTTCCAGGATGATATTAAAACTTCTCTTCTCATGTGAGGTTATGTATGAAAGAATGTGGGGAAAGGTAGGATAGGAATTATTTTTTCACACTAGAAAAAGGAGTGGAAAGCATGAATAACCAACAATTCGATAAGATTAAAAACGGAAAAGGCTTTATCGCTGCTCTCGACCAAAGCGGTGGAAGTACCCCCAAAGCATTAGCGGCTTATGGTGTACCGGAAGATTCTTATTCCGAAGAGGATGAGATGTTTGACCTTGTTCATGAGATGCGGACAAGAATTATTACATCCCCTGCTTTTAACGCGGATCAAATTCTTGGCGCCATTTTATTTGAACAGACCATGGACCGTGAAATTAAAGGACAATATACAGCTGATTATCTTGCCGGCAAAGGAATTGTGCCTTTCCTTAAAGTAGATAAAGGATTAGCTGAAAAAGAAAACGGGGTTCAGTTAATGAAACCGATCAATGATTTAGACGAGACACTCCGACGTGCCAAGGAACGAAATATTTTTGGTACCAAAATGAGATCCGTCATTCACGAGCCGAACAAGAGCGGTATTAAAAGTGTCGTGGATCAGCAGTTTGAAATCGGTCAACGTATTATCGATTCTGATCTCATCCCGATCATCGAACCGGAAGTAAATATTCATAGCGAGAATAAAGAAAAATGTGAAGAAATCCTCCATGATGAGATTTTGCAACATCTCAATGGATTGTCTGAAGATGAAAATGTCATGCTGAAGCTCACTATTCCAACACAGCCGAACGCTTATAAAGAGTTGGTCGACCACCCACGAGTTATTCGTGTCGTCGCTCTTTCCGGTGGCTACTCCCGAGAAGAGGCAAATGAAAAATTGAAAGAAAATGAAGGTCTTATTGCAAGTTTCTCCCGGGCTTTGGCTGCAGACTTAAATGCTAAACAATCCGATGAAGAATTCAATCAATCCTTACAAGAGGCGGTAACTTCCATTTTCGATGCTTCTATGAATAAGAAGTAGGAAGAGCCAGACACTTCATCAATCATCATTACATTCTAGCTTTCCATAACTAATTGGAAAAAAGCCTAAAGCTGTTGACAGCCTTAGGCTTTTCATTTTTCAGGTGATCACTTTTCTTTTCCCAGTTGATCTCGATCGGGTGCCGCTGGTGGCTCTTCCATCCATTTATTCTTTATCATCAGCTCTACCCCATCTTTCCCAAATCGCCCCACCTCAAGGGATAGTCGTTCATAATTCAAAACCAAATCGCTTCTCTGACTCGCAGCAGCTGCTGTGGCATAATTGCCTAAACCTGCTGAAGTAAGGAGACTCACTTGAAACATCATCAATCTATCCGAAAAAACAGGAATTGTACTGTCCGTGACTGCATGATCAGAAGAAATAGGGGCCTGAATATCATCGTTTATTAAGGCCTCAGAAAGAAGTTGAATATGCTTCTTTGAAATGTCCTTTCCCCTTCTCATAAACTGGCTCACTTCTTTAGATCGAGAAGACTGCATAAAACTCGACATAAGCATGAGCCCAATCTGATTAGTCTCTATGTTCAAGCTTAAATGAGTGATCTCAATAGCATTTAAAGTGCGATGCTTTTTTAAAGGATTGAGTCCGCTCAAATATCCAACATCGTTAATAAAAGAAAACTGTTTGGGGTAGGGGATATACGGCTTCTTTAAGAACACTCCCTTGTCTAAAGCAACCTCAGAAGCCGTCCGGTATAAATCCTGTACCTGATTTAATGCTTGTCCATAATAATCCTGAACATCTCTTCTGGAAGCAATCGATAAGTTAGTGGAATGAACGAGCATGCCTACACGCCCCATATGCAGCATAAATGTAAGCTTAAAAATATCCGTAAAAAGATCCGGGGCTTGAAGTTCTATATCCTTTTCTGAGAATCCATAAGGAGTGGGTAAGTTCTCTTTTTGAAAAATGGACTCCATGTGGTCGACCTGCTGTTCAGCTATCTTTAAGGCTTTATAAATAACCGTCTTTACTTCCTCATCCCTCACTTTTTCATACATAAATCGAACGAATTGGAGAGACATACTATCGTATAAGTAGGAGGTCCACAAACTTCCAAGTTCAGAAGCTGTCAGGTCTATTTTCTCATTACTCATTTGAAACCTCCCTTACCATTCTTCTTTTCCTTAATTTGTGCAGACCGATCGATATTCATACACCAAAGAATAAATGGACAAGAGGGCGATTGATTTCCCACAAATTTAAGCCAATCCTTTAAATTAACGTTTGGTTGCCTTATGATCTAAAAAATTAAAAGCCTTCCCTCATTGTTAAATAGAGAGAAGGCTTTTAATTTTTTATCTAAAGAGGTCCAACAAGCGATCCCAGAAGCTTTTTTCCTCTTCTTCCTCGGGAGCTTGCTTTTCTTCTTCCTCTTTTTTTATACTTTCTGTTTTTATGACAAATTGTACAGAACCTACGTTTTCATTTTGTGAGGATACAAATGAGACGGGGTCAAAATCAGATTTATCATATTCATCTACCATTTGGTCAATCTCTGAATCAATTTGACCAGGGAGATCACTTGTGGATGAGGCCAGTTCTGAAGTTCCATTATGAAGTTCAGCTGCACCGCTTTCCAATTTGGACGTTCCATTGGTCAATTCCCCGATACCGCTATGGAGTTCTCCATATGAACCAGCGAGCTGATCAACACCGCTCGTGTATTCAGTAAGACCTGCATGAAATTCATTATAGTTGGACGACATGGATTGCAATCCTTGCTGCAGTTCCTTCAGCGATTGTGCAATGTCCATGTTGTCAAGACTGTTCCCTACTTGGTCAGCTATCGAATGGAGGCTGCTACTCATTTCACTCAGGGAGCCGATACTCTTTTCTAAGGAAGGGCCAACGGCATTAAAAGCTTCTTTTACATTTGCGTATGTTTCTTTTGTTGTTTTTGCCGCCTTATAAGTTTCCACAAGCTTGTCGACGACTTCCTTATCTGCTCCACTTTCATACAATTTCTGAATGTCTTCTTCTGAAATTTGGGAAGCAGGCAGGGACTCAATCGACTGGCTCAATGCCTGGTTAGCTTGCCCATACCGATCTTTTAAATTCGTAAGGCCTTCTTCCGTTTTCTTCAGTCCTCCAGCAATTTGGCGGAGTCCATCTTCCATCTTCGTCAAGTCACTTAGATCTATTTCACCGGAACCTGCACGGACAGAATCACTCATTTGCTGTAGGAGGGCTTTAATAGAAGCTGATCCTTCAACGAGCTCTGAAGAACCGTTACTCACCCCCTGAATCCCGCTTTTATATTCCTTAGAACCGTCATAGAGACTTGCGGCTCCATTGTTTAGGTCAGAAATTCCTGTCTTCAGCTCACCTACACCTTTATTAATTTCTGCTGTAGCATCAGATAAGGAACTCATATCGTTCTTCATGCCACCGACATCAGGAGCATCAATGGACATGGAAGATGGAATGGCAGCAAACTCGATGCTTTCCATTTCCATGTCTGAAACATCTGCCTTTACAGCAAAACTCCCCTCTTTTTCAGGCATAACAGTAAACGTCACTTGTCGGTTTTTCCCGGCATTCGCCACCGATCCTTCTGGAGCTTGAATGTTTTCATAAATATTGGAATCGAATTGAAGTGTAATTTGCATCAAATAATTATTGAAAAAGACTTCTTCGACCTTTTCATCTTTCTGAGTATCAATATTAATCTGAAGCTCACCGTCTTTTCCAGCCAATTCTTCCGGGGGCAACGTTTCCCCATTCAATTGATAGGAAACATTGATATCCCAAGGAAGGGGCTTCCCCTCCAAATTTCCTTGGTAATAAAACTCTTCTTCTTGTGCTGTTAACTCAATTTTCTCTTCTTTTTGTTGAATTTCAGTGAGGTCTGTCAGATTCTGGACGCTTGTGTAAGGGCCATAATCGACAATCTTCCCCTGATCTTCAATCGTAAAATTGTTGACGACATACATTTCTTCTTGATCACCAGCTGCGTTAAGTGTCGCATAGACCACTTCATGCTTTTCGGAATAGGACCCTTTTTTCTCCTTATCTCCTTCTTCTGATGAGTCATTTTTCTCTGCCGATACCGGAGCAACCGGAGCAGTCCCAAGAACAAGAAGAAACGCAAGGAATATTGCAGTCATACGTTGTGCTCTCATTATCATTTCTCCTTATAAAAGTTTGCTTTCCATGTTGTCTTTTTAATTATATAGTCCAGTACAACCAACAAGGCGGGAAGCACGAATACAACCATAATGAATGCAAGCAGTGCCCCGCGTCCAAGCAGTAATCCAATGGATGACACAATTGGATTGGAAGAGGTCACCCATAAAATAAACCCAACACTTGATAAAATCGAAGCCGATACAAAAATGGCAAAAATTTTATCATCGATGGTTTTCTTAATCGCTGGCCGTGCAGACATTTCTTTTCGAAGATGGTTATAATTTTCCGTAAATAATATCGCATAGTCGACGGTCGCTGCTAACTGGATGGTGCTAATGAGCAGATAGCCGACATAAACAAGCGGGGTCTCCATGAAGTATGGAAATGACAAGTTAACCCAGACGGAGGCTTGTATCGTCAATAACAACACAAGTGGAATAGAGATCGACTTGAATGTTACCAAGAGGACCAGTGTTACTGTAAGGATCGTCATCCAATTCACTAGCTTGTTGTCATCTTGAACGATATTTTTCATGTCATATAATGTTACACTTTCCCCTAAAAGATGGGTTTCATCATAATAAGAATCCGCCTTCGCTTGAACTTCTTCAATTAGAGAAAAAGCTTCTTCTCCTTCGGCATCCGTATCCGTATATAGAGTAATTCGAGCATAATTACCGGAATAAAAAGACTCGGTCACCGATTCTTCTATATAGGCCGGCGGAATCGCTGCGCTTACCGTATTGACATATGAAAGCACACTAGAAACTTGTGGAAGGTCCTCTAACTCTTGGACAAGCTCTTCCTCTTTCCCTCTATCTCCTTCAGGAACGAGTAAAACCATCGGCATATTCTTCCCGAACTCTTCCTGAATCGCTGTTACATCTTGACCTGCCCTCGTGTTCTGCGGATGTTCACCAGTTCCGTAGATAAATGATGTATGGCTTTGGGCCAAAAAGGCAGGAACAATAATCAATACGATTAGAACTAAACTTGGAATACGTAATTTCATGACACGCTTGCCGATATTTTTAAAATCGGGCACAAAAGAACGGTGCTGAGTGCGGTCAATCCAATGGTAGAACATCAATGTCAATGCTGGTAAAAAGACCATGACACTGATGAAACTCAATAAAATACCTTTCAACAAATTTAATCCGAGATCGGCTCCGATGCCGAAGTCCATGAAGGTAAGAGCTGTAAACCCGAAAAAGGTTGTCGATGCACTAGCAACAATCGCAGGAAAGGACCGTTTAATCGCAAGCTGCATCGCTTGCTTAGGGTCTGAGACTTCTTTACGGAAATCAGAAAAACTATGGAGAAGGAAAATCGCATAATCAAGCGAAACCGCCAGTTGCAGAATAGGGGCTACTGACTGGGTTACAAAGGACACCTCTCCAATAAAAATATTTGTTCCTAAGTTTATAAGCACAGATACCCCGATTGCTGTCAAGAAGAACACTGGCTCCATCCATGAATTCGTGGATAAGATCAAAATCAGTATAATGATCGGAACAAGCAGGGCTCCGGCATACATCGATTCACTACCGGCCATTTTCTGTGATGTTGCCGTATTCACGGCTTCCCCAGAAACCGCATTCTCTTCACCAATTAGTTGATAAATCTCATCCGTTGCCTCTACTTCATATCCCTCATCAATATGCAAAGAGTACAAAGCGGAATTGTTCTGGTAATAGGACTCAATCGTATCCGAATTGCCCATTTCCAGAGGCACTTTTAGATCGACGACATCATCAAGCCAGGTAACCTGACTGACTCCTTCAATCGATTCTAATTCTTCCTTATAGGTAAGGGCCTCTGTAATCGAGACCTCTTTAACCATGACACGCGCATTCTCCACAGGTTCATCGAACTCATCTTCCATCAGATCCATCGCCTCCATGGACGGAGAATCCTTCGGAAGATAATCAACCATATTATAATTGACCGAGACGGCGAACTGCGCGACCGTACTGAGTAAGGTTATAATCATAAATATAATGACAATACTTTTCTTATGCTTAATCATCCTTGATATCAAACCATCAATAAGACGTCACCCTCTCTTGCAAATCCCATTTACTCACTTTATCATTTTATTAACACTGTGTTGGATATTCAACAAACAGTTCCTTATTTATCGTTAGTTTCCCAACATATCGAATACATCTGTTGGATTGTCACATAAATTTAACAAAAAGGAGCTTCTTATATGAACAAGAAATTAGACCGAAGAAAAAAATATACTCGGAAAGTATTAAAAGAAAGCCTGATTACCCTTTTAGCCCAAAAGCCATTATCAGACATTACTGTGAAAGAAATATGTGCCATTGCGGATATCAACCGTTCCACCTTTTACACCCATTACGCTGACCAGTACGACTTATTAAGTAAAATAGAAGAAGAAATCACGGCCGATATGAACCAATACCTACATAGCTACAGCTACGAACGAGAAGAAGAGTCTATTCAAATGACCGAGAAAATTTTAGAATACGTCACAGAAAATAAACTCATGTTCCAAACCTTGCTGAATAAAGAGGCCATTCCTACTTTTGAAAAGCGAATGATGGAATTAACGCAACAATTTATGATGAATAACTGGATGAAGGATTCTGCCGTAAAATGGGAAGAATCCGAATATTTAAGTACGTTTGTAATAAGTGGGGCCATTCACGTCATTAAAGATTGGATCGAAAATGATATGGATCAATCACCGAAGGAAATGGCTGTCATGATCAATCATTTCATTAACTATGGACTTTCTACTTTGGAGGGGTGAACGGTTCTGGGTCTTGCTTTTTAAATCAATGACTGTTACGGAAGCAGGATAATCCTCCTTATTAAAATGATTCAAAATGAATCTATTTATCATGCAGAGGAAAATAAAAAAGCTTGTAGAGACACCTAAGTGTCTCTACAAGCTTATTTGCCAGATCTTATTCTTTCTTCTTGTCAGAGGAGTCCTTTTCCTCAATCATTTTGATCTCATCAAGGTAACGAAGGAGATCTCCATAAACAACGGAATCAGAGAGAGCAAGTTCTTCCTCTGCTTCCTTAAATCCAGGAGCACATGCTTGTTCGCTTTCTACTTTTTCACCTGTTTCTCGTTCATAACAATTTCCATTCACACCGACATATTTCTCGTTGGCAAAGTTCCCATCTCGGGTAATCATCATTTCACGACGATCTTTACTGAAGAGATCCTGTCCAAATTGGATAGGATTTTCATCTTCGACGCCTAGAAGGTTCATAATGGTTGGACGTAAATCAATTTGCCCACCAACGGTATCATGTTCCTGTGGTTCAATGCCTTCCCCGATCATAAGAAGAGGGACGCGCTGAAGTTGAAACTGTTCATATTCGTTAATATCTTTATCCAGATATTCTCCCATGGCTCGCTGGTGATTTTCGGAAATTCCGAAGTGATCCCCATAGATGACCAGAATTGTATCATCATACAAATCGGACTTTTTAAATTCCTCAACGAATTGTTTCAACGCTTCGTCCTGGTAGCGGATCGTTTGGAAGTAACGATTCAACGTTTCACTGGATGTGTTACCTTCCTCAATGAATTTCTTATCCTCAGGAAGTGTAAACGGATGGTGGTTCGTTAATGTGATCATTTTGTTATAAAACGGCTGATCCATTTCTTCCATTTTCTCTAAGGATTCACTAAAGAAATATTCATCCAGATAACCCCACCCATAGGATTTTTCTTCTGTTACATTATAATCTTCCTTCGAATAAAACTTGTCATAGCCAAGTGAATCATACATCACATTACGGTTCCAGAAAGTTTCATCATTGGCGTGCATAGAGGAAGTCGTGTACCCTTCTTCCCCAAGCACTTCCGGAGTCGCTTGATATTCATTCCCTGCATGGGTAAAGAAAGCCGCACCGCGGTTCAATCCATACAATGAATTATCGAGCATAAACTCAGAGTCAGAGGTACGTCCTTGTTTCACCTGGTGATAGAAGTTACTAAAGTAAGCTCCTTCCTCTTTAAGGTCGTTGAAATATGGGGTGAGTTCTTTCCCATTCAGTGTATTATCAACCACAAAGGTCTGGGTACTCTCGAGAGAAATAGCGATCACGTTTTTCCCTTCCGCTACTCCAGTCATATCCCTGTTCGGCTCTGTCTCTTTCTCATTCAAATAGTTCAATACAGGGGCAAGCGCATTACTATCAGCAAAAGTTTTTTTCGCTTCTGTTTGTCCCTGCAGGACGATATCATAGGCATGGAAGTTGAGAACACCTATATATTTAACGAGCATATTGCGATCAAACGCTCGTTGTAACAACTCCGTACGCTCCGTTTGTGCCCACCCTAAGTTCACGAGGAACAAAGGAATCGCAATCATAGCCAGAATCAACCCTTCTTTTCGTTTAGGGAGAAAACTTTGGAGGCGTCCTGGTTTTAAATAGAATAATAGAAAAACAGCAGCAAAGATATCTATAAATAAGAAAATATCAGTGACAGATAAAATATCGGTAATACTTCCACCTAACCCTGCCAAGTTGGCCGCTTGTCCTAACATAGGGATGGTTAGGAAGTCATGGTACTCTCGATAAAACAAGACGTTTACATATAATAAAATTGATCCAAGAATATACATGCCCAGCAGCCCTTTTCGACCTGCTAGAAGAATCCCCACTCCAAATAAGAGGAATATACTGCTCAATGGATTAAAAGCTAAAATAGCTGCTTCGTTAGCATTTTCGACATCCAGTGTAAAAATGCCTCCTTGAACAAAGGACATCTTTGCCCAGAAAATCGCTATAACAGCAGTATAGATCCAAAATTTCTTTTTAAATGCGGGGTCTTTCATTTTCTTTTTAAACTTTGAAAACATCTTAAAACCTCCGTTAATTATAAACACAATCTATTGTTGTTTCCTTAATCAAGTTTTATATACTAACAAATACTATGATAAAACACAAGAATAATGGTAAGTGGGTTGTTTCACAAAACTTATAATAACACATTTTTTAATAATACAACCATTAACCACTCAACTGTTATATTAATTTAATGATATTACATAATAATTACACACAAATTAAAAACATAAATATAAGCCTCTCAAGAGTTCACAGTCTTGAAAGGCTTATATCCTTAATTCCCGATCGTTCATTTCATTAAACCTATTTTTCTAAAATCATAGGAAGAATATTTATAGATTATTGTTCAATTCATAAATATGTACCTGTGATATAAACAAAAAAAACACCTAATTCACACCATTAAAAGGAAAAATATCTCGATCGATCCTCCAGATAGGTTATAACCCGATTATAAAGAAAGGCAATCTGCTCCCCTGCAGATTGCCTTACCTTCCGGATACTTTTTCAAAGGGATTGGATGGCTTTCTCCACCGATTCCTTCCCACCAACGATTTGGAATTCTTTACCGATTGTCGATTCATTTTTCAATGCAGCTAAAATCACAGCTGCTACATCTTCTCTAGGAATTTCACCTCTATCAACTGCTTCAGCAGCCTCTACCTGTGCGTTCCCCTTATCATTCGTAAGTATTCCTGGATGAATAATCGTATAATCCAAATTCGTTCTTCGTAACCAGTCATCTGCATAATGCTTAGCAACGACATATGGGGCAAATGATGAAGGAGCACTCTGAATGGCCTTACGGGTAGTATCAAATGAACTAATCATGACAAAACGCTCGACACCTGTTTTCTTCGCTGCTTCAATGGTTTTAACAGCCCCATCTAAGTCGATTAAGATTGTCTTATCAGGTCCTGTGTTTGGTCCAGAACCAGCCGTGAATACAACCGCATCTACGTCAGAAAAAGCTTTAGCAATAGTATCGGTGTTATCTTCCAAGTTTACCACGACGGTTTCTGCCCCTAACTCATTAAAATAGGAAGCTTGTTCTTCTTTACGGATCATTGCTTTCGCTTTTAAGCTTTCACTAGCTTGAATCATCTGTACAAGATGTTTCCCCACTTGACCATTAGCACCAACAACGAGAACCTTCATATGTTTCATCCTTTCTATACAAAATGATTAACCTACTTTCTATCTTATAAGGAAAACAAATGGAAATAAAGAAAACGGCTTACACTTCATGTTATGACATTCCTTCTGTCATTTTTTAGATAGATTAAACAAAAGAGGGCCCATTGAATGGAAAGCCCTCTTTAATGAAAAGAAACAGAGCAAGGGAGCTTACTTACCCCCTATACTTAATCGTTAATCCTTTCAAGAAATTCCTAGCGTATTGATCACCAAATTGCCGATAATTCTTGTGTCCTTCTTTCCTTAATAAACCACTTAATTCGCCCTTGGTAATGGTGACCCCTGCAGCATCTAAAATATCGATAATATCTTCACTCGTTAATTTTAATGCAATTTTCACTTTTTTCAGCATGACATTATTCACACTGGAATGGTTCTTGATTGATCGGTCTGGTTTATTCGGCTGACCGTTTTTAGGTTCTTGCGGTCCTCGTTTGAATATAATCAGACCATTCAAGAACGACTCCAGCATACTATTCGTGCATTTGATATGATCTTCATCTTCGTAAACTTCATCATCTTCGTTATCATAATGATCTTCTGCCTTAGTGAGGACCTTTTTCACTTCTTCCTGAGTGAGATCGAATCCTCCAAGTTTAAAGATTTCAACCATATCTGAGTCTTTTATATCCAAGGCATATCTTAACCTAATGACAATATCATTATTATCCATTTATAAACCTCCCCATCATTGACTAAAAGCTATGTTAGAAATAATCCAAGGTCCTAATCATAACATGTTCCAATACAAGTTAGTCTAACCGAATAGGAAAAGTTCTAAGCGGGGATCGGAGGCTATGGTAGCGATACCCCCTCCTCTCATTGTTCAGCCCTACTCATTTAAATCATTAAATCAATGTGCCATCATTTCACGAGCAATTTCTTGACCATTCATGTGGGATGGATAGTATGTCGGCCAATTGGTGACTTCCTCCAATAAAGCATTTCGATCGTCTCCCCAATACAAGTGATAGTGATCAGCCACTGTCGGATCAATGCTGTGGTCACTAAATTGAATATAGGCAGGGAGCTCTTCTACTTCTTCGCTTCGTTTAAAAATATACCGTACCCCTCTATTTCCAGCTTCATATGTCAGAATTTCGTACCCATCGTAGTGATACTCACCAGATGTTTCTTTACCCTTTTCATAAAACGATACCGTATTGCCCCGAATAACGATCCGATCAACATCTGTTTGGTATCCTTCTGTGTAATACTCTTTATATTCTTTCGCCGTCTTGTCTCCTTCTTCAGCTTTATGAGCGAACACGTCATCAAGTGTCCCATCTTGAAGATACGGGTAAACCGATTGCCAATCTCCTTCCCAATCGGATAGCGGACGATCTTTCACTTGACTATCCTTGAAATATCCCTCATATATTTTTTCTTCCCCTTGATCATGGGAATGATTGTGATCATGGTCATGTCCGTCCTTCTCCTCTTTTTCAGAAACTGGTTTCGAATCGGCTAACGCCTTAGTTAACGCTTTTAAATTGTGCTGCATAATGGAAAAATAGTCTTCCTTATTTTGAATATCCTCTTCTGTGAGGACGGATAGATTATGAATCCGCAAAATCTCAGCACTTATTTCCTCTCGCACGACCTCTCCCACTTTAGGAGTCACGTTTTGTTCAAAAAACACATGGTTCAGCCCATATTCTTCAGCCAAATCAATTATGGTTTGCACTTCTTTCTGGGAAGGTTCATTCGTTGGGCTCAAACCGGAAATCGCAAGCTGTTCAATCCCATATGCTTGCTCCCAATACCCATAAGCTGCATGAGAAACAATCATTTTATTCCCAGGTAAGCCTTCAATTTCCGTATGAAATTCCTGGTCTAAATCTTCGAGTTTCCCCTTTAGCGCTTCAAAATTTTTGTTAAACGCTTCTTCTTGCTCTGGCAGCAATTCTACAAGCGTGCCTTTGATATGCTCCGCCATTTGGATGGAACGCAAAGGATCAAGCCATATATGAGGATCTTCATCACCGTGATGATGGCCATCTTCCTCATCGTGATGACCTTCTTCCTCTTCGTGCGTATGTGGATCATCACCCGCACCTTCTCCCGCATGGTTATGTACATGCTCTTCTAAGTCAATTCCATTTGATGCTTCTAGAATCTGCACGTCTTCCGATTCAATAGAATCAGAGATTTGATGGGCATATGGCTCCAAACCAGCTCCGTTATAAATGAAAGCATCCGCTTCTGCAATAGCTATCATTTCTTTGGTGGTTGGTTCATAGGTATGCGGATCAGACCCTGGTGGCAAAATAGATTCCACGGAAGCCGCACCTCCTGCGATTTGTTCAGTAAAGAACTGAAGAGGATAGACCGTCGTGAATATCTTTAATTCTTCCTTCGATTCCTGCTCCCCCTGTTGACTTTCACTACTGGTTGTTTTCTCTTCCCCACATGCGGCCAATACAAACAAAACAGTAACTAAACTAAATATCCCCCATAATTTCTTCAAACTTTCCTACCTCCTTTTGATAACAAATATATTATCGTAATGATTACTATTTGTAAACAGTAATAATTACTCTTTATTTTTTGTTGTCTTTTCATGAAAACCTCTACAATCATGGAAGTTAAATTTTTTTGACATAAAAAAAGACCGCGAGCAGCGGCCTATATCTACACTCTTAAATGGTATGATGCGGATAAAACATAACTTTAATGAAAGAACCGCTTTGATTGATCAAATTCTCGAACATAGCGGGTCCTTCTTTTAATGACAATCGATGAGAAATTAATGGTTGAATATTCAACTGCCCACGACTCATGTAGTGAAGCGTTGATTCCCACTCTTTCCCTGGAAAAGGCGCGGAAATAGCATTCCAAGACCCAATCACTCTTAGCTCATTACGGACGATTCTTTCAAAATAAAACCGTTCGATATCTACATTAGCATAAGGAATCCCCATATAGAGAACCTCCCCACCCTTCTTAGGAAGAGCAAGTATTTGTTCGGAAGTGATCGGAGAGCCTGCGCATTCGACAGCTAAATCAGCCCCTAACTTATCTGTGGCTTCTGCTACACGCTTATAAGGGGAATGAACCGTAGGATTGATCAACACATCTGCCCCTATTTCCTCTGCTATTTCCAGTTTCTGATCATCAATATCAATAGCGATTACTTGTTTCGCGCCAAAAATTTTCGCCCATTGAACAGCCAATAACCCTATACTTCCACAGCCCATGATGGCTACAGTGGATCCTGGTTGTAAACTCGTTCGATAAAATCCGTGAGCGACTACAGATGACGGTTCAACCATAGCTGCAGCTTCATAATTAACGTTGTCAGGAAGGGGAAGAACATGTGTGGCAGGAAGACGGACGAATTCAGCGTAAGCACCCGGGTGACGTGCTCCAATCAATGTCAATTTTTCGCATTGGGATATGTTTCCCTTTAAGCAACTATGGCATTTTCCACAGTAAAAAGTTGGACATCCTGCCACACGGTCTCCTACGTTGATCTGGTCCACCTTTAATCCTGTTTCAACAACTTCACCGGAGAATTCATGGCCAAAGGTCATCCCCTCTATATAAGGTCCAAGTTTCTTATACCTGGAAACATCTGACCCACAAATCCCTACGGCCATCACTTTTATAACAACGTCATTCTCCCCGGTCATAACGGGATTAGGCCTCTCTTCGTATCGTAAATCTTGTGTTCCATAAAGGTTCAGAGTCTTCATGTATCTCACCTTCTATTCCTGCACATTTTCCGTTTCCTCTACAGACTCGGAACGGGATAAAGATCTTTTATTCAATATTTTTACACATGCTCCACCTACAATGACTGAATTGAAGATCATTTGGTTTTCAAAATAAACCTCTCCAATAGATCGCATCGGCCCTAGCAGAAATTCAAGAAATGCATCTACCAATTTAAAAACCTCATTTCTTTTTTATTCATCAACCGGAGTCAACAAAACTTTGATGGCTTCTCCTTTTTTGATGGTTTGATAGGCTTGGTCCCATTCTGTAATTGGGAATTCATGAGTGACCAGTGAGCGAGCGTTCACTCGGCCGCTGTTCATCAGATCGAGACAGGGCTTCCAATCGGCAGATTTTTGACTGCGACTGCCGATGACCTGAATTTCTTTTTGGATAATTTTTTCTAAGTTAAACTCAATTTCCGGCTTCGCAAATATCCCGACTTGTCCATATTGTCCTTTTTTCCTCAACAGGTCTAAGGCTAGACTTGCAGCTGGGACCGCTCCCGAACATTCGTAGACTACATCTGCTCCGTACCCATCCGTAAGACTATTGACTAACTCTTGGAGATCTCGTTTTTGAATATCTATGGCATAGTCAATACCAAACTCTTCTGCTTTACTTAATCGAATTTGGTCATGGGGCAACCCAGCAATGACAACTCTGGCTCCTCGGCTTTTAGCGATTTGAGCTGTAAACAACCCAATGGGTCCTGGTCCAATGACGACAACTAAATCCCCGGGCTTGATCACCGTTTTTTCAACAGCATGATAAGTGCAAGCAAGTGGCTCTGTCATCGCTCCTGATTTGTAATCCACTTGTGATGGAAGGTGATGGACACTTTCCTTCCTGGCAATTAAGTACTTGGCGAATCCGCCATCCTGCTGAGTACCCAATCCTTTACGATGATTACAAAGGTTGTAGTCCTCGCTTTTACAATATTTGCATTCCCCACAGACATAGAAGGTCGTTTCAGAGGTGACGCGATCACCAATTTCAAACTCTGTGACGTCATCTCCAACATCGACAACAACTCCAGAGAATTCATGTCCCAGCGTAATAGGAACTTTCACTTTATAGTGCCCTTCATATGTGTGGATGTCCGATCCGCATATCCCCGTATATTTCACTTCAATTTTAACCTGTCCTTTGCCGACTTCTGGTTCCTGTTTATCTTGAACTTCTAAATTTCCATATCCAAGCTCCGTCTTCACAAGTGCTTTCAACCTTATCCCTCCAGTTAATTGAACAAGCTAAATACTTTGAAGATCATCCAATTGACCAAGTTTCCACCTTGGTCGATGCTTGAGATTTTGGCAGACCCCTCCGGCATATCAAAATCAGCATTTACTGCCATCTCTGTGAACACGGGGGCAACGTCCGTAGCCATATAGAGAGATAAGGCAATCATCAGTGTTCCGACGATGACGGAATGAACGATATTTCCCCGTGCGGCTCCAACAATAAAAGCGACAACGAATGGAATGGTGGCTAAATCCCCGAATGGAAGAAGAGAATTCCCTGGCAGGATGACGGCTAGAACAACTGTAATAGGGACTAGAATCAGAGCCGTTGAGATAACAGCCGGGTGTCCTAAAGCAACAGCTGCATCTAATCCAATATAAATTTCTCGATCACCAAAGCGTTTCGATAACCATTCACGTGCAGATTCAGACACCGGCATTAATCCTTCCATAAGAATTTTAACCATTCTAGGCATCAGAACCATAACTGCCGCCATAGCCATCCCGATTTCAATGACTTCTCCCACACTGTAACCAGCAAGAACTCCAATCGCTGCGCCCAAAAATAAGCCGATGAAAATGGATTCTCCGAAAATCCCAAACCGCTTCTGAATCGTATCCGGATCTGCATTCCAATTTTTCACGATAGGAACTTTATTCAATAGTTGAACTAAAAAGATTCCGGGAGCATAAGAGATGGTACTTCCTGTAGCAATTGAAACACCAGGAAGGTCAAAGAACTTACTGACCATAGGTGCTGTCCAGTCTGCCACTTTTAGACAGACCACCTGGAAAATGACCGCTCCAATCAACCCTTGAATAATACTTCCCGATACCGCATACACCATGGCGGCCATAAATGTATAATGCCAAAAATTCCAAATATCGACGTTCATTGTTTTCGTTGTTCTTGTCAAAAGCATGATAACGTTGACAACTAGTCCCAATGGGATGATGAAAGCCGCTACAACAGACGCCCAGGCAATCGAAGAAGAGGCCGGCCACCCTACATCAATAACGTTTAGCTCCACGCCTAAACGATCGACCATCCCTTGTGCCGCTGGTCCTAAGTTATGGACAAGCAAATCGACAACTAAAAAAATCCCTACAAATGCTACTCCGATCGTCAAACCAGATCGAAAGGCTTTCCCTGGTTTCTGGCCGAATAGCAAGCCTAATAAGAAAATGGCGACAGGCAAGATGACTGTTGCCCCTAAGTCTAAAAAACCTTGTACGATGTCGACGAAACCCTGCATGTATAGTCCTCCCTCGTTCTAACAGGTGACAAAAAGTGTTGTTCCTTTACTTTTGAAGTTCCTGTAGAATTTCTTTTTTTGTCTCTTCTGTTCCAATCCCAGTCAAGAAAGATCTGGCATTGATTACCGGAAATGGATAATCTTTTTGAGTCATAGCTGTCGTAACCAACAAATCGGCCGTGTCTTCATATCCACCTACTTCTGAGATTTTAATTTGGACGAGGTCGACGTCCAAATTGTTGTCTTTTGCCATCTCTTCAATGGCCCCATTTACAACTGTCGATGTTGCGATTCCTGCTCCACACGCAACCAATACTTGTTTCTTTGCCATAATAATTCCTCTCCTTTTTTAATAGATTTCTATTTTTGAAGCGCTGTCAAAATTTCCTTTTTCGTTGTATCCGTTCCGATTCCTGTTAAAAAAGACCTTGCGTTGATGACGGGAAACGGATATTCTTTCTGCGTCATCGCTGTTGTCACCAACAAATCAGCTGTATCTTCATAACCGCCTACTTCTGCAATTTTAATTTGCACAAGGTCGAGGTCCAGGTTTTTATCTTTTGCCATCTCTTCAATGGCTCCACTTACAATTGTCGATGTTGCGATTCCTGCTCCACACGCAACCAATACTTGCTTTTTAGCCATAATTATTTCTCTCCTTCAAGGACACCGAAGTCCAACTTTTCTTCTAAAAGACTTCTGATGCTCGTTTTATTTTCTTCTTCAAGAATGGATAATAGAACTTCTTTTGTTTGAAAAACACCCATTAACTGTTGAAGTAAGGTTAACTGGGAATGTGCTTCATCCATAGCTAGTAAAAAGACGATCCGGACTGGAATCGTTTCCATTTCATCACCCATAACACCAAACTCGACAGTCTCCCTCAACACCCCTACGCTGATAGTTTTACGCAGAACATGCTCCACATCTGTATGGGGGATCGCCACCGCTACTCCTGCTGTCGGTAGTCCCGTCGCATACTCTTCTTCCCTTGCGATAATGGCGGGAATAAAACTCTCTTTCACTAAGTTCTGTTCGAATAAATTACGACCCATTTTTTCTAGTACATCTTCTTTGGAAGCTGCCTCTACGTTAAGTAGAATGACAGATTCATTAAAGTAGATATTGCTCATCATATTCACCACATTATATAAGATATTTTCACTATTTCATTCAACAGAATAAGTCTGAATCAGCTGGTGGATCTCTTTTGCTTCATCCGCTTGAATGAGTCTGGTCCGATCTCGGTCTGAACCCGCTAAGTTCATCAATTGCATCAACCCATGCATATGCTTTTTCTTATCCTCGGCAGCAATGACGACAATGACATGAACGGTCTCATCCTGGCTAAAAGAAACCCCTTGTTCCACTCTTAATAAACTCATCCCTGCTTTTTTCACTCCATCCTCAGGAGCTGCATGGGGGATAGCAAAATGGGGAGCAATAATAATATAAGGGTCCCTTTCCGTCTGATGAACCATCGTATCCACGTACCTTTGCTCCACATACCCTCTCATAACGAGCGGCTCAGAAGCGATTCGGAGAGCTTCCTCCCAAGAACCGACCGAATCTTTCACAGTTATGTGATCCAAAGAAATCAATTGATCTAAGTGAAGAGTTCTTCTCTCCAAACTTTGTTTAATGGATGATTCTTCATCACAGTGAACGTATGAATTCAGCTCTTTGACCAGAGCTTTTTCATTGTGGATATTCGTATGATTCCTAATGATATCCATGAGCTGGTCGACATGAATATCATTCATGATATATCCTTGTACTTCCATCATGACTTGTTTCCTCAAGCGCAAACGGTCATCCTGATTTAGAATAGCCTGACACACAATCACCCTTTCATCACCTTCCAACGGGGTTGTGGAAAAAACAAAATCAAAATCCAATTCATATTCCATGTATTCGCGTTTGGATAAAGAATCCAAGAAAATAAATTCAGGAAACAACTCGGTCAACTGATTGAACAACAAGCGAGATACCGAAACCCCTTGCGGACACACAACAACCGCTTTGATTTTCTTCTCCATACTCTCTCCCTGTCTCGTCATCCACCCACCGATCAACATCGTCAAATAGGCGACCTCATTATCTGGAATTTCTGTTCCTATGAAGCTTTCCAGAGGAGCGATGGACCGTTTGACAAGGTGGTGGATTTCTTTAAGTTCATCTGCAAGAGAATCTTGAATGACTTGTGTCTCTGTCAGCCCATACTTGATTCGGTAGTAGGCAGGGCGAATATGTTGAAAGAGTTTATCAACCAGCTGCTCTCTATCTTGAAAATAAATACAAGCACTTCTCTCAAAAAGCTGAAGCATATGTTCGATGATTGCAATTAAATCAGACATCGAATCAATATCCGCCAGTTCCTCAGACCGATACACGTTTGTCGTCAATAAATGAAGGGTCATGAATAAACGTTCTTCTTCAGGAATGTCGATCGATGCAAAAATTTCTCCTATGACTTGATATTCATTGGTACTCGAAACATCCTTATGCTTTAACGGAAAGTTGGAGATGACGAAACCTCTTTCAATCCTTCTTAGGGTTAAGGCCAGAATGTAGGGCATCATTTCAATCTTTTCATCAGTGAATTGAATGTTAAGTTTGTCTTCAAATTTCTCAATTTGCTGCTTGAATCTAATCAATTGCTCTGAAGATAGAGGAGTCATTTCTTTCACTTTGCTTGCCCCGGTGTGCATCAACAGTTCGTAAGTAATCTTAATCAGAACGCGACGAATTTGAAATTCTTTCCCTTCCAGCAAATAGCCTGTCTTCCTCGAATATTTAATGGTCACACCATAGGGAGCCAAGAAAGACTGGGCCTGCTTCAAGTCATTCAAAATCGTATTTTTACTAAAATCCAATTCGAAGGTAAAATGGTTCAAGGACAGTTCTTCTCTGCTTAAAAGCATCAAGATAATTAAGTGAACCCTTTGCCTTTCCGATAATACTCCCGTTTCTACCGTTGACTGATGTTCTCCGTTCATACGAACAAAAATGGATTGATCAATGATGAACTGACCTTGCCTTGTACGCTCAATTTCGGGAAAATTGTGAGACACCAACCAATCGTTGATTTTATTGAAACTGTAGCCAAGTTGTCTCCGTGTAAGGTCATATTTCTTTTTAAGTGTCGTACTTGTAATTCTCGGATTGACAACTAATTCGTGAAGAATTTTGTTACTTCTTTCGTTGAGTTCCACTTCGACTGTCCCCCCTTCCACATTTTCATTTTAGCACCCATAGGGATGTATATGTATACGCTTTCATCACAAGATAGTGAATATACATTGTACATCATAGGGATTTACCTTTTTTGAATTCAAACATTTGGGATTAAAAAACAAGGAACCTCCCTTATGGAAGTTCCCTGTTTTTAAACCTAAGATATGAAGATCATGGCCAACATGACTTAATAGATAGTGGTTTCATTCATCATAATAGACTCTTTACTCGTTCAGCAAAAGCAGCCCCGTCTATTAGCCGCTTACCGCCTCCCTGCACAAAATTCGGTTTACCTCCGCCTCTTCCCTCAATAAGAGGCATCGTTTTTTTAGCGACTTCATTCATATTCCGATCTAGATCTTCCCCATGAGCGAGCACGAACTGCAGCTGATGTTCCTGTTCACTGATCAAAATAAGATAAGCATAAGCGGCTTGTTCGATAATAGCTTTTCCCAGGGACTGCAGCGTCTGAATGGGGCGGTCTTTAAACACACACTGAATGACTTGCTTGTCCTGCGAATTTGCAATAATGTCTTTTGCTTCATATTTAAGAGCTTGTTCTTCAAGATCAGCGATCTGCTTGTCTCTTTCCTTATTTGACTTGATTAACTCGCCGATTTCTGCTACAAGTTCTGATTCTGGCTTCTGAACGATCCGCTTCAGTTCAGTTAGTACACGGTGCTTTTGCCCCAGCTTATCAAGAACCCGATGCCCGCATACGAACTCCAAACGGACCTTCTTCTTATTCTTTGTCCACCCAAGGAATTTGGCAGCCATCACTTCACCAGTGAAACGTGGGTGTGTCCCTCCGCATCCGTTGTAGTCAATGCCCGGAATGATAACAAGACGAACATCTCCTTCCACAACGAGCGGTTTACGAAGCGGATAATCTGACGCCTCATCGACAGACATCCACTTCGATTCCACCGGAGCGTTGTCCCGAATGATCTGGTTTACTTGGTCCTCCGCCCTTCGCACAAGTTCATCAGTAAGACGCTCTGTATCCAGGTCAATCGTCACGGTGTTTTTTCCTAAATGGAAACTCGTTGTCAGGATCTCGAATTGGTCATGGAAAACCGCGGAGATGATATGCTGCCCGCAATGCTGCTGCATGTGGTCTATTCTCCGCTTTGAATCAATGGTCCCCTGCACATTTTCTATCCCATCTGGAAATTTTTCTTTTGTATAATGACGGATTTCACCTTCCACTTCTTCGACATCGATCACTTCGATTCCATTTAATATTCCTATATCATGCGGTTGCCCGCCGCCGGTCGGGTAAAATGCCGTCTCCTCCAGCACAATATAGGGACCACGATCATCCTCGTCTATGTTCGTAACCTTTGATTTGAATTCCATTTGATAGGCATCTAAATAGTATAGTTTCCGCGTCATTAGCAATCCTCCTCGACCTTCCTAGAAATATCGCCCTATTTCTTCTAACGGCAGATAAATAAAAAAGTATCTCTTCCTCTTCCATACAGCACCCACCTGTCACTTAGAGCATACTTGTGCTTAGCCAGAGCAGGTGTCTTACTCTCCCACGTAACTTTTTACGGTAGTGTTATATATGCAAGCTTGTCCCTGACTCCACACCCTTATCTATTTGTGCTTTACAGGGGTAGTACCAAGTTCGTAGTTTTCAGGGCAAAAAAGAATCAGTCATGCGGATCCTTTTTATGATGAGCCTTTCCTTTTATATCGACAATCTTCCAGTCAAATCATACATACTCTCATTGATATGATGTTTTTGTGAAAACACCTCATTAAAGGGATAACTCACAGTCTTGTTATTTTCCACCCCTGCTAATTTTCCAAATTCATTATTTAACAATAGATCAACGGCATATCCTCCTAAACGACTAGCCAAAACTCGATCTCTACCGGTAGGGGCACCACCCCGCTGCGTATGGCCCAGCACAGTGACCCGCGATTCTATACCTGCTTCCTCTTTAAGCTTGGTATTGAGATCGATTCCACTCACACATCCTTCTGCAACGATGATAATACTGTACCTTTTGTCTCTAGGGTTTCCGTTTTTAATCTTTTCCACAATTCCTTCTACGTCTTCTTGCTTTTCTGGTATTAGAATATTTTCCGCTCCGCCGGCGAGCCCGGCCCATAATGCAAGGTTCCCTGTATCTCTTCCCATCACTTCAATAATCGAGGATTTCTCATGCGAAGAGGCCGTATCACGGATACGATCTACATATTCTATGATTGTGTTGAGAGCTGTATCAAAACCAATCGCCTCTTCTACAAATGGAATATCATTATCAATGGTGGCTGGAATTCCGATACAAGGGTAGTTTTTTTCGGCTAATGAGGCGGCAACTTTTAAAGCATCTCTTCCTCCAATAACCACAAGGCCGTCAATTCCATGCTTTTTCAATATTTCAATGGCTTTCTGCTGCCCATGATTGGTAGTAATCTCTTCACTTTTATATGATTGAAGGATGGTTCCTCCTCGCTGAATAATCGAGCCTACA
The DNA here is from genome assembly GCF_900108515.1 of Halobacillus karajensis. GTDB lineage: Bacteria > Bacillota > Bacilli > Bacillales > Halobacillaceae > Halobacillus > Halobacillus karajensis. The sequence goes on along the minus strand of NZ_FNWW01000005.1, from coordinate 31,875 downwards.
GATGCTGCCTTCATATCCCCCATTGTTTCATCTAAAATGCCTTGGAAACCATACTTGATTCCAACCATTTCTATTCCATAATATAGACCTGACCTAACGACTGAACGTATAGCCGCATTCATTCCTGGTGCATCTTCCCCACTCGTTAAGACACCAATTTTATTCAAATTCATCACTCGCTTTCCTTCTAGTCACTACTATGCACATTCTATCCTTTTCCTATTGCAGCAACAAGAGTACTTGAGAAATCCTCTTACCCTGAACGTGTGCATAGGAAGAGATAACAAAATAGACCTCCCTTCCTAAAACAAAAGGGAGATCTACCTTTAGAACTTTGTATACTGTTTCTTAACCATTCAAACGTTTCTATATAAGGGGTGTGATTTTAAAACCAATGAAGAGGAGAGGGGTTGGTGTTTTCATATACATGCTTTACTTCGGTATATTCTTCAAGTCCCTGCTTTCCAAGCTCACGACCGATGCCAGAAGCTTTATAGCCGCCCCATGGTGCTTGGGCAAAATAAGGATGGAAGTCGTTGATCCATACGGTCCCCATCCGTAGTTCGCCGGCTACACGCTCTGCTTTCCTTATATCGGTTGTCCAAACAGCTCCAGCTAGTCCATATTTAGAGTCATTCGCTAATTCGACCGCTTGTTCTTCGGTGCTGAAACGTTCAACCGTTAATAATGGGCCAAACGTTTCTTCTTGAACAATCCGCATGGAGGTTTCACATTCCGTAAAAATCGTCGGCTCAAAAAAGAAGCCATCCTGCAGTTCTTTCGTTTCCGGCCGTTTGCCACCTGCGACAAGCTTCGCTCCTTCTTGTAAGCCGACTTGTACATAGTTTTCCACCTTATCACGGTGTTCTTTGGAGATAAGAGGCCCGGATTGAGTAGAGTCATTGAATCCATTGCCAAGATTGATTTGCTTCGTGCGCTCCACCAAAGCCTCAATGAATTCATCGTGAATCGACTCTTGAACGAGAAGTCGAGCACCCGCTGAGCATACTTGACCAGCGTGAAAGAAAATACCGTTTAATGCCTGGTCTACAGCTGTATCAAAGTCTGCATCATCAAAGACAACATTCGGGTTTTTTCCGCCGAGTTCAAGCGCGATTTTCTTAAAGTTTCCTGAAGCGGCGGTCATAATTTTGCGTCCCGTTTCAATTCCGCCAGTAAAGGAAATAAGGTCAACGGAATGGCTCTCAGCAAGCAGCTGACCTGTTTTTGGCCCGGAACCTAAAACCAAGTTTGCCACACCTTTAGGTACACCTGCTTCTTCAATCAGTTCCATCACTTTAATGGTGGTCAAAGGAGTGATTTCGCTCGGTTTAATGATAAGAGTATTACCTGCAGCTAGCGCTGGCGCCAGTTTCCAGGAAGCCTGTAGGAGTGGATAGTTCCACGGTGTGATCTGCCCGCAAACGCCTACAGGCTCACGTACGACTTTACTTTTAGATTCAGGGATCGGGGATTCGATCATTTCCCCTCCATCTTTATCAGCAAGGCCGCCATAATAACGGAACACTTCAGCAATATCCTTCATATCATCAAGGCTTTCCGTTAAGGTTTTACCTGAATCCAATGTTTCAAGCTCCGCTAACTCACGTTGATCACGTTCAATCAATTCAGCAATTTTCAGCACAAGCTTGCCTCGTTCCATTGCAGGGGTGTGACGCCATTTCCCCTGATCAAAAGCTGATCTGGCTGCATGGATAGCCGCTTGAGTATCTGTTTCATCCCCTTCAGCAACCTCTGCTATTGGTTCCTGGTTGAAGGGATTGATTATCGTACGAGTGGTACCATTCTCTGCCGGTACCCATTCTCCGTTAATGTACATATTTTTCTTTATCATTCTGTTTCTCCTCCTTTAAAAGCCATAAATGACAATGCCCAAGATGCCTGAAAGACCGATCACCCAAACAGGCGACACTTTTTTGAACAGCAGGATAACCGCAAAAGACATGATCAAATATTGAGGATAATCTGCTGATTTTGAAAAAAGATCATTCTGAATCCCCATTCGAATTCCTGCATAAAAAATTAACGCCGTTACCACTGGGTGAACCCCATATAAACTATAACTCAACCCTTGAGTATGCGCATGACGGGCAATGAGTTGGATGAGCAGGATCACAATGAGCAAGGAAGGCAGTAAATTGCTGCCTGCTGCTATAATGGCTCCCCCAACTCCCGCTGTTTGATAGCCTATAAATATCGCAGAATTTGTGGCGATTGGTCCAGGGGCTGATCCTGCAATGGCAATGATATCAGTGAATTGTTGGTGGGACATCCAGTCATGTTGACGTACAGCTTGTTCGATTAATGGAATCATGGCATATCCTCCGCCAAACCCAAACAAACCAATCATAAAAAATTCAATAAAGAGTTGGAACAAGAGCATAAATTCAGCTCCCTTTACGAACCCAAGCATGATAGAACCACCCTGTTATAGCCCCTCCGATAATCAGAAACACAGGAGATAGGTGGAAACAGAACAGCAAGACCGCTGCGATGATGAATAAGAACAGGGTGAAGCGATCGTTTACCGCACTTTTGCCGATTTTAAAAGAAGCAAATAAAATAAGACCGATAATAGCAGGGCGGATCCCTTTGAAGGCATTCTGAATAAAGGATAAATCCTGATAGGTTAAGAACAGATAAGTTAACCCAAAGATGATAAGAGCAGAGGGAACCAGCATGCCCGCCATTGCGGCAAGGGCGCCGCCTAGCCCTCGAACCATGTAACCGATATAAATGGCAGAGTTGATAGCGATCGAACCTGGAGCAGATTGAGCAATTGCTATAACCTCGGGCACATCTTCCTTTGAGAACCACTTTTTTTTGCTGACTATTTCACTTTCAATATGAGGGATGATTGCAATCCCTCCACCAAAAGTGAGGGGGCTGATTTTCATAAACGTAAGAAATAGATCAAATAAAACACTTAGATAATTATCGAACAGGTCGGCCCGTTTGGCTTGTAATAACAAAGGATTATGCCCCGCCTAACACTCTTGTACTATGCGGAGGCTGTACCCTTGTGTGAGGATCAATATAATGTTTCGCCTGACTAATAGCGGTTGGCGCTTCACCAAAACCAGTTGCAATCAGCTTTACTTTCCCGTCATAGGTGGTAATATCACCGGCTGCATAGATTCCTGGAATGTTTGTTTCCATTTTCTGATTGACAACGATTGAATTCTTCTCAATCTCCAGTCCCCACTCTTTAATTGCCCCCAAGCTTGAGAGAAATCCATGGTTCACAATCAGGGCATCGACTTCTAAGTTTTCAGATTTATCCCCCTTGGTTTCTTTTAACACCACGGATTGAATCTGATTTTCTGTACCAACGAGATCATCGATGGCCATCGGGGTTTTGATTTTTACATTTGTCTCTTTTAATTGATTGATACTATGTTCATGGGCTCTAAATTGATTTCTCCGATGGACAAGCGTGGTTTCCTCTGCAATTTCTGAAAGCATGAGCGCCCAATCAACGGCAGAATCTCCGCCACCAGAAATACATACACGCTGCCCTTTATGGGCTTGCAGGTCCGTAATGGAATAAAAAAGATTTTTCCCTTCATACTTATCAGCCAATTCATGCTTGAGGCGTCGTGGCTGAAAGGCCCCTGCGCCACTCGTAATTAAAACGGTTTTCGTATAGTGGATGGCTTTTGTTGTTGTTACTTTAAAGAGATGCTCTTCAAGTTTTTCTACATTCTGAACATTTTCTTCCAAGCACATTTCTGGATCAAATTGATTGGCTTGTTCTTCCAGCTGATGCACTAGATCTTTAGCTAAGATTTTCGGTGATCCAGCCACATCGTAAATATATTTTTCAGGGTATAGAGCCCTCAATTGGCCGCCCGGCTGAGGTAAGCTGTCGATCACTTTCACTGACATTTCCCGCATTCCACCGTAGAAAGCCGCAAATAAGCCAGTAGGACCTCCGCCAATAATAATGACGTCAGATATATTTTCCGTTTGGTTCATATTCATGTTCATCACCTTCTTTTTGGGAATTATTTATACACGATGACTTTTTCATCTTCAATACGGATGTTAAAACTTGGGATTTTTTTGTCTGGATTAGCCAGCATTCTTCCTTCATTTTTAATATCAAATTCTCTCCCATGCCAAGGACAGCGGAGAATTTCGCCTTTATGGCAGTAATGATATTCCCCGGGTTCACTTTGATCTGTGGTCGCTCCACAAATCATGCCCCTATGAAGAGGAGCCCCTTGATGGTTGCATTGATTCATGAAGGCGTAAAACTCACCATCCGGGGTACGGCAGATTAAGACATTTTGTTTTCCAAAATAGGATTCCATCATTTCACCTGGCTGGATATCCGTTGTCTTACAAACCACTTGTTCCTTCATGTTATCTCTCCTTTGTGTCCGGAATTTTAGGATAAAAGTTCTTAGCATTCTCGAAGTAAATCTTCTTTTTAAGCTTAGGGTCCAAATTTGGTAAAGCCCGGTGTGGGGAATCGTAATCCCAGTGAGGATAGTCCGTGGCAAAACAAATCATTTCGTCTGTACCCATTTGCTCAATAAGTGACATAAAATCTTTTTTATTTAATTCTTCTGATGGTTGTGTGCAGAATCGCACATGCTCCTTCATCACATCACTTGGCTTTCTCTTCAACCATGGAACTTCATGACGTAAGTCCCTATACTGTTGATCCATTTTCCACATCATATGAGGGATGAATGTAAACCCGCCTTCAATCATAATCATTCCGAGGTTCGGGAACTTTTCGAACACGCCGTTAAAAATCATATTGGTGACTTGTTTCATATGAGCTGTAGGGATTAACGTATGCCATTCGATAAAATACCTTGGCCATTTTCCGTAATAAACAGGTGGTTCATTGTGGTGCATGCCGATCATCAAGTTGTGCTTCTCAGCCGCTTCAAAAATGGGATGATAGTAAGGATCGCCCCACATGATGTCATCAATTGGGAGTAGTACCTGGACCATCTTCGGATGTGTCCCTACTCTTTCAATCTCTTTTACCGCTTCGTCACGGTCCTGGGCAGCCACGTGGACGGAACCATATAACCGTTCGTCTTTGTCTAACCATTTATCAATCTGCCAGTCGTTGTAGGCAGACGCTAAAGCCACTGCCATCTCGTGCCATCCGTGCATGGATGAAGGAGATGGGTCCAACGCTCCCGTTAAAATACCGAACTCATGACCGATATCATCTAAAAGTTGTTCCTGCATGAAGGCCAGATCAGATCCAGCTGGTCTGCCGTCCGGTATGACGGCATCCGCTCGATCAACTCCTGCTACGGAAGGTTGAGTATATGGCATATGTTTCTCTTGAATCCAATGACAATTTTGAATGTAATGTTTGAAGGGTTCGTCCAAATACTCGAGAAGTTCCTGATATTGAACACGCTCATGAATATCTGTATCGACGAGTGGAATTTGTTTAGGCATATCTAGTCCTCCTTGTTGGCTGTTTACGCATAAAACAAACCTACCACCAAACAGTTAAAGCCTCCAAATCCACTGAGAGGCGATGAGTACTACTCAGTGAGCTCAGTTCTCCTCAGTTCGTCTCAGTGAAGCTCAGTGACACATTTTTAAATTTTTAAAATCGTAGTTAACTTCCTATGAAGCTCCCTATCGTAAGCACTAAGTTCCGAGAGTCTTGTTGAGTTTATGGTGGCTGAGAAACTACTCGCTCTCCTTGTAGAAGACGGCAAGCCTCCTTAGATCGCTGAAGCGAATGCTTAGTGAGACCCCGCAGGACGAAAAGTTTGAGGAGGCTCACCGATGCTCCCGCGGAAAGCGATCCATTTCCCGAGAATAGGAGATTGGTGAGGTTTATTCCTTAATTATTAAAGGAGGAGATGACTTACTTTTTAGATAAGTCCATTTGCAATAGATGCAAATCGTATGTAACATATGAAAATGTTGTTGGAATTTTCGCCTTTCGACAAAATTTTACATAAGGAGCGAGATAGATGAAAAATGTTTCATGGGTATTTTGGTATAGCCTTGGGATTTGCGGCCTTTTTGTCCTATGGGGCGTAGTCAGTCCTGAACATTTAAAAACAATGACATCAACTGCAACCGCTTTTATTTCAACTCGGTTTGGATGGTATTATTTATTGATCATCATGGTCATGCTGGCTTTTTGTATTTACTTAATTTTTTCCCGTTTCAATCAAATTAAGCTAGGTAAGGATGATGAAAAACCAGAGTTTAGTCTTGTATCATGGTTTGCTATGCTATTCAGTGCTGGAATGGGGATGGGCTTAGTATTTTGGACCACTGCTGAACCTATATCCCATGCCTTCAATAGCAGCCCAAACGCAGAAGAAGGCAGCGCTCAGGCTATTAAAGAATCACTGCAATTTTCTTTTTTTCACTGGGGGATTCACGCCTGGGCGGTCTACGCACTTGTTGCTCTAGTGCTTGCGTATTTTAAGTTTCATAGAGGATATGCCGGATTGATCAGTGCCACTCTTATCCCGATATTCGGAAAAGAACGGATGGAGGGTATTCTAGGTAAAATTATCGATACGTTAGCTGTCGTTGCAACAGTAGTTGGTGTTGCAGCCACTCTTGGGTTCGGTTCTGCCCAAATAAACGAAGGACTTGCCTTTCTATTTCATACCCCCAGCAATTATGGAGTCCAATTAATCATATTGGTGGTCTCTACTGCTTTATTTATCTTTTCAGCCTGGTCTGGTGTCAGCAAAGGAATAAAATATTTGAGTAATATCAATATGGTGCTTGGCTTCCTTCTGATGATTCTTCTCTTAATCGTCGGCCCTACATTGTATATTTTGAATATGTTTACGAATTCCATTGGGGGCTATATCACCAACTTTTTTAATATGAGTTTTCGAATTGCGCCCATGGATCAAGACAGCCGTGCGTGGATTGACAGCTGGACGATCTTCTACTGGGCTTGGTGGATCTCCTGGTCGCCTTTCGTCGGAATCTTCATTGCTAGAATTTCAAGAGGACGGACGATAAAGGAATTTATGCTTGGTGTTTTATTTGTCCCTGCCATTGTATGTTTTATCTTTTTTGCCGTATTCGGTGTATCGGCTTTGGACCTTGAACAGCAAGGGCTCGCAGCCATTTCCGATTATCCAATGGAAACCGCCACTTTTGCGATGCTGGAACAATACCCACTCGGAATATTGATGTCCTTTGTCACACTATTTATCATTGCCATCTTCTTTATTACTTCAGCCGATTCAGCTACTTTCGTCTTAGGTATGTTATCAACGGGAGGCTCGCTCAACCCCCCAGGTTCGGTGAAGGTTTTGTGGGGGTTATGCTTATCCGCTACAGCTGCCATTATTGTGTATTTCGGCGGCACTCAAGGTTTACAAAATGTTTTAATCATTGCTGCCTTTCCTTTCTCAGTCATCGTCCTTCTGATGGGGTACTCTTTTTATAGATCAGCCAACGCAGAGGTAACGTCCAAGCAACGCAAAAGGAAACAAAAAAAGGCGAGTTAAACCTTTATACTGAAAGTGCCTGTCCTCTAAACAAGACTATTTAGAGGACAGGCACTTTTTTACTTCCATTAAGCTTTCTTTGCAAAATCAAATTTTATTTTATATTCTTCATCAAGGATTAGAGCTGTACTGAACGTTTTCTTGCCTTTAAATCCTTTTAAAACTCTTGTTCGTTTCTTCTCACACAACGCTTTGATCATATGATTGGTTAACGTTTTCCCTGCTAATTTTTTGGGGAAGCTCACTTTACACCCTTCTTTGTAGTCAGAACATGCGTAAAACTTATATCGATCCATAATAAATCCCTTAGAACAGGCAGGGCACTTAGCTATGGGGGCATTCCATTTCTTTTTCTCTCCTGTATCCCGCACGTGAACCTGCTGGATAGATCCAGGAGTTTCCTGAATCAACTTTTCGATAAATTGATTCGTCTGTTTAATGAACATTTGCTTAGATCCTTCACCGCTGCCGATTTTCTTTAAATACGACTCCCACTTTGCGGTCATGGAAGGACTGGATAACAGGGTTCCTTCAATGGCTTCACACAACATAACCCCTTTAGCTGTTACATAAACGTTGTTCTTCTTTACTTCAATATATTTCTGTGTCTTAATCGTTTCTATAATACTAGAGCGGGTCGCTTCTGTTCCCAAACCTTCGACTTCCTTTAAAATCTCCACGTCTTCCTCATCATCCATGAGCTTCCCGCATGTTTTCATCATATTGATCAGCTGACCTTCTGTATAGGGCTTCGGAGGCTGCGTCATGCTTTCTTTAATATAAAGACGGGCCCCCACATTTTCCCCCTTTTGAACTTGAGGAAGAAGCGCTTCTTTTTCTTGTTTAGACTTGGGTGGCTTAGGAAAAAGTTCTTTCCAGCCCCTTTTCACTTCTCGTCGACCTATAGATTTAAAAGGTAAATCATGAACATGTGTGAAAATTGCCGTTTCTTCATACACATAATCGCCATGGAACATGGCAAGAGTTGTGGCCAGTACTTCCTTGTAAATGTTGCTTTCCTCACGACTCAGGCTGCTCAGCCTTTTCTCAGTGGGTACAGATTTTGTCGGAATAATCGCATAGTGTTCTTGGACTTTCCGACTGTCGACGTACCGTTTATTTGGCTTTAGGGACACAGGTGTGAATGACACCTTTAAAGTTTTTTGATAAGATTCCAAGTTGTTGACTAAATAAGAAAATTCACTTTCAGTAATATAATTGCAATCCGTTCTTGGATAGGAGACCAGACGCTTTTCGTAGAGTTTTTGCATCGTCTTCAAAACCTGTGAGGGTGTATACTTCCAGCGTCTGTTCGCAATGCTTTGCAAAGTGGAAAGTGAATGGAGTTTCGGTGACTTTTGGTAGTTGGTCTTTCTGTCTACACGTTGGACAACTCCTGTCAAATCTTCCTTTTCCTTCAGTCCATACTCTTCCATAAGCGCCTGTACTTTAGCCTTATCCTTTTCCTTAATTTTCGCAAGTCCTTTGTAGGCACCTGACTCCGATTGAAAAAGCCCCTCAATTTGGTAAAAAGGCTCAGATATAAAATTTTCAATTTCCTTATGCCTCTGATAGATTAGATAAACAGTAGGCGATTGCACACGTCCGATCGTCAGGTGGCTTGAGAAACCTTTCTTTTGCAAAAGCAATGTGAAGAGTCGGCTCGCATTAATACCGACCATCCAATCACTAATCTGACGTGCCTTCGCCTCATCAAATAATCGCAAGTCCTTATCGTTGTCTTGTAAATGTTTGAATCCCTTACGAACTTCATCCTTCTCGAGAGAATTAATCCACAATCGTCGCACTGGCCTTCCCTTTACACCTGTTAAGCTGAGGATGCTATAAAAAATATTCGACCCTTCCCTATCGACATCGGCCGCATTAACGAGTATGTCTGCTTGCTGGAACAACCGCTTCACCGCTTGGAATTGCTCCCATTTTCCTTTCGATACCTTCTCAAGGAACTGATCCGGAACAATCGGCAATTGATCAAGCTTCCATCTCTTCCATTCTGATTTATAATCATGTGGTTCTTTTAATTCCACTAGATGGCCGACTCCCCACGTAATTGTTGCCCCATTAGGAAATGTTTCATCCGGTTTTAATAGAATATAAGTTTTCGTTTTTTCCTGTATTGTAAAAGCCTCTGCATAAGCTTTTGCCTGAGAGGGTTTTTCGGCTAAGATGACCACTCGCATCACGGTCTCTCCACTCCCTTCAATGAACCTCCAGAGTACTATGGGATATACAGGAAAGCAAGAGAAGCCAATGCTCTTTGCTTTGGTACTCCTGCTCTTTGGCGCGCTCTTCGGCCCGTTTGCTCTGGATTTTCATAGTGCGCGATCGGAGAATTATAATTTTCTCGCCCAAAAAGAGATCAAACCCAAACAATTGGATTGATCCCTCCTAATCACTTCTATTTATCGATACTGTTTCCTTCGCACCCACATCGTCGTCGCCCATTTCTCTCCGACTATCACAGGGGCCCCCCGTGAAGTGTCCGTTCATTGACCTCAGGATCCGAATAAAAATATTCAAAGTAGACGGCCATGCCTTGATGTGGAGAGATTGATAGATTCATATGCGGGAAATAGGTTTCCCCTCCCTCTTCTACATCATTCAAGTAAAGGACAAGCGTGCTGATTCTTGGGTTATTCGTTACGTTACCTTTTGATTTAAAGTAATCGTAATGGGCTTTATACTCTTGACCTGGTTTATAATTCAGGATATGAAGTCCTTCTCCATGCGACACCGGTACATTCATGATTTGTGCTAAACGCTTTTCGACTCCAGCCGTGACATCGTCCTCTGGCAGGAAGGTACTGCTGCTCGTTCGAATGTCGCTCACTTCATGTTTTGAGCCGATTTTGGACCGATTCAACCGATCCTTAGAAAGACGGATCAGTTCCTCACATTCCGCCTTACTTGCCACGTTTCCCAGGATAGCCACTTTAGGATCTTCCATTTGGGCGATAATCGCTATCTCACGATCTTCCGTTCTAATCTTGTTTCCCGTGTGGTCGAAAATGGAAAATTCTTTCACTTTTGTTGTCAATTTTTCATCAACCTCTTCCAGTTTTGATAAAACGCTTACAAAAACATATATCCGCGAAGAATTTATAAGCATAATTGAATCTTACCACCTTCTTACTATTAATTCTTTGTTTTTTATAAAAATCACAAAATGGTTCACAACTATAACGGCTCGCTTTTCTGCAAGGGTAATAAAGAGAGTGGACATTTTTTGACAGGTGAAATGTGGTAATATATGACTACCCTTACGATTAGAGAGCAGCCGATATTCTGTTTTTTTGCTTGAGAATTAAGGTAATAGCGGAATAAAACAATGTTGAGCCCCTTCACAAGTTTTTATATTGAAATAAGGTGATATAAATGAAATCATTTTTAATATGGTTAACCCTGCACTTATTGGTCTGGGCTGTCTTAACTTACCCTTTATTCAAGGATTTAGACCTCCATGCATGGCGTTTAGCCGGGGTAGCGGTTTATTTTTTAGTATTTTTTATAACCCCCCTTTTCTACAAGAAAATCAGCTCTTTAACACTCTTGTATTGTTTCAATGCCGCCATAGCTGCTATCATTTTCTTCCCTCATGAAACGTACGAATTCAACATGCCCGTTTTATTCGTTTATACCCTACTTATGGCAGAAGCAGCTGAGCGGTTACCGATCAGGCACATGGCTGTCCCTTACTTATTCAGTTTCCTATCTATCATGAGTTTCTTAATTTTTGGTGAAATTCCTAGGATGTCCCTGTTATTTATTATCCTGTTTAGCGTGATGCTCGTCACAGCGTTCATTTATTATAAACTAAAAGATAAACAACATCAGAAGCTTTTATCTCACCATGAACATATTCAAAATGAATATCGCCGACTCAAAAGACGTTTGGCTCAGGACGAGGAAAACGCTAGACAAGAAGAGCGGCAGATGATCGGCAAAGAAATACATGATTCTGTTGGACATAAACTCACCTCCCTCATCATGCAATTAGAAGTTTACAGAATTCAGTCCAACACAAACGAACAACTTCATGTAGAACGTTTGAAAGAGTTAGCTAATGAAAGTCTGGAAGAAACACGCCGAGCAGTAAAAACATTTAAACAGCAGGAGATCGGAGGCTTACAAGGGGTGATGCGGCTGATTCGGAAACTGGAGCTAGAAAGCTTTATCCGCATTCATTTCTCTGTTCATCATGGAGCTTTCGCAGCCCCATTAACAGGTGAACAATCTTTTGCCATTTATCGTGCCGTTCAAGAAGGATTAACCAATATTATGAAGCATAGTCAAGCAAGAGAAGCTCAAATTACATTCGAGGCACCTGGGGGGAGCATTTTCAGATTTGAAATCATAAATCCGATCAAACACGCCCTCCCGTTTAAAGAAGATTATGGGCTTGCCTCCATGCGAGAGAGATTGGAAAAGTTAGGCGGAGGTCTGGAAGCACAAAGGAATGAAAAACAATTTATTTTAAAAGGATGGGTAAAGTTGAAAGGACGTGGAGATCTTCATGATTCGAGTACTTCTAGCTGAAGACCAAATTATGGTCCGCCAAGGATTAAAAGTGATGATTGAATCGGATCCGGATATCAAAGTCACTGGGGAAGCGGATGAAGGTAAATCAGCGATTAAACTTTGTGAGAAACAGGCGTTTGACATTGCGATACTTGATATACGCATGCTGACCATGAACGGTATTGAAACAGCCCGGATACTGCGTGAACGATGGCCATCAATAAAAATATTGATGTTGACCACTTTTGACGATGATCAATATGTGTTGGATTCACTCAAACTCGGGGTCAACGGTTATATGTTAAAAAACGGGGATACAGAATCACTGATCCGTTCCATTAAAAGTGCCTTGTCAGGCGGGTTAAGCATCGAAGATCAAGTAGCAGCTAAAGTAGTTCCCACCTTGTTGAAACAACAAACTTCTTCAAAAAAAGCGGATGAACATTTAACCCCTCGAGAAAGAGCCATCTTAAAATGTATAGGGGAAGGGTTAAACAATCAAGAGATCGCCACAAGAATCGGTCTTTCTGTCGGCACTGTCAAAAATAATACGAGCCACATCCTGGATAAGCTTGATCTACGTGACCGCACCCAATTAGCTATCTATGCTATTCGCCACCACCTGGTGTAAGTTAATAAAATGACGGAAGTCATGGTTTTCAGGGATTAAATGACTAGAGTCAGTATCGGCTCTAGTTTTTTTCGCTTATTTTTGTAGTACAAACAAAACCAATCGGGGAGGTTCAGCGATGATTGAAACGATAAAACTAAGGAAAGATTTCAAAGAGAAAACCGTTGTTGAAGATGTTGACCTTTATTTAGATAAGGGAGAATCTGTTGGTCTACTTGGCCCTAATGGAGCAGGAAAATCCACAACGATATCGATGATTTCATCCTTATTAAAGCCAACATCAGGGGACGTAAAATTAAATGGGGAAAGTGTAGTCAAACATCCGAGTGAGCTAAGAAAAGTACTCGGTGTCGTTCCACAGGAAATTGCTCTTTACCAAGAACTGACGGCTTATGAAAATTTGAAATTCTTCGGACGTATTTACCGAGTACCAAAGGATAAATTGGAAACGCGTATTCAAACCACCCTTAAACTAGTGGGTCTAAAAGACCGGCAAAAAGATAGGATCAAAACCTTTTCCGGGGGAATGAAGCGCCGGATCAATATTGCTTCAGCCCTTCTGCACCATCCCAAAGTTTTAATACTTGATGAGCCAACCGTCGGAATCGATCCGCAGTCGCGCAACTATATTTTAGAAATGATCCGCCAATTGAACGAACAAAGTGGAACAACAATCCTTTACACCAGTCATTATATGGAAGAAGTCGAACAACTTTGTGACCGTGTCTACATCATGGATCACGGAAAAGTGATCGCTTCTGGAAGTCAATCAGAATTATTAAGCATTCTTTCAAATGAAGATACAATGAGAGTTCAATTAAATCAAATGAGCCACAGCCTTGTAAAAGCCATACAGGAAATTGATGTTATACGCCAAGTGGAAGAAACAGGAGATGGCATTAAAATCATTGCCAAAAAATCAACCAATCTCATCAGCAATCTTGTCAAACTTGCCGATCAGCAAAACATTAAGATTCTGAACTTCCAAATGGAAAATCCGAGCCTTGAAGATGTTTTCCTCCATTTAACTGGTCGGACACTGAGAGATTAGGGGGGGGGCCTGAATGCTGACATTTTTAATGAAGGATTTACTATTATTTTGGCGCGATCGCAAAGAAGTATTGACCGTGATCCTCTTACCCCTAGTATTAGTCGTTGTATTAAGTATTTCAATGGCAGGCTTATTTGATGAGAACCAAAGCGATAACTATGATTTAGCCTTAAGTTTGGTGATGGAAGATCACCAAAGCAAAGCAATCGAAGAATTTAAAGCGTCTGTCCATCAATCGGACCGAATACCTGATAATGGGAAACAGGAAGTGATAGCAGGCGTTGAGGAACATCCTCCTGTGGAATCACTCATGGATTTTCTTACTAGTCCTGAGTTAGAAAATTGGTTGACGGTAGAAACCATGTCCAAAGGTGAGGCGAAAGAAAGGATTGAAAATGGTGAAAGTAATGCCATGCTCCTCATTCCTGAAGGGTATACAGCGCAATTATTAAAAAACATATATCTCGATCAAGGGACAGCTCCTTCTCTACAATTTTCGGCTAAGGAAACAGCGGTGGAAGTAGATATGATTCATGATGTCATTGATGGATTCCTAGAACAATTGAACCTGCAATATGTTGTGTCCATGTCAGGTGGCGAAGTGAGTATGAATCAAGTCGAACACCCTGAGGGTGGCACGGAAGTCGTGGATAATGACCACTCTTTTTCACTTACGATGGATCAATATTTTGCGTTATCCATAGGCGCTTTATTTGTATTGTTTATGGCCAGTACAGTTGCAAGTAGAACAGGCATCGAAAAACGTGAACATACGTTTAACCGCATCGCTTTAACGAATACACCAGGCCTTCACTTTCTGTTCGGTAAAACCTGTGCTACCTTCGTCCTTTCCTTGCTTCAAATCCTATTAATTTTTATAGGGTCGCATTTGATTTTAGGCGTATTTTCAGAACGATCCTTTACATTTTGGATGGGGATGATTTTTATGGCCTCGGTCTATGCCCTTGCTATTGCAGGGTTGTCATCCATTATGACATCCGTTTCACTAAGACTGAAAAACCCGGATGCTGCGGACGGTATTTTCATGACCATCCTCATGGTTTTTGGCACCATCGGCGGAAATTTCATTCCAATCTATGTATTACCGAACTGGCTGCAACAAATCGGGGAATGGACTCCGAACGGCCTGACACTGGCTATATTAATCGAATGGCTTCAATTTGAAGACGTGTCCACACTTTGGCTCCCGGCCATCCGTTTACTCGGGCTGACCCTGATCGCCATTGGAGTTAGTACGATGTTATACCCTAGAAGGGGGGAAATCTCATGATTCCAGTGTTCTTGGCACAATTGACAAAAGAATGTCGCAATCCACTCCTGCTCATTATATTTATCGCAGCTAGTATTGGAGCAACAATCATTTTTACAGATGGAACCCAATCACCAACGACTGTTTCTATTTTCAGTGAAGAAGAGAACGCCCGATCCATTGAGGAAAAATGGGAACCCCTATTAAATGAGGATAGTGACATGCGATTCGTCATCACTGATTCCGAAGAAGCGAGAGAAGATGTCCAACAAGGGAGAGCAGATCTAGCTATCAAGCTATTGGAAGATGATTACCGACTGGTGACCACATCCAATTTGCCGACCGTTGCCTATGTCGATCAACACGTAAGAAAAGTGTTTGAAAAGGAAGCAACCATTCAATCGGCAATAGAACAGTCGGAGGATGCTGAGGGATTGAGGGCAGATATTGAAACAAAGTTGGAAGACCCCCCTATGGAAATGGAAGTTGATTCTATTACAGGGGATGAACTTCCAAATTATGATATGGGAACTCAATTAATGTTCGCCTTCACCTTGTTGGTAGCGATGTTTATCATCGGCTTTCGAATCAATAATATCTTGAAAGATAAAGTCTATGGTTTATGGGATCGGATGATTTTATCTCCTGTTTCCAAAACAGGCATGTACACAGCATACATTGCATACGCCTTTTTTATCGGGGTTGTCCAAACGCTGAGTGTGATCCTCACTTTTAAATACGTATTAAACTATGACATTGGGGACCGATTAGATTTATTAATTATTATTATTGCTTTCTTCACCTTCAGTATGGTGAGTGTGGCAACATTATTAACAGGACTAGTTAAGAAACCAGAACAATTTTACGCCATTTATCCTTCGGTTATTCCGATTATTCCTTTAATCAGTGGGGCTTATATGATGCCGGGAACGATCAGCAATCCTGTGCTGACATTCATCGCAGACCTTTTTCCCGTTTCTCACGCCATGGATGCGATCTTAAATGTAGTCATGTATGATGGGACTTTGCACGATATTACTCATTCCCTTCTATTCATGACTCTTATAGGAGTGGTTGCCATGGGAATTGGTGTAAACCTTGTGGAACGAAGGAAGAACTGACTTCTCCCCCTTTTCGTCCAATATATTTCAATGGTTAACACCATTTAGATGACTTTCATCTGAATGGTGTTTTCTTTTACTGTAATAAAACCTGAAAAAACATCAACGTCCAAAGGCCTTGTTCCATGCTTGAGAATTCTTAAAAAAGGAACCTATGTACCGATAAAAAAGACATGGAGATGAAAAATCTATCTCCACGTCTTTAAATCCATGTTTGTTCCAAAACGCATCGATTCCTAATCATGTTTCCTCTGTTCTCCAACCCTAATCGCAAAAAGCGAAACATGAGACCGGACCATCCAGTGATACACGGACACGAAAAAATTCCAAACGTCCTTTCCTAAAACAAGAGGAACTATATTTCATTTGTTTTTAAAATATTCCTATCTGTGAAGAAACTCCGAACCAGTTGATCATCCACATCAGATAACCTTTTAAATCTGTAGTCTGGACGATGATCTTTATCAATCAATACCGACCGGATTCCCTCATAAAAATCCTCGTTAAGCAAGAAGTTCTTGGCAATGATTAAATCTCTTTCCAGACATTCCTTTATCGATTTCCCTTCTCCATGAATCAACTGCTGAAGAGTAACTTTAAGGGAGCACGGAGACTTTGATAAGAGTGTGGCATGGGTTTTTTCTGCAAAAGTAGTGCCTGACTTTTGGAGAGACGCTGTCATTTCTTCCATGGATGCTTTGGAGAAGTGTTCATCAATCTCATGCTGCACGTCTCTCAATTCACTAGGCTCTGACGGAGAATCTGAAAATTTTTCTATTTTCCGCTGCAAGGTAGTTTCTACAGAATTCTTATGCCAATCAGTGGCCTCAATAACGGAAAGAAAATGATTTAGGTTCTCTCTCGACATATAATTATCCGCTGCCTTGATGTAAAGCGCATCAGCTCCGCTTAAGACAGAGGCGGACAACGCCACGTACCGACCAGTATAACCGGGAGCACGATTCAGGAAATAAGCCGCGCCCACATCCGGAAAAAAGCCGATATTCATTTCCGGCATCGCCCATTTTGTTTTTTCTGTGACAATTCGGAAGTCTGCTCCATAACTGAGACCGACGCCCCCACCCATAACGATTCCATCCAGGCAGGCAACGATCGGCTTCTGGCAGGAATGGACAAACTCATCGACTTCATACTCTCGTTCAAAGAAATTCACTGCCTTCTCCATTGCTTCTTGACTTTGTTGGGCTTCATACAATGTTTTGATATCTCCACCAGCGCAAAATCCCTTAGACTCTGTTCCCTTTAAAAGGATAAATAGAACGCGATCATCCTGCTCCCACTCCTTCAGTTTCTTCCCAATCGCATCCAACATGTCATAATTAAGGGAATGAATGGCCTCAGGTCTGTTTAATATGATCGATGCTACTCCATTTTCCTGTTGAGAAAAAAGTACTTGAGCTGACATACTATCCCTCCTATCCATGGATGAACTCTGGTTTACGTTTATCAATAAAGGCCTGTACCCCTTCTTTTGCATCCTCTGTACAAAATAATTCGGAAAATTTCTGCCTTTCTCTCTGGAGTCCATTTTCTCTTGTTTCCTGAGATCCTTGGATAATGCATTCGAGGGCACGTGTCACACTCGTCATACTCTTCCCATCTATCCAGGATGCTGCTAATGTGTGAGCCGTCTGATAAAGCTCATCAGGTTCGGCAATCGTTTGAACGAGACACAATTCGGCCGCTTCCTCCACGCTCAGTTGTTTACTAGATAAAATCATGTCGAGGGCTTTTGCCGTTCCGATAATTTCCGTTAGACGCTGTGTACCACCGAAAGAAGGAATCAATCCTAACTTCAATTCTGGTAATCCAAGGATAGCTGTTTGGGAAGCTATTCTGTAATGGCAGCTTAAGGCCACTTCTAAGCCGCCTCCAAGAGCAGGCCCATTAATGGCAGCAATAACAGGTTTATTCATGGCTTCAATTTCATCACATAATGCCTGTCCAGCTTCTGCCATCGCGTATGATTTCTTCTCATGATCAAAAGCATGAACAAACTCTTTTATATCCGCTCCAGCAACAAAAAAACGCCCTGATCCCGTAAGAATGATAGCTTTCGCCTTTTCTTCACCTGCGAGATTACGGAAGGTTTTTCGCAATTCATCGATACACCCTGAAGACAGCGCGTTCGCAGGCGGATGCTGGATTTCAACCGTAGCAATCGATTGTTCAAGGGTAACGTTCACATACTTTTCCGTCATTCAATTCTCCCCCTTTCAAGCTAGAACCATCGTTGGGTGATAACTTTTTTACGTGTATAAAACTGGACACCATCTTTTCCATTCGTTCCCAAATCCCCATAGAAAGATGCTTTGTTTCCTGCAAAAGAGAAAAAGGCCATTGGAGCTGGGACATTGACATTGACACCGACCATACCCGCGTCAATTTCCTCTCTGAACTGCTGTGCAGCCTTTCCACTATCCGTATAGATAACGGCTCCGTTAGCGAACTTCGATTCGTTAGTTAGCGTGATCCCTTCTTTCAAATCTTTAACTCTTACAATGCTTAATACTGGAGCAAACAACTCGTCCTGCCAGATTCTCATATCGGTTTGGACGTGATCGAAGATCGTCGCACCGACGAAATATCCTTCCTCCGTTGTCTCTGGACTCCTCCCATCAACACGCAGTTCTGCCCCTTCTTTTACTCCGCTTTCAATATAATCATGGACCTTCTGACGATGAACTTCTCTGATAAGTGGTCCTACAAAATTACCTTCCTTCGAGCCATCGCCAACCTTAAGCTTATTCGTTTCCTCTATCAGCTTTTCGATAAAAACATCCGCCACTTCATCCACCACAGCCACTACGGAGCAAGCCATACAGCGTTCCCCACTGCTTGCAAAAGCAGCTCCGATCACTCCCTGGACTGTTTTATCCAAATTGCAGTCAGGAAGGACTACGGCGTGGTTTTTCGCTCCTGCCAGTGCCTGAACCCGCTTGCCATGAGCCGTTCCAGTTTCATAAACATGCTTAGCCACCGGCTCGGATCCCACAAAAGAAACCGCCTCGATCTCTGGATGACTAAGCAGCCCATTGACTACCGCTTTCCCGCCGTGAACAAGGTTTAATACTCCTTTTGGGAATCCAGATTGATAGAAAAGTTCTACCAGTTTCCCAGCTAAGACAGGTGTCCGTTCCGAGGGCTTTAGGACAAACGTGTTGCCGCAGGCAATCGCAAGAGGGAACATCCAGAGCGGCACCATCATTGGAAAGTTGAAAGGAGTGATCCCAGCTACAACTCCCAGGGGATACCGGAAAATGGACCCGTCAATTCCTTCAGCGATATTGGGAAGAGCATCTCCCATCATCAGGTTCGGCGTCGACGTCGCCAATTCGACAACTTCTATCCCTCTTTGGACTTCTCCCCTTGCATCCTTCAACGTTTTTCCACTTTCCAAGGTAATGATTTGTGCCAGCTCTTCCTGGTTCGCCTTCAATTTTTCTAAATACGTATATAAAAGACGTGCCCTCTGAGGCACTGGTTGACT
The DNA here is from genome assembly GCF_900108515.1 of Halobacillus karajensis. Classification (GTDB taxonomy): domain Bacteria; phylum Bacillota; class Bacilli; order Bacillales; family Halobacillaceae; genus Halobacillus; species Halobacillus karajensis. Next base: position 12,250 of record NZ_FNWW01000005.1, on the reverse strand, counting down.
GGACCATGATGGATAAGCAGCGGCGCAGGATTCTGTTGCACGGTTTACATCTTCTACTGAAGATAGTGGAACATAAGCGATGATTTCCCCGGTTGCCGGGTTTGGAACTTCCTCAACTTCCTTGCCTGTCGACTCTACCTTCTCACCGTTTATATAATTTTTTACTTTCTCTGCTTTTATCGTAAGCATATTCTCACTCCTCTTATAAGGTCGATTTCGCCTGTTCTCTAATCTTTCGATAAAGGACAGACATATCTTTGTCGCCGTATCCATCCTCTATGGCTTCTTCATACATAGAGAGCAAGTTTCTGCTGATTGGCAAATCTAAATGATGCTGATCAGCCAATTCCATTGCAAAACCTAAGTCTTTTTTCAGCAGCTTCAAAGTGAATCCAGGATCGTACTGTTCATCTTTGATGAACCCGTTATAATTCCGATCATAAATCCTGCTGCTCGCATAGCTGACATTCAGGATATGATAAAGATTCTCCAAATCAATGCCGCTTTCCCTTGCGAGGTTCAATGCCTCGCTGACACCTGCTGTATAAAAACCAATGAATAGATTGTTGATCAGCTTTGCTTTCGTTCCACTATCAACATCTTCATTTACATGGAAGATATCTTCACCCAACCTTTCTACAATAGGTGAAATACGATGATAGTCTTTTTTAGGACCGCCGATCATGAAGGTCAACGTCTTGTTAACGGCTCCAATGACTCCTCCGCTGACAGGCGCCGCCAGAAATGAAACGGACTTTCCTTCGCAAGCTTCAGCAATTCTCCTATTAACCCCTGGGGTTACCGTACTTGTATCTATCAAAAGAACATCAGAGGTTCCCTCTTCGATAAGTCCTTCCTTGCCAAGGTAGATTTCCTCAACCGCTTCTGAAGAAGGTAAACTAGTAAAAATGAAATCACAGATTTTCGCCAATTCAGGGATGGATGTCCCTATTTTTCCGCCATGTTCGGTGAGACGTTGTTCGGCCTGCTTGTTCAAATCGACCCCATAAACGGAATAACCAGCTTCAAGCAAATTTTTGGCCATTGGAAACCCCATGTTACCTAAGCCAATAAATCCTATTTTCATCATTATTTCTCCTCTCCCTTGCTTAAATGGCATGGGCTGCATCCCAGCCGGTAACGTCTTTGGCTATGTTCCTCTTCTTCTCAAATATTCCTGAAAATTCAGGATCTTCAATGCCTTTCAAAGCATTAAACCAATCCTTCCGTTTCTTCTCACTCGCCTCCACTGAAGAGAGGATCGTCTTTACTGCCTCGGCGATTTTCCTGTATCTCTCGGCACATAAGACCTCCGTCATCCCTTTATGGGTTATGCTCAGACGTCCCCTCTGTCCTGATTTCTCTGATCGTAAGAATGCGGATTCCATCACGTATAAATCACTAACCATATCAGATAACAAACGTGAGTATTCCTGTTCCTGCTCAATCTCAACACCCGATTCAGTAAGCGCTTTCAAAGCTAAGTATAAAAGTTGTTCAGAAGCCTGCATCCATTTCCCATTTTGACCTTGATTGCTCTCAATGTTTTCTATCTCCCTATGTTTATGGTTCTGATAGTGTTTCATAAACAATTTGGAAATAGTTAAACGGTTAATCTCATTCGTGCCTTCAAAAATTCGGCTGATTCTCGCATCCCTGTATAACCTCTCCACTTCATATTCTTGCATATAACCATATCCGCCATGAATTTGCACAGCTTCGTCCACTACTCGAGCCAACACTTCCGAACAGTTCACTTTATTGATTGAACACTCCATAGCAAATGTAAATATCAACTCGCTGACATCTTGAACTTCTGCTGTACCTTCCATCCCTTGGTCCAATCCATCTGCTGTTCGATATGCCGCACTTTCCGCTCCGTAAATGGCGATGGCCATATCCGCGATTTTCTCTTGGATCATCGTAAATTCAATGAGCGGTGATTGAAATTGAAGACGCTCTTTCGCATAATCTCCCGCTAATTGCAGTGCCTGCTTAGCTGTTCCAATATTTGAAAAAGCTAACTTGAGCCTTGCCATGTTAAGAATATTGAGCGCAATCCTGTGTCCGTTACCAACTTTCCCAAGGACGTTTTCAGATGGGATTTCAACATCCTCCAAAACAAGCGTAGCTGTGGAAGATCCTTTAATCCCCATCTTCTTTTCTTCAGGTCCAACGGATATTCCGGGCAGGGATTTTTCCACAATAAAGGCGGTCATTCCTTGGTGGGTCTTTGCAAATACTACATAAACATCTGCAACATGGGCATTCGTAATCCATTGCTTTCCTCCATTCAGTACCCATGCCCCCTTCTCTCCATCCCATATAGCACGGGTTTTTGAGTTTAACGCATCTGACCCTGCATCAGGCTCTGTCAAAGCATAAGCCCCGATCCATCGCCCACTTGCCAGCTTAGGCAGGTATTTATGTTTTTGTTTTTCTGTACCGAAGTAAATAAAAGGTAACGTTCCAACGCCTGCGTGAATATTGAATGATACACTAAACGATCCCGCATGCCCCATTTTTTCCGCTATTAAGCCTGAGATTTTTTTACTCAGTGATAAACCCCCGTACTCTTCAGGCACTTCTACACCAAGAAGACCAAGGTCCCCTGCCTCCTTGAATAAGCGAGCCGCAACAGAATACTGATGCTGTTCAATCGCTTCCATTTGCGGTTGTACGTGGTTTTTTACAAAGGATTCAGTCGTCTTCAACATGAGTTCCTCTTCGTTCGTAAAATCTTCGGGAGTGAAGAAATCCCTGCGGTTTTGAAAAGGCAAAAATCCTTGTCTAATTTCCATCGTTTTCTCCCCTTACATACTTACTCTTGGCATTTCTGGCAAAGGTTTTATTAAACCCTAGTGTTAATTTTTCATATGTGAACGACTAAAAGATCGTTTAAGTTGCCATATAAGGGTATGAGTTTCCTACCGTAATGGCCAATAGTCCCTCGATTCTGAGCATTCAGATATAGAGATTTAACCCAGACTCAAAATAAAAAAACAACTTCTTAATCGAAGTTGTTAAGTCATTCAGAAATCCATAAATAAACATACTTGTTCAAAAAAGCATGCTTCTTCTGACGTGCTTAACACCTCCTATCCTCGTAGGATGTAGTGTTTCCTGATCCGGGCAGGTCTCCTGGCTTATGATCTACGCTTTCCAGCCCTTCCCATCCTCCTCTTCAGAGTACAGTGGTTCGCTGGATTGCTCCTACTTACAGTTGCGGGACAGCGCCGGATTCGCACCGGCTTCCCTTTTAAGCTGATTAAACCTTCAATGGTTTACCAGCACCCGAATCTACACTATATTCATTTGTTCAGATTAAACATACCAAATCATTTGAATATTAACAATTAACTTTTTGAAGCGCTTTCAAAATAAACCCGTGTCAACTCTTACAACCGCGGGGATTGAAACATTTCAAATTTTTCACTTTAAAATGCTTATATCCAATCATTTGAGTAATAAATATGATCCTCCCCAGCCGTGAAACGAATCATTCCCAGACTCCTCGTCCCCATCCCTTAGAAATAATTGTCTATTTTCGGAATCTTTGTTATATTAAAAAAGTCACAACTGAATATATTTTTGATTCAGGTGCTGATAAGCGCCCAGCTTATTTGCTTAAAAGGGAAATCGGTGATAATCCGATGCTGTCCCGCAACTGTATTTGGGAGCGAACTGGAAGACCACTTTTCTCGGGGGGTAACGAGAATGGGAAGGATCCAGCAAGCGATGATCATAAGCCAGGAGACCTGCCTGTTTCAGCGAGCATCATTCCCTACGAGGATAGGAGGTGTTAAGTGCGAGTGAAAGAGTATGGTCAGGTGTGTATACCTAGTGCATTCCCTACTCTCTCTGATTTTCTGCCAAATCTCAACTTAACAACTTCTTTAGAAGTTGTTTTTTTATTGTCTTCATTTCTATTTGACTAGAGGTGTTTTATTTGACGACTTCAACTGAGTCTTACGTAAACCTGCTCAAATCTTGTATCATGAACCACCTGTTTTCTTCTATTCCTTGCCCGCTAGAAGATACCTACAGACAATTAAAAGAAGAAATCATCGATCAAGCCGACCACAATCAAGAACTAAAAAACCTTGAAGCAGCTATCTCCCTTATCCATAAAGAAATCTCAGGAAGAATACGAGCGGGATCAGAATTTTAAGTACCCTCTTTTTTGAAAGCGTTTCCCCATTAAGGTTAGGAGGAGTATTATGCCAGAGCAAACGACTTATAAAAAAGGATTAGATGGTGTGATTGCAACAGAAACCAAGCTGTCTTACCTAGATGTTGATGCGGAAGAAATCGTCCTTCTTGGATATGATCTGATTGAACTTGCCGAAAGCAAGCAATATCTCGACTTAGTTCAGCTGTTATTGCGAGGTCAACTCCCCGATGAAGACACACGACCCATTCTGGAAAAAGAATTAAAAAAAGAATATGAGCTCCCTGAGGACTTCTTTTCCCTTTTTCATAAACTGCCAAAAAAAACACATCCCATGGACGCTTTACGAACAGGAATATCCGCACTGGCAGGATACGAGAAGGATTTAGATGAACGCCGGGAAGATGAGATTAGACAGACCGCTATTAGACTTCTAGCAAAAATACCTAACATCGTCGCCAACAGTTACCACACGCTTCATGATGAAGCTGTAATAGAGCCTGACCAGACACTCTCTTATAGCGCGAATTTCCTATACATGATTACAGGCAAGGAACCGACAGCAGCGGAAGCTGCATATTTTGATCAATCTTTAATGGTATATAGTGAACACGAAATGCCGAACTCGACTTTTACAGCACGGGTAATCGCTTCGACAAATGCTGATATATACGGCGCCCTTACAGGAGCAGTAGCTTCATTGAAAGGAAACCTTCATGGCGGAGCAAATGAAGCGGTCATGCACATGTTATTAGAAGGAGGCACTACAGATGGGTTCCGCCACCTTCTCTATGAAAAGCTTACCAATAAAGAAAAAGTTATGGGATTCGGACATCGCGTGTACATGAAAAAGATGGACCCAAGAGCCGCACTCATGAAAGAAGCCTTACGAGAACTTTCTGCAGAGAGACAACGGGAAGACCTTTTTGAAATGTGCGAAGCAGGAGAACAACTGATGAAAGAAGAAAAAGGTCTATATCCGAACCTGGATTACTACGCTGCACCTGTCTATTATCTGCTGGGTATCCCTATCGATTTGTACACACCAATCTTCTTTGCTGCACGAACACTTGGATTGTGCGCCCATGTGTCTGAACAATATGCCAACAACAAATTGTTCAGACCAAGAGTCCTCTACACAGGGCCACGTGGGCTGCATCCTTAGAAGATAAGCCGGGCTTGTCCCGGCTGTCTTTTAAATGTCATTACATATTTTTATAAAAGGTGGAGATGAAAATGACTGAAGTAAAAGTAAGCCCCGCACAGACAACCGATCAGGTATTAGAGCGTATCGCGGAATATGCCGTTTATGGAGAAATCACTAGCAATGAAGCTTTAAAAACCGCGCAATATGTACTGATGGATACATTAGGCTGTGGGTTTTTAGCTCTCCGTTATCCTGAGTGTACCAAGCACTTAGGGCCCATCGCCCCGGGTACCATAGTACCAAATGGTTCAAGGGTGCCCGGTACGTCCTACGAACTGGATCCCGTCCACGCGGCCTTCAATATTGGATGCATGATCCGCTGGCTCGATTACAACGATACATGGCTGGCGGCAGAGTGGGGACACCCTTCAGACAACTTAGGCGGGATTTTAGCGATTTCCGATTACATCAGCCGTAAGCGAATATCAGAAGGAAAACAAGCATTGAAGATGGACACCGTTCTTGAAAATATTGTAAAAGCTCACGAAATTCAAGGCGTCTTAGCGCTTGAGAATAGTCTTAACCGTGAGGGACTTGACCATGTGCTCTATGTCAAAGTTGCAACTACAGCTGTGGTGACCGCTATGTTAGGCGGGAGTAAAGAAGATGTCATTAACGCTGTTTCTCAAGCGTGGATTGATAATTCCAGCCTTCGTACTTATCGTCATGCACCAAACACAGGATCACGGAAATCCTGGGCTGCCGGTGATGCGACAAGTCGCGGTGTAAGACTCGCCTTAATGACAATGAAGGGAGAAATGGGTTATAAAACAGCCTTGTCTGCGCCTGGGTGGGGGTTTGAAGATGTGCTCTTCGGAGGAAAAGAATTGACTTTAGCTCGTCCGTTGGGGTCATACGTTATGGAAAACATTCTGTTCAAAATATCCTTCCCGGCTGAATTTCATGCCCAAACAGCAGCGGAAGCAGCCATTGAACTTCATGACCAGGTAAAAGGAAAAATCGATGATATCAAAAAGGTCACCATTACTACACATGAATCAGCTATCCGTATCATCGATAAAAAAGGCCCCCTTCATAACCCGGCCGACCGGGATCATTGTTTGCAATACATCACAGCTATTGGGCTTCTCTATGGATCATTAAATGCAGACCATTATGAAGATGAGGTTGCACGCAACCCCGAAATCGATCGGTTGCGTGATGTGATGGAGACAATCGAAAATGAACAATACAGTAAAGATTATCTAGATCCAGATAAACGTTCGATTGCTAATGCTGTCCAAGTGTTCTTCCATGACGGCACTTGCACAGATGAGATTGCAATTGAATATCCAATCGGTCACCGACGGCGCCGTGAGGAAGGACTCCCGCTCCTTCTGAATAAATTCCAAAACAATTTGAAGACACGTTTCCCACTTCGTCAAGTAAACCAGATACTTAACTTATGTGAGGACTATGATGAACTGACAGATACTCCTGTCCATCAATTCATGGAACTGTTCAGAATATAACTTCATTCTGTAAGGAGGAATTATATATGTCATGGATTGTCGAACCTAAATCCACTCAGTCGGAAAGAGCAGAAGCTTTCAAACGACTGATCAAACATCCAGATTTATTAAAAATCCCTGGCGCTCATGATGGGATGTCGGCGAAAATAGCAAGAGATGTGGGCTTTCAGGCTATTTATTTATCCGGAGCCGCTTATACGGCAAGTCGCGCCCTACCCGATCTCGGGCTCATATACTCAAATGAAATGGCCGAAAAAGCCCAAGAGCTGATCCGTGCTTCGGACCTCCCTCTACTTGTTGATATTGATACAGGCTATGGCGGAGTGATCAACGTCGCACGCGCTGCAAGAGAAATGGTTGAAGCTGGAGTCGCCGCTGTACAAATCGAAGACCAGCTCTTACCAAAAAAATGTGGCCACTTAAACGGGAAAAAGCTGATCGAAACCAAAGAAATGGTGCAAAAAATCCGTACAATTAAAGAAGTGGCTCCCACCCTTGTCATAGTGGCCCGGACAGACGCCAAATCAGTGGAAGGGATTGAAAAAGCCATTGAGCGGGCCAATCAATATATTGAAGCCGGGGCCGATGCCATTTTCCCAGAAGCGCTCACGAGTGAGGAAGATTTTCGATATGCCTCCTCCCTCATTCTTGCACCTTTGCTCGCAAATATGACCGAATTTGGAAAAACGCCTTACTTTACAGGTGAAGAATTTCACTCCTTTGGGATGGATATGGTCATCTACCCTGTCACCTCCCTTCGTGTAGCAGCTAAAGCGTATGAGCGGGTTTTCACCGAAATACTGGAGCAGGACACGCAGAAGAAAAAGCTCGAGGATATGCAGTCGCGTGAAGAGCTTTATGAAACCATTAAGTATTATGACTATGAAGCACTGGATGAAAAAGTAGCAAAAACTATTCTTCCAGAGATAGGGAAAGAAAAGAAATAATTAAAGAAGCAGCTAAACGTAAAATTAATGGGTCACTTTTAAATATGGACCTTAATAAACACGGTCAATAACGTTCGCAGGGACTATTGACCGTGTTTTCTATATGAAGTTACATAAGAATTTGGTGTAAAGATATGAGGTTACAAACATTCATTAGAATTTATCTCTTTTAGTAGGAGGAGTATCGTAAACATCTTGCGGAGCAGGCAAGAGCTTAGCAGGTCCTCCATATGGGGCAGGGTTCGATACGTATCTAAACTGTCCTCTCCCATCGGGAGCAACACCTTGAGCCCAAGGTCCACTAGCATCTGCTTCTCCACGTGAAGTATTGTAGAAGTCATAAGCAACTGCCTGTTTCTCATTCGACCTTGGGAAGGTGGTCGGAACAACAACGTCTCCTGATTTCGCTTCGATCTCCCTAATAGCCTGAATCCATTGGTTTTGATGAGCTGTATCTCTTGCTAGTAAAAAGCTTAACGTATCTTTAACGCAAGGATCATCCGTTAACTCAAACAGTCGTGCTACCTGAAGTCTTCCTTGTGATTCAGCTGTTAAATTTGCCCGGAAATCAGCTAATAAATTTCCACTGGATATAATATAATCCGCTGTCCATCGGTTTCCAACACTATCTGCAGGCATAGCTCCTAACCCTGAGACGATAGCATGTTGAGGATTCATTCCCCCCATAATTGCAGCTATGGCAGGATCTGATTGATAAGCATTTTCTTGTTGTTCAAGCGATGTATTATCTAATAAACGAGCAATTAAGGTAGCAAGAATTTCCACATGCGCAATTTCTTCTGTACCAATATCCATCAACAAGTCACGGTATTTCTTATTACCACCACGAACGTTCATCCCTTGAAATAAGTACTGCATCATGACTGAAATCTCTCCCCACTGTCCTCCCAGTACTTCTTGCAGCTGCTTTGCAAAAATAGGGTCCGGCTGAGAAACTTTTGCTTCGTACTGCAATTCCTTTACATGATAAAACATTTTAATCCCCCTTTGTAATTCAAAATTACCATATGTCCACATTTACTTTTACATGCACGAAATCATCATTTAAAAAAGATGCTCAGTTAAAATGAGCTCCTTCTTCAAAATTCCTGAGAGAAGTTTTACTTTATAAGTTAATTTTGGGAAACAAAACATTATGACCATTTTTTTCGCTGTATGAATGAAAAATTTTCTTAAAGGGACTATAAGTAGTGCCCGTTTGTAAAGAGTATTCCATAGTTCATTTTAAGGAGTTAAATTAAATGACCACGACTGAAATTATTTGGAGAGTTGCTCTATCCTTTATTGGACTTTTTCTCCTGACCAGAATGATGGGGAGAAAAGAGATTAGCCAAATGACTTTTTTCAACTTTGTTTCAGCCATCTCGATTGGTTCCATCACTGCCAACTTAGCTGTTAATGCGAATCTAAGTGTTCGAAACGGAGTGATTGCACTTGTCTTATGGACTGCCTTCACACTCTTAATAGCCTTTATTGATATCAAGTCAAAAAGAGCCCGTAAATTCACTACCGGAGAGCCTATCATTGTCATTAAAGAAGGAAGGATAATGGAAGATGCTCTTAGGTCTACACAGCTTGAAATCGATGCTCTCCGAACCTTGCTCAGACAAAAAAATATTTTCACTTTAAAAGATGTACAATTTGCTATTTTCGAGACAAGTGGCCAACTCTCCGTAATGAAATATGAAAGTAATCAACCGGTAACAAAAAAAGATTTGAATATTCTTCCCAAAAATAATATTTACCCCTTAGCAACTGAAATAATAACAGATGGTAAAATTAACACGAACAACTTGCAAAGATTAGGAAAGAATAAGGATTGGCTTTACCTCCAATTGCAAAATATGGGCATCAAAGATATTGATCAAATCTTTTATGCAGAAGTTCTTCCGAATGGATCCTTGTATATTGACAAAAAGGACGATACACTCACAAATTAAATCTACCCAAAAATAAACTTTAGATTTATTCGACTTAGCGATAGTTCCAGGCATGGATCATTCATGCCTGGAATTCGATCTAGGAAAACTGAAATATTGTCCCTGGATCCTTTATTTGGGTACAATCTTCCTTTTTTACCTATAGTGGAATGATTAAATCATAAAATAAGGCGGTTTATGGGCGAAATTAGAATGCGAAGAATAGCATTCAGCACTCCCCCATAAACCACCTAGAAAATCCATTGGTTAAAATTCTTTATTCATAATCATCAGGATTCTTTTCACTTTCTTTCTTATTTGTATCCTCCACTTCACGTTGAGGCTCAATATCACGATTAGGATCTTTCTCCTTCAGCTTCTGTTCAGGAGAAAGACCGTCTCGCTTATCTTGTTTATCATTCTTTTCAGCCATACATATACACTCCCTAACACCTATTGACTGTTTATTGGCATTTTAAGCGCCAAGTCTGCCTTTTCAAGATCATGATTAACCTGTTCTTTCATATCATAGGCATGGTACAACTCATTATCGATCATATACGTGGCGATTTTATGATGAAGATCGATTGCATCATTTAATTGTTTTTTTAACACTTTATGAATTTCCGGACTTGCGGTTTCTGTAATCGCTACGGAGTAATGTCTAACCGCAGCTTTTGCCGAGACCAACAAGTCTGTTGCGATGACTTCATCATTAATCAATTCTTTATTGTTGATTTGATCTAAAATACCAGACATGATTGTATCCTCCTTTTATTTAGCTTCTTCAAGAATACCTTTCAATTCTTCTACCGCTTTCTGGGCAACTTTAGAGTCTTCCTTAAGCAATTCTTTCAGTTTGCTATCCGTTGCTAAACCCTGCATTAGGGAGGATTTGGCTGCACAAGCCGATTTCACTGTCAACATTTCATGGACTTCCAAAACTTCATGTTGAGCATAATTATTACCTTTACCCATGTAACTTCCTCCTCTTTATTTAAAATTTCCACTCTTTTCTTTTTTCTTTGGTGGCGTGCCATGCATATAGGAAGGAGCTGGTTTTAATTCTTGCTTTCCTCCATATGATTGGGGTTCTTTCACATAGTCAAACTCTCCTTCTCCATCTGGTGTTTTTCCAGATGTCCAACTCCCCTCTTTACTTTCCTCTCCTTCTGAGAAGTTAAGCAAATCATAAGAAAAATCAGTGGCTTCCCATTCTTTTGGTACACTGGATGGGACAGTGGTTCCATGCTCCTCTTCTAGTTCCTTGAGAGCAGCAATCCATTGGTTTTGATGCATCGTATCCCTCGCAAGTAAGAAAGACAGCATCTCTTTCACGCCGCGATCATCTGTCATTTCATATAAACGGGCAACTTGGAGTCTTCCTTGAGACTCTGCATTTAAGTTTGCACGTAAATCTGTAATCAAGTTCCCGCTCGCAACAATATACCCCCCGCTCCATGGCACACCTGTACTATTTTCAGGCATAGCTCCAAGCCCTGAAACGATCGCATGGTGAGGGTTCATACCACCCATAATGGCTCCAATGACCGGATCCTCAGCCGCTTTTTCCTGTTCATTCACAGGTGCATCGTCAAGAAGACGTGCAATCATCGTTGAAATCATTTCTACGTGCCCCAATTCCTCTGTACCTGTATCCATTATCAGATCTTTATACCGTTCATCACCCCTGGCGTTCCAGCCTTGGAAGAGATATTGCATCGCCACAGATATTTCCCCAAACTGGCCGCCGAGGATCTCTTGGAGTTTTTTTGCATACATAGGATCGGAACGTTCAGGTTTCGCGTGGAATTGTAGTTCTTTTCTATGGAAAAAGATAAGTCAACACTCCTTCTTTACATTCTTTTCACTAGTTTAGAGAATAAAGGAGCCCCTCCTTTCATAGAGGGGCAGGTTTTTTAAGAGGTTTTAACCCAATATGCGGCATCGTTATCTGCTGGAGATGGTGGGAACTGATCCCCTTCACTCAGCTCAATGGTTTGCTTATCTTTACTAGAGTTTCCATTGACTAGGCTGTCTACTTTATATGTGCCACTTTCTGGAGCCTTCTCGCCAGTTTTGAATTGTTCATTCTTTGCCATATGAAAGCACCTCCAATATTTTTGAATTTACGAATAATGATTATCCTAAATTAGGAATTACGGTTGGAGCCGTTTCCTGATTTACGCCCGCCTTTTTGGCCAATTTTCTCATAATGTTCTTCCCCGTATTTTTCGCTGGTGGTTTCTCCACCCTTTTGACCGATATCTTCAAAGTGTTCCTGGCTGTATTCTTCCGCCACTTTTTCTCCACCTTTTTGGCCAATCTCTTCGAAGTGATCTTGACCATATTCTTCGCTAGTCGTTTCTCCGCCTTTTTGACCAATGTTTTCAAAGTGCTCTTGGCTGTATTCTTCCGCTACTTTTTCTCCACCCTTTTTACCGATCTCTTCAAAATGCTCTTGATCGTATTTACGGGACGTTTTTTCTCCGCCTTTACGTCCAGCTTCCTCT
>NZ_FNWW01000011.1:100897-101872 GCF_900108515.1 Halobacillus karajensis | reverse complement strand
ATCAAGATAATGGTGGAGCCTAGCGGGATCGAACCGCTGACCTCCTGCGTGCAAAGCAGGCGCTCTCCCAGCTGAGCTAAGGCCCCGTTATTTTTTTGGGATGGTCGGGAAGACAGGATTCGAACCTGCGACCCCTTGGTCCCAAACCAAGTGCTCTACCAAGCTGAGCTACTTCCCGTTATAATGGCGCGCCCGAGAGGAGTCGAACCCCTAACCTTCTGATCCGTAGTCAGACGCTCTATCCAATTGAGCTACGGGCGCATTATTTGTTTATGGTGCCGAGGGCCGGACTCGAACCGGCACGGTGGAAACCCACCGCAGGATTTTAAGTCCTGTGCGTCTGCCAATTCCGCCACCCCGGCTTGGCAATTTTATGTTAATATTCATTGCTGTTATAAGTAGCTCGTTTTTTGAAAATGGAGCGGAAGACGGGATTCGAACCCGCGACCCCCACCTTGGCAAGGTGGTGTTCTACCACTGAACTACTTCCGCTTAAAGTGCGGGTGGAGGGACTTGAACCCCCACGCCGTGAAGCACTAGATCCTAAATCTAGCGTGTCTGCCAATTCCACCACACCCGCAAATGACATGGTGAGCCATGAAGGATTCGAACCTTCGACCCTCTGATTAAAAGTCAGATGCTCTACCAGCTGAGCTAATGGCTCTCGATCAAAATTTAAGTTAGCGTCGGCAACTAATGGTGCCGGCCAGAGGACTTGAACCCCCAACCTACTGATTACAAATCAGTTGCTCTGCCAGTTGAGCTAGGCCGGCTAACTTAATATAATGGTGGAGGATGCAGGGTTCGAACCTGCGACCCCTTGCTTGTAAGGCAAGTGCTCTCCCAGCTGAGCTAATCCTCCGGATTATTATAAAAGGCTTGGCGGCGTCCTACTCTCACGGGGGTAAACCCGACTACCATCGGCGCTGAAGAGCTTAACTGCTGTGTTCGGCATGGGAACAGGTGTGACCTCTT
>NZ_FNWW01000011.1:0-100842 GCF_900108515.1 Halobacillus karajensis | reverse complement strand
ATTTGCACACCGAATGTGCTTGTTTAAAATCTCTTCTATATAAGAAGAAATGTTTGACGTACTGGTTGGTTCGTTCAGTTTTCAAAGATCAAATGAATCATGGTGGGCCTGAGTGGACTTGAACCACCGACCTCACGCTTATCAGGCGTGCGCTCTGACCAACTGAGCTACAGGCCCCGATGTTGTTCAATAATGGAGCGGGTGAAGGGAATCGAACCCTCGTCATCAGCTTGGAAGGCTGAGGTTTTACCATTAAACTACACCCGCAAATATTTCTTGTTGTAATGCTTGAATCTCGATGGTCGGGAAGACAGGATTCGAACCTGCGACCCCTTGGTCCCAAACCAAGTGCTCTACCAAGCTGAGCTACTTCCCGTTAAATGGCGCGCCCGAGAGGAGTCGAACCCCTAACCTTCTGATCCGTAGTCAGACGCTCTATCCAATTGAGCTACGGGCGCATTTGAAGCGACAATTACTAGTATATCACATTTTGTTTACCGACGCAAGAACTTTTTTATAAAAGTTGGTGCGGCCGAGAGGACTTGAACCTCCACGGGATTACCTCCCACTAGGCCCTCAACCTAGCGCGTCTGCCGATTCCGCCACGACCGCAAATGGAATTGCTTTTCAATAACAACCGGATGCTGATCATGATAATTGGATAATGCGGGTGGAGGGACTTGAACCCCCACGCCGTGAAGCACTAGATCCTAAATCTAGCGTGTCTGCCAATTCCACCACACCCGCATAATAAATGGTGAGCCATGAAGGATTCGAACCTTCGACCCTCTGATTAAAAGTCAGATGCTCTACCAACTGAGCTAATGGCTCATTCAAGGAATCTATAACACTTAAATGATCATGATGTTTTTACAAGCACAAGAAACATCATATAACTTTATTTTATTTTTGTCAACCTTTTTCTCAAAGAAAAATGGCTGGGCCAGCTGGATTCGAACCAGCGCATGACGGTACCAAAAACCGTTGCCTTACCGCTTGGCTATGGCCCAACGATGGCGGTCCGGACGGGACTCGAACCCGCGACCTCCTGCGTGACAGGCAGGCATTCTAACCAACTGAACTACCGGACCTATGAAAGTTTAAGTGACCCGTACGGGATTCGAACCCGTGTTACCGCCGTGAAAGGGCGGTGTCTTAACCACTTGACCAACGGGCCTAAATGATAATGGCGGAGAAGGAGGGATTTGAACCCTCGCGCCGCTTACGCGACCTACACCCTTAGCAGGGGCGCCTCTTCAGCCACTTGAGTACTTCTCCATGAATGGCTCCAACGGTAGGATTCGAACCTACGACCGATCGGTTAACAGCCGATTGCTCTACCACTGAGCTACGTTGGAATAAAAATATGTGGTTTGTTGACGCTCATCAGCGACGATTAATATCTTATAATATTTTGTCCATATTGTCAAACCTTTTTTTAAAAACATTGTGGTTTTTGAAAAAATGATGACTCGTTTTGTTAGGACTTAATTAATTTAACATGTGCAGGAGGTGACGTCAACGGGGAATTTACTTCTTTTTTAAACTCCCTTTACATTTCCCACAACGATACCGCTTCGTATCTACTCTTCTTTTGCGCTTGTATGACTGACCGCATTTTGCACAAACATAGTGATGTAGTCTTTCTCGCTGTTGCGAGGGTAAAGGTGAACAATGACGCGGAGATCCTGTTTTTTTCAATAGGGCTTTAAATTCAGGGTCGCGATGACTAAAGCCTTTCCCTTCTATATGAAGATGATAATGGCACAGTTCATGCTTAATGATCCCTTCCAATTCAGCACCATCCAATTCTACTACATACTTTGGATTAATTTCAATCACTTTTTTTGAAGGTATGTATCTGCCTCCTGTTGTTCTAAGGCGAGAATTGAAGTATACCTCATGCATAAAGGGCTTGTCAAAATATTTTTTCGATAATTTGTCTGTCCAATCTTGCAGCTCATCTTCTGTCAAGGTTTTCACAGGAACGCCTCCCTTGTCCTTTGCATACTGTATCATAAGAATCTAAACGCTTTATATGAAGGAGTTGACTTCTTATGCCGTCCTGGTTGAAAAATCAAATGGCAAAAGCCTTCTTTAATAAAGATAAGTACCAGATTAAAATGCTAAACCAATGCTGGTATTATTATCAACACCTTTATAAATAAAACTACCTGGAAGTATGCCTCCCAGGCAGCTCTGTTTTATTATTTATGGACCATAGTCAAGGCTATGCGCTGTTTCTGTACATCTACTTGATCTACCCAAACGGTTACGACATCACCAACGGAGACCACGTCCATCGGATGTTTTACAAATTTATCAGCAAGCTTAGAGATATGGACGAGCCCATCCTGCTTCACACCTATATCTACAAATGCCCCAAAGTCGACAACATTTCGGACCGTTCCTTCGAGCTCCATCCCCTGTTCTAAATCTTCCATTGAAAGAACATTCGTCTTAAGCAATGGCTTAGGAAGATCATCCCTTGGATCTCTTCCTGGCTGCGCTAGGGATTTTACAATATCTTGTAAGGTCAGCTCTCCAACTCCAAGCTGTTCGGCAACCGACGTTGTCTTCATTTTATTGATGTCTTCAGCTAATTGTTCCCTTCCGATATCTTCACTGGTATAACCGAGCATTTTCAAAAGCTCCCGGGTGGATTTATAACTCTCTGGATGAATAGGCGTACGATCAAGCGGTTCTTGTCCATCCAGGATTCTCAAAAAGCCGATACTTTGCTCAAATGTTTTTGCTCCTAGACGAGGGATATCCTTCAATTCTGAACGCTTAGTAAATTTTCCTAACTCTTCCCGTTTTTTCACGATATTGTTCGCTACGGTTTTACTAAGTCCTGACACGTATTGAAGAAGGGAAGAGGAAGCTGTATTTACGTTAACCCCAACCTGGTTTACTGCTGTTTCTACGATAAACGTCAGCGATTCATTCAATTTCTTCTGTGTGACATCATGCTGGTACTGACCGACACCGATTGACTTTGGATCAATCTTAACTAACTCCGCCAATGGATCCTGTACTCGACGTGCGATTGATACAGCACTTCTTTCTTCTACCTGTAAATCCGGAAATTCTTCACGAGCAAGTTTGGAAGCTGAATACACACTGGCTCCTGCCTCATTTACAATCATATAAGAAGCTTCCACCTTGTGTTTTTGAATCATATCTGCAATAAATTGTTCCGTTTCTCTGGAAGCTGTGCCATTTCCAATCGCCATCAGTTCAATCTCATACTTGTCCATAAAACGAAGGATTTTTTCCTCGGCACCAGCTGTATCATTCCTAGGGGCTGTCGGGTAAATAACGCCAATGTCCAGTACCTTTCCTGTTTCATCCACCACGGCTAGCTTGCAGCCCGTCCGATAAGCCGGGTCGATCCCAAGGACCACTTTCCCCTTTAACGGCGGTTGAAGTAGAAGGTTACGAAGATTACTGGAGAAGACTTCGATGGCCTGTTCCTCCGCTTGTTCAGATAACGAGCCGCGTATCTCCCTTTCTACAGAAGGTTGAATAAGACGCTTATAACTGTCCTGGATTGCCTCTTCTAGAATGGAACGAACTTTTCCTATCGTTGTCTTCTGGATAGCGTTTCTGTCCAAGTACTGGAGAATAGCTTCTTCAGGGGGCTGGACAGAAACTTTGATCACTTCTTCTTTTTCTCCACGATTAAGGGCAAGCACTCGATGGGAAGCAATAGTACGTACAGGCTCCTGATAATCGTAGTACATTTCGAAAACGCCTTTCTCATCTTTCTCTGCTTTCTTTTCAGATGAGGAGATAACCCCTTTGTCAAAGGTTTGCTTTCGGATTTTCTCTCGATATGTAGGGTCATCAGAGATCCATTCGGCGATAATATCATTCACACCAGCCTTAACATCCTCGATAGATGTCAATTCTTGTTCATCGGAGAAATAGCTTTCAGCTTCTGTATCAAAATCCAGCTGATCTTGTTCCCACACTTTAAGAGCGAGCGGCTCTAAGCCTTTTTCCTTTGCTATGGTTGCTCTTGTACGGCGTTTCTGTTTGTAGGGGCGGTATAGATCTTCAATCTTCTGCAGCTTTTCAGCAGACTCGATTTGGTTACGTAAATCGTCTGTCAGCTTCCCTTGTTCATCAATGAGACGGATCACTTCTTCTTTCCGTTGCAATAAATTGGTTACATAGTTCCACTGATCTTCGATTTCCTTAATTTGCACCTCATCTAAACCGCCGGTCAATTCTTTCCGATAACGGGCGATAAAGGGAACGGTATTGCCTTCGTTGAGCAACTCAATCACTTGTTCAACGGTTTTATCTTTCAATTTCGTTTGCTTAGACACGAGGGTAAGTAACTCGGGATTTTGTTTCATTTCACTCAAAAAAATGACCTCCTTCAATGACGTCTCTTCCATTGTATCAAATAATAGTTGGCATTACCTGATGGCTTTTAGTTATATCGGGCATCGCAACAAAGGAAAACGTACCGGCTTCCAATGCCCACTCTATACGTCCCCAACGCCAAAATTTAAACCCCCTCACTTTTCCCTTGTTAAAGGAGTGAGGGGGTTTACTCATACTCTATAGCGATGAGTGTCGTATCATCATCACGAGACTGACCATAAAGGTCCTTATAATGTTCAGTGATTTGTTCAACGCCTTTGGATCGGGTAAACTTCGAAGACAGACGACGATCATTTACTCCGTCCGAAAACATTAAAAATACCATCCCTTTCTGTACTTTCCCGTGAGTAATTCTGAGAGAACGTGGATAACCTGACAAGTAGCCCGCTAAGGGGATATTCCGATTCCGCACCCCGTCTGGATCCACGGTGATTACACCAATGTTTCCAATGGAAGAATAAGAATACGTGAGCGCATTAAAGTCTATTCTAAGTATTCCAAGAACAACTCCACGCTTTCCTACTAATACCTCATTGCATTTTTTGACGAGTGGTTCTACAGTCAATTCCGGATTCTCTTCTATGACCTCCATCACAGCCTTCGATGACTCACGTGCCATTTCACCACTCCCAAGTCCATCGGCAAGGGCACAGAGAAACGCATTATCCGTCTCCTTATAGAAATAGCTGTCACCGCAATAATAATTCCCTTTTTTGGCTTTTTGGAAAACAGATAGATTCACCCGTTTATTCTCCTTTTCCACTAGAATACCTCAACAGATTCAGACTGTAAGGCTTCTCTTAACTTCCGCAGTGCTCTTCTTTGCAAGCGGGATACATGCATTTGGGAAATGCCGAGCCGTTCACCGGTATCTTTTTGGCTCATGTTTTCAAAATAAGTGCATTGTAAGATTTCCTGTTCCCGCTCACTTAAAATAGGGAGAATCTTTTCTAACAGCATCTTCTGATCAATATCCGAATACCCATCTTCCTGGTTACCAATTAAGTCAAGAATCGTCACAGTACTGCCATCAGAGTCTGCCTCAATTTTACGGTCTACAGAAAGCGCCTTATAGCTTTTGCCCATTTCCATTGTTTCCAGGACATCTTCTTCGGACACTTCCAGTTCATTTGCAATTTCTTTTACAGATGGAGAGCGTTGTAACGAATTCGTAAGTTCTTCGGACACTTTTTTAATTTTCGGTCCAAGTTCCTTAATTCTGCGGGGAACATGCACGCTCCATGTTTTATCACGTATGAAGCGCTTGATCTCCCCGATAATGGTTGGAATGGCAAACGATTCAAAAGACTTTCCGAAGTCAGGATCATATCTACGAATCGCTGCCAATAGTCCCAGCATTCCGACTTGGACTAAATCTTCATGAATGGTACTGTTTTTTGAGTATTTACGAGCAATGGATTCTACAAGATCCTTATAAACAAGAACAACCTTCTCCTGCACTGCTTCATCTCTTGGGTTTTCTTGTAGGTAGGCGATCCATTCGTAAACTTCCTCATTGTGGTGTTGTGATTTGGTCGCCATCTTGACCCACCCCAGTTTCATGGAGATATTTTGTCATAAGGACAATGACTCCATATTTACTATTAATCTCAACTTTATCCATTAGAGCATCAATGAGAAACAGGCCAAAACCACCTTCGCGAAGTTCTTCAATATCGTCATCTTGTTTATAAGGCCCGATATCCTCTTTTACTTCCCCTAGGTTGAAGCTTCCGCCATGGTCAGCGACCATCACCTCCAGCCTATCTTGATAAATTCCAAAGCCGATCGTGATTTCACCTTCACCTGTTTCTTGATACGCGTGCTTTACAGCATTTGTAATCGCTTCTGAGATCGCTACTTTCAAATCCTCAATATCTTCATAAGTGAACCCCATACGGTTTGCTATGCCTGAAGTGCTCAGCCGGACGACACCAATGTAATCTGCTTTAGCCGGCACCTTCACTTCAACAAAATCAAATGGTTCCATCTTTACATTCCACCTTGCACTGTAGACTCGATGTTCATGATTTCCGTTAAACCTGTAATCTTAAATAGGCGGTAAACACGGTCCTGCATATGGACGAGACGCATCGTCGCACCATGCTCCTTCGTCGATTTCAAAGCACTGATAAATACCCCTAGTCCAGTGGAGTCCATGTAATTGACATCTTGAAAATCCACTTCCACAACATGACCTTGTTCTTTTGTTAGCGGAAGTAATGTATCTTTTAATTTTGGTGCTGTAAACGCATCGACTTCCCCTGTCAGCACAACATTCGAAACACCTTCATTATTGGTTACATCTATAGATAAATTCATAATTCCCCTCCCAATGATTCAAAAAAGTGAGCTACACGGTTATTACCCTTCGCAAATAACCCTTAAACATTTCTCCTCAAAATAATAAGTGTAAAATCATCTCTCAGTTGGAAATCCTGCAAACGTTCAAAGTGCTTATACACTTGATCGACGATTCCTTGCGCGGGTAAATGGGAATACTGCTTAATCACGTGTAAGATTTCTTCCTGATCGATAAAACGGTCGCCTTGTCGACACTCCGTCACCCCATCGGTCAGAAGAATAATCATGTCCCCTTTTTCTACTCTTTTTTCATATTGCTTATAAGAGACTTCAGGAGATACCCCAAGGACAAGTCCTGGTACATCGATTTCTTCGAATTCATCACGATCCTTATAATAATAAAAACCGGGTTCATGTCCGGCCGATGAATAAGTGAACGTATGATCATTCGAGTTGTATAAACCATAGAACATCGTAATGAACATACTTGCGTCAACGTTCCGCTCAACCACACGGTTCAAATTGCCCAAAATGACACTTGGGTCAGTTCTAATCCCTGAAAAGCTGTCCATGGAATATTTAATCATAGACATACACAGGGCTGCCGGAACGCCTTTACCAATGACATCTGCCACCGCGATACCGAGGTTGCCTTTTCCGTCCTCAACAAAATGGTGATAATCTCCGTTCATCTGTTTGGCAGGTACACTTAAAGCCCCGACATCTATATCAGAAAGATCCGGCTTAACAGTAGACAATAATGTTTTTTGCATGTTTGCTGCTACAGAAATCTCGGATTTCAGCTCTAACTGCTTTTCTCTCAAAGTCTGAAACTCCTGGTAGGCTAAACCGTAGGAAATCATGGTTTCCAAAAGAAAGTTCATCGATGACTGAATATACTCCGGCATATCCGGGTATATTTCTTGTAGTGATTGAATGTGAACGTTGATGATCTCTTCAGGCGATATATTCTGCTGCATCGAATGTTTACTGAATTGTTCCGCTTGATAAAGAGCTTGTTCATCTTTCGTTTTTATATACTCTTGTAGTAGTTCTTTATAGTTTTCTAAGTCTAGCTTCAATGTACTCATCGCTTATACCTCCTTTAACGGAGCCATTTGACAACGCTGATTTCTGTACCTTCCTCTTCTGTCGATACGATATCAAAGCTGTCCATTAACCGCTTCACACCCGGCAGCCCTGCTCCAAGCCCTCCGGATGTCGTAAATCCATCTTCCATGACTTGGCTAATATCCTGAATTCCGGGTCCGTCATCTGTTGCTACAATTCTTATTCCCTTTTTGTTCATATCTTCGAGCGCTTCAAAGCACACCTTACCTGTACCCGCATATAAATAAATGTTTCGAGCTAATTCAGAAATGGTAGTGGCAATCCTTGCTTGATCGACCGTCCCAAAACCGATCTTTCTGGATATATCCCGCCCCAGTTGCCGCGCCCCGACAATATCCCATTCCTTTTTGATATTGACACAGGATTGGAAGTCCATACTCACTCCTCCAATTCCTGACGAAGTTTAATCAACCCTTGTTCTAAATCTAGCGCTGTCGGGACATCTTGCAGGTGAATGCCTAAGTCAATTAAAGTCATTGCCACAGCCGGTTGAATACCCGTTAAAACGACCTTGGCCCCCATCAAATCTGACATGGTCACAACGTCCCCCAGCACTTTGGCGATAAAGGAATCAATAATATCAACGGATGTCAAATCAATGACGACACCTGTCGCCCCGCTTTCATGAATCTTACTTAAGAGATCTTCCTGAAACTGGATGGCCGTCTGGTCATCCAAGTCGATCTGGATGGAAATGAGCAAATAGTTATGAAGCTTTAAAATAGGTATCCTCATGTTTTCACTCCCTATCTAGCGAATCAATCAGTTGTTCAATATCTTCATCATTATTCTGAACATCTTCAATGCGTCTATTGGTCAACTCCAGTGCAGTTTGGAATCCTTTTCTCAATGAACTTTTCGTAGGGAACTTCCCTAAATCAATCCCAAGGTTCACGATGGTTTGAGCAATCTCAGGGCGTATTCCGACCAATATGCACCGGGAGCCAACCAGTCTTACCGCTTCTGCAGCTTGAATAATATGATGAGCAACCATTGTATCAACAACCGGAACACCGGTAATATCAATCAGAACAACTTCCGCATTATGCTTGATTACTCCATCGAGAAGGTTCTCCATAATGAGCTTTGCTCTCTCCGTATCGATGGTACCAATCAGTGGCATGATTGTGATGTTCTCCATTACTGGAATTAATGGGGCTGACAATTCCTGTAAGGCTACTCTCTGCAAGGAAACAATGTGCTCCCAGCTTCCGGAATACTCATTGACCAAGCGGTTAATGATAGGATCCACCCATCCATCCACTTGTCTTAATACTTTAGAGAAGTAGTCGGAATCAATTTTATCAGACTGCTTCAAAATATAGTCTGTCACCACACGGCGAAAAATCTGCATCCCATCCGTCAAATAGCTTAACGGCCATCCTAAGTTGATCAAGCGTTCAGAAAAATTATCAAGATCAGAAGACAATCCTTGCTTTTCAATGCTTGAGAAAATAACGTTCACAAACTCACGGTTCGTGCTTTCAAACATCTCATCTGAAATCGTGGATGTATAATCATTCTTTTTGTGAGCATTGACTTCCTCCAGCCACATTTTCACAATATCATCGCTGTGTTCCAATACTATATTTTTTAATCTTTCATCCATTTATCTAAACCTCCACCTTATAACCTCACATTTGGATATAATGTTATCAGAAACGATTCGACATTTACACCGTTTCCCCTCTAAGATCTAACCTTTGCCAAAATAGGCGAAATTCGATCATTTCGGTTTCCCCGCTTCAGGGAATTTCACAAAATTCCACATCGTTTTTATAAAAAACACGCCATCATCAATACCCTATCTACCACTATTATAAACCACATGAACCAAAAAAAATAAAGTTACCTGGAAAAGGTAACTTTACTCCATTTACGATGTGAGATTTGATCAAAAGTCGATTAAACCGAGACTGATCTGCAGAGCCTTATTCACTTGCTGCATCATCGGTTCATCGAGTTGAGTGATCTTATCGGTCAAACGCTGCTTGTCAATTGTTCTGATTTGTTCCAGTAGGATCACAGAGTTTCGCTCGAACCCGTATTTTTCTGCATTGATTTCTACATGCGTTGGAAGTTTGGCTTTTTGTATTTGCGCTGTAATCGCGGCAACGATCACGGTAGGGCTAAAACGATTACCAATATCATTTTGAAGGACGAGTACAGGACGAACCCCGCCTTGTTCAGATCCCACAACCGGGGACAAATCAGCGAAATAAACGTCACCTCGTTTGACTATCACTGGCTTCACACCCCGCTCACTAGTTGCTCCAGGGTGTGTTCTGCCTCCTCTTCAGCTTGAAACGCTTCTGAAGCGATGTTTAAATTGATTTTCGCCATTTCCATGTAGCCTCTACGCATGGATTCTCTTATATGACGTTGTTTCTTTTCACGCAAATACATTTTCGTTGCTTGACACATGAAATCGCTCCGATCACTGTTATCGAGTTGAATGAAGCCATCCACTTCATTGAGTAGGTTATCCGGAATCCGGATGACAATCTCCTGCATGCTATCGGACAAAACCATACACCTCCACCATCTTCTCTCAAAAGAAACCAGTCAATTAGTCCACTCTAATCTTATCAAACGGGAGTGTCCATTGCAAAGGAGTGTTGGAATTTTTTCGTGAAATATGAAAGCTTTTATCTTAACATAGGGAGAATTGTCCGAAACCGAGAAGCCCTTCTCACAACAAAGAATTCCTGACCTCTACCGTTCTCCCACCTTCTTGAAAAACTCTCGGCACCCTTTGGCTGATCATGCAGGGAATCTCATAATTAATGGTATCGAGATGTTCCGCTACGTCATCGGCTGAAATTTCCTGATCCCCTTGTTTACCAATTAAGGTAACCTTTGTCCCTATAGGATATTCCTGATCAAGCCGAATCATGAATTGATCCATGCAAATTCTTCCGACAATCGGGTGGCGTTTACCGTCGATAAGGACGTCCATCCCTTGCATCTTACGAATCCAGCCATCGGCGTAACCTAGCGGGATTGTACCGATCCATTCCTCTGTTTCCGTCTTATATACAGCCCCATAGCTAATCGATTCTCCTGCGTTCATTTTTTTTATATGAACCAGTCGGCTTGTAAGGGAAAAAGCTGGTTTCAGATCGATCGGCTTCCTCTTTTTAACATATGAGGAAGGATACAGCCCATACATACTGATTCCATACCGGACAAAGTGATCCATTCGTTCAGGCACCTGCATGCTTGTCGCACTATTACTTGTATGAACTTCGATATCTTCTGCCCAATTCCTTTTAAAATAAGAAAACATTTCGTTCCAACGCGTCTGCTGCTTATCAAAATAACCCCTATCCTCTTCGTCAGCTGTTGCAAAGTGAGTGAATAATGCTTCCAGTTTGAACTTTGGATCCTTACGAAGAACAGCAAGAATCTCTTCCATCTCATCAATAGAGCGTACACCTAGGCGCCCCATCCCCGTATCAATTTTCAAATGGAATTTCAAAGTCTCTTTAAACGAAAGATTCGCGGCCTCCATCAACCATTCTTTTTGGAAAACCGTTAAAGCAATATTGTACTCGGCTGCAACAACCGCATCCTTAGGACGTGTCCACCCCATGACTAAGATAGGAGCTTTTATCCCTGCATTTCTTAATTTAAGAGCTTCATCAAGGAGGGCGACAGCAAGGGATTTGGCCCCAGCTTTTAGTGCTGCCCTGGCCACTTGGACATCTCCATGGCCATATGCGTCTGCTTTGACGACAGCGCAAACTTCTGTCCCTTGTTTCAAGTGTTCTTTCAATTGTTGTATATTATACGCAATGGCTGTTAAGTCAATTTCTGCAATGGAGTCTCTATAGTAATTTTCAAATGACAACTTGCCGGCTCCTCTCTCCGATAGTTCCTTTTATTATTGAATGAGAGAAAGAGCGTGTCAAATCGAGAAGAGCCGAAGAATCTCACCTGAGCCCAGGACTTCATTCGATGATCGCGTGAATAGAACCCGAGAACCCCCAACAAAACTACCTTTATATAAAAAAGCGGATCACGATAAATCCATATAGAAGACGGACCAAAAAATAAAGCAGACCGTTAAGCCTGCTCCTTCCATGGTTATTTCGACATTGTGCCGTTATTAATCGAACTTGCAACAGCAACCATTTCGTCTTGTGTCAATTCATTACTCGCCAGTTGATAGGTGGTTCCATTATGGTTCCACTCCAGGCGGTTGTGTTCATAAGCTGCAAAAACACCATCCCACAGCTGAACAGGATCTCCGTTCACCTGCACAGAATATTGAGCACTTGCCGCTTGTACTTCCGCTTTTTCCTGAACTAATGTAAAGTTCTTATCTCCTGAATAATTCATGATGACACGTTTTCCATCTTCTGTTTTCACTTCACGCTCGTCCGCCAATTCCGCACCAAACGTTTCCTGTGGGTAAAGAACTTCGGCCAGTTCCTCGCCTTCCATGTTCGCAACAGGAGCTTCGCTAGTATCCATGGCCATATTCTTGTCGACATCAAAATCTTCTTTCTTCATCGAGTCATCTTTCGAGAAGTTGGCGAATTGCACTTCGACTAATGCATTCATATCCTGATCAAATACTTTCACCATTACAGGGTGGTAGGACTTCTTATCAAAATAAATTTCCTGGTATGGCAGGGATTTATTATTTTGATAATTCGTCTTCGTCTTGAACACAAAGTAGTTTTCAGAAGCGCTGAATTCCGCTTCAGAATCAGCCTTAATATCATTTAAGAGAGAAGCATACAAATAGGGTTGACTCGTATTCTGCGGCCATTCACTCTGAAACTTGAAGCTTTTGTTCAAAGCCGGCGTCAATACATAGACCCCACTATCGTTCTTCAAAATGATCTGGCTTCCTTTCTCATCCTTATCGTTCTGAAGCTTCACGCGGTAAAAATCCTCTTTCTTATGCCACACTTGAATGTTGTATTTCTGTTCCTCTTTACCTGTACTCATCTTCATATTCGCTTCCGTCTTATAACCAGCCATTTCTTCTGACTGTTTTTCAAGCTTCTTGACAACATCTTCTTTCGACTGTGAGCCACAAGCAGTCAAAGCACCTAAGACGAACAGGCTGAACAACAGGATCAGAAAACGTCTTTGCATAAGACTCAACTCCTTTGTCTCTACTTAAGGACAAAGGGAACGTAATGATATGGATGAAGAAGATAATGTACGAAATGTCCGGGATAAACCTTCAATAACGTCAGAGGCGAGTAGGTCCACCTTCGAATGTCCGTCCTGAACGAGTAGATCGGCTGTAAATCCATGAAGCACACAACCGTTGCTGAGCGCATCCATCAGACAATCTGTCTGCATCATCATACTGAGCAGAATGCCTGAAAGCACATCTCCACTTCCACCTTTGGCGAGACCGGAATTTCCGGAAACATCCACCCGCTGTTCTCCATCAGGTCCGGTAATGATTGTAGATGGTCCCTTTAAAACAAGGTAGACCCCATACCTTTCAGCAAAATCCTTCGAATGAGAAAAAGGAGATTGCAAGATTTCTCCGATTGACAGGCCGGTCAGATGGGCAAATTCGCCAGGGTGTGGTGTCAAAACTGTAGGGATCTCCCTTTGTTTCAATGCATCCAGTGAGTTTTTCAAAAGATACAAACCATCGGCATCAATCAACAGAGGGGTTTTACTTTCACAGACCAATCGCTCGATCCATTCTCCCCTTAGAGATTCTCGACCCATCCCCATCCCGACAGCCACACCATCATAACCTGACACATCAGGAACTTGTCCCCCTCCTTCTACAAAAGTGGCTTCTTGGATAAAAGGAGAGATAGAAGAAATCGCGCCAGGGTCTGTCGATATCGCAATTAGACCAGCACCACTCCGCAATGCTGCTCGTGCGGTCATAGCGACAGAGCCCGGCATTTGCCTGGAACCTCCAATGACCAACCCTTTACCGTGTGACCCTTTATGAGAATAGGCATCGCGATTCGTCAACGTCTTTTTTACATCCGCTATCTCCCACAACCTCCGCCTATGATCAGGTAGCTGTTTGACAGGAAGACCGATCTCGACAACAGACCATTTTCCATAAAACGGCTGGGCATGTTGCAGGAAAAGACTCAGCTTAGGCGCTTCAATGATCGAGGTATAATGAGCTTCAAATGCTTCAAAGTCCTTTTCCCCTTCATCTGCCGGCACCCCGGTTGGTAGATCTACAGCCAGCCTCATGACTGCTTTCTCGTTGCAAAGACGAACAATGTCGGCATAAGGCTCTCTCAGCCGTCCTTTCACTCCGATTCCAAGCATCGCATCAATGCAAACATCCGCGCGACATAGAGAAGTATTCAAGTCTTCCAAACTTTTCAATCGTCTATATGGGTGACCAGAAGCTTGGAATATCCTCTTATGCGCTTCCGCATCCCCTGTGATCTTAGCGTCCGGAACGACTTGCCAAGCCTCCACATCGTACCCGAGGTTCAACAATGTTCTAGCAATGACAAACCCATCACCGCCATTATTGCCAGCACCAATCAGGACGACAATTCTGTGCTCCTTATGAATGTGGGCCAGCAGATCATATGTGACTGCTCTGCCTGCATTCTCCATGAGCCATTTCCCTTCTAATCCAGCAACTTCCAAGGCTGTTTGATCCCGTTCGTACATTTCTTGTGCGGTAACAATATCCAATTCGTTCCCTCCTACCCGCATTACCAATGTTATGAGACAACCTATGTAATTATGTCTGCCCTCTATATACCTCTCTAGCACTCTTCTAAAACGACTTGTGCAATAGCATGATCGGTACTGTGGCTGATAGACACCCACAGCTGCTCGTTTTCATATCCTTTGGCAGACATTACAGGCGCACCCGTTGTTTCATTTGATAAAATTTCAACGTCATGGAAACCCAGCTCCCCAATTCCTGTTCCTGTCGCTTTAGCAAAAGCTTCTTTCGCTGCAAATCGGCCAGCCAAGTACTCCACTTTTCTCTTTTCACTCAATGTTTCATAACGATCATGCTCACGTTGGGTCAATATTCGTTGAACAAAACGTTCCTTACGCTTTATACTTTGTTTAATACGACCCAATTCAATAATATCGACACCAATGCCCTTAATCACGATTCATCTTCCTTTTCTATAACAATCTATGAATAGTATACCCCAATCTTTTCAACGTAAAAAAGAATACAAAGAAGAGATTCGCATTACATTAAATAAAAGGTATGATCCTCAGGCCTCATCTACAAAAATAAACCCATGCCGTTACAGCAGCGATGGGTGTTATATTAACCGGGATTCTCAACAGACAGTTAAAGCATCTCTTTTTCCTTTTCCTGCGTTGGAAAGCCTTTAATTTTATTAAATACCATAAATGTTCATGAAAAAAGGAGACACCATTATGTTTGTACGTACAGAAAACTTTAGAGAGTTCATAAGGTTCTATCCGATTGTCTCATTTCTCGTTGGCCTCCATTTCGCCTTATGGTTGCTGATGGATTTCGTGCAGCTCGGAATCTTCGTTGAATTGAAACAATGGGGGACAGGGATGAACGTATTGATATTAAATGGGGAGTACTGGCGTCTTGTCACACCAATCTTTTTACATGGGGATTTTGCTCACGCCTTATTCAATTCATTCTCCCTTGTGTTATTTGGCCCCGCACTTGAACAAATGCTTGGAAAGATAAAGTTTATATGGATGTATATATTCGCAGGAATCGTAGGGAATTTAGGAACATTCGTTGTGGATCCCGATGCCTATTATTGGCACCTGGGAGCCTCCGGCGCTATTTTTGGAATCTTTGGTGTGTATTTATTTATGGTGATGAACCGGAAACAATTGATTGATACAGCCAATTCCCAAATCATCCTCGCCATCTTTGCCATCGGTTTATTCATGACATTTGCCCGTCCAAATATTAATATATACGGGCACTTATTCGGTCTTATCGGCGGATTCGCTATAGCACCTGTGATTTTAAGGAATGCCCGCCCTTTTTCCTTATGGCAGATTCGTACCCGGCATTCACGTCCAGATCGTGAGGATATCTCCTTTGATCCAAATCGATGGAAAAATCGACCATACAGCAAAAAGAAGACAGGCAAATACATTCTTTGGGGCATCATCATCTTCCTTGCTCTTTTCGCCCTGGCAAACCGAATGTAAGAGAAAGCATAGGCCCTTCACTACAAAAGCACAAGCGCCTTACGGTCTTAAAACCTAACCTCGAAGGGAAGCTGAATGAACACAGTATAGGAAGTTCCCCATAATGAAAGATTTTATAATACCCAAGAAAAAAAGATCAGCTCCTCTTCCATGAGGGCTGATCTTTTTTAATAGGATCTACTATTTAGCTGCGGCCTTTGTTCTGGTAACTGCCGCGCTTCCCTCCGCCTTTTCCGTTAAAGTTGCGGTTGCGGGATTTGTTTTTGTTATTGAAATTGCGCTTGCCGCCTTTGCGGTAGCCACCTTTTTTCTTATTCTTGTCACGCTGAGCGTTCTTCACACTGATCGGTTGAACATGAGACAAACGAACAGGGACTTCGCTGCGCTCTTTTGTCATCATTTTCAGCGCTGCTGCCACAAGTTCTGTAGAATCGTACTGCTCAAGAAGCTCATTTGCTGCTTGGTTGTAGTTCGTCAAGTCATTGTTCGAAATCGTTTCCGCCAACTTCTCAACAGCAACCTTTTGCTGACCGCGTGCTGCTTCTTCTGATGAAGGTACTTTCAGACGCTCCACTTTTTTCTTCGTGATTTTTTCGATCAAATACAGCTGATCTTTTTCACGTGGAGTGATAAAGGAAATGGATTTTCCTTTACGTCCAGCACGGCCTGTACGACCAATACGGTGAACGTAGCTCTCAGGATCCTGCGGGATGTCGAAGTTGTACACGTGTGAGACATCAGAGATGTCTAAACCACGTGCGGCCACGTCTGTAGCAACAAGAATTTCAATACGTCCGCGCTTGAACTTATTCAAAGTAGACATACGTTTTCCTTGTGTTAAGTCACCATGAATGCCCTCGGCACTGAAACCGCGTGCTTGAAGCCCGTCTGCCACTTCATCCACCCGACGCTTCGTACGACCGAAAACAATCGCCAGAGCTGGATCATGGATATCCAGTAGGCGTGTTAGTGTATCAAACTTATGCTTTTCAGGAATTTCAACGAAGAATTGCTCAATGTTCTCCACTGTCATTTCCTTCGCTTTAACTTTCACTTCTTCCGGGTTGTTCATCAAAGTAGTTGCAATATCGCGGATTTCTTTAGGCATCGTTGCAGAGAAAAGCAACGTCTGCCGCTCTTCCGGCAGGGCTTTAAGAATATCACGGATATCATCGATGAATCCCATGTTCAGCATTTCATCCGCTTCATCAAGAACAGCTGTGTGAACGTCTTGCAAATTGATCGTTTTACGGCGGATGTGGTCGAGTAAACGGCCAGGCGTAGCCACGACGATATGGTTGTTTTTCAGTGCACGGATTTGGCGCTCCATGTTAGACCCACCGTATATCGGAAGGACACGGACACCTTTTCCTTTACCCAGGCGATTGAGCTCTTCTGCTACTTGAATAGCCAGTTCCCTTGTCGGGGCGATGACAAGTCCTTGAACGGCTTTCACTTGTTTATTAATTTTTTCAAGCATCGGAATACCGAATGCAGCCGTCTTCCCTGTACCTGTCTGAGCTTGCCCAATCACGTCTTTCCCTTCTAACCCTAGAGGGATCGTTTGTTCTTGTATTGGTGTTGTTTCTTCAAAACCCATAATGTCTAATGATTTTAGGATAGGCTTTGATAATCCTAGTGATTGAAATGTTGTCACAGTAATTTCATACTCCTTTATTGTTTAAATCTTCTACCTATATACATGTAAAAAAAGCCTTCTGCCACAGGAAACGGAAGAGGCTTCTCTGGTATCTGCCTGATAGATTCATTCATCATAACACATATAACATAGTTAATTCTACACATTTCGTCTGTGCTTTTCAAACGTAATAATGATAAAATGAGTGAAAACTGACGTATACCAAAGGAGGGCTCGCTTGGAAAAGCCTTCAATTCCACCCTATATAATTTTGTTTATCGGTGTCCTTTCCATTTCCACCTCAGCAATTTTCGTAAAGCTGGCAGGAAACACGCCTGCTGCTATGATTGCCTTTTATCGGTTAGCAATAGCGGTCACGATTATGGCTCCTTATGTAGTATGGAGACATTTCGATGAAATAAAACAAACGAAAAAGAAAGATTGGATTCTCGCTATTTTCTCAGGGATCTTCCTCGCTTTCCACTTTATTTTGTGGTTCGAGTCATTACATTATACCACCGTTGCAAGCTCAGTTGTGCTTGTTTCTCTCCAGCCTATTTTTGCCTTCATGGGCACCTATATCTTTTTTAAAGAAAAGTTTACGATCGGTGCCATTCTCAGCCTTATCATTACCATTACAGGCAGTGTCATTATTGGGTGGGGAGACTTCCAAATGGACAGCAGTGCTTTATTCGGTGATTTCCTTGCCCTTCTTGGGGCGGTGACGGTTACAGGGTATTTCCTCCTTGGTCAAAATTTACGGCAGAGACAATCCATTATGACTTATACATTCATCGCCTATGGGATGGCGGCAATCACCCTCCTTCTTTATAATTTAATCATTGGAAACTCTTTTTCGGGGTATACCGGTGATCAATGGCTCACCTTTTTAGGCCTAGCCATTATTCCGACCTTTTTTGGCCACACACTCTTTAACTGGACATTGAAGTGGCTGAGCGCTTCGACGATTTCTATGGCTGTCCTCGTAGAGCCCATAGGTGCTTCCATTTTGGCCTATTGGATTTTGGATGAAATCATTACATGGACACAGTGGCTTGGAGGATCGATCATTCTATTCGGCTTGATGATGTTCATTTTAAGTACAACGAAGAAATTAAAACCTAAATTCACACATGAGTCTAATGGTCCGTAGATGTGGGGCGTCTGATATAATAAGAAAAGCTAAAATACTTTTTCGGATATAACCCACCGGCGTCTGAAAGTACGATGAAATTAGGAGAGCAGGTGAACGTATGACCATACAACTGATCATAGATGGAGGCGGAGATCTGCCTCAGGGAATGATGGAAGATTATAACATACATTATGTTCCTTTAAATTTACATTTTGGGAACGAGCAATATAAAACGGGTGAGACCATTGACTTAAAGACTTTTTATGAAAAATTGAAGAATACCGAGGAACTCCCACGTTCTTCTTCACCAAGTCCCAACGATTTCTATGAGAAATATAAAGCCTTGGATGCAGAGGATGAAATCCTTGTATTGTCTCTCACCCAAGGATTAAGCAGCACATATGAAAGTGCTGTCATGGGTAGAGATATGCTTCTTGAAGAAGAGCCGAATCGTAAAGTAGCTGTTTTAAATACGAAAACTGCATCAAGCGGTATTGCACTTCTTGTTGATGAAGCATGGAAGAAAATTAATGAGGGCCTTGAATTCGAAGCTGTGGTTTCCCATATGGAAGAGCGCATTGAGAAGACAGCCACACTTTTCATTCTTAAGACCCTGGAGAATGTGATCAAAGGCGGGCGCCTTGATAAAGTGAAAGGAACGATTGCCAAGACTTTAAACATTAAACTGCTCATGCAGGCGAGTGAGGAAGGAACAATCGAAGTGACGGAAAAAGTGCGTGGAAACAAAAAATCCATACGCCGCTTTGTCGATCAAATCAGTGAATACACCCATCAATTCGAAAATCGCAACATCGCATTGTCTCATTGTAATGATGAAGAAGGTGGACAAACCGTATTGAATAAAATCAAAGAACGTTACAACTTCAAGGACGGCCTGTTCATGGAAATGGGGCCTCTGATTTCCACCTATGCCGGCGAGGGCGGACTCGTGATCGCTTTCTTCAAAGACTAAAAAACGCCAGAGGACCTCATGGTCTTCTGACGTTTTTTTATGCATAGTAATCCTCATACTTCGGCTGTGGGGACAATAAAACCAGGATGCCTGCAGTCACTGGGAACAAAATGGTGAGCAAAATCACTTCCTGGTAACCTCCAAGCCAATCAAAAAACACCCCGAACGGAAGCGGTCCTAAAGCAGAGACCGTAACCATCATCGTCCGTTGGCCAAAACGATCGATCAGACGCCCCATCATAAATAACGTAATCCCCGCCACTAAGGTCGCCGCTGAATAGATTCCCGAAACAACGGATCGGGAATAATCAAAATCTTGTATGTAATAATCAATGAAAATAGAGATGGAATACGTTTGACCAGGTCCTGAAAAAAATACGCTAAAACCCGCGATCAAAACAACAACCCATCCATAATAAAAAGGTGTCTGGATGGGCTGCCCATGGTCCCCTTTTTCCATAAAGTCACTCCCTCCCTAAGGCTGACTTACAAAACTCAACACTTCATCAAACAATTCCTCTCGATCATCCCCATGACAAATCAAATGCTTCGATTTTTTTAAAAAAATAACCTCTTTTTCTTCCGATGGGATTTCTTTTTCTAAGTACAAGGCCGCTTTTCTCGGTACCATCCCATCAAGGTCCCCCTGAATAATCAGAACAGGACAACGAACGTGGTGCAAATAAGGGCGGGTGAACTGGACACATTTCATAAACTGAAAGGTTGAAAACAAGTAGGTATCCTTAAGCTTCTTTTGATACCTAAGGAAGAGTTCATTATCTGCAATTACCCCTTTCCATGCATCAGCAATCATCTCAAGTATATCTTTACCCATTTGTGAAAGACTGACATATTTGCCCGCAGCTGATAAGAGAACAAGCCGGTCCAAACGATATTTAGCCGTCAAATAAGCGGCAATCATTCCACCCATAGAAAAACCAATAATATAAATTTGATCATGTCTTTTCATCAAATCGATTAAGGCAAGTTCAGCCGTCGCGATCCACTCTTGGTAATAATGTCCTTCAAGATCCAAATCTTCCCCGTGGCCGGGAAGAGTTGGATTGGTGATTTCCCAATCTGTCCGTGCTTCTAAGAAATCAACAAGGGGTTTAATCTCTTCAGGACTTCCTGTATACCCATGAATACATAAACATCCGATACTCATGTTCCTATGCCTCCACCTGCTTATTATTTCGTTATTCTATTACACATCATTTCCTTATTTTACTAAAAAGACTGCACTCTTTCATCCATTTATTCCCCTACCTAAAAGCTCCTTTACACCGCTGAACGAAACCACTCCATACTTAAGTCAGGAGCCTCACGTTCACCCAGCTCCATAAAAAGAAAGGTGCTCGAACCCCCTTCACGTCAGGGAGAGAGCTTTCACAGATAAAAACCACTACCCTAACGATCCGCAGCATAATTGATGAAGGCCCTATAGAAAAGGCGCGCTAAGCAAATAGCGCGCACATTACTTGATCCCTTTTACGAAAGAGCCAATCCCCTTTACAATCGGGCTCACTTCCTTCACGGTTTTCACAACCTGGCCTGTAGTCGACATCATTTTGTCTATGTCTAACTGTCCATCTTCATTTTGAAAATAATTCATAACACCTTTGGACATACTTCCAACATTGAATGAAGGATTGGGATTCCCGGTTTCAGTATAACCTGTATAGTTGTAACTATTCATATACGGATTCTGGAAACCGTACATTTGATTGAAGTCGTTATAACCCAAGGGGGTGCCTTGGTTTTGGTTCGTGTACATTTGCTGGTAGTTCATCTGATCATAAGGAGAGTTGGCGGGATACCGATACCAACTATTATTGTAATTATAATAATAAGGATTATATGGGTACATGATTGATCCACCTTTAACGTCTGATACTTCAGCCTATGAAAAAACACCTCTAAAAGTGAAACAAAAGTGAAAGGGCTCGCTTCTATTTTGCCTTCAATGATCTCTGAACAAGAATAAGGCGAAGAGAACCGTTCAAATGGTACCCTCCGCCTCATTGACAACTTCTATACACTTTATCACACCCCAATTCTGGGAATCACAAAAAAACAAGCGATCACTCATCACTTGTCGAAACCATTAGGAAAAATTCATGGAGTCTATATCGATATACTGTGGTTTTTCCTTTATACCTAGCTTTTGCTTCATTTTGCGAATTTGATAGCCTAGGATTTTCTCCCCATTTATAAATATAGCGGGTGTCCCGTAGACATTATTTCCTTGTAATTCCTTGAAATACTCTCGGTTTTCTGACACATTCCGCTCTTCATACTTGATTTCCCATTCATTCAACTTTCCTATCACCTTTTCACAATCATCACAGTTCCGACTCGTGTACACGATGACTTCCGGGTTAAGCAACACTCCCCCTCCTTCTGTCTTTTTCAAATTTTATCTTCCCTTTTTATACCCGCCTCTATAAAATCTAAACCTATTTTCTCATCAAAATCGGCTTATTTTTTGTCACGAAACTGTTACTTACCCTACATTTTGTTACAACCAAAAAACGCATCCTCCCCTTTTGCTCTCTTCTCTAAACAATGTAACAAAGAAGGGAAATAGCTTAAAGAATTGAAAGGTCCACTAATTGAATATATAGAGGCGAGCATAATTGACAAATACTTATTTATTCACTGGGTTCCCTGGATACTTAGCCTTATCATTAATTGAAGACCTCTTTAAAACAGGACACCCCATTGAAAAGACTACTCCTTCACCTTCCGAATATGAAGGAACAAGCTATAAAACAGGCCGCCTTCTGGAACGTTCGTCCTCATGTATATATAGAAAAGATCAAGTTAGTGACTGGAGACATTAGTCAAAAGAACCTCGGGCTTGGGTCGTATCAACATCAAGAGTTACAAGAAGGAGTTACCACCTTTTCCACCTTTACGACTTAGCCGTTTTTTTGACCCCAGCATGGAAAGCATGTCTCCCTCTTATAAGAGAGTGAGAAAAAAGAGGCCACTTATGACATAAAAAAATGAGGAAGAAACCAGTCAGCTTCCTCCTCATTTCTTAAATGAACGATTTATTGTCTTTCCAACCAATTTTTATAGAGTGTTTCAAGTATTTCTTCCCGTTGACCTTTCTGTGCTTCAAGCTGAATGAATGTCTCAACATCCTCACACTCTTCCATCTGCTTTTCAATAGCAGATACTTGTTGCTCCAGGTGCTCTATCTCTCTTTCCCAATCCTCAGGAGGGGCTGTCTCCTCCGTGATAGGTTCAGGCGGCTTCCCAGGCTGTCCTCCCTTTTCTTTCCCCTTTGTTTCGAGGAGTGTGTACCAGTGCTTTTTTGTTTCTTCATAAGTACCGAGATAGCTATAAATCTTTCCTTCTACCAGATAGGCGGTTTGAGTAAAACATCGGTCAAGGAAGTGACGATCATGTGAGACACCGATCACGGTCCCTTTAAACTTGTTGAGCGCTTCTTCAAGGACCTCTTGGGAATCCACATCCAAATGATTGGTCGGTTCATCGAGGATCAATAGCTGAATGTCTTGATACATAAATATCGCCAGTTTCAGCCGCATCTGCTCTCCCCCGCTGAGATGGCGAATCTTACGAAATACATCATAGCCATAAAACATAAAGCCTGCGAGTCTATGTCTCGCCTCACCTTCAGTCACCCGGATGTATTCCCTGAAATGGTCGATCATCCGTTGGTCCCGATCGGCACCTTGCAGAGGATTTTGTGGAAGATAACCGATCTTCATCGAAGGGGCACATCTGACACTTCCTGACGTTGGAGCCTCTTTACCTAATAAAATTTTTAATAGTGTCGACTTCCCGCTCCCATTTGTTCCGACGATGGCAAGTCTATCCTGATACCGAATGTGGAGGTCGAGGTTCTTTAAAACTGTTTTGCTTCCATATTTTTTCTCAAGAGAATCCATAAGAAAAACATCTTTTCCTGTCCGGCCATTCACTTCTAGCGAAAGATTCATTTTCTTCGGATCAATGAATGGCTTTTCGACTTTTTCCATACGCTCTAATGCTTTCTCCATGCTTTTAGCTTTTTTGAAGAGTTTTGGATTGGGGGGATTAGCTTCATTGGCCCACTGCCTTAGACGGCGAATCGCTTCTTTCATTTTTTTTATTCTTTTCTGCTGCTCTTCGTATTGGTGGAACTCTTCGAGTAACTTCTCTTCTTTTTGTTTTTCAAAAGCGGAATAGTTGCCTCTGTACATATGAATCTCCCCAGATTCCAAATCCATGATATCTGTGACGATATGGTCGAGGAAAGAGCGGTCATGGGAAATCACACATATGGTCCCAGCATATTGCTGCAAATACCCCTCCAGCCATTCAATCGCTTGTAGATCCAAGTGGTTTGTCGGTTCATCCAATAAGAGCACGTCCGGCTTTTCTAATAACAGCTTTGCAAGACCAAGCTTCGTCTTCTCCCCTCCACTCAAGGTTGAAAAAGGTTGATCTAATAGAGTTTCTACATTCAAACCATTCGCTACTTGACGGATAGATGCATCCATTTCATACCCGCCCTCTTGTGTGAAGCGTTCCTGAATCTCTCCATAAGCAGCTATCGCTTTATCCATCTTTTCTGGGTCCAGCATATCCTTTTCTAATTTTTTCATCTGCTCATCCATAGCCATCAGCTTATCAAAAGCAAGTTGCAAGTAGCTTCTCCCTGTATTATCCCAATCGTAAGGAGTCTGCTTTAAATACCCGATGGTCATTCCTTTTTGGATAAACAGGTTCCCCCCATCGATCCCCTCTTCTTTGGTTATTATTCTAAACAACGTTGATTTGCCACTTCCATTACGACCAACCAGACCTACCCTCTGACCGGATTTGACCGCCATATCAAGAGATTCAAACAATACTTCGCCACCGATGATTTTATATAAATTTTTTAATGTAATAATCATAAAAAACCTCCTAAAGACTTTTGAAAAGCACAAAAAAAGCCAGAGGTCCCGTTACCTCTGACTTTTGTATCTACCTTTTGATCAGATATGAGACGCTACATTCTTCACTATTCAATTGCCATTTTGGACATACGTGTCCCGTTGACAGCTGAATCGTGAATAATTGCACGGCGTACGTAATTAATTTGATAATCGAGCACGTGCATCTGTAGCATCTTCATACCCTCCTTTTGTCTTTAGAATGATTTACATTATAACCTATGGGCAAAAAATTAGCTACCCACTTATTGAATCGGCATAAGTGCCTAGTTTCTTCAGCAATTCGATAGCGTCCTTCTTCTCTTCTTCAGAAAGTCCGTCCATAATCGCTTCAATCTGTTTCCAATGATCAGGAAAAATATCATTTAATAACTCTCGGCCTTTATCCGTAATGGATGCAAAAGTAATCCGACGGTCATTAGGACAAGGAACGCGCTTTAAATACTCCTTCTTCTCAAGCTTGTCTACCACATAAGTGATGCTTCCACTTGCAAGCAGGATTTTCTCTCCAATTTTCTGAAGCGGCTGATCTCCCTGATGATAAAGAAGCTCCAGTACGCCGAATTCTGTCGGGTTTAATTCATATCGTTGTATGTCATCCTTCACTAAATCTGCTATTGTGCGCTGGGCTTTTGTCAGTACAACAAACAGCTTCAATGAAGGGTCTTGTTTTTTCTTGCGGTATAATTCTTGTTCGTTCATCACGTCGCCCATCCTTTTCAAAAGATAAAGATAGTATAAGTTTAACAAATTATAACTGTCAAACCACCCTTTCCCCTTAGATTATCAGTTTTCTTCGGGGATTACCAGGTTTTGTAATGCTTCTGATCCACCACTCAGAAAGGTAAAATGATTCGGGAGAACCTTGATGCTCTCCGGGGTTTTCCCTTTAATTTCGCCATCCATATCTACATCCTGCTTCTTTTCGACATCAATCTTGATCGTACTTCCCTGGTGATGAGAGAGTTCCTGAAACTGGGTTTCATCTGTCTGTGGACGTCCCATCGTCATTAATTCGCGGAATAACGTCAAGTTTGAATTTTTCACGATGAGGACATCAACCTTCCCATCCTGCAGATCAATGGATGGGACAGGCAGCCTTCTTGTTCCTATAAATTGTCCGTTCATGATAAGAATCATGACCGCCTCTCCTTCCATCATTTCATCGTCAACGGCCATCTTGAACCGGAAGGGCGCGGCCTGGTTCACTGTCCTCAAAGCACTGATAAAGTAACTAAGTACTCCTAGTCTATTTTTCTTCCCTTCATCAATGTTAACCGATGTTTGGGTAACGAGGCCGATGCCCCAGAAGTTAATGAAATAATCATCTTCCGTTCTTCCGGCATCAACTTTCACTTCATCGCCCTTTATGATAGATTCCGCCGCTTGATCGGGGCGCTGCTTGGTGTCCAATACACGACTGAAATCGTTACAGGTTCCGCCAGGTATAACACCAATCACTGGACGTATTTCCAATGGAGCAAGAGAATTAATGACTTCGTGGACGGTCCCGTCCCCACCAAAAATGAAAAACACGTCAACTTCAGGTCCATACCTGCGACAAGTTTCGTATAAGTCTTCAAGGGAAGCGGTTTGAATCACTTTCAATTCCTTGACTTCTTTACTAAGTATAGGCAGCGTCTGACTGAGCGCTGTTTCTATTTCCGCTTCCTCTTTATTGCCATTATATAGGAACACTCCACTTTGATAACGAGGCATAGCATCCCTTCCTTTCTCTTAACATCATTGACTATTTTCCTTTCCCTGAAACCAGCTGTTCTTTTTTAATGTTTCATATAGTTGTTCTGGTTCATCCACTGTAAGAAAAATTTGGTTGACCTTCGCTCCATACCAAAAGCCCGGTCTCCTCATTCCATTGGATAACGAATGGCGGGAGATGCTTTACTAAACCTGAACGTGTAAGATCAACGATTTCCAGTCAGCTTGCGGGGCATCCCTATCCCCATAAAAAAGACTCCATTATAAAAGGAATTCGGATGTGTTTTCATATCCATCATCTTCCTTCTCCCCTTTATTTTACTCTACAATAAGTCTTAAGGTTGATTAAATAGAGGTTAATTTTGTCATTGGTCATATGGCGTCTCACTTTGGCGAAGACTTTTCGTTTACTTCTATCCTTCCCTGTTTTATACTGTAATTTGTTTAGGGGGCTAAGTAAATATGGAATACAATATAGATCGAACATTAGGGTATAACATCAACATGGTGTCACACTTTTTGCAGAATATATACAACCAGCGGTTAGGGGAGTATGGACTGACTCACTCACAAGCGAAAGTCATCTATTTCTTAGCCAAAGCAGGAGAACAATCTCAATCGGAGTTACAAAAACAACTGCACATTAAGGCTTCATCCATGAACGGATTAATTGAAACCTTAAGGAAGCATGATCGTATCGTTAAACGATCATGCCAACAGGATAAACGGACGAAACTTGTCAAGCTGACCGACAAGGGGATGGAACTCCATGCCACCATTCTTAAAATTGTGACAGATATCGAAACAGAAGCATCGCAAGGGTTGTCTGCAGAAGAACAACAAGTGATGGTTTCATGGTTGAAGAAGATGCAGCAAAACCTGAAACCTAAAACAGCGAGGAGAGAAAATTAATGAAAGAACAAAGTCAACGGTTAGGTATTCAACCCATTCCAAAGCTGTTAATGAACTTGTCCGTGCCTGCCATGATTGGAATGTTCGTCATGGCCTTGTACAACGTTATTGATACACTTTTTATTGCGCGCGGTGTGGGGATTTTAGGTGTTTCTGGTGTAAGTATCGGCTTCCCTGTCATGATGATCATCATGGCAATCGCAGCTGCTGTCGGTATTGGCGGAGCATCCGTCATTTCCAGACGCTTAGGTGAAAATAAACAAGACGAAGCGGACCAGGTATTTGGAAACGTCCTTTTCACTATAGTCATCGTGAGCAGTATAGGCTTTATCGGTGCTTTCACCTTTCTTGAACCCTTACTGAAGCTATTCGGAGCAACAGAAAACATCATGCCTTATGCAACCGACTATCTATTCCCCATCATGCTCGGTTCTGTTTTCTTCTCCTTCGCTTTTACAACAAACAATATCATTCGTTCAGAAGGAAACTCTAAATTTGCCATGGTCACAATGATCATCCCGGCCGTTTTAAATATTATCCTTGATCCTATCTTTATTTTCGGACTGAACATGGGTGTGCAGGGGGCTTCGATCGCTACAGTCATTTCGCAAGCCTCCGTGACTATAGTGGTGTTGAACTACTTTCTAAAAGGTAAGTCATCACTGACTATCAAGCTTGCTTCTCTGAAACCGCAATGGCTAGTGATCCGTGAAGTTTTAACTATAGGAATGCCAGCCTTTATTCGCCAAGTTTCCGGAAGTGGAATGATGATCGCAATTAACCTGATGCTCATTAAATTCGGGGGAGAGTTTGAAGTGGGTGTCTTCGGTATTGTACAGAAACTTGCAATGTTCACGATTATGCCAATGGTTGGTGTCCTCCAAGGAATGCAGCCAATTATTGGGTATAATTATGGTGCGAAAAACTATGACCGTCTGAAGGAAACCGTTATGCTTGGCATGAAAGTCGTTACGATTATTTCAACGGGAATCTTCCTCCTGATGATGGCCTTCCCTGAAGGGCTGATGAATATATTCACAGGGGATAACGCTACTATTGAAACCGGTGCGTTCGCCATTCGAATCATGTTCGCACTAGCTATTTTGATCGGCGCCCAAGTG
Source organism: Halobacillus karajensis (assembly GCF_900108515.1). Taxonomy (GTDB): domain Bacteria; phylum Bacillota; class Bacilli; order Bacillales; family Halobacillaceae; genus Halobacillus; species Halobacillus karajensis. The sequence goes on along the minus strand of NZ_FNWW01000011.1, from coordinate 72,410 downwards.
GTCAGTGGAGGACTTTATCAAGCATTAGGGATGGCAAAGCCTGCCCTCATCCTGTCCATGGCTCGGCAAGTGCTTTTCTTGATTCCACTTGTCTTGATTCTGCCACATTTCTTTGGTGTCACAGGTGTATGGCTTGCGTTCCCGCTTTCCGATCTTATGGCATTTATCCTGTCGATCATTTTCTTATACAAAGATCGAGCATTGTTTTTTAAAAACAAAAGCTCAGGGCGCCTTGTCCATCCCCGACAAGCTTAAAACAAGATTCATACATTCAAATATTCAGCACGGTGCCCTCACTGCACCGTGCTTTTTCATTCCAAATAAAACCTTCCTATAAAGGAATGGAATCCGATGATTCCCTCTTTCTAACGTTCAAGGAAACAAACTTTCTACTCCCGACCACTCCCTCCCAACTTTCCCCATGAAGTTTGTCAGGTAATTATAGCAACAACTGACAATTTCCGTTAGAATAAGACAGAGAGTTTTATTTTCTAGATTAAAGGATGGAACGCATGACATACTCGATCAATTTAATAAAGCTATTAACAAGCCGTGAGGATCATTTGTTTAAATTAAACGAAGCAGAACGATTGAAAAACGTTTGGAATCTATTATTCTTTTTATTCATTTTCACAATGCTTACATATGTATGGACCGCCTGGCTGGGACTTGGTACAGATACCATTTCTGCGAATATGACTGATTTAAACAGAGTCGAATATGAAACAAGGAAGGCTTGGTTCTTAATCGGCAGGGTCGGTTTTGCTCTCCTTTTGTTCCTATTCATCCTTTTCATCTCTTCCTTCTTTTTCTGGTTGTTCAACAACGTTTCTTATAAGAAACTGTTCATCCTGCAAATGAATGTCTTACTTGTGATGCTGATTGAACGAACAACCTGGATTCCTTTGATGATTTACGCTGGAATCGATTGGTATGTATCCCCGTTTTCATTCGGAGTGATCGCCTCCTATTTCACAACAATCGACTGGGTGATCTACTTCTTCGGGGCAGTATCCATTTTTCAGTTATTCATTATTTGGTACCAAGTCAAATGCTTATCTTGGCTTTCCAACACGAAAATCGGATGGATCTGGGTCGGAGTCGTTTTTTGGCACCTTTTGTTGTGGGCCGGCACGTCAGCACTAACAAAATTCGACTTGTATCTCCTTTATTTACTTAGATAAGAAAGCAGCAGGTGTTAAATATGAAGAAAATCAATGGAAAAGGCAGAATCATTGGATTATTGATTATCGCCTTCATTACGACCAATGCTTTCCTCATCTTCCTCGATGAAGAAGAACGGGTCGATCGTAAATCCTATATTGATGAATGGTCTAAATCAATCACCTATGATCTGTTTGAAAAGATGGAAACAAAGGCTGTCTTCACTTCTAAAGAAAAAGAAGCCGTCTATTTTGATGAAAATACGGGTTCTTTTAATGAATTCCTTGTCAAAGAAGGTGACACAGTAAGTGAAGGTGATGAGCTTTACACTTACAATGTCCTGAATTATTATCAGGAGGAAGCTCGCCTTCAATCGGAGATCGACCGTTTAGAAGAGGAAATGGAGGCTATCTCGAGTTTTATTAATGAGATCGAAAGTTATCGTGTTCCTGACCCTCCAGAAACAGAGGACAATAGCGGGTTATTTAACAATGATACAAGCTCTAATGAGGAGACTCCTCCCTCCTATGTAGAAACAGAATACTTAAAAGAAGAAAAAATTGCCGAACAAGAAGCTGAACTGGCTAAACAGGAAGCGATGCTGGAAATGGTGGAAAATCAATTGGACCAACTTCAGAATGATGGGGATCAAATCACTGTAACAAGTGCTTTTTCCGGTACTGTCACTAATATTTCCGAAAGTCTTGAGGCCCCTCTTCTCACTCTTGAATCTCCAAACCTGGTTCTTGAAGGAGCGATTCATGAACAAGACCGGAGTCAAGTAAAAGAAGAAATGACTGTAGAGATTTACGTTCCAGAACTAGATTATGAAACGACCGGGACATTATCCAGTGTGGACCAATTTCCACAAGAAACTGATGTTAACCGCTTAAGCCGCTATCCCTTCACCGTTACGTTAGATCAACCATCGGAAGACTTATTACCAGGTTACCATGCAGAATTGAAAGTGATTACTGAGGAGGCCCTGGGTGTCGTAACTGCTTTAGATACCGCTCTTGAGACCGACGAAAACCTTTATGCGTGGGTAATGGACGAAGAAGGCATGCTGGAACGACGGGCTATCGAAACTGGCCTGGAAGACAAAGGTCTTGTTGAAATTGTTTCAGGGTTGGAAGATGGGGAATGGCTTGCCGTCAAGCCAAAAGATGAATTCCGAAATGGAGCCGTCTTTTTCACACCTCTTCATACAGAGGATCTCCAAGTCCAGGAAGTATTCAATATTGAACGTCGTTCAATGCTGAGCTACGGGCTGCTCGGTCTTTTATCCAGATAGTACCCTTCAAACTAACAGGCTTCCCATCAGGGGCGCCTGTTTTCTTTTTCTATCCCCATTACTTCCCGCTCTATCTTACCTACTTATTAAGCCTCCATTAAGGCAAGGATCTCTGGGAAATGGAGCCGTGTCCGTACCTTCCATCACAAGAAAAGGACCAAACCTTTTGTGCGGTTATCGAAGGTTTAGTATAGAAGAGAATTAGGAAATGGAATAAATAGAAAGAATAGTTTTACATTTGCATCTCTACTTATCCCATGGGACGATAGTAGTTAGATAGAATACGAGTGGACAACACGAGGGGGTTAGGAATATGAAATTAAGCGTACTGGATCAATCCCCTATTTTAGCTGGGACGGACCCAAGTGAAGCATTAAAACAAACAACAGAACTTGCCAAATGGACAGACAAACTTGGCTACCACCGGTTTTGGGTGTCCGAGCATCATAGTACAAATAGTCTGGCAGGATCAGCACCGGAAATACTGGCTGCCCACCTTGCTGCACATACCCATAACATTCGCATCGGCACGGGTGGAGTCCTCCTCCCCCATTACAGTTCCTATAAAGTATCCGAAACCTTCCGTATCCTTGAAACCCTGCACCCTAATAGGATCGACCTCGGAGTTGGACGTGCCCCAGGCGGCATGCCTAATGTAAATTTAGCTCTAAATCGCGGGAAAGTTCCCAGCGTAGAACACTACCCTTCTCAAGTGGAAGAACTCTTAGCCTATTTACACGGGCAAGACCCTCAAGGGATGGATATTTACGCGACACCCCAAGGGGAAACGGCCCCTCCTGTGTGGATGCTTGGATCAAGTGGAACAAGTGCTCGATTAGCAGCTGATTTAGGTGTTTCTTACTCATTCGCTCATTTCATCAATGGCCGTGGGGGTGTTCGTGCCATGGATCGCTACCAGGGTTACTTTACACCATCGATACAACAGAATAGCCCTCAAGGAAATGTTTCCGTTTTTGTCATATGCGCAGAAACGGATGAACATGCAGAATACCTGGCTTCTAGTTTAGACTTGGCACTTCTTCAAATCGAGCAAGGAGGAAAGCGTATGTCTTTTCCCACTCCAGAAGAAGCTCTCAGCCATTCATACAGCCTTTACGAGGAAGAACGGATACAGGATAACCGCAATCGGATGATTGTCGGGTCAAAAAATAAAGTCAAAGAAGAAATAGAGCAGCTGGCTGACAGTTACAACGTTGACGAAGTGATCATAAATACGATCGTCAATCCATTTGAGGATAGACTAAGGTCGTATGAACTTCTTGCTGAGGCTTTTCAATTAAACCATACAACTACCACTATGATGTAATGTCATAGTGGTTTTTTATATGGGCCGCCTCACTCAATCCCCTCAAGGGCCCTTTTGGGTAATTTCGTGGTTGCTCTTAAGCAATCAAGGATTGAACTATAAAACCCTCCTCTGCTAAATACCCTTCACAACATTTATTGAGTCTTATTTCCTATTTATTTCGTCCTGGATCTAACCGATATGTATAGATGTCAGACATCATAACAAGGAGTGATGATCGTGAAACACCTATACATACCGTTTGTATTCCTTTCCATTGTTATCGGATTGGCAGGATGTGTGAACAGTGAAACGAAAACGAATACAGGAGATCCCGTGAGTGCAGGATTAATCGTTACAGATAGTGGTCTTGGTGACGATTCTTTCAGTGACTCCGCTTTTCAAGGTCTTGAACAGGCGCGAGATGAACTGGGAATTACCTTCGATTATCGTGAACCTTTCGATCAAGATTATGAAAAACATGCAAGGAATCTATTAGAACAAGATCATGATGTTATTATCGGCCTCGGCTATAACTCACAAGTAGCCATTGAAAAATTGGCCAAAGAATATCCAGAACAGTCTTTTGTGATGATTGATGCTATTTCCGAGCTTGAGAATGTAACCTCGATTACTTTCAAAGAAGATGAAGGCAGTTATTTGATCGGTCTCATTGCCGGTATGAAAACCGAAACCAATACCGTAGGGTTCATTGGCGGTGAGGAAATCCCCGTGGTTGAGCGGTTTGAAGAAGGTTTTAAAGAAGGAGTTAAAGAAGCGAATCCAGAAGCCCATGTGCTCTCCGAATATTCCGGAACATTTGATGACGACGATCAGGGAGCGTCTATTACCAAAGCTATGGTAGAGGAAAACGCGGATTTCGTCTTCCCTGCTGCTGGATTTACGGGCATTGGTGTGTTGAAGGAAGCACAAAGGCAGGGAATTCACGCTTTCGGTGTCGACAGTGATCAGTTTTTTGTTGCTGAAGAGGCTGTGGTTTCTTCGATGCTGAAAAATGTCAACGTTGCCCTGTATAATGTGATGAAACAACTGGATGAAGGGGAAAAACTGGACGGCGGAGCTCAATCACTTGGGATTGATGAGGACGGTGTCGGTCTCGCCCCTATACGACTGATTGAATGGACAAGCGAAGAACAGGAACTATTGAATGACGCGACAGGACAGTAAGGAGGCACGTTTATGAAAATTGGAAAAAGACTATATACAATGACGCTCATTCCATTACTTTTATGCCTGGGTCTGATCGGCTTCATCGTTTTTCAAATGATGGATTTACAGCGTTCATCCAACCAGGATGCCCACATACTGTTGGAGGGAAAGGAACTACACAGTCAGCTTGTCAGTGTAGAACAATCATTAACTACCTATGGCTATAACCCATCTGAGGCCTCCCGCAGTGAAGCAGAAATGCAAATCGAACAGACGAACTCTATTTTTGGAGATATCGAGCCATTGATAGGAACAGCCAGACAAGAACAGTGGTACAATCAAGCAACAACGAAATTTAATGATTGGACTCAACTCGCTTCAGAAGCATTAGCAGAAAACGATATAAATGAAGTACAAAGACAAGCCGCACGGACTGGCGGAATCATCAATGACATTTACATGCTTCAACAAGAAGCTCAATCCTGGTATGATGCTCAAATGGCAGATCAAAGACAATCCATCCAAAACCTGATTTGGTTTACTATTATTGCCGCTCTTGTATTAGTTATTTCTACCATTTTATCCACCACAAGGCTAACCAAACATATCGCGCGTCCGATCCGCACCCTGGCTGAAAAAGCCTCAGAAGTCGCCAATGGAAAATTGACGACAACGATCGAAATTTCCGAAAAAGAGAAAGACGAAATCGGACAGTTGAAACATTCGTTCCGTACAATGGTTGATAATTTACAAGGGACCGTCCATTCTGTTCATCACATTGGGCAAAATGTGCAGCATTTCAGTTCCCGCCTTCACAATGAAATGAATGGTCTATCTGAAGTCTCCAATCAAGTAGCGAATTCGACTGATGAACTTGCCCAGGGAAGTCAATCCATTTCTCAGGATGTCCAGTATGTGGCTACATTAATGGACGATCTGCATCATGGGTTTGAAACGAACCGGGAGCAGGGGCAAAGTTCTAGAAAAGCCAGTCAACAGGCCCTTGCCTTCGTTGATGAGGGACAAACAAGTATTACCGAGCAGCGATTGCTCATGGACAGAAGTGCTGCGGCGATAGCCAATGTCGAAACATCCGTTAACCATTTCATTCAATATACGGATCAAATCGAATCAACAGTGAAACTGGTCAATGATATCGCTGAGCAAACGAACCTCCTTGCATTGAACGCAGCAATTGAAGCCGCGCGCGCAGGCGAACACGGAAAAGGATTTGCCGTTGTGGCTGGAGAAGTACGCAAACTTGCCGACCAGTCCACAGCCGCGACTAGTCATATCTCCGAAATGGTCAAACAAATTCGGGAAGGTGTCCAAATGATAGAACAGGAAATGCAGGAAACCGTTCAAATCTCAGATCAGCAAAACCGATCAGTGGATACTTCCAAATCAGCATTTGAAAAGATCAGCACCCAAGTGATAACGATTGATGGACAATTGGAATCATTAGTCGCGGGTTTGGAAAAATCGAAGGAAAAGAGTTCAAATGTTCATATCTCTATAGAAAATGTAAGCAGTATTATTGAAGAGACAGCCGCAGGTACAGAGGAAATATCCGCTTCCACGGTCGAACAGCAAACGGCTTTCCATCAGATGATTGAGGAAACAGATCGACTTGAAGACATGGTGGCCGATTTAAATCGTCAATTGCAGCACTTTGAATGGCATGAACATCAAGAAGAAAACATGAGTGAACGAGATCATAAAGATGATGAGCAAACAAACACCGCCTCAACATAAGGAAGCGGTGTTTTTCTATCTTCGTGTCGGTTTTCCGGCTGGCCGTTCGAGTGAGCGAAGGTCTTCATCGACATTCATCACTTTCTGTTCCACCATTTGCCTTGCATCATCTACTCCTTTATTGTAGAAAAAGGGCCCCATATCCTCGGCCAGCCTATGTACCCATTGTTCTGCGGCGAGGTCTCCAAGGACTTCTCCCTGCTCCAATTCAAAATATTCCTTCACTCGCTCTACCATGTACGCCTTTTCATCCTTTTTCAGTTTCATAAATTCTCCCCCTTCCCTTCTATCGTATCACATCCTCCCCCTCCTTCATCCCACCCCACAAACCCAATTCTCCTTTCCTCCTTACCCTGATTTCTCCTTAATCAGACATCCAGGTGATAGGATAGTTTTCTTCTTCTCTATTTGTTTGTATGATAAAGATGAGAAACCTTTATACAAAGAAGCCCATTGAAGTTATAGTATGGAACAGCTTAAATGGAAACCTAAGACATGAAAACGAATGGTTGTCCACCCTTGTCGCCACTCCCTGAAATCAAGGGTACTGAAAGATTAAGAGTTAAAGAGGGTTCGTTGTTGAAAAAGCTCTTTCCGTACACCCTCCTCTTCCTCCTAATCACAGCCGGTGTAATAGATACGCATGACTCCCTTTTTATCGATTGTATTCAGCCTGAGTCAATGCCATTGCTGCGATAATCGGAGGAGGACAGATCCTAACACTTCCACTTGTCTTCTTCTCTTTCTCGAAAATGTCCATACGTCTATGATGTCAGCATTTTCGATTTGCTTTGCTTTGAACCCAGCTTTTTATGTATATCATCATTGAGTTATGTATAATGTTCTTGCCCTACTCACGTTTACCATGGAGGAATCATTGATGACCCAGTCAAAAAAACTAGAGATCCAAAACATTACGAAGCAGTTTCATACCGAAACTATTCTAAATGGGCTTTCTTTCCACCTAAATCACGGGAATATCTTAAGTATAGTTGGGCCATCCGGCAGTGGCAAAACTACTCTCCTGCGTATTCTTGCAGGACTTGAAAAGCCAACGGATGGAACGATCCTCATGAATGGAAAAGATATAACGAAACAGAAGGCATACCGCCGTAATATTAGTCTCGTTTTTCAACAGCCCTTGCTTTTTCCGCATATGACAGTAAAAGAAAATATCGTTTATGGCGCTAAAGTATCGAAAAAATATAAGGCAGAAAAAATAGAGACGCTCCTAGAAGCTGTTGGAATGAAACGTTTTTCTAATTACTATCCATCAGAGATCTCTGGAGGCCAGCAACAGCGGACCTCTCTCGCCCGTGCAATGGCTACAGAGCCGGAAGTGATTTTATTCGATGAACCGTTCAGTAGTCTGGATCCTTCCCTTCGCAAAGATCTTCGGTACTGGGTACGAAATTTTCTCGTTTCACGGCATACAACAGCGGTGTTTGTTACTCATGACATGGAAGAAGCGATGATCATGGGGGATGAAATTGCTGTATTTAAGAAAGGGACCTTCCAACAAATCGACACGGCTGAAATACTTTTTAAGAAACCATCTAACAAACATGTGGCTTCCTTTCTAGGTGGGCATTTAATTATAAATGATAAGGAATATGTTTCTTTACAGGCGATTACAGTGACTCCTCCCAATCAAAAGATTGGTGGTCAACATTTTGATGCAACCGTTGAACATATGACTTATCAATATGGAAGTCCGATTGCTCACCTACACATTAGGAACCTGAATAAAAAAGTTTCCCTTCCTGTAAAAGGAGAACTGCCTCCACGAGTAGAACTCCATATTCCGCCTACATCCATCCAGCGGTTCAGTGAAGAACATTCATGAAAACGAATATCCTTGCAAATCTTTACCTCCCTGAAATGATATAAGAAACTTTGAAAGTATCCATAAAAGGACGGTTCAAGGAAACTTATATTTTGCCATGAAGGCTCTATCCATTTTGTCCTTTAACTGCCATGCTTTTTGGTTATGCGCATGAAGAGCCCCATAGATAAAGAACCCTTTCTTTCCACCTGTAGACAATATGGAAAGGGCCTTTTTTTGTGGGGCAAATGACTTCAATGGCTTATCTGAAAAATAATTTTTCAGATTATTCCATAATACCAGCCCTTGTCTGGCTGCATAGACACCACGTTTCTCAAGCTGTGGAAGATCAATCATCGTAACACAGTCACCAGCTCCAAATATATAATCATAGTCACGAAATTGAAGCGTAGATCTTATAAGAGCGAAATAGCGTTCATCAATAGCAAGAGATGACTTTTCAAAAATGGGATCTCCCAGAGCCCCGCCCAAATATAAAACACCCGTGTGACGAACACGGTTACCTTTGTCAGTTTTCACGAACCCTTCAAAGACCTCTTCTACCCGTTCATTCTCCCAAATTCGTATATCTTTTTTCTTCAATAGCTTTCTCAACTTTGCCGATACCCATTTCGGTCCATCTGCCAGAATTCCTTCCGATAATATTAGCCGTACCTGTCCAGGAATCTGATGATTTTGTTTATACGTCTGCAATGACATGGCAAGCTCCGTACCCGCTGCGCCTCCACCAACAATTAAAGGCATGGTTGTTTCCCTTAATTCGCGGATTTGCGTAGAAAAGTCATAATTAGGTTGGATAGCCTGAACAGCCGTTTCCTCAAATGAGGCAGGGGAACTCTTGGATCCGATGTCAAAACTTACCACATCAAACGGATAAACAGCCCCATCTTCACATACCACTTTCTGTTGATCTGCCTTTAGATAAGCTGCCTTTTTTTGAATCAGGTGAACATTCGCAGCCCTTGCCAATGCTCGAATGTCAACACGCATTTCTTCTTCTGAATAAATACCTTCTGTATATCCTGAAAACATCCCGGAGTAATACTGATATGGCGATGGTGTGATCATACAGACATCGACCCGCTCCCGCCATTCGCTTTTCAATTGTTTTAGTACTTCTAAATGAGCATGACCGGCACCAACGAGCAACAGTCGTTTTGACAAAAGAATACCTCCTTACAGAAAACGCCCACATGGCGGAACCATGTGGACGTCATTCTTAAAGACTTGCTTGTAAAAACTCTTGCACTTCTTCTGGTGTTTTTGCGTTCGCGCTATGAAGGTGGGCTTGCTTGTTCCCATCTTTAAAAATTAAAATACTTGGAATCCCCATCACTTCATATTTTTCTGCGATTTCGGGCAGTTCATCACGATTGACATTATACCATTTGTAACCATTATATTCCTCAAGAATGTCCCCGATAAACATATCCATACGGCGGCAATCCGGGCACCAATCTGCCTCAAATTTCACGATCACCGGGTGGTCACTTTCTATCGTTTTGTTGAACGTATCCGTAGTATGAATAGTTTCCATTAAACTCAATCTCCTTTATGAATATCTACTTCCTATCATACCCAAAAACGAGCGGTTTGTCTTTCCCACAAGCTTATTTATACTCCACCCTACCTAATAACCATGCGGCTAAAAGTCCTGCAAGGAAAGCAACAACACTGACAATCATTAGGACGTCGCTTTTAGGAACACCTGGAAAGATAACGAATACGGAACCTATAACAAGTCCGATAATAACCGCAAAGGTTCCGGAGGTATAGTTTTCAAGGAAAAATTTGACGATTTTACTCATAACGATGATTCCACACACAATTCCTGCCCCAACAACGGCGATAATATCGATTCTAAAATCCGAAATCCCGGAAGTTACAGTCGTATACACACCTATGATGAGCAAAATGAATGACCCACTAATGCCGGGAAGAATCATGGCACTGCTGGCAATCCATCCTGAGAAGAAAAGTAAAACATATCCAGTCAAGGTAAGGTTTTGCATGGGATCAGATTCTGATGCCTGGAAAAATGCCATAGATGCAACGAGTGCAGCTCCAATAAGCAGTAACAGATAGTGTTGCCCTTTGAACTTATGCTTCATATCTGCTTTATGTGCTAAATAAGGTAATACACCAATAATAAGCCCAAGGAAGAAAAACTGAGTCGGCCCCGGATAATGTTCAAACAACCACTCAATCAGATTCGCCATCAATCCTACAGCTAGGACAACTCCAATTCCAAGGGGCAATAAGAATTTTAAATGCCTCTTCCATTCCTTGCTGAAAAATCCATTAATAGCCTCGATAAGACGATCGTAAATTCCTAGAACCACGGCGATTGTCCCCCCACTGACTCCTGGAACAACATCACTCGCCCCCATCAGCAATCCACGATATATATTTCTCCATTCCCACATATTCGTCTGCTCCTTTAAATTCTATCTCTTTTCCTTTTTATTCTATCAAACTTCCCTAAGGTTTTATGATACAGTTTCTTAAAAAAAAACACAAAATGTCCAAACACCTAGTCCTAATCCCCCCATTTTTAGGAGGATCTTGCTTCCATCATATTCAAAACGCTCTATTCAATACAAAAGGGCTTCCAGCCACGGGTGTTGAGGTTGATGGTGCATGAGTGCCTGTTTCAACCATTCTTTTTGATGTTCATTTAAGTAGGGAAACACATAATTAAAATCCTCATAGTCTTTTGAACGTGTATAGGTTGATTTATAGAGCAGGACGATTTCGGGGTTTAAGTAGGCGTACCCATGCTCGGACTGGAGATGCATCCGCTCTAAATCAAAGGTAATCGAAGGGTCTCTTCTGAACTCCCACAAGCCCTTCTTTTTTTCATTAAGGAGGATTTCTAGCTCATGCCCTTCCTGGGAAAAGGCATGGATTTCATGCACGGGAAGGTTTAAAGTCTCTCCACTCTTCCATTCCATTAACTCTCGATGTTTGACTACATACTTTTCCCATGTTTTTAAAGCTTGAAAGAGTTCATGTTGATCCTCGCGGAAAATAGCAACTTCCACATCCTCATGTTTTCTTGTTTCTTCTCCGATGTGAAGATCAATAGCCCATCCTCCGGCAAACATCCATTCTTTATCAAATTCATTCAACCACCGATGAACTTCTCTACATTCGCTGAACATACGGAACCCTCCTCTCTATCATCCTAACCCAGTTCAAATTCCCTTAACCTCCTAGTAGTCCGACAATTCCCTTTCTTTTGACGAATGTTTCCTATACGATAGTTTTAGCAATGGGATGGAGGAATGGATATGTTAATAGGAAATCTTATCGAGTTACGCCCTGTTTCAAGGGATGACTTACATTTATTGTTCAAATGGGCCAATGATGAGGAATTGGCGGACCTTGGTCATGGTACTTCCTCAGCCTACCAAAATAATAACCCGAAAGAAGATATTGAGGCCTTCTATGAAAAGAATCTGACCGCTCAACCTTTATGGGAGACCGGACGTGTTTTCATGGTGTATACCGTTAGTACAGGCGTCCCTATTGGGAAATGCAGCTATAGTAATCTCAATCCGATCACAAGATCTGCTGAGATTGGATTGAGTATAGGGGAAAGAGAATATTGGGGACAAGGATATGGAAAAGATATCATTCAAACATTGCTGAAACACCTTTTCTATACCCTTAACTTGGAACGTGTTCAACTGGATACATGGAGTGGCAACACCCAGGCCATCCGCCTCTACGAGAAGACAGGATTCCAAATCGAGGGACGGCTTAGAAAAAACGAATATGTTTCCGGGTCTTATTATGACACCATTTTAATGGGATTATTGCGAACAGAATTCGAAAGCTAAATGTTTTTCATAGAAAAATGCAGGGAATAAATAAATCGATCATCAGATTCATGTTCATCATAATTAATGGTTCTGAAAGGAGTCCACGATGAAAGATCAACTCAGAAACCCTGTTTTCCTCATTTCCGCATCCACTATTACGATTCTTGTCATTATAGGGGCGGTTAATCCTGAGGGCTTCGGCACAATCGCTGGTGCCGTATTCGAATTTACCACCATAAACTTTGGATGGTTTTATCTTATATCCATTTTTGGATTCGTCATCTTTCTTATCTCTCTTGGTTTGAGTAAATATGGAAAGATTAAGATTGGACCACCAGATTCAAAACCCGAATTTCCTTTCTTTACATGGATTGGAATGTTATTTTCTGCTGGTTTTGGTGCAGGACTCGTGTTCTGGGGGGTCGCTGAACCCATGAGTCATTTTTTTGAAACACCTTTCTCAGACTTAGAAGCGCAAACAGAAGAGGCAGCCAGGGTCGCTATGGCCTATTCCTTTTTTCACTGGGGCATCAACCAATGGTCTGTATTCGCTATTGTTGGTCTTTTGATAGGCTTTTTGCAATTCCGAAAAAATAAAGATGGTCTCGTATCCACTGCGCTTGAGCCTGTTTTAGGGAAATCCAAGCCTGTGAAATATACGATTGATTCATTAGCCGTGATCGCTACGGTTATGGGGATTGCAACCTCTTTAGGGTTAGGAATTCTCCAAATGAATGGAGGTTTGAATGTTGTATTCGGTGTACCGAATTCAATAACATTCCAGCTTGTCATCACCGCTGTTCTTCTCATGTTATACTTAACCTCTTCCAGTAGTGGGCTGGAAAAAGGAATCAAATGGCTGAGTAATTTAAACTTAGCTGTCTGCCTTATCTTACTCTTGTTCGTCTTTTTCGCTGGTCCGACGGTTTTCATATTAAATAGTTTTACTTTAGGACTAGGCGACTATATCTCGAATTTTGTCGGTTACAGCCTGAGACTTACCCCATATGAAGGAGGAACGTGGCTGCGAGACTGGACGATTTTCTATTGGGCCTGGGTAATCGCATGGTCCCCGTTTGTAGGAGCATTTGTTGCTCGTGTATCCCGGGGAAGAACTATCAGGGAATTTATCTTCGGAGTGCTCGTTGTCCCTCCGTTAATTGCCTGTTTATGGATTGCTGTTTTTGGCGGAACCGCATTGAACAGTGACTTAAATCATGGTACTCAAATTGCTGAAGCCGTAAACAATGATGTGACGGTCGCTCTTTTTAAAACCTTTGATTATTTACCACTTACAGGCGTTTTATCTTTTTTATCGATTCTGCTGATCGCCACATTTTTAATTACATCTGCCGACTCAGCCACTTATATTTTAGCGAGTATGACGACAAACGGAAGTTTGACACCTGCTCTTCCCATTAAGATTATATGGGGAGTATTGATGGCCGCAATCTCTGGTGTCCTATTGTTAGCAGGTGGCCCTAGACGCATTGCAGACAGCTTCCCTTGTTTCTGCACTCCCGTTCACAGTGATTATCATCCTCTTTGTCTATGCTTTTACTAAAATGATAAGACAAGAGCCCCTCCCTGAACGGCACAGGAGAAAGAAAGAGTAACGAAAGAGAAGTGGCATGCGCCCTTACACACTCCCAGCAAGCTGAAACTTTTTCATGGCCTAATCAAAGAAGGTCTCCTTCCGAAAATAGAAGGAGACCTTCTTTGTAAAGTTCCAAGACTTTTTAAACAAGAATTACAAGTGTTCACTCTTCAATCTTTCCAAATATTTTATAGGTACCCGGGCAAAGAAATAATCCCCCCGTTCATGAATAAACCGCTGATAAGAACGTTCTAACATGTCATGGTTCCCTGTAGCCAGCCCGAGGTAGCATTCTTGAAAAGGGGATAAAGAAGGCAAAGACAGCAACACTTGGCGTGTCCTTTGGTAATCTCCACGAGCTAAAGCAAGATGAGCTTGTTCGACAGGATCAGATGTGGATATTCCTTCTGTTTGCAGATGAAAAGCGGATATAAAAGGAAGTGTGTGATCTTTAATCGATCGTAAAAAGCGACGAAGGCCATGTTTTTTCGCAATATCCATAGATTGTATTAACGATTCCATGGATGACTCATAACCGTTATAGAGCTGACACAGGGCTAAATCATGATGCATACGACTCTTCCTTCTTGGCGAAACTTCTGTATTAATCATCTTGTAAGCATAACGACTGGCTAGGATGGAATTATTTGTCTTCCAATAATGATAAAAGAGCAGTTCCTGATACCGTTGATTCAAATAATAATACATCAAGGGTTCGTCTACTTTTTGTAGTGCCTGGTCACATTCTTCCAAATATTTATCCAAGGCGGTATATATATTCCTGTCCTGATAGGAATATACGAGGGTGAATAGGTGGAGACAATGTAAAGTTGGATGTTTGTAATGGAGAGATTTTAGTTCACCTAGATGGTTTTCCTTCTTTTCCTGCTTGGATTGATTCAAAATCAAACGGTAAAGGTAACCTGCGCTGTCATTTATGTATGGCGATGAAGCAGCAGCTGACAAATCTTCATGAAGGTCATTCATGTATAAGAATTCCAATGAGACAATCTGTTCATCAAGATCTCTGGGGAATTCGGAGACGATATAATCCCTCGTGTAAAGAACAGCTTCTTTCGGGAAATGTTTTCTCAAGTTGTCTAGATACACATGATACAACGAGGAAGTGCGGCGCATCTGCAGTTGACATAACGGACTTGGCTCAATTAAGTAATGATCTGTCATATGGCCATTCCCTCACTTTCTTCTTATATAATAGTTTATTGAATTTTCGAAAATATGTCTATACAAAAATTGAACAGAAACTAAAAGGAAGCACTCTCCCTGATCAAGCTATCCCACTCATATTTTTTCGATTTAATCATTCACTTTTGTCCTAAACAAAAAAGACACCACATAAATGTAGTGTCAAAAAATGCTCGATGTGAGGAACCAGACATTCCATAAAAGAAGACTATAGACAAGCAGACGTTCACTATTCGATCCTGTTCGAAAAGTAATGATAAATTGCAAATGTTTTTTTGAAAAAGGATACGCCAAAGGGATGCCTTTTCTTGTGATATAATCGCCAAACAAATGGGAAACCACACCGATGATCAAGCCTCCGATGTACATACGAGGAATAGCAAAAGCCTGTTCAAGAATGATTCCGTATCCAATTAGTAAACAGATAAATAAAACCGAATGAGTCATCTTTCTATGGCCGCGAATCATAATAAGAATTGGTAAAAGGAGCATAACAAATACCTTTAATTGTTCTCTGTATGTATCTAAATAGTCAGGCACAAATAAGTAACAGAGAAACGCGATCGTAAAAACGGTCATCAATCCCCGCCAGAACTTATGCCCTAATGTAGAAGTAGGTGTGTCTATATCCGGCAGCAGAGAGCCGAAAAGGACAAACACAAAAAATAAAACGGTTTGAAGAGGCTGCTCTGGAATCCACTCAAACGTAGGTAATAACGTCATCGCTCCTACGCCGAACGTGAAGCCGACAACCTGGTGTCCTGATGCCATCATGATGTCAAATACCTCTCTTTTCTTTGATGCTGTTAGGAGTATAAGAAAGTTATTCCTGCCATATTTACTAAACAGCGCAAACCTTATAGTAAAAAATAAACCCACAGAAGTGTGGGTTTGTCTATTGCATTAACAATCTTTTTCTGGAAGCCCCAGCATCTGAAACTTAGGTCCTTCCATTGTTTGCTTGCCTTCTATTGTTAGCTGTTCAGCCAAATGTACAATTCTTTTATCAATGGCTACAGGAATTGAATTGATATGACGAAGTTCATCATCACCAGCCGGTTCTTCGATTGCCATGCCAATATCCGGCTCCCCACAACCGTACCCGGCAAAAAACAAACGCAGACATCCCGCTTCTTCATATTCGAGGATTTGATTCAACAAGTCTCGTGCTTGATCGGTGATCTTCATCATCTTCACCCCTTTAACTATAAAATATCATATTTGCCTGCCACACAGGTAATAAAACGCAGTAGTCAGCAGCTTATACTCGCATTTTAAGTTCACAGAGAGGACATCTATTATCATTTGCTAGATCACCAAAAAAATCCCCGGTGGATCTCCCACCGGGGATTGGTTTCCCTTTTATACAGCGTTGGCTTTTAATTGGACATCAATATTGCCGCGTGTCGCTTTAGAATATGGGCATACTTTGTGTGCTTCTTCTGCAAGCTTTTCTGCTTCTTCCTGAGAAACACCTTTCACATCAACGTTTAGAACGACACCGATTTTAAAACCGTTATCGGATTCATCTTTCAATAAGCTGACATCAGCAGTAATTTTAGATTCAATGTCTTTCTTCTGTTTGCTTGCAACCAAATTCAACGCCCCATCATAGCAGGCCGAATAAGCAGCAGCAAATAACTGTTCAGGATTGGACCCTTCTTCTTTACTTTCACCAGGCATGGCAAGGTTCAGGTCAATAAGGCCATCCTCGGATTTAACGTGACCATTACGTCCACCTTGTGCAGTTGCTTGTGATGTAAACATTACATTACTCAATACCATCACTCCTTGACTTAATTTAAGCTCACAACATTTATATACCACATCTTGCCGTTTTTCAAACATTTCTATTTATCATAGACACGATATTCCTGCTTTAATTCCTCTGGAGCCATCTTAATCATCCATTGCATAATGTAAGTGAAAACAGCTAAATCATCCACAAGTCCTAAAAAGACAAGAAAATCAGGGATGACGTCCCACGGGAATAAGAGATAAGCAAGCAATAGGAGAACCGATACCCACTTCTTGCTTTTACTTACTTCCCTAGATTTGAAAAACTGCACGAGAAAAGGTACAGATTTTCGAACATTGAAAAGAAATTTGATACGTCTCCATAAACGGATCATCGTCACCCCTCCCTCCAGGTATTATACCCTTATTTTTTCAACGTCAAGCAAGCCGAATCCTCACAATTGCTTAAATAAGGCGTATACTTTACCATAAAAAGAAAAGAAGAATTTCACATATATCCCCAGCCTGCGACAAATAGCCGGTTTTTCACCGCTAGAAAAGACAGCTGGAGTTCGAGCGTATACAGCATGACCAAATATTTTATAAGATAACTAGACCATATCCACACATACTAGGAATAGCTACATAGCCCATTTTATAAAATTCTGCATACGATACATTAGCTCAAAGAAAAATGAAGGGGAGAAAGTTGTCATGAAGATCCTATTATTGAACGGAACGATCGTCGGGAAAAAGACCCGGACGCTCCTTGATGAAATCCAAAAATATATACAGCAGCTGCCAACGAAACATGAAACGAAAATCGTCGACCTCGAAAATTATGAGCTTCAATTCGTCGATGGCCGGCCAGCTGAAAAATACAATGACGATATGAAGGAATTGATCAAGGAAATCGAAGAAGCGAATGCATATGTCATCGCCACCCCCGTTTTCCAAGGATCAATCCCAGGCACATTAAAAAATGTCTTTGACGCTGTATCTCCACTAGCTATGCGTTATAAACCAGTCTCCATCGTCGCCAATGGAGGAACATTACAACACCACCTTGTTGTAGAAAACCAATTGAAACCGATCTTAAACTACTTCCGTTGCATGGTGACCCCTAATTATGTCTACACGCACACGAATCACTTTTCTACACAAGGTGAACTAACCGATGAAGACGTACGCAACCGCCTAAAAGAGATGACTGTTGTTTTCGATCAATACATGCAAATGAGTCAAGAACTCGAACCAGATAAGTAAAAAATGCTCAGGGTGTCTATTCGGCTTAGAAAGTGCAAAATCCATAAACCATGATCTTACTTAAGAAGCGCGGATCCTTTATAGGCCTCCCCGCTTCTTTTATGCTCTTCCAAGTACCTTCGTTATGTAATTTTGCGTTTCGCGAAATGGCGGCACACCGTCATACTTATCTACATTCCCAGGGCCTGCATTGTATGCAGCAAGAGCTAACTCTGTATTGCCATCATAACGATCAAGCATTTGTTTCAGGTATTTGGTTCCCCCCATGACATTTTGCTCCGGGTCTAGAGGATTTGAAACACCAAGCCCTTTCGCTGTCGCCGGCATCAGCTGCATCAGCCCTTGAGCTCCTGTATGACTCACTACATCAGCATCAAAATTAGATTCAGCCTTAACAACAGAGCGAACAAGCTTCTCATCCACCCCATGATGTTCTGCAGCCTTACGGATCCATTCATCTACATCAGAACTCTCTACCTTTATATCAGGAATTCCATCTGCCTCTGACCACTCTTGAACCACAGGGGCTACTTGTCCCTGAAAGGGAACATAAGTGACTGGTTGTTGTAGTGGTTGAGCTTCTATATTAATCGATTGGCCAATGGCTGCATTTAAGAAGCTTTGAAAAGTCTCCTCCTGTAAACCACTAGAAAATTGATCATGGTTTCGCTTACCCACCATCGCCATTGCCTGCATTTGTATCATTAATTGGATTTTGTTTACATCCATGAGAGCTCCACTCCATATCATTGATTACTTCAAGTGTACAAAATACATCGGATCCCCACAATCCACTCCTGAATATATTTTACATTTTTCCAATAGTAGTCAAAACTTGAGAAAATCTTTCCTCAAATTATGCATTGAGTACTCACCTTAAGTTGTTTTTTTCCCAAAGCAGTACCCCATGAAAAAGTGGTACAATAAGTAATAGCAAAAGAGATACTGAACCGTCCAACGTGTTTGGCCGTGCTGGTTGTCCATGGCCCTGCGCATTGTAATGTTATTTGTATTCATTTCTTCTTGAGTACTCTCTTTTGTCTCTTACGTCGAATCACCCTATTATTTTTCCCCGCCAGGAAAAATAACCTGTAGATTTTATGGTCTGTTTTCCCTTAATAAAAGACAAGGACCACCTCCCTTTTGCCTATTCAAAAGGGGGCTTTTTTTATGTCTCCTTCAAATTATGCCTACCCTTGAACCTCCCTTAATGAAATCAGCGGTTATATGGCAAAAAACATTTCACAGAACGTTCATCTTGTTACAACTGTCGGCTTGTCCATAGACAAGACGTCAAAATTTTTTCTAAAAGAAAGATATTCCACGTTTGTACCTCATATATTGAAGTACAAAGGAGGTGGAATAAAGATGGATTTCAACAACCGTGTCTTTGTGTTCTTAGCGTCCCTGCTTGCTGGATATGCCCTTTATAGTATTGGGGATACCGCTGGGAACTTTTTCGACCAATTCTTGTTCTACGCCGGCTACATTGCAATGATTCTCTTTTCTTTCGCTATTACTATCGTCGGTTTGGCAAGATTCTTAAATCAGTACAAATAAAAAAGTGCCACATGAGGCAGGACGTGTTGAAAAGGCTGCAGAATTCGCAGCCTCTTTTTGTGTTATTCAGATGGTTTAAAAAGTGATGTCAGGAATCCTTTCACCCCTTCTTCTTCAGATGTTTTTTCTTCCTGCCTCGGTTCTTCTATCCGGACCTTTTCTTTTTCAATAGCATAATCCAGCGTTAAAACAGCTCCGAATTCCGTTTCTGACTCCTGATTTGAAATCGTCGTATGATGGATTTCCTGCTCTTCGGCCAGGTCTTTAAATGGTGATAAAAATCGATAGCTCACTTCACTATTTAATAAAAGTTTTGCATCAGGATGTTCTTTCATGAGCCCCTGCATTTCTTTCTTTCCTAACTCCTGCATGACCTGCCCTTTCGTTAGAGCAAGTAGCACGCGTTCCCTTAAAGTCCCCAGGTATCGTTTCCTCTCTCCTGGCTTTGTTTGCCGGCTCCCATATACCCCTTCCTGCAAGTAGTCTTCCATATCTGGTTTCTTCATAGATGCACCTCACTCACTTCTAGTATGACACAGAAAAAAGGCTGCACACTTAGCAGCCTTTTCCTATTTTACAACGACTTGAATATGGGAAGGAAGAACTGACAGTTCAACAGGTAAAGGGTCGCCTTCTTCCCCATCAACATTTGTCACTAATTCTTCCTTCGATGTCAGACGGATCCGATCGGCTTTAAAGTATTGGACATCCTTTTCATCCTTCAAATTCCCCCTAACTATCGCTGAGGCAATAGTGGCTAAACGAATCATACTCACTTTAGGAACTACATATCCGTGAATTTTCCCATCGTTCACTTCAGCCTCTGGAGACAAGTTTTCAAAGCCTCCCGCTGAATTCGTCAATGCAGCCAGGAAGAGAAAAGACTCCCCTTCCCATGCTTTATCATCATATTCAATACGAATCGGGTAACTGTGGTTTGTTAATGTTTTCATGCCTTCCATCATATAAGCAAGCGAGCCGAATTTAGTCTTTTGTTCAGGAGTTACTTCAGATGTAGCTTCAGCGACAGCTCCTGCTGCTACTATATTCACAAAATATTGATCATTAAATCGACCGATATCCACGGCTTTAGTCTGATCAGAACGGAGGACATCCACAGCTTCTTCCACCTGCAATGGAATATCAAGGGCTCTCGCAAAATCATTTACCGTACCCAGCGGGATAATGCCCAATAACGGCCGGTGGGTCTGATCCACCATTCCATTGATCGTCTCGTGGAGAGTCCCATCTCCTCCCATTGAAACGATTAAATCAAACTCATCTTTACAGGCGCCCTGGCAATATTTCGTGGCATCTAACTCTTTTTCTGTTTGAGCCACACTGACCTCGTAGCCTTTTTCTGTCAAAATCTCTTTAATCGTTTCTACATGATCTAATGCTTCTTCTTTCCCCGATGATGGGTTTACGATTAACATGGCTTGTTTCATTCAGGAATTCCTCCCCGTGGCGTCCTCAATCTTCAAATTTATATTCAAAAAGTGTACGTACAGGTGAAAACCCCACCTTCTCGAGAAATTCACTTCCTCTGTGGTGGGAAGAATGCAGGCTTACTTGAATAGAGGTTGCTTCCTGGTCACGTATCCATTCCAATATTTTGCGGCATAGATCACTACCGATACCCTCACGTCGATAAAACTCATCCACAAAAACTTCGTTTAAATATCCACGAACCCCTTCTTCCCCAAGTGGGGCAATCGTACCCAAGACATAACCAATCATTCGGCCATTCATATCAGCCACTAAGAGTTTTTGCTCCGGGTTTTTAGCCAGAAATTGATCCGCAGCCCAATATTTCCGCTCTCGAATTGTTTCGCTTGTCTGACGTCCTGGATGGGCTAGATGAAGGAAATCAATGCTGTATCTTGTAAAGTGCATTAAATCCTTTTCTTCAGGTTCCCTAATTTTTACGATCAGAAACTCCCCCTCTACTTTTTCAGTACAACTTCATATTCAGGTGTGTTTTGGATGACACCTTGGGCGAAGGAGCAGACCGGGTCGATCTTCAATTTATGTTTTCTTGCATAATTCACAGCAAAATCAATCAAGTCCGTTCCTAACCCTTGCCCGCGCTCGGAAGGAGCGACAACTGTACTTGTAATGACCATTGTATTTTCTTTTTCTTCAAATAGAAGTTGAGCTTTAGGTTGTTCTTCATCCCCAATGAAGAGCTTTCCTTTTTTCTGTTGAATGGTTTGTTCCATAATGATCTCCCCTTTCCCTATTAAGGGTACCCTTTCACGATTAAAGAAAACATTGCCCTTCCTTCTATCTTATCAGTTTGGCCTCTGGCATTTCATTTGTGGACTTTAGGAAAAAAAAGCACCTACCAAATAGTAGGTGCCTAGCAATTAAGCGATTTTCTTTAGATCTTCTTCCAGCGGAATATTCTTTTCCAAACCACGACGCGCGGCAATAATAAATGCCGTTACCACTGCTACTGTTCCAATGGCTGCAATAACATAGGACATATTCAATGGAAGACCAAATCCAATCGGAGCATTTAAAATATACGTGAAAGTTGCCATTGTCATGAATGTAGCTGGAATGGCAGCTATGAAGTAATTTTTACGGGATAGGAACAAGTACATCGCCCCGACCCACAAGGCAATCACAGCCGTAGACTGGTTCGCCCAGGAGAAATATCTCCACAGCAATGTAAAATCAATCCGTGTCAGAATGAACGAAACAACAAACATTGGCACAGCAATCCAAATACGGCTTGTTACTTTCTTTTGTGATACTTTCAGATAATCGGCGATGATCATACGGGCACTTCGAAATGCTGTATCCCCTGACGTGATGGGCAGGACAATGACACCAAGTACTGCAAGCGTACCACCAACAGCACCAAGCATCGCAATTGATACTTCGCTGACTACAGCAGCTGGACCTCCGTTCGCAAGGATTTCGTTCAGGCCGGCAGAACCATTAAACAGACTCATAGCCGCTGCTGCCCAGATCATGGCAATAATTCCTTCGGCAATCATCATGCCATAAAAAATACGGCGGCCTTGTTTTTCTTGTTGAGTCGTTCTTGAAATGATAGGGGTTTGGGTAGCATGAAAGCCTGATAGTGCCCCACAAGAAATCGTTAAAAATAATAGCGGAAATATAGGCGCATTGTCTGGGTGCATATTTGTAAATGTTAACTCCGGAATGGGCGCTCCTGTTACAACCAATGATACTCCTACTCCTATGGCACTGATTAACAGAAGGGCGCCGAAGATCGGATAAAAGCGTCCAATAATTTTATCAATCGGCAGCATAGTGGCCAATAAATAATAAGCAAAAATCACAAGAAGAATAACAGGGAGTGACAGCCAACTGCTTGTCATGTTATGCAGAAGATCAGCAGGGGCGGTCACAAACACCGTACCTACAAGCACTAGTAATAGAATAGCAAAGGCATTAACGACGTGTTTCATCACTTTCCCCAGGAATTTCCCTGCAAGCTCTGGCAAGTGAGCTCCACGGTTACGTATGGAAATCATACCAGTTAAATAATCGTGAACAGCACCTGCAAAAATAGCGCCGAAAACAATCCAAATAAAGGCTACAGGTCCGTAAAGAGCTCCGAGAATCGGGCCAAAAATCGGACCTACCCCCGCGATGTTCAAAAGCTGGATTAAAGAATTTCTTTTTTCTCCCATCGGCAGGTAATCGACACCATCACCATGAGAGTATGCTGGCGTTTGGCGTGCTGTGTTCACACCAAACGTTTTTTCTACATATTTACCGTACGTAAGATAACCGACAATTAAAAGGGCAATACTCACAAGAAATGTAATCATGAGGGATCCTCCTTTGCGCGTTTTACTGCAATCGCTTACATTGAATATATCAAGATAACGCTTACAAAGGGGGCTTTTATGTTTAACATGTCGAATTTTACGATTAAAGTGTTGAAAAAAGGGGATGAAAAACAGATGTATTTACAGTTCAAGTTTATTTCTTAAATCCTTGACGTAATTTCGGCTGACGGAGAGCTTTTCGTTTGTACCCTGAAGTTCGAGTTGATAGGCTCCATTAAACCATGGGGTCAGCCTGTATATGTAATCAAGATTAACAAGATAGCTTTTATGAATCCGGAAAAAGGAAAAGCCTTGAAGACGCTGCTCTACATCTTTTAATGCATCCTTTGTCTCATACATTCTTTCCCTGCCCACAATCTTCGTAATTCGATCCTCTCTGTACACATACATAATATCTGAAGGATTCAGGTATTCAATCGTGTCTTCTACCTCAACAGCCAGCTTGGATGGATGAAATTCCGCCTTCTTTTCCCCCTGCTGAAACTTCTTCTCTATTCTCTCAATCGTTTCACTCAATTGTTCTTCGTCAAAGGGCTTAAGCAGATAGTCAATCGCTTGATGGCGAAAAGCCTCGACGGCGAAGTCCGGATAAGCAGTAGCAAAGACGATCTCCGGGACCTTTTTTAATTCCTGCACAGCCTTCGCTACCCCCATACCATCCATTTTAGGCATCTCTACATCAAGGAAAAGGACATCCGGTTGAAGTTTCAATGACTGCATCACAGCCTCTTCTCCAGAAGCCGCTTCACCAATGACGTCTATCCTCTCATAAGATTCTAATAAAAAGTTTAATTCTTCTCGGCTAAAACGTTCATCATCAACAATGAGCACAGTAATCTTCTCATTCATGAGAGTGTCTCCTTTTCATAAAAGGGAATGGAAAAAGCAATGTCTGTTCCCTGCCCTTTGTTACTTTTTATCTGAAGTTTTGATCCTTCGCCATGCATATGCTCTAAACGTTTGTTGACGTTAAATAAACCGAACCCTGTTCCTACACTCGACTCGACCGATTGTTCCCCCAGCGTCTTAAGTCGGTCGCCATCGATCCCTGCACCGTTATCTTTCACCAGGATCTCCACATGTCCCCCCACTTGTTGGATGCTGATGATAATTTGAGCTTCTACTTCTTGATCTTTAATGCCGTGTTTTATACTGTTTTCCACAAGTGGCTGTAGGGTTAATGGAGCAATCCTGGCAGAAAGAGCTGATTCATCTACATCATAATCAACATGGAGGCGATCGACAAAACGTGTCTCTTCAATGAGCAGATAGGCTTTTACGTGTTTAAGCTCTTCTTTGAGTGTTGTCCAAGTTTTAGTGGTCGCTCCCAAGTTCTGCCTAAAAAATCGAGAAAGTGCAATGAGCAGTGACCTCGCCTTGTCCGGCTCCGTCCGAGTCAAAGATACGATTACATTTAATGAATTGAACAAGAAATGGGGATTCACCTGTGCCTGCAGCGCCTTAACCTCCGCTTCTCTTGCAAGTTCCTGAGCTTTTTCCGCATCGGCAAGTTCCAGTTGTTGACTTAGGAGTGAACTGAGGCCCTGAATCAACTCCAACAAAACATTAGAGATTTCTTTAGGCGTTGTCACGTAGAATTTCAATGTTCCGACCACTTCCTGTCGCTTTTTTAAAGGAACGATTACAGCTGCGCCAAGAGGGCAGGAAGGGTGCTGGCAATGAATGTCCTCGTGACGGACGACAATACGTTCACCAGTATGAATGACTTCCCTTGTCGCATCTGTCTGGATCG
This sequence comes from Halobacillus karajensis, assembly GCF_900108515.1. GTDB lineage: Bacteria > Bacillota > Bacilli > Bacillales > Halobacillaceae > Halobacillus > Halobacillus karajensis. The sequence goes on along the minus strand of NZ_FNWW01000011.1, from coordinate 47,096 downwards.
GTTCCCCTGCCTTATGGTGATCGTCTGCCTGTCCAACATGAGCAAGGATTCTTTCTTTATCCGTCATCGAAATAGCAGAGACTTGGACTTCTTTAAAAATAATCTGGCAGGCTTTCTCTGCCGAGTCCTTAGTCAACCCTTTTCGCAAGTGAGAGACCGTAGATTCCGCAAGTCTCAGGGCTTTTTGGGCTTGGAGTGCGCCTACCTTCTCTTCTTCATGAAGGACATTGCGAATAATAAGTAAAAATAATGCAGATCCGACGCCATTAGCTGCAACCATAGGCAGTCCGATTTCCTGGACGAGTACCCAAGCACGAGCAAACGGGTCCGAAATCAATAAGATGATTCCCATTTGTAACGTTTCAGCCAGAGCTCCGACAAAAAAAGCCGTTTTTAATTTCAATGGTTTCCCTTTTTTATGAAAATAACCAGCAATAACCCCCGCAACGACGGCAGAAATCCCACATGCGGCCCCTGTGAAACCACCAAGGGAAAAACGGTGAACGCCCGCGATTATTCCAGCACCGATTCCTATCCGGTATCCTCCAAATAGACCGGCGGCAACGATGCCGATTACTCTAGAGTTTGCCAGCGCTTCGGATTCAACGAGGGTATAGGTCCAGCGTCCAAAATCAAACGAACTTGTGTCATAAGTGATTCCTGTATATGTACCGATGATTCCAAACACCCCGAAAAAAGCAATTGCCATATACTGCTGTCTTGAATCGAGTGTTTTTTGATCGATCAACTCTCTCAAAAAACGAAAACGTGTGATAATGAAGGCAACGGTGACGATAATTCCGAGTCTCTCGAGCATCGGGAGGAATAATTCAAACATACGCTTACTCCCTTCTTTAAACGCTAGCGTAAAATACAAATGAATTTTTGTATTTATTGTAGCATGCAGCGATTTCCTCCATACATATTCGAAACGGAACCTTCGAAAAAAGAGGAAGAAAACGTCAGAATTTTTGTGATACACTTAGAGAAATGAGGTGATTGGATGACAACAAAGCTAGCGATTATACAAATGGACATCGCTTTTGGAAACCCGGAAAAAAACCGAGAGCACGCAGAATCAAAAATTAAAGAAGCTGCCGCCCAAGGAAGTGAGGTCATCTTGTTGCCAGAACTATGGACTACAGGGTATGACCTTTCACGTTTTGACGAAATCGCAGAAACACTAGAAGGACCAACGCACAATCTATTGATTTCGATGGCTCAACAATATGGAATCACGATAGCAGGGTCCATCGCTGAAAAAGAGGATGGCCGATTTTATAACACTTTCGTCGCTTACAATCCGGAAGGTGAACGCCTGCTTCAATACCGGAAAGCCCATTTGTTCCGTTTGATGAATGAGGAAAAATACTTAGAATCCGGGAACAAAAAGGGGAATTTCCGTCTTGGTGATATTCCAGTGGGCGGAGTGATTTGCTATGATATTCGCTTTCCTGAATGGATGCGGACCCACATGCTCGACGGCTCGCGCGGTTTATTCGTTGTGGCGGAATGGCCAAAGCCCCGTGTGGAACATTGGCGTAATCTTTTGATTAGCAGGGCAATTGAGAACCAATGCTTTGTCATCGCCTGTAACCGTGTCGGTTCTGATCATAACAATGAATTTGGCGGGCATTCCATCGTTGTCGATCCATGGGGAAATGTTCTCGCTGAAGGCGGCTTTGATGAAGAAATCGTCTATGCAAACGTTGACTTCACTGATGTGGAAGCTATTCGCGAACAAATTCCCATTTTCCAGGACCGCCGGCCAGATTTATACGAATGATGTGTGATTGGTTCCTCCGAAAAACGGAGACCTGTCTAAGAGTCCAGGCGGTATCTTAGAAATTCGGTCCATTTGGGCTGTCGTGTAATGACCGGCAGCCTGTTTTTCCCTTCCATTGCAAATCGCCGATGAAATCAATTTTTCGGTGATATCCACCTCCCCACCTGATCGTGCCTCTCTCAAACTCTGAATGCCACAATTATTAGACGATAACGAAAACCCTTCCGCATTTATTCTTCGGAAGGATTTTTCTCATAAGCAGCCGTTTGATAAGTGTAGTTGGGGGTATCCATCCTGTCCACACAAGAGGAATGGAAAATATGAGTAGATGCAGGTGACAATGGCGGAATAAGCCACGTCCAATCTCCTGTTACTTCTCGGCTGCACACTTTTTCTTTCTTTTCGAATTGTAGAAACTGCTGGGCAGCCGTATGGTGATCAACCAGACTGACTCCATCCGCTTGATAGGAAAACAAAACGGCCTGATTCATCTCTATCAAAGCACGGTCCCTCCATAAGGAAGAATTCCGATTTGTATCCAGTCCCATTGCTTCTGCTACTACAGGCAAGAGATTATAGCGAGACTCATCAGCAAGGTTACGGGCACCAATTTCAGTTTCCATATAAAAACCATTAAAAGGAGCAGCCGTATAATCTATCCCGCCAATTTCAAGACGCATATCTGAAATTAAGGGAACGGCATACCACTGAAGGCCCAATTGTTGAAACCAGTCAAAATCCGGGTGACGCAGCGGTACTTCCAGCACTTTTTCGCTAGGAATATCAAACCACTTCGGCGTCCCTTCGTCTATTTGTACAACAAGCGGAAGAATATCAAAAGAGGTGCCTTTCCCCTTCCAGCCGAGTTGTTGACACCGCCTAGTGAACTCAATAGAAGCAGGATCGCCTTTTACGCCTCCCTTTTCTTCATATCCAGCATAACGAACCAACTGATGGTTCCAAATACGTATTTGTTCTTGACCGCAATGAGGTTTGAAAATTGTAATCGTTGACCGGATCCGTCCACCATTTGTTGCATAGTCCAAATGGTCGAACATCCTTTCTCGAACCCCTTCTTCCGTATTCACATCCCGGGCATCAAATACTTTTAAGCTGTTCCAAAACAGGCGGCCAATGCAGCGGTTGCTATTACGCCAGGCGACTTTTGCTCCATATTCCAATTCGGGAAAGGTATGAGTATAACTGCCTTCCCAGCGTATTTCCTTTTTGATGCTTTGTAATCGCTCCTCCACTCCAACAAGTTTCTTCTCTTGGTGGAATTGGCGAATAAACGATTCCGCTTTTTTATATAAATCTGTGTTCACCTTATGAATCCTCCTGTATCTCACTTCCCTTTCATCCTATCACACGAGAATTCTAACTTCTTACGAATCAATCTGCCTTTCGTGCAGCTTGTTGAATCGGATCCCAAACACTATTATACGGAGGGGCATAGGAGAGATCCAAGTCTTCCAATTCATCGATTGTCATGTCGTGGTAAAGAGCGGTTGCCAGGACATCTATCCGTTTATCCACTCCCCTTCCGCCTATTATTTGAGCTCCGAGCAGCTGGCCAGTTGCTTCATGATAAATGATCTTCAGTGTCATAGGGTCTTCTCTGGAATAATAACCCGCGGCATGGGTCGATTGGATAGTTATTTGTTTATAAGGGATGTTCTCCTGGTCCGCCTCACGCCCCGACAGACCCGTCCGGGCGAGGGTTATATCGAAAAACTTTAAAATCGACGTACCGACAATTCCCCGAAACGAACGTTTTTGATTAATCATATTCAAACCGGCAATCTGCCCTTGTTTATTTGCATGGGTGCCTAAAGGGATGTAATCATCTTTCTTTTTGATGCGGTGATATTGTGTAGCGCAATCGCCGGCAGCATAGATATCCAATACGCTTGTTTCCATAAATGCGTTTACGGTAATTGCATCATTCATTCCTTTATAAACACCTGTATGTTTCATGAATGTTGTGTTTGGGGTAACTCCCACGGCCACAAGCACCAGGTCTGCATCGTATTCTTCCTTATCCGTCACAACAACTTCGACATGCTCTTTTCCTTTGAAGCCTTCTACTGATTCATCGAGGTGAAGTTCCATCTGGTTCCTCATGGCTTCTTCATGAACAAGCTCGCCCATATCCTCATCAAAGATTTTGGCCAGCTGAGAACCACGGTCGATCATTCGAACTTTTTTTCCGAGGGATACGAATCCCTCTGCCATCTCAAGACCTATGTAGCCTCCCCCGATGATGGCTACCTTTTCCACGTCCTTTGCTGTTGCGGCCATGATATCCTTAATATCCGGAATCGTTTTTAATGTATGGATTCCCTTTAAGTCTTTCCCTTGCCATGGAGGCATGACAGGAGAAGCGCCTGAAGCTACCAGCAGACGATCATAAGGTAGTTCGAACCTTTCTCCTTTCCCGTCGTTTCCATAAACCACTTTACGCTCACAATCGACATCTGTCACCTCGTGATAAATACGGACATCAATGCCGTATTTATCACGAAACGTTTCAGGCTTTCGCGCGATCAATTCTTCAGTCGACTCCACATCCCCACTTAATACATAAGGTAGTCCGCATTGACCATATGAAGTCATTCCTCCTTGTTCGAAAACCGTAATGGAATGGCCTTCACTATTCCTTACTATTTGCATCGCTGCACTCATACCAGCAGCATCCCCGCCGATTATGACAAAATTCATATGCTACACTCCTTCAACGTGCTTCTATTCTTTTTATTCTTTACCTATATGGTTCCCACTCAAACTGCCCTCATGTTAAACTAACCATATTATCTTTGTTCGATTTTTCTAAAAATAAATCCGAGGTGACCATCGTGAAACAATTCAAAACATCCAAAGCTGTAGAAAGATTACCCGACCAATTCTTTGCGACATTAATCGATAAATTAAATGTATACAAAGAGCGTGGATACGACACATTGAACTTAGGCCAGGGCAACCCTGACCAGCCTACCCCTGAACACATCGTCGAATCACTAAAGGACGGAGCAGAGAACCCTGAGTTTCATATGTATCCACCTTTCCATGGATATGAATTCTTTAAAGAAGCAGTAGCCGAGTTCTATAAACGTGAATACAACGTGGAAATCGACCCCGAAACAGAAGTAGCCATCATGCCTGGAAGTAAAACCGGTCTTGTCGAACTAAGTCAATGTTTCCTTGATCCTGGAGATGTTGCACTCGTCCCGGACCCTGGATATCCTGATTATTGGTCAGGAATTGAAATGGTTGGTGCACAAATGAAATCCATGCCGCTCCGCGAAGAAAATGGGTTCTTACCTGATTATAACGAAATTGACTCGGAAAGCTGGGAAAAAGCAAAACTTATGTTCCTAAACTACCCAAACAACCCCACAGGGGCTATGGCGGATGAGGAATTTTTCAAGAAAACCATTGAAGAAGCAGAACAACATGATGTATGTGTCGTTCATGATTTCGCTTACGGGGCCATTGGCTTTGATGGAAACAAACCCATCAGCTTTATGCAAATCGAAGGTGCCAAAAATGTAGGGGTTGAAGTTTACACCATGTCGAAGACCTACAACATGGCAGGCTGGCGTGTCGCCTTTGCCGTTGGCAATCCAAGCGTCATTCACGCTATTGAAGTCATTCAGGACCATTATTTCTGCAGTATTTTCGGTGGGCTTCAACAAGCTTCTGCCACTGCGCTGCTAAGTTCACAAGAATGTGTGACAGAGCTGGCCGAAACTTATGAAAAAAGACGAGACCTACTTGTCACAGGCCTGGAAGATGCCGGATACCATGTCGCTCCATGCCAAGGGTCCTTCTTCGCATGGCTACGAGTGCCAGATGGATATACTTCCCAACAGTTTGCCGATGAACTGCTAGAGGCAACAGGGTTGTTTGTTGCCCCCGGGGTTGGTTTCGGTAAGCACGGAGAAGGTTATGTACGGATTGGATTAAATAACTCAGCAGAAACTTTGACTGATGCAGTAAAACGATTTAAAGATTTTGCAGTTAAATAAAGACGATGTAAAAAGGCTTTCTAATCAGGGGAGCCTTTTTTTGTTCCAGCTCATTCTTGTGCATGGTTTTGAATGTTCATGCCGGGGATCAATTTCTTAATCACTTTAACGACATAAGCAAAAGAGTCATTCATGTTTTCCTAAAAAATTATTGAATCCTCCCCCCGAATATATTTTAATTAACTTATACAAATATCGGGAGGGTCCTATGTACGTACTTATTAGAAGAAATGACCGTTTAATAGAAATATTGAAAGACCCGATTGATCGGAGAGAACGAGTTTTCCTCCAAGAAGAAGAAGCAATGAAATATGCAGATAAATTAAACCTCCACCTACACTCAGGGCCAAAATGGGAAGTCCAGGAATACTGAATCCAACATTTATAACCCACTTCCCCATTCGTCTACCTTTTCCGAATGACCAAAAGCGCAAGTGATAGACTCAACCCAACAAGCCTTAAGCCCTTGCATTCAGAGTGACGGATGGTTTAAACAAAAAAGGAGAAGGGAGTTTATCCCCTTCTCCTTTTGGCCTTAAAATGGGAAGTACCGATACCCGTTCTTCATTACACCAATCCATTTAACGGTGGTAAACTTTTCAAGAGCCCACTCACCACCAAAACGACCGAGACCTGATTCTTTTTCTCCACCGAAAGCCACATGCGCCTCATCATTTACAGATTGATCATTAATATGGATCATACCCGTTTCTACTCGTTTGGCAACTTCAACCCCACGATGGACATCACGGGTAAAAATAGATCCACTTAAACCATAGGGAGAGCTGTTGGCTACTTCTATAGCTTCCGTTTCAGAAACGACTTTAATCACGGCCGCCACGGGCCCAAAAATCTCGTTTTTTGCTATAGGCATGTCATTGGTTACGCCAGACAAGACGGTTGGCTGCATTACATTTCCGTCTGCCTCTCCACCTGTTACAATCTCCGCTCCTCTACCAATGCTTTCTTTCAGATTCTCCTGAATACGTTCAACCGCTTCCTTATTAATAAGAGGACCGATCACTGTATCTTTTTCAGAGGGGTCTCCTGCTTTCAAACTCTCTACCTTTTCTTTGAACTTCTCCACAAATATATCGTGTATATTTTCATGGATAATGATTCGGTTTAACGACATACAAATCTGACCCTGGTGCAGAAACTTGCCAAAAGCAGCCGCTTCGACTGCCTGATCGATATCAGCATCGTCAAGAACAAGCATGGCATTATTTCCACCTAACTCTAAGGCTGTTTCTTTGATATGCTTACCAGCTAATTCCCCAATGTGACTTCCTATTTCCGTCGATCCTGTAAATGAGATCAGCTTTGCTGCCGGATGTTTTACAAAAGCATCCCCTATTTCTGCCCCCCTGCCGACCACTACATTAAGAGCACCTTCCGGGAAGCCTGCCTCCTCAAAGAGATCAGCGATTAACAGTCCAGAAGTCACTGGGGCATCCGAAGCCGACTTAACAACAACTGTATTTCCTGTAGCAATAGCCGGAGCAATCGATCTCATCGCAAGGTGAAACGGGAAATTCCATGGGCCGATAACTCCAATGACACCTTTCGGAGAGCGGTAAATCCGATTTTCTTTTCCAGGTGTATTAGACGGTAAAATCTGCCCGCTCATACGTGTTGGGAAACCCGCTGATTCACGAATGATCCCCACTGCTGCTTGGAACTCGACTTCCGCTTTTACAAGCGTACTGCCGGCTTCCTTCACAAGCCAATCGATAATCTCATCTTTTCGGTCATACACAACTTTCAGAAGCTGATCGAAACAAGCCCGTTTTTCACCTGGGGCCGTTGTCATCCATGACCCCTGTGAATTCAATGCGGCTTGATACGCTTTATTAAGATCGTCTTCATTCGCAGATGGAATGGATGCAATAGTCTGCTGTGTATATGGGTTGATATTATCTACGTACTTCTCACTGGAACCATTTATCCAATGACCATTGATATATTGCTTCGTAAATGTTTGGGGACTCATATCAAAACCTCCAGTTAAAACTCTCTCACAACTCTATCATTATCATTCCCGGCCTGAATAAAATCCAAACGACTTAAAGGTCCATCCGCATATCGACATGCGGGATGCCATCTTCCAGGTAGACCTCCGAAACCTCTTTGAACCCAAAGGATCCATAGAAATGCCGCAGATGTTCTTGTCCGTGCAGCCAAATGTGCTCCACTTTATACTCCTTTTTCAATACTTCGATCGCATGATCCATCATGGCCCGCGCATAACCGCTGCCTCGGTAGTTTTTTGATACCAAAACTCGACCAATGCTGTAGTATTTTTCTCCTTCGACAGGGGGAACAAGCCGACAATACGCAACTATCTTGCTTTCTTCCTCCAGCCATATATGTAAACTGTCTTTATCCCTGCCATCCACTTCGGGGTATGGACATTTTTGCTCCACAACAAAAACTTCAACCCTATTCTGCAAAATTTTGTATAATTCCTCCGTTGTTAAATCTATGAATGTTTTTTGAATCCAATCCACGTTTTCTCCCCTCCCACATTAATTACTTTTTAATATACCTGACCTTTTACAGCCTGACAAAATAAAAGGGGTATTGTTTTATCGTTTGAAGGGAGCAATGGAAGGGGAAACTACAGGTACTATTCTAGTAAACCTCAGCGAAAGGAGGAGCCACATATGATAAGCAAAATATTACCTGGATCACTTAGAAAGTATCTAGAAATGTCAAAGCGGCAGCGAAAGCATGAAATGCAGATGACCCTGTGGTACATGCCTTTATTTTATATTCTTATGTCTATCTTTTTCGTTATCGCCACATTATTACTGGATATCACTTTTCAAATCGAACAGTTTACCTTTGAATTTTTCCGAATCAATGCAGATATTACGCGCATGCTTGTGAGTACTTTAATTGGAGGGATCTTGACACTAAGTGCCTTCACATTAAACTCTTTGCTTGTCGTTTTAACCACGTTCAGTGGTCAATTTTCTCCACGCATGCTTCTCAATTTCGTAGCCGACCGCAGAACCCAGCATGCTCTTGGTTTATTCAACGGAAATTTCGTTTATGTCCTGCTCGTCTTCCTTTTTATCGGAAATACAGAGCACGAGTTTTTCGTCGCCGTTCCTATTGTAACTATTTTCCTTGCCTTTACCTCTTCTGTCACATTCATTTACTTCATCAACCATGCAACGACATGGATGCAAGTCCATAACATCACAAACACGATGAAGACATCCTCTGAGCAAATGATTAACCAGACGCTGCGGAAAGACCTTGAAAGGTACCGTACGGAAGAACCTGGTAACCTGATGGAAGAAGAACAGACACAAACGAAGCCAATAAAAGCGATTAAGTCTGGGTATATTCAACTTGTAGATTACAGAAATATGATTGAGAAAGCCAAGGAAGATAACATTATCATACAATTTCACGCCAAGGTCGGTGACTACATTTTGAAAGGAAACACCTTACTCAGTTACTGGGGCCCTGGAAACGAAAAAATTGAGGAAGATGAATATTGCCAGATGATTAACATCGACTACAAACAAACCGAATTACAAGACATCCAGATGGGGATGCACAAACTAGCGGAAATCGCTATAAAATCACTTGGGAATGACGACCCAAAAACAGCAACGAACACCATCCATCAAATGGCGGAGCTGATGCTCACTGTCGAGGATTACATTACTTTCACCCCCTATTTAATGGATAACGAAAAACAAGTCCGTCTCATACTTCTTTCTGAGTCATTCGAATCTTATATTTATCGCGGGTTCGGTTATATTCGGCATTATGCACGTGACAACCATCTTATTATTACGGAACTAGTCGATTCCATTGCTAAAGTAGCAGAGTCCATCGATCGGTCCAAACATCAAATGTTATGGGAGTTTGCCAGCAGTACCATCGACCATATTGAAACGAAAATCATTTATGAACTCGATAAGACCTTTTTGCTGGAGGCTTTAGAGAGATTATCAAGAATCACTGGAAATCAATTGGATTACTATGCCCTATACCGTAAATTCTATCCTATCGATTAATAAATCGGCTAATGAAATAAATCCTTGCCCTTCACGGCATCGAACTTTGAGCTAAATGGATAAACAGAGTGGCTAAAACAAGGAAAACCATCCAACCTCCTAATACAAGCAAGAGCCTTCTTTCTAAAAGCAATCCGTTCCATATTGTATAGAAAAAAGCTCCTGCAAGGATAAGAGCGATCCAGATCGTTATCCCGCTAAGTGTAAATAGATAGGGAGAATTAATCACCCATAATACAGAAATCACCAAGTAGCTTAAAATGAACGCTCCGTTTAAAACTCTCATGGAGTCTGCCCCCATTCTCTCAATCTTTGCTCGACTTTGTTTTTCTGATAGTTGTACGAGACCCAGCTGTTCTCCTCGTTGACAACCCATTGATCATAACGTTTTTGTAAAATAAATTCCAAATGTGGATGTTCAAAACCTTCCTCATAGAGGTCTAGAAGGGCAGACACACCGGTATAGGATAAAGAGTTTAAATAGGCCATATCCACATCCCCCGTTCTGTCATACCGCTCAAGATTTTTTTCGACGACCCACGATTCCAGATTGAATCCATTCATACATGTATAGAAAATGAACGCGCAAATGATGTAAAAATGAATAAGTGGCAGACGAGGGATCCATACCTTAATAAGAGTGTACGTAAAAAGGACAAATAAAAAGATCATAAACATCATAGCCAGCAACCGATCCATCGTATAGCCGTACTGCGATTCATAAAGAAGCAAACGCTGAAAAGCGGACACTAGCAGGATCATACTGAACACAATAAGCAACGCATATAAAGCTTTTAACACACGTTGAATGTACAGCCCCTCTACTTTCTGGAACAACAGCATTGGCAACAGGACGGATAAGTTAACCAGTGTAACGGCAAGCAACTCGAAAAACCCACGACGGGCATACTCAGAGTAGCTTAAACCGTTCTGCAGTTCTCCGCCAAAGAAATAAGTAAATTGTACAAAGATAAACAAAAGATAAACACTATTTAATAAAACGAGGATCGTTAGCGCTATGATGCCATCCATTTGCGGTCTCACCTGTTCGGGAAGATGTGGTGTGGACGGCCGTTGAAGACTCTGAAAAAGGCCAAAGACTGTTCCGGACACTAAAAGAGCAACAACGATTCTCCCGACAATCTCTTCAAAATTGGAGAATAGTACAGGTATCTTCCCAAGAAGGTTTTGAAAGACAGCATCTGCCTGCATTAACAACAGAAGGACAATCATAAGAATCGGGGCACCGACAAGAAGCCCGATGACCACCTTTTTCATCGCTTCATATTTATCTCTATCCATTTGTTTCCCTATCTTTTCATTCAAACCATCAATATACCTCCTATTTTCTTTAAGGATCCCTCCCGCAGTTTGAGCCATCCATGTAAGGAGATAAGGATGATGCCACTCAAATGTCTTCGGCTTTGTAATCAGAACCACATGCGCAAAAATCAGCATTGGTAACACAAGTATATTAAGTGCTTGCATCAGGGCGAAATCATAGAGAGTGTAGTTAAACGCTATCATCAAAATCACCCCCAAAAGCAAAATCCCCATACGCTTTTCTGCTAATGGACAATGACGGAAGTTCATAAAAAAGATAAGGTAAAAAACGGTTACGGTAATAAAAACGTTGACTCCTAAATCCCTCTGAAAAAACAGCATCTGTGCGACTACTCCCAAAAACAGACAGGCGGTCAGTAGCACAATACTCCTGCGATCAATATTATTTTCCACATCTATTCCCCCTATACCTTGATTAACATAAAATATAGATATTCTATGTAGTTGGTTAAAAAAAGAATATCTGCTTAAACAGACATTCTTCGCCCAAAACGAAACCCGAACCACGTAAATGGATAAAGTAAAATGGTCCCAATGATACAGACCCAGATAAACTCCTGATTGATTAACGGAGCAAACCAGCGATGCGGGATAATATGAAAAACAGTCAGCAACATAAGAATGAGATTGGGGACCATTCCGATAATAAACGTTTTCCCAAGAAGTGGCTGGCCACTCGGCCCGAAGGTTTTGCCAATTTCGTATCCAAGCAGACACCAAAAGGCAACATACGCCCATATAATAGCCATCGGGATAGACGTTAATGTATTCCAGGTCCATTCAAGCCACCCCCACGAAAACAAATGATAAGCAACCGTAAGCAATGATCCTCCTATAAAAAGAGCGATATTACAACAGACGAACAACCACTGCAGTTTCGGCTTCGTCACCGTTATTTCCTCTCTCCATAGATTCGCTATGGCTTCCGGATGTCCGAGACGCTCTATCATCCATTCATAACTGACTTCATTTTCTTCCTCTGCCATGTCCTTAAGGTGACCTTCATATTCTGTTAGAATGCCATCTTTCTCTGAGTGGAATGAGAGCGCACGAGAAAGCTCCGTCAGATATTTCTCCTGGTCAGTCATCACGTTTCTTTCTTCCCGATCAAATTGTTCATTACTTGGACATAACGGTGCCATTCACTTGTACGTTCTTTTAAAATTTCTTGGCCATCCACTGTAATTTTGTAATATTTACGAGCAGGTCCTTTTTCACGGTCCTGCCAATAATAACTAATGTACCCCTGTTTTTCGAGCTTATGAAGAGCTGGATACAGTGTCCCTTCCTTCACTTGGAAATGACTTTTACTGCGACGGTCCATTTCTTTGACGAGTTCATATCCATACATGTCACGATCGTCCAGCAATTGCAGGATAAGAAGAGAAGTACTTCCTTTTACCAATTCTCGATTAAACATATTCTCACCTACCTAGAATAATAAGGTAAATATAATATACATAATATTACTAGGTATGTAAAGACTAGAATCATTGACAAATATCCATGTTTTTCATAAATTAAATACATGAGCATATGTTCATATAATTAAGAGGAGGAAAAGACATGGGACACGATCACCACCCTATTGATTCCACTACTGGTAAAATTAAAACGGCCTTTTTTCTTAATTTCCTTTTTACCATTATTGAATTGATTGGGGGGGATAATGACGAACAGTATGGCTATCCTCTCCGATGCTTTGCATGATCTGGGAGATTCACTATCTCTTGGTCTAGCCTGGTTCTTACAGAAATTTTCCGGTAAAGAGCAATCGTATCATTTTTCATTTGGATACAGACGTTTTTCTCTACTTGCTGCACTGATCAACAGCATTGTACTTATTGTTGGTTCCATTTTCATTCTGACAGAAGCTTTACCAAGGCTTTTGAACCCAGAGCAGCCCCATGCAGGCGGAATGATTGTGCTCTCCATTTTGGGCATCATTGTGAACGGAGCTGCTGTCTTCAGACTTAAAGGCGGCGCTTCCATGAACCAAAAAGTAATGAGTTGGCACCTTCTAGAGGATGTCCTCGGCTGGGGAGCCGTCCTTATCGTCAGTGTTCTGATGTTATTTTGGGACCTCCCTATTTTAGACCCTCTTGCTTCGGTCGGGATTACTTTATTTATTTTATATAATGTGATTAGAAAACTTGTTCAAACCATGCGGCTCTTCCTTGAAGGGGTGCCATCTGGCGTTGACCTTGATAGTATTGTTCAGAAAATCTATACGATACAAGGAGTCCAATCCAGCCACCATACTCACCTTTGGTCGATGGATGGAGAAAACCATGCCTTTTCAACACATATAGTCGTTAGAGCAGAAGCCACAAAAGCTGAAATAGGTGAAATTAAAAAACAAGTGAAAGAGATCTTAGCTCCGATCCAATTAGAGCACGTAACCATTGAAGTCGAATACGAGGATGAAGGTTGTTCATTAACTAAAAGCTCGAGGTCTCTGAATGACGAATAAAGTGGCCAGCCTGACGGCTGACCACTTTTATTTATAAATCCAGCTCTTCCGGTGTTTGGTGCCCTTGATTCATGTACCTGATTCTTTCAGGCATAATTTCAAGTACGACATATTCCGGATCTTCTTTTCCGTCAAACCACCGGTCCATATGGTCCTTCCATAGCTTATCCTTCATTTGCTGATCTTCTCGAATTTTTGCCTGTCCCTCAACTTCTAAATAGGTATCTCCAAAACCCTCTCCTTCATAACCTATCAGGATATGAACATGAGGATTAGCATCAATTTCATCCGCCTTATGTGTTTCCCTATTCGTAGGTGTGTAGAAATTAAAATCCTCGTCATTCCAAAATGTCATATAACGCGTATGAGGCTTATTATTTTTTACTGTAGCGAGCGTCCCAATTTTATGCTTTTCCATCACTTCATGAATGCGCTTTTTCAATTCTTCTTGATTCAATTGAAAGCTCCTTTCCGTAAAGATCTTTTCGCATTTTTAGTTTTCCCGGAAAAATGGGAGATAAACCCGCCAATGACTGTTGAGGAGAACGGGTATACTAAAGTGAAATGCGAGACATTGTCATTTTTTATTCATAAAATAACCAGGAAATATGACACAATAGCCTTTACACTATTCATAGACTACTTTCAGGAGGCACACACTATGTTATGGAATAAATGGGCGCCGATCGTTATAGGCTCCCTTATCATCGGATCGCTTTTCTTCATGATCAACTCAAGATCCGGAAGCTCTGAACCCGTGGACCGTGAGAAGCTTACTCCAACATTATTCGTGCATGGTTTTAAAGGAGGATCTCGCAGCTTCGAGACAATGATCGATCGTATGCAAAACCTACAATGGGGACAAAAACATATGACGATTTATGTTTCTGCGCGCGGAGATGTAACGATTCGCGGTGAATTCAAAGACACTTATAATCCTTTCATTCAGGTTTTGTTTGAGAATAACCGTGCAAGTATTTACAACCAGACACACTGGTTGTCGGAAATCATGCGTCGATTGAAAGCCGATTACAATGTCCAACAGGTTAACCTTGTCGGCCATTCCATGGGGGGGCTGGCATCCGTGAGTTATATGCTGAACGACCATCACTATTCCGTACCTCGTGTAGAAAAACTTGCGGTTATTGCCAGTCCTTTTAAGGGGATTAAAAAAGAGGGGTACTTCGCCTCCAACTATGGTGCGGCAACCACTGATTTACAGCCAGGTTCTGAAGCCTTAGAGCAAATGGTAAAAAATAAAGATCAATTCCCAAACGATGTCGATGTTTTTGCTATCGCCGGTGTCATTAACCGGGATGCCCCTGAAAAAGATCATTGGGACGGGCTGGTTCATGCCTCAAGCGTAAATGGACTAGAAGAAATCGTACCGTTCGGACAGTATAAGGAAAACCGCCTATACAATCCGTTAGCCACACACTCAGGCCTGCATGAACTTGAAGAAGTAGACCAACTACTCAAAGAATTTCTGTGGAGCGAAGAGGCGGTGAATTAACTACTTTAATGACAAGAGGGTGTACCAGGTCATACAGTTTTTTCCATTAGGCAGCCAGAGCATGCAAATACCCCAAAAGACAAGCACCCGAGAAAGGGGTGCTTGGTTGGTTTAGGCTTGTTTTTCAAAGATAAAGATCCACATGAAAGTAAGGGCCTGCTTCAATTGCTCATCAAGATCTGCCACTTGTTCCTCTTCTATCCCCCGTTTATAAACCCCCTGCCCGTCAATATAGATCCAGCCAGTTTCTTCTGCCATTTTTTGTAGTTCCCACGGCATCATCGTATTACAAATTACTTCTTCTCCGTATACTCGCCTGAAGCTGTTTATTCTTGGCATCGCTGTTGGACCAAGCAACCCAATGCAAAGACGTCCGCCAGGGTGGAGAACTCGTTTCATCTCTTCCAACCCTTTGTATGGGATCTCTGTCCACTCCAACGAGTTGATTGCCATCACCGCGTCATACGTTTCGTCCTCGAACGGAAGGTTCGTCAAATCCCCTTGTACAAAAGAAATTCTCTCATCATTCATACGTTCATTCGCTCGAGATACCATATCTTGCGACAAATCGAGACCTGTCACCTCAAATCCTTCCTTATACAGAAGAAAGGACCCATATCCATCTCCACAGCCAAGGTCAGCAACCTTTCCATCAGCTATGTATTTTTTCAAAAAAGGTATAATGGTGCTCCTGCTTCCGTTCTCCCACATTTCCCGACTTTTGGCATTCCATAATTCCGCACGTTCGTTCCATTGTTTTTCTGCTTCCTTATGCCAATTAAACGATTGAGCCATCAGATCGTCCCCTTCCTCTTCAACCTACCCTTATTATAACGGATATTAGGGAGGATAAAAGACCGACTCTTGTGGATTTAAACAAAAAACAGTTGCATGAAATCTCCTTCTCCGTTATGATGAATACACAATATAAGCTAAAACATTTTAAAACAAATACTATATATAGTACCTACGAACAGAAGATGCCACAAGGCTTAATAGGGAATCCGGTGTCATTCCGGAGCTGCCCCCGCAACTGTTATCACTCGCGAAATGGACATTCCACTGTGCTATGCACGGGAAGGACCAAAGTAAGATCGAGTGTCAGCCAGGAGACCTGTCTTTGTTTGTCACAGTTTCACTTCTTCGGGGATTGAGAAGATGAAACGATGGAACGAGCCTCTGCGTGTCTTCTTCGTTCCATTGTTTCATCCGCTCAATTTCCGTTGAGCGGATTTTTTTATGTTCTAAAGGATTTAATCCCAACAGCTATGTTCTTATTTCATAAGTAAAAGCATCAACAATTAAAAGCGCCTCTCTCGAGTTCTCGCTGCGGCAAATGACGCAGGATAAGAACTTACACTGGTCGGCTTGAGCAAGGAAGGACACCTTGGATTTTCGGCCTATTATTAAATGGGCACTGAATTCTTATAAAACTACACTTTCAAGGAGTGACGAATATGCAAACCATGACCACACACACAAATTGGCAGGAAACACTGCAACAATGGAAAAGCGACTTCCCGCATTTAGATATGGATCGACTCATTGGTAAAATCCCAACGCTTCAAGACAACAGTGATGCCTTAATTTTAGAATGTCTTGCCGAGATTGATGAAACTGAACCTGATTGGACGTATATAGCCAGCCGAATTCACCTTCATCAAATGTATGAAGAAGCGGCAGAAAATCGTCAAACAGAAGCTCCATATGAAAATTTCCATGCACTCATTAACACGCTTATTGAAAAGGAAGTGTACAGTCAACAACTCCTTACATCTTACTCAAAAAATGAAATCGATGATCTAGAAGAAGCCATCGTTCCTGAACGGGATCACTTTTTTACATATATCGGGCTGAAAACGTTAAGCGATCGTTATCTCGCTAGAAGCAAAACACAGGCCGTTTATGAACTTCCACAGGAACGATTTATGATCATTGCGATGGTTCTGATGGCTCAAGAACATCAATCGAAACGCCTCTCTCTTATTAAGGAAGCTTATTGGGCTTTGAGTCATCTCTACATGACAGTAGCCACCCCTACTCTTGCCAATGCAGGTAAACGTTATGGTCAGCTAAGCTCCTGCTTTATCGACACGGTGGATGATTCTTTACAATCTATCTATGACAGCAATACTGATATCGCTAATTTAAGTAAACACGGAGGCGGAATCGGTGTCTATTTAGGAAAAATCAGGAGTCGCGGAAGTGATATTAGAGGCTTCAAAGGAGTTTCATCCGGAATCCTTCCATGGATGAAGCAACTGAACAATACGGCCGTCAGCGTCGACCAGCTTGGCCAGCGTCAAGGAGCTGTCGCTGTTTATTTAGATGTTTGGCATAAAGATATTTTCCCATTTCTCGACAGCCGTCTGAATAATGGAGATGAACGTCAACGGACCCACGACCTTTTTACAGGCGTTTCTGTCCCGGATTTGTTCATGGAAGCTGTGGAGAATCGTGAAGATTGGTATTTATTTGATCCCCATGAAGTACGGAATGTGATGGGTTATTCATTAGAGGATTATTTTGATGAGAAAAAAGGAGCCGGATCCTTCCGTGAAAAATATAACGCATGCGTGGCCCATCCAGACTTATCCAAAGAAAGAGTCCCAGCTATCGAAATCATGAAACGAATAATGATTGGACAGCTGGAAACCGGCACCCCATATATGTTTTATCGTGATGAAGTGAACCGAATGAATCCAAACAGCCATGCAGGGATGATTTACTGCAGTAACCTTTGTACAGAAATTGCACAAAATCAACAACCGACAACACAGGATGAGCAATATGTGGAAGATGGGAAGATCATTACCGTCAAAAGCCCGGGAGACTTCGTTGTGTGCAACTTATCAAGTATCAACCTTGGTCGTGCTGTCCCTGCTGGTGTTTTAAAGAGACTGATCTCCATTCAGGTGCGTATGTTGGATAACGTCATTGACCATAACAACATTCCTGTCTTACAAGCTCAGCTGACAAACCAATCCTACCGGGGAGTCGGACTGGGAACCTTTGGATGGGCTCACCTTCTCGCCCAAAAGAAAATCGATTGGGAGTCCAATAAAGCTCTTGAATATACAAAGGAAGTCTATGAAGCGGTTGCGTTTTATGCGATTGAAGCCAGTTGCGAATTAGCTAGTGAAAAAGGAAGCTATCCATTATTTGAGGGGTCAGACTGGCAAACAGGAGAGTTTTTCCTTAAACGAACGTTTGATCAAGATGGAACATGGAATTGGAAAGCCTTAAAGGACAAGGTTGAAAGCAATGGCATGAGAAATGGATACTTGCTTGCTGTTGCTCCAAACTCCAGCACTTCTCTTATAGCTGGAAGTACAGCAAGCATCGACCCAGTATTTAAAAAGTTCTATTCTGAGGAGAAAAAAGATTACAAAATCCCTGTAACTGCTCCTGATCTTAATCATGAAACTTACGGCTATTACCCTTCTGCCTATGATGTGGACCAACACGCCAGCATCCGGCAGAACGGGATCAGACAAAAGTTTATCGATCAGTCCATTTCCTTCAACCTGTATGTCCGTAATGACATTCAGGCAAAGGAACTCCTCGATCTGCATCTTGCTTCGTGGAAAAACGGATTAAAAACGACGTACTATACACGTTCCACTTCCAGTCAAGGGGAATTCGACGATTGTGAAGTCTGCTCATCATAAAGAAGGAGGAACCAAAAATGACTATATCGATACAAAAAAGAAAACTCGTCGATTATGAAGCCCCTAATGCTTCAACAGGGATCATAAACGGGCGAAGCTCGAACATCCTCAATTGGGATGACACACGTTACCCATGGGCCTACCCTATGTACAAAACTATGCTGGCGAATTTTTGGATACCAAATGAAATCAACATGAGTAACGATTTGAAGCAGTGGCCGAGCCTTACCGAAGAGGAACAAACTGCTTTTAAAAAGATTATCGGTTTGCTTGCTTTTCTAGACTCAGTACAGACCGATTATTCGGGTAAAGTAGCCGACTACCTGACCGATTCAAGCTTATCGGCATTAATGCAAGTTCTCGCATTCCAGGAAGTCGTTCACAACCAATCCTATTCCTATGTCCTTTCCACACTGGTGGACCAAAGTGAGCAAGAAAGGATTTTCGAGTATTGGAAACATGATGAGGTGCTCAAAGAACGGAACACCTTCATTACAGATGGGTATGAAGCATTTTCCGAAAATCCATCGATGGATAGCTTCCTAAAATCCATCGTCTACGATGTCGTTCTGGAAGGCCTCTTCTTCTATGCTGGTTTCGCCTTCTTCTATAACCTGGCGCGTAACCAAAAGATGGTCTCAACAAGCACTATGATTAATTACATCAACCGTGATGAACAAATACATGTCAGTCTGTTTGGCCATATTTTCAACGAAACACTGAAGGAAAATCCGGAGCTCGATCAAGAATTTTACCGGACGTTTGTCACAGATACGTTTAAACAAGCCGCAGATTTAGAAATTAAATGGGCCCGCCACCTGATCGGAAGTCAGTTCCCTGGTATTCCAATTCAGGATTTGGAGGACTATATCCGATATATAGCGAATAAACGTTGTCGTCTGCTCGGGGCAGAGAAACCCTTCCCTTCCTATAAAGATAATCCACTCAAATGGATCCGCGCTTACCAGGAAGTTGATGAAGGGAAATCTGATTTCTTCGAACAAAAATCACGTCAATACACCAAAGTATCCGAAACCAACGGCTTCGACGAGTTATAACATGTAAAATTTTACCTGACCTGATCATCCATAATAGGGATGATCAGGTCTTTTGCTCTTCGAAAAAAATCTCATGTCAACTTTTCTAACATTAAGTTTAAAAATACGTTGATTTTTCTGAATTTTTCCTTTATAGTTAAAAACAACAACTTACTCATTATGTTAGAAAACATTACATTAGAAATGAGGAGGACAAAAACTATGAAAAAGGTGGAAGCTATTATACGTCCCGAAGCATTTCAGGAATTAAGGCAAAGTCTTGATGAAATGGGAGTGAAGGGGTTAACCGTGTCTGAAGTAGCCGGTTGTGGACAGCAAAAAGGCCAAGAAGGAATATTTCGAGGCAGCCGCTTCGAAATTAAACTTTACCCAAAGGTGAAAGTAGAGATGGTCTTAGAAGACCATGATTTAGGTTCTGTGATCGATACCATTATTAATACCTGCGCTACAGATGAAGTAGGAGATGGGAAAATCTTTGTTTCTACGATTGATGAAGTGTTTCGTATACGTACAGGGGAGACTGGAAAACAAGCATTAATTTAATTCTTATTGGAAAGGGAGAAATCATTGATGAAGAAATTTATTCCTTTGTTTTTATTTTCTTTTCTTGGTTTTCCGATCGCTGCACATGCACAAACAGCTGTAACCGCAGAGTCTGTTCTTCAATCTGTCGATATGGCCTGGGTGATGGTCGCAGCTTTTTTAGTATTTTTTATGCACGCCGGGTTTGCCATGGTAGAGGCAGGATTCACACGTTCCAAAAATGCCCTTAACATCTTAATGAAAAACTTCATGACTATGTCAATCGCTGCCGTTCTTTATTTTATAGTGGGTTATGGAATCATGTTTGGTACTTCAGGTAATGGAATAATTGGCATTGACAGCTTCTTACTTAGCGGTCAGGAAGACCAAATTGGATTCTTTGTGTTCCAGGCTGTCTTCGCCGCCACTTGCGCTACCATTATCTCCGGTGCAGTGGCTGAACGAATTAAATTGGGATCGTACCTCCTTCTTACCGTTGTAATGACCGGTTTCATTTATCCTGTCGTCGGTCATTGGGTCTGGGGAGGCGGATGGTTAGCTGAACTCGGATTCGTAGATTTCGCCGGTTCCACTGTTGTCCACCTGACTGGAGCCCTTGGTGCTATCGTTACCGTCATGTTTCTGGGACCACGCCTTGGTAAATATAGTGGAAAAAAAGTAAACGTTATACCCGGCCATAACATTCCTTTGGGAGCTCTCGGTGTATTTATTCTTTGGTTCGGCTGGTTCGGATTTAACGGAGGAAGTACACTAGCAGCGGATCCTTCTCTTGTACCTACAGTAATCGCAACGACATTACTTTCCGCATCTGCAGGTATTATAAGTTCAGCCTTTTACTCTTACGCTAAATTCAGACGCATTGACGCTTCCCTCACCTTGAATGGCGCTCTCGCCGGCCTTGTCGGAATCACTGCCGGAACAGCAAACGTTTCCTTATTCGGAGCTCTCATGATTGGTTTGGTCGCCGGAATAATTTTAGTAGAAGCTGTTCAATTCCTTGACCGCATCGCTCGTATCGACGATCCTGTAGGCGCCATTGCCGTTCATGGTATTTGCGGGATATGGGGCACTTTAGCTGTTGGATTCTTTTCCGTGGAAGGTGGACTCCTTTACGGAGACGGAATCGGATTATTAGGGATCCAGACGGTCGGCATCCTTTCCGTGATCGCATGGACAATGCTTACAACAGCTGTGGTGGTCTTTATCATTAAAAGCACTGTCGGAATCCGGGTTACCAGACAGGAAGAAATCTCCGGGCTTGACTTTGCCGAACACGGATCCCAAGCTTACGAAACAAGCCGGGGGATCTTTAATGAAAATATCAACCCTCGCGTTGATGGAGATTTCGGTGTGGGGCTTCTTCATCGCTTAGATAAATTGAATTCCGATCCTAAATCAAAAACCCCTCCCAAAACGAATACGGCCCAGTAAATATTAGGAAGCTAAGAGACTCTTTAAGGAACGGCTCTCATTCCTCTTGAAAATTTAAAAGCTATCTTGGAGCAAACTCCGGCACACCATTAGAGGTGAACCGGAGTTTTTAGTTCCTTCTGTCTATTTTACGAACACACGTTCTTATTTTTCGCAAAATATGGTATCCTTGTAGATAGATACCGTTCTCTACTAAAAAAGTATGTGATAGAAAGGGTGTGAGGCCATCGATGAGCACATATGAATCCCTCATGATCATGTTAGCGTTTGGAACGTTCATCATTACACTCCTTGCGCTCATCTTAAAAATGAACAATAAAAAATAGACCCCCACAAGTACATGAAGGTCTAAACTCAAAAATACGAACGGTATCCGGCGGCAGTTGCAGCTGTCGCCGATTCATTTTTTATTATAGCACAAATCCCTAATAACTGAAGAGAAAGCTTTGCAATCTTTCCTAAGAACACTCTCTTTCATATCCGCATGCTTCCCCATTATCCGTCAAGTTTCACGTGAAACATTTCCTTCCATTTACTCTTTCTTCAACTGTCCAGGTGTCAACAGCCTCCGGGACTTCTCCACCCCTCTCCAAGCAAAAACAATCAGCCATGAAAAAAGTAAAGCAGAAAAAAATCCATAAGGAGGGATCAAGGCAATCATACCTACACTACTCAATCGCCCCAGGCTCCATCCCCTCCAAAACGCCCCCCCAATAATGCTCGCACCCATCAACACAGATAAAATCATTGCTGTCTGTACCCAAGGCTTAAATTCCACCGATAACCAAAACCACCATAAACACATCCAGGCTATTAGTAAAGGAAATAGGACAACGGAGAAAATGATAGCCTCTCTTCCGTACCAAAGACTAAAAAAAACAATAAGCGGGCTAATAAGTGTCGCACCAACTAAAACTCTATACGGCCAGTCTACGGCCAATGGATCTGCCCCTCCACTTCTCATTCGGTATCGTCCGAAAAAACCCGTTACAAGGGCAAGAAGAAAAGCTACTCCATGAAAAAACAAAGCAAGAATAGTTAATTCTCTGTCAGAAAAGGGACCGAAACCTCCTATGGGAAAACGGGATAAAAATAAAAACAAACCACCTACCGCTAAATACAGAAAACCGACATCTATACTCACTTCCTCCACTTGTACGACATTCCTAAAACGTATCCTCCAACAACCCCCTACAGCAATTAGGATTGTATAAATAAACCAGAGCCCTCCCCATCCAACCCCTTCCCATCCAGGTGGGAGTGACAATGAAAGAACACCAGAAACTGCAAAAGGGAATAAACAGACGAGGCATTGCCAAAGCCACTGTTCCGCCTTATTGGCATGAGGTTTTTGCACAGCCTCTTCCAAAAGAAGTGGTAAAAGAACAAACAAACTGAACCCAATAGAGAACTCAAGCCAACCGACAGGTAAAGTAATTTTCCATACCATCCATAAGAAAAAACCTACAACCGCAAGCCATCGCCCTGGTTTTCGCATCTTCAATCCCTCCGAATCTTTAACCCATCCTATAAATCTGCTTAAAAGGAAAACAGTGATGCATGATCGAATATATGTAGTAGAAATTTTAAATAGTGGAAAAACTTATTCTCGAGGAGTGTCATCTACTCAAATGAGACGGGAAAAATGAATCAGCAAAACATGCCCACAGCTAGCAAATGCACCAGATGAACATGACGAGGGCCGCATAGAAGCATGGATTCAAGAGTACGGATATGATTTAAAGTGGCTGGCCTATTCGTATGTAAAAGATTTGGCCATTGCTGAAGATATTACACAGGAAACATTTATTAAAGCACACTAGAACTATGTCACATTCAAAGATGAATCCACTATTAAAACATGGTTGTACAAGATTACCATTAACCTATGCAAAGACCACCTGAAAAGTTTCTATATGAAAAGGGTAGCCAAGAAAGGGGGAGAATTATACAAGTCCATCCCTTCTTCAAGGAAAACACCAGAAGAATTTGTAATGCAGAGGGAAGAAAACCAAGCGTTCATTATTCATAGTCTTGCCTCGGAAGATAAATCTAAAGAGATTATCATTTTATATTACTGTGAAGAGTTCGATATTAAGGATTTGGCGGATTTATCAAATACGGTGAAGAGAAGGCTCAGACGAGGACGTCAACTCTTACAAGAACGGCTGACTTCGGAAGGAGGGTTCCAGAGGGAGTGACCGTAATTAAAAAGATGAATCAGGAGGTGAAATATGAACAGATCCCTTTCTACCAGAGACAAACGCGAAAATAAATATGACCATCCATCAACAAAAAAGCAAAGAGATCGGCTTAACTTAAAATAGTACAAGGGTTCCTTCGTTTTGAGAAAGCCCATCTCCTTCTCCACATGAAAGCTCACACGTAGATTTATAAACTCCTGTCACCCATAGAAATGGTACCTTTTAATTTAGTTCCTTCTTTAAGTAAACCCTCACCTGATCAAGGGATTCGTAAATATGATCTTTTATTCCCGGGTTATAAAAGATAGCCGCCGGATGGTAAAGCGGAATGATTGCATATTCCTTTTCCGTTTTTCCATAGCCATCCCCTTCCTTCACCTGAACAGGCGTTCGGATAAGATCACCCAATACATCACTCATCTTCCTCTTGTCCCCTGTGAGACGTTCATAGGCGACACCCCCCAAAGCAATTATAATCTCGGGGTCCATTTGTTCAATCTGGTAATCTAGCAACTCTGCATGAGCAAAAATTTCTTTTTTATTTGGCTTGCGGTTCGCCTTCCTCATCCCGCCGGTACCTTTTTTATTCGTCTTCACCCACTTGTAGGGGCGGCTCCTCACAACACTTGTAATATAAAGCTCCTCCCTGGACAACCCCATATACTTCAGTTGTTTATTCAACTCATCCCCCGCTCTTCCAATAAAGGGCTCCCCTTTATTGGCTTCATTTTCCCCTGGTGCTTCACCAACAACCATCACACTTCCCTGTTCATCCCCTTTCCCTAAAACAAAACCTTCCACGTCAAATGGCTCCATCTTTTTCTTTGCATCATTCACCAGCCCTTCTGGCCATTCCATTTCGACTCCCCCTTTGTCATTGTATTTTCCCACCTTTCCCGGTGGTTTACACATCGACTATCCCCTTACCGTGGAAATTCCCTCAGCTAAGGAAGGTTCCATTTTACGATAAGTCCGTACATTTCATTTCATCTGAAAAGCTATATAGGTAGTGATAAAATAACTAGCCATAATGAGAACAGACGGGATCAGATAACTCCAAGCTCGAACCTTCCTCCTCTTCATGCTGTATATAATTAACAAAATAAACATAATCGACGTTACTCCTGTCACCATATTAACAGGAGAGGATTCTTGCAATAAATTCCCTCTTAAGTAAATGAAATCAGTGATGGCAATAATCATTAAATTAAATGCATTACTCCCAAGGAGAGAGCTGATTCCCAAGTTGAAGTTCCTTAGCTTCAAAGCCGTCCCTACACTAACCGCATCAGGCAAGGACGTACTGACTGACACAAGAAACGTCCCAATAAAAGAGGCACCAATCCCTGTAATAACTGAAATTCGTTCAGCAGTAACCGTTAATACACTTCCGATCATCATAATTAACACGGCATTCAGAATAAAGCGCCATAACACCTGTGTGTACGAGTAGTCTGTATAGCGTTCATGTTGCTTCGCCGCCTTTCTCCCCTTATATTCCGTTCGGTCATTAATAAACTTTGACCCAATAAAATACAAAAGAATAATAGCTATAGACGTATAGCTGATATGGAAGATATGCGTAGGAAGCGTTAAACTTAATCCTGCAAGAATAATGAGTGTCATAAAAATAACAAGCCAGCCGTACAGCTTGCTTTCAACGGTTGCGTGGGTCAAAATTTGATAATGACGATAAACCATGTCAAAAATGGCAAGTCCCATAATATTAAAGAGGTTACTGCCAATCAGATTTCCGACCGCTAAATCTGGACTATCGATTATAATTGCCGTTACACTTGAGGTAAGTTCAGGTAAAGATATAGCCATCCCTATTAAAGCCCCTATAAAGGCTGATGATGCCCTTGTTTTTTCTTTGACAGCATCCCCGAAAATAGCCAACCTTGGGGCAATGAAAAAGGTGAAAAATGCTGATATAAAAAACAGAGCAAAAATGATCCAACTGCTCATAAGAAAACTCCTTCAACTCTACTTCCATGAACTTTTACACCCATTCCCCCTGCCCGCGCCCTATAAACAGTTAATAAATGGCTTTTATCTTTAGAGAATAGAAGGGGGAATCCCTGCCATAAATGTAAAAAAGCTCAGGCTTGTGAAGGCACTGAGCTCTCATTTCATAACTTTCGATGTTCTATGGTCCAAGTTTTCAATAAGCAGAAATCATGCATAGTTCATCCATTAAACGTAAACGGTTCATACCTTCTGCAATTTTTGTACCTGACACCTTCTACAATCGCCGTTTTCTTCTTCAAAACCATCCAACTCCCAAATGAATAGAAAAACAACGAGAGTAAAAAATGCCGTATAATTACAATCTCCGCCTTTTTCTGCTAGATTATGTAGTAGATCGTCGATCAGCATACGACTAATATTTTACCAAAGCTATATAAATCAGTAAGAAACCTATTCCGCGAAGAGACTTACCTTCACAAACTTGATGAAGTGTTATGAATCAAAAGGAGTTTGGATTAAGATATCGGGGGTTGGCCATCTATTTTTAAAAAGGAAACTTCCCCCTCTCTTCACCTCGAAAACGATTGCACTTTCCCGTACAATAGTTATAACTTAAAGGAGGGATTAAAAAATTGACAAATATCTTTTATAGTATTTTCATCCTTGCTGCTGTCATAGCTACCTTCTTTGTCATCTTTAAAAAACTTTCTAAATCAAGCTATTGGACAATCGGAATCATCGCCGTCCTTTATATCATTATTCTTGCTTTTAGTTTCTCTACGCACACTCCCTAAGAGTTCTTATTTTGTTTGTTGATCGCCTCACGAATATGGTAAAGCTCTGCATACATGGCTGTGGCATACACACTGATAATGCTGAGAAACATGGAGATCACAAAAACGGAACCGTCCAATCCGAAGCCTAAAACTGATGAAAAGCCGATAATAGCCCCAATGATTATACCAATCCCTGTAAGAAAAATTATTTTTTGAAATGTTACTGAATAAAACATTGTATCACCTCTTCAGAGTTATCTATCTACTACTATACCCCAGAGAGACTCCAACTACACGTTAACCTGTCCATATCTTCTCATCACTCTCACCTAAAAGTACCAAAAGCAAGCAGACGCTTTGTCCACCTAATAAGAGGTTAGCCATCTGTATATTTGGTAACTTCCTAGACAATAGAAAAGCCGCCCTCTCGAAGCAGCTCCGTAATAACACGTTTATTTTTCCACTAATAGGGAATTTTCTTTATAAACAAAAAGAAAGCACAACCTGAAATGGTTGCACTTTCTTCTCAAATGGTTTAAGCTTCCATATGCTTTGCATCTTCTTCAATGCCATATTTTCTTTCAGATTCGGCGACAACCACCGCACATGCAGCATCACCTGTAATATTCAAGGATGTACGCAGCATATCAAGCAGTCGATCAATACCAATAATCAAAGCAATACCTTCGACTGGCAGAGATACTTGGTTGAGTACCATGGCAAGCATGATTAAACCCACACCCGGTACACCTGCTGTACCAATACTAGCCAGTACAGCTGTCAGCACGACCATAATTAATGCCGAAAAGGAAAGGTCGGAACCGTATACCTGCGCAATGAAAACCGTCGCCACACCTTGCATGATCGCTGTTCCATCCATATTAATGGTGGCACCTAAAGGCTGGACGAAACTACTTACAGGCTTTGGTACCTTTAAATTTTCCTGAGCAGCTTTCATGGAAATCGGTAATGTTGAACTACTACTGGATGTACTAAATCCAACCGTCATCGCAGGGAAGAAACCTTTAACAAACTTAACAGGATTCATTTTTCCTAGGAAGGCAACCGCAGATCCATAGGTTACAACCCCGTGGACGATTAACCCAAGGATGACAACAACCATGTACATGGCCATCCCTTTCATGCCGTCGATACCCATCGTACCGATAGCAGAAGCAAGGAGTCCGAACGCACCATATGGAGCGAAGCGCATGATCAGGTTTACAAGGAACATCATAATTTCATTTCCTTGTTCAACAAGTTTATAAATACCTTCTGTCTTCTTACCTAGCATCGCTAAAGCAAAACCAATAAAAATGGCAAAGGCGATGATTTGAAGCATATTCCCTTCCACCATCGATTGGATAGGGTTGGTCGGGATAATATTCGTAAATGTTTCTACGACACCGGGTGCTTCCTGAGCTTCATATTCTGCACCTGAAGGGTCAATGTTAATATTCCCCGGCTGAAAGAGATAAGCTAGAGAAATAGCAATCGAAATAGCGATAGTTGTGGTTACAAGGAAAAATCCAATTGTCTTACCACCGATACGGCCTAACTTTTTTGGATCCCCAAGAGAGGCTGTACCCAACGTAATAGAGAAGAATACGATTGGTACAACGAGCATTTTAATAAGATTTAAGAATACAGTTCCCAATGGACTGAATACATAAGCATCTAACGTACTAAACAGATCTGGTGCTGCCATGTGCAAAGCTAAGCCCACTACGGCACCAAGAATCAAACCTATGAAAATCTTGGTTGTTAGTTTCATGACGCAACCTCCTACAACATTATGAAAACGCTTACTAGTTATTTTGTTTTAAAAAGTGAAAAATTTCAGAAGTGACGTAATCCCACACACGCCAAAAACATTAAAAAAAGACTTACAATCATTATGGGGTTCGGTACCTTTGAGCCTTGATGTGATTAGGTTTCAGACTCTTTTTAGAATGGTTGCAACCAGCGCGGATGAATTCGTGCTTTATAAATTATATCACAGGATGAGTGAATTTTGAATAGAAGTTGCTGGTAGTTTCTAATAAAACTATTCTTCAGGCGGTGTTGTACAACTTTCAATGGCCATTGAAACCGCGAGATTAATAGTTATTTATAGATTATGAGAATGTTTAGAATTTATTACAAATTCATGGGTTTTTTCTTATAGTTGCATATATTTTTAGTTGGCTGCATAAAAAAACGACCGAGTTTAAAACGGTCGTTCTTTATTAAGAAATATATGGGTGAAAATATAAGAGAATCAAACTCTCACGGAAGACTCTATCGTCGATATGAGTTGATGAATGATATCTTCATGGTGCTCAATACCTATGGATAAACGAATGACATAATCGTTAATTCCGATTTTCTCTCGTTCTGAGTCTGATAAAGCCCTATGGGAAGTACGTACAGGATAAGACAATGTCGTCTCCACACCTGCAAGTGTCGGAGCAATTTTAATCCAACCAAGTGATTGGAAAAATTTTTCGATATCCACTGTTCCATCGAGCTCTATGGTGACAATGGCACCATGGCCCCGTTCCGATACATACTCCGGATAATACACGTTCTGGACTAACTTATGGTTACGAAGGGCTTTAGCTACTTGATGGGCATTATATGATTGTTGCTTCATCCGTAGTCCCAGCGTTTTGGCGCCTCGTTGAGTAAGCCAAGCTTCAAATGGACTGAGGTTAGCTCCTAAAGTGACGACCTTTTGTTGAGCTGCCTTAATTAATTCTTCATTGCCGACAAGTATCCCGCAAGTGACATCACTATGACCGCCAATATATTTGGTACCGCTGTGTACGACAAGGTCGACTCCATCACTATACGGCCGCAGAAGGTATGGTGTAGCGAAGGTGTTATCTACCATCGTTTTTACACCCTTCCTGTAAGCTATGGAAACAAGCTCTTTCAAATCCTCCACACGCAAGAATGGGTTTGAAATCGATTCCGTATAAAGCAGTTTTGTCTTCTCTGTTACCGCGTCTTCTACTGTTTTTAAGTCAGAGAATGAAACCATTGTCACATCAATTCCGAATGAAGGCAGCTCTTTCGTAATCAACTTATGGGATCCCCCATAAACGTCTTCTGCAGCAACGATATGATCCCCTGGTTCAGCAACAGCAAGGATACCAGCTAGAATGGCCGACATTCCGGAAGATGTAGCTACACCAGCAGGCGCCTCTTCAAGCTCTGCCACGGTGCCGGCAAGTTCATCTGTGTTCGGGTTTCGTTCACGAGTATATAAATAAGGGCTGTTTCCTTCATAATAACTTTCTAAATGATCTAAATCCTTGAAGGTAAAGGCTGATGTCTGGTAAATCGGTGTCGTTTTACTATTAGGTACAAGGCTCTGATCCGCCTTAT
This sequence comes from Halobacillus karajensis, assembly GCF_900108515.1. Classification (GTDB taxonomy): domain Bacteria; phylum Bacillota; class Bacilli; order Bacillales; family Halobacillaceae; genus Halobacillus; species Halobacillus karajensis. Next base: position 16,886 of record NZ_FNWW01000011.1, on the reverse strand, counting down.
GATGAACAATTTTTGTATCAAATGATGGGTTTGTCATCTTTTCGTCTCCTCTCTTGTAACTTAATCAAAAATTATATAGAAGACGACTGAATATTGTCAAAGTTTTGTGACATGTTCATGCACAGCTCGAATAAGAAAACGTCCGTATTCCATTTCATGAGGGACAAATTCCTCACTTTTCACCTCTTTTTCTATACCGTTTACGACCGAGCATCCTGTAATCGGGGTATTCATTTCTACAAGACTTTCCATATCATCGAGGGAAACACGGATGAGATCTTCAACTTCTTCCCCCAGCTGAAAATTTGCAGACCCCTCATATAAATATAGATATACACGGCAGATTTCGCGATCGATGAAAACACCTTGCTTTAGTTCTTCCTTATAATTACCTGCATGGATTAATTCTGCAGGATGAACAGTTAGGCCAACCTCTTCTTTAATCTCACGTACTCCCGCTTCTATTACGTCTTCCCCTGCTTCTATATGCCCTGCTGCCGTAATATCGTATAAACTTGGAAAGTCCCTTTTATTTTCAGACCTTTGTTGAAGAAAGAGAACAATCTCTTTTTCTTCCAAAGAAATCATCCAACAATGGAAAGTTTCATGCCAGTCTCCGTCCCTGTGTACATCTTCCCTATCTTTCACTCCCGCGGGCAGCCCATTCTCATTAAAAATAGTCAACATTTCTGCCAATGTATTCATCCTCCTTACACCTTCCAAACTTGAATGATGAACCTGTATTATCTGAAAAATGATCTAATCACTATCCATAACAGAACAACACTACCTCCCAACGTGATGAAAGATGGCAATAATGTAAACACAAACAACCTCAAAAGTCCAACAGAACTCCGTGAAATCAGAAAATTAGAACTAAAGTTTAATTCCTTTTCCATGAGGAAAAATATCAGCAAAGGAGGGCGTTTTTTATGAAAAAACGTAAACCCAGACGTGGGAATGTGAAACAGACCAATGAAATGGCCCAAGTTTTCAACCGCAAGCTCCATTACAATCAGGCGTTTTCTCACCAAACCGATAATGCTGAAGTCCATTCAGAAAGTGAAGCACTTTATCATCATTATGCTGATGACGAAGATTGACGAAGTGATCTCAACTTGAGGTCACTTTTTTTCTTTGTCCTCTCCTTTACGCTTGAAAACTCTGTTATTATAAATGGTGCATCCCTACATTTTTTACAACAACTTCTAAAAGTTGCAGAAAGGGTCATGAGGTATGAAGAAAGGCGCCAACAAAAGTAAATGGATATTAATTGCCGCTTCTCTTATTATTTTTGCAGTAGGAACCTATTTTTTTACCGACAGCAGCGAAGATAAACTAGTAATGAATAAGGACTCTAAACCGATGAGAAAAGCGAAACCAGTGGACCTTGAGGATTTCCCTGTCCAATGGAATGAAGTGAAAACGTACGAAGAGATTAATCAGTATTACGAAGAACATATCATGGGGCTTGAATTAGCAAGAGAAGAGGGATTAACCGTTTTCCCGCAAGAGTCAACCTCCATACCTGATAAAGAAGGAAGAATGCAGATCAATGAGGTATGGCACAGTGGAAATACGATTCATCTCCTATACAGTATCGATCTTTCTGCTCTTACCAAAGATGAGACGAACGATGATCATAGCAATTATCCTGTCCAATATCCTTCAGTTGAAGGTGTCCGCATTGAAAATCAAGAAGGAAACAACAAACAATCCTATCAGAATCACTCCAAAGAACTGCATCCTCGCGAAACGGTCGTTTTTGAAAATCGATTATATAGCTTCATCCAACTGCCCCCTATTACAGAGGATTGGGGGGAGAACATCCAGGCTGGGAAAGTAAAAGACTATGACGAAGAGTTTTTGACCTCCTTCCTCATCCGTATCCATAATCAAACGGTTGAAACAGACTCCATGATCGTCCGTTATGTTCATGACTTAGAAGGTCACACCCTTAACACTTTTACAAAAGAGAAAGTATACACAGATGACAATATTACGATTGGACCAATGGAAATGAAAACTGGTGTCGCCTCTAGTCAGGTGAAGATGAGAATTGATGCAGGCGAAAAGGAAGTCGGGCCATCTCTTCAGGCTTTACTCAAAACTGAAAATGGAGATCGTCACCCCGTTTCTCTTTTCTTAAACCAAACAAACGAGGATAACGTTTATGAATCCTGGTTTCCTCCAGTGGGCGATGTCTCTGGTGAGGTGGAAATGGAACTTTCATCCATCTATCTTCAGGGTGATCATCCCTACTCCTTCAAGATTGATATGACTCAATTTGAAAGGAATCGTAACATTTCTAAGAATATGGATAAAAAAATCGCTGAATTTTACGATACAGATATTATCCTGGAAGGCATCGATTTACACAACAGAAATCAAATGAACCTGCGCCTTAGATACGACCCACACAAGGAAAATCAGCCTCAAAAATTAGTCGGATCTCAAATCGCTCCCTTGGATACGCTTCCTGATAAGCGCAAGAAATATGTAGAAGTAATCAGTAATGAGGGCCAATCCATAGATGGAGAGATTTGGGGTCATGACGAGTCTGGTCTTATTAACTTTCAAACCCATTCCTTTAGTAATGCAGAAGAACTTACCATTACCGTAAAAAAAATGACCTTTTCAAAAGAACTGGATCACACTTTCACTCTACACCAACCACACTAGGATATTAAAGAAAACGCAGGCGGAGGTTTAACCCCCGCCTCATTTTATATCGCCTCGTGAATAAACTGAATCAGCGCCTCGTTGAAATGATCATAGTGTGTAGCCGGTGTCTGATGAAAAGCATGATCGATGATTACCATTTTTGCATTCGGACAAACACGGTAATACTTGGCATGTTCATTGATCCAGAACTCTTTATTTCCATAAATAAGCAGCAAAGGCATCGTTAATTGGTGCAGCCGTTTACTACAGTCAAAGGATAATGCTCGATTATAATACGTGTACCATGATGCAGGATCAGATTTAGCCATATGCTCATTCAGTTCACGTTTAATCTCGGCACTTTTGAAATGTGAATGGCTCAGTAACTTAGCTAAAGTTTCCGGACTTTTGTCTACCCAGTACATTCCTCCTAAGAATTCGAAACGAAGCCCTCCAGTTGCCACTTTCGGGAAACCCCCAGCTAGCACGATTGCTTTGGTTCGCTCAGGGTAAGTGAGAGCAAACTCCTGAGCAACCATCCCCCCACATGAGTACCCAGTGATTACTACTTTTTCAAGATGGAGATGGTCAAGTAATTGTAGAATCTCCCGAGAATACATAGATACATCTGGAGCGTGTGTAATCAAGTCTGAATCACCATTTCCACTTAGGTCTGGGAATATAAGACGGCATTCCCTCGCTAGTGAATGCTGCATTTTAAATACTTTCCTCCCCATCCCAGGCGGATGGATAAAAACAATCGCTTCGCCATTCCCACGATCCTCATAGAATAGCTGTTTCCCGGATTTCTCTGTGTAATAAGGCATGATGTCATCCCCTAACCAATAGTCATGGATTCTTAGCTTCCCCTGAGCCGGAAAATTTATGTCTATTTAATGAATAACTCCATGTTCAATTGACCTTCCTTTTATGCACGCGTAAACTAGACCTGTACACAGATGTCAGGAAGGAGCAACACCATGAAGCGATTTCTTATACTGATCGGATTCATAAGCCTAGTCATTTTATTGGCTGCCTGCGGATCGAAGGAGCTTGAAAATACATTAGATTGGGAAGTCCAATCCTTTGAGGGGACAACACAATCAGGGAGGAATTTTTCCACCGATGACATGGAGGGAAAAGTCTGGTTGGCGAATTTTATCTTTACCAACTGTAATACGGTCTGTCCTCCTATGACACGAAATATGGTCAAGGTGCAGGAACAGCTGAAAGAAAAAGGCATTGATGCAGAAATCGTATCATTTAGTGTAGATCCTACCGTTGATCACCCAGATGTCTTGAAAGAATTCGGTAAACAGTATGGTGCCGATTTCAGCAATTGGACATTCGTTACAGAATACAGTCAGGAAGATATCAAGACCTTTGCTCAGGAAAGCTTTCAAACCATAGCGGTTAAAACAGAAGGAAACGATCAAGTCGACCACGGTACGTCTTTTTATTTAATTGGCAAAGACGGCCTCGTAAAAAAGAAATATAGGGGCAATATAGAAGTGCCATTCGATCAAATAATTGAAGATACAAAGACACTAGCTGACTAAAAAAACCACCCCCAATCCTCTAAATATAGAGGATTGGGGGTGGTTTTATTTAATTGAAGCCTTATTTAATTAAAAAGAGAACGTATGAAGTCACTTAATGATTTGAAAAAATCCCGAATCGTAGTCCGTAAATTATTCCAAAAACCTTCGTCATTGACCAGGTCTTGGATGTTTCCTGTCAGGTCTTCCAATTGGTTTCGGACGTGATCAAAATTGATGTTCAAACTGCGCATTTGCTCAAACAGATCAATCAAACGCTGACGATCCTCCTCACTTAATTCGATATTGAGAGATTGGAGTTGATCTTGAACGATTTGTTCTATTTCTTCCCGTGTCGCAGGATCCTGTTCAGCAATTTCCTTCTTAATCTCTGTCAGTAACTCACTGATTTTATCACGGTCCATTCCTTCCTCTTCCGCAATGTCTGTTGCAATATCAAGCTCGTCACTCGCCACTTTCATCCGTTCTTCGTCAAGCTTTACTCCCTTTGCATCATAAGCCTTATAAATACCTGTAAGAGCGGAATGGCCACTTACTTTGACTGATGATGCTACGAGAACATCCGCATTTTCCACCCCTGCTGTCAACAATGCATTTGTATACATTTCTTTGGTTACCTGTGTTATGTTATCTGGTGTTACAATATCAATATTCAACCCTGCACCGTTATCCTGGTGAATGATTTTGACAGATGAGTACATATTCGAATTCGGATTTCCTCCGATATAATTGGCAAGATCTTGACCATTCACTGTGAACTCGTCGACCTGATCATGTTGATCGACTTCCAGCAGTTCTATCACATCCGATTTTTGTGACTCAGACAGAGCTTCACCATATACAACGATCGGCAGGCCTAATTTTTCATTGATTCCCTGATCCCCTGTCGAAGCAGAAATACTTGATGGTAGAGCAAAGGCTGTAAACAAAACAATGATTAACATCCATAAACTGACACTTGTTTTCATTTTCTCGACCCCTTATAAGCATAGTAGAATTCTTTATTTCACTTTCCGGCACTGCTCATCGATGATACCTGACATGATCCCAATTTTTATAAAGGAAGCAAAACTATCCGGGTTACCCTAATAGACGTTGATGTACAAGGAAAAGTTTCATACCTGAAAGCTTTTTATAGGATAGCAAAAAGCTCAGTTCATTCCCACCCCATTTATTCATAAGAGATTGACTTTTTTATGTCCCATAGGGGAAGGCAATCTCCTTTAAGTATTCGCTTGATTTACTATAAATGAATCAACCTGAAAATTTGAATAACCAATAGAAAGGATGGTCTATTATGCGAGTTCTTCGACACATCGCCCTTTATGTATTTGCAACGGCCCTATTTTATGCAGGCGCGACCCATTTCATGTATGATCATGGTTACGCCAGGATGCTCCCTTCCTGGGTGCCTTTTAAATTAATCATCATTTATGTCACAGGAATCACAGAATGGCTCCTTTCCCTTCTGCTCGTTTTCCCACAAACACGCAGAGCGGCTGGATTTGCAACGGCTTCATTCCTATTCGTTGTATGGCCGGCCAATTTTTACGCAGCTATTTACGGCATTCCTGCTCCCTGGAGCGAAGAAACGACTCAAATCGTACTTTGGATTCGTATTCTATTCCAGCCTTTATTGATGTGGTGGGTAATTATCGCTTCCAAAGATTCGAAACAGTAGTAATCGTCTGCTAGAATGGGGATATGAAAAGGACAAGGAGGTTGACTATGCGATTAGAAGGAAAGAAGATCATTCAACTCGTCAGTAAAGATTTCGAAGACCTCGAACTCTGGTATCCACTCCTGCGTTTACAAGAAGAAGGAGCAACTGTTCACCTTGTAGGTGAAGAGGCCGGTGTTGAATACCCAGGAAAATACGGCGTTCCTGCAACGTCTGATTTTGCCTTTGAGGATATAAATCCTGCCGATTACGATGGTGTCCTCGTACCAGGTGGATGGTCCCCGGACAAACTGCGCCGTTATGAAAAAGTAATTAAAATCGTACGTCATATGGATGAAAATCAGAAACCGATCGGGCAAATTTGTCATGCGGGCTGGGTGCTTATTTCCGCGGACATTTTGCAAGGACGTAAAGTCACAAGTACACCCGGAATCAAAGATGACATGATAAATGCCGGGGGAAAATGGTTTGATGAGGCAGTTGTTCAAGACGCTCACATTGTATCTGCTCGCCGCCCGCCTGATTTACCACCATATGCGAAAGCTTTCGTGGATCTACTTGCAGACCATTAATATAATACCTTTCTTCAACACAAAAGATGCTCAGAGCTTAATGGACAGCTCTGAGCATCTTTTAATCCTTAATCTTTAGAAATGGCTTGTTTAGCAAGCATGGCAATGACTGCATCGTCCATCGGAGGGTTATGAAGACCCGCACGGACATCGCGATAATATTTTTCAAACGGGTATTTTTTCGACAGCCCACGTCCTCCCGCAATTCTCATAGCAAGATCAACCACTTCATTGGCCGTATTTGTCACCGCAAGCTTGACGGCTGCCAGTTCTGACCCCATCAGACCACGCTGTTCAGGCTCCTCATCCCACTTTTTGGCTGTTGAATAAAGAAAAGAATGAGCTTGCATGAGTTTCCATTCCATCTCACCAATCTTATCCTGGATATGTGCGACTTCTGCAATGGGCGTATTCAGACTATTCGGCTGAAAATCCTTCGCGAATGCAATCGCATCATTCCTTGCAGCCACTGCAATCCCCAAATAACAAGCAGGAATATGAAGCAGCCACCCTTTCGCGTTGGGTTTGCCTTCACTTTTCAGTTCAACAAGGTCTCCTTCATTAACCTTTACGTCATTCATCACAAGGTCATCACTCGCTGTCCCACGCATTCCGAGTGTATCCCATGTTTTATCGATTGAAAGTCCAGCCTGATGACGGTCAATTAAAAACCAACCAACCGTATCCTTGTCCTCTACATAAGCGGAAACAATATAAAAATCTAGGTGTTCAGCCATTGATGTAAAAGATTTCCTCCCATTCAATCTATACTGATCCCCTTGCTTCACGGCTTTCGTTTCTGGCACCCCCCCACGTGTCGGACTTCCAGTGGCCGGTTCTGTGGCCGCCCTATTCACAACCTTCTGATCTGTCACTACTTGTTTGACTAGCCGATCATACGCTGCTTTATCCCATAATTGCTCTTGAGAAAGCTCCATCATAATCCCCATATGCCACCCGATAGACAAGGCAGCTGCTCCATCACCTTCTGCAATTTTCTCCTGCATGAGGAGTAATTCATATAAAGACAGTCCCTCTCCACCTTCTGATTTCGCTAAAGACATTGATGGGTACTTTACATCCTTGATGACCTTGAGTGTTTCATAGGAAAAAGACGCTTCCCTGTCTGTTTTTGTTAAATGTTTACAAGCTTCCTCTGCAATACGCTCTGCTTTTTTGAAAAACTCTTTTTGCCTATTCGTCTTAATCAAGCCTTTCCACACGTCTACCACTCCCGATTCCTTTTATATTCAAATCATACCTGACAGCTCGGGATGAAGCCAATGCTACGCTTGTTTTATCATTCCCTTACCAAATACGTTATGCCCTAAAAAAAATGATGTATAAACAAATGACGGTATCGTATGGAAAGAACTCTTTTAGATTTATAAAAGGGAATTTCCTTGCGACATTTCCCGGGAAATGTCGAAGAGCATCATTAATTGCTCCAACTCGTATCTAGTGCCAACTGAACAATTATCAGCTTTATCATTTTTTAGATGACTATTTTTTTCGGAAACACCATAAATAAAGAACAGTGCCCCGATGAAATTGAGGATTGAAGAAGACTAAAAAACGATATAACTAATCAAGTTATATCGTTTCTTTTATCATTTTATGTACGTAAAACCTGAAGTGCCTGCTTTACGGTAGCGTACGTCTGCAACGACAATTCACTAAAATCCGCATAAGGAGCACTTTGAATAGCAAAAGTCGGTTTAATTCCTGTAATAACCAGCTTCGTTCCCATAAGATCTAACAATTGGTTCATTTGGTAAACGCCCATATGGACCTCTTCATTGTATGAATGAACAGCGGACATATCCAGAATTAAATACTCTTCTTTCTTCTCTTTGACATGATAGCTGACCGCTTCAAGCATCTGCTGGAGCCTTTCATCATCAATCGTCCCGACAAGAGGGAGAACAGAGATATTATGCTGGACAGGAACAATTGGTGTAGATAGCCGTTTGACCTCTGATAAATAATGGCCAAGCAGTTCTTCCTGCTCACGGCGCTGCGATACATCCTTTTGGACTCCTACAAAGTAAGTCTGGTCCATTTGAGCAATATAAACCGGAAAAATATGTAGTTCATTCCAAAAAACTGTCCCATCTTTGCGATAGTTTTTCATTTCCACTTTCACTGGCTTACGGTTGGCAAGCCCCTCACGAACATGATCTACATGCTTTGGATCGGTTTCCTCTCCTTGCAAAAGACGACAGTTACGACCAAGAACCTCCTCCGCCTTGTACCCAGTCAACTCTTCAAAGCCTTGATTGCAGTAAATTAACGGGTTATCATCCTGCTCCGGATCCGTAATCACCACGCCTGCACCGACATGGTCGATAGCCGCTTTTATAAATTCATTTTGTTGAATTTCTTCTAGCCTAGCAAACATGAGCTCTTCCGTCACGTTGGAACATTCCCTTCAGGGTTGGAATGAATTACTATAATAATAAAATGAATCCTTGGCATCTTGCAAGCAAGAACCCCCTCCCACGATAGACGAATACTGACCTAACAGTACAGTGAATTTATACCCCCACCTCATTTTTTATATGACCCAGGAATGCCTCGACCTGTGGCAATGCCTTCACTTCTGATTTCACACAAGCCCACGTTTCACGGACAATCGCTCTCCCTTCAGTCTCGAGAGGCATCCAAGCAAAATGGTTTTTTTCTTCAGAGATGATGCTGCCTGGTAAAACCGTCATTCCTAAACCTCGCTTCATCATCTGCTTTGCCGTTTCAAAATGATCCACTTTGATTGAACGTTTGACCAAGATGGATGAATCACGCAACATCCATTGTTCCATCAGCTTTTGAAAGCCTGTGTCACTTTTAAACTCTATGAGTGGTCGCTCTTTTTCCCCAAATGGAATGGAATCAAAAAGAAAAAGAGGGTCACTTAGGAGGTGAAGGGATTCATATCCTTTAATCGGCTCCCCTCTGACGATTGAAATATGATAGAAAGCAGCTGATTGCCGAACTTCTTCACTCACCCCTGTTACAAGATCGATGGTTACATCTGGATATTCCTTAGTAAAAGATTGCAACAAACCTGGCAGGAAATGCTGGCTGTATAAAGAAGACGCTCCTATCGACAATGTGCCTGTAATCTTCCCTTCTACTTTTGCTAATTTGTCTCCTAATTCACTCTCTTTCTTTAGAACCTCTTCCGCATGGGCAAGGACGATCTCTCCGAAGGACGTCGGAATTAATCGTTTCGATGTACGCAGAAAGATCTGACCTCCCAAATGCTCCTCCATAAACTTTAACCGCTGGGTCAGGGCAGGTTGTGAAATGAGGACATGTACAGCGGTCTTACGTATCGTCCCACACTTATTTAAATCAAGCAGCAGTTGATAATCTTCTATTTTCATAGAATCCCCCTATAACCATTTTTTATCACTTTTAATTATAATGCCATATTATCCACCCCCCTAAAAAAGGAGTACGATAAACATAACAAGAGGAGGGATAACATGAACCGGGCAAACATTAGGAAGTTGATGAGTGGATATTTCTTATATGAATGTGGGAGAGCGATGTATTTCGTCCTTATTACATGGTTCCTCTATCAATGGACGCATGACCCTTTATATACTGGGTTGTTCGTCAGCTTCGGATTTATCCCGGGTCTATTTTCTAATTTAATATTCGGAGTTCTGGTAGACCGAAGCAATCGAAAACGTCTGGCTGGTATAGCCGGTATAGGAAGTGTTATCTGTTTAAGTATATTAACGGGGGCATTCTTACTTGGTTGGGTGCACCCTTGGGGAATGATTGCAGCCCACATGGCTCTACAAACAGCCGGATCCTTATTCCGCCCTTCCCTACAGGCCCTGGTTGCTGAGGTTTTCCCTCAAGAATCGCTGCCACGCATCTTTTCATGGTCTGGATCCTCAACGGTTGCCGGAAGTCTCTCAGGAGCCGCCCTTGGCGGGATACTAGCAGGATTTATGGCCATAGAACTCTCCCTCTTTGTCGTTATACTCTTGTACTTGGGCGCCGTCCTTACGATTCATCTCCTCCATTACATTCCCGTTCCAAGGGAGGAAAAAGAGGAAATATCTTCCTTCTGGCATGAAATGAAAGAAGGGTTTAGGTATGTTCATCATAACCGTATGCTTTATGGGCTTTTTGTAATGCTTATGCTTGGACAGCTGACCTTCCATACAACGCTCGGTTTTTTAAGCGTCTATACAAGTGCCCATTTAAAGCAACCTTCCATTATATATGGATTGCTCGACAGCACCTTTTCCATAGGCGGGATTATTGCTGGATTACTCGGAACATGGTGGTGGGCTAAATGCCAGCACCGCATCGGGATTACCTCACTTCTATTAACTGCAGCAGGTCTCGCGATTGTCTCCTTCACTTCGTTCGTCCCTTTCGCCTTTTTTGGATTTTTGTTAATCGGTATTGGAACTTCGTTTATCCGTGCCCTTTTGCAATCTGTCCAGCAGATGGCGACAGAACGCCGCTTTCACGGGCGGATATCAAGTTTACGAATGCTATGTAATCAAACGTCCGTTGCCCTTACTGGCCCGATGTTTGGAGTAACAGCATCTAATTATGGAGCTTCTACTGTTTTCCTTTTGTTACTTATTCCAGTAACCGGAGGAGTCTTATGGGCGTATGTCCAATCAAGGCACCCCGCCTTCAAAAAAGCGATCACTGCTGCGTAACCATGGAATTCTATCCTTTCTCCAAAACAAGCAAAAAGGTATGCTTCTTTAACGTAGGAGCATACCTCAAATGATGTTATTCAACTCTGCTTATCTCGTCTCTTCCTTCGGTGTTCGGTAAACCTTTTCGACCTTAACTCCCAGCGTCTTCAAATAATCGACAACCTGGTCTAGTCTCTTCATTTTTTCACCTCAGTATTTGAAATAAGATTTGGCACAGAAACACATTCCCCTTCATTACGACCAAAGGGGCAAAAACGTTTCAACTTTTTATAAAGGACGATACCCAGAGGTCCAATGATTTATGCACGATTTTAAAATTTAACACCTTTTTTTATTAGTCTTCCTCGAAGCTTTTTTTGTAAGTATTCCATCTTCCAAACCAAACCTGTCTCTCCCTTCCATCATAACAGAGCTAACTCTACATGAGTTCAATGATTTTGTGACAATTTGTATAGACCCCTCACATGCTCGATGAATACCCGGACATTCTCCGTGATTTCTTCTTCGTTGATAGGTGTAACAATTGAAAAATAACGCGCAGTCGCACGAATATAAGGGAGCTGCATAATTAAATCTTCCGCATCTGTATGTTCGACAACCGTTTTAGAAATAAATGAAATCCCAAGTCCTTCTTTTACTCCTTGAACGACTCCATGATTGCTACCAATTGTGATCATCTTGCGAGGGCGAATATTGGATGATACAAGCATAGAGTCAAGCATTGCTCTTGTCCCTGATCCACCCTCTCTGGTAATCCATGTGTGATCCTGCAAACGATCGAAAGTAATTCCATCCCCATGTCTCAATGGATGCTCCCTCGGCACGATAATAACCATTTCATCTTCCATAAACGGAAACGAACGGAGTCCCTGTTCTGTCACTTTCCCTTCGACAAGCCCTAAGTCCAACTCATGTTGTTGTACCTCACGATTGATTCTTTCTGAATTAGCGATTCTCACCTGTAAATCAATAGCGGGGTACTTTTCATCAAACTTCTTTAAAAGAGAGGGAATGATATACTCTCCAACCGTGTAACTGGCACCAATATAAATACTTCCCCCCACCTCTTCGTGATACTGCTTCACTTCTTGGTGAGCCTTTTCCAATAACCCAAGCACCTGCCTTGCTCTTCGATAAACAAACTCTCCTGTTGGCGTTACTTGGAAATGTTTAGGTGATCGGTCAATCAACGTCGTTTGAAAAAACCGTTCTAAATTCTTTATGTGAGCACTGACAGTAGGCTGAGATAAATTTAAAACCTCCGATGCTTTTGTAAAACTTTTCTCATCAATAGCAGTAATATAAGTTTTTAATGCTTCCATATCCATACTAAACCGTCCAATCATTAATTTTTTCTATTATTAACATTATAAAGTTTTATTTTACGAATCGCTACCAGAAGCGTAATATTAGAGAAGTGATAAAAAAGGGGGACATCACCTATGAAATACAAATCTTATTCGTCTCTCTTGAAAGGGATCTGTTTTACCGCAGTCATTGCAGGCATAGGGTTTCTCCTGGCCATGCTTCCATTAATGAGCCAGATCGGACCACTTGCCGTCGCGATTCTGCTTGCTGTTATGTATCGTCATTTCTTCGGATATCCGGAGAGCATCCGTACAGGCATCCGATTTTCGGCGAAACAGTTATTGCGTCTTGCCATTATATTGTTCGGCTTAAAGTTAAATATTAATCTCATTCTTAACGAGGGATTGCCCCTTTTATTAAAAGGAACAGCCGTCATCGTTTTTACCATCGGTCTTATGATCTTTTTAGCTAAAATCTTTGATGCTGATCGTTCCATGATGACATTGCTTGGTATTGGCACAGGCATTTGTGGAGCCTCCGCCATTGCTGCCGTTACACCAATTTTAAAAGCGAAAGAAAAAGATACGGCGATTAGCGCGGGGATCATATCCGTTATCGGAACCTTGTTTGCGATCGGCTATACCGTTATACGTCCTTTTCTGCCCATGGACGCAGAAATATATGGCATGTGGGCAGGTATCAGTTTGCATGAAGTAGCTAATGTTGCACTTGCAGGAGAACCTGCAGGTGACGCGGGTCTCGGGATGGCCTTCCTCGCTAAACTCAGCCGTGTCTTTTTACTCGTCCCATTCAGCCTTCTTCTCATTTGGCTCATGAAAAGGAAAGGAGCCGAAAAAAGGGGAGCGTCGATTCCATTTCCGTGGTTCCTAGTCGGGTTTGTAATCATGAGCTTGTTTGGCAGTTTTGTTGATGGAACATTCATTACTATTCCAGAAAGGGTCATGGAAGGAGTGTCAACACTCACCTCGTTTATTTTAACAATGGCCATGGTGGGACTTGGATTGAGTGTGAGCTTGCGCGATATTAGACAACGGGCTTTAAAACCAATGCTCTTGTTAATTGTTACATCGGTGCTGCTCTCCGTGCTCACTTATTGGATCGTTTAATAATGCCCAGGATTTCCTGGGTGTTTTTTTCTGCTCATTAGAAACCTTTGTCTAATCTAAAGAACATTCGTCGAAAATATAGAAATCCCCTGCTCCTTTGTTACGATAAAATGGAATTCCCCCCACACCTATGTTTTCCCACCTATATTGAACAAAACTTCTAACACATACGTTCAAACTATGTCATCCAGTCATTTCTTTAAGGTTCAGAGAATATTTTTGTATAAAACATATTAGGAGGCTTCCTCATGTCATTGGAAACACGGGTCCAGAAAGCATTTCAAAGACTTGAAGACTATTCACCAGAAGGATTAAAACACACCTTATTAAGGTTAAATATTTCTATAGAAGAACTTCAGTCATATTTAAAGACCCCTGAGGGTAAACCGTATTACAGACAAATGATTTATGCAGATGACAAGGTAGAGATGATTGTCATGAATTGGGCGGAAATTGAATGCTCTCCCCATGACCATGGACAATCCTCCGGTTGGATTCAGGTTATGAATGGAACGACAAAGCAAACGGTCTACCAGGCACAAGGAGAATCCATCCCCCTTCCCTTATTCACCGAATATAAGGAAAATGGAAGCCTCTTTTTTGCTCCGAAACATGGCATACACAAAATGGGACGGGAAGGAGATCCACCTCTTGTAACCCTCCATCTCTACTCCCCACCGATTCGAGGTATGCGTGTTTTTGACCTTAAGGCTTGTGCTGCTTGTGTGGTCTCCAGCGACTGTGGAGCCTGGTGGCCAGAAGAACAACGACAGAGATTGAAAGATATCCAATTGAAAAAGTAAATGTCTAATAAAAAGAGGAAGTGGGTCCCCCCACCTCCTCTTTTTATTCCATCTTGTACTGGTCTTCTTCCTCAACAAATCTATTGTATCGTCTCTGGAACCAGAAATACATATGCGAAACAATCACCTTAAGGATGGCGTAACCTGGAATGGCTAAAATGATTCCGATAACGCCGAATAAGTGCCCAGCGGTCAATAAGACAAAAATAATCGTCACAGGATGAATATGCAGGCTTTTTCCCATAATCTGAGGCGAAATGAATTTACCTTCCAGCAGCTGCACTATAGTCCAAACAATCACAAGCTTTACGACCATAAACGGGGAGGTGACAATTGAAATAATCAGTGCCGGGGTAATGGCAATAATAGGTCCTAAGTATGGAACCACACTCGTTACACTCGCGATTGCCGCAAGCAGCAATGCGTAGTCCAGTCCTATAATCAAAAAACCGATGTACATCATTACACCAATACAGAAACTGACAATAATCTGCCCCTGGATATAAGCCGATAACTGATGATCAATCCCCTTAAATACACTGGATATTTCTGGTCGAAACTTCGGAGGAAATAGACGAATGACGAAAGCGGGCAAACGGTAACCATCCTTCAATAAATAGAAAAGGATAAAGGGCAGTGTTACAATTGCCACGACTACACTAGTCACTGTAGAAATAATGCTCGTAATCCCCTCTACTGTTTCGGATGCATAGGAGGAAATATAATCAGGAATTTGATTTAACATCCCGTCTACATCCTGAAAGAGGTTCGTATAGTATACAGAAAAAATGGAATTTCTTAACCATTCATCTGTTCCTTTAATCATATCGCGTAAATAACGAGGAAGTTCTTCCGACAAACTAATCAATTGCTTTTCCAAAAAAGGAATAATAAGCACAACAAGCAGCGTAATAATCCCTACCAAAGCAAGAAGGGTTATAAGTATGCCCCAAATTCTTTTAATGCGCCATGCTTCTAACAGATTAATAATCGGACGCAATAAATAATAGACCACCACGGAAAGAATAAGAGGCAAAGCAATCGTTTTAATAAAAATTAACAGTGGATTAAAGATAAACCCGACACTTGAAAAGACGAGAATATTTAATCCTACCAGTAACACAACCCCCAATAAATACAAAAGTTTTCGGCCGCCAAAGAAGCGGATAACCGGTGTAGAATCCCAACGGCTCATAGACATATCTCCTCAACTGATCTTTAATCTATATTCGTATTCTATCACACTCATGAAAACTACACTTAACAAACCCTTTCATCAACAGAAGGGGCAGGCTTAGGTCTTCTTTTTCTTGTGGATAAAAACACGCCAGTAAAAATAACAGCTAAACCAATGATAAGATGACTTGTCACAGCTTCCCCAAGAAGGAAATGCCCCCAGAAAAGAGCCGACACAGGGACCAGATAGGTGACCATACTTGCAAATTCTGCGCCACCTTTGTCAATCATATAATAGAAAAGTAGATGAGCAATCCCTGAGCCAACACACCCTAAACCTACTACGCTTAGTATGAATGGCATATCCACAGGAACAGAATTGAACATTGTCGGCTGTGTAAGGACAACTCCAAAGAGTCCAACCCCTGCTCCAACAAGTAAGGCCACTGTAGTGAGTAGAATGACATCAAATCCCCGCAAATGCTTTCTCGTAAAATGAGAGACAAATCCATAACAAGATGTAGCCAGGATCATTGTACCAATCCCTATAAAATTCTCTGATAAAATGGTTTTAAAATCAAAGCCTGTTAAAATAATAATCCCGCCAAACCCCAGTACTATTCCACCCCATTGCTGTAGATTTAACCTTACAGAAAAAACAAGAAAACCAATTAACCCCGTCATGATGGGTGTCAATGCATTAAGGACAGCGGCCATATTACTTGTTACAACTGTCTGACTAAGGGCAATCATTCCCCAGGGAACCCCTGCATTGAACACCCCTACAACTAATAATACCTTCCAGGGGATAGAGGAAGGAAGTTGATGATTCATCCACTTATAAATAACTAAGGGTAATAAAATCAAAACACCAGCGAAACACCTAAAAAAAACAGTCCCCCATACTCCTGCTGTTCCAATCAAGGTTTCTATAAAAACAAAAGATAGTCCCCAAATAAGACTTAATGTTAGAAGTGAGGCATATAATTTCATGGTTAGCTGTCTCCCTTATGTATCTTCCTAATTTTTCAATATTCCTATACTTTACCAGAAGGCTCTCCTCCCTACAATAGAGAAAAGGGCAAGTGACTTGTCCATGAATTTAGGTATTCTTAAATAATAAAAAAACAACCCTTCAGGATTCTTTCCTGAAGGGTTGTTGAATGACATGGCGGCGTCCTACTCTCACGGGGGTAAACCCGACTACCATCGGCGCTGAAGAGCTTAACTGCTGTGTTCGGCATGGGAACAGGTGTGACCTCTTCGCCTTCACCACCACATCAATATAAAGTTTGAGGT
>NZ_FNWW01000006.1 GCF_900108515.1 Halobacillus karajensis | reverse complement strand
TTGTTTCTTAAAACCTTAATCAATTTGTCAATCTGATCCATGGAAAAACCATCAATAGACCGTTGGTCTACCCCAAGGGTTAGAGCACCATCATTTTTACTTAAATTGTCATAAGCAAGTAAAAAGAAATCTGGATTGTATAATTGACGATAGAGTCTTTTATATTTATACGCATGGTCAAGACTCTTTCTTTGCAGATTGCTTAATACTACTTTTGGACATTGCATAGTGCCTTTCGCACCTCCCCAATTTAGTAGTAAGCTGACAGACTGCTCTCCTTCGCCTTGTACTAGGTTTTCCCTAGCTCTGACTACTACGAGAGCTCCGTTGCCTTATCAGATATTCATAAGCCATACTTCTTGACCGCGAGGTCTTGAAGTTCTCCTTAATAGCCATTGTTAGTGGCATTCTGACTTAGGCAATCCCCATTTAGTAAGCAAGGAACTTGCCTGCATGATATCGGATGCGAGTTTCACACGTTTCTTCCATATAGAAGTGGGCGACAGGACGACCTATTCATAGAGATGACATACAATACCTCTATGATTCCTGTCGAGTTTCGTATATAAGCACCTTCCGAAACTAGTTACGGTGGCCTCCCTAGTGCTATCGTTCAAGCAGTTTAGCTTTCATCCTTATTCATGCGTCATATCTTGCCGTTCAGTCGTGGCTTAGTGCTTAGCCAACTTACGGCTTTCTTGACATGCTATTGTCCCCTTAAAGTTTCCTTTCAAGGTCAGTCAAGTGATACTAGGTCATTAGGCCAGACCTAACGGTTTGCAATCTACCGTGTTTCCTTGCCCCCTTATGGGCGCACAATGTCCCCATAACACGCCTCGTATTGTTCCGCTTCCTGGCGAATGCAATTATATTTCCCCGTATGCTTTAATTCATCATATTTCTTTGAGGAAAATTCGATGGCCAGTTCTTGCGTATAGGTGCCTCCATGATTCCTTACATATTCAATGAATCCAGGTCCGAAATTATACGATTGGAGCGCAAGTTTAACATCTCCATCCGCCTGTTCCAATGTCCCCGCAAAATAAGCAACTCCTTGTTTAATAGAGTGTTCGGGGTCATCAATACAGCCCACTGAACCACATAAAGATTCCGAAGCCTGCATCGGATCTTTTCCCCTGCCCCCAGATTCTTGCATCATCAAGGCCAGCAAGATATCCGTATATTCGCCAATCCCCTCTTGTTCGGCATACATTGCAACCTCGTCTTCATATTGCAGCACTTGAGGAGATAAGTCAGGGCCTTCATCCCCCTCAGTCAGGCTGCTCATCATTCCATCTCCCAGTTGACTTTTCATAGATACATAGACAAGGATCAGAAGGAAAACAGGAAGAAGAAACGCCCCCCCATGCGTTTTCTTCTTTCTCTTATTCTTTTTCGTCATCTTCTCCCCTCTCCTCTCTTCATCCGACACCATTCTCCCTTTATCTTAACACGTCTTTAACTCAAAGACTGCAAGGATGCACAGATCTTAAGAAGAAGGAATTCTACGTTGATCCATATACGCTCTATGAATCCATAAAACCAACTCCCATACCAAGGCGGTCAATACAACCCACCCCCATATCATTTGTACAACTTCCTGCTCCTCGGCAAAGCTTGTTCGGTAAACAGGGGACTCGAGCATGATCATTGTAAATGCATAGAACATACCAAACGTAAAATTACGAGACCACTGGCTCACATGGTACGTGAAGAGGCCATCTTTCCACCCGTATGCACTCACACGTGAAAATGCTCGTACCACCTCAAATCCTTCTACAATCACAATTAATGCCGCAACTAGAAGCCAAAAAAATAAAACAAATGATTCCGTGAATACCCCTGTAGTCACAATTGCTAAACCTGTAATCGATAAGGCTCCATGGATAATACAGTTTGTATTTGTCCAATCCTCTACCAACGTCCAGCTTTTTTTCAAATAGCGGATCAGTATCAGAAGCAGACCGCTCACATACAGAAGGAGACCTAGAAAGATCGCACTATAAATAAGAAAAAGGGAGGGAGTTGAGATCAACTTCCCCCACAAAATGACGAGCGACTGGGTAGCAACAGTAGACAGGAGGATAACTCCATGGGTATTATTGAACATCGGACGCTGCCACAGCTCTTTGAAATTATAAGCACATAAAAACAGAAAAAAGCACCAACACAAAGAATTAATGACTGCTATACTGACAACCACCTTATCTAGAGCTGGTAAATATTTCAAAAGAACTTGACTTAATATAGATAATCCTGCAATCCATGAACCGGTAACAAATGAATTTACGGGATTATTTAAGAAAGGTTTCCAAAACCCCTTTTGAAAACTTTGTCTTAGAATCATAGCGTAAATAATGATGGAAAGCAGCAAATACCCAAACGCCAACCATTCTCCATGGGGGAAAAATTGGTCCCCTGCTCCGTAAAGAAAGATACCGATCGCCATAACAATAGCGCCAGCTGCTGGATTGATCATCTTTTCCTCTTGTTGTCTCATCTATTTCTTTCCCCTTTACCTTCACCCTGTTTCGTTCCTTTGGTCATCAGGAAAACACTTTTCCCCTGAAAAAATCTTCAATCAGGGTCCATTGGAATAATAAACAATATCATTATCCTAAACAACCTTGATTGTACGACGTTTTATTCATCTTGGAAAGAGAAAGCAAAACAAAAACCCGATCTCAGGAGAGATCAGGCTTCATGGAGGTAAACAAATTCCGGCTCTGGATGACTTAAGAATTCATGATGGGAGATTGTCCAAGCATAGGCGCCAGCATATTCAAAAATGACGACGTCCCCGGCCCGCAAACGCGGGACGTACACGGACTTAACGAGTACATCATTAGGGGTGCACAATTCTCCTGTAATGGTGACCTTTTCGTGATACACCTCCGGGCGCTCAAACGGATATGGCCATTCTTCTATGGCGTGGATTCGAAAAGGATGGTTCATTTTCCAGGCGGCCGGTAGTCTAAGGTGATGGGAACCCCCACGGAGGAGGGCAAAGGACTGGTCATGGTTCTTCTTCACATCGAGTACTTCAGTCACATAACTTCCACACGCTGCCGTTAAGAATCGACCCAGTTCAAGGACAAGGGTCAGCCCATCCATTTGATCTTCCAGTCTATGAAGGCCAGCAGCTAATGTAACCCAATCAAAAGGGTCTTCCGGATTCCAGTAATTTATCCCAATCCCACCTCCAACATCAACCATAGAAAGGGGAAGATCAAATTGATCCCGCCAGGTTTTGGATTTTCCCAGACAACTCTCCACAAATCGCAGATGGGCTTGGGCACTTAAATTGTTAGACATTGCGTGAAAGTGAAATCCTTTGATAGAAATATGATTCATGCTTTTAGCCTTCCGTAACAAGGATGGGACCTCACGCTCATCGACACCGAACTGGGTCGGGACCCCTGACATCATGTGGTGGCTTTCCGGTACATCCCGGTTCAAGTTTACTCGGATCAGGACTGGGGTCGGCGTCCCTCTTTGATTAGATAGATATCCGATACGATTTAAATCATGGAAGCTCTCCACATTCAAAGCCTCTACCCCTAAGTCCATCGCTTTTACCAATTCCCAGTCTTTTTTTGCCGGTGCCCCAAACAACAAAGGCCGTTTAAAGCGTGCTGCTTTTTCCATTTCCCCACCTGAAGCCACTTCAAATCCGTCAAGAATGGGAGCTAGTGTAGAAAGGAACCGTTCATCCGGGTTTGCCTTCACTGCATAAAACAGTCGACAAAATTCTGGCAGGCTGTTCTTCAATTCACAGGCATGGGTTTTCAATTTCTTAAGATCATAAAGATAGGCGCAAAGCGGCTTCTTACTCTGTTGCTTTTTTTGTTCTATAAAGTGTTCCATTTTCATTTAAGTACCCCTCCGACCTTCTTTTACACCAGCGGATTAGGCACGGCGTTATATCCGTCTCCTGGACTATTCGTTAGCCGCATTTTTGTTAAGGATTTATGCATAACCGTTGCCTGAAAGAGATATTTCCGATCTTCTTCCACTTGTTCAACAAGATCATTCCTCTCAGCCAATGTATCGAGTACACGTTCACACACGTGCTTTACTTCTGCCCAAAATGTTTGCTCAGGTATATCGGCATACTGGACCAGCTGCCTGATGATTTCCCCGAGATGGTTTTGAAAAACTGTGTAATACAACTTGTTGTGCATGGTTGAATGGTCATTCGTGACACTCACTGAATCAGCTGCAAACTTAGGAGAAATCCCTTGTTTTCTAAGCCGCTCTGGAAAGACACGAGCCCCGCCCCAATCCCGGAAAAAGAAACGGCTCAACCGTCCATTCTTAAACACAGGAATACTGTTTTGCAAATGACCTTCTAGCGCGACACCATATTTAACCATCATCGTTAAATAACCAGGGAGCACTCGATTTACATAAGAAGTAAAAAATTCCCTCACCGCCTGTTCTTCGGTTTGATTTGAAATGATCTGATGCTTCTGAACAAGTTCATGCAAAACTGAACGCTCACTGATCGGGGATTCAGCATAAAGACTCATGCCGGCAACGGCAACTTCCCCTTCTTCCAAATGATCTTCTATGGATTCACGAATCAACATCGTTAAATTCCGACTCTTCAACACATCCTCCGAATGAAAAGCGGCACCTCCCTTTTCATTTAAGGGAACGAATGATTCTAATTGAGGTTCATTGGCTTTGATTTGTTGTATCATTTCTGAAAAAACCGTGGAGTTCAACGCCGTCTGAGTGGAAATTGATCGGACTGTTGAAGTCATTTGACTGTTAACCGCCAGTTTCACTACCGAATGCCCACCTGTTGGTGCTACCGTCCTGAACGAAGAAGTTGCTTCAGCCTCCAGTTGTGTTTTAGGTAATAGCACAATATCACCATTCTCTATTTCTTGATCATAAATCGTCGGAACCACATGGTCATATTGCCATGGGTGGACAGGAAGAATCAAAAATTGTTTTTCCAAGCACCCAAGGTTTCTTAGTTCAGCTTTCGCCTTCTCGTTTAGTTCAGGAAAGGTGGAGGCAAAAGAAGTTCCGTTTGCAAGGATGTGTTCTTTTCTCACGGCAACCAAACGTATGGGAAAGGATTGATGATACTCTGGTGAGTATTTCCATGCATCTTTATAAGTAAGCCCAAGCTTCGTTTTTGCTCCGGGATGAAGGTGGTGACCTTCGACGACGAGCTGTTCATAGAACAAACGGGCAGCATTCCCCTTTTCTAATACGTAATCCAAAGAATTGTAGACCTCAAGACGATCGGCTTCTTCCTTGACCTTCTTTTTCCATTCTTCGTGAAACGTATAAGCTAAGGCTAGATTGGCGCTCCCATTATTCAATTCTTGGACGAAACGATCAACGTTTTTGTAACTCTCTCCCTGAAACAGAAGGTGAACAAGGTCTGAAGCTGACTCGACTGAACGCACATGAGTCCCCTTCCTCTTAACTAGAGGCACCCCGACTTCAACAAATTGAAAGGCGGACATACGCTTAATAGGAAAGAATACTTGGTTATCTCCCTGATGAATAAGTTGGTAAGTCCTTCCTTCTACTAAATCATCCTTTGGTATTCGCTTTTCTTCACTTAAACAGCCGTCGACATAAAGGTTCCCCTCTTTTTTTACAACCGCTATCGCTTTCGTCTGAATCTCTTCAAGGTTTTCCCTGAAAATAGAATTGGACAATTTAGCGAGGATTGATTTTCTCGCTCTTTCACAGTTCCTAAAGTAACAAGAGACACGGGAGGGAAAACGGTCCTTTAGGAATTGCACACACTTTTCTTCTTCCATCCAAAGGCCTTTATTCAAGCCCCTAAGATGATCGGTCAATGGCAGAATCATCCCTGCTCACCTCTTTCTTCTTCTGAAACGGACTCGGGATGTCAATATAAAGGTTATCCGTAAATTGATTGGACAGACGCATTTTCACCAACGCCTTCATCCATGCCGGCCTTTGAAATAGTTCATCCATGTCGAATAAAGCTTCTTTTAAGACCGCCTGATCCCGTTTCAACTCCCTGTACGTTTGTTCAATCGTTTTCCGTACTTCTGCCCACATCCTTTTTTCATCGGCAGCGGTGTTTCTTGCCAGGGCTACAATGATCTCCCCCAAGTGATTATGAAGAAGCGCATGTGAAAATATATCCAAGAGCTCAGAACGGTCTGTTGTTAGAAGATTGGTACTTGGGTCAATCGGTTGGTTCTCAAAGAAATGATCTAAGCGGTCATTCATTATCCGAATACCGCCATAGTCACGAAGTACCGCTCGTTTCGGTTTTCCTTCTTTAAAAATGACCACACAATTTTGTAAGTGTGCCTCCATACTAATCCCATATTTGGTCATCAATGTAAGCACACCTGGCAGAACCGTTCCTGAATAAGCAGCAATAAACGCTTCAGGAGAAGAATATTGCTGAGCCAGGTCTTCTACGATCAACTCTTCAGAAAATGGAGAACTGGCTAGCAAAGCAGCTCCCGGGATCGCCATTTCACCATCGGCCAGGTCCTTTTCTGGATTTTCGCGAAGAATAGCAGCCGCATTTTTTTGTAAAAAATGACGGTCCTTCGATTGATCAGGCTGATAATGAAGTCCACTTACCTCCCCCATTATAGAAAGCTTGCGCGCGAGGGGCGTGTCATCTTGAAAGATTCTTTGAAATAGACGTGATAACAGAGGCCCATTTTTCGTCGACGCGGCTGAAACGGTACGGATGGCACTGGTCATCTGAACGTTCACCGCCGTCTTAATATGATGTTTTTTTCGATCATTTAAGGGCGCCAGGGTACGAAACGAAATGAGCGCCGCCGTCGAAATTCTATAGTCTTTCATCGGGAGAATGTCTTTTTTTTGCAGGGATTTTTTATAATGACTGGTGATCGTATGCTGATATTGCCAAGGATGCACAGGGAGAATTTCGTAATCCTCAGGATCCAGACCATAGGATCTGCAATGATCCTGAAAAGCTGTTTTAAGCTTAGGGTAATCTTGAAATAGAACCGATTTAAACGTTTCTCCCGACCTTGAGGTCCTATGTACACGATCTTGATGCACCATTAAAGGAATGACTTCCGGACGAGCTGCCCATTCAGGAGCATAGGTAGCTATATCCTCGGGACTCAGCCCCATCCTTGTTCGCGAACAAGGATGAATGGTGTGGCCCTGAATGACCCACTGTTCAAAAAAAGTGAGTGGACTTTTTTGCTTACGTGCGAAAGACAGAGTACTTTCTCCGTCCTTATAAATCTGACGCCTCCGCTGTTCTGCAACTGTGAGAGCAAGGGCATAATTTTCTGCACTATTGCGTACTTCTTCATAAAAATCGGGCCGGTTATTTCCCGGGAAAAGTAAACGTAGACAGTCCTCTACAGTCTCAATGATCGTCCTTTTTCCGTGACGAGTCTGGAGGATAATATCTCCTCGTATATCAATATGCTGTAATATGTATACTTTAGAAACCGGTACATGCAGTTCATATTCATTTACAGCGATGATAAGTTTGGTTTGATTATATTTCCACTCATAAGGAAAAACACGTTCGCGTAAAATAGCCTGAATCAATTGATGCAAGACACTTTTGTTCGCTTTTTTTACGTTAGCGGTGTAATTTTGTTCGAGATGGGGGAAATGTTTTTGTATCAGTTTCAATGCTTCCATATGGGTCACCTCTGTAGAGGAAAATAATAGTACTTATGTATTGTAAAGCTGCCTATTCCCTAAATCAACGAATTGCAATCAGCCGGCTATTCACTCATAGGCTAAGCTTACTCCTAAGGTCCTGTCCAATATGCTCGTTCAGTTGTTCGAAGTTATTATTTATTTTATAATTGATAATAGTTATCAGCAATACAAACTATCAAAATGTTGGGAGACATCGGTATGACACGTGTTTTCGAACAAATTCAGAACGATCATCGGATGTATATCGGGGCTGAATATCAGAACCGCATTCATTTTAAAGTCGATGATCTCATAAAAGATAAACAGGCAATGATTGATTTGTTGGAGACTCAAAAACAACAGTTGAATGCCCCGAACCTTGCCATCACAGGATTATTGTTCGGTAAAATGTACTCTGTCTTAACCATGGGTCTGTTTGAAACAATCATCAAGCACGGACTGATCATTGATGCGAATCCCGAAAACATCGGCATTGAAATGAAAGAAAAAAATGCAATGAATTACATGATTGAAGAAGACGCCGTTCATAAAATCACGGACTTACCTGAAGAGAAAATAAAAGAATTCATTCATACTTTTATCTCCGAACATTTGCATCCCTTATTCCAATCAGCCGCCAAAGCTTCGAACTGTAAAATCACTCATATGCGCTCCATTGTTTCTCACAATTTGCATCAGCGTAAATGGATGTTAACGAAAGAGAAGGAAGATCATGAATGGCGCGATACCGTTTTTCATTGGTTCACCTCACAAGAGCTGTTCGAAAAGAACCGACATAACCCGCTTCATTTCAAATTCCGCTTCTATCAGGCTGAAAACGGAAAAGAAACGTACGTGCGCCAGCATTGCTGTATGAAATATATGCTCCACGACGCGGATAAATCCAAATGCTGCCCTACCTGCCCCCTCATCCCGGACGAAGAAAGAGACGACCGCATAAAGTAAAGCCCGAGTCCCAGACTCAGGGCTTTTTCATATGGTTGAATGGAATAATTTGTATGACCTGGTACACCAGAATTTGTAATAGATTTTACCTGCTGTTTTCATAACTTCGCCTCTATTGAGACAAAATAACACTGACAAGGAGGCAAAGAAATGAATGTGGCACAATTATTGGTTAAATGTTTAGAAAATGAAGGTGTTGAATACATCTTCGGTGTTCCTGGTGAAGAGAATATCGACTTGATGGATGCGTTACTGGACTCTTCCATCGAATTTATCACCACCCGTCATGAAACGAGCGCTGCTTTTATGGCTGGCACGTATGGAAGACTTACCGGCAAACCCGGCGTCTGTTTGGCCACACTAGGCCCTGGCGCCACTAATCTATTGACAGGGGTGGCGAATGCGAACATGGATCACTGTCCATTAATTGCAATCACAGGACAGGCTGGGCTCAACCGCCAGCATAAAATTTCCCACCAATACTATGATCTTGTGGACATTTACGCCCCTGTAACCAAGTGGAATGCACAAATTAAGACAGGAGAAATCGTTCCGGAAGTAGTCAGAAAAGCTTATCAGCTCGCCATGCAGGAGAAGCCTGGGGCTACACATATTGACTTGCCTGAAGATGTAGCTGAAATGGAAGTAGACGTGAGGCCTCTTCCGATTACAGGTCACTCCCTGCCACAGGCCGATGAAAAAATTATTCAAGAAGCCGTTGACTTACTTTCCAAATCGACTCATCCAATTATCTTAGCGGGAAATGGGATTACAAGAGGAAAGGCAACGGAAGAGCTCAAAGCACTTGCCGAAAAGGCAGACATCCCTGTTGTTCATTCTTTCAT
Source organism: Halobacillus karajensis (assembly GCF_900108515.1). GTDB lineage: Bacteria > Bacillota > Bacilli > Bacillales > Halobacillaceae > Halobacillus > Halobacillus karajensis. Next base: position 276,894 of record NZ_FNWW01000006.1, on the reverse strand, counting down.
GGGAAAAGGAGCCCTTTCCTGGAAGCATGAACGAAGCCTTCTTACGGCTGGGCTAAGTGGGAAAGACCATATAACCTGCGGGTTTGAGCAGGCAGACTTGATCATTCCCATCGGGTTTGATATGGCCGAAACACCACCACAAAACTGGAACCCAACAGGAGAGACACCTATTTTGCATATCGATACCGAAGAAGCAGAAATTGATTCACATTATCCTGTGGCGCTTAACGTCGTCGGGGATATCAAAGAAAACTTGAAACAGCTTTCGGCAGCGGTCCCGTCCAATAACCGAAATCTCGAGTGGGCGGATTCCATCAGAAGAAAAATACTCGATGAATATGAACACTACCAACAAGATGACGGTTTTCCTGTGAAGCCACAAAAAATCATCTCAGATTTGCGAGAGGTGCTGGAAGATGAGGATATCGTCATTTCAGACGTCGGGGCACACAAGATGTGGATGGCCCGCATGTACCATACAGCAGCTCCGAATACTTGTCTAATTTCCAATGGACTTGCTTCCATGGGCGTAGCTGTGCCAGGCGCGATTGCTGCTAAGATGGCTGACCCCGACCGTAAAGCAGTAGCGGTCTGTGGTGATGGTTCTTTTTTAATGACAGGGGCCGAACTCGAAACAGCTGTCAGACTGAAAGTCCCGATCATCGTGCTGCTTTGGAGAGATGACGGTTACGGATTAATTGAATGGCACCAGATGAAAAAATTTGAGCGACCTTCCTACATCGAATTCGGCAACCCTGATTTTATTAAACTTGCCGAATCTTTTGGTATGGAAGCCATCCAAGTAAACCGGACTACTGATTTACGCAAAGCTCTGGATCAGGCTGTCGCCATGGATAAACCTGTTTTGATCGATTGTCCGGTCGACTATAGCGAAAACATGAAACTGACAGAAAAACTCAACAACATAACGTGCGACTGAGGTGAGAGCATGAAGATAGGTTCGATTATCAACGGTGACGAAATGAAACCATCCAAAGAGACCATGACAGTAACAAACCCTTACAATAATGAAGTAGTAGCTGAAATTGCCCTTGCTGCTGAAGAGGAACTGAATCGGGCGATTGATAACAGTTATGATACTTTCCATCAGACAACAAAGAAAATGCCTGCTCATGAGCGGGGAGATATTTTGCTGAAAGCATCGAATCTTCTGGAAGAGCGACTCGAAGAATTTGCAGAGACCATTACAAAAGAAGCAGGAAAACCACTTCAATTCAGCCGCGGTGAAGTTGAGCGGTCCATGCAGGTTCTTCGCTTTGCCGCAGAGGAAGCCAAACATATGGAAGGGGAAGTGCTTCCCATGGATGCTGCTATCGGTGGAAAAAACCGCTTCGGTTTTACCAAGCGTGTTCCACTCGGAGTAGTAGCCGCCATCACTCCTTTCAACTTCCCATTGAATCTCACATTGCATAAGGTTGCTCCGGCGATTGCTGCAGGGAATACCATAATTCTGAAGCCAGCGGAAAAAACTCCCCTTTCTGCTTATAAGCTTGTTCAGCTGCTTCATGAAGCCGGCCTTCCGAAAGGTGCGTTAAACCTTGTCCTTGGGACAGGAAAAGAAATTGGAGATCCCCTGGTCAAACATGAAAGAATCCATAAAGTCACTTTTACAGGAAGTCTCCCCGTGGGCAGGACCATCCGTAAAAATGCAGGATTTAAAAAAGTGACCCTTGAGCTTGGATCTAATTCACCCAACATTCTTTTTGAGGATGCTGATCTGAATGAAGCCATTCCAAGCCTTGTCAAAGGATCATTCGCTTTTTCGGGGCAAGTTTGTATTTCTGCTCAACGAATTTATGTCCATCAGAACATTTATGAATCATTTTTAAATGAATTTATTCGGCAGACCGAAGCCTTAACCATCGGAGACCCTATGAATGAAGAAACAGACTTTGGTCCGATGATCAATGAAGATGAAGCCAAACGGGCCAAAACGTGGATTGATGATGCCGTTAATCACGGGGCCACCATAAAGACAGGCGGGGAACGTAATGGAACCATACTAAAACCGACCATTATGACAGATGTGAAAAGTGATATGAAAATTATTGCTGAAGAGGTATTTGCTCCGATTGTATCGGTGATCCCTTTTTCCTCTGAAAATCAAGTCGTCAGTAAATCCAACGACTCCATCTATGGACTGCAGGCTGGTATCTTCACCAAAGACATTGACCGTGCATTCCGAATCGCGGACCAGCTCGAAATGGGCGGGGTATGGATTAATGAAATCTCAACGTACCGTCAAGATAACCACCCTTATGGAGGTGTGAAGCAGAGTGGAATCGGACGTGAAGGTGTGAAATATGCTTTAGAAGACATGACGGAAATGAAGTTCTATGGGATCAAGTTAAATGGATAAAAAGTGGTCGCCCCCATTCCCCGGGGCGACCATTTTGTTAGTTATTGATCTTTTTCACCAATCCAGCCTCTGGCATCCATAGCTTTTACTAGTTGAGTAATACCGACCATATAGGCAGCATCCCTCATTCGACATCCCTTTTCATCTCTCATTTGAATAACTTTTTCAAAACCAGCCAGCATTTTCTCTTCTAGCTGCTTGTTAATTTCATCTACTTTCCAATAGTAGTTCATATTGTTCTGCACCCACTCAAAATACGAAACCGTCACTCCACCAGCGTTACAAAGAATATCTGGGATAACAAAAGTCCCTTTCTGCTCGAGTATTTGGTCACCTGCTGGAGTTGTCGGACCGTTAGCCGCTTCTGCGAGAATTTTTGCTTGGATGGTCGGCGCGTTTTCTTTCGTAACCTGATTTTCAACCGCTGCCGGAATGAGGATATCGACAGGCAAGGCAAACATTTTTTCGTTTGTGATTGGCTCTGCTTTTTCATATTTGGAAGCGTAATTTTCCCCTTTATTTGTAAAAGCAAGTAAGTCGGGAATGTCTAAACCTTCCTCTTTGTAAATCCCGCCTTTCGCATCGGTTACGGCTACCACTTTCACACCTAGCTCATGTAAAAACTTAGCCGTCATGCTGCCGACATTTCCAAAACCCTGGATGGCAGCCGTTGCTTCTTTCATATTAATATCGAGTACGCGACAAGCTTCACGTATGGTAAAAACAACCCCTCTCCCGGTTGCCTCTAAACGTCCAAGCGAACCCCCTAAGACGACAGGCTTTCCTGTTAACATCCCTGGAATATTATAGCCGCGAAGCTGATCAAATTCATCCGTCATCCACCCCATCACTTTCGGATTTGTATTAACATCCGGTGCAGGTATATCTTTTTGCGGACCAATAATCGGCGTGATTTTCTTAATGTAATTTCTGCTCAACAATTCTAATTCCCTCTCCGTTAACTTTTCAGGATCGACAATTACGCCACCTTTTCCTCCCCCAAAAGGAAGATCAATGATCGCCGATTTCAATGACATCCATATGGAAAGGGCTTTGACCTCATCTAAGTTTACATCAGGGTGAAAGCGGATACCGCCTTTTGTCGGTCCCAGAATATCGATATGCTGGGACCGGTAACCTGTAAAGCTTTCAATCCGTCCATCATCCATTCGTATAGGAATAGATACCTCAAAAACACGCATGGGTTTCTTTAACATTTGATAAATGTTTTCATGGAACCCTAGTGATTGAACAGACTCTTTTAAAAGCCCCTTCACAATATCATAGGGGTTATGCCCATGTGTCATAATATCTGATTCCACTTTATCGTATTTTTCCTTACCCATTCCTAACACCTCGCCAATTCTAATGATGTATTTGCTTTCCATTTTTTCCGTTCTTTCATATTTAAGTTTTATCTACTTTATGTGTTTTATCCACTTTCTTCCGTTCATACAATTTCTTCCGTACCAGGTCATACATTTTCTTCCAATTAATCTGCACTTTTATCTTTTGGGTCCCAGCTTTGTTTATGATCATCTTTGTCGGATTCTATGATCACTTCAGTGACCCCGCGCTGACTGAGAATTTTCTTTTCGATGCCGTCTAATACGTCATCAATTTTTTCTATCGACATATCAGGATCAAACTCGATCTTCAGCTCGACGTGTAATTCCTCTCCTTCTTTTATGACCATCAGTTTCTGTATATCTCTGACATGAGGGTCCTCAAAGACGAATTGCCCAATTTTCTCTTCCATTTCTTCATCCGCGACTCCAAGGACTCCCTTGGCATTATCCAGAAAAATACGACCGACCACGTAAAACAACATCAATCCAATAAGGACAGATGCGTATCCTTCTGCGGTGTGGAAAGGGGTATACGTGGCAATGAGAATGGAAATCATAGCAATTAGTGCGCCAGCAGTTGCCACCATATCTTCCAAAAAAACAAGTTTCGTTGCTGGTTTAGCACTGCCGATATTTTTCAGACTCACTTTTATTACGGCTAATCCTTTGACATTTTTCTCCCCAATATCCGCGACAATTTCTTTCATCGCTTTATAAAGGACGAACGATTCAAGGATTGCAGCAATGCCGAGAACCATTAAATTTAACCAGAGCCATTCCCCGCTTTCTGGCGGATGAAGAATATGATGAATACCTTCTTTAATCGTTTCATAAGCCAGAATTCCAACAATAATAACTGCCCCTAAAAGGACTAAGTTAACCAGACGCGCAAATCCATTTGGAAACTTATCTGTCGGGGCTTTTTTACTTAAGGCTGAACCTATAAAGACAAAAAACTGGTTAGCCATATCCCCGATACTGTGCATCGTTTCAGCAAACATGGCCACATTACCTGTAATGAAATACGCAATTCCCTTAATGAGAGCAATCGTTGCGTTAATAATTGCCGCCCATAACGCCGGCCTGTTCCCTTTCTTTAATAAAACCAATAACTCGTTCATTACTAACTCCTTCCCAATCCTCAGCCTCACCCTATAGTTTCCCAAAACCACCAAAAAATCATTCCACCAATTGTCTTAAACTGTCATACCAGGTCATACAATTTCTTCCGTACCAGGTCATCCATATATTTCCAAACAAAAAAGACACCCCATTTTGGAGTGCCTTTCTTCGCTTGATCTTTTATTTAGAATGAAGCGGCGGTTGTTGCTGCTTCTTCCAGTCCGTCTTCGATAATTTCCGCTGCGCGATCAGGGTATTGGTTGTGACCTTCTACGACAAGCGTAGTAATGTCTTCCACACCCCAGAAACGGAGCATATTTTCCACATAATTAACGGCCATTTCAGCTGACTTGGCTGGTCCTTCGGAGTACACCCCGCCACGTGCGTTTAGCAGAGCTACCTTTTTATCAGGAAGCAGCCCAACAGGTCCTTCTTCCGTATAACGGAAGGTTTGCCCGGCTTGCGCAAGATAATCAAAATACGTGTGCAATACGGCTGGGATAGTAAAATTCCATAGAGGGAAGGCAAAGACTACTTTGTCCGCAGCCAAGAATTGATTCAAGTAGCCTGTAACCGTATTCGTTGCTTCCAATTCAGCTGGAGTCAGCTCCATACCTTTAGAAAGCTTAAACATACCATTAATTTTGTCTGTGTCATAATAGCCCAGGTTTTCTTCGAACAGATCAAGCTCTTCTATTTCATGATCCGGGTGGGCTTTTTTATAATTATCCAGGAAAGTGTGATACAGCTTAACGCTCACAGACTGTTCCATAGGACGAGAATTTGCTTTTACGAAAAGTACTTTTGTCATCGTAGGGACCTCCATCTATCTAAATGTATGATTCGTGTAACAACCAGGGGGGATTAACCAACAGATTAGTTATTCGAAATACCGTAGTATTTTATGTCCGCAATTCGAGAAGTTGCTACAAAAACTATTCAACATGGTATATCATATAAACTTCTCATCCACTTGTCAAACCGTAACCATTGAAAACAGGAAACTTCAACTAATGTAAAGATTTCAGAAAAAAAGTTTATATTCTTTATATCCGGTTATATACCTAATGTGCGCACAACCACAACAAATTCGAAAGGGTGTTTTAGAATATGGCAGAACGTTACAAAACAGGCGAAAAAGCTCCAGAGTCAGGTACTTACGAATTTGATGGTTTAGTAGACGGACGTAAAAAAGATGAGGTAACAGATGATGAAAAACATGTCGAATTGAGCAATGGTGATACGTTCCCTCCTCTACGTTCCAGTAAAGAAGCAGCATACTGGAAAAAAGCCCAGGGCTGATACAAAGAGTCCTGAACATCCAAATCAACAAAAAAAGTCCTGAGCACCCCCCCTGCTCAGGACTTTTCTTCATTTTCTCTTTCCATCAATTACTTTAAAAACAGGACCTTGTTCTTCATCCGGGTGGTATTCAAAAGAGGTAATCGTCGCTCCTATTCCGATTGTAAGTGAACCATCTGATTCCACACGAAATAACGTCCCGGGTTCTTTAACGCGAATCGACTGGACATTGTGTCTGGCAAAGACCTGCTGCAAATCACCAATCAGTTCATCTTTTCCATATGTGAAACCCATTTTGTCACTCCCTATGATAATCCTCAATTAATAGTAGGATATGTTAAAAGGAGGACAATCATGCTAAACAATCAAAGGCATTTTCCTACGACCAGCCATAGCGCTCCTTATATTTTTTTAACGCTATTAAATCTACCGTTGGACAGAAAATAAGGTACCGATAATGAAAGAGAGAACACGAAAAGGAAGAATAAATGATATGGCAGTTATACGATCACATTCAAACATTTCTATTCAGTAACAGGAAACACCCAACGTAAAAAAAGCAAGATAAAAACATCACCCATCGGTAATTTAGCTTGTGCTGCAGCCCTTATTCCTGCCCCTAAAAACCCACTCTTCCATAACAGCTACTCGTTCTTCTTGACCATCACATTTTTATTCTTGGAATAGTTTATGACGATCGGCAGCTGACGGCGGGGACTCCATCCACCCATGTTCGATCATAATCTTGGCTCCGTCCTCTGCATAACGTGATAATTCTACGATTAGGCGGCCATACAATAGGCTTAGATCATGTCTCGGCCCCGAGGCCATTGCTACCCCATATTGACCAATTCCTGAACCGATCAAAGCCGTAATATGATACATCATCAACTTATCTGAGAATGGAGGTTCTGTCGATGATGTTACTTCAGATGCTAAATTCAACGCCCCCGGGTGTAAATCTTCTTCCCGAAGTACGGATTGAAACTTATCAAAATGTTTGTTCGCCAATTCAAGGCCACGTTCAAAATATCTTTGTACTGCTTTATTTTCCGCTACTTGAGCAAATCCGATAATTGTAGCTGCACCTAACGCATTTCGCTTGGCATTATAAACTAGATTCGCCACTTCAACTCCAAGAAGCGGCCGCTTATCACCAAACCACCCAGCTAGAAAACTTTGCTTTTTTACAAAATTTACTTTTTCAGTTTTTGGTATTTCCGGCGTCCGTATTAATACCCCTTTTTTCTTACCTACCTCTTTAGCCATATTATGCAACTTCTTCGTCTCATCGAGACAATCACTGTAAAACCCGATCATATCGGACCGATCAGATATAGATAGAGCTAAACTGTACGCAGTAAGTCCAAACTTCCCCATATTTGATATATACTCCAAATAAAAACGATCGGAAAATAAACGCGGCGCTTCCATATTAACATCTGCATCCGTAAATCCGAGGGGGATGGCACAATGTTCCTGCTTTAAAAAATCTCGTACTTTGGAAATATGTTCCTCAGAAATTTGCAGAGCATATTCCAATACTTGTTTAATCTCTTCATCTTTTACATGGGACAAATAAAATTTAATTCCACAAATAGCCATCGAATCATTCTGATAAGAAGTCCACAAATTGGATAATTCAGCTGCTGTCAAAGCTGTCCATTGATTCCCTGACATCATACTCTCCTCCAAACCAAGTCTTTATAAATAGGTTTCTCTCGATAGTAACAAATATTCGTAAAGAAAAATGAAGCCCAGACATGAATCGATCGTAGTTTTACGTTTTGTCAATTGTCAGATAATTTCGAACTTGATATAGTTAATAAAAACGAGGAGGAGATGCAACTTGAAGATCAATCAAAAGAGATTTCAGGAACATATGGAAACCCTGGCAGAAATCGGACGAATCGGAGAAACAGGCGTATGTCGTCTCGCCCATTCGAAAGAGGATCGTGAAGCTGTCGATGTTGTACGAATTTGGATGGAAGAAGCAGGTCTTACCACACATATCGATGGATTCGGTAACCTTGTTGGCCGAATCGAAGGACAGGCAAAGGACCTGCCGATTTTACTTTTAGGGTCCCATATCGACTCTCAACCTTATGGCGGCCGCTTTGACGGGACAGCAGGCGCATTGGGAGCGATTGAAGTCGTACATACAATGAAAGATGAAGGAGTTACCCCCAACCGCACCATTGAAGTGATTTGTTTCGCAGACGAAGAAGGGTCCAGATTCAACAAAGGCGTCTTTGGAGTCCGAGGCATCATTGGTCAGCTTGAAGATGGGGAACTGAAACGAAAAGATAAAAACGGTATCACCCGTCTCGAAGCATTAAGAGAATTTGGGGTGGAACCGGATTTGAGTCAAAGTCCTGTGTACAAACAAGGGGATATTGAAGCTTTCCTCGAACTTCATATCGAACAAGGACCAGTCCTTGAATCAAAAAATAAACCTGTAGGCATTGTCTCGGCAATATCTGGGCCCATCTGGCTGACAGTCACCCTTGAAGGTTTCGCCGGCCACGCAGGTTCTGTACCCATGAACTTAAGACAGGACGCTTTCCTCGGCGCCTCCATTATCACAAAAGAATTCAATGAACTCGTCCGCAAGGAAGGTACACCAAATACCGTCGGAACGATCGGCAGTGTGCAGACATTCCCGAATTCCCGCAATATCATCCCTGAAAAAGTCGAATTCACCATCGACCTTCGTGATATCGATTTAGATGCTCGTACCCGCCTTGAAAGGAAGCTATACGAAATCATCGAAAAAACCAGCAAAGAACTCCACCTTGAGTACTCTATCAGTGAAGACACCCGCAGTGACCCACGCTATTGTGCAGACTGGATAAAGGACATTATGAAAGAACAGGACGAAAAGCTAGGATACCAATCTCCTACATTGATGAGTGGGCCTTTCCATGATGCTTTATTCATGTCTTATATTAGTGATTACGGCATGATTTTTGTCCGTTGTGAAAAAGGGATCAGCCATAATCCACTGGAATTTGCGGAAATGGAAGACATGCAAAAAGGGGTGGAACTCCTTTACCATACAGCCGTGAAGATCGCCCAGTCATAAAAGGAGGGAGAAAAAATGAAAGCAAGTAAAGTATTTATTAACGGAGAAGTGGTGACGGTTGACCATAACTTCTCCGTCCAAGAAGCCCTTGCTATTAAAGGGAGACATATCCTCGATGTCGGATCGACGAGTCATATGATGTCATTGGTGGATAACGAAACAGAAGTCATCGATTTAGAAGGAAGAAGCCTCCTGCCAGGATTCATTGACTCCCATGCTCACCTTGAGTTATATGGGACGAACCAGCTTGGGGTGAATTTAAAAAATGTCAAGGATATTGACAACGTTATTGAGAAACTCAAGGAACGCGCCAAAGCGACGCCAAATGGAGCGTGGATACGTGGATGGGGGTATAATCAAAATCAACTGGCCGAACAAAGACACCTGACAAAATGGGATTTGGACAAAGTGTCCACCTCTCACCCCATAATCGTCGTCCGCACATGTGGGCATATCTCTTGCGTAAATAGTAAAGCCCTTGAAATAGCTGGGCTTACAAACACTTCGAAAGATCCATCTGGTGGTTCCTACCTCAGAAAAGGTGGAGAACTTACCGGCCTACTGCTGGAGGCCGCTCATATGGAAATGTTTCAGCTGGCTGATTATTCCGAAGACGACGTCATGCTAGGTCTCCAAACGGCATCCGATCATTTTTTACAAAAGGGGATTACGAGTGCCCACGATGCTGGTGGTTACGGATCAAAGCACATCTCGTATTTACAAAAAGCTGTCCAAGAGGGAAAAATTCAACAAAGACTTTACGTCATGTTTGGATCACTCTATGATTCACCGGCGGTTGTAGAAGCCGGTTTGAAAAGTGGCATAACCACAGGGTTAGGGAATGAGTACTTCAGAATCGGTCCGGCTAAAGTCTTTATCGATGGCAGCAGTAGTGGACCAACATGCAAAACCCGGAAGCCATATACGAGCAACCCCGAGGATTCAGGAATTCTATACATGAATCAGGAGGAATTGGACTCTCACCTTTTACCATCTCACAAGGCAGGGTGGCAAATCACCTCCCATGCCATGGGAGATGAAGCCGTAGACATGTTGCTCCACACTATTGAGCGAGCGCTCGATCAAAAACCAGCCTCACAGCACCGACATAGATTGGAGCATGCAGGGATTACACCTCCGGATCTCTTGCAAAGAATTCAGACCACCCAGGCATTGCCTATTCCCAATCCTGCATTCCTCTATGAATTTGGGGATGGATATCTACGTGACTACGGGGAACGTGTCCACCACTTTTTCCCTTTAAAGAGCTATTCAGAACTTGGTATTCCATTTGCTATTGGTTCCGACAGCCCGATCACAACTGTCGATCCACTCGTTGGTATCCATGCAGCCGTAAATAGAAAAAGCAAGCAGGGCAACACCATCGGGGCCGATCAAATGATTACTGTAGAAGAGGCTATTCGTGCTTACACATGGGGAGGAGCTTACGCCAGTTTTGAAGAAGAAATCAAAGGCAGTCTGGAAGCAGGAAAACTCGCTGATCTTACCCTTCTTGATCAATCAATTTTAAGCTGTGCCCCCGAAAACCTTAAAGACATCCAAGTCGAAATGACCGTCCTGGATGGAAACATCGTATACGAAAAACAAAAGGAGGATGTCCATTGACCAAGCAAAGATTCTCAAAAATTTATTGCCTGTCATTACTTGTGCCTTTTCTTTTAATGGTCTTTCCACTTTTCTCCATCGGAAACAGGGAAACACCATTCATTCTCGGTTTGCCTTTTTCCGTCTTTTGGGTTATTTTCTGGATTATCATCACCTTCCTCCTCGTACTTTTCCTATATAAAATGGACCCAGACAAAGACGAAAAGGAGGTTCATTAAATGGCTCAATGGCAAATCGCAATGATTATGATGATCGGTTACCTCGTAGTTGCATTATTTATCGGGATATTGGCCGGTCGTAACCAAGATAAAAGCTCATTAGAAGAATTTACAACTGCCAAAGGGAACCTTGGATTATTTGTTATGTGGTTCTTAATGGGCGGGGCCGTTTTTAGTGCCTTCTCTTTCCTTGGCGCACCCGGCTGGGCGTTTTCGCGCGGGGCACCAGCTTTGTATATCATCACATACACAGCATTTGCCATACTCCCATGGTACATCATAGGGCCGAAAATAGGAGCCATTGGTCGTAAGCACAACATCTATACAGTTGCGGGCTTCCTGCAGCTCCGTTATTCCAGCCGGCTGATAGCGATGATCATCGGTGTGATCGCTCTGTTGGCTTCTATCCAATATCTAGCGACTCAGATGAAAGGGATGGCTTACATATTCAACATCATGACTGAAGGCAGGATTCCATTCTGGCTTGGGGCCCTGCTTTCGTATGGAATTGTTGTTGTCTATGTTGCCACAGGCGGTTTACGCGCAGCTGCCTGGTCGGATGTCTTCCAAGGAATTCTCATGATTATCATTTCCTGGACCGTTGGCCTTACGATTGTCAATCAGCTTCATGATAGTGTGCCGAACATGTTCCGGAACTTAACCCAAGACACTCCCGGCTTTCTTCAAATTGGGGCAGAAGGGTCAACGATGTCCGCCATGGCTTATACGACGACCATTCTCGTATCAACGATTGGTTTTCTCATGTGGCCGCACCTGTTTTCCAAATCATATGCTACAAAAGCACGTACAATTAAGAAAACGGTACTTGTGTATCCCCTTTTCGCCTTATTCTTAATTCCCTTGCTTTTTGTTGGGTTTTCTGCCGTCAACGTCATTCAATCTGATCAAATTGGTTCACCGGACGAGATTCTCCCATTCCTGATCACTACGGTATTAACATTACCAGGCTGGGTTTATGGTCTTGTAGGAGCAGGAGCCCTGGCAGCTGCCATGAGTACGGCTGATGCCATCACTCACAGTGCTTCGCTTGAATTTACCGACGGTTTTGTCCGTAATATCAAAAGAGATTTATCCTCCAAAGCGACCTTGTTAATCATGAGGATCGGTGTTTTTGTGATTGGGGGGCTCGCCTATTTCATCACTGTCTTCGGGGGTCAAGGACTGATCGCCCTTTTACTTGGTGCCTATGGGTCCATTGTCCAATTCGCACCAGGGGTCTATGGAGCCTTGTATTCCAGAAAAATAACGGCTCCGGCAGTCATTACTGGTTTACTTGCCGGAACAGTAACCAACTACTACTTCCAGCTTGTGACAGACTCAACACCGCTGGATATCAATCCCGGTATCCTAGGTTTGATGGTGAACATTGTTCTTGTTATTATCGTTAGTTCGTTTACACAAGGAAAAGAGATACCAATGGCTGAGGAATATCGAAAAGTCGGATCATAAGCTCGATAACTACACTCTTGACAAGCTTTACTCACATATCAAAGGGAGAATTCTTTATGATGAAGTTTCCTGAGAAAAAGGCGGTGGAAGTTGCAGCCGGCTTTCATAAAACTATTTTTCCCACAAAAAATCTCAGAGCCTGATTAAGCTCTGAGATTTTTTTATTTCTATTAGACTAGCTATCTCGCTAGTGTACGAATGAAAAGTCAGCAAACTTTTAAACGTAAAAGGGGAACACATCCCCCTCCCCTTTATTAGGCGCTCCATAATTTTTGAAAGACACGCGCCTGTATCTCCGCATGTCGTTTTACTGTCACTAAACTGACAAGTATATAAGCACATAGACTTAAGACCACAGGAAGCACAACCGTGTGCATACCGAAAGCTTCAGGCATAAAACTGTGGAATAGAATATAGCTGATAACCCCCGTCACAATGGAAGCCATGGCACCACTGGCGTTTCCCTTCTTCCAATACAGCCCCATAATGACAGGCCATATAAAGGCCGCTTCTAAACCTCCGAAAGCAAATAAATTTAACCATATTAACAGCTCCGGGGGCTGGATAGCCATAACAAATACAAGCAGACCAATTACAGCAGTTACCCCGATACTCAACTGCTTCACCGTCCGGTCATTGGCTTCAGGTTTTACATAATTCAAATACACATCTTTAACAATAGCTGAGCTGACCAAAAGCAACAGCGAATCAACGGTCGACATGATTGCAGCCATTGGAGCAGCCAAGACGATACCTGCGAGCCATGCCGGCAGTACTTCCATGGCAATCCGTGGCATAACCGTATCTCCCACTTCGATTCCAGGTAGTATCGGTCGTGCAAACACGCCCGTCAAATGCATGCCAAGCATGATAACCCCGACCACCGCGGTCCCAATAATGAGCGCCCGATGCATCCCGCGTGAACTTTTATAACTCATAGCCCGGACAGCCACTTGAGGAAGACCAACCACGCCGACGCCGACAAGTATCCAGAATGAAGAAACATACAAAGGCGTCAGCGAGCGGTCAGCCCCATACGGTGAGATGAAGTCTGGATTTTCAGCAGCCAAATCAGAAATAATGTTTCCTACCCCGCCTCCTGCAATAATCGTACCGATGAGGATGATCATCGTCCCCAAAAACATGACGACTCCCTGCACCGTATCTGTAATCGCTACCGCCCGAAAACCCCCGATGATGACATAGATAAGGACCGACACAGCAAAAATGAACAGAGCAGCCGTGTAAGATAACCCAGTCAGAGATTGAATTAAACGTGCTCCCCCGACCCATTGGGCAGCCATGGCAGAAAACAGAAAAATAATGATGCTTGCCGAAGACAATATAACTACCCACTTACTTCGGTAACGCTCTTTCAAGAAGTCAACGAGGGTGACAGCACGAATTTTCCTTGCCATAATAGCAAACTTCTTCCCAAGCACAGACAGGACGAAATATCCCGTTGCGAGCTGGGTCATCGATAGAAGCACCCAGCCCAGCCCTACTGTGTAAGCAACTCCCGGTCCCCCGACAAAGCTGCTTGCACTTCCGTAAGTGGCGACCATCGTCATTGCAAGAATGAATCCACCAAGCTGGCGGCTCCCCAGAAAGTATTCTTGCAGAAAGTCTGCGGTTGTTTTTAAGAACTTTGATGCATAAAATCCGATAAAAAAAATGACAATTAAAAATAAGAACAATGGGATAATCACTTCCCCATTCATCTTGCTTCCTCCTCTTCGTCCTCAAGTGGAACTTCTTTAAATAAGAAGACAACAGCAAGAACAACAAGGATGAAAATCACCACAGTTACGACAATACAACTATAGAAAAACCAGGCTGGGAGACCGAAGACATACTCATATTCTTCTACAGGTCCAGAACCGAGCCCGTAAGCAAATCCATACCACAAAATAAAGTTGATCACGACAAGGCCAACACCTATGATTGCCTCCCTGTTCGCAATTTTATATCGAGGATCTTCCCCCCGATTTTTTTTACGATTCATCCATGTTCCCCCCTTACAAAACCACTCATATCCTATTTATCTTTTAAACTCCCTTTCTCAGCTTACCGAAAAAATAAACTTCTGTCTTCTCCCATTTTCTAGATCGAAGTGCTACTCCATCCCTTACGTGCATAAGGTATGTATGGGCTTCGATCGACAACATTCACCTTGCGATTTTTTGTTCATCATGTAAAATGGATATATTCATAGAAAAAGGGAGTGCTTTGAATGAAAAGACACTTAGCCTTTGGAATCGTTTTACTTTTTCTCTTGTTTTCGTTGCCTGTTTCATACGGCGACCATCACAGCGGCTATTTCAAAGGTGACGTTCAGGAAAGCACTCTAATTGAATACTCGCCCTCTACAGATGACTACTCCGATAAAACAGCAATCATTAGTGCTTTCGCTGGCTTTATTCTATTAATTAGCATCGTTATCCAAGAAACGAGTAAATCCGGGCGTCCTTTTCGTAAGTTATTTTTCCTGAACCCTGTCTTTTATCAATCGAATTATGTGATCCAAAACCTTTGATGTTGCAGAATCAGCCAACAATCAAAGGAGGTTACACCAATGATATGGTTCAGAATGATTATGATTGCCATGTTTTCTGTGACAGCATTATCACTGCTGTCTTACCAAGGAACTGAGATCTACCATGCTTTCCTTGAGTTTTTCAATAAAGAATAACTCTGACCCATACGCTTTTATAGAGCGTATGGGTTTTCTTATCTCCTGGCCTCTACTCCTCTTCATATCGCTGTAATTCATCGACGGTAACAAAGGAATAGCCCTTTTCAGTCAGTGATTTCAATATACCCTCGACGGTTGCTAACGCCTTCTTTCTCTCTCCATACATGGGATGAAGTAAAATGATCGATCCTTTTTTCACATTCTCATTCACATAGGTCACCTTATCCTCAACTGTGGAATAAAACGTATCTGGTTCCAAGTTCCACGTGATCGTGTCCATATTCTTCTGTTTTAAGTAATAAGGCAAACCGAACAGTTTCTTTCCATAAGGCGGGCGGAAATCTATTTTCCCTTCATATCCTGACTCCCTGATTAACTCATTCGTACGATTCAATTCTTTTTTATAAAAAGCGTACGACTTAAAAACCATCTTTTCATGGGAATACGTATGGTTGCCGACTTGATGTCCAGCCTCTACAATCTCCTGCGCCTTCTCCATGTTATCTTCCATATCCTTTCCTATTAGAAAGAATGTCGATTTGGCTTCATATTGTTGTAATAATCCAAGTAGATCGCCCACATGCTCCGTCGGCCCATCATCAAACGTCAGGGCAACGACTTTTTCATTAGTTTCTACCTGATCTGTAAGATGTCCAAATACCTGGAAACTTCTCGCATTCATCCATTGATAGACTCCATAGACCAGAGCAAGCATAAGTAGAAAAATAAATCCTGTAATCCAAAGCTTCTTTTTCAATAAAAATCTCTCCTTCATTATATTCAATCATAAGGAAAGCCAGGGGTACTGACAAGGACAAAATTCAGCAAATGGGCCCGATCTGACAAGCTCAAAAGGACCTTCCCGTTGACCTATGAGCTCGAAAGGATTCGTTGAAGCTGGTCTTAGACAAACATGAACGCCCTAAAAAGCGCACGAGTTATATTCCCTCCACTATAAGTCTTCTGTAAAAAAATTGAATGGTTGAGTACGTTGAGAAACATCACCGTCCATATAAATTCAATGGCACGACGAGAGTCATTCTCTTTTATTTTCTGCCCTACACCATTCTCATCCTTTCTATCCCAGGAATTCGAAATTTTATGTAAAAATAAGGTTTGAAAAGGATGGGATGGGGGATATAGATAGGGAATGAATCGACTTGGATGATCCCCACCATAGAAATTCGTTAACTATAATCCTTTCATAGACAGCAAAAAACCTCCCTCAATAAGGAAGGTTTCGATTTTACAACGTTCATTTTATTTCTCCAAAAAGTTCTGTCACCCATAAACGTCTCGGGAAGATAAAAAAAGGCCAATAATCTTTCCAGCTTGCCTCCTCAACATCAGAGGATTGTTCTGTAGATTCTTCTTTCTTTACTTCTTTTAGTTTTATAGATTTAATTTCCGTATCATCATCATAAGAGATAACCATTCGTCCATTATTTTCGATGTTCTTTTCTACCTTTTCTCCTATTAAATGAGTATATGGAACCTTTTCTGGCAGCTCATATTCTTTCTCTAAGTCGTGAAATTCTTCTTCAGGCTTGAACATGGATGTTTCATAATGTTTAAATCCATAATCAAGCAGTTTTTTCGTATCTTCGTAGGATCGATCTTTAGAAGAACTGTTCATCGTTATGACAATAAGGCCTGTATCGCCACGTACAGCGCTGGTAGCCAGGGTAAAACCCGACTGTGGGACAAATCCTGTTTTGCCACCAATTACTCCTTCATAAGGATCTTCCCTCATTAAAAGATGGTGTGTGTAAAGGGTGGCATCCCATTTTTGCCCATCCCATTCCAAAACTTCCATTCCATAGATTTGTTGGAACGTCTCATTGCCCTGGGCATATTGAGTGATTTTAGCCATATCCTCAGCTGTCGTCCTATGTTCTGGATCAAACAACCCATGAGGATTTTGAAAATGGGTGTTTTTCACCCCTACCTCTTCTTTTAAATACGTATTTAAATCATCAGAGAACTGTTCCACACTGCCACTCAAATGCTCAGCAATAGCAACACCCGCATCATTAGCTGAATTTAACAACAGCCCTTCAACCAGCTGTCGCAATGTAGCTTCGTCGCCTTCTTCAAGAAAGACACTCGATCCTCCCGTTTCATAAGCACGTTTGCTGACGGTAACTGTCTCATCAAGGTCTCCATGTTCTATTGCATAAATAGCCGTAGCGATCTTTGTTAAACTAGCAGGATACATTTGTACATCTTTGTTTTTTGAATAGAGGACTTGGCCCGTATGGGCTTCAAGAACCACCGCTGCTTCACTATGAATGGATGGAGGTTCAGGTTCTGTCACTGCCTCTGTTCGTGTTGGACTGATTATCTGAATAAACAACAATGCTGTAATGAGTAGAGTGATTTTCTTCAATTCGATGACTCCTTGTATATAAGATAAAATGGTAGAATTAACAAGAACATTCATCTGTTCACTTTTTTCCATCTACCAGTATATACACAATTGTCGAAATTTGTAGAAAAACCAAGAATTTTTAAATGAAATGTAATGTTTTTGTAACGTATTTGGATAATTCAAGTAGAATTTCCATACTCAAATGCACTGATTCACCTGCACAAGGATAAGCAAGGAATGATCAGGACATTGTTCCAACATTCATTGACTTTTTAATATTCTAGACAAAAATAAAAATCCAGCTTTATGCCGGATTTTATCTCCCCTTGTTCCCCCTTATTTAGATAGGAATAACAGGAACTTGTATTTCGCACAAATGCTCATCCTTATGTTTAGACACATAATGATCAATGATCACACGTTCGATGGCTGCTCCTGCCTGTTGATACCCTTGGTCTTCTATGTAATTCATAAGCCTCTCATAATATTCGGGTGTTTCTATTCGAGCTTCATTGCAATATAAACAGGCATAAGTCATGGCTGGAAGGACATTCGAATATGGACTATCTCTCTTTTCCTCGTCCATCAGAAAGATTGATTCATACGCTTTATAACGTTTGGAGTGTATAGCCTTCTTTGGAAGTGTCACCCCAACTCCACCAATAAATATCGAGGCTTTTCGATCTGTCAAATTTTCCAGCTTTCTCAATGCCAGCTCCAATTCGGCATAAGAATGGATCGGTTCCTTCAACTCTAGCACATGCCGCTCAGGCAGGAATTGCAATACAGGCTCCGTGCTATCTTTCTTCTTTCGTGCCCACTTCAATTCTTCCATTCGATTTTTTGCCCGTTGTCTTACCTTTTCTAATTCTTTTATTTGTTGAATGGCAGACTCTTCTTGTTTTTTTAACAAACGATAAAAAAGGTCAACATCTCTTTCCTCAAATACACTTTTAATCTCTTTTAAAGGGGTTCCTAATTCACGTAGATAGTGAATGATGTTCAAATGCTCGAACTGTTCTGTCGAATAATAACGGTATCCTGTCCGCTCATCTACTTCATAAGGTTTAAATAAATCAATCTCATCATAATACCTTAATGTTTTTACGGGAATTTTGTGAAGCTTAGATATTTCCCCGATAGTAAAACGTCCGTGCATAATGATTCTCTCCTTCTCACAATCTTACAAATGGAAAAGAAGCAAAGGATTACTCTCCTCTGCCTCTTCCTACTTATTTCATACTTGATTCTATTTCATCCACCATTCCCTGCACTGATTGCAGACCGCCGCCTGATAAGTACCAGTAGTTTGGATCAAGGTAAACAATTTGCCCTTCTTCGTAGGCTGTCGTTTGTTTAACTAAATCATTTTCGATGGTTTGTTTCGCCGCAGGTTCATCATTTACTACCGCATCCCTGTCAATAACAAATAAATATTCCGGGTTTTGTTCAAGGATGTATTCAAATGAAACGTTCTGTCCATGTGTGGCTACATCAATCGTTTTATCTACAGCCTGGACCCCAAATGTATCGTGAAGAATGCCAAAACGAGACCCCTCTCCATAGGCGCTCACTTTTCCACCATTGGAAAGCACAATCAATCCTTCCGCTTCCGCCGTTTTCTCTTTTAGTGACTCGACATGATTTTCAATAGTAGAGAGTTTCTCTTGGGCTTCCTCTTCTTTGTCAAAGATCTCTGCAAGCATATTCACATTTCCTTCAAAGGACTCCATATAATTCTCTGCATCTAATTCCACATATATAGTCGGCGCGATTTCTGCAAACTCTTCATACAAATCCATCTGACGGCCGGAGATGATAATCAAGTCTGGTGCGACTTCATAAATTTCCTCAAAATCCGGTTCTTTCAGGCCGCCGACATGAGCGTAATCGTCTCCGTTATAATCTGAAAGGTAGCTGGGAAGAGAATCTTTCGGTACTCCTGCCACTTCGACTCCTAATTCATCTAATGTATCCAATGTGCCAAAGTCGAAAACGACAACTTTTTCCGGATTTTTCTCTACGGTTGTTTCTCCGAGTTTATGATCGATGGTTACTTTCTCTTTTTCCTCTTTCTCTTCACTCGTCCCTTCTGCTTCACCTTCATTTCCACATGCAGCTAACAACAATAAAAGTCCTGCCATAATCATCCAAGTGATTTTTTTCATTTTCCATCCACCTCTTTTATGCGAAATAAACGCAGATTTTATTTTGATTAATGTGTTGAACAGGGATGTCCATGTCGTAGACATCACTCAAGCATTCCCGGCAGATCATTTCATCCACTGGTCCCTGCTTTCGAACCCGTCCATCTTTTAGAGCGACAATATAATCCGAATAACAGGATGCGAAATTAATATCATGAATGACAACAATCACCGTTTTACCTAGTTCATCAACTAACCGTCTCAAAACTTTCATAATTTGAACGGAATGTTTCATATCCAGGTTGTTGAGTGGTTCATCAAGTAAAATATACTCGGTATCCTGGGCGATGACCATCGCAATAAATGCTCGTTGCTTCTGGCCACCGCTTAACTGATCCAGAAAGCTGTCCTGAATTTCCTCAAGTTCCATATAAGCGATGGCTTCATCTACTTTTTCCCAGTCTTTTTTCTTCAGACGCCCCTTTGAATAAGGAAAGCGGCCAAATGAAACGAGTTCCCTCACCGTAAGCCTTACCGTTAAATGATTAGACTGTCTTAAAATCGCGAGTTTCTTCGAAAGTTTTGGGGAATCCCAATCTTTCACTTCCTGTCCATCTAACCGGATCGTCCCTCCATCATTAGAGAGCAGCCTGCTCATCATGGAAAGGACTGTACTCTTACCGGCCCCATTTGGACCGATCAACGATGTGATCTGTCCTTTAGGGATATCGATGGTCACATCGTCGACCACTTTTTTATTTTCGTAACGTTTACTGACGGAAAATAACTTCATGATAATCGATTCTCCTTTAGTAAAAGATGAATGAAATATAGACCCCCGGCAAAATTGATGATGACACTAATGGTAGTGGAGAACGTAAAGACCCGCTCGACCATCCACTGTCCTCCAACCAGTGCGATAATAGCAATAAGAGAAGAGCCGATCATCAATAACGAGTGGCGGTAAGTCGGCAGAAAATGATAAGCAATGTTAACGACGAGAAGTCCGAGAAATGTGATCGGTCCGACAAGCGCCGTGGCTACTGCAATAAAAATAGTCACCATAATCAATAGGCGTTTAACAACTGCCTCATAAGGAACTCCTAGATTAACGGCATGAGAGCGCCCTAAAGAAAGGACATCCAAATACTTCATATCTCTCATCATGCAGAGGAATGTAACCACCAATACCCCGATGCTGATATATAGAAGTTCGGTATTCACATTGTTGAAGCTTGCAAACATTTTGTCCTGAACCACCTGGAACTCATTCGGATCGATCAGCACTTGCATAAAGGACGAGAGACTTTCAAATAACGTCCCAAGAATGATACCGACTAGTAACAGCAGGTAAATGGGCTGTCCCTCTTTTTTGAATAAAAATCGATAGAGAATCAACGCAAAACCAACCATGAATACAAGCGAGAGTCCGAAATTTACATATTTGTTCATAAGTGTAAGATGGGTGGACCCGAATATGAAAATAATGAACGTCTGTAACAGTAAATATAAGGAGTCCAAACCAATCATACTCGGGGTCAATATCCGGTTATTGGTGATCGTCTGGAAGATCAGTGTCGCCAGAGCAATGGCTGTCCCTGTTACGATGATGGCCAAAACCTTCATCGTTCTTCTCGGAAGGACGTACGCAGCATTTCTTAAATCTGTGAAAAGAAACAAAGCGACAAGTACGATTGCAAGTAGGAATAATATGGTTATCTTAGTTCGATGCCGCATACGCTTTTCTCCTCAACAACAAATAAATAAACAAGCCGCTTCCAATAACGCCAACAGTTAATCCAATCGGAATCTCATAAGGGTAAATGATGACACGGCCAAGAATGTCACAAAATAGAACAAATAACGCTCCGAGCAGCGCCGTATGCCCCAGACTATTCCTTAAGTTATCCCCACGGTAGATAGAAACAATATTAGGAACAATTAATCCCAGAAACGGAATTGCCCCGACAGTTAAAACCACAACAGCCGTCATTAAAGCGACAATGAACAAACCAATGTAAACGACCTGTTTATGATTCAGTCCCAGGTTTTTCGAAAAATCCTCCCCCATCCCGGCAATGGTAAACCGATGGGCAAATACGTAGGCAAGAACAACAAGCGGAACACTTATGTATAAAAGCTCGTAATCCCCCTTCAGAATCATCGAAAAGTCACCCTGAAGCCATGAAGACATGCTTTGAATAAGATCATAACGGTAAGCCAAAAATGTGGTTATCGAACTTATCACATTTCCAAGCATGATCCCAATTAGTGGAATAAATATAGCGTCCTTCAACTTGATCTTATCCAAGATCTGCATAAAAATCATTGTTCCGCCTAATGCAAAAAGAAATGAAATGCCTGTTTGGACAAGAGGACTTGCAGATGAAAAGAAAATCAGTGAAATCACAATCCCCAGCCTTGCCGAATCAATCGTCCCCGCTGTAGTTGGAGACACAAACTTGTTCCGACTGAGCTGCTGCATAATCAGACCACCAATGGCCATACTCATTCCAGCAATAAGAATACTTATAAGACGTGGAATACGACTAACCCAAAAAACATGCCACTGTTGCTCATCCCACATGTGTACATGAAATAGGGATAATTCAGAAACCCCAATAAAAAGGGAAAAAACAGACAATAAACAGACTACTACTACTAAATACCTTCGCTTCATAAACAGACTCTTCCTAACCACCATCAATTGATATTGATTCTCATTATCTATTACAAATTATACTATAAACGCTCCAGTTAGTGGAAGGTCAATATATATTTTCAGAAAATATCCAGCTGTTTCAAAATAATTGGGACGAGAATAGGGCCTATATCTTACAAAAGGAGGACGCTAAATGTCACACTATATCGAGATCGATCATGAACGCCACATTTGAAGATATTGGACCACAGGAAGGACAGCTTCATGGAATTGTTCTCCGAGGCTTCGGAAAATCTGATAAACCCGTGTTCGAGTATGACCCCGCTCCCCACGCCCATGCCGTTAGGACGGTTCCTTCAATTGAAAAACTTCTATGTAATAGGCTTCTCAATGGGTGCTCCAATTGAGGCAACAAAATATGCGAATAAGTAACTGTATCCACTTATTTTGGCCGGACCAGCGGCACCGAGCTTCACACAAAGAAATGGCTATCCCCATGGCATGAAAAAAGAAGAACTTAATGGTCTGATTGAACAACTTCAACACGATCGTCTTGCGTCCTGATAGACTTCGGGGAAGGGCTCTATCACACAGACGTCTCTGCCCCTTCAAGGAGTGGTTCCACGGATTGGGACTTGAAGCTTTCGCCCATGCAACCATTGCCTGTGCCAAGGCGCTCCGCGATGAGGATTTGCGCAGAGAAGTGAGTGACATCAGAGTTCCCACCCTTGTTCTCCATGGGAAACATGATGAAATTTACGACGTCTCTTTTTTTGAAATCCTGAACGAAAAAACCCCTCAAAACACCCTTATTTCATTTGAGAATAGCGGTCATGGGCTGGTTTAATAAGATGAAAAAGAGAAGGTTAACGAAGCAATGTTGGATTTATTGAAAAGGTAAAACTCTACCGTCTAAGAGGATTTCAGGTTTTAAGCAGCCAACTCTGCGTTTCATGTCTCCTCTTTCAAACCGGTTCTCATTATAAAAATTTCAACCGATATAAAAAAGGAGAACCGCTTGTGAAAGTGGTTCTCCTTGGTATCTCATCTCTGTGTACCAAAAAAAGCAAGGAAGAAAGTTCACACTCTCTTCCCTGCCCATCATCTTAAGCGATGACCACTTTTTTCGGATTTGCTAGCTTCTGAATCAACGGCAATCGGGAAATATCCATATTCCCTCCACTTAACACCACACCGCACTGCTGCTGCTCAAACGTGTTACAGGTGCTCAAAAGACCAGCGAGTGCTGTCGCTCCGGCTCCTTCCACAAGGGTTTTTTCACGTTCCAGCAACATGAGCATGGCTTCAGCGATTTCATGTTCTTCCACCGTGATTACCTGATCCACATATTTCTGGATGCACGTATAGGTCAGTCTCCCTCTCTCCTTCACAGCAATCCCGTCAGCAATCGTCGAGACAGAGGTCAGTTTTTCAGGCCCTTTTTTATACAAAGCATTGTACATAGACGGGGCTTTGGCAGATTGAACGCCGATCACTTTGATATCCGGCTTCAATTGTTTGGCAGCAAACGAGATACCGGCAATCAAACCACCGCCCCCTATAGGAACGAAGAGACGTTCCAGATCCGGCTGTTGCTGCAGCATTTCCACTGCAACCGTTGCCTGCCCTGCCATGACCTCATAATCATCGAATGGATGAAGAAAGGTGGCCCCACTACGATCCTGTTCAAGCACGGCTGCTTGATAGGCTTCTTGAAAAGACTCGCCCGTCAGGACGACCCTAGCCCCATAACCTTGTGTTGCTTCCACTTTTGCCCGCGGAGTCCCTTCCGGCATGAAGATCTGCGCCTGAATTGCTCGTTTCGCTGCCGCCAAGGCTACACCCTGGGCATGGTTTCCAGCAGATGCTGCAATAACTCCTCGGGATGCTTCTTCATTCGTTAGACAAGCGACTTTATAGGAGGCTCCCCGCACTTTGAAAGCACCTGTTTTTTGTTGGTTCTCCATCTTGAGATATACATGCTGTCCAGTCTTTTTATTGAAGGTAGTTGATGTTTGCAGTGGCGTGCGGTGCACCACCTCTTGCAATTGTTCCTGCGCATCCATGACTTTAGCTAGCGTTAAGAAATCCCCAATGTCTTCACTCCTTTGTTTTGTTTTTCATACTGGTCGATTTTGTCTTCGTGCGTCAACGTGACGGCAATTTCATCCCAGCCATTCAACAACATTTCCTTATGGTACGGTTGAATTTCGAAGGACACTTCAAAATCTCCGTCATCAATGGTTTGCTTCTCTAAATCGACCTTGAGCTCATACTTTTCTCTCTCCGCCTTTTCCATCAGCTGTTCGATCACCGGCTTCGGCAACTGGATCGGTAAAATTCCGTTTTTAAAGCAGTTGTTGTAAAAAATGTCGGCGAAACTCGGGGCTGCAACAACCTTAAAACCGAAGTCCTGGACCGCCCATGGCGCGTGTTCCCGTGAGGAACCACACCCGAAGTTTTCACCGCCGACAAGAATGGAAGCCCCATCATACTTCGGATCATTTAATGAGAAATCATCCCTTTGTGACCCATCATCCTTAAATCGCCAATTATAAAAAAGGAACTGGCCAAATCCTTGCCGCTCAATCCTTTTCAAAAATTGTTTCGGAATGATTTGGTCTGTATCAACATTTGTACGATCCAGTGGATAAACCAGACCCCGGTGCTGTTTAATTGGTTCCATTCTCTCAACCTCCTACAGTACTGGCATATTTTCTGACATCGACAAAGTGGCCTTCCAATGCAGCAGCTGCTGCCATTTCCGGACTGACGAGATGGGTACGGGCTCCGTTACCTTGGCGCCCCTCGAAATTCCGATTGGAAGTAGAAGCACATCGTTCCCCCGGTGGAACGATATCATCATTCATGGCCAGACACATGCTGCATCCGGCCTCGCGCCATTCAAAACCTGCCGACAGAAAAATCGTATCCAGACCTTCAGCTTCCGCCGCATCTTTCACTGTTTTGGAACCCGGTACGACAAGAGCTCTCACTCCTTCGTGGACCCGTCTACCACGTACAATTTCAGCCGCCTTTCGCAGATCACTCAACCTTGAGTTTGTACATGAGCCAATAAAAACATGCTCCACAGGGATGGACTCTATGCTCTGGTTTGGCTCTAGCCCCATATAATCAATGGCACGTTCGATTCCGTCACGGTCTTCTTGAACAAACGTTGGATCCGGTACTTGACCGCCGATAGGTACACATTGGGAAGGATTCGTTCCCCAAGTGACTTGCGGTTCAATTTCATCAGCGTGAATGGACAATGTCTGGTCATAAACGGCTCCTTCATCAGACGCGAGGGACAACCATTGTTCAGCCACTTCCTCAAAGACCTCTCCTTCAGGTACGTAACGTTTCCCACGCAAGTAATCGACCGTGGTGGCATCCGGGCTGATCAATCCTGCCCGGGCCCCTGCTTCAATGGACATGTTACAAACGGTCATCCGTTCCTCCATGGAAAGATTACGAACGGCTTCTCCTGTATATTCAATTACATAACCTGTACCGAATCGGACTCCGTATTTCCCAATGATCGCAAGAATCAAGTCTTTTGCTGTCACTCCGGTCCCTAGCACTCCATCAACCTTCACTTGCAACGTCTTCGGGCGGGATTGCCACAAGGACTGCGTTGCAAGAACATGTTCTACCTCACTAGTTCCGATACCAAATGCAAGTGCTCCGAAAGCACCGTGAGTGGAGGTATGACTGTCTCCACAGACGATCGTTTTCCCAGGTTGTGTCAATCCAAGCTCTGGACCGATGACATGGACAATTCCTTGATCCGGGTGATGGATATCCGCAAGTCTGATACCAAACTCATCACAATTTGTCTTCAATGTTTCCATTTGCTTTTTGGAAACTTCATCTTTAATCACATTGCGGTGAATCGTCGGGACGTTATGGTCCATTGTTGCAAATGTCCGGTCAGGACGTCTTACTTTCCTGCCGGCCATCCGCAACCCTTCGAACGCCTGGGGAGAGGTTACCTCATGAATCAGATGCAAGTCGATATAGAGGAGGTTCGGCTTCCCTTCTTCTTCGTGGACGACATGCTGATCCCAAATTTTTTCTACAATAGTTTTTGGCTGACTCATTCCGTTCCGCTCCCTTCTTTCCTTGTTATACGTAGCAACGCATAATGTTTTCTGTGGTATCACTAGTACTAATTTGATCTACTACTCTTCTTGCTAAGTCACTTCCATTGACAACCGTGCCTCGAACAAGATCAATATCTGCTGTATGATACCCTTCATCTAATACTTCCTGCACAGCCGCTTCTACTTGTTCCGCTTCTTCTTCCATTCCAAATGAATGTTTCAACATCATCGCGACTGATAGAATACTAGCCAAAGGATTGGCTTTATCCTGACCAGCAATATCCGGAGCTGAGCCATGAACGGGCTCATATAGACCCACACCTGATTCATTCAGACTTGCGGATGGAAGCATTCCAAGTGATCCAGTCAACACGGAAGCTTCATCACTTAATATATCGCCGAACATATTTTCAGTCACGATAACATCAAAGTAAGCCGGATTTGTAACGAGTTTCATTGCTGCTGCATCGACAAGCATATGCTCTACCCTTACGTCTGGGTACTGGTGTTTCTTTTCTTCCACCACTTCACGCCACATCCGGCTCGATTCCAGAACGTTCGCTTTGTCGACAGAAGTCACATGCTTCCTTCTTACTTGAGCACTTTGGAAGGCTCGATCAACAATTCTTTCCATCTCCCTTCTATCATAAGCCAGGGTATCCACGACTGATTTTCCGTTATTCCGACGTTCACGAGGTTCACCGAAGTATAGACCTCCGGTCAATTCACGAACAATGAGCAGATCACTGGCCGCCACAACCTCCTGTTTCAAAGGTGAAGCATGGAGCAACTGTTGAAAAGCTTTGACAGGACGGAGGTTCGCAAACAAGCCAAGCTGCTTGCGAATACCGAGCAGTCCTTTTTCGGGTCTCATGTGGCCAGGAAGTTCATCCCATTTCGGCCCGCCAACGGCTCCTAAAAAGATGGCGTCTGCCTTTTTGGCTGCTTTCACGGTATCTTCTGGAAGTGGCGTTTCATGATTGTCGATCGCAACTCCTCCGATATCATGACTCTCAAAAGTAAAGCTATGCTGGTAACGTTCAGCAACAGCCTGCAAAACACTTTTTGCTGCTTTCGTTACTTCTGGACCGATCCCGTCTCCTGGCAAAAGTACGATATGTTTCTCCATGTGCATCCCCCTTTTTGTTATACTTGCACTTTTTGGTAAGCCTCTTGAGTCCTTCGATAAAGCGTACGGTTAACAGCATTCAAGAAGGCATGAGCAGAAGCTTCCAGTACATCCTGTGCAGAGCCGCGGCCCGATGCTTTAACTCCATCAACGGTCAATTGCACATGAACTTCTGCAAGAGCGTCACGGCCTTTGCCGATCGAACTTAATTGATAATCCTGCAAATGGACATCTGCTTCGATCAAATCATCAAGCGTATTATAAATGGCCTCTACGCTTCCTTCTCCAGTGTTCGCTTTTTCGACCTCTTCTCCGTCTGGACGTGTCAAAAGAATGGTAGCTGTCGGACGATTGATGCTTCCATATTGGACTTGGAAAGCTTTCAACTCGTATTTAGCCTGGTCTTGGTTTTCCGTCTGTGTATCTGTCAAAATAGCGAAAAGATCGTCATCTGTTACTTCCTTCTTCTTCCCTGTCAATGCTTTGAACGAGTCAAAAGCCTCTTTCAACCTCTCTTCATTAAGAAAAAATCCAAGCTCTTCTGATTTTTGTTTAAAGGCATGTCGTCCGGAGTGTTTTCCTAACACCATTCGATTGGAATCGATGCCAACCATCTCTGGGGTAATAATCTCATAAGTGGTTGACTCTTTCAGAATACCGTCTTGGTGAATTCCTGATTCATGAGCGAAGGCGTTTCGTCCGACGACCGCTTTGTTCCCAGGCACTTGCATTCCCGTTAGTCGGCTGACAAGATCACTTGTGCGCTTAATTTCCTTCAAGACAAGTCCTGTTTCATACTCAAAACGGTCTTTACGGATTTCCAAAGCTACAGCAATTTCTTCTAGCGCTGCATTTCCCGCACGTTCTCCAATTCCATTAATGGTCCCTTCAATTTGACCGGCTCCATTTTCAATCGCTGCAAGCGAGTTTGAGACGGCCATTCCAAGGTCATCATGGTTATGAGTCGACAGAATCGCCTGATCGATATTTGGAACATTCTCTCTTACATATCTGAAAAGACGTCCGATTTCATCCGGTGTTGTGAAACCGACTGTATCAGGCAGGTTGATAACACTTGCCCCAGCGTCAATCACTTTTTCAATAATGTGAACGAGAAATTCTTGATCGGAACGCAAGGCATCTTCTGCTGAAAACTGGACATGCGGAAATTTTTCTTTAGCATAAGCGACCATTTCAACCGCTTTTTCAACAACTTCATCTGGGCTCTTTTTCAACTTATGTGTCATGTGGATCGGGGAAGTGGCAATAAATATATGCAGCCTCGGCTCCGCTCCGCCTTTCAAAGCCTCCCAGGCAATGTCAATGTCACGCTTGTTCGCTCTCGCTAATCCTGTTACAGAACAACCTCTTACGGTATCAGCGATCTCTTTGACCGCGTCAAAATCGGCTTGAGAGGAAGCGGGAAATCCCGCCTCCATGATATCTACACCTAAACGCTCCAGCTGCTTCGCAATTTCCACTTTTTCCAAGCGATTCAAATTGACGCCAGCGGATTGTTCTCCGTCTCTAAGGGTTGTATCAAAAACATTAACGTGAGCCATGGGTGACCACATCCTTTTCTTTGGATTGGGACTGCTTAACGAACGGCATCAGTTCACGGAGCTCTCTACCCACCTTTTCAATTTGATGATTGTTTTCACGAGCATTGATCGCATTAAATTCTGGACGATTCACCTGATTTTCTAGAATCCAGCCTTTTGCAAACTTTCCTGTCTGAATATCAGTCAGAACATCTTTCATACGTGCTTTCGTGCTCTCATCGATCACTCGTGGTCCTGACACGAAATCTCCCCATTGAGCCGTGTCAGAAATGGAGTAACGCATACCTTCCAGTCCGCCTTCATACATCAAATCAACGATCAGCTTCAGTTCATGCATACACTCAAAATAGGCCACTTCAGGCTGATAACCTGCTTCTGTTAATGTTTCGAATCCTGCTTTGACAAGACTTGAAAGACCGCCGCAAAGAACCGCTTGTTCTCCGAATAGGTCGGTTTCTGTTTCCTCTTGGAATGATGTTTCAAGGACACCTGCTCGACCGCCACCGATTCCTTTCGCGTAAGCCAGCGCAATTTCTTTTGCTTCCCCTGTTACATCCTGCTCGACTCCGATCAGCGCTGGTACACCTGCTCCTTCTTCAAAGGTACGGCGGACAAGATGTCCAGGGCCTTTTGGAGCAACTAGGAAGACATCAACGTCAGATGGAGGGACCACCTGATTAAAGTGAACATTAAACCCGTGAGCAAATGCTAGTGATGCACCAGATTTCAAGTTTGGTTTGATGGAATCTTCATAGACTTTCGGCTGGTGCTCATCCGGTAGAAGAACCATAACTACGTCCGATTCAGCAACGGCTTCTGCAACTGTTTTCACTTCCAGTCCATCCTGCTCGGCTTTATCCCAAGACTTCCCTTTGCGAAGACCGACAACAACGTTATGTCCGCTTTCCTTTAAGTTTTGGGCGTGAGCATGACCTTGAGAACCATAACCTACAACAGCCACCTTCTTATCTTTTAGAACCTCACCTTGAATATCATTGTGATAGTATACATGTGCCATTTTTACATCCATCCTTTCAAAAAGTTATTTTAATAGAGAATAAGACTTGAATTCTGCCACTTGCGGTTGATGACCACGAGTGAACGCAGTCAGCCCTGTTCTGGCGAGTTCCTTAATCCCATATGGCCTTAGAAGATCGATGAGTGCATCGACTTTGTCTGACTTACCAGTGACCTGTACCGTGACGCTTTCTTTACTTACATCAATGATCGATGCCCGAAACGGTTCAATAATACCTTGGATTTCGCTTCGGATTTGCGGGTTACTAATGACCTTAACCATCGCAAGCTCACGCGCCACAATCGCCTTATCCGTAATATCTGATACTTTCAAAACTTCAATCTGTTTGTTCAACTGTTTTGTCAGTTGTTCGAGCTTACGATCGTCTTCCACTTCCACAACGAACGTCATTTTAGAAACTCCTTCTGTTTCTGTTCGACCAACTGAAATGCTTTCAATATTAAATTGACGTTTAGCTAAGAGCCCTGTAACTCTGTTCAGCACACCACTTCTATTATGAACGGTAGCTGTGACGATTCGCCTCATCGTTTCACCCCAATCATTTCATGTAGTCCTTTACCTGGAGCAATCATCGGATAGACGTTTTCTTTCTGGAGAACACGGCAGTCAATAACCGCCGGTTGATCATCGGCCAGAACTTCAGGTAACACTTCTAAAAGTTCTTCCTGGGTTTCCATCTTGTAACCTGCAATTTGATAGCTTTCTGCAAGCTTTACAAAATCCGGCTGTACATCAATAATCGATTCCGAGTATCGTTCACTGTAAAACGTTTCCTGCCACTGCCTTACCATGCCAAGCGCCTGGTTATTGACAATTAATACTTTGACCGGAAGTTTTCGTTCCTGTAGCACCGACAACTCCTGCATCGTCATCTGAAATCCACCATCTCCAACAACTGCGACACAAGTAGAATCCATGTCGGCTAACTGTGCTCCGATTGCGGCCGGGAATCCATAACCCATAGTGCCAAGTCCACCCGATGTTACCCAACGGTTTGGGCGGTCGAAATGATAGTATTGCGCGGCCCACATTTGATGCTGCCCGACATCTGTAGTTACCACTGCTTTCCCATCGGTATATTCATAGACTTTCTGCATCAGCCACTGAGGAACGATGGCTTCTTCCGGCAAGTCATGCCACAGAGGGTAATCCACTTTATTTTGACTGATGGCTTCCATCCATCCTTTATGATCCAGGCCTTTCACAGGCTTCTCATTCAAAGAAACAAGTGCCGCTCTTGCATCTGATACAATCGGAATTTGAGTTGGAATATTCTTCCCAATTTCAGCAGGATCTATATCGATATGAGCGATTGTTGCATTGGGGGCAAAATGTTTCAGGTTCCCTGTCAACCGGTCGTCAAATCTTGATCCGATATTGATAAGCAAGTCACATTCGTAAAGCGCTGTATTGGCTGAATAAGTGCCATGCATGCCGGCCATGCCAAGCGATAAATCGCAGCTGCCAGGGTAACTGCCCAGACCAAGCAGTGTAGTTGTTACTGGAAGCTGATAGTTTTGAACGAATGTTTTTAATTCCTCTGATGCTCCGGCATGAATAACCCCGGACCCGGAGAGAACGACTGGCTTCTTCGCTTCCACAAGTGCGTCATGGAGTTTGTTGATTTGCAGCGGATTGGGTTTTACGGTCGGTTGATATCCTGGCAAGTGAAACTCACTATCGACTTGCTTCTCATGGACGGTTGAACTAATATCTTTTGGTATATCAACGACTACCGGTCCCGGTCTCCCTGTTGTTGCGATATGGAAAGCTTCATTGACGATTCGCGGCAAATCTTCAATTTCCTGGACTTGATAATTATGTTTGGTAATCGGTGTCGTGATCCCCATGATGTCTGATTCCTGAAAGGCATCTGTTCCAATAACCCCTTTGGCCACCTGCCCTGTAAAGATGACAAGTGGAATCGAATCCATCATGGCATCTGCAATTCCTGTGACTAAGTTGGTAGCCCCCGGACCTGATGTACCGATGACGACTCCTGCTTTTCCAGAAACTCGGGCATATCCTTCCGCCGCATGAATCGCTCCTTGTTCATGTCTAGGAAGAATATGGTCAAAACTTCCTTCCGCTCGGTAAATAGCATCATAAATCGGTAAAACTGCTCCTCCTGGATACCCGAATAACGTTTCGACACCTTGAGCGATCATAGCCTCGACGAGCAAATCAGCTCCTGTTTTCGCAGCGGTCTGCTGTTCCGCACTTGCCTGTGCCTTCATTTTTTCATCCCTCCTGTATGAAAATATCTTTGTTAAGCGGCCGTGCCGCTGAAAAACCTTTCGCCTTTCGAACAAAAAAGAGACCTTCTTCCTCCTCATATTCCATACACACAGCAGTGTTGTAAGAATGTGAGGGGTGAAAAGGTCTCTCTTTACTTCCACGGTACCACCCTCATTCGTGAAGCTATTTAAGCTTCACCTCATGGAGTCTAATCAACTCCTTTTGATAACAGGTGCGGTGAAACACCTGGTCCCGCCTACTAGATTCACGTTCAGCGCGGACACTCAAGGATGATGTCAGAATAAGATGTATTTCCGGGCTTCCAGCAACCCCGGCTCTCTGGGAATACAAGAACTTATTCCTTTATTCCTATCATCGTGTTCAAATGATTCAATTTTTAATGGCCTCAACTAAAAGCTCTGCTCTACATGCTCTATTTCAACTTACATGCGCTTGGTCTTTGCTGTACACTTTGTATCCGTCAGTGGTTGTTACTTTTCTGAACTCTGAAAGCAAATGATTAGTGACGACTCCAGGTTTTCCATCGCCAATTTTACGTTGATCCACTTCTACAACTGCGATAACTTCTGCTGCTGTTCCTGTTAGAAAAACTTCGTCTGCTACATACACATCATGTCTCGTAAATGGTTGTTCCTTTAATTTGTACCCTTTTTCCTCTGCTAAATCGATGATGGCATTTCGAGTAATACCTTCAAGGGCTCCTAAATAGGTCGGTGGTGTGAAGATCGTTCCATTCTTTACGATAAAGATATTATCAGCGGACCCTTCTGTCACGTACCCTTGGTCGTTCAACATAAGTGCTTCATCAACACCTGCCTGATTGGCTTCCATTTTCACGAGAATGTTATTCAGATAGTTCAAGGATTTCACTTGTGGCGGTAACACATCCGGCCTATTTCTTCGGCTTGAAACCGATGCAAGCCGGACCCCGCGTTCATATAATTCTTTCGGAAACAAAGCGAGTGCTTCAGCAATGACAACCAAACGAGGATTTGCACAGCTGGTTGGGTCAAGACCCAAATTACCTTTGCCTCTGGAAACAACGACACGAATGTAGGCGGTCTCCAACTGGTTGCGGCGGACGGTTTCCGCAATAATCTCTTCAAGGTCCTCCTTGTTATATGGGATATCGAGCATGATTGACTTCGCTGAATCGTAAAGGCGTTTCAGATGTTCATCAAGCTTGAAAATGTTGCCTTCATAAACGCGAATTCCTTCGAACACCCCATCTCCATATAAGAAACCATGATCATAAACGGAAATAACGGCCTCTTCTTTTTTCACATATTCGCCGCTCATATAAATCCATTGGCTGCTCATTCTCAGCACTCCTTTCTTTTATAGTTTAATGTTTAAAATCAATAAAGAATGATAAAGAAAATGTGGACCCTTTTGGTAAGGAGTGTTCTTACATTTTCAGGGTCCAATCTCAGGTCTTTCGCACGAACCAACCAAACGATTGAATGTGATCGATGTGGTTGATTGAGGACTACTTTAAACCCATTTCACAGGAAGGTCAACAGGTTTTCAGCAAATTTTCTGAAGACTCGAAACATTCAATTTTATAGTGAAGCGCTTACACCCTTGTGTGGCTTGACTTCTTGTTCGTTTTTCTCTTTTATTTTTTTCTTTTTTATCTCCGTGGAGTAAATAATTACAGAGAAAGCGGAAGAATTTACTGGAGGGCGGATGACCATTCATTCATGATTGATTACGGTGTTAGGAAGCCAAAATATGTAAGATTGATTGGTTTTACAGAGGAATAGACATCTTAAAACATCCGGGGGACAGTTGGGAATTTAATGGAGACATAAGGACGTTTATAAAGAGATTTTGCCTAACTAGTCATCCGCCCTTCCTTTACAACTCGTCATCACATAATGTGTCGTATAGGTTAAAAAAGGTGGTGGAAAATATGAGCTGGTATGGTGGCTGTGGATACGGCGGCGGAAGCGGATACGGAAGCTCTTTCGTATTGATCGTTGTATTGTTCATCCTTTTGATTATCGTAGGAGCTTCTTTTTATAACTAATAGAGCTGAATGTGTGAACTTTCTTTACCCGTTCCAAGTGGGTTTACACACAAACAGAACAGACAGTTCAAGATGATCTTTTCGCTGTGCTGTATAGATGTGCAAAAAAAGAACCAGAGGTATTCACCACCTTCTGGTTCATTGTTCGTTATCTTTAAATATTAGAAAAGGGATGACATAATTTTCCTTGTGCAGGAATGGGTGTAATGGAGGCAAGGCATTTTCCATTAGACACTCTACCTGTAGGATGTCTCCCTCTTTTCATGCCAGAGCGTACCTATGCTCTGGTTTTTTTATCTATCCTTTATTACCTTCCTATCATGTATATCCTTCTTTTATGGGGCTGACATTCATTCTTCGATAAATGCCGGTCTCCCCATCCTTAAGAAAGCCGAACAAGTCTCTGACTTTCATTCAACCCTCCATGCACATTCTTTTTTATACTCCAAGTTGATGGTAATCTGCTGCAACTCTGGTAAAGTCATTTCGATCGTTCTCTTACCAAAGGCATCCTCTGTGTAACCTAATTCCCTTAACTGATCTATCAAAACGTACCTGTCTTGATAAGAATTTTCGGGGGGATAAACAGATATGATCATTCAATCAACTCCTGAACAAAGATTGTAATACTATGTTCTTTCTACATCTTTACCCCTAATCCCTTTTTTGAATCGATCTTTCTTTTTTTTAGCAGCCTCGGGTTTCTTAATAGATGACTGAACGATCTTTCGGTTTGGAACAGATGATAAGTTAATAAGGAGCCCTGCGGATATGAATGTTACTACTAAGGATGATCCTCCATAACTAACAAAAGGTAACGTGATTCCGGTAATCGGAAGCAAGCCCGATACCGCGCCTAAATTGAAAACCGCCTGGATCAACAATTGAAATGTCAACCCCAGGGCTAAGAGCTTCCCAAAAACCGTTTGGGTCTGATGTGCAATCTTCACGCCTTTAAGCATAATGTAAAGGTATGTACCAATAACAATAGCAACACCAATGATTCCTAATTCTTCGATAATGACAGCCATAATAAAATCAGTGTGAGCTTCAGGCAAATATCCAAGCTTCTGAGTACCGCTTCCTAGACCATTCCCATTCAACCCACCAGAGGCGATTGCCATATAACCGTGGAGGAGTTGAAACCCATCTCCGGTAGGGTCATCGAATGGATTTAAATAGGATGTCAGCCGCTTCACTCGATAAGGAGAGGATAGAGCAAAGCTTGCCATTCCTATCCCTGCTATACTTACAAGCATAAATAAATGTCTTTTTCTAACACCTGCTGCAAGCACAATCACTCCGCATGATAACAGGATTAATGACGCTGAACCCAAATCCGGTTGCTGGAGTATAAGCAGAAACACAGCACCTAAAATAATCAACGGAGGAAAAACGCCTTCTTTGAACTTGTCTATGTAGCTTTGTTTCTTTGCGTAGATAAAGGCGAAGTAGATCAACATAAACAACTTTATCATTTCAGTTGGTTGGAATAGCATCCCCCCCACAGCTAACCATCGTTGGGAATGATTCCGTTCCACTCCGATTCCAGGAACCAATACTAGAAGGAGAAGGATAAAAGAAATCAGCACAAGAAAGGGACTCCATCTTTTCAGCCAGCGAATGGGAATCAAAGCGGCTGCAACAAATAAAACACCGCCAGTCAAAAACCAAGTCTTTTGTTTTCGATAGAAGTATTCATGATTTTCATACATTCTCGAACCTAAAGAATAACTCGAACTATACACCATGATAAGCCCGAATATAGCAAACATTAGGAGGACGACTATGAAAGACATATCCATAGACCTTACCTTTTTCATCATCAAAAATTCGCCCCCTTTATCTCATGGGCTTTTGCCCAAACCAATACGCCTTTGAGTGACGATGTACACTAAAAACTAAACCAAGAGCCATCATATTGGTCAACAAGGCACTCCCCCCATAGCTGATAAAAGGTAACGCCAGACCTGTAATAGGCATGAGGCCAATCGTCATTCCAATATTCTGGAAGACTTGAAAAGCAATCAACCCAATGGTACCTACACAAATATAAACACCAAACAAGTCATTCGCTCGAAAAGCAATTGTCATAATTCGATAAATCAATAAGAAATACAAACAAATTAATAAGCTTGCCCCCATAAATCCTAACTCTTCCCCTATGACAGCGAAAATGAAATCCGTGTGGGCTTCAGGAACCCGGCCGCTTTGTACCTGGTCTCCCCCTGTTATCCCTTTTCCTACTAACTGCCCCGAGCCAATACCTAATATGGATTGTTTCAATTGGTATCCGTAACCTGAGGCAAATTGTTGAGGGTTCAGCCAGCCATAAATACGCCCAAGTTGGTGAGGTTTAAAAATAGAGGTAAACGTGTCGTAAGCATGCACATACATCCATACGAGTCCTACGAATACTGAAGTCCCTATTGTCAGTAACAAAGAAATCATTTTAGTAGAGATGTTGGAAACAAAAAGAACAATTCCTCCAGCAGCCAAGATCATTAAAGAAGAGCCTAAATCCGGCTGTAAGAGAACAAGCGCTGCTGGGACCAATATATATAAGAGGCCTTTGAGCGTTGGTAAAACACTTCGACCAAAGGGGAGCTTCTCTTGTCCCATTTTTTGAAATAAATGGGCTAAACACAAAATTAATGTGATCTTCATAAACTCCGACGGTTGAAGATCAAACACTCCTAAACTAATCCATCTTTGGGATCCATTTTTCGTTATTCCAATGAACGGTACAAGGAAAAGAAGCGAAAGACTTGCTAGATAGAGAGGGAAAGCCCACCTTGTCAATAATTCATAGTCAAAGTAAGCCAAACCTAACATCAACGCTGCACCAATCGCGTACCAAATCAATTGTCGAATCACAAAATAAAAAGGCTGTTCTTGAACATATTGTCCAGATCCACTGTATACCGATAGAAGGCTGAAGGATAATAATCCCAAGAGGACCACCAGGAGTGTAGAGTCTAACGATAAATCTTTCTGCTTCATCATGTCGCCCTATTGCTTAACGGAAAGCATGTGGATAACGGTTTGAATAGCCACTGCATCATCAACATAGCCCAGAGGAAAGACATAATCAGGGACCACATCCACAGTAAAAATGAAATACAGAAGAGCGCTTCCCATCAAAGCCAATTCTTTTTTGGATCCTTGCTTCTCCTTAAAACGTTCATACATGGTTTCAAGTGTAGTGAGAGGAGGTCCCATGCTCCCCACTTCCTTAAGCTTATATACAAAATTCTCCAACACTGTCCTTCGCCCTTTGTCTGTTTCAGATAATTTTTCATAGGAAGACAGCTTACGTTCCACTTCTTTTTTACTTAGGTGTTCCCCACCCACAAATTGTTCAATATTGAGCAAATCATCTTTTTCCTCTTCTTCAATTCCAGCTCTCACCAGTAACTCTTTCAGTGGGAGGTTTAATGTTTTCGAAAACGTTTGTAAGTGTTGAAGGTTTGCTTTTCTTTTTCCACTTACTATTTTGGAGATGGTAGCCACATCTACACCTGTCTGTTCACTAAATTTCCTCATAGATAACTTTCGATCTTTCAAGGTTTGTTTCAACCATATGCCTAGTGATTCTTCCACTCTATTTCCTCCCTATTTTCCTAGTTTCTTAATTACAAATTACCCGAGTGTTGACAAAATGTCAACACTCGGGTCAATAAGAAGGACTGTCGTCTATGGACAGTCCTTCTTATTTTATATATGGCCAAAGAACTTTTCGGCTTTTTCTAAGTAGGGTTCTTCTTCAGGCATCAGCTCATACTCTTCCACAATAGCATCTACCGGACATACGGATACACACGCTCCGCAGTCAATACATAAATCAGGGTTGATATAATACTGATCCTCTCCCTTTTCAATACAATCGACAGGACAAACGTCGACGCATTCGCCGGCTTGTTCGCCTTGGCAAGGTTGTGTAATGACAAATGCCATAGGTACTCTCTCCCTATTCCTTTAATAAATCTAGTGTCTCGAAAAACAGCCCCTTTTGTCAATAAGGAACAGTAGAGAAAAATTGGTTACTTATATCCCAGAAAAACAGAATGAAAGATGGCTAGAATCGGATTAATCGGGATGGGGACGGGGCTAATTACACTTTGGTGAAAAAATTCAAAAGAACTTGACTCGGCTTTCGAACGAAACCTGCTTAATAAGACTAGCTTCACAAGAAATCAACTGTATGATCTATTTTACTCACAGACATGGAAATTAGAGAATAGTAAAATATGAAGAAGCTTTCAAACGCGTGCTCCGTTCGTGTTTTTATTCATCAAAGGAGTGAGACTATGACACCTTGGAACCGCCCTGTTTATTGGCTCCTTCTCGTGCTAGTGATGCTCTTTCCCCTTTTGACAAGTTGTGCGACAGAAACCCAACCTGCCGAAAAGTCGAATGACCACATCGAACAACAAGAGAAGTTAAATACAGAAAAAGAAGAAAATCAATTAAAAAAAACGAAGGATGCATCAAAAGAAGCAGAAGTTGTCAAAGCCATTGTTACAAACGTTGTCGATGGGGACACCATCGACATTCAAATAAATGGCAAAGAAGAACGCGTACGTCTCCTACTTGTGGATACGCCGGAGACTGTACATCCAAATAAACCCGTTCAGCCTTTTGGCCCAGAGGCCAGTCATTTTGCTAAACAAAAATTAGACAATAAAGAAGTACGAATCGAATATGATGGACCAAAACGGGACAAATACGACCGATTACTGGCTTATGTGTGGGTAGATGGTGAAAACTTCAACCAGCAACTTTTAGAGAAAGGATTGGCGCGGTACGCTTATGTCTATAACCCGCCCTATACACACGCGGATTCCATGCAGGAAGCGGAATCAAGGGCACAACAGCAGGAAAAAGGGGTCTGGAGTATTGATGGCTATGTCACAGAAGACGGATTCCTGGAGGAAGCACCTATAAATGAAGAACCAGCTTCTACAGATGATAAAGGGAACCTCCCCTATGACCCTTATGGATCGGACCGGGATTGCAGCGATTTCTCTTCACAGGAAGAAGCCCAAGCCTTTTATGAAGCAGCCGGTGGTCCAAAAGAGGATCCGCACAGGCTTGATGGAAATGATAACGACGGTATAGTTTGTGAAAGTTTATAAACGGAAGGAGGACTTACGGGACAACGTAGTCCTTCCTTTTTTAATAGGAGATGGGAATAACCAGGAAACGATTCCTGCCTAGGATCATTCCCATTTCCATTATTTTCAAACGATTATTTGAACATATCTTCTCTTTCCTGCGGCAATGAGCCATTGAAACATGATTGGACCATGAGGATACCTCTATTGAAACCCGCCTCGCTCTATTTTTAAGAAAACCAATCCACTACCCTATCATTCTATAATCCTTTCCACCTAAGTCTGTTTTTTCCATTCCTACTAAAGTGGTATAGACGACTAGTTGATAAAACTCGTATGCTTATATTATCAAAGAAGGAGGTATGAAATGAAAAAGAAAGCCGTATCTATTATATTGACAACTGCTTTAGGAGCCACTATATTTACCCCCACCACAAATTTCGCCACCCCAGGACCCAACATAGAGAAAGGATTGAAAGGAAATGCCCATTCGTCTCCCAGTAGTGTTCATCCCGTTTTTTCCTGGGATCAGCCAGGACCATCTTCTCCCGTTCTTCACCCAGGTTCCATACGAGGTGCCGGCATGAGAGCAGAACCCTTAAAGAAAATCGATAATCTCCTACAAAATGCAATAGAAGACAAAGTCATGCCAGGAGCGGTTGCTTATGTAGCACGAAGGGGACATATCGTTAAACAACAAGCCTATGGATATGCACTAAAATACAAGGATGATAACTTTACAGAATCCGAAAATCCTATACCAATGAAAGAAGATACAATATTTGATCTTGCCTCTATTAGTAAAATTTTCACTACGACGGCGGCCATGATTTTATATGAAGACGGGAAGTTTAAATTAAATGATCCTGTCGCCAAACACATCCCGGAGTTTGCCGCAAATGGAAAAGAAGACGTGACGATTGAACAGCTCATGACTCATACCAGCGGATTTAAACCCTGGATCCCGCTTTACACAGTTGAAGGAGACAGGAATGACCGTCTTCAGCATGTTTTTCAACACCCTCTTGAAAATGAACCAGGCTCCACCTACACCTACAGCGACCTCAACATGATCACTCTCGGAGCATTAGTCGAACGCCTGTCAGGGATGCGCCTTGATGAATTCGTCAAACAAGAAATCACAGCTCCCCTCCACATGAACGACACAATGTATAATCCAGATGATCACTTAAAACATAGAATTGCTGCAACGGAGGAACAGCCATGGGCCAATCGCGGACTCGTATGGGGAGAAGTCCATGACGAAAGCGCCTGGTCTCTGGACGGCGTTGCCGGTCATGCTGGGGTATTCTCTACAGCGAGCGACCTCGCTAAATTAGCCCACATGTTTTTAATGGATGGTGAATATGGGAACAAACGAATCCTCAAGCCTGAAACCGTTCAATTACTAACAGAAAATCGAATACCTGAATTCCCGGGGGACAATCATGGACTTGGATGGGAACTTCACCAAGGCTGGTACATGGATGCCCTCTCCAGCCCTGGTACTTACGGACACACAGGGTATACTGGAACATCGATCGTGGTGAACCCTGCGAACGACACGATTGCCATCCTTTTGACAAACCGAGTGCATCCAACACGGGAAACAGTGTCTACCTCCCCAACAAGGAGAGAATTTGCCCGCAAAGTGGCTGATGCCATTCCAGTCCAAATGGACAAAAAAGCTGAACCATGGCATGCGGGTTATGGAGATCATGAGGAAAAACATTTAATAGCGGAAATTGAACCTGGTGATGCTTCCCTATCTTTTAACACATGGCATGAAATGGAAGATAGTTACGACCTAGGGGAACTACAGGTGAGCAAAGATGGAGAAACATGGACGACCCTTGAAACCTATACCGGCGACAGTAACGGATGGGTGTCTAAAAATGTTCCACTTCCTTCGGATACCACCCATATCCGCTTCACCTATAAAACAGATGGAAGTGTCAACAGTCGTGGCTGGTACGTAGATCAGTTAAAATGGGATGGAAAAGAAATCGAACCCTCCAGTGATTCTTGGCAAAAGCGGTCCTATTAATAAAAGGCTCAGAGCAAATAGAAATGCTCTGAGCTTTTCTATTGTCATACTAAAGAAAAGCAGCCCTTTCTCCTGGCTTTAAGGAAAGTCATCATCGATTACGCTTTTTAAAAAGAAACACGAACGGAAATCCTATATTCCTCTCTATCCTTGCGGGAAGAACACTCTTTTACATCTAATGAATGGATGAGGGGTTCTTTTCAAATACCTTTGTATATACATTCCGTACAGCTATTTTTGTAAAATTATAACATTCGCTTTCTGGTTGTTTATGTCTCTTATATCGATTATTATTGGAATAGCGATTTTTTTTAAAGAGGAGCGTATTTATGAAACGATCCATTTACGGATTGACATTTGAACAACTGACAGATTGGCTTATCGATCATGGAGAGAAAAAGTTTCGCTCCAAACAAGTCTGGGACTGGCTCTACCAGAAACGTGTGACAGACTTTTCACAAATGAAAAATGTGAACCAATCCTGTATTGACCTGCTTACTGAAAACTTCACAATCGGGACGTTATCAGAGGAAATTAAGCAGGAATCTAAGGACGGGACAGTTAAATTTCTTTTTAAGTTGCAGGACGGGAATGTTATTGAAACCGTATTGATGCGTTTTAACTATGGCTTATCTGTATGTGTGACCACACAGGTCGGCTGTAACATTGGCTGTTCATTCTGTGCGAGTGGCATTTTGCGTAAAAACCGTGACCTTACCAGCGGTGAAATTGTAGAGCAAATCATGCAAGTTCAACAGCATTTAGATGGTCAAGGAAACAACGAGCGTGTCAGCCATATCGTTGTGATGGGAATTGGCGAGCCTTTTGATAACTACGATCATTTAATTAACTTCCTGAAAGTCGTGAATGATAAAAAAGGACTTTCCATTGGTGCCCGCCATATTACTGTATCTACAAGTGGGATTGCTCCAAAAATGTATGAATTTGCTGATGAGGGCATCCAAATTAACTTGGCTCTATCCATTCATGCACCAAACAACGAACTGCGAACGAAAATTATGAAGATTAACCGTGCCTATCCCCTCGAGAAATTAATGCCTGCGATTGACTATTATCTCGAAAAAACCAATCGCCGAATTACCTTTGAGTACATTTTGCTTAAAGATGTCAACGACCATAAGAAAGAAGCAGAAGAACTAGCGGACTTGTTGAAAGATAAACGACACCTATCTTATGTCAACTTGATTCCCTACAACCCTGTCGCTGACCACCCTTATGAGCGAAGTGAAAAAGAATCGATCCTTACGTTCTATCAGACGCTGATGGACAGAGGAATTAAGTGCGGTGTACGTACAGAACACGGGACTGATATCGATGCAGCTTGCGGTCAATTGCGCAGTAAACAAATCGAAAAAGAAAAAGCTCGCAAAAAGAAAAAAATGCAAACGAACTAAAAGCACGAGGCTCAGACCTCGTGCTTTTTTTATACCTTCATCTATTCCATTCTTTCATGGGAATAGCTTTTACCTAAAACACTTAAAGGTGCGGTCTTAAAAGGGGACAATATAGCACTCCTTCTAACCTTTCTGTTCCTCCGCCTGTTTTTCTAAGAAATACTTCACACCTGCGACCGTACCAATCCCAAGCAGTGCGTATTTTAATCCCTCTACCGTTGTCCCCGGTGAAATACCTTGCTGCCAATAAGCAAAAGCTATTCCTAATACAACTGCAATAATCGGAATGTACCGGTTCGAAA
This sequence comes from Halobacillus karajensis, assembly GCF_900108515.1. Lineage (GTDB taxonomy): Bacteria > Bacillota > Bacilli > Bacillales > Halobacillaceae > Halobacillus > Halobacillus karajensis. The sequence continues at coordinate 233,459 of NZ_FNWW01000006.1, read as the reverse complement.
CCTTGTTCGTCTGCCTCACTGCATACAACAACACAGCAAGACCAGCATAGGGGGTGAAGTCTGTAAGAAAATCCATGGTGCACACCTCCTTAAAATAGGTCCTGTCAATGATCGTGATTTTCAAGTAAACTTTCTCTGATCATCACTCCCCTTCAAGACACGTGGAATGCATTACAGCAGGAGGAACCTAGCACGATCATTTCCATCATTCGATCTCTGTCTCCTAAAGAACAAAACACTTATTCCAATCGTATTCATGAATTTATTTTTTCATGTATACCTAACTGCATAAAAATAACGGCCTCCTTTTAATGAAGAAGACCGTCATTTCTTTTAGGATATGAACGTTTTAAATCCCATTGCCTTTTCAACGTCTAAATAATCAAGGTTATGAGCTTCTGCCACCTCTCTATAGGTTATACTCCCGTGCACAACATTGACCCCTTTTAACAAGGCTGCATTATCCACGCATGCTTTTTCAAATCCCTTATTGGCAATTTGAACCGCGTATGGAATTGTTACATTGGTCAGGCCGATGGTTGACGTCTGTGGGACTGCACCAGGCATATTCCCTACCGCATAATGAACAACTCCATGCTTCGTATAAGTTGGATCATCGTGTGTAGTGACATGATTCACCGTTTCAACAATCCCTCCCTGATCAACGGCCACATCCACAATGACACTCCCTTTCCTCATCGATTTAACCATGTCCTCACTCACAAGTTTAGGAGCCTTTGCACCAGGAATAAGCACCGCACCTATGACGACATCTGATTCACGAATTGCCTCCCTCAAGTTCAAAGGATTCGAGGTAAGTGTATGAATAGAAAGACCAAAAATATCATCGAGCTGCCTGAGACGCTCTGGGCTGAGGTCGATAATGGTGACATCGGCTCCCAAGCCAACAGCGATTTTCGCTGCGTTAGTACCAACAACCCCTCCTCCAATAATGGTTACTTTTCCACGCTTCACACCAGGAACTCCTCCAAGAAGAATTCCTTTCCCACCATACATACGTTCTAAATATTGCGCGCCTTTTTGAGCGGCCATTCTACCAGCTACCTCGCTCATCGGCGTAAGCAATGGCAGGGATCCATTTGATGCCTGGACCGTTTCATAAGAAATAGCAACGACTTTTTTCTCTTGTAAAGCTTTCGTCAATTCCTCATCAGCCGCAAGATGCAAATACGTAAACAAAATAAGTCCCTCATAAAAATACCTATACTCTTCAGCCAGCGGCTCTTTTACCTTCAGTACCATCTGTTGCGCCCAGGCCTCCGCAGCTGTCTCAACTATTTTGACGCCCACTTCTTCATACTGATGATTGGAAAATCCCGAATGTTCCCCTGCATCCGTCTCTAAAAAAACTTCATGCCCTTCATTGATTAAATGAACAGCCCCTGCAGGAGTGATGGCCACACGGTTTTCATTGTTCTTTATTTCTTTTGGAATCCCTATACGCAAGGTCCCTTCCTCCTATCAAAGTCAAACGGATTGAATCGCCTCCACGACTGTGTCTAATAAAAGGGTGACATCCTCTTCTTCAATAGATAACGGGGGTGCCAGTGTCAAAACATTGTTAAATCCTGCGACTGTCATTCCGTTCTTTCCAATAATTACACCTTTTTCCTTACAATAGCCGATTATTTGATTCACTTTTTCAACGGCCAGTGGTTCTTTAGATTGTTGATCTTCCACCATCTCAATGCCGATCAACAGCCCTTTTCCTCTTACATGCCCAACATTCTTATGATTCTGCAGTCGATTGCCTAAATCATTGAGGATCGTTTCCCCTAGCAGACGAGAACGTTCGAAAAGGTTTTCTTTTTCCATAATCTCAATATTTTTTAATGCTACAGCACAGGCGGCTGGATGCCCTCCAAACGTATTAATATGACGGAAAAAATCATACGAATCATCACCACAAAAAGCTTCATAAATGTCACGTTTTACTGCTGTAGCTGAGAGTGGGAGATAAGCACTCGTAATCCCTTTCGCCATCGTAATTATATCCGGCTTAATTCCATAATTCATAAATCCAAAAGGCTTCCCGGTACGCCCGAATCCACAGATGACTTCATCTACGATCATTAGCGCTCCGTGCTTCTCACAAATCTCTTTGACTTCTTTCATGTATGGTTCAGGAGGAACAATAACCCCGCCTCCTGTAATAATCGGCTCCATAATAACTCCAGCAATGGTTTCCCTGTACTCCCATGTCATCACATTATCCATTTCCTTCGCGCCCCACCGGTCTTTTTCACTATGGTTATTACGATATTCATCCGGAGGAGCAACATGGAGGAATCCCTGTCCAAGCGGCTCATATTTATATTTTCTTTGCGCTTGACCTGTAGCCGCTAATGCACTTGCCGAATTTCCATGATAGGCTCTATATCTAGAAATGAATTTAGTGCGGTAATGGTCTCCCTTTTGCTGATGATACTGACGAACCATTTTAAAAGCAGCTTCGTTGGCTTCCGATCCACTGTTTGAGAAAAAGATGACATAGTCATCCCCGATCATCTGATTAATTTTTTCCCCTAATTTAATCGCTGCCTCATGGCTTTGAGTAAGGGGCATGTAGGATAAATCTTTTATTTGTTCATATGCAGCTTGTGCAAGCTCTTCCCGGCCATATCCAACATTGACACACCAAAGCCCTGACATTGCATCAAGGTATTGATGTCCGTCGATATCTGTAATCCAGGATCCCTTTGCATTCTTTCCTACCATCGTAGCTTGGGGATTATACGGTTTCATTGAATGCCATACATATTTCTCATCTTTGGAAAGCATTTCACTTTTCACATCAGCTTTAGTCAACGGAGAGACCTCCTTAAAGTTCTTTTTTGAATTATCTCAATTATCTAACATGAGGCAGGAACTTTCATTAGACATTGTGTCAAACCATGAACACTTCTCTTTCACATAATGACAATAGAAGCAAAATCACAGAAAAGAACGTTGGACAATCTCTCCTGCCTCAAACAGGAGGCCTTCAGGAAATGGAATAAATCCATCCTATAATCAGGTCACTTCGACCAGGTTTGAAATATAAAAATAGACCCTTACATAAAAGAGACACTTATCCGAAAACGAATAAGTGAATAATCTTAATGAACAGCTCTCTGGTATTCATAGGCAAGAAGAGCAAACTCGATGACCTGTCTTTTTTCGCATTCCATAAAATCCGGCCCCAGCAGTTTTTCAAGCTTTTCCAACCTGTGATAAAGCGTTTGGCGTACAACAAATATTTTGGAAGCGGTTTCTTTTTTGGATCCATTACAAGCCAAATAAACCCTCAAAGTCTCAAGGAGGCTTGTGTTATTTTTTTCATCGTAGCTTATGATCGGCCCTAAATACTCTTCGACAAGCCCATCTAAGTTACTATGTTGGTGAACCAATGAAATCAAACGGTACATGTGCAAGTCATCATAAAAAAACTTGAATTGGTCCTCCGGAAGCTTTTCTTGAAGTGTCAGCGTTTCCTCAGCGGTTTGATAACTTTCATGAAGCTTATGAAGCCTCTTTACATACTTCCCACCAGCAATTTGGAAGGATGAAATACTTGTATCGTTAAGGAGGCTTATTTTTTTCAATCGTTCAACCCCACGTTTGACCCGTTTCTTCCAATCTTCTTCTCCCTTACGATTCAGCAAGATGAACGTCAGTTGATGCCGTTTCTCTACAGGAAATACATAATAACCATTCTGGTCAAAAATATTATGAACGAGCATATTCAAGTAAGTTACATCAGGATTTGGGTATTGTCTGTCCACCATATTCAGTTTGATGGTAAGCACGATAGCCCCACTAACGGTTTTATCTAATTTATAAACAGCAAGCCGGTCACGTATTTCCTCTTCCTCATGATCCCCCTGAAGCCATTCTGAAAGCCATTCAGCCTCTTTTACCTTTCTTTTCTCTTCTGTATACAACTCACGGAGTAAATATTGAGCCAGTGCAGTAGCAGTTCTATCAAGCAGTAACCGCTCAAATTCACCGAAATCCCGGTAATTGGACAATAAGTAAATATTCGCAAACTCTCGTTCAAACACTTGAACAGGCTGTTTAAGCACTCTCTTTGAGAATAAACGAGGGCCGCTCAACTCTGCCAGTATTTCCTCACGTTCCTTTTCCCGCAAAGCAGGAAGCGTAACCACCGTATGATCCTTAGCTATATAAACGAGTTGACAGTTGAGGTATTGTTGCAAGTTTTTAAGGATATCAAAGTAATTATCAATGGATAATAAGCGTTTGTTCAGTCTTTGCGAGTAATCTTCCAGATTTGTAATGAGCTCATATTGCTGATTGATTAAGTCTGCATGAATATCCTGTGTAATTTCCACGAAGGATACTTCTTCATGAAAAAGGATGATGGGAAATCCATGCGCATCTGCCAGAGCAATAGCCTCATCACATATGTAATCAACAAAACTTCCAAGCTCAATGCATATCCCAGCCACGTTTCTATCAATTAATTGTTCCAATAGACGAAGAAAAAGCTTATCATCATCTTTCCAACCAAATCCAGTCGAAAGAACGAGCTCTCCCCCTTTAAGGTTCCTTCTAACTTCGATCACTTCAAACACATGAACCCATTTAACCAGTCGGTCGGTCCCCGTCCGACCTGCAATAACTTCTGCTGATTTGAAATGTGTCCTTTTCAGGATATTTTCAATCGACATGTGTTCGTTCATTGAAAGACCCCTCTTTTAAAGTACAACAAAATTTCAGAAAAATCTAATATATCGTGAGATTTCCTTACAAAAAGTTTCCCTTCGATCTATTAGACATATATAACCTTTTGGTGTTACGATTGAAATGAAACTATATGGTGTTATATTTAGGAGGTAATGATGAGTAACCACCAATCCGTACCAGAAATAAAAAAACAAGTGATTTTTCAAGCCCCTGTAGAAAAAGTATGGAAGGCTGTCTCTACTTCAAAAGGAATGGCTGAATGGTTTATGCCTAACGATTTTAAAGCGGTGGAGGGCCATGAATTTTATATAGAAACTCCTTTTGAAACCTCCCATTGTAAAGTCATAACGGTGGACCCCCCATATGAATTATCCTTTACCTGGGGAAATCAAGGATGGCTCATCCATTTCACCTTACAGGAGGTAGAAAATGATCAAACAGCATTCACCCTAATCCACGCCGGCTGGGGAGATCCAGAGGAGAAAATGCATCCAACTGGAAAGACTCGTTTGGATACTCGTCATACTATGAATAAGGGGTGGGAGAGCATTGTGAACGAAAGATTGCGGAAGGTAGTAGAAAACGGATGAGCGAAGCTTTAACACATGATGTTTACCAGGCAATTGCCGATCCCTCAAGGAGAAAAATGATGGAGCTATTAGCCAAAAGGGATGCCTCTATAAAAGAAATTAGTGAACACTTTTCTTTTAGTCGAACGGCAGTGGTCAAACATCTCCTTGTGCTATCCGAAGCCGAGTTGGTCAGCCACCATAAATCAGGACGTGAGAAGATATACTCTCTTCAGCCTGCTCAATTATTAGAAATTAAAGAATGGATCTCCTACTTCGAGCAATTCTGGGATAATAAACTTTCCATGCTTACACACATGGTGGAAAATAAAGAAGATTACTAGAGTTACGATTTAAACGAAATCAGCTCATCACCAAAAAGAGAGGAGCATTCCCTGCCTCCCCTCTCTTTTGTACTTCCTATTTCACACCTTGCTTTTTCTGTTGCTGTACCAAAATAGTAGAAAAATATTTTCTACTATCCGGATGCAGGATATGCAATCGTTCTTTTCCCGGTTGATCATGTTCATTTCCTTTATATTCAAACTCCAGAAACGCCCCGCTCAGATTTTCCGTTACCCCTTTAATCACATACCCTTTTTCTAATAAGAAGTCGATTTTTTCCCGTTCTGCTTCAAATTCACGATGATCAGACATCTCTCTACCTCTCCTTTACGCATCTAATTTTTGCTTCGTTCCTTCTGTTCCAGTTTTGCGTCCAAGCTTCTCTTCCGCATACTTTTCTCCAATTACCCAATCACGGCCGACGGTAATACCAAGATATTCATCATCACTAGGATCATCGATCTCCGCCTGGGGATGTTTCTTAAAATACCAGTGTTTAGCGAGCAGATAATAACAAAGAGCCCCAATTCCAAAACCGACAAAGAAAGAATAGGTCGAAAAAATATAAGCAAAAACACTGCCGATTACCCAGGAAATGATACCAGCCCAGTTTACTCCTCTGTCATAGCGGAATTGTCCCTCTTGGTTATACAAGTCGTATACATTCATTCTCCGTTTCCTTAATAAATAATAGTCGGCGAATATAATCCCTACAATAACTGAAAGAATGGCGGCGGCAATAAGTAGAACAGGAATCAAAAGATTGAATACACTCCACGGCTGAATCAATGTCCCAACAAGACCAGCGATGAAAACACCAGCCCAAAAGGGAAGCTTCGGACCTCCCACATTCGAAAAGATCGTTGCAGCAGGCACAATATTCGCTGATACGTTTGTCGACCATTGGGCAAGAACAATCATTAACAAAAGAATGCCCAGTACAAGTCCACTTGCTGATTCCTGAAGAGCGACCACTGGATCGAAATTTGATACGGCAATGTAGGAAACCGCTCCAAGAACGACGATGAACGTTTGAGTCAGGGGCAATGCTACGAGGCTCCCGACAAGTGCTCCTTTATTTCTTTTAATCCAGTTCCGTTCATGTTTCGGGGCTTTGATGAAGCGGGAGATCGAGGAAATATCGGCGGCCAGAGTGGCCCAATATCCCATGTTACCAACTACAACGATAATAAAGGCTGTAAAGGCAGCTCCACCTGTCACAGGGCTTTCCACCCATGCCCAAATATCTCTTCCTTGTTCTGCAGCTGATCCTGCTAATGTGAAGTACATCCAAACACCGATAAGAATAATGATCGGGGCTGCCAAATCGGCAAACTTCTCTACCGCTTTTATCCCCAATGCGGTATTAAAAAGTTGGAATAAAGCAAAAAGAAGATAACAAACAAACCAATTATCAAATCCAAATAAAATGTTTAAAATTCCATTGATTGCTGTGGAGCCAAAAAAAGTATTAATTCCAAACCACATAGAAGCTGCTACTCCCCTTACAACTGAAGGGAAATGCGTACCGACAGTACCAAATGGTGCCCGCATGTAAACGGGAAAAGATATCCCGTGTTCAATGCCGATATCCGCCGTGACTGTAATTGCAAGCCCAATTAATATCGTTCCTAATAATGTCCCTAAGACAACCCATCCTAACGATATTTCCTGAACGCCTGCCCCGCCTATGGCAAATGCTGCGAGTACGACAGCCATTCCTACCCACATGAAGGTAAAACCCAAAGTACTGATTTTCTTCTCACTATGCGGAATCGGCATTAAATCCGGTGACATCAAATGATTCTTTTTTTTGTCCATCCTTGGACTCCTCCTACCTATACCTGTTTTTGAAAAGGCTGCCTGCTTACAAGATAGCGAGGCAGCCTACATTCCATAGCACACGGACAGGTTACTTCTGATAAAGTTCTTCTTTGGAGGATGTGAGTTCGCCATAACGAGAACGTTTCAAATAGTTTCCTTTGCCAAGTTCGCCAACGAATTCTTTATTTTTAATAACAAAGTCCCCACGGGACAACACGCTGATCGGCTGACCGGTCACCTTCATGCCTTCGAACGGATTGTAATCAGCCGCCATATGACTGCTTTCCACAGAGATGGTACGTTCCACATTCGGATCAAAAATAACTAGGTCCGCATCAGCACCAACAGAGATGGTTCCCTTTTGTGGGAACAAGCCGAAGGTTTTCGCAATTTTCGTAGACGTAATATCTACAAATTCATTAAGAGTAATTCTACCTTTTTTTACCCCCTCTGAAAAAAGGATACTTACACGGTCTTCAATGATCGGTCCGCCATTTGGAATCTTCGTGAAATCCCCTTTCCCTAAATCTTTTTGCCCTTTAAAATCGAAGGAACATTGATCGGAACCAAGGGTTTGCAGATCACCCGTTTTTAGAGCCTTCCACAATTTATCCTGATGATATTTTTCGCGAAGAGGCGGTGACCACACATACTTAGCCCCTTCAAAATTCGGCTTCTCCATGTAGCTTTGATCAAGAACCAAGTATTGAGGACACGTCTCACCCATCACGTTGTATCCTTTCTTCCTTGCCTTCGCAATAGCTTCCACAGCTTCTTCACACGTGACATGAACGACGTATAATTGCGAATCAGCAAGCCCTGTCAACTCTGCTGCACGGCCTGTGGCTTCCCCTTCCACTTCTGGCGGACGAGTCAGGGCATGATAGATAGGGTCTGTTTGTCCAGCTTCCAGCGCTTTATTGACTAGATGATCAATCACATCTCCGTTTTCGGCGTGGACCATCACTAGAGCGCCTAGTTTTTTAGCTTCTTCTAACGTCCTGAAAAGTGTACCATCGTCAGCCTGAAAGACATTCTTATAAGCCATAAATACTTTAAAAGAGGTAATACCTTCATCTTCAATCACGCTAGGAAGTTGCTCAAGGACACTATCATTCATCTCACCAATCATTAAATGGAAACTGTAATCGATGACCGATTTATCGTGAGATTTTGCGTGCCACTTATCGATGGAATCCTGAAGTGGCTTTCCTTTATCAGTCAGACAAAAATCAATAACTGTCGTTGTACCCCCATGGGCAGCTGCAATCGTACCTGTTTCAAAGTCGTCTTTACTAACTGTTCCGCCGAACGGCATTTCTAGGTGAGTGTGTGGATCAATCCCACCCGGGAAAATATAATTCCCTTCAGCCTCTACAACTTCTGCTGCAGGATCAGTCAAATCTTGACCAATCAGAGCGATTTTTTCATTTTCAATGAGGATATCTGCTTTGTACGTATCCGCCGCCGTAACGATCGTTCCATTTTTAATGATTTTCTTCATTTTATCCCTCCATGGATCTATTTGATTAAATTGACATCACAGGAAGAAGCAGCCCCGATGGCAGCTTGTCTCTCATTCCACGTCATCGGAGGTTTGCCGTTGGCATATTCGACCATATCAATTGCACCGTCAACCGGACAAACGATGCTGCATAAGTTACATCCGACACAATCTTCTTCACGAACCTTAAGAATGTCATTGCCCTCCGCGTCCTTCAACATATCGATACATTGGTGGGAGGTATCTTCACAAGCAATGTGGCACTTATTACAATTGATGCACACCTCATTATTGATCTTAGCAACAACCTGATGGTTCAGATCCAAGTTTCCCCAATCGGAGTACTTCTCTACGGACTTGCCGACAATGTCCATGACTGAGTCCATCCCTTTATCCTCGAGGTAGTTGTCCAGTCCCTCTATCATATCTTCAACGATGCTGAAGCCATGGTGCATCGCAGCTGTACATACTTGAACACCAGTCGCTCCCATCAGCATAAACTCCACAGCTTCTCTCCAACTGGATACACCGCCCATACCTGAGATCGGAACATTGATTTTCGGATGGCGGGCACATTCAGCTACCATATTCAAAGCGATTGGTTTCACCGCAGGACCACAATACCCCCCATGCGCTCCTTTCCCCGCCACATTAGGTACGGTATCCCATGAATCAAGGTCAACACCAGCCAGGCTGTTAATAGTATTAATCATGCTTACCGCATCTGCTCCGCCATTGACAGCTGCTTCAGCCGTAAAAGTAATATCTGTAATATTCGGAGTTAGTTTAACGATTACAGGTGTTTGTGCTACTTCTTTCGCCCACATCGTCTGCTTCTCTACAAGTTCTGGCACTTGCCCTGATGCTGCGCCCATACCGCGTTCAGCCATTCCATGGGGACACCCGAAGTTCAGTTCAAGTCCATCAACCCCGACATCCTCCACTTTCTTGACAATTTCGTGCCACTTTTCCTGTGTCGGTTCAACCATTAATGAAGCAATAATTGCATGGTTTGGATATTTCTTCTTCGTTTCATAAATTTCCTTAAGATTCACTTCCAGAGGCCGATCTGTAATGAGTTCAATGTTATTAAACCCAGCGACATTCTTCCCATTAAAATCAACAGCAGCAAAGCGAGACGAAACGTTCAAGATCGGTTCGCCAAGCGTTTTCCAAACGGCCCCGCCCCAGCCTGCTTCAAAAGCCCGCTGCACCTGATACCCAGAGTTTGTCGGAGGTGCAGACGCGAGCCAAAAAGGGTTCGGTGATTTGATCCCTGCAAGATTCAAACTTAAGTCAGCCATGTATGTTCCTCCTTGTTGAATGGATGATATGTGTTCGTTGGTTCAGGTGCCAGCTCCTTATGAATGGCCATAGCCGCTTCTTTCCCTTGCTGAGCTGCTGTAACAACCATTGCCTCCCCTTGACCTTTGGCAAAGATCACATCACCTGCAGCAAAAATTTTCGGATTCGATGTTTGTAATGTTTCCGGATCCACTTTCACCACGCCATGATCGTGGTCTAATCCAAATCCTTCTATTAAATCTGTATATCGCGACTGACCGATCGCTTTAATCACAGCATCGACTTCTATCACAAATTCAGAACCTTTCACAGGAGCAGGCCTTCTTCTCCCATCTTCATCTGGATCGCCAAGGGCCATCTTCACACATTTAAGGTGCGTAACCTTACCATTTTCGTCCCCGATAATTTCAACAGGTTGGGTTAGCCAGTTAAATTCAACATCGTCTTGTTTGGCAAAATCGTATTCGAACTCATATGCGGTCATTTCATTTCTAGTACGACGGTAGACGATTTTTACATCTCCTGCCCCTTTGCGAGCGGCACATGTAGCTGCATCAATAGCCGTGTTTCCAGCCCCGACCACGACTACTTTCTTCCCTAATAATTCCTCCGTTATTGGTCCTGATTTAGTACTTTTTACAAACTCAATCGCATCATGGACCCCCTCTAAGTTTTCCCCCTCGATTCCAAGCATCGGAACATTTCCCATGCCAATCGTCAACACAATCGAATCGTATTCATTCGTTAATTCATCGAAGGAAACATCTGTCCCAACACGTGTATTCGTTCGAATTTCTACATCCAGCTTTTCGACTTGGTCAACTTCCCACCGAGAAATGTCCTGAGGAAGACGGAATGATACAATCCCATAAGTATCAAGCCCGCCTGCTTCTTCTTCAGCTTCAAAAATCGTTACCTCATAACCAAAGCGGGCCAATTCCCTTGCTGCGGACAATCCAGCAGGTCCTCCTCCAACAACAGCGACCTTCTTGCCATTTTTCTTCCCTGGTTTAAATAGAAGCTGTTCATTCTTAATGGCCCAATCTGTCGCAAAGCGTTGTAAATCTCCAATTAAAATGGGTTCAGTTGAATGATTTAAAACACAAGCCCCTTCACACAATTCTTCAGTGGGGCACACGCGTGCGCATGTGGCTCCAACCGGGTTTGAAGACATAATTGTTTTGGCAGATCCCTTTAAGTTACCGGAAGCAATTTTCTTTATAAACTTCGGAATATCAATACTTGTCGGACAGGCCTTAATACATGGAGCATCGTAACAATATAAACAACGATTGGATTCCTCCATCGCTTCCTGAGCGTTCAACCCCTCATGGACTTCCTCAAAGTTTCCCTTCAAATTTTCTAGTGAAATGCCTTTGCTCTTTAACTGAGTCAAGGTGTTTACCTCCTTTTTTTAAAGGCAGGAACTGCTTCAAAAAGCCTATAACTGAAGCGCCCCTATTGAAAAAAGTTCTACATAGAGAAAAATGTTTGATTTTCCTTTGCTCTACGTAGAACTCCTGTGTTGTGACGGATGGCCTTAATCAGGGAAGCAGTTCAACCATATTTTCATAGGTTTCCGGACGACGGTCACGGTAGAACTGCCAAGTGTCTCGAACCTCACGGATAAACTTTTTGTCCATTTCTGCAACAATCACTTCATCTTTATCACGGCTAGCTGTTTTCACAAAGTTACCACGCGGGTCGACAAGATAGGATTGTCCGTAAAATTCACCCATGTTCCAAGGGCTTTCGTAACCTACACGATTAATGGCTCCAAGGTAGTATCCATTTGCAACCGCATGTGCCGGCTGCTCAAGTTTCCATAGATATTCAGATAATCCCGCAACTGTAGCAGAAGGGTTAAACACAACTTCAGCTCCATTCAAACCTAGTAGTCTGGCCCCTTCAGGAAAATGGCGGTCATAACAAATATAGACACCTACTTTAGCAAAAGCTGTATCAAAGACAGGATAGCCAAGGTTGCCAGGTTTAAAGTAATACTTCTCCCAAAAACCGTATCCTTTATCCCCTACACCTACTTGTGGAATATGATGTTTGCGGTATTTGCCTAGATAGGAGCCATCCGCATCAATAACTGCTGCTGTATTATAGTACGTTGAGATCCCTTCTTTTTCATAGATTGGAAGAACAATGACCACACCGAGCTCTTTGGCAAGCTCTTGGAACAGGCTAGTTGTTGGGCCATTCGGGATTTCTTCCGCTGATTCATACCATTTCGGATTTTGTTCAGAGCAAAAGTATGGACCATAGAAAATTTCTTGAAGGCAGATGATTTTGGCCCCTTTTTCTGCAGCTTCTCTTACTAATTGGATATGTTTTTTTATCGCCTGTTCTTTGTGAGTCTCTACAGGTTCATGACCATCTACATCGTGAGTCGCTTGGATCAAACCAATTTGCACTTTATCAGACACAGTCATTCCTCCTTATGTAATTTTGCTTTTTCCATCACGGATCTGTTAAATTCAAACCCCAAATTTGATCTCCCAATACTATTCACGTGAAATTTTCTGTATTTGCTGAATATTTAAATAACTATCTTTACAATACATCATTCTGGGAATTTTTCCATTATACATAATGTAAAATGTTCGGGTTCGGTATGTTAGTCATTCGTTAAATAGGCAGGAATTCTTCTTAAGAAAGGTGGATTCTATTGGGTGGGAGATGGCGGAAATCGGATCTAGACTTCCGCTCATCCAATACTTTAGTACCAGCGTTGTGTGAGCATTTTACGCTTTGTATAGAAGTTAAGTCCGTCTTTTCCATTGGCATGTAAATCCCCATAGAAAGACTTCTTGTTACCGGAGAACGGGAAGAAAGCCATCGGAGCCGGAACATTGACATTGACACCAAGCATACCAGCATCCATGTCCTCTCTAAACTGTTGGACAGCTTTTCCACTTGTCGTGTAGATCACAGCACCATTAGCAAATTCAGATTTGTTAGCTGTTTCAATTGCATCATCAAGCGTTTCTGCACGAACAATACTAAGAACAGGGGCGAAAATTTCATCTCTCCATATCTTCATGTCCTCTGATACATAATCAAAAATCGTAGCTCCTAGGAAATAGCCAGACTCATTTTCACGGAGCTCTACACGTCCATCACGAACAAGCTTTGCATTTTCTTGTTCCCCTGTTTCGATGTAGCTGACAGCTCGATCTCGATGTGAATCACGGATTAATGGCCCGAGGGTCGTTTCTTGATCAAGACCATTGCCTACATTCAATTGATCAGCCGCTTCTTTTAACTTACCAACAAGTTCATCTGCCACATCACCGACTGCAACAACAACAGAACATGCCATACAACGTTCACCGGCGCTTCCGAAGGCTGCATTGATGATCCCCTCTACAGATTTATCCAAGTTACAATCCGGCATAACGATGGAGTGGTTCTTTGCACCGGCTAGGGCTTGAACACGTTTGCCATGACTAGAAGCGGTTTTATACACATACTCAGCGACAGGCTGTGATCCTACGAAGGAGATAGCATCCACTTCTTCATGTTCGAGCAATCCATTTACAACGTCGTGGGCTCCATTCACAACATTGAGAACACCTTTCGGCAGACCGGCTTCATGGATAAGCTCTACAAGCATCTTCGCAAGAATAGGCGTTCGCTCAGATGGTTTTAATACAAACGTATTTCCACAGACGAGAGCTAACGGAAACATCCATAAAGGGACCATCATTGGAAAGTTAAATGGTGTAATTCCACCGACCACCCCGACTGGGTAACGATACATGCCCGAGTCGATCCCTTCTGCAATATCCGGAAGTACATCGCCCATCATCAGACTTGGTGCTCCGGAAGCAAATTCCACACATTCTATGCCGCGTTGAACTTCTCCTGATGCATCCTTCATGGTTTTACCATTCTCTTGAGTTAAAGCTTTCGCTAATTCTTCCTTATTTTCTTCTAATAGTTGATGATACCTGAACATAATCCGTGCCCGTTTTGGCACCGGAACCTTCTTCCAGGACTTAAATGCCTCTCTAGCGGATTGGACCGCTTTATCTACATCCTCTTTTGATGAAATGGGAACTTGAGCTATAATCTCTCCTGTAGCAGGATTGGGTACGTCTTCTACTTGGCCGCTCTCTGACGAAACCCACTCGCCATGAATGAAATTTTTAATAGCCACCTGGTTCTTTTTTGAGAAAGTTGTCTCCATCTTTTCACCTCTATTAGTAGATTCTGTTCCTTTACACCCTTCAAACACAGTATAAATTCAGAATATTTGAACATCAATGGACGAAACGTCAAATAAACCACTGCGTTTTTTTACAAAATGACCTGCTTCAAAAGAAAACCCTAATTTGGGTAATACTGGGTGACCTGGGCATCCTAAAAATGGATGACCAGGTCACCCGGTATTTTACATATAGGAGGTATACAATGAGCAATCAAAAAAGAGACATTCAGCCCAAGCAGCATCAGGATCGACAACCAGGTTTTGAACACCAGATGAACCCATTACCTGAATATTTGGATGAAAACTATAAAGGAAGTGAAAAGTTAAAAGGAAAAACGGCTATTATTACAGGAGGAGACAGCGGTATAGGCAGATCCGTCAGCCTTTATTTTGCAAAAGAAGGGGCGGATATAGCCATCCTTTATCTTGATGAGCAAAAGGATGCTGAAATGACTAAACAACTAGTCGAAGCTGAAGGTCAAACATGTAAACTATATAATGGAGATATCGGCGGGGCAGAATATTGTGAAAAAACAGTGGAGCAAATTAAGAAAGACTTTGGCAGAATCGACATTCTTGTTAATAATGCAGCCATGCAATATCCGCAAGATGACTTAACAGCTATTACGAACCAGCAACTCGAGAAAACGTTCCGTGTCAACTTCTTTTCCTATGTATATATGGCCAAGGCTGTCCTCCCCCATTTACCAAAGGGTGGTTCGATTATCAATACATCCTCTGTGACTGCGTATCAAGGAAATGAACAACTTATCGACTACTCTTCAACTAAAGGGGCCATTACTTCTTTCACACGCTCCCTGGCAAAATCTTTAGTAAAAAAAGGCATACGTGTCAATGGAGTCGCTCCAGGTCCCATTTGGACTCCATTGATTCCTGCCAGTTTTGATAAAAAGAAAGTTGCTGAGTTTGGATCCACTAATCCGATGGGACGCCCTGGACAGCCACGCGAGCTGGCACCTGCCTATGTTTATCTGGCAGGCAATGATTCAAGCTATGTAACAGGTCAAATGATCCACATCAACGGAGGCGTTCCCGTTAACGGATAAAAGGAGAAGCCGCTTTACTGGCTTCTCCTTTCTTGTTTTACATGTCTTTCTTGTTACTAAAACATGATATAATGGCTCAAACTATAAAAAGGTTGGTGTGTCGTCATGGTCAAAAGTTTTTGTCACTGCTTTAGTAATCAAGAAGAGCTGGCTCAAGGGGTTGCAACAAAACGTACTTATCACGCATTTTGTATCGTTTCTGGAGACCATGGGGCTATAGAGTTCAGTTTCCGTACAAGGTATATAGACAAGGATTCTGCCGCTCCCTTTACTATATTCTACAGTGTCGAAAAAGAACTGGAAGAGGACGGTCAAACATCTAAGAAAGTCAGGATTCATAGTAAAAAACCTCTTGCTGACACCAATGAGGCCCCTTCCGAAAAACCTTTTTTGAGGAGTACGGAAAGTTTTTATTCTTACACCATTGATCTTCATTTACATAAACTTCGTTCGTTTAACAGCAATCCAAGTCACTACTTAAATACGATTCATTCCAAAGACCTTTATCAAGAATTGAAAGCCATTTATACCCGCGTTTTCAAAGAAAAACCTTCTCCTGCTGAAGAAGACCACTGGTCTATACTCATCGATTAATTTCTCTATACAAATCTGATGAATTGATTAAAGAATCCGTTTAGCTTTACGGATTCTTTGTTTCTTTGCACAGCCCACCAGTGTCCTACATAGGCTATTGTGGTAGTAACGAAATGACAGGAGGAAGATGAATGTACTCCCATTATTATCACCCATCCCCTAGCTATCCCTATGTGTTTCATCCTTACCAAAACCAGTCGTATTCCCCACATAATCCCTATGTAGAATACGACCGATATTACGCACGCCAGCCGGTACGCGGGCAAGCCAGTTGGACGGATGGAGGAGCAATAACGCAATGTGGAATTCCATGGTCAACAAATAGATATATGACCGTGGCTGTGGGACGTAATTCCCCTTACCAGTGCGGACAAACAATAAAAGTTAAAAATTTATCCAATGGAAGAGAAATCCTAGTAACGGTTGTTGATCAAGTTCCTACCTACCCTGAAAATAAGATCAGCCTCCATAGGAGAGCCTTTGAAACGTTGGGAGCAAATGTGGACGTAGGAATCATTAATGTAGAAATTGTTGCTGCACCACAGCTGGAAGAAGAAAAATGGGGAAAATACCTCTTAGAAATTGTGCAATCAGCCTATCCAAATTATCAAGCGACGGATTACAGTACGATAAGTAAAACCCCTCAAAATAATAATCAAATGAAAGAAATTTATGAGTTTCGCATGCAATCCCCTCAGGAAACGATCAGGATTCAAGGCACAGTCGTTTATAATCCGAACACAGACCGCATCACTTCTATTAACTTTCAAGAAGTGTAGAAGGGACAGAGAATGTATCTGTTCCTCCTTTTTTACATAGTACGAGCAAATAGGAACAGAATGGCACAGCCTCCTGGATAAGAAACCGCGCCATTCCTCACTTGTTATGGATGATCCGATTAGGATTGAACCAACGCCCCCTGAGGTGTCTTTCCTTTGTATCCAAAAAGACTAAAGGAAGTTTTCGTCTAGACTATAAATAAGAAAATTGTTTGTTATCACGGACTTGTTTTACATCATACTGATTACGCCAAAGCAGACCATGTCTTGGGTAACCTTCTTTCGTCATTTCACCTACTATACATACCCGTCCATGTGCTTTAAGTACAAGTTGATGAACCTCTCGAGCCCTCTTCATATACATTGTTTTATTAATGTCGCTGGCATTTCCCCACCCAATAATAACCGTATCTTCTCGATTGATTTCATTTTTCAATGTTTCATTATTCCGCTCACCAACAATCTTATTGTAAGGATAGGCATTCAATTTCTTAGGATCTGTAGATCGATAAGCAAATAAATTCAAATAGACAACTGTTGTAAACCCTTTCAATCTCGCCCAGTTTTCCACTCTTCTTGCCGTCGCATCCGTTTCGTTCTCATCAGCTATGGAAGGGTTTTTTTGAATAACAACAAGTTTCCTTTCAGGTAAATCCTCTGGTGCTATTCTAACTTGCAGGACATACCTGTATAAAGCATTACTACTTATCTCACACCGTTCCACAAACCTTACTTTCTTCAATAAGATCACCTCTATGGAATTTTGTCTTTCATCAAATGATGGGCAAAAAACAACCATTAAAGAGAAACCTTTCCCTGCTTTTTATTCTATAAACTATTCACACTACTAAAGAAATATATCTACATCAGCAAATCAATACAGGTTTTCACAGAATAGAGCCTTGGTCATCTGCTCAATCCAATATCAAGTTAGACGTTTAAAAAGAATATCTATGACTAAAACTAACCATTCTCTTAATTATCACCATAAAAAAAGAAATGACGCGGCCTCCCCCTGGATAGGAAACCGCGCCATTCCGGCACTTTGTATGGATGATTCCGATTGGGCTCGAACCAACGACCTCCACCCTGTCAAGGTGGCGCTCTCCCAGCTGAGCTACGGAATCCTATGTAGAATTTTGTCGACTGTTTTTGCTGACAAATAATAATATACTATGGA
Organism: Halobacillus karajensis; assembly: GCF_900108515.1. GTDB lineage: Bacteria > Bacillota > Bacilli > Bacillales > Halobacillaceae > Halobacillus > Halobacillus karajensis. The sequence continues at coordinate 215,360 of NZ_FNWW01000006.1, read as the reverse complement.
AAAAAATTTGTGTCAATAAAATATTAAGAGATTTTTATAATCTTGTAAAGATGAATTCTTATAAGCTTTCCCTTATGTTCTAGCGTGGTGTTAACTAAAATATTGATATTGGATGGTTTCCGAATACCATGGCAACATTCCCTCCCTTCTTACCAATCATTCTGTTGCTCAAACATTATACGAAGTTATAGTCACCTCTATTTTTAACCTGGAACTCGGCTTGGCCAGCCCTTTATTCCCTAATTATTGAATCTATTAAATCAAAATTAAGAATGAGTCCATCAAACCTCATTAAACAGACATTCCAAAAAAAGAATACAGGAGTAGGAATCGACTTGATACATGTTTTAAAAAAAGACAATTCAGGCCGTGCAATCTCACTGATCATTCTTAGATAATGAAAAAGCAGGCATCCAATAAGGATACCCGCTTTTTTTTAGTGATTCCGATTGGGCTCGAACCAACGACCTCCACCCTGTCAAGGTGGCGCTCTCCCAGCTGAGCTACGGAATCCTATGAAAGTAAATCGTACTGACAAGAAATAATATACTATGAAGGATCCATAATGTCAATGAAAATAATTTCTAGAGAAAAATTGGTGAGTTGTTTTCCCCGGAGAGCAATGATTATCAAGATTTGTATGGTCCTCCCTGAAGGTTTTCCCCCATACAGGATAAAGCACTCTTATCGTAATATTCCCTCTCAAGGTAGTTGACTCAAGGGGAAGAAAGCCGATCATTACTTTCACCTTTCATCTGTTCCACTTTTTCGACAATTATATGATAAAATAGAAATAGAACGTTTAAATGGGAAGGGATGTGGAATTTTCTATATGAACTTTCCATGCTGTGAGGAGGTACTCGGAATTTGGGTAGAGATGGATCAATGACAGAACACACAATAAACAGTAACTATTTAAATGAAACGATGACTTTAAGGGTATATACCCCGGAAAATTTCTCACCATTATACAAGTACCATTTCTGTATTATGCAGGATGGAAATGATTATTACTCCCTGGGGCGGGCAGCTACCTTAAGTGATAAGCTTCATAAAGAAAATCAAATTGAGAATACCATTTTTATAGGTATTCATTATAAGGATAAGTACGACCGTCAAGATAAATACCATCCCAACGGAAATAAACAATCCGATTACGTGAATTTCCTCATTCGGGAAGTTGTGCCGTTTCTAGATGCTGAATTCCCCGGTTATTATATGGGACATGGACGGACACTGGTTGGGGATTCTCTTGCAGGGACGCTCGCCTTGATGACAGCCGTTAAATTCCCAAACATATTCGGCAATGTCATCATGCAAAGTCCTTATGTGGATGAACATGTGAAAGAGGTTGTTGAGTCTACAAAAGACTTTTCTTCATTAACGATTTATCATACTATTGGAAATAAAGAAACCGATGTCAAAACAACCGCTGGCAACAGAAGAAATTTTCTTGCACCCAACCGGGAGCTGTGCGGATTTTTAAGTCTTCAGTCTATAGCTTACACATACCACGAGTTAGACGGCGATCATACATGGGGTACTTGGCAGAAGGATTTTGAGAATGCTTTATTGAAAATGTTTGGTAAGGAATAACGTATTATAAGAACCAGGAGGTTAGGCCAATGAAATACGGAATAGCAGTTTTTCCATCAAAAAAAGTACAGGATGTGGCGAATTCATACCGCAAACGTTACGATCCCCACTATGCGTTGATTCCCCCGCATATCACAATGAAAGAAGCGTTTGAGGCAGATGAAGAAGAAATTGAAAATAAAATCATCCCAGAATTAAGCGAAATCGCTAAAAATACCCAACCTTTTTCTTACGGGGTCTACAAAGTGAGTTCTTTCTCTCCTGTCACGAACACCATATACTTAAAAATTGAACCGTCAGAAGAAATCTTCGAACTAAATGATAAATTACATGCCGGGGAGCTCCCTGATGAGAAAGATTTTTCATTCGTTCCTCACATTACGATTGCCCAAAAACTTTCTGATGAAGAGTTTTCAGATGTATATGGGAGCTTACGCATGTTAAAGTTCGATTTAAATGATAAAGTGGACCGCTTTCAATTGCTTTATCAACTTGAAAATGGAGCATGGAGCGTTTATGAAACATTCCGTTTAGGTAAAGGGTGATTCTCCTTGAACATCGTTAGAGTTAAACAAACACAGCAAAAAGAGGACGCCTTTCATGTGAGGCAGGTTGTTTTTGTAGAAGAACAACGAGTACCTTTAGAACTGGAAATCGACGAATTTGATGATTCAGCGATTCATTTTGTTGGTTACGAAGGGGAAAAACCTGTGGCCGCTTCCCGTCTTCGTTTTGTTCATGGATTTGGAAAACTGGAAAGAATTTGTGTCAAAACGGAATACCGCGGTCATTCTTTCGGCAAACAAATCATTGCCGCTATGGAGGAAGTCATCCGGGACTATGGTTTTGAGAAAGCTAAACTGAACGCCCAAACTCATGCAGAAGCTTTCTATGAATCGCTTGGATATCAAACCATTTCCGGCCAATTTATGGATGCCGGCATCCCACATGTTACGATGGTAAAAGAATTATAATAAAGAACGACTTGCTTACCGAAATGTGAGGACTCTACATCCCATTCTAAGCAAAACAAAAAACTCCGGAATCTCCGGAGTTTTTTGTTTATATTCAGGTTCATTTGTCTAAGATAAGTCATATAGGCCACAGTGAAGGATCGTGAAAATCTATATGGATTACTTACAAATCACCTCTGAGACTCTTTTTGGATTTTTAGCGCTTTTTGTTATGACCAAAGTGCTTGGAAAATCACAAATCACTCAAATTACAGCGTTCGATTTCATTGCCGCGCTTGTTCTCGGGGAACTAGTAGGCAATGCTTTATACGATAAAGAAGTCGGAATTCTTGATATCGGGTATGCCATTCTCTTATGGAGTATTCTCATCTATACAACAGAAATGATTACACAGAAATTCAAAGGAACAAGAAAGTTACTGGAAGGGAGCCCCTCCCTGGTTGTTTACAAAGGCAAAATTGACAGAGACCAACTAAAAAAGAACAAACTGGACGTCAACCAGTTACAGCACTTATTACGTGCCAAAGATGTATTTTCAATCAAAGAAGTCCAATATGCGGTACTTGAGACGGATGGTACCATCTCTGTGTTAAAAGCCTCTCAATATCAAAATGTAACCAGGGATGATATGAAACTCGCTCCCAAGAATGTACCGCTTCCCCGTGCGATTATCAGCGATGGGGAAGTGATTTGGGATAACTTGCGTGAAGCAGGTTTTGATGAAAAATGGCTGGATGACCAACTCAATTCCCAAGACATTCAGGACCCCTCTGATGTCATGTATGCCGAATATACAGAAGGTGACAAAGATTTATATGTCATTAGTCTATAATAGAAAAACACCATTTATAATGAATGATGCGGTCCTCCAACAGGCCCGCTTTTTTCAATCCAAGAAGATAAGCAGTGACAGCCGTTCTGAATAAAAGCCATTGGGATAAAGGAGGGGACTGAATGCCATAATGCTTGCACATCGCTGCGATAACAGTCTCCTGAGAGACTGTACCTGCTTCTACTAAATACTGGTGTAACCAAGCAGACAGCTGTTCATGATAATCAATATTTTTTTGGATGGTGACTTTCGGATTTTCTTCAAAGATTCCATGTCCCGGGACGGATCCCCGATAAGTTAAAGTTAAAAGCTGATCTAAACTATCTAAGGTCATGCTTACATCGGTCAAAAAAGGAATCCTATGTTTCTTTAATGTTTCCTCACTAAAGTAGCTGTCTGCCGCATAAAGGATTCCATCTATTTTTAATGCTAGTTGATGGTAACTGTGTCCCGGCAAATGAATCGCCGTTGCCAGAATGGATTCAAAGCTGATTTCTCCTTCATCTACCACCTTGTCAATTCGAACACGTGGGCCTTCTAAAAATTTATTATGTAATTCTGGAAGCGGATCGTTTCCACCAAACAAGTACAAAGGTTCAAGCGTGGGATTACGCAGAATGGCTTCTTCAAAAACGGGAGCGACGGTATAGACATCGAAGTGTTCCTGAAGGAAGGATGCACCTCCATAATGATCGGCATGAGCATGAGTAATAAAAAGGTGCGTCAATGGAAGCTCCCTTTTCTTGAGCTCTTTGAGCACCTTTTTTACAGATGAAGAATCGATCCCGGAATCAATCAGTAACCCCGTCGTTCCTTTGTTTACGTATCCGATATTGACTGAGCTATGGTAATAATAACAGGATTCATTCAATTGGTGAAAAGACATATCCACGACTCCTTTAGCTTTTTTATACACTTTCGCTAAAGTAACGGCCTTTTCCTGTTATTTCAAAAAGGATAATACAGTGATTGGTTTGATCCATGTCGGTTCTCCCTTTTTTCACCACATGCATTTGGTTGGGAAACTGAATGGAGGATAGCTGTTTTTGATCATTTTGACAACCATTTTCTCTTGTCTGCTGGTGTTTCCTTTGATTAAGCTTTACTTTATATACTTTTTCTAAGACAAAGGGTGAACGTTCGTGTTGGGCTGTTCTGGTTTGATAATCCTGGTACTGATAGTGATTGACAGGCAGAATGTATCCCATGTTGAAGCCTCCTTTACTCTTCTATCCCCTTCTTTTCTATTCAAAAAAACGTTCTATTTTTCCCATCTGTTTTGTTAAGAATTTCTCCATCTCCGTCATGCGGGTAGTAAACCGTCGATCCCATGCTTGAAAATCCTTCTCCCATTGATTGAATTTCTTTTCCGGCTGTTTGATGATTCCATTCATCTTCGACGTTTCTTCATCAATTTCCTTCAACACCTCGAATATTGTTTTTTCCTTTTTATTAGTCATTGACGATCGACCAATGTATAAATGATGGATTGTAAACCTGACAGAGCAAGTAAAAAAACGATCCATTCTCCATAAGGCACGATTATATAGAAGAAAAGCATAAATAAAGCAGACCATACCCCTACACACCATTGACAACTTAACCCTTCTCCAATAAACCCTTTCGGCTCAATCCATTCTTCTTCCACTCCCTGTTCATTAACCACCACTTTCACATCAATAAAAGGGCGACGAAACCATTCCATGATGTAATCCCTGACAACCAACCGGGTCAAACGAAAAGCGGCAAGCCCCAGTAGAAAAAACTCCATTAAACTTATGGTCATTTTTATCCACTCCCATGAAGAAAAAGCCACTACGTCCTCCTAGTAGTGGCTTTAACTTTATACTTTTAAAACCAGCGGAATCCTCCACGGCGCTCAGAGGATTCATCATCATGACGATGGCTTGAACTACTTTCATCTCTTCCTTCTTCTTCTTGACGACGTCTTGGTCCACCGAAGAATGGATCAAACCGATCATCACGATCGCGGCGATCATGACGGTCGTGGCCTTGTGGTTCGATAACAACATTATCCGCTTTAATTACAAGGTCTTTTACATGTATGACCTTCTTTTTATCAGACATTCCATTCACTCCTTATTCGATTTCACTTCTAATCTATGGTATTTGCCCCAAATGGGTATAGTCTCCTGCCTATGTAGAGCAAAAAAAGTGAGGATTCCAATAAAAGAGACAAATGCCCACACCGACCTAGACACATTTCATATTCTAGTAAAGACAATACGTCAATGCGTATGGAAAGGGGAAAATTTTAATGAGCTGTGGTAAAAATTTTGATTCAGGCTCTTGTGTAATTGACATTCTTAAAGATATCGTAGACGCACAGAACGACGTCATGCATGATTGCACGACCAGCTGTGAGCAATCCATTGCGGACCTTCTTGGTGATACTGGAAATGGAGGGTCCAACTTCGACACAGTTCCTGTCATCCTTTATTGTAAAGACTGCAAACCTTTCAAAGGATTCGGCTCAAGACGCGGTGGCGACAACTGTGAAGTGAGAGGAAGCTTCTTCTTCCGTGTTAAATCTGTAGACGACGACGGATGCGCAATCCTAGAACTTCTTTTCTCTGATGACCGCAGAGGTCGTGGCGATGACGAAGAAGGCGGCCGTGGCCGTGGTTCAGGACACCACCACAGAAACAATCCAACAGATCCAGCCGACCAGGATTGTGATGACCTTCGAGCATCAGGCATCTGCATCACTGTTGATTTGAACTGCTTCTGTCACGTAACATGCCTTCCAGCAGCACAAACTCTATAAAAACAGATGAATCAGAAGAAAAACCGCGCCACTACCAAAAGGGCGCGGTTTCTTTAGGTTAAAAGCCAAGTAAGCGGATATCACGAATCGATTCAAAAGCAATTTCTCTATGAAACGGCCGTTGGAAAACTTTCATATGGACGATCCCATCTTTGTAATCAGTAATGTACCCTCTGTATTTTTCCTCATCTGCCGTAACTTCACATTTCATTTTAGGAACATGTGGCGATAAATGAAAAAAGTAGTTAACCTTCTCTTCCAGTGACATATCATGAAAACGCCTTCTACGTTCCCTTGGAGCCTCTGAATTTGTGGTGTCTTCCTTTTCCGATAACACGTCAGAATGATTCTCTTCAACGATCTCCGCAGAATCCTGTGTCTTTAACTTCGCTAGTTCTTGACGGTGCGGGGATTGGATCCTTCGCATTCTTATTTCACGTTCATTTGTAGGAGTGTCTTTCGGAGGCTGTTCTATTTTATCTTCTGACTTAGATGGACGCTGGCTGCGAAAACTCGTTTGCATCGGTACTTCCGCGGGCTTTAACCCTTTAGGCTGTACGATATAAAGCATCGGCGGCCTAGCAAGTCTTCTTTCTTCTGCCATCAAGATCTCTCCTTTTCCTTTCGGTCGTCATTCTATATATATGCCCAGAACTGCCTTCATGTTCACTCTCCTGCTTATTAGACAAAACACCACAAAACTTCTTATTCCCCCATTCTATGCACCCCCTCTTCCTTTCATTACTATAGAAAAGATTAGAGATGCTAAACAAAAAAATTCCCCTTTCTCTAAAGAGAAAGGGGAATTTTTATTCCTTTAATAAGCAACGATACTAAAGCCTGAATCCACGTGGATAACCTCTCCTGTAACTCCACGCGAAAGATCACTCATCAAGTAATAACCTGTATCACCGACTTCTTCCTGTGTAACTGGTCGACCCAATGGAGCGCGCTCTTCAATTACTTTTAATATCTGGTTAAAATCACCTACACCCTTTGCTGAAAGTGTACGAATAGGGCCAGCTGAAATTGCATTTACACGAATATTGTGTTTACCCAGGTCATTGGCTAGGTATTTAACACTAGCATCAAGGCTAGCTTTTGCTACACCCATCACATTATAGTTTTTCACCACTTGTTCTCCACCAAGATATGTGAGTGTAACGATACTCCCTCCATCCGTCATCAGTGGCTGAGCAGCCCGAGCTACGGCTGTCAACGAGTAAGAACTAATATTATGAGCGGTCAAGAATCCGTCACGACTAGTGTTTAAGAACTCATCCTTCAGCTCTTCACGATTTGCGAAAGCTATGCAGTGGGCAAGACCATGGATGGTTCCCACATCATTGCTGATTTGTTCAAACGTTTGGATAATAGCTTCATCATCTGTGACATCACACTCATAAACTAATGATTCTTCGCCACCCTCCAATGTGTTCGCAAGATCCTGGACTGATTTTTTAAACCGTTCGGATGCGACTGTGAAAATTAAGCGTGCACCAGCAGCGTGAAGGGAACGTGCAATTCCCCAGGCAATGCTTCGTTTGTTCGCCACTCCCATAACGACATATGTACGTCCTTCTAATGAAAAGTTCATATTAAATACCCTCCTTGAGGTAAAATTATCTAAATTAGCATTTGTTATTAGTACCTGCTCCTATTTTAAACCATACAGGGTTTAAAAACAAATCCTTCCTTATCCCCCCTTTTAAGAATAAATTTCGTTCCATAAAAGAGTTAAAGGCTTTCATAGATCGTTTCCACGCAAAAAACAAGCCTCCTTTTCGTAGAAAAGGAGGCCATATACTAACACCATTCACAATATTCCAGTTCCATTTTCAGTTCTTCCACATATTCGTGAGAACCTGTAACAATAAGGCGGTCACCCATTTGTAATTCAGTATCCCCATGAGGGACAATCGAATCTTTCCCTCGGAAAATACGGACCATGATGACATCGCCAGTAAACGGAAATTCACGAAGGTGAATACCGTTGTATACCGAATTATTCATATTAATTTGATAAAGCGCACTATCCTGCTTCGTCAATATATCCACAACGTTCGGTGCTTCGATCATCGCTTTCAATAAAGCTTTTGAAGACAAGAATACAGAAAAGACATTGATATTCAGGTCTTTCATTTCTTGAGATAATTCTGGTGATTCAACACGGACAATAACCCGCTCAACCCCTTGCTCTCTAGCAAAACGGGCAATCTCCGCATTACGTTCCTCATCTCCTGTGGAAGCGACAATCAAGTCAACTTCAAATACACCAAGGTCCTTCATTTTTTCTACATCATAACCATCCAGTTCTTTAATATCAAAACAATTCCGGCTGATGCGTTCATCGATTTTATCTACTTTTGTGTGGTACAGGTGAGTCTCATACGCTTGAATGTCAAGTTCCCTGACTACAGGAAGGGTCATACGGTTTGAACCGATAAAAGAAACGACGGTCTTGTGATCTTCATCTTCGAAACGGCCATAAACCTTCTTGAAAACAATCGGGGCGACTAGACATGTAAGGACAGCCACTAATATAAGCGCCCCTTCCATCTGGTCATCAATCATCCCTTCCCGCTTTCCGATAGCAGCCGCTGCAATTACAAGAGATAGCGTAGACGTTAGTATAAAACCGGATCCGAGGACGGTTTTCATATCATACCACTTACTCAATATTAAAGCTGGCACAATCTTAGATACAAGCAATGCCAAGAATAAAAGAGGGATCAATAATAGAACACGAGAGTCTGTAAATAAACTCCAAATGTCAATATCCACACCAACCATAACAAAGAAGATCGGAATTAAGAATCCGTACCCAAAACTGTCCAGACGTTTAACCATTTCAGGGTTTGGAGAAAGCAGTGAAACGAGAGTCCCTGCTAAAAAAGCGCCTAAGATGTTTTCTGCCCCTACGGTTTCGGACAAAGCTACGAGTAAAAGGATCAGTGTAAAAACAGCACGGGTATCGATTTGAATCGTCCCTTTTGCCATTGTTTCCACAAATGATTGGTCTCTGAATTTTTTGCCGATGTAGTAGAAAAGCACACCTGCTGCAAAAAGAATAAGCAACAACCATGTATTTCCACCACTTTCGCCATAAATAGATACGAAAATGGCAAGAAGAATCATTGTCACTAAGTCTGCAATGACGGCTATCAAGAGAATCGTCTGACCGATCGTCGTCTTCATCATTTGCGCGTCCTTTAATGTAGGAACAACTACACCTAGTGAGATGGTTGAGATAATCAATGTCATTAAGAAGGCATTATCAATGAAACCTGCCCACACAAACATATACGATAACGCGAAGGAAATAATGAATATGCCGATGAAGACAATCGTCGCTACCCATACAGGGTTCGGGGCCCCTGTGCCCTTGTTTTCAGGCTTTGCTTTCTTCTTCCTGCTGGCGAAAATGGAAAAGTCAATCTCCAGGCCACTTAGGAACATCAGGAATATAAAACCTAAAGTAGAGAGGATCTCTAACCAACTTCCATGTTCAACAATATCGAAGCCACTTTGACCAATAATTAAGCCAACAATGATTTCTGCCACTACGACCGGAATAATATTCAACTTAAAACGGTGTAGTAGGATGGGAGTAATGAATGCGGCGATAATAACGATAACCAATGAACTTACTGAAGCACCGTGTTCCATACTCGCCCTCCTTCCATCAAATTAATAAATTCATAAATGCTGTCGCCAAACCGAAGTAAATCATGATCGATATCAAATCATTTATGGTCGTAATAAACGGACCGGATGCGACGGCGGGGTCGATTTTCAACCGATGCATAAGAAGGGGAACAAGAGAACCTGCCAGTGTGGCAACAACCAATGTTAAAAAGATAGACAATCCAACTAATAATCCTAAGAAGAAGTTTTCTTGCCATATATATACAATAAGGGTCATCAATAAACCACAAGAAAAACCAGTGATCAAACCGGTTCCAGCTTCTCTCAGCATCATTTTCCATTTCCCTTGTTTCTCAATTTCCCCTGTTGTGATTCCTCGAACAGCAACCGCCAGAGCCTGAGTACCGGTGTTTCCTGCCATTCCCGCTATTAATGGGATGAATATAGCCAAGATGGCTACTTGATCTAAAGTTTCTTCAAACCGGCCGATCAAACTCGCTGTCAAACTACCTAAGAACAGGAGGATAACAAGCCATGGCAGCCGCTTTTTGGCTGAGGCAAATGCATGATCATCAGGGCTATCGACATCTGAAATGGCAGCAAGTTTGGAGTAATCGTCACTTGCTTCTTCTTCCATGACGTCCATGATATCATCGACGGTAATAATACCAAGCAAATGATCCTGAAAGTCCACAACAGGTAAAGCAAGAAAGTCATAGTCACGGACCATACGTGCTATCTCTTCCTGATCCTCACCGACTGAGACCGATACCACTCGCTCGTTCATAACATCCGATATCAACCATTCTTCTTCTGAAATAATTAAATCCCTTAACGAAATAACACCAACCAATCGTTTATCTTCATCAATTACATATGTGTAATAGATCGTCTCCGCATCGGGGGCTTCCGTTCTCAGATGAACCATAGCTTCTCTGATCGTCATCCCAGCTTTTACAACAACAAATTCTGTCGTCATAATCGAACCAGCTGTTTTTTCTTCATAATGAAGCAGGTCTTTAATTTCGTCAGCTGCATCATCATCCATGATCGTCAAGAAACTCGCTACCTTATCTTTGTCTAATTCATTGAAAATATCAACAGCATCATCGGTAGACATTTCTGCAAAGACTTGCGCTGCAAAAGGTGGTGCCATTTCAGTAAAGAATGGTTCAATTTCATCATAATCGATATGCTCCATCACATCCGCTACCTCTTCAGGTGAGAGGTAAGTATAAATTTGCAGCCGTACATCCTTTTCTAAATCTTCAAATATTCTTGCCTGGTCATATGGATGTAACTCCAGAAATTCTGCACGGAACTGATCGATATGATCATTAAACAAAGCATCTTTAATGTTGGCCCATACTTCTTGGCGCTCCTGGTCATCTAAATGTTCCATAAGCAACCCTCCCCAGCGTCTATTTCGTTTTTGACCGTTTAATCTTAATGGCGATGAACCTGTTTGTCAACGAATGTCACTTAATATTCAACATCACGCACAGAGCACATAAATGTAGTTTAACAGAAGGTTGAACGGAAAGGGAATAGAGTATTTATGTTTAGTATTTCGAAGGCTTGGGAAAAATATCTTCCATATATAGGGCACACCCTGAGTCTATTCATATAGGAGCTTTATAGGATAAAAGTAAAGGAGAATTCATCATGAGTTATGATATTATTGGCGACGTGCACGGATGCTTCGATGAGTTGAAGCAATTATTTAATGAACTCGGCTACGAGTGGACCGACGGCCTCCCCCATCACCCCCAAGGGTACACACCTGTTTTCGTTGGTGACATTACAGACCGGGGCCCTTCTTCAATTGAATGTATTACCTTCGTTTATCGATTAGTTACAAAAAAAGGAGCCCATTATGTCCCAGGAAATCATTGCAATAAACTATACCGCTTTTTTCTCGGAAACCCTGTCCAGGAAAAACACGGACTAGAGACAACAGCTGAAGAATTCCGATCCTTAGAAAAGGAAGATCAAAAAATAGTAAAAAAACAATTTAAACATTTATATGAAGAAGCACCCTTTCACTTAATTTTGAAGGATGTCAACGCTGTAGTCGCTCATGCTGGAATCCGTGAAAAAGATATTGGTCATAGAAATAAAAGTATTGAAACTTTCGTCCTTTATGGGGATATTACCGGCGAAAAGCTTCCTGATGGCAGGCCCGTTAGGCGTGATTGGGCCCAACACTATAAGGGTGACCGCTGGATTGTGTATGGTCATACTCCTGTCCGTGAACCACGCTTTGTCAATAAAACAGTAAATATTGATACGGGGTGTGTTTTCGGTGGGAAATTGACCGCCTTCCGCTTACCTGAAGAGAAGATTTTCAGTGTCCCTTCTTCTATGCCAAGGATAGAAGAGAAATTCAGTTATTAACCAGTCTTGAAGAATAGACAAGGGGGAGAAGCCAGGTCCACCTGGATCCCGCCTCCTTATCCCTTCAGATTCCAAAGTCATGGACATAAGAAGCCACATTAAAATCATCCTCTACTCAGGACGCTTTTGTAATAGAGTAAAATTCCTGTCCTATGCCCCCCATTAATTAAGGGGGAGCTAGTCATTAAATGATTTATGAGACAAGGACTGAAGAACAGGTGCCATGTTTATTCAGGATAGCTTAAAACAAACCTCGGTGAGTAACCACTGCAACTAGAGGCTCCCCACTATAAAGTTATTAAAAAACTTGAGGCATGGAATGCCTCAAGCGTATGTATCCCAGTCTTTGGGAGGCTCTGATACAAATCTCATCTTTTCCTTCGTCCATGGATGAAGGAAACAAAGACGATCACAGTGAAGAGCTTGACCTTGCTTTCCTTCCAAGGCTCTCGCCCCATACAGGGTATCACCAGCCAACGGATATCCTTTAAACGCCATGTGAACACGTATTTGGTGAGTCCTCCCTGTTAAAAGCTTAAAACGTACTCTAGAAAAGTCCTGCCCCTGCTTTTCAAGGTAAAACTTAGTCTGAGAAGGTTTACCATTCTCAGCCACCGTTCTTTTTATGATTGAATCTTCCGCACGGGCTATCGGTTCATCAATTAAACCTTCCTTTTCATGAAAACACCCCTGCACGAGAGCTACATACTCTCTCGACACTTCATCCAGCTTCTTAGTAAGAAGCATATGACTATAGGCATGTTTAGACACAAGCATAAGACCTGAAGTCTCGCGATCCAGTCGGGTCACGACATGTACAGTGCATGGATACTCTCTCCGTTTATATTCATCAAGCAAGTAACTCGCAATTGAAGGCTCTTGTTTATTGAAAGGAGGTACTACAGGAATCCCTGGTGGTTTATCAATCACAAGGACATCCTCATCTTCAAAAAGAATCGACAGAGGACCTTGTCTGGGGATAACAGCCCCTCTTTCTTCTTTTGGAAAAACAACCTTTACTTCATCCTCGATTTCAAGTGGCTGCCATAGTTCCGCCATTTTTCCATTCACATATACAGATCCTGATATACGTACTTTCTTTAATAGCTGCCGTGAAAATTCACCAACTTTGATCAGGAAATCTCTGATTGAAAAACCGCCGTATTCTTCATGCACCCGCCAGGTTTTTGAAACTTCACTCGGAGTAGTCATCGGCAACAAATGAGTCATGGACGCGTTTCCAGAACGGAAATGGACGGAACCTGGCAAAACGGACTTTTTCTTCAGCTACTCGACACTGAATCGATTTCACATCTTTATACGTACGGGTAATGTGGTCAATGGTAAACAGGAAACTGCGGTCATGCTTTGGTTTGAACATGCATGTGTGATGACTAGGTAGGATAAGCGGAGATCCAATTGTCCGGAATACCCGATTGTTAATCGAAGCCATCTCTGCAATCTGAAAAGCTTCAAGTGAAGGGTGTAAAATAGCTCCCCCAAGGGCTTTGTTATAAGCTGTACTTCCTGAAGGAGTGGAAACACATAATCCATCCCCCCGGAAAGTTTCAAAATGATCGCCTTTAATTTCAATATCCATCACGACAGAACCTTCAGCTGTCTTAATCGTGCATTCGTTCAATGCAAGATATCGGTCTTCTTCTCCTCCATCTTTTGGTCTAATCGTAACTTCCAGTAGTGGGTATTCAACAACCTGAAACGGAGTTTTGGCTATTTCAATGATCAATTTTTCTAACTCTTCCGGCATCCAGTCTGCATAGAATCCCAGATGACCGGTATGTATACCGATAAAAGCTGTCTTATCTAACCTATGAACATAGGTGTGAAAGGCCTCTAACAATGTCCCATCTCCACCAACAGATATAGCCAGTTCTGGTTCGTCTTCATCATATTCCAATTTAAACTCAGTCAGATAGTTTTTGATTTTAGAGCGAATTTCATTGGATTTCTGATCGCCTTTGGATAAAATCGAGAACTTCATTGGTCCACCACTCCTCACGTTTTCCTCGGATTTTTCTTTAATTCTTCTTTTCTTAAGAATGCGCGTTGGGCTTCTTGGATCTCACTTTTGATCTTTGACATCTCTTCATCAAGCTGAAACGCAGCTTCTCCTGCTCGCTTCAGGCGGGATTTGATCTCTGTAGGTATCTTTCCCGAATACTTATAATTTAAAGAATGCTCATTCGTAGCCCAAAAATTCATCGCCAAGGTTCGAATTTGGATTTCGGCAAGCACTTTCTTTTCGCCATGAATCGTTTCCACAGGATAACGGATAATGACGTGAAAAGATCTGTATCCACTGTCCTTTTTCCTTGATACATAATCCTTTTCTTCGACTATTTCAAAATCATGGCGGTTGCGAAGCATGTTCACTACCGCATATATATCATCGACAAATTGACAAACCACACGAACTCCCGCAATATCCTGTAATTCTTCTTCTATATTTTCAGGGTTTATGGCTTTTCGTCTTGCCTTTTCAATGATGCTTGACTTTGGCTTTACCCTTCCGGTCACAAATTCAATCGGCGATTGTTCTTCTTCATATTCAAATTGCCGGCGCATCCCTTTTAATTTAATTTTCAGTTCTTCCACTACTTGTGCATAAGGTGCTATAAATATCTCCCAATTCATCCAGCGCCCACCTTTATGTATCCTTTCTTCAGAGGAAATCGTAATAGTAAATATGTGCGTTTTATCTCCCATTCATTGTATCATAAAGTTAGCCTGCAGAATAAGCACGGCGCCTGACAATATACTACGATCAGGAGGTTTTGATCATCGCACAAGAAATTGAAATCGAGTTTAAAAACATGCTGAAAAAAAATGAATATCAGAAGGTCTATCAGTTCTTGCCATTCGAATCAGTTGAACTAATTGAACAAACCAATTATTATTTTGAAACAGAAGACATGCTTCTAAAGCAACAGGGCGCAGCTTTAAGAATCCGTCAAAAAAACGGACAATGGACTTTAACCTTAAAGCAGCCTCACGAAGAAGGATTGCTGGAGACACATGATTCGTTATCAGAAGATGGGGCGAACCTTTGGATACAAAATAAAATGATGGAAACGCCCGAGGTAAGTAAACAATTACGTGACCTTGGTATTACAATCGAACACCTCCATTACCTTGGTTCATTGACGACGAGGCGTAAAGAAGTGGAATATAATGGAGCCACTATCGTCCTTGACCATAGCTTGTATTACGACAAAGAAGACTATGAACTTGAAGTAGAAGCAAGTTCTCAGGAAAACGGAAAAAAAGTCATCCGTGAAATTTTAAATGCATGCAATATTCCTGAACGACAAACAGATAATAAGATTAAACGCTTCTACAATGCTAAGCTGCAATCAGAATAGTTGCCGTTGCGCAGCCCCCATTGCTAAAATGTATGAACAGACAGGAAGGGATGTTATGCAACAACAAGGAACCGTTTTTGAGGAACTCGGGAAAGAAAAAATAGATGAGCTTGTAGAAGCTTTTTACAAACGGGTGAGTGAACACCCGGATTTAACCCCTATTTTTCCAGATGATTTCACAGAAACCATCCGTAAGCAAAAACAATTTTTAACGCAATTTTTTGGTGGTCCCCCCCTCTATGTCGAAGAGCATGGTCACCCTATGTTGCGTGCGAGGCATCTGCCTTTTAAAATTACTCCTACAAGAAGAGATGCATGGCTGTCTTGTATGTCAGGGGCCATGAATGAGGTTCGCATTGAAGAACCTTACCGGTCATTCATGTTTGAAAGGCTTACCATGACAGCAAACCATATGATGAATTCACCAGAGGATGGGAAAGGAGAATCGATGTGAGTTGGAAAAGTTTAAACAGTGACAAAGAAACAAACGGAACAGCGAGCGGCTTTTTCAATTTACTAAAACGACCGATTGAGATCTATGTATTTATTGATCCTCTCTGTCCGGAATGCTGGTCACTAGAACCCTTTTTGAAGAAGCTCACAATCGAATATGGACGCTTCTTTACCCTCCGACCGATTATCAGTGGTAAGCTTGCCTCATTACACCAAAATAAAATGAAAAAGCCTGAAAATTTAAAGGAAGTTTGGGATAAAACGGGATCACGAACAGGGATGTGTTGTGATGGAGATGTATGGCTGGAAAATCCCATTTCCTCTCCACTTGCGACAGCACTAGCCGTTAAAGCTGCTGAGCTTCAAGGAAAAAAAGCCGGCATGCGCTTTTTGCGTAAAGTTCAAGAAAATGTATTCCTTGAAAAACAGAACATCTCAGATGAAAATGTTTTAATTGAATGTGCTGAAAAAAGCAGACTTGATGTAAAAGAATTCAGAAACGATTTATACGGAGATGCTGCCCGCCGCGCCTTACAATGTGATTTGAAATTAGCGCATGAAATGGATGTAGACTCTACCCCCACCATTGTAATCTTCAATGAATCTGAAGAAGATGCAGGACTGAAAATCACTGGTTTGTATGCGTATGAGGTTTATGTGAAAGTGTTGAAAGAAATGCTGCAAAAGGATCCAAAGCCTGGCATAAAACCTGCTTTGGAGGATTTCTTGCAACACTATCGCTTCGTAGCAAATAAAGAAATTGCTGTGGTATACGATTGGACTGAACAAGAAGCAAAACGGGAAATGAAAAAGCTTGTGCTCAAACAAAAAGTACGGGAAGTACCTGTGAAACATGGGGCTTTCTGGAAATATATTGGTTCATGATTAAAGGTCCCTGATTCGGGGGCTTTTATTTTTAGTAAGTGTCATGTGTCCATAAATCCTTCCATAAAATAAACCATGGGGGTGTGGCATATGAAACTTTGGATGATCCTTCTCTTTTTATTAATGATCTTGTTTTTAGCTGGTTTCCATCTATTTGCACTTATGCATCTTTATCCTTTATACATCAGTTCACCATTATTAATCATAGCCATCTATCTTATCATCTCTATTCCTTCACACAAAAAGACCTTTCGTGGATTTAAATAAACCCCACAGAACTAATTGTTCTGTGGGGTTTTAAATTGGATCACTTCTTCAGTAACTGTTCCATTTCGTTCAGCTTTTCTTCAAAAACATCCAAAGCGGATAAAATAGGATCTTTCGAAGTCATATCGACACCGGCTTGTTTTAAAACTTCAATCGGGTAATCACTGCTACCAGCCTTAAGGAAACTCTTATAACGCTCGACAGCAGGCTCCCCTTCCTCAAGAATTTGACCAGCGAGGGCCTGGGCAGCAGCATAACCCGTAGAATACTGGTACACGTAATAACCCATATAGAAATGTGGAATTCGAGCCCATTCAAGACCAATTTTTTCATCAATAACGATGTTTTCCCCGAAATACTTTTTATTAAGATCGTAATATATTTCAGTTAATTTATCTGCAGTCAAAGCTTCACCATTTTGAGCTTGCATGTGAATATCATGTTCGAATTCAGCGAACATTGTTTGTCTGAACACCGTGCCCCTGAATCCTTCTAAGAAGTTGTTCAGCAAGTAAAGTTTTTCTTTTTCACTATTCGTGTTTTTAATCATATAGTCGTTAAGCAAGGCTTCATTACAAGTCGAAGCGACTTCTGCAACAAAGATGGAATAATTCCCGTAACGGTACGGTTGATTTTTATGCGTGTAATAACTATGAAGAGAGTGCCCCAGCTCGTGAGCAAGTGTAAAAAGGTTGTTGACATTATTCTGCCAGTTCATAAGGATATAAGGATTTGTTCCATAGTGCCCGGATGAATAAGCACCACTTCTTTTACCTTTATTCTCTTCTACATCAATCCAGCGGTTCTCAAAGCCTTCTTTTACTAAACGAACATATTCTTCGCCAAGCGGTTTTAACCCCTTAAGTACAAGATCCTGTGCTTCTTCATACGAAATTTCCATTTCTGCATCTTTGACAAGAGGAGTATAAAGGTCATACATATGGACCTCTTCAAGTTCAAGCACATCTTTTCTTAGTTCAGCATAACGGTGCAGCAGTGGTAAACGTTCATTTACTGCTTCCAGCAAATTATCATAGACGGATTCAGGGATATTATTATTATCCAGTTTCGCTTGACGTGCCCGGTCATATTTTCGGACAGATGCATTAAAGTTGTTCTTTTTCACATGGCCTGCAAGTGTGGATGCGAACGTGTTTTTGAACGATCCGAACGTATCATACATCGCATCAAAGGCTGATTTTCGGACTTCCCGATTATCAGACTTGAGGAAATTGATGTATCGCCCATGAGTAAGATCGACTTCTTCCCCCTTTTCATTCTTAATGGTTGGAAAAGTAAGGTCAGCATTGTTAAGAGCCCCAAATGTTTGAGAGGGATTGGCTCCGATTTCAGAAAAGCCAGCTAACAGCTTCTCTTCCTTCTCGCTCAAGACATGTGCTCTCTGACGGGTAATTTCATCAAGGGTATGCTTATATAGTTCCAGCGGGTCATACGAGTCTATAAAGCTTTTCACTTTCCCTTCAGGGAGGGCTAAAATTTCCGGAACGATAAAACTCATAGCAGAAGCTATTTTAGTAAATAAATTTTCTGCTTTGGCATTCATTTCCTGATAGTGAGAATTGGTTGTATCCTGGTCATTACGCATATGAGCATACGTATATAACAATCCAATTTTATGGGATATTTTATCTTGAAAGGAAAGAAGCTCATAAAGTTGTTCTGCAGACTCTCCAACCTTCCCTTGAAACTTTTCCAATTCAGGCAGTAACTTTTTCGCTTCTTCTAATTCTTTATACCATTCTTCATCTGTAGCAAACATGGCTTCAAGATCCCACGTTTTTTCTACAGGTATTTCGTCTCTTTTCGGTAATTCTTTCGTAGACGACATCCAGCATCCTCCTTAAAAATATTCATCATCCTAAAAAATTCTCGATTATCGTGTGAATCCCTTCCTAAATCTTAATTCTTTGTAATTTTTTCAACTTATGCAACATCTGTAGATCATCCTCCAGTGCATCTTCCATACGTGTATGAAATAGAACCTGTTTTTTCTTGATATAATTATTCTCTCCCGTTTTTTCTATGATATTTAATTGAGTAAGCATGTTTATATATTGGCCAGACAGATCAGGAACGTATCCATTTAAAGTAGGAGAAATATTTAAGGGAGGGAACTTAACTGGAGCGCCGATCGGTAGATGTAAAAGATGGTCGACAAATAAACGGGTCTGCCATATATAAGGCTTCGTTCCCAGCTGTACTTGACCTGGCAGAGGCAAATAGCAAATACTCGGGATAAGTGAAAAGTGGTACCCTTTCAGGTATAAATATTGACGGTAGTTCTGCTCTTCTGAGCCTACCTTCCTTTGATATACCGTCCGATTTTTGTACCATGATTTTTCTATTTCCAAGAACAGTCGTTCATTGGAAACGTGATGACGATGGGGGCGAAAAAGCTGAGAGAAGCTGAATTCGGATAAGGGCACATATCGAATATCTGCATGAATAGGACGCAAGCCCGTAGAATGAATATTGGAAACAAGAATGAATCTGCTTTGAGAGGCTTCAAAAAAGAAGAGTTGGTATTGTTCTTTCCAGTAATATAAAAATGTGCGGGAAAAATCATTAAGGAAAATTTGATGGGGGTTCGACTTATGAAAATGTTTTGTTCCTAATATCCAGAGCGGAAAAACTTCAGCCTTCCTATAACATAAGGTCCTTTTGTTAATTTCATGAGGGGGTATCGAGGCACATTGAAATTCAATCGCTATTTTTTTATTTTTTACATTTAACCATAGGTCAGGTCTCTGTTTAATTTGGGGTAGATAATATTCCAATTGAACCTGATATCCCTGACCTTTTAACCATTGATACAAAGCCCACTTTCCTTTTTCATGTTCCACTGTTTCCCCGCGTTGTTTAAACGTACAATCACTTTTTGGAAAATGAGAAAAGTGTGGGATCGTCTTCGGTCCGGCACGGACTTGTAAAGGTTCATTACATACAGGACAAAAGTAAAGGCTCTTCCTTAATGAATCAACTTCTTTGAGAGTTCTTTGGTATAGGGAATATAACTCCCCCTCCGCATTCATGGCATAGAGCACCTAAAACACCTCCTTAAGGATATATTATTCGACATAATTCCCTAAAATCCCTTCTTACTACCATATTTGAAAAAGAATACAAAAAAAATAAGCACACGCATTTGTGTGCTCGTCAATTAATCGACAGGAAAATATTCTTGAACTAACTCCAAAGCGCGATCATTGAAAATGGTTTTCCCATATTCCTCAAGCCGGTGGATGGTTAGAGATGATTCTTGTGCATATTCCATAAGTTGGCTTAACACATTTTCTTGTTCATCATCACTCATATTTTCATCTATGAATTGAATATATAAATAGTAACGATCTTCAAAGTGGAATAAGCGTTGCTCCATGGACTCAGCAGAGGACAAATAGTGACTCAGTTGGATAATATCTTCAAACTCATTAAATTTGAGTGTGAAAGTTAATGGTTCGTCTGAATCCTCCTGGTCGGCATCATCGTCATTCCTCTGATCATAATCTTCTGAAGCATGGAATTTATCATCAAGCAGTGACTCCAGTTTATCATCCACTGGAACATCAATTGCCTTACCGTCTTCATTTGGTAGTTCTAGCTTTTGACCATCCTGGGATACCTGCGCTTTCGTAACAATCACTTCTAATCCTTTGTCCATTGCCTGGACCTGGATCCATAATGGTCCATCAGCTTGGAAGTTTTCCTGATCGTTTACTTCATCCATCATTTCCCAAAAAAGTTGTTCGCTGCGTTCACGGTTATACCAAATTTCTTCTCTGTCGAATCCTCTTTGCTCGACATCTTGATATGTCACATAAAATTTAACGGTATTTTCATTAATGCGTTCGATTTCCATACGTCTCTCTCCCTTCTTGTCATGTTTTAAGGGGGAAGGGAACACTCACCCTTGTGTCGCTTATAAAACCTTACCCGTTAGGCCTAAGCTTCAACCGTCGTGATGTGCAAATGTTAGGGTTGATGTACTTCTATTGTATGACAGCAAAGGCTTTTTGGAAAACAAAATGCTTGAATTCAGCATATAACCATTCATGTCATGAATAAACATAGAAACAGGCCCTCATTAGGGTGATTGACTTTATATTTTAGCTCATTCCCTAAGGTTTGTCACTACATAGCAGGAGGATTTTTCAATGAATTGGGACTTGCTTGAACCATTACTTATTATTATTAGTATTGACATCATTCTTGGCGGTGATAACGCTGTGGTCATTGCTCTTGCCAGTCGTAATCTGCCCCCTGAACAAAGAAACAAAGCCATCATGTTCGGGACAGGCTTAGCCATCGCCGCAAGAGTTCTTTTAACCATGGCAGCCCTGTACCTTCTTCAAATCCCCTTCCTCCAATTAATCGGGGGACTGCTTCTCTTTTATATTGCCATGAAATTGCTGACTGATACAGAAGAAACAGATCATATTACGGCAGGGGATAGTCTTGCGGCGGCTATTAAGACCATTGTCTTTGCGGATATCGTGATGGGATTTGATAATGTGCTTGCCATTGCAGGTGCTTCTCATAATAACATTATCCTCGTGATGATTGGTCTTCTATTCTCTGTTCCCATCATCGTGTGGGGAAGTAAAATTATTCTTGCGTTCATGGACAAGTTTCCACTGCTCATTTACTTTGGAGCAGGGATCCTCGCCTACACGGCAGCCGAAATGGTTATGGAAGACCGTTACATTTTTCAATACATCGAGAACTATCCCTTTATCCAACAATGGTTTGCGGTAGTCATGGTTATTACAGTGATTACTTTAGGTTATTTCTCTAATAAGAAAAAAGGCACGGCGGTGTAACCAAAAATCCCTTTATCTCGTAAGAATTACTGATCACTTCCCGTTTGTTCTCCCTCCAAAAACATGAAATAGGAATATAAATACAAAAAAAGCTGTGAAGGTATTTAACCATCACAGCTTTTCACATTTATTAAATTAATTAACTAAACGCTGAGCTTCTTTCAATTGGAAAGTTCGTACACTACGAGGTAAGAAACGACGAATTTCATCTTCATTGTAACCTACCTGCAAACGTTTATCGTCTAAAATGATCGGACGACGTAATAATCCGGGGTTTTCCTGAATCAGGTCAAAAAGATCTTGCATTGGCAGCTGATCAAAATCCACTTTTAGTTTTTGGAAAACTTTAGAACGCGTTGAAATAATCTCTTCTGTTCCATCTTCTGTCATGCGGAGAATCTCTTTAATTTCATCCAACGTTAATGGTTCAGAAAAAATATTACGTTCTGTATAAGGAATATTGTGCTCTTCAAGCCAAGCTTTCGCTTTTCGACATGATGTACAACTTGGTGAGGTATAAAGTGTGACCATATAGAAACTTCACTCCTCAATATTTTATGGTTGAACCTTAATTGCTTATTTATTTGTAATCAATATAATTTAACCTTGATTCTACTATAACACAACTGTCAAGTTTTCTCTACAAAAACACGAACGTATGTTACAAAAAGCAATTATAAATCGTTTCCATAGTCTAATACCACGTCGTTAACAATAATAAACCTATTTTTAAAAAAATCAACGTTGTTTCATGATTTTCAACTAAAGTCTTCTTATTGAAAATACCCACTCTAATTAAGTGGGTATCCAACGGTTAACTTCTTGTTTTATCAAGCTCATTTAAAATATCTTCCCTATCGCGATCTTCATCATGAGTTAGCACTTCATCAACAGGCTGATAGGACTTTCCGTAAAATTCTTCATCTTTATATGTGTGGATTTCGGTGTACATTTTTTTCATTTGTTCATAAATTTGTTCTTCAGGAGCATCGTCCGGCGACCAATAGAGAATTTCCATCTTGTTTAGTTCATCCGTCACAACTGACCGGCGTGTATAGCCAATAGATTGTGCATGCATAAATCCTTCTCTTTGATAAAAACGGAGTCTTGCTTCGGTATCCGAGTCATCATAATCTACTGGTTCGACTTCCAGGATGATCGGTTTCCCCTTAGCTTTCATTTTTTCGATGAGTTTATGACCAAGCCCTTGACCACGTGAAGCAGTGGAAACGTATACATAATCGATGAAAAGAAAAGAGTCGAACTCGGCGTACATCAATACGTGGTTTTCTCCTTCATCTTTGTAGTACACATCACTTTTTTCCTTTAATAATGCTTCCATGTGTTCTTTTGATTTCATTTCCTCAACTGGGAAATACTCGTTCAACTTCTCATACCAATTCATTGATCTACTCCCTTATCATTAGTCAGTTTCTATTATACCGAATATTTATTCAGTTGTTAAATTTTATTCTTTCCATGTCTAGTTCTAATAGCAGCTTCATCTGTGTATAGAATGTGAGAAGATCCTCTTTTATATGCTTCTCCTATTTATTTTCCGATCAAACATTAGCAAAAAACTCATAAGTAACAAAACCTTAACCGTGGTGTGTTCATCATTCGTACCAGGAAATGAAATAACAGGGCTATAGTTACATAATAAATTCAAAAGGGACTCTTCATGGAGCCCCTTCATAAAATATTCTTTAATCCAATGGTGTATAATCTACATTTTTGGTATAGTTATTTCCGGAATTCCATAGTAAAAATTCATGAATTCCATTCTCATGTAAGGCACGAATTTGAGCTTCTACTTCAGCTTTACCGTATTGTTTCACAGGGCCAGAATAGAGCCACGGAGCCTCAAAATCCTGTAACCAAGGCCGAGATGTCGGTTGATCCTCAAGAGTACCTAATACATCATTTTCTACTTTCGCATATTCATCAACTAGACGATAGGGCTCGGTGTCCGGCTTTGCTAACCCGAAATATGGTCCCCAGTGGCTTGGATAAATCATCGAGGAAATCACATCAACATTTGAAGAGATTTTCGAGAAATTCTGCCCGATGTTAGGCGCTTCTGTTATGGTTGCCGCATATCCAAAGATATCAACAGATACATCGACGCCATAATAGGCTAATTCTTCCCGCGCATATTTAACAAAGTCTGTTACCGCTTTTACACGTTTTTGAACATTATCCATGTCCAAATCCGCATACTTCCCTTGCCCATATTCTAAGATGTCATCTCTACTATCAAACCCTTCCGGAAAACGAACGTAGTCATATTGAATTTCTTCAAACCCCATTTCAGCGGCTACCTTGGCAAGTTCTACGTTATACTCCCACACTTCCTCCATAAAAGGATTAACAAATGACTCACCTTTCCCATTTTTCCAAACTTGTCCATTTTGTTTAAAGGATAAATCCGGTCGCTTTTCTGCCAATAAACTATCCTTAAAGACCACGACACGGGCAATTGGGTATATCCCTTTTTCCTCCAATTTTTCCAACATAACTCGAGGATCATCAATAAAATCTTCTGCAACATCCGCATAAGGTGATCCTTCTTCAGGTTTAAATGTAATGTTTCCATGGTCTTCTTTAATATCAATGACCATAGCATTTAGTTCTGTCTCTTCCACAAGTTTTGTAAGCTCAGTCATTTTTGCCCCTCCAGCTGAAGGACCAGTTACATAAATCCCCCTAACAGCATCAGGGTACTCAAAAGTAAGGCCAGAGTTATATGTAAATCTTTCCGCTGGACTCGGAATTACGAGCTCCTTTATACCTGTTTCTTTTTTCGTAAGCATCGCGACTTCTTTCGAACCTTCCCCCTCCTCTGCTTTCACACCATGTAACGGCAGCATCAATCCAAAAAGGAGAACACCTGTGAAAACCACACGCCAAAGCTTACTTTTCCCCATATTCATCCTACTCCTATCCTAATATCTTCTATATTTTATTATAAAAGACGCACGCCTCTTATAACAGTACTTCAAGGGAATTTTCTCAACATTTTCCTTATTTCACCACCATTCGTTTACCTGCGTAAGAATACTTCCTAAGTCTATTCTCCTCATTCCTATTAAGTGATCGTTTGCCACACTTCTCTCAAGTCGTTTATTTAATAAAAAAAAGAAGACTCTGCTTTATCAGAGTCTTCCTTTTTTGTTTATTCTCCTGTTCCATGTTCACGTCTGTATTGTTCAAATTCTTTGTTCGTACAAAGTACGAAGTGTCCAGGACGCACTTCACGAAATTCCGGTTCTTCACTTGTATCATGGTTGTTTGGATCATAAGTGAAACGTTCACGTGAGCGTTCATAATCAGGGTCGGGTAATGGAATAGCTGACAATAAGGATTGTGTGTATGGGTGAATCGGGTGTTTATACAACTCATCCGCATCTGCAAGCTCTACCATTTTACCAAAATACATCACACCGATACGATCACTAATATACTTGACCATTGATAAATCGTGGGCAATGAACAAATAGGTCAAACCTTTTTCTTCCTGAAGTTTCTTCAAAAGGTTAACAACTTGCGCTTGAATGGAAACATCCAAAGCAGAAATAGGTTCATCGGCTATGATAAAACTTGGATCTACAGCAAGCGCACGGGCAATACCAATACGTTGACGCTGACCACCACTGAACTCGTGAGGGTATCGATTGGCGTGTTCTTTGTTCAAGCCAACAGTTTCCAATAATTCATGCACTTTTGCTTTACGTGCTTTTGGATCCTGGGCCAGACTATGAATGTCCATCCCCTCCGCTATAATATCTTCCACCTTCATCCGAGGGTTCAAGGATGCATAGGGATCCTGAAAAATCATCTGCATTTCACGGTTAAACTTTTTCATGTCCTCCCGTGATTTCTTACCGTGCACATCCTCACCATTAAAGATAACTTCTCCATCTGTAGCATCATAAAGGCGGATAATGGTGCGTCCAGTCGTGGATTTACCACAGCCGGACTCACCCACCAAACCGAAGGTCTCCCCTTTATAAATATCGAAGTTCAATCCATCCACAGCCTTCACTACACTGTGACGACCTGTTTTGAAATGCTGTTTTAAGTTCTTGATTTCAACTAATTTTTCCTGACTCATATACGCTCACCTTCCGAATGACTCGATGAATTCGCCATGCCTTCCATACGCTTCTTCACAGCTGCCGGCGGGTCAATATCTGGAGCATTTTCATGCAGCAACCATGTAGATGCATAATGAGTGTCGCTCACTTTAAACATTGGTGGTTCCTGTTCAAAGTCAATCTGCATCGCATACCGGTTTCGAGCCGCAAACGCATCTCCCTTTGGCGGGTGCAACAGGTCAGGTGGTGTCCCGGGGATCGCAAACAACTCTTCATCCGAACTCTCAAGTGACGGCATAGAACCAAGAAGCCCCCATGTGTATGGATGTTTCGGATTATAGAAAATATCATCAACCGTTCCAATTTCAACAATCTTCCCTGCATACATGACAGCAACGCGATCGGCCACGTTCGCCACCACACCAAGGTCGTGAGTAATGAAGATTGTTGCAGAGTCTGTCTTTTTCTGAATATCTTTCATAAGCTCTAAAATCTGTGCCTGAATCGTTACATCAAGAGCTGTGGTTGGCTCGTCTGCAATCAACAATTTGGGATTACAAGCCAATGCAATGGCAACAACCACCCTTTGTCTCATGCCACCAGAAAATTGGTGGGGGTATTGTTTCATTCGGTTTTCTGCATCTGGAATACCAACAAGGTCTAATAATTCAACGACTCGTTTTCGAGCTTGAGACTTATTCATTTTCTGATGCTTAATCAGACCTTCCATAATCTGATTCCCAACTTTCATAGTCGGGTTCAAAGAAGTCATTGGATCCTGGAAGATCATAGAGATTTCTTTTCCGCGAATTCTCTGCATCTGTTTTTCATTCATTTGTGCAAGGTCTCGTCCTTCAAAAAGGATTTCTCCTTCTTTGATACGACCAGGCGGTTTAGGAATCAACTGCATCAGAGCCTTAGTTGTAACGGATTTACCTGAACCAGATTCTCCTACAATGGCTAACGTTTCACCTTTTTTTACATCAAAATTAACGCCACGAACTGCTTTGACTTCACCGCCGTAGGTGTCAAAGGAGACGTGCAAGTTTTTTACATCTAGTAGTTTTTCCATTTTGTACACCTACCTCCTATTCGCGCATCTTCGGATCAAACGCATCACGAAGACCATCTGCTAAGACGTTAAAGGCAATCATGATAAGAGAGATTATAATTGCCGGGAATAATAGAATGTGCGGATAAATCTGCAAAGAATCGAAACCTGCATCAATCAGCGTACCAAGCGAAGCCATTGGAGTTGGAAGACCTAATCCAATAAAGCTTAAAAATGCTTCGAAGAAAATCGCAGAAGGAATGGAAAACATGGTATTGATAATGATTAATCCCAATGTGTTCGGAATCAAATGCTTCTGCAAAATACGACTATCTTTCGCACCCAATGTTCTTGATGCCAGCACGAATTCTTGGTTTTTCAGTTTTAATATCTGGCCTCGGACAATTCTGGCCATCGATATCCACCCCGATATCGCAAGAGCGATGGTAATGGACATTATTCCTGGTTCTAGAATTAGAATCATCAAAATTATGAGTACCAGGTTAGGAATACCAACAAGTATTTCAATAAAACGCTGCATATAGTTATCGACACGGCCGCCATAATAAGCAGATATACCTCCATAAGCAACACCGATTAACATATCAATCGCTGCAGCTAAAAAGGCAATGTAAAGAGATACTCGAGTTCCCATCCATGTACGTGTCCACTGGTCACGCCCAAGTCCATCTGTACCAAACCAGAAATTTTCATCCATATTTTTAGCTGCATAGACGTCATAAGTAGCTTTAACTTCAGCAGCCTCCCCATTCGAACCGTCATTCAACACTTCAGTTGTAATATATTCTTCCTGATTGTTAAAACGCATCATCGCTTTTGTTTTTGCTTGTTCTACTGTATCAGCAGATTGTACGTCAGAAAGCATACCATCCATACCAAGCCAGCCTAAACCTTCTACTTTTGGAGGCATTTTAGCGCGCGAAAGATCTTGCTCGTACTGTCCATATTCCGTCATATAGGGACCAAACGCGGCCAATAGAGCCAACACTACTAATACCGCAAGTCCAATCATCGCTCCGATATTTTTACGGAGACGAATGAAAGAATCCTGCCAGAAAGATAAACTCGGTCGAGAAATCTTATCTATCTCCGTTTCCTTTGTTTCTACAGGAACAAATAAATCTTTCGATGGTTTTTGGTTATCCATTGATGATTACTCTCCTTCCGCCAGTCGAATTCTAGGGTCGATGACTCCATAAAGCAAGTCGATGACCAGGATGATGAAGATGAATAGGAAAGCGATCAAGAGAGTCGTACCCATAATAATTGGGAAGTCATTCATGTTTATCGCTTTTACGAACTGCTCACCAATTCCAGGTACGGCAAAGATATTCTCAATCACCAATGTACCTGTCATCAAACCAACAGCTAGCGGTCCTAACACTGTAATCAATGGAATTAAAGCGTTTCTAAAACCGTGCTTAAATACAACACCGAACTTGTTCACACCTTTGGCTCGGGCCGTAACGATATAGTCCGACCCCATAACTTCCAACATTTCTGTCCTCATAAAACGGGCGGCAATTGCAATTGGGAAGATGGCCAACGAAATGGTTGGTAGTATTGAATATTCCCAGCCTTCCCACAAGGCAACTGGCAACCAGCCAAGTTTCACTCCTATAAAAAACTGGAGCAATCCAGCAAAAACGAAAGATGGAATAGACTGACCTAATACCGCAAGAAAGGTTGAACTATAATCTAACATCCCATTATGATAAATAGCTGAGGTTAGACCAAGCAGAATACCAATGATTGTACCAATAAACATCGCTTGAACACCGAGTTGCATAGATGGACCGATACGTTCCATTATGATTGTTGTTACTTCACGGTTATCAAACTGAAATGAAATCCCTAAGTCCCCTTGAACCAAGTTTGTCATATAATTAAAATATTGGACAGGAACGGGATCATTCAACCCATATTTTTCTAATACTACCGCTTGTTGTTCTTCCGACAATTTATCTGCAGCACTTAGGGGAGTCCCAGGTAAAAACTTCATCAGGAAGAACGTCAGGGTAGCAATTAAGAACATCGTTATAACCATATAAATCAATCGCTGGATAATATAACGAGTCATATTAAACACCTCCGAATGTATATACCTACAAACCTTCTTTATTATTGTCTTGTTTGAATTGACAGAAATTTGTCTATAATCAGAATAATTTGATGGCAGGGAAAAAGAGAGCATACGCCAACACGTTGGACATATACTCTCTTCCCCTGTAAAGCAAGCCTATATGCGGTTGGAATTACTATCTCTATTATTTACCTTCGATATAAGCATACTTGTAAGTGAAGTCAGGTCCCATTGGCTGGGCAATGACTCCTTTAACATATGGCTTCCAAAGTCGAGCCTTTGCACGCTGGTAAAGAGGTGCAAGAACTGCGTCTTCCTGGATAAGCATCTTCTCAGCTTCTAGGAATGTTTCGAAACGCTCTACTGGCTTTTGGGCAAGCTCAGTGTTCGCTTTTTCGATCAGACCGTCATATTCTTCAGAAGAATAACCAGTCTTATTGTTGCCACCATCAGTTACGAACATGTTCAAGAACGTATTCGGGTCGATGTAGTCAGGTCCCCATCCAGAGTTTTGGATGTCATAATCCATGGCTTCATCGCGAGCAAGACGCTCTTTAAAAGGTACTGATTGAACTTTCACAGTTAACCCTTCAAGCTGCTCAAGCTGATCCTTAATGTAGGCATCCATATTCAAAGCCACTTCAGTGTCACCACCAAGGTAACCTAGCTCAATTTCATCTTGTCCGAGCTCTTCTTTCGCTTTAGCCCATAGTTCTTGAGCTTTTTCAACATTTGTCTCAATTAGATCCCCATTAAGTTCACGGAAATCTTCTTCAGTTTCAGGGTGTTTCGTAAAGTTCTGCGGGATGTGACCTGCAGATGGAATGGAACCGTTGTTCAAGATAACATCAACCATAGCTTGACGGTCGATGACCATTTGAATCGCTTTACGTGCATTGACGTTTGCCAATACTTCGTTTTCCTGGTTCATCTTCAAGTAGAACAATGTTGGTTCTTCATCGATTACAAAATCATCAGAAGTACGATATTGGTCTACAAATTCTGCTGAAAGACCAGCACGGTCAATTTCACCAGTATCATATAGGTTTACAGCAGTGGACGTTTCTTTTACAACTTTAACGTTGATTTTCTCAAGTTTTACGTTCTCTGCATCCCAGTAATCTTCGTTCTTTTCAAGCGTCCAGCCTTCACCATGGTTCCATTCAGTAAGAACGAATGGTCCGTTGGAAAGAAGCGTGTCTGCTTCTAGCGCGTACTGATCACCATGTTCTTCAACGAATGCTTGATTCATTGGAAGGAAAGTACCAAATGTAGTAAGGGATTCGAAGTAAGGAACAGGCTTTTCAAGTTCTACAACTAGTGTATGGTCATCCTCAGCTTTCACACCAAGTTCTTCCACTGGTACTTCACCATCTACGATCGCTTGGGCATTTTTAATAATGCCACCCATCATATATGGACCGTACTCAGAACCTGTATCTGGATTAACAGCACGTTGCCATGCAAATACGAAATCATTGGCAGTTACAGGATCACCGTTTGACCAAACAGCATCCTCACGAAGGTTGAATGTCCAAGTAAGACCATCTTCACTTACTTCGTGGTCTTTAGCAATTCCTGGTTCTGGTTGAGCGTTCTCTCCTAGACGATAAAGACCATCTGTGGTAGAACCTAACCATTGGAATGCTACAGCATCAGTAGCTAGAGATGCATCCATTGTTGGAATCTCAGCACTGTCTGTAATATTAAGTACTTGCTCGCTGTCTCCCGCAGCGGCATCATCTTCTGAAGAAGTATCCTCTGTTTCAGCATCATCAGTGGAGTTTGACGTATCGTCAGAACCCCCAGAACATGCTGCGAGGAACATGCTAAGTACTAGAGCAAGTACTAGCAATAACCAATTTGTCTTTTTCATGATAGAAAATGACCTCCCCTAATAATTTTCTAAATTTTGATGTGGGATTTCGTCCACATATCGAATTATACAAGTTTTCTAACTATTTTGCATTACCTTTTTTTCTGAAAAGTTTCAGGATTCCCACCATTATTACGTTTCAATAACATAAAATGAGACTAATTACCTAGTTTATTTTACAATATTTACGTCCTAAACTTATTATTTATAAGCGTATTTGCATAAAAAAAGATATGGAACTTTAAAGAATGTTATTTATCACGGTTATACGTTAAAGCGTTTGAATATCTCATACAAGTTTTTGCCAAAGCGAAATTTTCAGTCTATTCACCCCGCAGCTAATTCCTTTGTATTAATAAAACATGGTATAATAATAGTTGAGTTTTTCAGAAAGGTGGATCTTTTGTGAGCATCATGAAAAATAAATGGGTAATGTTCGCGGTCAACATTGCTTTAGTTACCATACTATTTATCGCCCTCGCACCTGTTTATGACCTGCTTCATTACATTAACCAGCTTTTCTATATCGCTTATTTCTATATATTTATCGGAATTATCATGTGGGTAGTTCGCGGAGGGTTCTTTGATGGAATAACGTACGGCTTTCGCAGGTTCTCCAATCGTATGTCAAAACAAAAAGATTATTTGGATGACTGGAAAGAGAAACCTCTCCCCTCTCAGACGATTCATAAGTCCTTACCCAAGTTTTTTTTATTCCATGGGTTTATGTTAAGTGCCGGCTTAGTGGCATTACTTTTCATTTATTATTCAGGATAAGCACTTGCATATCATGCTATAATCCTATATAATTTTTACTTACTTAATAGAGCGAAATGCAATGATAAAGGATAAGTACGGGAGATTGATCCTTTTTAGAGAGGCTGTGGCCGCTGAAAACAGCTAAGGATATCTTACGGAATTGGGCCTTTGGAGCTGCGATAGACGTAAATCGGCGTTAACGATTCAAGCAGACTTCTGATTATTTCAGAAGTAATGAGGGTGGCACCGCGGATCATTCGTCCCTTCCATATTGGAAGGGATGGATGATCCTTTTTTTATTTTTCAAAACAAATAATGAGGTGATGAACATGACGAAGACAATTTTTTCTGGAATTCAACCCAGTGGCACCTTAACACTGGGGAATTACATCGGAGCTATGAAGCATTTTACAGATTTGCAGGATGAAAATAACTGTTACTTCTGCATTGTTGATGAACATGCAATTACAGTCCCACAAGAACGATTAAAGCTGAGGGAAAACATTCGCTCGCTTGCCGCTCTCTATTTGGCTTCTGGTATTGATCCTGACAAATCCACCCTATTTATCCAATCCGAAGTTCCTGCACACACCCAACTCGGCTGGATGTTACAATGTGTCAGTTATATCGGGGAACTGGAGCGCATGACCCAGTTCAAGGATAAATCAGCTGGGGGTAAAGAAGGGGTATCTTCAGGACTTCTAACCTATCCTCCATTAATGGCGGCAGATATTCTTTTATACAAAACAGATGTTGTTCCTGTGGGGGATGATCAGAAGCAACACCTGGAACTAACTCGCAACCTCGCGCAACGATTTAATAATAAATTCAACGATATTTTCACTATTCCTGAAGTGCGCATCCCTAAAGAAGGTGCAAGAATCATGTCACTTCAAGATCCAACGAAGAAAATGAGTAAGTCTGACGAAAACCAAAAGGCTTTTATTTCGATGCTGGATGATGAGAAAAAGATTATGAAAAAAGTCAAAAGTGCAGTGACTGATTCTGATGGAATTGTTAAATTTGATAAAATGAATAAACCAGGAGTCTCCAACCTGCTAACGATTGAATCCGCTTGTTCTGGTGTTTCCATCGAGGAGCTGGAACAAAAGTATGAAGGGAAAGGATATGGAGATTTCAAACAGGGAGTAGCAGAAGCCATCATTGATGTCTTAAAACCAATCCAGGAACGATACGAATCTTTGATCCAATCCGAAGAATTAGATGATATTCTGGATGCGGGTGCGGATAAAGCGTCCTTAGAAGCAAACAAAATGATTCGCAAAGCAAAGAAAGCCATGGGCCTGGGAAGGGTTAAAAAGAAAAAGTAATAGAAAATAAGAGAGCCAGAATTGAGCTTATGTACTCAATTCTGGCTCTTCATATGTTGTGAGACTTGTTCATTCTCCCCTTGCCAAATCGTTTCAAAGAACGGTTGCCCTTTCACCATTTTCTTACATAATTCTTCGTGAGCCTTTGACCATCCCTTACACGTTCCTTCATATAAACGTTCCCATGCCTCTTCATTGGAAAATTGCTTAATGGTTGGATATTGGGCTGGGTCCCATTCTGTCAGCCAATAACGAATTTCTTCAGGATGATCGGACTGTTTTAATTGGTCGAGTGCCATCATCAGCAATTGCTTTAATTGACGCTCTCTCCTTGTCAATCCTGACATTTTCTTAGGTGCGAGAGATAAAATATGATGCTCTTTGGTGATTCTTTCTTCTATTATATAGTGCGCTGGTTCTTTCCCTTGAACCATTTCAAAGACCAAACGTTCCTGCCTCGGAATGAGACGGCTCTTTTTAACCGGAAGAGTGTAACCGATAGTATCAAATACAATAACATCTTTTCCATTAGTGACTACCGCTGCGTATTCTACGGTATGACGTTCTTGGTTTTTCTTCATATACGTTTTGCGATGAACATCCTGAAGCAGTGAAGCGGGTAAATCCTGTAGATCATTCTCAATAAAATTGAATAATTCATCACTGATCAAAATAAGAGGAATTTGATCAATCAACTCGATGCCATCCTCTTTTCTCCATTCATGAAAACGACAGACGTTATACCCATTCTCTTCACCTTCAAACCAGTTCACCCACAGATCATGCATGTATAACATTTTGGACCCTCACTTTCACTCGGTGATCTCTTTTGGTTACATTATGACCAATGCTGGCTTTTTTATTCTTTGAAACCATATTTTAGAAAATTAATCATCCATAAGAATTAAAGCTACCACTATGAGTACCATTCCAATTGGGAATAAATAACATTCCACACGGGACTTTAATAAAATTATAAATTCGATCCAGCTTAAACCGGCAGGGACAAGATTTAAATACGTTATCGTTACCGTTCCCCCTGCTACAGCTAGTCCAAAACCTGTTAAAAGCAGCAACCAATACCACATATATTCATCCCTCCGGCTCGTCCTCCTACTGCTATCTTATGAAAGCAAACCCCTTGTCATGCGGTGAATTGCCTTTAAATCCTAGCCTTTACTTCGATACCAATAACAGGTACATTAAATAACAGACAAGCTCTTATTATAGATTCAATGATGCTTGACTACCGGAAAAGGTTTGAAAGGATGATGACATTGGCAAAGTCAAGAGCCTTGCGGAAACGAAATAAGAAAAGACGTAAACGCAAGGTATTCATAGGGATATATGCCTTCTTATTTCTACTCATTATTGGATACTCTAGCTACGAGTATCTTGCAGGTAAACACCAGGCTATGAACAAACAAGCTTCTGCTGCAGAAGATATAGAACCTGAGGAAACGGTAGAAAGCATTTATGAGGATGAATTTAAAGGAAAAGATAACGGAGATGGAAAACTCATGGTTCTCCTTCTTGGAGTAGATCAGAGAGGTTCTGAGATGGCGAGAACAGATACCATCATGCTCGCAGAGTACGACACGGAAGATCAAGAAGCTAAAGTCGTTTCTTTAATGCGCGACCTTTATGTAGATATTCCTGGTCATGGCTATAATAAGCTGAATGCAGCCTTCGCTCTGGGTGGTCCCGAACTCCTTCGAGAGACGATTGAAATAAATTTTGGAATTCATACGGAGTATTATTCCATTATCGACTTTAATGGATTCACCCAAATTGTTGACACTTTATCTCCTGATGGGGTTGATATCGATGTTGAGAAAGACATGCAATATACTTCAGCAGATAAAACGACGAATATACAGTTAGAGAAAGGGCCACAAACCCTGGATGGCAAAGAACTGCTGGGATATGTCAGATACCGCAGTGATGCAAGAGGGGATTTTGCAAGGGTAGAGAGGCAACAAAAGGTGATTCAATTGATGAAAGATGAGCTCCTTTCTTTTCAAGGGGTGTTGAAAGCACCGCGCTTAATCGGCAATATCCAACCATACATTGATACAAATATAGGGGGAAGTCTAATCCTCCAAATTGGTAAAAATATGATTCTAAATCCAGTGGAATCTATCGATATGTTAAGTATCCCTACAACAGATAATGTTTGGGACGACAGGAAACCTTATCCAATTGGCCTTGTATTGAATCATGACGAAATAAAAACAAGGCAGACCCTAGAGGAATTTTTTGAAAAAGAATAACAAAATCCCGATGCCAAGGGATGGCATCGGGATTTTTTCTTATTCTTCATATTTTTTAAAAATCAAGCTCGCATTGTGACCACCGAAACCAAGAGAATTACTCATGACGGCATTTACTTCCTGCTTACGCGCTTCGTTAGGAATGTAATCCAAATCACATTCCGGATCTGGTGTTTCGTAGTTGATGGTAGGAGGTAAAATCCCTTCATTAATTGCCTTCAAGGATATGACAGCTTCAACCGCTCCTGCAGCACCTAATAAGTGACCAGTCATGGATTTCGTTGATGAAATCGCCAATTTGTTGGCATGTTCTTGGAAGACTGTCTTCGCTGCATGGGTTTCAAATTTATCATTCAATTCGGTTGAAGTACCGTGCGCATTCAAGTAATCAATATCTTCAGGATTTATTCCAGCATCATCGATGGCTTGTCTCATGGCGCGAGCCGCCCCGTCTCCTTCAGGTGCAGGAGAAGTAATATGGTACGCATCTCCCGTAGATCCGTAACCTTTTAATTCTCCGTAAATCTTAGCCCCGCGTTTTTTAGCAGATTCCAGTGTCTCCATCACAAGAATACCTGCTCCTTCTCCCATAACAAAACCATCACGGTTCTTATCAAACGGACGGCTTGCCGATTGAGGGTCTTCATTAAGAGATAATGCACGAGCAGCAGCAAACCCGGCAAAGGACATTTTGTTCATCGGAGCTTCTGTACCACCAGCAATCATAATATCAGCATCCCCACGCTGAATGACTTTAAAAGCATCACCGATGGAGTTTGCTCCCGAGGAACAGGCCGTTACGGTACAGGAGTTAATGCCTTTCGCTCCAAGTGCAATGGACACTTGCCCTGCAGCCATATCAGGAATCATCATAGGAATGAAAAAAGGACTGACGCGACGGTAACCTTTTTTCTGAAATGTTTCAAATTGGGATTCATATGTGCCCATTCCACCTATTCCTGACCCGATCCAGACTCCCGTCCTATGAGCGACATCATCGTTGATGTCAAGATTGGCATCTTCAACCGCCATATGTGCAGCAACCATCGCATATTGAACAAACGGGTCCATGCGACGTGCATCTTTTCGATCTACATAATCAGATGGATCAAAATCTTTCAGTTCTGCTGCAACATGAACAGGATAATCTTCTTTATTCACCTTGGTAATTTCTCCGACGCCTGATACGCCATTTTTAATATTGTCCCACATTTCTTCAACAGTATTACCGACTGGAGTTACTGCTCCCATGCCGGTAATAACCACACGATGTTTATCCATTTATTTTATTCCTCCTTGATTACTTCCCCCATCGGAGGGCAACTGCTCCCCAAGTGAGCCCGCCGCCGAATCCGACAAGAACAACTAAATCATTTTCTTTTATTTTACCTGCCTTCACATCTTCTGACAAAGCAATTGGAATCGATGCAGAGGACGTGTTTCCGTAGCGTTTAACAGCTGTTGACATTTTTTCTTCAGGGATACCTAATCGTTGACGAGCCGCTTCCATTATTCTTATATTCGCCTGGTGTGGCACTAAATAATCAACGTCTTGTTCACTCAAGCCAATTTTCTTGACGACATTGACCGAGGATTCCGGCATCTGCCTGACAGCAAATTTAAAGACTTCACGCCCATTCATAAACAATGTGTCTTCCGGTGTTTGGTAAAGGTGAGGCCCTCCAGTTCCGTCAGAACCTAGTTCAAAGGAAAGTATGCCTTTCCCTTCACTGACAGGTCCAATGACAGCTGCGCCTGCTCCATCGCCAAATAACACACATGTGTTACGGTCGGACCAATCCGTAATTTTAGAAAGCTTCTCTACGCCGACAACTAGGATATTCTTATAGGCATTTGTCTCGATAAATTGTTTCGCAGCAATCACTCCGTACATAAAGCCCGCACACGCTGCACTTAAG
The DNA here is from genome assembly GCF_900108515.1 of Halobacillus karajensis. Lineage (GTDB taxonomy): Bacteria > Bacillota > Bacilli > Bacillales > Halobacillaceae > Halobacillus > Halobacillus karajensis. The sequence goes on along the minus strand of NZ_FNWW01000006.1, from coordinate 177,886 downwards.
TCCATAGCCGCGACCTTATTAGCCCCAAGCCGATGTTGCAGCATTGTCGCAACAGATGGAAAAGGGGTGTCAGGAGTAACAGTAGCTACCATAATCATATCAAGATCTTTAGCCTCAAGATTTGCATCCTTCAAGGCCTCTTCTGCGGCACGTAAAGCCATATCTGAAGTGTCCATATCCTCTGATGCAATGCGGCGTTCTTCGATCCCTGTACGAGTACGGATCCATTCGTCACTTGTATCCACTATTTTTTCCAAATCTTTATTGGTCAGAACTTTTTCTGGCGCGAAGTGTCCAACGCCCAAGAATCCTGCGTTCATATATTCATCCCCTTAAAGGTAATATCTTATATCAATTCTTATGACTTGGTACTAATTTTAATTCATCTGTAATCAATCTGCAAGTTTTCATGAAGTTTGCTCTTAAAAGAGGATCCTCACTATTTAATCTACAGCTTCTGCCTACAACAAGAACGACAACCATTACATACCTTATAGTAGAGGAGGTGTGCTTATATGGACAAAAGAAAATCATCCCCTTTTGATGATTTCTGGGGATTCCGCCAACAGGAAGAAAATAAAAAAGAAGAAAAACCTCAACCAAATCTCCCTGACCTTTTTCAAGAAGCATCTAAAACCTGGAAGTCTGTATCTCCAATGATCAAACCTATGATTGACAAATTCAAAAAATAAATACCTTTCCCGCTTCATGGATGTAATACTTCCAAAAGGGCATTACCTGGTCTTGGATATGAAAAACCTCTGATCCTGTCACGCAGTTCAGAGGTTTCTTTCAGGCAGTTCGCCCGTTTCCTTATATTGTTCCACTAATTCTTTGATATCTGATTGAATATCTTCGGGGACTGCAGGACTGTATTCACCCATTTGAATAGCGCCTTCCTGAAAATCAAAAGTAAGCATCTCCCCTGAGAGTTCATCATTCATATACCGTTCCATGGCTAATTTATATACTTCATCCACTTTCTGAACCGTACTTGTCAATACTGTATTTTGCGCGACATGGGATTGGTCCTGTACATATCCGATCGCATAATTGCCATCATTCTGAGCTTGTTCAATGACTGGAACATTAAATACATCTCCAGCAGGATAAAAGACATCCACACCCTCTTTTTTCATTACATCATAATACATAAGGGCCATATCAATATTCTCCCAGCTGTTAGTTAATGAAATCTCAACATCAGCGTCGGGATTCTGATGAATAACTCCTTCATAAAATCCTTCCACTTCCGGCTGCCATTCGAATACACCTATAATTCCAACATGGTCAGTCTTTGTCATTTCACCTGCAACCATTCCTGCAAAAAAGCCCATCGCTCGAGAATCAAAATTGAGGCTTGTAACATTTTCTGCAGAGTATTGTCCGTTAAAATAGATAAATTCTATATCAGGATATGCATTTCTAAGCTCTTTGAAATGGTTACCGTATAAGCTGCTATGACCGAATATAACCTCAATCCCTTTGCTGGAAAATTCATCGACCGCCTGAACGGTTTGATTATAGGTTCTTATGCCTTCTTTGAAATATATATCTACCCCATATTCTTCCTGTATAGCTTGCAATCCCTTGTACCCCTGCTGCCCCCACGCCTGATCATGGATGGTCGTCTCAACGAGCATTCCGACCTTTACATCCTTCTGATAAAGCGATAGACCATCACAGGCCACAAGGGAAAATAATAGAGAGAGGATCATGATTGTCTGTATTTTCACATTCAAGCACTCCTAAATACCGCTACTTTTATCCTCTCACTATTCTACATTTATTTCACTATAAAAGTAAATGACCAGGACGGAAAGCCCTAGACTTTTTTCAACATCTGATCACAACACCAAAGCGATTTAATTCTTTCATTAAGTGTCTCCTCTTCCAGCTTTCTTTCCCTTCTATTGAATGTTTCTTGGTTAAAAAGACTCGTTAGAAAATCTTCTAAAAAGTCACCTATATACACAGCCTCCTTATCAAGGATCCATCTTTTCAAATCAGACTGATCCTCACTTTCGGTAGGGTGGAGGTCCATCCACTCTCCATATAAAAGAGGAAATTCAATCCATTCTTCCTCATAATTTTCGCCTTTCACGAGTAACCCCTCTTCCCAAATCTCTATCTCCCACTCCCCTTTTGTGCGCTGGATATGGTTTTCTTTATCTTCTATATTATAAAAGTGCTGAAAGTTACTGTTTCTTCCGACAAACATATATAATAGGTCCTTTTTTCTATCGCTGATCGGATCAATACCGACTACTTCCATTCCCTCTTGAAGAAGACTTGAAGTGATATGAAACCCAATCCAATGAAAGCAAGGGTGTATAGTTACGACCATGAGCGGTCCTCCTCTTTCATGACTTCTTACATTTTATTCGAAGCTTTGGATAATCATGAAGCGATTTCATATTTCCTTTTCTTGTTCTCTCTGATAAGATAAAGATAGATTGTGTAAAAATGAGGTGAGTAACAATGCGGATGATTTGGACTATCATTTGGGCTTTCCTACTAAGCTTCATGTCTGCTTATGTAGTCAGCAATATGGCTGGGAGCAGTTTTGCTTTTTCCCAAGTCATTATTATGACGATTCTCTTCACACTAGCCGCTGTGGTACTTGGTGAAGGCATGATCAAGGAAGAAGAAGCATAAGCCATATTAAAACGTTGCTATCATTCGGATGGCAGCGTTTTTTATTTAAAAATGAAGAAATTCTCCTCTAGTCATAGGGAGGGGGTTGTTTTATAATCAGAGGATACGAACGTGAATGTCCTCACAGACGTTCTATCAGCGCTAACCATAAATATAGTAATAGGAAACGATTTTCACTTAGGGTAGGAGGACTATATCATGGAAGAACTATGGTTATTAATCAAATACTTATTTTTAGGGATTTTTCAGGGGTTCACAGAGCCTATCCCGATATCATCCAGTGGGCACCTTGTCATCATGCAGGAACTTCTGGGGATCAAGCTGGAAGGGCTCACATTTGAAGTCCTTGTAAACTTTGGCTCACTTGTAGCCGTTCTTATCATTTATCGCAACGACCTCGTTCGCCTTGCAACCAATGGAATTGGTTTTCTTATCAGTCGGGACGCACGTCAAAAAGATGATTTTGATTTTATTATTTATTTAATCATCGGTACAATTCCCGCTGGTGTACTTGGCGTACTTCTCGGGGATGCAATTGAAGGGTTATCCACTGTCCAAACGGTTGGAATAACATTAATCATCACAGGTATCGCCCTTTGGCTAATCAGGAACCTTCGTGGTCGAAAAGGAGATGGACAATTAACATGGAAAGATGCTGTGATTGTAGGATTAGGACAGGCTGTCGCCTTAATCCCAGGCATCAGTCGATCTGGAGCTACGATCGTTGCTGCCATGTTCTTGGGCATGAAACAGGAAACCGCCTTGCGTTTTTCTTTCTTACTATTCATCCCTGTCAGTCTTGGAACCATGCTTCTGTCTGTTGAAGATGTCATTGCCCATGCTAGCGCAGAAAATGCCTGGTTCGCCTATGTCCTTGCCTTTGCAGGATCGGTGGTAGCCTCATACTTTTCTCTGAGATGGTTTATGAACGTCATGGCACGAGGCAACCTAAAATATTTCGCTTTCTATTGCTTTATTGTCGGCGGCCTTGTCGTCTTATTCTTATAAGATTTTTTTCATGCCCCCGTTTGTCCTAATCATTTTCTATAGACTGCCATTTTATCGAACAGGTGTAACAAGAAAGGCCAGGATGAGACCGCTCAAGTCTCGCCCTGGCCTTTTATTTCACCCACCACTCACAGGAGGAATGAAGGCAATCGTATCTCCTTCTTGAATGGTTGTCTCTTCAGGAGCGAACTCTTCATTTACAGCCACCATGCAACTTTTCACTTGCTCGATCGAATACTCTGCCCAGACTTTCTCTTTCACTTCGCCTAGGGTCATTCCGACGGCAGGCATCTTGATTTGATCATCACCAATAGCTTCTTTCAACCCCGCGAAAAATAAGAGTGTGATCATTTTATTTCCCCCTTTAACGGTATCCCGGGACGGGTTTGTTTTTGATCTCCAATCCATTCTTCTCCGTCTTCCCAATGTTCTTTTTTCCAAATGGGGACGATTTCTTTAATTCTCTCAATAGCATAACGACTCGCTTCATAAGAGTCGGAGCGGTGAGGAGTTGAAACAGCAATCATAACCGCTATGTCCGAGATCTCAAGCCGGCCCACCCGATGGGCAATGACAGTCACTGCTTCTGGCCAGTGTTGATCTATTTCAGTTGCAATTTGTTCGAGCTTCTTTTCCGCCATTTCTTTATAACTCTCATATTGTAGAAAGAGTGTTTTTCGTCCATTTGTAAATTCACGTACTGTTCCAATGAACGTATTGATCGCACCCGCCTCACGCCTGATTACTTTTTCTGTAATTATCTGTATATCCAAAGGTTGATCGGTGATCCAACAACGTTTTTCCACTAAGTTCTCTCCTTTGCCTTCTTATATACTTCCGGCAGATGTTTTCTCCAATCCTTCAATGCTATGACAGGCAAGGATATTTGCTCTGTCATGTGTTCATCCCAGCAAATCACCAATTGGATGTTCATCAATTGATCGAGAAGCAGAAGATCTTCCTTTCTTTTTATGATGACAGCTTTTGGAAAATCTTCTTTCTTATATCCTTCGATGGTAATCAGATCCGGTGAAAAACTCTGATAGATGCTTACCAGTTGTTTTAGGGGAAAATCCTCTTCATGTGTTAATTCGAGTTGAAAGCGGCGTGGACTATCTACACCCGTTAAAAATGCACCTGACTCATGCAGTCGATAACTATCTGTATCATCGTGCATGACTTTTAAAGGCTCTTCATGGCGGTGGTGTTTGATGGCCGCAACTTTCTCTCCACGTTCTGTTCCATAAGCAATTAAATCAGAAAGCAATGATGTCTTCCCACTATTTTTATATCCGACGATTTGAAAAACCGGCGCTTCGGTCATGGTCTCCTCCTCTTTATAATATAGAAATGGACTTTATAATCCGCGCGTTTAGTAAAGGCTGTCAAAACAAGCTCGAGTTCATTCATGCTGCCATGACCTTTATAAGCTGACCAGAAAAACGCAACCCCATTACAGGGTCGAACCTATTCCCTTCTTATGTAAAAACCCCTACCGTCGTACAAACGGCAGGGGTATACCTTCCATCAATCTGGAATCCCAAGAGCTATTTTCGCATAACGACTCATTCGATCTTTGGTCCACGGTGGATTCCAAACGATGTTGACCGTTATTTCATTTAGTTCAGGTAAATCAGCAAGTGCTCGCTTGACATCCTGCTCGATATGACCCGCCAGTGGGCAGCCCATCGCAGTTAGAGTCATTGTAACCTTTGTATCGCCATTGTCATCTATATCGACGCCATAAACCAAACCTAAGTTTACAATATCAATGCCGAGCTCAGGGTCAATGACATTTTCAAGGGCTCCCATTGCATTTTCTTCCAGTGCAGTTGTACTCACATTAGTTCCCCCTTCACAATTCTTCAAACTCTATTATAAACAAAATTCCCAAGAGAATAAAATCTTCCCAATAATTATAAGACTAACTCCAACCAATTAACCATCTCGAGCACAGCAAATCGGCTAACCTTGTGATCCCGTCCCACCTCTCTAAGAAAGCGGATATTCTCTGGATTCTTATACTGCTTAATCGCTTCATTGTAAAAATCATAAGAATGTTCAAACGGTACAACAGGATCTGCATCTCCATGCCAGAAGAAAAGGGGACGTCCATACAGTTTGTCCATCTGTTTGGAAAGATCGATACCCTCTAGCGAGCTATATAATTCATCAAGGTCGTCTTGGCCAAGAGGAAGTACGATGCCTGTTTTTTCCACATCCTGAATGAGTTTCTTTGCAAATACTACAGGCTTGGGGGATCCCATCATTACTGCGGATGCTTGGATCCAAGAATACATGGTCATAGCAGCACTTGTAGTAATACCCCCCATGGAAGTCCCGCCAACACCAATACGTCGATCTTTAATTAAGCCCTGGCGATCGAGTTCGTCTTTAATATCTTGAAGCTCTTTCAAATTTTGATACACCACGTCCCAAAATTTAAAACTCAGCTCTTGTTTGGGCAAGTCCTCATCCCGCTCGCCGTGATAAGCACTATCTGGGAGGATAACACGGTACCCTTTTTGAGCAAGAAGAAAAGCCTGCGGAAGATTATGTTCTTTTGCGGATGTAAAGCCATGGAAATAAATGAATACCGGCAGTGGTTCCTCTTGTTTCGCCGATTCCACAACCGTTAAAACAGGTACATTTTTGTATGAGTTACGGTAAATCCCTATCATTTGTCCTATTTCCTTTCTGCAACAAACTTTACGTTTTCATTAAGTGTTGTTTATAAATTGGTTATATAATAAGTATCGTAACACTGCCATCTTTAATTGGAAAGTGTTAGGCAAATGACATGGGAATTTCTTTACAATTTACCTTGAAAACCGCTACACTATACATACAAATGAGGTGAAGCTAAATGGAACAGCATTTAATTGCTTTAGATCTGGATGGAACTCTTTTAACAGATGAAAAAATCATCAGCAAAAAAACTAAGAATACCGTCTTCAATGCGATGGAACAAGGCCATATTGTTGTGATCGCAACCGGAAGACCACACAGAGCCAGTATTGACTTCTACAAAGAACTTGGCCTTAACACCCCAATGGTCAACTTCAATGGAGCATTGATTCATCACCCGAACGACCACCAATGGGACGCTGTCCATTCTCCTTTAGGAATACGGACCGCTCATAAAATCATTCACACCTGTCAGGAGCTAGGTGTCAAAAACATTTTAGCCGAGGTAAAAGATGAGGTTTACCTCGACCAATACGATGAAGAGCTCATGAGCATATTCCACACAGAAAATGACCCTATTACGGTTGGACGTTTGCAATCGAATTTGAAGGAAGATCCGACTTCTATTCTCATCCACCCGGAAGAAGAGAAAATTAAACAGTTACGCAGTGAACTTGATGACCACGCTTCTCTCATTGATCATCGTAAGTGGGGCGCGCCATGGCATGTCATTGAAATTGTGCGAGCAGGAATGAATAAAGCTGTAGGTCTAGACAAAATCGCCCGATACTTTCATATACCAAAGGAACGCATCATTGCTTTTGGTGACGAAGATAATGACTTTGAAATGATTGATTATGCCGGTGTGGGTGTTGCTATGGGGAATGCGATTAACGAGTTAAAAGATCTTGCTAATCACGTGACCCATACTAATGAAGAGAACGGTATCGGGAATTTCCTTGATGACTATCTAAAACTTAATAAACGTGCAATTTAAGCACTATTTTCCATGTGTAATTAATGACCCTCCTGCCATACTAAGCTTGAACGTGAAAGCGTTCAGGCTTTTTATGACAGGAGGGTCTTGTCATGGAGCAGCAAAAGAAAACCAATCGTAAACACGACCGCTGGACGGAGGTTCGAAAATTTGACGAAAGCGAGATGGAGCCCAAAAGGCTTTCAGAAGCAAAGCGCAAAGAAATCGAATCTGACCAGCATACGGTAGGAGGGTTTTAACCATGGAGAAAAACCTTTTTGAAAATGCGCGCGAAGCGGTTAACCGTCTCACCCAAAACCGTGGTGGCAAACACAACGCGACCAGCCAGGAAGATATGAAGGCCGCGAAGCAAGCGATTCAATCTGCCTATAGCCAATGTTCTCAAGAAGAGAAACAACAGCTACAGCAGCTTGAACAAGAAGTAGAAGCTCACCACAACAATTTCCAATAAGCATGTTTAGATCAGGTCGTTCCCAACGACCTGATCTATTTTTTTCCATAAAAGCTCCCTTATCGAGAACACTCAGTTCCGACATTTTCAGGAGAAAAATGGTGGGTGGGGATGGCTCGCTTTTTGTGGGCGTATGGCGGGCTTCCTCAGGCTTCGCCTCCGGGATCTCCCCTATCATTTTCATCCCACAGGTGTCTCCCCATTTTTCCACCCACCATACGATAAGGGATACTCGACACCCTCTTCGCCTTTCCCAATACCCCTTAACCATTACAAGGTTTCTCGGAATCGAACCTTCAGATAACTGTCTTTAGCTCAATGAATTTTACAGGGGAAGTCAATTAAGGTATGAGGTATATTTGTTAAATGAAGGGGATATAATGACTATCCCCTAATCATTTTATATAAAAAAGCGAAGTGCCTGAAGGAATGCAAAATCAGGCACTTCGCTTTTTTATGAACATACATCGGCAAGAGTTGTCACTACCTGGAGGTCTGGATGTTTCAGTTCCACCTCACCAGTAGGCTGAACTAATACAGCTTTCATTCCCTTTCTTAAAGCAGGTGCAATCTCATTTAAGATATTATCCCCGATAGAAACAATTTGGGAAGGTTCAAGCTGGTGCCTCTTTAAAATGGACTCATAATGCAGGGCTGTCTTCTGGGGTTTATATGCTGAAGGGATGGTGTGATGAAATAAGTTTGTGAGACCTATCCGATCCAGTATATTTTCTACATCCTGCGATTCACTATTAGTCAATAGGATAAGGAGTTTCTCTTTCCTCCACTGTTCGAGCGCAGCCTTAAGCCCTTTCGTCTTTGACATCTCAAAAGCCTCTGTTGTCATATACTCTTTCGTTTGGTCATAACATTCCCTGGCTTCTTCCATACCTACCCCATAATGCATCGCTACCGCGAACGGCAACCACCATCCATCCCCTATAGCAATCATTCGTTCAAAGCCGTATTGAATATAGTCGGGATAAACCATTTCTACTCTCTCCTGTAACCAGTCTTCCCCTTCCCACGAGGTTACTGTTTTCACTTTATTTGTAAAAGGATCGACAGCTATTATGGTATCGCTCTTCATATCATAAACGGTACCAACCTTTAATGGATGTTCACCTTTTAAAATGTTTTTATAATCATATTCAAAATCATTTTGATGCTTTTGATTGACTTGTTGTTGTAAAAGATCCGCGTAAAGTTGAAAATGTGCCACATCTTCGTAAAGAGTCCCATCTAAATCAAAGATCAAACACTTCGCCTGTTCAATCACATGAACCACCCCCTCTCCTCAGTATTTACTTATTGGAAACTTTTATTAAAACGGAAGAGAGAGCCTGTTGTATGCGTTTCTCTTGATCACTTTTTACTCATCTCCCCCGTTCGCATTATCTCTGAAATAACATCGCAGGGTCGTGGATAATTGCAGCAGGTACTCTTCCTACGGCAATAAGCACTTCTAAGGACCTTATAGGGGATGAGGAAAGTGGTTTGAATTTAATCGGAAATGCACGCCAAGCGATCGGTAATGGAATTGTCGGTAACTGCAAAAATGGATGCCCTAAAAAAACCCAAAAACCTCATTCAGTTGTTCGGAACTCTACCATCATTTGCATTCTTTTATCTAACATGGATGAACAATTAGAGCTCTCGCTTATCATTAAGGGGAATTTATTACAGGGGCTTGGTGGATTCGTGTTTTTTCTAAAACCTACTCCTCATCCCCCTCTCAACTTAAAGCATATGGGCCATTCACCAGTTACAGGATAGCTGTACCATCCGTGAGAGCAGGAATTGCATGGATCGAATAAAGATAAAAGAACCTCGCTGTTTTTCTCACAGCGGGGTTCGGATGATTTACGTTCATTTCTTTTCGTCTGTTTACTAGCAGATTATCCATTAGAACAGGAAGAAAATCTATGTTTCTTAAGGAAATATAAACGTTCTTTCCGGTAATTAATTCATCAAATCACTTTTACAACCCAGGACTATTCCTGAAACTGTTCCAATAAACAGACCTGTACAGGCCCTATGCCTCCACAGGTTAGTAAGCTTCTTGCTTTCTAAGTTCCCTCAACAAATTCTCTAAAACGGAACGAAGTTCTCGAAAATCCCCTTCGAGCATACGGAAATAGAGCGCTCTCATGAAGTGTTTGCTATTATTTATAATGATATCCTCACTGGGATTCTTCCAGCTGTCTCGGATATAAAGCAAGGTTTCTAACCATTCAACTCGATCCTCATGAGTGATTTTCCCGAACATCTTTAATACAGCCGTCACCATCCGCTCCTCTTCATCGAAGAGATAAGGTTGGTCAATAAGGAACTGTTCTCTAATGATAGGAAGCATATCCAGAATCTCTTCTTTTGTTATTTCTTCACATGCAGCCACACTATAGATTGCGTCGGCCGCATGAGCCATCGCATGAGCCCAACCTTTATCTTTCACATAACCTCGGTGGTCTTTTTCCTGCTTCATATATTTTTTTAAGTGATCCCACACACGGTGGACCTCTTCTTCTTTTAAAAACGGGGAATGGTTGTGCTTTTCCATAATTGGCGGAATCAGCAATACAGAAAAACTTCGTTTAAAAACGGCATCCTCTTCTTTTTTTGAAGTTCCGATCCGGTAGAACAAATAATTTTTGTTCAATACAGATTGCAGGATATTCTTCAATTGTTCATTCGTATAATGGCCACGCTCAATAAATGTCGTGAATATGGAATGAATGAGGTCATCCCGCAGTACTGGATGGACAGAGCCTATTTTTTGCAGCATCATCGTAGTGAGCTCCTGGAAGTTCTGCCCTTCAGGCAACGTATAATCGTTGTCTTTGATCGGCTGCAGTACTTCGATTAATCTTGATTCCATTGCACACACCTCCTAAACATGCACTCATTGTATCACATAACCAAGCCAACAATGTAACATAGATGCTCATAGTTTTGCAGGTCGATATTTTTTGGTAAGATAAGAACAGACGTATTAGAGGAGGATTGAACTATGGCGATTCAAGTACAAGAAACACCGAATCCAAATGCACGTAAATTCACAACAGAATCCATGATTTTTCAAGGGGATGGCAGTGTATCCGTTATGCCAGGGCAAACAAGTGAGCATAAGATTATGAATGACTTGATGGAGCTGGATGGCGTAGATAACGTGTTCGGATTCCAAAACTTTATCACTGTCAATAAGCTGCCTCAGGCCGATTGGGATGAACTGAGCGATAAAGTGAAAAGTACATTAGAAGAATACGGTTATTAAAACAAAACCGCCATACAATATTGTATGGCGGTTTTTTCTTTATTCTGCTGACTGGAAGGTCTCCAATGGAATATAATTTACATTTGTAGGGGCACCATCTTCGGCGCTTTCTTCAAACAGAGTTAAAGTTAAAGTACCAAAATCCGGCAAATCATCTACAGGAATATTAATCTCAATTTCAAACGAGGACCAGGAAGGGGCCCCTTCCTTAACTTGGGAAGCTGTCGGTTCAACTTGAACGTTATGCCCGTCTTCTACACTATACATGAAGCTCCCTTCATAAACTCGTGCTTCCCCTTTGACTACATAAGTACCATTTTCACCAGTTACGGTAATGTCTCTAAATGCCTGCCCATCCCCATCATGCTCTGATGTTGGGACGTTGTCCTCATCCGTATCTTGGCCATCTTGTTCTTCTTCACCTTCTGGTTTATCTTCAATAGTGAATTTCTGTGTGACTTGAAAAGGAGTTGCTTCAATGGGTTGATCATTAATCGTATTTACAAGGAAAGTCATAGTAGCCTCGTATTCCCCGGGTTCTTCAATTCCTGTCCATGTCTCCTCTACATCAAACCGATCACCTTCAGCTAACTCTTCTGTCGTCAACTGTTGCGTAAACATTTTATCAGCGGAAAAACTGTAAACCTCTTCGCCCTCTTCATTGGTTACTTTAATGTCATACTTTTGACTGGATGTGAATCCTAAGATGATCGGTTCCTCCCCGTTATTTACAAGGGAGAAATTAAAGGCAGCTGTATCTTCTGTCGTATCAATCGTTGCGTCCATTGCCACCTGATCAATTAAAGCTTCCATATCAACTTCTGCTTCCTGATTGGATTGTTCTTCGTTCATTTGGTCCTCCTTCCCTTCACCATTAGCTTCATTATTTGAATCATCTGTACATGCTGCTAACAATAGCATCAAAGTCCCTAATAAAATGACTAGAAACTTTTTCATATCGCCACTCCTTTATCATTTCCATTTGTTTAATCAGTCGTTGCCGCTTGGAAAAAGTTACATCATTAATCATCTCTTCGGAAAAATCCAAAAATCCCCGTTGTTTGAACAATGTTGGTAAAGGCTTGCGGATCAACTTCCTGAATGATGTGCTGCAAATCATATAACTCATATCGTGTAATTACCATAACCAGCATGTTTTTATCTTGTTGGGTAAATGCCCCTTTGGCTGGTAGCGTAGTAATACCTCGAACCATATGACCATGAATAGCTCTCTCCAAATCGGCAGCCTTTGAAGTAATAATCATAGCCGTTAACTTCTCATGTCTTGTATGAACAGCGTCGATCACTCTTGTCGTCACATATAAAGTCAGTAACGTATACAAAGCGTTTTCTGGTTCATATAAAAGACCCGCAATCGCGATAATGGCACTATTAAGAATAAGAAAATAAATGCCAATCGGTCTATCCTTCATTCGCGAAAGTACCATCGCTACTATGTCGAGGCCTCCTGTAGATGCCCCCCACTTGAGCGTAATTCCAACACCCATACCACCGATTACACCACCGAAAACAGCGTTTAATATGATATCTTCAGATAATTGCTGTACGGGGATTAACTCTAGGAATAATGTAGTAAAAGCAACAGACAAAGCACTGTAAACGGTAAAACCTCTCCCTACTTTTAACCAACCTAGAATAGCCACGGGTATATTAAGTAAGAATAAAAGAATACCCGTACTTACGGGAATCCCGGCAAAATCATTCAATATACTTGTAAGCAATTGGGCAACCCCAGTAAACCCACTCGCATAAACATTGGCTTCAATTAAGAATAAATTCAGTGAAACCGCATTTAATACGGCGCCGAATATAACAATCAGTATTCGTTTTATTTCAACTGTAAACACAAGCAGCCCCCTTTACCTTTTTTCATCTATTCATTTTTATCACCGTCATGGAGTAAAATCAAGATAATATTGGTAGATTCATGTAAGTTTCGTCAGAATATCGCAGTTGGTTTATTTTGACTATCCAGCAGATTGTGCCTAAACTAAAGGTACAATCTAAAAACAGAAGGTGACGTAAATGCATGTACAAGTATTATGTGATTCTGCGAGTGATTTGAACCATGACGTGCTGGAAAGACAATCTGTCCGGTCCCTCCCATTAAAAGTCATTTTGAATGGGGAGGAATATGAAGACGGCATCGGTATGGCACCAAGTGATGTCTATAGCAGAATGCGTAACGGTCAAGCCCCTAAAACAGCACAAGTGTCTCCCCAGGCTTTTCGAGACATGTTCACCCACTATGCTGAAAAAGGACAACCGTTCATTTATTTCGCTTTGTCTTCTGAACTATCAGGTACATATCAGACAGCTAAAATGGTTGAACAAGAAGTAAAAGAGGCATATGAGAATGCTCAATTTGATGTTATCGATACCAAAGCCGCCTCTCTAGGCTATGGACTTGTGGTATGGAGAGCATCAGAACTTGCCAAAGAAGGAGGAAGTTACAAAGATATACTCGAACTTGGTCAATATCATGCCGCGCATATGGAACATATCTTCACAGTGGATGATTTAGAATACTTGCAGCGAGGCGGCCGCGTCAGCCGCACAGCCGCCTTTGTAGGAGGTTTACTTAAAATTAAACCCCTCTTACACATGGAGGAAGGTAAACTTATTCCCCTTGAAAAAATCCGTGGCTCTAAAAAAGTGTTAAAAAGAATGTTGGAAGTTATGGATGAGCGTGGAAAAGACCTCAAAAACCAACGCATGGCGATCAGCCATGGCGATGATCAAGAACGGGCTGAAAAACTGGCCGAAATGATAAAGGAAAAATACGGGACCGAAGAGATCCACATTGATTTTGTCGGCGCAACCATCGGCGCCCATGCCGGACCAGGGACCATCGCCCTTTTCTTCCTTAACGACACTTATAAATAAATATTCCCAATTATATGAAACCCTACTCCCATAGTTACGACTAATGATATAAGTGCAGAAGTAAGCCTTTCGAGGATCTGGATTGACCATTCAAATGGTAGAACCTTCTGCTCAGTTAAAGTCTAATTAGAGGGGGTCTTTTTTATGGAGAACAAAAGAAAACGGATCTTTCTTTTGTTCATTTTTATCCTTGTTTTTACGGCTTGCAGTAACAATAACGACGGTGAAGAAAGCAGTAATGAAGCCGAATTTGAAACACTGAAAGACTCAAGTGACGAAGCGGGACCTAGTGAAACCTCCGAAAAAGGCCTTTCCGAAACAGCGGCCTCAGCAGAAACCGAAGAACAAGCGCAGAATCAAAAAGAACAGATGATCATTTACGAAGCGCACATTGATCTGGAAACCAAAGATTTCAACCAATTTGAGAAGAGCCTTAAGGAACAAATGAATGAAATGGACGCCTATATGGTAGAAACAAACATACAAAAGAGTGACCATGGAAATAGACAAGGCCATCTTCGCATTCGTGTTCCCCAACCAAACTTTGAAACATTCTTAAATGCGGTTGAAAACATATCAGGTCATATCCAGTCAAGAAACATCAACAATCGAGACGTCACAAAGAATTATGTCGACCTTGAATCCCGCTTAAAAGCGAAAGAAGAGATCGAAGCTCGTTTGCTCAGTTTTCTCGATCGGGCAGAAGCTACGGAAGACCTAGTAAGGATCTCTCAAGATTTGGAGCGGGTTCAATCAGACATAGAATCTCTCAAAGGAGAAATGAATTATTTAGAAAATCAAAGTGATTTTTCTACCATCACCATTTCTTTCACTGAAACAAAAGTAATGGTAGGTGGAGTGGACCAACAGAATTTAGACACATGGGATAGAACAAAGCAAGCATTTGTCAGTAGTGTGAATGGGATTGTAACCTTTGCCTCTTGGTTATTCATCACAACCATTGGTTATTCTCCGTTTTTAATTCCACTTCTTCTCATTGCGTGGCTGTGGTGGTGGAGAAAAGCAAAAAAACAGGATACATGAATTAAATACGGTATACTCCCTTAGCTGGGGCGTTTCCCTGTATAATACTCGCTACGGCATACCTCCCCAAGCGAATCAATAAAAAGGAAAATTCCCCATAGGAAAAACGCTCCCTATCTGGGAGCGTTTTTCCTATCATTTCTCTTGCTTGCGGTTTTTTAAACTAATCCAAACGACAGCGATGACAAAGAGAGCCAGCACTCCGCCGACAAACCCAATAAATAACCAATTATATCCGCTGTTCGCTTCAACGATGAAGACATCAGCTGTTTCACGTTCCATCCCCAGCCTGTAACTTCCATCACTTCGTTGGCGTACTAGTCCGTCGTGGAGTAAGCCTCTTAATTGCAGGCCATCTTCAAGCTCTTCCAGAGACATGGATTTCGTTTCTTCTGAATTATTTATAGCAATAACCATTTGCTGTCCGTCATACTCACGTATAAAAACAGCAAGACCTTCCTCATTATAAAGTTCTTGATAGTCGCCTCTCGTTAATGCAGGAAATTGCTCCCTCATCGAGGATAACTTCTCGATCCGTTGCTTTAGTTGTTCATCCCCTGACTTGAAATTCATCATGGGTAGATTTTGAGGATCTCCCCCATCGTCCATAGGCGTTTCCGTTCCATAATACACGGACGGTATGCCAGGAGCAGTAAACATATACGTTAAGGCAAGCTTCCATCTGGTTATAGGATTTTGTCCTTCTTCAACAGCTTCATGAGTAAACCGGGAGATATCATAAAAATCTATTTGGTTGACTTGTTGATGGTTTTCACCCGTTTCCAGGTCATCCAAAAATTGTCCTGCTTTGCGGAATGCCTTTCTTGCCATATTTCTAAAACTATTGGATTCCTGAATAGATTCTATGTAAGTATTTGGAGAATCATCTAAAGGAAACTCTCCTGAAACAGGGTCACTCACAATGATTCGGAACCCATCTACACCTGTTTCTTCCCGCCAATAATCCATTGTTTCCTTGAAATAATTCTGTACGGCTTCGTGGTTCAAGTTTACTTGTGGCAATTGATTGAACCAAGGATGTTCACTTTCTACAGGATTCCCTGTTACCCAAGGGGATTTAGTTTCGTCATTTACCCATGGATGATTTTTAGATATAAAGCCTGCAGGTAAATCAAAGATGACTTTCAAATCACGTGCATGGGCTTCCTCTACAACTCTCTCGGCCTCATCCATAGTGCCAAAGTGTTCTTCCACCTTTCGGTAATCCGAAACCTGAAATCCATGGAACCCCCCCTTTTCATTTTCCATAATCGGAGACAATTGTATGGTCGTAAAGCCCATTTCTTTTATGTAATCCAATTGATCCACAATCCCACTCAAGTCTCCACCATGATAGGCTTTGGGGTCCTCAAGGTCCACTGCTTCGTTATTACTCATTTCTCCATTCATAAATCTATCCACGACAATATAATAAATACTTTCATCCTGCCACTGCTGGTCTTCCCTTTCTGCCGCATCTGCAGTAAAGTTAAAAGATAGCAGGAACGGGATAAACGCGATAAACACAAGCGCTTTTTTCATCCTCCGCCCCCCTTAAGAATATCTTAACTATTCTAGCGTAGCCCTTTCTGTATTCACCCGTCAATCTTCCATGTTAATCTCTTTAAAAAAAAAACATAGACCCATGAAGGCGAGTCTATGTTTAGAAGTCGATCCTATGATAAGTTTCCATCATCCTATGATTATGATGATCAGAGCCATCCACATTCCCACTGCGGAAGATAGGCACCTCCACCTCATACTCTTCCATCTTTTCAATAGTCCTTGTCAATAATGCATGTAACACGCCAGCCCCCAAAACCGAGGAAACAGGAGAATACGAGTGGTATTTACTATTCATAATTACATCCCCAACGGGTACGTTCATATCTATCACATCTTCCACCACATCCTCAATTCTCTTATTACTTTCATGTCTTGAAGGTTGGCTCGTTCCATAAACAAGGGAAGTAAGAGCAGATGTATAAAGACCTTTCTGTTTCCCGTATACAGCAGTTTCAATAGGCGCAGGGTTTCGACCTGATGTAGAAATGACCAGTAACGCATCTTTCTCTTGCAGGTCTTCTTTTTCTAAATATTTGTGTACAAACCCTGAGGTTCTTTCATTTTCGCTGGACTTTTGAGCACCTTTATGAAGCATTAGTGGCTCAATGATAATCGGACGGACCGGGACAAGACCACCTGCTCGATAATAAGCGTCCTGAGCCAAAAGACTCGAATGCCCGCAGCCGAACGTATGAATAATCCCTCCTTGTTGGAGACAACGAACGAACCGTTCACTAATCCGCTCAAATTGTTCATGCTGAGCCGACTCCATTTCTTTTAATTGTTTAGAAACTTTCGATAGATAGCCCATCACAGCCTCCTTTAGTGCTATCGCTCAATATCACTAATAAATGAATAACGATCTGCTCGATAAGTGGATCGGACAACCTCAAATGGAATTCCCTTACTTAATAAACTGCTCCTTTCAATGTGGAGGACAGGAGATTGAGGGAGTATGTCCAGGAGATGAGCCTGCTCTTCATCGGCCGCTCTCGCTTCGATCATTTGACGCGCGTGACTTATAGCCATGCCCAGCTCCTGCTCAACATAATGGTAAATAGATCCTTTGGCAATTTTCTCCGTTAAACCTGGGAGAAGTTTAACCGGCATGAAAGTCGTTTCAATGGCCATCGGTTTACGATCTGCCATTCGTATCCTCCGAACGCAATAAATTTCTTCCTCGTCTTTCAATTTTAATTTCTCCCGAATTTCACCAGGAGCTACCATCGCCTCGAAAGCAATCAATTTACTGCTCGAGGACATCCCTCTCTGCCGCATATCCTCTGTGAAACTGGTTAACCCCTTTAAAGGCTGCTCAATTTTTCTTTCAGCAACAAAGGTCCCTTTTCCTTTTTCCCGATAAAGCACACCAGCATTAACTAAGTTTGTTACGGCTTGTCTCACTGTCATACGACTTACTTGAAAGCGTTCAGAAAGTTCCCGTTCCGAAGGTATGAGCTCACCCACGCCAAATTCTCTCTCTTCTATTTTTCTTTTTAGGTATTCTTCAATTTGATAGTACAAGGGTAAAGGGAGGTCTTTATTTAACAAACGAACTCATCCTTTCCTTTTGACTTCCGCATAAGCATCTTCATCCACAATCAATGTTATATCGGAGTGTTCTTTCAAAGAAGAAGCCGGGAACTGCTCATCAAGATAACCATTGATTAATTGATCAATGGCTTGAGCTTTACGCTCTCCAGATGCCAGCAGGACTATTTTTTTACTTTTTAGAATGGAACGGATCCCCATCGTAACAGCCATTGTCGGCACATCTTCCATGGATTGGAAAAATCGAGCGTTGGCTTGTCTCGTTGAATCAGCCAATTGAACGACATGGGTTTCACTTTGAAACGGTGTACCTGGTTCATTAAACCCTATATGACCATTTTCGCCAATCCCAAGTAACTGTAAGTCCGGAGGGCCAACCTGTTCGATCACTTTTTCATACCGTTCACATTCGTCTTGCAAATCAACCGCTTTTCCATTAGGGATATACGTATTCTCCAAATTAACATTGATCGAACGAAAGAACTGTTCATTCATAAAGTGACGATAACTCTGTGGATCCTGTGGACCTAAACCTACATATTCATCTAAGTTCAATGTTGATACGTGACGATAATCTGTTCGTCCTTCTTTATAGCCGGCGATCAATTCTTTATATGTGCCCAATGGTGTGCTTCCTGTCGCTAATCCTAAGACAGAGTCGTGTTTAACCATCACTTGTTCTTCGATGATTTCACACGCCTTTTTACTTAACTGATCATAGTTGTGTACCTCAATAATTTTCATTCCGATCACCGCCTTTTGTCATAACTGATTATCCCTTTACATATTGTCACGAGGACATTTCCACCCTCGTCTAAAATGACAAGGTCTGCGTCTTTCTTTTCGGCTATACTTCCTTTACGATGATAAACACCAAGCTCCCTGGCTGCATTGGCGGAAGTGATTTGAACAAGCTCTTCCCTATTGACTCCGACAAAGTCCTGCATTTTCTGTGCTGCCTCTTCAAGAGTTAAAATACTCCCTGCCAAGGTACCATCTTCAAGTCTTGCTTCCCCGTTTTGAACACGGACACTTTGCCCGGCGAGATCATAAATTCCTTCAGGAAGACACTTCGCACGCATCGCATCAGTGATTAATACCGTCCGCTTACTACCGATCATTCTATAGGCAAGTTTTACGGCTTCTGGGTGCACATGAATGTGGTCAACAATCATTTCTACCCACAATTCCGGATTTGTAAATGCTGCCCCCACAAGCCCCGGCTCTCTGTGATGCAGTCCACTCATCTGATTAAACAAATGAGTGACGTGACTGGCCCCATGTTTGACAGCTTCATTCGCCGTTTCCAAAGTAGCGCTGCTGTGCCCTAACGAACAGACCACACCTTTTCCGCATATCTCCTTAATGAATTGGAGAGCCCCATCTGTTTCAGGGGCGATCGTTACAAGCTTTATATGATTTTCGCTCTCTTTTTGCCATTTATGAAAAAGCTCCAAGGAAGGCTTAGCAATATGTTCGGGAGGTTGAGCTCCTGCCTTCTCTTCAGAAATGAACGGTCCTTCCAGATGAACACCGAGAACCTCTGCCTTCCCTTCTCTCTTTTGACTCTCGATATATTCCCCGGCATTTTTTAACGCACGAGAAATGTTTTCTTTGGATTGAGTCATGGTAGTAGCAAGGAAACTTGTCGTTCCTTCTTTGGGTAACTGTGTGGCCAGACCGTCCAAAGCTTCAGGTGTGGCATCCATCACATCGTGGCCGTTTGCCCCATGGATATGAACATCTATGAAACCTGGAACAAGAGTAAGATTCTCTCCTTTTCCATCGATGACATGAGTCGCATGGGTCCTATCCTTTTCTTTTGAGATTTTTTCTATGGTTCCATCTTTGATGTACACCGTTCCATTTGGAATCGTCTCCTTTTCGGTCACAATGGATACGTTGGTTATCATTAGATCTCCCACAATCCAAACCTCCTTGCGCTAGTTATTGATTTTAACAAATCCTGTTTCCCCTTGTTCCATTTGACCTTCTTTTAATAAATCCACATCCAGGCCTTCTGCATTTGTGAAGATGATAGGCGTTACAATAGAAGGGGCGTTCTCTTTCACAAATTCAAGATCTACTCTGAGTAATGGGGTTCCTTGTGTGACCATTTGTCCCGACTCCACAAGGGCTTCAAATCCTTCTCCATCCAATTTAACTGTATCCAGGCCAACATGAATCAATACTTCCAATCCATTTTCCATTTCTAATCCAATGGCATGTTTAGTCGGGAATACCTGAATAACTTTTCCTGACACAGGCGAATGAAAAATCCCTTCAGATGGATCAATCGCAAATCCTGGCCCCATCATTCCTTGAGCAAATACTTCATCAGGAACTTCAGATAATGGGAGAACCTTTCCGGACAGAGGCATAGCAATGTCTGTATCATTCAACGTTCGTGCTGAATCTCCCTCATGAGTATTCTTTGATTCTTCGTCTTTTTCCGTTTTAGGTGGTGTCATGTTTCCTTGCTGCATTCGTTTGGACATCGCATCCGCGACAAATTCAACAGAAGTTCCTACAATAACTTGTAGATTCTTTTTACCAAGTTTCATAACCCCACGTGCCCCATTACGTTTTAGATCCTTTTCATTGATCTGTTCTCTATCTTTCATTTCTAAACGTAATCGTGTTGTACAATAATCCAGGGTCTCGATATTTTCCGGGCCTCCCAACGCCACTAAGTAATGGTAGGCTTTTGTATCGTAATCACTTTCTGGCGCTTCCTTTTGCTCCTCTTCCATCATGTCCTCTTCTTCTCTGCCTGGTGTCTTAAGATCCAGCTTAACGATTAGGAAGTAGAAAACTACGAAGTAAATAACCCCCATGAACAATCCAATAAGAACAAGAGTGAATGGGTTTTGTGCAATATTGTAATTCAATAGATAATCAATCAACCCTGCGGAAAAACCAAAGCCATGCTTCACATCAAATACAAATGCAAGTACCATCGACACCCCTGTCAACAGGGCGTGTACAAAATAAAGTAATGGCGATAAGAACATAAACGAAAATTCAATAGGCTCCGTAACTCCGGTTATGAATGAAGTCAAACCAATACTTAAAAACATCCCGCCAACTGCAGCTTTTCTTTCTTTCTTAGCCGCGACATACATAGCCAGACAGGCAGCTGGTAAACCAAACATCATAACAGGGAAGAATCCAGCCAAGAAATAACCAGCAGATGGATCGCCATTCAAGAAACGGTTAATCTCACCACGGACAACGTCTCCTGCTTCTGTTGTAAATGTACCAAAATCAAACCAGATCAATGCATTCATGACATGGTGTAAACCTACAGGAATAAGCAGGCGGTTTAGCACCCCATAGACCCCGACACCAAGTTCTCCAGCATTCAAAATCCAATTAGCTGTCGTGTCTAATAGGGCCTGTGGATAAACCCACAAATACCCAAATACAAACGATAATACGACCATTAAAGCAGAAGTGATGATCGGCACAAATCTTTTTCCTCCAAAGAAGGAAAGAAAGTCCGGGAATTTCACATCATTATAACGGTTGTACAGCATACCTGCTGCTACACCCGCGATAACTCCTGCAAACACTCCCATATCAATATCCGCATTGATCGCTTCGATGCCACTATCAAGGACCAGGTATCCAATGGCACCTGCTAATGCAGCCGCACCGCTTCCATCCTTAGCAAATCCCATCGCAATCCCGATCGCAAATATCAGCGCAAGATTTTCTAAAATGCCGTTCCCAGCGGCAGTAATGAATGGGATGTCTAACATATCTTCCATTCCTAATCGCACAAGCAAAGCCGCAGCCGGCAACGTGGCGATTGGAAACATCAATGACTTACCAATTCTCTGTAAAAAGCTTAACATTATTGTACCTCCTTCGTTGTGAAAACGTTTTACTGAAGCTATATTATCACCATGAAATATAGTTGTCTATACCACTACTAAAAGTTTGAATATTCTAAAATACACTCCCTTCTATTCTTGCTTATATAAATAGGCAGGGAAAACAGGCTATTTCTCTCCCGAAGCCATTTCGAAAATATAATGTTATCTTTTCCATAAACAAAGAAAAAATTAAAACCGCCCTGAAAAAGGGCGGTTTGCTTAAAAAGTAACCTTATAGGTTCTGAGCCAGTGATCAATTTGGCATAAATGGGCAATTAACTGAGGACCAGTCATGAGTTGACCAAACCAGGGAGTATCTATAGATTTCCCTTTGGAATCGTTCAATTTCCGGACTTGCTCACGATCAAAAAGATCGAATAACGGAGCATTCGAATCCGAAAGAATGTCGTCCATCCACGTGCAAACGGCTTTCGTGTAGTCCGGGTGGAATGTTTTAGGGTACGGATTCTTTTTCCGAAAAAGGACTTTATCAGGCAAAATCCCACGCAGAGCCTGGCGCAGCAGACCTTTTTCCTGATCATTATGGAACTTCATGCTCCATGGTACATTCCAGACATATTCCACAAGACGGTGGTCACTGAAAGGCACACGCACCTCCAGACTCGCTCCCATACTCATACGGTCTTTACGTTCTAATAATGTTTGCATAAACCAGTTCATATTTAAATAAGACATTTGCCGATGTTTTTTACTATCCTCATTTTCACCGGAGAGCAACGGTGTTTCACTAACGGTTTCCTGATAGCGTTTTAACATATACCATTCAATATCTACCTGGTCTTTTAAATCATTTCGAACGAGGGAGACTCGTTCATTCAGAGAGCGAATCCACGGAAACCCTTTCCGGTCTTTATCTTCTTTTCGGTAAAACCACGGGTAACCTCCGAAGATTTCATCAGCACATTCACCAGAGAGTGCGACCGTCACATGGTTTTTGATTTCTTCACAGAACCACAACAGCGAAGAATCTACATCCGCCATACCCGGAAGGTCCCGAAGTTCAACAGCACGCTTCAATCGGCTGACAAGATCCTCTGTTTTCGCCTCCATAATCGAATGCGTGGTTTGATTTTGATCACTCACCAATTTGATAAAAGCTTCATCGCGATCGGGTTGAAAGGCATTTTTTTTGAAAAACTTTTCTTGGTCTTTATAATCAATGGAAAACGTCTGAAGGCTTCCCAACTGATCTTGTTTATATTTTTCTGCTGCTACAGCCGTAATGGCACTAGAGTCGACTCCACCAGATAAGAAAGTGCCGAGTTTTACATCAGAAACAAGCTGCCGCTGTGAAGCATCCATAAAGAGAGCACGGACACGAGCGACGGTTTCATCGAAAGAATCTTCGTGTGGCTGACTCTTCACATCCCAATATCTGTCGATTTTCAGTTTCCCTTTTTCATATACACCCCTGTGTCCGGGACGAATCTCATTAATTTCTTGAAAAATCCCTTCGCCAGGAGTCCGGGATGGTCCAAGAGATAAGATTTCATGAAGGCCATCACGATCTACAGTGGATGATACTTCAGGATGCGCCAGAATGGCTTTCATCTCAGAAGCAAACATCACACCATGCCCTCTATCACTGTAAAATAGTGGCTTGACCCCCAAACGGTCACGGGCAAGAAACAGGCGCTCACGATTCTTTTCCCATACACTGAAAGCAAAAATTCCGTTCATATAGTCAACACACGATGCTCCCCACTCCATATAACTAACAAGAACGACTTCCGTGTCTGAGTGTGATTGAAAGGTCCATCCCTTTGCTTTCAGCTGGTCTCTTATCTCATCTGTATTGTAAAGCTCACCATTATAGCATAAAATATACTCTTCATCCCGAGCCTTGCGGATCATCGGCTGCCTTCCTCCTGCTGGGTCAACGACGATTAAACGTTGGTGACCGAAAGCAGCCGGTCCTTCGATCCATTTCTGATATTCGTCCGGCCCTCGGTGCTGCAACGTGCTTGCCATTTGGTCCAATATGGAACCTTTTTCATCCATTTTATGTGCTTCATCGATCCATCCGACAATACCACACATCTAGCCTCACCATCCTTTTTCTTTACAAAATGCGCAAGACACGGTACAAGCGCTGTATTCTTTTATTAAAAAAACCATCATGACTCACTATATGACAGGGACGTTTTCCTTATGAAACCCACCAACACTTTCCCTGAGTCGTTTACAAAACTATTCGCTTCTAATGGACTAGTTGATTGTTGAATTCGCCCTATCATTCTAGATCATGGAGCCGAATAGAAGCTCACAATCAAACGGGTACCGTCTAGATACTGGACTTAGACATCCTTTCCAATTGAGCCTTCTCCCGTACCTAAGCCTAAAAAGGATAAACGAGAAGAAGCATGCTTAAGGTTGTAAGATTTAATAAATCTTACAAAGGTGTTGACATATAAACTGAGAATGATTATCATTATAATTGATAATAGTTATCACCGTTATCCCCCCAAATAACGGACGAATATCAGACACAAAATTATAGCCCCCTTTTTTAAAAATAAAACGCTGCATGCGTCGATCGCATGCAGCGTTATTTTTTATGCCGGCAATACTCCAGCACCTAGGAAACCAAAACCTAAAATGATCGCAATGATGCCAGCGATCAATAGCTGGGCCCACCAGATGCCCGCCGGTTTCTTTTTCTTATACTTGACTGTGACCATTTCCATAGCTGCTACGGTCCATAAACCAACAAGCAATTTAATAATGATTAATGGACTATATACAGCGTAACTTGCAAACAGAGAACCTCCAGAGTAAAGAATAAGCAAATAAAAGAGACGAAGAATCATGTGAGAAATCTTTGCCGCTTTCTCATTGCCATTGCGGGTGAACGTTGTCACAAGTGCGACAAGCACAAAAGCAATAACCCAGGAAGTGATATGTAAGTGCGCCATCGTTTTCCTCCTTTTATATGAGTCTATGGCTATGATACCACGACTAATATCAAGTTTCCTATCGATATGTTAGGTGTGCTATTTTCTTATTATTAAGAAAATAGTGCCGAAACCTGTTATAATAATGAAACACTGAAATGTAAATGGAGGGATAGCATGTCTGTAATCAGTAGTCAGAACATTATCGACCAAACACAGGAATACGGAGCGAAGAACTACCATCCACTTCCGATTGTAATTGCCAAAGCTGAAGGTGTCTGGGTGGAAGACCCTGAAGGAAACCGTTACATGGATATGTTAAGCGCATACTCCGCCGTAAACCAGGGCCACCGTCATCCGAAGATTATTCAGGCGCTGACAGATCAAGCGAACCGTGTAACGTTAACATCACGGGCATTTCATAATGATCAGCTTGGACCTTGGTACGAAAAAATCTGCAAACTGACAAACAAAGAAATGGCACTTCCGATGAACACAGGGGCTGAAGCAGTCGAGACCGCCATTAAAGCAGCGAGACGCTGGGCCTATGATGTGAAGAAAGTCAAAGAGGATAAAGCAGAAATTATCGCCTGCACAGGAAACTTCCACGGCCGGACAATGACAGCCGTCTCCCTTTCTTCCGAACAGGAATATAAACGCGGTTTTGGGCCAATGCTTCCTGGCATCAAGCTTGTCCCTTACGGGGATATTGATGCTTTAAAAGAAGCAATAACAGAAAACACAGCCGGTTTTATGCTCGAACCGATTCAAGGAGAAGCAGGCATTGTTATGCCGCCAGAGGGCTTCTTGAAAGAAGCTTATGAAGTATGTAAAGAAAACAATGTCCTGTTCATCGCTGATGAAATTCAAGCGGGACTGGGTCGTAGCGGGAAAATGTTCGCTTGTGACTGGGAAGGCGTAAGCCCTGATATGCTAATCCTCGGGAAAGCCTTAGGAGGCGGTGTATTCCCAATTTCTTGTGTGGTTGCGAACAGGGAAGTCCTTGGTGTCTTTAATCCTGGGTCCCACGGCTCCACATTTGGTGGAAACCCACTTGCATGTGCCGTTTCTGTTGCATCCCTTGATGTCATTGAAGAAGAAAAATTAACAGAACGCTCCCTTGAGCTTGGAAATTATATGATGCAGGAACTAAAATCCATCGAAAACCCGAAGATTAAAGAGGTACGGGGCAAAGGGCTCTTTATCGGCGTCGAAATGACAGAGCCAGCCCGTAAATATTGTGAAGAACTAAAAGAAAAAGGCTTACTTTGTAAGGAGACTCACGAAAACGTCATCCGTTTCGCTCCCCCACTTGTGATAAAAAAAGAGGACCTCGATTGGGCCATTGGGCAAATTAAAGCCGTTTTGAGCTAAGCATCATTAGAAACAGCACCCCTTGATTGGGGTGCCGTTTTCATTTTATTTAAGCGACACAATTTTCTTTTGCTTCCAGGGCGCAAGAACCACTTCAACCGTGCGTTCTTCCCGCTGTTCCCAAATTGCCCCTGTATTCTCTTCAATGTAATATTTCCCCAAACCAATATCCACCTGATATTGGTCCAACGCGGAGGCTGATGTTTGATATTTTGAGGATAAGACGACCTGGCCATCGGACTTTTCCGGCCAGATTGTAGAAGCTTCCACAAGTTCATATATACCCTCTTCATTTTCTTCTAATAGCAGGAATACCTTCTCGCCTCTGTCCACCGTTTCTTCCCCTTTCCATTTTTCTTCGGGAATTTGTTCAATATCATAATTCAGTCTTACATAATCACCGTAAAAGGGGTCACGTGGGTCAACAGGGGCCGTCTTGAGTGTAATTGTTTTCCCCCATAAATCCATAGCATAGTAGGAAACGGACATAAGAATAAGAAATAAGAGTTGAAGGAAAACCAGAGCATAGAAGAACCACCTGCGCTGTTTCATTTCTCTCCCCCTCCTCTCTGCATAGTCCGTCTTTTTTTCTCAAGAAAGTAACTGAGCGCAAATAATAAAACACCACCGATGAAAAAGAATAATGAGCGGTCCATGAAATCCCAGGCGAGTTGGAAGTAGGCAATAAATGTTGTCAAAAGGAAAGCGATTGTACCTTTATTCACCCAGCGGGAAACTTCCTGATGATAACCGGAAATCAGCCAAAACAGCGCGTATAGAAATAAGATAAGTAACGAAAGCCCATCTCCGAACTCAAACCTGAACACGGGAACAAATAATAAAAGGTCAATCCAATAATAGTTAGTCGAACTCATAGCCAATCGTACGACAGAGAATACGAACAAAACGGCCCACGCAAGAAAGAAGTAAAGCGATGATTCAGTAAGCTCCCCTACATATTCATTCCCAAGGAAAAAGACTTGGAAGATTAGCATTAAGAATACAGACAGCATACTAAGGGTTTTAAACACTCGCAGACTTCCACTTTTAATAAAGAAATCCTCCACCACATAGAGAAGCAGGAATAAGACAATCAACCAGTAGTATGGCATTCCTTCACTGAAAACGAGGATAATAGCATGAACCACATAACTGATTGCAAATGCAGACAGTTGAGGGATATGACGTGACTTTACCACCACCCAGCCTAATCCAATGAAGAACAAAAGCCCCAGCCATATATGAAAATGTTGATATACGATCCCACTATAAAACTGCCCTATAGTCACAACTATAAGTGTCGCATAGAAAAAAGAAGCGTCTTTGAAAAGAAAGAGCAATCCCAAACCGACAAGCGACCACAAAAAGAATGGAAACGCACTGAATGAAGTGTAGTGATACATTTGGCCAACAAGAAAAATGCTCGATCCGAAAATGACAAACGCTACTAGAATAAGACTGATACCTACTCGATTTGATTTTCTCCGATACACCCAGTCCCCTGCCAGATAAAATGCCGTCATGGAAAATATCAGGATTGCCATTCTTCCGAAATCCGTTAAATACGACCAATTGGATGCAACGAAAGTCAAAAAACCAAGACCGATAAAAAGTGCTGCAAAAGTTAACAACATGGGTTTATTTTGTTTTTTCGGATAGCGTTCCATTAATTGTTCACGTTGATCTTCACTGATAATGGCTTCTTCTACCCATTTTTTACTTTCTTTTACAAGATGATCACGGTTCAAGACGTCTGCCCCCTTCGTTATGAAGCCGCCTTTTTCTTACGTTTCATCGGCTGCTTCTTTCCATACGTCAATGTCCGCCATAACCATTCCAACGGACCATAGCGAAACTTCTTCAACCAGGCCTTACTTGCAAAAGTCTGGAGTGTGAAAACCACAGCAACAATTACCACGTTCCCTGTGGGAGAAACCTCTCCATACCACCCCAGTCCTACAGAATAAAAGAGGAAAAAACTTATAATAGACTGTAAAATGTAATTCGAAAGCGACATCCTTCCCACCCAAGTTAAAGGATGAATAAGACGGGCACCAATTGATATCCGAAACAATAGAGTAATAGATAAGACATAAAAAATAGCCGAGGCGGAACCCCCGATACTATCCTGGGCAAGTTGGAACCATTCCGGGTTTCCGTATAGGTGTGGCCCTGCTTTAAAAACAAAGAACAGCAAACCAGTAAGCGCCCAGATCTTCTTTATGGAACCTAGATGGACATCCGGATCATGTAACAGCCGCTGACGGCAAAAATACATTCCAAACAAAAACATCGGGATTAGACTCAAGGCAAGAAAAGGAAGGTTCCCCCATTGGTTCGCGTAAATCCAATCATTCACGTTTTGACTCCATATATCCAAAAAAGAACCATTGGAGTAATTTTGGAGAGCCTCTTGAATCGCAGGCCGGTGTATGATCCCTTGGATTTGATTACGAATCAAATAAAGCGAAAAGGTAAGCGGAAGTACAAGAAAAGCGAGCATTCCAAAGGCCCACGTTAACAGCGTACTCGGATTCACTTTGAAAAAAAACAGCAAACTAAAACCCAGTACTCCATAGGAAAGAAGGATATCCCCATGCCAAAGTAAGAACGCATGGATAAGTCCAAATCCCGTAAGCACAAACAATCGCCTTACTATGACAGGTTGGTAAGCCATTCGCTTTTCTTCAAGGCGGTCTTTCATCATTTGAATTCCAAAACCAAACATAAATGAAAACAATGTATAAAAACTGGCTTGGAAAAAGATATCGATAAGCTTTTGTATGGTATGACTGAGAGGTGATGACCAATATTCTCCTGCCCCGCCATATAAAAAATACGGAGCGTTGAACGCCGGTACATTGACCATGAAGATACCAAGAATGGCAAGGCCCCTTGCAGCATCTACCCAGTCAAGTCGTTCCGATTCACGAAGAGGTGCACCTTTTATTTTCATATGTATTCCCCCTATAATCGTTATTTTACTGTTCTTCCGTCATTTAGACAATGAAGTTTCATAAACTATAGAAAGGAGTTTTCGTTATGCCAGCAAAAGTCGGAGCCGTCAAAGTACTCACCCTTTCATCATCAAGTATTTTTAATATCGGTGATGTCTATAATATGTCCCCGCATGCCTCAGCAAAGACCTTTGCTGGTGGTGGCTCATTTAACACGGGTGATGGCATACGGGTGAGGCTAAATCGCGCGAACACCTTCATCAATGATTCAGAAGTGTTCGATCAGTCAGTTGTTAATAACGACTAGGAGGTTTATCTATGAATCTCACTGTCCATCAGTCGATTTATATCCACTTTCTGCGTATTGGTACGGTGGCCAGCTCGTCCATCGTACAAATTGGCAGTTCAGGGGTGATTCAAGCAAAAGCCGACCTTTACAATACTGGCGGTTATACGGAACCTGCCCCTGAAGCACTGCCAAAAGAGGGGGAAGTCGACATTCCCGAAGCTGGTACCGGCACGCTGGTCCCACTTTCTATAACATAGACCCCTCCTTTCCCTCATAAAGATAGATTAGGGGGTGAGCGCACTTGAACCAATACCATTCTTGGCAATCGTGGATTCAACAAATGATGAATCAACTGCAACAACAGCAGAAAACGATTGACCAATTACAAAAAAAAATCAAGGATCTACAATCTGTTGAACAACCGCCAAAGACAGTCATCGAAAAAATCGAATATCACTTTGACCAACTGAAAATCGAGACGCTCGAAGGGACCCTGCAAATCGGCCTGACCCCAAATGGATCCGAGCTATCTGACATTAGTGATCTATATAGCAAACAACAGAACACCCCAAATACACAGTTGCCGAAGACAGATGATCAGGCGCTTCATTTTCTCCAAGAATATATGACTTCTGATATCCCAGGGTGGATGAATCAATATGTGCGGGACCACGATATTCAAGTGAGTGAAAATCATAAAGAGCGTATGATTGCAGATATTCGCAAACAATTGCCCCAGCGAATGGAATATTACCGGGGGCAAAAACCAGAAGCCCCGCCGGAGGAAATCTTCCATCAAATTCAAACGGAGATTCAACACTCAATAGCTCAATACTTCGAAACTTTTGAAGGAGATGGTGATGAATGAACCATATTGTTCATAATTACGGCCTACATGTTGGGCATATCCGTGTAACAGGTGTTTCCGGTTCTTCCTTATTTTTAGTGGGAGACAACAAAACCGTGAGGCTGCAATCTTTTTTTGATACACCTCCAGAATCTTTAATCATTCATCCAGAAGCCCAAACAGAAGAACAGGCCTATGTGAATATGGAAGAAGATGAAGGCAGTGAAAACAGGTAGCATGATAAAACGGATGGTCTATGTTGACGAAATGGAGACCCAGTCTTTAACCATTGGATCTATTTTAGAAATCGGTGACGTTTATCGTGCTGCTCCTTTCTCTAAAATTTTAGCTGTTCAAAGAGAGGGGGGAGTCCAGTCAGACGTTTTCAATTTTGAGGACTACTCCATCTTTTCACTAAAAAGCACACCCCCGCTTGCTCCTGTGGAAATTCAATCCTATACGTATCAAAACCGTCCCATTCAAGTAGACAGCATACGTGTCCTCGGTGTCTCAACGGCTAGTGTATTCCAGATAGGCGGCATTGAACATATAAACGCCATCAACTATACAAAACATTTTCGCCTTCTTGAAGAAGAAGAACATTAAATGCCCAACCTGCATAGTCTGTAACTATAATGCTTGAATCGCACCAAAGGGAGGCGATTACGATGCCGGCTATTGTCGGACCTATCAGCATCAACAGCGTTGGTGGTGGTGTGGTAAACTTCGGAGACTCCTTTTATTTGTCTCCAAAATCCACCTCCAAAACGAATGCCGGATCAGGAGCACTGAATACAGGAAACTGGATTATTACAAATAACGGACTCAGCTCCACGAACCCTTTTGATCCTGACGTTGCCGATCAGAATATAACAGCCAATGCTTAAGAAAGAGCGTCTCACTTTTAGAGGCGCTCTCTTAAGTTTGCAGCTATCATAAAGCCGTCTCTCAAAACGCAGATAACCGAAATCTGTTCCCTTTGGTCCTATTTAAGAAAGGAACTTTTCTGTTTAGGTTCGAAGCTCAGGGATGATGTCCCCCAAAAAAAGCTTGTAGAGAAATATAACCTTCTTTCTCTACAAGCTTAAAAAACGGTGTACAGTCTTATTTTTAAATGGGGCTTCATCGTTTTCACCGATCAGCGGTGATTAGTAACACAAATTACATGTTTCCTCGATCAGTATCGACTTCCACAGCAAGTGATCCATCAAAGAAGTACAAACAGCTTTTCCGTACCGGCTGCTTCCATATTTTTTCTAAAGCTGTCTGATATAAGCGGAGCTGTGTTCGGTAACGGTCTGCTAATTTACTTTCTACCCCTTGGGCCTCTTCAGGAACCGTATCCGACTTATAATCTAAGATCAGCCAGCCATCCTCATATGGAATCATGGTGTCAATGACCCCTTGGATGAAGACTTGCTCATCTGTTTGCTCCTCCCATTCAGCATAGACTTCATTTGCTGGGAGGGTAAGGCTAAATGGAACTTCACGCTCTATACGGTCTGTTTTCAGTACATAAGCACCAATATCCGTTTGAAAGAAATCGGCAATGGCTTGAAAATCAATGACATCCGCTTCTTCTCTTCGCAGGATTTCTTTAATCACTAAATGCTCGACATACTCCTCTACGTCAGGAGACGTCCACACTTTTGTAAATGGCAGGTGCTGCATTACTGTATGCATGGCTGTCCCGCGCTCCGCTGCCGTCAACTGCTTCTCTTCCTGCATAAAACGAGGCCGCTTTACAATGGGAGCACGGTATGGAATTAGCAATTGATCACTTGAATATTCGTCTTTCGTTTCCCGTTGCCGCTTAATTTCCGTCACGGTTTGTTTCGCACGTGTGGAGGCAGCCTTTCGATGCGGATACTCAAAATCCAGTCGTTCCACAAGGGACTTGTCGACTTCTTCACCTATGGGAACCGTCTTCCATTGTTCTACCGCTTCCTGCAGCTGCTCATCACGTTGCTCTTTCACTTCATCCAGAACGGCGAACTCACTTCCGTGTGCAATGTGTACACGCCATTGAGACTCATCATAGTGAATCTCCTCTGCTGTCATGACTTCGATATCTCCTCTGAGATCTTCTGTATGCTTGTGTCGGATAAGGGCCGGTCCCACCCAGTCCAGATAGGATTTTGCTTCTAAACGATCATGAGGAGGAAGCACCCAGTCCCGAGCATCAACGAATGTCTGCCATTTCTCCTGTTTCTTTTCAAAGGATGCAACATTACCGACCATGACAAGTTTTTCCTTTGCTCTTGTTAAGGCAACATAAAGGACTCTCATTTCTTCGGCAAGGAGTTCCCGACGTTTTGCCTCCTTCAAGGCATGGTAAGCAAGGGTAGGATACATAAGCCTTTTTTCAGGGTTAATATAGCGAGACCCAAATCCATAATCTTTATGAAGCAAATATCGATTCTTCAAATCCATCATGTTGAATTGTTTGTCCATAGCGCCAAGGATGACGACTGGAAACTCCAGCCCCTTACTCTTGTGAATCGTCATGATGCGCACAACGTCTTCCTGCTCCCCAAGAGCCCTAGCCGCACCAAGGTCGTCTCCGCGCTCTTCAATCCGTTCAATAAAACGGAGAAAACGGAATAAACCCCGGAAGGTTGTTGTTTCATACGAACGGGCTCGATCATATAAGGCCCTCAAGTTCGCCTGGCGTTGACGTCCCCCAGGCATTCCTCCAACAAAATCATAATAGCCCGTTTCGCGGAATATTTCCCAAATAAGTTCAGACAAAGCTCCCTGTCTCGCACGTTCACGGAAGCTTCTCAATCGCCCAAGAAAACCATCTATTTTATGTCCGAGTTCATTCTTCACCTTATAAGCCTGCATGGCTTCATAGTAAGTCGCTCGCTTTTTCACCAGCCGTATTTGAGCGAGCTCGTCTTCATTAAGACCAACAATGGGAGATTTGAGCACGGAAGCAAGCGGGATATCCTGCATCGGATTATCAATAACCTTCAAGAGACTGAGCATGATTTTAATTTCGATGGCTTCAAAATATCCTGTAGACAGTTCTGCATAAATAGGAATGCCCTGCTGCTTCAGTTCTTCAACAATGGTCGGTGCCCATGTCATGGATCGCATCAGAATAACAATATCCCGGTATTGTAATGGCCGTTTCGTCTCTGTTTCTTTGTCCACTACCTGAAGGGGGGCACTCCCTTCATAACCAAGCCACTTTCTAATCATCTTCCCGTAGGCACGGGCTTCCAGCTGTGCTTTTTCCAAATCCTTATAAGTTTCGTCCTCTTCGCTTTCCCCTTCTTGGGATTCACGGTCAATAAGGAAAAGTTCCGCATCCGCGTCATCTGCCGTCAGTTCATCATAAATTTTGTTGCTGTAGATGAGTTCTGCATCCTTTTCATATTCCATTTCCCCGACTTCTTCATCAAGCACTTGACGGAAAATGTAGTTCGTTGCATCTAGTACCTGCTTACGGCTTCGAAAGTTTCGAGCAAGATCTATTCGTTCCCCCTGTTCCTCTTCACTGTCGTAACGTTTGTATTTATTAAGGAATAACGAGGGTTCTGCATGTCGAAAGCGATAAATGCTCTGCTTGACATCTCCGACCATGAACAAATGACCAGCACCTTCCCCTTCTGTAAGAAGTCTCAGCAAGGTTTCCTGCACAAGGTTTGTATCCTGATATTCATCAATCAACACTTCAGAGAACTGTTGTTGAAAGCTTTCTGCCACAGCAGAAGGAACAAGATCACCAGGTGTCGCTGTTTCATCAAGCAAAATTTGCAGACAATAGTGCTCCAGGTCAGAAAAATCAACGATGGCTTTTTCTTTTTTCAACTGTTCGTATCGTGTCTTGAAGTCTTTCACGATGATGGCCAGCTGCTCCATGACTGGATATAGATCCTGCATATCTTTTAAATAACTGTCGAGCGAACGCGAAAACCATTCGTCCCGAACTTCATTCCAGCGTTTTTTATAACGATCGCGGATCTTCTTCGCCTGTTCCTTCTTATCAGCATCACAGTCCATTTTTTTTCGAGATAATGTTGCGAACTTCTGCCCAGCCATAAAGTTCTGCATTTCTGTCCAGGAATGGGCAAGAGCTCCTTTGGCCTGCTGGATTAATTCTAAATCCGACTCCGCTGTTTCTCCGTACGCATAAGGCCCTTCGGGCTCAAGAGTAAGCTCAAGCACTTGTCGTGCTTCTGTTTCCATCGCTTTTAACTGACTGGTTACCTCTTGTTTTAAAAGATTGAGCCATGGCAAGTCAGCTTCATTTTCGACATCCTTGACGTTATACATCTCCACCATTTGATCGATCCAAACATCCGGCCACGGATTTTGAGTAGCGAACGTATAAAGGTCCAACACCAGTTTCTCGACATCTAAATCGCTGCGGTCGCTGGAGAAACGTTCCACAACGTCAAAAAAACGTTGTTGCTCTGTCCCTTCCTTCCCATACCATTCTTCAAAAAGATCTTCCAAAACTTCTTGTTGAATCAAATCTGATTCCACTGTATCTGCAATTCTGAAGCCAGGATCAAGGTCTAACAAATAGGCGTACCGTCGCACCACCTCCATACAAAACGAGTGCAGTGTTGAGATGGAAGCATTCTGTAACAAGGAAAGCTGCTTCTTCAAATGATGAGACCCCGGATTTTCTTCCAGGGCTTTCGCCAATGCCTGTCCGACACGGTTTCTCATTTCCTGTGCCGCTGCGTTTGTAAAAGTGACGACAAGCAATGAATCGATATCCACCGGGTCATCTTTATGCAGCAGTTTTTGTATAATCCGCTCCACCAGTACGGCTGTTTTCCCAGAACCAGCAGCCGCTGCCACGAGAATATTAGAGCCATGTGAGTAGATCGCTCGTTCTTGTTCTTTTGTCCAGCTGACCATTACGCATCCCCCTCTCGCTTCGTCAGTTTTTCTAGTACATCTTCATCTTTCATTTCTTGCAATTTGCGATAATTGTGTTCTTCGAGAGTCGGATCAAATTGACAAACCGAACGATAAGAACAAACTTCACAGGCGACTTGCTGGTTTTTCTGAAACGGATCGAGGTCAACTTTACCATCCGTTATTCTTGTTCCTGCTTCTGTCATCAAATCACGGATATATAGCTTCAACTGCTCGAACCGTTCTTCATCAGCTGTTTTCGAACTTTTATAAAATCCGCCCTTCGCTTTCAATGCGGCGGGTACAATCTGGCTATAGCCTTTATCAAGTCCTGTATCCATCATCTGGACGACGCGTTCATTTTCCAGCAGCACCCCCTGCATTTTGAACTTTTTGAAGATCTCTTCTTCAATTTGCTCATCTTTAAGCAACTGTTTCCCTGTGATCATTGGGTTGTGAACATGGAAATACAAAACACCTGCAGGCGAGGCATGCTTTCCAAGCCAATATTCTGCATTCGTCAACACCACATCTAAATAGGCAAGCATCTGCAGGGAGAGGCCATAGAAAACATCAACAAGACTTAATCCTTTGCTGCTCGACTTGTAATCAATAATTCTCAGGAACAAATCCTCTTCAGATAAAGCTTTATCCACCCGGTCAATGCGCCCCCGTAACATTAATTCATATCCGTTTGGCAAATCGAACGAAAGCGGTGGAAGCTTTGCATCGCCCCCTGTTCCAAAACCAAGTTCCAGTCCAACAGGTGAGAATTGGCTTTTTCTCGCCTGCTCACTTAAAACAAAGGCTGCCCTTGCAATGACTTGTTGCAGCTTCCTCTGGATATATTGATAACGATTTGAACTTTTCAAGATTTGGTTTTGCAAAATCGGTGCCAGCTCGTTCGTTGCTCTCTCTGCATAGCGATCTGTTTCCTGACGTTTTAGTTGTGAAAAGTCACGCCCTTCAGCCTGGACCCATTCGGTAATCTGTTTAAGTGCTTCATGGAAAAGCTGCCCTATATCCGGTGCATCAAGTTTGTACGTCCGTCTCTCTTCCAAACCCAGACTATGCTGAGCAAAGTATTGATAGGAACAACGATGATACGTCTCCAGACGTGAAACACTTGTTTTCACCTGCTTGTCAAATAGTCTTCCAGTTGTCTCTTTCGATAACTGCACAGGTTTGTTCTGGTAAAACAGACTTTTAAGAACCTTACTCGTCATCCCATCCGACGGTTCATGGTCTATATACCAATTGAGCAATGCCCACCAGACCGGCTCCATCTTATACCCTTTTAAATAGCGTGCAAATTGGGAGGTGAGCGCCGACCTTGTTTTATGAGGATTCGTTATGAAACGTGTAGCTTCATACAAATCATCGGGATCCTGTAAAAGCACATGGTTTTGAGTAGAAGGAAATAATTCCTCTATACGCTGGATGAGGGTAGCAGGAACCTTCGATTTTCCTTCTTCATTGCTGAGTGGATAGCTGATCCATAGTTTATCAGCAGGCATCGTCAAGGCCAAATACACATAAAAACGGTCATCAAGCAGCTGCCGGTTACTGCCGTTAGCGAGCTGAAGTCCGTGCTCTGCTAATAATGAACGTTCCTGTTCAGAAATCATCCCTTCACTCGGTGGCTTCATCGGCCACATTCCGTCCGTTACACCTAGAAGAAACGACGCCTTAATCCCCGTCATCCTTGAACGATCAACACTCCCAACGATGACGTGATCCATACTTGGCGGCACGTGAGCAAAGGTTAGGGACTCTAATCCACTATCGATTGTATTACGAAAGACTTGCAAGGACATTTTTTCCTCGCCTGCCATTTCGACCATCTCATCAAGCAACTGTAAAAAATCATCCCATACTTGTTCCTGCTCTCGCCCGCGTTCAATTTCCCCTTTTTCATCATAAAAATTCCGCCAGGACTCAAGCTGATCCGGGACTCTCAGCCCCTCCAGCCATAAGTAAATGATGCGTGCCCTTTCCTCTATGGTCTCAGCGGCCCGCAAGTCTTCATCAAACAATTGCAAGGCCTGCCGTACCTGTTCGCGATAAGCATTGATTCTTGTCTGCTTCGCTTTTTCCTCATCTGTTTGGGCGGACTGTTCAAATCCACGAAAACGCTGATAAATCCAGGGTTCATTCGAAAACCACTGGGTACGGGCGCGAATCCCATATTCAAGCACATAGTTTTCAAGTTCATCAATAGCGTCTTCCGTGAGCGGGTATTGACGATCGGTCGCTGGAATGAAACCCGTTTTCAATAACCGGAAGACAGCGTCATAACGAAAGTTCCCTTCCACAACGTCGAGACCAGAACGGACAAGCTCAATCATTGGATGGTTAAGCATTGTCCTCTTCTCATCAATGAATACTGGAATCTCATAATCATCAAACAGCGTTTCAATCAAACTATGGTAGACCTCGGGCTCACGCATTAAAATAGCTATATCCTTAAAACGATAGCCTTCATCACGAACAAGATGGAGGATTTCCTGAGCCACCCCTTCGACTTCTGCACGGGGGTGGACAGCCTCTGCTATCTGAATCGGAACCTCCCCTTTAAAAGCCTCCGCTGGGCGGACATCATAATACTTCTCTAAATGTCTGAGTGCTGGCCGATCTTTCATCCGCCCTGCGGTATGGTCAAGAATTTCCACACCCTCTATAGGAACCCCCGCTTCTTCTGCCACCTTTTTCAAATCCAGATACGTTTGTTTCGTCTCATGGAATAAATCAAGCTCCTGATTTTCTTCACCTGTCGGCTGTTCGGTCGTCAATGTGAGATGAACGGTGTCTACTTTCTTAAGTAATGTTTCGATGACCTGATACTCCTGTGGGGTAAAGCTGTGGAAGCCATCAATATACACTTCTGCCCCATCTAAAAAAGCAGCTTCAGGAATCTTACTTGATAGCAGCTGTAATTGATCTTCACTATCTATGTACTGCTCTTTCAAAGCGTCGACAAGTCGATCGTAAATGTAGCCCAAATCATCAAGTTTGTCTCGGAGGCCTTGTTCCTGGCTCGTGGAATGAACGAACTGATCAAGAGCGTCCATCTGTGCATGAAGATCATCCGGCTTAATTCGGTAACGTTTGAACTCTGTAATCATCCCTTCAAGCTGTTCAATGAATCCCTGTTTCTCGACGGCCTTTTGAAAGACACGCCAATCTGAAGTACGTTCTTCCACAATTTTCCGAAGCATCATCTGCACTCCTGTGGATGTGATGAACTTCTTTGTTCCTCCACCGGTTTCCTGGAGGACCCGCCAGGCCAATCTGGAGAAACTGAAGACTTGTGCTCGGATGGAGCCTTCCACTCCCTCCCTCTTTAGGAGTCCGTACTCCTGCTGGAAGGTCATCTGATCCGGAACAATATAGATAATCGCTGGCCCCCGTGGATCATCCTTTAATTTCGTTTCAATCTCATTTAAACAACGTGTGCTTTTTCCTGATCCTGAACGACCAAGCAAAAAACGCAACCCCATACCGATCGCTCCTTTCTCTCCATCTCTTTCTATTTTATCATTTTTATCTGCGTTATGATGAAATGACGCCTTCTGCATTCGGTAAGAAAAACGTTAGCCAGAATCACCTTTCAAAGGCTTGCAATATTCCTAAAACAACAAAAGGAAAGGAGTGACTTGCTCGCCCCAAACCATTAAAAAACCGCCCCAATAGGGCGGCTGATTAAAATTGCACTCCAAGCTGGTTAACCGGCCAGTATCGCACATCGACTTTTCCGACGACCGCCTCTGCCGGCACCAACCCGAAATAGCGACTATCCAGACTGTCACGCCTGTTGTCTCCCATAACGAACAAATGACCCTCCGGGACCGTCTCGTGTCCCGTTACTTCCTCTAAAGTAAAGTCATTCGTAAACGGAAGGCCGTCACTCGGGCGGAGCGGATCGAGGTAACTTTCCTCCACCTTTTCTCCGTTGATATACAACTGATCGCTTTTAACAGCAATCTCATCTCCAGCGATTCCTATGACACGCTTCACGTAATCTTCTTCTTCATTTGCGTGAAAAACGATGACTTGCTGTCTTCCAATTTCCTTCCAATCATAAACCGCTTTATTAACCATTAATAAATTTCCATCATTGAGTGTTGGTTCCATCGATTCACCATCCACAATATAGCTGGCGAACAAATAGGAACGGAACACAAAAGCTAACAGCAGTGCGATTAATATCGTCCGGGTCACTCTACGATATTTTTTCATATAGTTTTGCCTCCAGGTGGTATACTACAACCATTTTACCCTCGATGAGACAAACTTAATCCCTACTGCGTGCTTTCTGCTCCACCTTTATTTGAACTCTCTTTTCAATAAACTTCCCAATCACCCAGAAAAGGAGGATACAGATTCCAACCACAATTGACTTTACAGGATTCTGTGCAAAGGAAGCAATGCTTGAGCCCACGTACGCAATCGTAAAAATCATCACGGCTTTCCCTAAAAGAACAGCAAGGATAAACTGCTGCCGGCTGACTCTTGATAATCCTGCAACGATATTGATAATGGAGGAAGGAGAGAACGGAAAACACATCAAAAGGAAAAGCGGTCCAAACCCATGCTCTTCTACCCACCTCGTCACTCTTTTCACCTGTTTTTGTCTTGTGATCTTCCTGAATAGACGCTTGTCCCCTAAACGACGAATAATAAAAAACACACCTAAAGATCCGATAACAGCTCCGATCCAGGAATAAAGAAACCCTTTAAACAACCCATACACGACAGCATTTGCTAATACGAATGCGACCAAAGGTAAAATTGGCAGCAATGCTTCGATTAACGGGAACAGAATCCCTGGGATCGGTCCAAACCGTTCTAAACCTTCAAGCTGTTTAATTATATAATCAAATAATTGGTCATTCTCTGCTAAACTGCGCCATTGATCAATTTTCCCCATCACTGCACCCATGATGCGACTCCTTAAGTACACTAACATTCAGTGCCTGTTTTTTCTTTATTTTATCGAAAACAAAGCTTTCTGCCTACCCGTTTGTGTTCACACATCTAGCTTTTCCCCATCTTTCCACTTTCAACCTTTTCTTAAAACTCCCTTGCATAAA
This sequence comes from Halobacillus karajensis, assembly GCF_900108515.1. Lineage (GTDB taxonomy): Bacteria > Bacillota > Bacilli > Bacillales > Halobacillaceae > Halobacillus > Halobacillus karajensis. The sequence goes on along the minus strand of NZ_FNWW01000006.1, from coordinate 137,505 downwards.
ATAGACTTATACATGGTATAATACAAACAAGAACGCCTGTTCGCATATTTGGAGGGGAATGATATGAGGTATTTAAAACAGAAAGAATTAGATCTCGCTTCCCGCTACTTGTTTTTATCTATGGCCATCACTGTCATCAGGCAAGATCGGAAACACATGGAGCAAGGGAAATTCAAAATTAAAGAGCCGTATATGGAGCTGCTTGGGAAAATGGAGCTTGAAGCGCGGCAGGAACGAAGGAAACTAAGGAAACAAATGGATCAAATGAAACTTCAGGTCGTAGAATCAGGAAGAAATGATTCGTTTACCTCTTTTTTGTTCCTGGCTCATGGTTATGAAGAAAAGCGCAACTACTTCAATCCAGCTATACGAAAAAAAGTGGAAAATATATTATTTGAACTTATGAAAAAGTCTCAGCAATCCGTTCCGCACGGTTATCAGCAACCACAGACGCTGGATGGAAGCGGTCTTCCAGAATAACGCGCAAATGGGCTGTGCGCTGAACTTGATTCGCAAACATGCCATCAGAAACGGGAAGGTTGATGGAGTCACCGTTAGCAAACTGAACGGTTGTCGTCTTATTGGGTTCCCCTTTGTAGGAGCGAATATATTTATGGGCGATCCAGGAGCAGTCTTTTCGTTTCGGAGAGATAATGGGGAAGAAATAAATACCCATCGCTTCAGATATGACGATCGGTGGCTTGTGAGTGTAGCCGGTCAGTTGTTTTGTACCGGCGATACGCCCTTCGAGGCTGCTTGCAAAATAGCGGCATGAACGATCAATAATATCCCTCGGGCACTTGGGAATGAAAAAATGTTCATCCGTCTCCATAACTTCTGTAAAGACTTGTCCACCATCTTCTTGCTTTGCCACAAGTGCAATGGTTTGTGGGTTAATTTCGTATTCTTTTTCAGGAACATAGGTCATCCACTTCAACACCCTTCTATTCAAGTGGCGGCAGTCCCCCTAATAGGCCGAACTAACCGCTCATCTTCTTTAATTTACCAAATAGCGGGGCGAAAGTCTAAACATTATTATAAAAATGTTTCAAATAGCTTCATCTGCTATACTACAGTTACACTTGTTCTTCTGCCGGCCCTTTCCTTTCTTCCTTTTCTTCCCAACGTCCAAAATCAGGATTAAGTAGTGTAAAGAAATCAAGTTCTGGCTGATGAACTGGCTTATTTTTCATTTAAAACACCTCTCGAACAAATTTTATTTAGGAGGAATGTACAGATGTGGAGCCGAAAGAATAAAAAGTCGAAAGAAACGAAGGTAGAGAAAAGAGATATATCCATTCATGAAGTCAGAAAAGCGGTCCATGCATTTGCAGACTCCAAGCCTAAGGAGGTCCCCCTTAGTGTAGTTATTAAGGAAGATCTGACTTTGGACTATAAACTTCTGGCCCCCTATTTAAAAGCTGTACCTGTTCAGAATTTCTATATGTCCCGGGAGACCTATGAGTTGTTTGAAGAACAAGACAAAGACCTCGCCTTAGATATTGACCTCATCCAACAAGCTGTGGACGAGTATATAGAACAAACACAAGAACTTCCGATCATTGATGATGATCCATATAAACGGATAAGTTATTATAAGCTCGAGCGCCGCGATTTGTTACATCGACGGCCAAATCGTGACTTTTATCTCACGAACGAAGAGTTTATGATTACCTACAAGAAGCCCCGATGATTACTCGTCCGCTGTGGCTCAGCACCCGTGCAATAAGACCATCAGAAGCAAAAAAAACGTTTGCCTTCGCTTTTTTCAATAGTTGAACGATTCTTTACTAAAGGTGTAGCATCCTAAAATTTCGGAAGACCTTTATCTTCTTCGGTCGTCATCTCTGATTCAATTCCACCAGGAAGAACCATTCCCCCAGACCTCCATAGCCCAAGTTCAATAGCTCCTGGACTTACTGCGGTAGAAGCCTTCATCTTTGTGGTAACATCCAGCTGAATTGCCAGCACTTATAGGAATAAATGGATTTTCTGCCCCCGGTCGTCCCGGTGCCATGGTCTTATCCGGCTCCTTTAATGATTGTCCGTCCTATTATTTTGAGCAAGAACATCACCTGTCATACTTCTGTTCTTATTAAAATTTACTGAATAAAGGGGAAGAGGAAGAGGAAGAGGAAGAGTCACTAAACGAGCCCATTTTTGATAAAAAAAGTGCCCATGCTCTACGAGAACATGGGCCAAAAGAGACGACTGGTTAACTTTTGAGTGAGGGAATAAATTGTTGGAAAAGTTCTCTGAGAGGAAAGACTTTTCCATGACACTCATCAGTAAAATTAATTACTGACCTATTTATGACAACCAAATCATAAATAGTTATGAGATAAATAAGCATCACCGCTTATCTGTTTCTATTGTAGTACACCCTTGGTCCGTGTTCACCGAAAAAAAGTTGCGGAGGTCCGCAAAGTGGTGCGAATTTTCTAGTAAATGACATACGACCTCTCAAAATTCCTCATGTATAACGGACAATACGGTCCATCTCCTCCTTAAAAGCCTGCTCCTCTTTTTCAAACTGGCGCTCTAGTGTTTCAAGGTCAAGAAGTGCCTGATGAGTTTTTTTCCTAATTTCTCTAACTTCTTTATGAGAAGATTGGATTTTATTCTGAACGAACCAATCCACAATTAACCCACCAAAAAAATAGTCCGCTACCGTTAAACCACCTGAGATTTGAATATTAGCGTCATAGTGCTTTCCAAGATCATCAATTTCATTTGCGAACTTCCGCAAGTGTCGTTGCGCGGTATGGATAGCGGTATCTGCATCATCTACACGGGAATGCTTGACGGCGGTTGTCAATAATCCACCCCCCAGCATATCGATGGCCCCCCAATTTTCTGCTGAGGTCAATGACTTCGATGCTTCTTCAAGCGCGGACATAGCTGATTGACCAGCAACAATGGCTTCACTAATCTCACTCAACTCTGCCTGTAATGTTGATCGCTTATCACTGAGCTCGAGCAGGCGTTTGCCTTTTTCTCTCCCTCTCGATATAAGGAACTGCTTCTTCCTTTGATATAACCTATTATACTCTCCTTTTTGATCCCCTGATTCTTTTATTTTTTGGTTAAGATTCTCCAATTCCGTTTCTACATCGGCTAACGATTGGTGCGCTTCTTTCCATTTCAAACGTGCTTCCACTACTTCTTGCTTTTCTTTTTCTAATTTCCCCAATTTTTGACCTGTAATGGTTACAAACAGATTAGTGAGACTCATCCGCTCAAGTTTTTCAACATCTTCTTCCTCCTCAGTAAGTCTCTCTCGATATTGCTGTTCTTGAACGTACAGATGATTAAGCTCCTCTTTCAATTTTTCACTTTCTCTATGTAGTCGTTCTTTTTCCAATAATCCTTTTCTTGCATCCATTAAAGCTTCATGCAGTTCCTCCATCACTTTTTCCCCTTTCTATGTTTATACGGGGAGTGAATGGAAAGGTTTCAAGTGTGATGGAAGAAGTCTGATTTGATCAGATAATGCGTCTAAAAGGCGCATAAGCAGCCATAGCTCTATTATAGAAAGAGCTATGGCCGTTTGAACTTTTAGCATACATATTTACGCACCGGGAATATTTATGGGTACTGTTCCCCTTTCGCTCAGGACTTTGCCAATTGTTCACGTAAATTTTTCCTTAGAATTTTACCAGTCGTATTCTTCGGTAATTCAGACATAAATTCAATGCGTGACGGGATTTTATACTTCGCTAAATGATCCTTGCAATAATCATTCAGTTCTTCTTCCGTCAAAGACGGGTGTTTAGGTACGACGTAACTGATGACCGTTTCCCCCAATTCCGAATCTGGAGCTCCTACAACTGCTACTTCTGTTACATCGTCATGTTTATAAAGAACTTCCTCAACTTCTCTTGGATAAACATTATACCCGCCGACAAGGATCATATCTTTTTTACGGTCTACAATATAAAGATATCCTTCTTCATCCTGACAGGCCATGTCACCAGTATAGAGCCAACCGTCCCGAATCGTGACCGCTGTTTCTTCGGGAAGTTTGTAATAGCCCTTCATGACGTTTGGTCCTTTTACAACCAATTCACCGACTTCCCCAACAGCTACTTCTTCTCCCAGTTCATCAACCACTTTATTCTTGACATTTTTTATATTCTGGCCAATGGATCCTGCTTTTCTCGGTCGGTCAAGAGGATTGAAGGCAGTTACGGGGGAAGCTTCTGACAGGCCGTACCCTTCAGATACACGGACATCGAATTGTTTTTCAAAGGACTCTAATAGAGCGACAGGCAAGGATGAACCACCAGAAATACAGAAACGCATATGGCGGAAAGATCGTGCTTGTGCTTGATCTTTTCCTGTGTGTAATAAATAGTTATACATTGTCGGAACACCAGCAAAAATAGTGGCTTGATATTCTTCAGCTGTTGCAAACACTTCCTGCGGAGAGAACTTTGGAACAATTAGAACAGTTCCTCCATTAACCAACGGAGCATTCAAACAAACGGTCAAGCAAAAAACGTGAAACATTGGCAGGGTAGCAATTACGCGATCGTCTGAGTTTATTTGCAGATAATCAGCGACATCTGAGGCATTCGAATATAAATTTTGGTGGGTAAGCATGGCCCCCTTCGGTTTACCCGTTGTACCAGATGTATACAGAATAGCAGCAACATCCTGGTCATCAATTGAAGGACCGGAAAAATCCAATCGACCTTCTCCCACCGTTCTTGCAAACGGTTTCATTTTTGCGGATAAAGATGAAGAGGACAGATCGATCCCCGTACCTGTATCGGCCACAAAATAATGATACACATCAAGACATTGGTCCATGTGTTCAAATTTATCCATAAATACATCCATGGTCATCACTGCCTTGACATCTCCATTTTTCAAAATGTAACTCATTTCATCTGCTGTATACGTTGGGTTGATCGGAATAACGGTTACACCTGCCCGAAGTGCACCATAAAGTCCAATCATGAATAATGGACTGTTTCCACTTACTAAAGCAATGTGGTCTCCTTTTGTATAACCCCATTCAGACAACTTAGAAGCGAATTTAGTGACCGTTGCATCAAACTCCTGATAAGTAACCGGCTGCCCTTGAAAAATATAGGCGTCCTTATCCGGGTTCCTTTGAGCGGTCAGCAACAGTTGTTCGCTTAAATTCATGTACGCTCCCCCTTTATTATGAATGAACAATCATTCATAATATTAATTTTCAATATAATTATAAAATACAGAAAATTATTTAGCAACAATTGTCATCCTGTGACCGAATTCAGAAGATGGTTCTGTTCACTGCCTTACAAGTAAAAAACGACCCTAAAATAAGGGTCGTTTTCGATTAATAGATCATATCCAGGAAGTCTTCCTTGTTGATTTTGCCTAGATAGTAGGAAATATCTGTATCTCCGATGGCTTCGGAGATAGACTGGCGCTCGTATTTCGTACCAATTAAAATTTCTTCCATTTCATTGATATCCCCTACCCCGAAGAAATCACCGAAGATTTTTGCATTTTTTATATAGCCTTTTGCTACATCCAATCGGATATCATAACTGCCGGCCCCTTCAATCCTCTTCGTATGCTGTATATTAAACTTTGGAGACTTACCATAGTTCCAGTCCCAACTTTTGTAGCGCTCATCAGCTAAATGATGAATGTTCGCCCAGTCTTCTTTCGTTAATTTGTATTGCGGAACATCGTTTACATCCTCCACGTCAAAGATATAACGAAGAATCATGTCTTTAAAATCATCCATCGCTATCTTCTCATCAAGGAATTCAGATATGTTCGCTACTCGGCTGCGGATCGATTTGATTCCTTTTGACTTAATTTTCTCTGTCTTAACGTTCAATGCGGATACCACATTCTCAATTTCTGAATCAAGCATTAATGTCCCGTGACTGAACATGCGTCCTTTTGTGGAGAATTGAGCATTACCAGAAATTTTCCGGCCATCTTCTGCAACAATATCATTTCGACCAGAGAGCTCAGCATTCACGCCTAGTTTCTTTAATGCTTCCGTTACCGGTTCTGTAAATTTAGCAAAGTCATGGAAACTGTCCCCATCATCTTTCGTTATGAAACTGAAATTCAAGTTTCCAAGGTCATGATATACGGCTCCTCCACCAGAAAGACGGCGGACAACATGAATACCATTTTCCTCGACATAATTTGTATTGATTTCCTCCACAGTATTTTGGTTCTTCCCAATAATGATGGAAGGTTTATTGATATAAAACAGCAGATAGGTCTCATTAATATCAAGATTTTTCAACACATATTCTTCAATGGCCAAGTTAATGCGAGGATCATTAATTCCCTCATGATCAATAAAAAGCATCTGTTTCATCCTTTCAGTCCGTGATGTCCAAGTACCATTGTAATCGTTTAGACATAAGGAAACAATTTATTTACTCCATGTCATCCCCTCTTCCGCCAATTGAATAGTTCCATGAAACACATCCTCAGCTTCCTGGCGCAACTTAGTGAGTTGCCCGAAGTGGGGCAGGTGACTGAGCCATAAGGTTTGAACATTAGCCTCATCGGCGATGGTTGCTGCTTCTGTGCTCGTCATATGGCCAGCTTTCTTCCCGTCCATTCCCTTATAAAAATTAGTATCGGTAATTAAAAGGTTCGCATTCTTTGCAAATGCTGACCATTCTTTAAAATAACTGGTATCAGCTGTGTAAACCGCCGTTTCCTCTCCATCCGAAATCCGCATACCATAACAAGGAACCGGATGATGCGTTTTTTGGAATTCGATAGAGAAAGGTCCAATTTCGAGCGGCTTCTCAGGATCGTATGGAACACCTTTCGTATATTGATGTGTTAACATGTCGAACTTGTCTTCATCTTCTTGGTGTCCATATATAGGGAGGGATTCATTCCTGTCATTAAGGCTGTTTTGCACAAGCCATGCATATTGCAGCGGCCCGATGTCCGCTATGTGATCATGGTGATAATGGGACAAAATGACGGCATCCAGTTCATCTACTTTTTTTAATTGCTGCAATCTGGATAATACTCCACTGCCACAATCGACCAGAAGCGAGAAGCCGTCTTTCTCAAATAAATACCCAGAACTAGCACTCCCTGCCGCAGGATAAGCACCCCAATATCCGATAATTGTCACTTTCATTTTCATCACTCCTAAAACTTTTTGCCTAATTATACATTGTTTTATAACAGAATATTGATTTTTGAATATTGTTATAATACAATGAATTTACATTAAAAATTAATTGGAGGCGATTTACAGATGATGAGTGTTCTAGAGTTCTTCCGTAACCTTCCGAAAAAGCACTGCTCCAACTGTGGGAATGTCATCCAGGAAAAAGCTGACTGCTACGGCAACATTTGTGACGAGTGTGACCATCCAGCCCGCTAATTCTAGTATTCCACAAAAAACATAAGAAAGAACAACATAGAATTTGGAGCAGCTGTCATAGGCTGCTATTTTTTTGTCCATTTTTGACTAATCAACCAAACTCTCCTCCCAGATACTATATAGAAAGGCGGCATCTCAAAATATCCTCCACTTTTCTCATGAGAGAGATTGTGTATCACAGCTTTCACTTCATACAAACTCTCTCATCATACATTTTTATAACTCTTAAAAAATAAAAAAACCATCCGGCAGATGATTCTACTGGATGGATAGCTTTTTTCTTTTAGTGGAATTCCTTACGAGCAATTGATGTGGATAGACATATCTGTTTGGGGCGAGAGCACCTGGATGAAGGAGCTGTTGGATGAGAACTTCTACGGTTTTGTCTGCCATTTGCTTCACAGGCTGTTCTACCGTAGTCACAGAAGGCACCATCAACAGGGACACCATCTGATTATCAAAACCTACAACCGCTAAATCTTCAGGTATGACCCAATCCGACGAAGCTGCTTCATAAATCAGACCTGCTGCCACTTCATCAGATCCAGTAAACACACCATCAACGTGGGGAAGTTCATTGTTAATCATGTGAAAGACCTTTTGTCCATCACTTACATTGATCGCCCAGTCAATCGATAAATTTTCTTCAAAATGGAGGCCAAACTCGTTTAACGCTTTGATAAATCCTTCTTTACGCTTTCGGGATAAGTGACTTTCCGGACCGCCAGTCACATAACAAATCTGCCTGCAATCTTGTTCTAATAAATGAATGGTTGCATCATAGGCTGCCTGTTTATGATCCATATGCACCATCGGAATACATGCCTTGTCCATGTATTCATTACAGAATACAATCGGCCCGGATTCCAGAAAAGGTTCAACATCTTTCCAATCATTTACCAAAGAAGCCAGTATGACCCCGTCCACCTGTTTTGTTTTTAATAATTGTAAATAATCCATTTCTTTTTTCTTAGAATCATGCGTTTGACAGACAATGACTTGATAACCCCATTCCGAAGCCTTCTCTTCCATTGCCTCGATCAAGTTACCGAAAAAGGGATTCGTTAAACGAGGCAGGAGAACGGCGATTGTCTCTGTCTTTTGACTGCGGAGACGACGAGCGGAAGAATTGGGGACATATCCAAGGTCGTCCATGGCTTGAATGATTCGTTGTCTTTTTTCATCTGTCACGTACGGCTGATCATTAATCACACGGGAGACCGTTGTCCTCGATAATCCAGCCAGTTTCGCTACATCTTCAATCGTAGCCATACTTACTCCCCCTTGTTGCTTTCTTGAAAACGTTTCCATTTTTAATCATACTAATCATTGCCTTTTCTTGCAAGCCCTTTCATATAAATTTAAAACTCCTTCTCTTCCCCCACACATAAGAATACTCCCTCAGAAATAGGATAATGAAAAAGGCAGATAGGGGTTGATTCGATGAGAAAGGTAATGATCTTTGCCGATCCAGGAGTCGATGATTCTTTTGCCATTATGTACGCACTCCTCCACCCCGAAATCGAAGTAGTAGGCATCGTTACAGAATATGGAAACGTCAGCCAGAAAATAGCCTTAAGGAATACCGCTTATTTGTTACAACTGGCAAATAGAGAGGATATCCCGATCATCCAAGGGGCGGAAAAACCACTAACAGGGACGAAACCAGAATTTTTCTATGATATTCATGGCCCTCATGGATTAGGTCCCTTCATTCCCTCCGTCCATATCCCAAAAAAAATTTTCCCTTTCAAAAAAATCTATGAGTTGATTCATACCTATAAAAAACAATTAACCATTATAAACCTCTCAAGGCTGACTTCCCTTGCTTTGACATATATTCAATCAGAAGGAAACATCCATAAAGCAGGTGATATTTATGTGATGGGCGGAGCCTTTTTTGTACCCGGAAATCTTACTCCCGTTGCCGAAGCCAATATTTTTGGAGACCCTCAGGCTGCAAAAATCGTGGCTTCGAATGGGAATCATATTACTTTCGTCCCTTTGAATATCAGTAACCATGCCATAATATTACTAGATACTATGAAACAAGTAGCCAAGCAAAACAACACCCCTTTTTCTCAAATTATCTATCCAATCATGAATTATTACAGCCAAAAGTACAAATCCATACTCCCTGGTGTTGAGGGGGCACCGCTTCATGATGTAACATTATTCTCTTACTTAAGCCAACCGGAAAAGTACACAGTTGTGAAAGGACAAGTGCAGATAACGACAGAAAGTAATTCAAAAGGGCTGACGTACGCTGATTTTCGTCCTGTCCCTAAATACATAAAAAATTATCCTATGCACCAAATCATTGTGGACTTTGACAGAGAAGCTTTTACTCGCGATTTTGTAAAAGTCATGACAGGTGAACAGTGAAATTATAAAAGATTCTCTGACTACAAAAAAAGCTTGCAGATAGAGATATTTTCCAGCTTCTCTCACAGGGAACCAGACTCTCCAGTTCAAATAGAGTCATAACGCAAATAATCGGTACGCATAATCATAAAGACTATTCTCCGAGACCAAAACGGAACGAAAAATAGTGAACAAACCTCAAGCTTGATCAACAGCCTAAAAGAGGACGCATCCTTTTGGATACGTCCCCTTTCTGAACTAGAAATTCATGCTGTTAAATAATCCATTACACGCTTTACCGCTGCTTCCCCTTGATCTATACAATCAGGTAAGCCGATTCCACGATATGATCCTCCTGCCAGATACACCCCTGGCAATTCTTTCTCCATATGTGCTGTAATATCATTCAGCCTTTGTTTATGTCCCACAGCGTATTGAGGCATCGCATCATACCAGCGGGTGACAACGGAAAATTCAGGTTTGTCGGTAATGTTCATCGTTTTATTCAAATCATTTAAAACAATTTCCTGTATTTCTTCATCCGATTTACCGACGACCTCTTGGTCAGAAGGCTTCCCTACGTAACAGCGCAAAAGTACTTTTCCTTCCGGAGTAGAATGAGGCCATTTCTTATGTGTCCAGGTACAAGCAGTAATCCGGAAATCACTATTTCGTGAGACGACAAAGCCTGTACCATCAATATCCTGTTTAATTGCTGAGGCATTAAAAGCCATAGCTACATTGGCAACCGATGTTGCGTTTGTTTCTTTAAATGGTTTAAAAAACTCAAATTGCGAAAGCATCCGTTGGACAGCGAAATGAGGCACCGCTAATATGACTGCATCGGCTTCTTGTACCGTCCCATCACTTAGGAGAAGGTGATACCCTTCTTCTTTCTTTTCAATGTGTTCAACTTTAACTCCTTTATGAACAGTGCCCGGTTCAAGTTTATCTTCCACCGCTTCCACGAGAGAACCTAAACCATTCCGCAAGGTGCGAAACATGCTTGGTTTCTTCTCACCTTTCTTAGGTTTTTTCAACGGATAAGTTTGCCGCAGTCCTTTAATCAAGCTGCCATACTCCTGCTCCAGGTCGTAAAAGTTTGGAAACGTAGACTGAAGACTTAAACGATCAATATCCCCGGCATAAATGCCTGAAAGAAGAGGTTCAATTAAGTTTTCGACTACTTGATTTCCAAGCCTTCTACGGAAAAACAACCCAAGGGATTGGTCCCCATCCACCGTTTTTTTCGGCTTGACTAAGTCCAAGGAAGCTCTCATTTTTCCTGCAGGTGTAAATAAACCTGAGAAGAGAAAAGGGCGCACCCTTGTTGGAATCCCCATATAAGATCCACTTGGCATTTTATGAAGCTTCCCGTTCACTAAAATATAGGACTGCCCTGTTCCGTTCGGGACAAGTTCATCCTCAATCCCCACTTCTTTCACAAGACGTCCTGCACTTTCTTTGCGAGCGAGGAAGGAATCAGGTCCGCGCTCAATCGTAAATCCATCCTTTTGGACCGTACTGATCTTGCCACCTAAATGTGGGCTGGACTCCAATAATTGAACATGAATATCGTGTCCTTGGTTTCGGGCTTCTTTTTGCAAATAGTAGGCAGAGGTCAAACCTGAGATGCCCCCGCCAACCACCACGACTTGCTTCTGCTCTCCCATAAAAATCCCTACTCTTTCACTTTATCCATGACAACATCTGCAAGCGTCTGGATGAATTTTGGATGTGTGTTCGGCATTTCCGGGCGATAGTAATCAGCACCGACTTTATCGCAAACCACTTTACATTCATAATCATTATCATAGAGAACTTCTAAATGATCAGAAACGAAACCCACAGGGGCATACACAAAGCTCTTGTACCCTTTATTTTTAAATAGATCTTCCGTCAAATCTTGAACATCCGGGCCAAGCCATGGATCCGGTGTATTTCCTTCACTCTGCCAGCCAATCTCGTATTGGGTAATACCCGTAGCTTCTGAAATCAATTCAGCTGTCTTTTTCAATTGGTCCGGATATGGGTCGCCGCCTTCTAGGATTTTCATTGGCAGGCTATGTGCAGAAACAATCAAGCAGGCATTCTCTTTTTCCGCTTCGTCCATTTTTCTATACTCTGCTTCAATCACTTCTTTCCAATAATCGATAAAACCAGGTTCATCATACCAGCTTTCCACCGCCTGGATGGTAATCCCATGTTTTTCAGCTTCTTCTTTAGCTCGTCCATTATATGATTTGACACTATATGTGGAGTAGTGAGGAGCTAGAACAATAGCTACAGCTTCTTCCATACCGTCTTCTGCCATCTGAGCTACCGCATCCTCAACAAATGGCTCAATGTGTTTTAGTCCAAGGTATACGTTAAATTCCACGTCGTCTTGTTTCTCATTTAACGCATCCTCTAATGCTTCGGCTTGATCCTCAGTAATACGCGCTAAAGGAGATATTCCACCGATGGCATCATAACGGTCGCGTAAATCTTGAAGCATTTCATCTGATGGCTTACGTCCTCTGCGGATATGTGTATAATATCTTTCTAGATCTTCTTCTTTGTAAGGCGTCCCATAAGCCATTACTAATAATCCCATTTGTTTTTTTGCCATGTTCGTTCACCTCTTCTATCTATTTAAAGACAACAACTCATGCTTCCTTAAGCCTTCTTAGAGTATTCATGAATGAAATCAGTCAGTCGCTTAAGTGTCTCCGGTTTAATATCCGGTGTGACACCATGGCCGAGGTTAAAAATATGCGCTGGATGTTGTTTCCCTTCATCAATAATTTTCTTTGCGCGCTCTTCAATGACATCCCAATCGGCTAACATCGTGGACGGATCGAGATTTCCCTGAAGTGGTTTAGTAACCCCCTGGCTTCTTGCTTCTGTTATAGACATACGCCAGTCCAACCCAAGCACATCTACAGGCAGATCATCCCACTCATGAATCAAATGTCCTGCCCCTACTCCAAACGTGATCAGGGGTACTCCTTCCCCTTTCAATTCAGAGAAAATGCGCTGCATGACCGGCTTAATGTATGTTCGATAATCTTCTACATTCAAGGAACCGACCCATGAATCGAAAATTTGAATGGCACTTGCTCCTGCTGCCACCTGTGCTTTCACATAGGTGATGACCATATCGGCAAGTTTATCCATAAGAGCGAACCATGTCATTGGTTCACTATACATTAGCGACTTGGTTTTATTGTAATTTTTAGAAGGGCCGCCTTCAATCATATAGCTTGCCAAGGTAAATGGTGCTCCACTAAAACCTATGAGAGGGACCTCCAATTGTTCCTTTGCCAGCAAACGAATCGTATCCAGCACATAAGGGACATCTTCTTCAGGGTCAATAGTCCCGAGTTTCTCGATGTCAGATTTTGTTCGAGTCGGATTATGAATAACAGGACCAATTCCCTTTTTAATTTCAACATCCACGCCAATGGCAGGCAGCGGTGACATGATATCTTTATAAAGAATGGCTGCATCCACACCATATTGTTCTACAGGAAGGCGAGTAACATAAGCACACAGCTCTGGTTCATGAGTAATTTCAAATAATGAATATTTCTCTTTTAATTTGCGATATTCCGGTTGAGAGCGCCCAGCCTGGCGCATAAACCAGACAGGCGTATGGTCGGTTTTCTCCCCTCGGAAAGCTTTCAGAATCGTATCATTTTCAATTTTATTCATCTTCAGGACTCCTTTTCACGATCATGAATTATCCGCTTACAACTATAACGATTTATCGATCCTCTGTATAGAAAAATGAATCATTTGTCATCATTTTGTGCGTTTTTTCACAGATCCCACTTTAATGTAACAGCATTGGATGGCTGACCCTCTTTGCCGGTCAAAGGATCGACCGGAATGACATAATAAGTGCTCTGATCAAAAATGCCGAACGCACTAACTTTATAGACGTTTTTCCCTGTAACTTCTCCGACTTTAACATCTTCTCCGTCTTCTTCCCTAAAAATACGATATACAATGCGCTCATCATCTGGAATTGTCCACTGGATTGTACCTCTTAATAAAGCCAGACCTGTCAGATCGAGACTCCCCCGTAAATCAGTGATTACCGGAAGGTCAACAGGCTCTGGAAGACTTTCTACCCCATCAGGCTTTTCAAAAGCAGCGGCCAGACCTTTCTCTTGATCCACCTTTTCCAAAATCTTTTTCATTAAACGGGTCGGATAAACACTGCTCCCATTTATTTCACCCGATTGATCATAGCCCATCCAGAGCACCCCCGCATATTCCGGTGTATAGCCAGCGAACCAAACATGTTCGTTCTGGTGGGTCCCTGTCTTTCCTGCTAAAGCCTTAGAATAATCTCCCGCACTTGCTGTTCCTTCATTGACGGTCCTCTGCAGGATTTCTGTCAAGAACCAAGACGTCTGTTTATCAAATACTTCGGTTTCTTTTGTTGGATGTTCATGAATAATCTTGTCATTTCTGTCCAGAATTTTGCTGATGGTATAACTCTCTTTCCTTATTCCCTGTTGAGCTAATGAACCGTAGGCTTCGACCATCTGCAAAGGCGTATAGCCATCGGAAAGCCCCCCCAGGGCAATCGCTAAACCTTTATCCTTTGTCGGCAGACCTGCTTTGTCCAAATAACCTTTCGCATACGAAACACCAATCTGATCCAGGAGCCAAACGGCTGAAATATTCTTGGATTCTACCAAGGCTTGATACAGCGATACCTCACCATCATAACGATCATCATGGTTTTTTGGGGCGTAATCATTTGATCCAAATGTTTGTTTCTCATCAGATAAAAGACTGAAGGGATCATAGTCACCTGTCATCATAGCAGGACCATAAACGGCAAATGGTTTAATCGTTGAAGCAGGTGCCTCAGCTGCTCGGATACGATTAAAGTCACCATGCTTGAAATGACGCCCTCCCACAATAGCCACCACTCCTCCCGTTGAATGGTTCATGAGCGTGAAGGCACCTTCAACAGGACCAGAGGAACCCGGTACGAACTCTCCATTTTTCATTTCTTCAGCTGCAATTCGCTGGATTACTGGGTCCATTTCCACAACAATTCGATATCCACCGCGTTTTAGTTCATCTCTTGAGATGTGATATTTCTCGGCTGCTTCATGAATCACTTGGTCTACATAACTGTTTGACCACGTTTCCTTCCCTTCTTCTGAACGCTCTACCGCAAGCGTTGTACCTTGCATTTGCTTCAACGTATCAGCTTCAATTCGTCCTGTATCATACATTCTTGACAATACAATATTTCTCCGCTCAGCAGCCTTTTCAGGATGATCAAAGGGGGAATATGTATTCGGTGCTTTCGGCAGCCCTGCAAGCAGTGCCCCTTGAGCTATCGTCAAATCTGATACTGATTTTTGAAAGTAATGCTTTGAAGCGGCTTCAATTCCATACGTACCTTCGCCAAAATAAATCCGATTCAAGTACATCTCTAAAATTTCATCTTTCGTATAATTGCGCTCTAAGTAAAGAGAAGCCATCACTTCTTTTGTTTTTCTCATCCAAGTTTTATCATTCGATAAAAACATGTTCTTTGCTAACTGCTGGGTGATGGTGCTTGCTCCCTCTACTTTCTTCATGGCGATGATGTCTTTATAAACCGCCCTCATGATCCCCTTAAAATCCACACCTGAATGATTATAAAAGCGACTGTCCTCAATACTTATAAACGCACCTTTCACATGCTCTGGCACTTGGTCAATCGATACGACCTCTCTATTCTTCGTGTAAATCTGTTCAATGACTTCGCCGTCATCTGTTTCAACAGTGGTCATTTCTTCTAAAATCAAATCCTTTTCATTTACAACAAAACGGCCGCCAAATAAGATAGTCAAAAACCCGATCAAAACCAATAACAGGACCACCGTAACGATAAAAATCGGCCATTTAAACCGCTTCAGCCCATGAGGGAACCGTTTAATAATTCCTTTGATGTTCAAATATCGTGCATCCTTTCTATTCTATCCTTCAAACTTGCTACCATCGAACTCCACTTGATAAACTGAGAATAACGCAGGAAAGGAGACATCAGCAATGAAAGTATCGATGACCAACGGCACATTGAACTACTTATCCAAACTGAGTCAACAACACCCTGAAGCATCCCTGTACTTTTTGCAGGACCAAGACAAAACCGTCGCCTATTATGAGGGAGAAGACCCCTCCATTTTTGAAGAAGGGCGCGACTATGAAACCGTCGATTATGTCGGTACGATAAAGTCTACAGGTTTTGTCGTCATGAATAATATCCCCGTCAGTGACGAAGGACGTCCCGTTTTCGAGGATCGATTTAAACAAAGAGCCGGCAATGTAGAGAATCGTGAAGGATTCCAGGCTATTCGGATTCTTCGCCCGTTGAAAGGGAATACGTATGTAGTATTTACTCAATGGCGGAGTGAACAAGACTTTGAGGATTGGAAGAACTCTAAATCCTTCGAGGCCGCTCACAAAAAGTCAGGGCCGAAACACCAGAAAAAACCTTCCTTCATTGATGGAGATGCGTACATTACCAAATACCAAATGATCCAATTGGAAGATTAGCATAGGAAAAGTGAGCGGAAACCCGCTCACTTTTCTTATTCCTCTTCTTGATCCGTACTATTATTCATGACCTCATTTTTGAAAAACTCATCTAATCCATCCACAGATTGCTCACCTGTAATTCGTGCCTGCTCTTCCCCATTATCAAAATGGATGAGCGTTGGTGTTCCTTCGATCCCGTATTTTTTCATTTGATCCTGAAACTCCAGTACATTCATCTTTTTCACATCCAGATCATATTCATTCACAATCGGCATCATTCTTGGTGTCGTCCGTTGGCAATACACACACTCAGGGCTGTAAAAATAAACCGTAGTCGATTCACCGGATTGAATTTCCTCTTCTAATTCGTCTGGTTGAATTTGATTTTGATAGTTCGGATCATCCATTTGATCTATCGTAGATTGTGCAAGGTTTTCTTTCCCATACGGGTTATCTGCTGTTTTTTGTGTATTTTGGTAATTCACTACATACACCAGAATAATAACAAGTACGACTAGAGCACTTGCAAAAATAATCATCCCTTTTTTCATACGTCTTCACTCCTTCTCTTTACAATGGACAATAAATGCACAACAAAAATGATAATGAATGCCATGCCTGCTAAAAATGGAATCGTCACAAAACCGAATACATTGATGTATTGACCATTACACGGTACCAAACCGCATGTATCCCCTGCTGAAAGAGCAGGAATCTTTTGCAAAGCATAATGGTAGGAAGAGACCACTAAACCCATCCCACTTAGGATGATACCCGGAAAAGCCACATCCCATTTCTTTTTCCATAAAGCCGTTCCGTAAATAAGAACGAGTGGATACATTAGAATCCTCTGATACCAGCATAACTCGCATGGTTCATAACCGAGAACTTCAGAAAAAAACAAACTACCGACAGTAGCTATGAGTGCCATTGCCCATAAAAGGAACAGCAAAGTTTCCATGCTTTTCTTCATGTATCTTATCCTTTCTACCTCTCTCTCATGCCATTATACTAGGTATTTTCTCGAAAACAAAGTAGTTTTATAGGAGAGGACCCTTGCAGATGAATGGGTTTTGCTAAGCCACTAATTATAGAGACCCGGCTTCTTTTTTGCTCTGATACATCTTTCAAGAAACCCAAAAAAGACTGCTCACAAGAACAGCCCCCGGTACTATTCCTCTTTCAGCAGTCCGTTCCATGGACATCGACGGCGGCTTGAGTCCGACCCTGCGCACCTTATCCAGCTCCGCCTTTTTATTATTATCCTTTTTATTATTATATAGAAGCCATAAATTCAGACCAATAATTAATAGAATAATGAGATAAAATAGTTTCGCAGGTCCATTTCATTTCCAGGGAAATAATATCAAATTCGACAAAAGCAGTGCCCCGCTTAACAATATCAATAATACGGCTATTAGAAGCTGATACATTTTATTTTCTCCATTTATTACTCTTCACAGAGAAGGCAGATGATTTCTGTTCAAAAATATCTATCTTATATGGTATTGGGAAATCCGCCCTTTTAAAACGATATCAAGCCCCGTCGCTAGTCGGAGATTTATGTTTAAAGCTATATGGAAAGGGAATAGTTAGTAATGAGTAAAGATAAGAAAGGATGTTTGTTGTATGGATGAAAAAATGAAAGCCTTAATCGATGGTTTAAATGAAGATTTGTCTCATGAGTATGCTGCATCCATTATGTACACGTATAATGCAGCGGTTGTAACTGGCTTATACCGCTCAGTCCTTAAGCCATTCTTTGAAAGTGAAGTAACAGATGAGCAAGGACACGCCCTTTATTTAGCTGAAAAAATCAGTACTCTCGGGGGAGCGCCGACGACAACTCCTGCCGAGGTTAAACAATTGACCGAAGTAAGACCAATGTTAGAAGAGGCACGTGAAGCTGAGCGTCAAACGATTAAACGCTATGAAGAACGTAAAGCGCAGGCTGAAGAACTTGGATTAACAGAACTATCTGTCAAGCTGGATGATATGATTGCCGATGAAACAGGACATATGGAAGAAATCGGCCGACTATTGCAAGACTCACGACTACAAGACTAAGGTGCCCCCTATTTTTATAGGGATTAACCTTTTAAAATCATGACCGATCAGACGGAGATGACCTTTCAGAGGTCATCTTTTTTATTTTTTCAGGGATTGTCGAAGTATTGGCAGAATCTAAATTTTAGCTTTATAGCCCAAACGCCTCCATAATAAAAAATGAGATGCCAGGAGCAAAAACAGCTGGTCTCAGATGTACGAACCCGCCCGCTTTTCAAGGATTTATGAACGATTCATTTGAGAATATTCTGAATCTGTATTACACTTTTTAAAACAATTGTCTTATATGGATAAGGGTGCAGGAAAACGAATGTCAGCATTTACGTAACGAAATGGAGGAAATAAAATGTGGGAACATATTTATCAAGCCATTGATGAACTATATGAAAAAATGGTGGAAACGCGCCGTCATTTGCATCAATACCCAGAAGCATCTTTCAACGAGGAGAAAACAGCCCAATTTATTGTCAATACATATAAGAAGCTCGGGATCCCTTATGAAAGTCATGTAGGAGGAAATGGGGTTATTGCTAAGTTAGAAGGTGGGAAACCAGGAAAAACGGTCGCTTTAAGAGCTGACTTCGATGCCCTTCCTATCCAGGAGGAAAACGATGTTCCATATCGCTCCAAAAATGAAGGGGTTATGCATGCTTGTGGCCATGATGGACATACTGCTGCTCTTCTCGGTCTGGCGGAAGCTATCACACCTCATAAAGAAGAGCTGCCTGGAACAATTATTTTCTTACATCAACACGCGGAAGAATATGCTCCAGGAGGAGCAAAACCCATTGTGGAGTCAGGGGCATTAACAAATGTCGATGCTGTTTTTGGAACACACTTATGGGTAAATGCACCAACAGGAGTCATTCAAACGGCAAAAGGGCCATTCATGGCAGGAGCAGATAGATTTGAAATTAAAATCCAAGGAAAAGGCGGCCATGGTGCTCAACCGCATCAGACAAAAGATGCCATTGTCATTGCCTCTCAATTAGTCTCTTCGTTACAACAAATCGTAAGCCGAAGAGTAGATCCGTTAAGAACCGCTGTTTTGTCCGTTGGAACATTTGAATCCGGGACGACATTCAATATTATTGCTGACTCCGCAAAATTAACCGGTACAGTCCGCACATTTGATCCAGAAGTTCAAAACTTGATCATAGAAGAAATGGAAAAAGTCATTAAAGGAGCCTGTACAGGATATGATGCCGAATATGAATTTTTATATGAAAAAGGGTATCCACCTGTTGTCAATCATCCCGAAGAGGCAGAATTAGTGTTGCAAAACGCAAACAAAGCCGATGCTTCCCTGACAACAGAGGAAATCGAACCGGTGATGGCAGGAGAAGATTTCGCGTATTACCTTCTCGATAAGCCGGGAGCATTCTATTTCACTGGGGCTCAAATCCCTGATCATTATTATCCGCACCATCATCCTAAATTTGATTTTGACGAAACAGCGCTCCCTCATGCAGCCAAAACGTTGTTTCAATCCTATATCAGTTATCAGGAAAAGCAGGGAATTTAAAGCAAGCGGAGGCGGCTGGATTGAATAGTCGTCTCCCCTAATTGTTCCAGTAACCGTCCATTCGCCACATATCCGACAACTGCTCCGAATCCAGGTACTAATTGAAATAGCTTAACGAGATCCAAAGTATCTCTGTATTCAATTTGTAATGTCTTCCAATCCACATTTTTTTCTTCTACCTCCAGCTCATTCCATTCCATTACTTTCTTTTTCACCTCTCTTCGAGCGTTATCACCTGAAAAAGCAAGCATGAAGACATGTAGCAAGAAGACCCTTTCTTGATAGGAATGAATATTAAACCCATACACTTGAGCGGCATCGAATAAAAATTTCATTTTAATACTCAGTAACAAAGGGAAGTCTGCAACTCCTAACCAAAACCCTCCAAGTCCTGTACCAGCCCCTTCTACAGATGCTGTCCGTTTGTATTGTTTTAAAAGTTCTCGGACTTGTTCTTCCCGTTCCTCAAAACTCCAATCCGGATTCACAGTAACAGGGCGAATATACTCAGAAGAAGTGAGAGCAAGCTCGATCATTGACCGAATACTATCTGTAACAATGTTGTGTACACGATCCGGAATTTTCCCATTAATAGTAGATTGCATACGCTTAGACGACCTTTGAAGAATAGATGAACGTTTGTCTAATGATTTGCTCCAACGCAGTGCTTCTCTTTTAGCCTGTTTTTCATAGTTCATACCAAAAACCTCCAACCTAATGATTAATATCCTCGATAATAAAAAAGGAAGACTGATGGATAGTCTCCCCTGCTACGTCAATTTCTTTTTTACATACGTTTGAATAAACAAGTAACTGAAGAGGCTTCCACCCATCCATACGAAAACGAGGCCGACCAGGTTCCACTGGAATAGGAACAATAGGCCGAATAGAAATGTTTGGAACAATATTATTTGTTGCAGCCACTGTAAAATCGCTTTCTGTTTCCATTCTTTCTTTACCGGATAAAGATCAAGCCAGGCAATTGTGCGATGATGATTCCATAAAGTCATCATTTGAAACGCACTCAAATATAAGAATAAGATAGCAAATATAACCTTCACCCATAAATTAGAAACGAACCAGATCGCCAATCCTCCAATGACAATCAGGCGGATATACATCCCCAGATAATCACTGCTTCGGATAAAAGTAATTTTATATAAATAAGAAAAGGTTTTATCCTGTCGATATGGGATACCCTCCACAAGAATCCTTACAAGTGTGTGGCGCTTTTTCACCGTGTTCTTTAAATGCGGAACATCTGTGAACATGTTGGCGATTCTGTAAAAGGTCCGCATCCGCTGTTGGTCTTTCTCAACCAGCAGATCCCAGACAAGTCCAGCTTTTTGTTTCGAGACCGAATAAGTGTAAAGGACCACTGCAACAAGCAGAACGGTTACAATACTGGCAAAAATCCACTCTCCTTGGG
The DNA here is from genome assembly GCF_900108515.1 of Halobacillus karajensis. GTDB lineage: Bacteria > Bacillota > Bacilli > Bacillales > Halobacillaceae > Halobacillus > Halobacillus karajensis. The sequence goes on along the minus strand of NZ_FNWW01000006.1, from coordinate 116,202 downwards.
AAAGAAAATAGAAGATCGCTATATTCAGAACAGCTTTCACCAGTTGATCGATAAGGCGAGCCCGGGGATTTCTTTCTTTTAACATCCACCAATTCGACATCATATTCCAAACTTTAATGATAAGCACAATCCCGATCATCATTATATAATACTGGGTACCTAACTCAGGGTAAGAAGCGAAATACAACGGCCCAAGCGCTGCAGATAGAACGAAAATCACATATAATTGAACGACATAACTATAAATAAGACAGCGTTTAAAGTAGTCTCCCAATTGATATTCAGCAGGTAGTAAGAAAACCAAGTCCGGCTCTTTAAGCAAGGTCCTGACAGGGCTGTAACTGACCATAAACCCAAAAGCAACAGCTATGATCCATGCGGTCGGGAAATCCTCAGGTAAATCCTGAAGCCATTGCTGATAGTAATAAGCCAATGCAGAAATAAAAAACAACATGGCCACAGCAATATGACCATTGAAAATATATTTCAAATACCGGCTTGTTTCTTTCGTATGTTCAGAGAAGCGCTTTGTCCAAAACTCCTTTGCATTAATCATATCGCTCTTCCTTTGTCAATTGAACATAAATTTCATCAAGCGAGGCCCCTGGTTTCCCAAATGCCTCTCGTAATTCCTTCAACGTTCCCTTTGCTCTGATTTCCCCATCATGGAGAATAACAAAACGATCACAATATTTTTCTGCTGTTGCGAGAATATGCGTAGACATCAAAATTCCCGCCCCCCGCTCTTTCATTTCATCCATCAACTGTAAATAGGATTGGATTCCAAGCGGATCAAGACCTACAAAAGGTTCATCCACAATATAAAGGTCTGGTTCAATGAGAAAGGCACACATAATCATGACCTTTTGACGCATTCCTTTGGAAAAGTGCACTGGGAACCATTTCAACTTCTTCTCCATCCTGAACTCTTTTAGAAGGGGGTCCAACCTTCTCTTAAAAACATCTTCCGGCACATTGTATGCCATTGCTGTCAGGTGTAGGTGTTCATATAATGTCAGTTCATCATAAAGAATGGGCATCTCCGGGATGTACCCCAGCTGCTGCCGATACACTTCCGGATTATCTTCAAATAACGTTCCATTAATCGCTACTCTACCTTTTTTCGCTTGCATCATCCCAATAATGTGTTTGATCGTCGTACTTTTACCCGCTCCGTTCAACCCGATCAAGCCGACAATCTCCTTAGGGTTAACATCGAATGATACGCCATGTAAAACATTTTTATGGGTATAGCCTCCGTGAAGGTCTTTAATATGTAATAACGGTTCCATCGTATCCCTCGTTTCATTGGTTATCCTGCACAAATTTTATCACACTTTCCCCTGCGATACACTTTTCACCTATCATCTTAATCGAGTTTATACTACGGGTTATGGTACAATGCAATCAAACTAAAAAGGAGTGGTTCAACATGGCAGAGGAATGCATTTTCTGTAAGATTATTGACGGAGAAATCCCATCAGCAAAGGTGTATGAAGATGAAGATGTCTATGCTTTTCTTGACATCAGTCAGGTGACGAAAGGACACACCCTTGTCATCCCTAAACAACATTGCCAAGATATTTACCACACTCATCCAGAAACAGCAGAAAAGCTCTTTGCAAGAGTTCCGAAAATCGCTAATGCCATTAAACAAACCTATGAACCGATCGGTTTAAATGTATTGAATAACAATGAGGAACCTGCTGGACAGTCTGTTTTTCACTTACATATCCACCTAATACCGAGATACGGAAAAGAGGATGGCTTCGATGCCAAGTGGGAAGTCCATGCTGATGATTACACACCGGAAGATTTGCAAACAATCGCTGGAGAAATCAACCAGCATATCCCTGGGTGATTCCATTGATTTTTCATAGGTAAGACTGCTATAATACTAGCATACGTTCGCAAACGGTCACGAGGACACGTTTGGATGTACTTTAGAAGAGATTAGATTAGTTGAGGAGAGATATAAATGAATATTCGTATTTTAATCATGTTGTCTTTATTAGTTGGAATTGGTGCCGTATTGCATGCCGTAGCGCCTCCATTCTTTTTCGGAATGCGCCCGGACATGATGCTCGCTATGATGTTCCTTGGAATTTTATTATTCCCAAAGGCCTCTTATGTACTGTTGCTATCTTTAGCAACAGGGTTCATTTCAGCGATGACCACCACCGTTCCTGGAGGCCAGCTGGCCAACATCATTGATAAGCCATTGACAGCTTTTGCTTTCTTTGGTCTAGTCCTAATAACTAAAAAAATTTCAAATCAAAAATACACTCAGCCTGTTTTAGCAGCTGTCGGTACCATGATCAGTGGCGCCATCTTTTTAGGTGTTGTCCTTTACATCATCGGTCTGATGGAAGCGAGCTTTGGCATTATGTTTGCCACAGTCGTTTTGCCTGCAGCTTTGTTTAATATTCTTTTTGTAGCTATCGTTTACCCGATTGCACAAAAGATCCTGAAACGAACAGACCTCAATAAAGCTGTTCATCCTGCATCATAAACCTTTCCTGACATCAAAGGCACTACATCATAACATGTAGTGCCTTTGTTTTACAGAACAGAAGAAATTTTTTATGTTTTTAAGGTTTCATTCATACATATTAAGAGAAAATATAAAATAGAGAGCGATACGAAAGGAGACTGACTGATATGCCAAATGGAAAATCATTAGCCCTTGGTTTTTTAGTAGGAGGGATTGCCGGAGCAACTTATACCTTATTAAACACCCCATCTTCCGGCCGTGATTTCAGGGAAAACGCTAAATTGAAAAGCGAGAACTTAAAAACCACCGTTCTCAGCTTAAAAGAAGAGGGAATGCAGTTAAAAGATCAAATTACCCAGACTTCCAAAGAAGGAGCGGAATTGATCAAAGAGCTTTCTGAAGATGTGAAAACCTCCATAGAAAGCTGGAAGCGGACAGTCGAACCTCACCAAAAGAACATCCAAAAATATTTAGAACAGATTGAAGAAAGTTTAAAAGAACTTGAAGAGAAAGCAAAAGATGAGCAGACCACCCCTACTACCCAACCAAGTCACGAAGTCATTAACCACCAATAATGTTTCATTATAATCCCGCTTCAAGCGGGATTTTTTGGTTGTCCTCCTCTTTATTTGTATGTTTCAAGCGGGTAAATAGAACAAACACCTTCCCTTATGATCCCCTTCTATTTTTTATAAGTTCGTAGACTTAAAAAAATAGCGTATAGGGAGATCTCCCTATACGCTATTTTCGCTACTTATTCAGCTGCTTCTAAATCTTCGATGGAATCAATGTCCATATATTCAGGAACAACAAGGCCGATTTTAGCCCCTTCAAGATTGGCACCCAGGTCTTCTACATGATCTTTATGTTGTTCATAAAGATCGCCGTGGGTTACAGGCAACCATGCCGCCACCATGCCAGTTACTTCTCCTGTCGCTACGGATTCCCACATTGGTCCATTATCAAGAGGAGTAATCGTTACATCAAACCCTTGCTCTTTCATCACTTCAGCGATAACGTTCGTCGATGCAATTTCAGAATCCCAGTTAACGTACACAAGTTCAACTTCTGTATCATCTACTTCTTCTGTTCCTTCCGTCCAAGAATCTACTTTGTCCTGGTTGTTCTCAATCCAGTTTTGAGCTGCTTCTTCCGGGCTTGTCCCATTAGAAATTTCAAGCATGACTTCTTCCATGTCAGAAGCCTCCCAGTTAAACTGGTCTAAGATTTTATATGCGTTTGGCTTTTCGTCCTCAAGCCCCTGACGAACCATTGTCTTGATTTCTTCTTCTCCACCGAATACTTCTTTTGGATCGTCCAGATATTTCAAATCGTATTTGGCGAACTTCCAATGAGGGGTCCATCCTGTAACGACAATCGGTTCTTCATTTTCAATGGCTTCCCCTAATGCCGTAGCCATCGCCCCTGAAGAAGATGTGGACACTTCCCAACCCCTTAGGTTTTCATATTCTTCTGTTGCTGTTTCAGCAGATCCTACAACACCAGCACCAGCTTCAATCCCTGTAATTTCATAACCCATTTCTTCCCCGTAGTTTATTTCAGACGTAGCCCCATCCTCACTGTTGTTTCCAGTTGTTTCAGAACCTTCATCCTCAGAAGATCCACAACCTGCTGCTACAAGTGTTAAAGATAGCCCGGCTACCATACCGAAACGTTTCCAATTAAACATGTAAACCTCTCCCCTTTTGTAAATGATATAGTAAAAGAGGCAAAAAGCCCCTTTCCTATCGATTCTTACTGTTCACCACGCTGGGTGTTCAGGTTTTGTGTGAAGCGATCAATAATAATCGCAAGAATTACAATGCCCAAGCCGGCAACGAAACCTGTACCAACCTCCGCACGCTGAAGCCCGGTTATAACGGTTTGTCCAAGTCCTTTTGCACCAATCATGGATGCAATAACAACCATGGATAAAGCAAGCATGACGGTTTGGTTAATCCCTGCCATAATCGTCTTTTTAGCCATTGGAAGCTGTACCTTAAACAGCTTTTGCGTCCCCGTCGTTCCAAATGAATCAGATGCTTCAATTAATTCATGGGACACTTGACGAATTCCAAGGTTCGTAAAACGCACGGTCGGTGGTGTTGCAAAGATGACAGATGCAAACACACCTGGAACCATACCAATACTGAAAAAGGCAACAGCCGGTATTAAATAAACGAATGCCGGCATCGTCTGCATGAAATCGAGCACCGGTGTTAGAATTTTTTCGACTGTTCTACTTTTGGCCATCCATATTCCGAAAGGCACCCCGATGATGACCGATATAAGACTCGCAAAAATAACGAGGGTAAAGGTGTTCATTAGTTCTTCCCAAAGTTCTTGGTTCGAAATAAACCAAAGACCTATGACCGAAAAGGCTGTCAATCCTAAACGTTTTCCAGAAGCTATGAAAGCTAACACACCAACGATTACAATAAACAACCAGATTGGAATGGCCATCAACCAATCTTCAGCTACGATTTCAATAAAGTCACCAAAGTCATTTTTAATAAAATCAAATAAAAATCCAAATGTATTCGTCGTCCATTTGGTTGCTGCATCTATCCACTCAGCGACCGGCAGTTTAGGAATTAAGTCCATTTAGATTCACCTCGCTTCCCGCTAAAGCCGCCAGAACGGCTCCTCTAACGATAATCCCCTTCAATTTCCCGTCCTCGACAACAGCGACTGGGACAGGAGCGTCATGAATGATATCGAAAATTTCCTGCATCGGTGTTTGAAGATCCACCTTAGGAACATCCGTACGAAGGATGCCTTTCAAATGGTCGGTCCCTTGCTTCACAGCAGAAGAAACATCGTCCGCCGTTACATATCCATGGAGATTTCTTTTTGCATCGGTCACATAAATACTTGAAAGCCCTTCTTTACGCATCCGTTCAAGGGCTGTACGCGGACCATGTTTTTGTATATCTACGGTTTCCGGTCGCTTCATAATGTTTTCTGCTGTGAGTACTTTGGAGCGATCAACATCCTCCACAAACTTTTCTACATACTCATTAGCCGGATTAACAAGAATTTCTTCTGGTGTGCCGATTTGAACAATCCGTCCATCCTTCATTAGTGCTATACGGTCACCAATCCTTAATGCTTCATCAAGATCGTGAGTAATAAAAAGAATGGTCTTTTTCATGGATTCCTGAAGTTCCAACAATTCATCCTGCATTTCTTTACGAATTAATGGATCTAATGCAGAAAAGGCTTCGTCCATTAGTAGAACTTCCGGATCGTTCGCTAATGCTCGCGCCAAGCCAACACGTTGTTGCATACCACCTGAAAGTTGGCCAGGAAATTGATGAATGTATCCTCCCAATCCAACCATTTCTAATGATTTTTTTGCACTCTCTTGACGTTCCTTCTTATCTATTCCTTGTACTTCAAGACCAAATTCTGCATTTTCCAGTACGGTTCGGTGCGGAAAAAGACCGAACCGTTGGAACACCATGCTTAACTTTTGGCGACGAACACTCCGTAATGCTTTACTGTCCATCTTTGCAAGGTCCTGATCGTCAATGAAGACACTTCCTTCAGTAGGCTCGATCAACCGGTTAATCAATCGTACGAGGGTGGATTTTCCACTCCCGGACAATCCCATGATGACGAAAATTTCCCCTTCTTCTACATCAAATGAAGCGCGGTTAACCCCGACAGTATTACCTGTCTTCTCAAGGATTTCTTCTTTTGTTAAACCCTCATCTAAGTATTTAGTCGCCTTTTTGGCATTCTTACCGAAGATCTTCGATAAGTTCTTTACTTGAATGATCGGCAAGTCGCTCACCTCTTCTTTTTGTTTATTATGGGTACGTTTTGCTGCTTTTATTTGCGTACTTAATCAGCCACCTTACATAATGTAACCCATATGTAACATAAAGTTCAAACGATAAAAACTATTAATCAAGTACAAAAATTATGTACAGTTAAAACTGTATAAGATTTAAGGAGTGAAATACGCCTATTTCCTTTAAATACCTTCTTATTAAAGCCCTTTCATTCGTTTTTTAAAATATTCTATTTATAGTATGTTATACATAAACTTTATGGATAAGGAGGATCTTATGGTAGTAAAAGACCACCATTTCCTTGAAAATATACATACGAAAGTCATCCACGAATTCTCTAAGACTTTGGAAATGTTCGGACTTACCCCATCCGATGCCCGCCTATTGGTCACACTATACATACAGGGTGGACCTATGACTTTAGATGAAATGAGCGAGGTACTAGGAAAAAGTAAAACTTCTATGAGCACTGGAGTACGTAGTTTGTTAGAGCAGGGGCTTGTAGAACGGGTATGGAAGAAAGGATTCCGAAAAGACCTCTATCAGGCCAATGAGAATCTATACAAAAATTTCATGACCTCCTATATTCAGAAATGGCTGACAGCTGCTCGTGACCAAAGAACCGCACTAAAAAACATGGAGGAACACTTAAAAAATAATGTTCAGCACTATTCGAACCAAAAAGAAATGGATCGAGCAGATGCGCTCTATCGACGTATGGAGGATATGATCCTTTTCCAAGAAAGGATTGCGGAAGCTTTCAAAAGCCTTGAGCCTGATCATCCTTCTTCTGAATAATCCCTATAAGAAGGATAGAAATGAGGGAGAGGTACAAGGAAAGATAAAGGTTTCAATATGACTTCATCAACTATCCAAAGACTTAGGATAGTCATTGAATAGGACTGCAGAAATGGATCAAGCCTCTCAAATTAAAAGTTCAATAACCATATCTTATGGATGGCTTATCATTTCACCGGAGCTACCATTTCCGAAACCCCTATAATATGTAACATGTTTCTATAGCCTTCCATTTTCTAAGTGGAAAGAAACACCTATATAGAATGAACAACAGGAGGAGATGAGCTTCTTGACATACCGCATGAACATATCCTGAGGAGAACTGAGGCGTCCTGCCTATGACAGAAGTGTATGGCAAACCTCCGTCGGTCCAGGTTTTATCCATACGCATGAAAAGAAATTTACGGGGATCCATACATGGGAATTTTAGAACGTTCTTTAGAAAACATGGAAGAGGAAACTATGGAGCCAGCTCGGATAACAATAAGGAACCAACTACCTGGTAGAACATGGATCCTATTCTAAACCCTATCATTCTCCACCTGATAAAAACCCTTTCCAAGAACACAACTGGAAAGGGTTTTTATCTATGAGAATAGGAAATCAATTGCTCGGTTAATTCTAAATAAAAACCTTCCTGATGCAAAGCACAGAGCGTTTCATTTATAGGAAGCTTATAACAAAGCATGCCGGCAAAGTGAAGCAATAAAGAGGAATGGTCAATCAATCCACTCTCCATATCCTCTTCATATCGGTGATTTAACTCTTTCAGCAGGCACAATGTATGCTGATATTCCTTTTCCGTTACATTTTTTTCGATAATTAATTTTGTAAACGGGTATTTCTTCATTTCCTCGACATCGAGTAATAATTTCAATTGGAATGTAAAGGTCTCACAATGATTTTCTTTCTCCAAACTACTCCCTCCACAACCTGTCATCACCCTTGTCATATCAACGTTTCAAAGGTCTTCTTATAAAAGCAAAAAAAGCAAGTGTTTTTTTTACGAAAAAACTATTGCTTTTTCGTTTCAAACATACTATTATTCGTCTTGTGCCAAACAAATAAATGGATGAATCGTACTACTATCATATCGATATTTATAATAAATTCACAGTATTTTTTGTTGTAAGGGGGGGATTCTTATGATGAACTGCTGGAAAACAGTGAACATCAATAAAGAATTCGGTCTGAACCGAGTATACCTTATGTCATTTCTTACAGGATTGTTAGCATTTCTAATTCTGTATCTACCGTATTCCATGATCCACGGTACGCATGAAATGAATGACCATGGCTTTCTGCCATTGTTGGTCATCTTGTTCTTCCTGCCATCGATGCACCGACTGATGCATATGTTGCCTTTAATGCTGAGTTATAAACGACTTCGTGTGAAATTTAAATTTAGAAAACGATGTGTTCCGACGTTCACCTATCAATGTAAGTCGAAATTATCGAAAAAGACATCCATCATGATGGCTATGGCACCGACTTTATTAATCACTGTCCCTGCCCTCATCATGGGTTATGTCTTCCCTCATTATTTTGCTTATCTAGTACTCTTTGCGTCTGTGAATATCGGACTCTCGTTTTCAGATTTCTTATATCTGAACTATTTCGCAAAAGCGCCGAAAAAATGTTTAATTGAAAATGCAAAAGACGGCTACGATATTTTAATCCATCAACCTAAAGCTTAAGAAAGCAACGTTCAAAATGAACGTTGCTTTTCTCTTTTTCCACTTAACAACAGGTTGGACTACACGCTTTATTATAAAAAGGTCATACCATTCACCTCCAGTCTTTTGCTTTATTTCAAAGATTTATTTGACTGGGATATATAGTTTGGGAACTTTTTTGATCGATCCATTAATTCCAACCCGTTTTTTCTGTTCAATCCACCCAAATTTTGATAGAGTAGTTTCATAGGGAATAAAGGAGGTACCAACATGGCATTTGGATTCAGCTTGTACGCGCTCGTCATTTTATTCGTGTTTAACTCACTCACACATTCCTTATGCACAAAAACGAAGATGTCGAACGAAAAACAAACGCGTGTTTTCCGAACAATAAATGTACTCATTACAATCTTACTGATATCTTCTTATGTGGAAGTCCTTAATACACTGTAAAATGAACAGGCCGTTGTTGGCCTGTTTTTTCTATACTGTTTTATGTATTGTTATATTTTCACATCTCAGTATAGAATAACTCCTACATAATGTGTTATATTTACTGATAGGCTGTGAGCAAATCTCTACGTCACGAAAAAATCATATTAAGTTTTTAGGAGTGTCAGGATTATGAAAAAAATAGCCATCACTGCTGCACTTGCTGCAAGTGTCTTTACACTATCGGCATGTTCTTCAAATGCGGATGAATCCGAACCTGTAGTCGAAACAAAAGATGGAGAAGTCACCAAGGAAGAATTTTATGAAGAGTTGAAATCTCAATACGGGGAACAGGTCCTTCAAACCCTTGTCATGAAAGAAATTCTTGCGAACAATTACAAGGTTTCTGACGAAGAAGTCAACAAAGAACTTGAAACAATCAAAGAACAGTACGGGGATAACTTTGAAACGATCCTTCAACAAAATGGGTTTTCCAATGAAGATGAGTTCAAAGAAACCGTCCGTATGAGCCTTCTCCAAGAAAAGGCTGCTTCTGAAGGTATAGAAGTGACGGAAGAGGAAATGAAAAATTATTACGAACGTATGAAGACAGAAGTTCAGGCAAGTCACATCCTTGTCTCTGATGAAGAAACAGCAAAAGAGGTAAAACAAAAAATTGATGATGGGGAAGACTTCGGAGAACTAGCTGCGGAGTATTCTTCTGATGGTTCTGCACAGCAGGGTGGAAAACTTGGCTGGTTCGGACCAGGGGAAATGGTTCCGGAATTCGAAGATAAAGCTTATGAACTAGAGCCTGGTAAAGTAAGTGAACCAGTCAAATCTCAGTTCGGTTACCACATTATCAAAGTGACAGACAAACGTGAAAAAGAGGACATTGAGTCTTATGAAGATAAGAAAGATGAAATCAAGCGTACATTAACTAGTCAGAAAGTTGACCAAGCTGAGCTACAGAGCAAAATGGATGAGCTTATGAAAGAAGCAGACATCGATGTGAAACTAGATGAATTCGAAGGCCTCTTCGATAAAGAACCAGCACCAACAGAAGAAAACCCAGCTCCTGAAGAAGGAAATTCGGGGGATGAAAATTCTGGAGGTGAAAATTCTGGAGAAGATAAGAAAGAAGAATAAAGAAAAAATAAAGCCGGGTGAACATTCACCCGGCTTTCATTCTGACATCATGGCATCCCTTTTCCCACGTCGTTCTTTTTCCTGTTCCATCCGTTTCAAATAGACTTGGCCTTCTCTCTCAATATGTTCCTGTTCTAAATGGTGTTCAGCTCTCATTGCTCGGATCGCCATATACCCACTTATGAATATAAATACAATACACAAGAATACCCAAATCGGAAGTCCGAATAACATAAATCCATCCTCCCTGCTCCTTTTGTGTCTAGTCTATGAGTAAGAAGTTCCAAATATGATACAAGCTCCATTTGGAAACCTACATCACCCAAACAAAAGTATGGACACCTTGTGTTCATTAAGATAATCTTAGGAGCAATACTAAAAGCAAACGCTCTCTAGGGAAGCTCTCGAGAGACGAGACACAGAAACCAGTTTAAAACGGACGTCAATAAAAAAACACGGTACACGTGGTCATGGGATGTTGACTTTTCATACAACATAGACCAAATACGTTTAACAAACGGAGAAATAAATAAAACGGCCCCGTTTTCTATGGATCACTAGAGCCACAGAACGGGGCCGTCTCTATTACTTCTTGCTTTTCTGGTCTATTTTCGGAACGTATTGAAAAATTTCTCCCGATTCGACAACATGGATGAACTTCATTAACCAGCGGTAGTAATTTTGGGCATATTCCAGTCGGTGAATATCCTCCGTAATTTTGCTTTTAAGCTCTTCATCTTCTGTGGCATCCCGAAGGTCATTAAGCTCCTGAATGGCCTCATCCGCTTCTTCAATATTGGTTTCCGTGTGGTGTCTCCAACGGCTCCCGAATAATGAGGTGAATGACTTATACCAATCCTCTTCTGATTTATACAGGTCTTTCCGGACCCCTTTTTTAAAGGAAGGTTCAACCATTTTCATATCCGACAAAGCTCGAACACCTGTAGACATACTTGTCTTACTCATTTCCAAAGCTTCACGCATATCATCCAAAGTCATCGGTTCTTGGGAGAAATAAAGAACTCCATACAAGCGGCCAATGGATGGAGTAACCCCATACAGGCTCATATTTTTAGCAATCACCTGGATAAACTGTTCAATTGTTTCTTCGTATTTGTTCCAATCTTTATTGTTCGTTTCTGGCAATGGAAACCCTCCATTTGCTAATATCCTCAAGTAATCTTAGAACATTTTATCATTAAAGTCCTTATATTGCGACCTTATGAATAATTTTATGATAATTGCCGGACAAAAGGAGATCCAAACTCCTCCGATAATTCTTCTCGCCATGTAAAAAGCACCACCTGGTGCCTTTCTGAAAGACTTTGAAGAATATCTACCATTACAGGAAGCCGCTTCATATCAAAGTGTACAAAGGCATCATCAACAAGGAAAGGCATAGACAATGATTCCGCCATTGTTTCACCTAGCGCGAGACGGAAAGACACATACAATTGATCTCTTGTCCCCCGCGACAACTCCGCCGGAACAAATACAAAACCACCTTGGCTGATTACTTTTATTTGATCGTCATCGGGAGAAAGCTTGACATCTACATAGTTTCCGTCTGTCAATCGTTGAAAGTAATCCGATGCTTTTTGCAATACTTGCGGTAAATACTTGTCTTTATACGAATGCTTGGTCTTTTCCAGAGCCTTTTTTGCTAATTGATACATGGCCCACTCTTCTGTTTGCTCCTGGAGCTTATCTTGTTCATACTGAAGTCTGTGCGTAATAGACGAACGTTCATCTGAATGCTCCAATTGCTTGATGCTGCTACTTGTATCCGCAATCGCTTGCTGCGTATTCTTTCGTTCCTCTTCTACTTTTCGTTTTTCCATATTAAGTCGTTCACGACGAGCCAACAATTCTGTTTCCTGAGGAACTTCAGTCCATATTTGATATTCCTGCTGCTCATTTTCTGAGAGCATACTTTGTAACTGGCGTTCTAATTCCTTACTATTCGCTTCGTTTTTTAGCTGCTCCTGTTTTTTATTCGCTTTTGCATAAAAGGTTTCTTCACTCCCTACACCAGCATCTTTAAAAAGGTTGTCTCTTTGCTCTAAAAAGGGTTGCATTCGAAGGGTATATTCCTTATAACGCTTATTTGCTGAGTGGTAGGATTTTTCAGTTTGGGTGATATTCTTTTTTATTTGTTCTTGGTCATGAACCCATGTCTGGAGATCCTTCCAATGGTCTCCCACAGTTTCTATATAAAATTCCCAGTTTTCGCTTCTGAAAAAAGCCTCCAACTCTTTTTCAATCCGGGTGATGGTTAACGTTTGTTCTTTCCTTTCTTCTTCCAACCTGTTTAAAGTCAGTCTTTTTTCCTTTACCTGTGTCAATAAATGATAAAGCTTTTCCCAATGCTGAATTTGTAAAGAGGTCAAAAAGGGATAAAGACTTTTTTGTTCTTCAATCGCCCCATTCAGTCTTCGGTGACGCTGCAGCCAATGATTTTCTTTCTCTTGTAATTGAATCTCTTCTTGGTTGAGCTGTTTCCATTGCTCGCGCAAATGATCATATTCTTTCTTGTTTACTTCATATTGTTGTAATTCATGGCGTGCTTTTTCAATTTCTTCACCTGAGATTGATGAAACTCTTCCTTCACCTTCCATTTCTTCAATCTTTCGGTGGGACATATAACTAAAGACACCAAAAATACTAGCGATTAGCATGAACACGAAAAAGAGTTCCATATCTAATCCAATTCCTTGTAAAAAAACTCCTAATACAAGGGTGATCACACCTCCTGTAAGTCCAATAAGACGTTTATTTTTCAATCCTGACTGAGAGTTGCGGCCCTTTCGGTCTGATGCAGCAGCGGATTCATAAGATTGATGTAACTTCCCCTCTAAACTCCTTGCCTTTTCATCTGTGATCATTCGGTTTTCTAGCGATTGTTTTCGTGCCTCCATTTTTTCAAATGAATGCTCGATTTCCTCTTTTTGAGATTTTATATAAGCTTCTTCGCGTTCCAGTTCTTCCTTTTCTTTGGTTAAATCACGCCATGTTTCTCCTATATAAAAAGGAAGAGCGTATTCCTCCAATTCTTTTGCGGTCAAAGGGATATCGATATAAGCCAATTCTTCTTCCATTTGTTCGGTCAATTTTATGATTTGCTGGTGAAGGCGGTGGTCTTCATAAACCGCCTGGTCATACTTAGGTCGTTCCTTCTCCAATAGCTTCCTGCCCTGTTCTATTTTTTCAGATGCATATTTTTGTTTCCATTCCTTTAGGGAAGCTTGCAGTTCTTCTAAGTTAACACCCAGCATATTTATTTCGGATTGTAGGGGGAGAAGCGATTCTTTAACCTGCTGGTAACGATCCACGCCAGATTCAGGAAAAGAAATCTTTTCCTGATTTGATAGAGCTTTAGCCTGGTGATAATCTATTAATACTGGCCTTACTTTCAATAGTTGTTCTATTGTATAGATTTGACTCATCTTTTTCTTCCAGTCTTCTTCTAATGTTGTCATTCTTTTTTCTAATTGGCACTGATGTTCTTGAAGTCGAAGGTAATCTCCTTCTTCTTCATCTAATATTTTCTTCTTTCTCTTAAGTTCTTCAACAACTTGAAGTTGTTCATTGATCTCCGGCCTCTTCCCCTTCGGCTTAAAACGCTCGTCTAGTTGCTTCTCCAGCCATTTTTCCGTTTGGTATATTTGGTCCGAGCCTGTAAGCCCAATGTTAAGAAGAACTTCACCTAACTCAGAACCTGATAAACTCCTTAAAGCTATTAAGTCATCAGCATTAAAACCATAAGTGGATTCATACTCTTTCCGTTCCATTCCATCCAATAAACTTTGAAGCCATTCCTCATCGCGTTCTTCCCCGGATTCCAGATGGCAGACAGCTTTTCCGTTTTCATGGCCATGCGTCCTTTCAATGGTTACTTTTCCATGTGCTTCTGTCGAAAGCACCAACCGTCCCCCCATCGTTCCACCCGTCTTTGGGATAAACGATTGTCTTTGCTTTGGAGAAAGACCAAATAGCATAAATAAGATAAACTGATAAATCGTAGATTTTCCTGCTTCATTTTCACCAACGATTAAACTTGGATGATCCTCAGAAATTTGAAGGGAATAGTCCTTCCATTTCCCAAATCCATAAATACTCATGCCCTTAATCTTCACTTCGTTCCCCCTCTCTCACTTGCCATTAAACATTCAAGCAATAACACTTTCGCTCTTTCGAGTGTTTCCTTACGCTCTTCATCATCTAAAGAGCGAATATATCGTGAAGCTTTTCGATGGGAAAATAATGGCTCCATCCATTCTTCGATTTCCTCTTCTCGCAAACGATCAATAGTCCGAAGCAACTCCCCTGTGAAGTGCGCCCCTCTCTTCAATTCCGTTTCATCCCAGCTCTTCCGGTCTTCGATCGTTACGTTTTCAATCCAAATCCAACCTTCAGCATTGAGATCTTCACTTTCATTAAGAATTTCTACCCATTCCTTGATATATCCAGCATTCTCCCATTCTTTTAAATCTCCGTCTTCAGCAACCAATTCGATTGTCAGCATAACAGAAGAGCCAACATGTACATGAGATTTTGCTTCTTCCAGTACTTTTTCTAAATGTTCCGGCTCCTTTATAGCCTGGCATTCCATTCGTATCGACTCATATGTAAAGCTTTGAAGAGGAATGAATTGGTAATCCCACTCGCCAGATCCGGATTCAACAAGGTAACATCCTTTTTCACCTGATTCCTTACGAGACCTTCCCTGAATATTCCCAGGGTAAATCACTGGAGGATCCGTAGCGAGAACAGAACGCTTATGTATATGGCCAAGCGCCCAATAATCCATCTGGCAATCTTTCAGTTCTCTCATTGAAAAAGGGGCATATACATTATGCTCCGTATTGGTATCCACGCTTCCGTGAAGCATCCCAATATGAAAGTCAGCTTCCCCCATTTTCTTAAAGGACTTCACTTTCCTATCACGTACCTCACGTGTTTCATAACTAAATCCATAAATATGGACGGATTCTCCATCTTCTTTTACGAATGGAAAATAACTAACATTTTGGGAAGAAAAAATATGGACATTTTCCGGCATTTCAATGGGAAGCTCATTCCCTTCTATATAATCATGATTTCCATAACTGACATATACATGAATGTTCTTTTGCTGTAAACGTTCAAAGCCACGGCGAAGGTGTACCTGAGCCTTGATGCTGCGGATTTCTTCATTATATAAATCCCCTGCGATCAAAAGAAAATCGACTTGGTGCTTGATACATAGATCAATTAACCGGTCGAACGCTTCAAAAGTACTGCTCCTTAATTTATCCAACAATCTCCCCGGAAGATGCCCTTTTGTTTTAAACAGACTGTCAATATGTAAATCCGCGCTATGTACAAAACGAACTCGAGACCCCACCATCGTCCGCCCCTTTCTCTTTCATTTTCTCTCTATTTTAACAGAGCTAAAAACCGAATGCACGTTCTCCCCAATTGATCTCACTAGACAGGGCCTCTGTATTTCCTTAGCAAAAAAGAAGGCCCCGTTTTCACGGGGCCTTCTTTTTAGTGTTCCTTTTTAGAAAGTTGCAAAGCTGTCTTTAAATCCTTTAAGGACGATGATTTTCCATACATCAATACACCACCACGGTAAATACGGGCACCTATCCAGCCCAGAAGGGCGATGGAACCGACAAGAATCCCTAAAGATAACGCCACTTCCCACACAGGTATATCAAGCATCCCTACGCGCAAGAACATGAGAAGAGGTGTGAAAAACGGAAAATAAGAACTAACGGTGATAAACGCAGCATCTGGTACTGTTAACCCGAACATTGCGATCATAAATCCAGCGACCACCAACATCATCATGGGGGCCATCATTTGTTGGGCATCTTCCAATCGACTGACAAGGGAGCCTAAAGTGGCTGCAAGTGTAGCATAAAGTAAATAGCCCAACAGAAAGAATACAACTGCATACACGACTGTACTAGGATCGATATTAGTAAAACCGAAGAAGTCAAGCAACGATCCATCCCCAATGTCCTTACTTTGCTGGATACCGATATAACCCACTAGGATGAAAATTCCAAATTGAGTTAACCCTAATAAAGCGATCCCTAAAATTTTTGCAAACATTTGAGAAACTGGGGACACACTTGAAATTAAGATTTCCATGACACGGCTCGACTTTTCCGTGGCTACTTCCGTAGAAATCATTTGACCATACATAATGACAGAAAAATACATGAAGAAAAGCATAACATAGACCAAACCACGAGTCTGCTCGAGCTCTTCTGCTGTTTTTGCACTATCTTCAAGAGCTACAAGTTCCAGTGATATAGGTGCGTTCATCTGCTGGATAACCGCAGGATCGACATCCGCCTGCTCTGTGACATACTGAACCTTCAACTGTTGAAGCGCTTGGCGGACGGCCTCACTACTCCCTGTATTAGCAATTTGATTGGCATAGTACGTTCCTTCAGGAGTTCCATCGGCTCCTTGTTCTACCTGGACAACTGACTCGTAATCCTCTTCTTCCACTTTAGTTTTGGCATCGTTCAGACTACCTTCATATTTTTCAAATGCCAATTGGTCATTCATCTCGACAGAGCCCGCTAAAAATTCATACCAATCTCCATGTTCAGTAAGAACAGCTACTTTCTTCTCTTCATCTACATCACTGAATGTCTCAATGATGGACTGGATATTAGTTAATACAAAAATAAGGGCAATCGTTACAATCGTTGTAATCAGGAAGGATTTGGACTTAACACGATTTTTATATGTCTGGCCCATCATAATAAAAAACTTATTCATAAGATGCCCCCACTTTTTCAATAAAGATATCGTTCAGAGTCGGCTCTTCTAAATCAAACGTACGTACGAACCCTTTTCCATACAATTGTTCAAAGATAGAGGAAGCAATTTCTTCCCTCTCCACTTGAATCTCACAGCCATCTCCAAGCGGTTTGTACTTTGTAACTCCTGAAATTTTCTCCAAAAAAGTGGTGTCAAAGTCTGCAAGGACACGGATATTCTTCTTCCCATATGATTTCTTGATCTCTTTTAACTTCCCGTGGACCACCGGTGAACCGTGGTGAAGAATGCATAAGCTTTCACAAAGCTCCTCTACATGTTCCATTCTGTGGGAAGAGAATACGATAGATGTCCCAGCCTCTTTTAAATCGACGACAGCTTTCTTAAGCATCTCTACATTCACAGGGTCAAGCCCGGAAAAAGGCTCATCAAGAATTAACAATTTGGGTTTATGTAGAACGGCAGAAATGAACTGTATTTTTTGCTGATTCCCCTTGGAGAGCTCTTCCACTTTTTTATTCTTGTATTCTGGCACTTTAAAACGTTCCAGCCATGCGTCTATCTCTTTCAATGCATCAGTTTTTTTCATCCCACGCAACTTCCCTAAATAGATCAACTGCTCCTGTACTTTCAACTTTGGATAAAGGCCTCTTTCCTCAGGTAGATAACCAATGAGATGGCTTTGATCATAACCAATCTCTCCATTATTCCAGGAAATTTCCCCTTCCGTTTGATCGAGCAAACCAAGGATCATGCGAAAGGTCGTTGTCTTTCCTGCTCCGTTAGCTCCGAGAAATCCAAAAATCTGCTTTTCAGGGATCTCCAAAGACAACTCATTAACAGCTGTAAATGACCCAAACTTTTTTGTGACTTTTTCTAGTCGTAAAGTCATGACTTCTCCTCCTTTTCATCATACTGTACGTGACGGACACTACATTCGTTTCATCTTTCTCACATTCCTTTTTCCAAAGTATTTTTTTTAGCTTTGTAATAGCAGCCTAGTACCCCCTTGAGGAAACTACGGAAATAAAAATATTGATATGGGCAGGAATTTCGGCAGTCGATGACAAAAGTAATTAATGAATACCTATTCACTCAAGGAGGCACAGCAATGAAAACCTACTATTTAACTGTATTCGAAAAAGACGGCAGCAATGTACTTGACGAATCATTTCAGGCAGAAAGTGATGATCAAGCTAAAAAAATAGGGGCTGAAAAATTAGCAGAAAAGGGGTTCAGCGATCACACGCACCGTTGCGTGGCGCCTGAGGGGCATCTAGTATTGTTTCACAGGTAACCACAGCTGCACGTACATTCCAAAACAAAAGTCGCGCATGGTCTGCGCGACTTTTTCTTATGGTTTAGGGTAAACATTCAATTATACTACCATTTTCCCTCCAAGCCATAAGGGACCCTCCTCTGCGACTTTATAGAGTGGTGTGGAAGGAGAGAAATGCACCTATCATTTTCCTTTATTTTCCTTTAAATTCTGGTGTTCTTTTTTCAAAGAAGGCTTCGACACCTTCCTTGTGGTCTTCTGTTTGTCGAAGTAGCCATTGACTTTCCCGTTCCTTTTGCAAATAATGGGACAGCTTTTCTACCCCATATTGATGATAAATTTCTTTCGTAGCGATCATTGATTTAAGTGGACGTTTGCTCCACTCTTCGGCAATCCGTTCCGCCTCTTCGGGAGCAGATCCATTCACAACTATATCCACCAACTTATGATCATAGGCCTCTTTCGCTCGCATCTGCTGTCCTTCCCAAGCAAAATGCTTGGCCTGGTGTGTTCCAAGTCGTTCCTGGAGCCAAAAGTGTCCTCCACCGTCCGGGGCCAGTCCAATTCCGATGAAATTCATGGAAAGTTTCGCATCTGGTTCAGCAACAACATAATCAGCAGCTAACGCTATACTTAACCCTAAGCCAACTACAGGACCGTGCAATGCAGATAAAACGATTTTCTGCATCATATAGATATTTTTCACAATCGATTCAATATGATCCATAACCTGTTCGTAATGGTCTTGATCTGCGAACTCTTTCATCATACTCAAGTCTCCACCAGCGCAAAACCCTTCACCAGCCCCAGATAGAACAACAACTTGAGCTTCGGAACGCTTAACTTCTTTAACAGCCTCGGCAAATTCCTCTAAAAGCTCTGCATTTAAAGCATTGTACTTTTCACCTCGTGCTATTTTTAAATGAACAATGTTTCCCTTTTCCTCAATGATAAAATGCTTCATAATTATCCTCCTGCATTTGGAAATATTATTCGTCGTGTATGTTTCGACAAACACACTAAATGTTCCTGCAAAAAAAGACAAAGTAGGCCTAATTTCATTGGTATCCAGACAAGTGTATAAATAAAAAAGAGCCGGTTTCCCAGCTCTTTTTTTACTCGTCTCATTTATTGTTGTGGTTCTTCCGGATTACCATAAAGTTCTTCAAGCGGTTTAGTGATAATGCGGCTGATATCATTAATGACTGTGTTCAAACGCTGCTCTTCTTCCATAAGCTTGGAAATCTGCGGGTGTTGTTGTACTAATTCTACAACTTTGCGTGCCTCTTCGACTTCTTCTTCAGAAATTTCTTCGCCTTGCATTTGTTTCTGTTGAAGGGTGATTTGTGTTTGACGGAAATCATCGAACATTTTTTTGGCAGCTTCGTCGTTCATCACTGCTTCATATGCTTCTTTCAATCCGTTAAATTCTTCACTATTTCGGATTGCTTTTTCTAGATCATACGCGTAATCATATAGATTTGCCATAAAATTGAGAACCTCCTAAGATTTCGTTCTTGCACTCCTATCCCACTATAACAAACTCACCAAAGTCTGTATAGGAATAGACTATTATCCGAAAAATAGCACAATAATTGCTTGCAGTAAGCCGATCATACCACCGAGCAAGGCTCCGAGATAGGTAATCATTTTGAATTCACGTCTGGAAATACCTAACACCATATCTTCCAGTCGTTCGACTTGGAAGGCTTCCACTTCCTCCTGAACAATTTCGGACAGTCGCATGTTCGCCATCATACTTTCTACCTTCGATGATAAGAGGTCACTAAGCTGATGGACAGCTCTCGGTACAAAGTGTTCAAGAATGTTCTCTTGATACGGGCGGGTCCATTCTCCCACTGTCTTCGACATCCACTTTTCAACAGGTAATGCGTTGGCAACCAAATCACCAAGCTTTGCCGCCAGCCTATCATGACCTAATTGAGCTTCAACCCACTTGACACGTTTTTGCAGCACTTTATCCTTTTCGGTATGAAGCATGGTTTGGAGCCATTCCTCCATTTCACGGTCTGATATATATTTTAGGATAAGTGGATAAATACGTTCCGTAAGTCCCTCAGCCCCCATAAACGATGAAATCATATTACCCAAAAATCCTTGATTGTCTAAATAGTGATCGATTAAAGAGGCTACTTTTTCCTTCCCCTCAGAACTACGGAAGTAATTTTCAATACTCTCTTGAATATGGATAGCGGCACGATCAACACCCCGATTTGCTTTTTCAAGCATTTCCTGAGTCATGAGATCCTCAATGGTATAATCCTGATAGTCGTCCATAATCATGCGATAACGTTCCTCTACCCACCCGGCTATATGGCGTTTCATAGTAGTTGCTGTCACTTCCATTTGAAAGGTCTCGAGGACGTCCTTCACTGTTTCTTCTTTTTTTAACAAGGAATGAACTTCATCTTTTGCCATAGATATCATTTGTTCCTGGAAGGCTGGGTGGGCCAGCTTACGGCGAATCCCTTCAGGTGTCAGCAAATGATTTACAACCATCTTTCCCAATTGCTGTGCCAGTTCTTTTTGTCGTTTGGGGATTAACCCTGGAGTAAACGGAAGACGAAACCTTCCTATATAAATGGCCCGATATGGTCGGAACAACATTTTTATGGCTAATGAATTAGTCAACCCACCTATAAGGGCGCCAATTCCAATCATTAGAAAAATAAGAATTATTGGATTCATGGTACAACCTCTTTCTAATTATGGTGTACCAAGTATAAGCGAAAATTTTAGAGAGTGCCAACACGAATAGAACGAACTACCGTCTACCTTTCTCCACCCCTCTTATGCTTTAGCTAAGCCTCCTGCATTGTTGAGGGGGATATGGGTGAGCTGGATGCTTTCTACGAAAAAAGGAATCCCCGATTCCTATGTTTATCATTTTCTAGCCTCAAAAAAATCTCGTCAAAGAGGGCCGCAAGAAAAGTTTATTATTTAATCGGCCGTAAAAAGCCAATTCACATGACAAGGTTATGCCCTGTTCGTTTATCGATTTCTATTTTACGGGCAAAATGAAAAAAAGGAGGTGGACACAACATGGCTAAAAGGAAGCATAAAGCTCCAGAGGGGAAAGGAAAATTTGAATTAGATGTCGACAGAATGATTAATGAAGGCATGGCTGGGGGCACGATCAAACCAGTACGTGGTCATGAACAAATAGGGGAAACTCATGAGATACCTGAAGAGGAAAACAACCATTAATATTAATGACGGGAGAACTAATGCGTAAGCGCCTGACTCACTCTCGACAAGCTTAAGCCCAACCTCTCCGTGACGCTTTTGGTCACGGAGAGGTTGGGCTTAAGACCGAGAAGCAGGCGCTGAATGATAAGATCCACAAAAAATGATTCACCATTAAATAGTGGATCATTTCCGAATGTAAGTCTCATTAATCAGGTCTTCCGCCAATTCTCCTTCTTCATGAGTAGCACAGATGCAAACTCTGATTTTTGTAAATCCTATATCCAATCGTACGCTCCATTGTCGAACGACGGCTAACAGTTGGATTCGGATATCTTTGCAGTCTTTATCTTCTTCCATCATCTTAAGAACGAATCGCACTTGTCCTTCTATTTAAACGTTTTGTTGTTTCCCATCCGTCTTCCTTTTATCTTTTACTTGGTACAACCTTCTATCCCCATCAAAGCTTTGCGAATTTTACCCATTGTATTACTATAAATAGTAAATATCCAACCAAAAAGGAAGAGATTCATGCCTGACAAAAACCAACTAAAATGTTTATTTCCCTCTCTAATTACAAACAAACTTGAACAAAAGGAAAATGTGGAATACCAATGGTTTGAAACCGAAAATACAGATGTCATTGGTATTAATAAAGAAGAAATGAATCAAGAAACAACTGACTTACTCTCCATTTTTCTTAAGCCTGTCACTCCAGAAGAGGCTATGTTGACGGATAGGGAAAAGCAATGGACTCAACTTCTACGTAATAAAAAAAAGCGACAAGCGGCAGAATGGCCATCAGCTTACAGGTTTATTCTTTTTTCAATTGAAGACTTAGGTCCTGAAAAAGAGATTATAAAAGAGGCTTTTCAATCATTATTCCCACAGGAAGTGCCACTATTATGGACTTCTGACCGAGAAGGTTTCATGGTAGAGGAAATTTTTTCGGACGATCAGGAAATCTTGGAATTTGAAGGGATCCCAGAGGTACTCATGAGTGATTTTTATACAAAAATCCATTTTTTCATTAGTGAATTTTCTTCCGATTTGGACCAAGCTTCTTCCATATTAACTTGGTCTGAACATGGGGCGGAAATCGCCAAGAAGCATAAATTAGGTTCAGTCCTTACTTATAAGGATATCATCCCTTTCTTGTACTTGGAGGCATTACCAAAAGAACAATGGGAACATATTCGGAGGGCCGTTTTCAAAGAAATTGAAGACGAAAAAGAATTACTCCAAACGATCCGAGTGTTTCTCGAATCCGGATCCAACACAACCCTAGCATCAAAAAAACTTTATATGCACAGAAACAGCCTGCAATATCGTGTGGACAAATTCATTGACAAGACGGGTATAAATATAAAGCAATTTGATGGAGCAATTGTAACTTTTTTAGCCTTATTGCACATGGACTACTGACCTCACAAAAAGTGCACAAACCTCAACAGGGAGGTTTGTGCACTTTGTCCATTTACCGCTTTCAGAAACTTCGTTACACTATAACCAACAAAGAAAGCGATTTCATGACATAGGGGGATTATTAAAAATGGCAGAACTGAAGCTGAACCATATTGATAAAGTATATGATAAGAATGTTAAAGCCGTAGATGATTTTAACTTACACATTAATGATAAAGAATTTATCGTATTTGTCGGTCCGTCCGGTTGTGGTAAATCGACAACCCTTCGAATGATTGCTGGTCTTGAAGAAATTACTGGCGGCGATTTCATGATCGATGAAAAGCGCATGAATGATGTAGCTCCAAAAGACCGTGATATTGCGATGGTTTTCCAAAACTATGCTTTGTATCCGCACATGAATGTGTATGATAACATGGCTTTTGGTCTTAAACTACGCAAAATGGACAAGAAAGAAATTGAAGAACGGGTAAACAATGCGGCTCAAATTCTTGGCCTTGAAGCTTTACTTGACCGTAAACCGAAAGCATTGTCAGGAGGTCAAAGACAGCGTGTGGCCCTTGGCCGTGCCATTGTCCGAGATGCTAAAGTGTTCTTGATGGATGAACCCCTCTCTAACCTTGATGCTAAATTGCGTGTACAGATGCGGGCGGAAATCCAGAAACTACACCAACGATTGCAAACAACAACCATTTATGTCACCCACGACCAGACAGAAGCGATGACAATGGCTACACGACTTGTCGTTATGAAAGACGGGATCATTCAGCAAGTAGGGGCTCCAAAAGAAGTTTATGACAAACCAGAAAATGTTTTTGTTGGCGGCTTTATCGGATCTCCAGCCATGAACTTCCTGAACGGTAAACTTACGGATGGATATGTAGAACTCGGAGATATTAAAATTGCTGTGCCAGAAGGTAAAATGAAACCTCTTCGTGAACAGAACTATGTAGGTAAAGATATCATCCTTGGAGTGAGACCAGAAGATATGCATGATGAGCCTGTCTTTATAGACGCCAATCAAGACAAAAAAATTACAGCAGACATAGAAGTGGCTGAGCTAATGGGCTCTGAATCTTACCTATACTCTAAGCTGAATGACCAGGAATTTATTGCACGTGTAGACTCCCGATCCGATATTAATGGGGGAGATCAAATTACCCTTGCGATTGATATGAACAAAGTTCACTTCTTCGATAAAGATACAGAGCTTCGCATTCGCTAGAACTTAAGCACAAGGGTTTACGATTAAATTATTTCATCATTTCCCAAAAAAAAAACGCAGCATAAAAGCTGCGTTTTTTTATGTGGCCTGAATATCATTCAAACCACAATCCTCACAAATAAATAGATGGACACATTCCTCATTTAAAGACGAGTCGAAGTCCCCGTCCACTAAATCCGTATATTTCTGATCCAGATAAGGGCTATAATCATCCAAAAAATCAGTCACACGTCCCTGGTCTCTCATAACCCCTTCACACTTCGGACAAGTTCTTTCAGAAGGTGCCCATCCATTACATACACCGCACTCCTGCATAGCTCTCTCCACTTCTTTCAAAACGACTGGATCATTTTTTAGAATGTATGATAGTCATACTTCTAAAAATAAAGAGGAAGGGCGCACCCTTCCTCCTTCGTCACAAGTATTTTATTTGAATTGTTGTCCGCCGAACTGTTGCTCAGCCATTTGGACAAGACGCTTAGTGATTTCACCACCTACAGAACCGTTAGCACGGGATGTAGAGTCAGCGCCAAGTTGTACACCAAATTCTTGTGCGATTTCATACTTCATTTGGTCTAGAGCTTGTTGTACACCAGGTACAACCAACTCATTTGAACTGTTGTTGTTAGCCATGTGTCTCACCTCCTGTCCTGTGTAATCGTAGTATGGGTCGGTCTTGTTTTTTTTATGTCAAAAAAACAGGTGGTAATTACTGGTGATTTTTAAGGGTGATGAGGTCATGGCTAACAACAGGATAAATTATTTGGCGTTTGGCTTTGTCATTGCTTTCGGATCCACATATTCCTCAAACTGTTCACTCGTTAGAATCCCAAGTTCTACAGCCGTTTCTTTTAATGTCTGATCTTTTTCGAAAGCTGTTTTGGCAATTTTCGCAGCATTTTCATAACCAATATGAGGGTTAAGAGCAGTTACAAGCATAAGCGAATCGCGTAAGTATTTTTCAATTTGTTCATGGTTCGGCTCAAGCCCACTCACGCAACGCTCATCAAATGAAATTATGCTGTCTGCAAGGAGCTGAGCAGATTGCAAGAAATTATAAGCAATAACCGGTTTAAATACATTTAGTTCAAAATTTCCTTGACTGGCAGCAAATCCAATCGTTGCATCATTTCCCATTACCTGTGCTGCGACCATAGTTACAGCTTCACTTTGGGTAGGATTAACTTTACCAGGCATGATTGAACTTCCTGGTTCATTCGCTGGGATCGTAATTTCTCCAATGCCACAACGAGGCCCGCTGGCAAGCCAACGAACGTCATTTGCAATTTTCATTAGATCAGCAGCTAGTGCTTTTAAAGCCCCATGTGTGTGAACAAGCTCATCATGGGAGGTAAGGGCATGAAATTTATTCGGTGCGGACACAAATCCCTTTCCAGTTGCCTCATTGATTTGGGCCACCACTTGTTCTGAAAAATCTTCATGAGCATTAAGACCTGTACCCACAGCTGTTCCGCCGATAGCCAGTTCCTTTACATATTCTGTGCTTTCAATAAGCATTTTTTCTGTTTTTTCCAGCATCCGGTGCCAACCACTGATTTCTTGTCCTAGTGTTAGTGGTGTAGCATCCTGGAGATGCGTACGACCAATTTTCACAATGTCGTTAAACGCTTCCATTTTTTCTTGTAATGTATGCTTGAATTGAGTCAAAGCAGGTAGTACAACATCCTCCATTTTTTGTACAGACGCAATATGCATGGCTGTCGGATAAGTATCATTCGAACTTTGTGATTTATTCACATCATCATTCGGGTGCAGCTGTGTTTCACTGCCCTGCTCGTTCAGCCATTGTGTACCTACATAGGCAATCACTTCATTGACGTTCATATTGGATTGTGTACCGCTTCCTGTCTGCCAGACTACAAGTGGAAAATGTTCTTCAAGTTCACCAGCAATAATTTGATCCGCAGCATATGCGATAGCCTTCGCTTTTTCCTCTTCCAGTAAACCTAATGCGGCATTCGCTTTGGCTGCGCTCTTTTTCAAAATAGCAAAACCTTTAACTACTTCCTTCGGCATTTTTTCATCACCGATCGGGAAGTTCTGCTTACTCCTTTGTGTTTGAGCTCCCCAAAATTTTTCGCTCGGTACTTTAATTTCTCCTATGGTATCTTTCTCCATGCGATAATCCATGAATATCCTCCCTTTGCTCAAGTCATTGCATGCCTTTTCATTGTATCAAGAATCTTTTGAACAATCACCAGAATCCAGCTCTTTTTGACAAATTTCTCATTGGATATTAATCAGATTATTTACATTTTTCAGATATTTATGTATAATAAATTTATCAAGCAAGGGTACATATTGTCCCCCCGTTGCTTGATCTCTCAAGTGGGTATAAAGTGGTGAAAAGAGCCTTGGGAAGGCTCTTTTTTTTGCATACCCCCCTAATATAAAAGGTTTAGAGGAGCACGTCCCTTTGCTAATAGGAGGATCTAACATGCCCAACACATGGACCCATATCCTTTTCGCAGATCAGCTTTGTGAAGATCTTGGCAGAGAGGATATCTTAAAAACGTCTTCTACTGTTTTACACATGGGTGCCCAAGGGCCGGACCCGTTTTTTTACCATAACTTTCTGCCTTTTCTTCCAAACAAGAAAGTACCAGAGATCGGGAGGATCCTGCATACAGAAAAATGCGGGCCTTTCCTTTTAGATATGATTGAACGGGGGAAAACAGCAAAAAACACGCTGCAAGCCTACATTTTAGGGTTCCTAAGTCATCATATCCTAGACCGCCATACCCATCCGTACATTCATTACCACGCAGGTTATGTAGCTCATAAACATCAGGAACTGGAAGTAATCATTGATACAATCCTTCTGAAGCGCGAACGAAATCAACATTCATGGAAAACACCTGTTCATAAAGAAATCAAAATCGGCAAAGAAATCGTCCCTATTACCTCTCTTTTAGAATCACTACTCCGTGTGCACTTTCCCACTATCCATGAAAAATATAAAACAAAAGACATCTATCATTCGTTCTTACACATGCAAGCAGCACAAAGAGTGCTTTATGACCCCTGGAAATGGAAAAATGTTTGGTTTCACTCTCTCGTTTCTCCTTTTTCTCATCAGCCGATAGTTGAACATCGGGATTTTCTTAATGAGGATAGATTGGAGTGGAATCACCCAGCCACGTTTGAGAAGAGGAATGAATCCTTTCTTGATTTATATGAGTTCGCAATAGACGAAGGCCGGACCCTGTTCCAAAATACCTTTGACTATTGGGAAAGCAGTGACATTTCTCTATTATCCGAAATTCAAAAAGATGTAGCTAATATCTCCTATGATACAGGTGAACCCCTTGAAACATCATTGAGGAATCAATACAGCAGCCCTATCGTTTAACGGGTTAACTACGAACGATAGGCTGATCTTCCACTTTTGTATGATTATTCGCTTGCTCAATACCTTTGTCAATATCAAGTCTATATAAAAGAAAAATGCCTGCACCAAAGAAAACGACAAGAGATAGTATTCCAAGGCGACTTGATCCTGTCAATTGACCTACCAATGCAAAAACAAAGGGTCCGAAAATGGCAGCAAACTTGGAAGAAATCCCATAAAAGCCAAAAAACTCTGCATGACGGTCCCCAGGAACCATCCGTCCAAAAATAGAACGGCTTAATGACTGAGATCCCCCTTGAACAAATCCGACACAAACCGCCAACAGGTAAAAGTGGAGCGCAGATGTCATAAAATACCCAAGAACTACGATAGCTAGGTACATAAACAAAGAAAAGATAAGGGCACGTTTGGCTGTTATTTTGCCTGCTAACCATCCAAAGAAGAATGTACACGGGATACCGACAATCTGTGTGATAAGTAAGGCAGTAATTAAGGAAGTACTGTCAATACCAATATCCCTGCCATAAATCGTTGCCATCTTAATAATTGTAGAAATTCCATCATTATACAGCCAGAACGCTAGCAAAAAGATCAATAATTGTTTGAAATGTCTCAGCTCTTTCCAAGTACGACCAAGTCTTTGAAAACCAATAGACGCATAAGAACGTTCACGTTTGGGCTGACTTTTCTTTTCTTCCACCATATTTTTTACTAGCGGCAGTGAAAAAACGAACCACCAAACGCCCACAGATACAAATGCAAGTTTCGTTCCAGCCAGCGTGTTTGGCAATCCGAACCACTCGTATTTCAAAATCATGAGCAAATTAACCGCTAGAAGAATTCCACCACCGACATACCCTAACGTGAAGCCGGCTGCCGATACACGATCGATCTCCTTTTCATTGGCTAGTTCAGGTAGAAAGGCATCGTAAAATACGTTTGCACTTGAGAATCCAATTGTACCGATGATTAATAACGCGGATGCAAAAATATAATCTCCCTCACCAACAAAAGCGAGCAAAACGGTTGCCAACATGCCCATATAAGCAAAAAACATGAGGAAACGTTTTTTGGCAGCTGAGTAGTCACTAATGGCTCCAAGGATCGGGGCGAGAATGGCCACGACTAAAACGGCAAGCGATTGGGAATATCCCCAATAACTAGCCGCTAAGGATTCCTGAACTCCTTTAGCCGCTACATCATAATAGAATACAGGTAAAACCGCTGCCATGATAGTCGTAGCAAATGCCGAATTTCCAAAGTCATAAAGCATCCAGCTCCAAACAGGCTTTTTTTTCATCATCATTCCTCCATACTATATTCATTTGAACACAGACAAGCCCCCATAACGATGGAACATTTACTTAAAAGAGGTGGTAAGCATGATGCAAGTAGCTGTATTCGGTGGAACAGGTAGAGTAGGAGCCGAAAGGCTTAACTTTTTTTGAAAGACGAGTGTAAAGTTAAAGCACTGGTCCGAGATAAGCAAGATGCCATAGAAAAGATTCCTGGAGCGGAACTAGTGATCGATGATGTAAAAATAGAAGATGTGAAAGAAAACGGTAGAAGGCTGTGATTCAGTCATAAGCGCACTAGGTACAACCGACACATTATTCAGAGGGATATATTTAATCATCAAAACAATGACTACAACCGGAACGAGAAAAGGATGGTTACGATTGGAACAGCAGGACTCCTGAACAGCAGATACGAAGAGGGAGAATACCGTTTTGAGACCAAAGAATCGAAGCGAAAAAAACATTTGCAATTAAAGAACATGTAAAAGTATATGAAACTTTACTAAAGAGTAATCTAGACTGGATCATAATCTGTCCCACGTATTTTCCGGATGGATCCAAAGAGGACGTGTTCGCTTCGAACGCGAGCAGTTGCCGGAAGGTGGGAAAAGATTACGGTTGATGATACCGCATCCTTTGCCTACAAGGAGCTTTTACAAGGCGAGTTTCTTTATCATCGAATAGGGATCTGTTATTAAAAAAGCCATTTCTCTTCCCAAGGAGAAATGGCTTTTTCATTTATTCAGACGCCGGATGAAACCCAAAGAACTCTTCAAGCGTAACGGCTTGGTAATGAACATCACTGGAGATTTCATTGCCCACATAGCGTAGGTGCCAAGGTTCATACATATAACCGGTAATGTCCTCAGTACCCTCTTTATATCTAATGATGAATCCATACTCATGGGCATGGTCAGCAAGCCATTCGCCTGCATCCGTCTCACCAAATGACTGTTCCAGCTTAAAGGCAACCTGGGCAGAAGTAACATCCATCGCTAATCCAGTCTGATGTTCACTTGTGCCTGGCGGTGCTGAAAACGTATCAGTTTTCTCTTTTCCATAGATTTCTATATATCTTTCATAGATGTCTTTTTGACGGTCAAAAGAACGATATCCTGAAGCGGCGGCAAAATCAATCCCATCTTCTTTAGCAGCATCAAAAAGTTCTTCCAATGCCCTGGCTGCTTCTTCTCTCATTTGTTTTTTTGGATGGTCTTCTGAAAATGAGAACGGTACGTCCGGAACTGTCAGATCAGCAGGAACATAATCAGAAGGCAGCTTCCGATGTTTGTTAACCACCACTTGATTGCTTGCCGGATCTCCTACTTCTACAATACCATCCTCAAGCACCTTATCTTCCGCCTGGTTTCCCTTTCCTTTTTCACTTGAATCATCTTCTGATTTAGTAGAATCTTGATTTTCATTCGTTTTTTCAGGTTGCTCCTGTTGTGTAGAAGAAGCAGGAACCTCTTCATTTGTTTCCTCATCGGAATTCAATTGACCTATAGAACAAGCTGTCAAACTTACACTTAATAATGTAATGACCCATATGATTTTCAATGTTATTACCTTCCTAGTCTTTGATGTTACACTTACTATAACATTCACAGGAAGAAGTTGTATATCCCATGTTTTAAGCCCATGTTTTTCTATGGTCTAACTCATTCACATGCGTATTCTCTACAGAAAATTCCTCAGCCGGAACGAATGGATTTTTTTAAAAAATATCACCGTCTCCTTTTATAATTTGGATTGGATCAGTTTCTGTTCAAGGATAAACAAAAAACCGCTGCATCAGCAGCGGTTTTATTCTATTCCCATGTAAAGGGTTGGTATTGATAACTCAAGCGTTCAAATGCTTCACGGTCATCGTTATCAATCGCCTGATTGATTTCCTTATCTAAGCGTTCTTTATTAAATTGATAACTTAATTGATCCAAAAGCAGACGTGAGGCTAACTGTATTCCAAAGGACAATTCTCTCTTTGCCGTAATCTCTTTGCCTTTATACTTGGGGTGACGACGGATAACATAATCGATCTTTTGCTTTCTCATGAGAATACCCCCTTCATGCTTTTTTTCATTATGCAGGATATAATAGATTTTCGCAACAAGTTTTCTGAATATTTAGTATTATGTTTCCCACTTCTCAAAATTTTAAACCTTATAAACCCTATTGGTAGAGGAATTTATAATTATTTTTTCTTCAAAAATAGGAAGTAAATCCTAAAAGAATACCAACATAAACATGCATCACTCGAAAAAAAACAGATTTTCAACTTCAGCTATGTCAAATTAAGGAGAAAGACCGCTTATTTTTAAAACAGAATCTTTTTAAGGCATCACTTAGGACCTCAAAGGCTAACGCCAAGTGACACACCATAAAAAGTAATTCCCAACTAAACATTTCAGTTTCCTAAACGATTAAAAAGAGGATGAACCTTTACGGCTTCACCCTCTTTCCGTCTCGAGTTTCTATACTTTAATAAATTTACTTGCGACATCCAACGTGCGTTTCACTTGATGGCGTACGCCGCCTTCAATTTCTTCCTTCATATTTCCTTCTCCATCTACGCTTACGCTTGTACCATAAGGATTTCCTCCAGAAGCGAAAATAGCATCACCTGTATACCCAGGAGCAGCTATAATAGCCCCCCAGTGGAACATAGTTGTATAAAGATTCAATAATGTCGCTTCCTGTCCCCCGTGTGGGTTTTGAGCGGAAGTCATAGCACTGACTACTTTGTTCACAAGTTTTCCTTGAAACCAAAGACCACCAGCCTGGTCCATAAATTGTTTCACTTGGCCAGGTACATTGCCAAAACGTGTTGGCACACTGAAGATAATTGCATCAGCCCAGTCAAGATCCTCAACCTTTGCTTCTGGAACAATGTCCTTTGTAGCTGAATAATGTTCCTTCCAGGCAGGATTTTGTTCAATGGCTTCCATCGGGGCTAATTCAGGGACACGAAGGACTTTGACATCCGCTCCTTCTTGTTTAGCTGCATCTTCTGCCCACTGAGCCATTTTATAGTTCGTACCCGTGGAGCTGTAATAAATGATGGCTAATTTTACGTTTGCCATAGGAATCTCTCCTTTTTGACATTTTTGAATCCATGCTTACACTTGCCTAATAACGGTTGGATTCATCCATATATACCCGGACAAAATAAAATCCAAACTAGAGATTCTTAAATTCAAGACATTTTATAAAAGAACCATAAAGTCACCATAATAGTTTAAATGAGGTTATGTTGCACAAAGCCAATTAACATGAACATGGAAAGCTTTTTTTCTCTAGACTCACAGAAGCTCCATTTGGTAAGCTATATCAAGCTTTTATTCGATGTTTCTGGAGGTACGTATCATGAATGAGTATGCCAACTTAAAAAAGGGGGAGCGTGGCGCCTGGGTCAGTATTATCGCGTATCTCGTCCTTGCAACGACTAAATTAATCATTGCCTCCCTAGGGAACTCCGAGGCCTTAAGAGCAGACGGATTGAATAACACGACAGACGTTATTGCCTCCATTGCTGTTCTGATTGGTTTAAAAATTTCCAGAAAGCCTCCAGATGAAGACCACCATTATGGGCACTTTCGTGCTGAAACCATCGCCTCTTTAATCGCAGCGTTTATTATGATGACCGTTGGGATAGAGGTCATCATCGGTACTGTACTGGACATCATTTATCAAAGAGCGAGCGAACCAGCAATGCTGACAGCCTGGACCGCTTTAGGAGCGGCCTTCATTATGTATGGTGTCTATCGATACAATTTAAAGTTATCAAGAAAAGTGGACAGCGGTGCCTTATATGCTGCAGCTCAAGATAATCGATCTGACGCATTAGTGAGTATCGGAGCAAGTATTGGAATATTCGGATCCCAGTTCGGTCTTTTTTGGCTCGATCCCTTAGCGGGATTGGTGGTAGGATTCATTATTTGTAAAACAGCCTGGGATATTTTTGTTGATGCCACCCACAGCCTGACAGATGGGTACGATGAAGGTGAAATTGAGCATATTCGCAAATCTATTTCAGACCATCCTGATGTGTGGGCAGTGAAAGATGTGAAAGCAAGATTGCAGGGAAATAAAACCCTTGTAGAAGCCACTATTCACGTAAATCCCAATATTACAGTCCAGGAAGGTCATAACATTACAGATGAAGTAGAAGAGCGATTAGAAAAAGAAAAAAATATCGGATATGCCCATATCCACATAGAACCTTATAAAAAAGAGTAAAAGCCTGCCGGGAATCCCGGCAGGCTTTTTATATTGATTATTTAGAAGGCGGCTTCTTTTCTGACTCGTCCCTGAGACGCTCTGTCAATTTCCTTAAGTCATTCCACCCATAAGCTGTTTCTTCGTACGTGCCCTGCCCGATCGTTACTTTTTCAGCTTCTATCGGATCAGCCCCATATTTTATGTAAAATTGACTGGATGGGTTGTGGGTCAACACCCAGACAAGTAAAGATTTATAACCTGCTGCTACCATTCCTTCGGAAAAAACTTTGAGCATCTCTTTTCCATAGCCTTTCCCCTGGTACTCATCAAGTAAATATATGGCGTATATTTCGCCGTCATAGCCGTAATTTTTGGTTCGTTCTTTCCCACCAGAAACAAAACCGACCACATCCCCTTCACCATTTTCAATGACAAAAGCAATCTGACCATTAAGTGGTGTTTTTAATACAGTTTCCCAAAGAGCAATACGATGTTCCAGGGTCGTATTGCTTAAGTCTTGTTCATCAATCAGGTCTTCGTAGGTTGATTTCCAACTATTCACGTGGATTTCCGCAATAGTTTCAGCATCTTCAAAACGAGCAGGTCTTACTGGAGGCATTTGGATCGTCCCTTCTTCCTCTATTTATTATTATTGTAACAAAAAGATGATGCTACAGGACGCATCATCTTTTATTTGATATTTATACACATTGAAAACTGGCAATCTGCCGAGTATCAAAACCTGTGTACACCCAACGACGCCGACGGCGCTGCCAGCGGTATCCCGCCACAGAAGTACGCCCTATGAATACCGGGTAGAACCAGAATGCGCGTCCGTTCACAAGTCTCATCCAGGTGTAACGATACAAGCACCCATACAACGAACCGGGGTCAACAGCAAAGAGCGAAGCACCTTGTGCGCTCGGAGTACTTTCTGGAGGTGGAGGAAGTTGAATACCACCACCGCCTCCAAATGGCGGCTGGCCTGGCCCCCCTCCAAATGGTGGGCCAGGAGGTGGCCCTTGTGGTGGCTGACTCGGGCCTGATGGTCCCCCCTGATTAGGTCCGGGGCCCCCAAAAACCTGCCCGAAAGGAAATCCAAATTGTCGATGCATAACGATCAATTCCTTTCTCGGAAGTATCCCTATACGATATGCACCTCCTAGGCAGATGTGATTATAAAGTCAGCAAGAATACTGAAGCAATCGAACCTATCACAACAAAAATAATGTGTATATTCAACCACGCCAGCAATATCCCCACTAAGCCTGCGATAACGCCAATCTGGGGAGCCTCAGGCTTCACTGACATAATTCCAGGAAAAATCAATGCCCCCAGGGCAGCATAAGGTATGGCATTCAACCAGCGGTCCATCCATTTAGGAAAAGTGATAAAATCCACGATCATGACAGGTAAAAATCTGGGCACAGCCGTTACAACTGCCATACCAATGATCATCCAAATCAACATTTTTCACCCTCCTCTTCACCAAGCAGCCAAATTCCACAAGCTCCTCCAAGAACCGTACCAACAACAATCGCCCAACCTTGACTCATTCCCCATAGCTGGCATACAAAGTTGATTAACATTGCTAATACAGCTATAGCGGCAATCTTATAATCCCTTTTCACTGATGGAATTAATAATCCAATAAACATAGCATAAAGGGCTACTCCCATGCTGTCACTTAACCTAGCCGGCATAACATCCCCAAGAACCCCACCTACAAAAGAGCCTCCCACCCATGACAAATAAGCACTGAGTATTAAGGAAGCATAAAAAAAGCTGCCGTGCCTTTCATTGGCCTCTTCTTTATACAGCGCAGACATCGTAAAGGTTTCGTCTGTCAAACCTAACGTTAAGGGGATTTTCGCCCTTCGCGCAATCCCTTTTAGGCTGTTAACAAATGAGAAGCTCATTACAAAATGCCGGAAATTAAGGACAAATGTAGCAATAATGATTTCTATTATCCCGGTCCCTGTGGCCATCATTCCTACCGCTAGAAACTGAGCAGCTCCAGCGAAAACAAGGATACTCATTAAGGTAAGCTCAAGGTTCGTCATGCCTGTACGACTAGCTAAGACCCCGTAGGTTAATGCAATTGGTAAATAACCAAGCATGATGGGAAGTCCGGCAATCATCCCTCTCCTCACCATATGTAATCGCGTCGAAGAAGACGTTGGATGGATGGCTTGAGTCTCCATTCTTCCCCCTCCTGTATCTTTAAATTTCCACCATTATACACAAAGCAGGAATGGTTTGGAAGGAAATCATATGAATAATCTCATTGACAAACCTTCTTATTTCTATTATTATTAACTCAAATTACTTCATCACACAAAAGCGTTCAAGCAAAAAAGAATAGATCGTATCATGAATTCCGAAGTAGATGATTCGAGGACAGTCAAAGAGACCAAGTGGCTGGTGTAAACTTGGGTCCTCCTTTCATTGAATTACAGAATTCGTGTCTATGTGATACACCAATGAAGTGGGTAATTGAAATTACCAACAAGGGTGGTACCGCGGAGTGAAAGCTTCGTCCCTGTTCTCCAGGGACGGGGCTTTTATTTGTCATTAACGCTGAAATTATAGGGAGTTATTATAAAGGGGGAGATCATATGCTTCATTTGCAGCCGAAAAAACTACCAGGCATCATTGAATCAACTTTACTTTTACTTGTAACGATAGGAATCATCAGTTATTTCATCATCGAGATTCAAACGGTACCTCATATTCCAATTCTCATTGGCATTCTTATTATGATCGCTTATGGCTACATGAAAAAGATGACGTTTAAAAACTTGCAATTCGGTATGACCCAGGGCGCACAAACTGGGATGGGAGCTGTCCTTTTATTTTTTGTTATCGGTGTACTCATTGCAAGTTGGATGGCTAGTGGAACCATTCCCGCCTTAATGAATGCCGGTTTCCTATTAGCAGGGGGACCTTGGTTACTTGCCATCATTTTTGCTGTAACAGCCATTGTTGGAGTAGCATTAGGCAGTTCTTTCACAACAGCAGCAACCGTTGGTGTAGCGTTCATTGGAGTCGCTCAATCCATGGATGTCTCTTTAGCAATGGCGGCAGGGGCTATCGTATCAGGAGCCTTTTTCGGTGATAAAATGTCCCCTCTATCTGATACGACAAACCTGGCGTCAACAGTGGTTAAAGTAGACTTGTTCGACCATATCAAAAACATGTCATGGACAACAATTCCCGCTTTTATTATCACATTTATTTTATTCATGATTTTATCTCCGAATGGGACTGCAAACGTAGAACAATTGGAAAACTTCCAGTCTGGTTTAAACGCCTCGGGATTAATACACTGGACTTCCTGGATCCCATTAGCTGTACTTATAGCTATGACAGTAACGAAACGGCCGGCATTCCTTTCTCTTGCGATCAGCAGCATCACAGCCACCCTGATTGCCGGTTTCCGTGGCGTACTTGGCTGGGGCACTCTTTTTGGAATATGGTTTGATGGGTTCCAGGGGAACACGGAAAGTGAAGTCGTTAATGAATTGTTAACTCGCGGAGGGATGAATGGCATGTTATTCACTGTTTCCCTTGTCATTCTAGCTCTTGCTTTAGGTGGACTATTCTTTGTAACAGGCGTCATTCCTGCTATTTTAACACGTGTACAGGATTCATTGAAATCGGCCAGAGCCGCTATCCTATCGACAGCCTTCACAGCCATTGGAATTAATATCACAATAGGTGAACAATACTTGTCTATCCTGCTTACAGGTGAAGCTTATCAGGATATTTATGAAAAAGCTGGGCTGGCAAAGAAAAACTTATCGCGTACTTTAGAAGACGCCGGTACTGTTATCAACCCACTTGTACCTTGGAGTGTATGTGGTGTATTCCTTTCAGGTGTCCTTGGTGTACCGGTCTTAGAATACCTCCCCTTTGCGTTTTTCTGCCTAATCAGCCCGTTGCTTACTATTCTATTTGGAATTACCGGAAAGACGTTAACACCTAAAGAGGTAAATCTCAGATCCATTGAAAAAGCGGACGAAAATAATTTCACGCATAGTAAAAGCTTGTAGAGAGTATCTTTGATCTCTACAAGCTTTTTCATTGTATAAGTAATGATTAAAAACGAAAGATCAAATGAATATTTCCCTCTCCATGACTTAAACTAAGGACAATTATAACTTGATAAAGAGGTGGAAGGCATGGATAAAATCGGAAACAATGATTCATCAAATGAAAAGCTTCATATGGAACACGCAGAGGCTGAACAAATGTTGGATGATATCGCCTTTTACCGAACATTGATTGTTAACGTAATTTTTATCGGTAAAGAAGGTTCAGAAGATTGGGTTTTAGTGGACTGTGGGGTTAAGCATTATAGCAAACGGATTATGGAAGCAGCTGAAAAAAGGTTTGGCACGAATAAACCAAAAGCCATCATCCTCACTCATGGTCATTTCGATCATGTGGGATCGGCTAAACAACTCGCTGAAGAATGGAAAATCCCAATTTATATTCACCCGATGGAAATGGATTATGTCACAGGTAAAAGAGATTATCCTGGTGGTGACCCAACCGTTGGTGGTGGTTTATTTTCACTTTTATCCCCTTTCTTTCCAACCCATCAGGCAGACTTAAGTAAATATATCCATCCCCTTCCAACAGACGGCTCTATCCCGTTCTTAGAGGATTGGAAGATGATCCATACACCCGGACATACTCCAGGTCACATCTCCTTATTTCGTGAAAAAGACCGGGCGCTAATTGCCGGAGATGCTTTCATTACAGTTAAACAAGAATCCAGTACGGCCGTCTTCATTCAACATCAGCATATCCATGGACCTCCGGCGTATTTCACTCATAATTGGGAAGATGCTGAAGCATCAGTTAAGGAACTAGCTTCTCTTCAACCATCTGTTGTCATTACGGGCCATGGTCTACCAATGGAAGGGGAACTTCTAAACAAGCAACTCCATGACCTTGCCGAAAATTTCAAAGAGCTTGCAGTCCCCAAACATAATCGAAAAATCCATTAAAAGGCATGCATCAGCACTGCCTTTTATTTCTGTTCCATTACCTTTTGAATTTTACGCAGGCCTTTAAGTAACCGAGGGCTAGGACGGCAGAACAAAGATTCTTCAAGTACGTGAATTTGATTATTCTTCACAGCATGAATCTCCGACCATCCTTGTCTACTCTTAACTAAATCAGGGTTCATTTTTTCTTCCTTAACTCCCACCCAAACCATACAGATGTGATCAGGATTGCGGCTTTTCACTTCTTCCCAATCAGTTTGAAAGCTGGCGACCTGTTGATCCTCAAAGAGGTTCCTGCCACCTGCGAGCTCACTGATTTCGTTTAACCAATTTAATTTCCCCGGCGTAAAAACAGGTTTGGGCCACCATTCCCAATAAAGAGAAGGTCTCTCACTCACATTTTTTGAACTTTGCCTGATTTTATCAATATCCTCTAAAAATTCGTCCGCTTTTTGTTCTCCTTCCTCCCTCATTCCCAACTCCCTTCCGACTCTCCGAATATCTTCAGAAATCTCATATAATGAATTAGGATTCAATATAATATAGGGCAGTTCGTATTCATCTAAACCTTCAATGTTCTTCTCCATCCCAGGTACGGACAAGGATGCCAGTACAAGATCGGGCTTCAATGCAGCCACCTTTTCCATGTCAATCGACAAGTCTGGTCCCACCTTAGTAAGCTTCTCCACTTCTTGAGGGTAATCAGAATAATTATCGACACCAACCAACAGCTGCGTTTGCCCAAGATAGGCGACAATTTCAGTATTGCTCGGGCAAATCGACACGATTCTCATGTTTCTGCCTCCTTTTTCAGAATCATCTGATGTTTCATTTTCTTTCATTATAGCTTATATTTAATATATGGAAAAAGAAAGAAAGGGATGAACCTACATTGACAACGACACTCCTCGATACATCCAAGGGAATTGTAGAGTTTACATATAAAGGATCCGGACCTCCTGTTTTGTTATTGAGAGGCGGGCATTCAACCAGGAATACCGATTTATCGCATAGCAGCCTCATTTATGAGGGATTTTCGTTACTTACCATTTCCCGTCCTGGATATGATTACACGGAACTCTCCACAGGAAGAACACCGGAGGATTTTGCGGATACAATCATCGAAGTTCTTGACCACCTGGATATAGGAAAAGTACAGGTCATTAGTATATCTGCAGCCGGTCCGACTGGCATTGCGCTTGCTGCTAATCACCCAAGCCGAGTGAAACGACTTCTTCTTGAAGCAGCGCTTGTCACACCATGGGATAACGCTACGAAAAGAAAGGCTACCCTTCTCTTTGGACCTGCGGAAAAAATGGTATGGAGAAGCCTCCGTACTTTATTGAAGTTTTTCCCTGACCTTGCCATAAAACCGTTGGTTGCGGAATTAACCACAGAAAATGCAGAGGATTATTTGGACAGCCTCACTCCAAATGATCGTCGTTTCATCATGGATATGCTCGCTACTTCCCAATCAGGAAAAGGGTTCATCACAGACCTCGCTCATGACATTCCTGATATGAGTCGTGTCAAAGTACCTGTACTAGGGATGTACTCGACAAAAGATCGCAGCATTCCTTATTCAAATGCTCTTCTATTAAAATCTTCTTTACCTGACTGTGAAATTTATGAGGTCAATGCAGACAGTCACTTAATTTGGATTGGAAAAGATGCTCATACGGTATGGAATAAACGGTTGGAATTTTTGAATCAAACTTAAACATACGGAGGGATCATCATGGATGATGTCAAATGTAAACAAATGTTGGATTCTTTTCTTACGTTTTATGACCAAGCCTCCCAAACCCCTAAACACAAACGCTATGAATTATGGACAGACCACTACGCTTTCCCTTATACCCCGCCTGGATACCAGCAGGGCCAACTGGCCAAAGAGATGATTGAGTACGCGTGGAATAAATATGAACGTGTGTATGATAAATTCCAATATTTTGATATCGGTCCTTTAGAAGTGAATGGTTACGTAGATTCGATTAAACAAATTCTTCATTGTACATCGCCTGTCAGGGTCACCGTCATGTTTTTTGTCGGAACGTTTGAAACGGATCCCTTTATTATGGAAGAAAATCACCAATATACCCTTTGCTTTCCAGCTGAACTGTCTTCAAGCCGAACACGATTAATTCAAGAATTGACCCGGGTCGTTCATTGTTGCCAGTCCGGGCTTGCCCCGAGCCATACACGAACATTAGGTCAATTGATTTTCCAAGAAGGAATGGCTCTCCATACGGCAGAGGAAGTCTTAGAAGAAAGTGGAATGGTCGACTTTCCGCTTTCTTGGGAAGAGGAGAAATGTACCCGTGAACCGAATCGAGTCATGATGAATATTCAACCTCACTTACACCGCACCGACTATGAGGCACTCTATTCCTTTACAAAGGGCACGGGAGCATCCGGGTATGAAAAAGAAGCCAATTACACTGGGTATCTTGTCGTAGAGCATTTATTAGAGCAAGGACGCCCTCTTTATGACCTCGCACAAGTGCAAAAGTCAGAGGTAGATACGATTGTAGAAAGGTCCCTATTTTCATTGATGAACCAAGCATACCTCACCCAGCCGCAGGAATAAGAATCACCAATAGTTGGGAAAACTTTTTTCTTATAGGGCTTTCATTCCTTTGGGCCATCTGTTATACTTAGGTTAATTATTCGTTGTTCGATCAGATTCATGCAAGAGAAGATGTTACGTAAGATGTCGTCTTGATGGAACTTGAAAAGAGCAAGAATAGTAATACAATGTGGATTTCCCACGCAGGAGGTTTTTGTATCATGGTTGAAGGTACAGTAAAATGGTTTAACGCAGAAAAAGGTTTTGGATTCATCGAGGTAGAAGGTCAAGACGACGTCTTCGTACACTTCTCTGCAATTCAAGAAGAAGGTTTCAAATCTCTTGAAGAAGGTCAGGTTGTAACTTTCGAAATCGAAGAAGGACAACGCGGACCACAAGCAGCAAACGTTCAAAAATAAGAACGTACGAAAACTCCCCTTTCACAGGGGAGTTTTTTTATTATCCATTTCTCTCTTCCCCACTTTACTTTTCCCGTTATTAATTGGCGTAAATTCCTTAAACAACTTCGCGGAGTGATATCCATTTATTAAGGGCTTTTTAAATCATGTATTTTTTCTATCGAATAAAAAAAAGAGGAAGGCGTTGAAGCCCTCCCCTTCCACATATTTATTCATCCTCTTGTTCGGTAAGAATGAACGGACCTTCCTTTGTAATCGCAACCGTATGCTCATACTGAGCCGAAAGAGAACCGTCTACAGTGCGAGCCGTCCAATTATTTTCATCCATTTGGCTCGCCCATTTGCCGACATTAATCATTGGTTCAATAGTGATCACCATTCCCTCTTTCAAACGTGCGCCTTTTCCAGCTGCACCAAAGTGAGGAATATAGGGGTCTTCGTGAATGGAATCACCAATGCCATGTCCTGTAAAATCACGAACTACCGAATATCCTTCCCCTTCTGCATATGATTGGATGGCATGACCAATATCCCCGATCCTGTTCCCTGGTACCGCCTGCTCAATTCCTTTATACAGAGATGTTTTGGTAACATCCATGAGTTTTTGAGCTTCTTCACTAATTTCACCAACGGCGTGGGTCCAGGCGGAATCAGCGAGGAATCCATTCAAATTAACCACCATATCAATGGTTACGATGTCGCCTTCATTCAATTTTTCTTTCCGTGGAAAACCGTGACATATTTCATCATTGATGCTAGCGCATGTGGTAAACTCATACCCTTGATATCCCTTCTGCTCACCTGTAGCACCACGTTCTGTTAAGTATTTTTCGACGAAGTTCTCAATTTCCATCGTCGTTATTCCCGGCTTAATAAATGTACGCAGCTGTTTGTGCACACTGGCGAGCAGTTTCCCCGCTTCATGCATTTTTTCAATTTCTCGTTGACTCTTACGTTTAATCATATACTCAATCCTCTCTATATCTATTACGTATGCATGCACCCTCTAGTATGATAACGAAAAATCGTTAGGACGACCACCCATTTGAACTCAGTCCATATGACGAATAAACTTTGCAGGATTGCCCCCTACAAAGACGTTGGAAGGGATGTCTTTCGTAACCACAGCCCCAGCTCCTACCACAACATTATCTCCAATCGTGACGCCTGGATTAATAACGGCACTTCCTCCTATCCATACATCATCACCTATGGAAATCGGCCGGCCAGCTTCTAATCCACTCGCTCTCATCTCTCTATTCATCGGATGTGTAGCCGTATAAATTTGAACATTTGGTCCGACAAGGACTCTTCTCCCAAAACGTATCTCGCAGACATCAAGAAATGCACAGTTATAATTGGCAAAAAACCCGTCTCCTACATGAATATTGTATCCATAATCACAATAAAATGGTGGCTCTAATCCTATTTCACCTTCAATTGTTCCAAAAAGATCGTCTATCAACTGCTTCCGGTAATGCTCTTCGGTATCCTTCGTTTGATTTAAGGAATTCATCAATTGCCTTGCCCTGGACCGTTCCACAATTAGTTCTTCATCCCTCGATTGATACCATTCACCTGCCAGCATCTTTTCTTTCTCTGTCATCGGATCACCCCTTAACTAGGA
Organism: Halobacillus karajensis; assembly: GCF_900108515.1. Taxonomy (GTDB): domain Bacteria; phylum Bacillota; class Bacilli; order Bacillales; family Halobacillaceae; genus Halobacillus; species Halobacillus karajensis. The sequence continues at coordinate 73,406 of NZ_FNWW01000006.1, read as the reverse complement.
TATATTCTTTTCTTTACTTTACCATAGATTTCCGCTACTCTAAGGACAACTAAGGGAGGTGAAAATATGCAAGTACGACAATTAAACCACTCAGACGCTGAACATTATTATGAGTTACGACTAGAAGCATTATTAACAAATCCAGACGCCTTTATCACTACATATGAGCAAGAAAAACAAAAACCCGCCCCCATAAAAACAACAGCAGAAAGACTTTCGAATGAAACTTCCCGTACATTCGGCTTGTTCATTTCCGAAAAATTAGCAGGTGTTGTTACACTCCTCAAAGAAACTCATCCAAAATTTTCACATAAGGCCTCCATTTTGGCCATGTACCTCACGCCAGAACATAGAAGAAAAGGGGGAGCAGAGTACCTCCTAAGTGAAACGATTCAATTTGCCAAATCCATCGGACTGGAAATTCTCCATCTAAGTGTGGTAACGGACAATCACCCTGCAAGAAAACTCTATAAAAAAATGGGCTTTACGACATATGGAACAGAAAGAAAAGCCATCAAGCTTGCGGATCAATACTTGGATGAAGATCATATGGTTCTTTTCTTGGAAAAATGAAACAACTTTGCCTCCCCGTACGTAGTCATACAGTAGAAAGCATTACAGGAAAAGGGTGACCCATATGATAGAGATCAACCAAATATCTAAAAGCTTTGCAGGGAAAGATGCTGTGAAGGACCTCGATTTGTCCATCCCTGATGGAAAAATCTTTGGGTTTCTGGGACCGAATGGTGCCGGAAAGTCAACGACTATCAAAATGATGACAGGTATTTTACCCATTGATAAGGGTTCCATTGTTATGAACGGAATCGATGTAAGCAAAGATCCCATAAAAGCAAAGCTTCAGTTTGGCTATGTACCGGATCGATCGGATATTTTCCTTCGTTTGAAAGGAATCGAATACTTGAATTTTATTGCAGATGTATTTGAAGTATCTCAAGACATGAGAAAAGAGAAAATTGAGTATCTAACGAAGAGTTTTGGTATTTACGAGGCGTTGAATGATCATATTCAGACCTATTCACACGGGATGAGACAGAAAATAGTTGTCAGTGGAGTTCTTCTTCATGATCCAGATGTATGGATTCTTGACGAACCCCTTACTGGACTTGATCCTAAATCTTCCTATACATTAAAAGAAATGATGCGTGAACATGCATCAAGAGGAAAAATCGTCTTTTTCTCAACCCATGTCCTTGAAGTAGTAGAACAATTATGTGATGAAGTGGCCATCATTAATAATGGTCACGTGCAGTTTAAAGGGAATATGGCTGAAATGAAGCAGCAGTTTGCAGAAGATGACAACCTTGAGCGCTTATTCCTGGAGTTGACGCAAAATGAATAAAGCCTGGAAATTAATGCGGATTATGGTGAAAATGCAACTTTCCATGGCAAATAAAAGTACGACGGAGAAGGTCGGCTACCTTCTGATTGGGCTTATGATGATCCCTTTCGGCCTCCTCGTGCTATTCTTCATTCAAGGTTTAATTGGAAGTATGTATGCAGCGCTTGAACCTCTTGGCAATGAAAGTGTCATTCTTGGGCTCTTGTTTGTCATGATGACCTTCTTCTATTGTTTTATCAGTATAGGAACCGTCTTAAGTTCCTTTTATTTTGCGGAAGATGTAGAATCTTTTATCTCCCTTCCTTTTGAACCCTATCAAATTCTGTTTGGGAAATCTGCCGTTCCCTTTTTATCTTTGTATGGCCTGAACAGCATTTTATTGCTTCCTTCCCTTATCTTTTATGGAATACATAGTAGTTCAGGGATCCTCTATTACCTATTCGCTGTATTAATCTGGGCGTTTACACCTATTATTCCTTTTGTTCTTACAGCGATTATACTAATGTTCATTATGCGTTTTGCCAACATTTCAAAAAACAAAGACCGTACAAAAGTGCTCGTCGGGCTCATGGGATTTATCTTTGCTATAGGCATTAATGTTTTGCTACGGTTGGATGCTGGAACAGGGAACAGTGATATCTCCCAAATGTTCACCCAACAAAATGCCCTGTTGGAACTCATTACGAAGTTTTTCCCAACCGCTTATTTTAGCAGTATCGCTCTAACAGAAATCGGATCTTGGACGGGGCTTCTTTATTTCCTTACTTTTGTATGTCTATCGGTTGCTGCCATTGTTCTCTTCCTTACGGTCGGCCAACGTTTCTATTTTAAAGGGGTACTTGGACTGTCCGGGGGCAGACGGAAGACATTCAAAGAAGAAAAGATGCAAAAACAGTTAAAACCACAATCCGTATTCGTGAGCTTATGGAAGAAAGAAATGAGAATCATTTTAAGAACACCCACTTTCTTTACACAAATTGTTGTCCAAAGCCTATTCTTCCCTCTATTCTTTATTGTTCTAATCATTATGGACCCTAATGGTCCGTTAACCGGCTGGGGCTCTCAATTAAATGAAATGGAAGGAAAAAAAGTAATTCTCAGTATGTTCGGGTTGACTGTCGTTGCTTTAGGGATTAACCCTGCTTCCTTTTCTTCCATCTCAAGGGATGGGAAAAGCTGGTTCAATCACTTATATTTACCGATCCCTGCTTCAAATATTATTTTAAGCAAACTTCTTGTTTCTTTTTTCATAAACTTCCTATCTCTTTTACTGTTAAGTGTCGCAGCATTATTTGTATTAAAAGTTCCCCTGATGATCTGGCTAGTTTGGTTTATTATTTCTCTGATCACAGGTTGGATTGCAAGCATGGCAGGGTTAATGATTGATTTCTATAGTCCAAAGTTAAATTGGACGGATGAACGGGAAGTTTTTAAAGGAAGGTTCATAGGGATCGTTCCTCTTGCACTTGAAGCAACCGTTTTCGGAGTTATTATTCTAATTCTCTGGACCAGTGGATTGCACGGCATATGGAGCACAAGTGCTGTTTTGACCGGCATCTTAATTATCTTGACTGTGCTCATTCAATATTTCTTAACGATGATGGTCAAACGGAAATACTACAACATTCTTTAATTTCGATGAACTATCTAAAAAAGCTTAGAGGTGATCACCTCTAAGCTTTTTTAATCCTTTGTATAGTTCAATAACCATCTTAAAAAATCATTCCCCCGGAACTATGGATTCCCTTCTCCCCATCCATTCAAAAAAACTATCACCTCAAACCGGGAGTATAGGAATCATGATTTAACCACCAAAGAAGAAATCAAAAATGTTTCCAGCTTTGGAAGCATTTTGATTATAAAATTCTGAGTACCCGCAGTTTTTACAATACACGACCGTGAACTTGTTGTTCTGTACATCCAACATCTTCGCAAGCCCGGCTCCGGTCATCGCTACATCCTTCTTCCCTGCATCTGTACTCCCACATTTAATACAACCTTGATTGCTCATTTATACTACCCCCTTTAAAGAATCGGTTATTTTACAATCATAACCGGGCACTTTGCTCTTTTGGCTACTTTGTGACTTACACTTCCCAACACCATTTCCTGCAAAGTATTTAACCCTCTGCTGCCAATAACTACAAGATCGAAAGCATTCTCATTCGCATATTTAACGATGGTAGGCCCTGGCTCCCCATGCTCGATAGTGATTTGATAGGGAGCATTTTTCTCTTGAAGAATGTCTTCAATCGGCTTGAGGCGCTGCTGACGACGCTGTTCAATCATACCTTGATCACCTTCGGAAAGTACATCGGATTTGGATTGATCTCCATCGATAACATATATGATTGTAACCTTCCCATCCCCTTGCAATTTAGCAAGCTCAGCAGCACGTACAGCTGTTCGAATAGAGTGATCTGATCCATCTGCAGCTAATAGAATCTTCTTATACATTCGAATTCCCCCGAACCTTATTCACATATTTTATCCATTTTACCATGTTCTATCATTTTCATGGAAAGAATTCGCTATATAGTAAAATATGAAAAAATATATTTTGTATAAACAGGGGGTATATAAGCGAAATATCCAGAAATACAGAGTAAAATAGAAATTTATGCGCTTACATACAGTTATGTAAAATATAAGATAGGTGATATAATCTGATCGTTCTTGCCGGATTTCCGTATTGCCACGGGGCAATACAAAAAATAAATAGAAAGAGGTGCGGAATTGAACACTGAAACAATAAAACAACAATGGTTTGGAAACGTAAAAAACGATGTGCTTTCAGGCATGGTCGTCGCTATGGCGCTCATCCCTGAAGCAATCGCTTTCTCTATCATCGCTGGAGTCGACCCCATGGTAGGATTGTACGCTTCCTTCTGTATCGCTGTCGTTATTGCCTTTATGGGTGGTCGTCCAGGGATGATTTCTGCTGCGACCGGGGCTATGGCTCTTCTTATGGTTACACTAGTAAGAGATCATGGCCTTGAGTATTTGCTTGCCGCAACAATCTTGACTGGTATTTTACAGTTTGTTTTAGGTGCCCTAAAGATCGGCCAATTTATGAAGTTCATACCAAGATCGGTCATGATTGGTTTTGTAAATGCTCTTGGAATTCTTATTTTCACATCACAACTTACTCACTTTGAAGGAGCAGGAATGGCCATGTATATCATGGTTGCAGGGTCCCTGGCTATCATTTATATTTTACCAAGATTTACAAAAGCAGTCCCTGCCCCTCTTGTTGCTATCGTATTAATGACCATTATTGCGATTACAACAGGTACTGGTCTTAAAACAGTCGGGGACATGGGAGAATTATCTAGTACTCTTCCTATCTTTTTAATTCCGGATATTCCTTTGACATTTGAAACGCTTCAAATTATCTTTCCTATTTCACTGGCTCTTGCTTTCGTCGGTTTGCTCGAATCTCTATTAACAGCTCAAATCGTCGATGATATGACAGATACGGTTAGTGATAAGAACAAAGAAGCACGCGGACAAGGTGTAGCTAACGTTGTTTCTGGCTTCTTTGGGGGAATGGCCGGCTGTGCCATGATTGGACAATCCGTTATAAATGTAACCTCAGGTGGACGTGGACGTTTGTCTACACTTGTGGCAGGTATATTTATGATGCTGTTAATCATCGTATTCAACGACCTTCTGGTCCAAATTCCAATGGCAGTACTCGTTGGTGTCATGATCATGGTTTCGATTGGCACATTCGATTGGAGTTCATTGACGAAATTCCACAAAACACCAATATCAGATAGTGTGGTCATGGTTGTCACGGTCGGTACGGTTGTAAAAACACACGATTTATCTAAAGGAGTATTAGCCGGTGTCATTCTAAGTGCGATCTTCTTTGTCGCTAAGATCTCCAAAGTAAAAGTCGAAGAGGTTTACGATGAAAGTACAAAGAAAATGGTTTATTACGTCAGTGGTCAAGTATTTTTTGCTTCTACAGACAATTTAATGAAACATTTTGATTATACGGTGAATGCAGATAAGGTGGAAATCAACTTCTCCGATTCACATGTATGGGACGATTCTGCTGTAGCAGCGATTGATAAACTCGTCTTGAAGTATCGTGAATATGGAAAAGATGTGGAAATTGTCGGCCTCAACAAAGACAGTTCTCAACTTGTACAGAAATTAGCAGTCCACAATAAAACAAATGCTACCTTATCTAACCATTAATGCAGAAAAAAAGTGCAAGGCTCATGGCCTTGCGCTTTTTTATCTATTATTCTTTTCTTAACATACTGTAAACACATGAGTCCTTCCATTTTCCTTTCACAAGAAATTCACTCCTCAATATTCTTTTTTTATCATCCCGACCCGACTTTTTCTTTTATAGAGGCTTGTCTAAGCTTGAAGGAGCAGCAACCCTGTGAAACTGGAAATGTTTGTTGAAACTAAGTCAATCATCAACTCGACAGCTTCTAGGGCCCTCTATCTCAATTGCGATGTTTTACTTTCGATCAATAAGGATCTCTCTGCACAAAGAAAAGACAGTCTTCTTCTGAATTCGGTCCCCATGGCTGATGTTTTACCTCTTCACTGGAAGAATCAGAGTGGAAATCTGACCAGTCCTCATGCAACTTCTCGAAGATAAATACGATCATTTTCTTTCATAAATTCCACTCCACCGCGTCCTCCTGCATCCATCCTATTCAATGCGCTTTTTTAGTGCTTGCATCCAAGGAGCTGGGTCTTCTTTTACTGTATAAGCCCGTACACCCTTTAATGTATGCAAATATAGAAGTCCATATGTAGAAGAAAAGCTCTTATAAGAAACATCATGGATAGCATGAAGAGGGAAGGTTTCTTTTGGTGCGATGACCTGGGTTTCGTATAATTCTAACCACTCTTCATGTTCCAAGTAATGCTGCTGATTATTTTTAATCACACGTGTCCGTTCATAGACAGGGTGAGAACAGATCAAATTCAACCGTCCCTTCTCTTTCTTAATGTCTACGTTTAGTATAGCTCATTTTAAAAGGCATTGCTTTAAGAAAAGAGCAAAGCTTCCTGCTTTCTTTTCATGACATTATATATTAGGATAGTAAAGGTGTTTTTTTTGCACATCCTAAACACAACTGGAGGAACCATCATGAGCAATCGCAATAAAGGATTATTATTATTACTTATATCTGCTTTCGGCTTCTCTATGATGGCTGCACTTGTCAAACTGTCTGGAGATGTTCCGACTGTACAAAAAACCTTATTCCGTAACCTTGTTTCCGCGATGATCGCATTTGGCTTCGTTTTATATAATAAAGAGCGTTTATTCGGAAAAAAGGAGAATCAGAAATTACTACTCTCACGCTCTGCGTTAGGAACAATCGGAATGGTTCTGTTTTTCTATGCCATCGATAACCTTGTTCTTTCTGATGCAGATATGTTAAATAAACTCAGTCCCTTTTTACTGATTATTTTTTCAGCTATCTTTTTGAAAGAAAAAGCGAGATTATATCAAATTCTTGCTATTATTATTGCCTTTATCGGGACGCTCTTCATTATCAAACCTGCGTTCTCCCTTGATTTCATCCCTTATCTTGCAGGGATATTCTCAGCTGTCTTTGCAGCAGGAGCTTATACACTTTTACGTGTATTAGGAGATAAAGAGAAGTTTTACACCATTGTCTTTTACTTTTCATTCTTTACAACGGTGACTCTCCTTCCTTTTACGATTGCCTTTTATGAACCCATGACATTGAAACAATGGGTGTATCTCCTGTCAGCCGGTGCGTTTGCTACACTGGGTCAATTTGGATTAACCATCGCGTATAAATTTGCTCCTGCTCGAGAAATTTCAATCTTTTTCTACTCGACTGTGGTTTATTCAGCCTTAATCAGTATTATACTGTTCGACCAAGTGCCTGACTTTCTTAGTATTCTAGGTTACCTAACCATCTTTGGCGCCTCATTATATATGTTCCTAAAAAACAATAAGGAAGCTAAAAAGGGGGAGGCGACTCAATAGTCTTCAACGGAGCAGCTTTCTTGGAACATCCTGACTAAATGGGAAAAGCGGCCTTTTCTGCCGCTTTTCCCATTTACTATTCGTTTCTCATTTTTTTTAACTTGGTTAGGGTTTCATTGTATTCCGTTTCTAAATCTTCTACACAATCCTTTGGTCCAGGCATACTCAACCGACTGATTAATTCGGATAATCTCGTTTCCAAAGCCATTCGGTCATACATTTCTTCATCTGCTTCCGGCGAGTGGACGGAATACTCTTCCCATTGTATCCACGTCCCATTGAATGGCTTTAACTCCCTCTTTTCGATCATCCACAGTTGGTCTGCTGTTCTTTCAATAAATGTGCGATCATGAGTCACATACAGAATCGTCCCTGGAAAATCTCTAACTAAACTCTCTAATGCTTGAATGGCATCCAGGTCTAAGTGGTTGGTTGGTTCATCCATTACTAATAAGGATGCTCCGCTAGCTATCAACTTAGCCAGCGAGAGTTTTACACGCTCCCCTCCACTCAGCTGGCTTAATGTTTTGTTCATTTCGTCAGCACTAAACCTGAGACGAGCTAATATAATCCGGATGGTAGTTTCAGACATATCACTCCCATCGCTCACAAAATCATAGACGTTTTTTTGTTGAGGGAGGTCTTCCAAAGCCTGATGGAAATATCCGATTCTCACTCCTCGGGCTGCCCACTCCCCTGTGTTCAGAAGATGCTGGATAAAAGTAGATTTGCCTGTGCCATTTTCACCAATCAACGCCGTTTTGGAACCCGTCTTAAGAAACAGTTTAGGTGAACGAAATAAAAATTTTTCCCCAGCTTTAATCACAGAATCATTGATGACGCCTATCGTCTTTTGGTGTGATGGGTGTACATGAGCAAATTCCATTTTTACTTGATCCCACTCCATGGGCTTATCCTGTTTCTCTAATCGTTCTAATCTTCGTTCAAGTGTTTTCCCTACACGCTCTACTTTCTTTTGCTGGGCAGCTGCTTTATTTTTACCTAGCTGCCATTCTGAATTCCCCATTCGTTTAGGAGGCTTCCTCATTCCTTTGGATTGGGCCTGTTTCTGACGAATTCTTGCTTCGATCCTTTTCTTTTCTTTTACATACTGTTCATGTTTTTCATATTGCTGTTTTAGTTTCAGCGCTTTTTGCGCCTCATAAAAATGATAATCCCCATGATACTCATTCAATTCTCCCTCTTCCAGTTCCCAAATTTTATTACAACAGCGATTAAGAAGTTTGCGATCATGGGAAACGATCAGATATGCCCCTTTGTGTAAGAGCAGCTTCCTTTCTAGTTCCTCTATATGGGACCAGTCCAAGTTATTGGTCGGTTCATCAAGAAAAAGGAGGGAGTGACCTTCTTTAAACAACAGTTCAAGCTTCACCAGCGTCTTCTCCCCACCACTTAACATAGAGGAATCCCATTCGCTGTCATTCAATTGTTTCATCAAGCCATAGGTGGTATGCCAATCCACCTGCGGTTTTACATCCAGCTCCCCTGTTAAATATTGAAGGAGAAGACTTTTACCAGCTCCATTCCGTCCTACTAAACCGATTCTTTCCCCTTCATGAATCTTGATCTCGGGGATGTTCAATAACGTTCGATCACCTATTTGATAATGAACATTTCTCGCGCGCATTTTCATCATAAAAAAACCTCCCTGAACCGTTCCAGAGAGGTTGGCTTTCACTAAAGCCTTAGAACACACCACAACATCCGTAAAGAGTGCGCTCAAAGCAATAGAAACCTTTTTATATAAAAAAAGGCAGACCAATCCTGTATCTGGAACGAGTGATTATTGTTATTCTCATACTCGTATAGCAACAGGATTAGTACTTCATTGCTTTAAACGTCATCCCCTTCTTTTATGATTAGGTTTATTATATGATGAAATTTCTGAAAAATACAACCCTAAAATGAGGAGAATTTATAAATGGGGGAATGCGGTCTTATTTATGAAGGTGGAGTAATAGACTGGATTTGGTCCTTTCTCTTTATGATGACAAATTCCAAAGGTTGATCTAAAGAAAATCACCCTCTTTTACAGAGAGGATTACTCTCCTCCCCCGTCTCCACCTCCATCCGAATGATCGAATGGATGAAATCCGGGTTGCCACGTACTTTCTTCTTTTTTTGAGGAGACCGTCCGGCTGCTTGTAGATTGACCAAAAAAACGGAATAAAAGAACTAAAAAAGCAATCACTAGCACAAGACCCAGGATTGTAGTGAACATACCATCACCCCTTTTTAAATACATACGGTCGGAACTGACAAAAGTTTCAAAATATTTCTTATTACGGATAGACGAAGAACTTCCAATTTGGTATAGTTATGTAATTTACTACTTCAACTTGATCGAAGGAGGGAAATCCAATGATTCCTAAGAAATTGAGAAAGGGAAATGAAATCAGAATCCTATCCCCTGCTAAAAGTTTATCCATGATTGATCAGGATCAACAAAAACTGGCTGTACGAAGACTGAATGATGCGGGTTTCCAAGTGACATTCGGTACCTATGCTGCTGAAGAGTATAATCATATTTCAACTCCTGTCGACCATAGGGTGAATGACATTCACGATGCCTTCGCCGACCCAAACGTTAAAGCGATTCTAACCACGATCGGAGGGTATGACAGCAATCAATTATTAAGTGATCTTGATTATCAAGTCATTCGCCAGAACCCTAAAATTTTTTGCGGATATTCTGATATTACAGCTCTTTCAAACAGTATTTACCGCAAAACAGGACTTGTCACATATAGCGGCCCTCATTTTTCTTCCTTCGGTATGGAACAAGGAATCGACTATACTTACGAGTTCTTTTTAAAAGTCTGCAGAGAAAAAGACCCGTTTAATATTCCACCTGCTGAATCATGGAGTGATGACCACTGGTATTTGAATCAAGAGAATCGTCAATTCCATAAAAATAACGGGTATAATGTTATCAATGAGGGCATTGCTGAAGGTACATCCATCGGTGGAAACCTATGCACACTAAACTTATTACAGGGCACGGAGTTCATGCCGTCCCTTGAAGATACGATCCTTTTTCTTGAGGATGATCTATTGTCAGATGCCCCTACCTTTGATCGGAATTTACAATCATTAATTCATCAACCGGGATTTTATGGAGTGAAAGGTATCATTATTGGACGCTTCCAGAAAGATTCAAAGGTGAAAGACCGAGACCTTCAACAAATCATTCAATCAAAGAAGGAGCTTACTACCATTCCTGTCATCTCTAATGCAAGCTTTGGTCACACGACACCGATTTTCACCTTTCCGATTGGCGGTCAAGTAAAAATGAAAGCCTATAACCATGACACCACAATCGAACTGCTGAAATATTAAAACGAGCGCAGAAGGCCCTGCGCTCGTTTCTCTTACTTTCGTATTAAATCATAAAGCTTATAAACTCGGCCGTTTTCTATTTTTTTCGGCTCTTTTAGGAGGTTCATTAGTACACCTGCAACTTCATCTGGTGACCGCAAATCCCCTTCTTCTTTTAACTTTCTGAATTTCCCTACATCTGCAAAAGAATCTTCTGATGAGGAACGAATCTCCCCTTGCATGTCCGTATCCATAACCCCTGGACTGTAGGCAAAAATTGTGTGCCCTTTACTTTCCTGTTCAAGAGCAAGCGTCTCTGTAAAACGATTGATGGCTGCTTTGGAGCTGCTATAGGTGCTCCAGCCATGAATCGTTTTCTCTGCTGCCCCTGATGTAATATTGATAATCCCCAAAGATACCCCCAGATCATTTGCCTCTTTCAAACAACGATTTACAAAAAGGATAGGAGCTGTGACGTTCACTTGCATATGTTTTTGAACGGCATCTGCTTCCAGTTGACCTACGGTTTCAATGGGATCAATAACCCCAGCGTTGTTCACTAGATACACATAATGAGTTTCTTTTTGAAATGCGATTTCAGCTATTTGATCCAGCCCTTTATCCAACTCATCTAAACGACTCAAGTCACAACTGATGTGGTGAAAATCCACCCCCTGCTTTTCAGCCAATGATCTTAACTCTTCATTTCCTGATCGCGATACAGCAATAACATGAACATTCTGTAATATATACTGGCGGGCTATCGCTTCCCCTAATCCTCGGGAAGCTCCTGTTACAATTGCATACTGCATCTAATTCATCCCCTCTATCTGATATTTTCAGTTCCCTTTGCATTCCCTTTTTTATCATAAATTAAAACACTCCGACATGAAACTTTACAAGCCTTTTTCCAAACGATATGATAAACAAAGCATATGCGGACGTGTAAAGGAGTCTACCTATGAAGTATTTCTTTCTTTTTATTATCTATGTAGTCGGCCTTGTCGTGTCCAGCCTCGGCCTTGCGCTGATCATTAAATCAGGCCTTGGGGTCGGGCCCGGAGACAGCATTGCCGTCGGCCTCTCCATACACCTTCCCGTTACGGTGGGGAGTGTTATGATTGCCGCCTTTATTATCCTTTTGCTCGTTAATGCCAAATTGGAACACAAAAGGCCGCAATTTGAATCTTTAATTCCTATCATTATCCGAGGGCGGACCCTTGATATTTTTCTTTATGGAATGCTTGAAAATATGAACTATGACACATGGTGGGCCCAATGGGGGATCTTCTCTCTCGGTTTACTAGCGACAGCCGTCGGCATATCCATTTATTTACGTACCCCTTTTCCCCGTATTCCACTTGATCACTTCATGATGATCATGAATGAAAAAACGAAACAATCAAAAAGTACAGTTCGGATCTTTTCAGAGTCCGTTATGGCTCTGATCGGTTACTTACTCGGCGCTCCTGTAGGCATTGGAACACTGATTGTCGCCCTGCTTTTAGGCCCCTTCATCCAATGGTCCTTCCAATGGGCAAGACCAATCGCTCGGTTATGGTCCGATCCAAAGAAAAAAGCAAACCAGAAGGCGTGACCAAACGTCACGCTTATCTTATTCATCAAAGGATAGTTGAGTAATTCCCGTTTCTTCAAGCTTCCGGCCAATCTTTTCTTCAAGCTCAAGACGTTTCTCCAGCTGTTCTTCCGTTAAGTTCTCCTCTAAAGGACCGTAAAGAGCGGTCAATTCTTTTTCAGCCAGCTTTTCGATCAGCTTGTCCCAAAAACTGAATTCATCATACTCATCCACATAGGAATCCAATAAGCTTGTTTCAAAGTTTATATCAAGGTCATATACACCCATCTGTTCCTCATATACCACTTTGTCTTCAAGACCTGCCGCTTTGTATTTAGACAATACAAGTTCCCGGACATCTTCAAAGGCTTCATCCAGTTCAAGTTTGGTAGAATTGACCATCCAGGTCCCTAGGAATACCATTTTAACAAGAGTTTCATATTGCTCTTTTGACATTTCAATGTTTACTTTACTCAATACTAACCGCTCCTTATATCATTTTCATTGGCATTATAGCATACCCCTGATATTCTCAACATTATCCCCGCCATTCATACTGGTTCCCCTATCCTCCACACTCAGATCCGAGATATCAGGGGTTTCCGTTACGTTTAATAGCGTTTGGAGTGTAGGTAGGATACCACTCGCTTTCCGGCCCACATGATGTAAAGGCCATTCGGTGTTAAAGAGCCGTCCAAATAGCATATAACTAAATTTAAATCCTAGCGTTGAACATAAAAAGACCGATGAGATGTTTTCATCCATCGGTCCATGCCTTTATTCCGTTGCTGCCTGTTCCTTTAGAAATGAATCCTCTGCTAAAATATTTGCATCTTTTTCATAGCATTGTTGCAGCTTCCGGGTAATTGGGCCAGGACGCCCATCACCGATTTTCTGCCCATCAACCTTCAATAACGGCATTACTTCTGAAGTACTACTGGATAAGAAAAGCTCTTCTGCATTTGGGAGATCCTCTATACGGAAAGCTTCCTCGATAAATTCAATGTTTTCTTCCTTACAGAAAGCTTCCACGCGCATACGGACACATCCATGGAGAATATTCTTCTTAGCCGGATGTGTGTACACTTTTCCATCTCGCACGAAATACACATTTGATGAACTGCACTCTGTCACTTCCCCGTTTTTATGAAGAATGGCTTCATAACTTCCACTCTCTTTTGCAGCCTGCTTTGCCAATACGTTTGGCAGCAGGTTGAGACTCTTAATATAACACCAGTCCCAGCGCACATCTTCCTGCGTAATCGCAGTGACCCCTTCACGTAAAAATTCCAAAGGACGAGATAGATCTTTTACGTAGGCATATAAGTTTGCATTGGTTTGATAAGGGAACGCATGATCCCTCGGAGCAGACCCACGTGTAATTTGCAAATAGACACTTGCATCTCCGTCTACGTCGTTCTTTTTAAGTAATTCATCCAAGCGTTGGTATAAATCTTCTTTTCTATATGGTACAGCGATCTTCACCGCAGCGGCTGAACGATATAGGCGCTCAACGTGCTCATCAATCAGATAATAATTCCCTTTATACACACGAATGACTTCATAAATTCCATCGCCGAATTGAAGCCCTCGCTCCTCGAAAGGATATTTAAGTGTATTTTGCTCAACAAAATCATTTTCAGTCAAAATATGGTTATAAATTGCCATTGTTTATGCCTCCTCAAATCAACACTGGGTTTAACGAATAGTTTATCAGAAAACACCTCTCGAATGGAGGTTCTACTTAAATTATTTGATGTTCCACTTGAATTTTTATTTTAGAGATTCTTTGTAGTAAACAGTATGATCAAAAGGTATGAGTGTTCTATTCTCTGTATGTCTATAGGGAATCCTCACGAAAAACTCAAGTGTATTCATGACAAGGCGTTCCATGTCCTTATCAAAAAATAAAGCCCTTTTGTTTTATGCAGAAGACTCATACCAGTATCGCTCCTGCCCAAAGATAGGGCAAGTCGATTCTTACGTTTATATCGGCGTCCCCTTACCCCTTTCGAAAAAAAATAGATTTGTCCCCAAACCCTCCAAATGTTAAAAATCCTTCAATCCAACTCAACGGTCGTTTCAAACCAGGCATGTTCGTAGGGGGTTCCGCCCTTTCCTTCGTCCAGGATGGGGTAAAAGTAAAGATCAATCTTATCCATTCCCTGTTTGTAACGGAATTCGTCGAACTGAACATAGCGGAAAGTCGTAAATGTACCTTCTGACGTTCCGATGGTATGGCCATTATAAGTGGATCCATTAGAATCAACGGCCTTCACTAAAAATTCAATCTGCCCTTCCTCCCGCTTCCACTCTTTTTCTCTGTTATTCATCTTATTATTGCCGACTCCATACCACATGCCTAAATATAAACCTTTGGCATTACTTTTGCTGTAGAGCTTTGTCAGATGAATACTCGAATCGTTCATTTCAAAGGAAGAGGCCGTAATGGGTTGAGGGTGCTGGGTGGGTTCTTCAATCATCGGATAGGCTTTGTCACCTTTTAGTGCATTGATTTCACGATTGTCCAAATATAGAAATACAGCCGCAATTAACACAACTGCCAAGCTGAAAACAGCCAGACGCACCTTTTTCCTCATTATAATCACCCCTGTTATATAAAGCTGAATAATAATGTCATTGTATCAAAGTGCAGGTAAGGACGTTGTCAAAATTAGAAAGGGTTTTTGTCGTTTTTTCTCTTTCTTAACTTAAAGGGAAATCCCATTCATTATAAAGCTACATAAATGGTGATAACGAGCTTTTTCCATTTAAATGGCAAGTAGAAGGTTTAAAATAAGACCATATAAAAAACTGCTCTCTCATAGAAAGAGCAGTTTAGCGATTATAAATACTTTTTCTGTACTTTCTTACCTCCGTAGCTAAAGACCACGTCACGGCTCTCAACTTTTGTCTCTAGATGGACGTTCCGGCCCCACAGCTGATAAATATAAGGGAGCGTTTTTTCCAAATAACCGACATCCAATTCTACCTCTTCAAAGTGATGTTTCAAATAGAGTTCACCACTCTTCACGTAATCCCCGTCCTGGACGGTTATATATGGAAAACCTCCATTAACCCTCATTGTTACAAGCTGATCACGGACGGCTTCATGATCCTTATCGGTGATTTTATATTTTTGGCCTTGTTTTTGGAAAAGGTACAAATCCTCACGTCTGGTTAATTCTTTCGTTAAATAATTACGGATAAAACTTTGATCTGATTCAATCTCCCGGACTTCAAACATCTTTTCCCGTCCTGTACCCGGCTCTACTCCGTGTTTGATCATTTCCTCTGTCGGGTTGTTATAACGTTCTTCGATATCCTCAAAGATTTTTAATCCTAAATAATAGGGGTTAAGCTGAGTTTTACTCGGCTGCACCACGCTTGCATTCAATTTAGCAAATTCAACAGATTCATCACTCGTTAAATCCATTTCTCTTAGTATGCGTGCATGCCAGTAAGAGGCCCACCCTTCGTTCATAATTTTCGTTTCCAATTGTGGCCAGAAATACAGCATTTCCTCCCGCATCATGGTAAGAATATCACGTTGCCAGTCCTCTAATTCCCTGCTGTATTGTTCGATGAATAGCAGTAAATCCTTTTCCGGCCTCGGGGGGAATTTCTTCTGTTTACGGAAAGTAGGTTTAGCTTCAGAGGATGATTCGTCCATTTTCCATAGGTCATCATACTCCGTTTGTAAAGGTTTCTCCTCACTTTCTTCTTCTTCCATCGTCCAGGCAAGTTTAGGCCTTACAAGGGATGGATCGATATGTTCCTGAATGGCCAGCACGGCATCCAGGAATGATTCCACTTCCTGCTTTCCATATTTCTTATCGTAGGCCGATATTCGCTCCGCCGTCGCTGCCATACTTTCTACCATATCCCTCTTTGTGTTTTGGAAGCGGGCATTATTTTTGAAAAAATCACAGTGGGCCAATACATGAGCCACAATAAGCTTGTTCTGAATTAAACTGTTAGAGTTCAACAAAAAGGCATAACAAGGGTTCGAGTTAATGACTAGCTCATAAATTTTGCTCAGTCCCAAGTCATATTGCAACTTCATTTTGTAATACTGCTTTCCGAAACTCCAATGAGAGAAGCGCGTCGGCATCCCGTACGCTCCGAATGTATAAATAATATCATCAGGACAGACTTCGTAACGCATCGGATAGAAATCAAGCCCGAACCCTTTAGCGATTTCAGTGATTTCCTTGATCGCATGTTCGAGATTCTTTTGGTCATCTGGTCTCAAAGATGCCCCCTCCTTCGATTTCGCTTATTTTTACTATATGAGAGTAAAGCAGCGAACATGAAGATTCAGGACATCTTATCCTGTCCTACCCTAGAATTTTAGCCATTATGTACTCATCTACCGGCTTTCCATGGACAACCAGGGCGTGTTTTTAACCCTTCTGTTTCAAACCCCATTTTGCTATAAAAATGAATGGCCCATCATAGCAAAAAACCAGGAACCCTGATAAAGGTCCTGGTTTTTATTTTGCTTATGAGCGTTGATCAGGGAATATACGATCGACCATTTCACCAAATTCTCGGAAGAATCCACTAACTGGTTCGCCGTTTCTGGTATTTTCGATATAATTGTTCGTCAAGTCAACGAAATCAGGATTCGTTGAAATGTAAACATTGTTTATATCCTGATCAGATGCTTTCACCGCTTTTTTAATCTGCTGTTCCATTTCATCAGAGACTTCGTTTTTATCTCCTCGAGGGTTATCAAGCTCTGCCGCTACATAGGCATTATCACGTGTTTTTAACACGTAAACTTGATCTACACCCTCCACGTTTTTCTCAATGCGGTTGGCTGCATCTTTGGCAATTTTATAATTGGTGTTTTGCGCCGTATCACGACCATTATCATTTTGGTTCGCATCCTGGCCATTTTGAGCCATGTCTTCAGCTGATCGCTCAAAGTTTGTGTTTTCTACACCATTATTATTGCCATTATCACCGGCATCCTCCTCAGCTTGACAGGCCACAAGAGATCCGGCCGCTAATAATCCAATGGCGAATGCTTTCATTTTCATGTTGTTCAACCTCCTTCCATATTTAAGGTTAGTATGTGTGTGTATCCATCAAATATGCGGTTGTAAATTCAGTCAAAAGGATGAATGAATGGGAAATGAAAAACCCTCAGGTCATAATAAAGACCGAGGGTTAGCTGTTTGTAAAAGGTAGGTTCCACCATATATGTATAAAGAGTAAATAAACGAAAAAAATAGCATTTATAAATAAAAGAAAAACTAAGACCAGTTTGAAATAGCCCTCTACTTTCCGGTAGTTGTAGCGTATAAATATAAATCCGGCAACAAGAAGAAGATAAAGGCTGATAAACCAGACCCACGTATGATTGGTGGATCCATCAAAACCTAGCTCATAACCAATAGCATACAAAAGCCAGGGAGCTAGAAAACCCAGTATGGACACAGGTAAATATTTTTGATCACTTTTTATGTAAAAAAGAGAAGCGGCAGCAGCAGCCATTGTTATTCCCCCAATGATTTCCGATATGAGAATCATCACATGCTGGGTTGCATCGGATTCGGCTGTAACCAGGCTTAAAAATAAAAACAAACCAAAGGTGATGACACATCCCAGGTTCGTATAAAGAAAATTTTTCTCTGTCATCACGAAGACTCCTTCCATCAAAAGCAAAACTTTTCCATACTATCATAACAAAATTTCCAGTCTTTTGCGGAAGAAATACGTAAAAATGTGTCGGGTTTTCCAGAACTGTGACGAACTCTCTGATTGAGTCAAGAAGCAGCCGGAGATAATAAGACCACTCCTTTCACGAAGGAAGTGGCATTGAAATGAATCATTACGATTACGATAAAGCTCTTCATTTCATGATCTGGGGTCAATGGGACGACTTGCTCGTACTCATGGTACGCACAAAGGATGAACTGCTTTCTAAAAAGATCGAAACTTTCCTCCATGCGTGTTACTACCCAAGTAAACAAAGTGAAATGCTCGAATCTCATGAAGCATTGTTGAGCTATATCGATCACGCACAAACAACAACACTACAACCTGAATACTTCACATTCAGTTAAATTCCCAGCCCTTGTCGTCCGTATTTCGGATGACAAGGGCTGGAATTATTCACCACTTATATACGTGGATAATTCTGAATAAGTGGATGCAAGTGCATTTCATCGATCACCATATGATTTGGTGCAAGGGCCATATAGACAACGGCTTCTGCTATATCATGGACTTTAAGCCATTCTGCTTTCTCCGGATCTCCTTGTTTGCCATTAGCAAAATATGTATCCACCATCCCTGGGTTGATCGTCCCCGCACGGATCCCATCTTTCCTGACTTCCTGAGCTAATGACCCCATGAACCCTTGAACCGCATATTTTGTTGAAGTGTATAAAGCCCCACCTTCAGGGATGGTATAACGGGAGACATCCGAGGCAACTGTAATAATCGTTCCAAACCCTTGTGACTTCATAATAGGAAGAACCGCTTTTGTCCCAAGGAAAACACCTTGAACATTAATATCATACGTACGCCGCCATTCTTCTACAGTAACCTCTTCAATCGGTTTAAAATCGCCAATTCCCGCATTGTTTATCAGAATATCCACTTTCCCATACGCCTTCTTTGTTGCTTCGACCACTTGGTCGACTTCATTTTCATTGCTGACATCAGCTGTATAAGCAAGAACCTCTTCATACCCTTGTTCTTCTAATTCACTTTTTGTCTTATGGACTTCCTCAGAACTGCCGATAATCGATAATCGTGCTCCTTTTTCAGCCATTTGAAAGGCAATCTCTTTTCCAATTCCTCTTGATGCACCTGTAATGATGGCTACTTGTTTGTTCAGCATAAATGATTCCTCCTCTGACGTTCCTTCCGGTTTTGTGTCTGTTTTCACTTTAAATCAGCTATAATTGTTTAAACTTGCTTCCTTTCAAGTTTTCCTTTTTCCACCGATCCATAAAAGAAAAACATCCTTACATTCAAAGGCTTGCTCGATTCTTTCATACTGCATCAAATCGAGTTTTGCTTTTGTGCTCTTTCTTCCCTCTCCAATTTCCAATCCATTTCATCGTACTTAACCTTCAACCCCTCTGTCCAGATATAAAAAGACTCTCATCCCAAAAATGTATGAAAAAAATGTTCCATAACTTCGTGGATCGTTGGAGATAGACCAAAGAACGAAAAAACAAAATATCATGAACGACTCCTTGAAATTCTTTACAGAGTGCAGTATACATCCTTGTAATTGCTCAAAAAGCGCAAGTTTCCCAAATTACCATCTCCAATTATTTTGGTGACAAAGACGAACTCTTATTCGGAACAGGGAAGAATTTTATATTGGACTATTGGTAATTATCTTCTTCCTTCATCATTTCATAATGAGCATAGGAATCCCTCATCCGCTTTTTATTCACACCAAAATCTGAGTAACCGAATCGTGAAGAGAAGTGGAAATGGATCAGCGATTAGTCTTCATCAGAATTAAAAAACTACGTCATCTTTACACACTTAAGCCTCTTGGTTGTACGATACTATGGATATAATTATTCATTTCCGCCTAATTGTTGTTCTGTCCATTTCATGGAAACGTTTTTAATTAAACGTTTGGTTGTTTCAAGGTCCTTCGTAAAATGTAAGGGGCCATTTTCTTTTTTGGACTGATCCGTTTGGATACATACACAGCTCGTGGATGTGAGGCAGTTAGAAACTTTTCCATCTTTAACTCAATATGAGATTAACTCATGGATTTCCCTCCTTTTTGTACACGACACTTTTATATATTCACTAAAAAAACACCCCTCAGCTGCTAGGAGTGCTTTCCTTTAGAATTATTTTCTTTTTTGCCGTTGTTATGGGAAGGTTTTTTCTTATGGTTTTTTTCTTTTTTTGATTTATCTTTATGGTGGTTAGGTTTGTTATCGGGGCCTTTTCCCTTATCTTTTGGACTGGGGGACTTATGTTTATGTTTTTCTTCTTTACGCTCTTTATTTTCCTTACTCTTCGGTTGTTCTTTTTGATTGTCAGTCTTTTCATCTTTCTTCTTTTTCTGTTTCTTATCAACTTTATCTTTCTGGTTGACAGGGGGTTTTTTTTCTTTCTTCTGTTGACCCGGTCCATGGTCATTTCCTTGCTGATTGGCTTGGTCAGACTTTAAGTCCTTGATCACAGGTGGATGAGGATGAGGTGAAACAGGGATGATCGGCTCAACGGATGCATCAGACTCTTTCTGTTCTTCATTCGATGACTCTTCTTTATAAAAGGATTGAATGATTTCTTTATCGTCATCTTCAACGGTAACAGGTAAATCTTCCTCTGTATCTTTATTCCTCTTCTTTTCATCTATTCGATCTGCCATCATTTCATTAACGGAGGCCTTTTGTTCATGTGCTTTTTTTCGTAATTCCTCGGGTACCAGGAATGTAGCAATTGAAATTTCCTCGGACCGATCCATAAGAAATGTTTCCATTTCTTCCGTATAATCCTGATTGATATTTTCTTTCAAATAACTAATGCCAATCAGTACTTGGTGGGCATCATTCACGTATCCTCTTTCTTGACTTAACTGAATCAATTCAAACGTGACGGCAGAGGCGTCGTTTTTCTCCCAATCATCTAAGGAAGAAACAACTTCTTTGGCTTCTCGATTTTGAGGAATCACATCGATCACTTGCATCTTATCATTTAATTCTAATTCCACGCTTGGGTTTATATCAATATTCACATAGGCGTAAGCTTTGTTACTCCCATACCAGGAAAAGATGGGAAACAGTGTCATCAAAAAAACAATAGCAACAACGGCTACTCTTGTATGATGATTACGAAGCACTTGAGCCCATTGATGCAGCACTTTAGGTTCATGGGCGGTTTTGAAGTGTACTTCCATCCCTATCTCCGCTTGTTCAATGTTTTCAGCACGATGAAATTTTCCATCACTTGTCATGACAATCATATATTCCTTCTGCTGTTCCATGACAATACCTTTTTTCACATACCCACCCCTTTCAGGTAATCTTTAAGATATACATAATCCCCGTTCAGGATGAGAACCAATGCAATGATGAACTTTCGGTTACGTTCTAATGTTTTCTTACTTACATCGACCCGGTGGACTAAATCCTTTATCGGTAACCGTCCTTTATCTATGACCTGGCTACGTAGAGATTCATCCTGAAATACAAGTCTCGCCACTTGAACAGCCGATTCCCTTGCATCCCGGTGCTTTGGAGAAGCATCAATCAGCTCATTGAAAGAAAGCTTATACTTTTTCAATTGAGCTTGGAATTCCATTATCTCTTCTTTACGATGCCAAGCTTCTGTTTCCATTCGAAACTTTTCCTTGGCTGCGGAAATCTCGAGCGGGTTTTCCATTTGTTCTTCATCATGAAAATCCTCGTCAAGAGAGGTGACTTGTACTCGTTTTTGTTCATTACGAATGTGATCAATCACTTTCCTCTTAATTACAAGTCTCGCGAAAGAAAGAAAAGAACTCCCTTTATCACAAGAATAGGATTGAATAGCTTCATTAAAAGCCAGCAGACCGATGCTGAACTCATCATCTTGTTTTGGATCTATATATCTTTTACATACTTCAGAAACACTTTTGGCGATGAAAGGTTGATACTGTTTCAGCATTTCGTTTCTTGCTTCCTCATCTCCCTGTTTGGCTGAAGCGACTTGTTCATCCAGGGAGGTGTCAGCTTTTTGAAAAAGACGTTTGATCAACCTTTATCACCTCCAGCCTATTAATGTTTTCGATTATGGCGGTATTTTTTTGGGTGTCTTTTTTAAGATTGTTTCAATTATGTTACAAAGTGTATCAACCAGTATTTCCGAAGTAGTGGATCGTGCAGGGTAAGTAAAAAGGTATTGTATGTGACCATGACCATTTTACTGAACATGGCAGGCGTGGTCTACATCATAGGGGTTACATTTTATTAAGTAACGATTTCAAAAAATAAGACCTAAGACTCTTCTCTTTTCTCCCCAGCATTATTCATTTTGTTAAACAAATATTTTTAGGTATTTGTACCTAAAAATATTTCATACTAAAGGGAAACCTAGTGCTGGTTTCCCTCTTCCGCTCGTTCATGATAATAATCAATGGGGACAGCAAGACCTACTCGTCCTTCTACATTATCATGAAGGGTGGCAAAAACCACTCCGATAACTTTTCCTTCATTATTTATGACGGGACTTCCGGAATTACCACGATAAATCGGTGCATCAAGCATAAGCACTTCTCGATTCCAATCGGACAATGCTTTATATCCAATCACGTTCCCTTGATTGGCGATTCCTGTAAACTTTAAAGGGTTCCCAATAAAATAAACATGCTCCCCATCCTCAAACGTTGTTCGCTCTGCCAGCTCTATATAAGGAAGTTCATCTCCTTCAACATCAAGAACGGCAAGATCAACTTCAGGATAAGAGGCAGTCACTTCTGCCCCGAACAAACCATCTTCAGGAAATCCCACGGAAATCCGTTTTTCTCCTTCAATAACATGGTGATTCGTAAGGATATGACCTTCTGAAGTAAAAGCAAAACCAGTTCCTTTACTTTCTCCTGCCTCAACAACCACCACAGACTCCTTGTAAGTTTTTACTTTTTCATCCGTCGACAACTTGGCAGAAGTTATAAGAAAATCTATAGCAGGGATTGAAAAGGTATTAGGGAGAACAGCGACAATGTTTAGGATCATCATCATCGCAATCAACCAAAATATCCACTTTGGGAAAGGCCGTTTCACCTTTTGCTCTTCTTTATCTATTCTCTCTTGTTCATAGGCTTTCCGCTTTTCTTCCTGAACAAGCTCGTATAACTCTTCCTCATCTATTTCTTCATATAAATCTTCATCAATAACATCTTTATTTTCACGGTCTTGCTCATTCATGGAACCTGCCTCCATATCATGAGTATTGAGACCTATACCACATTTTTGCCTACCGTGCCTTGCTGCATTTGATACATACGGTAGTACTCACCTTTATTATGAATTAACTGCGGGTGGGTCCCTTGTTCCATTATTGTACCATGATTCATTACAAAGATCTGATCCGCCTGTTGAATGGTAGATAATCGATGGGCAATCACGAGTGTGGTCCGTCCCTTTTTCACCACGTCCAACGCTTGTTGAATGAGCTTTTCGGTCTCTGTATCGATATTAGCCGTAGCTTCATCCAAAATTAATATAGCAGGGTCAAAAGCTAAAGCTCTTGCAAAAGAGATCAGCTGTCGTTCCCCCATGGACAACGTATCACCTTTCTCCTTGACCGGTTCATCATATTTTCCAGGTAATTTCTCAATAAATCGATCTGCTCCGACAGATTTCAGCGCCTTGACCGCCATTTCCCGGGAAATACGCTCATCCCTCATAGTGACGTTTGACAATATCGTGCCCGAAAAAATAAAAGGATCCTGTAATACAATTCCCATATGACTGCGCACTTGCTGTCTTGACCATTCCGTAGTGGTTTGACCATTAATCTGAATGCTCCCCTTCTGTGGGTCATAAAAACGGAAAAGGAGATTCATAATAGAGCTTTTCCCTGATCCTGTATGTCCCACAAAAGCAGCTGTCTCGCCCGCCTTGACTTCAAAGGAAATATCCTTCAATACATCATTTTCTTTTTCATAGGCAAACGTGACTTGATTAAAACTAATATTCCCTTCATACCTTCCCTTAGATCTGTTTTCAAAACCTTCTCCTTTCTCATTAAGTATTTCAAAAACCCGGCCTGCAGCTACCCGCGCCTCCTCTAGTTGGGGAAGTTGATTCACCAGATCTGTAACCGGTTGAAAAAGTCGGTTCAAGTAATCCACAAAGGCGTATAAAACCCCTGCCGTAACTATTCCTTCAGGACCTATGGACCCTGCCCCGAAATACCAGATGAAGGCAACAAACGCGAGGTTTCGCAAAACATTGACCAGGTTAAAAGATGTCAGTGCACTAAGTCTTATTAATTTCCTTTGATAAGTGAAATGACGCTCATTTAGTTCTTCAAACTCCTGAGAGGTATTCCCCTCCTGGCGAAAAGCTTGAATAATCGACATACCTTGAATCGCTTCATTTATCTTCCCATTCATATCACTGACGGCTGTTCGGACTACCTGATTATATTTCCCTGCATAACCTTTGTACAGTTTCATCCAAATGGCTAAAACCGGAATCAATAGTAAACTTAATAAGGCAAGCTGTACATCTAACAAAAGCAAGGCAATATAGATGCCTCCCATATAAAAGAAACTAGTTACAAAGGTTGCCATCACTTTTACATATAGCTCACGGATAGCTTCTGTGTCATTGGTTACCCGTGCCACTATTTTCCCAGCAGGCTGATGGACGAAAAACTGGATCGGAAGGGTATGGATGTGAGAAAAAAGGTCATCCCTCATTTTTCTGATGATCCTGTTTGATGATTTTTGCAGTAAAAAGGTATGGATAAATTGGAACACAGCTGCTACAAGCAACAATCCCGCATATAAACCGAGAAGCCAATACATAGACGGCATTTCAGGGCGAAAAAAGCGGTAGAGCTGCTCAAGCCCTATTTTTTCAGCAAGAACCGTGTAGGTTTGATTCGATGTCTCTATCGTCAACCTTCCATTCTGCCACTCCCTTGTACCTTGTAAAGGAACCTCTTCATCTACAAAATAATAATGGCGTCCCACTTGTAAAATGGTATGAGTCGATCGGACTTCATCCGAATTCTTCCATCTGTCTGAACGTTTGTAGAGATCCCCTTGATAAGAGACTGTATGTTCATCTTGTTCCCCTACTTGGTACCATTTATTTTCTATTCCGATAATATGCTGATCAATCATTTTCTTGGCAATAAAAGGACCGGTGAGTTCCAGTGCAACAGCGATGACCAGGCAGACAAGACCAATAAAAATGGATTTACGGAATAACCATGCATAATGAAAAAGCTTTCTTTCTGTAGAGTTTTTCACCGCCCTCTCCCCCTGTCTTTCAACTGTTGATGTTCATACTGGCTCTGGTACCATCCGCCGTTTTGTGCCAATTCTTCATGTATTCCCCGTTCCACTATTGAACCTCCGTCAAGAACAAGAATTTGATCAGCATGAGTTACTGCAGAAAGACGGTGGGCGGCAATAAACGTTGTTTTTCCTTTTCGTTCTCTCCTTAAATGATTAAGAATTTCAGCCTCAGTTTTGCCATCAACGGCAGACATAGCATCATCCAATAATAGAATTTCCGGACTCATCACAAAGGCTCTTGCTATGGAAATTCTTTGCTTCTGTCCACCAGAAAGGGTGACACCACTCTCTCCCAGTTTTGTATCAAGGCCATCAGGAAGATGTTTCATATCCTCTAATAAATGGGCAAGTTCTAACACTCGATAAATTTCTTCATCAGTAGCTCCCGGTTTACCAAATTGAATATTTTCTCGTACCGTTTTGGAGAATAGCACCTGGTCTTGCGGAACATACCCAATCCATGCTCTTGTTTGATCAAGACTAAGATTTTCAATAGGAATCCCATTCATTTTCAGCCGGCCCTCTGTGCCTGGGTATTCCCTTAATAATTGACGGAAGAAGGTTGTTTTACCGGCACCCGTTTTCCCCACGATTCCGATTGTTGCACCCTGCTTCACAACAAGATCAATATTCTTAAGGCTATAGGTTTTTGTTTCTGGATATTGGAAGGAAAGGTCATGAAATACGATTTCCCCGGGCTTATCTAGGGATATCGATGGTGCCGGGTTCACAACATCCGGTTTATAATTTAGGGTAGATTGAACACGATCCAGAGAGGCATTCCCTCTCTGGAGAACATTGATCAGCTCTCCGACAGCGAACATAGGCCAAATTAACATCCCTAAATAAACATTAAATGATACCATTTCCCCTAATGTGATCTGGTTTTTAAATACTAAATTTGCTCCATACCCCAGTCCGATCGTATAAGAAAGACCGACCAAAACTTTAATCGTGGGTTCAAAAAGAGCGTCAACCTTAGCAACTTGAATGTTTTTATCATACACATCTTCCGTCATCTCATTAAAGGAGGCTTCGTCATTTTTTTCCTGCACAAAGGCTCGAATGACCCTAACGCCCCTGATTGATTCGAGTACTTGATTGTTCATCTCCCCAAAGGATTCTTGCGCTTCTGTAAAGCGTTTATGAATAACCTGACCATACCTATTCATGATCAGCGCCATAACAGGTAGAGGAATAAGTGCCGCAAACGTTAACGGCCAGCTGATCGTAACCCCCATGACCGCAATGATCATCAGCATAAATATTGTAGAGTCGACCAGCGTTAGAATCCCAAAACCAGCCGTCATCGTTAATGCCTTAAGATCATTGGTAGCTCTCGCCATTAAATCCCCCGTTCGGTTCTTTCCAAAAAAAGTAGGTGCCATACGAAGGAAGTGATTCATTAAGCGAGTTCTCATCGTTTTTTCCATGATCATTGCCCCACTGAATAAGGTGTAATCCCACAAATAGGAAATGCAATAACTGACGATTAGAAGACCGCTATAAATTAATAAAAGTTCGATTAAACGCTCAACCGTTAACGTATTGAACTGAATTTCATCAATAGCTATACCCACAAGTTTTGGTGGCACGAGATCAATGATACTCACAATAATTAACGCTATAATGGCGAATGTATACCGTTTCCAATACTTCTTGAAAAACCAACGCAATTTAAATAATACACTGAACATCCCTACCATCCTCTCTATCCTTCACAGCTAACCGCGGCCTTTCCAATTTTCATTCCATACATTCATCTTCATGCCCCCTTTCATCTGTGATTTATAAATCCGATAAATAAATACTGAGTAGACGTTTTCCTCGGTGCAGACCATCTATAAAGTTTCAACAAATGGGATTTTAAGTTCCTAACCAACCAAAAAAAGCATACGTCCTTTGACGTATGCTTTCACATATAAAAAGGCACGCAGCTACGTGACCTATTTCGTCTTTCTATGCGGTTGGAATAAAATCAGTTCGACAAAAGGGCGTAAGTCACGATCATTATGAAGTTGTCTTCTTGAAGAACATTCTTCTTTTTCATTGTCGTGACCTCCTTTGTATCAATGATTATACATTATATATTTTTCTGAAAGTTTAATCAACTATTTTCTCATTTTTTTCCTTTTACATATTTCCCTTCATGCAAGTTACCTGTTTAACAGTATCTTAAACAAGAATTTTATCATGGATTTAATTATCAGTTTCTTTTATGTTGGTCGAAGATGTGATTAAATAATGTCCTTACCTTCCAATATAACAATAGCTAAGATTAAAACGATAGCGGTGACAAATACAATGGCAAGGGGGCGGGATACATTAGCTTTCTGGACTTCTTCCCAACGCACAGGACGAATGCCGCTTATGGAAAAAATAGAAACAGCCGCCAATAGAATAGACATAATATTTACAGTAACTAATAGAAAAGCGCCATAGGCGGCAGACATGGAACCATCCCCAATTGACATCCCCATTGCCACTGAAGGCGGGAGCAGGGCTACAGCCACCATAACCCCCACTAAATTTCCGGAAAGTCTGCTTAAAAAAGCTAGAGCCCCGGCCGCTCCCGATGCTACTCCCAATGGAATATCAATCAACGTTACCTTCGTTCTATCCAAATACTGCGCATTTTCCATACCCATATCGGTAAAATAACCAAAGGCAATCGAAATAAAGAGTACAATCGCAATGCCATATAAAGAGCTAAGCACCGACTTTCCAAGCCGTTTGTAATCGCCTAGGATAGCCGAGAAGGCAATGGCGATTACAGGACCAATCATAGGTGCTATCACCATAGCTCCAATAACAACCGCCTCACTATCTTTAATAATCCCCACAGTGGCAACAATAGCAGATAACAAAATGAGCAGGGAATAATTCATTGTAATATGACTATTTTTATCGGCAGCGTTCATCAACTCATGGCGGCTTGCTCTTAGTAAATGCGCCTTGTCTTCCTCTCTACCTTCCTTTTTTTCCTTATCTTCTTTTAGTTCTTCGTGAATCGTATCTTTTGAAAGATACGTTTGGACAGGAATTAACATCGTTTCAAAACCTTCGACTACATTGGACACTCCTTCTAAATAATTTAGAATTTCCTCCACTTCATTTTTTTTCACAAGAATACGAACAAGAACACGCTCCTCTGATTCTCTTGAGACCCAATAGGAACGGTGAGTGTATGTTTGTAACTTTTCATGAATCGATTCAAAGTGCTGGTCCGGGATATAGACTTCGATCAACTGCAAGTTCATTTCCTCACCACCTCCTCCCTTATTGTCTAGAAGACGTCCTTTTTCATAATGTCTCCTATTTTCCACATACTAATTCCATCAAGAAGGAATGGAGAGGAGGAGGGTCATTCTTGTCAACGTTACTGCCGATGAATAAGGAAAGGTATATGAAAACGTCCAAACAGTTACTCAATGAGAGTCCTGACCTAATCCAAAAAGCGTTCAAACATGAAGAGCAAGCCATTATCGTCCAATATATCGCTTACCAAGTGGAAAAAGAAAAATTAGAAGACGAAGTAATGGAAATCATCACTAAGTCAAAGCACAAATGGTCAAATGAGGACTTAATTAATAAAATTCCGATCACCTCCACGAGTCAAGAAGACAACATGGATCGTATGATTCAGCAAATGATTCATGGGAGTGTAAGCATTTATATTGAAGGAGAAAAAGAAGCGGTTTTATTTGCTCTTCCTAAACAGGAACACCGATCATTAAACCAGGCAGAAACAGAATCTCTTGTCTTCGGTCCTCAAGTTTCTTTCACAGAATCATTAATTACAAACTTAAACGTCATTCGATGGCGGTTGGATACGTCAGATCTAGTCGTTGAAAAGTTAATTGTTGGGGAAAGAGTTCAGTCAGAAGTCCGGATTGTTTATTTAAAATCACTAGCTAACGAAGAAAATGTGGAAACGATGAGACAACGCATCAAAGATTTAAAAGTAGCGGAAGTAGAAGATACAAGTGTTCTTGGCCAATTGATTGAAGATTCTTCGAGTACAGTCTTTCCACAACTGATTTTCACGGAACTCCCTGACCGCTTCTGTAACTCCATTTCTAAAGGACGTGTCGGTGTTATGGTGGACAAAAGCCCTACGATGTTAATAGGGCCCATGAACTTATTTAATTTCTTTGAATCAACGGAAGATCTGTATATGCGGTGGAACATGGGAAGTTTTATTCGTCTGCTTCGTTTCGTTTCCATGGCTCTTTCTATTATTCTTACTCCTATGTATGTGGCCGCTCTTACCTTTCATTATGAAATTGTCCCCAGTACATTGTTAGTTTCTTTAGGACAATCGCGTGCCACTGTTCCATTCCCACCAGTACTGGAGGCTCTTTTGTTAGAAATGTTAATCGAATTATTAAGAGAAGCTGGGGCTCGTTTGCCGACAAAGGTTGGACAAACTATGGGTATTGTAGGGGGAATTGTTCTTGGGCAGGCAGCAGTAGAAGCAGGGTTTACGAGTAACATTTTGATTATTATCATTGCCCTTAGTGCTTTAGCATCCTTTACAGCACCAAGCTATTTAATGGGGACAGCCATTCGAATCATTCGTTTTCCGATGATTATTCTGGCAGGCGCCTATGGCATTATCGGGATTGTTTTTGCCCTTTCCTTTCTAGTCATTCACTTGCTGAAACAAAAGTCTCTGGGACGCCCTTACCTTTCACCCATCTACCCTTTCCAATGGAAGGATTTCAATGAGTCCATCATCCGTCTGCCTTTTCAGAAAAATGCGGAGCGCTCAAAGAGTATGATGACAAAGGACAAAGACCGTTATAGTAATGATAAAGCAAATGAACGCAAAGATGTGGACCGATTATGAAAACAAATGTCCGATTCGCCCCAGATCAATCAGTACAAGCGTTCTACCTGTTCTTTATTATTCATACCTCCCAAATCGGAGCTGGACTTATGGGTATTCCAAGAATTCTGGTGTTGGAATCAGGGGTAGATGCGTGGATTGCTGTCCTTATTGCCGGAGTCTATCTTCATTTCATAGCATTCATCATGCTTCAAATTCTAAAATCCTATGATAATGCAGATATTTTGGGGATCCAATGCGATTTGTTCGGTACGTGGATTGGGAAGGCTCTCGGTATGGTTTACGTAATTTACATTTTCCAATTACTCCTTACCGTTCTGAAAAATTATATCGAAGTGGTACAAGTATTCGTTTTTCCAGAGATGCCAATATGGCTCATGGCTTTTTTCTTACTCACACTGATGATCTACAGTATCCTAGGTGGCTTTAGAGTAGTGGTGGGTACAAGCGTTGTTTTTTTCTTCCTAACCATCTGGCTTGTGTTTACGATTTACAAGCCGGTTACTCATATGGATTGGGAGCATTTCACGCCCATTATGCAAACTTCCGCAGGAGATTTATTAAGGGGGGCTCAGCAAGTGACGTTTACCGCACTGGGTATGGAGATTTTACTGTTTGTTTATCCGTATATCCAAGATAAAAAAAGAGTCGCTGTCCCTACCCATGCCGGAGTATTTTTCACCACCTTTCTCCTTCTGCTGGTGATGGTGGTTTCGATTGGATACTTCAGCCCGGATCAGTTAACCCAACTTGTATGGGCAACCTTATCCTTGTTTAAGATTATCAGCTTTTCCATACTAGAAAGATTTGATTTCATTGCGGTCGCTCTGTGGATGATGGTGATCATCCCTAATATCGTCCTATTCGGCTGGATGATTGTTCACTCCCTGCAACGATTGTTTAACTTTTCAAAAAAACCAACTTTATACATTCTAGCCTGTTGTCTGTTCATCTCTTCGGTAACCGCAGAAAAAAGGGTGACGGTCAATGAACTGACCACCCTGACAGGAAAAATTGGCTTTTGGATTGTGTTTGTGTATCCAGTGTTTATCTATTTGATCATTCTATTGAAAAAACGAATGAAAAAGAGGAATGCCCCATGAGAAAGGTTTTATGCGTCTTTAGTGTGATTCTCCTGCTGCTTGCAGGTTGTCTACCTAAGTCCTATATTGAAACTTTAGGCATCATTAGCGCTGTCGGGTATGATTTGACTGAAGGTGAGCGTATACGCGGAACGCTTGTCATGTTTCAATTTGATCCAGCAGAAACCAGCACTTCGCAAGTCGTCACTGCGGAGGCAGAGACATCAAAAGGGGTCCGTTTCGCCACTGGACGCCTAACTAGTCATGAATTAGTCTCCGGACAAGTTCGTTTAGAAATTTTCGAGAATGAGCTGGCAGAACGAGGGATGATGAAGTATATGGACACACTCCAAAGAGATGCGACTATATCAGATATGGGATATTTAGCTACAAGTGAAGTTCCAACAGAAAGATTATTAAAATCAAAGAATGATGAGGATCAACCAAATACCGGGGATTATATTCAAGAACTGATCAAAAAGAGTATTAAAAACGAGTCTATCCCGAGTGCTCTTCTCACAACATTCATGCATGATGTTTATGATGTTGGAAAAGACCCGATCCTTCCTTTACTTTCCCTTGAAAATGATAAGACGGTGATTAATGGTGTAAGTTTATTTCAAGACGACCGTTTAGTTCAAACCGTATCTCAGGACCTGATGTTCTATATAATGCTAATGACCCATGAATTCGAACATGGGCAGTTTCAAATTCAATTAGAGGATGAGGCTTTAAAGAAGTATCATAAAAAAGAGAGCATAGAAACTCCCGCCGAAGGACCGTTACATGTTTCGGTCCATGAACTTAGTACAAAACCAAAGATCCGCCCTACCAAGGGAGAACCTACTAAACAATCTCTATCCCTCGAAATGGAAGGACGGTTACTTGAAATTACACAGGACATTGATTTAAAAAATAAAAATGCCGTAAAAACGCTGGAAAAAGAAATGGAAAAGAAAGTAACCGAACACCTAAATGAAACATTAAAAATCCTAAAAGAAAACGCAATCGACCCTGTCGGTTTTGGAGCAAAATATAATGCACATAACCGTTCGAACCGTGTAACCAGGGAGAATTGGAGAGAACAAATTCAAGACCTTCAGGTAAAGTTTGATGTTTCCTTCACACTATTGCGCTATGGTATTTCAGAATAAAAAGGGAGCTCTGTACATGGAAGAGGTCCATTATACAGAGCTTCTTTCCGTAAGTCATCCGTATTAATAAGCCCATAAAAAAATAGGGATTAAACCTTACAATAAAGATTGTTCTCCGTTTTACTTAGCAGAAAATCTTCTGGCTTCTGTCCAATCATGTACAACCGGTGCAATGCCCGTGTCATAGCTACATATAACATTTTTATATCACGTTCATTTTCTTCATAAGGTTGATGCTCACAATATAAGAAAACAACATCAAATTCTAAACCCTTAGCAAGATAAGCAGGCAAAATCACTTGATTCCCCAACTCATTCTGGTCTTCTTTCATAGTCTCAAAATGGAGCCCCGCAGCCTTTAACTGCTCTGCTACCAAGTTGGCTTCCTGTTTTGACTTGGTCACTACAGCAAAACTCTTCATTCCACTATTCTGTAATTCATCTATTTGCTCTCTTAATCTTCTCTTCCAATTAACAGAACGCTCTATAAAAACCGGAAGCTCTCCATGTCTGACTACCGGCTCCGCTTTTGGAAGTTCCTCAGGCATACGATCTAGCAGGCCATTCGCTAAATTCATAATTTCAATCGTTGTTCTGTAGGTTTTTTGCAACGTTAGGTATTGGGCTGTTGGGAAGATCTCTTGCTGAAGCATCTCCCAGTTTCCTATTCCTCTATAATGGTAGATGCCTTGGGCCAAGTCTCCGACAATGGTGAACAAATCGGTTTGAAATGCTTTCCTTAAACTGTATATCTCCATAAAACTATAATCTTGGGCTTCATCGATAACTACTTTTTTCGCGCGGTAATCTGGATCCATACCGGTAATGAAGGTCTGCAAATATAAAAGAGGGGCTAAATCTTCAGCATAAAGCTTTTTGTTTTCATGGGCCTTTTTTGTCTCTTTCCTTATCATTTGTACATCATAAGACGCTTCCGGACATAAGGACATAAAAGCCGTCTCATCGAAAAGCTTTTGGTAAAAGGATAGGACATTAACCTTTGGAAACTGCTTCATATATTTTGAAACCGCCGTCCTGGCAGCCTGTTTTATCTCCTTTAGTCGTTCTTCTTTGCGTGTGATAAGAAAACTGACCCGGATTTTCCGTTTGTTTGCATCTTTCATTCCATAAAGGGCTTGATCAAGAGCTTCATCATACTTAGTAGCCATCTTAGTTAAGATTTGCTTCTTTTTTCTTCGTAACTCACTTTGCAGTACTGCTTTGATTTTTTGGACGCGGACTTCATAAGGGAAGTAACTATATTCTTCAAAAAACAAACGATTGATTCCTTTGGCACTTTTTATACGAAATCCACATAAAGTAAAGTCCTCATCTACTTTGTAGGATTTTTTTAACCTTTGCAGATAACGATCTAAGATTCTTTTGAATGACTTTGACCCTTTGAATCCAGCATAGCTTAACTGACTAGCGGGCATTGATCCTTCCACTGATTTCATAAGAACCTCATGTTGAGAAATCACAGGAAGGTCAATACCCGTTGCCGTTTGTACAAAATCCATATAAGTAGTCTGCCTTGCTTTGTCTACACCAAGCTCAGGCAGTACTTCAGATATGTAATGGATAAATAACCGGTTCGGTGCTAGAATCAACATTTCTTCGGGATGAAATATATCCTTCATCGTATAAAGAAAATAGGATATTCGATGAAGAGCAATGGTCGTTTTTCCGCTTCCTGCAGCCCCCTGCACAATAATCGGTTTTCTCAAATCTGCTCGGATGATCTGGTTCTGTTCTTCCTGAATCGTCGAAACGATTTCAGTTAACCGGTTCTCTGAATTTTGAGCCAGCGAGTCTTGGAGTAGCTCATCTTTTGTAGTAAGATCAATATCACGGTAATCGCAAAGCTCTCCCTCTTCGATCTGATACTGCCGCTTTAATGAGACCTCCCCTTCATACCTTTCGCCAAGGGCTTCATAACTGACTTCTCCTAAACGTCCTTCATAATAGACATTTGCCAACGGGGAACGCCAATCCAAAATAATAGGCAATTGCGTTTCACGATCAAATAATGAGGTTTTACCAATATAAAATGTTTCACGTTCTGGCTTCTCTTTCCGATGAAAATCAATGCGGGCAAAGTATGGTTTATTTCGTAGATGTTTGAGGCTTTCTAATTGGTCATTGGACATTTTCATGAAATTGGCATGTGAGAGCATTTCTTGATAACGGAGACTACTATCTTTAAAAGTGAGGTTCTCGAGAGTATCTTCCTGACGATTCTTTAAGTCTTCCTGATCCGATTCCTGGGAAGTGATCAGATGATCCATATAAGCTTTTGTAAATGAGAGACGATCTAATTCTTGTTCAAAATCCGGATGTCGTTCCGTCATTTAGCCATTCCTCCTTTAGCAACGGTTCTGAAGAGAGTCTCAGTAATAACCATTTACGTTCTCCAGTTATGGAATGACGAGTGAGTGCGGGCCTTCCATGCAGTACTCGAAGCAACGGAATAATAAGATATCATACGGGTTCTGGAAACGCAAACAATAAACCTCCCTCAAAATACAAAGAAGCGATTTAGTTTTAGGTTCTTTCCTCTAAAAACTAAACCGCTTGCCTTTAAAGTCTGCGTTTATTTTCTACATATTTAGGAAGTCGCATCTCAAATATTACGTAGGACAGTATACGTAAAAGCACAGGATATAGAGCCAGTATGCCCAACAAATCTCCAATTCTGCCTAATAAATGAGTCATAAGAAGGACAACAGCTAAAATTCCCATAAGGATGACAGTAACCATCCCTACTCTCCCATTAATTGGGGTCCATGTTCCAGCAATAGTTTTCGTATCCTGCTCGAGAAGTTCGAAACAACGAAAATGGTAGGGACGAATTCTAAACCAGTTGGATGCGGTGATGAGTTCATCACGATCTTGAATTTCTTTATAGCAATAACGACATATGTTTGTGTTCACGAAACCTACTCCTGATAGAGATATTTTTTCATTAGCAAGCATTCATTACCTTTATCATTATAACGCAAAACATCCATAACTCTAAGCATTAACGTTATTCCGTGTTCACTTTGATCTACATATTCTATACTGGGAAAACATGATTTCCCAGTACTTGTTCGTTGATAAGATTTCCAGTCAAACCCGGAACCTTGATCATAAACCCTCACTATTAAGCGCGTATTCAAAAAGTGAATTTTTAAAAGCACAGGGTAGTCTGTTTTTTTATGGTGCCCGTGTAGCCACGCATTCCATACGGCTTCCGTTATAGATGCGTCAACAAGAAGTTGATCATTCCCATAATACTTGGCAAGGTATGGTGAATATTTTCGACGCACATTTTTTAATTCTCTAGGGCGTCTGATGGCAGCTTCCAGAGATGTCTTCATCATTCAACCTCCCCTTCTAAGTGGATGACATTCATTCTTCAAAACGATTAACGATTGAATAGCATCTAGTCCTTCTATTCCCTTTGTGATCATCATTTAAAAGGGAGAGGGAGTATCTTTTCATCCTAAAAGCATGTCCATGTGAGCTCTCTCAGCTAAATCTCTATTTAACTCTTCCGCTTCGCAATCATTTTTAACCGGACCCCCGGTTCACCTCAACCTTTCGAACTCTCCACTAGCTTCACCTCCAGAAGGAAAGGAATTTTCTCCCCCACTTCCCAAACACCCCTATTGATCGTTTTATTATTTTTTTCGTTCATGAGATTGAATGATATCAATCACTTTCTCCTTCGTCCGATCACTCTGGTAGTTCTGCATTTCTTTAAGGATCGTCTCTCGGTTGCTGATCAACTTCTGGAGATCCGCTAATAACCTTTCATCCGTTAACTCTTCTTCTTCTAATTTAATCGCATACCCCTGCTTAACAAAAGAATCTGCGTTTAAAATCTGATCTCCTCTGCTGGCACTCCTTGATAATGGAATAAGAAGCATGGGCTTTTTTAAAGCTAAGAACTCAAAAATGGCATTAGATCCTGCTCTAGAAACGATATAATCCGTAGCCGCAAACAAGTCTTTCAACTCGTCTTGAACATATTCAAACTGCGCGTAGCCTCGTTTGTTAATCGAAGGATCCTTGTGCCCATGACCACAAATATGAACTATTTGAACTTCTTGTAACAGCTTATCCAAAAGATTACGAATGGCATCATTAATTTTCTTTGAACCTGTACTTCCTCCCATCACCATAACCACCGGCTTTTGTTTATGGAAGTCACACAGGGAAAGGCCTTTCGCACGATTCCCTTCAAAGAGTTCTTCCCTTACGACTGCCCCGATATATTCGCCTTTTCCCTCAGGCAGATGATTCATAGTTTCGGGAAAGGTTGCGAGAATCTTCTTTGCAAAAGGAAATGACAACTTATTGGCAAGCCCAGGTGTATAATCAGATTCGTGAATAACTGTTGGAATGTTTTTTAATCGTGCTGCCATAACAACGGGTACAGAAACGAACCCACCTTTTGAAAAAATAACCTGGGGCTTACGTTTTTGAAGAATATTTAAGGATTGAACAAGGCCTTTTAATACTTTAAAAGGATCTTTAAAATTTTCCTTAGACATATACCTTCTTAATTTCCCTGTCGATATCCCATGGTAAGTAACACCTTCAAGTGACTCTATTAATTTTTTCTCTATCCCTTCATAGGATCCGATGTAGTCCACTTCATATCCCTGTTTTTGAAATTCAGGTATCAAGGCAAGATTGACGATCACATGTCCCGCAGTGCCTCCACCTGTAAATAGTATTCGTTTTTGACTCATCTATCATCAACGTCCTTTCCGAGGTCTTTCCAGGTAGGTTTCCATGTATTAGTATGCTATAATCCTCGTATTCCTCTAAAGAGAATTGTACCAGAAAAGAGTGCTGGCTATGTATGAAACCAAAACTTTGCGCGAAAAAATAAAACTGTTTACTATCATCCTTTTCCCCATTCTCATTACCCAAATAGGAATGTATGGAATGAACTTCTTTGACACGATTATGGCAGGTAAGGCAGGTCCGGATCAATTGGCAGGCGTGGCCATCGGATCAAGTATCTGGGTTCCTGTTTTTACAGGGTTAAATGGAATACTAATGGCCATATCACCAATTGTAGCCCAACTGAAAGGAGCAAAAAAAGACGAGGAGATTTCCTATTCTGTGAAACAAGGAATCTATCTGTCCGTTCTTTTAGCAGGCGTAATCGGTACGATCGGCCTTTTTTTACTCGACCCTATCCTTTCCTTGCTGGATATTGCTCCAACGGTCCGTTATGTGGCTAAATATTATTTAATCACTTTGGGAATCGGTATTGTTCCTCTCTTTGTTTTTAACATTCTACGGTCATTTGTAGATGCTTTAGGGCAAACTAAAATTTCCATGATGGTGATCTTGATGGCCCTGCCCGTCAATATTTTGTTTAACTATATGTTCATTTTCGGTCGTTTAGGGGCGCCCGAACTTGGAGGGGTTGGAGCAGGTGTCGCCTCGGCACTTACCTACTGGGTTTCCTTATTTATCATCATCCTTGTCACCCATAAGCTTCACCCTTTAAGTGTTTATAGAATTTTCCAATCGTGGATTTCTCCAGATGTAAAAGAATGGCGGACTCAGTTAAAGATCGGTGTGCCCATTGGATTTGCCATCTTTTTTGAGACGAGTATTTTTGCTGCCGTAACTTTTTTCATGACAGCTTATGATACGAATACAATTGCCGCTCACCAGGCAGCGATCAATTTTGCTTCCCTGCTCTACATGGTACCCTTAAGTATCGCGTTTACCCTTACAATTGCCGTGGGATTTGAAGTTGGAGCTGAGAGACAAAAAGAAGCGAAAACCTATTCGTATCTTGGAATTATATTAGCGGTTTCGATGAGCCTTTTAGCCGGTCTTATTTTGTATCTGTTTGATGATACAATTGCTCAACTGTACAGTACGGATGATACGGTTATTGAGCTTACGAAAAATTTCATTATCTATGCGATTTTCTTTCAGCTTTCCGACGGATTCGGTGCCCCATTACAAGGGATTCTGCGCGGTTATAAAGATGTGAACATTACGCTTGTGATGGCTTTTATTTCTTATTGGGGGATTGGTTTACCGAGTGGATATTTGTTAGCGAACTACACAGACTTCGGTCCATATGGATATTGGCTAAGTCTGACCATCGGTTTGACAGCTGGAGCTATCACACTGCTCATCCGTATGCTTATTATTCAAAGAAAAAAACTCCACGCTCATTAAAATACGACTTCGACTTTCCTTTCATTTAAGAGGGGAGGGACCCAGACCTCTTATTAAAAGATCCAAACCACTCTTTAACAATGGGGAGAGACTTGAGAAAGCAACACTCTTGTTCCTTAAACGGATACTTAGAATACACTAAAAAAAGCCTGAATGGAGGATACCCTCATTCAGGCTTTTTAGCATTTTATAGGAATAGTCCTGCAATGGTTGCAGAGAGCATGGATCCTAAAGTGGCACCAACTAGAAGTTTCATACCAAAGCCGGAGACTCGTCCACCTTTTTCAGCATCGATTCCTTGAACCGTACCCGCAATAATCCCAATAGATGAGAAGTTCGCGAAACTTGTAAGGAAGACCGTTACAATTCCTACCGTTTTTTCAGAAACGCTATTAATCATGTTGGAAAATTCGAGCATCGCCACGAATTCGTTTGTTACAATTTTCGTACCCATGATGGCCCCAGCATCTACAACTTCTCCTGCTGGAATACCCATAAGAAATCCAATTGGTGCAATAATGTAACCAAGAAGCTCCTGAAGTGTAAAGCCGTTGAATACAGCACCGAACGCCCAGTTTACTAGTTCTAATGAAGCAATAAAGGCAATCAACATAGAGGCAACAATCAATGCTATTTTACCACCGTCAAGTGCGCCATTCCCCATAGCTTCGAAGAAACTTTTCGCATTGGATACATCCTGAATATCGACTTTATCTTCTTCTTTAGATACTTTAACAGGGGCAATGATAGAGGAAACAATCAAAGCACTGAACATGTTCAGCGGAAGTGCTACGAGAATGTATTGACTTGGCAACATTCCAAGATACGCACCAACAATAGACGCAGATACCGACCCCATTGCAGATGCACTAACAATGTACAAACGGTTATTATTCA
The DNA here is from genome assembly GCF_900108515.1 of Halobacillus karajensis. Taxonomy (GTDB): domain Bacteria; phylum Bacillota; class Bacilli; order Bacillales; family Halobacillaceae; genus Halobacillus; species Halobacillus karajensis. Next base: position 33,932 of record NZ_FNWW01000006.1, on the reverse strand, counting down.
AATTGTGGAACTGTGATTTAATAGCAATAAGTGCTTCAGATTGACCAAAGAAAATACTATTTACCGCGTTGAAAGACTCCACTTTTGGAAGACCTGTGATTTTTGAAAGCCCCCACCCAAGATACTTGATAATAAAAGGCAAGATCTTTAAATAAGTAAGGACAGACAAAATCGTCGCGAAGAAAATGATAATCAATAGAACGTTGAAGAAGAATACGCCGCCGTCTCCTACTTCTACTCCACCTAGTACAAAATCCACACCTATAGAACCAAATTCAATAAGTTTATTAAAACCGGCCGAAATCCCGTCAATAATGATTTGACCAATCTTAGTATTAAACATGAACGCCGTAATCAATAATTGAACGACAAGCATGACTACTATACCCTTGAAGTTAATATTTTTACGATCGTTGGACATCAAAAAAGCGATTCCAAGAATGATCGCAACAGCAAGAATGCCTAAAAGAATACCCACAATAAGTCCTCCCCTATTTGGTAAAAAAAGTAATTATGAAAATGCTTACATCAAGTAATTCCACTATGGATTTTATCAGGTTGTCAGACGTCATGCAAGGATTATTTGCATGTAATAAATAACAAATCATGATCATAAACTCTTCTAAGTCTAATATGGCAGTAATCTTAAGGGATTATCCATTTTTAAAAAATTCTAGGAAATTTGTTTTACCCAAGGGGTCGTCCGAACTATTCTTGCTGATTTCCTGTGTGAACGTACACTCGGCTGCTCATCCTCCGCTAAACCTACATCAAACATTCTCGTAACACTAGGATTACTTAAGCGACAAAAAGACGCCTTGCAGCGTCTTTTTAGTTTTTATGCATTAGGAATTGTAAAGGGAATACAACAAAAGTGAAAAGAGATCTGTCACCCTTGTTCTAGGTATAAACCCATTGAATTTATCTAAATAAGAGTACTGCCGCTCTTGGCACTACTCTTATTTATTGAGTAATGAATATTTGAGTCCAATAATAACCGTAACTGCCACCTTCTGCATAGCCAACACCAATCTGTCTCAAGTCTGGATCCAGAATGTTTTTTCTATGGCCTGGGCTTTCCATCCACCCCTTTACGACCCCCTGAGGGGTTTGTTGTCCTGCTGCAATGTTTTCAGCTGTATTTGTGTTCACATCCAGAAAATACTTTAATTTATGATGCCATGGCTGATAATTTCCACACTCACTTTTGATTCTATCGTTATTTCAGGATAGGCTTCACTCCCATTTAATTCTTTAAGATGATAGATCTTCACATAGAAAAACCCTATGGCTGGAGCCATAGGGTTTGGATATTAATGGCCTGGGAAAAAGACCATCTGTAGGATGAAAATGATTGCGAACATATACAACATCCAATGGACGTCTTTCCCTTTCCCCATCACAAGCTTTAACAAAGGGTAAGTGATAAAGCCAAAGGAAATTCCTGTAGCTATGCTTGAAGTCAAAGGCATAGATAGGATGATAATAAATGCTGGAAAAGCATCATCAAAAGATCCCCAATTCACTTTTGCAAGTCCACCCATCATAAAGCACCCGACAATAATCAATACAGGAGCTGTAATAGCGGGTAAACCCGAGACCGCCCCTACCACAGGAGCAAAAAACATCGATAAAATGAAAAGAAGGGCAACAACAGTGGTTGTCAATCCTGTACGACCTCCTGCAGCGACACCTGACGATGATTCAACATAAGCAGAAGAAGGACTTGTGCCGAACATAGCACCAACTGTTGTAGCGGAAGCGTCTGCCATTAATGCTGCACGAGCCCTTGGAAGGCTGCCATCTTTTCGTATGAATCCTGCCTGTTCAGCCACTCCAATCATTGTTCCTGTTGTATCAAAAATGGTAACAAGAAGGAAAGCGAAAATGACGGTATATAAACCATTACTGAAAACAGCTCCAATATCCATATCCCAAAAAACAGGGGCAGGAGGAGCATCCATGAATCCATCGATCTGAAGCTGACCCGTGAAAAATCCGATAATGCCTGTAATGAACATCCCGATAAATAGGCCGCCCGTGACATTTCTTGCAATAAGTCCTAACGTAATAAAAAGACCAACCACTGTCAACAATGGTCCAGGAGCTGTCAAGTCTCCAAGGGTTACCAGGGTCGACTCATCCGATACAATGATTCCCGACATTCTCAAACCAAGAAACGCAATGAACAACCCGATGCCTGAAGTTATCCCATATTTCAATGAAGGAGGAATAGCGGTGATTAATGTCTCCCGCAAACTTGTCAAACTTAGGATGATAAAAAGAATTCCTGAAACGAAAACCGCCCCAAGAATGACGGAATAACTGACATCCTGCTGAATCACTTCCGTCACAAAGTACGCATTAAGGCCCATCCCCGGCGCAATCGCGATCGGGTAATTGGCTGCAAATGCCATAATGAGTGTCCCTGCCACAGCAGCAATAATAGTAGCCATAAATACTTGTTCAAAAGGAACACCCGCATTAGATAGAATTGCAGGGTTCACCACAACGATATAGATCATGGTCAAAAAAGTTGTAATCCCCGCAAGAACTTCCGTTTTAACATCCGTATGATTTTGATTTAATCGAAATAATTTATTTAACATTTGGAAACACCAAACTTTCAGTGAGAATTCGAACGTTTATTATAATAATATTTTCACGAACAAAAATCAACAATAAATAAATTAACGTTCGTTTTTATACAATTCCAACAAAAAAACCAGCAAAAGAATTAGACCTTCGCTGGTTTTTCCCGTATTTTCTTCATTCTATACCATTCCATAATGTGATTCGAATCTTTCTCCTCCATATAATAACAGTAAGCGAGCGCTCTTCCATTGCCTGAAGTTAGCGTCACTTCGATACTGGATAATCCTGACCTCTTTTGAAAATACGTCTGTTTTTTATAAGAAGATTGAATCCGGTATTTTTTCATGGTATAGGTTTGTTTAATAATTCCTCTGGAACGCAAAGTCAGTTGATCACGAAGCACATTCCATCCTGCATCCTTGTACGCCATCCATCCTAGGACTGCTAAAAACACCCCTCCCAGAATAGAAAGAAGGCCATAAGGAAAAAAGAATACACTAAGTGGTATAGCCGCTGCAAAGCCGAACCAAGAATGACGGAAGATATACCGTACTAATGATCGTTTAGGCGGTTGATGAAAATCTTTAACCACTTCATAGTCTGGCAAAACCTTTTTAAGGATTTCGCTGACTTCTTCTCTCTTAATCATCGGTAATAATCTCAGCTGATGTTCATCATTTTTTAACACAGAACCTCCAGCGCTGATTAATGTAACGGAAGCATATCCTAATGGCTGTCGTATTAAGTTCTCTTCCATCTTTATTCCCTGGATTCGATTTAAGGGAATCGTCATCTGTTTTTTTTCCAACCATCCACGAGTAATAATGAGGTCATCCGCATCTAGAAAGACGGAAAAATTTGCATACCGTAAAATTGTCATTACGATCGAAATAGCGTAGGCAATTAATAATAGGACTAGTACAGTAAAAGCAACAACAAGAATCCCTATCTGAATCCAATCAAGTATTTCATTATAAATCGTCCCCACCGGAAGAAGATCCATAAATTGTGAGAAAAAGACAGCCACACCCGAGATAACCACACCTGCACCACCTGATGTAATAGCCATCATAATAATTTCTTTCATCGTCATCCCATACACTTTCTCACGTGGGGATTCCTCTATTTCTCCACCCATATCCGATTCCTCGTCATATCCTGACCATTTATGTTTCTTTTCCTGAAAAATGGCCTCCTCAAGTTCGTCCGCTTCCTCACGACGGATAGCTGTCAGTTCCGCTTCTGCCTTTTCATTTCCTGAAGAACCGGCAGTTTCGACAGATACCTTTACAAGGTTTAATGGTCTGTGAAATATTCCTTCTGAGAAATCGAGGCTTTGAATACGGTCAATGGGGATGTACCTTTTCTTGCGGAAAATCAACCCGTATTCAATCCTTAATTCTCCTTCTTCCATTCTATAAGTGAAACGGAGCCACCGGATGATCCCTGATCCTAAAACAAGAAGCAAAACACCCGCCCAAATGAGAAGAGGCAGCCAATCCACATTCCCACGAAAGATATTCCCATTCAGAACGAGGACCAGAATTAGTGGCAAGGCTGCATCTTTTAATGTTTTAACAAAATTGATAATAGCTGAAATTGGATGCAGTCGTTTAGGTTCAAACATCATCTTCCGCCACCCTTGCCAAGGAAGAGATGGACTGACGCAGTCGTTCTGCTTCCTGCTCATCCAATGCTGGAATTTTATGTATGGTTGCAGCTGTAGAGATACTGATCGTAGATAAACGAAACTTTCTCAACAACGGCCCTTGTTCTGTATCCACGTGCTGGACCCTGACCATAGGGACAAGTGTCCGTGTGACAATAAAGAGCCCCTGTTGCAAATCAATTTCCTGTTCTCGGACATCATATCTCCAACGTCTCCATCTCAACTTAGGGACAAGCCATACAAAAATGAGAAATTGGATAAGAAAAACTCCTGCTCCAATCAGCCATAACCACCACGGCCAGCCCCATAAAACGATAGCTACTGTAAGGCCGATGGTTAATAAAAGAATGATTCCGGCCTGGATGACTCCATAGATGCGCCATAACGTTAAGGCACGGAGAGATATACGCTGTGTCGGTTGATGATCCATGTCTCCACCTCCTGTATCTTCATACGTTTAAGATGCATTTATGTTCCATGCACACTCACACGGTAACGTGTGTTTCCTGTAGCTCTTTAAATTTCAACATGGAGCCTTTCTATCATGCTGTTTGTTTTATCAAAGAAGCCGGACATAACAGACCGGCTCATTTCATTAGTTCCCCTTTGATAATGCTTTAGATTGATCGGTACATGCTTTCATCCCTTGCATTATGGCATTTCTGAAACCAGCTTCCTCAAGCTTCGTTACCCCTGCAATTGTAGTCCCGCCAGGGGTGCATACCGCATCCTTTAATTCACCAGGGTGACGTCCTGTCTCTTTGACCATTTGAGCAGCACCTTGAACGGATTGGGAAACCATCTTATACGCTTTTTCCCTTGGTAATCCTTGCTGGACAGCCATATCTGCCATCGCTTCAATCAACATGTAAACAAAAGCAGGAGAAGAACCGCTTACCGCAGGCACTGCATCCATTAACTTTTCTTCTACGACCTCGGCTTCACCAAAGCTTTCATACACTTCCATTACTTCTGCTAACTCTTCTTTTGTAACAAAATCATTCGGGCATAACACACTCATCCCCGCTCCCACCAGTGATGGAGTATTAGGCATGGAACGAATCACTTTCACATTGCGCCCGAATGCCTCTTTCATCGCATCTAAAGTAATGCCTGCAGCAATAGTGATGACTACTGTACCTTCTGATACTTCGTCTTTAATTTCCTGAACGACCCCTTGATATACATAAGGTTTAATTGCGAGAAAAAGCAGATCACTTTCTCGCGCTACTCTTTTATTCTCATTGGATATATTGATTCCATATTCATCTGTGACAAAATCAATCGTTTCATCTGATAAGGCTGTTGCAGCGATATCACTCGCTTCTACAAGGCCAGCATCGATCATTCCTTGAATCATCGCCTGCCCCATCTGCCCGCAACCGATAAAACCTATTCGCTTATTCACCGTTCATCCCTCCTTGGTGATTCTTATTGTATAGGAAGATTGTCGAACGTACAATTCAAGAATAAATGATTAAACCCTGGCCTAGTAAAAATTACATGTTTTTTCTAGAAAAGGTTTACAAACCCCTCTGTTTTACCTATAATAATAACTGTATTCTTCATATCATAAAGAAACGCCCAAAATATCATAGCTGCTACGAAAAAAGCCGAGCTGCCTTAAGCCCGGCTTTTTTCGTGTGCTTCTTCATTCTTAATAGCTTCAAGAAGCCTCTTCACTTCTTTTTTATTCTTCCGTGCTACAAGAATATAGAGGGTGTCTCCTGCTTTTATCTCTGTTTGCCCGTATGGTGTTATTACATCTCCCTCACGAATAATGGCATTGATTAGTGCTCTGTCCGGTAATTCCATATTTTCAAGCGTCTGTCCCACCACGACGTTTCTCTCTGTTACGTCGAATTCGATCATCTCAACATTTGCTTTCCCTATAGAAATAAGTTCCAATGAGTGAATCGGATTTCCAAGCTTATTCGAAACTAAGTGGAATCGTTCGGCAATTCTAGTAATGGAAGACCCCTGAACTAACGCAGAAGTAAGAACGGTGAAGAATACGACATTGAAAATCAACTGACTGTTCTCCAGCCCCGCAAGCATGGGGAAAATTGCAAGGACAATTGGAACTGCTCCGCGGAGTCCTGCCCAAGAGAGGAAATATTTTTCCTTCATATTGAATGAGAAACCAGATAAACTTAAAAAAGTCGCGACAGGTCGAGCTATGAAGATAAGAGTGATAGCGATTAACAACCCATCCAACATAACCGGCCATGTAAATACTTCTGTTGGTGAAACAAACAAGCCAAGAATGATAAACATGAGAATTTGTGCCATCCAACCAAATCCTTCATGAAACCTTAATATCGAATAACGATAGGCAAGTTCTGCATTTCCAATAACGACAGCTGTCACATACACGGCTAATAGACCGCTGGCTTGCAGCAGTGAGCTGGAACTATAAGAAAGGAATGCGAACCCCAGAGCAAATAATGGATAGAGCCCGCTCGAGTCAAGGTTGATCCGATTTAAAGAGGCACTTGCCAAGTACCCGATCCCTGCACCAACAGCAAGCCCAGCCCCCATCTGCCAAAAAAATGACCCTATCATTGTCCATACATTAACTTGATCAATTGTGAGCAATTGAATAAATGCAATGGTCAAAAAAACGGCCATCGGATCATTGGTTCCCGATTCTGCCTCAAGTGTTGCCTCAAGTTTAGGCTTTACGTTTTTGCCTTTAAGTACAGCGAATACAGCAGCCGCGTCAGTTGATCCTACAATAGAACCAACCAGAAAAGACTCCGCCCAGCCGATATGTAAGATAAATTTAGCAGCTAAAGCAACAATTGAAGTCGTCAATATTACCCCAACGGTTGCCAGTGTAATGGAAGGGGCAATGACAGGACGAATGTCTTTCCACTTGGTTAACATCCCCCCTTCAAACAAGATGACAATCAAAGCAATGACACCGATCAACTGTGCAATCTCAGGATTATTAAAATTAATAAATCCAAGACCGTCATTTCCCACCAGCATCCCAACAGCAATAAAGAGCACAAGAGAAGGTACTCCCAGCCGAGACGAGAATTTAGTCACAATGATACTAATGATCAGTAACAAAGCGATTAGCATAATGAACTGATTCGATTCTAAGACTTCCTGAATCATAAACCGCTCTCCTTTTCCATCTTTGTCTATTTATTATAACAAGATTTGTATAAGAGGTTATAATCAACCACTTTCCATTTTTCACAAAACAAATTGTCCCCTGCTTCTCCGACATCCTTATCCAGCACCATGGTAACGATTTTTTATTAGAATAGGTTGACTAAAAAACCAGGGGGATGCAGCTTCCTTAATCTATATATCTACAATTCTGAAAAAGAAATCACTTTTTAGACATCAAAAAAAGCCAAGCAACAAGATGTCACTTGGCGTGTCTGCAACATCAGCTTAGCATCTTTTCTTCCTGCTCACTGAAAAATTGTTTCATAGCATGGAAAACATCTGCTTTTCTTCGCAGTATATAATAGCGGAATTTCGGGTGTTCAATGGATTTATAAGCTTGCATTAAACTGGATGAACGATTATACTGATTCACTTCCCCATAGCCGAACATCTGCGAGACCTCAATCAGCTGTTCAATCAATCCAAGACATCGCTTGTTGTCTGAAGTCAAATTGTCTCCATCTGAGAAGTGAAATGGATAAATGTTGTAACGCTCAGGTGAATATTTCGTTTCAATCAACTCCAAGGCCTTGCGATAGGCAGAAGAGCAGATCGTACCTCCACTCTCTCCTTTAGAAAAGAAATCATCCTCACTGACAACTTTGGCTTGTGTGTGGTGGGCGACAAATTCAATTTCGACGGTTTCATAGTTTCGATTCAGGAACCTGTTCATCCAGAAGAAGAAACTCCTGGCCATATACTTCTCCCATTGCCCCATGGAACCACTTGTATCCATCATGGCAATAACCACAGCTTTAGATTCTGGTTTGTTCTTCTCGTTCCACGTTTTAAATCGAATGTCTTCAGGATAAATCGGTGCAAAAGAAGCTTCGCCACCAAGAGCGTTTCGTTTATAAGCCTCAAGCATCGTCCTCTTCTTATCAATGTTTCCTGTCAATCCAGTTTTACGGATATCACGGAACTCGATATCGGTGTGAATGATATTGTCTTTTTCTTTCTCATCAAGGTTTGGTAACGTCAATTCCTTGAACAAAGCTTCCTCCAACTCTGCTAAAGAAATTTCCGCCTCATAATAATCTTCACCAGCTTTATCGCCAGCCCCATCTCCATCGCCAGGCTTGCCTTTCGATTTCTGCGGCGCTTGAGCAACGACATCTCCGACCTCACTATCCCCTTCACCTTGTCCTGCATGTTTATTCTTCTCATGATTATAACGGATCTTATATTCATCAAGTGAACGTATTGGAATCTTAACGACACGCTTTCCATTCGACATCACAATATTCTCTTCAGTAATGAGATCTGGCAACTGCTTGCTCATTGCGTCTTTCACTTTTTCCTGATGTCGCCGCTGATCGTCGTAGCCTTTCCGATGGAGGGACCAGTCGTCTTCGGCGATTACAAAACTCATCTCTTCATCCATGTCATTCCCTCCTAATCGAGTATTACTCTATCGTATGCAGGTCCACTGGAATGGATGAAAGATATTGAGATATGAATGGATTATTTGTGTTTTCCACCTATCATTGTCTACTTTTTCACAAATTATTTACTAGTCATCGTTTTCGCATCTCCTTCGCCCTAAAAAACATGCGTATATAAAAAAGCCCCTTCCACTGATGTTTGTGGAAGAGGCTTTTCGAAATTAACCTTCGAGCAATAGGTCATATGGGTCTTCAATCATTTCTTTAATTCTGCGCAGAAACTGCACGGCTTCTTTTCCATCCACGATTCTATGGTCGTAAGAAAGGGCAATATACATCATCGGACGTGCCTCAATTGTGTCATCCGGCATAACTTTCGCTCGTTTTTCAATGTTATGCAATCCAAGGATCCCCACTTGTGGCGCGTTCAAAATTGGAGTGGACAGCATGGAGCCGAAAATCCCACCATTGGTGATGGTGAAAGAACCACCCTGCAAATCTTCCAGCCCCAATTCTTTATTACGGGCTTTAGTAGCTAGGTCCGCAATTCCTTTTTCGATACCGGCAAAATCCAAGCGATCCGCGTCACGAACCACTGGAACGACTAGGCCCTCATCTGTGGATACTGCCATTCCAATATCATAAAATTGCTTCTTGATGATTTCATTGCCTTGAATCTCAGCGTTGAGTAAAGGAAATTCTTTCAATGCGCCAACAGCTGCCTTTGTGAAGAAGGACATAAACCCAAGCTTAATATCATGTTTCTTCTGGAACGATTCTTTTCGATCGCTTCTTAGTTTCATAACATTAGTCATGTCTACTTCATTAAAGGTTGTAAGCATCGCAGACTCTTGCTGAGCTTCTACAAGGCGCTTCGCGATAGTTTGACGGCGGCGAGACATTTTCACACGCTCAACCGGCTTATCAAATTCCGTTTTCTTCGCTTCTTCTTTCTTTTTCTCCTGTTTCTTCGGTTTGTCCTCGGATGAAGACTTAGAAGAAGATGTGGTTTCTTGCTTCTTACCTCCCTCAGCTGCTACATCTACATCTTCAGGACGGATACGACCTAGTGGATCACGAGCTGAAACCTCACTTAAGTCAATGCCAAGTTCACGGGCGCGTTTACGAGCGGCTGGAGTGGCGATTACTTCTTTAGAATCCTTACCTGCAGCATCTTCTTTTTTCTCGTCACCAGAAGACTCCTGTTTTTCTTCTTTACCGTTCGATTCAGGTTCCTCATTTTTAGAAGAAGTCTCCTCTTCAGAACCTCCACCTTCACCATTTTCATCGACTTGAGCAATGACATCACCAACTTCGACGTCTTCCCCCTCGTCTTTTAACAGTTCAGCAATGACACCACTGGCATCTGCATTCACTTCTACGTTTACTTTATCTGTCTCAAGTTCCAGGATGGGATCGCCTTTTTCCACTTGATCCCCTTTTTTGACGAGCCATTCTGCAATCGTACCTTCTGTTATGGATTCAGCTAATTCAGGAACCTTAATTTCCTTCATTTGTTTCTCCTCCTTTAGACATCTGTAGCGCTTCATGAATGATTCGGTTTTGTTCAGTTTTATGGATATTCGGTTCTCCTACGGAAGGGGAAGCACGATGCGGTCGACCGACATAGCGGTGAATTTGCCCTTTCTTCAGAAGCTTGTACAATATCCCTTCCACGAAGTACCAACTCCCCATGTTTTGTGGTTCTTCCTGGACCCATACTAACTCTTCTAAATTCGGATATTCTTCTAACATATCAGCCAATTGTTGTTCTGGGAATGGATAGATTTGTTCGATTCTTACGGCGTCAATGGTTTCAAATGACTCGTCCGTGCCATCGACTTTATCTTCTATATCCACCATAATTTTACCACTGCCTAATAACAGGGTTTTTACTTTATCTTTATCCTTGTTTTCAGATAAGATTGGCTGTTTCATAATCGGCTGGAATCGACCTTCACTAAATAGACTTCCAGAAACAGCTACACGCTGATTCCGAAGCAGACTCTTAGGTGTCATCAAGACAAGAGGTCTGGCTTCTTCCTGGTTGCTGATAGCTGCTTGTCTTCTCAACAGGTGAAAATATTGCGCGGAAGAGGTCACGTTTGCAACCGTCCAGTTATTCTCCGCTGCAAGCTGCAGAAATCTTTCCAGACGAGCACTGGAATGCTCTGGTCCCTGACCTTCATAACCGTGGGGCAATAGGAAAACCATGTTTGATTTTTCGCCCCATTTGGCACGGCCGGCGGATACGAATTGATCAAAGATGACTTGACCGGCATTGGCAAAATCACCAAATTGTGCTTCCCACAATACCAAAGCTTCTGGCGCCTGAACACTATAACCGTATTCAAACCCAATCACCCCAGCTTCTGAAAGCGGGCTGTTATGAATATCAAAGGAGGCTTCCGCTTGTTCCAAGCCGTGAAGCGGGCAGTATGTCTCCCCTGTCTTTACATCATGGAGTACGAGGTGACGGTGGGCAAATGTTCCACGCTCCGTATCCTGCCCTGTAATCCGGATCGGACGCCCATCTTCCAGAATGGACGCAAATGCTAATGCTTCCGCTGTTGCCCAATCTACTTTTTGTCCTTCATTCAGCATCTTACTCCGGCGCTGGAGGATTTTTTCAAGTTTCTTAAATCCATTAAACCCTTCCGGTCGCTTTAACATCCCTTCGTTCAGACCTTTAAGACGGTCTAAATCCACCGCAGTATCTATTTCATCGAGGTTTTGCTCAACCCCGCTCGGTCGATCTTTGACATCCGGCGCCGGTGTTTCATGCTCACTCATATTGTTATAGATCTCACGAAGTTTCTTTTCTACTTCATTTTTCATATCTTCCAGTGCCCCTTCGCCGACCACGGAAGCTTCTTGTAATTGTTTTTCAAAGACTGCGGCTGCTGTTAAATGTTCATCAATTTCCTTATACAGCTTCGGCTGAGTAGCACGAGGTTCGTCCATTTCATTATGACCAAAACGACGATAGCCGACCAGATCAATTAGAAAATCTTTATGGAACTTTTGGCGATATTCATAAGCAAGCGCCATTGCTGATAAACAAGCGATTGGATCATCAGCATTTACGTGAAGAACCGGTATTTCAAACCCTTTAGCCAAATCACTTGCATACCTTGTAGAACGGCCATCTTTACGGTTTGTTGTAAAACCTACAAGGTTATTGGCGATGATATGGACGGTTCCGCCTGTACGGTATCCAGGGAGATCACTCATATTCAGGGTTTCAGCTACCACACCTTCCCCGATGAAGGCGGCATCCCCATGAATCAAAAGTCCGAAGGCTTCATCTTCATCCATTTTGGAATATCCAGGCTCTGAACGGTCATCCTGTGCCGCACGTGTAAAACCTTCGACAACAGGATTGACATATTCCAGGTGAGATGGGTTGTGGCTGAGAGTAACTCGTGTAGCCGATTGCTCCCCGTTCTCAATCTCTCTCCTTGCTCCAAAATGATATTTCACATCACCTGTCCATCCATAGTTGATTCCTGTTGATCCCTCTGAAGGAACCAATTCCTTGTCAGGAGAATGGTGGAATTCGGAGAAAATACGGTCATAGGGCTTTCCTAAAATATGGGCCAGTACATTCAAACGCCCGCGGTGAGCCATGCCCATCATGATATGTTTAATTTTATCTCCGGAAGCAGACTGAATGATATGGTCAAGCATAGGTACCATAACATCTAGTCCTTCTATAGAGAAACGTTTCTGTGCGACAAATGTTTTAGCAAGGAAGTTTTCAAATCCTTCTACTTCAGCAAGACGGTAAAGCAATTGTTTCTTTTCTTCATCCGTCAATGACACCGTGTAAGATCCACTATCCACTTTTTCCTGCAGCCACTCTCTTTCATCTTCATTGTTTACATGACCGAATTCAAAAGAAATGGTTCCTGCATATCTTTCTTTTAAAGTGTTGACTACTTGAAGTGCATTATCCAGTTTCATAGGGGCATCAGGCCACACCCATTCAGCTGGAATCTCTTCCAAATCTTTTTCTTGTAGTCCATATGCTTCTAAGTCAAGTAAATTAGTCTTTGGTCGTTCCTCACTGCCTACTGGATAAATATCCGCCTGCAGATGACCATGACGACGAATAGCCTCAACAAGTTTCAGCGCTGAGGTAATTTTAGCAATGTCCCTTTCAGAAGGTGAAGCAGAGCCGTTGGTTTGGGTAACTTTTCCGCTTTCCATCCATACAGGAGCCCCGTGCTCATCAAAAATCTCCTTCAGTGAAGGATCGACAGCACTAGGATCGTTCTCATATAGTTCATATTGTTCTTCGATGTACCCCATGTTGGGGCCATGGAAATTGTCCCAAAAGTTTTGAGTGGAGCCTTGTTTAGACACGTAGAATACCCCCAAGTAGTTGTTGGCTAATGTTTCCTCGAAAACGTTTCCAAGTCCAAATACTATTATAGAATTGAAACGCTTACGTATTCAACAAATTTCGCTTATTTTTTTAATAAAGTACCAAAACCATTATAACAAGAAAGACGCACCTTTGGGTACGTCTTTTTTCACTTTTTACCGCTAAAGGGTTAGATTCTTTTTGTTTCATTCATCCAAAAAAGAGAACCCCTGTCGAAAAGCTATATTTAACGATTACCCAGTTATGTGTCTCCAAACGACATTATACATGCTTTAGCCTATCATCATTCATATCCCTTACACCCACACCTTATACCCACTCTATGTATAACCATGCTTTTTACTTTTGTTTCCCTAATCACAAGATGAGCAAAACACTCACCCCCCTCCATTTTTTTCGTACAAAAGTGACGAGTCTAGCGCAGAAAATAAGGATCCCGCTTCATCGGAAACGAAAGGTATAAAGATGAAAAGTGATGTGAAAAAACACCAAAAGAGAACCGCCCTCTTACATGGATAAGAGGGCGGTTCAACAGTAAAGGTTACCTATTTAATAGACTTCCCACATATTTGAGTAATTCGTTTGCAGAACTTGAAGTATACCCATGCTCATCGACCAAAGTAGCCACCACTTCATTGATCTTCTTGAGCTGTTGTTCATCTGGAGTCTTCGTGGATGTCGTAATCTTCACGACATCCTTCAAGTCAGCGAACAGCTTCTTCTGAATAGCTTCACGTAATCGTTCATGAGATTGATAATCAAACTTTTTACCTTTACGGGCATAAGCGGAAATGCGGATGAGTATTTCTTCACGGAATGCTTTTTTCGCATTTTCTGAAACGCCGATTTGTTCTTCAATCGAACGCATGAGACGCTCATCCGGGTTTAATTCCTCCCCTGTTAGAGGGTCTCTAAGCTTAGCTTTGTTGCAGTATGCTTCTACATTATCCAGGTAGTTATCCATGAGTGTAACCGCAGATTCCTCGTAAGAATAGACGAAAGCTTTCTGAACTTCTTTCTTCGCGATCTCATCATATTCTTTTCTCGCCAGTGAAATGAAGTCAAGGTAACGATCTTTATCCTCATTCGAGATAGAAGCATGACTTCCTAGACCATCTTTCAGTGAACGTAAGACATCAAGAGCATTAATGGAAGTCAGTTCTTTCTTAATGATTGTGGATGAAATCCGGTTAATGACATAACGAGGATCAATTCCGCTCATCCCTTCATCAGCATGTTCTTTTTTCAATTCCTCAACGTCTACATCACTGAACCCTTCTAAGATTTCACCATCATAAAGACGCATTTTCTTAAGGACATCAACATTCGCTTTTTTCGATTCTTTCAATCGGGTCAAAATGGTAAACATCGCTGCAACTCTCAACGTATGAGGAGCAATGTGTACGTTTTTTATATCACTTTCGCGAATCATCTTTTCGTAAATCCGTTCTTCCTGACTCACTTTCAAATTATAAGGAACAGGCATAACAATCATACGAGAATGCAGGGCTTCATTCTTTTTATTGGCAATAAAAGAGCGGTATTCCGCTTCGTTTGTATGAGCGACTATGAGTTCATCGGCTGATATAAGAGCAAAGCGTCCAGCCTTAAAGTTTCCTTCCTGCGTCAAGCTGAGTAAGTGCCACAAGAACTTCTCATCACACTTTAACATCTCCTGAAACTCCATGATTCCACGATTCGCCTTGTTCAGCTCCCCATCAAAACGATAGGCGCGCGGGTCAGACTCAGATCCATACTGGGCGATCGTCGAAAAGTCAATGGAACCTGTTAAATCCGCAATATCTTGTGACTTCGGATCCGATGGACTGAACGTACCAATGCCTGTACGCTTATCCTCTGAGAAAAAGACACGTTCCACTAAAACATCTTCAATTCTTCCCCCATACTCCGTTTCAACCCTCATCGTGTTTAAAGGAGATAAGCTGCCTTCGATACGAATACCATACTCCTCTTCAAAGTCCTTACGTAAATGGTTCGGAACCAGATGGAGCGGGTCTTCATGCATTGGACAACCTTTTATAGCAAATACGGCACCCTCTTCTGTATGCGTATACTGCTCCATACCTCGTTTTAATAGGTTTACTAAAGTCGACTTACCTCCACTGACAGGCCCCATCAATAAGAGGATCCGCTTCCTGACATCGAGTCTTCTTGCTGCAGGGTGGAAATACTCCTCTACAAGCTTCTCCATCGCCTCATCAAGTCCGTAAATATCCTCATCGAAAAACTTATAGCGTTTATGATCGTGCTCTTCTACAACTCCCGCACTTTTAATCATATTATAAACGCGGGAATGGGCAGATTGAGCTAAATAAGGACGCTCTTTCAATAGTTCTAGATACTCTGAAAAGGTACCTTCCCACTTAAGTTCCTCTTCTTGTTCACGATGATCTTGTATTTTCTTTAAAATGTCCACTTCGCGACCTCCCCCGTCGTAAGAGACGAATTTTAATACATCCTATGCCTGGCTAATGTAAAACATGTGTAAATCAGAAAAGTGGAGGTGGCCTGTTAGACACGACCATCATAAGCAAAAACGTGTTCCAGCGGGCTTTGGGCTGTAACCGGTTTGCTTATGATCTCGAGTGGCGGGCCACCGAAACTGGACAATGAAACGAAATGCGTAGCCCCCTTGAGAGATGCGACAAGCATAAGACAACGGCAAAATGAAGTCCTTTATAAAAGCGCATCGACTCTTTTTACCTCAAGGACACAATACTGTCACCATCTGCTAACATTAGTAGTGACCTGAACAATACACAACGGCGGGTTCCAACTCACTCAACATTTTAATTAGCTGCATTAAAAATAGAGCCTTAAGCTGGCTTCCATCCTAAAGGAGGGATATGGAAAAGCCCTCATTTTCAACCTATGCCCTATCTGTTCATTCATGACAGAAAAAATGAGGGCTGATCTGTTAATCAGTCCTCTTCATCATCCTTTTCATAAATCAATCTGTGCCTTTTAGACAAACCCATCATTAAAAAGACAATAAATAAGAACAAGTTCAGCAATCGAAAATCATGAAATAAAATAGCTAATAATGCCCAAATGCCTGAACTAATTAGGAATAGGGTACTGGATAGAAAAGTTTGACTCATAAACCATCCCTCCTCCTTATAATAATAGAGCCCCCAAAGAGATAAGTATGTTCATTATTATCTTTACGTTACTAGTCCTACCTCCCTCATAAAGGGCTTTTGTCGCATTTTTTAGCGTTGTTTGTAAATTTTGACACAGTTATAACGCCTTGTTAGAATTGTTTTGACTATTTTAATTAGATAAAGTGCTCCACGACAGAAAGAAGGACTGCTAATGGAAACATGGTACTTTGTCGATTCAGGACATTGCACCCCTGCCATGAACATGGCGTTGGATGAAGCCTTAATGAATTGGCACCGCAAAGGAGAGATCCCCCCCGTGCTCCGTTTTTACGGATGGGAGCCTGCGGGATTATCTGTAGGGTATTTTCAAAAAGTTAAAGGAAAAATTGATTTAGAAGGCGTCCAGAAACATGGGTATGAACTAGTTCGCAGGCAAACCGGAGGACGAGCGGTCTTACATGACAATGAACTCACCTACAGTGTCATTGTTTCAGAAGAACACCCGGATATGCCGGATTCTGTGAAGGAAGCCTACCTGGTCATTTCAAAAGGGTTGCTTGAAGGTTTTGTAAACCTTGGGATTCAAGCAGAGTTCGCTGTTCCTGAAGGGAAGCTGGATGTAGCTGGATCTGCTGTATGTTTTGAAGAACCCTCTTGGTATGAACTGATTGTTGAAGGTAAGAAAGCAGCCGGAAGTGCACAAACTCGAAAGAAAGGCGTCATTTTACAACATGGATCCATTCCAATTGATGTGGATGACGTTAAACTATTTGATATGTTTATTTATAAGAATGAACGCATTAAGGAACGTGCACGTAAAGCATTCGGAGATAAAGCTGTAGCGATTAATCAAATCTTGGATCAGCCCGTCTCCTATGAAGATACCAAGACGGCATTTAAGAATGGTTTCGAAAAAGGCCTGAACCTTCATTTAGAACCTTTTGAATTATCTAAAGAACAATGGGATGAAGTCCATAAAATTGCTAAAGAGCGTTATGAAACCGACGAGTGGAACCACGCTCGTTAGTAAATAAGGAGTGAACAAATTGGCCAAAAAACAAGACTACATAAGAAAACCAGAATGGCTGAAAATTAAAATTAACACAAACAAATCCTATACAGGCTTAAAAAAACTCATGCGGGACAAAAAGCTGAACACGGTTTGTGAAGAAGCTCGCTGTCCAAATATTCACGAATGCTGGAGTGAACGGAAAACGGCTACGTTCATGATCTTGGGAGATACTTGTACCCGTGGCTGTCGCTTCTGTGCAGTCAAAACAGGACTTCCGAATGAATTGGACTGGGGAGAGCCGGAACGTGTAGCAGATTCTGTAGAAATTATGGGGCTTAAGCATGTCGTTGTTACAGCTGTTGCACGTGACGACTTAAATGACGGTGGTGCAGCTGTTTTCGCTGAAACTGTTAAAGCCATCCGCCGCCGTGTCCCTGGATGTACAGTAGAAATTCTTCCTTCCGACATGAAGGGAGACTATGAAAGCCTTCATACACTAATGGATGGAGAACCAGATATCTTTAACCATAATATAGAAACCGTACGCCGATTAACAAAAAAGGTTCGTGCCCGGGCCATGTACGACCGCTCCCTTGAATTATTGCGCCGTGTAAAAGAAATTCGTCCAAACACTCCGACAAAATCAAGTATTATGGTTGGACTTGGCGAAACGAAAGAAGAAATAGTTGAGGCTATGGATGACCTTCTTGCACACAATGTCGATATCATGACCATCGGTCAATACCTACAGCCTACTAAGAAGCACTTAAATGTAGAACGTTACTACCATCCAGATGAATTTGAAGAGCTAAAAAAGATTGCTCTCGAAAAAGGATTCAAACATTGCGAAGCTGGTCCAATGGTCCGCTCTTCATATCATGCAGATGAGCAGGTCAATAGTACATCTGCCCAACGCCGGATCAAGTATATGAAAGGCTATGAGTCCCAGGGTAAAGAACTGGACACGACAAACTTTTAATGGTTTAAGGACACACTCCTTCATAAGCATTTTTTATTGAAAGAAAGATCATTCTAACCAAAAGCCGCCCCTCATGAACAATTTCATGAGGGGCATTTATATTACCAGGGCCCACCATAATAAGGAGGACGGTTATACCCATAAGGGCCAGGTCCGGCTCCAGGCCCAGGACCCGGGCCACCATAATATGGAGGTGGCGGTGGACCATACCCTCCATAAAAACCAGGCGCCAGAGCTCCACCTATGAAACCACCGAGTAATCCACCAGCAAAAGGACCTAAAAAGAAATACCGTTCATCATCATTTCGAAAGTCTTCTTCGATTGGATACGGATAATAATAGGGATATTGATACAAATTCATGCTCCTCCCATCCAGTCTTGGTTATTCACCTACTCTTCACCCTATGTAAATGTCTACCTTTACGTATAGGCACATGTCATTAAGCGAAGAATAAATTTAACCGGACAAACAATTCACATCCATAAGAAAATGGTTTATAATACAAATTAGCAATGCTGTCTGGCTACATAAAGGAGGACCATTCATGAACGTAACATTAATTATTCTTGTCTGTGTCGCATTTCTGACTGCTATTTTCAGTGCCGGGTATGATACAAAACCTGGCAGCCCAAGAAAATAATCACTCAAAAAACGCATCCAAGACGGGTGCGTTTTTCTTTTGGCCAAAACAAACGGACCTCATCCTCGTAAGACTATTATATTTACCTCACTATAGCTTTTCATGAAAAAAGACGACCGAATCAGGCCGTCTTTTTTATTTGATTAAGTTGGGGTACCCTTGCTGCCTCAACACTTCAAAAAGAATGATTGAGGCTGTATTGGATAAGTTCAAAGACCTGACCTGATCCGTCATTGGTATTCTTAAACAACGATCATCCAATCCCTCCAGCAATTCTTTCGGAATCCCGTCACTTTCGCGGCCAAAGACAAAAAACAAGTCCTTATCGGTATCACTAAAGTCAAAGTCCGCATAAGATTTTGTACCAAAATTCTCGATATAATAAAACTCTCCCTCAGAGTAACCCTCATACAATTCCTGGATAGAATCGTAATAATTCACCTGAACCTTATGCCAATAATCCAGCCCTGCTCGACGAACCATCTTATCATCTGTCGAAAACCCGAGTGGACGAATCAGATGGAGTTCACTATGGGTAGCCAGACATGTACGGGCAATATTCCCTGTATTTGCAGGAATTTCTGGTTGAAAGAGAACAATATGGTTGGGCATTCGTTTCACCTCAGTTTAGTCATAGTTAACTAAACTATTATACCATAGTCTTCACCCATCAATTTTATAAAATTTATACTGAATATCAGGCGTATAAGCGGTTGAATCTTCATACGCCCAATAACGATGCCGGCTGTTAGAGGTGTGAGCATTGACAAGCGGCATTCCGTTCGCATCTTTTTTAACGACGAAGGTATTGTGATCAAACCTTCCGTTTCCTTGAAAGTCGTAACAAATTACATCTCCCGGGGAAAGCTGGTCTGCCGTGGAAGCTTCTGTGGCCGTGAGTCCTTGTCTTGCTCCCCCTAAGTACCACCTTAGCGCATGAGCCACAGACCAACTGTAGCTCCATGTTCCGCTCCCATACCACCACCCCTTCGTTCGGTTCGGTGCCCCCCATGTAGGAGCTCCCCCTGCCCGTAAGCATTGGGATACGTAGTTCGTACAATCAACATCGAAACTCTTATACTGAGGATTATAGCTGTCCCACCAACGGTCGGCGTAACGGACAGCTTCCCTTCGATTGTAAGTAAAGCGAGACAAACTTCTCTCTGATTTGTCGATAAAATCAGACGGCAAAGGCTTGGAGGATTGACCTTTCCCCCACCTTTCCGTCATCACCCTGTGATGAATACAGTCTTCCCCGAGAAAATGGGCTCTGCCTACGTAATACCCTTCTTCTAAGAAATTCATTTTCCCCGATTTAATAAGCAGAGAAAGATGTAACAGATAATGTATAGTTGTTTGATTTTCATAGGCGATCCGGTGATAGGGATGAATGTGAAAAGTCATTCTCTGAAGCTGATGCCCTCTTTCTTCTAAACCCGCCACTTTTTGTCTCAACCATAATTCATCCTCTTGTTCACTAAGACGGTCCATAACCTTTTCCCAATAGACTTGCAGCTTGTATGTATGGCTCATGCCTCTCCCCTCCTCTTACATCTTATGACAAGGAAGAAAGGACATGAATTCAAAAAAGCAGCCATAGAGGCTGCTTCATTGATTTTGCTTTATAGTTTGATGCTCTTTTTCAAATTCCAGCAGTTTTTGCTTTTTATCTAAACCGCCGGCATAACCGACCAATTTACCGTTACTACCGATAATTCGGTGGCATGGAACTATAATGGAAAAGGGGTTCTGATTCACGGCTCCTCCTACGGCTCTAATTGCTTTCGGGGCGCGCATAGAGGAAGCAACATCTTTATAGGAACGTGTTTCACCATATGGCACTTGATGGAGAAGGGTCCGCCAAACCTGACGTTGGAAATCAGTTCCGTAACAGTTCAACGGAACATGGAATTCTTTACGCTCTCCCGCAAAGTAATCCGTTAATTCGACTTTCGTTTGTGCTACATACTTTTGTTCGGGGTCATAGACGAGCTCCCCTTTGAGAAAATGTTTCTTTTTCCAAGATTGATAGGCAGCAAGCCGGTCTTCATAATGTCCATAATCGATTCGACATACTCCCTCATCATTGGCTAGGATAGTCATTGAACCCAAAGGAGTTTCGAAAGTGTCGTAGTATAAGAACGATTGATGGTTCATATTCAACCCCTTCTTCTTTTAACAGTTTTTTCTATTATACAAAAGCTTTACTCCATTGAAAAGGCACAATCGTTTATTGTTCCAAAAACTGGAGCCCTTTCTCCATTTCATAAAGCACTTTCTCATCTTCTTCCAATCTCTTCGCCTCTTCAATTGCCTGGAAGCATTCAGGATTCCCAATTTTACCAAGCCCCCAGGCTGCTGTTCCTCGAATTACTGGACGCGGATCTTCTTTCATCAAACGAATCAGTTCATCGATAGCCGTTTCATCACGATAATGAGCAAGAGCTAAAATCGCATTTCTTTGAATCGGCTTCTTTCCTCGCCATGATCCGGAGATAAACCCAAACTTTTCTTTAAACTGACGGTTGGAAATCGATAATAAAGGAGTCAATCTCGGCTTAACCACGTCAGGATCTGGTTCGAATTCTTCATGATTATGAAAATCTTTTTTTCGGTTTTTAGGACAGACCGTCTGACATGTGTCACAGCCATAAAGTCGGTTTCCGATTTTAGTACGAAACTCATCCGGCAGAAAGTCTTTCGTTTGTGTTAAAAAAGCAATACACCTTTGAGCATTGAGCTGTCCCCCCTGCACAAGCGCATCAGTCGGGCAGGCATCGACACAAATATTACAGTCTCCGCAACTGTCCTCCACAGGGTCATCAGGGGCGAACGGAATATTTGTAACGAGTTCCCCAAGATATACATATGATCCAAATTCCGGTGTGATCACGGCGCAATTTTTTCCACTGAAACCGATACCCGCACGTTCAGCTACCGCGCGGTCTGATAATTCCCCCGTATCCACCATGGTTTTCAACTCTACCTCAGGAAATTTCTCCTGTAAAAAAGCTCCTAAACGGTGAAGACGGTCGCGCAGGACGTTGTGATAATCCTGCCCCCAGGAGGCTCGGCAAAAAATCCCGCGCCGATCCCCTTTTTTACTTTTAGGGGCATCGTGCATTTTGGAAGGGTAAGCCAGGGCGATGGAAATGATTGACTGGGCACCAGGAAGCAGTCGGCCAGGTTCCGTACGCTCTTGAACAGAACCTTTTTCAAATCCGGATTGATAGCCAAGTTCCTGCTGCCTTTTTAGTCGTGCTTTCAACTCACCGAAAACATCGGCGGAAGCAAAACCAATTTTATCAATTCCAATTTCTTTACTGTGGGCAATGACCTCTTCTTTAAACTGATGAAAATCCACCCTGACACACCTCCTTTCTATCTAATATCTTTAACTTTAGCTGTCCTGATTCGGTTGAGGGCAGCAGCAATTTCAAATCGCCTCGGTCGAGCCAGTTCACCCGGGTGTTGGTCTCTAAATGGGGCAAAGGAAGCAAGCCCTTCTCGATCAAACTGATCTTCTATTTTATCGAGCAGAACTTTTAAGGAGTCCCCCTGCTTTAACACCCCTTTTTTATCTAAATGGAGTAATAAGTCAGCGATTAACCTAGTTTGGGATGCATCTACAAGCTGCTCTACATAATCCAATGCAATGTCTTCACGGCCCATGAGGATTTTTTTCATCCCTTTAGCCTGAACCTTCTCTTTCTTCCCTTTACGGGTTTGGAGACTTTGAGGAGCAAAGGACCGTTTCGGTACACGGCCAAACGTCTCCTCAGAAGAAGCAATCCTGTCGTTTGGATATTTGCCCGCAATGTGTTTTGCTTTTTCCGTCACATTGTAAGGGGAGTACTGATCCATCATGATCACATCATCAGCGACGTTGAAATAATCACCTGAGCCACCCATAACAAGAATTGTGGAAACTCCCAGTTCATCACGCATCTGCTTGATTTTATCGATAAATGGTGTAATAGGTTCTTTCTCTTTAACCACAAGTTCCTGCATACGTTCATCCCGAATCATAAAGTTCGTGGCACTCGTATCCTCATCAATCAACAGACTTGACGCGCCTGCTTCCAATGCTTCGATGACGTTTGCTGCCTGAGAAGTACTACCACTCGCATTTTCTGTAGAAAAGGCAGTGGTGTCTGTCCCGTGCGGCAAATTCTTTATAAACGGAGAAATATCGACGGTCGATACCTGACGTCCATCTTCCGCTCTCACTTTCACAGCAGAAGGATTTGTCAGAACATACTCGCGGCCATCCCCTACAATATGAGGGTACACGCCACGTTCGATCGCATTCAAGAGGGTACTTTTACCATGGTAACCACCACCAACAATCAACACAATCCCACGTTTAAGAGCCATTCCTGATAACGGCTCTTCCCTATGTGGAATCTCGATGGAAACTCGGTTCTCTTCAGGACTTTGGAACGGGACAGATCCTTTCATCGGCCGCTGACTGACCCCGCTTTCTCTTGGAAGAATGGACTCATCCGCAATAAATGAAATCCAGTCATTCTTTTTCATCTCATTCAAAATGGCCTGATGTTGATCGGCGAGGCGACAAGCAGATTCAATCTCATGGTCCTTTATTGAAAAGACGGATTGCTTTAATATTTCCGGAATAATAGAAAAGAAAAGTTTTTCTGCTTGTTTGCCATTAATACGTCTTCCATTAGCAGGCAAACCGACTGTCAGACAAATGATCATCTCCTGATCTCTTAGCGAAACAGCTGTCCGCTCCAAGATTTCCTGCCCTGGTTGATCAATCGCGACCATCCCGCTCTTGCCAGAACCTTTCACACTTGTCTGGGTCTTATGAATAGTTTTTGCAACTGCCCTGGTGATTGTATCTTCCGCATAGAACCTTCTGCGAGCTTCACCTATCCATTCTCGCCGTATTTTCCGTTCACGATCAGGAACCCTTATCCTAATCTTAGAAGGAGCGGCAAAAGGGTCTCCTTGTACATAATCAATCATTAAATCATAGCGCTCAAATGAATAAGTTCCTTGAATTTGCTTATAAGCTTTATAACTTTTACCATCTATTTGCTTTAGATACTGCTGTAATTGTTTCACAATGGATTCCTCCTTCGATCTACAGGTCTATTATAGGGTTTATCCAATTTACATCAATAAAAAACGCAATGCTTCGTTACCCATTTAACGAAACACTGCGTTGGTTCACATAAGTATAAATAATATCAATGGAGCGGGTGAAGGGAATCGAACCCTCGTCATCAGCTTGGAAGGCTGAGGTTTTACCATTAAACTACACCCGCTTAGGGAATACTTCATTAGCTGAAGCCGACTATATCAAGTTGTTCGAACAACTCTTATTGAATACATTTGTAATCATAACATTTGAAATCTAGCGATGCAACAGGGAAGTTACGATTTTTTGTCGAATTTATTATTATTATTTTACTTTTTAGAAGTTTCGTAGAGGTAATTAAACCGATGATTCCAAAAAAACTCTTTTCTAAACATTTTATTCTATACCCAACCAAATAAGCTTAAGCAAAGTTCAACCCAAGAAGAGAAAGGTTTCTTTCTGCAGCTTAATAAGCAGCCAATGAATAATATCCAGTTTAAAATAAAAAACCGCCGAAGCGGTTTTTTTGAAAATGGTCATCCTTTTTTAGACTGATACACGTAAATCATGGAGAAAACAAGAAAGGCTAAGAGGTGGATGGAATCAATAAACAGTTTAAATAAGTCGATCAACGTGTTTGAAGCCATAATTTCACCCCCAACAAGCTTTTTTAACTGAATTCGCTATAAAACGTTGCAAAATCACTTGTACAGCTTGAGTGAGTGTAATAGGTTGATAATAGTCCGAAAACTGCTTTCCCTTAATATTCCTCGGTATCTTCGTTTTATACGCCTATTTTTTCTTTCACTTTCTGAGGACGTGTAGTAAACACAACCCCCAAAATAACGGTCCCAGCACCTATGATCTGCACCATTGAGATCTCATCCCCTAGCCATATATAGGCACCAGCCATTGTAAACACTGGGAGAAGGTTCAAAAAAATAGAAGCCTTTGATGCACCAAGGTGGGCGACAGCGTGATTATAAAACAGCAAAGCTATTAAAGAGGGAAAGATACCTAAATATAAAAAACCTATAATATTTGAAAAATTCCATAATGGCGGCACACCGAGAGATATCCATTCCAATGTCACAAAAGGAATTAATACGATTAAGGAGATTCCCGTCATGACCAGAAGCACTCCGAGTGGCGGGAAGAGATGCACCACTTCCTTTACGATCATGGAGTAAACAGCCCAGCAAATAATCGCTCCAACCATAATGATATCCCCTATATTCCAATCCATCTTAGCCAATTGCCAAATGTTCCCATTAACCACCACCCCAAGGGCTCCACAAAAAGAAAGGAAAACTCCAGCCAGTTGTAATTTTGTTAACCTTTCTTTAAGGACGACGCTGCTTAAAATAACGGTTAAAACCGGAATAATCGTTTCAAGCACCGCTACATTTGTAGCTGATGTGAACTGTAGAGACGCATAAATAAATGTATTAAAAAAAGCCACTCCAGTAATTGTCATGACTAGTAAAGGCTTATAATGCTTCAAGAATACGGGCTTTGCTTTTAATGCCCTTCGATAGCCAATTGGGAGCAAGAATATAAAGGCTGCAAAAAGCCTGAAAAAAGCGATTGTAAATGGTGGTAAATCATTCATCGCTTTCCCCATTAATATATTGCCTGCATAAAAAATCACTACAAATATAAGTAATATGTACGAATACACTTGCCCCTCTCCTTTCTCCTAACGACACCTATATATATTATTTCAAATTAGAAATAACGCCCATTCTAGTACAAAATCGTATCAGAGAATGGAGACCATAACAAAAAAGAAACCGAGGGGATTGATTGTCCTCATCACAGCCTCGATTTCTCTTTAACTCAAGAAAAGAAAGGTCATCGCGATCTACAAAATGACAATACTCTTTAAAGCGGCTATTAAATTCTCAAAATCTTCTTCTACTTGGGTAAGAATATCTTGTCTCTGATAGTCTTGATTTTGTTTTTTGGAAGTAACGGGTTCAATTAATAGTGTTCGCCCCTCCATGAAAGTAATTTCGATCTTTCGAGGAGGCGTATTTTCTGAAAGACTGTATTCCTCAAAGTATTCTTTCATAGAAATAATCCGATCTGTAAACAATGTTTCTTTCTTCAAAGCCATATCCTGTGAAAGACTAAGCACCGTTAACGTACGTTCATTACGATTTACGATGAACAATTGCTGCTGATCAGAATCAATCACTTCCAACAACTGATACTGATCAGATTCAAACAATTCTTCCGTGAATTCAAGAATGGCCGCCGTCTTTAATGAACTTAACTCTTCAGTATCCAATCGGTCTTTTAATGGTGTGGACATACTAAGTACCTCCTTCATTTTGGTTTACTTAGCTAATCCCCACTATTTAAGGAAATCAAACGTAAACGAAGGAAAAATAAACCCATTTCACCACAAAGAGAGGAAGCGGAGTTCCGAATGTCTTATAAATTCGTCAAACTCCCCTTTTGTCCACACAAATAGGGAATTCCCGTTAAGGAATGAAAAAGGAAAAGGAGATAGCAATCATGTAATTAAAAGTCACTCGATCATCTTCTGGGATCTTATGAATGCATCTTCTTTATAAACGATCAGAAATTGTCTTAAATGAAGCAACGGCTTCTTTATAAAGGCTGAACTGGCGTTTCTCAATCGTTTGTTCAAAGTTCCTAAGAGCTCTGGAAGCTAATTGCCTGAGTTCTTTATGATTCGTAATCTTAAGCAGCTTCTTAATCATCTCCTTTTTATCTTTAGTATCCTTCTCCAACTCCTTCCATTCCTCTTCCGTATCTACCTCATGACTTTGCAAATCCGTCCCGACGCTTGTTCCAAGTCCAGTTATTAACTGCTTCATTTCTTCATTCTCTTCCACGCTTTCCTGAATAGACCGAAGGGTAGGAGAATCTATCATTTTTTCTTCAGGTCTTATTTCCACCTGGTCCATTTCTTCTTTATCTATCATTACGGTTTCGTAGGTTTCGTGTTTATCATTCGGCTGGGCTTGCACATCCATTCCTTTCTCTTGGTCCATCTCTGTTAATTGCCATACACCAATACCAAGAACTAACACCCCAAGGATGGAAGTTCCTTTAACAAACTTGCTCATGATACATCCCTTTCATTCCCATAATTTTATATTTTCTGACTTTTAAATTGTAACATGATGTAACATTACAAGAAATAACTGTAAATAAAAAAGAGAAGCCTCTACAGCTTCTCTTTCATTACTAGTTATAAATTTTCTAAGAATAAACGGATCACGTCAGCACCACCGATGAATGTACCAAGAGAACTGCCAACATTCGCAAGAACAACCACAAGTAATATACGTGTTACTTTATTATTCCAGAAACCTTTGACACTTGTTACGTCGTCAGACAACGTTTCAAAGTCCCCTACATTCGGACGTCGAAAGTAGGCTTGTACAATTCCAGCAAACCACCCTGCGGCAATCAAAGGATTTAATGATGTTATCGGGGCCACTATGAAGGCAGACAATATGGCCAATGGATGCGCAAGCGCTGCTGCTGCGCCTAATGCGGAAAATGATCCATTCCAAAGCACCCAGCTAATCGTTTGCTGTGTCCCTGCTGTTGGATTTGCCCAAAACGTGTAAAGAATAATGGACAAAATAAGGATAGGGATCGTCCATCCTATCATTTTAGGGAGCTTTGATTTGGGAGGTCGACGTTTTAATTCATTTAAATCATGTTCTTTGTGGATCTCTTTCTTTATGCCAGGGACGTGAGCAGCTCCTAAGACGGCAACTACTTTATTCCCTGGAGCCTCCTTAATTTTCTGAGCAAGATACTGATCCCTCTCGTCGATCAGAGGCTTTTTCAATGTCGGAAAGTTATCAGTCAAATCCTGCAGCATTCCATCAAGCATATCCTGAGATTTCATCTTTTCCAACTCTTCCTCAGAAATTTTATCATTACTGAAGATCCCGTAAAAAATAGACAATAAGAGCTTCATCTTCCCACCGAAACCAATATTCCCCCATATCCGGGAAAATGTAATCTGGATATTACGGTCCACCAATACAAGCTCTGCATTCACATCTTCTGCTGACTCTATCCCCTGAATCATTTCTTGTCCCGCCTGAATGCCGAACTGCTTCGCCATACGCTTCTGAAAAGACGAAATAGCTAAATTAACGAGTAACAACGTAGCCTTTTTATTTTTAATCACTTCAAAAATATCCGTGTTTTTCCAACGGTCCCCGTCTTTAATAGACTGATACCGCTGTTGATCAAGCTCGACACAAACCGAATCCGGTTTTTCCGATTCAATAACTTCCTTTACCTGTTCCGCACTTGCTTTCGAAACGTGCGCTGTACCAATGAGAATGTATTCTTTATGATCTATATGAATTCTCGTAATATTTTCTTCCAATGCAGACATCTGAACCTTCCTTTTGTGTTTCCTTCGTATTTTACCTCTTCCTTAATATTAAACTAGAAAAGGTCAAATGAGAATCCTTTCCCCAAAATTGACTGGAACAATAAAAATAGCCAGACAAAATGCCTGGCCTCTTGACGAATCCCTATGACTGTTAAATTAGCTGGAATTCGACTTATTGGTTAACTCTCTGCTGACTTTCTCAACAACCCTTGGTAAATCCTCATCGATTCTAGCACCACTGAACCTCAATACTGTCCAGCCATGATTCTTGAGATAAGACTCCTTCTCCCATTCCGCCTCCCACACATCTGACGAAATTAGAAAATCATGCTCCACAGCTTCCACCGCAATCTTCAATTCTGGAAAAGCCACATCAATCGTGTACTTATCCACACGGTATTGCAAAGTCGGCTGCAAACCATACGAAAGAAAACCTTCATACAACCGTTTAACCAAACTTGAAGTGAAAACCTCAGCATCACTCAATGGCTGCTGGCTGCCATCTCTAACCCGTAATGTTAACAAAACAGCCAAAATCAATAACGTCATAAAAGCAGCGTATTCGATAAACATGGTTCCATTCATATCCATCACCCACTACTATTCTATCCATTTCCCCCCTGTTCTTATTCATAATGAATCAAATGGGTATTCCAAGATACTTATTTTCGGTCCTTTAAATTTCTGGAACTTATCCAGCTCGTTATTTTACTTTCTGAGTTTCCTGAATTGAATCCTTTAATGGCCTTTATATTAATGCTTGTTATTTCGTCTGTTTCGGTTTACCCGCTTCTTTAAACGCCTTAACGAAAAAATCCCAGGATATAAATTACTTCCAAAACTCTTCTCATTGAAATAGGCCTCAATAGCCTCTAAATTTCTTTTATACCTATTTACATCCTCTGTAAACTCTTCTTCTAAATTGCTGAGAGCACCTACTTCATGAAAAATATCCGCGCACAAAGAGATTGTCCTTAAGGAATCCCTCATCTCGACAAAGTTGTTATGTACATCATAGGGGATATTACTTATCCCGATCCTCTCTATCTCTTTTATAACCATCTTAAATAAAGCACCCATAACTTCTAGGTGTATATCTAAACACCCCTTCTTCCCTTGTACAACTTCCTTATATTCCTGCGAATATGTTTTTGCTAGATTTAAATTTTTTCTATTTTCACTATAGAGTTTCTTATAATGTTGTTGTTCTTTAACCTTTTCACTACGCTTCTCCCACTTGAATACTAAAATTGATATCATCCCTGTTGTTACAGCCCCAAGCAGCGCTCCCATAAAACTCGGATTTGAGACTAATTCAATAAAATAACCTATTCCACCAGAAAGTTCTACTCGTGTCATATAACATCTCCATCCTCGCCTAAGCCAGCTAATCAATTACCCGTTCATTTCAAGCTTCATTTACTATCATTCTATCGCTGAAATTCACATTTATGTTTAATATATAAGGATAAAAATTAAGGCGCTCTAATTCTAATATCGAATTAACCACTCAAGCTGTGTAACCGCCTGCAAGAATTGTCCGATTAACTTGTCCATTGCTATCTCGATAAAATCGGCGATACCGCCCCTCCCCTGTCTCAGCAGGAAATAGATCACTGTTTCCATATCCGTTTGTTGCCGTAGAAACAGCGATTGTTTCCCTGTGTCTTCCTTCATTTGCTTTGTATGTAATATACCCTGACCTTTTAACGCCTTTTCGATTCAACCTCGTATTATGATGATTTTCACGCATACAAAAAATCCCGCTTTCCCTTAGATTTAGGAAAACGGGGTTTATCGTTTACTTGAATAGGCACACGACCATTTAACGTCGCGTTAAACGTACAAAGGGACGATACCTACACTAGTAGATACCGTCCTTCGCTTTTAGTACCGGTGGTCGGGGTCGAACCGACACTCCGTGAGGAACACGATTTTGAGTCGGAAAGTTCCTACTGTACTTATTTTTATTACCGTTAATTTCAGTGATATTAAGTAATTCTACAGTTAATTGCAGATATTTATTTTAAGCTATTCACACCACACCTTTAACATACCACTTCAAGTTATTTGGTTGCAAGAATATACTTTTAATTTTCAAGAAGCAGTTTAAGAAAAATCTTGAACATCTTTTTCTAATTGTTTTATAGGCTTATAAACTTTAGCGTAATATATTCTTTCTATTTGTTCGTCAGCGTTTAAGTGTCTTTCATGTACATTAAATGTGTTAATAAGTAATCTTTTTTTACCTTCGTTAGACAAAAGATCAGGTCGATGAATATAGGTAGTTTTCGTTCGATTATATCTTATTTCGTAATATGTTTTTACAAAGCTTTTTATTTCAAGCCCTAATAAATTTTGTTCGAGTTCAGAATCGCTTATTAACTTCTTAATAAACCAGTCAAGATGGTAGAAAACATTGATATCATCTATTTGGGAATAGAAAAACACCCATCCATACTTTTTATCTTTGGTAGAATTACCACTTATTTTTTTACTAATTGACCCTGTGATCTTATTATTTAAATAAAATACAAATTCTTCAGGAGAAATTTTCTTTGAATGTTTATACCTAGTGAACATATCTACAAGAGATTTCTCAAATCTTAATTTTGTAGATTTTTTAATGGTTAATCCAACCTTATCAATAGCTGGTAAGTGTTTAACTTTGTAACCTAGAAATTCAAAGCCGCTTTCCTCAATATACCCTTGTTTACACTTGCTTTGGTTTACTTTTAGTTTGTACTTATTTGTTAGTTCCTTGAACAATAAGTTCTTAATCCTTCTTGTATCTTTACTATTGCAAAGCACCAAAATATCATCTATATATCTGAAGAACTTAAAAGAACTAACATTAGAGTATTTTTTATCCAAATCTTGAAAATAAATTTCTGCTAATGCATTTGAGATTGATAACCCTTGAGGAACACCTTTAAAATTGCAAAATAACCTATCTACCTTTTGAGATTTTTGTGAAACGGTGGGAGTTCTTATAGCATCAAGAATAGTTTTCTGGATTAGAGGTTTTCTGATCTTTTTGTTCAGTTTCCTTTGTAGAACAAAATGGTCTATAGAACCAAAGAAATCTTTAATATCAATTTTTAAAAAGGAGTCATAGTTGCCCATTGAACTTTTAACTTCATTTATTACAGTTTGTACGAGGGGTTGTTCTAAAAAAAAGCTTTCTTGCAAAATTTTATGCAACCCTTTTAGCACAATTTTATCTCTTATCGTAGGAATAGAAATACACCTATTACTATTTTTGTTTTTGATGAAAACTTTTTCTCTAAAAACAGTAAACTTATAAGTACCCTTGAATATCTTGTTATTGATTACGTCAATGTGGTGATTATAGTTCCTTATAAAAACCTCATTGGTCATTCTATCTATACCAGATGCCGTATTATTATGTATATACTCAGAATGCAGTTCCTCTAGTTTATCTTTAGAATAGTATTCTTTAAATAATTTATATGCAGGAGTAGTATCACCCATTATTAACCCCCCATGAATATAAATAAGGTTAACAGTATTATTGGAATGAGGACTAAAAAGACTTTAATAAAAGCATTTAGGATTTTATACTCGTAATATGCTAAAAAATCTCCAAATTCCTTAATCATCTTCTTTTTTTTCAAGAATACTAATCTGTCCGTATTACTATGGTTATCCGTTTTCTCTAAAACATGATTGTATTCTTTCTTAACTTCATCAAACTCTGATAATAATTTTTCGTGGTCTACTTTCATAAACAAGAGTTTATCTAAGCGATTTTCGATTTTATATAGGTCTAAGTAACAATTCTTAAAAGAAATTGCTTTCTCCTTAAATCCATATGTAGATACAAATATAGAAGCCCCAAACAATAATACAGAA
Source organism: Halobacillus karajensis (assembly GCF_900108515.1). Lineage (GTDB taxonomy): Bacteria > Bacillota > Bacilli > Bacillales > Halobacillaceae > Halobacillus > Halobacillus karajensis. Next base: position 1,567 of record NZ_FNWW01000006.1, on the reverse strand, counting down.
GCTATTACTGTAAGTAAGTTGATATTACTCGGACTCTCTTTATTTACTAAAGACCAAATTGAAAATGATAGCACAAACATTGTGTAATAATTTACAATAACTAACGAAAAAAGATGGTTAGTATTCATTCTTGCTTCTGCTTCCATCCTTGTTTTTTTAGTAACCCACACTCTATTATCTCTAAATTCCTCTATATCTTTTAAAAGCTTTTCATTCTCAGAAAAGCTTGAGGGTTCATCTACCAATGTAGTCTTTTCTTCTCCCATATATATCCCCCATAAAAGAAATGTGTAAAGAAAAGAGTAAGGTTCTGATGCGTTGGATGGAGTATTCCTTGTTTCTAGGAATCTTCTTAGGTACATATGTACCATTGATTAGAATACCTCAGTTTTAATTGACTGAGATCACAAAGTTAGAACCTTACTCTATAGTAATAATATCACAGATTATCCATAATTTTATAATTAAATTTTATTTATTCCAGTTCCTCCACAATCTTTACAATTCCAATAATTCTCTTGATACTCATGATCTGCTTTCGCTTGTTCTATTGCATCATAATAGCTTAAGCCTTGAGTATCAGTTATCTGATCAATTCTTTTATCAAAAACGTCATCCCAGTCAATTCCCCATCCATTACATTTGGCACATCTTTCCTCTGGTTTAGATTTCATCCCTTCTCCTCCTATATAAATGTAATATTTTTCAATTACATTTATATTTTATACTAAAATTACTGTTTTGGTAATAAGCTTTCTATAAATCATTAAGAGTTTCACCTAAAAGTTTTTAAAGTGAAATATATATTTTGAAAGCACTAGAACGGCAGGGATAACCACCCCCCTCCCCCCTATACACCCCCTTAGCTTACTGTAAATTGTATTATGGCGGTGCCACCTCTCCAGCTATCAATCTATTTCTATCTAATCTTCATTCATTACTTTTTGTGTTTGTTTTGCATCTATAGTTACTTTTACTGAGTTCTTCCCTTCTTATATCCCTTTTACTTAGTTTGGCTAACTGTGGCATTGTTTTTATTTCTTAACACCTCAACCATACCCTTTTGCTATTCCCTATTCTTATTGTGGTGTATGTCTGTTATAGGTAAATGTAGTGACGCTGTAACAGTGACACAAAATAATCCTTATTTCTTTCACTTGATCAAAAGTATCATAAACTCTACACTTATTGACACTACATTAAAACCCTTGTACTATAGAATTTAGATAGTATCAAAAAGTGGATTGTCAACACAAAACTAGACAAATTTGTTAAGGTGCTTCTTCTTAAACTCTATAGGGCTCGAATAGCCTAAACTTCCGTGAATACGGATATGGTTGTACCAGTGGACATAGTCAAATAAAGCCAGGTCTAATTGTTCTTGGGTTGCGAAAGTTTCTCCATAAACAAACTCTGTCTTAATCACTTTATATGTAGCTTCAGCGACCGCGTTGTCATAAGGGCAGCCTTTCATACTTAAAGACCGGTCAATGTTAAAGGTTTCTAGTAACTCTTCAATGGCTTGATTCTTAAACTCACTTCCACGATCGGTATGGAAAAGTTCTAA
>NZ_FNWW01000008.1 GCF_900108515.1 Halobacillus karajensis | reverse complement strand
CCGCCTTTTTGGCCAATTTTCTCATAATGTTCTTCCCCGTATTTTTCGCTGGTGGTTTCTCCACCCTTTTGACCGATATCTTCAAAGTGTTCCTGGCTGTATTCTTCCGCCACTTTTTCTCCACCTTTTTGGCCAATCTCTTCGAAGTGATCTTGACCATATTCTTCGCTAGTCGTTTCTCCGCCTTTTTGACCAATGTTTTCAAAGTGCTCTTGGCTGTATTCTTCCGCTACTTTTTCTCCACCCTTTTTACCGATCTCTTCAAAATGCTCTTGATCGTATTTACGGGACGTTTTTTCCCCGCCTTTACGGCCAGCTTCCTCTGTAGTCATACTTCTTTGATTATTTTTCGCCATTTCGATGGACCTCCTTTAGAAAATTTATATCGTGTCACATAAGTTTTTTACTCGTTTCCCAGAAAAAATAAACTTCATTTTCTATTAAAAATTTAAATGTTATTTTTTTGCAATAGCATTAATATTTTCGTAAAAATTTCGACATTGTCCTGTTATTTTGCAAATCTATCATCGAATACTCATTTGTAATTTTTACGTTTATTAGAGTAAATGGCCGGTTATAGAAACATAAACCTAATTTTAGAAAGGAGAATGACCCTATGGAGCATGTTAAAGCGTTATTAGTCAAAGGCGTTTTGACACTGATTGTCCTTTATCTCGTCTTAGGAGTTGGGTATGGAGCTTCCTTTGGAGGAGTATTACTGCTCACTCTAGTCCTAGGGGGCATATCCTATCTGGCTGGAGATCTTTTTATACTTCCAAAAGCAAACAATTTACCAGCCACACTAGCTGATCTAGGTTTAACGTTCCTTGTCGTATGGGCAGCCGTCAGTTGGTTCATAACTATAGATGGGTCAGCCCCCCTTGCTGCATTCATCTCAGCTGTCATCATTGCCATCGCAGAATATGGATTTCACGTCTATTTAGCGTCACATGTTTTACCCAAGAATAACCGCGTCCGCTCCTACGCCCACTAAATAACTCCACGAAAAAACAGCTCCTGTACTATAAAAGTCAGGAGCTGTTTTTTATACCACTTTTTTCAAAAGGTTTGGGAAAAATATAAAAGTCTTCCCTCCATTTTTCAAACCTTTAGTTTTATGGAGAGAATCTATTTTAGGATTCTCATCGGCCAAAATAAGACACGTTTGACGGGAGAAAAATGAAAGACCACCCTTCCTTTCCCAAGGTTTTCAAAATTAAATGGGGTTAACTGATAGGTCTGGATGTTTGCTTCCACTTCTTGAATCTCCCAGGGCATATGGTGGATTCCTATTTCAACCGTACATTTCCTATTGGTCTTCCAGGCATAGTACCTCTCAAGCAGCCATTTATCTATAGACTCTTGCTTTGGGAGATAAGGTGAGGAATAAGGAAGAAAAGAAGCCTGCAAACTAGCCTTCGATCTTCCCCATCGCTTACTTCTATAATGAATAGTGTTTCCTTCTCGCCACATGTCCATCCGAGCATAGTAATAAGGGAGGGTAGTCATTCTTGCTCCTAAAACAGTCAACAGTTTGTTCGCATCCAAGCTAAAAAAATACAAGCCTGGTATGCCGTTCTTCTTTACGTATGTTCTCACGTTCAGCTCTAAATACGTATGTAGATATGGGATGGACGGGGTCTTTCGGAAATGCATATCCGACACTTCAAATGGCAAAATTGTCACCCATGCGTCTCCTTGATAGCAATCCATGACCATCCCATCAGGAAGATAGGATTGTAGCGCTTGTTTGGATACAGGGAAATGCATAAAAAGAAGGTTTTCCCACTTTTGACTCATCATCCACGCTCCATTTGGAAGAGATGAGGATCGATGAGCTGTTTGTTTGAGGATTTTATCATACATCACTTTCCCTCCTTAAAAAAGCGCAGTAGAAGAAACCCTACTACTGCGCATTCTACCTTATATGCCTAGTTATTTGCAGCACCTTTAGAAACTTCACGCACAATATCAGCTGCAGCTTCATCAGAACCTTGCACACCCACATCTCCCAGAGAGACAACACCTTTGACGGAATCATTTTCTACAACTAACAGTCGTTTGATTTGATGTTCTTGCATTAAACGAGCTGCCTCTTCCGTATGCATGTCTGGATAGCCAGTAATGATTTTTTCAGTCATTACATCTGAAGCTTTTACATGATCGGCTGAACCTTTGGCAAGCCCTTTGACAACAATGTCACGGTCTGTAACGACACCCACAAACTTTTCACCTTCTACCAGAGGGACAAAACCTACATCCGCGTCTTTCATTTGCTTAGCGACGGTAAACAAATCATCTGTAGCCTTACATGTAGCCAAGTCTGTGTTCAACAACTCTTTAACTACGCTCATGGTTCCATCCACCTTTCAAGTAAGATTTTTAATGGGTCTACATTCTCCCCATTGCCATGATTTGGTGGATGTTAAACGTGAAGTTGAAAATTAAACCAAACGTCATACTACGGTAAGACCAGTTCATTACTATATTATAGAAGTAGGTTTCTTGACTAGCCGCTCTATACCAATCCACTTTTTTCTTACACTTTAGCGATTATTTAAAATAAACCGATTGTCTTTATCCTCTTCCTGCTTGAAATGATGGATAAAGTTTCATGCCTCCATCGACAAATAAGGTACAACCTGTAACATAACTCGCTTGCTCAGAAGCTAGGAAAGCAGCAATGGAAGCTACCTGTTCAGGTTCTCCAATCTCCTTCATTGGAATCATAGATAAAACCCCTTCCCTTTCCTCAGGGTTAGAGAACTTTTCTTTATTTATAGGCGTGTTAATCGCACCAGGGCCTATATTATTCACCCGGATTCCTTTCCCGCCATATTCCAAGGCCAACGTTTGGGTAAGGAGTTTCATCCCGCCTTTACTTGTGGCATAATGAACAAAATAGGGCCATGGCACAACTTCATGGACACTAGACATGTTAATAATGGATCCTTTAATTTGATGATCAAGCATATAAGCAATTGCTTTCGTGGACCCTAGGAAAGTCCCTGTCAGGTTTACGGAGATCACCTTATTCCATTCTTCAAGTGACATTTCATGGGAGTAGGTTTCTGTCTGAATGCCTGCGTTATTCATCATTACATCAAGCGACCCGAAGTTTTCATGAGCCGAGGTAATAAGACGATCTATATCTTCCTCTTTAGATACATCCCCCTGTTCTGCGACAGCTTCTCCACCTAAGCGATGAATTTCATTGACGACATCTTTTGCTTCTTTCTCTTGATCTAAATAATTAACTACTACCTTCATTTTCTCAGCGCCGAAACGTTTAGCAATTGCTTTTCCTAAACCGGAGGAAGCCCCTGTAACAATAGCTACCTGCCCTTTTAAGTCATTATACATGTTCCAAACCCCTTTATTTTTTTGTAAACCCAAGCATCACTCCACCGATGATAATAAGAACACAGCCAATGATGACAAAGATCATTTGTTTTTTTGTTTTCTTTTCACCTAATAAAAAAATACCACCGAGCGTAGAAATAATAATCCCTGTTTGTGATAAAGAAAAGCTAGTTGCTGTTCCAACTCTTGGAATGGAAAGCAGCAAAGCAAGATTACCTGCTGCCCACATGAACCCTGGAATCAAGTTACGTAGCGTATATTTACTGAAGGGTTTCTCCTTAATACTTAAAAAAACCGCGCCAACCACCATTCCAACTGACTGGGGCAACACAGCTGTCCACCCATCGATTGAAAACCAGCGAATAACCACCACATAACCTACATAGCCAGCGGTCGAGATTAATAATATTGGAATCCCTTTGGTCAAGGGGCTTTGCTTATCCTTATCTTCCTCATCTTTCTGTTGATAAGAGGTGAATACGACTCCGATGATAATTATGATTAGGGCAGAGATTCCAATGATCAATTTCATAGTGCTTGACCATTCTCCAAAAACTAAAACACCAAATAATGAGGTCCCTATCAGTTGTAACCCCGTTGAAATAGGTAAAGTTTTTGACACTCCTAAATGCGTTACAGCTTTGAATTGATTCATTTGCCCTAACGACCAAAGCAGACCGGAAATGAAACTTACAATAACAGCTGTTAAGGTGAAATCAGGAGAAATAAAAAAGAAAACCCCGATCGCGAAGAGAAGAGCGCCGAATGTAGTTCCCACCACTTGATTATCCGGTTCTCCACCAAGTTTTGAGGCCACAAGTAATATGCTTCCCCACATCAGAGCAGGAATCAGAGCAATTAAAATATCCACTGACACACCACCTTTTAAGGTTATTCTTACTCCAATGTATTTTTTCATTCACAAGGAATGAACGAAGAACAGTCCTTTAAAAGGCAATATTAATGAAAGGTGTTATCCGATGACCTATAGACTTTATAAACTTGTAATAGAAATTCGAGGTGAGGTGCAGATTAGTCAGCGTTGCAGCCGTTGAGAAATGATAGATGTAATAAGAAGCTTTGAAGCAATATAATTTCCAGGTAATGGGGAATCTACTCACTTTTGTCTACTCGGGATAGTTTTCCTCCTCTTAAAAGGTAGTTATTTATCACTCTCGCCTCTTGGGCAGGATACAAGATAATTTATCTTCCATGTGTTACGATGTGTAAGTTAAAATACTGAACCAGGATTGGAGCAACAACAATGGTACAACTGGCTACACGAGGTTATACCTTATTTATTAGTTTATATGTACTCATGCATTTCATCGGTTCCTTAACAGGTGGAGAAGAGCTTTCGACAACTCTTTCCTTATTGGGGTTGGCCACTTTTATTACCGGGTATTTCTTCTTGCCCCTGAAACAGGCATGGATATCGATCTTACTTGTTGTCATCGCCTTAATTGTTCATATATCAGCAGGTACCTCTCTTATACAAGCAAGCATGTCTGGCTTTACAGTAATGAGCGGACTGATTTCCCTCTTGCTTATCGTTCCTATGATTAGCTGGGTATTGGAAGAAAAGCCATACATTGAATCCGTCATTAATTTTGCTCAGAAACTTCTCAATACAAGTCGTAAGTTTTATTTTGGGATGATGGTGATTACGCAGATCATCTCCTATTTCCTATTATTTGGTTCTATTCCTATGGTATATGGAATGATCAACGATTTTTTAAGTAATCAAAAAGGCGAGGTATGGGAGAATTATAAAGGAACCGCTTTACTTCGGGGATTCTCTTTAACAACATTATGGGTTGTTAGTATACCAAGTTTTATTTTTGCTGTTGAAGCCCTTGGAGCATCATTAGGGTTATCGATCTTGCAAGGTTTTTTTATCTCCTTTGTTGGGATCTTGTTATCGGTTCTCTTCTCGTACTTTCAAGAACGGCATTACGGAGTGGATCTTACGGCAGGTATTCAAGAGCAGCTGGCTAAGATTGCAGAACAAAAAAAACAGGAGACGGAAGGGAACCGGGACGCACTCGAATTCGGCCTGCTTTTTGTGACTTTATTCGGTTCCATTTTTCTCCTCAACGCAATTTGGGACGTGGAGCTATTGCTCATTATCCCTATCGTTATCGTAGCATGGGTCATTCTCTACTTTATCATTCGTCGAAGAAGCAGTGCGATCACGGAAAACGGGAAAATATATGTATCGACAAGCATTCCAAAAAAAGCACAACAATTCTCAATACTATTGGCAGCTGGATTTTTGATCGATGCGGTGAATCAATCGGGGTATGGGGAATATATTATTGACGGCCTCTTTTACGTAACAGATGCTGTCCCGTTCCTCAATTTCTTATGGGTACTTCCATTTGTTGTTATCATTTTAGGATTTATCGGACTTGGTCCATTGACGGTCATTGTCCTCGTCTCAGGAATTTTGCAAGGCGTTGATCTCCCTTACCCTCCAGAGATTGTCGTGCTGGGGATTACATCAGGAAGTGTCATTTCGATTATGTTATCTCCGTTGATTTTGCCATCGATCATTCTAAGTTCTGTGAACCGACTCAGCATCATCAAGAACGGATGGCTATTCAACTACAGATTCGCCCTTGTCTTTTATGTCATGGTGCAGATTTATCTTCAACTATTTGTTGTATTCTTTTTATAGGAAAAAACACTAACCAAAAGATGGCGGGTATTTGCCCGCCATCTTTTTTATGGAATAGTATAATTCAGACAGGTATGCCACTTTATAAAAAAAGTTCCTGTCCCCTGCGAAGTTCATACTTTTTTCACTAGGGACGGGCATCTATTATGAAGCAACTATTCTTACTTATTAGTTGGTTCCCCTTTTAATACTAACTTTGCAACTGACTCAATGTGAAAAGTCTGTGGAAACATATCCACGGGCTGAATTCCTTCAACCTCATACCCATTCTCCACCAAGTATTTCAAGTCCCTCACCTGCGTTTCCGGATTACAGGACACATATACAATCCGCTTCGGCTGCAGCTTAGCAACACTTGATAAGAACGCTTCGTCACTCCCGCTTCTTGGAGGATCCATGATCACCACATCGGCCTTATCCCCGCGCTTTGCCATCTCTACCATGAATTCCCCGGCATCCCCATGATAGAATCGCGCATTTTTCACACCGTTACGTTTCGAATTTTGGATGGCGTCGCGAACCGCATCTTTATTCATCTCGACACCAATTACCTTTCCAGCTTTCCGGCTGGCAACTAGACCAATCGTACCAATCCCGCAGTAGGCATCGACCACGGTTTCCTTTCCTGTCAACTCAGCCATTTCAATGGCTTTTCCATACAAATGCTCTGTTTGAAGCGGATTGATTTGATAAAACGATTTCGCCGAGATCTCGAACTTCAGTCCACATAAAATGTCTGTAATCGTTCCCTTACCAAACAGAACTTCCTCCTGATCGCCCAAAACGACGCTGGTGTCCCGCCTATTTACATTCAGCAGTATGGTCGTAATTTCCGGGTGAGCCTTTCGTATAGCTTTCATAAAATTCCTTTTCCCCTTAAATTCAGAGGAAGCGGCGACCAGCACCAACATGATCTCCCCGCTGACTTTGCCAACTTTAATCAATACATGCCGCAAAAATCCCTGTCCAGTATCTTCGTTGTACGGCTGCATTTTTGAGTTTTTCATATAGTCCCTGATGGTCTCCACAATCTCGTCCGCTTTCGGATCATGAATTAGACACTGATCCATCGGGATAATTTCATGAGTATTCAGAGCATAAAGCCCCCCAATGACTTGACGCTTGTGATTCAGGCCGAATGTTGTATGGCTTTTATTTCGGTAATCATACGGATGATCCATCGTCATAATAGGCTTCGGCTTTAAGAAGGGTTCCATTAAGGTATCTATCGTGTCCTGTTTGAAACGAGATTGGGCTTGGTTACTCATGTGCTGAAGTTGACATCCCCCACACTTGTAATAATACGGACACGGTGGATCCACCCGTTCCTTAGCTGGAGTGATGACGCGCTTCAACTCTGCATTCACAAATCGCCCTTTATGAAACACGTTCACCTCAGCCTTTTCACCAGGCAACAGAAGAGGTATTTCCAGCTGTTTTCCTTTCCACTCGGCAATACCCTTCCCTTCATTCGTCAGACCTGAGCAGGTCACCTCTGCGGTTATGGGTTCCTTATGACGTCGAGGCGCATCGACTTCCTTCCGTTTCTTTTTGGATGGTCGATCTTTCAAGGAGTTCTTTTTCCCATAGGGTCTTTCAGATCGTTTGGATTTCCAATTTCCCTTATTCTTTCGTTTACTCATAGGCACTTCCTGTCTTTGTTTATTTGCTCTCATTATAAACTACCCATAGCGGAGGGTAAAATAACCGTTCATAAAAATCAGCCAACACAATAATAAGGCTATGAAGCCTGACTGTGTTAACGCTCTGTTAAAGGAGAGAAGCCGCTAAAATCTTACGTTGAGTGAACCTTCCCATTGCCCCACATATTATGTCTTCCCCGTTAGGAAATACTTTCACTTACATCCCGATACGAGGATAACTCCTTGATAATAATCATGAGAAACGATACCTTTTTAATGAAAGGGGGAAAATTGTGAGTGATAAAATTTCAGACATCGATTATCGTGAGGTTACAGAATATTCTCTTGATCCACTCATTATCCATACTGATTATAAGATTATTTATATAAACCAGGCTGCCGAAGAGTTTTTTAAAACGGAGAAAGAAGAAGTGATCGGTGGGAGCCCGTTAGATATATTTAAGGAAACGTCAAAGGGGGCGATTAGGAAAAGAATACAATCTGCCTATGGACATCCGGCGGAAGTAATAGAAGAAACAATATATAGAGCAGATGGAACGACAGTTGAAGTTGAATTATATTGTCACCCAATTGTGGTTGAGAATAAAAAGGCCATACAAACATACATCCGTGACATCACTGATCGAAAAGAAATAGAAAAAAAGCAAAAGGAAATGATCAAACAAATAAATGAATTGTCTGCAACCGTGGTTCCTATCTTAAACGAAATAGCCGTGCTCCCATTAGTGGGGAAATTTGACGAAGAGAAAGCACAATTACTTTTAGAGATTGTCCCAGTAAAAGTGCAGAAGCAAGACATCAGTTATTTAATTATTGACTTTTCAGGCATTTATACTTTAGATAGTGTTGTCATTGATAATCTTTTTAGAATAAACAGTGTGTTATCTCTGCTTGGTGTGCGTCCTATTATCACAGGCTTAAGGCCTGAATTATCTATGGCCGCAACAAACTTACATACAGATTTATCTTCCATCCCAACAATGGCTACGGTCAAAGATGCTCTTTCTTACTTGGGAGTAAATTTAAAAGTTCAATAAATCGTCTAAATCCTAATGAAACGAATGAAATATGTTCCTATGTATAAGGAGCATTAGTGGTCCTTTTTTTACTAATGCTCCTTTAAACTCATCCAATTGATTATATTAATTCTAATACTCTATCCCTTAAGGCATGAGGCACATTGCGGTGTCCCCCTAAGTAATCACAAACTGTTACCTTTTGTTTTTTGGATTGAAATTCATGGACGGTGTCTTTAATATCTTTCATGAGTAACCCAGTAAATAATAAATAAGGTAGAATGACAATATGATGAGCGCCTCCAGAAATAATTGCCTGTAATTTCTTTTCAAAATGTGGATGAGCCGCAGCGAGAAAGCAAACGTGAACATGAACGTTCACTCGTTGCTCTAGTAATCGGGCAATCGTCTTCGTATCTTCTACTGCCTCCTCATCACTACTTCCCCTGCCAACTAATAATAGATGCATATCATTCGGGGTCTCTCTCTCTTTTTCAATATGTTCTACTAATACATCCACCAGTCTTTTTTGAATCCCTAAAGGACGCCCGTAGGTAAACTCTACGTTTGGATATATCTTTTTTGCACGATTCAACACATCAGGAATGTCTTTCTTAGCATGGACAGCGGTCAGCAAGAGTACAGGGACAATGGCGATTTCCTTTGCCCCTCTTCGCACACATTCTTCTATTCCTTTTTGAACCGACGGGTTAGAGAATTCCAAAAAGCAACAGAGTTGGAGAGGGGCAGCGACGGTTTTCATACATTCTTTTGTGAAGTCTACCGCTTCATTGACTGCCGCCTTCATACGACTGCCATGGCATACGTAAAGTACAGCTTGCATGTAAGGTCCCCCTCTATGCTTTTTCTAATTTTATAGGGGAATGATCGACATGTTGTTGATTTAGAAGTTTAAATTGCTGCATTCGATTACGGAAACGAACTACCTCGCCTACAATAATCATCGCCGGATTCTTTACGTCTGCTTTCTCAACGATATGAACAATAGATTTTAGCGTTCCTGTGACGACTTGTTGGTTTTCCGTAGTCCCCTGTTGAATGATGGCTACAGGTGTATCCTCTTTATATTTAAGCAATTGTTCACAAATATATGGAAGATTTCCAATCCCCATGTAAATCGCTATGGTATCCACACTTTTGGCTAAACTCTCCCAATCAATATCTCTAGGTTTCCCTTTGGGACGATGGCCTGTCACTATGGCAAATGAACTGGACAATTCACGGTGAGTGACAGGGATATCGGCAAAGGCCGGGGCCGCAATCCCAGCTGTAATACCAGGAACCACCTCGTACTCCAAGCCTTTTTTCGCCAATTCTCCCGCTTCTTCTGCACCTCTGCCATATACGTATGGATCTCCCCCCTTAAGTCTCGTGACCACCTTGCCCTGGGTCGCATATTTTACTAACAGATGATTAATTGTCTCTTGTTTCATCGTGTGCAAGTTTGGCAGCTTGCCGCAATAAACCAAGTCAGCGTCTGGTCTTGCTTCCCGCAGCAACTCTTTATTAACTAAACGATCATATAAAATCACTTCTGCTTGCTGAATACACTTTAATGCCTTTACAGTAATTAACTCAGGATCCCCAGGACCCGCACCAACTAAGTATACTTTTCCCATTTTCTTTTCCTCCTCTATGCTTGTCCGCGTTTTGTATTCGGAATCCTAGATTCATTTTTAGGCATTTTCAAAATCCTCGTTTCCACCTTGTGGTGGGTAAAGTATAAAGCTAGACCTGTAAATACCACTCCACTTACCAAATTACCGAGCAAAACTGGGACCTGGTTCCACATCCACCAATCCGCTATAGTAACATCAGCCCCAAGCATCATTCCTGCCGGGATTACAAACATATTGACAACTGCGTGTTCAAACCCCTGGGCAAAGAAAATTAAAATCGGCAGCCACATCGCAGCCATTTTCCCGATCGTTGATGTAGACACAAATGCTAACACGGCTCCCAATGTGACCATCCAATTACATAACATGGCCTTGACAAAAACGACGATTAAACCTTCACTCCCAAGACTTGCATATCCTAATGTCTTCGCTTCAGATACAGCTATCAGTTTTTCTGCTACCGCATTGTCTGTCACATGCCCCAACTGAGATAAAGCGATGGTGTATAGAAAAGCGTAGAAAGCACCTCCGATCAGATGACCGATCATCACCCAAAACCAGTTGTTGAGCATCTCACCTACAGACACTCTCTTCTCAAGGACAGCTAAAGGAATGAATGCGAAGTTCCCTGTCAAAAGTTCTAACCCTAATAAAATAACCATTACAAAACACGCAGGGAACAACAAAGCTCCAAGAACACCTAAGCCTGATTGAACTTCGGTGGTAAAGGCCAAAGTCGTACCAAACCCGAGGAGGGCACCGGCAATGACTCCTCGGATAAGCATATCTTTAATAGACAATTGCGCTTTGGATTCTCCAGCATCAATCATATTTTCCATTACTTGACCGGGCTTAACGTAAGTCATAATCCCCCTCCCCAGAATGATAATTTATACATTAGACAAGCACATAAACAGAATTGTTTTTGACTTCCACTTGATAGGTACCTACACATCCCTCATCCGGGGCCTGTGCTTGACCGTTGTTTACATTAATCTTCCAATTATGCATTGGGCAAAATATATGTTCTCCACTAACCATCCCTTCAGCCAGAACCCCGCCTTTATGAGGGCAGCGGTTTTCTATCGCACGTATCTTCCCATTCGCCAATTTAAATACGGCAATTTCTTTATCACCAATAATGACGGTTTTTCCCAGGCGTTCAGGCAGTTCAGAGTAATTCCCGATTAATACTCTACTTAATGTTCTTTCCATTTTACCCCTCCTAAAATTGATCTTTAAACAAGTTAAGCATTCACTTTCTCATATAAATCTTTTAGCAGGGTCCCATTATTGATTGCTTCGCTCCATGGTTCCTGAATAGCTGAAAGAGCTAGATCCATACGTTCATTCAACTCGTCACGCTTCTCTTTATTTCCAACCACTTCTCGGATATGTTCTATTCCCATCTTTTCCACCCATACGGACGTCCGATCTAAATAATTCGCTGTTTCTCTGTAGTACTGTAAGAAGGCTCCTACCCACTCAAGGACCTCATCACCTGTCTCTACTTTGCATAATAAATCCGCCTGCCTCAGATCCGTTCCACCATTTCCCCCTACATAGATTTCCCAGACTCCTTCAAGTCCAACGACCCCAACGTCTTTCACTCCACCTTCTGCACAATTCCTCGGACAAGCAGAAACACCCATTTTGAGTTTGTGTGGTCCGGATAACCCTTCAAACTTCTTCTCAAGCCTAATTCCAAGTCCTGTGGAATCTTGTGTACCGAACCGACAGAATTCAGAACCGACACATGTTTTCACCGTCCGGAGGCCTTTCGCATAGGCATGACCGGATGGCATATCCAGTTCTTCCCAAATATTAGGCAAATCTTGTTTATTTACCCCTAATAAATTGATACGCTGTCCACCTGTCAGCTTAATCATGCCTACATCATATTTTTCTGCCACATCTGCTATCTTTCTAAGGTCCTGTGCATTCGTTACCCCACCGTACATTCGTGGGATCACACCAAAAGTTCCATCTTTTTGAATATTGGCATGTAGTCTTTCGTTCACAAAACGCGACTCTCTCTCATCCTCGTATTCCGTTGGATAAAGCATTCCTAAATAATAATTCAGTGCTGGTTTACACTTCGCACAGCCTTCTTCATTCTTCCACCCCAGCACATTCATTACTTCTCGAGTATTTGTCATCCCTTTTTCTTTTATTTCAGCAATCACTTCATCTTTAGATAAGGTAGTACAGCCGCAAACCGTTTCTTTTTGATTTTCGTCATATTCTTCACCAAGTGTATATTCTAATAAATCGGAAACTAGAGACTTACATGTACCGCAGGAACGAGAGGCGTTCGTACATCCCTTCACTTGTTCAACAGAATTCAACCCTTGTGTTTCGATTGCCTCTATGATCGTTCCTTTCGTGACTCCATTACAACCACAAATCAGTTCATCGTCAGGCATATCAGCAACCAAACCTGCTCCTGCTTCCTGGTTTTGATCGGTATCCGTGTACTCCTCAACATCCGCCCCTTTTTTAATAAGATTAAGAAGGCGATTCCCATCTCCTGTATCACCAAACAAGACAGCTCCTGTTATTTTTCCTTGCTCGACAACAATTTTTTTATAGACTCCACGCCAATCATCAAACACTTTGATGGCCTTTGTATGTTCATTCTCCATAATTTGTCCTGTGGAAAATACATCAACCCCAGAGACTTTTAACTGGGTGGATAGAACAGACCCTTGATAACCATCTCCCCCCATACCACAAATCCGTTTAGCTAACACTTGAGCCTGTTGATAAAGAGGTGCAACTAACCCATACACCATTTCCCGGTGTTCCGCACACTCTCCAACCGAGAAAATATTAGGATCATTCGTTTCCAAATAATCATTGACAACGATTCCACGATTCACTTCAATCCCGGATTCTTTCGCCAGTGCAACGTTCGGTTTAATTCCAACAGCCATGACGATCAAATCCGCCTCTATTTCTTCTCCATCATTGAACCGAAGGCCAGAGACATGATCATTGCCTAAAATCTCGCTCGTCTGTTTTTCTAGTAGGAAATGCATTCCCTGTTCTTCCAACTCTTCTTTCAGTAGTGTTCCCGCTTCTTTATCTAACTGTCGCTCCATCAATGAATCACAGAGGTGTATAACATCTACTTCCATCCCCAGGTTAAGCAAGCCTCGGGCTGCTTCAAGTCCTAAAAGCCCACCGCCAATCACAGCAGCTTTTTTATATTTCTTTGAGTAATCAACCATTTTTTCACAATCTTTAATATCACGAAAGGCAGTCACGCCCTCTTTGTCTATTCCAGGTAAAGGCAATATCACCGGGTCGGACCCAGTAGCGATAATCAACTGATCATAAGATTCTTCACGATCTTTATCCGTATAGACGATCTTTTGCTCCTTATCGATGCGCGTTACCGTTTCCCCCGGATAGAGTCGAATGTTATTATCTTCATACCAGTGCCACTCATTTAATGTAATATCAGAAACGGAAGTATCTCCCTGGAGAACCTTGGATAATTCTATACGATTATAATTTGGATAAGGCTCCTTCCCGAAAACCGTAATATCAAATGTATCCGGCTCCAGTTTCAATACTTCTTCTAAAGTTCGAATCCCAGCCATTCCATTTCCGATCAATATAAGTTTCTGTTTTTCCATGGAAACCCTCCGCCGTTTTATTTGTGGTAATATTCTAAATTATATGTCAATGTTAACGACCTCCCTCTTCCTTTTCAAACACTATGTAAGAAAACCTAACATACTTTTTCACTTTAAAATAAAAGAGACTCGTTAATAATCGGATAATTCTACATTCAAACGGCAGCCTGCGCTATATAAATAAGAAAAAGCGCTCACATGTAAACAAAGGTAACACAGAGATTCAAAATAAGTATGTATAGTTTCATATAAGAAAAAACCGAATAGCGCTATCCTCTCCCTATAAAGCTATCTTTTTATAATTTGCCCCCCCTCTGTTTAAGCCCCTTTAGTCCCACCCCTTAAGTTCATACAAACCGCTCTCTCCACTGCCTATTTTTCTCCCTCCCGGAACATTAGGGAAAATTTATTCAAACAGAAAACTATCTTTATGTTGTAACGAGTCACAAAGAATGATACTATACTACTCATACAAAAAGTATGTCATAATATCATTTAATAGATTAATAGTATGTCACATTAGTTCAATAGAGCACTCACAAGGGAGGGGTTCTAGCGATAACTTTATGGTGATTTATACTTTAAGGAAAAGGGAGATGGATAGTGACTAACAAAGAAACGATATATGTCGTGTCAGATTCCGTCGGAGAAACAGCAGATTTAATGGTAAAGGCTGTAGCCAGTCAATTTTTAGGAAAGGATGTTGAAATTAAGCATTTTTCCTATGCGGAGGATGAACAAGATATTAATAATGTCATCACTGCAGCGAAGTATAGCCATTCAATCATTGCCTACACTATTGTCCTTCCAGCTTTAAAGCAATACCTTGATCAAAGAACAGCAGAGGAAGGGATTACCGCTGTTGATTTAATGCTTCCTCTAATGAATGCGTTTACTCAAACATTTAATACCGAACCCAGTCATCAACCCAGACAAATGAGAAAGCTGGATGAGGATTATTTTAAAAGAGTAGAAGCCATTGAATTTGCTGTGAAGTACGATGATGGACAAGAAGTACGAGGGTTAAGACTCGCAGACATTGTTCTTATTGGAGTCTCCAGAACGTCGAAAACCCCTCTTTCTATGTACTTAGCAAATAAAAAATTTAAAGTAGCCAACGTCCCTCTTATCCCAGAGGTTCCACCACCTCAAGAGCTTTTTAACATCCCAAGAAGTAAATGTGTAGGATTAATGATCACACCGGAGAAACTGAATGAAATCCGCAGAGAACGACTTAAAAATTTAGGTTTAACTTCTCCAGCGAATTATGCGTCACTCGATAGAATTCTTGAAGAACTAAATAGTGCTCAAAACATAATGAGAAAAATCGGCTGTCCTATTATTGATGTCTCTAATAAGGCGATAGAAGAGACAGCTGATATCATCCTAGCCATGTTTAATAAAAGGGGGAGCTTTGCTAATGGATAAAAATAAAAACTTTGTTTTCATGTTTGATCAACCAGAAAGCGGCAAGAAGGAACTACTGGGGGGAAAAGGTGCTAACCTAGCTGAAATGACACGGATTGGTTTGCCCGTCCCTTATGGATTTACGATTACGACAACGGCTTGTAATTCCTATTACGAAGCTGGACAAGTCATCCCTCCTGAGGCTGAAGTTCAAGTATTAGAAGCCCTTCATACCCTTGAAATGAAAACAGGCAAGCAATTAGGGGATCCATCAAACCCGCTGCTCGTCTCTGTCCGTTCAGGTGCGGTACATTCGATGCCTGGAATGATGGATACAGTATTAAACCTCGGCATGAATGATGAGACCGTTGAAGGTGTAGCAAAACTGACAAATAATCCTCGGTTTGCTTATGATTCCTACCGAAGATTTATACAAATGTTCAGTGATGTAGTCCTCGATGTAGACAACTTCTATTTTGAACAGTTGTTGGAGAATACTCGCACTGAAAAGGGGTACCACTCTGATACAGACTTTACTGCCGAAGAATGGAAGCAGGTGATCGAAGAATTCAAAAAAATTGTCCAAAGACATGCGAAAAGAAGCTTTCCTGAGGATCCAAAGGAACAATTATTCCTGACCATCAATGCCGTCTTTGACTCATGGAATAACCAGCGGGCTATTTTGTACCGACGTCTTCATAATATCCCGAGCCACCTTGGTACAGCTGTGAATATTCAAAGCATGGTGTTTGGAAATATGGGAGATGACTCTGGTACAGGAGTTGCTTTTACCCGTAATCCATCCACCGGCGAGGCTAATCTTTATGGAGAATATTTGATCAACGCCCAAGGAGAAGATGTGGTGGCAGGCATTCGAACACCTCAGCCAATCGCCAGCCTGCAACAGGAAATGCCAGATGTATATGAACAATTAAGCGAGACCTGCCAGCTGCTAGAAAATCATTACAAGGATATGCAGGATATTGAGTTCACAGTGGAACGCGGGAAGCTTTTTATTCTCCAAACGCGGACAGGTAAACGTACAGCCCAAGCAGCCATTCGGATTGCTGTTGAATTGGTAAGAGAAAATATCATGGATAAACGGGAAGCTCTAACACGTGTGGATCCCGATCAGCTCAATCAGCTGCTCCATCATCACATCGATCCTAACCATAAAGAAACACAATTAGCTAATGGCCTCCCAGCTTCTCCAGGAGCAGCCACAGGCCAAGTCGTCTTTGATGCCAATGAGGCAGAAGAGCTATCAAAAAGCGGAAAAAAAGTGATTCTTGTTCGCCCTGAAACGACACCGGATGATATCCATGGCATTGTAGCTGCCCAAGCGACTGTTACGAGCCGCGGCGGAATGACAAGTCATGCTGCCGTCGTAGCTAGAGGAATGGGAAAAGCCTGCATATGCGGTTGTGAATCCCTAAAAATCCATCTAGAGTCCAAACAATTTCATGTAGGAACAACGACTGTAAATCACGGAGATGTCATCACCATTGATGGTTCAACGGGTGAAATCTTTCTTGGGGAAATTCCCATGATCGAGCCACAGCTTTCGGACGAATTCCAATTACTGCTTAACTGGGCGGATGAAGAGACAAAAATGGATGTAAGAGCAAATGCTGATAATCCAGAAGATGCCGCGAAAGCATTAGAGTTTGGAGCAGGAGGAATTGGCCTTTGCCGCACAGAGCATATGTTCATGGATCCTTCCCGCATCCCAACTGTTCAAAGTATGATCCTCTCTGAAACCAATGAGGAACGTAAAGACGCCCTTGATAAGCTCTTGCCCATGCAGCAGCAAGACTTTGAAGGAATATTTGAAACCATGCAGGGATATCCCATTACAGTAAGGTTATTAGATCCACCTCTTCACGAGTTTCTCCCTGACAAAGAGGAACTCCTTGTCGATGTAACTAAACTGCAAATCTCAAACCCTCGTTCAAAAGATCTGCAAGAAAAACAGAATCTCTTGCGGAAAGTCCGTGTGTTAGAAGAATCAAACCCTATGTTAGGACATCGGGGCTGTCGCTTAGGAATGATTCATCCTGAAATATATGAAATGCAAGCAAAAGCCATCTTTTATGCAATGTCCAGCGTTATGAAAAAGGGAATCAAAGTAAACCCTGAAATTATGATTCCTTTGGTCAGCCATGTAAATGAATTAAAAGATATGCGTCAACGTGTTATCCATGTTGGCGAACAAGTTCAACAAGAAACTGGACAAGAATTTAACTACCTTATTGGGACTATGATTGAAACGCCGCGCGCGGCCCTAACAGCTGATCAAATTGCCGAAGAAGCTGACTTTTTCTCATTTGGAACGAACGACTTAACACAAACCACGTTCGGATTTAGTCGCGATGATGCCGAAGGGAAGTTTCTCCAGCACTACGTTGAACAGGATGTACTGCAGCAAAATCCATTTGTCTCATTAGACCAGGAAGGTGTAGGGAAACTTGTAGAAAGTGGTGTGAAATTAGGCAGAGATACCAAACCTGCACTTAAAACAGGGATTTGCGGAGAACATGGTGGGGAAAAAGAATCGATCCAATTCTGCTTTGATTTAGGGATGGATTATGTAAGCTGTTCACCATTTCGTGTCCCTGCTGCACGGCTTGCGACAGCTCAGGCAACGATTAGAAACGAAGAAATCAATAAACTAAAAGAACCACAATACAATTAAAACGATAAATAATTAATAAAGAGGGCTTTTTGTTATCCTATAAATAATTAATTCAGGAATGGTGCTCATTATAATAAATAAAAAGGAACTCTAAACAACTTCCGTTATTCATGTTTAGGGTTCCTTTATTTTGCATGTTTCTTAGCATTAGACATTAAAACTCTTTTCCTTTTCATCAAAATTCGGATAAGCTACTGTTTTAGCTTCTCTAATCTCATCCTTATCAGAGATTTGGGATAACGTTTTATCAACTATATTATAATAACCAGCTTTATTAGCTGTTATGGAAGCTATTTCCCATAGAATATTATAAAACTTCCTCCGATCCAAACTATGCAAATATTCCTGTTCAAAACCTTTAGCCGTATAAACCACAAACTCCCAAACTGAATCATAATCTCTTTCCCGTACAGCTTGAGCAATTGCATGGAGGACATTTAATAAATCCATGGTAACCACTATATTTTTCCTTGAGTAATGTCGTATAGAAGCAAAACTAATATACAAGTAATCTTCGAAATCTAAGCTTTTTACTATAACTCGAAGATTCCCCTGATTATCCCATAGATAAGGGGTAAAGTTTGCATTCTGTGAAATATTTATAAGTAAGTCTCCAAGTTGATAGATTGTACCAGATGCCGTTTTTGGGTCATGGTTTCCTAAAGCGCGTATTGCAATTTCCACAAATTTATTTAGGCTAAATTCAATATCTTGTATTTCGGTTTGTGTTTTTCCAAAATCAAACATCCCCATATATTTTTTTACATCAATTTTTTCGCTTAAAGAGTTCCTCTTCCAATAGGTGAATAATGGAGTAGAATGATAAACAAAATCCCCTACTTTGTATTCTAACTTTAAAACTATCCCATCGTTTTCTGCTTCCTTAATGAGTCCAATAAAGTCAACCTTCTGCAAATATCCCGACCTTTTAATTCTTACTTGGATTCCTTCAGTTTTAGGGATATCCTTTTTAATTTCACTTATGTCTTCCACACGGTAAGGATCCAACTCATGAATCAAAGAATCATCCATAATATTTATCGATTCGTTTTTCATATCTAATGTCATGTTTGTTATTTGTAACCAAGTAATAATATGGTTAATAAAGACGACAAAAGCCCCGAGAGAAATGACAGCTAAAAGAGTTGCAGAAGTTGGGATAAAAAAGTAGTTTGCTTCTTTATTAAGGAATAGTAAGCTCAAAAGTACATATAGAAAACTCCCTATAAAAATTCCTAATGTGTGTTGAGTCCTCTTAGTCATCATAAAGTTTTTCAAAATTCGAGGTGAAAATTGAGCTGAAAAGGTAGTAAGCGCGGTCAACACCCCATAAAAAGTAAAGGAAGTAAGTGACAGAAGACCAGCAGTCAGGGTACTTAATATATTTCGAGTTAATTCGTAACTTGGGTTTAGGAATGAAGGTACTAAATAGCCGAAATTCATCCAGAGGTCAGCCCATGAAGTGCAAAGAAATAGTGTAAAGGCTACGATTGAATAAATAACGGGTGTCATCCAAAGGTTAGAAAATTTATAAATCCGCTTTTCTCTTTTTGTCATATTAAAGTACTTTTTTATTTCTTGTCTTAGTTTCAATCCCATTATTACATTCCTCCCTATAGTGATCCCCTAAATATTGCCCTATGTAAGGCTTCGTACCAAATAACTTATTGGAGAAATATATTCGACTGCCATTTAAGTTTTTTACATAGATAGGACTGGATGTTCACGTTTTACATGAAAGAGTGATTCTTATCTACAAAAATGAGGCTGCCCTTGGCAAGAGAGAAAAGAATCCCCCTCCTTAAAGAGGGGGATAGAAATCATATTAGGATATTTTGACCCAATACGCTGCCTCATTATCAGCTGGAGACGGTGGGAATTGATCACCTTGATTTAACTCAATGGTTTGTTTATCTTTGCTAGAATTACCGTTCACAAGGCTGTCCACTTTATACTTTCCACTTTCTGCAGCCTTTTCACCTATTTTATATTGTTTATCTTTCGCCATCATCTACCACCTCTCTTAAATATTTGAATCTATTAGCAGTGATGGGAATCCTAAACCTTAGGAATTCCTGCTTGAGCCGTTACCTGAATGACGCCCACCTTTTTGACCGATATCTTCAAAATGTTCTTGATCGTATTTACGGGAGGTTTTTTCTCCGCCTTTTTTGCCTGCTTCCTCTGTAGTCATTTTTTGATTATTTTTGGCCATGTGAATGAACCTCCTTTTGAAAATTATCGTGTCACATTTAATAATTTCTCATTTTCAAAGAAACTTAAACCTCATTTACTTTAGGGAAATGTTATTTTAATCAACTGTAAAGGTATTTTATAATTTGAAAAACTAATAGGTTTGTAGGAGGAATCCGTCCTGCTTACTCCATTCTGCGTAATAGATTTGGTTTACAGAGTATCCCTGTTCCTGCATCTTCCTAATAAGCCATTGCTTATCTTTTCCGATATCATTTAGGGTGCTTTCATTGATTCTTCCCTTTTCAATGAGGAGATAAGAAAGTCCACTTTCTTTATAATCTCTTAAAAAATCCTGTTTTTCTACAGGTTGTTCCCCTGTTTTAGGAAGCACACTTAATGTACCACTATTCTCAAGCACAGCGTATTCCACTTCACTAATGGAAAATATCCCCTGCATACGTAACAGGGTGCGAACTTGCTCAGCTTCCAGCATATTTCGCTTCATTTCTTTTATGTTTATTTTCCCCTTCTCTATAACAACGGAAGGCTTCCCTTTAATTATATTTCTCCAGTTAGCAAATTTCTGAGCGCTTTTTTCTACCGTAAAAATAAAGACGGCCCATAACCCCAAGGCCATTAGCATGTGCCATACAGTTACTTGGGACTCGTATAATCCATCTTCAATAATTCCCCCAAGAATCAGCGCGTACACGAAGTCTAAGGGTGTAACCTGGGACATTTGTTTTTTTCCTAACACGCGCGTAATAAAGACAATTCCTATTAAACCGACCATTAACTTCAAGGCTATTTGAAAAAACATCATATAGAAGATTCCCTCCTTTTTTGGTATTTCCATTTCCTTATTCATGAATGGCTAAACAAATTACTTTAATATGGGAGGACAAAGAATGATCGCTGGTAGGAGAAAACTAAAATTGAATAGTTGAAATAAAAATAAAAAAGCACTTACCCTACGGTAAGTACTCTCCATACTTATCAAAGCTGATCAATCGTTTTTTTAGTTAAACAAATTTTTCATACCCATTTTTTAAATAAGAGTTGTCATCACTATTTAGACCGCTTCGCGTTGAAACTTATGCTTATAATGACTTAAAGCGAGAAGCGGATAAATGTAACGATAGCTGTGATAGTGGATATAAAATGCTCCTCCCATCCCCTGTCCTTTCGGATAGTTATGGGTCCAATCCTTGTTATTTCCCTTCTCAATAAGAAATTGTATTCCTTTTTCAATGGCTGGAGTGGGTGATGAGGAGGTGGAAATGAGAGCATCCAGTGCCCAAGCGGTATGAGTCAACGTGCTTGCTTTTAAGGGCATATAGCGCTTCTCCGTATCGCTTTTACAGGACTCTCCCCATCCCCCATCTTCGTTTTGAATGTCCTTTAGCCATTGGACAGCATTACGAAGCATCGGAGCTTTGGAGTCCGCGCCACATGCAATTAATCCGGTAACGGCAGCCCATGTTCCATAAATATAGCAGATCCCCCACCGGCCATACCAAGAGCCGTTCTGGTTTTGCTTCTTCCTAAGCCACTCGATCCCTCTAGCTATCGCAGAATGATTTTTATTTACGTTTGTAAAGTTCCCTAGGAATTCAAGTGTCCTTCCCGTTAAATCAGCCGTGGATGGGTCGAGCAGCAAAAACTCTCCTCCTTGCACGGGCAGCAGGTTTAAGATTTTCTTATCCACGTTCCTCTCAAAAGATGGCCATCCCCCATCCGTGTTTTGCATTGACATCCCCCATTGAGTTCCTCGCTCCCACGCTTGATGGAAACCTGGTTGATAAGAAAGGATTTTTTGTATTGCCCGTAAGCTTGCTGTGGTGTCATCTACATCAGGGTTTATCGTATTCAAATCGGAAAACCCCCACCCACCAGGGCTTGTAGAAGGGTTGTGAACCACCCAATCGCCATATTTAAATTGCTGCCTGGACAATAAATAACGATTGGCCTTTTGGATGACATCATCCTTCTCAGAAACACCTGCTTCCTGAAGGGTATAGCTGATCAGAGAGGTGTTCCATACATCAGCGGTCGTATATTGCATATGGACACGTCCGTCTATGAGAGTGGCCATCGATTTTAATCCGTTGACAGCATTTCTGATTTTCTTATCTTTTTTTGAAAAACCCTGCGACATAAAGGCAAAAATCATTAAGAACGTGGCGCTAAAATAATTCAAGAACGTGCCATCAGATTCAATACGCTTCAACATGTACTGTTTTGCTTGTTCAGCAGCTATTTCTTCCAAATGGTTAAGCGTATAGAAACTGGACTGAAGAGCCTTCGTTAAGGAGGATAAATAATTCCGCCACTCCAGGATGCGGTCCGATTCTCGAAAGAAATGGTGCCCAGAACGTTCATCGAAATGAACATAAAGATGGGACAAATCAGGGGTTTGAGGTGTAGTTAATTGGTACTTTTCATGGGCAAGCAAAAGAAGCGGGACCATGTTTGCTCTGCCAAATACCGAAATATCATAAAGGTTGAGCGGAAAATGAACCGGAAGCAAAATGGCTTCAAGGGGGATCGGGAAAAATTTTGGCCAGGCCTGTTGTCCAGTTAACGCCAGCATGATTTTCGTAAACATCCCTGCCTCATTTAATCCACCATGTTGAAGGATAAACTGTTCCGCTTTTTTCATGTTAGGATCCTCGGAATTGGCATAGCCTGAATATAAGAGACCGTAATAGGCTTCGATGGTAGCTGATAAATTACCTGGGCCCTCATCATAAAACAGTTTCCACGCCCCGTTTTTTTCCTGTTTACTAACAATTCTTTCTGACAATGCCTGGATTAACTTCTCCTCATGAATCTCCAGGGAACGTAATAAAATGATCATATAAGAGTCCGTCGCTACTCCGGTTTCAAACGCATAGTCCCAGGACCCATCTTGAGATTGGTCCCTTTTTAAGAGATTAATCAAGCGTTCCATTTCAGATAGCACCCATTGTTTCACCTATTCCATCCCTCCTAAAAAGTATGACTCCCTATACTTATTCATATATGAAAACACACATTCCTAGAGAGGAGTGATCGCTTCTGGTAAAGGTTACAAGAACATTCCGTTCCCTGGAAAAACTAAAAAAGCAATTAAACAATAATTTTAAAACTAAAGCTGCTCAGCCTTTTGCCACACCGTCCTCGAAAGACCAGCAGTTGATCACAATGATTCGAGAAAAAACGGAAACGCTCAACTTGAATAACGTAACACGGACTCAAGCTTATCTTGACTTCTATTTAAGGCATCCAGAAATTGAATGGGCTTTACTTGGCCACATGGTATCGAGAAACGGTGGCTGGAATATGACGGATTTAAAAGGAGAATTTCTAGCAAAGCTATTAACGGAAAAGGAACAAACGGATTTCTTTTCATTCTTAGAGCGAGGAAATTGGTTGATCTTCCAGGATATCTATCCCCAGTTTCTCCTATATGAAGAGAGTCTGGCAAACAAGCAGCCCCACTTCCACCTTCTTCGACACCTAAATGTATCCGTATTTATGGAAGTCGTTTGGATAGACTTTTGGAACACCCAAGACACCACAACCTTAGCCCTTGCGATGATCATTAATGAGCAAAGCTATTTGGAAAAACGAGTCATCCAAAATCCCACCTATAAAAATACGGTACTTGATACGATCATGTTTAAATTACAGGAGTTATTGAATATGAGCCATATTCTATTTCCCTATTCCCAAAAGCCTTTCACAAAAAATTGGCTAGTGGGGCAAACACTACCTCCATTTTCCTCTTTGTCCCAACGCATTGAATTAGGGAAACGATTATATGCTTTACTTTTTTCAAATCCAAATCGCCTTCAGCAGATCATTGGCTGGGCTAAAACTACGCCTCATACGGGGTCTCGCAAAGATTACTGGCCCCATCTGTTTAATGATGTGAAAGAGACAGTACCGGGGAACTTGTATGTTCCTCAAACCAAAAATTGCACCTTACGAAAAGGCGCCAGCCGCATTTATAGTCCGAGACTGGAATACGCTTGGAAAAATAGCAATCAAACAAAGGCTGAAAAAGGGGACTGGTTTACTGAATGGAGCGGAATAGATTTTTTAGAACCTATGACTGAAAACATAAATGGGGAGATTAAACATGACTATTGTGAATCTATCGAAAAACTCGAATGGACCGTCTTTACCAAAAAAATCTTATTCCACCGGCAACGGTAGACGAACGTTCTTATCCTACCTCTTCACTATGATTTCCGCCTCCCTGCTGGTCACGTACATCGAAATATGGCTTATCACCCAAAATTACTACATATTTCTTACCCGGCCCTTTCCAAATGTCTTTCCCATTGACATTCGATTCACCTTATTGGTTATTCCTGCTTTTACCTTATTTGCTCTATGGGTGATGAAATCGGTGAGCGGTCTGACTCGGTTCGTTTTTATATTCCTTGCCAGTGTGCTTGCAATGGTGCTGGAGCCGGTGATGGAAGATATAGGGGTCATTGCCTTCAGCTCAAAATGGAAGCACATCTATTCTTTTTTTGGATATGCTGCATTCCTTCTGCTCATCCAGAGCATTCATGATTGGGTCCGTAGGATAGATAACTAAAAAGAGGTTCTTTAAAACAAGAACGGCTCCTCTGTACAATGGAGGATTGTTTCCAATCCAGGGCTTATAGAATTCTGGAGACTTGGCTTAGACCATAAAAAACGGTCCAGATAAGGGGCGTTTCCCTCGCCTGGACCGTTTTTGTCAGACGTATTTTTTTTCTTTTGCCAAGTCCTGCGCAACCCCGATAATCCAGTCTTCCTGTCCGCCGACCGCTCCCATTTCACTAATTTTGGTTAAAATATCACGCGGATCAACACCATACTCTTTTCCCGCTCTTTCTGCGAATAAAAGAAAACTGGAGTAGACACCAGTGTAACCTAGTGTGAGGCTCAGGCGGTCGATTTGCACGGGACGGTTCATCATAGGCTTCATTACGTTTTCTGCTGCATCCATTGCCTTATATAAATCTACAATGTGAGGGATTTCCATTTTATTCATAACGGCAATAAGCTGTTCAGTAGCCGTATTCCCAGCTCCGGCCCCCATTCCTGCTAAGCTTGTATCGATTCGGCTCGCGCCTTCTTCCAAAGCAACGATTGAGTTGGCCACGCCTAATGAGAGGTTATTATGGCCATGGAAGCCAATATCCGTACTCAAATTTTCTTTAAATAGCGCAATCCTTCTCCGAGTATCATCCATCGTCAATGCCCCGGCGGAGTCTACCACATAAATCGTTCCAGCCCCATAATATTCCATCTTTTTAGCTTCTTCCAGTAATTCCTCCGGCGTCGAACGGTGAGACATCATTAAGAAACCAACGGTGTCCATCCCCATATCTACAGCTTTTTTGATATGCTGTTCGGAAACATCAGCTTCACTGCAATGCGTGGCAACTCGTACAACAGCTGCCCCCCATTCCCTTGCCCGCTTCAAATGATCAATTGTTCCGATACCAGGAAGGAGGAGCACACCTATCTTCGCACGCTTAGCGTTTTTCACTGCTGTTGTGATAATGTCCTCTTCGGATTCTTTTGAAAAACCATATTGGATCGAGCTTCCGCCTAACCCATCTCCGTGAGTAGCTTCAATGATATCGACGCCAGACTCATCAATGAGCTTTGTCAGTTCAGCAATTTGTTCTTTTGTATATTGATGAGAAATGGCATGCATCCCATCTCGTAAGGTAACGTCATTAAAAACTATTTTTCTATGGTTACTCATTGTGCTGTTTCCTCCTTCCTCAGATGTTCCGCCATAACTTCTCCAGTCTCCAAGGCTGCTGAAGTTATGATATCCAGATTACCTGCGTATTTAGGTAGAAAATCCCCATTTCCTTCTACTTCTACAGAAACTGTTACAACATTTCCTTTGATAACCGGATCTGCCTTGAAACGGTATCCTTTCACATAACGTTGCACCGTCTTTAAAATGTCATCCAACGAAGATAAAACTTCCTCACGGTGGTCTTCTGCGGATTGTGCAGTTTTAACGTGAATCGTGTTTCTCATCAAGATCGGAGGTTCAGCTGGATTTAACGTAATGATGGCCTTCGATTCTTTAGCACCCCCAACTTCCTGCAAAGCTTTTGCTGTCGTCACCGTAAATTCATCGATATTCTGCCGGGTCCCAGGACCGGCGCTTTTACTAGAGATGGACGCAACAATTTCCGCATAATCTACCTTCACGACATCAGAAATCGCCTTCACAATAGGAATGGTTGCCTGACCACCGCATGTAACCATGTTAACGTTATCCAGTCCAACAATCCTATCTTTCTTCAAATTTACAGATGGTACGACAAAAGGCCCTATGGCTGCCGGTGTCAAATCAATCGCCTTCATCCCCAGATCTTTTAAAATCGGGGCATTATTTCCATGCGCTTTTGCAGAAGTAGCTTCAAAGATGATTTCTGCTAATTCCGGATCCGCTACCAAACCATCAATACCGTTATAAATTGGTTTCACACCATATTGCTTAGCCAGCGCTAGCCCCTTCGAATTTTTATCAATACCGACCATCGCGGTAAGCTCAAGCTTATCGCTCCCTAGTAATTTGTACATGAGATCAGTTCCGATATTACCGGAGCCAATAATGGCACATTTTATTTTCTGATTCGACATGTTCATTTCTCCCTATAACTCATTTATTCTTCCGAGTAATAACAGCAATCATCGCACTGTTGTCTCTAATCAGCCAATGATAGAAACAATCCTATCCACAACTGAAATTTGCAAGGTCCAGCAACCAATGAAGTGACCTTCCTACCTTCTCTCTATTAAAAATAAGCGATTTGACTATGCCAAACACTTGAATTTTTAAAAAAGGGAATGCTACCTAAACGACAACATTCCCAATGATATCTATAGAAATATAGAGGGTTAAGGTCCATGCAAGGTATCACAAGCTCCCTACCCGAAAAAACTTTCAGCCTTTTCCAGTTGTTCTTCTTGATCGGCTGGTAAATCATTTTCATCTACGATTGCATCAACTGGGCAAGCAGCAACACAAGCGCCACAATCTATACAAACATTTGGGTCTATAAAAAATTGATCCGCCCCCTCTTCTATGCAGTCGACTGGACAGATACCGACACATTCGGCTGCCTTTTCGTGACGGCATGAATCAGTTATTACAAAGGCCATGAAAATACCCTCCTTTTCTGTATATCTTGATGAACCCTAGCCAATTTGATTACTTACCGCATTTCATTTCGTACTAGTTCTTCCTCGTTTGATCTCCTATATTGTTCGTCATCAAGGTTTAAAAAGTGTAAAGCATTAAGCCCATGGATTTTTTCTCTTTCTGTGTTATTCAATGATGATAATCGATCGACCACTCTTCCAGATGGGGCTTCACGTAGTAAAAAAGGATAATCAGAACCGGCAATGATCTGATCAACTCCAAATCGATCGACCATAAACTGTAAATTACTTTCATCGTAAACTAATGAATCAAAATACAAGAGTTTTGCATAATGGCTGGGTGGGTTCTTGGTCTTTCTTATTTGCGGCCATACATTCCACCCTTTGTCCATTCTTGGTAATAAGTAGGGTAAGGATCCGCCTCCATGGGCAAAGCATATCTTTAAGTTTGGATATTTATCTAACAGGCCGCTCATGATGATACTTCCGGCAGCCAAAGCTGTTTCTGAGGGCATCCCCACCATGTACATAAAGTTATGCCTTGGCATTCGTTCCCTCCCTAATGTTTCCCAAGGATGAACAAATAATGGAACCCCCCATTCATGCGCAGCCTGAAAAAATCTTTCTAATGAATCGTCATCTAAATTCTTGCCATTCACATTACTTCCTATTTGAATACCTTTTAAGCCCAATTCGTGGACCGCTCTATCCATTTCCTTGATCGCAAGGTCAACTTCCTGTAATGGAACGGTTGCTAAACCTATAAACCTTTTCGGATATTCTTTTGTGATAGAGGCAATAAAATCATTTTGGAACTTTGCCATCTCCAACCCTTGTTCAGGTTCCGACCAGTAACTAAATGTGACTGGGATCGGCGATAAAACTTGGAGATCAATACCTTCTTTATCCATATCTTTTATTCGCTGCTCTGCATCCCATGTTTGGTTGGTGATTTCCCTGAATTTCTTCCCCTTTATTATAATGTTGGCCCCACAGTCACAAGTTTTCTCTAACACCGGCCAACGGTTATCCCCATATTTTTCTCTTAAATCCAGATATTCCTCTGAAATAATATGTGTATGAAAATCAATTTTTAAGTGTTGATTCACAAATAAACTCTCCCAATATTTATAGTTTTTATAGGGAAAAGAATAAAATACGTTCGTCTCTCTCCCATTTATTCTCCTATCTTCGTTCCATAAGTTAAATAGGTTTCCGGTGGTGTACTTCCCCACATTTCCAGACCTAGTTGTCCTACCTCGGGAGACCATTCAATCGGTTCCCAATCAGGAGAGAAAATGAGGAGTCCGCCTGTCCAAATTTCCACCCGATGACCAGACGGTTCAATAACATAGATGAATTGTGCTCCGCTTGTCCCATGCTTACCTGGACCCCATTCTATTTTTATATCATTTTCTGCCATTAGATTAGACGCTCGAATAAGTTCATCTGGAGAATCCAAATAATAGGCTAAGTGGTGAAATGCTGCCCCATCTTGATTGGAATTCCTCATTAGGGCCATTTCATGCGCAATGTTCGTTCTACTCAACCATGAGCCTAAACGGATGTCCTCTTTATTTTGAATATAGTATCGATGATGAATACCAAGTAGGTCTGTCCACCATTGTTGTTCTTTTTTAACATCATTCACCATGAGATTAACATGGTCAAATCGACGAGGTGAGACACCTTTTCCGGTATATTTACTTGGATGACTCGGTAAATTTGACTTTAATTGCGGGTCATCCGTCACAAAGAGTTCCTTTTCCCAATATAATTCAACCGGTAATCCAGATGGGGATTTAAAATGGAGGGCATCACCCAGGGCCTTCTTCCGTCCACCCTCTATCCACTCATAATCGATATTCATTTCTTTTAATTGTTTTTCAAATAACTCTAAAGATTCCCTTGAACTTACACGCCATCCCATACGGTTGACTTCCGATGTATGGGATGCTTGAAGAACCAGCGTATGATGATCAAAGTCCTGCCATGCTCTTAAATAGGCACGGTCTCCATCTGTTTCAGTTAATACAAGCCCCATAACTTCAGTGAAAAACCATAGAGACTTTTCAAAATTTGTCACACTGATTTCGACATGGCCAATATGGGCAACCGTGCGTAAATACTTCTCTAATCTCTCTTGATCTGATTCTTTATTTGCAATTTTTTCTTTCAGTTTAGACATAAGTATCCTCCTCATTTAGATACGTTCCAACATAAAAATGGATGACAGTTAAATGGTGCACTTAATAGGTAACGACTTTTTTCTTATTATCCTTCCTGCTCATGATGGATGTACTGTGAGCTGTGTGTAAGGATTCGCTTGGATCAATGTAAATCTTCGCATTACTTACCGCGATGGGAGCCTCACCAAAACCGGTAGCCATTAATTTAACTTTCCCTGGGTAGGTTGATATATCTCCTACAGCATAGATTCCTGGGATATTTGTTTCAGCTTTTGAGTTTACTTGAATTAAATTTTTCTCTATTTTCAATCCCCAATTTTTTATGGGGCCTAGATTGGATATAAAGCCATAGTTGACCAGGTACTCATCTGCATTTAATTCCATAATTTCTTTACTTTTGGTTTGCTTCAGCATTATTGATTCTATTTCGTTCTCCCCTACTAACTCAATTGGAGTATATGGAGTATAGATATTCACAGATGAGTCTCTCAATAGATTGACACTGTGCTCATGAGCTCTGAATCGGTCTCTTCTATGGACAATGTTCACGGATGACGCGATCCTCTCTAGCATGAGAGCCCAATCTACTGCAGAATCACCACCACCCAAAACAACAACATCCTTACCTTTGAAGTCATTCAGATCCTCGATTCGATAATGAAGGTTATTCCCAACAAATTGGGCCTCATTTTCCAATTTCATGCTCCTGGGTTTAAAGGCACCATTTCCAGCGGTTATAATAATCGTTCTAGAATAATGGGTCTGCCTGGTTGTTTTAATGGTAAAGATATCATCTTCCTTCGTTACCTCTTTTACTTCTTCATCAAGGCAAATATCACTTTCAAATTGTCCCATTTGTTCCTTCAATTGATCGACTAGATCCTTAGCTTTGATCTTAGGAAATCCGGCGACATCATAGACGTACTTATCCGGATATAATGCAGATAGCTGCCCTCCCAGTTGAGATAAGTTTTCAATAATTTTTACACTCGTCTGACGCATACCAGCATAAAAAGCAGTAAATAACCCCACTGGGCCACCGCCCACAATGGTTATATCAAACACTTCTCTTTCATTACTCAATTCATTCACCACCTTTCTTTTTATATCTCTTTTATAAGATCAAACTA
Source organism: Halobacillus karajensis (assembly GCF_900108515.1). Classification (GTDB taxonomy): domain Bacteria; phylum Bacillota; class Bacilli; order Bacillales; family Halobacillaceae; genus Halobacillus; species Halobacillus karajensis. The sequence continues at coordinate 137,877 of NZ_FNWW01000008.1, read as the reverse complement.
ATCTTTCCTTGCGGTCTTAGACTATCTAAATGTAGAATCACCTTTTTACTTTTTATAGCCAGCCCGTTATTCATTTGAACGATTTCATAGATATGTCTTCCAATAAACGTATCCAATACTTCTCTTTTTGTCCGGTGTGTTGTAAAATTGCACTCCACGCGAATCACCGGAGAGTCCAAATCACCAACCATAATATTATGATAGTTTCGAAGCGTGGTAGAGTGCGGGTATTCGACATGGGCTTCTTTCTTTAGTAATCTTTCAGCACGTTCTTGCAGGCGTGCGCGAGTGTCATGAACAAAAAACAAAGAGTCCTTTGGGTTGGCATCGGGATCACCTATAGGCGGAATGGTATAACTCGCATCCTCCGTAAACAATGCTGCCCATTCGGTTAATTTCCACTCATCCAGTAATTTGGCTTCCGTATATAGGAAATTAACAACATCTTGACGTGTTATAGTTGCTACCGTCATGTCTGAGCAACCTCCTTATTCAGGGATTGTTCAATTCTGGTTTTGTATTGCCTCCAGAAGCTTCTCATTTGAATCTCGTCTGTTGCCAATGTATTGTCTTCTCCTCTTACCATCCCTTTAGAGATATCATTCCACTGAACTTCTTGGTTATTGTTGTAGGCTTCCTGACATAGTTCCAATGCTTCATTATCATCTGGCGTAGCAAATCCCCCCGGTCCCAAGAATTCTAAGAAGTTATCATTTCTTGCCATTCGGTGTTCCTCATCCTCTCCTTTAGGAGCGAATGCATACCCGGATACTTCTATATAACCAGGAGAGGTAGGGTAGAAGGTTCTTGCCGTAATCGCCATAATGTCATTGATAACCAGATTAGGGAAAATCACAATATTTCGGTTGTAATTTGCGATTCTGTCTGCACGTTCTTCGCCGAACCTCTCCACTAACCTAGCTTTAATTTTCTCCATATCCTTTTTTAGGTCTTCGTTCCATATAGGAGTCCACTGTGCAATAGGTCTCCCCCAGGGAGCCACATATTCCATAACAGCGTGACCATTTCCAAGGTCGACTCCTTTTCCTTCTAACTTCACTTTTTTCAAGTCAGGATCTTGTCCTTGTTTTATATCGAAATATGTCTTATGGGTAGGCATACCATGATAGAGGTCCACACTATTTTCAGCTAGCAACTTCCAATTCGCTCTCACACTGTACTCTTGTACTCCACCGAGAGCCTCCATTCCAGCTTCCGATTGATCAGCTACCAAATCAATATATTCCTTGGCATTACCTAAGTATTCATCAAGAGAATTGGCATGATCGTCAAAGTTAACAAACATAAATCCGCGATAGCTTTCCAACCTATTAACTTCTGTCATATTTTTCGTTCCATCACAGTTAAAATCATCAGGGAAACCATCTTTCCCTGGCATACCTGCTAGTTGACCGTCATTTGTAAAGCTCCATGCATGATAGAAACAACGGAACACTCTAGAATTCCCTGAGTTTTCTCTACAAACAAGCGCACCACGATGTGGGCATGTGTTGTATAATGCTCTCATTTCTCCATCATGGCTATGGACAAGTAGTAAGTTACGTCCTCCTACTTTTTTCCGTTTGTAATCCCCTTTTTCAGGAATTTCCGATTCGTGCCCAATAAACAACCAACACTTATTAAAAATTTCTGCTCTTTCTCTAGCTAGTATCTCTCTATCAGTAAATACACTTCTATGAACAAGAAATTCACATTTTTCCGTATTATCCCGGATTAATTCCTTCATTTCGCTCACCCTTTCAAAATACATTTGCCTAAAGCATATTACTTCCACCATTGACACTAATCACTTGACCTGTAATGAAGCTTGCTCCATCGGTGGATAAATACCAAACGGAGTCTGCTACCTCTTCTTCTCTTGCGGCTCTCCCCTTTGGAATAATGTCAATATATTTATCCACTAAACCGGAATCTCTTTCCCTTATCCTATCTAGCGCTTCACAGTCTACTGCGGGTGGAGCAACCGTATTTACGGTAATATCACCTTCTGCAAATTCTCTTGCTAACCCAGTAGTCATTGCATGGACACCGCCTTTTGCCGCATTGTAAGCTGCATGTTCCCATAAACCATTTCTTACTGAATCAGCGCCTACATTAATAATTCTCCCCTGGCGGGCTTCGACCATATAAGGTAAGACCTTGTAACAAGACCAAATAGCGGTCCATAAATTTCTATTTATTGTTGTCTTCAGTGTATCGGGGGTTTGTTCTAAAAATGGTAAGATAACCCCTCCACCTGCGTTATTTACTAAAATGTCAATTTTGCCCCAACTATCTATGGTGTATTTCACCATTTCCTCGACATTTTCTTCTTCAGAAAGGTCTCCGGCATAGTATTTAATTTGCGATTTTGTTAGCGCTTGCATTTCTTCGCAAGCTTTATGTGTTCGCTCTTCATTAGTCCCACTAATCAACACATTAGCACCTGAATGAGCTAACTTTAATGCAATCGCACGCCCAATTCCCCGAGCAGATCCTGTTACAATAGCAACCTTTCCCTCTAATGATTCACTCATACGGTTATCTTCCAAAGTAGAGCCCTTCCTTTCTCCCATGGACTTTGCAGCGCTTACATAAATTCCCGCAATCCCTCCTTAGCGGTTAATCATGTCGTCAATATAGATTGCTTTGTTATTGCTTACTTTCAAGTATAGTAGTCAGAATATTTAGATACCAATTGAATATTTATTTACTTTTTCATGAATTTAAAAAAATTATTAATACAGTGTTCTGCAAAGGACTTTTATAATAGAAAGATTCTGTTAATTAAGTTGACAAGCTGTTCTTCCTATAAATATAATCAAAGTAACCTTCTTGTGCTGATGCTTAAGGTGCCCTTCACTCTCCTTTTAAAAATGGCCGTTCAGGGTAGTTGACCTCTTTCTTTCTCTATTTTCCCATTAGGTCATTACTTCACCTATTATTTAGAAATAATATTAGCCACATATGAAAACGCTTTCTTTAAATACCCCTTTTAACCACGTGAGTTTAGGAGGAATTAGATGAATGAATGTCAATTACATACGTTCCTTACCATAGCCAAATATAAGAGTTATTCAAAAGCTGCAGTAGCCCTTAATGTCACACAACCAACTGTTACCTCACGAATAAAAGCTTTGGAAGATATCCTGCAATGTCAACTATTTAAAAGAATAGGTCATGAAATCTTTTTAACAGAAGAAGGGAAGATGTTCATAGATTACGCCAAAAATATTCTAATCTATATTAATCATTCCAAAGAAATTCCAAACCTGTTAAAAGATCCGGTCATAAAAGTTGGCTTCTCTCCTGGATATTCCCATTCATTTATTGTTGAGCTATTAAAAACGATTCAATCGATAGGGAATATAGATATTCAAGTGATCGAAGGGTATGATTCAGTCAGTTTAAATGAAAAAGCCCTATCAGGAGATGTAGACTTAATCTTTACCAGACAACCTCTCTCAAATAACCCTGACATCATTTCAGAATACTTATTTGACAACAACCTGGTGGTTGTTCTGCCAAAGAAACACCGGCTATGTCATAAACAATCCCTTCATGTAACAGACTTAAAAGGGGAAACAATCATAAGTTATAGAAGAAATTCATCATTATGGAGGTTAATTGATAAACAGCTCATTGGCGCCCAAAACGTCACCCGCATGGATGTTGATAATAACGAAATGCTGTTAAATGCTGTTGCCAATGATATAGGGATTGGAATTATACCCAAATTGGGAATTGATAAACGGTATAAAGGGGAGGTGGAAATCCGGGAAATCGATGAGATTTATAGTATTCCCAATCAAGTCTATGTCCAATATCGAATTAATTCCCGTATTGAAAGTCTGGCAAAAAAGATTATATACTCCATCATCAATCATAAATATACCGAAATCCTTTAACACGTAGGAGACCATATTGATATACTTTTTAGTAAAAAAATAATAAGCCCCTATTTCATACCTTGGATGAAATAGGGGCTTATTAAAGTTCAATGCAGTCATTTTCCTAATTCTTTCGCACTTGTACCTCCAATGGACCAATGTGTCTTTGGCACTTCATTCACAAGGACACGTACATTTTCCTTAGGAGCATCCAGTGACTCACTGACAATATCGGTGACATTCTTCATCAACGTTTGAATTTTATTAGAATCTCTTCCTTCCATTAATTGTATGTTGATAATCGGCAAGTCGGTTCACCTCCTCTAAAAAATTCTATTATTCTTGCACAAAAAATGAGACTTCACCTAATCCCCCATAAGTAACTTGTACTAAATCACCTGGAGATAGACGGACGGCGGCTGTGACACCACCCGTTAAAATCGGCTGCCCCGCTTGTACTTTTTCTCCCTTTTTACTTAACATATGAGCTAGTCTTGAAACAGAATTAGCAGGGTTCCCAAGAACAGCAGCTCCAGCCCCCAAAGATTGAATTTCTCCATTTATAGACAACGTCACACCAACAACATCAAGTTCTAATTCTTCCGGTTTTCTAAAGTAAGTTCCAAACACGGCACCTGCTGCAGATGTATTATCTGCAATAACATCCGGTAGCGTAAAATTGAAATTCTCATATCGGCTGTCAATAATCTCTATTGCTGGAAATACATATTCTGTAGCTCGCAGTACATCAAGAGCTGTCGTATTTGGTCCTTCTAAATCCCTAGATAAAATAAAGCCAATTTCAGGTTCCACTTTAGGATGAATATAATCCGATAGGGAAATGGAATCTCCCTCTTCGACAACCATATCGTCAAATACATATCCATAGATAGGATCATCCACATTCATCTGTTTCATTTTAGCTTCACTAGTGATTCCCATTTTTGGGCCAATGATTTGGCCCCCCTCTTTAATTTTTTTGCGAATCAGCTCAGCTTGGACGAGGTACGCCTCATCAATGGAAAGTTCCGGATATAAATCGGCTGTAATTTTTGTTATTTCCTGTCTTTCTTTTTCTGCATAATGCACATAACTAGCAAGCTCATTAATTAGATTTGTCTCCATCATTTGCCCCCTCTTCCCCTTTGAATGAAACGTGTACTTCACCTAGCTCAGCAAATTTTGCGTGAAAATGGTCCCCAGGTTCGGCGGCTATGGCAGCTGATAGTGCTCCAGAAAGAACAATTTCACCCGCTTTTAATGTGATGCCATAGATTGACAGCTTATTGGCCAGCCAGGCCACACATTTTACAGGGTCCCCCAGGGCTGCTGCCCCAACACCTGTGTTTAGTAATTCATCATTTTTATAAAGGGCCATCCCTACTTGCTTTAGATTTACATCACCAATTTTTTTAGGTCTTCCTCCGAGGATATACATCCCGGAGGAGGCATTATCGGCCACTGTGTCAGCTAATGTAATATTCCAATCTTTAATACGACTGTCTACAATTTCAAGTGCAGGGACAATAACATCGGTTGCCTTTAAAACATCAAATGTCGTTATATTTGGCCCGGCTAAATCATCTTTTAATATAAACGCAATTTCACCTTCTACCCTCGGCTGTAAAACTTGCTTAAAGGAGATCTCTCCCCTGTTCTTACACTCCATTTGATCTAGTAAATGTCCATAGTCGGGTTCGTTGACACCTAAAGAATTCTGCATGGCTTTTGATGTCAGTCCGATTTTCTTCCCTGTAATCCTCTGCCCGTTTCTCACGTTTTGTTCTATAGTGCATAACTGAACCTGGTAGGCTTCGTCAATGGAGAGCTCAGGGTCCAGCTCTGTGATAGGTTGAACCCCTTCTCCTTTACTCCAGGCATCAGCTAAATGTTTAGCATAAGTTTCCCTTTTCGTTGAGAATTCCGTTTTCATTGCCATCCCCCTACATTTTTAACGTAATATTTGTTAATTCGGAGTAGAAATCAAAACTATGAGCTCCACCTTCACGGCCGATACCACTATGTTTCATTCCTCCGAATGGTGTACGTAAGTCACGGAGGAACCATGTGTTCACCCAGACCATGCCAGCTTCAATTTGTCCGCTGAAACGGGTGGCACGCTTAATATCACTTGTCCATAGACTTGCACTTAAACCATAGTGTGTATCATTAACTTGTTCGAGTACTTCGTCCTCTGTATCAAAAGGAACAACAGTAACGACCGGACCGAAGATTTCTTCACGTACACACCTCGAATCGCTTCCTAATCCCGTAATGATCGTTGGTTCTACGAAGAACCCTTTATCTAATCCTTCCGTAGCCTTACCACCCGTCAAAAATGTACCGCCTTCTTCTTTTGCAATACCCAAATAACTGATTACTTTGCTATAGTGTTCTTCGCTGACTAATGCCCCGACGTTTGTATCTGGGTCAAAAGGATCTCCAACTTTAAGTTCTTTTGTTCTCGCTACAAATCGTTCAAGGAACTCATCGTACGCCGAACGCTCCACATAAATCCTTGAACCACACAAACAAACTTCACCTTGATTAATGAAGCTGGATTTAATCGTAGTTTCAATCACATCGTCCATTTCTGCATCTGCAAAGATGACATTCGGATTTTTACCCCCAAGTTCAAAGGACAATTTCTTCAATGTTGGAGCAGCAGCCTTCATAATCGTTGATCCTGTGACCGTTTCACCCGTAAAGGCAATTGCATCAACGTCCTCATGAGAAGATAGAGCAGCTCCTGTTTCACCAAAGCCATGAACCATATTGACCACACCATCCGGCACCCCGGCATCCTTACAAATTTGAGCCAGCACAGTTGCTGTCATTGGAGTCACTTCAGATGGCTTCATTACGGCTGTATTTCCCGCTGCAAGAGCAGGAGCCAGCTTCCAAGTCATCAGGAATAATGGCAAATTCCATGGGTTAATGAGACCCACCACTCCAACTGGACGGCGAACAGCATAATGAATGGCTATATCATCTTGTTGGTAAGCCTCGGTCCCGACTGAAGTCATATAATCAGCGAAAAAATAGAAGTTATTAGCCGCCCGGTCAATATCCACATTATTAGAAAGCCATAATGGTTTGCCTGTATCTAAAGATTCAAGCTCAGCGAGTTCCTCTTTTCTCTCCAAGATCAAATCACCAATTTTACGTATAATATTGGATCTTTTTTTTAAAGGCATGCCGCCCCATTCACCATTAAGTGCCTTTCTGGCAGCACGTACCGCCTGGTCAACTTCTTCTTTCCCTCCTTCTGCAACCGTTCCTAATACTTCCTCAGTTGCTGGATTAACATTTTTAAACGATTTTCCACTGTTTGACTTTACATAGCCGCCATCAATGTAATGAGAGCAATCAATCGCTTTGGTTTTAGTCGTTTGCATAGTATAGAAATCCTCCTTAATTTTCCGGAAACTATTTATAGTTCCCGAGGTTTTGGTAACCAATCCCTTATATTTATTGAAATCCCTTTCAACACAAGTCCATTATAGGTACAATTAAAATTTTGAAAAAGGCAGCCGTTCCTCTATATGCAACAAAAATGAAATAATTAAATTTTCACTCAATTACCATTTATATATCGTCCAAAATTACCTATAATTAATGTGTATACTGACGATCAACTGCTCTATTTTGGCGTTCCTTTATACAGAACGATATTTAAGAGAGGTGGAAATATGACTAAAAATAAAAAACAACCCCAAACCCTTTCCTCGGTTAAAAATGCATTACTTATCTTAAAAAGCTTTACTACATTTGAGCCCACCAAAAAGGTGAGCGAACTAGCCGAATCTTTAAATCTAGCTAAAAGTACAGTCAGCCGATTACTATCAACCCTTGCTAGTGAAGGGTTTGTAATAAAAGATCAAAAAACCAATGCCTACCGATTAGGAATCTCTGTTCTCACACTAGGCGGGATTGTTACTAACAACCTGGAAATTCACAAAGAATCTGCACCTGTTCTATATAAGCTAGTCAATGATACTGGTGAAACGGCTCATTTAGCGATCCTTGATGGACTTGATACCATATATATCCATAAAGAGGAGTGTCATCACCCTGTTCGAATCTTGACGCATGTCGGGCGGCGGAACCCCTCCTACTGTACAAGTTCAGGGAAAGTACTGCTTGCTTTTAGTGAAGGAGATATTGTGGAGGATGTCATTAAACAAGGGTTGGTTTCCTATACAGAGAACAGCATCACCGATCCAGATTTACTCCGACAAGAACTATGTACTATACGAGAGAAGGGATATGCAGTCAGTACAGAGGAGTTAACAGAAGGAACTAAATCAGTCGCTGCACCGATTCGGGATTATAAGGGGAAAGTAGTCAGCGCCATTACCGTAGTCGGACCTATCCAGCGCATGAAGGAATACAAAATTCCTGATGTTGCCAAAAAAGTTATGGAAGCTGGAAAAGAGGCATCTGAACGAATGGGGTATGATGAAAAGTATTTTAGGCGTTTTTAAGAAATTAAAGTACCCATTACGTTTATACACCTATTCGTTAGGTTCTATTTAAAGATTATTCCACATCTACTAACCTACGATATTGAGTAAGATATTCGGTAAATGAGGGCTTCGCCATAGGCATAAAAAGCTTGGATCAGTAGGTATAATTATACTTCTAGAAAAAAAGAGAAGGCACTCTTTCCTAAATGTATGCTCCAACAGCAAATACATTTTAAAAGAGGCCTTCTCCTGATAAGCGTTATTTAGTTGCTGTGCCTGCATCAGCCGGATGTACTCCATGACGATAGAAGTCGGCATGAATAGGATCCAGCGGTTTACGTCCAAGGATAAGGTCTGCAGCCTTTTCCGCCAACATCAACACAGGTGCATGGATATTGCCGTTTGTAACGTAAGGCATGGCAGATGCATCGACCACTCGTACATTGTCGAGCCCGTGAACTTTCATGGACTGCGGATCTACGACAGCCATTGGATCTGATTTAGGCCCCATTTTCGCGGTACAAGAAGGGTGAAGGGCCGTCTCAGCATCTTCTTTCACCCATTCCAAAATTTCCTCGTCTGTTTGAACAGTAGGACCAGGTGAGATTTCACCTGCATTGTAAGGCTTCATAGCAGGTTGAGACATGATCTTCCGGGTGACTCTTATCGCTTCCACCCATTCGCGCCGGTCCTGTTCAGTAGAAAGGTAGTTGTAGACCATGCTTGGATGCTCTTTAGGATCTTTTGAACGAATCTTCAATGATCCTCTGGCATCAGAATACATGGGCCCGACATGAACTTGGAATCCATGATCAGTTGGCGCTTTTTGTCCATCGTAACGTACGGCAACCGGAAGGAAGTGGTACATTAAATTCGGGTAGTCGACGTCCTCGTTTGAACGGACGAAACCTCCCCCTTCGAAATGATTAGTCGCTGCCGGCCCAGTGCGTCCGAACATCCACTGCAAACCAATCCAAGGCATGCGCGTTTTATTTAAGTTAGGCTGTTCGGAGACAGGTAACGGACATGCGTGCTGGATGTAAACTTCGAGATGATCCTGGAGGTTTTCTCCTACACCTGGAAGGTTAACAACCGGCTTAATGCCAAGTGAGCGAAGGTGTTCGGCATCTCCTACACCTGACAGTTGAAGTAGCTGTGGCGTGTTGATTGCCCCTCCTGAAAGGATGACTTCCCCTGCATTCACCTGGTGAGTTTGACCGTTTCGTCGGTAAGTCAACCCTTTCGCTCGAGTACCATCGAAATCAATACTCGTAACAAAAGCACGCGTTTTTACCGTTAGGTTTTCACGTTTCATTGCCGGATGTAAATAGGCACGTGATGCTGACAATCGCTGCCCTTTGTATACATGCTTATCAAACGGACCGAACCCTTCCTGACGAAAACCGTTCACATCAGGAGTTCGTGAGTAACCAGCTTGTACACCTGATTCAAAGAATGCTTGAAATAAAGGATTCTTTGCTGGCCCGCGTTCCAATTTGATTGGTCCATCATGGCCGCGAAGCTCATCATCTGGTGAGCCTAAAGCATTTTCCAAGCGTTTGAAATAAGGGAGACAGTGTGCAAAATCCCACGTTCCCATACCTTCGTCGGCTCCCCAACGTTCATAATCCATTGGATTTCCACGTTGATAAATCATCCCGTTGATTGAACTAGAACCTCCAAGGACCTTCCCTCTGGCATGCTTGATACGTCGTCCATTCATATATGGCTCGGGATCAGATTCATATTTCCAATCGTAGAGACTCTTGCCGGCGGGAAATGGCAAAGCTGCCGGCATTTGAATCAATAGATCCCATGAATAATCACTGCGCCCCGCTTCTAAAACAAGAACACTCTTGGTTCCATCTTCACTTAGACGATCGCCGAGTACAGAACCCGCACTACCGCCTCCAACGATAACAATGTCATATGTTTCACTCATGTTTTATTCCTCCTCATGTTGATATTAAAAAGAGGGATGCAAGCAATAGAAAAACATTGCTCAAACACCCTCCCTTATTTATTTAAATCTAGTTCATAGATTTGTGTACTTTAGTAAAATAAATAATAGATGATCAGCTTAGAACCAGTTCAAAGGCTCAGGTTTAAGATTTTGGAAGATATGCTTGGTTTCTGTATATTCTTCAATGCCTAGTTTGCCGAGTTCGCGCCCAATACCTGACTGCTTAAACCCACCCCATGGAGCGTGCGGGAAGTATAAGTTAAATTCATTAATCCAAACCGTACCCATGCGCATCTTCGCTGCACAGCGTTCAGCTTTAGCAATATCATTAGTCCATACGCCACCAGCAAGTCCGTAGATGGAGTCATTAGCAAGCTTAATGGCTTCTTCCTCTGCACAGAATTTCTCAACTGTAATAATGGGACCAAATGCTTCTTCTTGAACAATGCTCATGTCTGTTGTGCAATCTGTGAAAATAGTAGGCAAGTAGAAAAAGCCTTTTTGTAATTCGGGATCTTCCGGGCGTTTACCGCCAACTGCTAAGGTAGCCCCTTCTTCAACCCCTGCTTGTACATATTTTTCTACTTTCGCAAGATGTTCAGCTGAAATAAGCGGCCCCATTTGAGTATCTTCATCAAATCCACTTCCCAGCTTGATTTTTTTCACTCGTTCCACAAGCGCGTTAACGAATTCATCATGAATGCTTTCTTCTACTATCAGCCGTGTCCCAGCAGAACAAATTTGTCCAGCGTGAAAGAATACTCCATTTAATGCTTGATCGACGGCTATCTCAAAATCAGCATCAGCAAAGATGACATTTGGATTTTTCCCGCCAAGCTCAAGAGCAAGATTCTTCACATTCGTACTTGCCGCTTGCATAATCTTCTTCCCTGTCGCAATGCCACCTGTGAAAGAAATAAGATCTACATCCGTGTTACTAGACAGTTCTGCGCCAATTGTATCGCCTGAACCAAGTACTAGGTTAGCAACACCAGCAGGTACTCCTGCCTCTCCTATTAGTTCAAATACTTTTATAGTAGTAAGCGGTGTAATTTCACTTGGCTTCATAATTAAAGTGTTCCCAGTTACAAGCGCCGGAGCCAGTTTCCAGGACGCTTGAAGTAAAGGGTAATTCCAAGGTGTGATTTGCCCACAAACACCAACTGGTTCATGAACCACTTTACTGATAGAGTTTGATACTGGAGAATCGATCAGCTCACCGCCATTTTTATCTGCAAGTTCTGCATAATAACGAAATACTCCAGCGATATCTTCCATATCTCCCCGGCTTTCTTCTACTGTTTTGCCAGTATCCAAAGATTCTAAATGAGCAAGTTCTTCTTTGTCTCTTTCAATCAATTCAGCAATTTTCCTTACGACGGCTCCTCGCTCAGTGGGAGGGGTATGAGCCCATTCCCCATTATCAAACGCTTCTCTTGCTGAAGCGATGGCCGCTTTTGCATCTGATTCATCCCCTTCTGGGACAACGGCAATGACCTCTTGGTTAAATGGATTAATAATATTACGCGTATTCTCCGAATTTGCGCCCACCCATTTACCATTAATGTATTGTTGTAATTTTAAGTCCAATGCTATCAACTCCATTTTTGAAGTATTAAAACCGTTAAGTTTATTAAGAATTTATTTAACAAATAAAACACTAACATGTCTTTTTAGGGCTGTCAAAATATATTCAAAAATAAAGTATAAAGAAGGAAAAATAGCGGGAATAGTTATGATAGGAAAGGAATGGACATGACAATTCGGAAAAAGAACAACTCTTCATTTGACATTTCGTCTGAACACGCTAACATTAAGATCATAATGAAGATTTGAATATTGTTTAACGCGATTTACTTTATATTGAAGGAGAGACCCTATGAGTGAATCTACTGAAAGACCAAAAATCAAAATAGAACAAGCTAAAGATAAAGTCATTGGTGCCATTGCAGAGACCATGGATTTATACGGAGTAACACCAGCTGCTGCAAATTTATATGCCACGATGTACTTTAAAGATCAGATGACACTTGATGAAATGCGTTCAGAACTAGGGATGAGTAAACCGAGTATGAGTACTAGTGTCCGCAGGCTCCAAGAAATAAAAATGGTAAAAAAAACCTTTACCCGCGGTTCTAGGAAACACACCTATGCAGCTGAGAAAAATTTCTTCCGTTCTTTTATGGCCTTTTATTGCCAGATGTGGGAACGCGAAGTGAAAATGAATTTAGAAGCAATCGAGGAAGCGCAAGAAGATTTTATCGAGGTTATAAAAGATTCCAACAGCACGCCCGAGATCGTAGCGGAGGCAAAGGAGCACTATGATCAATTAGAAGAATCTAAAATATACTATCACTGGTTAGATGACTTAGTTGAAAGTATAAGAAACGGTAAAATATTTGAATTCTTACCGAAAGATCAACAAGAGTAAGGGAACAGGTAGTCTATAGAAAGGCAGCTATAGACTACCGCATTACATTTATCCTCTATTTATACATAAAATAGAGCGATATTCTTTTTGCATTTATATTAAATAAATTCTTAATATATTTAATATAGAGAGATTTTGAAGTGAATATACAAAAGGAGCGTTTTATAAATGAAGGAGAAAAAAGAACTCCGTTTTATTTTAGCGATTCTAATGGTTGCTTTACTGACAGCATGCGGAAGCGCTAATGAGACAAACAGTGACCAGGAAGATACAGATTCAGGGGAAAGTGATCAAGCTTTAGCGATCGGCCAAATTAACTGGGCTGAAAATATTGCCGTAACAAATATGTGGAAAGTGATTTTAAAAGATAAAGGTTATGACGTGAAACTAAACAATTTGAACATGGGTAGTACGATGAAGGCGTTAGAAAATAGCGATCTAGATGCTAGTTTAGAAATTTGGTTACCGGTTCAGGATGCAAATTATTTGGAGAAATATCAAGATACGATTAATTTCTCAGATGCGACTTGGTATGACAAGGCTAAAGTAGGGCTGGTAGTTCCAACCTATTTAAAAGAAGTGAACAGCATTGAAGACTTAAACAAACATAAAGAACTGTTCAATAGTGAAATTGTTGGTTTTGACCCTGGTGCAGGTACGATGGAAGTGACAGAACAATCCATTAAGGACTACGATCTTAATTTTGAACTATTACCCAGCTCCGAATCTGCAATGCTAGCGGAAATTGGTGAAGCCGTAAAAAGGGAAGAACCAATTGTAGCACCACTTTGGAGCCCACACTGGGTTTTCTCGAAATATGACTTAAAATTTCTGAAGGACCCGCAAAATACATTCGGGGGTGTAGAAAAAATTCACCATGCTACAAGAAAAGGATTTGAAGAAGATTATCCTGAAGTGAGTGAATGGTTTAAGAACTGGAAAATGGACGACCAACAAATCGGCGAGCTAATTGACTATGTGGAAAATAGTGAAGAGCCTCTTGATGGGGCTGAAAAATGGGTAGAGGAGAACCAGGACCTGGTTGATGAATGGGTAAAATAAAAATAAAGTAAGATATAAAGAGATGGATCTCCCCTTTCATTGAAAAGGGAACCATTTCAGCATGAACACCAACAAGAGGCTATTTTCTTTAAGAGAAAATAGCCTCCTTCGTTTATTTTGGGGAGCGAAACGATATAGATTCCCAATGTTGTTCTATCTCTTTTTTATTGATACACCTTCATCGGCAGATGCATTAAAGACTGACCTGGAGCTGAAGCCGTTAAATTGTTTTCTAAATCAAATGATTCTATGGGTTCGATTCTGGAAAACTTCTGCAAAAATGCTTCCAACGCCACCCTTATTTCTAATCGTGCAAGAGGGGCGCCCAGGCAAAAATGCTGTCCCTTTCCGAATGTCAAATGTTTTTTATTGTTGGAGCGATGAATATTTAGAGTGAAAGGATGATCAAACATCTCTTCATCCATATTGGCAGCGCTCATCCAGGCAACAACGACATCCCCTTTTTTAAGCTCAGGCCCTAATAAATCATTGTCTTGTTTAACGGTACGATCCCTCTTTGAAATCTGAAACCGATAACGAAGCATTTCTTCGACTGCATCCGGAACCAACTCTATATCCTTTCGAAGTTCTTCATATAGAGATTCATCATCATAAAGTAATGAGTAAAACGTATTGGCCAGCGCATGACTAGTTGTTTCAATGCCTGCACCTAAAAGAAACATAGACACTCGTACAATTTCATCATCGGTAAACTTTTCACCATCTACTTCCGCTTTTATTAAGTCAGAGATCACATCTTCCGATGGATTTTTTCGTTTTTCGACAACAATAGGGAAGAGGTATTGGAAATACTCTTTAGCAGCCTCTTGTTTTCGTACCTCAATTTCATCCTCTTTTCCTTTTTCATAAGGTTGAAAGAGAATATCCACCCAGTGTTTAAACTGAGTGCGATCTTTTATAGGGACTCCAAATAATTCCGCAATAACCATCCCAGGTAAAGGAGCTGCCAAAGCTTGAACAATATCAACAGTGGAATTCACTTGTATGTCGTCCACAAGTTCTTTCGCAATTCGTTGGATACGGGGCTCCCAATTTTTCAAACTCCGGGGAGTAAATGCTGCCGACAATAAGGACCGTCTCTTTTTGTGTACGGGAGGGTCGACCATAATGTTTGCATTATCAGGGAGTGTTCCTTCTTTGTTATTCGCTCCTACAGGAATGGCACTCCTATCACCTTCAACCGAAAAAATATCATGATTCGTCAGAACTTGTTTAACGTCCTCATACTTAAAAACATGCCATGTATTCGTCCCCTCATGGAAATAAACAGGGTGAGAACTGAACATTTCTTTATACCAGTGTATCGGGAAAAACTCCTCCGCACGCGTTTCAAAATTTTTCACTTCCTGCAATGAAATGACTTCTTTAGCCATCAAGATACTCTCCTTTAACTTTCAAAATGAAGGGATGATCCCCTATGTGTTCTACTTGTTTTTTATCCCTGTAGGGTGGAGATTTTCCAAAAGTAACCTCTTCTTTTAAGTCATCCAAGTACATTCGATTGAACCTTACTTATTAAATGGCTGGTCAGATACCTTTATGGATTCCGTTGGACACTCTTCAACAGCTTCTTCCAAAAAATCAATGTTCCCTTTAGGTATTGGGATGGACCCCTGATTGTGATCTAATTTCACAAACGCTATCATCTCTTCATCAAGTTCAAAAAGCTCTGGTGCTACAACCTCGCAATTTCCGCACCCAATACATGATTCGCGATGAATGATTGCATATTTCCCCATCGTCACACCTCCGTATTTCTCCAATGGATATGGTATTAGCCACACATCAAAAAGAAGAAAATAAAAAATCCGCTCCGATAAAAGATATCTGGTCCTGTGCTGGGATCAGTGTTTTTAAAATCCGTTTCGCAAATAATTAAAAATCGTGTCTACATATTGTTCGTACGATATAGCCTCAGATGTTTCCGATGCCGACTCGCCTGGTAATGATACATCCAAGCTGCCGTCGTACAAAGGCTGTATAGCCCCATAAACAGCGCCAACAAGAAGATGGATGTGCTCGTTAGAGTAACGACCATGAGATAATTCAGTTAAAATCTGCTGCGCCGATTTTTTCAATCGCTGTAAGGCGCTAAGAATATAGGGGACGAGCGTCGGATTTCGTCTCGAAAGAGACACGAGTTTACGCATTTTCCAAAAATGGTCTGCTGTCATCTGCATCTTCATCATATGGTACAGCATGTCGAGTAAAGGAGTGTTTTCAGACATGTCACCAATCAAATCTTCGGCTTCCTTGGTGGATTTGAAGGTCAGAGCTGCTGTCGCCACCGCTTCTTCCTTGCAGGAAAAGTGGTTTGCGAACGTTCTTCTGGAGTAAACAGCTCGTTGGACAATATCATCGACGGTGAACCCATCCAACCCTCGATCAATGGCAAGTTCGAACGCCGCATCAGCCAACGCATGTCCCGTCGCTTCCTTTTTTAATTCACGTAAGCTTTGTTTGCTCATCATAAAACGCTTATGCGTACACCTTCTTTCCAAATAAAATGGATATATTTTTTGTAAAAGCTTCCACATTTATATGGTTGCAAAATGAGAATTATTGCACAACAGGCAATTTGTAGTGTTTTTGTGAGTATATAAAAACGAGGGCCCCACCAAACGTAGAAGCGGATAATATGTGTCCCTATCCGATCACTTATGGAAACCCTCTAATTATCGAAAGCGAGTGGACAAAAAAATCCTCCTAAAAGTTCAATGAACAAATAAGAGGATTTTTCGATTTAGAATGAGGAATGAATGTTTAATCAATCAAGTCAAAGAATTAGTTAAAGATTGAAACCACTAAAATTATGTGGCCCATTCCTTGATAAAAGTTTTCCATTTAAACTTTTTGCCTTATTTCAGTCGGGTATCGGTAGTTATTTACTGAGTTTATCCGCTCTTGAACATCATTTTTAGGCCCTGGTTCTTTTATAAGGAACGAGGAAATAGAACAAAGGAAGGCAAAGACCCCAATGGTGATAAAGAAAAAGGATGGAAACAGGAGGTTAAGTACGGCCAAGAAACAAACAGATCCAATATTTCCATAGGCGCCAACTATACCTGCAACTTGGCCTGTCTGGCTCTTCTTAACAAGAGGTACCATTGAAAAAACGGATCCGGATGCAGCCTGTCCGACCATGGAGCAGCTCATCGTCAATAGAACGGCAAGTATTAACGGCCAGTCACCTGATAAAGAGGACATGCTAAAATATAAGATAGATAACAGAAGTAACAACATCACCAATATCTTTTTGCGACCGAATCTATCACTTAACCATCCCCCTGCGGGACGCGCAACTAAATTAGTAAATGCAAAGCTGCTGGCAATCATCCCTCCACCTATAGCACCTAAAGCAAAATTCCCTTGAAAAAACATAGGCAGCATTGAAATAACAGCTAACTCAGCACCAAACGTAGAAAAATAGGCAAGACTTAATACACCGACTAGTTTCATCGAATTTTGCTCACCGCTCGGAACTTTTCCATTTAAATACGACCGGTTTGAAATCCAAATTTTGATGACATGGACCAAGTAAAACACCCCAAGGAACGCATATAAGCTAACTGCCCACGCTAAAGATAGCAACATCATACGTTGCAGAGACCATACAAGTAAAGCGACTCCTCCATAGATTGGAAAAATAAGAAACACTAGTATAATAAGGTCAGAATGACTATTTACTCTCATCATCCCAGAAGATGGGGAACGTTTAAATTCCTTTCCAGGGGGAGCATCGGCCACTTTTCTATAAAAAATCAATCCATAGATCAAAGCAAGAAGGCCAGTTAGAGCAATCGCATATCTCCAACCACTCTCTCCTCCGAAAATCAAGGCAAGCAAAGGAAGGGAAAAAGAAGCCATAGCCGACCCAAAATTCCCCCACCCTGCATAAATTCCCTGAACAAGCCCCATGCTCTTTTGAGGAAACCATTCCGAAATCATTCGAATACCTATAACAAAGCTCGCCCCAATGCTCCCCAACAAGAGACGAGAAAGGAGCAGTTGTTCATATGAATTTCCAAAAGCAAAGACAAAACACGGAATACTCATAACCATTAGCAAGGAAGAAAATACTTTTGTAGGACCAAATCGATCTACCCATTGCCCCATAATGATTCTGGCAGGTATAGCTAAACCCAGATTAACCAGCATCAATACCCCTATTTCATCTTTGCTAATACCCATTTGTTTCATTATGGTAGAATTAAAGGGAGCCATGTTGAACCATACCATTACACTTACAAAGAATGCCAATGTTGACATGATCAGTATGTGTCGATTTCCTTCATACGATTTTCCCATGCTATACTTCCTCCCATTCTAGTTATTCGTCAGGGTAAACCATTTCTTCATTTCCATCGCTCGAAGCTTTGCTGACTCTCACAGCTATCACTTTAAATCCTGGCATTTTGCAGGAAGGATCCAGATCATCGGAAACTAATTTGTTTACATTTTGTGTTCCAACCCAATGAAAAGGAACAAACACTGTATCTTTTCTTATTTTCATAGACCATTTGCATCTAACCTTTATATGGCCTGTTTTGGATTCAACTTTTACTACAGAATGGTCTTCGAGCTGATATTTTTTCGCTGTATGCGGATGAATTTCCATGAAAGATTCAAAGTTCCTCGCGACTAAAGTGGAGCTTTTTCTTGTCTGCTCACCTGTAAGATATTGAGACATCACTCGCCCCGTCGTTAATAATAAAGGGTACTTTTTACTTTGAGATTGTTTTGGAACACGAGGGAGATTGCTAATAGCGGCCATCTTTGCCCTTCCATCTTTGTGTGCAAAAGAGTCTTCGAATAACCTTTCCGTCCCCCTATGTTCTACACTTGGACATGGCCATAATATCCCGTCTTCCTTTCTCAATTTCTCATAAGTTATCCCAAAGTAATCCGCTTTACCGCCACGGCTGGCCACTCTTAATTCCTCAAAGATTTCTTCTGCTGTAGTGAAGGAAAAGTAATCTCCTTTTCCAAGAACCTTAGCCATGTCACAAATGATTTGCCAATCATGCTTTACGTTACCTGGTAGGGGGCGGTTCGCTTCTCTAAGGGTTACCCTTCCTTCAACATTGGTCATAGTCCCCTGATCCTCTAAGTATGAAGAAGCAGGCAGGATTAAATCAGCCAATTTCGCAGTCTCAGAGATAAACATATCGACCACAATAAGGGACTTAAGGTTCTTCAATGCTTTTTCTACAAAATTTGCATTTGGATGAGAAACAACCGGATTAGAACACATTATAAACATCCCGGAAATTGTTCCTTCATAGGCTTTCTCGAACATCTCGTAGGCCGATACCCCTTTGCCGGGCAAGTCCTTTTCCTCTACTCCCCAGACTTTGGAAATATAAGCACGGTCCTCCTCTTTTTCAATGGATCGGTAACCAGGGAGCTGATCCGCCTTTTGCCCGTGCTCCCTGGCTCCCTGACCGTTCCCTTGTCCAGTAATTGCCCCATATCCCGAGTTAGCCTTGCCTATTTTCCCTGTCGCTAATAAAATATTTAAAAAGCCACGAACAGCCGCTGTACCATCCGTTTGTTGTTCTATGCCTCTGGCAGTAAAAATCATACCTGATTCTTCTTGACCAAAAATGCTGGCCGCCTGGTATAATTCCTCTTTTGATAGATCAGTTATTGATTCAATTTCTTCTATTTCGATAGAAGAAAGGTACTCTCTAACTTCTTCAAACCCATTCACACGTTTTTGGATGAATGATTGATCAATCATTTGTTCTTCGATTAATATTTTCAATAGTCCATTGGCCAAAGCTGCATCTGTACCTGGTTTATTTTTTAAGTGCAAATCAGCAGCTTTAGTTGTTGCCGTTTCACGAGGATCTATGGCAATGATAAAAGCGCCATTCTCTTTCGCCTTTTCAAAATACGGCATGGCCGTTGGTTGACACTCCGCAAGATTAGTTCCAGCAAGTATGATACAGCGTGTATAGGGAACCTCTTGCAAGGTGTTCGTGAATCCCCGATCCATTCCGAAGGTTTGATTCGCACCAGTGGCTGCGGAAGCCATACACAAACGGCCATTATAATCAATATGTTTTGTCTTTAAAGCGACCCGAGCAAATTTACCTAATAAATAGGCTTCCTCGTTCGTGAGAGAGGCGCTTCCGTATACTGATAATGCATCTAAACCATCCTCCCTCTGAATGGCAGTATATTTTTCTCTGATATGTCCCAGGGCCTTCTTCCATGTTATGGGTACAAACTCCCCGTCCACCTTCAACATCGGTTGTTTTATCCGTTCATGGTGTAAGGCATGCTGATGAGCACTCATACCTTTTATGCAAAGTCGCCCGTTTGTTGTGGGATTGTCCTTACCGACCGTTTTGTAATTTCTCCTCGAAACAACCCTTTGTTCAATCAGTTGCATTTTGCACTGCATACTGCAAAATGGGCATTGGGTATCGTAAACTTTCTGTGATTGTACCTCTTGCTGCTTAGTCCGAAAGTATTTTAGCATTAATTCAGTCAAACGGCTTCACCCTTCCATCTAAACTATTTTTACGTACAATCTTCATTGAACGAATAAACTTTTGGTTAATTTATGTTTCCTTTGGATTACATGTTGGTCTAAATTTTGAAGGAAATGGTTAAGGAGCTCTTCATCTAATAGCGCTTCTCTTATGTGAACCACCCCTATTCGATTCACCCATCGCCATACGGGTTCAAGATAATTAGCAGACTCCCTGTAATACTCGATAAATCCACGAATGATCTCGCTAGCTTTCTTATCCATACCAACTACATATAGCAATTCACCTGCCTGGGCATGTTTGTCGCCACTTCCTCCAACATAAATCTCCCACCCCTGATTCATCCTTATGACTCCAATATCTTTGGTTATAGAATCTACTCCTTTATGCAAGCAGGGGGATATCCCGACTTTGATTCGATTCGGCAGCCTTAAATAAGATGTTTTTCGTTCTATTTCTTCCGACAATCTTAGGGAAGGATCTTGATCGCAAAGACAGCTATATTCTCCAATGCCCGTATTCGTAACATGAACCATATTTTCATTAAAAGAACGGAGGGGCATGTCAAGAGCAGCCCAAACCCCCTCTAACTCTTCCTCTCTTACCCCTAAAATATGAACATTTTGGTCACTGGAAATAGCGACCTTGGTCCTGGGGTATTTTTCCACCACTTTTGAAATTTTTATATACTGATCCCCGTCAAGCACTCCTCCATAAAACTGGGGGGTAACAGCATATGTGCCGTCTTTTTGAAGAGTTGCATTCATCCGTTCATTAAGAAAAGAATGTTCATTTTCCATCTCATACTCTGTAAAAATGATGCCCAAATAAAACTCCAATGCAGGACGGCAAGTGGAGCATCCTTTTTCAAATTTCCAATCAAGCGCATCCATGACCTCTTGTAATGTAGAAAGGTGGTTCAGCTGTATTTGCCTAACAATCTCATCTTCATCTAAAGATGTGCAATGACACAAGGATGACCTTTGTTCTGCCCCTTCGTTAAAATGCTCACTATGAATATAATCGAGCAGGTCTGAAACGGCAGACTTGCATCCTCCACATGAGCTGGAAGCTTTCGTACAGTTTTTCACCTCTTCAATGGTTGTCAATTCGTCCTGCTGGACAGTATGAATGATTGTCCTCTTAGAAACACTATTGCATGTACAAATATTTTCACTAACCGGTAAGGAAGCAACAAAAGAATCACTCGGATTTGGGGATTCCAACAAGGAAGCTTTATCCTTATCAGCTATCACCCTTTGCTTCACGATCGAATCTAAGAGACTTGGTCCCAAACGTGTATCCCCGAAGAGCACAGCACCGATGACTTTGTTCCCTCGAAAAACCACTTTTTTGTAAACAGCATCCCATTCATTTTGATAATGTATCGTTTTAGAGGTTCGGTCCTCTATAAACTGGCCAACAGAAAAAACATCAATACCAGATATTTTTAACTGCGTAGAAAGAACGGTGCCACGGTAGCCGGAGGGATTATTTCCACATAGATGCTGGGCTAATACTTCCCCTTGCTCATACAGTGGTTTAACTAACCCATAGACCATTCCTTCATGCTCCGCACACTCTCCAACAGCATAAATATCCCTAGACCGTGTAGCCAGAAAATCATCAACCAGAATGCCCTTGTTCGTTTCAATCTTGCTTTTTTGTGCCAACTTAATATTCGGCCTTACTCCAACAGCCATGACAACGAGATCAGTTTCCACATAATCCCCATCTTTAAAACGAATCCCTTCTACGCGTTTCCCTCCAACTATTTCCTCTGTATCTTTTTCAAATAAAAAATGCATCCCTTGGTTCTCCAATTCCGTTTGAAGCATCAACGAGGCTTCTTGATCGAGTTGTTTTTCCATTAGAAACCGAGATTTGTGGACCACATCTACCTCCATCCCAATATTTAATAAACCTCTGGCTGCTTCCAGGCCTAAAAGTCCTCCACCAATGACTACTGCCTTCTTATGCTTTTTTGATACCTCCACCATTCGGTGACAGTCTTCTATTGTACGAAAGGACATCACCCCTTCTCTATCTGATCCAGGGAGTGGTAAAATTATAGGTGACGAGCCAGTGGCTATAATCAATTTGTCATAGGATACTTCTCTCAATTTGTCAGTTTTGACACACTTATGATCCTTGTCTATTTCCGTTACCGTTTCCCCGGAGAAAAGTTGTATATTATTTTCTTCATACCAACTTTTTGGATGGATCACTATATCGTCAAACGAAGTTTCCCCTTGCAAGACAGAAGAGAGCATAATTCGACTATAATTTGAATGTGGCTCTCTCCCAAAAATAGTGATTTTAAAGAGATTTGCATTTTCATTCAGAATGTTTTGCACGCAACGTACGCCAGCCATTCCGTTTCCAATGACCACTAGTTTTTGCTTTCCCATTTTTAAACCTCCAGCAGTTGTAAAGCTTTAAAAGCAGCATATATTGAATGAAAATATTGCTATTAGATTCAAAGTTTAACATTACCATTTCTATATATCACACACTATGTAAGGAAACCTAACAAAGTTTTTCAGTGAAAAAGAAGTTCGTGTTACTGAAGGGAATAGAATCTATGGATAAAAAAGACCCCCCAAGAGTGCTTTCAACTCATGGGAGGTTCTTTCGATTCTAGTTATAAAATAAATGAAGCTCGTCATGATCCAGCCCCTGAAATGAAAAGACGCAATCCCTTATAAGGGATTGCGTCTATATACATAATTCTCCAACTTTAGCACCTATCTTTATTCTCCATCATAATTGCTTTCGGGTAACGTATCCCAAAAAGAAGTGTCTGCAGATTCAATAGAACCGTCAGCTAACGCATTTAATGAAGCTTTCATAGCTGTAACGGCTTGTTGAATCAAATAACCATTACTCTTTTGCCCTAACACATAATCTTCTCGATAATGATCAGCCATGCCTCTCATTTCTAGTAAAAGCGTAGAAATTCCGTACTCGGCAGCCAACCCATTTCTGCTGATCGTTTGCGCACTTCCTCCAGGATATTTAGATAAAAGACCATAGCCTTTGGACTGTACAGCATTATATACGACAGCTCCCAGTTTTTTCGATTGTTCCCGGACTACTGAATCTACCTCATCATTTGTAGGATACAGAATGGAACCTGAGACAAGCTCTCCCGTATCCCCCAAAGTAGTTTGGGTACCCTGATGATGGAGGTCGATCATATAATCTGGTTGATACTTCTGTAAAACATTTTCATGCAACGCTTTGGTTTCAGGTTGATTGCGGTCCACATGATCGCGGTTTAAATCGACCTCGTTCGCATTATAGCGGGTGTGAGTCCCCGAGACGTAATCCTCCAAGGAAAAATTCACGTCCCCTTCAGCTCCATCAACATTAAGCCTTGGTGCTATCAAGACATTCACATTTTCAAGTATTTCTTTTACATTTTTTCCGTTTGAGGACAAGTATTTAATGACTTCCAGCGCACCTTCTGTCGTTAACGTTTCATTACCATGCTGCTGAGTGAGGAACAAAATGGTAGGGTTGTCTTCATTCATACCGAATTTAGCTAAGTATAGATCCCTTTTTTTAACAGATTCGCCATACACCTCTAGCTGGAGGGCTTCTGAACGCTGATCCAATTTTTCTAAGTAACTGACCATTTCTTCGTATGAGTGCAGACGTTCATTTTTTATCGTTTCATTGCCATTATAATTCGGTCCATTCGGGCCGTTGTCCCCTGCCAAAATTGTTCCGGTTCCCGCATAAAATGATCCAAAAGTGAATAGAGCTCCAGTTACTGCTGCCGTTAATAGTTTCTTCTTCAAAGTCATCCTCCTAAATAATAGATTATATACTAAATTCTGACACCATATGAAAAAACCTCCTATCTATTAAAAAAATGATCCGAAATAACCAGCCTCCGTACGTCGTACAGCACTCTCGGATTTATACGGAACAAATGAGTGAAGGCAGCTTAAGCGCGCACTAAATAGTTGCACGCAAATTCAAAAGACTATATAAAGGAGAACAACCAAAAGAAGCTGGCTAATAAAGCCCCTAAGAAGCAAACAGCGGTTACCATCCTAAGTGACACAAACAGCTCCGTTCACTGGAAAAATCCGTAGTCGCTAAGTTCCTTCTCTTTTATAACAAAAAAGATAGAGGTAAAATACTCTTCATAGGTCCCTTTCATCTAATTGTAATTCTATTAAATAAACGTAAAATCTACTAAATGAGCTAGAGTCCAAACTTCTTTAACCTGTACTGTAAGCTTTGTCTGCTAATGCCAAGAATTTTTGCAGCCCTTGTGATATTATGGCCGTTATTTTTAAGAACTCGTTGAATATACATTTTTTCAACCTTTGTCATTTTCTCATGTAGCGTTTGATTGCTTTCAGAGAGATCTCCCTCATCCCCCTGAACCAATGGTTCTTCCTCTGCTTGGTATCTACTACGAAACCTTCCTGGTAGGTTTTGAATGGTTATAACATCTTCCCCCATAATTAGATTCATTGTTCCTTCGATTGTATGTTCCAGTTCCCTTACATTTCCCGGCCAATTATGTTGTTGAAGCAATGTTTTGACTCCTTCGCTTATCCCTTTTACATCCATATTAAACAAAGTACTATATTTATCGATAAAGGCCTGAGTCAGTAACAAAATGTCTTCCTTTCTTTCACGAAGTGGCGGAATAAACAAGGTGACTACACTAAGTCGATAGTACAAGTCCTTCCTTAATCGGTTGTTCGCAACCGCGTCAAGGGGATCCTCATTAATGGTAGCGATGATACGAACATCTACCTCTTTATCTTTCGTATCCCCAACTCTTCTAATCGATTTATCTTGAATGACTCTTAAAAGTTTTGCCTGAAGCGAAGGTTCTAAAGAGTTGATTTCGTCTAACAGCAGTGTGCCTCCATCCGCTTGTTCAAACAGACCAGGTCGATCTACCGCCCCTGTAAATGCCCCCTTTTTTGTACCAAACAATAAACTTTCCATTAAGCCGTCTGGAATGGCTGCACAGTTTTGGGAGATAAAAGGTGCCCTTGATCGATTACTGCCATTATGGATACTCTGAGCAAATAACTCTTTTCCTGTACCTGTCTCCCCAACTACCAGCACAGAGGAAGATGTCCTAGTCGCTCTTTTCGCCTCATCCACAACCGTCTCCATCAACTGGCTTCGGCCAATAATCGTATCAAACGTAATTTTCCCATTTTGCTTATTGAGCATGTTTTCCTTCATTACTCTTTCCAATTGGGTCACATCTTTCGCGATTTCAATGGCCCCGGTAATTCTCCCCTCTTCCTTAATAGGAAAGGAATGATTAATTGTGGTAATTTCTTTCCCTTTATTATTAAAATACGTTTGTTTGATGTTTTTGGTCGTTTTCCCCGTTTTTAATGCTTTAACAAGCGTACTATTTTGACTTTCTCTGAACATAAAGACATCCAGTAGATTTTTGTCGAGCACATCCTCGCTGGCCATTGCTTCAATCTCCATCATTTTTTTGTTGTAAATGATCGTCTTTCCCTTTTCATTTATCACGTGAATTCCGACATCCACTTCATTAAGTAACTTTTCATATAACTGATTCATTCTGGTCAATGACTGGATATCTCCTGCGTTCTTATTCACCATTCTGTCACACCCTTATAATCTCGCTATGTTTATATTAATAGAATAACAGCCTAACCGCAAAAAAATTAAGCGGTTGTTTCAACCATTTTTCTATTATCCGCAAAATTATTTTTCGAATGTCGTTTTCTTTTTTATATAAAGGCTCTAAAACAAAGTTTTTTAAGTTGGCATAAATCTTGCATATAAAGAGGTGAAAGCAAAAAAGGAGGAATAAAATGAATACAACAATGAAATCAAATGAGATTATAAGTCAAACGGAACAATATGGAGCAAATAACTACCACCCCCTTCCCATCGTTATTTCAGAAGCTGAGGGCGTCTGGGTTAAGGACCCCGAAGGAAACACCTATATGGATATGTTAAGTGCCTATTCTGCTGTAAACCAAGGTCATAGACATCCTAAGATTATTGAAGCGTTAACAGCACAGGCAAACCGTGTGACCTTAACTTCACGCGCCTTCCATAATGACCAACTTGCGCCATTTTACAAAAAAGTATCCGAGTTGACCGGAAAAGACATGGTCCTTCCAATGAACACAGGTGCTGAAGCTGTTGAAACAGCGGTAAAAGCAGTACGGCGCTGGGCTTATGATAAGAAAGGAGTTTCCGAAAACAAAGCTGAGATCATTGCTTGTGAAGGCAACTTCCACGGCAGAACGATGACAGCCGTTTCCCTATCGTCTGAATCGGGCGGGAAACGCAGTTACGGGCCAGTCCTGCCAGGTATAAAGCTGATTCCTTATGGAGATATCGATGCTTTAAAAAAGGCCATCACACCAAATACTGCCGGCTTTTTACTCGAACCGATCCAGGGGGAAGCAGGAATTGTCATCCCACCAGAAGGATTCCTAAAAGAGGCCTATGAAGTATGTAAGAACGAGAATGTCCTATTTGTAGCCGATGAAATTCAGTCAGGTCTAGCTCGCTCCGGAAAAATGTTTGCCTGTGATTGGGAAGGTGTGAAGCCAGACATGTATATTCTTGGTAAGGCACTTGGAGGCGGTGTGATGCCCATTTCCTGCGTTGCCGCAAATGAAGATATTTTAGGAGTCTTCACCCCAGGGTCACACGGTTCTACTTTCGGCGGAAACCCGCTCGCAAGTGCTGTAGCTATAGCTTCATTAGATGTGATTGAAGAGGAAAAATTAGCCGGTCGTTCTCTTCAGCTTGGGCACTATTTTAAAGAGAAACTTAAGAAAATCGATAACCCAATGATTAAAGAAGTTCGCGGGAAAGGCTTGTTTGTCGGTGTCGAATTACATGAACATGCGCGCCCATACTGTGAAAAATTAAAAGAAGAAGGATTGCTTTGTAAAGAGACTCACGAAAATGTTATCCGTTTTGCCCCTCCACTGGTGATTAAGGAAAAAGATCTTGAATGGGCGATTGAAAAGATTACTAGTGTCCTATCAAAATAACGAGGATGACTTCTATAATCCCATGGAGGTATAAAAATGGCGGCAACCAATCTATTAAGTGCCCAACAGCGAAAACATTCTCAAGAAGAAGAGGCGATTGATCTCTTTACATCCACACAAATTGTAATAAAAGAGGCGATAGACAACTTAGGTTATCCAGCAGAAACCTTTGAATTGTTGAAAGAGCCGATGAGAATGCTCACTGTACGCATCCCTGTTCGAATGGACGATGGGAAAATTAAAATCTTCACTGGCTATCGTTCTCAACACAACGATGCCGTCGGACCCACAAAAGGGGGTGTGCGTTTCCACCCAGAGGTTAATGAAAATGAGGTAAAAGCCTTATCAATGTGGATGAGTTTAAAATGCGGGATTGCCGGTTTGCCATACGGTGGAGGCAAGGGTGGAATTATCTGTGACCCGAGAGAAATGTCTTTTCGTGAGCTTGAAGGTTTGAGCCGCGGTTACGTTCGGGCCATCAGCCAGGTAGTTGGGCCAACTAAAGATATTCCAGCTCCCGATGTTTTTACCAATTCTCAAATCATGGCTTGGATGTTGGACGAATACAGCAGGATTCGTGAATTCGATTCCCCAGGATTTATTACAGGAAAACCAGTGGTCCTAGGCGGTTCCCATGGTCGGGAAACCGCCACAGCAAGCGGTGTAACCATTTGCGTAGAAGAAGCCGCGAAGAAAAAAGGAATTCAGTTGGAAGGAGCCCAAGTAATCATCCAAGGTTTTGGGAATGCCGGCAGCTTCTTAGCTAAATTTATGCATGAGGCTGGTGCAAAGGTTGTGGGCATTTCAGATGCCCATGGTGCGATCTATCATTCAAACGGACTCGACATTGATTACTTACTCGATCGCCGTGATAGTTTCGGTACGGTCACCAATTTGTTTGATCAAACCATTACAAATAAAGAACTCCTCGAAAAAGAGTGCGATATCCTTGTCCCTGCAGCAATTTCCAATCAGATCACAATGGAAAATGCCAAAAACATAAAAGCTTCTATTATTGTAGAAGCTGCGAATGGACCAACAACCCTTGAGGCAACCAAAATATTAAGCAAGCGAGGAATCCTGCTTATCCCAGACGTCCTTGCAAGCGCAGGCGGTGTAACGGTCTCCTATTTTGAATGGGTCCAGAACAATCAAGGATACTACTGGACGGAACAAGAAGTCTCAACAAAACTGCGTCAAGTAATCGTGGATTCCTTCGAGAAGGTTTATTCGGCAGCTGCCAAACATCAAGTTGATATGCGCTTAGCCGCCTATATAATCGGAGTTCGAGAGATGGCGGAGGCCTCTCGTTTTCGGGGATGGGTGTAAGGGTTCATCTTTAATTGACCGAATTTTTTTAAAAAAGGAGAGTAATCATGAAAAAATCGCTTCAAAATGTCTATAGTCCTTGTGATGGCTTTGTCAAAAATGTTTTGGTTACCCCTTCGGCTTATGTGTATGAGTGGGAAACGTTGTTTGTCATCGAAACAAATGAAAAAAAAGAAGTTGAAGTCTCTATAGGGATTAGCGGACATATTACTTCAGTGGAAATTTCCCAGGGGCAGAACGTGACCCAAAACATGGTGTTAACAACACTAAAAGATGATTTAGAAATTACCGGAAGCGATTGATTCCAAGATATATAGGGGAGTCACCCTCTTACTCCCCTGTTTCCTTTTCTCAAAGGTCCTGTAAATTCAAAGCAAAAATGAAGGAAATTTCAGTAGGGAGAGAGTTTGTATATGAGCGATCCTGCCCAAAGTAATGAACAAAATCATTCACAAAGTTATCACACCGAACCAATAGAACGTTCTAACCGTATGGACGTTCTAAAATTTATGATTCCTTCCTTGGTTGGAATCCTCTTATTCATGATCCCTTTAAGCATCCAAGGAGAAATCACAATTCCAGTCGCCTTACTCGCGAACTGGGTCCAAAGTGCATTCGCTGGTGTGTTACCAATCTTTATAACGGTTATCCTTATGCTAACAGCTGTAATGACGGCGATTACGAAAGTGTTCAAACCCGTGTGGATCCTTGAGAAGCCCTTTTTAAAAGGCCTTTTTGGTGTATCGACGTTCTGGTTTTTGGCAAGAATAGTTGCCGCATTTTTTGCTGTTTTAACCTTTTATGAAAGCGGTCCCAAATTCATATGGTCAGGCGAGACGGGCGGTTTACTTTTTAGTGACCTTATCCCAGCCTTGTTGGCCGTATTCC
The DNA here is from genome assembly GCF_900108515.1 of Halobacillus karajensis. Classification (GTDB taxonomy): domain Bacteria; phylum Bacillota; class Bacilli; order Bacillales; family Halobacillaceae; genus Halobacillus; species Halobacillus karajensis. The sequence goes on along the minus strand of NZ_FNWW01000008.1, from coordinate 108,281 downwards.
TATTTGCCGGTTTACTCCTACCCCTGCTTTTGGATTTCGGACTTCTCGAATTATGCGGGGCTTTATTAACAAAAATTATAAAGCCCATTTTCACCTTACCAGGCCGATCCTCCATCGATTGTCTAGCTTCCTGGTTAGGGGATGGGACAATAGGTATCCTCCTAACCAGTAAACAATACGAAGGTGGTTTTTATACCAAAAGAGAAGCGGCGGTTATAGGAACGACCTTTTCCGTTGTCTCTATCACATTCACGATTGTTGTTTTAACATTAGTTGATCTGCAACACATGTTTTTCCAATACTACCTAACAATCGTCCTTGCAGGGTTAGCCGCTGCTCTGATCTGTCCACGGATTCCCCCCTTATCAAAAAAACCAAATCAATACTTTGAACACGCAGAAAATCATTGGGATGAAAAGATCCCAAGACACACGTCCTCATTTAAGTGGGGAATCAACCAGGCCGTTGGAAAGGCAAAAAATACAAAATGGAGGCATGTAATAAAAGGGGGCGTTCAAAACGTTCTGGATATGTGGATAGGTGTCATTCCAATTGTTATGGCAATTGGGACAATGGCGTTAATTATTGCTGAATATTCACCAGTATTTGAGTGGATTGGCGCTCCGTTTATTCCTCTCCTTCATTTGATGCAAGTTCCCGAGGCGGCTGCTGCAGCTCCAACCATGGTCGTTGGATTCGCAGATATGTTTCTTCCAGCTGTGATAGGAAGTGGCATTGAGAGTCCACTAACAAGGTTTGTCATCGCCTGCGTATCCGTTACGCAACTAATTTATATGTCTGAGGTAGGGGGTCTTCTACTTGGCTCGAAACTTCCCGTGACTTTCAAAGATCTCGTTATCATCTTTTTAGAGCGAACACTTATTACCTTACCAATTATTGTGCTTATGGCCCATTTATTCTTTTAACGCAGGCGGAACGAAAAATGTTTCTTTTTAGGACAAACTTGATGGCTCAGGAAGAATGGACATACGAATGAGAATGATGAGGCGTAATCCTACCCATGGGATTACGCCTTTTTCAAAATATTGAACCTTCCCCGATTCATACAGAGAACCATATAAGTGACCCATATGCTGAATAAAAGAAGGGCTATCAATCGTTAAATCGCCCTTCAACTCTCCTCCGCATATTCTAAAAAAATAAAAAAGCTTCCCTATCTAAAGAGAAACTTTTCCAGTTCATCATTTTTAAGAGCCATAAGGATTTAACTAAAATAACACTAAATCTTCGCAGTTTCACGGATATAATTTCGAGCTATAATCGCTTGTTCTAGAGGATTAGCTTTGGCTGGGTCTTGTTCCGCTTCAACCAGCACCCATCCTCTGTAATCGAAATTGGCCAACGTTTCAAAAATTGGCCCAAACTCTATATCTCCGTTTCCTGGAACGGTAAACATCCCTTCTTTTACACCATCAAGAAAGGCCGTCTTTTGCTGGCGGACCTGTGCTGCAACATCACCTCTAACATCTTTTAAATGGACATGTTTTATCCGGGGCAAATGCAGCTTTAATACCTCCAGAGGATCTTCGCCAGATAAATAAAGGTGCCCCGTGTCAAAAAGAAGAGAAACCTTGTCTTCATCTGTGATGTTCATCAGCTTATCAATTTCCTCTTTTGTCTGCACACCTGTACCCATGTGATGATGGAATACAATTTCCATCCCTTTCTCGTGAGCAAGCTCACCCAGAAGGTTTAAACCTTCCGCTAAAAGCTCCCATTCTTCTTCAGTGAAATGAGGCTTAGCTTCAAATAAAGGAACATCTTCTTTTTGAATACTGCGGCCCTGTTCGGATACTACAATAACCTTAGCACCCATTTCATAAAGAAAATCGCGATGTTTTATGAAAGCTTCCTCTGTCTCCTTAAAAGGGAGAGTCGTGAGAAATGAACTGAACCATGCACTGGCAATTTGCATCTGCCGTAATTCAAGCGCTTTCTTTAACTCTTGTCTATCCTTGGGATATTTATTACCTACTTCTGTCCCCTCAAATCCAGCTAGGGCCATTTCGCTGACGCACTGTTCAAAAGTATTCCAACTCCCTAATTCAGGCATATCATCGTTGGTCCAGCCGATTGGACAAATCCCCAGTTTAACCGTCTGATCTTTAAACATCTTCCATTAGCCTCCTACCCTTTAAAACGCTTACAAATTTTATGTAGAAAAAAGGGAGATCCCTCTCCCTTTTTCCGTTAACTTATACCCAGCGGGTGGTCATAACTTTTTTACGAGTAAAGAATTCTACCCCATCTTTGCCATTGGCATGTAAGTCTCCATAGAAAGAGTTTTTCCATCCGGAGAACGGGAAGAATGCCATCGGTGCTGGGACTCCAATATTGACACCGAGCATCCCTGCATCAATGGTTTCACGAAACTGACGAACACTGCCGCCATCTCTCGTAAAAATGCAGGCGCCGTTAGCAAATGGAGATTCATTCGTGACTTCTACAGCTTCATCTAAATTCTTAACACGTACAATAGAAAGCACAGGTGCAAAAATTTCATCTTGCCAGATCTTCATTTCTGTTGTTACATTATCGAAAATTGTCGGTCCGACAAAATAACCTTTTTCTTGAGAGGCCTTATCTTGGCGGCCATCTCTTATAAGCTTGGCACCTTCTTGTTCGCCCTTTTCAATATAACCGAGCGTACGTTCTTTATGTTGTTCACGAATAACTGGACCCAAGAAGACATCATCCTCAAGGCCGTTTCCGATCTTCACCTCATCCGCTTTCTTCTTAAGCTGCTCAATAAACTCATCAGCTACAGACTCTTCAACAGCAACTACGGAGGCAGCCATGCAGCGTTCTCCGGCTGAACCAAATGCTGCATTAAAAATTTGGGTGGAAGCATTGTCCAAGTTAGCGTCATTTAAAACGATTGAATGGTTTTTTGCTCCAGCAAGAGCTTGTACACGCTTCAGATTTTCTGTACCGCGTTTATATACATATTCTGCTACTGGCTGAGACCCAACAAAAGAAATAGCTGCCACCTTCTTATGATCAAGCAGTCCATTTACAACATCGTGTGCCCCATGGACGATATTAAATACGCCTTTTGGCAGTCCCGCTTCTTCTAAAAGCCCAGCTAAGCGATTGGCCAAGAGTGGTGTACGCTCAGACGGCTTCATGACAAAAGTATTTCCTGTCGCAATGGCCATAGGGAACATCCAGCATGGAACCATCATCGGGAAGTTAAATGGGGTTATTCCTCCAATAACACCGATTGGATAGCGATGCATTCCAGATTCAAGGCCTGTAGCAATCGACGGCAATTGATCGCCCATCATAAGCGTTGGGGCACCTGTCGCAAACTCAACATTTTCAATTCCCCGCTGTACTTCACCTTTGGCTTCTTTTAAATTTTTACCATTTTCAATCGTAATCAATTCTGCTAGCTCATCCCAGTGTTCAACAAGCAGTTGCTGGTATTTGAACAAGATACGCGCTCTTTTCGGTACAGGTACTTCCTTCCAATCCTGGAAAGCTGCCTTAGCAACGTTAACTGCATAATCTACATCTTCTTTTGAAGAAATAGGTACATTAGCAATGACCTCTCCTGTGGCAGGGTTATAAACCTCTTCTGTTTGATCGCTTTTCGCCTCAACCCATTCGCCGCCAATATAATTTTTTAGTGTTTTTACTTCACTTGTCACATGACTCATTTCATTTTCCTCCTTAAAAATAGTGATGAGAGTTAAATAAGATGCCTTCCATTACAGGTCAATCAGGAAATCCCCTGTCGTTCGGCTTTTGACATAAAATCCTCAATTTCATTCGTTGTCGGCATGGCGTCTGAACAGCTGTGTCTTGAAATGACAATAGCAGCTGAAGCACTCCCGTATTCCATCGCTTTTGATAAATCCCACTGTTTAAATAGCCCATATATAAAAGCGGAGGCATAGGAATCACCGGCACCAAAGGTTTTCAGCACTTTTGTTTTAAAGGTACCGCTCGTATGTGAATTTCCGTCTTTGGTATAAGCGAAAGAACCTTTAGCTCCATGTTTAATCACCACAATCTCAGCGTGATGACTAAACCACTTCGAAGCGGTTTCTTCATCTGATTTCTTCTCTTTTTCGAACTGTTCCATCATGTCGAACTCATCTCTTGTACCAATAATGACATCACATTTTTCCGCAGCAAGGTTATAATACGTCGCTGTTTCCTTGTCGTTGTTCCAAGTGTAAGGACGGTAGTCTATATCAAAAATAACCACTACTTCATGTTTTCTAGCATATTCTAGCGCTAGGAATACAGCTTCTCTTGATGGACTTGCCGCCAGTGCCGTACCAGAGATATGCAAGGCCTTTGCGTTTTTAATGTAATCTTCAGATACATCATCTGTGCTAAGTTTAAGATCCGCTACATTATCCCGATACATAAGGATGCTGCAATCTTCTGGACTTTTAATCTCAGTAAAAGCAAGTCCTGTTACAGCTCCAGTATGATCAACAGCTATATTCGTTGTATCAATGTTATCCCCGTCGAGGTATTCCACAATGAAGCGGCCCATTTGGTCATCGGAGACCTTCCCTATAAAACCCGGTTTAAGACCAAGCCTTGCAGCCCCAATGGTAATGTTAGCCGGGGAACCTCCTACATACTTTGTGAAAGATTTTGTTTCCTCCATCGGCCGATTGAACTGATCTGCATTTAAATCAATGCAAAGTCTCCCAACTCCAACAAGGTCTAAGGGTCGATCTTCTTTGAAATCCAAGTTATACACATGATCCCCTCCATTAAATCTCAACTTTTAAGAATAGTAGATTTACTTTAGTTTCTATAATTTGAAAGCGTTTAATTAACTTAACCATACAATATAACACTCTGAGCATAATTGCAACACAAAGTTACAATATATGATCAAAAATTAACCTTAAATTACCCATAAAAACCATTAATAAAACTTTTCCTCTCTAAACTTACTCATAATAGCAAGTAGGCAGCGGCTATTCCGATAGACCCGAAGATTAAAGTAAAAGGCAAATTGGTGATTGTAATGGCGTATGGGTTTTGGCGGGTATTTATGGATGTCATTGTAACCACAACACCATAGGGTCCTGAGCTTGCCGTTGCCAAAGCTCCTACAATCAACATCACTCCGATTCCCATAGGGTTGAAAACTTCAAAAAACGGCCGCAAGATTTCAAGCAATACACCAACCGTGGCAATCGGATGTACCCCAAAAAGGCCCAGCCCTATGTACGTAAATAAAATGAGGCCAAGAATGATCACAGGGTATTCTTGAAATATAATAAATGGATATTGAATCCACGTAAGGGCTTCTGTCTGATTAAGACAGTTTGAAAAAATAGATAAAGAAACAAAAAGAACGACAAAGTTCTGTAAGTGATTTGTTTTCTGACGCCAGGTTTTGTACCCAACTCTTAAGAAAAGGAAAGCTTTTTTCATAAAAAGCGACCAAACGAAAGAAAACGGAAAAATAACGAGGGTAACAGCCAGAATAAAACTAAGTTGAAACCAGTGGCTTGTGATCATCACCATAACCAAAAACAACCCTAATACCATCAGTAATTTGACCATTTTCAGATAGATTTCCTTCTTAACCTTGTGCCTATGCGCCATCCCCTGGCCCTTATATGGGATGGACCGAAAGGAGTGTTTTTCCAGATACAAGTCAATGATTAAAACTGCGAACGATACCAGTAAAAGCCAAGGAAGGTAGCTCAAATAACTGACCCCTGTAGCATCAACAACAATCCCCACCATGATTTCCATCGGACTCCATATCATTGTTAATGCATAAGCGTGTATAGTGGATCTCGTAATAAACCGATCACGGATTCTCTTTTTCACTGTTTTTAATGAATCAATCAAAATCCCTTGGGACAAATTTACAGCAGACAAATTTAAGAACGTCATTAACGTTCCACTTGTCACTATACTTTTAGGATACAAATCACCTAGATGTCGAACATTGACCTTCATAAGCCTTTTAATACTCTTCTCATAACAAACCCGATATAGGCAGCACTGTTGATCCATGGCAGCATGCTTAAAAAAACAAGGAGATTCATGTTGGATATCAGGTCCAAAGGAAAGGCGTGCACAGGGGTGTCAGCTGAAAGAAACATCAAACTTCCAGCAGCTAGAAATAGACCTCCCAGGACTTGAAACAAACGAGTTGCATAGTAAAAGGAAATCAAAAGGGTTGGAACAGCTAAGATCTCCACTGTCCATTCAAGATAGGAGTTGTCCAAAAACACATGGAACAAGTACAAAGCTAAAACTATGGAATATAGAATAAACAGTCGGTCAGACAGCCATTGCTTCATAAAGATCTCTCCAACAGGTCAGGAGTATGAATGACAAATACTCACAAAGGAGGGGAATATCTCCCCTCGCCTTCTATTAGAAGCTAGGCAAATAGTTTGTCAATCTTATCGAATTCTTGTTTACTTATATTCACTTCAAGCGTTTTTAAGTTGCTTTTTACTTGTTCTCCATTCTTTGCTCCCGGAATAATAGTATCTATGGCCTCATGAGCCAGGTACCAGGCAAGTACTAAATGAGGGACTTCGACACCTTTTTGATTCGCGATTGTTCGCAATTGTTCAACTTTTTCCAGGTTTTGAACGAACGCATCCCCCTGAAAATGAGGCATACTCGAGCGTAAATCAGACGCAGGGAACGTCGTATGTTTATCGTACTTCCCAGCAAGAAGACCTGAGGCTAATGGGAAAAACGGCACAAAAGAAATTTCATGTTCAAGGGTATAAGGGAAGAACTCTTTTTCCGAATCTCTCTGGAACAAATTGTATAAACCCTGAAACACATCTACATACCCATCCTGATTGGCTTCTTTCAGCTGAGCTAGGCTCATATTAGAAACACCGATGGAACGTATTTTACCTTCGTCTTTTAGTTCCTTAAGGGCACCTACCGCTTCATTTTTCGGAGTGTTTTCATCAGGAAAATGAATGTAATACAGATCAATATAATCGGTCTGCAAACGCTTGAGACTATCTTCCACTGACTGTTTAAGAAAGGCAGGGGAGTTATCCAAAACTTCCTTACCATTGTCGAACTTTTGCGCTCCTTTCGTCGCTAAGACAACATCACTGCGATTGCCCATTTCTTTTATCGCCTTTCCTACTAACTCTTCGGAATGGCCAGGTCCATATATATAAGCGGTATCTAAAAAGTCCACCCCATTTTTAACAGCTTCTTTGACCATATCCACTCCTTGCTGCTCATCAAGATTTGGATATAAGTTATGACCTCCGACTGCGTTGGTTCCAAGACCAATAGGGTTAACATATAAGTCTGTTTTTCCAATTCTAATCTTTTCTTCCATTTCCATTTTCTCCTTTCTTGCGGACGTATATTGGTTCATTTGAAAAGGGCGACCTATGAAGCCCCCTCTCTCTTTATGCTTTCTTACTGCTCATAAACTCTTTCATCTTGCTTTTAGCCATTTCTTTCATCGCCTCTTTAGCCGGAGTATGAATAATTCTAGGTTCATAGACGTGAGCATCAGCATTCAGAACTTCTCTCACAGCATTTGTCCATGCTTGAATACACTCTGTGTTGACATTTATCTTGGCGTGTCCAAGCTGGATTGCTTTTTGTAATTGATAAATGGGAATACCAGATCCTCCGTGGAGCACAAGCGGCACTTGGGTCATTTCAGAGATCTGTTTCATCTCTACAAAGCCTAACTTCGGCTCTCCCTGGTAAGGGCCATGCACAGATCCTAGAGCTGCCGCCAAGGCATCAACATTTGTTTCCTCGACCAGCTTCAAGCATTCATCAGGATCCGCATATTTGACACCACCGACAACACCATCTTCTGTTCCACCTACTGACCCAACCTCCGCCTCAACAGAAACCCCTTTAGAATGGGCGTAATCCACTACTTCTTTTGTCATTTGGATGTTTTCATCAATGGAATATTGGGAGCCGTCAATCATGACAGAAGTGAAACCGGCATCCACAGCAGCTTTACAGCGCTCCACGCTCTTGCCATGATCAAGATGCAAAGTGACAGGCACGGAAATAGACATCGCTTTTACTAGGCTTTCCACCATAGAAACAATGGTCTGAAACCCGCCGAGATAATCGATCAATCGATCAGACGCTCCCAATATTAATGGAGATTCCTCTTCCTCCCCCGCAGTTAAAAAGGCTTGAATGGATTCCAGATGGTTAATATTAAATTGCCCAACAGCATATTGCTCGCGTTTTGCTGTTATCAGCATGTCCTTCATAGATACCAGGGGCGTCAGCACATTTTCTTTCGTTTTCATATGTATCAATCCTCTTATTTAAATTGGTTGAGTGTCATAGTGCTTGGAAACGATGGCTAAGGTAGTATCCTTTGCCTTCGTAATCACTTCTTCTGCATCCATTTGGTAATATTCAGGTCTGAACAACTCTACAGATACGACTCCATCTTCATAACCAATCTCTTTCAAGGTAGTTAATAGACCATCTAAATCAATGGCCCCTTCCCCAGGCCAGACACGGTCTTCGTCTCTTAATGAACCAATTGGAAAATCTTCTGTATCATCAATATGAAGAATGAAAATCTTCTGTCCATCTGCTTGTTTCAACGCTTCATAGCTTGACCCCATAGCATGAAAATGAAAGCAGTCGAAGACCAATCCCACATTTTCACGATCCACCTTTTGCACAATCTCGTAAGCCTGCTCAAATGTATTAATCGTGCATTCCGGATGGCCGACAAACTCCACAGCGACTTTGATACCATAAGGTTCTGCAATGTTCGAGAATTCTCTCAGCATATTTACAGCACTTTCTTCAATGTCCTTCAGCAAAATTTTCTCTTCGGTTACAAGAGGAACGGCGACGATATACTGAACACCAAGTTCACTGCCCGTTTCGACCATTTGTTTAAACTCCGCTAACACATCATCTTCATTTTCACGATTATTAAAAAAGACCAAAGCATTTAAAGCTAACGGTTTAATATGATGTTCCTGAAAGAAGGCTTTTAACTCTTCTAAAGAGTGTGTTTCAAGATACTCCGGCAGCTTATCCATGGAGCGTATTTCGATATAATCATATCCGTGCTTGTCACAATAGTTTAAGTCTTTCTCGAGGTTTGAGTTTTCAAGTGTTGTCGCCTGATTAAAGCATAATTTCATCTTCTATTCCTCCTTCATCATTAAAAGAGCTGCGCCACATAGTGATTCCTATATGGCGCATGGCTTTCTCCTCATAACTCAACAATGTTGATTATGATTCCATCAAACTTCATATTTCTTCATCTATTAAAATTCTTTTAGATCCTGTGCCTTAACAAAGAGATTAAATATTTAATCCCTCTTTAATAGATTTCAATGTTACGTCATTCGACCATTCTGGTTTATCAGGGTAGGAGAATACGGCATTTGTTACGATTCCATCAAATTCCATTTCTCTTAATTTCCGATAGAGTGCGTCAAAGTTTACTTCCCCTTCCCCAGGGTTTAAATGCTGATGGACCGTTACGTTTGCATCAGGAGGATTCACAATGTAACGCAGCCCGAATGCAGCTTTATGATTAAGCGTATCCGCAATTAAAACATGATCAAGTAAATCTCCTGCCTCTTCCAAATGTTGTTCTACATCACCAATGCCATCATCATAAAAGAAAGCATGAGGAACAGAATAAACCAACTTAATCCACTCTTTGTCCAGTGCACGAATCATTTTGATCGCTTCTGTATTTAACTCAATAAAATCATGAGGATGGGATTGTAAATTCAGTTTAATCCCCTCTTTTTCAAAAAGGGGCATGAGCTCATCCATGGATTTCACAAAAGCCGCTTCACTTTGAACCGGTCGGCTTTTATCGCCGGAAAATTCGCTGTTCATTAAGCCTACGCCTAATTCAGAAGTGATCTCTATACAACGCTTCCAGTTTCTCACCGCTGCTTGACGTTCTTCCTCATTGGGTGAGGACCATTGTTGCACAGGAAGGACAGAAGAGATTTTGACACCAGCGTCTGAACAATATCTTTTTAAATCTTTGATGAGCTGCTTATCAACCTTCGGATATTCATAAAACCAAATGAAATCCTTACGCGGCGATAACTCTACATATTCATATCCTAATCTAGCAACTGTATCGATCGTATCTTTTAAGTTTGTATTATCACGATAATGTGACGGATCATAAGCTAAACGCAATGTAAACCTCTCCCTTTTACTGTTTGAATTTAACTGTTCTCTGCTGCATATCCAGCCATTTTTCTGGTATAGAAATCCCGCCTGTTTTGTCAGATTCTACAAGCGCTGGCTCGAGTTATCATTTAATTTCGGACAAGCGTTTCATTTTTATAAAAATCTGGGGTATCCTGAAGTTTAATCTCTACTTCTTCTCCTGTTTCCTGGGCTTTTAAGCAAGCATCAGCCGTTACCGCTGCAATGTATCCATCCCATGAAGTAGGTCCTTGTGGTTCCTCATATTTCACCAGTGAATCAAGGAAGTTTTGCAGTTCTTTATTGTAAGCATCCATAAATCTTACTTTCCAATCGTTTAGGATGTTTGAGCTCAGCTTGGATTCTTTACGAACCACTACACTAGCTACTTCTGGCAGTTTAGCGATCCCTTCTTCTCCCATAACTTCACACTGAATATCATAACCGTATTTACAATTAACAAAGACTTCTGCTTTAATCAGCACTCCTCCTTGCGTTTTCAGTGTGAATACCTGGGGGTCCTGTAATTCCGCATGGGAATACTTTGTTTTTTTAGGGAAATCTACCCTTACCGATTCATAATTGTCATGGATAAGCCAGTGCAGGGCATCAATTTCATGGATCAATGTTTCTGTTACAGCCATATCGGTTTTGTAATTTTCATCCACCCCCGGGTTTCTGTGCGAACAGTGAATCATCAGCGGATCGCCAATTTCGTTATTGTCAAGCGCTTCTTTTAGTTGCACATACCCTTCATCGTAACGGCGCATAAACCCAACTTGAACAAGACGTTTCCCATGCTTTTGTTCCGCCTCGACTATTCTCATACACCCTTCAGCTGTTGTCGCTAAAGGCTTTTCGCAGAAGACATATTTCCCCGCTTCAATAGCTAGAAGAACACTTTGTTCATGAGCAGGTCCCCAGCTTGTTACAAAAACCGCATCAATGTTTGGATCTCCTACAAGAGCCACATCATCAGGATAGACAGTCGCATCCAAATGATAGTCTTCGACAGCTTTATAGGCGGACGCTTGATTCACATCTGTCACCGCTTTCACTTCTCCGCCAGATAAAATATTCTCAATTCGATCAATATGCTCTCTTCCAATCGCACCTGTTCCAATAACTCCTACTTTGATTGTCATAACCATCCATCCTCTCTAAGTTTATAAAGCTTTTGTTTTTATATCCTCTTTTTGATTTTCTCGTTTCTTGAAATACGATTCTATCTCTTCTAATGTTTTTCCTTTCGTTTCAGGCAAGAACTTCATTACAAACGCGATTGCTCCAACTCCAAGGACTGCGAATATAAAGAAGGTAAAAGAAAGCCCAATCCCAGCAAGCAAAATAGGGAAGATAAAGCTGACCCCGAAGTTAACCATCCATAAGCAGAATACGGAGATCCCCATCCCCAGCCCACGGAGACGCAGCGGAAAAATCTCTGCAAGCATCAGCCAGGTAACAGGAGAAATCGCCCCTTGTTGAAAACCTAAAAACATAACAGTCAAACAAATAACGATGTATGGCAAAGCGGCGGTCCCTTCCAAGACTAGAGATGAAGTACCAATCAAGAGTAATGCCGTTAATGTTCCAAACTGGCCTACGAGCAGCATCGGCTTGCGCCCGACCTTTCCTAGCAGCCAAATCCCCACAAATGTAGCAAGAACGGATATAACCCCATTGGAAATATTGGCTGTTAATGCCGCATTCGTACTAAAACCGGCATCACGTAAAATTTCTGTTCCATAGTACATAATGGAGTTAACCCCTGTAATTTGCTGTACAATCGCTATCCCTATACCGAGGAAAAGGATATGTCGAACCCATGGAACAGTAAGATCCTTGTACGTGGCCTTATCTAATTTTTCTTCCATAATAACGGTGGCATCGATTTGGTTATATTCACCACGTACGTTCGATTTTTCGCGGATCTTGTGCAGCACGCCCATGGCATGGTCCTTTTTCTCATTTTTCATCAACCATCTCGGGCTTTCCGGCAGCGGGAGCATACCAAAGAATAAAACGACAGCGGGAACAGCTGCAATTAATAACATAATTCTCCAGACGCTGTCATTCCCGTCCATTGTGTTTCCTAAAATCGCATTGATGGTAAAGGCTAGCAACTGTCCTGTCACAATCATCAATTCGTTTTGAGTGACCATACGACCGCGGCTTTCGGAAGGAGCCATTTCCGCTAAGTAAGTCGGTACTGTAACAGATGCTCCACCAACGGCAAGTCCAAGCAAGAACCGGAAGATAATCATCAGAGTTACACTAGGCGTAAAAGAAACCCCTAATGTGGCAAAAAAGAAAAGTACAGCTAAGAAGATAATCGTTTTCTTCCGCCCAATCCTATCCGAGAACCTGCCTCCAATAATTGCTCCGATAGCAGCCCCGAATAAGAGAGAGCTCGTAACTAACCCTTCAAGGAATGGGGTTAAGTTAAGCTGGCTTTCCTTAGACATGTATGGGAGTGCCCCATTAATGACGCCTGTATCATAACCAAACAAAAGCCCGCCGAACGTCGAACAAATAATAATGATAAATAAAAACTTGCGTGGGTTCATATTTTTTTTCATTCCCTCGGCCTCCAGGGTGTTATTTTTGGATAATTCAGAAAAATAAAGATGTAATCGCTTCCTAAAACCCTTATGGATACAGGAGAATGGAGAATTCTCCACCCTCCCAGCTTTCCTGCTCACCTAAATCTCTAATACTGCTTCGCTTCCTCAAGCATTTTCATTCGATACTCGTGTGCTTTTTGAACACTTTCCTTCTCAGAAACTTCCGCTACTCCAACATTCCACCAGCTTTGATAGCCGTCCGTCATAGTCTTTGGCAGCACCTTTATGTCGATCAGTGTGGAAACATCTTGTTTTTTCGCATCTTCTAGAGCCTTTTCTAACTCTTCCAGTGAATGGACTTTATAGGTTTTTGCACCATAACCTTCAGCCACTTTGGCATAGTCAATATTCATAACCTCGTTGTCGCCTGTTCTAAATTCACAATAATAACTGCCGCTTCCATGGTCCATTTGTAAATTATTGATACAGCCATAGCCAGAGTTATCAAACAGTAAAATATTGATTTTTTTATTATATTGAAGAGAAGTAATCAATTCTGAATGCAGCATTAGAAAACTTCCATCTCCAACAATGGAATATACTTCTTTATCCGGGTTAGCAAGCTTCAAGCCAAGTGTTCCGGAAATTTCGTATCCCATGCAGGAATAGCCATACTCCAAATGATAGGTATTGGGTACAGTTGAATGCCAAAGTCTCTGCAAGTCTCCTGGGAGAGAACCCGCTGAACAAATAATCACACTGCTAGGGTCAATCGTTTCATTTACCTTTAATAGGGCCGTTGTCTGAGGGAGCTCTGTATTCAAGGCATCCGCATATTCGTTCAGGATTTCTTGTGAAAAATGACTTTTTATCTCAGGATCAAAATCCTCTCTACTGAACACCACTTCGCTCAAACGGTCCCGTTCTTTTAACCATTCTGATTTTAGCTCTTGGATTTCTGAGCCAAATTCCGTTTCATAGCCATCTAACAACGGCTGCAGTTGCTCTAAAGTAAGTTTCGCATCGGCCACAACTTGGAATCCATCCATTTTATAGGACTGCATTCGATTGACATTTATATTGAGGAAGCGAGTATTCTCGAAGTCAAAAGCGGTTTTTGAAGAAGTGGCAAAGTCTGTATACCTTGTCCCTACCCCAATAATAAGGTCCGATTGCTTAGCTGCTTTATTAGCAGCTAGGGTTCCTGTAATACCCAGACCGCCTAAATTATTTTTAAATCCTGATTCTACGGTTGACTTTCCTGCCTGTGTTTCCACCAACGGAATATTATGTTTTATAGATAGATCCATTAAAATTTCACGGGCTTGAGAATATTTGGCGCCTCCTCCGACTACAATGACAGGCTTTTTACTATTGCGGATCAACTCTTCCGCCCCTTTTAACTCACGTTCTCGCGGAATCGGGCGATCCATATAATGAACCCGCTTCTTGAAAAAGTCTGCATCGAAGTCATACGCTTCTCCCTCAACGTCCTGAGAGATTGAGATTGTCGCTGGTCCTGCCTTTGCAGGATCTGTCATAACTTCAAAAGCCCGAATTAAGCTGCTCATCAGCTGTTCTGGCCGCGTCACACGGTCCCAATACCTTGAAACAGGCTTCAGGGCATCATTGGTTGTTGTTGATATACTGTTTTCCTGTTCGAACTGCTGAAGAACAGGGTCTGGCTGCCTTGTAGCAAATGTATCACCTGGCAGAAATAAAACGGGAATGTTATTCGCAAGCGCTGTTGCTGCTGCTGTGACCGTATTAGCCGAACCTGGTCCTACGGAGGTGGTTACAGCATAGATTTTTTGTCTAAGTTTCTCTTTGCTGTAAGCAATGGCGGCAAGCGACATCCCCTGTTCATTCTTTCCTTGGATGACCTTTAAATCTCCAGAGTCTTGTTCAAGGGCCTGTCCAATGCCGAGAACGTTCCCATGACCGAAAATATTAAAAATCCCTTCTACAAAAGGAAATTCTTCTCCATCCACATGGATATATTGATTATTTATAAATTTAATTAATGCTTGAGAGGTTGTTAAACGAATCGTTTCTTTCATATACGGTCCACCTTTACATTCTTTAGGTTCATATTTTTATAGATTCTTAATCACGATTGACAATCCATTCGTGGTCTTTATCATTATTAAACTTCCATTTCCGGACAGGTCCAGCCATTACATTTAAATAATAAGAGGTATATCCATCAGGCACTCCTACTGGATGATAACCTTTGGGAACAATAACAACATCCCCGTTTTCCGCTGTCATCGTTTCATCTAATGAACGATCATCCGTGTACACCCGCTGGAACACAAAACCTTGCTGAGGATCCATCTCATGGTAATAGGTTTCCTCTAAAAAGGATTCTTCAGGTAAATGATCTTGGTCATGCTTATGCGGTGGATAGGATGACCAGTTTCCGCTCTCTGTATAAACCTCAACCACGAGAAGACTGTTGGCTGTAGGATCATCGTCCGGAAGAATATTGTGCACTTTTCGTTCATTGTTGTATTTTCCTCTATGCTCTACACCGACTGAGTCAGCTTTAATCAGTTTCGTGGGAAGCTGTTCTTCAGAAGGAGAATAGCATAAAGCGATACGAGCGTCCGTAACCGCTTTCACATTAAAGTTACGATTATTTGAGACATACACACTATCCGTAGGCTTCTGCTCAAACACACTTTCACGGGTACCGAGATTCTCAAAGGTTTCTTCTCCTTCTTGGATATTCACTTTACCGATTAGTGCAACAATACAGCACTCCAAACCATTTAATTGTTCACCATAAAATGAACCTCTTTCCAAGTCCACTACTTTAAACCCTACATATTCTAAATTGGTTTGCTCTCCTGTAATGTCGTGAACTATGGTTACACCCTCAGATTTCATCACATGTTGGGGCTTTCTAAGCAAATGGCTCATTTTCATCCCTCCATTAGTTCCAATTTTATCGATAAACGCTTACAAAAATAATTACCCAACAGTTATCCTAAAATAGATTGAAATAAGAGATTAACACCCTTTACGACACCTATAATGTTAACTTTTGGTTAACTTATTGTTAATTTATGATTCAATCATATTATTAATGTCGTTTTCAGTCAACCGTTTTCAGAATATTTCTCCTTAAATTTATTGAACCCCTAACGCTTAAGGAAAAATCAACGTTACATTATTTTTTTCAGCAAACTGTTTGTATTTATCTTCTGGCCTTTCATTTGTGACAAGGTAATCGATATCTTCCATATCACAATAAGTAGTTAATGAGTAATGATCGAACTTACTATGATCTACTAAAAGGAAAACCTCTCCACTTCTTTCGACCACCGTGCTTTTAATTTGAGTTTCTTGTGGTGAAGAATTCGTTATTCCATTCGTTAAAGAAATACCTGTAGAAGCCATAAATGCTTTACTAAAATTATAACTTTTCACCGCTTCTGCACTTTCCAGTCCTGCATAAGACTTGGTAGACCTCTCATACATCCCCCCCGTTGAATAAATCCTTAGATTGCTGTAAGGAGTGGCTTCAAGTGTAAAATCAAGGTTATTTGTAACGATTATCAGATTTTTATCCTTTATATATTCCAGCATCTCGACTGTTGTTGTACCGGAATCTAGAAAAATAATATCTCCATCCTCTACATAGGACGCTGCCATTTCAGCAATCTTAATTTTCCCATCCTGGTTTTGCACCTTCCGATCATGATAAGGTACCGTAGAAGATCTATTAGCTGACACTCCCCCATAAACCTTTTTAAGTTTCCCTTGGTCCACTAATTCTTGGACATCCCTCCGAATCGTGTTTTTAGATACATTAAATTCTTGGACTAAATCATCCAGTGAGACTGTTTCCATCTTTTGCACATACTGAAGCAGCTCATTAATTCGCTTAATTTTTATCATCTCAAATGACCCCAATCCTTTGTGTTTTTCGTTCATCCATATCATAATGGGATAAATTCTTTTACTCTATAATACCAAAATACAACCAAAACTTCACCACTTTTTGCGTTATTTTTGATAAATCGTATTTATTTTTCCAATTTTATGATATATTCTTGATAAATTTAAAAGAAGTGCAAGATTTATTAGACGCTTCACATGCAGGGATGGTAGAAGCTTTCGAAGGTCCAGACAGTGACCGTTATCAAATTGTCCATTAGCACCCAGCCCATGAGATGATCATCCAAGACACAGGCCTTGGATTTGAGCGGAGCAAGGATGCAATAGTAATTTCCTTAACAAGTCGACCTAGAACAGAAAACAAAAAGAAAAGCTTTATCGAAATTTAACATCTATCTTGAAGAACGTTGCTATATCTCCCCTGAAGACCTCATGGTATCTATAACGAATAATGGGGATGCAGATTGGAGCTTCAGAAATGGAGAATCTCCATTTCTAACCGGACGATTATAAATATAAAGATGACCAATCCTTTTCTCCGAGCCATCCTGATGATTTTAGATAAAAAAAGCCCTCAAAAGGTCCAAATTACTTTTGAGGGCTTTTTTTAATTCCGCTTTTTCAACTTTATACCCTAGAGCCGATACTCATATAAAGCTTTTATACGATAATGAGAAGGTGTGATATCAAATCTATTTTTAAATAATGTCGTAAAATAACTTGTACTTGTGTACCCTAACATCTCTGAGATTTCACTTATCGGTAATTCCGTATCTCTTAAATGTTTCGCAGCGCATTCCATTTTCTTATTGGCTATATAAGAAGGGATGGTGGAATTAAGTTCTTTGTTCACCAATCGGGATAAGTGACCACAAGAAAGATTTAAATCTTTACTAATGGTGTAAAGGTTTAAATTTGTATAGATGTTTTCCTTCACATAGGTCATGAACCTCAAGACATGGGGATGGAGAGAAGGTTCTGTGTCCCTGGAATTTATGGCATTCATAAACGTGTGGATTATAAAATCCATCCCTTCCCTATAGTCATCTTCCGTCTCCCAGCGGTCGATGACTTTCATTAAGGAAGTAGAAGTAGCTATGATATTCCATCTAAAAGAAAACTTAATCGTGAACTTATCTGTAAATGCTCCAGCTATGTAGATAAAATATTTATATAAATCCTTTAGGCGTTCCTCTTCATCTTCTTCTAAAACCATGATATCGAACATTAACTCAAATCTTCTCTTTGCTGAAGTATATAACCCATTAAATAAATCATTAAAGAAATGATCTTGTTCGTGAACTAAGGTAGCAAAACTTTCCTCCCCTAACCCTCTTAAAATTCCTAATTCTTTGTTAAATAGATTCTGGAATAACTCTTCATTGTTCACCATAATAGACTTTACCACCTCATTTTCTCGATGTTAGCAGAAAAAATCAAAGGCCAACATCACTTTTAAAGGAAATCTTGGAATCTATATTGTTTTTTTTGTATTTAGAGCAAAAAATTATTTATATGTGTAACTTTAAGACTGAGTCTTATGTTTTGTTGCAGCGGAGCGGGGTATGATCTGTGGAATTTTTCCATTTATGTAAAAAAAGCAACATAGATGTCGAATATTAAACCTTTATTATGATTGACTATTTTTCCTTAGTTTAGAGGATGTTAGTTTTAAAATATAGGAGTTTTTAAACATAGATTCCCCTCCTTATCAGCTATGCTCCTATAAAATAATTGGAAGGTGGTGTAGACATATGGAGCAGATGAGTAACCATGGCCTTACAAGCATTAGAAATATCCTCCTGATCAGACCCCATTGTCTCTATGCTAAAAACGATCTTAAATATGGCACCAACTAATTTTTGTTCCCGCTATTCTTTTCTAGTGGCAGGGTTCTATATCGCAAAATTCGTCTCCCAATTATCAGTGAACATTTTAACACAGACCCCTTTGAAAAAGAGAGCGGAGAATTTCGGACCAAAGGCCAACCAAATTCTCTAAGAGCGAGATCGCAAATGGATGAGGAACAGCCGTTAAGTTCGTTATCCTTACCTTCTTTATTATAGAATCACTAGAGTTCTTATACTTATCCGTTTTAATTCAAATAGGAGAAGCGATCCAGGATGTTTACCTCTTTTGATTAGTACATGGATTAAATTTTTAAGAAATGTCCAAGAAATGTATGAAAGAAACCCGTTTGTCTCTTGAACGAATAACCATTAGGTCAAATAGATAATGAAGAGGATTCAGATGATAAATACCACGGAGTTTTAGGAGGAGGAGGAGTTGAAATTAAAAGGGTATTAACAGATGAATACTTAGAAAAATTAGGTGTCACTTTTGTCTACCATACCTACGGTATCTACGGTGAAGAAGAACCGAATAATCGCTCCTTTTCAGCACCACAAATTAGTTTTGATATCTATATTGATAATTGGATAAATGGATGCGATTTAACCCCTGCCCTGAAGCGACTACAGAATCTAAAAGATTATAAATAAGGTCATGATTTTTCTTATTTAATAAAGAAGTCGTTCAATCCCTGAAAAACTTGTCATCAACCATTACAATGAAGCAGCGACTGAGGAGGTTTTTATGTTTTTGGAAAATAATCGTGTAGGAAGCCGTTGGTTTATTCCATTTTTCGTTCTATTTTTAGCAACTTGTACCTTTTTCTCCACATCAATTCATGTATCCGCCCAGCAAGAGGAAAGCTATCGCGTTGGTGTACACTCTCTAAATATACGAAGTGGGCCTGATTTCCAATCGCCTATTACTGGTTCCCTTTCGGAAAACACCGTAGTCAAAGTAAACGAAATAAGATATGGGTGGGCACATGTTAACCATGCAGGAAAAGAGGGCTGGGTAGCTTCCCAATATCTATATAAAACCCAAGGTATTCAAACTTCTTCTCCAGAGGAAGTTATGGTAGATGTAGAGAGTGCCTACATAAGATCTGGACCAAGCGAAAACCACGACATTATCGGAAGTAGTTTTTCTGGAGACTCATTAGAGAAGATCGCGGAAGAAGGCGAGTGGTTTAAAGTTCGATGGAATGGTGAGAAAGTAGGGTGGATTGCCGGTTGGTTAGTAGCAAATTCCTTTACACCCCCTTCTTCTAACCTACCATTAAAAGGGGTTAACGTTGTTTTGGATGCGGGCCATGGGGGATATGACCCTGGTGCTATAGGACTGAATGGTCTGTTTGAAAAGCATCCTACTCTAAAAACAACAAAGCGTATCGCACAGGAACTACGTCAGGCAGGAGCTACTGTGATAATGACACGTGAAAGGGACCGGTATCTTTCTTTACAGGATCGTGTACAAATCACTCGCTCTTACCACACCGATGCTTTTATTAGTATTCATTTTAATTCTGCCGATACCCCGTACGCCGAAGGGATGAGTTCCTTCTATTATCATGACTCTGGCAAGGAACTTGCTACTAATATCCAACATCAACTATCCCAAAAAGTTCCCTTGGAAAATGATGGCGTACAATTTGGGAACTTTCACGTCCTAAGGGAAAACATAGGACATTCAGTCCTACTGGAGTTAGGTTTTCTTTCCACCTCTTCAGATTTAAGGGCCATACAAAGCAATGATTATACAAATAGAGTAGCCAAAGCTATTTCCTCGGGTGTTATCAATCAGTTTTCGAATTAAAAGTGATATTCCCCCTATCAAACCTAATCAACTTATAAGGTTTGATAGGGCTCTTTTTATGGTCAATCTAAGAATATAATGGAGATAAGACAAACAAGCCCCTTCGGAACGGCCTCACGTTAAAGAATTTAAGGAAAATCATTCCATACATTAAGAAGCATTGAAAATAAAGTAAAATCGCCATGTGATTCGGTCACATGGCGATTTTACTTCTTAATAGCTGGCTTGCTTTGGGACATACCGAAATTCTCATTTGGCTTCCGCTGAATTTTGAATGATGTTTTGGTTTTGAATCAATGGTTCATAGTAGAGAGGATGCCTTGACTGCAATAGTTTCTCTTGATTAAACCAATGTTCCGCTTGTATCGTATTCAATTCAAAAGTGACCGCTTCTTCATGTTTGGAGGAGCCTGTTACAGGCTGGTCCAAACCGTATAATGGGTCTAATGTATACAGGCCGCTGCTTCCTTTAAACCCCTGTTCTGATCCAACAAAATTAGCGAAAATCGTATAGGCCTGTGCTCCTATCGCCACAGCATCCCAAAGCACAACTGCGTTATCCGGGTATTGGTTTTCCGAGAGATTTGGGTTAATTTCCATATAGCCACTATATTCTCCACTCCAAGATACGGGCACCGCAATCATGTCCGCCCTTTTACTACTTAACACTCCGGATGATTCAGGAAACCGAACATCATCCCCTATTAATAGACCTATTTTACCGAGACCTTCTACATTAAATACAGGCAGGCTGTCCCCGGGTGTTGCCCAGCGTTTTTCTTCATTATCAAGATGAGTTTTACGATACTTCCCTTTCCATTCACCTTTTTCATTTAATAATATGGCTGAATTGTATAATTGGTTATTTTCTCTTTCAATCACTCCATAAACGATATTGACCTTATGTTTCTTTGCTAGCTTCGACATAAAACTAAAAGTTTTTCCTTTATCTCTTTCTGATAGGGAATAAATGGTGTTTATACTTTTCCCTGTGACTGGCCCAGTAAAAGAAAGCTCAGGTAAGACGATCAAATCAGTATCCTTAGCTTTTGAAATCTCCTCTTCTATCAGCCTATGAACCTTCTTTTGATTTGCCTTTTTATCTCCAAGAATCGGGGAATACTGCAAGGCCATGGCATTCACTCTTTGAGATTCTGTGCTTGCTCTACTGTCCCAAGGTTGAATAAATTGGCTTAATTCTTTATAAAGCTCAGGACGTCTTTCCCCTAACATCTCTTTATTTTCATTTCGGTAATGATCAGGATTCACGTAGCCATAAATGGTTTTTGTTTCGTTTATATCGTTTTCTGCATCAGGCGAATAAGGGGCTTCAGCCAACTTTTCACCATGGGGCGACCAAATGGCACTAGCCCCTACCATATGAAAGCCTTTTTCTGTATTCGATCGATTAGCACTAAGGATATATAATCCATTTTGTTGAGCTCTGGCAGGCAAAGCGGATATAGTCTGGGCTGACGAATTCGTAGGAAAGGCTAAGATATCTGCCCCTTTGACAGCCGCTGTCCTCGCTGTTTCATAGTAAGCAGAATCCATACATATATTCATTGCCACTTTCCCAAGTTCTGTATCGTAAACTTCTACCTCAGCATCCCCTCTAGCTGCCCAGTAGGCATCGGTTTCCCACAGGTGCATTTTCCGATACTTCCCCACTAACCCTTCCGGCCCGATAAGCACAGACGAATTATAGTAGAGATTGGAATCTGCGTCTTTCTCGGGCATCCCGAAGACGATGTAACTGTCATATTCAGCGGCCAGCTTCCTGAATATTTTGGTCGTCGGTCCGGGAATCTGCTCAACAAAAGGGGCGATATCTTCGCGATTTTCAAACATATACCCTGTGGTCGCCATTTCTGGAGCTACGGCTAATTTGGCCCCATTCTTAAAGGCTTTTTCAAATTCTCTATACAGTTCCTTTATATTTTTATTAGGTTTTTTGGATGTAGGATTATATTGAATCGAAGCAACTTTAATCGGTGAATGATCGACCCCTTCTTCTTGTTTCTGATCGTTTATTTCAACTACCTTCGTTGTAACCGCATTTGTCTGAAAAGGAAGTAAAACCAAGGATAAAAGAAACAAAACAACAAAAAAGCCTCTATAGTTCAACCTATCACCTCAAAGAATAATATTCGAAACCCTTATTGTTGCTGAGGATCTGCCTCCAAAAGCAGGTCAACGAGATGCACAGCATTCATGGTGTGGGAAACACCCTCTCGTTCTATTCCCAGCTTCATCTGCAATAGACATCCAGGGTTTGTAGTTACCACCGATTCTGAACCGGTTCCGCATACATCGTTCATTTTCAAATCTAATATATCCATAGAGTCTTCGTAATTCACAATATTATAGATTCCAGCTGATCCGCAGCAAAAATCAGGGCGGGCTAATTCTTTCAACTTCACGCCGGGAACCTTTTTCATTAATTGAAGCGGTGGAGTTTTCACCTTTTGGACGTTAGTCATATGGCAGGAGGGTTGATAGGTTACTGTTTTATCAACAGATTTATTGAAAAACATGCCGTCAGCCTCGACAAGAACTTCCGAAATATCTCTGATTTTGGAGACAAATTGTTTAGCTCGCTTATGCCAGGAAGTTCCCTCTTTAAACAAATGATGATACTCGACCATACGGGCACCGCATCCCCCTGCATTGTTGACAATATAATCGACCTCTTCTTCCTCAAAAGCTACAATGTTCCGTTTAGCAAGATCGATAGAATCATTCACTTTCCCGGAATGTGCATGCAGCGCACCACAACAGGTTTGCTGTTCAGGAATCACAACTTCAAAACCGAACCGCAACAGTAATTCCAGCGTATTCTGATTGGTTTGGAAGAATACACCATCCATCACACACCCCGTAAAGAAGGCTACCTTTGCTTGCGCTGGCCTTTTCCGTATATAACGTTTCATGCGTTGAGCCCGTTCTTTTGGAGAAGGCTGCTTCGGAATCACTTTTTCAAATTTATCCAAATGGAGTGGGGCTAATTTTGTCAGACGCGAGATATTGGCCAAGGCCTGGATTCCCGTCCTTTGATAAAACCAGGTTAAATTTCCAAGGGTGTTCATCCATTTTTCGGAAGGGAAAAAGGAACCGAAAAGAAAATCTTCTATTCTATTTCGGGATGCCGATTTTACTCGATGGTCTTCGATGACTTCTTTTGCACCTTCTAATATTTGTCCATATTGGACATTGGTTGGACAAACAGTTGTGCAGGCCATACACCCCAGACACTTTTCCATAGGTTTTTCCAAATCCTCTACCGATGCTTTCCCTTCTGCCACCATTTTGACCAAATTGATGCGCCCTCTTGGTGAATGAGTCTCTTTCTCCAACGTTTCATATGTTGGACAGGCGGGTAGACAATAACCACATTGGACACAGTCAAAGGTCTTATCATAGTTGATTTTCTGTTGTAAGGTTTGAAGTTCACCCATTTCGCAACACCAGCTTTTGACCTTTTTCAGGGAATATTTTTCCCGGATTCATAATTCCTTTCGGGTCCCAGCTATCCTTTATCCGCTTCATCATTTCTAATCCTACCGTCCCCAACTCCTGTTCCATAAACGGAGCTTTCATTGTACCGATCCCATGCTCGCCAGATAATGTTCCGCCAAGGTCAATGGCTGCCTGAAAAATTTCTTCAACCGCTTGTTCGACGCGAGCCATCTCTTCTTGATCACGCTTATCACATAAAATGTTAGGATGGAGATTGCCGTCACCTGCATGGCCGAACACAACCACCTCCACCTGGTATTTTTCTTTAATGATATGAAGGCGATCCATCATGTCAGGAATTTTACTTCGCGGCACAGTTGCGTCCTCCGAAACCTTTGTCGGCTTGATTTTAGCAATTGCAGGAGATACCTGCTTTCTCGCATGCCAAATCCTAGCAGCATCTTCGCTTGTAGCAGGAATGCTGACATTTGCGGCTCCGATTTCCAGCATAATATTTTCGACCAAGATCGTTTCCACATTGAGCGTTTCTAGGTGTCCATCTAACTCAATGATGACAATCGCTTCTGCATCAACAGGAAGGCCAGATGGTTTGAAATTTTCGACTGCTTGGATACATGCTTGATCCATAAACTCCATTTTTGAAGGGAGTATACCAGAAGTCAATGTGCGTGATATAGCCTTTCCAGCGGTACGTACATCATTAAACTCGACCATTATGGTTTGAACGGCTGGGGGCTTTGGCACAAGCTTCAACGTCGCTTCCGTGATGACACCAAGCGTACCCTCAGAACCTACGATCAGCTTCGTCAGGTCAAACCCTGTCACATTTTTAATCGTTTGTCCCCCTGTGCGAATCACTTCCCCTTCAGGAGTCACAAGTTCAAGACCTAATACGAAGTCTTTGGTCACCCCGTATTTTAGACCGCGCGGCCCCCCTGAATTTTCAGCAAGATTCCCGCCTATCGTCGCTACATGGGCACTGCTCGGGTCTGGTGCATACATAAGGCCGTGTTTTTCAGCTTCTTCGTTTATCCGAGCAGTAAGAACACTAGGGGATACTTGAACAGTCAAATCGTCCGCATTCATATCGATTTGTTCTGGCCATTGTGAAAGATCAAGTACAATTCCACCGCAGACTGGCAGGGGACCGCCGCTTAAACATGTCCCTTGTCCACGAGGATAAATAGGGATATTGAATTGATTGGCTACTTTCACGATATGGACGACTTCCTGCTTACTTTTTGCTTGAATAGCTGCGTCAGGAAGATGTTCACCGAAGGAAGCATCAAAGCTATAACTATATCGATCTGCAATCCCAGTCATGATTTGATGATCGGGGATTTCTTTTTTTAGAGCTTCCATCCAATTACTCACTTATTTGCGCTCCTTTTCATCATCATTTCACTAAAATAATAACGATTCAGGGTTCGTTGTTATCATCTCTCTTATCATCTCTTCACTTATTCCTTCATTTATTAACTCAGTGACAAATTCACTTAATCCCTGTACGGGGGGTGGATTGTGGGGCTGCCCGTAGTCCGTAACTAGAATACAAGACTCAGACCCCAGCGTTTGAATAGAATCGGCCATCTGAGGAACCGTAATATTATTAAAATCTTCCCCACAAGCTAAATAACATTTTTCAATGTAGCATCCTTGGCCAGCTAATTTTTCCTGCAAATCCATGGGAATCTTAGCAATGCCTAAATCGGCATGTTGTATTAAAATGCGCTTGACTCCAAATGCTCGTGCTTCTTCTACCAAAATATCTACTTCATAGGGGGAAAGATGTCCCGTAGCAAGTATGGCATCATAAGATGCTATGAGATACAAGATTTTCTTTACTTCATCTTTTACTTTGTTCTTTTCATTCAAAATGGTTAAATTGGAGCTAGAATCATCCAGGGATGTTTCACTGTTGAAAAAACGTTCCTGACGATATTCAGCAAAATACTTAGCGTGCTGTTCTGCCGAAATCGTAGGCATCCAAATGACTTTTGCTCCCATGCGTAAAGCCATATCTACAGAATGAGAAGACAATCCCCCGGTAAAAAGATTACAAACTAAACCTCCATACACGTTCATATCGGGCATTTGCTGACGAATAAGGGCAGCTCGATCATAGGTAGCCCCCTCATGAGCTTTAATCACTAGCCCTTTCATGCCAGCTTCCTTTGCTTCCTCAACGAGTTCCCAATCCGTCTGTTTCCTTGGAAAAGCACTAGGAGAGCTATGAACATGAAGTTCATAAGCTCCCTTGAGTAATGGATGATAGAGGCTTTGTGCTTCACTTAGATAATTCATAACTAAGTACCTCTTCAAAAAACAGATAGAGTTCTTCCACTAATGCCTGGAATTCAGGGTGATCACTGTACATGAAATCGTTATGCATACCGTTTATCTCGTAATAAACCTTTGAACATGTCGCACTATTATATAAAGAAAGAGATTCTTCCACCGGGTGGAGGACATTATTTTTTCCATGAGCTACAAACAGTGAGGTGTCGCCTAAATTTTTAGCGGCCCTCTCCGTATCTAATTCAAGAATCGAGTCCGTAAATTGAATACGGGTCTTCCCTCCAAACCCTTTCTTAGAAGCCAATTCTTTTTCTACATAATCACGTGTAGGAGCATCTAAAGGATAATGTAAAAACGGGTCTGCCGGCTTGGATTCTCCAGTGGTCACACGTCGTATTCGATCTTCATACACCACTTCTAACACTCTCAACCAATCTTCATAGGAATGGATGGTTTTCAACCAACGTTCCCCATTATAAAACCCGTTTAAAGCAGCAACAGCTGGAACATCCTCTTTCTCCGCTACACGGACCACATTAGATCCGCCCATTCCCCATCCAATGAGACCAATTCGTTCATGATCGACTTCACTTTGTGTACGTAAGAAAGTCAATGCATTACGAATATCCGCTACCTGTTCTTCTAGAATGACACGAGCAGGATCCCCTTCGCTATCAGCAAAACCGCGATAATCGAAACCGAAACAAACATATCCTTTTTGCGTAAGAGCTTGGGCAAACATTCTTGGATAAAATTCATTTACTCCTTGATACCCAGAGTTCGCAATAATAGCTGGATACTTTTTTTCACTCTCATAATCATCCGGAAAATACAATACGCCCTTTAGCTTATAACCTTCACTATAAAATTGAATCGATTTTTCGATCATTTGTTGTCTCTCCCTTTATATTAAGAATTTAATGCTTGATCAAATGAATGTTTGAATTTTTTACATGCATTCCTTAAATGTTGATCCATTTCATCTTTGGCTTGGTCTCCATTCCCCATTCGGATAGCCGTATAGATCCGTTCGTGCTCACTAAGCACCTGAGCACGCTTTTCTGAGACTCCCATATTCTTCTTCAGCGAAAAACGGATAGCTTTCTCATACAGAGTGGTTAGATTTTCAACGCTATGCACGAGTATTGGATTTTGAGAAGCTTTTGCAATAGCGTTGTGAAAGGCAATATCCTCTTTATACCCTACCCTGTTATCATCCTGAGCCTTGCGAATCTCTTCCAAATTTCGCTTAATTTGTGATTTATCATCAGGGGTTCCACGTTCGGCAGCCAATCGGGCAGCTTCTGTTTCAAGAATGATACGGGTCTCCAGAAGGTTCAATACTTCCTTTGAATCTACAAATTCGAATTGTGTTTCTTCTATTAAATTTGTCAAAGAAGTCTCTTGTACAATACTTCCGCCTCCTTGTTTGGAAACAGTTAGCCCGCTCGCCTCCAGCACACTCAGGGCTTCTCGGACTGGCGTACGACTGACACCAAACATCTCTGAAAGCTGCTTTTCTGTAGGCAATCGATCACCAGGTTTCATTTTCTCTTCATGGATGTATTCTTTGATACGATCAAATACTTGCATGGACACTTTTTTTCGTTCTATTTTCATATAAGTTTATCCCTCTCTCCTTACGAGACATTAGAATCACTCCTGAAATTGTTGGCCTTCTGAACAGAATTCAGCCAACCTGACTTCGCAGCAATGATTATCAGTATGGCACTTGCTCCTAATAAAATCAGGGAGAATAGGCCTCCAGCCCCTGCCATCATCATTATTGGACCGAAAGTAATGATCAGAATTTCGACAGGCACCATTCCTACATATCCTAAAGCATAGTCGTCTAAGGTTGTACTTTTGGTTTTTGGATCTACAATTCGCAACAAAGCAATCCCCATTGCGACTGTTCCTGTACTCCATCCCCAGCCAAAAATAGCATTTTCAAACCAATGGCGATGGAAGACACGTGGTGCAATAAAATGGAAAATACAGTACGCCCATATGACACCAAAAAGAAATAGGGCTATAAGAGGCCAGGCGTAAGCAGCTACAACAGCAAGATTAATAGAGGTAATCCCAAAGGCGACAATTAAATCCGTGGCGGTTCCGCTCAAGCGGTCAATCACCCTTTTGTCCACATAATCGTTTGCCTTAGTAGCATTTAATGTCAATTGCACTAATAACCCGACAACAAATGAAAGGCTTAACAACGGGATGCTGATTTGCGGAAATAATGCTTCCACCCCTGTTTGTAAAAAATAACTGATCATGACGACTACAGCGAGGATAGCAATGTGAAAAAATAAAGGATCTACCGTATTGCTCGAAACGGTATCACTACCTGATGACTTACGAAGTTTATAAGGGACTAGACCTGTTCGTAATTCATTCGGTAATTCTCCAAAATCTGAAATAAAATTCGTTTGGTTTTTGCGTGCGTTCACCTTAATGAGCAGCAGACCGCCAAGAATAGCACAAATCAAACCAATGGTAGCGGATGTGTAGCCGAGTGCTGTGGCTTCTTCCCAGCCTAGACCGCTGAAAGCTTCACCTACAGCCGCAGCTGTCCCATGTCCTCCGAGGAATCCTGCACCAAGAATTAAGCCAAACCCAGTAGGGATATCCCAAATATTCGCTAAAAGTATGTAGGCAATCGCAGCTCCCCCACCCCACATAAGCATCGTAAGAAGCATCGAGTACACCCACATGTTTCTTACTCGTCCAAAAGTTTGTTTCCAGTTCACCTTTGCCGCTCCTATCGGTATTGCTCCAAAAATCACGGCAATCAGGACAGTTGGATAGGCACTAACCAACTCGGAAAAAGGGAGCAAATCAAATCCATTCGGCCCTAAGATCAATCCTGCAATTCCAGCAATGATACTAGCGGGGATAAATAATTTTTGGACCATTTTCACCTTTGCCCGTAATACGACACCAAATAACAATAAAACCGAAATAAGTCCTACATCAATGGCTAAATCCCATGCAGACAATTTCATACCTCCTTAACACTCGAAAAAGAAAGCGTTATCATGATTTGTATGATAACTATACAACATGATAATCGATCGTGTAAAGATTAAATATTGTTAAATTTCAAAAAAATCCGTTTTTAGTCCCTCTTCAAGCAACCTATCCAATAAAAAACTTCTCCATAGTTCTTTGGACTATGGAGAAGTTTTTTATTGAAATTCCAGTACTATTAAATTTAGAGCACACAAGCGAATAGGGGTAATGACCAGGAGAGGGCATTCTTCTCCAAAAGGCAGGAATAAATTCCCAGACTATCCCTTGTAAAAACTACCTTATCTAAGTCTGTACCTTACCGTTTCTGATCATTCTCATGAAGGACTTCTACTTTGGTCGGTTTGTATCCTGCACCATCTACCCATGAAACATAAACACGATAGTTATTGGTTTGTGCTTTATCAGTCACTGTACCAATCACTTTCTTTAAACCTTCCCCGCTTACCCACCATACAATCATATCATTTTTCTGTAATCCTGCCCCTTTTGAAATAGCTGCAGTCATTTCTTCCCAATCGAGAGAACCTTTTTCAAAACTTACTCCTGAATAGTTCTCCTGGCTTGTAGGTACTGGGGACCAATTTTTGGTAATGACCTGAGCGACATTCGGATCCCCGCTATTCTCAACGGGTTTTTCCTCTGAATCAAAGGTTTCCGTTTCCTTTTGTTCATTGGGTGGATCATGCTTTTCCTGAGAACCCTCTGTATTTCTTTCTTCCGCTCCCTTCGAGTTTTCTCCCTTTATTGAATCTGTCTCTTCTTTTTCTTTATCTTCATTCGATTCTTCTTGATCGTTACGGGATTCTTCTCCATCCATTTCTTCCGCTTCTTCTGATGTTCCTTCTTTGGATTCTCTTGACTCAGAATCTTGTTTCTTTTCTTCTCCAGCATATGGATCCTGATCATTCATCTCTAAATGATTTTTCATGGCCGTAGAAATTCTATCGAGTTCTTTCTTATCGGGCATATAATAGTACGTTCCCTTTATCGTTTTATCTTCTCCGGCGATTTCATAACTGGTTATATTTTCTTGCGCTTCTTTATAATTTGATTGAAGCATCCAAAGTTCAAAAAGATTGAAGTTTGTGTTTACATTTTTTCCAACCACTTGAGCTATTTCGCCAAATTTTGTAACAGAAGATAGATTGGATCCTTTATGCAATATAGATTCTATGACTTGCCGCTGGCGTTTTTGCCGACCAAAGTCTCCTCTTGGATCCAGCTTCCTCATTCGAGCATACAATAAAGCTTCTTTCCCATCCAACGTAAGTTTCCCTTTAGGAAAGTGGACATTTTCATCCGTGAAATCTGAATGATCCGTGCGAAACTCAAAATCATTGTTTACTTCCACTCCACCTAGAGAATCAACAATCCCTGTGAAGCCTTTCATATCTATTTCTATATAATAATCAACCGGAACATTTAAAAGATTTTCAACAGAATTCATGGTCATCTCTACATTTCCAATCCCATAAGCACTATTGATTTTGTCTATTCCTCCTTCAATCTTTGTATACGTATCGCGAGGAATACTAACCATTTTAACGGACTTGGAGTCAGGGTTAATGGTCAATAGTACTAATGTATCCGTCTGTCCACCTTGTTTTCCTGCTCGCGTATCCATCCCCATGACTAACACAGATACCGGATCCCCATCCATAAGGCTGATTTCTTCCTGTCGATCTCCGAATTTCCCATTTCTGTCGATCTCTTTAACAATATTCGAGGTGGTCGTAGTAGTAAACTGAAAGACATAACTGATGATCCCTAAAATTAACACTGTACAAGCGGTTAAAATAAAAAGCACAACTTTTTTACCCATTAACCAGTCCTCCACTATCAAGCCTATAACCTGTCTTTGTAGTTGGTGTGTTCCCTTGCTTAAGCCGCATTTTTACTGTCCTTATGATGATATTTCCGCCCTGTCCGAGAAACTTTGTTCCATTTTTTGTTGAAGAAATAGGAAATACTCCCGTACATGACAAAATACATAGTGACAAATCGATAAACGAAAATATCAAAAATGACGACAGAAAATAGACGGAATCCATCTTTCCGGTTAAATGTAAACCCGTAATGCTTCCCTTGCTTAATCGCTACCACATCATAGATCACCCCGAATAGAAATATCCAGAACATATAGAAAAACACATAACTCAAAAATAAATCTTGAGGTGAATTTATCATATTTACGATAACGATTACGGTCATGATATAGGAAGCAAGGGTACCTATTAAGAATGCCTCAAATACATAAAAAAAGGAGACGGCTTTTGAAAATATCGTCTTCCCAAAGAAGGATCGAAAATGAATAATACAATCAATATAGGCCTTCTGCCAGCGTAAACGCTGCTTCGTTAAGTCCTTCCATGTTTCAGGCAATTCAGTATAACCGACAGCATCGGAGATAAAGCAGATTTTGAAATTTTTATGTTTCGCTATAAATTCATGAATACGCAGAGTAATATCAATATCTTCTCCGATTGTCTTTCGATACCCCCCTACATCCTGAAGCACTTGTTTTCTGAAAATACCGAATGCACCTGAGATCACCGCCAAGCCTTTAAAGCGGACCAGTGACAATTTTGAGATATAGAAGGCTTTTAGGAAATCCAGAACTTGAACGCGCAGCAACATGTTTGTCTTACGTAAAGACAACCGATTCGAAGAATGTTTGGACTTTGCTTGCAACACATGAACCATGCCCCCTGCAGCTACCACATCATCATCATTAAAAGTGTCGTTGACCGCAGGTAATGCCATATCTTCCAAAATAGTGTCTGCATCTAATGTGATCGTAATTTCATTCCTGGAATAGTCGACACCAGCATTTAAGGCATCGGCTTTTCCTCCATTTTCCTTATCTATAACATAAATGTTAGGGTAAAGCTCAGATTGATAAGTTTCTTTGACCTGCTCATAAGACAGTTGCCCGTCCGTAGACAGTTTACATGGTTTCAGCTGCAGCATTTCATCTAAATACCTCAATGTATCATCTGTTGAACCATCATTGATATAGAGCACCTCTAGTTGAGAATAAGGTAACGATTTCATATTCTCTATTGACGTTTCTAAAATCCCCGTTTCATTAAAACAAGGAACTAAAATACTTATCCCCTTTTCATCTTCCTGCTCATGATCCATCATCCACTTTTTCAGTTCAGCCTCCCGGTTATTAGACCTTTCATTAGGTTCACGGAACCAAGGTAAAGAATGGTATAAATGCAACACCGGAAACGTAACACTTAATATGAAAAAAACCATGATTAATATTTCCAAAAGAACACTCCTTTAATAAGTAACAAACCTCACCCAACCTTCGGCTACTAAAATAAGTGCTCGTAAGTGAAGGTTTTCCCTACACCATAGATCGAACGCTTTTCCAAACGTATCTTAATGATTCATTGCGTTTATTTTTTGGAAAGCATTTATTTTTGAATGGGAACCTTTTGCATCTAAGAGTTTTGGAACGGTAACAAACTCATAGCCCTCTGCCCGTAATTCATCAATGATTTGAGGCAAGGCTTCCACCGTTTCAAATGGCCCCGATGCATGGTAGTTATGTTGAAGGGCTATAACTCCAGGGCGAGCATCTTGCTTCACTCTTGATACAATCTCTTCAGCGGGCAGCCCTTCCCAGTCTCTTGAATCGGCTGTCCATAGAATGGAGCGGTAGCCCTGCCCACTTAAAAGGGCTGCTTGTCGATCTTCTATTTCACCAAATGGTGGTCGGAACAAGTCTGGCTTAACCCCGGTGACCTTCTCAATTTCAGCGCTGGTAGCCTTTATATTCTCATGCATTTGCTGATCCGATAATTCGGGCAAATGCGGGTGATCCCATGTGTGATTCCCAATGACGTGACCCTCCTCATGAATCTGTTTCAATCGTTCAGGATACTCTGTCACACGTTCTCCCATCACAAAGAATGTAGCTTTCACATTTTTTTGCTTTAAGATTTCTAAAATTTGTGGCGTATAGGTATCTTCTGGACCATCATCAAAAGTAAGAGCGATCCTTTTCTTATCGGTATTCCCCATATAAATCATTTCATTATCTAAAGAATTACTAATTAATTTCGCTAAAGAAACCCTCGGACCGATGAATAACTCAGGTAAAGAACTACTAAGTTTACTCGTAGTCAAAAAAGGGGCTTTTATTTCATCAAACCCAGACTTACTAGGTATTTCCAACTGTTGCCCTGGCCAAAGAGCAGTTGATAGCAATTTGTTTTTATTCACGATCTTATCTTCTGGGATTCCATACTCATCTGAAATTGTCGCAAGTGTATCCTCCGGTTTAACTTCATACACTTCTGCCATTGCCGTTTTTCCCGATAGGAGTGCACATATTGAAATAAATACTATGAATCCAGCTATTTTTTTAAGCATGATTTTCTACCACATCCTGATTATCATAATGTTCGAAGGACTCCCTATTTAATGAAATATAAAAACGATCACTAAACTTCAAGCTATGAATCACTATCAATGTTCACCCTCACATTGAAAATAAAAGCCATCCTATTTCACGGAAATAGAAAACGCCCACCATATTTGGAGGGCGAACAATCATCGTCTTTAAAATGATAGCACACTAGCAGGGCAGGACAACACATTCGAATGGTCTAATAAAAACTCACCGGATATAGTTCTACCTATTTACGTTATGGCACACTTTTCCGGTATACCTAGTCATTTAAAGTTATTTCTATCATTCACCCCCAAAAAATCATTCATATCCTGAAACTTTGGGAAGGTGAATAAAATAAAAAAATGAATGACAGTATATCTATTTCAAGCTCTTTCTTACATCATGTAATGGGGAGCAATTCTCTTAACGGATGTCCCCTTTATTATTACGGAAAAATACTTTTGAAACCAAAAGTAGTAAAGTTGGAATGATAGCCCCCATCAAAATATTCAGGGGAACGTAGGATTTAAAGAGAAATTCATTAAGCTCCGCGTAATTGGCAGCATATATAATAGTGCATATCCCAATCAGCCAAGCTAATGGAATGACCAAGGGCTGGTATGTAGTTAGCCTTAAAGCTTGCGCTAATCCTAAGCTTAACCCGTAAAAAAACAGAGCGATTCGAATCATTAAACCGACCGTCCAAAAAAGAACCGCGATCGCATCAAAACGATTGATAACTTCCCCTGATTCAATATAACGGACCTCAGAAAACGTTGGAAAGGCCATTTTTGCAGCTTGTTCGGCACCGAATAAAGCAATGGGACCTGTAACCGGCCCAAGAAAGAAAATGAGTGTAACTAGGGCGACACCTATCCCTGTTTTAACTAATTTTTTTTGGCTGTTGTACATAAGGGAGAACCATTCCCAAAATGACAAATTCACCAAACCAAGCCATAACTGAAAGAGAACCGAGCGTAACAGGAAGCATTCCATTCCCCATTATTGGCAGCAAGTTGGTATAATCTTTTTTTTCGCCCATCGTGAGGAAAACGACCGCTATCGCGATGATCACTAAAACAGGGAGCATGATTTGGTTCAGTCGACCTAAGGTTTCTAACCCTAAGTACACGATATAGGTCGTTAATAACACGATAACGGTAACCAGCGCCCACATCGGTGTCTCTTCAAAAATCAATTTGTAAGCTTCCGCAAACAATCGTGCCCCTAACGTAACCATGATAAAAAAATAAATCAGATACAGGATACCTATGATTTTTCCCGGCCATGAAAAGTGTTGAAATAAAATCTCAATTAACGTAAGACCCGGAAAGTGCTGAGACAGTTTAATTAAGGTTATTATTCCAACCAACCCTAGTATAGTGCCCATTATAGCAGCAATCCAGGCATCCTGTTTACTGTGTTGGAAGACCACTGTTAGCAAGATTAGATGGCCAACGATCGTTAAGGATGTGATGGCCAGCATAGCTGCCTGAATATTACTTATTCTTCCTTTTTCAATCATGATTGGTACCTCCGTTTTATTTACTTCAAGGGACTCCATGTAGTTAACCATTTGGAGATAGAAGGATTTGCAGGATCATAAATCGTCCACACCCCTAAAATTATCGCAAGACCGATGATCCCAAGTTGCGCACATAACATTTTTCTTTGATGTCTTTTCCATACAAAGTAGACGTGTGTACCTGTGGTAAGCACAATTAATATAATAAGAAGCAAACTTAATAAAAGATCCATCTGTTATTTTCCTTCCTTATCTTTTATAGGATCTTTGAGCAATCCGTGACGTGATATATTTGCTGAGACGCTGAGATCAACTTTCATGTTTTTAAGCATGCCATTTCTCCAAACAGGAGCCATTTGCTTCCACTCTTTCGGGTACTTTCGGTAAAATTCTTGACCAAACCCAAAAATGTCTGTTTGCCATTGGTTTTTAGCCTTGTTCAGCACACGGGTAACTTCTTGTTTAACAAGGCTTTCAAGCTGTTGGTTTAAACGGTCGATTTGACCGGGATCTACATTAAAATCTGGACAAGCCAATTGACCAATTTCAGCTTCCACTTGAATACCTATAGCCATATGAGGAGCTCCTGCAGAGAATTGAGGAGTAAGTTTCGATGCTGAGTTAGTGATATTCAAGCTGATGGTTTCCTCAGGGCTTGATCCGCAACTCAAAACCACAACCTCATTTTTAAGTTTCCCTTTTACCAATAAGGCTCCGCGTGTTTCCCGTTCATCGAGAATACCTTTAAGTTTACCGTCCTTAAACACAGCGGTTTCTTTTAAACTGATGGCTTCGGGTATTTGTAGTTGACTATTTTCTTGCGTGTTTGTTGAGGGTTCTTCTTCTTTCTTTTTTGTATCTGAATGATTTTTTGCCCCCGTAAGATGAATATCGACGCCTTGTCGCTTTGCGGAACTAATGATACCTGTTGTCGGATCTTTGGTATCACTGGAAAGGTCTTTCATAAATTGAGTAACATCCTCCACCATATCCGTTTCCGAATATTTATTAGAAAGCACCAAGTCTTCCAATTCCATTCCTAATGTCACGTTAAGGTGAGGCGTTGCTTGAACCAATTGGGATGCCTTTCCTCGGGCCACCAATACATTAGTATTAGGCCGAAAATCAGTTTCTCTTTTAAAGAAATCTAAGGAAGATACCATTCTTTTGCGTGCTGCTCGCTCTCCAAACACAATCGCATTGACATGCCCAAAATAAATTCTCTCTGAAGTCGTGCTTGATAAATCACTAACCGCGTCAAAAATGCTCTCACCTGTTGTGGTTTCAATCAGAAATTTGCTTTGTTCACTGCCATCAACAGCGGTTTCAGCAAAAAGGGTATGCGGTTTGACGATAACTGCTGTGACCTCCACTTCTCCGGTATCATTTTCATCTATTCCGATGAGGGTGATCGTGGATAGATTATTGATTTCATCTGAACTCCAACACCCAGTAAGGGTTAAAAGAGCAACAAGCAGTATCATCGAATGGAATAGACGAATCCGTTTATTAGCCTTCATTTTCTTCATCTCGATTCTCCTTGCCGGTTTTGGGAGGGGTAGCGCTATTATTTTCACCTGAACGGTTCATATTCTCCACTCCGATTCCCGGAGCACGTGTCTCCATGGCCCACCATGGTGCCCTTATGAACACATCTTTCCATCCTTCTTTTCTTGCAGGAGAAACGGGAGAGAAGTAAGGGACACCAAAGGAACGCAGGCTGACAAGATGG
This sequence comes from Halobacillus karajensis, assembly GCF_900108515.1. Lineage (GTDB taxonomy): Bacteria > Bacillota > Bacilli > Bacillales > Halobacillaceae > Halobacillus > Halobacillus karajensis. Next base: position 71,472 of record NZ_FNWW01000008.1, on the reverse strand, counting down.
GTTAACCCAAACATCAGACCAACAATAATCCCCATAAAACCGAAAAATCCTGCCAATAAAAGTAATGGAATCCCGCAAAAGCGGATAACCTGATGGAATTCATAATTCGGTAAAATAAAGGCCGTTAACGCTGTTACCGAAACAACAATAGCCATAACAGGGCCAACAATTCCTGCCTGTACAGCAGCCTGACCTATAAGCACGAGTCCCAAAATAGTTACCACAGGACCACCGAATATTTTCGGCATTCGTAACCCTGCTTCACGAAGTAATTCATACGTCAGCAGCATAAAAAGAGCTTCAACTAAAGCTGGATACGGTAAGGCTTCTCGATTGGCCACAATACGCATTAAGAAAGGGGATTGTAATAAGTCCTGATGGTACATGATCATCCCCACATAAAAGGCCGGAAGAATTAAAGTAACAAAAAGCCCCAAAAAGCGGACCCAGCGAATAATAGTCGAAATTAAAGAGGTATCATAATAATCTTCACTGGAATGAAGGAACTCAACAAACATAGCAGGGGCCGTTAAAGCAGAAGGCGTACCATCGATAAGGACCGCCACTTTACCATCTAATAACCCGCCACAGACACGATCAGGACGTGCGGTATTAAAAACAGTCGGAAAAGGCGAACGGGGAGAATCCTTGATCATCGATTCTACATAATGGCTGTCCAAAACACCGTCAATGTCAATGTTCGATAATCGCTGATGTACCTCATGGACGATTTCCTCATCAGCGATTCCCTCCATATATACTACACTGATTTTCGTATTGGTTTGTTTTCCAAGAGTTACATATCGAACCTTTAAATTAGGATTTTGTATTTTCTGGCGGATTAACTTCAAATTTGTTTGAATGCTTTCACTAAAACCTGCTTGAGGGCCACGGACGGTGCGTTCCCTATCTGATTCCGTCCATGTTCTATTGGTTTGATTGTCCGAAGAGAATAAAAACACTTGCTCTATTCCATCGACAAGAAGAATGATATGTCCAGACAAGATTTTTTTAACAATGATTGCAAGATCTTGCGTTTCATTTTCACTTTGAAATGGATAGTGCCGATGAATAAGCGTAATAACAGATTCCTTTGATTCCTGTTGGTTTTGAGGTATTAAAGAAGAGAGACCTTGCTCAATTTCAATTAATGTCTCCTTGTTAATCATTTCAGACAGATAAACTAAACATCCCGATTGATTACCGAACTGTGCTTGTTGAAAAACGATATCATCACATACATCAAAGGTTTCTTTTAACATAGAAAGATTTGTCTCGAGAGATGAAGATTGCGGTATGCTAGAACGTTCAGTGTCCCATTGCTTATTGTTTGGAAGAGACTTACTCATACATGACACCTCCGTATGTCATTTAGCTTTTCTTAAAGGAGGTGAATTATGTATGGAGGTAAAAGTTTTAATACCATTACAAACCTAAAATGGCCTTCCACACACTTGTTGTCGGGCCAGGTTCCCAAAAGATATAAAGAATCAGGTAGACCAAAACCCCTGTGGCTGCAGAACAAAACCATATCACAGCTGTTACTGGGCCTATCCTTTTATGTCGTATAAACTTTCCTCTCCAAGCAAAAGTTATGGTTACTACACCCAAAAAAAGTCCTGAGACCGCTAAAAAAATATGAAAAATAAGGAACATGGTATAGTAAGTCTTTACACTATCCGGCCCGCCAAATGATGTATTTCCAATAAAAATGGTTCTGGAAAGATAAATCATCAAAAATAATACAGCCAACATTGCAGCAATCGTCATCATTCTTTGATGCCATAATCGTTTTCCTTTTAAAATAAAATACCAACCTAAGGCAACAAAAGCTGCACTTGTCAAAATACATAAGGTACTTAACAACGGAAGAACCTTCATCATGGTTTATTGCCTCTCCCTCTATAAAATTAAAGTCCTCTAAGAATTCCTCTTTTTTTATACTCCATTCAAGATAAAGGATTTTGTTTACACTTATTTCTCCCCATTGATCCTCAAGCAATTTTGAACCCTTTCCCTATCGATACTTCTTCTACAACATATTTCCCCTTCCTAAAGGAAAATAATACTTTGAAGCTGACGGTATTTTTCAACCTTCTCACACATTGATCCATTTGTTAGGAAACCATAGGCGAATCTTGTTGAGCGGCTGTTGTTTAAGTAAAATCACACATACTTCCAGTAAAACAAACAAGACACGTCTCGTTTGAGAGTAAGCAAAAAGACTGAATTCGAGATTTACCCCATGTTATCATACGTCTAAGTTATCTATAAGAAAGGGTGGATAGGTTGAATCAAGAAAAGCTTTTTTCAAATACAAGGTTAAAAAATAAAACATTTAAGAACCGCTGCGTCGTCGCTCCAATGACCCGCATAAGTGCAGAAGAAGATGGTCGAGCCAATGAGACGATGAAAAAATATTACGAGCGTTATGCTAAAGGCGGCTTCAGCGCCATTATTTCAGAAGGCATTTATTTAGACGAACGTTACAGCCAGGGTTATAATGATCAACCGGGACTAGTAAGAGAAGATCATGTCCAGGCATGGAAACCTGTAGTAGATGCCGTTCATAAACATGACTCTCTAATCCTTGCCCAACTCATGCATGCGGGTGGACAGAGTCAAGGGAATGCGTACACGAATGAAACCATTGCCCCTTCCGATATTCCTCCGAAGGGTGAACAACTAGGATTCTATGGTGGATCCGGACCATTCCAAACTCCTAAAGCGATGACTGAACAAGATATCGAACAAGTGAAAGACGCATTTGCTCAAAGTGCAATTCGTGCAAAAGAAGCCGGATTCGATGGCATTGAAATCCATGGAGCAAATGGTTATTTATTAGACCAATTCTTAACAGACTATCTAAATCATCGGGAAGACCCATATGGTGGCTCTAAAGAAAACAGATTACGAATTATTCTTGAGATTATTCAAAATATCCGAGAAGCCGTAGGTTCAGATTACATTGTCGGTATTCGTATCTCACAAATTAAAGTGGCTGACCCAGACCATAAATGGGCGGAAGGGGAAAAAGAAGCAGAATATATCTTCTCCCAACTTGGCGAGACTTCTTTAGACTATATTCACGTCACCGATGGAGACGCGACACATCCTGCATTCGGAGAGGATTCACGAACGTTGGCTCAGGCTGCAAGAGACTATGGAAAACTTCCTGTCATTGCGAATGGTAAATTAGGGGATCCTGATAAGGCTGAAAAATTATTAAAGGATGAGTATGCAGATTTCATCTCCTTAGGGACAAGCGCTTTAGCCAACCCAGACTTACCTAATAAGGTAAAAAAAGGGATGGAGCTGAATGACTTTAACTTTGAGAAAATCCTCTTGCCTCAAGCAAAAGTAAAAGACTTGGAGTTACAAATGGAGATCGTCCAATAATCAGGCATTTATAAGCAAAATCAAAAAGGTACTTCTCCTAGTTGAGAAGTACCTTTTTATTCTTTCTTGCCATTTCATTCGCATTTAGGCGAATGATGAATAAGATCATTTTATTTTTTGTAAAAGTAAAAGTTCTTTAGAAAGCTAAAGTCCTATCCAACATCCTTCTGTCATATTCCATTATGATTTAGATAACATTGTCATCTAAATAGTTGTTAATTGCGTGAAGTATCCCCTAGGTTAATTGTGAACTCGACGGTTCTCCGAAGTTTAGCCTTTCCCCCTATCACTAGCATAGTAACAGACCATACGTTTATAAGTCATTTCCCCTGGCCATGATAGAAACAATAAGTCTTGTGGTGAGGGGTCCCGATGAATATTTGGAATAGATTTAAGGAAAGAATGCAAGGAAGAAAGAGAAAAGAGCAAGAAACCTCTAATGAAGGTAAAAATTCTCTGGATAAAAACTTATTAGTGAATATAAATCATTTGAAGCAGGACCTAGGCGATAGCAGTGATTTAGTTATTCGCCATTTTGAGATGGGCGGAGAACCTTTAATAAAAACTGCAGCGATTTATATAAGTGGGTTAGTAAATGAAAAAAACGTGAATGAATTTGTTTCGGGGGCATTGAAAGTTGAAGCTTCTATTGAAAAGATGACCCAGGAATCAAGTGTAGTCAATAGTTTTGATTTTATTAAAGGTCATGCCCATTCGGTTGAAAAAGTCACCGTAGTTTCAGAGTGGGATAAATTGTTATTAGCTGTTTTGTCCGGTTACACGGTCATTTTAGTAGATGGTTATGATGAAGCAATCACTGGGGATACAAAAGGTGGAGAAACGCGAGGTGTCAATGAGCCCAGCACTCAACTAATAATTCGTGGTCCGAAGGTTGCGTTTACAGAATCCATTGGTACAAATGTGGCCTTGATCCGACGTTATCTAAAAAGCCCGGATTTACGATTTGAAACCATGCAAGTCGGAAGTATAAGCAAGACCGATGTCGCCGTCATGTATATGAAAGGAATAGCTAGTGAGAAAGTGTTACGTGAAATCAAAACACGTCTGAACAAGATTGAAGTCGATGATATAATCGATTCCGGTTATATTGAACAGTATATTCAGGATACCTCCTTAACACTCTTTCCGACTATTTATAATACCGAGCGTCCGGATTCCGTAGTAGGCAACCTTATGGAAGGGCGAATTGCGATTATAGTGGATGGTACCCCTTTTGTATTAGTGGCACCTGCCCTATTCATACAGTTTTTTCAAACCCCATCCGATTATTATCAAAACTTTGTCATCAGCTCATTTTTACGGTTATTGCGAGTGATTTCTTTTACCATTTCTTTGCTGACGCCATCTCTCTACATTGCATTGACGACTTTTCATCCACAAATGATCCCTACGCCTCTCTTAGTTAGCTTGGCCGCCCAACAAGAAGGTGTACCATTTCCACTTTTTATGGAGGTACTGCTCATGGAGTTCACTTTTGAAATCATACGGGAAGCTGGGCTTCGTATGCCGCGAGCCGTGGGGCAAGCGGTTTCTATTGTTGGTGGACTTGTGCTTGGACAGGCTGCCGTTCAAGCGGGGATTGTTTCGGCTACGACTATTATTGTCGTCGCACTTACAGGAATCGCAAGCTTTGCAGTCCCTTCTTACAACATCGCGGTAGCTCCGCGTATCCTTCGTTTTTCGTTGATGATCATAGCTGGAAGCTTCGGTTTGTACGGTGTACTTATGGCTTTGTTTATTCTCATCGCTCATATGAGCAGCCTCCGCTCTCTTGGGATTCCTTATTTAAGTCCTTTTGCACCGTTTATTTGGTCGGATATCAAAGATTCCATTATTCGCCAGCCTTTATGGTCAATGAATTCCCGCCCGCGTTTGATCAACCAGCAAAATGTTCAACGGCAAGCCAAAAGTCAAAAGCCAGTTCCGTCTGATCCTGCTGACTCTTACTCAAAGAATGAAAAGGGTGATTAGATGAGACAGAGGATAGGATTCATATGGCTGTTCTTGGTGCTGATTCTTTTAACGGGCTGCTGGGATCAGAATGAATTGGAGGATGTAGCCCTAGTCATGGGAATGGGGATCGATAAAACCGAGGATGGCTTATATGATGTTTCTTTCCAGATTGTGAACCCAGAGCAAGTAAGTGGTGGAGAAATGTCTCAATCTTCTAAAGGCACAGCGGTCACTACATACAGAGATAAGGGGCAGACTTTATTTGAGACGATACGGAAGATATCAAAAGAAGTACCTCGTAAGCTTAGTTTCTCGCATATGGTTGTGCTTATCATCGGGGAAAGCTTAGCAGAGGATGAAGGACTTTTTGAAGTAATGGATTTCACGGAAAGGTTTTATGGATTTCGTTCAACAGCAACTGTTCTCATTTCCAGAGGCAGTCCCGCACAATCCATTTTAAGTATTCTTAATCCCATAGAAAAAATCCCGGCCATGAAGATTCAGGAAGCTTCAAAAAAAACAGCGGAAGTGTGGGGGGAGACTCCTGATCAAAATATCAATGATTTGATTCAAACCCTAACAACTAAAAGCAAGGAAGTCTCATTGAGCGGAATAGCCCTCGTCGGGGATATGCAAGAGGGTCAACATTCAAGCATAAATGAACAAGCAGCACCGTCCACTTATATTGAAATCAATGGATTAGCCATTTTCCAGGATGGAAAGCTGAAAGGGTGGCTGGAGGACAAGGAAGCTCGAGGGGTTTCCTGGGTTAGAAATAATATCCAAAAGACAGTGGTCACGTCTACCTGTAAGGAAAACGAAGGAATATTAGCTGTTGAAGTACGAAATGTCAATACCAAACTGAAGCCGACTATAAAAAAAGGTGAACCGAAAATCACAGTCAACATTAAAAGTGAAGGGTCTTTGCAAGAGGTCACATGCCCGGTCGACCTTACCGACCCTAACGTCATTATTGAACTAAATAAAAAACTTGCCAAAGCCATAGAAGAAGAAGTTAATACCTCTGTAAAGACCCTTCAAGAAGAAGAAACCGACGTTTTTGGATTCGGTGAAACATTGAATCAGAAGCATCCAAAAGAGTGGAAAAAAATGAAGGAAGACTGGTCAAGCACCTTCAGTGAGATGGATGTCGAGGTCAATGTTGAATTTTTCATTCGTGGTACAGGGTTAAGGACAAAACCTTTAATTTTAGAAAAAAAATAATAGGGGTGGGTGAATTAATGATAGTCATCACCCCAGACGCTTTTTTTCAAAACATATCGAATCAACTACTAAGGGAGGTGCTGGCGTCGTGGAAAAAGCCAAAATCAGCGGTTGGCAGTTGTTTGTATTAATGCTTTTGTTTGAGCTGGGAACAGCAATCGTGATCAACCCGGGACTCGGTGCTAAAAAAGACGCCTGGCTGACAGTCCTATTGGGGATGATCATCGGTCTACTCCTTTTTGTAGTATATTTTGTTCTTTATCGTCTATACCCTGACCTTTCCTTAATCGGATATGGGAAAAAAATTCTCGGCAAATATGCAGGAACGGTCCTTGGAGTCCTGTACTTGTTTTACTTTCTATATATCGCAGTAAGAGATTTACGTGACTTTGGCGAACTATTGACCGCATCGACGTATATCTATACTCCGATTTTCGTAATAAACACCATCATGATCCTTTCGGTCGCTTTTGTACTGTGGCACGGGTTAGAAGTGTTAGCAAGAACAGGAGAATTTTTCTTTGTTATTTTGATGATGGTCGGGGTGGTAGGAACAACTTTAGTACTTGGCTCAGGACAGATTGATATCAACCAATTACGTCCCATTTTGGAAAATGGATGGAAGCCTGTGTTGAGTATCCTCCCTCTCACCGCTACCTTTCCTTTTGGAGAAATCATTGTTTTTACCATGCTGCTCCCTTATTTGAACCAGCCCCGATTATGCTTGAGGGCTGGTTTATCAGCTATGAGTTTTGGCGGCATCTTGCTAACCTGGGTGGTAGCTATGGATATAGCAGTCCTCGGAATTTATGTAGCCAGCCGATCCGCCTTCCCATTATTATCGGCCATCGGTTTGATTGATATGGCAGGGCTATTTCAACGGCTGGATGTTGCCGTAGTGTTGACGCTCATCATTGGAGGTTTTTTTAAGATCGCCATCTTTTTTTATGCCGCTCTCGTAAGCGCTACAGAATTATTTAAAGTTAAAAAATATACATCATTAATCTTTCCACTAAGTATCGTGGTTTTATTATCATCCATGAGTGTGGCCAGTAATTCAGTCGATCACATTAAAAAAGGGGTGGAACTCGTCCCCTATTATATACACCTTCCTTTTCAAGTGGGGATCCCATTCATCCTGCTCGCGATCGCCCTGATTCGCAGACACATTAAATCAAATTAAGCTTTGTTCCTATTTTTAATGGCTCGAATGATGAGGACGGCTATAGCCAATAAAATCAAGAGAATTAAAAGTAAGTACTCAAAAGGTTTCATCACCCAAAAAGGATTGAAAAGGTTGGTGGTCGCTACTTTTGTATCGTTCACCAATAATAGGTCTATTCCGTAATTAATCAAGGCCATGCCAATACTTATAAAAAGGAAGATAAGAATAATTTTCATGGAGACACACCTTCGTTTTTTCCTAGTATGTGTATATGGATAAGATCCTATCCCTTTGAACCATATATGATGTTGGTACGACTCAGTAAATTCCCTTCCAGCCTTATCATTATCTAATTTCGGCACCTCCCTCAGCCACATTATCCTGCTAAAGGAAACAATCATTAAGATTAAAGGATGAAAAAAAAAAGACTACTTTCCAATAAAGGTAGTAGTCCTCTTTCGTTTGATAGCTTTGTTATATAAGGGGCGAAGTGTAAGAGAAACCTTACATCATGCCGCCCATACTTGAAAGAGTTTTCCCCCACTTTTCACCTCCGTGATTCACCTTAAATTCGAGTTAACCACACAGGCAAAAAAGGGAACATATGTTCGTGTAATTTCAGAGAACTTTTCCGATTCGTGAGGTTTTCTGTGAGGTTCTAAAACCTCACAAGTATCTCCACTTAGAATTTATTAATGAAGCAAAACCACAATCACTCCACCATACACATCGAGTGATTATTTTCCCTCGTTACTTTTCTTGTGACTTTTTAAAAGTCACATTCTCCTTGACGAATTGGTTTAGAATGCCGTCAAAAAAAGACCAACAGCTTAGAAGGCTGTTGGAGTGCATATGATAAAACTTTACAAGTAAGGTTGTAATACCAGCAAATTAAGCTCTTTGGGGATTAAATCTGATGGATCCAAATAGAAATGGGGCAATAATTATGAAATTCTGCCCCATTTCTGCCCCAAAGGAACATATTCTTAATTACTTGAGTTTCTTCATTATATATTACCAATTGAAGGAGTATCGGGTATTCATGTAATGTAGTCAAAGGTTCCTGAACCAGGATCGCTAGCCCATCAATCGACTTTCATAAATCTATACAACCCTGTGCTAGATATACCTTTTCAACAGAGGCATCATTCAACATGTCGCTTGAACCACTTTCAGCACGTTGGCTAGATGATCAGGATGGATATCCTCGGACGCTTTCGTCGCTCGTCCGATCGAAATATGTACTGATGAGCGTCGGGAAATGTCTTCTACTTCTACAGCTACCCACGAAGAATCTTGATGAAGGGGCGCCTGTATCTTCTTTTTCAGTACCGGAAGGTATGAATATTAATTTGATGCTCTGAACACCATTCCTTAGCCGTTTGACCTGATTCATGAAAGTGAACCAATCGGTCTTCCCAAAGCGATTTTTTGTCCTGTTTAGTCATCAACACTCCTCCTAAAAAGTTATGAGGTTAGTATCTCATAGACTTTTGAAGGTTAGAAGGTGGGCAATATTTGGCGCTTACATTTTTTCGATATTTAATATAAATATTCTTTATGAACTATCGGGGACAAGCTAGTCCCGACCAAGTAACTAACTCCTACAGCCCATAATGTTTCAAGTACTGATGAAGCAGTTAATTTTACTTGATAAGCGATATTTATCATACGCATCTCTCCCTTAAAAGTTGAAACCAACAGATAGCTAAAGTATCTTATTAAAGCTAAAACTATTAAGGCTGTAAGTAAAATTCCAAGGCCCTGGGTTAAGCACACTCCCAGCAGGGTTGCCCCCGATAGTTCATAAAAATGTTAACGTGACACCGCTAGTAATTGCATATCCTCGATAGTGCCACGTTCAGTAGGTGTGTTTATTTTATTCACAATATAATCTTCAGGGATACACAATTAAGAATTAAAATTGGCTTCCCATAACAGCTTCTCTAATTCTCATAGATACTTACTTTGATATTTCTCTGTTCACATACCCACTCAAGAGCCGGATCACCTTCAGAACATATTATCCTACAATTGATGAGTTTATCCGCATACTCTCTTTTGAACATATCATATCCAGCTATAATTTGACCTATTACTAACCTATTGAGCCTGTTCTTAACCTCTATTACTTCTAATTCATAATTAGAAGTAATTAATGAATTAAATGTGTGCTCATAATTCCTATAATTATATATTTTACTCTTATCATTAGGAAAGATCACGCCATCAAATCTTCTTGTCTTTGATCCCTTTGGCCAAATATGATTTCTTCTATTAGATCCAACAGGGACCTCTAAAAATAAATGACCTCCCTCGTCTTCAAAATACTTGTTCAATAGTTTATCTTCTTTAGTTCTTGGAAACTCATGAGTCACAATTTAACACCCTTAAAAAAATAAATTATATCTAAAAAGAAGCTAAGGTGGTTTCTTTCTATTTAACATTATTATAAGCTATGAAAGCATCCCCAATAAAGGCGTTCTTGTCATTCAGAACGAAGGTAGTGTTTATAATGAAACTAGGGGGAAGAACAATCTTAATCATAACAAAAGGGGGCATGAAAGCCCCCAATCCAATCCTGTGTCTTTATTTGTATACCCGTGATATTCTGAGAAATAAACATTATTAACTAATTCTTTTTCACTAAATTTAAGTTAGTGGATTTTTAATGTAGTCTGTATCGTTCACTAATAAGCAAAAACATCCAATTTATTTAACAATCTTTAGCAAGATTGACTTAATTAAACACCCTAACACTATCCCAACAGGCAAAAAAATTATAGGTAGCCACACTGAACCTAAAAGAAGCCCACCAATTTTAAACGTTGATGAAAATATTAAACCAACTGTTAAAAAAAATGCAGAAAATACAAATGGCATAATGAAAAGGGTTCTTTTCCACCACCAGCATCTTTATGTGCATCCCACACTGCAAACATGTACAAGCAGGGATAAAACATTAGCCACTGATAATCTGTTTGTACAATGGCTTCCTCAATTCTTCCATGAAAACTTAAATAAATAACTTCATTAAAGTTTGATTTAACATTAATGAAAATTTCCAAAACAATAAACACGAAACCCTTTAATATCTTTCCGTTTAGGATTTGTGCAAAGCCAGGCAATGCAACACTCCAAAAAATTGCTTCAAGAACTTTGCTTTTTTCCTCTACTATTTCATTTTTTGGATAGTTCATCACGGTCTAATGCCCGTGGCGGTTCTTCCATCCACCCATTTTTAATCATGATTTTAGCCCCGTCATCAGCGTATTTTAATATTTCCGCAACTAATCTGCTATACATAACGCCAATATCCCTTCTTGGACTCATGGACATGCTTCCTCCGTAGTATCCTACACTAAGTGCAATTAAACTTGTTGTATAAAACATCATTTTCCTGTCAGAAAAAGTGTACGTAGTAGAGTCAGTAGCCTCTGTGTCCCATGTCATAGGACAGGGTAAATCACTTTGCTTTAAGAGTGAACCAAATATTTCACAATGCTTATTTGCCATTTCCTTTCCTCTTAATAGAAACTGTTTTACTTCTTCATCCTGGGCAACTTGGCTATAGCCAATCAGGGTGGCTGCCCCTAATGCGTTCCTTTGAAAGTTGGTATATAGGTTTGTAATTTCGGTACCTGTAAGGGGTCTTTTTTCTCCAAAAAAGCCTGCCAAAAAACTTTTCTGTTCTACAAAATCATATGATTCAGGTATTGGGAGATATGGTGACCTGATAAACAGACCCTTTGCCAATAATATATCATTCGTTTGTTTGATAAGGGCATCTGATTCACTTAAACATTGACTAAAAAAGCTATAAACATCTTCTCTTACTGCAACAGGTAAAGCCATGCTATATGCATTTAAACTAATCTTTCCCAATTGATTAACGTTATTTAAATAATAAGTATCAGAAAACAACCTTGGTGCAGTCACATCAACATCTTCATTTAATTTAAAACCATGAGGAACAGGGTAACCTTCCCGAGTAAATATCTCGGTTATTGTGTTAACGTGCAATTGTGAAATGTCTAATGCATATTGAATTACAGATTTAATTTCCGTATCTTCCACTGTATTTAGGTAATATTTTAAATGGCAGATGGTACCACTGTCATTCATGTATGTAGCCCATAAATTTGTTATCTCCGCCGATGTTAATTTGATATCGTATGGTTGAGTAGAATCCATTTTCATCCCTCCAAAATAGGATATTCCTTAACCTTCAGTTTCTCCAATAAATAACTATATATGTAAATCTATTTAGTGTTGTCGATTTGAAATTTAGTCAAATCAAGTATAGTGAACTAATATTTGATTTTGATGTTAAGAAGGAAAATTCCTATGTGGATTGAAAAAGTGTAGGTATATACAAAAAACTGTATGGAAATCTTGATTAAAACTTGAAGAAAGAAAATAATACGTGATAATTAAAAAGGGCAATCCCCTACTGTTCTTTTATTAACGAGGTCCATTTAATAGTCCCTCAATCCCGATTACATCCATCCATTAATTACACCTCTATCACAAACGTTCGTTCCTATATTATTACAAAGTAAATAAGTAATTTATTTTACAATTTTTACGAAGGACTTTTAGACTACTTGTCGAATAACAAGGTGAAAAAGAAAAGGAGTGTTCAATTTGGAAGACCTTATGACCAAGTTAGAAGAATGGGGAGCAATTTTAAGGAAGCATCATAACGATATGGATAATGAATTATTGGAGTTATATTTAGATATGGCTGGATATTCTGGCATCCTACAGAGCAAAATTGATCGATTGGAAGAAAAAATGATTGGAGGTAAATCATTCACAACTCATTAAACAAAGAAAAGGCCCCAGTCTTAACCCGGGGCCTACCTTCAAACTTTATATCCTTTTTGCCTCTTACGTCTTTATCTTTGATGGCCAAGTAATACTTTTAAGGTATCTTTTAGACAACGGATGCTTCGATCACCACAGAGTCTTTTTGTTTAGCAAATGGATTATTTTTAAGGGGAGATCACTTGCTACAAAGAATTATTTCACAAATGTACAAAAATTCCAATAGCATATCCAAAACTTTAACAAAAACCTTTAAAACTAAATCAATTAAGCTATGCCATAATATTATATACAACAGAAACTTTTTCCGCGGAAGTATCAAATTCAATAAATATGAGTCTTCTCAATCCCCAAGGTAATAAACCCTTAAAGAGCTATAAATATTATCACATCATGCCGCCCATTCACTGTATTAACTAATTAATAAAAAATAAGATATCAGTTTAATAAACAAAATCCAGTCATTATCCAGCGGAAGTACCACCGAAAGCCGGCCATAGCAGTTATATAAGACAACATATTCACGAAGAGGTATTCCAATTACTGAAAAACAAGGGGTATTATTCCATCATAAAATTAAAGCCCCCAAAAGTTCAATGAACTCAAAGTGGTCCCCTCTGGCTAATCTGAGGTATCTATCTCACTTACTACTATAACAATATTTCAGGCCTGATATCGGGCGAGGAAACAAGACCACCTCAAGACAACCAGAAAATGAGGTGGTCTTTTGGTTATTATTTATTTGGAACTTTCGTAGCCTTATCCTATTTGTTCAATAAAACGCTGGAAGGCTGCTTGGCCCTCTTGGTTCCTTTTAAAGACTCCTGCATGTTCCAACACCGTGGAAAAGCGTTTGCCTATTTGATGTTGTACATCATTCCATAAGTCCTTTTCTGACGATAGATTCCAATCGATTTTTTTTGCCCATGACACGTGTTTTGCTGTGTGCTCATCTTCAAGGGCATATGTATCCAGTTGAGCAGCAAGGATATACTCGGTGAGCTGTTCCATTTCATCGATTAAACGCCCTGGTAAGACGGCAAGTCCCATAACTTCAATTAAGCCGATGTTCTCTTTTTTTATATGATGAACTTCTTCATGAGGATGGAATATACCCATCGGATGCTCCTCACTCGTGCGGTTGTTTCTCAATACAAGATCCAACTCATAATGACCTTTTCGGTAACGAGCGATCGGTGTAATTGTATTATGGGGTTCACCATTTGTTTCAGCATACACATCCGCATCTTCATCCGAATAGGAGCGCCAGGAATTCAAGACTAATCCCCCCAATTCGGATAGGCGGTGTCGGTCGTCTCCACGAAGACGGATCACTGACATCGGCCAACGAACGATCCCTACTGTTATGTCTTCGAAATGTGGGACCGTGAATGCCTGTTCAATCGCCGCTTTCGCCATTGGGAATTCGTGATGGCCTCCTTGAAAGTGATCATGGCTCAAAATCGAACCACCGACAATGGGAAGATCCGCATTTGAACCCACAAAATAATGAGGAAGTTGATCAGTGAAATCCAGTAAACGCTGTAAGCCCTCTTGCGATATTTCCATCGGACGATGCTCGCGAGAGAAGACAATCGCATGCTCATTGTAATAGACATAAGGGGAGTATTGTAAAAACCAATGCTCTCCTTCGAGATCGATCGGAATGATCCGGTGATTATCCCGAGCAGGATGGTCTAGCCGCCCTGCATACCCAACGTTCTCTTTACATAACAGACACTCGGGATATTTTGTACCTGTATGCGCCCTGGCAGCTGCAATCGCTTTTGGATCTTTTTCCGGTTTTGACAAATTGATAGTGATCTCCAAATTTCCATAGTCTGTTTCACTGTACCAATGCCTATTTTTAGCGATGCGATCCGTTCTAATATAATGCGCATCCTTAGACAGTTGATAAAAATAATCCGTGGCCGATTCCGGTCCTTGTTTCTCAAACGTATGATAAAAGTTCCTAACCACTTCGGATGGTCTTGGAACGAGAGTGTCCATGATTTTCGCATCAAAAAGGTCCCGATCTGTTGTTGTATGATCTTCAAGCAAGCCCTGCTCAATGGAAAAATCGAGCATTTTTTCCAAAATAGGGACAGGGTTATTAGGCTTCTGCCCCTCATTTAAAGGTTCCGGCTTTTTCCCATTAAGTTCGAATAGTTGAAACAAACGGTTGCGAACGTAATCGATATCCCAAACTGAAATCATCTCTTTGTTTAAACCATATTGAATTAATCGTTCGATGTCTTGATAGATGGTCATCTCCGCTCACCAAGCCTTTCGCTTATTTTTCGTATCCATCGGGATGTGCCCGGAACCAATCCCAAGCGGTTTGGATCATTGGATCTAATCCTTTATACTTTGGCTTCCATCCAAGTTCCTTGATCGCTTTTTCTGAGGATGCAACAAGCTGAGCAGGATCGCCTGGTCGACGTGGAGAAACTTCAGCAGGGATGGGATGGACGGTAACTCTTCGTGCTGTATCAATGACCTCTTTCACGCTGAATCCTCGGCCGTTCCCGAGGTTATAGATTGCACTCTCCCCATCACTTTCCAGTTTATCAATGGCTAGAAGGTGTGCATCCACTAAATCGTTGACATGGATATAATCACGAATACATGTCCCATCTTCCGTCGGATAGTCATCGCCAAAAATCATGATCTTCTCACGCTTTCCTTGGGCAACTTGTAAGACAATCGGGATCAAGTGGGTTTCAGGTCGGTGGTCTTCCCCAATCCTGCCGTCCGGATCGGCACCTGCCACATTAAAGTAACGAAGCACAACATGTTTGATACCGTGAGCTTGTTCTGCCCATTGAAGCATTTTTTCAATGGCAAGCTTGGTTTCCCCATACGGATTGGTTGGTACAGCCCGATCATCTTCTTGAATAGGTACATGCTCTGGCTCCCCATAGACGGCAGCTGTTGAGGAAAAAACTATTTGTTTCACTTCGTGTCTTGCCATCGCTTTCAAAAGACAGGTGGCACCGTAAACATTGTTATCATAGTATTGTAAAGGATCTTCTACACTCTCTCCGACAAGGGAGTCTGCCGCAAAGTGTATGACTGAGTGAATCTCGTTTTCTTGAAAGACGCGATCAAGAAATGCTTGATCACGCAAGTCACCGTGACAAAAGGTGACCCCGTCCAAAATCGCCTCTCCATGTCCTTTTTGTAAATTATCCACTACGACCGCTTTTTCGTTACGATCGAGAAGTTGAGCAACTGCATGGCTTCCAATATATCCTGCTCCTCCACATACAAGAACCGTCATATCCTCTCCCCTTCCAATCGTTTTGCTCCATCTCCGATTGCTACGACGTAAAAATCAGCCTCAATGCCTGTCTTATCCTTGTAACGTTCCCCAACATTATGAATAAATGAATCTACATCATCTTTGTTCACAATACTGATCGTACAGCCGCCAAAGCCGGCACCTGTCATTCTTGAGCCGATTGCTCCTTCATCCCAAGCAGCTTCTACAAGAGCGTCCAATTCTTTTCCGGTCACTTCGTAGTCGTCCCGTAAAGAAATATGGGAGTCATTCATGAGCTTGCCAAAACTATCAATATCTCCTTGACTCAAAAACTCAACCGCTGCAAGCGTCCGCTGATTTTCAAAAACAGCATGCTTGGCCCGTTTCTGTACCACTGGGTTTGTTATGACATGTTGATGGGATACAAATTGTTCGGTCGACAAATCACCTAAGCTATGAATCGGAATAGATAGTTTTAATTGTTCCAGAGCTTCTTCACATTCGGAACGACGTTCGTTGTACTTGGAATCCGCGAGACCTCGACGTTTATTCGTATTTGCAATGACTAACGTATGATCCGTTAAGTCTATAGGGGTTTGTTTATAGTCCAAAGTGTCGCAATTCAACAAAAGGGCATGATCTTTTTTCCCCATCCCGATAGCAAATTGGTCCATAATTCCGCAGTTGACGCCCACAAATTCATTTTCTGCTTTCTGGGCTAATTTGATCACGTCCAACCGATCAATTGATAGATTGAAGAGTTCTTCGAGGATAGTTCCCGTCACAAGTTCGATGGAAGCAGATGATGATAACCCTGCGCCATTCGGGATATTACCGTAAAAAGCTATATCCAAGCCGCTGGGAATCTCGTAGCCTGCGTTTCTGAAAGTAGTGATGACACCTTTCGGATAGTTCGCCCAATCGTGGCTTTCTTCATATATAAGGTCTTCTATATCTACCTCAATGATTCCTAGATCCGGAAAGTTCATAGAATAAAAGCGCAGTTTTGTATCCTCTCTTTTCCTTGCAACGGCATAGGTCCCTACACTTAAGGCACACGGAAACACATGGCCGCCATTATAATCGGTATGCTCACCAATCAGATTGACTCTTCCAGGCGCGTAAAATGAATGTGTCCACTTAAGCGTTCCAAACTTCTTCTCAAATTCATCAAATAAATTATTCAATGGTCCACCTCATTTCTAACCGTAATAATTAGTTAATTTGTTTAATTTAATCATTATATAAAAATAATCCCCCTCCCTCTGTGGTGACTAATACCTACTTTTTTGCTAAACGCTTTTACTTTGCATCTATTTCCTTCTAAAAGTTATCTAACGATCCATCCAGCAAATGTTTCTGGCAAATAACGTCTCCTTTAAATCTCTGAGGGTAATAATAATCCACCATTTTCAAAACTCATGATCAACTAGTGCCTCATCCGCTTGTTAACTCCTTCAACTGCAGAAAACACCCGTTGATCTTCCAGATAGACTTCGATGTTTAGTCAAAATTTTATCTCCCCGTACCCTTAAGAAATTGGAGGATACGGAGATTTTAGTTAATTTTATACCAATGCTTTTGGCTTATCGAAGTTCGGCAGCATGTCACCATGGGCTTCAATCAGGTCATCACAAAGCGCGATGATGTCATCGATAGATAGCTCTGCCGCTGTATGCGGATCGAGCATTGCTGCCTGGTAAATATGTTCCCTTTTACCGGACATAGCCGCTTCGATCGTCAATAACTGTGTATTGATATTAGTGCGATCTAGTGCAGCTAACTGCTCAGGAAGGTCACCAACATAACAAGGTGTAATGCCACTGCGGTCCACCAGGCACGGTACCTCTACGGCGGCATTCTTTGGTAGATTACTGATTAAGCCTCCTGTATTCAGCACATTGCCATGGAGGCGGAACGGCTGGCCGGTTTCCATTGCTTCAATGATATAGGAAGCATATTCATGGGAACGCTCATGCGTAAGGTTCTGGTTGTTAACGATGTCTTCCCGCATTTCTTCCCAATCCTTAATTTGATTGACACAGCGCCTTGGGTATTCATCCAGCGGGATATTGAATTTTTCGATCAATTCCGGATAGTTGCACTTAATGAAATATGGATGATATTCGGCATTGTGTTCGGATGATTCCGTGACATAGTAGCCGAAGCGTTCCATCAATTCGAACCGTACCATATCATCATGCTTCTCTTTTTGTTTCTCTCTAGCACGTTTTTTTATTTCCGGATAAAGATCCTTGCCGTCTTTAGTAACTTCAAGCAGCCATGCCAGATGGTTGATTCCGGCAATCTTCCATTGCACGCCTTCATCATCCATATCAAGCGACTTAAATAGTTCCGGAACTGCAGCCTGTACACTATGACAAAGCCCCACTGTTTTTACGTTTGTATAGCTAAGCATAGCCCCTGTCAAGGACGCCATTGGATTCGTGTAATTCAGGAACCAGGCATCAGGACATACTTCCTCAATGTCCTTGGCAAAATCAAGCATGACAGGAATCGTCCGAAGCGCCCGGAAAATCCCGCCGATACCGATCGTGTCCCCAATCGTCTGACGAAGACCGTACTTTTTCGGAATTTCAAAATCAATCACCGTACTAGGCTCATAGCCACCAACCTGAATCGCGTTGACTACATATTTAGCACCACGTAGAGCCTCTTTCCTATCCTTGTAAGATTTAATGGTGACATTAGCACCAAGGCTTTTTTTCAAGTTGTTCAGCATGTTTTCTGAATCCTCCAAACGCTGTTCATCGATATCGAACAGGGCGAATTCAAAGTCCTGAACACTCGGCGTCAACATGCAATCCCCTAACACGTTCTTAGCAAAAATCGTACTTCCAGCACCTAAAAATGTAATTTTTGACATATATACGCTCCTTTACCCTTTAACAGATCCTGAAGAGAGACCTGCCACAAAATATTTTTGTAAAAACAAGAACAAAATCGTATCAAAAATACTTTCTATTGTTGCTCTATCAACCGCCACATGACACTTTTGAAATCATGATCGGGATAAGGCACGTTCAATCCCATATACATTAATTCATCACCACCAAAGACTTCTCCAGTTTCTATGATTCGATAATCTTTATCAGGATTCAATCCATCCAATTTCACCTTGTCAAAAGGACCATTTGCCTCAGCCAAAACATGTACATAAAAGAAAACGGCTTCTGATTTATTCTCATTCACATGAATGGTAGAGTAGTTTTGACATTGGAATGGATCTACTAGACGGTAAAGATCGCCGAACTGGACAGTTTTCCTAATCGATTGATAAACCTGCACCTGTTCACTAATTTGTTGGAGTTCTTCATCAGATAATTTAGTTACATCTAGTTCATAACCTAGATTTCCGTCCATTGCTACATGCCCTCTTGTTTCAAACGGTGTCACACGACCGACTTGATGGTTTGGTACTTCTGAAACGTGAGATCCCATGGAACCAGACGGATAAACAAGGCTTGTTCCGTATTGAATACGCAGGCGTGAAATGGCATCTGTATTATCACTTGTCCATGTTTGCGGCATGTAATAGAGCATTCCAGGATCAAACCTTCCCCCTCCACCAGAACAACTTTCAAATAGAATGTTAGGAAACCTTGTCGTTAACTTTTCCAACACCCAATATAAACCAAGAATATAGCGATGGGCCGTTTCTCTTTGACGCTTGGCAGGGAGAGATTTGGAACCGATTTCAGTCATACTGCGATTCATGTCCCATTTGACGTAGTGGATAGGAGCGCTTTCCAATATCGATGTAATCCTAGACAGCACTTCCTCACAAACGTCAGATCTCGAAAAATCCAATACCAGCTGATTTCTGCTTTCCGATCGCCTTCGATCAGGTACATGGAGACACCAATCGGGATGCTTTCGATACAGCTCGCTATTTACAGATACCATCTCCGGCTCAACCCACAGCCCAAATTGCATGCCTTTTTCATTGATTTTTTTCCCGAGATGATTCAATCCATTGGGTAGTTTCCATTTATTGACAAACCAGTCTCCCAGGGAAGTATGGTCATCATCCCTTTTCCCGAACCACCCATCATCAAGAACGAACAATTCTATCCCTGTTTTGGATGCTTGATCAGCAATTTCCAAAATCGATTCCTCATTAAAGTCAAAATACGTGGCTTCCCAGTTGTTGATTAAAATGGGCCGTTCTTGATCCCGGAAAGCCCCTCGACATAACCTTTCTCGATAAAGTTTATGATAAGTACGAGACATCTCTCCAAGGCCTTCCGAACTGTATACCATAACAACTTCTGGAGTTTGGAAGGTTTCCCCTGGCTCTAAAAGCCAGCTGAAGTCAAAACTATTGATCCCCATCGTCACTCTTGATTGAGAAGTTTGGTCCACTTCAACCGAGGCTTCAAAATTTCCACTATATACAAAACTAAATCCATAAGCCTCACCAGTACATTCCGTGGTCTCTGGTCGCACGAGCGCAATAAAAGGATTTTGCTGGTGGCTGCTGGCTCCGCGGCTACTTTCTACAGACTGCTTCCCTCGCCTGAGAGGAAGTCGTTCCATATCCCTCTCTCGCACATGTGCTCCTGGCAAATTGATCATTTCATACTGACTTTCGCGAAAATCCACATTCATGGACGCTACTTTGGAGAGTAGCAGTTCATTTGTTCCATTGTTTTCTACAAATACCGCTCGAGTAATCACATCTAATTCCTGATAAACGGTATAAAAAAGAGAGACATATAAATCTGTTTCTTCATCCTTCAACTGTAACCGCAATGTTTCTGCTTCGCTATCGTCCTCTACATACGTCGCAGGAAGATCTTCCAGATCGGGTTTGCCAGAAAGGATTTCATGATGGTGATAGCGTAAATCCGTAATCGATGCTCCATTAGGGAGTTCGATATGTATGGAGGGGTTTCTAAAATCCGTATTCCCATATGATGGATATTCCTGGGGTAATGTATCTAAAGAAAATGCACGATCTCTTTTATCAGGATTAGCCGAAAATCCCCGATCCATAAAACGTAAAGGATTAGGGATTCGAGTTTCCCTTACTTTCTTCCCCCAGTAAAGATGGGCTAAATAACCTTCTTTCACGACCTGCATGATGTAGCTTGATTTTTTAGATTTCAAATGAAATATCTTGTTATTTGAATCGTAGTGAATAGACATAAATCAGACCCTCCAATAAAGTTTACGACTTGATGGCACCTTGAGTTACACCACTGATAATCCACCGCTGTAAGAACAAGTAAAGAATGATCATTGGAAGTAACGCCATTAAGTAGGATGCGAAAGCCAAGTTATAGTTCGTTGCGAATTGTCCTTGGAAGACGTATTGCACCAAGGGCAGTGTATGATCAGACTTGTCTGATAGAATAACCAAAGGTAACAGGAAGTCATTCCAAGCCCATAGAGCCGTCAGAATACCTACCGTCGCATTAATCGGTGACAAAAGTGGGAAAATGATTCGCCAAAAGACGCCCCATCGAGAACATCCATCGACGATCGCCGCTTCCTCCAGTTCCTTAGGAATCGCCTTTATAAACCCGGTATATAGAAAGACATTGAACGCCAGCCCATAAACGATATACAACAACACCAGGCCATTCAAATTCATTAACCCAATACTGCTCATTTGGTTGACGATTGGAAGCATAATAATTGGAAACGGGACAAACATAGCGCTGACAAAATAATAAAACAACACACGGTACGTTTTCTTATGCATATTCCTCGCGATCGCATAAGCCACCAAAGAATTAGAGAGAACCGTGAATATAACCGTAAAAACTGTCACATATAAGCTGTTTCCAAACGCATTAAAAAAGTTAGTCATTTCGATCGCCTGCAAGAAGTTGGCGAATGTAAATGTACCAGGGAGAGACAGAATGGATTGTGCTGTTTCTGCTGGGGTCTTAAATGCATTCACAACCGTAATGTAAATCGGAAACAGGATAAGAATTGTCCCAATAATCAACAAAGTGGTGACTGGCCAGTTATAGCGTTTTTCCTTCATTACAATTGAACCTCCCTCTTCTGTAAGATGCGAATTTGGAATATAGAAATTGTCACAATGATAACAAAATAGATCACAGCGTTAGCAGACTGTAATGCAAACTGTCCACCTGCAAACCCATCTTCATAAATTAATAAAGAAATGGACTGTGTTGATCTCCCTGGACCTCCCCCAGTCAAAGCAACGATGTGATCAAACACCATCAAGAAATTTTTCATTGCGAGTACCATGTTGATTGTAAAAAATGGAGCGATCAAAGGGAAAGTGACATGCCAAAAGTTCTGCCATGTACTGGCTCCATCTAAGCTGGAAGCTTCATAAAGGTCATGAGGTACCGTTGCAAGCCCCGCTAAATATAAAATGGTGTTGAAAGCAGCCGCTTGCCAGACAGCGACGATGACAATGGCAACCCAGGCGTAATCCCGGCTACCTAAAATACTTGTCGTTAAAGCTGTCAAGCCGATATTTTCCGCGATGTCAGGTATGAATACGGCAAAAATGTAATTGAAGATAAAACCTACGATAAGAATACTGAGTATGTTCGGCATAAAATAAATGCCTCGTAAGGTCTTTTTGAATTTAATTTTCGCATTTAACCCGAGTGCGATAATCAAACTGATTACATTCACTAGAACCGTGGAAACAATAGCAAATTTGAAAGTGAAAAAGTAAGCGTTATACGCTCTGTCATCTTGAAATATATTAATATAGTTCTGAAATCCGATAAAATCCCAGTTTCCATATCCTTTGAAGTTAGTAAAACTATAAAATATCCCTTGTAGGACAGGGAGGGTATGAAAGCTGAAAAACAAGACGAGGGCCGGTATAATCATATAAAAATACACAGAGGGCTTCTTCTTTAGCACACGATCTTCTCCTTTCAAAGTACCTTTAGAACGGTGAGCATAAAAAGGGGAAAACCACACACCCCCTTCTATGTCAGCGCTTTCAGTCATTCCTCAGTTAAACGTTCATATTCGGAATCCAGTTCGCTCAATAAGGTTTCAAGAGTTCCATCTAACAGATAGTCTTGAAATATCACGTCTACAGGGAACCCTTGTGGGTAATAATGATCCGCAAAAGGGGCAATCTGTTCTTGCTCAAAATAAGCACCCAACTCTTGCAAGGATTCATCTTTTTGCTCTGCACCTTCTACCGCTGAGAACATCCGTTGACTTTCTAAGTAAATTTCAATATTTTCAGGTTTCAACAAGAAATCGACAAACTTTTGAGCCTCTTCAGGGTGTTCTGTGTCTCCAGCGACGGCCAAAGCTACATCAACTCCTGAAATGATATCATTGCTTCCCTCTTCATTAGTTGCCGGCATTGGGAATACACCTAAATTCATATCCGGATTAGCGTCTAAAATTGGACCAAGGGCCCAAACCCCTTGCATGTACATCACAGATTCTCCATTTGCAAATGCATTATTCCCAATATTATAGTCTTCACCGAATACATCATTGTCTGTGTATTGAAGAAGTTCCTCTAATTTTTTTGCAATGATTCCGTATTCCTCACTGAATGAGGTTTCTCCGGCTTCTAATTCTTCAAAAAACTCTGTCCCATGAATATTGGTCGCTAGAGTATTCAAAGGTGGCAAGATCGTCCATGATTCGCCATAGGTAGAATAGAACGGAGTCTCTCCCTGAGACTGAATTTCCTCAGCAAGTGAGATAAGCTCGTCCCAAGTTTTAGGAATTTCTAAACCTAACTCTTCGAATTTATCTTTGTTATAAATAATTCCATTGGCATTTACTGTGTGCGGAAGCGCATACAATTCTTCCGTACCACTCAATCGTTTCAACATGTCTTCATATTCATCAATGACACTGTCTAGGTTTTCATTTTCACTTTGATCCTTAAATACCCCTGACTGAGCGATTTCTCCAAAAGTAGCACCGCCGTTGATAGTCATTACATCTGGTACATCATTTTGAGATAATCGAGAAAAAAGAACTGTGTCCGGATCAGGAACATTATTTTGTTCGACATCTATATCCGGATTTTCTTCCTCAAATTTTTCTATTAGCTTATCAAAATCTTCTACAGCTTCTCCTTTAAATTGGAAGAATTCCAACTGTACTTTTCCATCCTGACTCGCTGATTCATCACCACCACACCCAGTTAACAAGAGCAATATAGCCAACACAGTCACCATAACAGCACCTATTTTTTTAAACATAATTTCTCCTCCTACCTTTAGATTGAAATCGATTTCAAAACATTTTATAACCATTCACCTTGTAGCAAATGGCCCCTAACCTTGTCCTATCGAATCACCTCCTAATATTGAACTACCAAGTTGTTAATTCGTAACCCGTTTTATTGAACGGATGCCACTTTTGCTCCACAGCTGTCTCGCACCACAAGTTCTGTAGGTAGAGTCACTTTCACAGGAATTTGCCTTCCATTGATACGGTCCTCCATTAACTTGACTCCCATTCTTCCCATTTCTTCTGTATGGACTCTAACTGTTGTCAAAGGAGTACTCGCGAACTGTGCGAGTTGAACATCATTAAAACCAACGATTGCTACATCTTCAGGCACTTTGTAATTACTTTCCTGCAAAGCTCTTAACGCGCCGATAGCCATTGAATCACTTGCAATAAAGAAGGCTTCGGGTAAATCACCTTTCTGGATCGCTTTTTTCATAAGATTATAGGCAGACGCCATGGTAAACTCACCCACGTAGCAAGAACTGGAATCGAATACTCCCTTCTCTTCCATATACGTTTTGAAAGTGACCCTTCGTTCATCTTCAAACTCTTTCTGTTCATTACGGAAATGCTCTGTCTCTTCCCCACCAATGAACCCTATCTTTTCATAACCGAGATCTAGAAGATGGTCTAACGCTTTTTTTGTCGCTTTTTCAAAATCAAAAATGACAGAATCATACTGTTCTTCTTCAACTGTGTGATTGATATAAACAACATTCTCCAGTTGATCACTAATTTGATGAAGCGTTTCTGAACCAATCCTTCCGAGGACGACTAAATTCTTAATCTCTTTATCGATTTGTCCATTACGCAAGTTCGTAAGTCTAAATAGCTCAGTAATTATAAAATCCCTTTTTCGACATTCCTCTTCAATTCCTTGTCTTATGGATAAGAAATATGGGTCGTTCATTTCTTCTTCAACTGAGTGGCATAATAAAACACCTACTTTTTCGGATGCATCCTGCGCAGGTATGTGTTGTTGTTTCTTACGTTCTTGGAGCGTTTTATAACCTAATTCATTGGCCGCTTGCATGATTTTTTCCCTCGTATCAGCGGCAACTGATAAAGATTGATCGTTATTCAATACACGAGATATGGTTGTACTAGAAAAATTTGTTTTCAATGCAATTTCTTTAATCGTAGTCATAATCAATCCTTCTCCTCACTAAAATTTCAGTAAATTTCAGTATTATATTTTTATACTATCACTTGATATTATCGCTTTCAACATAAATCAGTAAAATTGTTTGAATTTTTTAATATCCAAATAACCCCTATATATACGACACTAAGATTACATCCAATTATAAAACAGTGAAACAACTCGGTATTTTATTTACTAAAATTCACTAAATAAAATAAGGGGATCGGTGCCTATACTCCACCACTCTACTAAACAATAGCGCGAAATGTTTTTAAAACAAAAGAGCTTACTTCCCCCCATTGAGGAAGTAAGCTCTTTCGTTTGGTAACTTTATTACATAAGGGGATGTGTAAGGAGGACCTTACATAATGCCGCCCATGGATTCGCCTAAGAAAATAGAGAATAGTGACATCCTTAATATCTGGAAGTAGAAGCTTGTAATCTGTTCACATGAAGCAAAATATTAAATAAACCTTAAGCACTTATGAGAAATAGTATGTCAAAAGGTATGTCATTCATTTGGGAGCCAGCTTCAGCATCATTAGCATTTTATTCACTTCACCGAAAGTCGCCCCTTGTTTCTTATAAAAGGAAATCTCTTCTGTACATACATAATCTAGATAGTACTGAGAAGCTTCCTTTTAAAAGTACTCCTCTCTTCACCAATAAAAGAAAAATTACTTCTCTATCCATCTTTCGAAATCTTCTCAGCTGCTTGATCCTTTTTCCAATAACCAACCCTATGCACCTTAGTCAGGGAAGCAGGAACCCTATGTTCGTCTTGAAGAGATTTCAATATTGAAAATCCCATGAGAACCAATAGAAGTGTAAATGGTGATGCTACTACGATAGCCACCGTTTTAACAGCATCTAATCCCCCTGCGAGTAGAAAGACAACGGCTGATCCTGCGATAATCAATCCCCAGAGGACTTTCAGCTTTTTGGATGGATTTAATTCTCCTCCATAGCTCAGCATACTCAGAACATAAGTTGCCGAGTCAGCTGAAGTTATGAAAAATACAAGGATAATAATGAAAGAAGTGATACTAAGTATAGGTCCAATTTGGTAAAAATTCAGGAAGGCAAATAATGCATAGGTGATATTGTTATTAATTTCTTCCACCAGCTGATTATTTCCAAGTGACTGGACTTGGTGAATAGCTGAAACCCCGACAATAGCGAACCAAATAAATGTGATGAGTGTTGGAACAATTAATACGCCTGCTAAATATTCTTTTATAGTTCGGCCTTTTGAAATTCGTGCAAAGAATGACCCTACAAATGGCCCCCATGTCATCCACCAGGCCCAGTAAAAAACGGTCCAATCTTGGATCCACTGGTTGCCAGAAGGTGCAAATGCATTCAAGCGAAAGCTTAAATTCAATATGTCACTTATATATCCGCTAGAAGAACTCAAGAAGACTTGAAGAATTTGTTTGGTAGGTCCAATCATAAAAAGAGTGAGCATCAAGACTCCAGCTAACACCATATTAATATTTGAGAGAACCTTGATGCCGCGATTAAGACCAGATAAAGCGGATATTAAAAATAAAACCGTAGCCGTTACAATCACTATTATTTGGAAGGTCGTCGTATTTGGAATGCTGTAGGAAAAATTTAACCCACCCGTGATTTGAAGGGCGCTTAATCCTAACGTACTTGCAACACCAATCGCTGTAATAAATACAGCAAGGATATCGATGGTCTTCCCTATTGGAGAATAAATTTTGTCTCCTAAAATGGGATAAAAGATTGAACTAATCGTTGCAGGTAATCCTATTCGATACTGAAAATAAGCGAGTCCTAGACCTAGCAAGGCAAAAATTGCCCACGGGTGCAGTCCCCAATGAAAGAACACATATTTCATAGATAGAGCTGCGCTCTCCGCACTAGAGGCTTCCCCGTAAGGAGGGTTAGCATAGTGAGTAACGGGCTCAGCTACACTCCAAAATACCAGCCCCACACCCATTCCGCCACTAAACAACATGGCAATCCACGAACGGGTGCTATGCTCCGGTTCATCTGAATCTTTACCAAGCTTAACCTTTCCGTACTTAGAAAACATAAAGAACAAACAAAATCCTACAAAAGCAGATCCAGCGAAAAGATAGAACCAGTCAAAGTAGTCTAGCGCTATACTAAGCAGAGTATTGGCGGCACTCGCCAACCAGCTAGTCCAAATGATACCAACTAAAATAAACAAACCGCACACCAAAATTGAGAGCTTTAATACTGGATTTTTCAACCTACCTCCTCCTCATTATGTTTTGCTTACTGTACACGTTGATACATTTGAACCTTCTTCAACGGGATCTTCGGATCTTCTAACTCTTTCCTTTCTATAGGTTGTTGTTTTTGAATCATCTTTCTAGCTTTAATGATATGTTTGGGTTCATTGACTAATAAGGCTGCTTGTACGATTTGATATTTATCTAAATAATAGACACTAAAAGAAGAATTACTAAGACTTCCGCGCACGACGATCTCACAATTCTTAACAGGTTTTCCTAAAAACTGAATGTGTCGATCATACTGGTTCGACCAGAAATAAGGAATGTTCCTGTAAGGCTCTGAGAGGTTATTTACAATGTTTTTCGCTATACTTTTCCCGTGCTGGACCGCATGATCCCAATGTGAAACCACTACGTTATTATTTAAATAGGGCCACTCTGCACAATCCCCTGCAGCATAGACATTCTCTATAGAAGTTCGACCATAGTCATCAACTACAATTCCTTTATTAACATCCAGCTCGGGATGTTGGAAAGTAATAGTCGGCACAACTCCAATTCCAATCAGTACTGCATCGCAAGTAATTTGTTTGCCCTCTGCCGTAATGACTCCTTCTACTTCTTGCTCTCCCTGGATAGTATGGAGGGAATCTCCTGTCAAAAATTCCACTCCCTTTGCTTCATGCATTTCGCGGAAATATTGGCCTACATTTTCTCCGAAAATATGAGACATTGGCCATTTGATTTTTTCAATGATCGTTACCTCAATGCCTTTCTCACGGCAAACAGAGGCGACTTCCAGCCCTATAAATCCCGCTCCGACAATGGCAATTCTATTCAAATTAGGCAGAGAACCTCTCAATTTCTTCGCATCAGAAAGCGCTCTCAAATAGTGAACCCCTTGTAAATGATCCCCTTCTACAGAGAGTTTACGAAGGGAAGAACCTGTAGCAATAATAAGAGAAGAGTATTCAATCTTACTCCCATCCTTAAGATAGATTGCTTTTTCTTCCTTGCTGATCCAATCTGCATAAACTCCTGATAAGAGGTGAATCGACAATTGGTCATAATCATCAGGGTTATAAAGTGTAAACTGACCTTCTTCCTTTTCTCCGGCAAGAAATTCTTTAGAAAGAGGCGGACGGTCGTAAGGAACGCCCGCTTCTCCTTCAATTAAAAGTATTTCACCTTCGTAACCTTGGTTGCGCAATTCGCGTGCAGCGCTGTGTCCAGCTATTCCACTCCCTACAATGACAACTCTATTATGATCCAACATGCTCACGCTCCTATCCTAAGTTAATCCACACCTGTCCGTCCTCCACTACGACTTCATATGTCGAAAGAGGCTGGTCTGTAGGTCCATCAATCACGCTGCCATCCCGTATGTCAAAAGCAGCAAGGTGAAGAGGACAATATAAGCAGTGTTCATCCATATCTCCTTCTGCAAGCTCCGCATAAGCATGGGTACAAATGCCATCAACCGCATAGACTTCCCCATTCCATTTACCAACCACCAGCGTCATAGTTCCAGCCAAAACTTCTCTGGGTTCTTCTTCTTCAATAGCCGCTAACTCATCTACATAGAACAATTGGTTCTTATTTGCCACTTCACTCACCTCTTTCACCCCTCCATTTATTAGAGATCTTCCATTTTGTTGTATACGAATTGTTTAAAATTTGCCACTCGCCAATCAATCGGCGTAAGGATGCCTCCACTTTCATATACTCTCGATTGATTCCCTTTTTGTGCCCATTCACAAGCTGCCCAGTCTTCTTGGCTGGTCACATCCCAAATATCTACCGCATCCTGAATAGGTTCTCCACTCTCGAGGGCTTCAGGGTCAAAAAGCCAATACCCTTTTACTAAAGTTTCAGATACGCTGATTGGCCACATGGCAGCGATAAACACATAATCCGAAGCCATACAAATATAGGAATGCGGGAAGATGTGTACATAATAGATCGCTGATTCATCATCTGCCGTTAATTGGGAAAAAGGCTTCCGATAGGCTTTCCCATCCATATTGACCCTTTCAAAGCCTTTCTTTAATTTCATGGCCCCTACATGTTTTAATACCTCTGTTTCCGGAATGCTTTCGTCAATCCATTGACGCTGGCTTGTCGGAGGAGTAACCCTGCTTAGCTCTGGATGAATATTCCCGCAGTGATAACACTCTGAAGCATTCTCCATAAGCAGCTTCCAGTTAGCCTTTACCTTATAGGTATCCTGAGCCCCTATTTTCAAATTTTCCATATTATATTTTTCGTAGGGTACCCAGGACTCAGGTAAGCGGAAACTCTCCGCTAATGAAGGAGCGTTTTCGTCCATGTTAATCCATATATACCCGTCCCAAAGTTCCGTTTTTACGGAATGTAAATGAACTTGGCTACAGGAGAATTCTTCTGTGTCTCTTGGGATATTAGGTGCACTTTTCAACTGCCCGGTTTCACTGTCATACATCCAGCTATGATAAGGGCAAGTAATATATCCTTTAGACATATTTCCCGTGCCTTCTTCGCAAAGTCTTGAACCCCGGTGCCTGCACACATTGAAATACGTGTGCACATTCCCGCTCTGAGTCCTCATGCAGATCAAATTTTCGTTTTCCAATTGAATGGTAAAGTAGTCTCCTACATTAGGAATCTCTTCACTTCGCCCTGCCAAAAGCCAAGTTTTCATCCAAATTTTTTCTATTTCTTTACGAAAGTTCTCTTCATCCTTATACTCGTAACCTAGAAACGTTGGCTCAAACTTCGCGTGCGCCGGCCATCCACCCTCAATGGTCTTCATGGTCATTCTCCTCTCATGCAATTATCATAAAATTTCAGAGGTGGTCTTCGTTTGTACAAAATGTTTCAAGTAATCAAGCGTTCCTGTTTTGGCTCCAGTGCCGGACATATAATAACCTCCAAAAGGCTGGACGCCAACAACGGCTCCTGTACATTTCCCATTGAAAAACAAATTCCCACATGTCATAAAGCGTCTGGCGTACTCGATATGATCACGGTTGCGAGTGAACAACGATCCTGTCAGGCCATATTCAGTATTATTAAAAACATCGATTCCTTCTTCAAAAGAAGAAACTTTTGTCATAGCCAGTACGGGTCCGAAAATCTCTTCCTTCATGATGGCAGATTCATAAGGGGCATTAGTGAAAATGGTCGGATCGATATAATATCCATAACTATCATCCGTCCCTCCCCCTTCGATGAGGTCTGCTTCTTTCATACCTCTTTCAATATATTGAGAGATTTTATCAAAGGAGGCTCTGTCGATGACTGGTCCAGCCTCATTATTTTCAACTGGAGAACCTTTTGATAATTGCGTCGTCAAGGAAACCACTTTCTCAGTTAATGAATCATATACGTCCTCATGAATAATCGCCCGAGATCCTGCTGAACATTTCTGACCTTGAAACCCAAACGCGGAAGTTACAATGGCTTGGGCTGCTTCCTCCAAGTCTGCAGACTGGTCAACGACAATACCGTCTTTTCCTCCCATCTCAGAAATGACTCGTTTGATCCATCGTTGCCCTTCAACTCTCCTATGAGCTACTTCATCGATGTGAACCCCGACCTCTTTAGAACCCGTAAAGGACACAAAGTTCACATCACGATGACCTACCATATAGTCCCCAATCTTTCTTGAAGATCCTGGGACAAAATTAACAACACCAGGAGGAAAGCCTACTTCCTCTAGAATTTCCATGAACTGATAACCGATGACCGGTGTCGCGGAAGAAGGTTTGACAAGAACCGTATTTCCCGTCACAATGGCTGAGGCTGTCATACCTGTAAGAATGGCAAAAGGGAAATTCCACGGAGGGATGATCACACCCGTTCCAAGTGGCAAATATTCCATTCGATTATCAAGACGCTGCTCCTTCTTTAGATCCGTTTCTTCTCCAAGCTCAATGGCTTTTCTTCCGTACATTTCAAGAAAATCAATGGCTTCATTAATGTCACCTTCGGATTCATCCCAATTCTTTCCTGCTTCCATCACATGCCAAGCAATTAGTTCGGATTTTCTTTTTCGAATCTCTTGAGCCATTTTAAAAATATAGCTGGCCCTCTCTCTGAAAGATTTCAACCCCCAGGAAAGCGATGCATTTCTTGCCGAAAATATCGCTTCATCAATATCCTCTTTTGCAGCTTGACTCACATAACCTACGACCTGCTCATGATTGGAAGGATTATAGGAAAGTTTTTCATCCTCTTTATATACCCGCTCTCCACCGATCACTAGTGGATAATGGGCAGAAAAGCGTGCCTGAACTTCATAAATTTTTTCCCTAAGAACCTTTTCATTCTCCGCTTCGTTCCAATTTATGTTTGTTTCATTCACAAACGATGCAATTGCCACCGTCTTCACCCCTTTACTAGATTGATAATGGAAGGAGGGATCGAACGCTCCCTCCTTTTATGTTGAGATCTAAAACATAGCTGGAGTTGACCAGAGCTTAACGTTAGTACCTAATCCTCTTTCCTTAGCATTCTGATAAATGCGATAGCTGTTTGCTGTGTCCGTGGCACAAATCCCGAGGGTAACAAAGAAGACAGCATCATCTTCATGCTCCCGACAAACTTGTTTTTTCATCATCACTTGCCCTAATTCAGAGATATCATCTTCCTTAAGTTTGCCGGCTTTAGTCAGCTCAGAAAGTGGATATTTATCATCTTTAAGCCTCAGCTTATAATCCATACAATATTTATTGAATCCTTCAAGAATAGCCTCATTTGTGTGATCCCACATCGATACACCTGAATGGAAGGATCCCTTCTTTATCCATTCCTTAGGTATATACTCATTTCCTAAATTAACGTTGGTCGCTGTATAAACAATATCAGAAGGTGCAACGGCTTGTTCGATATCATCGCAAATTTCAAAATTGTAGCCTAAGTGTTCCCATTTATCAGCAAACTGACGAGCTTTATCTTGATTGAGATCATAGAGTTTAACGGTTTTGATATGGTTCATGACTTTGCTGGTTGCCTCAATATGAGCGTTTTGAATAACGCCGCATCCCACGAGTCCTATTGTTTCTGAGTCAGGACGGGCACAATATTTAGCTCCCAACGCACTGGAAGCTCCCGTTCTGAGAGCGCTTACAATCGTGTCATCCATCACAGCGAAAGGATATCCTGTATCATCATTGTAGAGAATGATCATGCCATTGGATCGTGGTGACTGATAGTTAACTGGATTCATAGGATTACTTGGAATCCCTTTAACAGCCGCCACTTTCATTTCTTCAGAACGCACCAACGCTGCGTGGACACCAATTCGTTTACCTGAGTAATTGCCCTCTTCCCAGAGAAGATGCAGCAATTCAGGTTCTACCACTTTCCCCTCAGCCAACCAGTAATTTACCTTCTCCACATACTCAAGAATCATATCCATGTTTTTCGCCCCGGCTTCAATACACTCTTCCTGTGACAACCAACGCACATTTACTTCCTGATTCGTAGCCGTTTCCGTACTCATATTTGCGCCTCCTAAATTTACAGAAATATTTAACACCTTTAGAATACTAGCCATAAGGAGTGTATGCAACCATAAATTTTAAAAATGAACAATTTTAATCCTTAACACCTAGCCATGCTTTTGGTATACTGGGAATAGAGAATGAGGAAGCTTTTCAAATTTATAAATATGAAAGGTGATAAAGTGAGCAATCCCACGAAAAAGCACATCCAGAAAAATATCATTGATATCAAAGAAGAACTGCCCAAAAAACAAAAGCAGGTCTGTGATTACTTGGTAGAACACTACGATTCTATTGAAACATATACGCTATCCGACCTTTCCCATAAGGCAGATGTAGGCGTTTCTACTATCATGAGAGTAGTGAAAGCTTTAGGTTTTGAAAGCTATCTAGAATTAAGAAAAGCCATCCACAAAGAAGTTGTGGCAACCCGTGCTACTTGGTGGCACATGCAGAAATCATTTGAGGATAATCAAAAAGAACATATTTTGACTGATGTATGGAGTGAGATTACAAAATTATTAGAGCAAACCATTACGAAGTCCCTTATGTATGAATTTGACCAGGCCGTTGAGCTAATGGTGCAGTCTGAAAAAATCAGTGTACTCGGATTACGTACTTCTAAAGCCCCAGCTGTATATTTTGGTCATTTGATGGAAGAATTTTATCCCCATATCATCCAGCTCAGCCACGAGAGTGATTTTATTTATGATCGTGCCTCCCGTCTCACAGAAAAAGATACACTCGTTCTAGTTGCTAACGCCCCTTACACCATACAAAGTGTAGAAGTAGCAAAATTTCTGCATGAAAGAGGTGTATCCATTATCCTCATCACCGACCTCCCATCATGCCCAGCTGCTTCATATAGTTCTATTGTTCTCAACACAAAAAGTAGCAAAAACCAATACACTATTCTCCCTGCCATTGCCCTATTAGAATCTCTTGTCATTGAATTTGGTCGAAATAAATCTGACACTTCCATCAGTCATCTCGATGAATTGGGGAAAGTTTTAAGAGAAAGGAATATTACTAGCTCTTAAAGGAATTTTCTAGCATACTTCAAAAGAAGGGGGAATAGGAGTTGGTCGTTCAACATATCGTAAACTTTTTACAGAATACAGAGTATAAAAGTTTATCCGAAGATTCTATTGAGACAGCCAAAAAGTGTGTGTTGGATTGGTTGGGGTGTGTTTACGCTGGTAAATATGAAAAAGCCTATCGGATAAGTAGACAAGCTTTCAAAGCAACACAGGGAGCAGGCAGATGCAAGGTGATTGGAGAGGAGGAGAAAACCTCACCATTTGCAGCTGTCTTTACGAATGCTACCCAAGCTAGTGCTCTTGATTATGATGATGGTCATCGCCAGCCTGTAGGTCATCCTGGGTCTACTGTAATCTCTACATTGTGGACAATTAGTGATCTATTAGAGAAAGTTCACGGCAGGGATTGGCTGCTTTCGATTATTTGCGGTTATGAAATTGCGATTCGCTGTGGCATTGTAATGAACTCTCATCATGACAGTCGTTTTTATGGATCTGGAGGATGGGCTTTATTTGGAGCCGCAGCTGCTGGTGCAAAACTTATGAAGTTGAATCAAGAAAGTACTAAAAACGCTCTTACCATATGTGAAGTTCATGGACCTACGGCTCAATGTGGAAAATCTATTTCAAACGGTTCTATGACGAAGGAGAGCGTAGGATGGGGCTCTGTTACAGCATTATCATCGTTGTTATTATCGAACCAGGGCTTTACAGGACCCGATGATATTTTGTTAGACAAAGATATTTACAAGGAAAATAGTACGAAAGTTTTCCGAGACTTAGGAGATAGATATGAAATCAATCATGTATATTTCAAACCCTTTCCTTCATGCAAGTGGACGCACTCCCCTATCACCGCTGCCTTAAAAATTCGTAATAATAACCCTTTTTCTCATTCAGATGTACAAACCATTACTGTGCAGAGTTTTGACAAGGCACTAACCCTAGATCATAAAAAGCCTACCACAAGTGTCGAAGCACAATACAGCATCCCCTATACACTTGCTTGCGCTCTTGTTCATGGGGATGTTGCTCCTATTCATGTAGCCGAGGATCACTTAAATGATGAAGATATCATGTCTCTTATAAATAAAGTACATTTAGTTCATGCCCCTGACTTAGAACGCCATTTTCCAGAAACTCGTCCAGCAAGGGTCATCATAAAAATAAAGGATGGCACAACTTTTACAGAGGAAATCTATCATACAAAGGGTGATCCGGAAAGGCCGTTTTCCTGGAAGGATATCGAAGACAAGTTTCACATGTGCTCCCACAATTATTACGCTCAAAATAGACGTGAACAAATCATTGATTCTATTCGTAATCTTGAAGATATTGAAGATTTAAATGAACTGATTAGATCGTTGTAGAAACGACAATCGTTTCCTTCACAAGACGATATGTCTGTAAAAAAATGATGATACTCTACCATACGTTCCCTGCAACTAATGAATGATTATAAGCACTGTTCGACGTCAATCTACAATTTTAGCTAAATTTTTCACACCATTACGCTTTGTATTCGGGATAGCATCTCGAACCGCATATTTATTTGCCTCTACGTGGACCACCTTTCTAGCTTTCTCATTGGCAAAAATACCAATCCCACAGTAGGCATCGGTTACTGGTATTATTACAAGTAAGGAAATCGAAGAAAAGAATGTAGGAGTAAATGATATCAATGACTTGCTAGGACTTCTGGAAAAAGGAACTTACGTATGTAATGTTCATACTTAGCAAAATACTGGTGGAGAAATTTGAGGACAAATTTTCACTTATGAAAATAGATACTAAGTAATATTATCACTTCAATACATTAGAAATAGTTATGTGCTTGATATATAATAATCCTTCACAAATTCACAGCTCGTATTTAATTATATTTAATATGATAAGTGTTTTTTAAATCTCTCCCTTGCAACTTCCCTCTTAATCAGGAATTGGATATAAATCAACCAATCTTAAATCATGCCACGATTTATTCGCAAATTACTGAAACCATGTAAGAAAAAGCCTCTCAAAAGTTCAGCGAACTCATGAGAGGGTAACTAGAATATATGATGTTTTGTCTATTTAGAATGACAAGAAGTATGTCAATCAAAGATTACATAAGGGTATAAATCCCTTCATAATAGGATTTCGGGCGTTATTACATCATGCCGCCCATACTTGAAAGAGTTTTCCCCCACTTTTCATCTCCGTGATTCACCTTAAATTCGTGTTAATCACACAGGCAAAACAGAACATGTGTTCGTGTAATTTCAGAGAACTTTTCCGATTCGTGAGGTTTTCTGTGAGGTTCTAAAACCTCACAAGTATCCTCCACTTAGAATTTATTAATGAAGCAAAACCACAATCACTCCACCATACACATCGAGTGATTATTGTCCCCCGTTACTTTTCTTGTGACTTTTTAAAAGTCACATTCTCCTTGACGAATTGGTTTAGAATGCCGTCAACAAAAAGACCAACAGCTTAGAAGGCTGTTGGAGTAGGTAGGAATGCATAAGATGGACTATGACAGAACACTATTAAGTCAACGTTCTTTATGATTAAAATGGATATCTTAAGTTATAAATGGGGCAATAATAATGAAATTCTGCCCCATTTTCTGCCCCAACCACCCCGTTTCCACTTCTATTTTCTCGAGTTTCTTCCATTAAACTGTCCATCTTTAAAAACATATCCATTCACTCATTAATTATATATAAGAATACTTCATTCTTATTACCAAAGTAGGGAATGCATTAAATCCAATTATTAAAGTATAGGGGCAGTTGGGAAGTTATTGAAAGGGACAAACATATTCTATGTGCTTTAAGTACTCCAACAATGTCACTTGGGCTTAACCGGGAATTTCCAGATTGGAAACTTAAAGACCGCGAGTCTTCAGAGGAAGCTTTGTGGAGGGAATTAAAGAACTGAATTGTGATATGGAGGTTAATGTGATGGATGAAAGAAGCACTAAGGAAAGTGACCCCAATATAATATGCCTTTCTTCATAATGAGCTAAAATTGTTTCTGGGATCCCGAGGCTATTGAACATGAAGAGTTACGCTGGTGAATATTAAAGCTTTTCTTAATCTCAAGTGGGCACCAACAAACATTTCAATTGTGACTCACCTAAGGACATGGTTTTTGCAGACTTCCACAACACGAATGTTTCTATGTACCACCTGTGGAATTTTTACAATATTGATGATCTTAGATTTAATAAATACATAAAAGATCCCCGCCGAGGTTAAGGTCGAGGAATTTCCATATAGTGCAACAGAATATTATTGAGCATCAACTTCAATGGTGAAAGTGAAAATGTACTCGCTCACTTATATCAGTATTATTGAAGAATATCCAGTCAGAGGCATCGCCCCCCAAACATGGCATTAAATGAACTTCACAAATAAGACATCCTTGTCATTCAGGATGAAGGAAGTGTTGATAATGAAACTGGGATAACGGTCTTAAACATAAGAAAAAGGGCATGAAAGCCCCAACCCAATCCTGTGTCTCTTTATTTGTACCCTTTGTATAAAAAATTAAACATTTTGGATATATTATCTGAAAAATTCTAAAAAATTTGGTGTTATCTTTAACTATATCAGTCTGTAATTGTAAAAGCTGGAAAAACAAATAAAAAGAATGCAAATGGTTCCTTTCCACCAACAGCATCTTTATATGCATCCCACATTGCAAACATATACGCGCATGGGTAAACTTAAATAACTTCATTAAAATTAGATTTAACGTTAATAAAAATTTCCAGAACAATAAACATGAAACCATTTATTATCTTCCCATTTAGAATTTGTACAAACCCTAGTAATGCAATACTTCAAAAAATTGCTTAAAGAACTTTGCTCTTATCCAATGGAGAATCTCCTCTCCATTGGATTTAGCCAAGTAACACAATCCAACCTTGGTTCGCTATCAGAAGTTAAGTAGCTTGTATTTTCTATCAGGCATGTTTCTTAGGAGAATATGCCGTATTCCGTAATCTCTACATTTACTTTCACATTGACTTTAAGGTCAGAATAATTATCCTTCCATTTGGTAAGATCAAAATCCCTTTTTCTTGTTTTCGCAAAGTTCCCTAACCCAAGTGGATCGATTTCCTTCTCTTTGAACATTTGTATCAGCTCATTGGCATTGGTTTCGAAAAATTCCACAGATACCTCTTCCAACTCTTTCATCAAAGAAGGATTTGCTTCCCTGTCCACTCCGACCATTTCATTGACTTCTGCTTTAATATTGACCCTGATATCGAATTTGGGTTCACCCAACCCATTCTTCAATTCGTATTCTACAGATGAACCAATATTATCCAACATAATCGTTCCGTCTTTGTAGGGGATATTCTGCATTCCTCTTTTAAAGTTTTCATTAAGCATTTTATACGTAAAGACATTGGAATCTGGTATGGTACTTACTACGGTCCCCCCCTTAAAAAAAGCTAGTCCGGAAAGTTCAACATTTGCTTCTTTTTTTGTAATAAGCGGGAGGAATGCATCCATCCCTTGAGCATAATAGGAGTAGAGAAAATCGTGGAGATTCGTCATAGGAAAATTGAAACGCGCATTATTTTTAATTAAATCTTCCAATTGTTTGTAGGTTGTGTCTTCCTGGGGATACTGACTTTCAATTAAATCTATCGCCTCTCCATCCACAATTCCCAGATACATGTTTCGGCTCATTCGTGGGTCACGACTCAAAATGTCAATAATATCGGATATTCCCCCTTCAGCCAGCTCCTTGCTATAAAGCGTTACAGAAAGTTTCCCAATAGAAATCGGTTTTGAAGATTGCTTTTGAATCTCCTTTTCCACTTCCTTAACTCCGTCACCATTAGCTGTCAAATAAACTTCGCTTGTAGCGGACTTACTTTCGCTGCTTCCATATTGAGGAATCAACATAGTCCCTCGGATTCGCTTATTTTCCCCTTTGTCATACCCTGCCATTTGGATTATCGCATTCTCTTCTACACTTGTATGCTGCATACACCCTGATAGTAAGGACATTGAAATTAGTAATACAAGAAAATTTTTAGCCTTCACGTCTCTTCCTCACTTTGTCTGAGATAGTTTTGAGTACAAGCAGGACAGGGATATAAAGTAAAACATAAAAGCCAGCCTGACTGGAAAAATTATTTACCATATTAATGACTGAACGGCCATCGATCATCGCCGCAGGAAAGAAAATTACAAGGAGGAACACAATTAATACGTATTTCTGTTTTATATTAAACACGCGTTTCGGAATCTTCGTCGCTCCCCATAAACCTAGGCAAATATTTGGTAAGATGACATACAACCACATCGCAATCCCTATATACTCAAATCGTTCAATAAAAGGAAGTTCAACGATTTTCCAGGTTGATATTGTCCCCCATACCACCTGTTTCAGTTGTTTTTCATTAAAATAAACAAATGTAACAAGTAGACTAATCAAATAAATCATCGTCGTATAAAAAACTGCAAAATGCGCCCATTTTTTGGACTTAGCTGGTTCTTTAATAAATGGATAAAAGATCAACAGGAATTCAAAACCAAGAAAACTCAATACACTCTGTTTTGTTGCCGCTAAAATGTCTGTAACACTATGACTGATCATCGGAGATACATTCATCGAATGACCTGCCTGAACCGGGAAGTATTTCAATAGAAAGAGTGGGAGCCCAATGAAAACGCTGATCAGGCAAATCCCTGTAATCACCCGGACTCCTCCTGAGACAAGATAGTAGACAAGAGCAAGGAGGAAAAATAAGAATATCCAAACTTGCAGATCAGGAAACACCCATACTTTAATGACCTCTGTGAATGTGATGATGACGTTAAAGGTTAATAAGAGGAAATACAAACTAAAAACAAGACTTAAGAACCAGCCGATATACTTTCCAAAAACATTCTTATGAATTTGGACAATATCTCCACCTCCATTTTGAAGGAAGCGGTAGATCATCCAAAGAATAATATGCATGAACCCTCCGGCAATCAATAAAGAAATCCAGGCATCGTATCCTGCTTTTTCTACCAGGTACTTTTCAAACCCAAGAATTCCGACCCCGATTTGCATACTGTGAATCAAAAAGAGTACATACATAGGGGTTATTAAATAATTAATGGGAATATTCCAGCCAGGAGTGCTGTTTAATCTATTCATCAATATCCCTCTTTGCATTCACACGGGATGCATCCATCCTTTGAGAATCTTTGGTACGCAATAAAGTTGGCCGTTCTGTCTGCTTACTGAAAGGTAACCGTATGAACGAGTCTTTCAAATCATGGATTCGTAATGGATAGATCGGTTCGAAAAATGGACGACCGATCGATTGTAATTTGACTAAATGGCCGATAAAAAAACCATACACATGGACACACCGATCAATCCCCACATCTGGGCACCAATGATAAATGGGAACCGGATCAAGCGAATGGTGTTACCAATCTGATAAATAGGCGTCGTAAATGAGGCAAGTGCACTTAAGGCAACGATAATCAGTAAGACATTACTTGTCAGACCCGCATCGACGGCAGCTGTTCCGATGACAATACCACCTACGATACCGATCGTTTGCCCGATTTTCGTCGGGAGCCTTGCTCCTGCTTCTCTTAATAGCTCAATCGTTAGTTCTAATACAATTACTTCTAATATCGGTGAAAATGGAATATCAGATCTGCTAGAAACGATTGTCGCCATCAACTCACCAGGAATCATCTCATGATGGTAGGTAAGTACAGCTACATAAAGAGGTGTACTCAAAACAGAAAATATTACCGCAAATAATCGAATTAAACGAAATACAGTCGCTAAATGCCATGGAAGAAAATAATCATCGGAGGCTCCGAAAAGCTCAACAACCGTTGTTGGGCAAGTTAACGCATGAGGAGCGCCATCGACCATAATTGCCACTTTTCCCTCAATTAAGTTCGACACCACCCGGTCCGGCCGCTCTGTGTCAAGAAATTGCGGAAAAGGAGAGTTAGAGTTATCGTCAATGATTTGTGTAATGAATGAGCTATCAATTATCTGATCGTACTCAATATCCTTCAAACGTTGAGTTACGGTTTCGACATTTTCTGGATCAACCACCCCATCCAGAAAGATCACAGCAACACGAGACTTCGTTACTTTTCCTATTTTGAGTTCTTTAATAGTAAGCTGTGGCAAAGGCATTCGTTTTCGAATGAGATTTATATTCGTGTTAATGTTTTCGACAAATGCCTCTTTAGGTCCGACCACACTGAATTCCACTTCTGGGATACTAACACTTCTCGACTCAAGGGATACGGCCGGAATAAGGAGAACCTCTTGAGCAGAATGGTGGAGCTGGACCATAATATAACCAAACATCACTTTCTCTTGAATAAGAGTAATATCTTCCGTCACTGTCATATTTTCTACAGGTATATGTTGCTTAATACCTTCTAAACTTTGAAAGGTCTCATCGTTAAGGATTGGAAGTACACTCCGATTCAGAATTTTTGAATCACTCATTGTCTTTATATAATAGACCGTGCACTCTTCTCCCCCAAGACTATAGCGTATGAAGTCCTCTGATTTTTGTAGGGATTGAATGAATTCAGTAAGGGACTTTTTTTGATTCGATTTTTGCTGTGTTTGTTCCGTAGAGCTTTTTTCTTTCCTTTTCCATTTCCACATGATGAACCCCTTACTTCTCGTGTGACTTCTAATTATTATCATCCACATCCTGTAAATGATTTATACCTTGTTGGAAACTCTAAAAATACAGGGAGGTCACGTATGATATATGTCTATATATCTCCATTACATATTGTCACCCTGATATTAATATCCATAATTTTCATAATCGATTGGTTAACCAAAGTATTGATCTATATATTTTTAGTGAATTTAATGCTTCTGCCTGGGCTGCTGCTGTATAAAGAAGAGGCGAAAGATAAGGATATGAGACAGCCACAAATAATTAAGGAGGAAAACCGACATGCGAAAAAAATGTTAACAGCTAATGAAATAGTCCTGCTCTGGACGCCATATATTCAGAATAGCATGGCGCTTTCACTGCAGGAATATTCCAAGTTGATTAATGAAGATAAGACACTGGAGCCCATCATTAATTTAGCAAGGGATATTAGAGAGAATGGTGTTCAGCAATGCAGATTTTTTTGAAGATTTACAGAAGCTTTTATCGAACATAGGGGGAAATTAGGTCTTACATCTGATGGTTTGTCATTAGGGACATCAGCAAGGGAGGATGTGCACCTTTTTTCACGGGGAGAATGAATAAGCAAGATTAACTTTACAACCATTGTACCAATACAGGCATGGACAGGGGATATATACATGGCCACCTTAAATTGAAGTTGAAAATCAATTTGAAGTTATTGAAGGAAAAGGATACTTTCATCCATTTAGTTCAGTCCTTCAGAATTTGGATAAATGCATTTTTTAATTTACGAGGCAATCACTTTCTGATTTTTCCTGCTGTTTATGCGGTCGACAACTAATTTTGATGCATTATAAACCAACGTCACGAGCTGAAAAGTCATCTTACCCTTTGGTCCTTTTCTGTGACGGCCATTATTCAACATAAAATATTCTATCTAATACCTCTCTAATAGGAACTGAATTCTCCCAGGATTTGAAAGGTAATCTAAAAGGAAACATTCAATAGCAAACGTATCTTAAACTACCATTTTATTGTTATAATGGTGGTGGAAGGAGGGGTTTTCTATTAAGTTAATCAAAGTTTTACTGGTCCACTTTATACTGCTTTTCACACTGGTTAATGTACCTATCGAAAAGTTACATAGTCTTTCGATCACGTACACATCAGATGAAAAAATCACATCCAATCAATACTATGCTGGACATAAAGCCATTATAAACAAAGCTCTCCCCCTCTTTCCTATTACTTCTGACCCTTCTGATCCTTTATTCCCAATTAGTCATCCTGTACATTTCAAAAAACAAACAGGGACTATTAATCCAGATGCTTTATACGAGGACTTTAAGGAAGTAAATGGCTTTTTGTTGCCAGTAAGATATCAATC
This sequence comes from Halobacillus karajensis, assembly GCF_900108515.1. Classification (GTDB taxonomy): domain Bacteria; phylum Bacillota; class Bacilli; order Bacillales; family Halobacillaceae; genus Halobacillus; species Halobacillus karajensis. Next base: position 28,447 of record NZ_FNWW01000008.1, on the reverse strand, counting down.
TAACTTTACATAGCACCCGATGGATTTGATTTAAAAAATCCAAATTCAAAGGGGAATGAAAGTGAAAAACAATAGAGAATTGTTAGAGTACATTTCAGTAATCGTTTCAATATACCTCATTCTTTTCGGTGGAATCTATTTTGCTGGAGTTTATACCGGTGTAGATTGGACAAATTATTGGATTGACTTTTCATGGACTATGCTCAATGTAGAAGAGCTGAAACAAATCATTGGCTTATAAAATAAGGTAGTACCTTTTAAAGGGTACTACCTTATGCTCTAAAAATAAATTTTTGAAGGAGTTATTATAATAGATGTTCTTTGATGCTTTTGGAACAGACGCATTTTTATTGCTCACTGCTTTTTTACTTTTCAGTGGTATTTTTGCAGCAAAGTTTTCGAACAGATGGGGTGTCCCTGCTCTCATACTTTTTATCATTGTAGGGATGCTGGTTGGAAGTGATGGATTAGGCATCGTGTACTTCGATAATGCGAGTATAGCACAAGTAATCGGAGTTTTTGCTTTAGTGCTTATCTTATTCGAAGGTGGGCTTCATACTAAATGGGCAACTGTCCGTTCCGTAGTATTGCCATCTGTCTCACTAGCAACCATAGGAGTTTTGATTACATCCTCCTTAATTGGACTATCTGCTTACCTGTTATTTAATCTGACACTTTTAGAAGGAATGTTACTTGGCGCTATTGTAGGTTCAACGGACGCAGCCGCCGTGTTTGCCACACTAAAAGAAAGAAATATAAAGGCAAAGATGGGAGCCACTCTCGAAGCCGAATCTGGTACCAATGATCCCATGGCTGTTTTCTTAACGCTTTCCTTCATAGAACTAATAACAATTGAAAATCAATCGTTCTGGATGTTATTTCCGACATTCTTTTTACAAATGGGGCTTGGATTAATTCTAGGCATCCTGTTTGGAAGGTTAGCTTCTTTTTCAATCAACCGAATCAAATTAGGTTCAAGCGCTCTTTATCCTATATTGTCTGTGGCTTTTGCGCTCGTCACTTACGGAGTTACAGCATTTATCGGTGGGAGTGGCTTTTTAGCTGTTTACGTAGCCGCGTTAGTAATTGGAAACAGAGAATTAACATACCGTTACTCGATCTTCCAATTTAACGAAGGATTCGCTTGGATGGCCCAAATTATTATGTTTATCATTTTAGGGCTATTGGCATTCCCAGAGCAACTCTTTTCTCCACAGGTCATTTTGGAAGGGTTAATCCTATCTGTGTTGTTAATCCTTGTGGCTCGGCCGATTGCCGTATTTCTTTCTTTAATAAAAATGAACTATTCCTTAAAAGAAAAGCTGTTTATATCCTGGGCAGGCTTACGAGGTGCCGTTCCTATTGTTTTAGCCACATTTCCAATAGTCGAAGGTTTAGAAAATAGTCAATCCCTCTTTAATATAGTATTTTTTATTGTATTAACTTCCGCATTAGTACAAGGATCAACTATCTCTTGGTTTGCTAAAAAACTGAACTTAGTTGGCCCGAAGAAAGACTTACCTCACCACTCGATCGAATTGATATCAATGGGAAAAGTAGCCGCCGAGATGATTCAATTTCAAACGAACGAGGAATCTGCCGTTGTCGGAAAAAAATTGAGAGAGATATCTCTTCCTAATCACTCAAATGTAAATGCAATTATCAGAAACAACCAAGTTATTACACCCTATGGAGAAACAGAAGTAGAGGCTGGGGATTTCCTTTATATACTTGTTGAGTCAAAATATAAAGAACAACTCACTAAAGTATTGGAAAAAAGGTCTAAGGATGTTGGTATACAAAAAGGTTGAAGCCAAAAAATGTTATAGAGTATAAGAGTTAGATTGGAACAGCTCAAAAAAGCAGGGAACTTCCTTATAGGAAGTCCCTGCTTCTGTTTTTATCAGGATAGAGGTTGTAATCTGGTAACCAAGAAAGGTTCAAGTAAGAAGCTTATATTTAGACATTCGAAATAGAATTTTACCACGAATTCTTTTCCGAAGGCTTTTATAATAGAACCGACGATGGAATTACATAAAATCGCAGCTTATACAATAATTAATACTACCCGCCACACCCTCATTTTGATGAATCTTATATTATAACCCTTTAAGCATCTTCCAGTTCAAAAAACTTCTCATATTTTTCAGGGTCATTGGAGAGAATCTCTTTCACATTATCTTCGTCTAGTTTATTTAATACATCAGAAGTGTTTTTCCCTTCAACAAACTCAAACCAATTTCCTTTCTGCGTTTTATATAACTTGGCGTTCACCCATGTTTTTGTATGTCCGTAAGGGCTATTTACATTCGCATATTTTTGATATTCATGAATAAGGGTAGCACGTTCAGTATCATACAATTTCCCCTTAATTACTTTTCTCATAACATTCCCTCCTATAACTACTTCAGTCTCTGCCATCTAAATATGGGTTTATCTCCTGCCAGTATATAGTATACGAACCAAAACCTGAAGTAGGTTTTAATAATTCTTAGAAATCCTACCTTCTCCTATGTAAACGTTGTTAAATAGAATTTATTTCACCTGGGGTTTGAGCTTTATAATTAGAAATGGTTAACTTTTCTCGGGATATAACATAACGTAGTGTCAGATTTCTCGATTCAAGGGGGTGAGTCGTTTAATGGGTCCTAATGCTATAACAGAAATGGACTTGAGAATCTAACCCCAAACTTTAAGAGCCTCCTTACACTTTATTCACATTTGGAGTTACAGTAATGCCCCCGATTGTTTAAGACTTGGTTTCAAGATAAATTGGACTTAGAAATATTTTTTAGACAGTAAACATCTGAAAAAGGATCGACTTTAGCATTAAAAGTAACTAATGCATATACCTACTATTAACAAAAAGATATGCACCCATATTGATCCATTTCCGTGCTCTCTATCAGCAGCACAACTTTGAGTTATTCATTGATCCCCTCCCTGTATTTTTTGCTTCAGAGTTTTTACTAAAACAATAAACCCATCGGACCTTCTTATATTAAATATTACTATTGTTAGCTTTATGATGTCTCCTCAGCTTTTCTTGAATTTTTTCAAATTCCTTGATTGGAGGCATGAGTGATACAATAATATCACCATTTTCCCCTTTAGGATTAGTTTCAGGGTTGAAAAATTCCACGTTACCGGTATTTCGTTTTACAAATAGCAACAGAGAATGCTTATCAATACCTTCCAAGTAATGTGCGAACGTGTATTGATTGGTAATGGTCGTTTTACGAAATACATAGCCGTTCTCTACTCTAGCATTTAACTCTTCCCAGGAAGCCCCTTCTTTGAATAAAATCCTTCCACGAACAGTATGGACAAGTTCCTCTAGGTCATCCTCTTTTCTGTTACTTAAGCTTAATTGAAAGGTGTTGTTCCTTCCAAATTCCGGAACAAAAGTTGTGCAAACAAGAGCATTATAAGAATCCAATTCTGTAGCAGCAATCATGTAATCATAAGGAGTCATGTTTAAATAATATTCTGTCTGCTCAGATAAAATTTCTCCATGATAAGACTTAATTCCTCTAGACCGCGCACGAGACAGTTTTTTCCATGATGAATCCGTCAACAATACAGGGACCTTCAACTCCTCAAGCGTTTTAGCTAAACCTGTTGTAAAAGCACTTCCGCCTATAATTAAAACCCCCGGAGGGCCTTCCAATGACAAGCCTAATTTCTTCGCAAGCCAGCCGATTGAGAACCCGTGTGCTACTACCGTCGTAAATACTAGCGCGAAAGTCAGGGAAATAAGAATAGATGCGTCTTCATACCCTTCCCCCAGTAAAACACTTGCAAAGTAACCGGCCACAGTAAGGGCAACAATCCCTCTAGGAGCAATCCATCCAACGAGTAGTTTTTCCGAATTTGACAAGTCAGTTCTTATAGTGGATAGGAATATTGAAATCGGCCGGACAACAAATAGCATTAAAGCGACATAACCGATGATTTGTACATTAAATATTTGTAAGAGAGTATCAACAGTTAGCGATGCTGTTAGCATTACAAAAATGGTCGAAATCAACAAGAGAGAGATATTCTCTTTGAAATGTCGCATATCAGCTATAGATGAAATATGCATATTGGCAAGGGTCATTCCCATTGCTGTTACGGATAGGAGCCCTGTTTCATGCATGATTTCATCAGCAATTGTAAAACATGCAATAACTATAGACAAAACGGTAGGCGATTTAAGGAACTCCGGAACATACCCAGTTTCAAACATCCATCCAACACAACGTCCACATATCCAACCTAAAAAAACAGCAAATAATGAGGCTGCAAAGAATAAAAGTAGACTGGTTGCACTTTCATTATTACCTGTTAAAAACACAATAATTTCAAAAGCAAAAACGGCAAGCAACGCTCCAATCGGATCTACAATGATTCCTTCCCACTTTAAAATTTTTGCAGGTCTTGGTTTTAACTTTGCCTGTCTAAGCAAGGGTAGGATGACTGTAGGCCCTGTGACAATGAATAAGCCCCCAATGGTAAATGCGACCGCCCAGGACAACCCTGCAATATAATGAGCAGTGAGGGACCCTAATTCCAACTAATAAAAGCCCCAAACGTTACTATTCGGAAAACAGGTCTTCCTAAACCTTTTACTTCCTTAAAGTCTAGATTTAAACTACCCTCAAATAAGATAACTGCAACTGCCAAAGAAATAATTGGTTTATATAATTCTCCAAAGTCTTCTTCAGGATTTATCAATCCAAAGATAGGACCAGCTAATAAACCAGCAACGGACATGAGTACAATAGCAGGAAACCTGAACCTCCAGGAGACCAATTGTGACCCTACGCCTAGGAGCCCTATTAACATAAATTCAAGTAAAAGAGAATCGATCATCAGTTTATCACCTTCTTTTCATTAGAGCAGGAGCTACCCTATAATAATGTGGTTTTTCATCTCTATCCAATCACTATGATTAGTGCAGTTATTAGCTTATATATAGTGTAAAGTAGACTTCACAAAATGTACCATTAAAAAATATATTCAACAATGATAAATGACAAGCGAAGCGAATCTAATTTGTGGGATGTAAACACTTTGCATAATGAACAAGTCTTCACGGTAACTGCTCATTAGTAGAAAAGCGATTGCTTATATTGAACAATCGCTCCCTATTCTTGAAGACTCAGTTTCGAGACTTTTGCATGCAGGGATGGTGTCAGGGAAACGGCTCGTTCAGCTCCATCGCCCAGACACTCGCGTCATAAGCAAAACATCCAAGGAATGAAAAAGCACATTCCGTGGTTGTTTTGCTTATGCCAGTCGTGTCTACCAGGGCGATTCCGTATTCGAACACTTTCCGTGGGCATGTGGTGAGCTTTCTCAGACTTCGTCTTCCGAGAGCTCACCTATCATGTTCATCCCACAGGAGTCTCCCCGTTTTCCCTGACACCATTTGATAGAATTAATTTACCAATTAATTGAGCATAAATTTTTGTTGTTTCACTTTTCTCATACCCTAACAAGCTTTGGATAACTTCGATTGGCGCTCCATTATTTAAGCATATGGGTAGCATAACTGCGCCTTAATTGATGAGGATGTATTTCTTTATTAATAGCTGCGCGTATGGATATATCTTAATAATATATCGGATAATCTCAATACTGAAGGCATGGGGGAAGACACAATTATTCATGGGAAACTGGTCTTATTTTGCTTAAGGTAAGACTTCAGCAAACGAATTGAATAGATTAGGATGAAAATGCAGTGAAAGAAATACTTGCCCACCATCCTGAAAAATACCAGGAGTTTTTCGAATTATCCACCATACTTTTGCTGGTTAATAAAAAAAGATCACTGATTACGGATTACACGAATTGCAACCGTAGTCAGTGACCTTTTTAATTTGCAAGCAGATACTGATAGCAAATACATCACTTATACAATCCGTACGTGCTATTAATATCCTGTATAAAAATAATTCCGTTGCCCGGCTCATCTATTTTGAGCTTTCTTCTGATTGATGAGACAATCGCATCGGTGCTATCCTGTTCAGAAAGGATTAACACGATCTCCTTTTCGGGTTCAATATCCATTGAGAAAACTTTGCTGGTTTCGTGTATCCCTGAGCCTCTTGCATTGATGATTGTACCGCCCTTTGAACCAGCTTCGGTTGCTGCATCAATGACTTCTTCCGCATTTCCTTTTTCAATAATCACCGTGATAGCATGATACATTTTATTATCTGCACCTCCGCCTCCTATTAAACGATCACTTTTAAAACTGCTTGCACCAAAGATCTGATTCACTGAAGTAGTAAACGCAATGCCGTGATTTGGCTTGTTAAACTTGAATTTCTCATTTAATTTTTCGAGAACCTGAGATGCCGTTAATTTATTGGAACCCATTAAAATGATTTCCTTCTTCACATTAGTAACTCCAAACATACCAAGAACACGACTTTTTACTGTACCTCTGCCAACCAGCACAGTACCACCTGAGATCCCGTGTTTCTTAGCCGATTTCATTATTTTACTTCCCAGGCCGACGTTCACAATCACACAAACTAATTCAAGTTCCACTCTATCAGTTTTGCTCGACATGGTGCTCTACTCCTCCTTTTCTCTTTTTTGATTTCATTTTAAATACCAGCCCCAAAATCTGTAAAGCTATCAAAGGTGTCATGGCAACTAGTGCAATCATGCCAAATCCATCCACCAGAACGTCAGCTCCTGAAGTCGCCCCGGCAGCTCCCTGGACAAACGCCAGTATAAAAGTTGCGGTCATCGGCCCAGAAGCAACCCCGCCTGAATCAAAAGCTATTCCTACAAACAATTTCGGTGCAAAATACGTTAGCGTAATCGCTATAATATATCCGGGTAACAGAAAATGCCACAGCTCCAGGTCTGTAATCAGCACTCTCAGCATGGATAAAAGAATCGCCAGCCCAACACCTAGTGACAGTGTACTCAATACGACCGCCCTTTTCACATAACCACTTGTTACATCCTCAACCTGATTTGTAAGAACATGCACAGCTGGTTCAGCCAAAATTGTAACAAGACCCAGAACAAAGGATATCATAATAATATACGCATTATTATCCAAGGAGGCCAGGTTATAGCCCATTGCACTCCCGACGTCCATGAATCCTGCATTTACCCCTACAAGAAACAGGACAAGCCCAATAAATGTAAATAGCATTCCCATTAAAATTTTCCTGACGGCCTTCTTAGTCATTTTGAACGATTTTTTCTGAAATACAAGAAAAACTATTAAAATCGGTATCAGTGCGATTATAATTTCAAACGTTATAATCGGAATTTCATGTAAAAAAGGGCCAAAGATAGAATTTGAGTCATGTGCTTCTGTATTTAAACTCCCTGTCATTTTGTCAGTTTGCATCACAATATTCATGATCATCACGGAAATAATGGCACCCGTTGAAGCAATAGCTACTAAACCAAAGCTATCCTTCTCGGAAGCTTTACTGTCTTTCTTTAATGTGGAAATACCTAAAGCAAGCGCCAGAATGAAAGGTACGGTCAAGGCCCCCGTGGTCGCTCCTGAGGCATCAAAAGAAATTGCCAGAAACTCCGGAGAGGTAAATACTGCAAGAACTAAAATAATCAGATACAAGATTGTCAACAGCTTATAAAGCGGGAAATTATAGACAATTCGCACAAGCCCGGTAGCAATAAGCAGGCCAATTCCTATTGATACAACAATCACTAGAATTACTTTCGATATCAGTCCTGATGTAACCATTTCAACTTGTCCGGCCAGAATGTGCAAATCAGGTTCCGCAATCGAAATGAAAAAGCCCAGCAGTAAACCCGCAACGATAACAATCCAAATTTTATTTGATTTGGCGACTGCTTTCCCGATTGTCTGTCCAATAGGTGTAATTCCGATGTCGACTCCAATAAGAAATACAGACAGTCCAAGAATGATCAGGATAGCTCCAATAATAAAGCGAATGATCAGAGTAGGGTCAAGTGGCGTTAAAGTGAAATGAAGGAGTAGAACTATTGCAGTTATAGGAAGGACAGCAAATAAGACTTCTTTTACTTTTGAAACCAATACATTCAATTATTTTCTCAGCCCTTTCTTTTTAATTTTTATAACTGAAATACTATTTTAGCTACTATAAATTAACATCTACTTTCACCGCCCTTTTTTCACTTTTATCGATACCGATATAATGTAACGTTTCAGAACTTGAATGATGATGGAAAATTTGAGAGATAAATGAAATAGCAATCCCTTTACGGTAAGCATGATAGCCAAATGTCTTGCGTAATGTGTGGGTACCGATTTTTCCTGTTAACCCAGCCTCCTTTGCGGCCAGATTAATAATCCGGTAAGCTTGCTGGCGTGTGATTGGGTTATTATTCTTTTTGGACTTAAAGAGGTAGTCCTGTGGATTAGGGTCAAGGCAGGAAAGGAAGGCTTTCAATTCTTTTTTTACACTTCTGTTAATATAATAGGATTGTTCCTGATCACTGTGAGATTCAACTACATATAAAAAATCCCTAGGCTTGGCATCCTCCCATACATCCTTGACTTTCAAGGAAAGAAGATCGCTGACTCTCAAGCCAGTATTAATGCCAAGAACGAAAAACAACAAATCTCTTTGGGAGTGCTGTTTTAATATTCCTTTCATTTTATTAATATCTTTAATACCACGAATCGGCTCGACAAATTCCAAAATTTTGCCTCCTTTATTAATGTTACTTAAATACATTTTATATTAGGTTAAGTAACATCACAAATATTTTGCACTTTTCTGTTATTCACCAGTAGAGCCCTATTTTAGAGCATAAAAGAAAAACCTCTCAAAAGTTTATGAACTCTTGAGAGGCATTTAGATTTAGTAAACGATTATAAAAACCAGTCAAATCATTCTCAAACCTTATGGCGAAAGGATTTTGGGCGCTATCACATCATGCCGCCCATACATCAGTATATTTCTTGGACCTTCCCTCCACTTTTTTCGGTTACAGTTTTATCGTTCAAACACTTCAAAATTAAAATTCGGTTTGCTTAACTTCATATTATTTTTGTTCCTCGTGACTTATCTTGTGACTTTTAAAAAGTCACATTCTACTTCACCAGTTTGATTAACAATTCTACATTCAAAAAGACCAACAGTGTAAAAAACTTTGACCCCCTTAAGATAGCTAACGCCCATGCATGTTTAAACACCATTAGGTTAACGTTCTTAAGGATTAAAAACAATCTTTACCATTAAAAATGAGGCAGTAATAATAAAACTCTGCCCCACAGGAGCTATCACCTTAAAAAAGTTTCTTCATTTAATGTAGTCTAAACTGAATAAATTTAGTTTAGACTGACATTTCCGAAGTTAAGATTGGGTTTGACCGTAGTTAACGAGTTTGGTCTACAATTCGCCAACAAAAACCAACAGCTTTTAATAGCTGTTGGTTTTTGTTCGCATTCACATCATAAGAATAGATATTATTAAAAAAAGAAATGAACCATAAAAGCTAACTTTTAAAATTGATTGTGAAGATTCATTGAATCGTGCAACAATGGAAACTACTGCGAGGTACAATATTAAGATAAATGATGTCATGAAAAGGTAAATAATCCACCTTTGATTTTCTACCCACACGAAAAGATCTCCGGTGACACCAAATACAATAAAAAGAACTATAAGCAACGTTTCAGCAATTACAAAGATAAATGGTGCACTTCTCCAAAAGTTACTTTTAAATATATTACCTTCATACTTCTTATTTTGAAAAGAAGTTAAGAAAAAGCTGAACCCTAAAAGGACTAATATAAGTAAGCCCACACTAAATTGTATAAATGTAGAGTTATTATTTGATACGAAGGATGTAAATAAATCAGATCCAATTGTCTCCACTGAAAAGAAAAAAGCAAATAATCCTATTATGCTTAACAATTGATATATACTCCATCTATTGATGAGGGACACCTTCTTTTATTTATGTTATTTCTTCACAGGATGCAGTTCAATAATTCCCTGGTAAGATGTAGGAAATGGTTTTTGTTTATCCTTAAGTGCTCTAATGTCAGCAAGTATGTCTTCTTCTCTATTATTAGTCACCATTATGTATTGTCGCATTTTCTCATCGTACATTTCATTGATTAAATCTTCATTTAATGAGATGTATGATTCCTCATTTTTCTTTATAGAAACATTTTCTTTTATTAAAGAGGAGTTACCATATTCATCAAAAAGAACTACATCTACACTAGTGCTGTATGGAATTTGATTAAGTTTAATTCCTTCAACTGACTGCTTACTGAAAAATTCGCCATCCTCCTCGATAAACGTTACCTCTTTTTTATCTTTTCCATACCATTCAGGGGAGGGAAGAGGATTTTTTAAAGATGCAATCTGTTCATTATTTAATTCAAACGATTGCTCCTCTAAAGAATTATTATCTATATTAACATCATCCAACTGCAAAAAAAAGCGGAAATTGTTTATTGTTTCATTACTTAATTTTTCGTTACTAGGCACTTTTTCTATTGGCACGAAAGATAACTCTTGCATGCCTTCTTTATTAATTGCAACTTCCACTGGAAGACTCATTGAAGTTTTTGAGGGTACTGAAAAATTAAGAGATTTAGACCATTCTTTTGAGTCTTTAGGTTTAAATTCTGTTGCTTTATTTCCCTGCAGAAAAACCGCTTGAAATTCAATAGCTTCATCAGTAGAATTTTCAACAACAACTTTCCCGCTAATTGCACTCTTGCCATGTGCCAACGTAAGATAAGTAAAACTTTCACTCCCCTGTATATTCATGGTTTTCACATAGCTATCATCTGGAATAAATGCTTTAACTAAAGTAAATGGGATAGATGAAGTTGCTACCTGGTCAGATTGATTAAGTAGCTTTAGTTCTTTACCACTGTCAAAAATATTGTTTTCATTAGATAAATATGTAACATCCTCTTCGTCAAATTGCTTATTTAGTACATCATTAGAGCACCCCACTCCCAAAAAAGAAATTATTAGCAACATAAAAAATACTCTCTTCATTTCATAAACACTCCCTCTAACTAAAATTGCACTAAGCTTTATAAAGCCTAGTGCAACCTCTATTATTTATTAGTAGTGTACCACGCTATCTCCAGTTCTTGCTTCGTACAACACGCCAGAATCTGTTGCAGTATGTATAGTAAGACCAGAATAAACGTTTAGGCTTGCTGCTGACATTTCCGCCGAAGATTCAGCTGTAAACTTAGCCAATGCAATACTTTTATCTCCATTCACTGTGTAACCAGTATCAACGTCTCTTAAGCTGGTAGTTGCTGATGTTGTAGTTGTATAGACTTTACCTTTAGAGGTTCCTGTACTAGAGACTTTGTCTGTGATGATGTTAGAGGATACGTCTGTTTTACCAGTTGATAATGACCCCCAACTACTAGCCCTGGCCATTCCGTCCCCATTTGTTTCAGAACTGTTACCAAATTCAACTGATGCATCAAGGTTCTTTTGATTACTCCAAGCATCTTCCCAGTTAATTTCATGTTGTTCTGTTAACTGTTCACCTTCATCCGTATCCGCGCTAACACCTGCAGAAATCGTAACAGAAGCTAATAATGCAATACCTAAAGAAGAAAATAATTTACTTTTTTTCATGAAATATACATCCTTTCTAATTTTTGGTACATATGAAACTTTATCATATATGATTATTTATTATAATAGAAATAACCTCAAATGAGTCTTATGTAACCGAAGAAAGGTTAGCAGTAAATTCAGATAATTAATTAATCCTATTTCAAATCACTTAATTTTTTATTTTGAACTATTATTCTACCGTCTACCATAAAATGGATTTATATGAAGTTCACAAAAGTTCCTTAGTTCCAAAGGAACTTTTGAAGTACCTTCTTTACTCTCAAGGACAATTTTATTGTTATAATGTTTGTGGAAGGAGGGGATTTTCATTAAGCTAATTAAAGTTTTATTGGTAAACTTATTACTGCTTTTCACTCTGGTTAATATACCTACCGAAAAGCTAAATAGTTTAACGATCAAATACACATCAGACGAAAAAATTACATCTGAGCAATCCCATGCTGGTATTAAAGCCATCATTAACAAAACACCACCCCTCTTTCCTGTTATTACTGACCCACCAGATCCTTCATTTTATTTAGACACCCCTATTTCCTTAAAAGAGAAAAAGGGGGTCAGTCAAGCAAAAAATATATATGATGGAAATGGTGAAGTCCTTGGCTTTCTAATACCGGTGCAATATCATTCCAACTATACATAATTCCCCCAAAAGTTCGCACAAACTTTATTAAAGAATAAAGGGGAATGAAATTGAAAAATACAAAAGAAATACTGGAATACGTAATAATAAACCTCGCTATATATGTTTGTTTTTTTGGTGGGATTTATTTTTCCGGTATATTTGCTGGTGTGGAGTGGAGTTCTTACTGGATCGACTTTTCGTGGAACATGTTTAATATAGAAGAGCTAAAGCAAATTATCGGATTATAAATTGGATAGTGCCCTTATTATGGGCACTGTCTTCCTTTTAAAAATTATTAAAAATAGAAGGAGAATCATTTTAGGATGTTTTTTGATGCTTTCGGCACAGATGCTTTTTTATTACTCACTGCCTTTTTACTTTTTAGTGGGATATTCGCTGCAAAATTTTCTAATAGGTGGGGCGTTCCTTCACTTATTTTGTTTATCATTGTAGGGATGTTTGTAGGAAGTGACGGGTTAGGCATTGTATACTTCGATAATGCAAGTTTAGCGCAAGTAATAGGGGTTTTTGCTTTAGTGATTATCTTATTTGAAGGTGGCCTTCATACAAAGTGGGCAACGGTTCGCTCCGTAGCTCTTCCCTCTGTATCACTAGCTACTATAGGAGTATTGTTAACCTCCTCGTTAATCGGATTTTCTGCTTATCTAATATTTGATTTAACACTTTTAGAAGGAATGTTATTAGGTGCTATTGTAGGTTCCACGGATGCAGCCGCAGTATTTGCTACTCTAAAAGAAAGAAATATTAAGGCTAAAATGGGAGCTACTCTTGAGGCCGAATCTGGCACCAATGATCCTATGGCTGTGTTTTTAACTTTATCCTTTATAGAGTTAATTACTATGCAGAATCAATCGATTTGGATGTTAATTCCTACATTCTTTCTGCAAATGGGACTTGGGTTAATCATGGGAATACTTATTGGTCGGCTAGCTTCCTTCTCAATTAACCGAATTAAGTTAGGCTCAAGCGCTCTTTATCCTATTTTATCTGTGGCTTTTGCCCTTGTTACTTATGGTGTAACAGCTTTCATTGGAGGAAGTGGATTCTTAGCGGTGTATATAGCAGCATTAGTTATCGGCAATAGAGAATTAACTTACCGTTATTCCATTTTCCAATTCAATGAAGGGTTTGCATGGATGGCTCAAATTATTATGTTTATAATTTTGGGGCTTTTAGTGTTTCCGGAGCAGCTTTTCTCTTCTAAGGTCATCCTAGATGGATTGATACTATCTGTATTATTAATCCTAGTAGCTAGACCAATTGCCGTTTTCCTTTCCTTAATAAAAATGAATTACTCATTTAAGGAAAAGCTATTTATTTCCTGGGCGGGTTTACGAGGTGCAGTTCCAATTGTTTTAGCAACGTTCCCTATAGTCGAAGGCCTGGAAAATAGCCAAACGATCTTTAACATTGTATTTTTCATTGTCCTAACTTCAGCCTTAGTCCAAGGGTCAACCATTTCTTGGGTTGCAAACAAACTTAAATTGGTAGGGCCAAAGAAAGATGTACCTCATCATTCTATTGAATTGATATCCATGGGGAAAGTAGCCGCAGAAATGATACAATTTCAAACTAATGAAGAATCCGCGGTAGTGGGGAAAAAATTACGTGAATTATCTCTTCCTAACAAATCTAATGTCAGCGCAATAATCAGAAACAATCAAGTTATTACCCCCTACGGTGAAACTGAGGTTCAAGCTGGGGATTTTCTTTATATTCTTGTTGAATCAAGATATAAAAATCATCTTACTAAAGTATTAGAAAAAAAGCGTGAGACCAGTCTCCTTTAGGTGTAGTTATCTTTTAATATAAGGAAGGGACACATCTTGCAATCCTGACTATCCTAATAAAAACCCCTCACCATTCCTAAAAGATGGTGAGGGGTTTCCCTATAACAAAAACATCACATTCCTTATATATGATTAATGTTTTAGGGTCAACTTAACTTTAACATCTCGCACTTTTCAAAGAAATAAAAAAAAACCCACCTGTGGATATAGGGTGGGCATGTTCACAAATACCATTAAGTTAGAGGGACTTTCTCTACGATATATTATTGAGTATTACTTACCACACCAATAATTTATTCTTCACCTTCAATTTTATGCATATATTTTATTTAATTTACTTATCAAACGACTGTTTAGCGTCCTTAAAAGCTTTCTCATAAGCGCGAACAGCAAAAGCTACAGACTCAGCACGAGTGACATTTTGATTGGGATTAAACAAGTCATTACCTACACCCTTTGTAATCCCTAATTGCTTTGCTTTGGTTATTTCTTGTTGAAGTGTTGAACCTTTTTCAACATCTTTGAAGCCTGTCTCTTTTAAATTTTTCTCCATTTGTTTTTCATCCTCCTGCGCAGCAGTGTATTTGTCCATAGCTGCGTTTATGTGTTTTTGAGTGTTAGGTCCAAAAATACCGTCCTCTTTAATTTCTTGCTCCTTTTGAAATGATTTCACGGCGTCCTCAGTAGCTGGACCATAAGATCCATCAAGCTCTCCTTTATAATGTCCTAGCTCTTTCAATTCGCGTTGTGCCTCCAACACTTTAGCACCAGTATCGCCACGCTCTAGCCAGTTTTTCTCCGTGACATTTGCGCCTTTCCAAGCAATATTAAAGTAATCACAAATACCTTGTGCATGTTCAGCAGCAGTTTCTATTTGATACGATTCTTTAATCATTAGCATAGCCTCGCGCGGATCGTCCATAAAACCATTCTCCGTCAATACGGCAGGCATGTTTGTCTCGCGTAGTACATGAAAGTTATTTTCTTTAAATCCGCGCCAGTCCTGTTTCGTTCCCTGTCTTAAATATTTCGCCAGACATCGGGCAAGGTCGCCGCTCTTGTATTTCATGTTGCCTAAATATACATGGGTGCTGATTCCGTCCGCTGTTGAGAAATCAAATTCAAAACTCATAGCGTTAAAATGAATAGATACATAAATGTCGACGTTATGACGGTTGGCTGCGTTGGTCCTGTCATTTAATGAGGTATCTGCGTCTGTCGGCGCGACAAGCAAAACTCTAAACCCATGCGCTAAAAGCATTTCAGTTAAGAAAGCTACAACTTTTCGGTTAAATTCATTTTCTCGAATGGATCGGCCGAGCTCCGGAATGTAAGACGTTCGTTTTCCTGGTGTCCCCATTCCATGACCATCATCAAGGGCGACTGTCTTTCCGTTCCAACTTCCATTCGGCTTAAGCAATTTAGCCATCAGGCATCCTCCTTAATTTTTGTGGTCCGACCATCTCGCCTTTGCACCAACTCAAAAAGACCGGTTGCTGATAGTCCTGCGCCAGCTCCGGCCCATAATCGCATGGTCCCATCCATTTCTGTGAAAGGGTAAGCAACAACTCCTAAAATCACCCCAATCACTACTGCAATCAGTGGAATGAAGTTCTTTGGTAATGCAGCAAGTCGCTTAATTACTTCGAGCAACCCTGCAACAAAGGGACTGATTACTGTCGCAAACATTAATACCTGTGTCATGATTTCATTCTCCATTTAGAACCCTCCTAAAGATGTCACCTGGTCTGGTGATTTGAATACCAAACCTAAAATGGCCAAAATAAATGCGCCTAAAATTAGGCGCAAGATCCATGTTGTATTACTTTCAATTTTGTCTAACTTCTGCTCGACGTGACGGACTCTTTGCTTGGTTTGAGTTTGCTCCTTCTGCAACTCATCCACCTTATCGTCCAACTTGCTAAACTCTTCACGTGTCACATATTGTCCTTCCATATTTACCCCCCTAAAATCTAGTAAAGAGACCCGTATTGAATTGCCCCTTTTCAAGCATAAAAAATACGCCTTAACTGGCGTTCTAAATTTTCTTTTCAAATATCATTTTTTACTTCGTTTATCATCATCTCCTTCATTTTGGAGAGCGTTTAGTCTCGCTTCTAGAATTACGTTTTGATGTGCTAAATCCGCAATCTTCTGTTTATAAACCTTTAGTAAATCATTCACATTGATTTTTTGATCGTTCATTACGAATCACCTCACTTAAAATCTGCTCGAACTAATCGTTGAAGGATGCGTACATAATGCCGTTGTATTTCCTCCTTAATAGGAAGGTCTCCTGTTTGGAAGCTTTCATCCGTGTCGTTTACGGGAATGTTGACGTTAAAAACTTCCTTTGTTCCGCATGGGCAGCGAAGCCCTACGTTTTGATATTCGTTAAATTCCTCGAGGAATTTAACCTCTATGTCGAGGGCATCGTGAGACGTCAACGCCCCTCAATCAACGCATTCGACTTTGATTTCATTTCCTTTAATCGCCTTTAGCATTAAATGAAGAACCTCCTTATGCCGTGTAATTACCACGCCAATATTTATAGTTTTGTGAATCGTTATCGTTTTGAATATAGAACCAAAAACCGTCCGGCGTAATGTCAGCGGTATATTCGTAGGTTCCGTAGGTGCTCCGTGCGCTTAACGAAACCGAAGAAGGTGTGTAGTCCTTTTTGTTTTTAAATTGAACTACGTAACCGGCTAGCATGGAACCTGCAGAGGTGTACGGACTATAAGCGCCGATTCCACAAAAACCTGTCTCGGACTCTGTCGTAATAACCTCACCGACAACCAACGTAGTGTTACCTTTGTCCTTGTAGGAACCGTCGGAAACCATGTGCCACTCGTTAGGTGAATCATCGTGCCATATATGGTCAACGTTAGTGCCTCCACTATTCCCTGCGGAGATAAGAGCGTTGTTATTGAAATCAACGTCACCATTAATGTCTGCATGGTTTGCGTCAACACGGCTTCCACTTAACGTTCCACTAGCGCTTATACCCACGTCGGAGCTTACCGACCCTGTAAACGAAGCGCCCCCATTGAAGGTGTGCAAGTCCACACTAGAACCGCCGATATTGACGTCTAATACCCCGTTATCAATTTTTACGTCGCCTGCGATTTTTACGAAGTCTCCTAGTCGGAGCTCATACGCAGATAGACTGATATACGGAACGCCTGTCGTAACAGGGCCACTAGCCACTGTTGCACCTGACGAGAAGTAGAAATACTTCGTCGTGGCCGTGTCGTCAATGTCCCCTAGGTATATGTTATCTCCGACATGCAGGTCGGTTGTGACACTAATTTCCGTATTGGAAAGTAAACGTCCTGCGGTTACATCGCCTAGATCTGCGGTGATCGCTGACAGGTTCGATACGGTGATATGGTTCGAAGTGATTACGTTAGCTTCGATTTCCGTCGTACTGTCAACGATGTTCGGACCCTGTGGTCCTGTCGGTCCTTCAGGGCCAGTCGCTCCGGTAGGCCCTTGATCGCCTTCGGGTCCTTGGTAACCACGTGGACCTTCGATACCTTGTGGCCCCTGCGGACCTTTTTCGCCCTTCTCTCCTTTAATCTTTGTCCATTTATAATCCTCTGGGTTATTCGAATCCGTCTGCGCAAAGTCTGTATAGGTACCGATGTAATCACGCTCAGTTGCGTTAGTGGTGGAGAAGTTAACAAAACCGTCCTCACTATCAGCCCATGCGGTGTGGAAATACGGCGTTTGACCATCGTCACCTTCCGGCCCAGGAACACCCTGATCACCTTTTTCACCTTTAATTTTCGACCAGGCGTAATCAGACGGGGTGTTTGAATCGGTCGGGTTCGAATCTACATACATACCGATATAGGTTTTACCTGTCGAATCCCCTACAGAGAAACCATTGGAACCATCTGAGCTATTTGCGTAGGCGATATGTGTGTAACTAGGTTGGCCGTCTTCTCCCGGCTGTCCTTGTATTCCTTGGTCACCTTTTTCTCCTTGAATCCCCTGCAATCCCTGAGGGCCGCGCTCTCCTTTAGGTCCTTTCATGCTGTCGGCTTCCCATAATCCTCTACTCTCGTTAAAGACCTTTGCTATATTTTTCTCACCAGAAGTATCAATCCAGATCAAATTTTCATCTAGAGGGGGTGTATCTGAAAATACCACCCGTGCTTTTTTTTCGATTTGTTTTTGAAGAGATTTCTTCAAAGATGACAAGTCTTCTTTTTGATATCTGATATACTCACCCAGCACATATTTTTTCTTACTTCGATCTGTAATTGGACTTATAATCTTGATGACTCTAGCATTCAGATATAGCGCTGGTTTATATTCTGTTGCTTTAATCCATAGACGACCCCCTAATCGAATTTTTTCATGAGAACGACCGAGAATATACTCTAAATCTGCCCCATCAACGGTATACTGAACTTTCGCAGTTATCCTTTTATCTAATTCTTGTTTGGTATAGCGTCTCACTTCTTCCTCAGTCATGTCCTCATTCTCAGAATCAATAAAATGGATGCCCCATTCATGATCACCGTCGATACCCCAGACTTGCCGAGCTTCCTCGTTCCTTACCTCAACGATAACTCTTGAACCGTCAGCACGCTTTGGTCCTAGACCATATAAAGCTGTAACTACATCGGCATTGGTTTCTTCCCATTCCGCGTTGATCAAGTCTTTGCCAGAAGTGATTTCTCTGCCTCTCCACTCCTCGGCTTTTTCCACTACATCAACTTTTCGAGCAATGACGTTGTTTCCATCATCCACCTCAATGTAAAACTTAAGCTCTCTACCAAATTCAGTAGCAATCTTCCTTAATAAATCATAAGGAGTAATGACCTCTTCAATCGTAAATTCCATTGTCCCGGCATACTCTGTAAACCCTCGCGTCCAACGAGTGCCAAATAACGCATGGTCCATCATTGTATTGAGCGTAGCCCCTGTGTAAGTGCCAGGCATGATGGGTTTACCTCGTTTCAATTCGGTAAAGGAAGCAACCGAATGAACCTGCCTTTCCTTACGGTTCTGTTTTATATTACGAATGATGAATTCGCGCAGACGGTTATCTTCATTTGGAATTAATAATCGATTTCGCCCGTGCAGATATTTAGCTGCTCTTGCATTTGGCAGTGTAATGAATTTAAAAGTTTCTGCATTGTTTTTCAAAGCTCTTTCGTGCTCATCTCCCCAAAAGACATTTTTCTTCTTATTCGAAAGTGTATCTAGGAATGATCCCGTTTTCTTGTCCGTAACATGGATTTGAGCTCCCTTTCTCATCTATTTACCTCCATTAAAAAAATCCCCTTTGGGGACTGTGTTTTCTACCTGTATGCCGGCGAGTATTTCACTTTTGTATTCAGGGCACCTGCTGGGTATTGATATAAAACATTGCCCCCCGGATCAAGTTCAAAGTACTCCGACCAAAAGGAACGGTCCTTGCGTATAGACTCTCCATTTAATAACATCTCTTCTTTAGCTGTGTCGATAATGATTTTGTCCCCAGCGTTAGCCAAATATTGAATACCTTCAGCTGGTTGAGTGTTAATTTCTGAAACCTTAATATCATCTATGAACATGTCTGCTTTATTTGATGTAGGCGCCCATATTCTAAATGCTACTTGCACTTGAGTAATAGGGGTGTCATGCAACCCTCGAGGACCTATATAGATAAACTCAGATGATACCCAGTTATGAGTGCCGTCTGGTTCTACAATGGCAAAGTAGGGACGAATTCTCCTTTTTCCTCCCTCATAATGATCATGACTCCATATTCTAAGGACTCCTTTAAAGTCATTCCATCCCCAAACATAATCTGCTTCGCGATAATGATGAAATCGATCGTCATCATCAGGACCCAATTGGAATTTCGCTTGAATTTTATCAAGGGTTCTCCATATATCCTCAATGCCGATTTTTGCAACCGTATTATTATCTGCATCTAGCAGGTAAACTTCTATCATCCCGGTTCCTTTTCCTACGTTTTGCATTTCAAGTGAGACGTCCAATTTATAACTATCCAAGGGCTTTCCTATGGATTTTTTAATACTGGGCCCTTGCCATTTATAAGGAGAAATTGCTCCACCGAATAGTTCCGGTGTGAAACGCCCGCCTTCAGACACAATATTCCCCTCTACATATCCACTATCTACATAACCCGCTTCCGTCCAACCATTGGTCGTCGAACAAGTATCATGCATCACCAAGGTTTCACGTTCGTACACATTTTCTGATGCCAGAGGTGGTCTACCTATTCGAATAAATTCAATGTCATCCTGCAGCTGTTTGACTAAATCGATATGAGTCAGATCTTCGAGGACCTCAATTTCAAAGATGGGATCTGTTGTGGCCGTCCCTTCATTATTCAGAGTTAAATAACCATCATTAAAGCTTTCTTCTTTCTGTTTTCCATATTTCCTAGGGTTCGTACACAAGAAGGTTAGAGTACCAACCAACGTATTGCTGTCTTCTTCTGGTAGGACATTGGATGACACCGTGCCTATGAAATGAGCATCCTCATCCGTGAATTCTACAATTTCACCAGAACCAGCAAGAAAAGCATTAAGTCGATTACATCTGTTTCTGAATCCTTCATTCGTTTGATCAGAAATCTGATATTTGATGGTAATTTCTCTTTCCTTCATTGTGTTACCTTCAACCTCAAGCAACCCATCTTTACCAGGGATCTCAACAGTATTAATTCGATTCGTGGTGTCACTGCGCCCCGATACTGTTAGGGTTTGAAACTTTCCTGTTTGATCGGTTAAAGCTTCATCTAAGTTAATGCCTTTAAATATGGTTTGAATAGAAGAAGAGGCACGTCTAGTACCTACTTCTGAAAAATCAACAAAATCGTACATAGCGTACCTCCTTACGCAAATTCATCCTCTAAATCTACTTCTAATTCTTGTTGGTCTGATATGTCATTCACAAACCCTCGATAGTTTCTTGAACCTAAATGAAGATTGATATTTGCCGGTTGTCGATTACTGAAACGTACATCTGCATGGACAGCACTCTCCACCTGTCCCATGCTCTTCCTCTTCAAGCTTCTTAAACTGGAAGAAATCTTTGATGACTTCATCTGAAGCGCAGGGTTTATGGTCATATCTTTCTCTTTAGGCGTGATAGCACCAGCCATTTCTTTCGCTTTCTTAGCTAATCTCGGCAGCATTTTACCAACACCAACGACCATTCCTTCTCCAGTAAATTCACCTAATTGAGTTGTAACTTTGGAAGGAGAAGCGATTCCTAATTTCTTCTTGAGCCAATCAGGCACAAGGTTGGCAGCTTTCGAAACCATGTTCTTAATTGAACCGAACATAGAGCCAATTCCATCAATTAACCCTTGAATGATGTTTTGTCCGATACTCATTAAATCGATTCCCTCGAAGAAACCTTGAACTTTCCCCCAGATTTCTTCTACCTTGTTCCAGGCATCGTTCATCTTTTGGCGAACGCCACTTACAAATTCAGAGAATTTTCTCTTGGCTGTCCGAACGATACCAGCTAGAGTTTCGGTAAAGAACGATTTAATACTGCGCCAAATTCCTTGGATAATGCTCCAAGCTGTAGACATGGCTAATTCGATTGCAGTCTTCGCTAAATTGAAATAATAACGTGCTTTCACATACAAAAGAGAAGCATATTTAATTACAAAAGCTTTTATCTGTCGCCATGTTTTTAGAAGGAAGTCTTTTACTGCGCCCCACGCCTGTAACGTCCAGACTTTAATGGAATCCCAGTTATTATAAATAATCATGGCCAACAAAATAACAGCTTGAATAACGAGTCCGATCGGACCGCCTGCGAACCGCATGAGGGTTCCGCCAATTCGAGCTATTATAGGTAGCACTTTCATGATTGCGCCACCTAAGCCAGGGAAGGCACTGATTACGGCTAAAATATTAGGTATTAATGCTATAAATGCCCCGGCTAAAACTGTGGCAATAGCGATGATCTTGCCAATAATCGGATGACTTTCCATCATGGAATTCGTCCAGCTAATGAATTTGTTAGCAATGTCTAGAATCTTAGCGCCCATAGGTGCTAACGCTATACCCAGGTTAATAATAAACTTGATTACATTCCCGATAAGAGCGACTACCTTAGGGCCGTTCTCCTGCACGTACTGAATAAACTTCTGGAAGCCGTCTGACTCAGCGATTGTTGAAGACCACTCTCTAAACTTCGCGGCCATTGTGGATAATGAATCGAAAATAGTAGAGCTATTATCGCTGAAAGCTGTGAATAAATTTATAATTCCTCGGAATACATCACCGAATATCTGCTTTATCTTTGGAAGATTCTCTTTCACATATTGAATGAAAGACTGCAATTCCTGTGAACCAGCTACTTTCTCAGTGAATTCAGCAAATGATCCACCCATATCTTCAAAGCCTTGAGCCATGAAGTCCGTTAATGGGGCAAAAGCTACCGTAAGGTTCATGAGCCCTTCTATGAATCCAGTAACCCCATTGACTATTTTTTCAAGAATAGGAGCTGCGCTTCCATTTAAATAGTCAAAGAAACTTTGAGCTGAAGAAGACTCAAAAAACGTGTTAAATCTTTCGGATAGTTTTGCTACGGTGTCTGCTATGTTCGTAAACATTGGATTTAAAGACTCGATTACTGTCTCTAAACCTTTCATCGCATTGCCAAAAGCTACCGCTACTTGGGGGGCAATGACTTCCTGGACTTTACTCCAAGCATCTTTAAGGGAATTCAATTGTTTGGCCGCTTTAATATTCTCTTTTGTTGATTCAGCAGTTCCATCGATAATTGATTTAATTGTAGGTGCCGCAGTTGCACCATAGGCAATAGCTGCACCACCAGCGATTCCGAACGCTGCAGCCATGGCGACTGCACCTGAACCAACAACTCCGATGGCATTACCGACAGCCATAATTACAGGTACTAAAGAAGCGATAATCGGTACTAGGCTTGAAGAAACCATAATTCCAAGTCCGCGAAATGTATTACTGGCTACCGTGTCAAATGCTTGAATGGAATTAGCTATTCGTCCCATCGTTTTTTGGAACTTGTTAATCCTAGCCTCTACCGGTATAACTACTTTCTTATTGAGGGCTGTTTTGACGGCTTGCAAGAGCCCCATCTTTCGTTTAGCCTCAGAGTCATCGACACCGACATTGATTTCAGCTTTTGACTTCTTACGCGAAAACAAATTCATCATCTGACGCGCCTTTTTCAGGTTCCTTTTCAAAGGTGTTGTGTCTGCACCTAAGCGAGCATCTTTAATTGACTCAGACTCACGCTTAAACTTTTCAGTTACCCTTTTTGCTGATTGAATCGCTCTTTTGTATTTACTGGCGTTTGCCTTTAACTCAGCTCCAATCGAATACTCTGCCATTCCCTCACCCCTTTCTGCTGTTATGTTTAGCAGCTATTTGAGCAGGCGATAATTTCTCTTTAGCCACTTCTTCTTTTTTCTCTTCAATAGGTTCATCAATGAGTTTTAATGCCTTCTCGTAATTAAAGAAGTCCTTAAAGTCTTTGAACACAAACTCTTCTTTTGGACTCTTCTCCGTGCCGACATTCTTCGTAGCTTTGGCATTACGTATTAAAAACGCCATTTTATGAAGTTCATATTCGTTGTCGATTTCTTTATATTCTTGAGCATAGTACTTATAGTGGAACTCCGATAAAGTCATCATTTCAACATCCCGCAAGCGTTCCATGCCTAACTTGCGTAGAGCATAGATGACAATTTCATCGTAGGTTAAACCATCTCTAGATTGGTTTTCTCCTCCTCGTTCTCTCGATCTTCTTTTAGATCGTCGGGTAGAAGACTTCGGGTCATAGGTCGCTTTCCCAGCTCTTCGATAACCTGCTCACCAAACGCTTCAAAACCTTCGCTTTCCGCAATGCCATCCAATACCTCTTCTAATTCATCAAACGTTTTCGGAGGTTTCTTATCGTGGGAAGATGCTGCTTTAATTATCTTAGATAGGCCCACAATGTTACCGGTTTGCAGTTTAGGAATAAGCATTTCCAGTCCCTCTCCAAGGCTCGCTCCTTCGATTTCAAAGCCTAGTTCACGGTCAATTTCTGTAAGTGTGCGTAGTCCGAATACAAGTTGAATGTCTCTTCCGTTAAAGTTGATATGCATAAAAAAATTCCACCTTCGTTTTTAATTTTTTACATAAAAAGAGGAGAGGGGATTTTCTCCCTCTCCTTTATACAGCCGGTTCTTCAGGTGCTAGTCCATCATCTGCAGGATCATCTGAAACTAAATCGTGGAACACATATGATAAGGTCTCAAGGTCACCATCTGGCAGAGTCACCTTTCCTTTTTGTCGTGTCCCTTCGGTCATGTATGTCCCTTCAACAGTTGCATCTCCTTCAGCCGGGCTCGCTGGCTCCCACTCGGTAACGTAGCCTTGACGATACTCAGAATCAAACGTCGTTACCGGTTCAGTGCCACTGTCATCCACTTCCTTGGTGGAGAGGTCTACTTCCCACATCTCCACAGGAAAGTCTTCTACAATGGAATCCTCTAACATTTTAAACGTCGGATCATTGGTAGATTGAAGCGCTGAAATACTCACTTCGTTCTCCAATGTAGATGAACCTGATACGGCCCCATCCTTGGTTTCCGTTTTTTCACGTTCCCTGGAATAAGATTTGGAGTGTTCTGTTTGAAAAACAAGTTTCGCACCTTCTGCAGCTTCTCCAAGCTTACGGAAGTACAAAACCTTGTGTACGCCTTTTGCAATTTCACTCATGGCTTTTCCTCCTAAGTTAATTTATATTCGACTTCAATCGTTCCATGGAGCAGGTTATCCGTCGTCGTGTTATCAAATATCTGATTGGAATTTAACCCTGCAAGCTCCAAATAATAGTTTTGAAGTCGTGTTAAGTGCCTCATCTTCATTTCGAGCTGATAAACCATATCTGTAAACAACGCACGATTATGAGCGTAGCCCCACACATGCACTGTTTGCCTCAGCCTTCCTGTAATAACGTCCTTATTACTGATTACATCATCACTATTAGTTTCTGCGACAAACACAAATGGATAATCTAAGCTATCGTCAGTCGTCGGCGAATAATCAATAGTGTCATATTCCTGCTCTAAAGATGCAGCGAATATGGCGTTATATAATTGAATTTGTGGTGATAACATTCATCCACCTACTTTACGAGTCGATCGAGATCTTCTTTGAACTTCTCTCTTTGCTTATAAAAAGCATCTCTCAGGAACCACGTCGGGTCCATATAACGGGTACCAAAGTTCAGATACCCAGCATATTCAGAGTCTGCGAATGTTCGATAATGCAAGGCTCCGAGCTTTTGAGTCTTCGTATTCCTTATAGTGTGACCCGTCCAATAACCCTTATCAAAGCGATCCCTTTCATTCATTTTCGTCTCACCAGTCATCTCGATCGTATTATTTTTAACAATGGTATTCACATCATCGTCAATGCCGTCTTCCATCTGCTCCAATTTGGCAAGCAATGCATCCAACCCATCTAGTTCCATGAGCTCACCTCTTCCAAATAAAAAACGCTCTCCGAACGATGAGATACATGCCGAAGAACGTTATATTTCTTTCCGTCCATCATGGCTTTATCGGCCTTATCTTTAAATGGACGTTGGAGCCTTACTGAAGTGACTTCCTTGTCGATGGACCCGAATATCGTCTTTACTCTTTCCAAACTCACAGGCGAAGCATTACAAGGGAGAGTTACCCCTTCATCGACTTGGACTTCGGTTTTTCCTGTTTCGGGGTTATACCCACTTCCAATGGTCTGATGCAAGGTGAGGCGCTCTGCATATCTCATCAGAAGAACATCACCTTTCCAGAACCATCTTGTTTAGGAATGTAAGATTCCAAGATATTGAGATAAGGTTTGAAGTCATCCTCTTTAAATGAAACGGATCGCCCTTCTACAGACTCGGACTCCATTCCTTCACTTCCGATACGGTTAAAACGATTGACCGCCATTTCTTCTACAATAAACTGAAGCTCATCAGGGATAGTTGTTAAATCAGTATGCTGTTTAAACCAAACCGTGAGACGTGATTCAATGTTTCGGATGATAATATCTATAACGTTGTCCTGGAGATTATCTTGTAGCCCCAGGACCGTTTTCACATTATCTTTAGTAGTAGCCATACCATCACTTCAACTCTTCTTCAGCTTGAACAGCTTCTTCTTTACCCTGGATCTTTTCACCATTAGAAAGTTCGAACCAGGCACCGCCTGTGTGTATAGGGAATTCACCCTTGTCCTCACTGTCAGTATCGCTTTCGCCCTCACCAGAGTCTTCCTTAGCATTTTCTTCATTACCGTCACTTTCAGTATTAGAGGAATTCTCTTGCGAATCCCACTCCCCCAAACCTTCTTCAGGAGCCTGATTTAGTTTTTCAATAACAGGCTCCCCTAATTTATTGTCGGGGCTCATAAGATACTCAATACGTTCTTCTGATTCCTCTCCACTTACCGGGAAAACATCACCTTTTTTATAGGTGTGATGGTCATTCTCTTTATCTCTGAATGCTCTAATTACTCGATAGGTCATTTAACTTCATCCTTTCCATATTAAACTTCAGGGGCTGGCGTCAACTTGGCAAAGGCTCCATCTTTAACGATCATCAAACCTACATCCATAGTTGCGCGTAGTGCTACCATTTCCTGTTCAAATAGGTTGATTGGAGAGCCGTCTTCATTTGTGATTGTAGAAAGCTGTGCAGACTCATCAATCTTGTAATCAATATTGAACGGAATACCATAGCGTAGCTGGTCAAAGTTACCAGCGTATAGTGTGCCTTTTTCCATGTTAGTGGATTTAAGGTTTATATAGGTTTTCCCTATCTCAAACTACTACGAAGACTCCGTTGTCCTATCGATTATTCAGTTCCAAGAGGACATAGCCCGTAAGGGCATATCGACTTAGACAATCTCCATTTAGATTGTGCAGGGAAGCTCGTAATAGTATCGGATGCGACTTTCGCCATTTATCATCGTATAGATGTTGGTCAGTGGGAGGTCATATTTCAACGCCTGACACATCCATTAAAATTCCCACTTGCATAATATTTCACGTGCTGTTTATTATGGTCCATGATATAACCCCTCTGGCTATCGTTTAAGCAGTGTAGCTTTCATCCTTGTCTATTACTTTGGTCTTGCCATTCAGTCGTACTGTAACACGCCAGTAACTTATGGCTTTATAGACATGCTATGGTCCCCCTGTTGGTTTCCCAACACGAGTGTCTTGATATTTTAGAAATATCAATAAGACTTTGACCTTATGATGGTATGACCACATCAGCTGTTTGCTACGACAGCAATCCCAAACACATCCTTATGGACGCACTATCATTTCATGGAAAAGGGTGCTGTAATATTCGTGGACGTTTGGAAAGTCTTTCTTAGGTGGAACATTAACACGATCTTCAAAAGGTACATAATAAGCTCGACCACTTTGAAAGCTGTAAGATGGACCATTAAAATATTCCTTTTTAATCTTCTCGGCTTCTTCAATAGGGTCATGATCGAAAATTTCATAGGTTCGTTTCGTTTCTAACCCTTCCACTTGAGAGCCTACATCAAAAACTCGATAATACCGCAGTAATGGAATGTTTTTTTCTTCTTCTTTTTTTTCATCTTCAACTTTTATCATCTTCCAAAAGACCACAATATGAGATTTTTCTCCTTTTTTGACTTCCTCCTGCTTCTTTGATCTGCTTAAATGTTGCATATTCTCCACCATCTAAAAGCATGGTATTAATTCCTCGATAAGGTTTTTGTGTCTTCCAATTCACCGGAATGCCATTCACCCAAGGTTTTCTCCAAGGAATAACCCCTTGCTCCAATTTCTCGATGATTTGGTTTGTAATCATTTCATAGATTTTTTTACTCATGGTTTTTTCCTCCTTGTTTTTCCTTTGGAACTCCGAAGAGAAATTTGTTCCCCAAAAGGGAATTATTTTTCCCTTTTGCTATGGAGAATCTCACAACCCCTTATAGGGAAACGTCAATAAAACCATGGAATACCGAAACGAAGTGAAGGCTATGCCGTGAAAGTTTATTGATGGTTTCCTAATCTTCTTAGCTTCCAATGGGGAAAGGCATACGGTTCCTGCCCCATTGGAAGGTTAGAAGATTCAAGGGCGTTGTACGATTCGGAGTGCAAAAGGAAAAATAACCAAAATAAAAAAGCAGACGTATGTCTGCTTCAGCTTGTAGAGAAACCCCGTGTTTTTCTACAAGCTTTTTTCTTGCCTCCAGGAGCACAGACCATTCCCTTTCCGCGGACGAACGCCCGAGCCTCCTCGTGAAACCCACACTGCGGGGTCTCGGATCGCCCGTTTTTCCGCAGGAGTGTCATGGTCTGTGCTCCTTCGCTCTAGCTTATAGCCAAAAAAGACTCTCCTCCATCTAACTT
>NZ_FNWW01000009.1 GCF_900108515.1 Halobacillus karajensis | reverse complement strand
ATGAGATTTCCCTTTGCTTTAAGCAAATAAGATCCCTCAGAGACGATGAGGTTGATAGGTCCGAGGTGGAAGCGTGGTGACACGTGGAGCTGACGGATACTAATGGATCGATGACTTATCTATCTGATCAATATCGTTCGTGAAAAGATCCTTCCTTTTTCATTCTTGAATGTTTCCTTATCCAGTTTTGAGGGTTTACCTCAAACTTTATATTGATGTGGTGGTGAAGGCGAAGAGGTCACACCTGTTCCCATGCCGAACACAGCAGTTAAGCTCTTCAGCGCCGATGGTAGTCGGGTTTACCCCCGTGAGAGTAGGACGCCGCCATGTCATTCAACAACCCTTCAGGATTCTTTCCTGTAGGGTTGTTTTTTGTCTCGTAAAAGAGTTAGACCAAAAAATATACAAGCTCCTCTATCTTCTACACTTGAGTTATCGCGAAAAAGAGTGAGGTATTGTGCATTTGTTTTTCTTAATTTTTGCAGCCCCAACACATTATTAGAATATATAATTTCTTATAAAAAATGAGTTTAATAATATGGCTGCAAGTTTTCGCATATCCCAAAAGGGTGATTCTGATGCTTTGAACATCTGTGAGTCCACTTCTGAGACGTGAAGAATGTGATAAAATATAAGAGTACATAATAGTTCTATCAAATATTTAGGGCATCGGTATTTAGTAACCAGATCTTCATATGAGGCGACCGGTAAAGAAAGGATGTATGAAATGGCTGGATTAGTAAGGAAAAGAAACACATTTTGGAATTGGAAGTATGCAGTAATGCTTTTTCTTATTCCCATTGGCTTTTATTTAGCTTCTTTAAAAGAGGAGATTAGCTTCCTTCAGCATGCGGCATTTATAGCTATTATCATTTGGTTGGCAGTAATAGGGGTTTTTGGTGTGACCAATCGCTTCGAGCGATTGAAAGTATATGGTTATTTATACCTTTCTAGCAGTCTTGTTTTTGCTTACCTAGGACTTGTATTGATTTGGTAATAATGATGGAGATTAACTAGATTTCTCGATATACTCAAAAGAGAATATATGTTCGGAGGGATCAATATTCAACTAGAACGATGGAGTTATTCAAAAAGGAAAATGGTCCGCGGATATTTTGATAAGTATCCGAATTCTACGGTCTACTTTCGCAGAATTCGGGATTTTTATATGGTATATATGGTAGATTGGGATGAAGGGGATCCTCTTATTAAAAAGGAGGATCGTGAGATAATGCAGCAGTTGATTAACAAAGAGCTGGGTAGGTTGAAAGCTTATGAGCAAAGAAAGTCGAGAAAGGTTTAAAGTCTTTCTCGACTTTTTGATTGTCTAAATATCACCTCCATCCCCATTAGTAGTGAGAAAGTATTTTACATCAATTTTTGTTTACGCCATAGCTTCCCAAGCGGCATGCATACCTGCTACTCTTCCGGTAACCATTGCTGATGTAATATTATAGCCCCCAGTATATCCATGAATGTCCAAAATCTCTCCACAAAAATATAAGCGTTCCATAAGCTTGGATTGCATGGTATTTGGAACGATTTCTTTGATTGAAACTCCCCCTCCGGTAACAAAGGCTTTTTCAAGAGGTTGGGAACCATGGATGTGTACATGGAAATTTTTTAACATTTGGGTAAAGCTTCTCAGCTTTTCGTTTGAAATATTGGCAGATTTTTCTTCAGGAGAGATTTCAGCTTTCTCGAGAACAAAATCAAGCAGTCGTTCAGGTACTATTCCTTTAATAACATTCCGAAATGTTTTTTTGGCATGGTCTTTGATGGATTTTTGTAATTGCTCTAGTAATTCATTTTCTTTTTGATTAGGAAGAGCGTCAATTTCGATCGTTACAAGCTTGCGCCCTTTCATAAATTCTTTCACAACGAACTGAGAGCACCTCAAGACAGCTGGACCGGATAATCCAAAATGGGTAAATAACATATCCATTCTGTGGGTAACTATTTTCTTCCCTTTTTCATTCAAAACAGACACGTCTACGTCTCTTAATGAGAGTCCCTGTAAGGTTTTGTTTTTAATAAATGAATCATTGGATAGAAGTGGAACTTCTGTCGGGAAGAGATCAGTAATTGTATGGCCTGCTTTTTTGGCCCACGCATATCCATCCCCTGTAGAACCAGTGTGAGGGACTGCTTTTCCTCCTACGGCCAGAATTAGCGACCGGGTTGTGATTTTTTCTTTTGATTTCAAAATCACTTGATGTTCATCTTCCCCATAATGGATCGCCTCTACCGGTGTTTCCGTTCGTACTTCAATGTTTAGTTCTTTCATTCTGTTTAATAAGGCATGAACGACATCCTTTGCTTTATTACTAACAGGAAACATCCTGCCATGGTCTTCTTCTTTCAGGGCTACTCCCAGTCCTTCAAAAAAATCAATAATGTCATAATTATTAAAGACAGAAAAAGGGCTGTATAAAAATTTCCCGTTTCCGGGGATATGCTTGATCACTTCTTCTTCTGGCAGACGGTTGGTTACATTACATCGTCCTCCGCCGGATATAGCTAATTTTGTACCTAATTTCTTGCCTTTATCGATTAGTAGGGTTTGTACTCCCTGCTCTGCGGCTGCGATTGCGGCCATTAGTCCTGATGGGCCTCCACCAATGACTGTTACTTGGTAAGTCATGGTTGTCTTCCTTTCTTAGGTCATTCGTTCTTGTTCTTCCTTTATCTATGATAAAATAGATGAGGTCGATTCTACAATAAAATTGAAGGTGAAAAGGAAATTATGTCAAAGATACTTAAAGGTACAATGTTATTAACGGCAGGAACGTTTTTATCGAAGTTCCTGGGAATGATTTATACGGTTCCGTTTGAAAATATGGTGGGTGCAGAAGGGACAGATTTATTTTCTATTGCTTATGTTCCATACAGCATCCTGCTTAGCTTATCAAGTATGGGGGTGCCTGTGGCTGTATCAAAGTTTGTTTCTAAATATAATTCCTTAGGTGATTACGAAACAGGACGCAGGATGTTAAAAGCGGGTCTAACTTTAATGTCCCTTACAGGCGTACTAGCATTCTTCGTTTTATTCTTCTCAGCAGAACAGGTGGCGGCCTGGACAATTGGAGAAGAATCTGATCGTCTTGGACACGCAACAATGGTTATACAAATGGTCAGTTTTGCTTTATTGGTCATCCCGCCGATGAGTATAACCCGGGGCTTCTTTCAAGGGCATGAATCCATGGCTCCAACTGCCGTTTCACAAGTGATAGAGCAGGTTGTAAGGATTGTGTTCTTGCTTACTTCCGTCTTTATTATCGTTCAAGTGATGCAGGGACCTAAACCTCAAGCTGTAGGGTTTGCAACTTTTGCTGCTTTTATTGGTGGAATTGCTTCGTGTATTGTACTGTATATTTATTGGAGAAAACGGAAGCCCTATCTCGATCGTCAATTAGAGGCACAGGAGTATACGTATGGCCTATCTAACAAAGAGATGTTTAAAGAGTTATTTACGTATGCAGGGCCATTTATATTAGTAGGAATTGCTACCCCACTTTATCAACTTGTGGATCAGTTCACTTTAGAGAAAGCAATCAAAGCTTCTGGAGCAGAATATCATAATGCATTTTCTATTATTAACTTTTTAAGTCACAAGCTTATTATGATTCCAGTTACTTTAGGACTCGGTTTATCTCTGGCTCTTTTACCAGCGATTACACAGGCATTCACAAAAAATGAAATGAATCGGTTAAACCATCAAATTAACCAAGCCTTGCAAATTGTAGCTTTGTTAATCATACCAGCAGTTGTCGGACTATCAGTAGTCGCGTTTGAAGCTTATGGTACATTTTATGGGGTGGAGGAAATTAATTATCGTGGGGAATTGTTAAGGTGGTACGCACCTGTTGGTTTGTTCTTGGCCCTATACACGGTGACTTCCTCTATTCTTCAAGGAATCAATAAGCAGAACTTTGCAGTGATTAGTCTTGGAACAGGGATCCTAATCAAGCTTAGCACAAACTGGTGGCTGATCCAGTTGTTTGGAGCGAAAGGTGCAATCATAGCTACGGGACTTGGTGTGGCCACGGCTGTTACCCTGAACTTCTGGAGAATATTTACTACAATTGAATTTTCTTACCAGCAATTGTTTAAACGGACATTACTTGTATTAATCTTAACCATGATTATGGCTATAGTCGTTCTGGCTGTCAAATGGGTTCTTGGTTTTATATTTGATCCAACAGAAAAACGGCTGGATTCGCTGCTTGTATTATTCTTTAGTATTGGTACAGGTGGATTGGTTTACTTATGGTTAACTTATCAGACAACATTACTGGAGCGTGTATTAGGTGGCCGCGTTCGTATACTCGATAAGTTTTTAAAAAAGAGGGTAAAGGAGGAGTCTTCTATTGAGGATTGATAAGCTTTTAGCAAATATGGGTTATGGAACGAGACAAGAAGTGAAGACGCTGTTGAAAAGTGGAAATGTTCGTATCAATGGTAACCCAGAAAAAAGCGCAAAAACCCATGTAAATCCAGAAGAAGACCAAGTCACGGTCATGGGAGAGGAAGTAGAATATAGAAAATATATTTACCTTATGATGAATAAGCCGGGGGATTTAATTTCTGCGACCGAAGATGCGCATGATCCTACGGTAATTGATATATTGCAGCCTGAGGATCAGGTTTTTGACCCCTTTCCAGTCGGACGTCTTGATAAAGATACAGAAGGCCTTTTGTTAATAACGAATGATGGACAGTTGAACCATCGTCTCACTTCACCAAAGAAAGATGTAGGAAAAACTTATTTTGCTATAATCGATGGGAAAGTGACCGAAGAGGATGTACAAATATTTGCAAAGGGAATCACCTTAGATGATGGTTATCATACAAAGCCTGGAAAGTTAGTTGTACTCCATTCTGACGAGGTTTCAGAAATTGAGTTGACCATAACGGAAGGGAAGTTTCATCAAGTGAAACGAATGTTTGAGGCTATAGGTAAAGAAGTGACCTATCTCAAACGAATAATGGTTGGAGCTCTTGAACTTGATGAAGAACTTGATCTTGGAGAATACAGAGAACTGACAGATGAAGAAGTTGAATATTTGATGAATATTACGAACCTTGATTCATAAAAAGATCCCTTGGTTAACCGTAACCTCGCTGAAATTTATAACCTCTAGAAAAAAACACCCGGAAGATTTCTTCCGGGTGTCCTTAATAGCTGTATAACAGTTTTATGATATCTTTACTTTTTTTTCAGTGATTGTCCATTTTCCACGGTGCGGACTCGATACAAGCCCGTTATATTCCAAAATGCTTAAGTCCCTTTGCATCGTACGATCCGTAATACCGAACTCGTCTGCTAACTCGTTTGTCGAAACTGTCCCCTGGTCTTTAATATAAAGATAGACAGCTTTAATGCGATTGAGCATTCGGGAAGATGGATGATTCAAAAAACCACTCCTTAATCATCATTATATGGAACCAGTGGTGCATGTTAATCTCTGAAGTTGATTTCATTCTACAATATTGTGACGAATCGTGCTACTATAATCGGTTTAATTTACAGATTATTCACCTAATTTACTTCTTATTAAAGTTGGGAGGCTTAAATAGATGGTTTTACTAAGAAAATTCTTCTTAAAAATGGTGAACATCAGTAATGTTGTTTTATTTATTGCTAGTGCTTTGTTAATCCTGTTATCCACTATTTTTATCGTAATCGTAGAAAATGATACGTTCCCTACACTATTTGACGGTTTCTGGTGGGTAATGACGACCGTTACGACAGTTGGTTATGGTGATTATTATCCAGTTACAGTAGCTGGTCGTTCCATTGCCATACTATTATATGTATTAGGAATCGGACTTATTGGTATTGTTATAGGTAAAATTATTGATGGATTCGCCATTTTTCGAAAAAAACGTTTGGAGGGTGATATTGTGTATAAGGAAAACGGCCACTTTGTCATTATCGGCTGGTCTCAGAAAGCTCACTTTGCTGTGAAAGAGTTTATAGAAACGAACAAAGAGTGCAATATTGTCATCATTGATCAATTAAAAGAAGCACCGATCCTGACAGAAAATATCCATTATATTAAAGGGGACGCCTCTGATACAGACATTCTTGAAAAAGCGAACATATCAGGAGCCAGATCGGTGCTGATTTTTGCTGATGATCAAATGGAAAACGAACAGATGATAGATGGTAAAACATTGTTAATTGCATCCTCCATTGAAACCGTTGCACCAGGAGTTCATACGATTGTAGAAGTTATGGAAGAAAGGCATATTAAGAATTTCAAACATGCCCAAATAGATGAATTTATCGTATCTAATGAAACCATTTCTTCGCTTGCCGTTCGTTCAGCTTTCCGGAAAGGTGTGTCCGGTATATATGGACAATTGCTTAAGAGATCGGTAGGAGAAGATTTGTATTATATTCCTACTAAATCCGTATGGAAAACTTACCGCGATGCTTTTCAGTCTCTACTTGAAGAGGGGGGCTACGTTAATTGCTGATGGAAATGATCTTGCAATTAATCGTAAATTAAATGAAGCTATTCCTGAACGTGCGGAACTTTACGCAGTGTGTGACCAGGCAACGTACCAAAAGATCATGAGTAAAGGAGAATAGCGATGGATTTTAATACCTTAAGCCAACGTTATGAAAATGAATTTCTTAATAAATCGATCGATCTGCTGAAAATCCCGAGTATTTATGAAAAGGATGATGAATATCCATACGGAAAACCTATTAATGAAGCATTAGGAAAAATGTTGGAGATGGCAGAAAACGATGGATTTGTGACAAAGAATGTTGATGGACACGGAGGGCATATTGAATTTGGAAAAGGTGAAGAGGTCATCGGAATTCTTGGGCATTTAGATGTTGTCCCAGCCGGCCAGGGATGGACGACACCGCCTTTTGAACCTTCTATTAGCGATGGGAAATTGTTTGCACGAGGGGCGCAGGATGACAAAGGACCGGTTATGGCTGCCTACATAGCTATGAAACTCCTGAAAGATCAAGAGTTTGAACCTAAGAAGAAAATCCGCTTGATTCTTGGAACGGACGAGGAAAGGGATTGGAAAGGAATTAAATATTATTTTAAACATGAGACCATGCCCTCTATGGGATTCACACCAGATGCTTCCTTTCCTGTGATTCATGCAGAAAAAGGGTTGTTAGATAGTTATATTACTTTTCCCGTACCTGGGAGTGAGGCTGAAACCGCCATTATTTCGATTTATGGAGGGGATCGGTTAAATATGGTGCCAGATGAAGCAAAAGCGATTGTTCAGTCAAACATGGATATAAATGATACGTTCCACAGGTATTTAAGTGACCATAAACTAGAGGGCAATGTCGAATATGCGGAAAATAAACACCTATTAACAGTGAAAGGAAAAGCTGTCCATGCCAGTAAACCAGAGGAAGGACTCAACGCTATAACAGCTCTTTTAGGTTATTTGCAAACATTAGTGAACAATGGAGAAGCAGGGGAATTAGTGACATGGCTTTATAAATCTTTCCGGGAAACAACCGGTAAAGGTCTGGGATTGGATCAATCAGATATGGTTTCTGGATCTCTCACTTCTAATCTTGGCTCCATCGAATATAAGGATGGGTCTTGTAAAGTAGGCTTTAATCTTAGATATCCTGTAACGGCAAATTATAATCAGATTTATAATCAATTAAACTATTTAGCGCTGGAGAGAGAAGGGGAAATGGAGGTTTATGATCATTTAGCTGCCATTCATATTGAAAAGGATCATCCGTTTGTAAAGACATTGTTGTCTGTTTATAACAAAGCTACAGGTGAACAAGCAGAAGCTCAATCCATGGGGGGAGCGACTTATGCAAGGTCGCTTAAAGCAGGTGTAGCATTTGGCGCTCTGTTTAATGATAGTCCTGATACAGCCCATCAAAAAGATGAACATGTAAGAATTAAGGATATGACCAAGGCGATTGAAATTTATGCGGAGAGTCTTTATAAATTAACAAGATAAGGAAAGAATTCTCCTGTGATATCTAAAGAACCCACTGAAAAAACATATCGTTTCTTCCACTTGCTTAACCCTTTTTATATTATTCGCTTACAGTGTATTCCACTCTTACCTGTGTTTTTGGGGAAGAAAATGGGGGCAGCTTATTAAAATTCCCGAAACGTGCGCTTGAAGATGTAAGAGCAACAAAAGTGGGCGGATTCCTGCCGTCGGATTGGCCTTGGAAAATGCATATTTTACATCTATGCGGGATCGTTATCGACATACGGAGTGTTACGCTTGTGTCTTTTCTGAGGATTATCATTCTATAATTCGTCCATCCTATAATACAAACTGGTCGGAAGGAGCCAATATTATGAGCGAACATTATTTCATAGGGATCAAAACAAGTGAGGAAATAAGCAAAAAGT
Source organism: Halobacillus karajensis (assembly GCF_900108515.1). Lineage (GTDB taxonomy): Bacteria > Bacillota > Bacilli > Bacillales > Halobacillaceae > Halobacillus > Halobacillus karajensis. Next base: position 98,574 of record NZ_FNWW01000009.1, on the reverse strand, counting down.
TGATGGAGTGGCAACACAGCTTAAAAAAAACAATGAACTACAAAGTATGGACAGACAAAGAAGACATGCACATAACGTTAAAGTTCTTAGGCAGTTGTTCCGATGATAAGATTAAAGAATACGTTCATGAGCTACAATCGAAGCAATGGCCGCCTGGTTTTACACTTACCATTGGGCCAGCTGGATCCTTCGGGGAAGAGAAGAGGCCGCGGGTTTTTTATGCGGATGTAGAAAAGGCCCCTTCTTTGGTAGAAATGAAAAAACAGGTGGAAACGGTTGGCGAAGAGTTAGGTTTTCCGAGAGAGAACCGCACATACAGACCGCATGTAACACTGGCAAAAAAACAAGCTGAAGGGGCATCGCCCTTATCAACATCTCCAAAGTTTTCTATATTTCATCAATCGTATCATATGCCAGTAGATAGTTTTTCAATATTCCGTATTCATCCCCAACAAAAGCCAAAATATGAAGAAATAGCAACAATTAAGTGTAGTAAGAGGGGATAAATATGGCACAGCTGATTAAATTAAAAGATTACATTTCAAGGTATGAAGTGGATATATATCAGTATCCAAGCCAATATATAAAGCTAAAAAATGACCATTGGAAAAAAGCGAAAATTAATTACGAGCAAGGATGGATAAAGGAAGAAATGGAACAATATTCCCTTTCTTCCGTAAAAAAAGAAGAGAATCGAAAGGGGTGGAAGAATTTCTTCAAGAAAAAACAGCTAGAGGATGTGGAGCAGGAAGAAACAGGGCTAGCTGCAGTCCCTTCTTCCATTGAAGAATTAAAGCATGATTATTTGGATGGCTTAATCCCCTTTCAATTAAAATGGGCAACGACGACCTTACAGGAGAAATCTTTTGCATCCCCTTTTTATAAAGAAAATACTGACTTGAAATACTTCTTACAGCGCTTTCCAGATACTTACCTACTCATGTTCAGCCCGATAGCCCAAATAAAAAAGGCGGAGGTTGAGATTGACCATCTTTTGATTACCCCAACCGGCGTGGATATTATTTCTTGCGTGAATCATTTAAACGGTGGAGTGATCTACCCGAAAGACGAAATGAACTGGTCCATAAAAGAAAAAGGCGGCCATCTGCACAAGATAAGGAACCCTCAACATTCACTACGAAGAACAGAATCATTTGTTAAAAGTGTGTTGAATAAGTATCAATTGGACTTTCCATGTCGAAAAATCATCCTAGCTAAGGGTTTATATTTTGGAAGCGGTAATGAGCCATATCAGACGGATTGGATCGGTAAAGAGCGTTATGTTGATTGGTTCCGAAAGAAAAGGAATATGAAGGCTCCTTTAAAACATGAGCAATTAAAAGTGGCGGGAGCTTTATTAAAGCACTGTCGCACGATATCTGTTAAACGCCCAGAATGGGACTTTGATGATGATTAAATGATTTGGATTCTGCTCATTCTAACCTACTGAAGTAAGGATTTGCTAATCCATCAGCTGTTTTTAGGAAAGGACACGCCGTTCTTAATAAGAGAGAGAAATATGAAAACGTAAGCTTATTAATATCATTGATTTTGGCTTGGATCAAGAAGGGTAGTAAGGAAAGCAAACAAGCAAAAATCGTAAAGGGACACTATTTCCATTTAACTAAATTTACATACACATTAGCACTACTTCGCTCAATTCGAATAGCCCGGTCCATTCAAGGTAATCTGATCATGGATGCGCAGGTGTTTCCAATACATGAAGCTATGTTGGTAACCAATCCAAGTCCTCCTATCCCAGCGGTGGGATAAAAATAGCACCCAAAGCAAACATAAAGAGCAGAAAGTCCCATAGCCTGTTTATTTGTCCTCTGTCCAAAAAAGAAATTATTGACGATATTTATCCGTGTTTTTGTACTCCTCCCTCAATTAAGAGAAGTACAAATGGAAGAATGGCTCCTCGAACCTTGTCCGCTCAAAACAGTTGGTTCTCTTTCAAATGGATGGCCAGTATGAGAGTTGTTAGGAGTGTTATAGTAAGAAAGCGGAAACATCAACAACATTCTACGTGGATTGATAGATATCTCTTGAAAGTTAGCAGAATGATGGGTTAATCTAAAATAAGGTAACTGTTGGATCGATGTCATAGAAATTTTGGATCATTCCAAAAGTAAGATATACTGGAACAACAAAACGACGTGATTCAATCACAAGAGGATTTGAGGAATTGAAGGTGAATTGGTTGGAACATATTCTTGGTAGTAATTGGACGATAACACCAGCAGGCGGTTCGACAGGAGAAGCCTATTATGCTCACACTGAAGGGAAACGATTATTCCTAAAACGTAATTCATCGCCTTTTTTAGCTGTTTTATCGGCTGAAGGTATTGTTCCCAAGCTTGTTTGGACCAAACGGCTGGAAAATGGAGATGTAATTACCGCGCAGGAATGGTTGGAAGGCCGCGAATTAAAACCTGAGGAAATGAAGCATAGGCGGGTCGCTGGACTTTTAAGTAAAATCCACCATTCCACTGAACTGTTAGATATGCTTATGAGACTGGGGAAACACCCTTTAACCCCTGATGAAATTTTGAAGGATATAAAAGAAAACCAAAAAATTCTTGATCAGGTAGATCCCCGAATCGAGATCCACCAAGCTATCAAATATCTTGAAAAGCATGTTCATCATGTCCACCATGATGTCCACGTCGTTTGTCATTGTGACACGAACCATAATAATTGGTTGTTATCGTCAAACGATCATCTGTATCTCATTGATTGGGATAATGCTATGGTAGCTGACCCGGCACTCGACCTTGGTATGCTTTTGTACAATTATATCCCAGAGAATCATTGGAATACATGGCTTGCAGAATACGGGATTGTTCCGGATTACCCTATGTTTGAACGGATGAAATGGTACTCAGTTTCACAAGCTTTAGCTTTTATTCAATGGCACCAAATGAGAGGCGAATACGATGAGGCCTCCATTCGAGCGGATAAATTAACAAAGATTATGCAGAAGCATAAAATCCTATAGAAGAAAAAGTCCGTCTTTACATATTAAAGACGGACTTTTTTATGGGGGATATTAAATGTGGGGAAGGTTCGATATTGAAATAAAAAAGGGGAAGAGGATAAGGGTGTTAGTGAACTCTTGTCCTATGGAAATACAGATAAACAAAAAAACCGAAGCTGTTAGGCAACGGTTTTCTCTGTGGCTGGTGTATATTTAAGTTTCTTTTCTTTAACTTCGGCACTCATCATTTCTGCTAATTTCTCAAAAGGATATATAAACAAAGCGTAACCAGCGAATAGTACAGAGAAAACAGCTATTACAGACACTTCCATCATTTTAGCGAATAATTTCATAAGTTTGATCATCACTCCTATTTTTTATTTATAAAAGCACGTTTTTAATACTAAATCAGTAAGCGCTTACATGACAAACCCTCTAACCATGGATAATCCCACTTTTTTATGGAAGAATGCTGCTAGGGAAAAGTTAGCTCTTTCATTGTCCTAAATAGGAGTGTTACAGCTGTTTTTCCTCAAGTAACACGAGAAATGAAAAAAATTTTAAAATTTAACAGCTTCGTGGTACCATTTTAACGATAAGAAGGAGGAGTTCCATACATGCGATTGAGAAATAAACCATGGGCAGACGACTTTTTGAGAGAGCATGACGAAGTTGTTGTCCAGGAACCATTTAATATGAAAGGGAAATGGAAAGGTCTGTTCCACGACAAAGAACAACCCTTACATTTAGAAATAGGTTCAGGAAAAGGACAGTTCATTGCAGGGATGGGCAAGCAACATCCAGAAATGAATTTTATCGGATTAGAATTCGTTAAAAGTGTGATTGTTGGGGCCGTGAAAAAGGTCCTTGATGCTGAAACGGATAACGTACGAATGGTTAACGAAAATGCGAAGGATTTGAGGGACTTGTTTGAGGACAATGAAGTGGATCATATTTACTTGAACTTCTCCGATCCTTGGCCCAAAAATAAACATGAAAAAAGACGTTTAACTTTCCATACATTTTTAGAACAATATGAAGCTGTTTTAAAACCAGGAGGAGCCGTTACATTGAAAACAGACAACAAGGGTCTTTTTGAGTATTCTCTTGTTAGTTTTTCAAATTATGGAATGGTTCTGGAAGATGTGTCTGTCGATCTCCATGCTAAGGAAGACCCTTTAAACGTCACAACTGAATATGAGGAGAAGTTCTCAGCTAAAGGACAACCTATCTACCGCTGTACAGCACGATTCACCTCATGATAACGTTTTCAATAGCTCTAGTTGGTATGATAAACTAGAGCTATCTTTGTATGGGAGGGGATTTCCGGTGGAACATATGAAAATCGGACGTGCTTCATTAACATGGTTGTATGGAGGGGTAACCCACATGGATGGCGGAGCGATGTTTGGCGTCGTTCCAAAACCCTTGTGGAGTAAAAAATACCCTGTGAATGATCGCAATCAAATTGAATTACGAACAGACCCGATTTTATTAGAGGTTGACGGGAAAAGAATGTTGGTGGACGCAGGGATTGGTAATGAAAAAATGAACGAAAAGCAAAAACGTAATTTTGGAGTATGGGAAGAATCATCGGTTACTCAGTGTTTGGATGAAATAGGCTTAAAACCAGAGGATATTGATGCTGTACTCATGACTCATCTCCACTTTGATCATGCTTGTGGGTTGACTCGCTGGGAAGGGGAGACACTTGTGCCTACTTTTCCTAATGCAACTATTTATACAAGTGAAACGGAATGGGAAGAAATGCGTCAACCTAACATGAGATCAAAGAATACGTATTGGGAAGCCAATTGGAAGGCGGTCGAAGGTCAGGTACATACATTTGCTGAATCGCTGGAAGTTGCCCCCGGTCTGAAAATGATTCATACGAGCGGGCACAGCAATGGCCATTCTATACTCACGTTTGAAGATGGACACGATGTTTTTATCCACATGGCTGATCTTATGCCTACCCATGCGCATCAAAATGTTTTATGGGCGCTTGCCTATGATGATTATCCCGTGACATCAGTCCATGAGAAGAAAAAATGGATGGATTATGGTTATCAAAGAAGTGCGTGGTATGTTTTTTATCATGATGCTATCTACAGGGCATTGAAATTTGACGAAGAAGGAAAAATAATAGATGAGCGGAAGCAGAAAAAACACACCTATAATGTATAAAAAATACCCTCGTTTCTACGAGGGTATTTCAATCTCTAAGCAGTGGTTTCAGCAACGTCAACGATGGTTCCTGTTTCCGTATCAATATAAAATTCAAATTGGGAGGTTTCTCCATCCTGGTTTTTTGAAATTCCACCACGGTACACATCATAGTTGATTCCGTTCTTGTTTAGTTCTTCAGGCTTCATGTAGATCCAGGATCCACTGATCGGTCCTTGTTTTTTAAAAGCTTCCTTTGCAATTTTTAGTGCTTTTTCGGGTGTTACTCCTTGACCATTGCTTATTTGTTCTTTTACAACATAGCCAGCTAATGCTCCTACACCAGCAGCTAGTGCGACTTTTTTCCAATTCATAAACCAATCACCTCACAACTTATTTCTAAATCCAAGTATACTAAATTTACCCGTTAAAAGGAAATCAAAACTGATAAACGTGTTTCATTTGTAGAAACGTTTTCAAAATTCCGTTAAACTATGGAAAGAAGCCAAAAAAGGAGATGTACATATGAATCAAGATACACAAAATCTGTTTAAAACATTGACTGAACTTCCTGGTGCACCAGGAAATGAACACCATGTTCGTCAGTTCATGAGACAAGAACTTGAGAAGTATTCGGATGAGATTGTTCAAGACCGTCTTGGTGGTGTTTTTGGATTAAAGAATGGCAATGGTCCAACGGTAATGGTAGCGGGTCACATGGATGAAGTCGGATTCATGGTAACTCAAATTACAGAGAATGGCATGCTTCGATTTCAAACCCTTGGAGGCTGGTGGAACCAAGTGATGCTTGCCCAGCGTGTACAAGTGATAACAGAAAAGGGCCCTGTCGTAGGTGTAATCGGCTCTATTCCTCCCCATAATCTAACCCCTGAGCAGCGAAAAAAACCAATGGAAATAAAAAACATGTTGATCGATATCGGTGCAGATGATAAAGAAGACGCCCAAAATATTGGAATCAAACCTGGGCAGTCGATCGTACCTATTTGTCCATTTACTCCAATGGCTAATGAAAAGAAAGTGTTAGCCAAGGCATGGGATAATCGTTATGGCTGTGGTCTTTCCATCGAACTTTTGAAGGACCTTCAGGGACAGGAGACACCGAATAAGCTCTACTCTGGAGCTACTGTTCAGGAGGAAGTGGGACTACGGGGAGCACAGGTAGCAGCTAATATGATTGATCCGGATATCTTCTATGCCCTGGATGCTTCCCCTGCCAATGATATGAGCGGGGATAAAAAAGAGTTTGGCCAACTTGGAAAAGGGGCGCTACTGAGGATTCTTGATCGCTCTATGGTCACTCACCGCGGCATCAGGGAATTTATTTTGGACACGGCAGAAACCCATGATATCCCTTATCAATATTTCGTGTCTCAAGGAGGCACAGATGCAGGGAGAGTTCATATGGCAAACAATGGAGTTCCGTCTGCTGTGGTCGGAATTTGCTCTCGCTATATTCATACCTCTTCCTCTATTATTCACGTAGATGATTATGCAGCAGCAAAAGAATTACTTGTTCATCTTGTAAAGACTACAGACCAGAATACAGTTGATCAAATCAGACGCAACGTATAAACTCATTCCGGTCACGCAAACTGATGTCAGCAGGGTTGAGTTTGTGCTAGAATAGGTAGACATCACGTTGATTCCAATCATTTTGTATGAAGAGGTCAAGTGAAAGAAATAATGGCAGTAAACGGCTAGAGAAGGAGAAAAGTACTCGCTATGCTGAAAATCTATGTTGGATCACAAAACCCTACAAAAATAGAATCTGTTAAAAGTGTGTTCCCAGAAATGGAAGCCATAGGAATAGAAGTTGAATCGAAGGTGGCTGCACAACCTTTTTCTGATGAAGAGACGCTGGAGGGAGCTATCAATCGGGCAAGGGAATGTGCTTCTCATAATAAAGCCTATTTAGGAATTGGTCTCGAAGGTGGAGTGATGGAAATTGACGATGATCTTTACCTGTGTAATTGGGGAGCATTAGTGGATAATAAAGAAAATATTTATACAGCAAGTGGTGCTCGTATTTTACTTCCTGAGGAGATTAAAAGGGATTTGGAAAAGGGAAAAGAACTTGGAGACGTCATGGACGAATTCACTAAAAAGCACGATGTCAGAAAAAATGAAGGCGCAATTGGTATTTTTACCAATGGGGCCATTCAAAGAGAAGAAATGTTTACTCACGTAGTTAAACTATTGAAAGGTCAATGGACCTATAATCATTAAAAAGGATGCATCCGCTTTTCGATGCATCCTTCGGCTTGTAGAGAACTCATTATTTCTCTACAAGTTTTTTTGTGGTCTAGGAAATTATAAACCCCTTAATTGTGGGTAATTTTTTATACTGGGTATTATTCAACTCCAGTACCTTTTTTCTTGTAAGTATTTCACGGTGGTCTGCCCTTTGACAAAACTAGGACGCTTATTTATACAAGTAAGCAAGTACTTCCAGAGCTTGATCGATCGTTTTCACTGTTACATCCGCTTGGTTTGACAGTTCTTTGAGAGGGTGGATAAGAGAATCAGGTCTGATTAAAATAAGTGGCTTTCCTGCTTGAATGGCTGAACCAGCATCAAGGGCTGTATTCCACTGTTTATAGGATTCACCAAAATAAGCGATGACAACATCAGCCTTTTGGAGCAAAATTCGAGTTCTGAAGTTATTTATGCTTGATGCTGCATCATCATGATATTCTTTTGATGGTTGTTCCCCAAGGATTTTTTCTCCGATATCATCAGATAGACTATGGTCCTCCTGAGGACCTGTAAAATGGAGGGGTAGAGCTTTTTGTTCGGCTTTTTTTCGCACTTCATTACGCCAATCATCATGAATTTGACCTGCAAGATACACGGATAGTGCCATATAAATGACCTCCTTAAAGTTCTTTTGATATTAGTATGGAAGAAGTTCAAAAGGAAGTCCAGTAAGAGGAATGGACTTCTTTGAATGGATTTCTTCTCGATCACTAAATTAGATTCTTTGGTTAATGTGTATAAACTAGTGGTTTTACTGAGGAAGAAGGTTTGCGCATCATAGGCATTGATTATAAGGGATTCAACGAGATGAGAGTGGTTTGGTAATAAGTGAACGGAATGATTTTAATCAGCCTCCCCCCTTGTTCTGCGCTTAGATCCCTGAAGAATTCCTGTGGTCTAGCAGCATATCAGACATTAAATGGTTAATTTCCTGGCTGTCGGACAGAGAGAGTGTGTGATCCGCTCCGTACGCTGTGTTTTCTCCGGTTGTTCTTGAAAAAAGTATGGAGAAAAACAAAGTTCACAAGTAAGCCAACAAGATACGAAATTAAAGGAAATCACATCCCGCCTCTAATCGACATCATTTGATGTCCCCTTAAAAATGTTACCTATTTCTTTATGCACTTATTAACATAGAACTTTTTATCTGGTGAGACAATAGAGTTTGTTGATACAGTTGTGCTCTATATCACTTAAACTCAAACGCTTTAGTGTATTTACACCTGTCGGGATTATGTGTATTATTGATAGGGGTAACAGGGGGAGGTTTATAAATGAATCGCTTTTTGAAGAGAAAGGGAATAGAACTTTCATTTCAAGCCTATTTCGTGACTGCTTTGAGCTATATGGCTTTAGGTCTGTTTTCATCTCTAATTATAGGTTTAATTATTAAGACTATCGGAGAACAAACGGATATCCTGATGATCTCTGACTCTTTTGTTGAAATGGGTACATTTGCAATGGATACAAAAATATGGGGAGGAGCGATCGGGGCAGCCATAGCATATGGGCTGAAAGCTCCACCGCTTGTCATATTTGCCGCACTATTCAGTGGAGCTTCTGGTGCAGAACTGGGGGGGCCTGCAGGGGGATATATTGCCGCTGTAGCAGCTACAGAATTCGGGAAAATTGTCAGTAAAGAAACGAAAATTGATATTATCTTGACTCCTTTCACTACTATCATTGTTGGTTATGTAGTGGGGGCATGGGTTGGAGCTCCCATTGGGAAATTTATGACAGGTATTGGATCTATCATTAACTGGGCAACTCAGCAACAGCCAATTATTATGGGAGTTCTTGTTGCTGTATTAATGGGGATGGCCTTAACGGCACCTATTTCTAGTCTTGCCATTGCGTTGATGTTGTCATTAGATGGTTTAGCAGCCGGTGCAGCTACAGTAGGGTGTGCTGCACAAATGATCGGTTTTGCCACAATAAGTTACAAGGATAATGGCTTTGGTGGAGCGCTGGCTCAAGGAATAGGTACATCTATGTTGCAAATTGCAAATGTTATGAGAAAACCGATTATTATAGTTCCACCAACAATGGCAGGAGCTATTTTAGCCCCCGTAGCTACTGTTTGGTTGAACGTTGAAAATAACTCAGCTGGGGCTGGAATGGGGACAAGTGGATTTATAGGGCAAATTATGACATTCGATTCGATGGGCTTTTCCTGGGAAATTTTTTGTATGGTTGTTATTCTTCACTTTCTTGGACCTGCTTTGATCAGCTATACTTTTGCATTCTGGTTTAGAAAGAAGGGCTGGATTAATCCAGGTGACCTTACTATCGAATACGATTGACCTTATGCTAGAATAACGGTGGAGGTGCTATAATCATGCTTACATTAGAATCAGACCAACAAATGAAAGACCTTACAAATAATGAATCTGTTATTTTTCTTTTTTCTGCCGATTGGTGCCCGGACTGCAGAGTAATCGAGCCTTTCCTTCCTGAACTGGAAGAACAATATTCTGACTGGACATTTGTGTACGTTGACCGTGATCAATTTATTCACATTTGTGCAGAAAACGATGTGTTCGGTATTCCAAGTTTCTTGGCCTTCAAAGAAGGAGAAGAAGTCGGACGTTTTGTAAGTAAAGACCGAAAGACAAAAGAAGAAATAGAAGAATTCATTACTAAGCTGGACCAATAAAGGGACAGGCTGTGCAAAACACAGCCTGTTCTTTTTAGTCATTCCATAGGCAGGTCGGAGATAAGCTAGGTGTTTTGAACTTTTGTTCCAGAGAAAATATTAAGTTTTTACCCATCGCAAATCTCTTTATATAAAGCCCTGAATGATCATTTTCAAAAAGTTTATAAGCTATAGAGCTGGCACTTTTATTCTGAAGGTATAAATGTGTATAATAGAATTCAATATGGTTTAAAGAATCGTACTCTTTCTTCCAACATTAAAGGAGGAAAAAACATGAAGATGACAAGTATTAAAATGAAAAGAAAATTAGAAGAACGTCTTGCGAATGACCAATGGAAAACGACATTCAATAGAGATAAAGATACATTCCGAATTGAGTGGAATGATTCTGGTAAAGGGATTACCATTACGTTGCCTAATGTCATCTCCAAATTCGAATCTCGTGGAGAAGAAGCGGTGGATGAACTTGAAGATCATGTAAGAGAAGCCCTTCGAGTGATGAATGAAAAGCATAAATTAACAGGAAAAGAGCAGCATATATTCCCGGTTATAAGAGCGGCTTCCTTCCCAACGGAAACGGAGCAGGGAAAGAAATTGGTTTTTGCCGATCATACAGCAGAAACACGCATTTACTACGCTTTGGATCTTGGAAAGTCTTATCAGTTAATTGATGAAAAGATGCTTGAAGATGAAGGGTGGACACTTGAGAGAATCAAGGAAGTGGCTGGTTTTAACGTACGATCCCTCCCTGTCGAAATGAAAAAAGATCATGTTTATGGAAATGACTTCTATTTCCATTCACTAAGAGATGGCTATGATGCGAGCAGGATTTTAAACGAAGCTTTACTGGAGAAGTTGAAAGCGGAGTTTAAAGGGGAGCTTGCCATAAGTATTCCGCATCAAGATGTTATTATTTTTGCTGATATTCAAAATCCTGAAGGGTATGATATATTAGCTCAGATGGCTATGAAGTTTTTTGCGGAAGGAACGGTTCCGGTAACCTCTTTATCTTTCTTATACGAAGATAAACAGTTGGAGCCGATATTCATTCTTGCCCAAAAGAAACCGAAAAAGGATCGAAAGGAAGAGTAGTACATGGATGTATTTTACAATCAGCAAGGCATTGGTGATGTTTTGATTATCCCTATTAAAGAAGGCAACAGGGACACATTCAAGCAGGAAACGTATGGAGATGTAGTGAAAATAACGGACCGTGAGGATGGTTCCTTGCTCGGTTATAACATTTTTAATGCTTCTAAATACTTTAATATTGATGGAAATGGAAAAATGCGTCTCACAGAGGAAATGCTATCTCCTATTAAAGAACTTTTCACACAAAACCAATTGGATGACGTGCTGGACTTTGATTTGACCCCTAAGTTTGTTGTTGGATATGTTAAAGAAAAAGAAGCCCATGAAAATGCCGATAAGTTGAGCGTTTGTCAAGTTGATATAGGCGATGAGACTCTCCAAATTGTTTGTGGAGCACCGAATATTGACCAGGGACAGAAGGTCGTTGTGGCTAAAGTGGGCGCTATTATGCCAGGCGGTATGAAAATAAAAGATGCCAAATTAAGAGGCGTTCCTTCCACTGGTATGATTTGCTCTGCCAAAGAACTGAATTTACCAGATGCACCAAAAGAAAAAGGAATTCTGGTGCTTGATGAAAAATACGAGGTCGGTCAGCCGTTTGAATTCTAAAAGAAACAAAAGATAAGCAAAGTAGCCCAGCTGCTTTGCTTTTTTTGATTCAAAAGTCACTTTTAAAGGTATTGTAAACCAACCAATGCCTCAAACCTGTTAAAATAGGGATAATCATAGAAATGATTTAAAACTTGAAAAGAGAGTGAACGTAATGTGGAAAGACTTTAAAAATAAAATGAAACGTTTATTTGATTCAGAAGAAAATAGCGAACAGCAGACGTTACATAATAATAAAGAAGAGAAGCATGAAGTTAACGCAAAAACTAAAATGACTTACCGATATCCGAAGCAAGGGGAGTTCCGTTTTCCTGTAATCCCTGATGGTCCAGGGGGCAGTCAAAGTGAATCTTATCAAAGGGAGCGTCCACGCAGGAAGAAGCCTGTTGAAAATGATCCCCCTCAGGATAGGTTTTTTCAAAGAGAGAAAAGAACGAAGGATAAAAAGGAAGCGCAGGAATTACCTGAAACATCTTCCGTTCCTTTCACACCCACTGATGTTCCCTCACCAATCTATGGGTATCAAAACAGACAATTAACGAAAGGTCTGCAGAACTTAGAATATGCGGTGGAGGAGCAACAATCACAGCCAGAATTCTTTACCGATTCTAATGATGAGAAACAATGGCAGGATTTGCGTAAACGGATGAGGGCGAGGGTTGATGAAGAAAGTTCCAAGCCCGCATCAACTCCTGAAATCCATGAACTTGGTGACCATGAACTTGCTGAACAAGAGAAAGCGGCTACAGAGGAAGCGACCTGGACAAATAAGAATGAAACAGATCTTAAGTTCGACGTGGAAGGAAAGAAAGAGGAAACAGAAAAAGTGCAGGGGAGCAAGTCTCCATCTTCTGAAAGCATGGAACCAGCTGAAGATGAAGGGATAGCATTTGAGGAATCTTCGGTGAAGAAAAGCACAGAAGAATCTGAGTTTATTCTGGGGGACGAACCTGCATCTAAGGTGGAAACAGAAAATAACCTTGACAGAAAAGAACAACCTTCTACGGAAGAATATATAGCGGACGAGTGGGAGTCGGAGATAAGTTCTGAGGGTGAAAATAGTAAGGAAGAACTTGTGTCTGAGGAATCCTCTTCCCAAATGGATGTATCGGAAGAATCATCAGATGAGCCTTCTCTCGTTACGTATTCAGAAGAAGAATCTTCTTCTGAATTAGAGCATACGGAAGAGAGTTTTTTTGAGAGTGAAGAGGAAATGAGGGAGGATCAGGCTTCTTCCCAAAATGAGAATGCAATCAATGAGGCAGAAATGTATCAACAAGAGCAGGTAGAAAAACCTAAAAAGGATGAAAAGCCTCATACAGATAACCAAGGTGAGGTGGAATCTACTTCGCAAGCAGAAAAAAAGACACCGAAAAAAGAAGGACGGAAGCGGAGTGTTCCTTTTAACGTTCTGATGACTCCGCGTGATAAAAGGAACCGGGACCATATAAAAAAACAATCGGTGGAAGAAGAGCAGCATAGTGAAGATAAACAAGAAACCTTAAAAACAGAAAGTCAAGAGGATCTATCAGAACGAGTGGAGTATCAAACTCCTTTACACTTGCTTGAGGACCCCGTTCGTCGATCCTCAGAGGATGATAGCTGGACCACCGAACAAATGGAACTACTGGAAACGACATTACGCCACTTTCATGTAAGGGCAAAAGTCGTCAATGCAATGAAAGGTCCTACAGTTACAAGATTTGAAGTTCAACCAGAACCAGGTGTGAAAGTAAGTAAAATAACCAATCTTACAGATGATATCAAGCTTAGTATGGCGGCTAAAGATATACGAATTGAGGCACCGATTCCTGGTAAACAAGCGATAGGTATTGAAGTTCCAAACCATCAATCGACGATGGTCGGATTGCAGGAGATATTTGAGTCGGAAGCATTTATGGATGACCCTTCTCCATTGTCCGTAGGTTTAGGGCTGGATATTGGCGGGGAATCCATAGTTACCAACCTGAAGAAAATGCCTCACGGTTTAATTGCTGGTGCTACAGGCTCAGGAAAGAGTGTCTGCATTAATACCATTTTGGTAAGCCTCTTGTATAAAGCACACCATGAGGATGTGAAATTCTTACTTATTGACCCGAAAATGGTTGAACTGGCGCCATATAATGAGCTTCCTCATCTTGTTTCACCAGTTATTACAGATGTTAAGGCTGCTACAACGGCATTGAAGTGGGCCGTAAAAGAAATGGAAGAACGATATGAAAAATTCGTTGAAGAAGGCGTTCGGGACGTCGAGCGTTATAACGAAAAGATGATGAAACAAAACAGAAGATCTGAAAAGCTTCCCTATTTAGTCATTGTTATTGATGAGCTTGCTGATTTAATGATGGTTTCTCCGCAGGATGTGGAAGATGCGATATGTCGAATTGCCCAAAAAGCAAGGGCCTGTGGAATTCACCTTCTTTTAGCGACTCAGCGCCCATCAGTCGATGTTATAACAGGGTTAATCAAAGCAAACATTCCGACAAGAATCGCTTTTAGTGTGTCCTCACAAGTCGATTCACGGACAATCATTGATTCCGGTGGAGCTGAGAAGCTTCTTGGCAAAGGCGACATGCTGTTTGTAGAGAATGGTTCCGGTCAGCCCGTCCGAATTCAAGGTGCTTTTGTTTCCGACAATGAAATTGAACGGGTAACAAATTATGTGAAAAAAATAGCTCCGCCTCAATACTTGTTCCATCAAGAAGAATTAATGAAGCAGGTTTCAACAGAAGAAGAGACGGATGAATTATTTGATGAAGCTGTCGATTTCGTTATTGATCAGAACGGGGCTAGTGCATCTTTAATCCAGCGAAGGTTCAAAGTAGGCTATAATCGTGCAGCTCGACTGATTGACCAAATGGAGGCTTATGGAATAATTTCCGAGCAAAAAGGAAGTAAGCCGAGAGATATTTTGTTGACGAAGCAGCAAATTGACGAAATGATGGAGTGAATCGATTCAATCCGGCAAAAAACTTGTGCAAAACTTCTCAATTTTATATGATGGACTATGAATAATTACAGAAATACACTGACCTCTATGTTTAAGGAGTTAAGCCATGAAGGAAATAGCATTGAAGTTAAACGGGGAAATCAGCCGGTTAACTAATAAAACATTTAAATTTGATGAGCGGGTAGCTGAAGGATGGTTTTCTGCTGTTTATTTCTTGAAAACAAGAGATATAGTAGAGAAAAACTTACCAAATAATAAAGTAACTATGCAATTTTTCCAGAAAGATCATGCTGTTCTTTGTGGAACGGATGAAGTGATTGCCTTAATCCACACGTTTGCTGAACATCCGGAAGAACTGGAGATCTATTCTCTGAAAGATGGAGACAAAATCAGTCCATATGAAACGGTTCTCACTGTCACGGGGCCGTATCAATATTTTGGTTTTTTAGAAGGTATTATTGACGGTATTTTAGCGAGACGAACGTCTGTTGCTACAAATGTTTATAATGTTGTAAAAGCAGCGCGCTTTTCTGGTAAACAAAAGCCAATTATCTTCATGGGTGATCGTGACGACCACTTTACTCAGCAATCAGGTGATGGTTATTCGGCATTCATCGGGGGTTCCACAGCACAAGCTACCCATGCGATGAATGAGTGGTGGGGAAAAGAAGGTATGGGCACCATGCCTCATGCATTAATTCAAATGTTTAAAGGTGATGTGGTGGCTGCAACCAGGGCCTACCACCAACAGTTTCCAGATGACCAGCTTATGGCATTGGTGGACTATAATAATGATGTTATCACGGACTCTTTGAAAGTCGCTCGCGAATTTGGGGATGAATTGAAAGGTGTACGTCTGGATACTTCAAGGAATTTAGTGGACAAGTACTTCCTTAGAAACCAACATTTAATGGGAACCTTTGACCCGCGAGGTGTGAATCCAGAGTTGATTTTTGCTCTTAGACGATCTCTTGATCAGGAAGGCTTCCGTCATGTAAAAATTGTTGTAAGTGGTGGTTTTACTGAGGAGCGTATTCGTGCATTTGAAGAGAAGAAAGTCCCTGTAGATATGTATGGTGTAGGGGGAAGCCTATTGAAGATTGGCATCGGCTTTACAGGGGATAATGTCATCATTGATGGGGAGCCGGAAGCAAAAGAAGGCAGAAGGTATAAACATAACCCGCGATTGGAATATGTGGAATATACTGGACGAGATGATTCATGACCATTAAAAAGGCACGGACGTCGTTTCGTTTGTGCCTTTTTAATGGGTTCCATCTACTTTTTATGAAGTCAATTCCGTGATATGATAGGATAATGCTAAATTCATCCTTCATGAAAGTTGTGAAGTTTAAATCGCATATTCATTAATATTACATACACTATACTTAAAGTGACCCACTTTATTTTGGAGGTTCTTGTTTATGACAACTTACCATTTCATTGGTATCAAAGGAACAGGAATGAGTTCGCTTGCCCAGATTCTCCACGATTCTGGGGAGAAAGTTCAAGGATCAGATGTTGAAAAACGTTTTTTTACTCAAGAAGTATTAGAAGCTAAGAATATAGAAATCATGCCTTTTACAAAGGACAATGTTACAGAAGGCTTAACGATTATTGCTGGAAATGCTTTTAGTGATGATCATGAAGAAATTGTAAAAGCGAAAGAACTGGGCCTTCCTTTCTACCGCTACCATGAATTTTTAGGGCAATGGCTGCAGAACTATACAAGTGTTGCGGTTACAGGTGCTCATGGAAAGACATCTACAACAGGATTGTTGGCTCATGTCCTATCAGAGAATTACCCTACATCTTATTTAATCGGGGATGGTACGGGTAAAGGACATGAGAACAGCCAGTATTTTGCGTTTGAAGCTTGTGAATATCGTCGTCATTTTCTTTCATATGAACCAGATTATGCGATTATGACGAATATTGACTTTGATCATCCGGATTATTTCAAAAGCATTGATGATGTGTTTCAAGCTTTTCAGGAAATGGCCAAACAAGTGAAGAAAGGCATTATTGCCTGTGGAGATGATGAGCATTTGCAGCATATCCAGGCTAATGTCCCTGTCTTATATTATGGACTGGCAGACACGAATGATTTTCAGGCCCAAAACATAAAAGAAACATCTGAAGGTACAACATTTGATGTTTTTGTCCGTAATAACTATTATGATACGTTTACGATCCCTCAGTATGGTAATCATACGGTATTGAATGCTTTGAGCGTGATTGCCTTGTGTCATTACGAAAACTTACTGCCTGAAGAAATCAAGAAGTTGTCTACATTTAAAGGTGTAAAACGCAGGTTTACAGAAAAACAATGGAACGATCAGGTTCTCGTTGACGATTATGCTCATCACCCGATTGAAATTACGGCAACAATTGAAACCGCACGTAAGAAATATAAAGATCGATCAGTTGTGGCCATTTTCCAGCCACATACATTCACGAGGACAAAAACATTTCTTCACGAATTTGCAGAGAGTTTAAAAGAAGCTGATGAAGTGTATCTTTGTGATATCTTTGGATCGGCAAGAGAAAATGAAGGGAAGCTGACCATCGATCACTTACAAGAATTAATTCCGGACTCCCATGTATTACAGTTGGAAGATACGGAGCAACTTGCGGCCCATGATAATGGTGTACTATTATTTATGGGAGCTGGAGATATTCAGAAATTCCAAGAAGCTTATGAAAAACAGAGCAGCTAATTGAACATGCGGCTTCATTGGTAAGCCGCATGTTTTTTCTTTGCTGTGTAGTATATGAATGGGTTGTTAGAATTTTAGTTTCCTTTATTAAAGAGATTGTACTAAAATGGATCTGTTCCTTTATAAAGGAAGCTTACATATTGGTTTGTAAGTTCTTTTCCCGTACAGCTTAAAGGTGGGCGGGGGCTGACGGCTTGTTTACGGCATCAACCACAAGGGCTCACAATCCAGTGTGGGACACGTAAGCCAAATACATCATCGACTTCCTAATTTCAGATTTTTGGGGGATTTTGAAAGGGTTTTCGAAAGGCTGCAATCTAAAGAAACTTTTTTCGTCTAAAATCCCTTTATCATGAAGGAATTTAGGGAATGAATAGCGAATAAGTCCATTTATAGTAGCCATCACGTTTAGAAATGCCTGAATTAGGGTATAAACTAAACTGTGTTGATTACATAAGAAGGAGTGTGCAGGGCATGATTATTATTCTGTACATTGCTGCACTTATTGCAGCAGTGGCTTTTGCTGTTCTTGTCATTTTCTTGGCGAGAACGCTAACGGCTGTGCGCCGTACAATGAACAATGTTGCTGACACCCTTGAGGGTGTAGAAAAGCAAATGGAAGGGATCACCTTAGAGACTACAGAGCTCTTGAATAAAACCAATAAACTAGCAGAAGATGTCGGAGAGAAGTCACAAAAGCTTAATACTTTAGTTGATGGAGTCAAAGGCATTGGGGACACTGTTCAGGAGTTCAATCAATCTATCCGGTCTGTATCCAGAGGACTGACTCAATCTGCCCATGAAAATACGGATACGGCAGCTCAAGCCATGAAGTGGGGCCAGGTGGCCATCAATTTATGGAAGAAAGCAAAAAAGGAAGAGACTAAACCTTAAGGAGGAATTCGATTATGAGTCAACAGCAACAACACCAAAATGGCAGTGGAAAAGATTTTGTACTAGGTTCTTTAATTGGCGGGTTAGTAGGAGCAGCAGTTGCCCTGTTGTTTGCCCCAAAATCAGGTCGGGAACTGAGAGAGGACATTAATACAAGTTCTAATGAGTGGAGAGAACGTGCCGGTGAGTGGAAAGATGTTGCCTACGAAAAAAGCGGTGAGTGGAAAAACAAAGCCGTCGAATCTTCTTCCCAATTATCTAAAAACGTTTCAGAGAAATCACAACAATTCAGCGGGGTTGTAAAAGATAAGGTTAAGAATTTCCGTACTAGTGAAGAAGATGAAGCTGAAAAAGCTGCCCAAGAAGTTGCTGAAGCAATTGAAGAGGCTGCACAGGAACTTGAAAAGCAACAAGATTCCACGACATCATCCAATCTTTAATTTTAAAGAAGGGATGAAGGTTGAGCGTTCAGCCTTCATTCCTTTTTTGTTTTAGGAGGTAAATGTATGAGCCACGAAGTCATTAAAACCAAGGAAGAATTTGTACAAGTTTTAGAACAGTATGGGGAGTTCTTTTTACTGAAACATAGTTTGACCTGTCCTATTAGTGGTTTAGCTCAGGAGCAGTATCAACGTTTTATGAAAGAAACGGACGTACCTTGCTTCTCCCTCTATGTTCAGGAAGCAAGAGAGCTGTCCAATCATATTGCGGACTTTACAGGGATACGACATGAGTCGCCGCAAGTTCTGCAATTTAAAGAAGGAGAAGCTGTATGGCATGATAGTCACTCGGCCATTACCTCAGAAAAACTAAACCAACTTTAAGGGGATGTACATGCTAAAGCTAGCTCTTTATTACTAATGTCAAAGAATCAGAATCCCTGAGCGGGCAACTTTTACTAAAGAATTTAATGAAAACCCTTTACAGGGGTGACAAGTGTCGAAATATTAGCTATAATTGTCCCTAATTATTTAAATTATCTTTCTAATTAACTTTACTAAATTCTTTGTAGGGGGACGAAACAATGAGTAATCAGAAGCTTGACCAGTTGCGTAGCCAGTTAGATGATGTAAATTTACAGCTTTTAAATTTAATCAATAAACGCGGTGATCTGGTAAAGGATATTGGCAGGATCAAAGAACAACAAGGAATGAATCGTTTTGATCCCGTAAGAGAGAGAGCTATGCTAGACCTATTGTCTCAACATAATAACGGTCCTTTCGAGGATTCAACGATCGTTCACTTATTCAAAGAAATTTTCAAAGCTGCCTTGGAGCTTCAGGAAGATGATCACAGGAAAGCTTTGCTTGTTTCCAGGAAGAAGAAGCCTGAAGACACAGTTGTTGAAATTAAAGGAGAAAAGGTTGGAAACGGTGCACCTTCTTTTGTCATGGGACCTTGCGCAGTAGAAAGCTATGAGCAGGTTTCTACTGTAGCTAAAGCAGTTAAGGATCAAGGAATAAAACTCTTACGTGGAGGTGCATTCAAACCAAGAACATCACCCTACGATTTCCAGGGCCTTGGCCTGGAAGGTTTGAAAATGTTGAAACAAGCAGCAGATGAACAGGATCTCGCAGTAGTTAGTGAAATTGTAAATCCTGCTGACCTTGAGGAAGCATTAGATTACCTGGATGTAATTCAAATCGGAGCACGTAATATGCAAAACTTTGAGTTGCTTAAAGCCGCAGGTTCCGTAAATAAACCAGTGTTGCTAAAACGAGGAATGTCAGCTACGATTTCTGAGTTCATTAATGCAGCTGAATACATTATTTCAAGAGGGAATGAGAATATCATTCTTTGCGAGCGTGGGATCCGGACTTATGAAAAAGCGACCCGGAATACGCTGGATATATCCGCTGTCCCAATCTTGAAACAGGAAACTCACTTACCGGTAATGGTCGATGTAACCCACTCAACGGGTCGCCGTGATTTGCTGCTTCCAGCTGCTAAAGCCGCACTAGCAATTGGAGCAGATGGAGTGATGGCAGAGGTTCACCCTGATCCTGCTGTAGCACTGTCTGATTCAGCCCAACAAATGGATATTCCGACATTCCACTCTTTCATGGAAGAGTTAAGAAAGTAAAAAAAGACGGATAAAAATCATAATATCAGTTAGGCTAGGAGACTAGCCTAACTTTTTTTGTTTAAGATGATCAAATTTATGGTTGTTGTTCCCGTATTGAATGGAGACGAGCCTGTTCAATTTCAATGGACTTTCTAAACCATTCTTGGATAAATAATGATGGGCAAGAGCGAATTGGAGGATGAGCTTATTTCTTTTTTTATTCCATACGGAAACTGTCATATCCTTTTGCGATGAAAAGGCTATCCGTTATAATAATTAGGGTATAATAATACAAGAAACTACGAATATTGCGCAGGGAAGCGATTTATCGTATGATTATCCTATTGAATAAATTGCACGATAGGATTTGATGAAGGAGGATGCATGATGAATGTAACAATATATGATGTAGCGAGAGAAGCAAATGTCTCAATGGCAACGGTATCCAGGGTAGTGAATGGAAACCCAAATGTTAAACCTGCCACAAGAAAAAAGGTACATGATGCAATTGAAAGGTTAGGGTATCGTCCCAATGCAGTTGCACGTGGTTTAGCAAGCAAGAAGACGACTACTGTAGGTGTGATTATTCCTGATATCTCGAGCATTTTCTTTGCTGAACTTGCAAGAGGAATTGAAGATATTGCAACGATGTACAATTACAATATTATTTTAAGTAACTCTGATCAAAATAAGGATAAAGAAATTCGACTAATCAATGCAATGTTAGGAAAACAAGTAGATGGCTTGATCTTTATGGGCGGAGATATTACAGAAGATCATATCCGTGAATTTAAAACATCTTCTGTACCAATCGCACTTGCTGCCACAGTGGATGAAACAAAAGAAACACCTTCTGTTAATATCAACTATGAAGAGGCAGCATACGATGCAACCAAACTACTGCTTGAAAATAACAAACACATCGCTTATGTTTCTGGTCCTGAAGATACTGTAATTAATACAGAAAAAGTAGAGGGCTTTAATCGTGCGATGAAAGAAAATGGAGAAAATCATCCGGAGAAATGGATGGTTACAGGTGATTATTCTTATGATTCTGGTCTAGAGGCATTAGAGCAGATTTTAGAAATGGAAACTCAACCAACAGCGATTTTCGTATCTTCTGACGAAATGGCTCTTGGCGTGATCCATGGCGCTCAAGATCGTGGGATCCGTGTTCCGGAAGACTTAGAAGTTATTGGCTTCGATAACACACGCTTAGCTACCATGGTTCGCCCGACTCTTTCTACAGTTGTACAACCGATGTATGATATCGGTGCCGTAGCTATGCGCTTATTGACTAAATTTATGAACAAAGAAGAAGTGGAAGAACAAAATGTCATTTTGCCTCATCGAATAATCGAAAGAAACTCAACTCAGAAGAAATAGTACCGATAAAAGTACTATATGGTACTTGTTTGAAACTGAGGAGAGAGTAGAATGACAAAAAAAGATTTATTGACTCCCATCGGGATCACTGTTGGTTTTGCCATGGTCATGTTTGGGATCATGGCAAATGCTGGTTTCGGAGGTTTTCGATCCTTTATACAGCTTTCTTCGATTCTTATCGTTCTTGGTGGTCTTGGAGCGGCCATACTAGTAAACTTCAATATAAGTGAAGTGAAACTGACTATTCGTGTGGCAAAAGAGGCCTTCAAAACGAGTGATATGAATGTGAAAGAATTAATGGCTCTTTTTGTAAGATTGTCTGAAAAAGCAAGAAGAGAAGGGTTATTGGCACTGGAAACAGAATTAGAAGAAGTTGAAGACCCTTTTATTAAGAAAGGGATCCTACTTGCTGTAGATGGGATTCAACCTGAGGTTATCAATGATATTATGAAAGCGGAGATTGTTGCTGTTGAAGAACGCCATCAAAGGGGCAGGGCGATAATCGAAAAGGCAGGAGAGTATGCGCCTGCGTGGGGAATGATTGGTACACTCATCGGCCTTGTGTTAATGCTGCAGAGTTTAACTAACCCCTCCACTCTCGGACCGCAAATGGCTGTTGCGTTATTAACGACCTTCTATGGTACTTTGCTTGCAAACTTAGTTTTCATTCCAATGGCTGGTAAGCTTGAGAATAAAACCTATCATGAAATATACTTGAAGCAAATCATTATTGAAGGAGTTATGGGAGTACAGGATGGACAGAATCCAAGAATCCTGGAAGAAAAATTGAGTGCCTTCTTGTCTGAAAAGGAAAAAAGGGTAGAGGAAGAGGAATTGCCGCAGGACGGGACAGTAGGGGAAGCAGCTAATGAAGCTTAGACCTAGAAAAGTAAAACGTAAAGGATCCCCTAAATGGATGACTACATATGCTGATATGATAACACTGGTACTCGTATTTTTTATCCTTTTATTCTCGATGTCGCAAATTAATCTTGTTAAATTCGAAGCTATTGCAGAGTCATTTCGTAACCGTATGATTTTTGACTTTTATCCCTTGGCAGTAGAGAACGACTACCCTACAGAGCAAACGAAAATTCAAGAGAATGGGAAGAAAAACAATGAGTTTGAATCCCCTACAGAGAATCCAGACCATCTGGCTGCTGATATGGATGAAAAGGATGCTGCTGAAGATCTTGATAAGCTTAAAGAAGAAGTCGATGAGTATCTAAAGGAGAATGACTTAAGTGATATCATATCGGCTACACAATCCGACCGTGGAGTTGTATTAGTCTTAGAAGAACAATTACTATTTGAAACGAGCCGAGCGGAAATTCTTGATGGAGCCAAACCATTTTTGACGAAGGTGGGTACATTATTAGAAAATATACCTAATTTCGTTAAAGTAGAAGGACATACGGATAACCGTCAAATTAACACCTATCGTTACCCTTCGAACTGGGAACTTTCAGGGGCAAGGGCAAGCAGTGTGGTTCGCTATTTAATCAATCAGACAGAGAGGTTGGATCCTAAACGACTTACAGCTGTCGCCTATGGAGAAACAAGGCCGGTTGTTCCTAATGACTCAGAAAAGAATTGGAGCAAGAACCGTAGGGTTGAAATCGTGATCCTAGATCCGGAATATAATAGTTCTGATGCAAAAGAATCTACTTAAAAAGCCACTACTGACAAAGTAGTGGCTTTTCATTTTTTCAAGAGGTACCAAGGTGTTTCTGGTTTTATGCCATTCCTCAAGGTGCATAAGAAACCAAGGAGATGAATGAGGCGCATGAGCTTTTTAATTTTCTATTGAATGGAATTGTACTTCTTTTGGTTATGGATTAACTGTAAGGCCTTTTCAAGGAGCTTCTTATTTTTCTCGTTAATTTCCCTTCTGCGTGGAATTGGTTTACACGCCCCGGGTGGGTCATTCCATGTATTTATTAAAGGCAAAGGGGCATGTCTCTGCCATTTCTGAAGCCATTCTCCAGGCAGTTCCCCCTGGAAGGGGATGTCATCATTCATAACCTTCCATATTTGAGCCCAGGCGCGTGGAACAACTCTCCATATATCATAACCTCCGCCACCTAAAGCAATCCATTTCCCATGACAATTCTCATGAGCAAGCCTATGCGCCAACTTTGGAATACGTTCGTAAATCTTCATAGTGGAACACAAATGAGTTAATGGGTCTAAGTAGTGGGCATCGGCACCATTTTGAGTGATGATAACGTCTGGCTGGAAGAATTCTACGATTTCACTGAAAGCGTCTTCATAAACATGTAAAAAGGAGTCATCTTCTGTGAAGGCATCAATGGGGAGATTAAAGGAATATCCATACCCTTCTTTTAATCCTCGCTCATTCACATGACCTGTGCCTGGAAATAAGTACCGTCCGGTTTCATGAATAGAGAAGGTACAAACATTAGGGTCATCGTAGAAAGCCCATTGAACTCCATCTCCGTGATGAGCATCTGTATCTACATAAAGCACCTTGCAATTGTATTTCTGTCGAAGGTATTTAATTCCAACAGCACAATCATTATATATACAAAAGCCGGATGCTTTACGTTCGAAACCATGATGGAGTCCTCCTCCTAGATTTAACGCATGTTTTACTTCTCCTTTCATTACAGCATCTATGGCAGCTAGGGTACTTCCCACAAGCAACTGGGAAGCTTCGTGCATCCCCTTGAACATGGGAGTATCTTCTGTCCCTATTCCATATTCCATCCCTTCCTCTACTGTTAATAATCCCTGACCAGCTTTTTTTACAGCTTCAATATAAGATCTGCTGTGCGCCAGTAATAGTTCTTTTTCTGTTGCAAGGCGAGGGGCTATTATATCTTTTTCTGATAAATAGCCTGTAGATTCCAGCAGTTCTTTAGTAAGGACGACGCGCATTTGGTTAAATGGATGATCGTCACGGAAGCGGTATGTCGTAAAGTCATCGGTATAGACAAATCCAGAATGACAAGTCATGATGGGATCCCTGGCATCTTCGGCCATAGTACTTCATAGCCTTCTGATTTGAGGTCTTCTATTGTTGATAAGGGATTCATGGTTTGGATTCTTACGACGATAATTTTGTATCTAGGATCTGGCTTATAGGGATAGATGAGGACAGAGCTGATATTCACTTTTCTTTTACCAAAAACTTGTGTTACTTGAGGAAGTATCCCAGGTTTGTTGATCACTTTTATTTCTATTTGAGAGCTTTGCACATGTGTACCTGTCAGTTGGATCAGTGTATAAAGCATATCTTTCTCTGTAATAATCCCGACAAGCATATCGTCTCTTGTAACAGGGACACATGCGATCTCCTGTTCGTAGAAAATAGACGCAATTTCCTCTACGAAATCCAATGGATGGACTGTTGTTACGGGTGCCGTCATGATGGAATAAATCGGGTTTTTTAGCTCTTCATGGATCGTTTCTTTTTCGAAAATACTTGGGCTTGCATCCCTGATATCCCGGTCAGAAACAATGCCGACAACTTCATTCTTATCATTGGTGATTGGGATATGTCGAATGTGATGTTCCTGTAGTAGTTTCAGAGCAGCTTCGATTGTATCTTCGGGGGATAGGGTGATCACTTTCTCCTTCATTATCTCTTCCACTAACATACAACTACCTCCCTGTTTGGCGATATTGATGTCTTGTTAAAAACCTTAGTTTGTCAAATTGTTCAACAGATGTTTCTGGAACAAGCTGACCTACTTTAACCATCAGACAGTTGGCAGGATGGGATATGATTTCCGGATCATCTGTCGGAGAAGGGGTCAGTCCTCCGGCTGCCATCATTTTTTCCATTACTTTACGATAATCCCAAATATTCAGTCCCGTTCCTTTTAGGTCCCAGTGCCAATAATATTCGGTAGAGATGATAATGTAATTTTCCATATAGTCATCCATCATGGAAACTTTCAGCAAACGGGAACCGATTCGATAGCCGCGGAACTTAGGGATGACTTCAATGGCACCAAGTTCTATGAGGTCTTCCATATTTCCTTCAGACCAACGTTCCAATGGATCAGGGTGAAGGTAAGTAACATAACCGATAATTTCCTCATTATTCCTTGCTATGATAATTCGCCCTTCATCAAAATCTGCAATGCCCTTAATTGCATCGAACTGCTTTTCTGCAGGTCGGAAGGCCGTTAATCCTTCGTTAAACGTGTATTTATTCAGTTCTTTTGAAGGCAGTGGACCTTCGACGATGACCGGTCCGTGTTCCGTGTCCAAGGCCTCATAATGATAGGTTTTTGCATGATTCATTCAGTCACCACCTGAAATAGATTAGTAGATTTATTACCGATTTCCTTCATTATACATGAAACGGCCTGATATTTTCATTCTGCCGTAAAAATTAAATCCGATCGGGTACCCGATCGGATTTAATAAAATATAGTTATTCATCTCCGGAGTTTGATTCATCGTTTGGTTCATCATTTGCTCCATCATCTGTTGCCGAATCCTCATTTTCGGAGTCGCTTTCAGAGCCAGGATTGTTATCCCCGTTACCGGACTCACTGTCGGTATCACTTTCACTAGAGTCATCACCAGAACCAGATTCCCCTCCATCAGAGTTACCTTCTTCTGAGTCACTTTCGCTTTCTCCGGAATCATTTTCGTTGGATTCACCATTATCAGAGTCTGAGTTACCTGAATTAGAATTAGCTCCAGAATCCCCTTCAGAGTCACCAGAAGAGCCAGAGTCACTCCCTGATGGATCAGTTTCGCCAGGGTTTCCTACGGTAATAGTTTCGGATAACCCTGAGGTTTCACCAAAGTAATCGACGGCTCGAACAGCATATATCCCTTCATCCCCTGAGAAGCTAAGTGAATGGTCTACAGTGCTTCCGATAAGAGAAAAGGAACCGCCAGGTGTAGAAGCCCGATAAACGCGGTATCCGACGACATCATTACTGGAGGATGGTGCCCAAGAGATGGAAGAGCCACTGTTTTTAACGGAATTAGGTGCTGCTGGCGCCCGGCCATCATTATCAATGGAAGAAGAAGTCGAGCCGACCGATTGTGTAGATGGGAGAGCCACCTTAGACCACGCACCGGAATTCGGTAGAAGCTCTCTCAAAACTTCACTGCTTGTGTAACCATTCTCTTTTAAAAATTCAGGGCTTAATGTGACGCCGCCGCCATCTATAATGAATTCACTAGGTGTATTTTGGCCTGCTACAACGAGTTGATCTTTGACTCTGACAAAATCCCCGCTGATTAAACTGTCATCTACTTTACTAGGGGCATAGTTTGCATCATAGATATCACTCTTAGCCAGACCGATAGATGAACATAAGTTGGATGCAAGTAAACCAGAGGTTGCACAATAAGACCTAGTAACAAGACCACCAGGGCTTTGGAATCCACTAGTTGGAATCATCAATTCAGGGCGGATTTCAGAAACAGCATTCACAACATCTGCCCACAATCCCTGTGTACGCTGGTTGTAATTTAAGTGCTGCATATTTCCTTCAGCAAACCCTGTCCACATTCCAACGGTTACGTTAGGGTTTGTAGCAACAAACCAGGAGTCTTTGGTCGATTGAGAGGTTCCGGTTTTCCCTGCCCAGTCAACTCCGCGGTTGTACAGCAACCCGCGTACTCTTTGTCCGGTACCGTATTCTAGTACGTCCCGCATGACATCGATTGTCAAATAAGCGGCCTGTGGGCTAAAGACATCTGTTTCTTCAGTCTCATGTTCATAAATCGTTTCTCCGTCTTTAGTTTCGATTTTTTCAATCATATAGGCATCAACGAATTTCCCCATGTTGCCGAAAGTAGCATAAGCATTAATATTGTTCTCAACTGTAACCCCGTAACTTAGCCCCCCCAAGGCCATCGATTCGCTAGAATAATCTTGTTTAACAAGGTCTTCTCCCATTCCCATCTTCTCAAGATAGTTTTTTACAGGATTTTGATCTAAAATTTTGTTGTATTGCTTGACAGCTGGAACATTATAGGAGTTTGCCAGCGCATATCGCGCGGATACAAACCCTCGGTGACTTCTTGAGAAGTTCCGAACTTCTTTTCCGCCGTTATAGTAATAAGGGACATCCGCAATAACAGATCCTGGTTGAGCAGCTCCCATATCAAAGCTTGGTCCATACACAAGAAGGGGTTTCATTGTACTTCCATTGGAACGACGGGCTTGTGTGGCGTGGTTCATATTTTCTTCTTCAAAATCATAACCACCAATAAAGCCATATATTTTTCCTGTGGAGTTCTCAATGATCATACTACCCAGTTGAAGGGGAGTGTCTACTTTTACTTCCTGTCCTTCATTGTTAAGGACAGTCTTCTGCCCCCATGGCCAGTTGTTTTTTGTATATGAATCTCTTACTTTCTGCATGGCATCATAGACTTCTTTATCTATTGTTGTATGAATCTTGTATCCGCCGGAAGATAGTTCACGTTCGGCCATTGTATTATACTCTTCACGAAGAGATTCATCTTCAGCAAGGTCTTCTTCTGTGTGGCCATTTTTTTCCATTAAGTATTCTTTGATTCGTTTCTTAGCTCTGGAGTGAACTTCCTGATTGATCGCTGGATAAGTACCTAGAACAGTAGCTTTTGGATCAGCTAAGGTTTCTTCATTAATTTGAAATTCCATGGCCTCATCATATTCAGCCTTCGTGATATAACCAGCCTCCAACATCCGTTCTAAAACTTCGTGCATTCGGTCAATTCCTGGCTGCAAGTTTTCTGGTTCTTTAATTGAACCATCATTATAGAATGGGGTATAGCCGAATGGGGATTGAGGCATCCCGGCAATATAGGCCGATTGTGCGAGCGTTAGATCTTTAGCATCCACACCAAAGATTCCCTGCGCGGCAGTCTGGACACCCGCAACATTTTGACCATTTGAATTTCTGCCTAAAGATACGATATTTAAGTAGGCTTCTAAAATTTCATCTTTTTCAAGGAACCTTTCAATCCTTAAAGCAAGAAGCATTTCTTTTGCTTTTCTTTCAAAAGAAACTTCATTCGTTAAGATTTGGTTTTTAACAAGCTGTTGAGTCAGGGTACTCCCCCCTGATTTAACAGAAGAGTTGGTTACTTCCTGTACCACAGCCCGCATAACAGCTTTAGGTACGACGCCTTTATGTTCACCGAAATATTCATCTTCTGTCGCAATCACGGCATTTTTTAAATGCTCACTAACTTGGTCCAATTGGACTTCTTCCCGATAGAGATCTGATCTGATGTCCCCGATTTCATTTTCGTCATTGAAATACATGGTCGAGGTTTCAGCATAATTATAAATGGTTTCTTTCATATTTTCTTCACTTCGGACCTCTTCGTCCTTGACCAGGGAAGCGAAATAGCCTGCGCCGACTCCACCAGCGAAGAACAGCCCGATTACACCGATGATGATAAAAAATAAGATGACGTTCCATACGACATCATAGGTAATCCGGCTGTTTTTCTGGATGGTCCCACTTTCCCACAAAGAGCGGAAATCCAGCTTTTTTCGCCCATTTTTTTGGTTATTAAACATGATAATACCTCCTAAAAAATCCAACAACATTATAACACACCCGCCTATAATAGGACATAATTCCACACGTGGTTTTGTTGCTTTTTAGAGAGGAATATGATAAATATATACATAGTTAAATATGTGTGCGTTGAAGGATTGGAGTAAAAAACAAGTCACTGGTACAGAGAGTCGGCGGTTGGTGCAAGTCGGCACATACTTGTTTTTGAATTACGACCTGGAGCAATCTTCTGGTATAAATCAGAGGACGGTGAAATACCGTTATCGATAGAAGTGGCACACACGTTTGGTGTGCAACAAGGGTGGTACCGCGAAAGACCTCGTCCCTTTTCAGGGGATGGGGTCTTTTCTTTTTTAGAACATTCGCCTCCACATCCTTTAGAAACGCAGCACCATTTTCACCATTATTAAGTAGGAGTGATCGAATGGATATATTGAAAGACTTGCAGCAGCGTGGGTTAATTAATCAGGTGACAGACGAAGATGGTTTGAGAAGCCATTTAGAAAATGAACAAGTAACTCTTTATTGTGGATTTGATCCAACTGCGGACAGTTTGCACATTGGCCACCTGCTTCCAGTACTGATGTTAAAGAGATTCCAAAAAGCTGGGCACCGCCCTATTGCACTCGTGGGCGGGGGAACTGGAATGATTGGCGACCCAAGTGGACGGTCGACGGAAAGACAGTTGAATAGTGCAGAAGTCGTTAAAGGGTATAGTGAAAGAATTAAGGAGCAGTTAGCCAGAATTCTTAACTTTGATGAAGGAGATAATGCAGCTGTTGCACGAAATAATCATGAATGGTTGTCCCAAATGACGATTATTGACTTCCTGCGTGATACGGGTAAACATTTTGGAATCAATTACATGTTAGCAAAAGACTCGGTGGAATCTCGTATTGAACAGGGAATCAGCTTTACGGAATTCACTTATATGATCCTTCAATCTCTTGACTTTCAACAACTATATCAGAAAGAGAATTGTACCCTTCAGATTGGAGGAAGCGATCAGTGGGGAAATATTACCGCTGGTCTTGAATTGTTAAGACGGTCTGCTGGTGGAGAAGAAGAGGTAGAAGCATATGGTTTGACCGTTCCATTAATTACAAAAGCTGATGGATCTAAATTTGGGAAGACCGCAGGAGGAGCCATTTGGCTCGATCCTGAAAAAACATCCCCTTATGAATTTTATCAGTTCTGGATCAATGCTGATGACCGTGATGTTATTCGCTTCTTAAAGTACTTCACTTTCCTTAGTTTTGACGAAATTGCAGAGCTTGAAAAAGAAGTGGAGACCCAACCGGAGAAACGGGTCGCTCAACGCCGTTTAGCTGAAGAAATGACAAAACTAGTCCACGATGAGGAAGCTTTGAAACAAGCAGAACGCATTTCTGCTGCTTTATTCAGTGGTGATATTAAAGCATTGTCTGGAGCGGAGATTGAGCAAGGGTTTAAGGATGTTCCTACGTATACATCTGAAGAAAAAGAACCTCAGCTCTTAGATTTGCTTGTAAATGCGGGCATCTCTTCATCTAAACGTCAAGCGAGAGAGGACATTGGTAACGGTGCGGTTTATATTAATGGTGAACGTAATCAGGATCTAAAGCATACGATTAACGAGGAAGACCGTATCGAAGATCGTTTTACAATTATCAGACGTGGGAAGAAAAAATATTTCTTAATTAAGTTTCAATAAAATATAAAAATTGCCCCCTCCTTATGGATGGGGGCAATTTTTATATTTAATACTGGATATAAAAAACCGTCGGAAAATCCGACGGTTTTTTCTCGGTAAAGAATTAACGAGAGTAGAACTCAACGATAAGAGCTTCATTGATTTCAGAAGGAAGCTCAGAACGCTCAGGGTAACGAGTGTACGTACCTTCACGCTTGTCTTCGTCGAAAGTAAGGTATTCTGGTACGAAGTTGTTGACTTCGATTGCCTCTTCGACAACGTTAAGTTTTTGAGATTTTTCGCGAAGGCTGATCACTTGACCAGGAGCTACGCGGTAAGATGGGATATCGACGCGACCACCATCTACTGTTACGTGACCGTGTGTAACTAGCTGACGAGCTTGATTGCGCGTACGAGCTAGACCAAGGCGGTAAACCAAGTTATCCAAACGGGATTCAAGAAGGATCATGAAGTTTTCACCGTGGATCCCTTTCATGTTACCCGCTTCTTCAAACAAACGACGGAATTGACGTTCTGTCAAACCGTACATGAAACGAAGCTTTTGCTTCTCTTGTAGTTGAAGACCGAATTCGGATAGTTTTTTACGTTGGTTTGGACCATGTTGTCCAGGTGCGTAAGGACGCTTTTCAAGTTCCTTACCAGTTCCGCTTAAAGAAATGCCATAGCGACGTGATTTTTTCCAGGTTGGACCTGTATATCGTGCCATAGGAATTTCCTCCTTTTTATTTTATTTTGCATAAAATAAAAACAGTGTGTCCCTTCTTCCATTGCTCATTATGTTTTCATGCACCTTCGCCCCAGCAGCAGAGAGTTACACGATGCACCTCCGTAGAGGAACAAAATGATGACAATGGTGGTTCACATAGGCTGCCATTTATTTTACACAACGAATATTATAATTTTATTTAGGAAAGAAGTCAAGGGACTTTCATGTTTTCAGTTTTTAAACGACTGATCGATAGGTTTGTCTTCTCATGGCAGTTAGTAAGGGATAGGGAGAACCAAAGAGAAAGGGACTATTCATGTGAACTTGCCCCTTGAAGGGAGGATTCAGACCTAATCGTAAATCAATTGTTCAACAGGATGTTCAGGCGCTATATATAAAAAGTAGTGGACCACCTCTAAATGGTGGTCCACTACTTTTTATGGCGTTCATCATTTATTCTCATTTTAAACAGTTAAATCTTAGTCCTAAATATACTGTTGGAGAGTTTGGACAAATTCTACTAATTTTTCTTCATCCACTTCATCAAATCTATTTTTTGAAGGGCTGTCGATATCAAGAACCCCGTAAATCTCTCCGTTTTTCTCAATAGGGATAACGATTTCTGATTGGCTTGCTGCATCACAGGCAATGTGACCAGGAAAAGCATGGACATCCTGGATGCGCTGGACTTTATTTTCTGAAACAGCGGTGCCGCAAACGCCTTTCCCTGATGGAATTCGCACACAGGCAGGCAGCCCTTGGAATGGCCCTAAGACAAGTTGGTCTTTCCTCCATATGTAAAAACCAACCCAATTGACATCTTCTAAGAATTGATTTAATAACGAAGAAGCGTTCGCTAAATTTGCAATAGGATCTGGTTCATCCTCAAGGAGAGATGTTAATTGTTTGATTACTAGATCATAATTTTTGGTTTTTGTACCTGTGTAAACCGTGGACTGGAACATAAATAAACCTCCTTAAAAATATATACAATTCGACAAAATCATGAATCAGCTGTCGGTATTTGATGGACGATTGTCAGCAGGAAATCCCACAAATATAGAGAATCTTTTCCTGAGGGGGAAAAATAATGAGCCGACCAACAAATGTAACTCGCGACAAAGTGTTAGATGTAGCGTGTCGCCTTTTTTACAGTCAAGGTTTCAATGGAACATCTGTCCGGGATATCGCAAAGGCTGCTAATGTTAATGTCTCATTAATCCATTACTATTTTAAGAGCAAACAAGGACTTTTTGAATCGCTCGCTGTCAGCTATTTCGAACCTTATTTGGAAATGCTTGAGTGTGAGCTACCCTCAGAGGAAGAATATAGATTAAATGAATTAGTGAAAAAGATTTTACATTATAAACAATCCCATTATCAACTCTCGTGTTTGCTAAACAGGGAATTAACCTTAAATACAACATTCGCCAGGGAAATGCTTGTGACCTATCTGGCTAAAGAAAATCATCTGTTTACTCAGATTCTTTTCCAGAAGAAATCACACATTGAGGTAACGTTTAAGGAAAAATTATGTTTGTTACAATTAAAAGGGCTTTTAAATGCTCCTTTTATGATGCCTCATGAATTTAAGGACCCTTTTATTACAGAAGCATCTTTAAATCATTTCGTTGACATGTACAGCAGTTTAATGAATGATTACCCATCGGTAAAAGTATTGGCTAAAGCGTAAGTAATTTCTTGTCAATAGCATGGCCCCCCTGTCCTAGACCGAGGGCGTGATGCGCATCCGAACCATATACCAGAGGGATTCCCATAGATGAGGCTTGTCTTGCCAAATACAACGGCGGATAAGTCTCTTTACAATGTTCTTTATGAATGCCTGCTCCATTATAATCGAGGGCATAACCATAGTTTTTAACTATTTTTAGAAGGGCAGCGGCATCCGTCTCCCAACCTTCAGGTGCAGGGTATAGATGTTGGAACTTCTTCACAAGGGTCATATGCCCGATCCGTGTGGGTTTATATTTCCCTAATTCCGCTTTGACTGATTGAACTAATGTTTTGTAATAAGCCGTGTATAGTTGACTGATTCCGCCTAAGTCGTTAGCCGCCTCTGTATACATATCAGGGCTGTAATCAATACAATACCAATGTTTTTGCCCTTTTAGGAAATGGACGGAGAGAATGCTGTCATCAAGTGAGGGCCCGTAGGTATCAAGGAAACCTTCAATCTCTCTTTCATAACCTTCGATGAAGTCAACCTCAAACCCTTTGTTAATTTGAATCTCACTTTCATATTCTTCTTTCAGTTGTTGAACATCTTGTAAGTACTTTTCCACCATGTGTAAGGACATGCCGCTGTCTTTTTCAGGGACAGGGTCTGAGAAAGATTCCGGAAGTGGAGCGTGTTCAGTAAAAGTCATGGAATGATAACCTAGATCAATCGCCTGTTCAATGTAGTTTCTTAAGGAGTCAGAAGTCCCATGTGGACAATATGGGGAATGAATGTGTCCATCCATCATTTTGCGGTCTCTCCCTTGTGATTGAATTTTTTGTCAATACGATAATAAATTTGAAATATTTTAGCCAAAAGTATGATTTACATGGTATCATTATAAACAACTAAATCATATATCGGAACGCAATACATCCGTATGGCACGTTTATTGTAAGGAGGCTATTTATGAAGTTCGTCATCGGGGCTATTTTACTACTCATCGCATTGTTCATCATCGGGCTGATTTGGCGGAAAAAGGTCTATGATGAAGTGGATCGCCTAGAAGGTTGGAAAATGGATATCATGAATCGGCGCGTAACCGAAGAGTTATCTAAAGTGAAAAGCTTGAACCTTTCCGGCGAGACTCAAGAAAAATTTGAAGAGTGGCGGGAGCGCTGGGATCAGATTTTGACGAAGGAGCTCCCTGAGCTTGAGGAAGATCTTTTCGATGCGGAAGAAGCGGCTGACCGTTATCGCATGAAACGTGTCAAAGTCGTTTTAGGAAAAACGGAAAAAAAGTTGGTAGCCATTGAGGAAGACATCAAAGCGATGCTTCAGGAATTAGAAGATCTTCTGGATTCTGAAAAGCAAAGCCGTTTGGAAATTGAATCTATGGAGCCGGATCTTAAAGAACTGACGAAAGTATTAATTCAGAACCGCCACCAATATGGGAAAGCGGTACGTGTATTCGAACAAAGGGTAGAAGACTTAAAACAACAGCTTGAGGGGTACGAACAATTAGCGAATAAAGGGAATTATATTGAAGCAAATGCTCTCGTTCGTACGATTCGTCAAGAGACTACGAAGCTCCAAGAAGATGTTCAGTACTTCCCGGAACGATATAAGTTAGTGAGAACAGAACTCCCTGAGCAGTTGGCAGAGCTAAAAAATGGTGTGGAAGATATGAAAGCAGAAGGTTATCGAATTTCTCAATTCGATTTGCTTCCAGAGATACATAGTTTTGAGCGCTCCCTAGAAGAAATGATGAGTCAGCTGGAAATGGGTGATCAGACAGGTGTGGAAGAGTCTTTGCAAGAAATCGAAACCCGAATCCAGGAGATGTATCAATTATTAGAAAGTGAAGCAATTGCTCATCATTATGTAGAAAAACAATTCGTACCCCTGAAAGTCCAATTGGATGAATTGGGGCATGTATTGGCAGAAACTGAACGTGAATTGGATGAGATTCAGAAAACTTATCAAGTAGAGCAAGAAGATATAGAAGCACATCGCAGCCTAATGAATTGGTTTAGTCAAATGCATAAACGTGTAACAAGCCTTGAATTCAGGCGGGAGGATGGGGAAACATCTTACGCCAGTCTGCGTGATGACTTAGAAGAAGCCCAGAGGCAATTGAAGGAGCTTGAAGAACAACATAGTTATTTCCATGAACGTGTACAAAACCTTAGAAAAGATGAGCGGGAAGCAAAACAGAAATTAACAAAAATGGAAAATCTGCTTCTTGACACACACCGACGGCTCAAACGCAGTAATATCCCTGGCATCCCTACTTCTGTCTATGATGATATGAAAGCTGCCAGTGAGAAAGTAGATGAAGTTTTTCGAGGCATGGAGATGCATCCCTTAGATATGGTTGTGGTGAATGAGATGTTAGAAGAAGCTTCCGGTATGATAGAGCAGCTAAATGAAGATGCTGAGAAGGTAATGGAAACGGCCCATTTAGCTGAACGTGTCATTCAATACGGCAACCGGTACAGAAGTAAATATCCTATTCTGGCTGCGAAACTTCTCGAATCAGAAGAAAAGTTTAGGTCCTGTCATTATGAGGAGGCACTGAAACTTGCTTCTGAAGCCATTAAGGAAGTGGATCCTGCAGCCCTTTCTAAGATCGATAAGGAGGAAGAAGTTCTTCTCTAGGATGGGAAACGATGAAAAAACGCCTATTGATTGGACTTGCATCAGGAACCTTTCTCGTGTGGGGAAGTGCCTATCTAAGAGTTTGGTGAGTGATGTTGAAGATTAGTTAAGGAAAGAGCGGCTGCCGTCGGCAGCCGCTCTTTTGCAATTTTCAGAAGCTATATAACAGGAATGATTTTAAATATCCCTGGATCCTTAAATCTGTAGTGACTCTATGAAAAAACTTTTATTTTAATGCTCGGCTTAACATGATTAAATTCCGTTAGACGCTTTTGTAGGCATAGAACAATTTGTTTCTTTTGTTTACATGTTATGATAAAATAATGGACTGCAATTTGAAGTAAAGGAGTCAAAGCTCATGATCTATTTAGATAATAGTGCTACTACACACCCGCATCCGGAAGTGTTAAATAGTTTCCAAAAGGTCGCGGACCAATATTATGCCAATCCTTCCTCTGTACACAGTTTTGGAAGTGAGGCGGAACGTTTGCTGGACCGCTCAAGAAAACAGGCAGCTCAAATATTGAATGTAGCCCCCCAAGAGGTTATTTTTACTTCAGGAGGAACGGAAGGAAATAATATGGCTGTTAAAGGAATAGCTCTGCAGCACCAATCCAGAGGAAAACATTTAATTACAACTCAGATTGAACATCCGTCGGTTATGGAAGCATTTCGGGCACTGGAGACACTGGGCTTTGATGTTACTTATATAAATGTGGACCGGAACGGGAAGGTTAACCCCGATGATATTAAAAATGCTATAAGACCCGATACAATCCTTGTCAGTGTAATGAGCGTGAATAATGAAGTAGGTACCATCCAACCTGTAAGACAAATCGGACAGTTTCTGAGATCATACCCTAAAGTCTTTTTCCATGTTGATCATGTACAGGGCTTAGGAAAAGTGGATCTTTCCATTAAAGAATGGGGCATTGATTTGTGTACACTATCCGGTCATAAAATTCATGGTTTGAAAGGGACAGGCGCACTTATTAAACAACCACATGTTACACTGTTTCCCCTCTTACATGGAGGGAGTCAAGAGTCGGAGGTAAGGGCAGGTACAGAAAATCTGCCAGGCACTGTAGCTTTCGTGAAAGCCCTTCGACTATTGAATGAAAACCTGGAACAAAAGGTGGCCCATTTGGCAGAAATGAGACAGGTTTTGTGGAAAGGCCTTGAAGAAAGAGCGAGTTATATGATTAATTCTCCAGAAGATGGGGCTCCTCATATTCTTAACTTTTCAATTCCGAAGTACAAACCAGAAGTGGTCATTCATGCGTTAGGAGAGGAAGGAATATTCATTTCTACTAAATCCGCATGTTCTTCCAAGCAGCCAGATGTAAGTGCTGTGTTAAAGGCATGTCATTTAGATTATGAACGAACTACCTCTGCTTTAAGAGTCAGTCTTTCTACGTTGAATGAAATGGATGAGATCCACACTTTTCTGAGAAAATTAGATCAAACCGTAGAAAATTTAAAAGCAACGATGGGGTGAGTTGAATGAAATTCGATCGCATTATGATCCGCTATGGTGAAATGGCACTAAAAGGAAAAAACAGAAGAGCGTTTGAACAAAAGTTGCAAAGCAATATTGCCATTAAACTAAAAAAGTATTCAAATACAACTATACAAAAGACTCAAGGACGGATGTATGTTTTATTAAATGGAGAAGATCCACATCAGGTGATGAAGGAATGTCAGGAAATTTTCGGCATTCATAGTTTGAGTTTTGCTGTAAAAATTGAAAAAGATGAGGAAGAAATGAAAGGTGCGGCATTACTAGCTTTCCAAGATGCGAAAGGTGCTCGAACGTTCAAGATTTCTTCTAAACGTACGGACAAAACCTTTCCTATTCCTTCTCAAGAAATGAATCCCTTATTAGGTGGACATATTTTACGTCACACTGAAGGGGTCACCGTTGATGTCCATAACCCTGATGTTGAGATAAAAGTGGAAGTCCGTCATGAAGGCTGTTATGTTACAGCACAGGATTACCCAGGTGCCGGAGGATTACCTGTAGGAACAACAGGGAAGAGCTTGTTGATGCTTTCTGGGGGTATTGATAGTCCGGTCGCCGGCTATTTAACTATGAAACGTGGGGTGGAAATTGAAGCGATTCATTTCCATTCTCCTCCATATACAAGTGAGAGAGCAAAACAGAAAGTTATTGATTTAGCACAGGAGCTGTCCAAATTTGGTTCCAAGGTGAAAATTCATGTCATTCCGTTCACGGGAGTTCAGCAAACAATTCATCGTGAAATGCCTGAAGGCTACAGTATGACAATCATGAGACGAATGATGATGCGAATAAGTGAACGGATCGCTGAGAGAAATGGTCTTCTTTCTATTACTACAGGGGAAAGCCTCGGGCAAGTTGCAAGTCAGACGATGGAAAGTATGAATACAATCAACGAGGTAACTAACTATCCAATTATTCGTCCACTCGTATCTATGGATAAAATTGAGATTATTGATATCTCTAGAACAATTGGAACGTATGACATTTCCATTCGTCCATTTGAAGATTGTTGCACAGTGTTTGTACCCAAATCTCCAAAGACAAAACCTACAAGAGAGAAAGCGAACTATTACGAATCAAATGTAGACTTTAATGGAGATATTGAAAAGGCATTGCAAGAAAGTTATATTATTGAAGTCTCACCAGACGAACATACAGGTCAAGAGGAAGATGATTTTGATGATTTATTATAAAATTCCCCCCAGCTATAAAAAGCTGGGGTTTTTTAGGACAATATTTCTTTTTTTAAGTAAAATAGGATATAGATAGAATTAAAGGAGAGAAGGAGTGGAGAAAATGAAACTCTGGTACGGTGGAAAAATTTATACGATGAAAAATGAGGGAGAATGGGTAGAAGCGGTTGTAACCTCCGAGGGAAAAGTTAAAGCGACTGGGGATACACAACAACTTTATAAAATTTATAAAGAGGATATTACTGAAGAATGTGACCTGAAAGGTTCAGTTATGTATCCAGGTTTCACTGACAGTCATCTGCATATCATTGGTCATGGAGAACGCCTCATGAGATTGGATCTTTCCTTTATGAAATCAGCGGAAGAGGTAAAACAAGCATTGCAACAGCATGCTGAGCAACTGCCTGCTGGAGAGTGGATTATCGGTGATGGCTGGAATGAAAATCAGTGGGAAGATAAACGGATTATACATAAGCAAGAGCTTGATGAAATTTCTGCTGATCATCCGATGATGCTCACAAGGGTCTGTCGTCACGCCTTGCTTGCTAATTCAAAAGCAATGGACATGGCCGGAGTTAACAAAGACACACCAGACCCTCAAGGCGGAGTAATTGTAAGAGATGAACAGGGAGAGGCTGTCGGGTACTTCCATGACCAAGCCCAGGAAATCATCAAACAAGCCATGCCGGAAGTAACACCAGAATATTTAAGGAAAGCTGCTGATTTAGCAGTAAAAGATATGCATTCCTATGGTCTTGTTGGTGGTCATAGTGAAGATTTGAATTATTACGGGGGCTTTAGAAAAACGTTTGATGCTTTCCTTCATGTGATCGATGGCAAACAGACAAAATTCAGGGCTCATCTTTTGGTCCATCATGGAGTGATCGACCAAGTAGACCAAGAAGGACTTGGGTTCAAGCAAGGGACTGATTTTGTAGAATTGGGTGCATTGAAAATTTTTTCTGATGGAGCCTTAGGAGGCAGAACAGCGTGGTTGAAAGATGACTATGCCGATGACCCTGAAAATAAAGGTGTCGCTATTCATACAGATGAGGGGCTTGATTCGTTAGTAAAGGAAGCGAGAAAAAGGGATATGCCGGTAGCTGTCCATGCTATCGGAGATGGGGCTGTTGAAGCAGTTGCTGATGCTATAGCGGCTAATCCACTGAAAAACGGAGAGCGTGATCGGATTATTCATGCGCAAATATTAAGTCCTGATCTTATTCATAAATTGCAACGTTTAAATATTGTGCTGGATATTCAGCCGACCTTCGTTGCTTCTGATTTTCCTTGGGTAATCGAACGCCTAGGAAATTTAAGGTTGAAAAATTCATATTCTTGGAAAACACTATTAGATGCAGGTATCAAATGTGCGGGCGGCTCCGATGCCCCCATTGAAGAAATAAATCCTTTGCTTGGAATCAGGGCAGCAGTCGATCGAAGAGCCACATATGATCATGCGGTTTACCAAGCAGAGGAAAAATTGACCGTTTATGAGGCTATTTCTCTCTATACGAAAGGAAGCGCTCAAGCGATCAACAAAGAAAGGGAACAAGGAATGATAGAGGAAGGCTATCTCGCAGATTTTACGGTATTGGACCGGGATCTCTTTGCACTCAAATCCCACGAGCTTGCTGACGCTACTGTAACCATGACAGTGGTTGATGAAGAAATTGTTTATCAAAGGTAATAGTAATGAACAAAGATCCTTACCTTATTTGAATGATATTAACTAACGAGGGGCCTCCAATTATTTGGAAGCCCCTCGTTTTCCATTAAAGGAATGTTCGTTTAACACGATCCCAATAGGTATTGTTTTTAAGTTTGACTGTCTTAATGACATTCTCACTAAGTTTAATGGTTACATCATGGATGTTACGTATAGAGAATGCTTCGTTGTCCATACCGATAATCGGGTGATCGTTTCCATCTTGACGGACGGTAAGCTTCAATGTTCGCTCTCCACTGAGAATGAACGATGAACCCAGTGTACGGTAACGATTATTATTAAGGGAAGCAAGTTCGCTAATTTGGAAGCAAGGAAGTTTAGGATCAACAACGGCTCCATTGATGGATTTGTTGTAAGCTGTACTTCCTGTTGGGGTAGCAATGATTAAGCCGTCCCCGCGAAACGTTTCAAAGTGGAGATCATCGATGTACACATCAACGACAATCGATTTTATCAATGTTGAACGCACACTACACTCGTTCAGGGAGGAAAAAGTTGACTCATTATTGATGGTTGTCTCAATCAGGGGGAATCGCCGAACTTCAATTTCCGAATTTTTCATGGCATCGATCATCTCATCATGATTATCTATATCGAAATCGCAATATAGTCCGGCTTCATTTCCAGCTCTAATTCCTACATACAAGCAGTCCTGCCTGAAGCCTGTTTTACGCACGGCTTGAAGGAATGTGCCGTCGCCTCCTACTGCAATGATGATGTTGGCCTTATTCGAATCTTCTACGACCTGAAAGTCGTTATCTCTTGCCAGTTGGAACAGCGACTCCAATTTATCATTTAATTCTTCGGTTTGTTGATAAAAAAAGTATAAGTTTCTTCGTTGATCGCTCATCTAGGATCCTCCTCTTATGTAAAGCTTGATGTCATTTTATCATTTCACTCTTGAAACCGCACACAATTTTCAAATAAATCGTGAAAGTTTATCATTGTTGAATTGCGGTGTGGATTTCGATATGGTGGGAGTAGACGAAAACGCAAAAAGGAAAGTTGGTATTGGCGCATCATGTGTAAAAACAGCTGCGCCAATTTCTTTTGATTTACAAGAGCTCTCTTAAGGAATATAGAGAGCCCACGAATTTAAGTGAAGGAGAATGATTATGAAGCAGGAACAAGTGGAAAAACTATTTCAATGGGTTGATGATACGGCCACCGTTATTTCTGAAGATTTGAATATCACCTATTTAGAGGCAATTGCTGAAACTATGGATGTCTTATTCAATGGTCAACCTTTTGATGATATGGGAGAGTCGTTGCAAACTTATCTCACTAATGAACTTTTGAAGATGAAAAAAGAAGAATTCGAAAAAGAAGAAATTCGTAAAGCAGTCCAGCTTGCTATTTTAAAGGGAATGAAGGGAGCAACACAGCAACAGCATTTAATCACTCCCGATTCTGTAGCTATGTTTATGGGGTATCTGGCATCAAAACTTTACGAAGGTAAAGAGGATTTAAAATTGTTTGACCCGGCAGCGGGGAGTGGGAATTTGATCACTTCTGTTATGAATCAATTAGATATGCCAGTGAGAGCTTATGCAAGTGAAGTTGACCCTACCTTAATCCAACTAGCTGTAGCTAATGCAAACTTGCAAAAAAATGAAATTGAATTTTTCCATCAGGACAGTTTGGCCCCTTTCCTTATGGAACCGGTCGATTTTGTGTTAGGTGATCTGCCAGTAGGGTATTATCCAGATGATGCTCAAGCAGAACGATATGATTTGAAATCGAAAGAAGGGTTATCCTATGCCCACCACCTGTTCATTGAACAAGGTTTGAATTACACAACAGAAGGCGGCTTCCTTATGTTTATTGTGCCGAACTTCCTTTTTGATAGTGATCAATCAAAAGAGCTAAACGCCTTTCTTCGCGAACATGCCCACATTGTTGGCATGCTTCAATTGTCTGACTCTTTATTCAAAGATGAGAAACATGGCAAAAGCATTTTAATATTACAGAAAAAAGGTCCCGAGACAAAGGCACCAAAACAGGCTTTGCTGGTCAAATTACCATCGTTCAAAAACCCGAACGGGATGGCAGATATTCTTGCCCAAATGAATAAATGGTTTGATGATTATCAAGGAACGCAATTGTGAGAAAATAACGAATATAACAAGTAAACGCTATCATTTCCCAACTACCTTGAAATCGGTGAAGACGGGTGATTAAATAGTAATGGTAGAAAATTACGAACCTAAATTTTAAGGGGATGAGCAACATTGAGTCATAATATTCTTGCTATAAATGCAGGTAGTTCATCACTGAAATTCCAACTGATCGACATGCCTGAAGAAACAGTAATAACCAAAGGGCTGGTTGAACGTATCGGCCTAAATGATAGTGTGTTTACAATTGAAGTAAATGATGAAAAAAATGAAACAGTAACAGATATTCCTGATCATGGAGAAGCTGTTAAAATGCTTCTTAATAAATTGACTGAAAATGGAATCATCGAATCTCTTGATGAGATTAATGGTGTGGGTCACCGTGTGGTCCATGGCGGGGAGCGTTTCAGCGAATCTGTGTATATCACAGATGAAGTAATTAAAGAGATTGAAGAAGTGTCTGATTTAGCTCCATTGCATAATCCAGCAAACTTGACTGGAATCCATGCTTTCCGTGAAGTGTTACCAAATGTCCCTCATGTGGCTGTTTTTGACACGGCTTTTCACCAGTCTATGCCTGAGCAATCTTATCTTTACAGCTTGCCTTACGAGTATTATGAAGAATATGGTATCCGTAAGTACGGTTTCCACGGTACCTCTCATAAATACGTTTCTGAGCGTGCGGCAGAGATGCTGGGGCGTCCTTTGGAAGAACTGCGTCTTCTATCCTGCCACCTTGGGAACGGCGCTAGTATTGCAGCGATCGAAGGTGGTAAATCGATTGATACATCCATGGGCTTTACACCGTTAGCAGGTGTTACAATGGGGACACGTTCAGGTAACATCGACCCAGCCTTGATTCCGTTCATTATGGAGAAGACGGGTAAAACAGCGAATGAAGTCATGAACGTATTAAATAAAGAAAGTGGGATGCTTGCATTATCTGGTTTTTCAAGTGACTTACGTGATATTGAAAAACGTGCGGATAATGGAGATGAGCGCGCAGAGCTTGCTTTAGAGGTCTTTGCTGCTCGTATTCACAAATATATTGGTTCCTACGCGGCACGGATGCACGGGATCGACGGGATCATCTTTACAGCTGGTGTAGGTGAAAATAGTGTTACAATGCGTGAACGAGTATTGAAAGGGTTGGAGTTTATGGGTGTCTATTGGGACCCGGCTCTTAACAAAGTTCGTGGAAAAGACGCATTTGTTAATTACCCACATTCTCCTGTGAAAGTAATGGTTATTCCTACAAACGAAGAAGTCATGATTGCTCGTGACACAGTTGAGAAAGGACTTTAATGAAAAAAGCAATCGCTCCTGATGAAGATAGGCGCGATTGCTTTTTTTTGAACTTTAAGTCTACAATAAATGGTAAGGAACAAAGACGAGGAGGGATCGCTTTGTCACACCAAAGAATACGTACTGAATTAAACAACTGGTTGGAACAATATAAACAATATCAGCCCAATGATTTTGAAATGGTTTATGATCATTGGGTTCAGCAACATTTTAGGAACATAAACCCGAATGTAAGGAAAGCCTTTTTTTCAAAACTTGATGCTTGGTTTTTTCATACTCATGCTTTCTTGCAAGGAACTTCATACCAATATGAGGCAAGGGAACGAATATTGACAGTTGGGCGTATTTTTTCTACCCGTATTGAGCGGATTGAAGATATGAATAATGAATTGACGGTTGAGCAGTTAACTTACATAGCAGAGCAGCAAATGACACGCGGTCGATTTTATTCTTTTGCTCAAGGTGGTTTGACAGGGGCAGGGGGATGGCTGTTCCTCGGAATTGATTACCCTTTAATGATGTTGATGAACATCCGTGCTATTCAATTAATTGGTTTGACGTTTGGTCATGAGATGAACCATCCATATGAAATGATGATCTCCCTCAAAGTTTTTCATGCGGCTACATTGCCTAAACGTTTGAGAGTAACTGCGTGGAATGAGTTAATGGACGAGGTGAAAAGAAAGGAACACCCTTATATTTTTTCAGGGGAGGACCAATTAACGGATGAAGCCTGGCTGGAACAACCAGTAAAACAATGTTTTAAGTCTTTGTTTATTCTGATGTTCAGAAAAAAACTCATCCAAGGCTTACCTTTCATCAGTATTGCAATAGGGGCATATTCTAACTACCATTTAACGAAACAAGTAACAGAGTTTGCGA
The DNA here is from genome assembly GCF_900108515.1 of Halobacillus karajensis. Classification (GTDB taxonomy): domain Bacteria; phylum Bacillota; class Bacilli; order Bacillales; family Halobacillaceae; genus Halobacillus; species Halobacillus karajensis. The sequence continues at coordinate 53,779 of NZ_FNWW01000009.1, read as the reverse complement.
TGAAATTCTACCAGTATCGCCACCTCATGGAACAGGAAGGGGAGCAATAAATGTCCGTGAAAGAACATAAAGCAAATACAAGCTTTCCTATCACATGTTTTATTCTTACTGTTAGTGATACACGTACCAAAAAAACAGATAAGAGTGGGAGTTTGATGATAGAGAAACTAAAAAATGAAGGGTATGAGGTTGTAGAATATCATATTGTGGCAGATGAAGAAGAACTCATCCGGGGCTATTTGCAAAAGGGAATTGACTCTCCTGACGTGCATGCCGTGTTGTTGAACGGAGGTACAGGGATAGCGAAGAGGGATGTAACGATAGATGTTGTTCAAAGCGTGATTGATATAGAAATACCTGGTTTCGGGGAAATTTTCCGTATGTTAAGCTATACGGAAGATATCGGATCTGCTGCTATTTTATCGAGGGCTATTGCAGGAGTGGCTGGGAAAACAGCGGTTTTTTCTACTCCTGGATCTTCAGGTGCTGTTAAGCTTGCTATGGATCGATTAATTATTCCAGAACTTCCGCATGTTGTCCGCGAATTGTATAAAGATCAATAAAAGAGCCCGGGGGCCGGGCTTTTTATTGATTAAGTAAAGGATAGCCTTCCGTGAGCATTTCTTTGTGAAGAGGCAGTATTCCCTGCTCCAGCAACTTCTCTCCACTTCCTAAGTCAAGGGGAGCAGGGAAGGGTACTTTAGCTCTATTTTTGCCCCTCTGTTGCATTATCCGGTCTGACAACAAGCACATCACAGGAGGCATACCGTGTGATGTGTTCGGATACACTACCGATAAAGAACCGTTCCATGGCACTTAAACCTGTGGCACCACAAATGATGAGATCAGCATTGTATTTGGGAGCGACATCTTTAGCAATCTTCACCTTAGGAGAACCATATTCTACGTCAACAACCACATGATTTACCCCGGCTTTTTCTGCTTTTTCCTGGTAGTCATTTAACAATTCTGTTGCATATTGTTCGGCACGGATGGCTAAAGACCGGTCATATGCTTCCACTGTAGCAAAAGCTCTTGTATCGACTACGTGGGCTAAAATTAACTTTGAATCGTTCCGGTTTGCGATATCGATCGCTTTATTAAATGCTACTTCAGCCGTTACCGACCCATCGACAGCCACTACAATATCTTTGTACTCAAAAGTCATGCTTGATGCCCCCTCTCTTTTTGTTATCTCTATTATATCATGTCCTCTTCGCCCATAGACTCTCTATACATGCATAATTTCGATAATTTTGCGAATATTATAAAAGGAGGTGTTTTTATGAAAAAACCAAAGAATCCATTGGAGAAAGAAAAAGATATGGAAAAGCGACTAATGTCATCTATAAACGAAAGTTACCAGTCAGGTGTGAAAAATAAAGATAAGCGATAATACGTAAGCCCAACAGAAGACTTTCTGTTGGGTTTAATGAACTATAAAGAAATGGACTATTGAGGACAAAATTTATTTGTCGAGAAGGCTAGTTAGCCTATACATACATGTGTAAAGCATCAATAGTGAATCGTGCTCATGATTTGTAGTACAGTTATTGTAGTATACGTGAATCATTAAATGGGAATATAAGGCCTGACTTTTGCAAAGATTAGAAAAGCTATCATACGACCACTCTACCAAATTCAAACAACCTCTCCCTCTAAATAAGGGGGTTAGTGTAAGGGTAAGGGGGAGTAAATCATTACCTAAGTAAAGGCGTAAGAGGAGGATGATAGATGAGACATGCGATCATTACAGCAGGCACAAAAGGATTGGGGAGGAAAGTGACAGAGCAGCTATTAAATCTCAATCATTCCGTAACTGTTACGTATAGGAACGATAAGGAAAAGGCTTTTGCGTTACTTGAAGAGTTTCCTAACGATCATGAAAGGATTCAATTAATCCAGGCTGATGTAACAGTGCTGGAAGATTTAGATCGTCTTGTTAAAGAAACGGTGGAACGTTTTGGAAGGGTCGATTACTTAATTAACAATGCGGGACCTTATATTTTTAAACGAAAAAAACTGATGGATTACACAGAAGATGAGTGGGATACGATGATTCGTGGGAATCTTGATGCTGTCTTCTATTTACTTAAACGCACGGTTCCGCTTATGAGAAAGCAGAACTTTGGGAGAATTATTAATTATGGGTTTCAGGGGGCGCAATCAGCATCAGGATGGATTTATCGTTCGGCTTTCGCAGCAGCTAAAGTGGGCCTTGTATCACTTACGAAAACAGTCGCTTATGAAGAAGCAGAATATGGAATCACCTCAAATATGATCTGCCCGGGGAACATTGTAGGAGATTGGAAGGAAGCCTCTATAAAGGATAGCAGAGGAATGGAGGATAAAGAGACTCCCATCGGAAGACCAGGAACAGGTGAAGATATTTCAAGGATGATAGCCTTTCTTTGTGAAGAGGATTCTGATATGATCACTGGAACCATTTATGAAGTAACAGGTGGCCTAGATGTCATACATAGGCACCGATAAGGAGTGTAAAATAAAAGAGAAAATCATTTCGCTAAACGGATTCATCTATATGTTACATGAACAATAGAATGAGGAGGTTGTAACAGTGAAAATTGGAGTACCCAAAGAAGTAAAGAACAATGAAAATCGCATAGCAATGACACCGGCAGGAGTTGTCAGTTTAACAACCGAAGGTCATGAAGTTTATGTCCAAACTAAAGCTGGACTAGGATCGAGCTTTACAGATGAACAATATAGAGAAGCTGGGGCTGTTATCGTAAATTCAGCCAAGGAAGCCTGGAACCAGGACATGGTCATGAAGGTAAAGGAGCCATTACCGGAAGAATATCATTATTTTAATGAAGGATTAATTTTGTTTACTTATTTACACTTGGCTCCAGAGCCAGAATTAACCAAAGCACTTGTAGATAAGAAAGTTATTTCTATAGCCTATGAAACAGTGCAATTACCTAATGGATCATTGCCCTTACTTACACCGATGAGTGAAGTGGCAGGGAGAATGTCTTCTCAGATTGGTGCCCAATTCCTTGAAAAGTCAAGAGGAGGGAAAGGGATCCTGTTAGGGGGAATACCAGGTGTCCGACGGGGACGCGTAACGATTATTGGCGGCGGAGTTGTGGGAACGAATGCTGCTAAGATCGCAATGGGACTTGGAGCAGATGTGACTATTATAGATGTTAATCCCGAACGCTTGCGACAGCTTGATGACATCTTCGGCTCGGATATTAATACATTAATGTCCAATCCATTAAATATCCAGGAAGCATTGTCAGAGTCCGACCTTGTCATAGGCGCTGTTCTTATTCCAGGTGCCAAAGCACCTAGCCTTGTAACGGAGGATATGGTGAAATCAATGAAGGATGGATCGGTTATCGTTGATGTGGCCATTGATCAAGGTGGTATCTTCGAGACAACGGATCGAATTACGACCCATGATGATCCTACCTATGTGAAGCATGGGGTGCTCCATTATGCTGTAGCTAATATGCCTGGTGCTGTGCCAAGAACATCAACAATAGGATTAACGAATGTTACAGTTCCTTACACTCTACAGTTAGCAAACAAAGGGTATGTGAGGGCTTGTCAGGAAAACGAAGCTCTATACAAAGGGGTTAATACACTTGGCGGATATGTAACCTATAAAGCTGTGGCTGAGGCGCAAGGTTTAAAATATGCAGATGCTAAGGAATTTCTCCATAAATAATGATTGGGAAAAGCGAGGATAAACGAATCTACCCTCGCTTTCATTATCTATTTGTAGCATCCCTGAAAAGAAGTTATAAGCAGGCATCTATAAGGGAATTGTCTAGGAGTTCTGTTTTAAGCGGATTTTGTATAATGATGATCTGTCGACTTAACCTCCTTCTGTTTTCGAAAGATGGTCGCTATGATTGGTCCGGATATGTTATGCCACACGCTGAAAATGGCACTTGGTACAGCTGCAAGTGGACTGAAATGCACGGCTGCTAGAGACGCCCCTAAACCGGAATTTTGCATACCAACTTCAATAGAAACGGCGCGCTTTTTGATGGGCTCCATATTAAAGAGTTTTCCTAATCCATACCCAGTCAAATAACCAAGAAGGTTGTGAACAACAACAATAGCGAAGATGGTGGCTCCTGTCTCTGCAATTTGGGTATGGTTTACACTTACAACGGCCGCTACAATAGCCACAATGCTGATAACAGAAATAAGGGGAAGAGCCTTGATTGTTGCTTCGACCTTTTCTTTGAAAATGGTTTTCACACCAACCCCAAGAATAATAGGTAAAAGGACAACATTAACAATTGAAAGAAACAGATCTCCAGCTGAAACGGGAAGCCATTGACTGGCAAATATCCAAACTAAAAATGGCGTAAAGAGGGGCGCAAGTATAGTTGATACAGACGTAATAGCTACAGAGAGTGCTGTATCTCCTTTTGATAAATAGGTCATAACATTTGAAGATGTCCCTCCAGGACAGCATCCTACGAGGATCACCCCGACGGCCACTTCAGGGGATACAGGAAGTATAGTCACTAATAGAAAGGCCAGAAGGGGCATCAGAATGAATTGTGCGCCTACTCCAATCGCAACATCTTTCGGTCGTTTAAAAACCTCCAGAAAATCCTTTTTTGAAAGGGTCAACCCCATACCAAACATGATAATTCCTAATAAGGGGACAATGTATGGGGCAATCCATGTGAATCCTTCCGGAACATAAAAAGATAATGCGGCAAAAAGAAGAACCCATAAGGCAAAGGTGCTGCCAGCGAATTGGCTTATTTTTTCTAATGTCTTCATGCGATATCACTCCAATTGTAGAAAGATAATGTCTGATTATACTCGCTTTTCTGAAAAATCAAAGGATCTTCTCTGGGAAAAAAACGAAAAAAAGACGGTTTAGGGGGGATTTGAGATTCTTTCAAATAGAACGTAAAATAAAAAGAAAAAGTGAAACCTTTGATTGGTAACAAACGTACATACAAGTACACAGGGTCAAAGTTGAAGGAGAGGTGAAGAGAAGAGTTGGGATTCTTTTCAAGATTGTTTTCAAATAAGGACAAACAGACACCTGAAGTAACAGAGCGAACTCCCCTGAATATCCAAGTAGGTGACATTGTCACCTATGATCTTGTGGATTATGAAGTCGTCGGTAAAATTACGTACCGGGATGGAGGGTATGAATGGTTTTCCTATCAGTTATTAGAGGGGAATCAAACAAAATGGCTGGCCGCTGAAATGGATGACGAGTTAGAGTTAGGCATATATGAAACAGTGAAATTACCTGTAACTTTGCCTTTCCCTAAGACACTGGAATACGAGGGCCAATCCTTTTTCAAAGATGAAGAAGGGGAAGCGCGCGTGGTGGGAGAAGGAAGAAGCAAAAATATTAACGGCCGAACTTCCCGTTATGCCGAATATATTTCAGAAGATGAAGAGACATATGTAAGTGTCGAATCGTGGGGGAGTGAAGTTGAAGTTAGTGTAGGTCATGATATTGAAGCTTATGAAATTAAAATTATTGCAGGTTCAAAATAAGGAGGAAATATAAAGATGTTCAAATTTTTTAAACGTGTGAAGACAGTGGTGGGTTCCGAATTAAATTCGATGTTGGATAAAGCTGAAGATCCTGTCAAGATGCTGGATCAATTTATGAGGGATATGGAAAACGACATTCGTGAAGCGGAAAGTGCAGTAGCGAAACAAATTGCCAATGAAAAAATGCTGAAACGGAAATATGATGATTCTCAAGCTCTTGTAGATAAGCGTATGCAGCAAGCTGAAAAGGCGATTGAAGCAGGAAATGAAGATTTAGCACGCCGGGCTTTGGAGGATAAGAAAAATCACCAGGATCAAGCAGATCAGTTAAAATCTTCTTGGGAACGTGCACAGCAGGATGCTGACAATCTTCGCCAGAAACTGGATGAAATGAAAAAAGAATACCAGGAAATGAAACTGAAAAAAGATTCATTGAAAGCACGTGCAGAATCGGCAAAAACACGTACGAAGATGAATCGTACGATGTCAAATATCGGAGGAGACGAATCGCGTCAAGGTTTTGATCGTATGGAAGAAAAAGTGATGCATTATGAAGCAGAGGCCGAAACAAGTGAAGATATGTCTTCCCAAAGCCGGTCCCTTGATGATGAATTCGAGGAATTGAATAATAAAGATAGTGTAGATAGTGAATTGGAAGCATTGAAGAAAAAGATGAATAAAGGGTAATCTCTGGTCGAAGTCTCGTGCCTGGCCACAAGTCAGGCACGGCTATTTTTTGTGGAAGGAGGATGTGTTTTGAAAGATTATGCAGGAATCATAGTCGTAGGAATCATTGCCTTTTTCTTATTGTTCAATGTATTCGGTGGAAATGACCAGAGAGGAATGTCAGGCTCTGCTACCGAAGATACATATGGTGAACTTCCCTCAGAGCCTGATCGCTCTGAAATATTAAATACGATTGAAATGTCTGAAGCAAAGGATATAGAATCATTGGTTCAGGAAAGTTTTCCTTTATTAGATACAGTGAGATCGGATCAAGGCATATCGAGAATTTATATGACAAAGGAGTTGACTTTGAAAGAAGTCGCAGATTCTTTGTCGTCGGCAATCTCCCCGGAAGAGATAAGTGAAAGACAGGAAAATAAGCAGGCACTCATCTATCCGGATCATTTTGTAATTATACAGGAGAGTGACGAAGAAGCGGGATTGATTACCATTGAGCTAGCATCTGATGAATTTGTTAGAAATAATTATTCTCCAAGCTTCTTTCAGGGACTATTTTTAGGGTCCTTGCTGAATCGGGCTCTTGGATCCAATGATTGGTATGACCGGAGAAGGTCCAGCTGTCAGCAAACCGGGAATTGTTATGGAGGTTATGGCATGTATGGGAATTATAATTCCGGAGGAACAAGTTCTATGAGAGGATCTACCAATCGTGGTGGGGGTCCCGGGACAGGAAAATAAAGGAGGTTATTAATAATGGAACCATTTTTGTCTACTCTAGGTTATTTTGTCATGGCTATTATCATTGTTGTCATCGGACTGGTGATCTTTGAATGGTTAACTAGGCAGTACAAGGATTGGGAAGAAGTAAAGCAGGGAAATCAAGCAGTTGCCATGTCTATTGCAGGTAAGGTTATAGGGATTTGTATTGTGCTATCATTTGCCATCTATCACAGTTTTACCGTATGGGATACACTAATTTGGGGAGCTTACGGTGTTATTCTTCAAATGATTGCCTATCTTTTGTTTGAATTATTCACACGCAGTTTTTCTGTAGAAACACAGCTGAAGGAAAATAATACAGCTGTTGGTATTATTACGATGGGGGTATCCATCGGGTTAGCTTTTGTTATCGGCGCGTCGATTACGTAATCGCACCAGACATCTTCAAGAAATCCACTATGAATAGACCTCATAGTGGATTTTTGTGAAAAGTGGAGTGAGTGAACAAAGTGGAAGCAAATTTTAGAAAAAGTCATTTTATATACTGGGCATCTGGCATTGTTTCCATATGTGGGATTATTTTTGAGGTGTTATTCGGTGCACTGGGTTCCTATATATTAGGCGATGGGGTAAAGCAGTACACGTTGACCATCAGCCTTTTTCTAACGGGAATGGGTATTGGGGCAAGTATAAGTGAACGAGTGATGAAACAACTAATTGTCACTTTTATTTGGATTGAATTCATGGTGGCATTAATTGGTGGTTTTTCCAGTTTTACAATGTTTGGAATGACCGCTTTCGCTCCTTCTGGCACAGATGCCTTATTTCTATACCTGGTGACATTCACCATAGGTGCACTGACAGGATTAGAACTGCCCATATTAATTAGAAAAGCCAATGAAATCGGGGAAGAGTTAAATCGTAGTACAGCTCGGGTGCTTTTTTCGGATTACGCGGGTGGATTAATCGGTGGTTTGTTATTTGCTTTCTATTTAAGACCCCAGATGGGGATGGTGAAGAGTGCTTTCTTTGTCGCATGTATAAACTTAGCTGTTGCCGTTACCGTCTTATATTTATTTCGGTCCGAAATAAAGACCTTATCGATTCATTTAACAGGTGCCATTGTGATAGGCGTTCTTCTTATAGCGGGATTGTTTTTCGGGGAAGAGATGGCTTTTTCTTTTGAACAGAAGCTGTATAAAGACCCTATTATTCATATGGAAGAAAGTGCTTACCAAAGAATAGTGCTTACCAAGGAACAGGGGGACACTCGCCTATTTTTAAATGGATCCTTACAGTTTAGTTCAACAGATGAACATCGATACCATGAAACCCTTGTCCACCCGCCTGTTGCTTTTGCAGAGAATAAGGATAAAGTCCTTGTTCTGGGTGGAGGAGATGGAATAGCTGCCAATGAATTGCTTAAGTATAAAGAGATTAAGGAAATCACTCTTGTGGATCTTGATCCTGCCGTCACAGATCTCGCCAGGAGCAATTACCATTTGCTGCAAATAAACAAGGGAGCCCTTGATGATCCTCGAGTGGATGTATTAAATCAAGATGCTTTTGAGTTTCTGGAAAAATCGGATGAGTTTTATGATGTGATTATTATAGATCTGCCTGATCCAAATAATGAAAGTCTGAACAAGTTGTACACAAAAGAATTTTATTCACTAGTAAGAAACCACTTATCTCCTGGTGGAGCAACGATGGTTCAGGCAACAAGTCCGTTATTTGCAACAGATGTTTATTGGACAATTGATAAGACGATTGCTTCTACAGGGCTTCATACAGAAAACTTTCATGTGGATGTACCTAGTTTTGGCAATTGGGGGTTTGTAATGGCGAGCCGGAAGCCTATTGATATTGAGGAGGTTCGCTTTTCAGTAGATACGAAGTTTCTTACAGAAGAAGTCTTTCAATCCATGACGGTGTTTGGAAAAGATGAAGATGGGGAAATCTTGAACAAGGATGGCCAAGCGATCCCATTAAAACCAAATACATTAATAGATCCTCATTTAATTCAAAAATATGAACGAGCTTGGCAAAACTATTAAATAGGTATTCTTTTTAAAGGAGTGTTGGAAATGAAAGTTTCTTATCATGGTCATGCCGTAGTAAAAGTTGAAGCAAATGGGAAAACGATACTTATTGATCCGTTCATCTCAGAAAACGGGAACACAGACCTGGATGCGGACGAGGTGAAAGCTGATGTGATCTTGCTTACGCATGGACACAATGATCACGTTGGGGATACATTTGAAATTGCTAAACGAAATGACACGCAAGTTGTAGCCCCTTTCGAACTGGCGGAATACCTTGGAAACAAAGGGCTGAATGCTCATCCAATGCACATTGGAGGTGGTCATGAGTTTGATTTTGGGTATGTGAAATTTACACAGGCCTTCCACGGTTCGTCTTATACAGAAGAAGATGGCACGATTATATATACCGGTATGCCCGCGGGGATCCTTCTAACCATTGATGGGAAAACCATTTATCATGCTGGGGATACTGGGTTGTTCAGCGATATGAAATTAATTGGCGAACGAAATGATATCGATCTGGCTTTTCTTCCTATTGGTGATAATTTTACTATGGGGCCTTCAGATGCTCTTGTAGCAGCAGAATGGATTCAAGCGAAACAGGTGGTCCCAGTCCACTACAACACCTTTGATTTAATTAACCAAGATGGAGATGCTTTTGCGGAAGAGGTAAAACCAGGTACAGGAAAAGCACTGAAGCCGGGTGAGTCATTAGAGCTGTGAAAGCAGGCTATATAAAGCCGTTTGTCTTATCAAAGGCAAACGGCTTTTTTTCTGAAACTTCTGGAAGAAATTGCGGATCATCTGTATCAACTGTATAATAACAATTAAAAGTAAAATGATTAGTACAGTTAGAAAGTTTGGTGGTCATATGGCAACGAAGCATGAACAGATTCTGGAACATATTGAGTCTCTGTCAGTCGGCAGTAAAATATCTGTAAGAGGAATAGCGAAGGCTTTAAACGTGAGTGAGGGGACAGCCTACAGGGCCATTAAGGAAGCGGAGAACCAAGACTTGGTCAGTACGATGGAACGTGTCGGCACTATTAGGATTGAAAAGAAGAAAAAAGAAAACATTGAGAGGCTGACATTTGCCGAAATTGTTAACATTGTGGACGGGCAGGTTCTAGGTGGTCGAGAAGGTTTATATAAAACGTTAAGTAAATTCGTTATAGGAGCTATGAAGCTCGAAGCTATGATGCGTTATACGGAGGCTGGTTCTCTACTAATTGTAGGGAACCGGACAAATGCCCATGAGCTTGCCGTTAAAGAAGGAGCGGCCGTCTTAATCACAGGAGGTTTCGATACAAGTGAAACCGTAAAAAAACTAGCAGATGAAAAGAAACTGCCAGTGATTTCAACTAGCTATGATACCTTTACAGTCGCTACCATGATCAACAGGGCCATTTATGATCAGTTGATCAAAAAAGAAATTGTGCTTGTCGATGATATTTATACGTCATATAGTCATTCCAAGTTCTTACGATCTGCAGATTTAGTCTCCCGCTGGCATGATTTTAATACGGAAACGGGACACAGCCGATATCCGGTTGTTGATCAACAAAATCGTGTAGTCGGAATTGTAACTTCCAGAGATGTCATTGGGAAAGATAAAAATATGAGGATTGATAAGGTCATGACAAGGAATCCAATGACCGTCCATGCAAAGACTTCACTAGCAAATGCAGCCCATGTCATGGTATGGGAAGGGATTGAATTAATGCCTGTTGTGGATCCCTCTCATAAACTACAAGGGATTATTTCCCGTCAGGATGTATTAAAAGCGTTACAGCATATCCAGAGACAGCCTCAAGTAGGAGAAACTATTGATGACCTCGCTACAAATCGCATGGAAATTTTGGAGGAGAATGATACGTCTCCCGTATGGAAAACGATGGTTACGCCTCAGATGACAAATCCGCTGGGCACGATGTCTTATGGCGTTTTTATCTCATTGATTACAGAAGCTTCAAGCCGGTTGTTGAGAAAATATAAAAAAGGCGATCTTGTCGTTGAAAACATTTCTGTGTTTTTTATCAAGCCTGTACAGATTGAAAGCGAGATCGAAGTAAGACCGGAAATTCTAGAAGTTGGAAGGAAATTTGCGAAAGTGGACATAGAGGTCCATCATAACAAATCGGTTGTTGGTAAGGCATTGCTCATGGCACAACTTATTGATCGATAAAAAAGTCGCTGTAGATCAGCGACTTTTCCGCGCCAAGCTCAAGATTGAGGGCTTGTCCGGTGCTTTTGATATTCAGCTTGATAATGCTTGCTTGCTTTCCACCCCAGCCTTGCCTGGAAAATACCCAGAGCGATAAATACGATTCCTATAAATAAGGAAAGTTTCGTCTGGTAGAATACATATTGGTTGATTCCAAAAAAGAAGATGAAGCTTCCAAGGAATAACTTCGCTTTGCTGTTCAGGTACTCTTGTGTTAAAGGATCAGTGGAACGGATAATCATCACCTTGTAGTAGATATAGAGTACAAAAGAGACTAAGATAAGGATCGGAAAAATTATCATTATAGATCGACTCCTGAAGTTAATTTTCCCTCTTATTGTAGCTTGTTTCTCTTGAAAAGGCTACCTGTACAGAGGATTCTATTATTATAAAGTATGGAAAGAAGAAGAGGAGGCTTTTTTTATGAGTAAACAAGCGATTTTAGATGCCATTAAGAATCATGATACGATTATCATTCATCGACATATTCGTCCAGACCCTGATGCTTATGGTTCACAAGCAGGATTAGCGAGGCTCATACAGGCAACGTTTCCAAAAAAGATGGTATATGTAACAGGGGAAGGGGAACCCTCATTGGATTTTCTCATCACTATGGACGAAGTCCCTGATGAAACTTTCCATGGAGCTCTAAACATCGTCTGCGATACTGCCAATCAGGCTCGAATTGACGATCAACGTTACAACCAGGGAGAGCTATTGATTAAGATTGATCATCATCCTGAAGTGGATAACTATGGTGATATTCAATGGGTGGATACATCAGCAAGTTCTACTTCTGAAATGATTTTTCAGTTCTATTTAGAATTTGCTGATGAAGGGTTGAAGATGAATGATGAAGCCGCTCGTTTGCTTTATGCAGGTATCGTAGGGGATACTGGTCGATTCCTATACCCGAGTACGACCAAACAAACCCTTTCTTATGCCGCTGAACTTGTTAATTATAATTTTGATCGCCCTATCTTATATAACGAAATGTATAAAACACCTCTTCATGTCGCCAAGCTTAAGGGATATGTTTTACAAAATTTCACTGTCCATGAAGCAGGGTGTTCAACCATTCGTCTTGACCGGGCAACATTGGAAAAATTTGAAGTCACACCTTCTGAAACTAGTCAATTGGTAGGGTTGCTGGGAGATATTGAAGGGATGTTAGCTTGGGCGTTCTTTGTGGAAGAAGAGGATACGATTAGAGTCCGTTTGCGTTCTAAAGGTCCGGTAATAAATGGGATTGCTGCAAACCATAAAGGTGGTGGTCATCCTTTGGCTTCCGGAGCAACCGCTTCTTCCTGGGAAGAGACAGATGAAATTGCGGAAGAACTGCGAGAGAAATGCTTGGAGTATAAAAAAGAGCAGGCTGAATAAAGCCTGCTCAAAATCATTATCGGACTAATTTAATTTCCAGGTGAAAAGAAAGGGTCTCCGAAACGATGAGTCGTGTGATTTTAAGTTCGTAAGTGAAATCATCGACCACATAGTTCTTATTTTCAATTGCTGAAACGATTAAGTCTACTTGATCCGCAACAGTTGTAATATCTTTTCCTGTGATACTGACCAGTTGATCCTTTACTAAGGTTGTCAATTGATGTTGGGTAAGGAGGTCGACTTCCAACTTTTTCGCATTTGTAAAAGTGATCGATATATCTTTGATACTCATCGGTTTTTCGTTTGACCCTTGTTCCTGGTTTTTTAATAAGGCCTCATATTTTGTTTCCCACTCACTGATTTTAGCGGTCATTTCAATGTGTTCTTCCGTATACTTTTGTTGTAATTGACCGTGAACATAAACAAAAAAGGCGTAACCGATGACAGCGCCTAATACAAGACCAGCGAACAGGCGTCTCCATTCTTTGCTTTTATGATAGGCTGGAAAATGCATTAGGTCACCTCATCACCTAATAACCATTCGAAAAGAAGCAGGGCTGTTTTGACTCCGCCCATTGCTGCGATAATAATCATTACTTGTTTAAAAACATCAAAAGTGGATCCGTCAAAGATTCCTTTTTCAAAATTGCTAATGGCATCAAATGTTCCTCCGATTGCCGCAACAATCGCCCAAATTCTTAAACCTTTTGCGATGCGGAACATAGAGGTTAATGCTGCTTCCCCTGTTAAAAAACTTCCGATACTTCCAATAATCGTTCCTCCTACAATAACCCCGAAAGCGATAAAGAAGCATTGAATCATGGATATGACTAAGCGATCTTCCATCTTGTCCCTCTTTTCGCTGGCTTGAAATAGTCTCTTACAATAACCATTATTCTTTCTTGTGCCTATTTATGCAGGAGGCTTTCATCCATTTCATAGACTAGCTATAATTTATATGAAAGAAGGTGTACGAAATGACTTTTACTCATTTAAATGTCCAGACAGGATACAGCTTAATGAAGAGTACAGTCAAAATTGATCCATTGGTAAAGACGGCGAAAGATGTCGGCTTTCACGCGATGGCGATCACAGATGAGAATACGATGAGTGGAGCGGTTACATTTTACGATAAATGTATAAAAATGGGGATTAAACCAATCATCGGGTTAAAAACAACAGTGTTAGATCGTTCTCTTCCATTTCCAATGATCCTTCTGGCAGAAACTAATAAAGGTTATCAAAACCTACTTCAAATCAGCACGCTTGTTCAGACAAAAGGTGAAGATATGACGCTGGATCAGTTGACCAATTATAGAGATGGTTTGATCTTTGTTCAGTTAACCTCCTCATCCCCCTGGGCAGAAACGATAGCTAATCGTATGACTGAAAAACTTGAGGACTCACGACAGCGCTGGTTAGAATTATTAGGGGCTGATCGTTTTTACTTGAGCATTCAAGATCGTGATCTTCACTCAGAACGGCAGTTACATACACCTTTGAAAGAATGGGTGAAAGAAAACGGAATGAGCGTTGTAGCCATTGGGGATGTACGCTATCTTCATAAAGAAGATGCAGATGCTTATCAATGTTTGCAGGCGATAAATGAAGGGACACGTTATAGTTCTGACGAAAATGAACATCACTATTACCTTAAGTCACAGAGGGAGATGGAAGACTTTTTCGGGGAGTGGTGGCCTGAAACGTTAGATGCCTCAAGTGACATTGCGGCCGCGTGTAATGTGGAATTGGAGCTTGATCGGCAATTGCTTCCCTCTTATCCGACTCCAGATCAAGCTAAGTCGGAAGATTATTTGAGGGAGTTGTGTGAGATATCTCTGGTGAAAAAATATGAATCTGAAAGGCGTGTACAGGCAAAAGAACGATTAGCTCATGAATTATCGATCATTACTTCCATGGGTTTCAGTGATTATTTCCTTATTGTTTGGGATTTTATTAGCTATGCCAGACAAAAAGGGATACACGCAGGTCCAGGGCGAGGGTCTGCCGCAGGCTCTATAGTCGCCTATCTGCTCGGCATTACTCAAATCGACCCTCTTGAGTATAATTTATTGTTTGAGCGGTTTTTAAACCCGGAAAGAATTTCGATGCCGGATATAGATATTGATTTCCCTGATCACCGCAGGGATGAAGTCATTACCTATGTTGCTGAAAAATATGGTAGTGATCGTGTCGCTCAAATATGTACGTTTGGAACATTCGCTGCAAGAAGTGTTCTTAGAGAGCTGTTTAAGGTGCTTAAAATAGATGAAAATGATGCCTCTTTCATACTTCATCATATCCCTAAGACAACATCCATATCTTTAGTTGATCTTGTGAAAGATTCCGAAGAATTAAAGAGTTATATTCGGAATTCAGACCGTCTGAAGTTATTATTTCGAGTAGCCGCAAAGCTGGAAGGACTTCCGAGGCATATATCCACGCACGCAGCAGGAGTGGTATTGAGTGAGCATGCTCTAGTGAATTACACGGCCTTGCTGAATAGTCAAGGGCCGGTGGCTTTAACACAATTCGCTATGGGAGATTTAGAAAAAATTGGACTGCTAAAGATTGATTTTCTCGGTCTCCGGAATCTATCGTTTTTGGAACAAATGGAAAGAAAAGTGAAACGTTATCAAAACAAGTCATTTTCCATAGATCAAATTCCGCTGGATGATTCTTCTACTTTTCGTTTACTTAAGGAAGGTAGAACTAATGGCGTATTCCAATTGGAGTCACAAGGAATGAAAAACGTTCTAATGCGGTTGAAACCTAATCATTTTGAGGATGTCGTAGCCGTTAATGCTCTCTATCGTCCAGGTCCAATGGAATATATTCCTGTTTATATTGATAGAAAAAATAAACGTAAAAACATCGAATATCCCCATCCAGATCTGAAGCCGATTTTATCTCATACTTTTGGGGTGTTGGTCTATCAAGAACAGATTATGCAAGTAGCTCAGTATGTTGCCGGCTACTCTTTAGGTCAAGCCGACCTGTTACGAAGAGCAGTAAGTAAAAAACAAGGGGAAGTGTTAGAAAACGAACGATTGAAATTCGTAAATGGCTGTAATCTGAAAGGTTATGATGATTCGGTTGCTCATCAATTGTTTGATTGGATTGTCAAGTTTTCTAATTATGGTTTTAACAGAAGCCACGCAGTGGCTTACAGTATGATTTCTTATAGATTAGCTTATATGAAAGCTCACTATTCCTCTTATTTTCTAGCCGAACTTATGAACGCTCACCTTGGAGACAAGGATAAAATGACGATCTACATCAGAGAAGCTAGGGATATGGGAGTGAAAGTAAATGCTCCCTCTGTGAATAGAAGTCATATTCTTTCCCAAAACGATTCAGGGGATATAAGAATAGGACTGACAGCTATTAAAGGTGTGGGCTATCAAGCAGCTCAAAGCATCTTGGAAGAAAGATCAAAGGGTCAGTTTAGAAATCTCAATGATTTTTGTCTTCGCACTGATGGGAAGATTGTTTCAAGAAAAGTAATTGAAGCACTAGTTTTAGCGGGGGCTTTTGATGAACTTCACCAAAATAGAGCAAGTGTACTTGCAAGCATTGATCAAGCTCTTGAACAAGGAGAGCTTTTTAAAGAGTTTCAAGATCAGCCAGGTTTCTTTGGAAATGAATTAGATATGGAAATGATCCATGTCGAACCATTCCCTCCTTTGAAGCGTTTATCTATGGAAAAAGAAGTATTAGGTTCATATATGTCCCAACATCCTCTTGCACATCAGCGGGGAAGACTAAATGAGAGCGGCATTCTATCTATATTACAAGCTCATCGTGTACCACCTAAGAGAAAAGTAGAAGTGGCTTGTGTCATAGACGGTGTACGGGAAATCCGTACAAAGCGGGGAGATCCGATGGCATTCTTGACTATTAGTGATGAATCGACTGAAATGGATGCTGTACTTTTTCCGGAAACATATCGAAACGTAAAAGTTTGGATGCAAGAACAGATGTTGGTTTATTTAGCGGGTAGGGTTGAAGAAAGGAACGGTCAAAAACAACTGATTATAGATCATGCCACTCCTTTCGCTCAAGAAGGAACAGAACAGCATGAAAAACGGCGACTTTTTATTAAAGTATCTAAAGAAAATGAACATTATTCAATAGAAAAGCTGAAAAAGCTAGCTGAATATTTCCCGGGGAATACACCAGTCTTCATTTTTCGATCTGAAGACAGGGGAACCTACAAATTGGATGATGATTACTCTCTTAGCCTTTCAAAAAAAACCTTAAATAAACTATATGAGTTTTTTGGTGAAACTTCTGTAGCCGTACGGCCAATAAAGAATGGAGAATAAAATTAAAAACTAAGCCCGTGCTTTTGTATTCCTTTACACTCCATGATCATCTGTTATAATTAAGAAGTTAATGGTGGTCAGACCACCTGGATCGGTATTATTATAAGTTAAAAAGGAGCGTGTCGTCGTGTCGAATTTAAGAGATGAAGCATTGCACATCCACCGTGTTAACAAAGGAAAACTTGAAACCCACTCCAAAGTACCTGTTAAAAATGCACGAGATTTAAGCTTGGCTTATTCCCCTGGGGTAGCTGAGCCTTGTAAAGAAATCTATGACCATAAGGATACCGTCTATGATTATACAATGAAAGGAAATATGGTCGCTGTCGTTAGTGATGGATCGGCTGTACTTGGACTGGGGAATATTGGTCCGGAAGCCTCCCTGCCTGTCATGGAAGGCAAAGCAGCGCTATTTAAGAGTTTTGCTGGTGTGGATGCATTTCCTATTTGTCTAAATACACGAGATATTGACCAAATTGTCCAGACAGTAAAATTGATGGAACCTACTTTCGGTGGTGTGAATTTGGAGGATATTGCCGCTCCTAATTGCTTCATTATCGAAGATCGCTTAAAGAAAGAAACGAATATCCCAATTTTCCATGATGACCAGCATGGAACGGCGATTGTAACAGTGGCCGGGCTTATGAATGCCTTAAAGATTACTGGTAAATCATTTTCAGAGATTAAGGTGGTTGCCAATGGCGCTGGTGCTGCTGGGATAGCCATTATTAAATTGCTTTATCATTTCGGTGTCCGTGATATTATTATGTGTGACTCCAAAGGCGCAATCTTTGAAGGACGGGATTACGGCATGAACGAGGTAAAAGATGAGATTGCTAAAATCACGAATAAAGACCGCACAGAAGGGAACCTTGAAGAGGTCATGGAAGGCGCTGATGTCTTCATCGGTGTATCAGTTGGCGGATTGCTTTCCCAGGAGATGGTTGCGCGAATGAATGATGATTCTATAATTTTCGCGATGGCAAACCCAGAACCGGAAATAATGCCTGAAGCTGCAAAAGAAGCAGGCGCCCGCGTGATTGGGACAGGCCGCTCCGATTTCCCAAATCAGGTAAATAATGTACTGGCATTCCCAGGGATTTTCCGAGGGGCTCTGGATGTCAGAGCAACGCGGATTAATGAGAAAATGAAAATTGCTGCAGCTGAGGCCATTGCTTCTTTAGTAAGTGAAGATGAACTGAGCGAAGATTATGTCATCCCGGCTCCATTTGATCCAAGGGTAGCGCCTGCTGTAGCTGCAAGTGTTGCAAAAGCCGCTATGGAATCTGGCGTGGCTCGCCATCATGTTGATCCGGAGGAAGTGGCAGAAAAAACGCGACAACTGACATTGATTGACGAAGAATAATAAGGAGGGGGAAGCCAGGTTACTGGTTTTCTCCTTCTTATAAAATGTTCTGGTACGTGTAGAAAAGAGGTGTCCGTTAAACGTGACCCATGAGCAACGCGGGAAAGTTTATGAAAGTGTTATTCAGCAACTGAAATCCTTTATAGAGGAGCATCACTTGAAACCTGGAGATAAGCTGCCTTCTGAGAGGGAATTAAGTGAACAACTCCATGTAGGCAGGTCATCGATTAGAGAAGCTTTCAGAGCTATGGAACTCCTGGGGCTTATTGAGACAAGAAGAGGAGAAGGAACCTACATGAGGGCTTACCGTCCTTATCATATGGTCGAACTTCTATCCAATTTTCTACTTAATGAGTCGAGGACGAAAAGTGAACTGTTAACAGCAAAACAGATGATTGAAAAAGAAGTCTTACTGTTATTAAATGGACGGGTGACCAACCATGAGATAGATAAAATGAGAGAAATCATCTTTCATAATACTCCAGAACAAAGGCATCACCAGTTATTCGAATATTTGTTTGGTCTTTGCGATCAACCTCTTCTCCTATCTATGTGGCAGTTTATCTCTGGGTTCACACAAACGGTGCACAAGGTCAGATACACGGATGAATGGTATGAGGAAATGATCGCCGTCATGGGGAATGGAGACACCATGAAAATTTTACGACTGTTCAACTAAAAGAACTATGTTAAATTTGGTTCGCCAAATTGATTGTTTTTATGCAACAGACTTTTTGTATATTGGTAAGAAAGGAAGCTTTGTCCCAAAGGAGGAATCACCTTGCTAAGAGACTTTTTCAGCAAGAAAAAAAGATACGCATCCATACCTAGCCAAGAAGCGAGGCAGGATGTACCCGAAGGTTTGATGCAGAAATGCCCAAACTGTCAAAAGATCTTCTACAGAAAAGAATTGAACAGAAATATGAATGTTTGCCCTCATTGTGACCATCATCATCGTCTTAGCGCGTATGAACGCATCCAGCATTTGTTCGATGAGGAATCCTTTGTGGAGTGGGACAAGCATATGATTTCAAATAATCCTTTACACTTCCCTGAGTATGAAGAGAAATTAGAAAAAGACCGACACAAATCAGACTTAAATGAAGCAGTCGTGACAGGAAAAGCGAAAATGAGTGGTATGGAGACAGCTGTAGCTGTTATGGACTCAAGGTTCCGCATGGGGAGTATGGGGTCAGTGGTTGGAGAGAAGATTACCAATGCCATTGAAGAGGCAAGAAAGGAAAAAATCCCATTTATTATCTTCACGGCATCAGGAGGCGCTCGTATGCAGGAAGGCGTCCTAAGCCTGATGCAAATGGGGAAAACCTCAGTGGCGCTTCAGCGATTACATGCAGGCGGAGGCCTTTTCATATCTGTAATGACCCACCCTACAACTGGTGGTGTATCCGCAAGTTTTGCATCTCTTGGAGACTATAACTTTGCAGAGCCCGGTGCACTTATCGGGTTTGCTGGCCGGAGAATTATTGAGCAGACCATCCGTGAAAAGCTGCCGCAAGATTTCCAAACTGCTGAATTTTTATTAGAGCATGGTCAACTTGACCGCGTTGTCCACCGCCATGATATGAGAAAGACATTGACAACAGTACTTGATCTTCACACAGGAGGAGGTGATCGAACATGAAGCATGTCCTTGAATTTGAAAAACCTGTAATTGAATTAAGAGAAAAAATTGCTGATCTGAAAAAACTCACAGAGAATAGTGAAATGGATTTAAGTGATGAAATCATTACACTGGAGAAACGGTTGGAAAAGCTAGAAACCGATGTGTATGACAGGATGGCACCATGGGACCGTGTTCAAATGGCTAGGCATCCAGAAAGACCAACGACTTTAGATTATATTGAACATCTTTTTACAGATTTCCTGGAGCTTCATGGGGATCGTAACTTTGGAGATGACTCAGCTATCATTTCAGGGATTGCGAAGTTTAAGAATCAACCTGTGACTGTGGTTGGTCATCAAAGAGGAAAAGATACAAAAGAAAATATACGACGTAATTTCGGCATGCCACATCCTGAAGGTTATAGGAAAGCCCTTCGATTGATGAAGCAGGCGGAGAAATTCCAGAGGCCGATCATCACCTTCATAGATACGAAAGGGGCCTATCCAGGGAAAGCAGCAGAAGAAAGAGGTCAAAGTGAAGCTATTGCAAGAAACTTGATGGAAATGGCGGGGCTTACCGTTCCGATTATTTGTATCGTCATTGGAGAAGGTGGTAGTGGAGGAGCTTTAGGTCTTGGTATCGGCGACAGAATTTATATGCTTGAAAACTCTACCTATTCCGTGATATCTCCAGAAGGGGCTTCATCTA
Organism: Halobacillus karajensis; assembly: GCF_900108515.1. GTDB lineage: Bacteria > Bacillota > Bacilli > Bacillales > Halobacillaceae > Halobacillus > Halobacillus karajensis. The sequence goes on along the minus strand of NZ_FNWW01000009.1, from coordinate 33,180 downwards.
TTCTATGGAAAGACGCTGGTTTGGCTCAGGAAGCGGCTGAATCCATGAAGATCACCTCCTATGATTTGAAGAAATTAAACATCATCGACGGGGTAGTACCAGAGGTAAGAGGAGGAGCGCACAGGGATATCCAAACCCAAGCATTCGAAATTGAAAAAGTTATTAAACAATCCTTGGATGAATTAAGCATACTTAAAACAGAAGATTTATTAGAACAACGGTTCGTCAAATATAAAAATATTGGCGATTACACGTATCTTGATTTATAATAAGAGGGTTGAAGTAAAATATGTCCGTAAATGAAAGGTCGCACTTTAGTGCGGCTTTTCGCATCTTAACAGGATGGTAACGTTATCATTGATGGGTGGTTGTTGAAGTTTTTATTAATTGTATAGACTAGAGGATAGGCTATACTTCTGAAATGGACGGAAGTTTCAATTCATCTATGGTTGGGGACAACATAACTAGAAAACTTTTGAGGTGATGAGAATGAAGAAAATTGGAGTACTTACTAGCGGAGGGGACGCCCCGGGTATGAACGCAGCGATCCGGTCAGTCGTCCGTAAAGCCATTTACCACGGAGTGGAAGTTTATGGGATTAAATATGGTTACCAGGGTTTGATTGAGGGTGACATTGAAAAGATGGAGCTTGGATCTGTTGGGGATATCATTCAACGGGGGGGTACGAAACTTTATTCGGCTCGAAGTGAAGAGTTCAAAACAGAAGAAGGTCAATTAAAAGGGATCGAACAGATGAAAAAACATGGGATTGAAGGCTTGATAGCCATTGGTGGTGATGGTACCTTTATGGGGGCTAAAAAAATTACGGAAAAAGGATACCCATGTATCGGTGTACCAGGAACTATCGATAACGATATTCCTGGAACTGATTTCACAATAGGCTTCGATACCGCCTTGAATACCATTACAGATGCGATTGATAAAATCCGGGACACAGCTACATCTCATGAACGTACTTTTATCATAGAAGTTATGGGCCGTGATGCGGGGGATCTAGCCCTATGGGCAGGACTTGCGGACGGTGCAGAAAGTATTATGATACCTGAAGCACAAGATGACTTTGAAGATATTATTGAGCGTTTAAAGAGAGGCCATGATCGTGGCAAAAAACACAGTATCATCATTGTAGCTGAAGGTGTCGGCAGTGGTGTAGACCTTGGGCGCAAAATCGATGAAGCTGCAGGCCTAGAATCGCGGGTAACTGTCCTAGGACATACACAGCGTGGCGGGTCACCTAGTGCAGCTGACCGTGTATTGGCAAGTCGTCTTGGTGCATACGCTGTCTCCTTGTTGTTAAACGGGAAGGCTGGTCGTATGGTAGGTATACAACAAAACCAAATGGTTGATCATGATATTGTGGAAATCTTGAATACCAAACACTCGATTGACCTTGATATGTATCGTCTTTCCAAAGAATTATCTATATAATGTAAGAGGCATTTGAGGAGGAAATAAAATGTTTAGAAAAACTAAAATCGTAAGTACAATCGGACCTGCTTCTGAGTCTGTAGAAAAATTAACTCAGCTTATTGAAGCAGGAATGAATGTAACACGCTTAAATTTCTCACATGGAGATTTTGAGGAGCATGGAGCAAGAATCAAAAATATTCGTGAAGCATCGAAAGCAACTGGGAAGACTGTGGCTGTTCTTTTAGATACGAAAGGACCGGAAATCCGCACAGGTACACTGAAAGACGGAGAAGTTTATTTGGAAAAAGGGTCCACGGCTTACGTGACAATGGAAGATATTGAAGGAGATGCTGAACGCTTCTCTGTCACATATCCTGGTCTGATCAATGATGTTCATCCTGGGTCAAAAATTTTATTGGATGATGGTCTTGTAGAACTTCAAGTAGATGAAATCCATAAAGAAAACAATGAAATTAAGACAACTGTATTGAACAATGGCCCTTTAAAAAATAAAAAGGGAGTAAATGTTCCGAACGTAAGTGTAAACTTGCCGGGAATTACCGAAAAAGATGCAAAGGATATTGAATTTGGAATTGAGCAAGGTGTAGATTTCATTGCTGCTTCCTTTGTGCGTCGTGCTTCTGATGTTCTTGAAATAAAAGAGCTATTGGAAAAACATAAGGCTAATCACATCCAGATCATTCCTAAAATTGAAAATCAAGAAGGTGTCGACAACATTGACGAGATTCTTGAAGTCAGTGATGGCTTAATGGTTGCTCGTGGAGATCTAGGGGTAGAAATTCCAGCTGAGGATGTGCCTCTTGTTCAAAAACGCTTGATTCGTAAGTGTAACGAGGCCGGAAAACCTGTAATAACAGCAACTCAAATGCTCGATTCAATGCAGCGTAACCCACGTCCGACTCGTGCAGAAGCATCAGATGTTGCCAATGCGATCTTTGATGGAACAGATGCTATTATGCTTTCTGGTGAAACGGCTGCAGGAGATTATCCTGTGGAAGCAGTTCAAACTATGCACAATATAGCCAGTAAAACAGAGACAGGTTTAAACCACATGGGGCTTTTGCAAGAGCGTACAAAGCATAGTGATATGACGATTACAGATGCCATCAGCCAATCGGTAACTCATACCGCTATCAACTTGAATGCAGCGGCGATTGTTACACCAACGGAGAGTGGTCATACCGCCCGTATGATTTCAAAATATCGACCAAAAGCTCCAATTGTTGCTATCACTTCTGACGAAGAAGTAAATCGTAAGCTATCCCTTGTGTGGGGTGTGTATGCTGTAATGGGACCACGTGCGTATTCTACCGATGATATGCTTGATGTTGCTGTTGAACGCAGTCTTGCATCGGGTCTTGCCATTCGAGGAGATCGCGTTGTGATCACAGGTGGGGTACCTGTAGGTGAAAGTGGCACAACCAACCTTATGAAAGTCCATGTGATTGGAGATGTCCTTGTAAAAGGACAAGGGGTTGGCCAGAAGAGTGCGTATGGTCGTGCTATTGTGGCTAAAAATGCCCAAGAAGCCATTGACCGTGTAGAAGAAGGCGATATCCTTGTCACACAAGGTACGGATCGTGACATGATGCCAGCTATCGAAAAGGCTGCCGGAATCGTTACACTTGAAGGTGGTCTTACTTCCCACGCAGCGGTTGTTGGATTGAGCCTTGGGATCCCAGTAATTGTTGGAGTAAATGATGCTCTTGATCTTATCAAAGATGAAACAGACATCACAATTGATAGTTCACGTGGTGACATTTATGAAGGACATGCGAGTGTATTGTAAAGGAATATTGTAGAAAGAAAGGCAGGGGAGGATACTTCTCTGCCTTTTCTTTTTATTCAGTTCTAAGAAGGTGTATACTAGAGGAAATGGAAAGAAGGGAAGATTCTATGTTTCGTTGGTTATTGCTTTTTATTTTAGTAGTACCAGCTCTAGAGATAGGTGTGCTTATATGGACTGGGAATTTGATTGGTCCATTATGGGTGATTCTTTTAATTATTTTGACAGGAGTCATCGGTGCTTGGTTAGCAAAGAAACAAGGATTAGAGACCATAAGAAATTTCCAACAATCGGTGCAATTTGGTCAGATGCCTCAAGATACGCTATTGGATGGCGCTTGTATTTTAGTAGGAGGAGCAGTTTTGCTTACCCCTGGTTTTATTACAGATGCCATTGGTTTCCTTTTGCTGCTTCCTGCTACAAGGTTCCCTATTAAACACTTCTTGAGAAATGCTATTCAAAGAGCGATGCAAAAAGGAACGATAACCATTTACCGGAAATAAACCTACTTGATACTAGAAGCTCAGAGGAAAATACCCTCTGAGCTTTATTAGGGCTGATTACTTATTATTTACCGGAAATAAACGTCCACACTTCATGTGTCACCCCGGTTTTATTCAATGTTTGAATGATCATGAGAGCAATTGGGCTAATAATCATTCCAAGTCCACCGAAAATTTGGAACCCGAGGAAGAGGCTCATAAGTAATGTTATTGGAGGCACGCCAAAGTGATCGGCGAGCAACTTAGGTTCAAGGGACTGTCTTGTGAGCAAAACGATCATATAAAGGATTGATAGACTAATGGTCATCATAAATTCCCCACTTAAAAACTGATATAAAATCCAAGGTAGAAAAATGATCCCTGTCCCTACATAAGGGATAAAATCGACAAGAGCGGCAAGGAATGTTATGGTCAAAGGGTGGGGAGCTTGGATTAAATGCAAACCTATCCCGATAATCGTGGTAGATATAAGGACGAGGGTGCATTGTGCTCGGATTAATCCTTTCAGTGTACGAAGAAGCTCATTTCGAAATACATGGATTCTTTTGGAAACGGAATGAGGAAAGCTTTTTTGGAAAAATCCCAGGATTCGTTCCCAGTCCTTACATATAAAAAAGGTTGCGAGCAGTGTTATAAACATAGAAGTAAAAGAGGCAGGTAGTCCTGCAAGAAATGTGCCTAAACTTTCAAACCAACGATTCAATACAGAGATTCCCGTCTCACTGAACCTCTCTTGCGCCAACTGCATATATTCATCCAAAGATTGTTGCTGATCTAAGCTCAAACGGCTGGTTAATGATTCTATCTTCGCGGATAAAGGGCTAATGAGATTCATGAATTCATTAGATATATAATTTGTTAAGCGTGAAAAATACCCAGGGATATCAGAACCTAAAAATTGTATCCCTCTAATTAATTCTGCCAAAAGCAGGGTCATGAGAGAACCCAATAACCCCCCGAAAATTAAAAGTACGAGCAGAATGGATACTGTCCTTGGCAAATGTAACCGACGGTCCAGGAGTAATATGAATGGCTGGAGCATGACTGAAAATACTAAAGCAATAACAAAGGGCTGAAGATAAACCCATGAAAAGAATGATAAAAGTATAATACCAGTCAGGATTACAAGGATGTAGGCAGCACGCAAGCCTACTTGTAATATCTGGTTTTCCATTTTGCTGCCCCCTTATTTGATGTGAATTTCTATTATTAAAGCATCTAAGCACTTATTCTCTGATCTAAGAACTTTTGAACGACGGGAGTACTTTCGATAAAATCCACCAAAATTAAACGGTTTCAATTCACATTCTCTTCAGAATACTTTATAATTGTCTGTGGGGTAGTTTTCCTATATAGGTACTAAGCAAAAAGTAAAGCGTTTTCTTGTCGGAATGGACGAGAACTGATGGAATTCTTTGAAAGGGAGAGATTGTATGTCATCATCAACTAAAGGTCTTGAAGGAATTACAGCAACTGAATCATCCATAAGTTCAATTATTGACGACAAACTGACATATGTCGGTTATGACATCGATGATCTAGCGGATAATTCCAGCTTTGAAGAGGTTGTTTATCTTCTCTGGAATCAGAAGTTACCAAATAAGGAAGAATTGGATGCATTTAAGTCTGAGCTTATATCTAATATGGATATTCCGACTGAGGTTGTCGATCATCTGAAATCTTATGATCTATCAACGGTACATCCTATGGCAGCTTTGCGTACAGCAGTTTCCATGCTGGGACTCTTTGATCCTGAATCTGATGTTATGGAAGAAGAAGCTAATAAGCGGAAAGCCCTCCGCCTGCAGGCGAAAATTCCTACTGTCGTAACGGCGTTTGCACGTATTCGCAAGGGCCAAGAACCTGTTTCGCCAAAAAAGGAATTAAGTTTCGCAGGAAATTTCCTTTACATGTTGAATGGGAAAGATCCAGAAAACCTTGAAGTGGAAGCTTTTAATAAAGCGCTTGTCCTACATGCCGATCATGAATTGAATGCTTCTACATTTACAGCACGGGTTTGTGTTGCCACACTTTCCGATGTTTACTCAGGGATAACGGCTGCCATCGGAGCACTAAAAGGCCCGCTACATGGTGGTGCAAATGAACGTGTGATGAAGATGCTTACTGAGATCGGAAGCGTTGAGAACGCTGTTCCAGCGATCGAAAAGAAACTGGAAAACAAAGAGAAAATCATGGGAATGGGTCACCGTGTCTATCGTTCCGGCGATCCACGTGCGAAGCACTTAAAAGAAATGTCCCGTGAATTGACAAAATTGACAGGTCACTCCAAGTACTATGAAATGTCTATTAAAATCGAGGATTATATCAAGGAAAACAAAGGTCTACCGGCCAACGTTGATTTCTATTCCGCTTCTGTTTATCACAGCCTTGGAATCGATCACGATATTTTCACACCGATTTTTGCGGTTTCACGAGTATCCGGATGGCTTGCGCATATACTTGAGCAATACTCCAACAACCGTCTGATTCGTCCACGTGCTGAATATGTAGGTCCGAGAGGGCAAAGCTACACACCAATCGAAGATAGATAAACTGAGAGACCAGTTCACTGGTAAAACTCACTTTTTATTCGTTCTATTTTAACGTATGATAGAAGAGGATGATCCATCCCTATTTCATACAAAATATTAGGAGGGTTTATTTTGACACAAGCAGAAAAAATCACAGTAGAACAAAACGGAACACTAAACGTACCAGAACGTCCAGTGATTCCTTTCATCGAAGGTGACGGAATCGGTCCTGATATTTGGGCAGCCGCAAGCCGTGTGATTGAGGCAGCGGTTGATAAGGCATACAATGGTGAGAAATCTATTGAGTGGAAGGAAGTCCTGGCTGGCCAAAAAGCTTATGACCAAACAGGTGAATGGCTACCAGCTGAAACGCTTGATACAATCAGAGATTACAAAATTGCGATTAAAGGACCCCTGACAACACCAATCGGCGGAGGTATTCGTTCCTTGAATGTAGCTCTACGTCAAGAACTGGATTTGTTTACATGCCTGCGTCCAGTCCGTTATTTCGAAGGTGTACCTTCTCCAGTTAAGCGTCCAGAAGATACAGACATGGCGATTTTCCGTGAAAATACAGAGGATATTTATGCTGGTATCGAATGGCAAAAAGGAACACCAGAAGTGAAGAAAGTCATCGATTTCCTTCAAAATGAAATGGGTGTACATAACATTCGTTTTCCTGAAACTTCCGGAATCGGAATAAAGCCAGTTTCCGAAGAAGGTACAAAGCGACTCGTTCGTGCAGCAATTGATTATGCATTAAACGAAGGACGTAAGAATGTCACGCTTGTACACAAAGGGAATATAATGAAGTTTACGGAAGGATCCTTCAAATCTTGGGGCTATGAAGTGGCTGAAGAAGAATACGGTGATAAAGTATTCACATGGGCTGAGTACGATCGTATTGTTGAGAAAGACGGCAAAGATGCAGCCAACAAAGCTCAGGATGCTGCTGAAGCAGAAGGGAAAATTATCGTTAAAGATGCTATTGCAGATATTTTCCTTCAACAGATTCTTACTCGTCCAAAAGAGTTCGATGTTGTTGCAACAATGAACCTAAATGGTGACTACATTTCTGATGCATTGGCTGCTCAAGTAGGTGGAATCGGTATCGCTCCTGGTGCTAACATTAATTTCGAAACAGGACATGCCATTTTTGAAGCTACCCACGGTACGGCACCTAAATATGCTGGTCTTGATAAAGTAAATCCGTCTTCTGTTATTCTTTCCGGTGTACTTATGCTAGAACATCTCGGATGGAGAGAAGCTGCTGACTTAATTACGAAGTCTATGGACAAAACGATTGGAAGCAAAGTCGTTACTTATGATTTCGCACGTATGATGGAAGGTGCAACAGAAGTGAAATGTTCAGAGTTCGGTGATCAACTGATTAAAAATATGGAGTAATCAGATAGGGAAAGGGGATCATTATGGCTATTCGTAGAAGCAAAATATCAGTAATCGGTGCTGGCTTTACTGGTGCTACGACAGCACTTATGCTCGCACAAAAAGAGCTAGGAGATGTTGTCTTAGTTGATATTCCTGATATGGAAGATCCGACGAAAGGGAAAGCATTAGATATGTTGGAGGCAAGCCCTGTGCAAGGTTTCGATGCTAAAGTTACAGGAACCTCTGACTATGCAGATACGAAAGATTCAGACCTTGTCATCATCACTGCAGGAATTGCACGAAAGCCAGGCATGAGTCGTGATGATCTAGTTAATACCAACTCTAAAATTATGAAGAATGTGACGAAAGAAATTGTTAAAAACTCTCCAGATTGCTTTATCGTTGTTTTGACTAACCCTGTTGACGCCATGACTTATTCCGTATTTCAGGAAGCCGGGTTACCAAAGAACCGGGTAATTGGGCAGTCTGGAGTACTGGATACAGCTCGCTTCCGTACATTTGTTGCTGAAGAGCTAAACGTATCTATCAAAGATGTTACTGGATTTGTTTTAGGAGGCCATGGTGATGACATGGTGCCATTAACACGATATTCTTTTGCAGGCGGCATTCCATTGGAAACATTGATCTCCAAAGAACGACTGAATGCTATTGTTGAACGAACTCGTAAGGGTGGCGGAGAAATTGTAGGGCTTCTTGGTAACGGAAGTGCTTATTATGCTCCTGCTGCTTCCTTGGTACAGATGGCGGAAGCTATTCTTAAAGATCAGCGTCGTATTCTTCCATCGATCGCCTACTTAGAAGGGGAATACGGTTATGATGGTATTTATCTAGGAGTACCGACGATTCTTGGAGGAAATGGAATTGAAGAAGTAATAGAACTGGAATTGACAGAAGATGAAAAGCAACAGCTGGATAAATCAGCTGATTCTGTAAAAAATGTTCTAAATGTACTAAAATAAAGATTAGGGATTCGGGGTAAACCCTCGGGTCCCTTTTTTTACCTTACCTTAAGTTTTAATCTTTTTAGTAGATTTTTATGTGGGACTTTGAGGGGTTGATCGGTATGTATGAACATCCAGCCTTCCGGAAAATGATGGTTAGTGAATCAGATTATCATAGTCAACACCAGCGTTTAACTTGACTTGTTCTAAAAAGAAAACGTTTACAAGGAGTGGGAATATGCTAGGTAAAAAGAGAAAACTCGGGAAAAAAATAAATGATTTACAAACAGGAGAGAAGTTCACGAAATCATTTACTATTGAAGACCGGGATTTGCTTATATATTTAGGTCTGACAGATGATGCCAACCCTCTTTATATTCAACATGATTATGCTTCACAGACCCCCTTTAAGCGGCCAGTCGTTCCAACAGTTATGATTGTTGGCATGGTCTCGTCGATGATCTCTATGCACCTTCCCGGGCCAGGGAGTCACATCACCCAACAGAACCTGCAGTATCCTAAACCACTTTATCATTATGCCGAGGTTCGTTTTCATCTAGAAATAGTAGATATAAATAAGAAAGATCACTATATTCAACTAGAAGTGCAAGGTTATGATGGAGAAGGAGAAGAAGTTGTTAAAGGAAATCTGATCGTACAGCCTCCTTATGAGCCTGATTCAATGAATGCAATTTCCTTAGAGAACTTTTATTAATGATCCATGATATGGTGAAGTTTAAATATGGATGTTCAATCGTCTGAATTAAATGAATCGCTTATAAAACAGCCGCTTGAAGGAAGCGGCTGTTTTCCTTTGCCCTAATGCTCCCTTCCTGCAGCTATCGGATTCATAGTTTTTTACATGGATGAAGAAACGTTTAATGCTCTATATTAAGATTAAGTAAAGATTGTTAAGATCTGTATTCAAATTGTAAGCTTCATTGTATGATGAAGTTAACTTGTACCAGAGGTGATGGCATTGGAACAAAGAATCTTAATCGTAGACGATGAAGAATCGATTGTAACTTTACTAAAATATAATATTGAACAGGCAGGATACGAAACAGAAGTAGCCTATACAGGGACAGATGCTTTAGAGAAAGCATCGAAAGGGTCATTTGATTTGATTGTACTGGATGTCATGCTTCCAGGAATGGACGGGATGGAAGTCTGTAAGCAACTTAGGCAGAAACAAGTAAATACCCCTGTCCTTATGCTTACGGCTAAAGATGAAGAATTTGATAAAGTGTTGGGCTTGGAGCTTGGAGCTGACGATTACTTAACCAAACCTTTCAGCCCAAGAGAGGTTGTCGCGAGAATAAAAGCGATATTAAGAAGAATGGTTCGTGAACCAGTGGAAACAAATAGTCAACTCCAAATAGCTGAACTTTCTATTTATCCTGAACAGTATGAAGCGACTATAAAAGGAGAATCTTTAACATTCACACCGAAAGAATTTGAACTGCTCTTATACCTCGCGCAAAATTTGGGACGTGTTCTTTCAAGAGACCAACTTTTAAGTGCCGTATGGAATTATGACTTTGCAGGAGATACAAGAATTGTTGATGTACATGTGAGCCATTTACGTGAAAAGATTGAACCGGATACTAAAAAGCCTGTGTATATTAAAACGATTCGTGGGCTCGGATATAAAATGGAGGCGCCTCAATAAATGTCGTCAAATACCAGACCATTGATGACCTATGCGGTTCTCGTGATCACGGTTATGCTCGGATTAGGAATCATTCTAGCCCAGTTGACACGGGGGTATTTTATCAACATTTTCGAACAGCGCGTTGAGTTAGAAAGTCAATATTTTATTACGTATTTGGAAAAGTTCACAGAAGATCGGGAAGTCAGCCAGGAAGAGTTATATAATTTCAGTCAACAACTAAATACAGGAATGATTTTTATCTCTGATTCCGGAGAGAAAGTTATTGATACAGTGGAAATGGTCCCGGTCATTACAGGAGAAGAGAAGCAAGAGGTCATTTCAAGGGTGGAGGTTCGTACATCACAGGCTGGTGAAGGGCAGCTGATTGATAATATTTTTTATTATCCTGTAAGTACGCAGTTAGAGGAGATTGAAGGGACACTCATCTTGCTATCCCCCGTTGATCCTTTAGCGAACATTACGAAGAACATCTGGCTGTTAATTGGATTCACTTTACTTCTGGGGCTTCTGGTTATTTTCTTTATAGGTTTTAATGTTTTCTCAAAATATATCCGTCCGATTCGATCTGCAGCTAATGTAGCTACTGAATTAGCTAGGGGAAATTATAATGCAAGAACATATGAAGGCCATTTCGGAGAAGCTGGACAACTAAGCCAATCTATAAATATCCTTGCAAGGAACCTTCAGGAGATGACAACTACCAAAGGGATGCAGGAGAACCAATTAGAAGCGGTCATTAATAATATGGGAAACGGATTAGTCCTTATTGATGAGAAAGGATACATTCTTTTAATAAATCGTGCTTTTCTGGAAACATTCAAGGGAAAACAAGGTGATTTCATCGGACATTTGTATCATGATGCTATCCCTTACACAAAGTTGCATGATACAGTACAAAAGGTTTATATGTTTGAGGAAACAGTAAGAGAGTCTTTTGTACTGCCTATGAATATTGATCGAAAACATATAGAAGTCACAGGGGCTCCAATTTTCAGTGAAGATCGAAAATGGAAAGGAGTAGTCCTTGTTTTTCATGATATTTCAGACCTCAAGCAATTGGAGCAGATGAGAAAAGACTTTGTGGCCAACGTCTCTCATGAATTGAAGACCCCCATTACTTCCATACGTGGTTTCTCGGAGACTTTGTTGGACGGGGCCATGAAAGATGAAAAAATGCTGGAACAGTTTTTAGGAATCATCTTGAAAGAGAGTGGAAGATTACAATCGTTAATACAAGATCTGTTGGAGTTGTCGAAGCTTGAGAGGGAAGATTTCTTATTGAACATAGAAAAAGTAGGTGTACAGCGTTTATTAAAAGATTTATTGCCAATTGTGAGGCAGCATGCTGAACAAAAAGAGGTGGAACTCCACTTATTTGTAGAGGGAGATACTTTTATTCAGGGTGACTCGAGCCGTTTGAAACAAGTATTTATGAATTTACTTACGAACGCAATCAATTATACAGGGGGGGAAGGAGAAGTTTTATTAGAGTTTAGAGAAGAAAAAGATTCTGTGGTTATAAGTGTGTCTGATAATGGAGTAGGTATTCCTCAAGAGGAAATTTCGCGTATTTTTGAAAGGTTCTATCGAGTGGATAAGGCTAGAAGCAGGAATTCTGGAGGGACAGGGTTAGGTCTGGCTATTGTTAAACATATTGTGGAAGCCCATCACGGAACAATCCGGGTGGAGAGTGTTGTCGGGCAAGGGACGACGTTTTACGTAGAGCTTCCTAAAGAGTTTACAGAAAATTAATACTTCATTAAATCATAATTAACAATTATTAGATAAAATACCTTTGAAACCCTTTCATCCAAGGTGTTTTCTCTTTTGGCAGAAGTTTCCCAGCTTCTGTCTTTTTTTATGTTTTCTATTCTATCTATATGAACTTGGCTACATTTTATGGAAGTCCGCTAATTATTATTTGAATCTTTATTTTTCGAAACCTTTTTGTTACATAATCGTAATAATAGTAATCAAAAAGGTAAAGGGGAAGTCGCTATGAGTCTAAAACAAATTTATAAATGGGCTGGTCTGATCGTTGTTGGAGCGCTGCTGATCATTGTTTTATTAACGACGTGGTATACCGTAGATGAATCGGAACAAGCAGTTGTATTAACATTCGGGAAAGCTGAAGACGGAATTACAGAACCAGGCCTTCATTTCAAAATGCCTTGGCCAATCCAGGAAGTTGAAAAGATGTCCAAAGAAACGTTCAGTTTGGACTTCGGTTTTGACGATAGTGGGGAAGAAGCAGACAAAGTGACGATGATAACAGGGGATGATATGATCCTCCAAGCTGACTTAGTGGTTCAGTGGAAAATCACCGAACCAGCAGCTTATTTGTTTGCTTCTGAAAATCCAGAACAAGTTCTTTTCAATGCAACTTCTTCTTCGCTAAGGGGAGTAATCGGCAGCAGCGAAATCGATGAGGCTTTAACATCGGGAAAAGCCGAAATTGAGAATGAAGTACGAGAAGGTTTGGTGAGCCTGATTGACAGTTATGAAATTGGAGTATCCATTATAGATGTCCGCTTGCAGGAAGTTGATTTACCTAACAAGGAAGTCCGTTCAGCTTTTACAAAGGTGACAGATGCCAGAGAACAAAAACAGAGTAAGGTCAATGAAGCAGAGAAATATGCCAACCAGAAGCGTGAAGAAGCGCTTGGTGAAAAGGATGCTATCATTCAAAGAGCAGAAGGGTCAAAAGTGGAAAGAGTTCAGCAGGCTACAGGTGCCGTTTCAAGTTTTAATGCTTTGTTGGAGGAGTACCAGGGTCATGAAACGATTACTCGTGAACGTCTTGTCATGGAAACTTTAGAAGAGGTACTTCCTGACGCGAATGTATTTATAATGAATGATGATGGAAACACAATGAAATACTTGCCTTTAAATCAAAGTACAGTTCAAAAGGTGACCCCACCTAGTTCTACTGAAGAAGGAGAGGAGGAGGGTGATCAATCATGAGTGAAGTCATTTATAATGAAAATGAAAAACAAAAGAATGACCTAAAAAAATATATAAAAGTCGGTGTAACCTTAATCGCCGCCATTGGTTTATTATTGTTAGGATTGAGTTCAGTCGTTATCGCTAAAGAAGGCGAATATAAAGTAGTCCGTCAATTTGGAGATGTAGTGAAAATTCATGAGAACCCTGGTCTCAAATTTAAAATACCTCTACTGCAGGAAGTGAGTACTCTCTCGAAAAAGAAAATGGTCTATGATGTGGATGAAAAAGAGATTACTACATTGGATAAAAAACGGATGATTATCGATAATTATGCTATATGGAGTATTTCAGATCCCGAAAAAATGATATCTAATGCACGGACTGAAATGAATGCGGAAGCAAGGATGGGAGAATTTATATTTTCCATTGTTCGGTCGGAATTAGGAAAGATGGACTTTTCAGAAATTATTAATGAAGAGGAAAGTTCACGAGGGGTATTGAATGAGGAAATTACTGCCAGGGTTAACGAATACTTAGAGAGAGACAACTATGGGATTGTTGTGGATGATGTCCGGATTAAGCGTTCTGATTTACCAGAAGCCAATGAAGAAGCGGTTTTTAATCAAATGATTACTGATCGTGAAAAAATTGCTCAACAGTATCTATCGGAAGGCGAGGCAGATAAGAGTCGTATTCGTGCAGAGGTCGACAGAGAAGTGAAGGAAATGCTCTCGACAGCTAGAGCAGATGCTGAAAAAATTCGCGCTGAAGGAGAACAGGAAGCTGCACAAATTTATAATGATTCTTTTTCTAAGGACCCTGAGTTTTACCAGTTATATCGTACACTAGAATCCTACAAGAAAACGGTGGATGGGGAGACGACAATTATCCTCCCTCAGGATTCTCCTTATGCTGAATTGCTTTTAGGCTATTTTGAATAATAGAAAAAACACGCCTTTTCCTTCTCTACTGTAAACATGGTAGAATGGAGGAAAAGGCGTTTTCTTTATCATACATTTGAATAGACCACTTTCGTAAGAATATGGAAGGTATATAGACAAAGACTATGTTAAGGACAAGGCAGAAGAATGGATCTTATGAAAATTCTTTCACGTATCTCTTTTATATTGAGGAGTGAGCCAAATGGCTGAAAAAGTTGTATTGATCGATGGAAATAGTATAGCATACAGGGCTTTTTTTGCATTGCCCCTATTGAATAATGATAAAGGTGTTTATACAAATGCCGTGTATGGTTTTACAACAATGTTGCTGAAAATTTTAGAAGAAGATAATCCGGATCACTTATTAGTGGCCTTTGATGCTGGTAAAACAACTTTCAGGCATCAGACTTATAAGGAGTATAAAGGAGGGCGCCAAAAAACACCTTCTGAACTCTCGGAACAATTTCCTATACTCAAGGAATTGTTGGATGCCTTTGAGGTCAACTATTATCAGCTGGAAAATTATGAAGCAGATGATATCATTGGTACCTTGGCAGCAGAAGCAGGGGAAAAAGGTCTGGAAGTTAAAGTCATTTCCGGGGATAAGGACCTCCTTCAACTTGTCAATGATCATGTGACAGTAAGTTTAACGAAGAAAGGGATCACCAATGTCGATACATATACCCCATCGTTCTTAATGGAAAAAATGGAGGTTAGGCCAGATCAAATCATAGATTTAAAGGCCCTTATGGGGGATAGTTCTGATAATATTCCAGGTGTTCCAGGTGTCGGTGAAAAAACGGCAGTTAAGTTATTAAAACAGTTTGATACGCTGGAAAACCTTTACACAAACCTTGAAGATGTCAGCGGGAAAAAACTGAAAGAAAAGCTGGAGGCGAATAAAGAAGAGGCCTTGATGAGTCAGCAGCTTGTCACGATTGAACGTAATGCCCCGATTGAGGTTGCTTTATCCGATATCAGTTACTCAGGGTATCACTCTCAAAAAGTAGGGCAATTTTTCAAAGAACTAGGCTTTCAATCACTTCTTTCTCGTATTCAGGAAGGTGGAGCAGATTCTGAAGATACAGCAGAACTTCCTGAAATGGATATTGAAATCATCAAAGATGTCAAGCCACATCTATTCACAGGGAAAGAAGCAGTCGTTGTAGAGATGTTATATGATAATTACCATACAGCACCGGTAGAAGGCATCGCGATTGTAAATGAGAATAAAACGTTTGTTTTATCGATAGAAGATGCCAAAGATTCAGAAGCTTTTAAAGCTTGGGCGGAGAACGCTGAAAAAGAGAAATGGGTTTTTGATGCCAAAAGGACGACTGTAGCCCTTTTGCGCTACGGCATTTATATGAAGGGAATTACGTTCGATCTTTTACTGGCTTCTTATTTGCTGAACCCGTCTGAGAACAATCATGATATTCCTGCTATTGCCCACCGTCTTGGTGAAACAGCGGTGAAATATGATGAAGAAGTCTATGGCAAAGGAGCTAAGATGAAGCGGCCGGAAAATAATGATGGATTCCGTGATCATATTAGCAGGAAAGCTTCCGCCCTTTATAACATGAAAGAAAACATGGAAAAACAACTGAAGGAAAATGAACAATATCGTTTGTTTAAAGAGTTAGAAATGCCGCTTGCGCTTATTCTCGGTCTCATGGAACACAGGGGAGTTTGTGTAGATGTCCAGCGATTAGAAGAGATGGGGGATGAATTGGAAGAGCGGCTCAATAAAGTCGAACAGGAGATTTATGATCTTGCTGGTGAAGAGTTCAATTTAAATTCTCCCAAACAATTGGGTCCTGTTTTATTTGAGAAGTTGGAGCTTCCGGTCATTAAGAAGACCAAAACGGGCTACTCCACTTCTGCAGATGTTCTTGAGCAATTGGAAGATCAGCATGAGATTATTCCGAAAATCCTCTTGAATCGTCAACTCCGTAAATTAAAGTCCACCTATATCGAAGGGCTTTTGAAAGTGGTTCATAAAGATTCAGGAAAAATTCATACCCGCTTTAATCAGGCTTTGACTCAAACAGGTCGGTTGAGCTCGACTGACCCTAACCTGCAAAACATCCCGATCCGTTTAGAGGAAGGACGTAAAATTAGACAGGCATTCATTCCATCTCAAGACGGATGGGTGATATTTGCGAGCGACTATTCTCAAATTGAACTCCGTGTGCTTGCCCATATTGCTCAAGATGAGAAGCTTATGCAGGCTTTCAAGGAAGGGGAAGACATCCATACGCAAACCGCCAGTGAAGTTTTTGGTGTCACGAGTGAAGAAGTGACTGGAGAAATGAGAAGACAGGCGAAAGCAGTTAATTTTGGAATTGTTTATGGAATCAGTGATTATGGCTTATCTCAAAGTCTTGGAATTGCAAGAAAGGAAGCGCAGGCATTCATTGATAGATATTTAGAAAGCTACCCTGGGGTTAAGGCCTATATGGATGAAACGGTAAGAGAAGCTAAAGACACCGGCTATGTAACTACATTCATGAACCGCAGGCGCTACCTCCCTGACATTAAGAGCCGTAATTTTAATAAGCGCAGCTTTGCTGAACGGACAGCGATGAATACACCTATACAAGGTAGTGCTGCGGATATTATTAAAAAAGCAATGATTGACCTTGAAGAACGTCTTCAGCAGGAAAATATGGAAGCAAAAGTATTATTACAAGTGCACGATGAACTAATTATAGAAGCACCAAAAGAAGAAGTAACGAAACTTGAGGAAATTGTAGTATCTGTTATGGAAAGTACAGTGGAGTTGGACGTTCCTCTTAAAGTGGACTCTTCCTTTGGAGACACATGGTATGATGCAAAGTAAGAGGAGAATAGAAATATGCCGGAATTACCTGAAGTAGAAACCGTTAGAAATACATTGAAACATTTAGCCTTAGGAAAAAAGATTGATCGTGTTTCTGTGTTTTGGGGAAATATTATTAAACAGCCTCAGGACCCTAAAGAGTTTGAGCAACTTCTGATCGGTCAAACCATCAAAGATATAAACCGTAAAGGGAAATTTCTTATTTTTCAAATGGATGATCTTTCACTGGTCTCCCATCTCCGAATGGAAGGAAAGTTTGGCGTATACGACGAAGCGGTTGAAAAAACGAAGCATACCCACGTCATTTTCCATTTTACAGATGGTACAGAGCTCCGCTACAACGATGTCCGCAAATTTGGAACAATGCACGTCTTTCAGAAAGGGAAGGAGCTGGAAAATAAACCCTTGAGGCAATTAGGGCCCGATCCTTTTGAGAAAGCTTTTACCGTGGATTATTTCTACAATAAGTTGAAAAAAACATCACGAAATATGAAAGCTGTTTTATTGGATCAGTCCATTGTCGCTGGGCTTGGCAATATCTATGTAGATGAAGCCCTTTTTCGAGCTCGGATTCATCCTGAACGAATCGCCCATTCATTGACACGAGAAGAGGCCGAAAAAGTCCATGATGCTAGTATCTCTGTGATTTTAGAAGCCATTGAGCAAGGAGGCACCACCATTCGTTCTTATTTGAACAGTCAAGGTGAGATGGGGATGTTCCAACAAAAACTCCGTGTGTATGGGAAACAAGACTCTTCTTGTGTCAATTGCGGCGCCCCTGTGAGAAAGCTTAAAGTAAGCGGAAGAGGGACACATATATGTCCTGAATGTCAGCCTTTACACACTACTAGGTAAACTCCCATATACTATCCCACAGCTTAAGAGATAAAGGTGTGGGATATATGGGGATTGGGATGTTTATATTTTTATTCGTTACGGCTGTCAGTATTGATAGCTTCGGTATCGGTTGTGTATTAGGTTTGAAAAAAGTAGGTCTGACTTTTAAAGGGGTATTACTAATTTCGAGCGTATCAGGAGGTATGTTTCTCCTTTCCTCCTATTTAGGGCACATACTCACTTCCATTGTTTCTCCGGAAGATGCAGAACGCGTGGGAGCCTTAGCTCTAATAGGAATTGGGATATATTTTTTGTGGCAGTTCTTTAAAAAGGAAAAAGGAGATGAGGAGGGACAGGAGCCGTGGTTGAACCCTACTAAAGTACTGAATGATCCTGTGGCAGCAGATGTGGACCGGTCTGGCGGGATCCATGGTAAAGAAGTGTGGCTGCTGGGTGCTGCGCTTTCTCTGGATACGATTGGAGCAGGAATTAGCGGGGCGCTCATCGGCATTCCTACTTTATTTACGGCCGTTATGATTACAGCTGCCACATTTTTCATGCTCAGCTGTGGCATTTTAAGCGGCTCTAAACTGAGTAATAAGGCGGAAAGTTTGTCGATCTTACCAGGAGTTCTACTCATTGTTATTGGTTTGATTAAATTATCTTAAGGGGGGAGCAGGATGACATTGGTCATTGGATTGACAGGCAGTATTGCAAGTGGCAAAAGCACAGTTGCTCATATGTTCAGAGATTTGGGCATCCCGGTAGTAGACGCAGATCAGATTTCACGTGATGTAGTGGAACCTGGGGAACCGGCATATAGAGATATTGTAGAAACTTTCAGTGATTCTGTTTTACAGGTTGATGGAACATTAGATAGGAAGAAGCTCGGAAAAGTTGTTTTTACCGATGAATCGAAGCGTCAGAAGTTAAATAAAATCGTCCATCCTAGAGTAAGAGAAGAGATGGTAAGGCAGAGAGAAAAATATAAACAGCAGGGCTTTGCGGCAGTTGTCCTGGATATCCCGCTATTGTTTGAAAGTCAACTTACAGGGTATGTAGAGAAGACAATTGTTGTTTATGTCAACGAAACAACACAGCTGAATCGCTTAATGAAAAGAGATCAATCAGATCAGGAAGATGCAATCGAACGGATTAACGCGCAGATTCCTGTTAAAAAGAAAGCAGAGATGGCAGATGCCGTCATCGATAACAATGGAACGGTTGAAGAAAGTTTTCAACAATTAAAAGACATACTTCTAGCATGGAACCTCGTATAATAACACGTCTGGGCTGACGTGTTATTTTTTGTGGAAAGTTCTCATTCAGTATGTAAAAGCGCTTGCAATATGTTATACTAATTTTGAAATTGCGTTATAAAGTATATCATATATAGGGGGCTGGAACAGCATGGGGAAAACAAAGATCGCGATTAATGGGTTAGGAAGAATTGGACGCATGGTTTTTAGAAAAGTTGTTACAGATGAATCTATGGAACTGGTTGCCGTTAATGCAAGTTATCCAGCTGAAACGATTGCACACATGTTAAAGTATGACAGTGTCCATGGACGTTATGATGGGGAAGTAAATGTGGTTGACGGAGACCTCATTGTTAATAGAAAAAAAGTGAAGTTGTGCAGCACAAGAAATCCTTTAGAATTACCATGGAATGAACTAAATATTGATATAGTTATAGAAGCCACAGGTAAATTTAAGACTAAAGAAGAAGCGGGTCTTCACTTAGAAGCGGGAGCGAAAAAAGTAATCATTACTGCACCTGGGAAAGAGGTTGATGCTACCATTGTAATGGGCGTCAATGAGGAAAGTTATTTACCAGACAGCCATGATGTCATTTCAAATGCCTCTTGTACCACCAATTGCCTTGCTCCTGTTGTGAAGGTATTGGAAGATGAGTTTGGTATAGAGAATGGTTTAATGACAACTGTGCACGCTTTTACTAATGATCAAAAGAACTTAGATAATCCCCATAAGGATTTACGCCGGGCACGAGGGTGTACGCAATCCATTATTCCGACTTCTACAGGTGCTGCGAAAGCATTAGGGGAAGTCATCCCTTCCCTCAAAGGGAAATTGAATGGGATGGCCCTCCGTGTACCGACACCGAACGTGTCTCTTGTTGATTTAGTAGTAGATTTGAAGAGAGAAGTAACTGTGGAGGAAGTAAACGAAACCTTCGCCCTTATGGCTAAGGGGGAGATGAAGGGGATTCTTGAATACAATGATGAGCCTCTCGTTTCAATAGATTATACGACATCCCCCTCTTCAGCAATAATAGATGGATTATCGACACAAGTCATTGAAGATCGTAAGGTAAAAGTGTTGGCATGGTATGATAATGAATGGGGCTACTCTTGTAGAGTGGTGGACCTTGCTAAACATGTTAGTAACTTAATAAAGGAACAAAAAGAAGCTCGAGTTTCATAAGTGAACCGAAATTCTGTTGTATCCATATTGAAGGCAGATGAGCAAGATTTTCAGGAAGGAAAATATATCTTGCAAATTAGGGGTAAACCATATATACTTTCTCTTGAACTTCTGATTTTCACATAAATTCATGTCTACTCAAAGGGTTAGGACCTCTCAGGACTAACTTTCCCCCGTGGTAGTACATGGCTGTTATTTCAGGGGTATTGAAGAGTGAATGTACGAAGGGGGATCCTGAATATGGATACAATGGGAAGACACGTAATAGCCGAATTATGGGATTGTAATGAATCAAAATTAAATGATATGTCGTATATAGAACAAGTATTTGTGGATGCTGCCCTTAGGGCGGGAGCAGAAGTACGGGAAGTAGCCTTCCATAAATTTGCCCCGCATGGAGTTAGTGGAGTCGTTATTATTTCAGAATCGCATTTAACGATTCACAGTTTTCCAGAGCACGGGTATGCAAGCATTGATGTTTATACTTGCGGAGATCGTATTGACCCAAATATTGCCGCCCAATTTATCGTGGATGCGTTGGAAGCTGGAAAAAATGAAACTGTTGAAGTCCCTAGAGGGATGGGACCTGTAGAAGTACAGGAATCCCGTGCTTTATAAATGTGAATGAACCCATGCAGATGCAAAGGTCTGCATGGGTTTTTTGTAGGTAAAAAATTATGAGAAAATGTAATTCTGATCCCTTACCTGTTGAAGCATCTTTTAGTGAATGATAGGGGATGACCTCCTCCCGAGGGCCCCTCTACCCTAATAATCGTTTCTAATTTCCTTAAGACATGTTAAAATAAAGGTAGTTTATGTCGAATGGATTTGAAGGGGTTAGATAAGTGAAAGCATTTATTTCCAGGTATATCAGCAATCATTCGGAAACCAGTGAAAAGCATAAGGACTCCGCACTTGTCACACACTATTATAAAGCGAAGCATGACGATATTTTCCGGGCAGTCGAAGAACTGTTCCAGTCACCTTCTGAAATTGTCGCAAGTTCTAAAGAACGCGGAGAGTTAACCGTCAAATACAAAGGGAAAAGGCGTGCGTTTATAGTGGCTACCATCATCATGGTACGACCTTTTCATACAGCAGTAGATTTTTCTATAACGACAGACTCTGGCGGACCTGTAGACTTTGGCTACAGTCGGAATTTGATCGTCCAGCTTTATGAAAAACTGGACAGTCAATTTACTACTGTCGACCCGTCTTAAATAAAGTCGAAACGAAGTTAATGTGGAGTTGATCATACGTGAAATGCCCGAATTGCCACTATAAAAGTACAAAAGTACTTGATTCTAGGCCTATCGAAGAGGGACAAACCATTAGAAGACGCCGAGAATGTGAACAATGTCAGTTTCGGTTTACCACTTTTGAAAGAATTGAAGAGGTTCCTTTAATTGTAGTCAAAAAAGAGGGAACAAGAGAAGAATTTAGTAGAGAAAAATTGATGCGTGGATTAATCAGGGCCTGTGAAAAACGTCCGGTTGCTGTAGAGGAACTGGAAAAAGTAACGTTGGATATTGAAAAAGAATTAAGAAATCGTGGGGTTTCAGAAGTCATGAGTGAGGACATTGGTGAAATGGTGATGGAGCGTTTGTCAGATATTGATGAGGTAGCCTATGTACGTTTTGCCTCTGTGTATAGACAGTTCAAGGACATCAATGTATTCATCGATGAATTAAAAGAATTAATTAAACATGAAGATGATGAATGAGCCAATGGACCGGCTCATTTTCTTTTTCCTGTACTTCTTTTGATTGTTCTTCTATACTTCCAGGGAAATTGAAATAACCTGATCGAATGGACATTTTATTTAATATCCTGCGAAAAATGAGTGATAAGATTGAAGGAGGTGAAAACGGTGAATTACTCTATTGGCAAACTTCTTCCTGTAGATGGTTTCAGAATTATACGCAGTGGAGAGCTGCCTCGAAGTTTTCATCGTTCGTTATCCCATTTATACCAGCCGATTGTAGGAAGATTGGCTGTGTCTCTTTACCATGTCCTTATATCAGAAGCTGACATGTCTGGACAAGACCAGATACAATCCCACCACATGTTAATGGCTTATTTGTCTGCCCCGCTGGACAGAATATATGAAGCGAGAGAAAAACTTGAGGCGATTGGTCTTATACGGACGTTCCGATCTGAAAATGAAGATCATCAGGCTGAATACATTTACTCCGTTTACCCACCTTTCTCGCCTGAGGAATTTTTCCTTGATGATATGCTGTCATTACTATTGAGTCATGAGTTGGGGAATGAGAAATATGAGCGTTTGAAAGGCCGGTTGTTGACAACTCAGCAATCATTAGAGGGGTTTACAGAAGTAACGGCTACTTTTGATCAAGTCTTTCATAACAAGATGATTGAAACGGTCCAAAAGGAAACCGAGGTACTGGCAAAAGAGAAATATCAACAAGAATCGAGAGGTCCAATCACATCATTAGACCGCGTAGATTTTGAATGGTTAACCCATGCTCTGAAGAAGCGTATGTATCCAGCTGATCAAATACTGAATGGTCGAAATAAAAAGTTGATTGTTCAATTAGCCACATTATACGACCTTACAAATATGGAGCTTGAAAAAGCCGTAACCTGGGCCATTGATGAAAATCATTATTTGGTGGAAGAAGAGTTGAAGGCGGCCTGTCATGACTTTATGAAAGAACAAAAAACGAATCAACCACCACAATCTGGTGTGGATCGTAGAGAGAAAGTAAAAACAGAAAAAACACAAGCGGCGGGAAGTAAAGAAGATCAGTTTATTCAAATGCTTGAAGAAATTTCGCCTAGAGAGTTACTGGAAGATGTATCTAATGGGAATCGTGCATCCGAGCAAGATTTAAAAATGATTCGGGATGTGATGACAGAACAGGGCTTGGAGCCTGGAGTAATGAATGTCCTTGTTCATTATGTGTTATTAAAAACAGACATGAAATTATCTAAAGCCTATCTTGAAAAAATTGCAAGTCATTGGGCTCGAAAAAATGTAACAACGGTGAGACAAGCGATGAATTTAGCTAAAGCAGAACACCAAAAATATCAGCAGTGGGGCAAGCAAAAGTCACAAAAACGCAAAGGTCAGAAAGAAGAAGTGATCCCTGCGTGGTTTAATAACCAGGAAGCTCCATCCCATGAAAAGCAAAAAGGTACAGAGGTTAATACAGATGATATTGCTGCGAGAATTAAGAAATTGACGAATAAAGGAAACTAAAAGGGGGGAGATTTTTGGAACCAATTCAAAAGTCATTAAAGAAATGGATGCGTAATAATGAACAGTTTCAGGAACGCATGAACTACATGAAGGCCGAAGTAATGGAATCCAGTGAAGTGAAAAAGTTGATGAAGAACAATGAAGAGCTGGATGAAAAAGCTATTGAAAGACAGCTGATTAAACTTTATGAATTTCGTACTCAATCGAAAAACTGTGAAAAATGTCCTTCTAGAGAAGAATGTATTAATATCTTACCGGGATATGTCCCACAATTGGAAGTAGATGGTTCAGATGTGAAACTCATTTATGATAAATGCAGACGACAACGTAAGCATGAACAACAAGAAGAACAAAAGTCATTGGTGAAGAGTCTGCATATGCCCAGGGAAATTCTTGAAGCTTCTTTGGAGAGAATGGACTTACAGGATCCTGAGCGCGGAACGGCTGTGGAAAGGACTGTGCATTATATAGAAAACCTTGGAGATGAACTTCCGAGCAAAGGGCTTTATTTTCATGGTCCATTCGGCGTTGGCAAAACCTATTTTCTTGGCGCGATTGCAAACGAATTAAGTGCAAAAAACATTCCATCTATGGTTATCTATATGCCTGAATTCGTCAGAGAAATTAAAGCTTCTATCAAAGACGATTCCATGAACGAAAAAATTGAAGCATTTAAGGAAATTCCCGTACTTATGCTTGATGATATCGGTGCAGAGTCTCAATCTGCCTGGTTTAGGGATGAAGTCCTTGGAAGTATACTGCACTATAGAATGATGGAAAGACTTCCTGTTTTCTTCACTTCTAATTATTCATTAAATGAATTAGAAAAAGTATTAATGACGAGTAATCGTGGTGATGTGGAGCAGGTTAAAGCGAAGAGGATTACGGAGAGAATCCGCCAGCTAAGTGAAGGTGTGCATGTCAATGGTCGGAATCGACGCGGCTGATCCGGACAAAAGGTGAATGACAATAGCATGATTCCTCCTACCGACACATAAATATAACAGGGAATAGACAACTTTATGTCTAAGGTGCGTCATCTTCCTAAGTTATACCTTCGGGTCTCACGCATGAGATCGTACATTGAACATAGAAGTTGAAGTCGGTATGAGGGGGAATTCGGTGTTTTCCATTCATTTTTCTAATCGTACAGAAGCCGTCATCTTTTATAAGGCCATTGTTTCTGAGCAAAAGCTTTGGATATTTAAAGAATACGTGGATTGTTATGAAGTTAAGCTTATGAATGCCTCTCTGAATGGGACAGCCTATGTAGAGGCGATTCGAGCCTTTTTACTATTGATTCGAAAACGTAAAATGCTTGGATGGATGGAAGGGGTGCTGAAGCATAGATACTACTATGAGGACGCAGGCGAGGTTCAACGTATTTTGGAAATAGGACAGGACTTTGATGACAGACCACCGGCTGGTCTGCAGCTCCCTCCGATTTATCACTACTTACGGGCTTTTATTCAGGATTATTTAATTGCCCGTTCTTTTGTCGAATTTGATGAGTTGAGCGCTGCCTGCCTTCAATCTGTCCATGAATCTCTAATTGAATACACTGGGAAGGTTATTGATGAGTATAAACAGGAAGAAGCCTATCAACTGATGGTGGATTCGTGGCGGCATAGAGTGCATCATAAAGATACGGGGGTGCAGTTGCTTCACTTATTGGATGATGGGAGATTGACCTATTATCATGATGAAGGGAACCCGATCAGTACCTCGGAAACGAGATTATATATGAGCCAGTATCCTGATGAATGCATTACTCACTTACCTATTGAATGGCCGGTAACACCAGCCCTTGCCCATGCACCTGATGAGTTGATTATTTACTCTGATGAAACAGACCATTCAAATTTGGAGTTGCTGATGAGTATCTTTGAAGAAAAAGCTTCCTGGCGGCCCAAATCCCAATTTCCATTTAAAATGGGTTGATTTCCTTTTCCTAAATGGATATAATAACGTACATATTAAATCAACGGCTTGGAAAAGGATACGAACATAGAGTGACGC
The DNA here is from genome assembly GCF_900108515.1 of Halobacillus karajensis. Classification (GTDB taxonomy): domain Bacteria; phylum Bacillota; class Bacilli; order Bacillales; family Halobacillaceae; genus Halobacillus; species Halobacillus karajensis. The sequence goes on along the minus strand of NZ_FNWW01000009.1, from coordinate 7,626 downwards.
AAGACCAGAGAGAGGAGCCATAGGCTGGAAGTTCCTTGTTGACGACTTTATTGTTTACCACCTTGGAGCCCTGTCTGTGAACATTTTATTAGTAATGGGCAGCGTTTGATCCGCGTTAAGGAAAATGAGCCGTAAGGGTAGAACCCTGCGGGAATTTGGGTGGAACCACGAGTGACAACGCTCGTCCCTTAGCAGTTGATGCTAAGGGGCGGGCGTTTTTTTATTTTTAGAAAAAGGAGTGTTTAACATGTCGAATGCGATTCAAATCAAATTTCCAGATGGTAACATCAAGGAGTTTGAAAAAGGTACGACAGGTGAAGAAATCGCACATTCTATTTCTCCAGGTTTAAAAAAACAGGCCTTGGCGATCAAATTGGATGGCGAACCTTATGATTTGAGAAGACCAATCGAACAAGATGGAGCAATTGAAATCTTGACATATAAAAATCCAGAGGGAGTAGAAGTACTGCGCCACTCCACTGCACACTTGATGGCTCAAGCCATTAAGCGTCTGTACGGAAATGTTAAGCTAGGTGTCGGTCCTGTTATTGAGAATGGTTTTTATTATGATATCGATATGGAAGAGTCTCTTACACCCGAAGACCTGCCGAAAATTGAAAGAGAAATGCAGCGTATTGTAGATGAAAACTTGGAAATTGAACGCATGGAGTTGTCTCGTGAAGAAGCCGTTGAGAAATATAAGGAAATTGGGGACGACTTAAAGCTTGAATTGATCGATGCGATTCCTGAAGGAGAGCAAGTTACGATTTATCAGCAAGGGGAGTTTTTTGACCTTTGCCGTGGCGTTCATGTTCCACAAACAAGCAAAATCAAAGTATTTAAACTATTGAGCATATCTGGTGCCTATTGGCGCGGGGACAGCGATAACCAAATGTTACAGCGTATTTATGGGACTGCTTTTGAGAAAAAAGCTCAGTTGGATGAACATTTAAAAATGCTTGAAGAAGCAAAAGAGCGGGATCACCGTAAATTAGGAAAGGAACTTGACATTTTTACTGTAAACCAGAAAGTTGGTCAAGGACTTCCGATGTGGCTTCCGAAAGGGGCAACTATCCGCCGCACGATCGAACGTTATATCGTAGATACAGAAGAACGCCTCGGTTACGATCACGTTTATACGCCAGTGCTTGGTAGTGTGGATTTGTATAAAACAAGTGGTCACTGGGACCATTATCAGGATGACATGTTCCCGACAATGGAGATGGACAACGAAGATTTGGTCCTTCGCCCTATGAACTGCCCGCATCATATGATGATTTATAAAAATCAACTACACAGTTACCGTAATTTGCCGGTGAGAATTGCAGAACTTGGCATGATGCACCGTTATGAAATGTCAGGAGCCCTCGCTGGACTACAGCGTGTTCGTGCGATGACATTGAACGATGCTCATATTTTTGCACGTCCGGATCAGCTTAAGGATGAATTTAAACGTGTTGTCCGTCTTGTTCAGGAAGTTTACCGTGATTTTGGTATTAATGATTACTATTTCCGTTTGTCTTATAGAGACCCAGAAGACAAAGAAAAGTATGTAGATAATGATGCTATGTGGGATAAAGCGCAGGCTATGCTTAAGGAAACGATGGAGGATATGGAGCTTGAATATGTGGAAGCGGAAGGGGAAGCGGCCTTCTACGGACCAAAACTTGATGTTCAAGTGAAGACAGCACTTGGTAAAGATGAAACATTGTCTACCGTACAACTGGACTTCCACCTGCCTGAGCGATTCGACCTCACTTATGTCGGGGAAGATGGAGAAGATCACCGCCCTGTGGTCATTCACCGTGGTGTGGTGTCTACAATGGAACGCTTTGTAGCCTTCTTGATTGAAGAGTATAAAGGAGTCTTTCCGACATGGCTGGCACCGGTGCAGGCGAAAATCATTCCTGTATCTGCTGAAGCACATTTGGACCATGCAAAGAAACTAGAAGATGAGCTTCGTGAAGCAGGAGTTCGTGTTGAAGTGGATGAGCGTAATGAGAAGATTGGTTATAAGATTAGAGAAGCTCAGATGCAAAAGATTCCGTTCCAGTTAGTAATCGGTGATAAAGAAATCGAAGGCAACGCGGTCAACGTACGTCGCTACGGAGAACAGAATTCTGAAACTAAACCACTTGAAACATTTAAACAAGAAATCAGCAATGAAATTGACCAAAAACTCTTAAGAAAATAAGGGAGATAGACCGTAAACTTATTAAGGTTTACGGTCTTTTTCTTCATTATTTATATGCAGCCGTTTCGGAATCACTATTGTAGACGTAATGTTAGGCAACAAATGAGGAAGAGGGTAGATCTAAAAAAACTTGATTTTTAAGCAATCATCCTTTATCCTAATTTAAGTAGTCATGTCGGCGGTTTTGACTGTTGACATGTATCATAAAGCATGCTATTATAGTTTAGGTAACTGAATGAACGGATCTAGAGACAAGTAGGAGCACCCGCTTCTCACCTGATCGACGCAAAAAGCAGTTGGCAGGTCACTTATTCCTTTGATATTTTAGGAGACGTGTGGGTGCATTATGTGTACCGACACTTTTTTTATTGCATTAGGAAATCTTGTCGATGACAGATCTCATATAAGTTTTCTAAAATTAGTTGGAGGTGGCTCGATATTAGCAAGGATAACATGAACGTTAATGAAAAAATCCGTGCCCGTGAAGTTCGTCTAATCGACGTGAATGGTGAGCAACTTGGAGTTAAATCACGTAACGAAGCATTAGATATAGCAGCGAATGCGAATCTTGATCTTGTTATGGTGGCACCAAATGCGAAGCCTCCGGTTTGCCGAGTGATGGACTACGGTAAATATCGTTTCGAGCAGCAGAAGAAAGAAAAAGAGGCTCGTAAGAAACAAACAGTCATCAAAGTCAAGGAAGTTCGTCTCAGCCCTGGGATCGAAGATCATGACTTTAATACAAAACTTCGTAATGCACGTAAGTTCTTGTCAAAAGGTGACAAAGTGAAAGCATCTGTCCGTTTCCGCGGTCGTGCGATTACACACAAAGAACTTGGACAAAAAGTACTTGAACGCATGGCGGAAGAGTGCAAAGATATTGCTCAAGTTGAGACCAAGCCTAAAATGGAAGGTCGTAGTATGTTCTTAATGCTTGCTCCTCTAAATGAGAAGTAAGTGATTGTATCAAGTAAAAGGAGGAAATTCACATGCCAAAAATGAAAACCCATAAAGGTTCTCAAAAACGCTTTAAAAAGACTGGAACAGGTAAAGTGAAACGTTCCCACGCCTTCACAAGCCACTTGTTTGCGAATAAATCTACAAAACAAAAGCGTAAATTGCGTAAAGATGCACTAGTTTCTGCTGGAGACTACCGCCGCATCAAGCACATGCTTCCAAAAGACTAATATAGAACGACATAAATAGGAGGGATTACCATGCCACGAGTAAAAGGTGGAACAGTGACACGTCAACGTCGTAACCGTGTCCTTAAACTAGCAAAAGGTTATTATGGTTCAAAACACGCACTATTCAAAACTGCAAAACAACAAGTAATGAAGTCAGGTCAGTATGCTTACCGTGACCGTCGTCAGAAAAAACGCGACTTCCGTAAGCTATGGATCGCTCGTATCAACGCTGCAGCGCGTTTGAACGACATTTCCTACAGCCGTTTAATGCACGGTTTGAAGCTTGCAGGCATCGAAGTAAACCGTAAGATGCTAGCTGATCTTGCTGTTAATGATGAGCAGGGATTTGCAAGCTTGGCTGAGCAAGCTAAGTCTGCCCTTAAGTAATAAAAAGCGTACACACTGAAGAGCCATTTCCGTTCGGTAGGAAATGGCTCTTTTTATATATAGTATTTTAAAAATAACGAGTGGTCTCCTTATTCTCAGCTAAATGGAAGGCTTGATTTCGAGTGTTTGTGTTCGATTATGGCACAGGACGTCCCAACCTTCGTTGAACATCCTTTAGATGAACGAATAGGTGAGATCCGGAAGGCGAAGCCTTAGGAAGCTCACCACATATCGACGGAAAGCGAGCCGTCCCCCCTCTTCTCACACAAAATGTATCGAATTTGAAGGGGCTGGTTATAGGAGGTATATTTGGAATATTAGTTTTGTGTTCGGATAGGGGATAATTGGTGGTAGAGAAATAATTAAATCGGTTATATAGGGAGAGAGATAAGTGGATATAGCAATTTTGCTTATAGGGTATGCGATTATAATCAACTTGTTACTATTTGTGATGATGGGGGTGGATAAGCGAAGATCCAAAAGGGGTTCTTGGCGCATTCGTGAAAAGAAACTTTGGATATTTGCCATGCTTGGAGGCGCTTTTGGGGGCTGGCTAGGGATGAGCTTATTCAGACATAAGACAAAACACTCATCATTTCAGTATGGATTTCCAGCTTTAACCTTATTTTACATAGCACTAGTGGTGTATTTGTTAAATCAGTTCTATCTCTAGGGCTCCTGTCATATTATGTAGACAGGGAGGGGGATGATATGGGCGAAACAGCAAGTGCAATTTTTGCATGGATGGAACATCAAGAAGCCTGGGCACCGCTCTTATTTATTGGTATTCATTTATTACGACCCTTTTTATTTTTACCTGTTATGCTCGTCTGCATTACAGGAGGTGTTCTATTCGGTCCCATCGTTGGAAGTGCTTATTCCGTGGTAGGAACCATGCTTTCTAGTTTATTGTTTTACCGCACCATACGGCTCGTCCCATCCGGGTTGAAGAAGTTGCGATCCTTAAAAGAGAGATGGTTGAACAAACATTCTCATTTAACTGTTAAGCAAGTAGCCATTTTAAGACTGATACCCTTCATTCATTTCCACTTACTTTCCTACTGTTTGTTGGAAATCAGTACGGATTTTAAGGAATATGCGAAATCATCGTTATTTGCAAACCTGCCACTCGCGGTTATTTATACATCAATTGGGCAGTGGATCTCTTTACTCTCAATTCCAGTGATGATCCTCTTTTCGGGGGGATTAATTGGGTTGTGTTTTATTATCCGTAAAAAATATGAAGTGTTTTTATGGCGTGATTTTTTCCAAACAAGTCCTTAAGGAACCTCACTCTATAGAGTGAGGTTTTTTTAATCGTGATTTCCTTTTAACGGCTGAATGATTAAGCGGTTGATTGGATATTTCCATTCAATAGAAGCATGAGGGTAACGGATAAGGATTTCCTTTTCCATAAAGTAAATATCCTCTCTGTCCAAGCCTTGTAATTTCTCAGGGTTATGGGCACTCACACTGATATTGATTACTTCAAAAGAATCTTCTGTCGTTCCTAAATACTTCTCCCCTTCGAATACATGACCTTTTAATGTCATAAGGAAGTTTTCTTTCGTATTTTCCTTGTTATCATGAAAATAAAATTGTTTCTTATCTCGCGCGAGTTCCAGTTTTCTTCTAGGATTGATAATGAACTTATAGGCGGTATAAATTATAAAAACGATGGCGATTAGTAAAAGCAACCGAAATAAAAGGATGATCATTTCTATCGTCTCCCTGTATTTGTTCTATGTTTCCATACGTACGAGCATATCCTTTTGTTTCAAAAAATGATACATTAAATGAGCAAATTTTTAAATGGAGGAGTCTAAGATGAATTGGAATTTCTTATACGATATGCAAAGAAAGTTAGATGAATATATAGAGGATCAGCACCAAATTGAAAGGGGCGACAAGGTAGAGGAGAAAGTTTTGGCTTTGCTTGTTGAATTAGGGGAGCTTGCCAATGAAACAAGATGCTTCAAATTTTGGAGTAAAAAAGGGCCGAGCGAGAAAACCGTGATCTTGGAAGAGTATGTGGATGGTGTTCATTTTCTGCTCTCTTTAGGTTTAGATTTAGGTCACCGATATGCTTTTTCACCTTTAAAAAACAGTGAATCTGTGACGAAGGCCTTTCTTCGTGTTTATCAGTGTGTAGAAACAATGAGAGAAAACAGAGACAAAGAGTCCTATGTAGCGGCTTTCTCTTCCTATTTGGCACTGGGGAGGTCCTTAGGTATAACCGAGCAAGAATTAATAGAAGCTTACGAAAAAAAGAATGCTATTAATTTTGAACGACAAGATCAAGGGTATTAGGATTCAAATGGACACAATATTTTGTGAAATCGCTTTAAAAGGTTTATAATATCATTGGAAAAGAAAAGGAGGAACCATTACATATGGCTAAAAAAGATGAAACCTTACAAATGTTGAAAGATTTGACTGACGCTAAAGGCGTGCCAGGAAATGAGAGAGAAGCACGTGATGTTATGAAGCAATACATCACTCCTTATGCAGATGAAGTTTTCACAGATAATTTAGGCAGTTTGATCGCGAAAAAGGTTGGTAATAAAAAGGGACCGAGCGTTATGGTGGCTGGCCACTTAGATGAAGTAGGGTTCATGGTTACTCGTATCGATGACCATGGATATGTTTACTTTCAGACAGTTGGTGGATGGTGGAGCCAGGTCATGCTTGCACAGCGTGTGACAATTATGACACGTAACGGTGATCTCACGGGTGTTATTGGCTCGAAACCCCCACACATCCTGCCTCCAGAACAACGCAAAAAGGCGGTAGATATTAAAGATATGTTTATTGATATCGGTGCTTCCAGCAGAGAAGAAGCTATGGAATTCGGTGTAAAACCAGGGGATTCAGTCGTACCATACTTTGAGTTCACACAAATGAAAAACGAAAAAATGTTATTAGCTAAAGCCTGGGATAACCGTATTGGATGTGCCATTGCTATCGAAGTGCTGAAACAGCTCAAGGGTGAAAAACATCCAAACGTTGTTTACGGTGTTGGAACGGTACAGGAGGAAGTCGGTCTGCGAGGGGCAAGAACATCTGCGAACTTAATCAATCCAGATATTGCGTTTGGGGTTGATGTTGGTATTGCAGGGGATACACCAGGAGTGTCAGATAAAGATGCTTCAAGCAAAATGGGAGAAGGGCCGCAAATCATCCTTTACGATGCCTCCATGGTTTCCCATAAAGGTTTACGTGATTTTGTTACGGACACAGCAGATGCAAATGACATCCCTTATCAATTTGATTCGCTTGCAGGAGGGGGGACAGATTCTGGTTCCATTCATTTGAGTCATGATGGAGTGCCGGCACTATCCATTACCATTGCTACACGTTATATTCACTCTCATGCAGCGATGCTACACCGGGATGATTTTGAAAATGCTGTGCGTTTGATTGTAGAAGTTATTAAGGGACTCGACGGAGATAAAGTCCAAGAAATCACTTTTAACTAAATACAAACCAATAATAAAAAGCCAACCTTTTAAAAGGTTGGCTCAGCTTGTAGAGAAACCCCGTGTTTTTCTACAAGCTTTTTTCTTGCCTCCAGGAGCACAGACCATTCCCTTTCCGCGGACGAACGCCCGAGCCTCCTCGTGAAACCCACACTGCGGGGTCTCGGATCGCCCGTTTTTCCGCAGGAGTGTCATGGTCTGTGCTCCTTCGCTCTAGCTTATAGCCAAAAAAGACTCTCCTCCATCTAACTTACCCTAGCTAAATGGAGGGCAATCTTTTTCATATTTTGACAGGCGGCCGTCATCAGCGCCTGTTCCTTCACTTTCTCTTTTCCGCGCAAGCGACAATAACGTAGCCCGTGCAGTTCTTTTGAATCTG
>NZ_FNWW01000023.1 GCF_900108515.1 Halobacillus karajensis | reverse complement strand
AATGATGGTGCTCTAACCCTTGGGGTAGACCAACGGTCTATTGATGGTTTTTCCATGGATCAGATTGACAAATTGATTAAGGTTTTAAGAAACAAGAGCTATCAACCCTATCCTTCTAAGAGGATTTATATCCCGAAGAAAAATGGCAAAAGACGACCATTGGGAATACCGAGCTTTTGCGACAAATTGGTCCAAGAAGTTATTCGTTTGATATTGGAGGCTATATTTGAACCCTCTTTCTCCTCCTCATCTCATGCCTATCAGGGGAAGAAGAGTTGCCACAGCGCCCTGTTAGAGATTAAACGTACGTTCACAGGGAGCAAATGGTTTGTGGAAGGGGATATCAAGGGATTTTTTGACAACATTGAACACCATACCCTCATAAAAATCCTAAGAAAAAGGATTGCTGATGAAGCATTCCTAGATCTTATATGGAAATTCCTGCGGGCTGGATATGTAGAGGAATGGAAGTTTCATCAAACATATAGTGGAGCGCCGCAAGGAGGAATCATTAGTCCCATACTCTCCAATATCTATTTAAACGAATTGGATACTTATATAAAAGAATATAGGGACCAATTTAATGTCGGAAGGAAACGTAGAAGAAACCCTAAATATCGACAATTAAGCTCAGAAAGTGCAGATATCCAGAAAGAAATAAAACAAGCCTATGAACAAGGAAATAACCAAGCTGTCGATGAGCTAAAGAAGCAACTAACACAGGTTGAAGAAACCTTGCTTCGAACAAGCTACAGTAATCCCATGGATTCAGAATACCGAAGGTTATCATATGTTCGTTACGCAGATGATTTTCTTATCGGGATTATAGGATCAAAGAAGGATGCTAAACAGGTTAGGGATGATATTGCCACTTACTTGGCAAAAAAGTTAAATCTTGAGTTATCTATGGAAAAAACGTTAATTACCCATGCGTCCAACAAATCAGCACATTTTTTAGGGTATGAAATCGAAATCGTAAAAAACCATTCATTCCGTCGGAATCGTCTGGGAAGGAAGCAAAGGTTACTGAATGGGAAAGTGAAGCTTAAAATGCCCCACAAGGCATGGGTAGACAAGCTCCAAAAATATAAAGCCATTAAAATGTGTGCTGATGGAACGTGGAAACCAAAATTCAGGGGCTACTTTCAACATAGTGAAGACATCGAAATTGTCGCACAATATAATAGTGAAATCAGAGGATTGTATAACTATTTTCGACTAGCTGAAAACGTGAGCAACCATATGCATCGCTTCTCTTATTTCATGTACTATTCGATGCTTAAAACTTTTGCATCAAAGTACAGAACGAATGCCAAACATATCCGAAAGAAATATGAAAAAAACAAAAAGTTCACTGTTGAATATCAAACCAGCAAAGGTACTCAACACATGCACTTTATAAATAGAAGCTTTCCAAGAATAGCAGGTTTATCAAAAGAACAAGTAGATCT
>NZ_FNWW01000007.1 GCF_900108515.1 Halobacillus karajensis | reverse complement strand
ATCTACTCACATTTCTACACAACTCGAGCAGCACTTCCGTATCTAAATGTAGGTAGTTCGATAATAAATACAACTTCTGTTGTGACGTATATAGGGAACAAACAATTGATTGATTATACAGCGACTAAAGGAGCTATTGTTGGTTTCACCCGTGCATTGGCAAATAATCTTGTAGACAAAGGTATCCGGGTAAACGCGGTTGCTCCTGGAAGGGTATGGACACCCCTCATACCAGCAAGTTTCTCTGCGGACCAGGTTACGCTTGTTGAAAACCCAATGCAGCGTCAAGGTCAGCCATTTGAACTTGCCCCTACTTATGTTTATCTTGCTTCAGACGATTCGCGTTTTGTAACTGGTCAAACACTTCATGTTAACGGAGGGGAATGGACGTCATCCTAATTAATTTTAGTTAAAACTTCAAGTGAAATAAAGCTCAAGCGAAAACAATAAAGATTGTTGGAAATCTTCATTTGACTATTCTGCTACAAGGTGCCACCCTAACTTATTAGCCGTTTTCTTTCCCTTTCAAAGGTTATACGTTTGAACGTTTATGTCTTATAGTTCTGATGACTCAAGCTATATGTTAGGGTAAATCTTGCCTCCAAATGGTGGTTCGATGTTTAAGTTCATAATATTATTTGAAGCCCTTAAGTTGAGAAAATATGCATTTAATTCAGTGTTTCTGGATGCAAAAGCTGAAATCGGTGAGGGGCCGAGTTGGAATTTACTTAGGAAAGTATAACCTCGATGATTGCAAGTGGTCGAAGATTAAAGGTGAAAAAGGGATCGTGGTCCTGCAGGTAGGAACTTGATGTTGAATACCGATGAGATATTCTGGTGGTCTAGTACGTCTTTCGGGAACGTCCGGTAACACGACTATAGACGGAACTCTCGGCGTGACAGGGGAGGACATGATTGGCATTGTAAACGCAGGGACGGTTAGCTCGTCCGAGAACGTTCACTTCAGCTGGAGAATTTATAAGCAAAAGGTGGCCGATTTAACAAATCACAACATGCTTCTAGAAGCTGGTTGATGGAATTGCAAAAGGGAGATGCCTGAGATAAACGCCAAAAGTGATTAAAGAGGAAAGTTCAACGCCGAATAGGCGTTTTTTTATGTCAAAAAGAGGCCCTTGAGGCCTCTTCAAGATAATTAGTCTTTAGTTTCCCGACGGCGTAATCCAAGTAAACCGGCTAAACCAATTAGGCCAATCCAGCCCCAATCTGTATCATCATCGTTACCTGTTGCAACGTTTCTGACGTCTTCATTGACGTCATTGCCCATATTGACGGCACCGTTATTTCCATTGTCGTTATTTGTGTTAGCCAGTACGGAACCACTGAAAATCATTGTGGCTAAGGAAAAAGAACAAATTAGATAAATCACTTTTTTATGCATGGATTATCCCTCCTGAATTTTAAATTCAGGGTTATCTTTTCACAAGTAAAAGGAAATATTCATTACATTTCTAGAAAAATATTTGGGGTGGAAAAATAGGAAAGAATTTTTTAAGGTTAGGTCATAATAGAGGCCGCCGCTTTCATAAGTGCGCCTCTTACTTATTTTTTAGGAAGATTAACTTTCGATGTTTTACATCGATTTAAGGAGGTCAAGTATGAATATGTTATTCGTGAAGAGTTTAATAAGTTGGATTATAAAATGGATGAATTGGAGAAAGAGTAAACTCAAACCATGCAAAGAGTCCAGCATGCTGAGCAGAAGTTGGACATAATTGAAAGTAATTCTACGTGTGGATCCTGCGCCTAATCCTAGGGAATTTATTTTGGGGGGCATTTTAAGTTTGGTATTCAAATCACCTAAACAGGTGACATCTTTAGGAGGGTTGTTATAGGTAAAATGATATCATGAAAAACCCGTCCCTTCTATTCGGAAAAGATAACGGGCGTCCATCGTTGGCCCCCCTGTTTTTATTTAAGATGATGTTTATCGGCTATTTTTATGGCATTATCCGAGCGTGAATTGGAACGTCAAATTCAAACGAATGTCGCTTATCGTTGGTTTTTGAACCGTCCAATGCGTCTTCAAAGATACCGACATCTTTCAGGAGGTCTTCGATGAAATCGTGCTTCAGGCGATGAACCACAGTATGGTTCCGTTAAGAGTGCTCTTTACCGTCTCTGCTCTCTTGAAAGCTAATGCCAATAAGAAGAAATTCTCCAAACAAGATATCCATGCAGAAACGGTGGATTATATCGATGAACTCAATGAAGCTGCCTTGGAGGATCGGGAGAACCACGGAAAAAAAACTCTCAAAGAAAAGAAAGGGGTGAAGAAAACTAAGGAAGTAAAAGTCAGTGATACCGATCCAGAAAGCGGTTATTTATATCGGGAAAATAAGACGGAGGTTCTTTATCTGGACCACTGTACGACGGTTTTGAAGTACAACATTATTACGGATGTTCACGTGCCACCTGGAAATACCCATAATTCCAAGCCCTACTTAAACCGCTTGGATCTCCAAGTGAACGATTCGACTTTCCTGTGGAAGCAAGAAAAAGCTTGTAGAAAAACACGAGGTTTCTCTACAAGCTGCAAACATTTCAATTAAATGGAGGATGTGTGTTTAAAACATTGATTGTATAGCTGTAAGTAAAATATCCATTGTGTATTCCGTAGACGAAACTGTAACTCCCCTTCAGTGGAATTCTACTAGGGCATCGAGACTTTTGGCTGATTATACATGTACATCATCCGTAGAATCTATCATATGATGCTGTGCGAGCTCCAAAACTACTAGTGCTTGATTCTTCTGCACTCACAATAGTTGAAAAGGTGCTAAAGTGGAAACAAGGGGGCGGTTCTACGGCTTCCGACAAGAGGCATAATAATCCCCCTCTTTTTATTTCTTTAAATTCGAGGCTTCAGGGAAAAAGGGCGATACTGCATCATGCCTATCGCTATTATGCTGACGGAGCAGATTAGAAAAGCATGATGCCTAACCCCCATTCTGCTAAAGTGGTAATGGACGGGGGGCAGGCACAGACCCCAAAGTCTCGCCTTTCCATTCAGGATAAAGAGGAGTGAACTAATCCTGCATCTTTCTAATAACAGCCCTTCCTTCTTCCCTGATAAATACATAAGGTATGACAAGGTGTACATTTCATTAAAACGGAAGGTCGATTTTTCCTAAGAGAAGAGGTTGAAATGTAACCCTCATTAATTAGGAAGTGAGGTGAGCGGTGTGAGTAATAAAGAAATCAAACATGCATCAGAGAAATTGATTGATATGCTGGTAGGGACGACACTGAAACGTCACAATGCTGAAATTGATGGAACAAGTCTTGAGGAAGAAGAAAAAGAACAACTAAGGAAGATTGTAGAGGACCTCAAGCAAAGTGTGGAAGCTCTTAATAAAACAACGAAAGAGAAATAGTTTTATTTTGGGGAAAGTGGTTGTTAGCCTTCGCAAAAAGGGCCTTTCCCACATATACAAATGGTATAGCCATTAGAGAGGAGGGGATATCATGGGAGTAATGTATTCCAATGGGAGACCTGTCTATAATACTGGTAAAAAAACCTGTAAGCCAAAGTGGAACGCTTTAGATCCTAAAATGTGTCATCCATTTGATCAGAATGATACGCAGGATGCAAATCAGGAGATCAAAAACTACCAACAGTCTTTTGAATCGATTTTCATTAAAGATTCCTGTGACGTTGAAGTGACGACTACGGATACTCAAGCAGCTCTGAATGTTCAAGTTGGACTACAGGCTGCAATTGCGTTAATTATAAGCGTATCGATTGCAGACAGTAGTAAGGCGGATTTGGTAACACAGGATCTTTTTGAGAAGATTAAATCCAGCCAGGTGAATCAACAGCAGACGTATATTGAAAATTCACGTGGAGTCAAAGTGTCAACTACAGATACTGATATAGCGGTTAACGCTCAGGTGCTATTGCAGGTGCTTTTAGCTCTAATTGCTAGGCTGGATATTCTTTAATCTGAAAAATGAAAACAAGGGGAGTGTCATGAGGCACTCCCTGCTTTTATTTATATAGAATAAGTATCTTTGAAACACCTGGACTGATTTCTTGTGCTTCAGTCTCATGGAACTCTCACAATAAACTAATTCCTAAAAATTCCCTTAATCCAATCAGCACGTCTTTTCCCTTCTGATTGCGATACACAAACCTCTTTTATGCCCATCCGAATGGACAACCTTTTCCAAGCTTACTTCACTGGTAGTCGTATCCCAGGTAAAAACAGGGAGTGGGGATGGATGTTAGTGAAAGAAATTTACAGAAGAAAAATGCTGGCTAGCTGGAAAACATGGCTTTTTCCTACGGGTATGAAATACTGGTGCTGGAAACGTACAATGAGTAGGAAAGTGCCATCCATCCTTCCAATCGATCATCTGCTTTCGTAATCACTCCTGTCGCATCATCAGTTAATAATCGATAAAACCGAAGTTTTCTAAAAATCCAGTTAGGAGGAGTTCCCTAGCCTCATCCTCCCTGTTGATGAAACGGTTTTAGAGCTAGGAGCAGGTAAAGGGGCCCTAACGACCGTTTTAAACCAGAAAGCCAAAAGGGTTTTAGCGGTGGAGTTGATGATTAACCCGTCAGCATCGTTCCAAAGAGGTATTATGGTAATGGGAAAAGGTGCTGCAAAGAGGTTCATAGCGAAATATATGAAGGATTCCTACGTGTTAGTATGGAGGAAGTGGTTTGATATTCAGTATGTAAAAGGTATTTCTAAATTAATTTCCAGCGACGAAAGTGGACTCTGCCATGGTTAAAATTAAAAGGATGAAGAAATCTTGAAAAGAGGGAAGCTAAAGCATTTAAGGGGTTAGCGGAGTACCTGAAGTATCCAAAGGCTAAAGCCAATAATGTATTGAGAGGAATCTTTACCCCCCCTCAAATGAAACGCTTAAGAAAGAATTTAAAATTAAATCATAAAACAACTATAAACTCCTTGACAGAATAACAATCGAGTATAGTTTTTAGAACAATGGTTCAATATGTCCAATGTCATACTGCAGATTGATCGTCTAGCTGTCCATCAATTTGATCGAATAGGAATCGTCGGAAAAAATGGGAGGAAAGAGCACATTGTTAAAATTGCTTGCAGGTTCGTGCAGCCTACGAATGGAGGGGGCGATCGACCGACACGCAGACTTCGGCTATTTTGAACAGGTGGAAGGTCCAAGTGTTAACGAAGCTGACCCTAAGCTGTTAGGAAAGTGGCACGTACCTAAACATTCGGAGGCCGTTAGTGGAGGGGAAGAGACGAGGATGAAACTCGCTCAACTTTTTACGCATTATTACGAGTGTCTATTGATTGATGACCCGACGACCCATTTGGATTAGGATGGCACCTCGTTTTTACTGGAGGAGCTTCGGTATTATTATGGAGCATTAATGATGATCAAGCCACGACCGCGCTGTACTCGATGAACTTGTGGCCACCATATGGGAAATAAATGATGCAACAAAACCAGGCTCATGAACAATACTTGAAAGAGAAGACACGTCTTGAGAAAGCAGCTTAAGAAAAATGAATAAAGCAAAGAAGTTCGCGGACCATGCTTCCATAGCAAAGAAAAAATCTAAGGCAAAAGCGAATCGCATGTTTGAAAATATCCGCTTATGAAGGAACTATTTTATTTATAACCCATGATAAGAAATTTATAGAAAATGTAGCTGATTTAGAATTTCAGATATCTGGAAAGGAATTTAGGGAAAAGATTTAAGACATTAGCAAACCAACAAGGACTCCTTGGTGGTTTTTTGCCACTTTTAATTATTTGTTTCCTCATTAACAATCTCTATACGCTTATTTATGAAGTCCCATTTCGACTGGATACCAATCATCATTTATAGGGATTAATGGACAATAAAAAACCTTATCATATTCCAATTTTTTAAAGGTATAATTAGTTTCACTCAAATAAGTTATAATTTAAGTATATGGTGGCATGATGTGCTAATATCTTAACCCCGGATATGAAAGGTTTTTGTAATCTTATAAAATAGTCTTGACTGATTTTTTCAAATAATAGTGGTAAGAAAAAGCCTCTAAGTAGTTCAAGGTTGTCTATTGAGAGGTTTTTTAGGGGTAGATAATAAAACGTAAGTAGTCTATTCCTCTAGTTTCATCAAAAAAGCGTGCATGAGAATTTCATGCACGCTTCTTCTACGATTAGTCTTCGTGATCGCATCTTACAGCGTCATTCACTTCTTTTTGAGTAGCCATCAATGGTGTTGTAGGCTCCAAGCAAGTAATGCTGCAGAAACAGTCAAGGTCTACTGTGATACAAACACCTGTAGAACGAAGGTTTCTTACACTACCACCCGGGAAATAGTCGCAAACACGGTTTCTCTTTCCGGATGGACCAGGTTGTGAACCGCCTTGAGTAACTGGAATCAAAAGTTCAAGTTTGACACAGTCTTTCTTTCCATCTACAAATTTTTTCGCTTTGAAAATCGGTGATTCCAAACATTCCAGAGCAAAGTTTGGAGACATACCTAGTTGACGTCGAACCACTGAACTTCCGATAAAAGGCTTGCAATCTTTACAGTACAAAATGAATGGAACTATTGTTGGGCCATTACCATTACCATTTCCTGTCGGTGAGAGCAATTCACGAATAGAACGCTCACAACTTACGTCACAGCAGTTGTCGCGGCTCGCCACCTCATCTTGTGCTTTAATGATTTCATCGAGGACTTCTCGGACGCAATTTCCTTTTCCTTTTGAATGACATGAGCTCATCCATATCTCTCCTTTATTTTTTAATTCCTTATCATTCTATGTTGTTTTATAACTGTTGCTTGTATAGAAGTCTATTCTCTAGCGAACCTTCAAGGTTTCTAAGAAAAATAGACGAACAGTATATGGGGAACTGCCAATGCTTTCACCTTCATATGCATGATTTATATTACTTATAATTATTATAGGTGTAGGTTCATAGTCAACCACACCCCATGATAATTTCCCTACGGTTGATGCAAGAAATAACTGGTATTTTTTATGCCAAAAAACTCATTAAAAGGAGAAAACTTTAATTAATAGACGGAGGAATAGTTATAATGAGCAAAACACTAATCAATGGATTATGAGATATGTGAAGCCAAGGGAAAAAGGATACCATCTTCAACCATAGGAGAGTTTTTTCCAAAGAACTGAATAATAAAGTCTAATAAAAACAGTTCAAAGTTCAATTAATCTTGAAACCGATCCTTAAATAATCGGGGTCTGAAATCAAATAATTAAATACAAACAATAAGGATTAGTAAAAGGAGAAGGCGATGGTAAAAAGAAAACTTTTAACAGCTTTAATCACTCTAATAGTTTCAGTTCCTTTATATAGTTTTATTTCTAAAGGGCCTGTATCTGATTACGTCGGTTTTTTTCTCTTTATTTTAACTATTGCAGTTTTATGCGGGACACTTTTATCAATTTTCATTGGCTACCTTGAAAATAAGATCAATTTTCATAGCTTTTCATTACGGTTCATTCTACATATTATTATAGCCTTACTGTTAACTGCTATCTTTGTTGAAAATAGTTACTTCCAGATAACCTTTTATTTAGCTTTACCAGTTGCTGTTGGTTATTTCGTAATTGATGAAGTGTTAAGAACTAAACTGAATAGTACGATATAATTTAGGAGGCGATTGCTCAATAGAGTATTTGTCTTTGTACAAATGCATAGCTGTATTTAGCTTTTTAACTAATTTGAGCATTTTAGAGAATGGGTAATATTTTAAATATCTTGGAGGTTCATTAATGGAGGTTGTAGGAATAAGTGAAATTTCCCAGGCTAAAGTAATTGCGTTTCTTAAGAAGCATTGGGGTAGTACAGAAATGGTTATTTCTTCTGGAATTTATGATTGTAGTAAATTGAATGGGTATGCGGTATTAGATAATAACACGGAAGTTATTGGTTTAATTACTTACATAATTACCAACAACGAATGCGAAATTATTTCATTAGATAGTATAGAAGAAAATAAAGGGGTAGGGACTTCTCTTATACAAGCAGTAGAGGGATTTGCATTAGAGAATGAATGTAAATACATAAACCTTATAGCCACTAATGATAATTTGTTAGCGCTTAAGTTTTACCAAAAGCGAGGCTATGTTTTAGCAAGGATATTTAGAAATGCAGTTGAAGAAGCAAGGAAGTTGAAACCTGAAATTCCCTTGGAAGGTAACGATGGTATTCCTATCAGAGACGAAATAAAGTTGGAAAAGTTTTTAGGCTAACTGGCACGTTAGTTTAAAGTTCTAGTAAGTTTTAACTAAGCTTTTCGGGGGTGAACATTTATTCAACAGTGTAATTATTGCAAGGCTCGTTTTAGTTGGGCTAAAGTTTTTGTTTCACTAAATGTAGCATACAAACCAATTAAATGTAATGTATGTGGTTCAGAGCATAGAATTACTACTTTTTCTAGATTGTTTCTATCTTTATTTATAGTGGTACCTATTGGTATTTTTACTTATTTCGTTAATATAAAATCCTCTCTCTCAATCTCTAATGCCATAATAATAATGATTGTTTACAGTGTGATCTTTATTTTACTACTTCCTTTCTTAGTGAAATATAGATCTGTAGAATAAGTGGCCTTACAAAGGTACCAATTACATGAATTGATGAGTATCTTAAGGATTAGGGGCTTATCTGTAGTAAAGCTAAGCCTCTTTTTTATGAGTTTTTTATCCGATTTGAAATCATTGGTAGTTGCAATAGTTCACTTAAATGATGGATAAGATTATTTTGAAAATTTATTGTTGTTAGAGAGGGTGCATTAATAGTTTTTATGGCTGTTTGGTTCCCAAATATAGTAGTTCAAACCTCTAATCCATTTGTGGATGTGGCCTTTTACTATAGCTCCGGCTGGTATCGTATTTGCAAGCGGAATTTTTGGTGAATAGCACTTAATATTATTATGCTGTTTAGATTTTTATCTTATTGTTTGCCGGATATTTTATTAATACATAACTGACGGAACACCATAAAATCTATTGGGTGTTAAATTTATTTAATCTTGATTATTTAGCTAGGGGAGGCTTAACCGACTCAAAATATGCCTCTTTTAACTGTTTGAAGTAAATATTGAATAAAATTAATTACCTATTTTTAGGGAAATGTTTTTATGCGAATGCGGAGGTGGACAAATGATTAAAAAATACAGCAAATGGTCTGTTATATTAAGCGTTATATGTGCTGCGACCATTTTTATGTCCTACGAGATTGCACCGACAAATCCTGAAGGTGCGATGAAAATTCTGATACAAGTATTTTTTATTACTGCTATAATCATTGGTTTACTTAGCCTTATATTTAGTTTTTTAGGGTTTAAAAACAAAGAGAGAGGATTTTTAAAGCTGGTAGCACCTATAATTGTAGTATTAGTTTTATTGGCATTCCTTTTCTCATTTGTTCTGATGGTACTCAGCTTTTTATAAGAATATCTTAAAATCGAGTCTCCTTTAATCTGCCTGGTGAATGTGATTCGATTACGTTCAAGATATGGACTTTTATGTCGTAGCAGTGTCGGGAGGAACGGATGCCACCAGTGTGAAAGTTTTTTTCTCTTTACACTATAAAATTTAAAGTCCATTCCTTTTTTCACATAACGGGAAATAGGTTCATAAAATACATCATAAATTATAAAGGAACGAAGCCTATGGAGGATATATGCCTAAAAGCACCTCAGGTATTTGATTGGATTTCGAAAGAATCAAATTTCAGTTATGTTTTAAATTATCAGATTGCTGCATGAATACTGACCGTATTTGTAATACGTTTAAAGTTTCTTGGTCTACAGGAGCAAAAAGGTTATGGACCAATCAAAGCTTTAACATTATAAACACCGGTACAATCACAGTAAGTCTCAGTCAGGGTGGTGGGAAGCTAGACGTTCTTTTAAATGGAAATCATACCTTCTCAGTTACCCAGGGGGAAATAAGAAGTCAAACATTCGAGGATTTACAATCTCTAGAAGTGAGATGTGCTGATGAAGCAGGGATATGTAGGGGAGAATACCATCTAAGTTTACATCAAAAGCATGCAGTGCCTTTTACTTTTAAAGAAGACACTTTAGAATGCTACTTAGTGGATTCCAGTGGGGAAAAATTAGAAAGGGATATTTGATATTTGTTATTTAGAGTGTTCTGAAGTACATCAACGAAATGGACGGCTGGTAGAAGAGTTTCTAATGCCAGATGGTGAAACTATTGAACTCCAAAGGGTGGTTCTGCGAAAAGAAGGCTGGGTCGTTATTAAGTTGCAACAGAATAATGAAGAAGTATGCAAAGAGATCCTTCCTTTTTCTTTTACAGAACAGTTTTTTTATGCGCACCTGAAGGAACCAGAATTGAGTGTGAAATCACGAGCTTTAGCTGTATACCGGTGGTTCATCATAAAAAATCTTGCTGTGAAATCTGTATAATAGCCTAGGCCAAAGTATCCAAAGTGTACTTGACACTACTTTTAGTGTACAAGGGAACTTTTGTACTCCAAGAAGCTTAGTAATGAACAAAAGAAAGGGGAGCTGTATTTAATTATCAATTTACCAATGCTGCATTTCTAATTCTTAACTTCCCCTTCTATCCCAAACCACTCTAACTGAAAATGTTGAGAATGATTACATACTGTCACCAACTGATGTTTAGCGTCTTCTTAGCCTTAAGATAAACGAATCAGCGTTAATGCAGCTCCCGTGGCTCCTCCTCCTACTAAGACAACAGTGGCTATTAATCCGAAAAACTGAAGGGAAATGTTGTCCCCTGCATTTAAAAATAAAATAAGGTCATTGTTATAATCTGAGGTAGAAATAGCAGGGGATAAAATCGATCCAGGTATAGGTGAACCATTTCTAACCAACCTTGTTCTCCCTAAAAGTCCTAAAGTTGTATTAATTTGATAAGTAATGTAATATAGTCCACTTACCGGTACTGTGAATGTATTATTAGCTCCATTAACAGTAAAACCATCTAAATCTTGATTGTTAGGGAGAGGTATATTTGTCCCTCCTAAGACTACAAGTATAGTACTTCCGGAAGTGTTTGATGCATACATAGAGTTATTGGTTACCCCTCCACCACCTGGATCAGAGGAGTCGTCACAAAATGGGATTTGCGCACACATATATCTATTCTTCCTTTCTATCAGGTATGGGGAGATTCATTTAAAGGTACTAACCATTAGAACTTATAATTTATGGAAAAAGAAACTTTGACATTTGAAGAGCCGGTACCAGCCCCAACTATTCCAATTGAATTGATGTCATTAAGGGTGATGGATCTACACTCTCCAGCAGCTAGCACAAAATCCCCAATTGCCTCACCATTCACATAAAGTGCTGCTGTCGGGGAAGTGTCAGTTATCCCATTATTTTCAATCATTATGGTTCCATTGATTACAAAGTCTGTCACGTCCTCCCATACAGTAACTGGAATCCCACCAGTGTCTTCTAAAGAAATCGTGCAACATACAGCATCATTGACACAACAGTATGTATTGTTAATACAACTTCCTAATTGAGCCATATTTGCTCCTCCAAACCAATTTTTCATTCACCACATAATATGCTTAATTTATATAGATTGATTGGACAGTTGCTTTTATGTACCAACAATTGTAAATATGAGAACGAAGAAGTAAATTGAAGAATTCCTGAATTTGAATTAAAATAACTGGAATTGTATATGTGGTCATCAAAAAGTATACTATCATTAACTGCTTAAACCACTGAAAGAGCTACAAAAGTTCAGAAAACTAATGAGAAGCCTAAAAGGGCTTTAGTCATTTTTACAATCACGAGCGATTACAAATCGTAGTAATCATAAATAGCCCCAGAAACAGATTTCTTTCGTTTCCTTTTTTAATCTGTGATAATTACATACACGCTTAAAAAAGGAGGCAGAACAATGACAAACCAAAGAACAACGAAACCTTTATTTGAAACTTTTACTAGTGATAAATTAAATCTTCCAAACCGTACCGTAATGGCACCGATGACACGCGGGTTTTCACCTGGGAACGTTCCTGATGAGGAAGTGGCGGCGTATTACCGCAGACGGGCTGAGAATGAAGTCGGGTTGATTATTACAGAAGGAACGGGGATTGACCACCCGGCTTCTGTATCTGGTGCGAATATTCCTGTGTTTCATGGCGAGAAGGCGTTGAAAGGCTGGGCGAATGTTGTGAGAGAAGTACATGAGGCCGGCGGTAAAATCGCCCCGCAGCTGTGGCACGTAGGAATGACTCGCAGCAAAGGGGATCTTCCAAATGAAGAGGCATGGCCGGTGGGGCCATCAGGCCTAAGTTTGGATGGGGAGAAAATAAACGAACCATCATCTACAGAAGAAGTAGAGGCGCTGGTGGAATCCTACGCTAAAGCAGCAGCGGATGCAAAGCGCCTCGGCTTTGATGCTATTGAAATCCATGGTGCTCATGGTTACTTGATCGACCAGTTCTTCTGGGGAAACACCAATAAACGCACCGACAGATATGGCGGCGATTTCGTTAAGCGCACACAGTTTGCCGTGGAAATCGTAGAAGCGTGCCGCCGAGAAGTTGGGGGAGATTTCCCAATCATTTTCCGTTTCTCCCAATGGAAGATGAATGACTTCCAAGCGAAATTGGTCAACACTCCTGAAGAGTTGGAACGCTTCTTACAGCCGCTTGTTGAAGCAGGCGTTGATATTTTCCATTGCTCGACTCGTAGATTCTGGGAGCCGGAGTTTGAGGGCTCTGACTTAAATCTTGCAGGCTGGACGAAGAAACTGTCAGGAAAACCGGTTATTTCCGTCGGTTCTGTAGGGCTTGATGGTGTCTTTACGGACTTCAGTGGTGCCGGTACAACGAGTCTTGACGGTTTAATGGAAAAACTTGATCGTGATGAATTCGACCTTATTGCCATTGGCCGTTCGTTATTAATGGATCCTGAATGGGTAAAGAAAGTCCATGAAGGTAGAATGGATGATCTGTTAGCCTTTAATAAAGAAGCGCTACACAAATTATATTAATGATAAAGTTCGAAGACAGGCGTCCTTATTTCAGGACGTCTGTTTTTTTGTCATTTGCAAAAACCCCGGGATGCATTAGATTTTATGTTTTTTCCCCATGGAAGTTATATGTTATTTTGGTACAATATCCCTGTAATCTTTAACCAAATTGTTGTTGCTTCTATCATTTGTACTGTGTGATTGCTGGGCCTCGCACACGTACTCATTTTTCCAATTAAACCTTGAAAAAGAGAGGGGTGGCTTTGTTATAGGTTAATTTTGTTAAGTATAATCCTAATTCAACTGAGAGGGGGATTCGATGTATAAAGTATTGGCATATGTACTAGCGATTAGTCTAGTTGTTATTGCAGCAGGTGCCTATGTGATAAATGATTATTTGTTTTCAGAAACGACCTCCTCGGCACAGGAGGAGGTTAACCAAGAAGAAGAAATAGAGAATATGAGAAAGAATGGCGGTTTGGTTTCATCTGAAGAACAAGAAAAATTCAAAGAAGAAGGGTTGAACCCGTTCGGTGATAATGTTTCAAAAGACGATCTCATGTTAAAGAATATATTCATGGGATGAGTCACCAAAAAGTTAGAGCTGCTGAAAAGTGGGGATTCTATGAAATGACCGATGAAAGAATCAACTGGCTTAGAAGTGCAGTTCAAACGAATAATGATCTAATGGATGCAAAATTGTATAAGGAAATATTAAATAAGTGGAGTAAGCGAGATTTCACCACGATAGATGTAGACCACAATCGTTGGAGATTAGAAAGAGGAACGGTAGGTAAAGCTAATGGGGTGTTAACTCCAGAAGAGGAAAAAGAGTTTATAGAAAAAAATCGATAAGATCTGCCAACAGCGGGCTTATCTGCTTTCTTTTTACTTAGTAATAAATAGTTCAAAATAAGCAATTTGGCCAAGGAGATAGCCTTTGGACTGAAGTATACATAGTAGAACCATGTTTAGATTCGATAATTCATTTTATTTTTAAGAATAACTCCCTCCGAAATTTTAAGAGGGAGTTATTATATGTATTTCAATTAGATTATCCAGAAATTAATTTTCGGTGTTCACATCTGCCATCTTATTAATAATGAAGTTTATGGTATCAATTGTTTTTTGCTAGGAAGCATTCTGTTCTGCGAATTCAATGGAACTATTATAGCTGGAAAACTTATAGATTATATGTCCTATAAACACTCCAGATATCCCTAGCAAGATTAGGGTTAAAAAAAGAAGCAGGGCTTGTAAAGGTTCCGATACATATCTACCAAGACTAGCTAGATTCACAACTACTATTGATCCAAATACTACAGTTCCAAGTACGATTTTAATCAAAGACTGGATAGGTACCATTGGGGTAGATAAACTAAGCTTTAGGATTACGCCTAACCATGGTCATCTATATGGCCGTTCTTCCTGAACCGGCAAGTCATCCCAGAAAGAAACCTCTTTCTCATTGATTGTTCCGTCTGCAATTGCTCTTGCTGTCGCATCCATGGCGATAACGGCTTGCTTCGTCAGGTAACCATTACTTTTTTGGCCTAATACTTCGAAATCGTTGGCATTATCGGCAGTGCCTCGGATCTCGAGTAAAAGGGTAGAAATATCGTAGTCATGGGCAAGTCCATAAACACTGATACCGTTATCGTAAGCGGAACCTTTCCCTGCGTAGTTTGCCAGGTGTCCCCAGCCTTTTGGTTCGATGGCATCATAGACAACAGCACCTAACTGTTTGGAACCTTGTAACACCTCAGGGTCTGTGTGGTCAGGATGTGATGGGAAAATAGCACCAGAAACATATTTTCCGTCTTTTACCCATTGGGCTCCTTGATGGTGAAGGTCGATCATGTAATCTATATCGTATTTTTCCAATACATTGTTATGAAGTGCCTGTGTTTCTGGCTGTGTTTTCGCATCATGGTCACGATTTAAATCTATCCCCTTCGCATTCAGGCGTGTCAGATGACGATCACCGCTTGCTGCGTAATTTTCTAACTCGTAATTCACATCTCCCATGGCCCCGTCAGCATTATACATAGGGATGATCAGGATATTTACATCATCAAAGAGCCCTTTTGACTTCCCTGTACCAAGTTGCTTGATGAAATCCAAAGAACCTTCCGTTGTCAATGCTTCATCACCATGTTGTTGAGTGATATATAGGATAGTCGGGTTGGCCGGGTTTTGCATATATTTCACCAAATGTATATCCCGTCCTTTGACGGTTTCGCCAATGACCTCTAATTCCATATTAGACTGCTTTTTTTCCTGTGTTTTAAGGAAATCTACCATTTCGCTGTATGTATGGAGGATAGAGGTGTTGATCGTCTCATGTCCCTGATAGTCCGGGCCGTTTCCTGCTGCTTGAACAAGAGGAATGTCAGCAAAAACTCCTCCGGCTAGTACGGTGCCTGTTAAGGCTATGGTTACTAGTTTTTTCATAAAAATGCCTCCTTTATTTACTACTTTCGACAAAAAATAGCTATGTTCCTTTTATAAAAGAGGAATCAAAAATTTTGGGAAACAAATGGTGAGGTATTCATACATACCCAAATAGATTAACCATATTGCTGCTCTTTTTTGATTCACTTTAGGGCGTTAAGAGCGACCTTGGCAGCCTGCGCAATTAGCGCATCATCATATTTGGCCTCTTCCGTATAATGACGGGACATAATTGAAATAATGATTGGTTCTCTGTTTGGCGGCCAAACAACGGCAATGTCATTTCTCGTTCCATAACTTCCGGCCCCACTCTTATCGCCAACTTTCCATCCTTCAGGTGCGCCCGCACGAATCAGTGTATCTCCTGTCGCATTTCCCTGCAGCCAATTCGTGAACCGTTCACGCTCATCATCCGAAAGTAAGTCACCGACTGCGAATGCCTGAAGGTCAGTGGTAAGAGCTTTTGGTGTGCTGGTGTCACGATTATCTCCTGGGGTGAATTCATTCAAATCTGGTTCGTATCGTTCGGACTGGGTAGTGTTATCGCCGATTTGTCTTAAGGCTTGCTCAAATCCATCAGGACCTCCTAGTACCTTAAATAAGAGGTTCCCTGCGGTATTGTCACTGGTCCGGACCGCCGCTTCAGCAAGTTCCAAAAGGTTCATCCCTGTGTCCACGTGTTTCTCGGTTATCGGAGAATAGGAAACCAAATCATCCTCGGTATAAGTAATGACTTCCTTAAGCTCATTCATAGTCGACTGCTGTAACACGATAGCAGCCGCCAATGCCTTGTAGGTGGATGCAAAAGCGAAACGTTCCTCAGGTCGATATCCGAAGGTCTGATTTGAGCCAGTATCAATCGCATAGACACCGAGCCGAGCATTATACTCATTCTCGAGTTGAGAAAATTTTCCACTTGCATTTGTTGTTTTTCCCACTTCGTTTTCCTCTTTAGATGAAACATTGGTTGAATTGGTCGAATCAAAACAGGCAGCAAGTGTAATCAATACGAGCAACGACATAAACATTTTAACCTGACGCATGCTGAATTTGGATTCATAGATTTTTTTCAAATAGATAACCTCTTTCCATTTTTGATCATCGAAAATTGCACTAGCTTCTTTGGTTTAAAAGTGGTAAGTCTGTAGATTTATTGGCCGTTTGCTATGTCTTATCTCAGAGAACATATCAAAATTACTTTCCTTTTTAAATTTACCAATTTTTTGATTACATCAGTAGTGTTCTATTATAAATCTTTTGATTCAAATGGCAGAGGTACACTTTGTTAAATTGTACCTTACCTCTATCTACTATAACACTCTCAATAATTTAAATAACCATGAAGGTGTTCGTCGATTATCAAAAGCCTGGTAGATTAAAGTTACCTGGAATCCAAGTTTTCAATAGACGGGGGCTTTCAGCACATTTTAATCAGGTAATAAATTTGGATAAAAAGTTTCCCGGTAAGGGGCATTAGTTTAGAATGAACACCTTCAAGATATCTCGGATTCGAGCCTTAAATACACATGGGAATTATTCCCTATTTCGTGAAATACTCTGTAAACCAAGCGTAAAGAATTCTTAAGATTAACTTTAGCCATTTACGAGAATAGGATAGGAAGGAATATATCTTTTAAACCTCCGGAGGTGGCTTTCTATGAAAGGGATCATATTAGCAGGCGGAAACGGCACTCGATTGTCTCCAAGTACCAATAGTATGAATAAACATTTGTTAGCCGTTTATGACAAGCCGATGATTTACTATCCTTTATCGATGCTGATGCTGGCGGGTATCAAGAAAATCATGATTATTAGCTCACCAGAAGATTTGCCGAGGTTCAAACAATTGTTAGGGGATGGAACGTCCCTTGGGATTTCGCTACATTTTAAAGTTCAAGAAGAACCGAGAGGGATTCCAGACGCTTTCATAGTTGCGGAGGATTTCATCGGAGAGGATAGTGTCACATTAATCCTAGGCGATAATATTTTCTACGGGCAAGGTTTGACGGACATATTAAGAAAAGCAGTGAAAAATCATTCTGGAGCAACAGTATTCGGCTACCGTGTAAAAGATCCAAAACGCTTTGGAGTCGTTGAATTTGATGATAACCAAAAAGTAGTTTCGTTAGAGGAGAAGCCGGAGGAGCCCAAATCAGATTTTGCTGTAACTGGCTTGTATATCTATGACAACAAAGTGATCAATATAGCGAAGAAACTTCAGTTTTCCGATCGTGCGGAGTTAGAAATAACCGATGTGAACAAAAAATATTTAGAGAATGACAGGCTTGATGTGGAACTGCTTGGCAGAGGATTTGCCTGGCTGGATGCAGGGACTCATGATGCTTTATTTGAAGCTTCGGAGTTCATTAAAAACATTGAACAGCGTCAAGGGTTTAAGGTTGCTTGCATTGAAGAAATTGCCTATTACATGGGATACCTCCCAAAGGAGAAACTGCTTGAAATCGGTGAATCGATGGGAAATAACGATTATGGAAAATATTTAATCGATATCTCCAGCCGTAAGCACGTAGAGCAGTACTGGGGTGTATCAGATCACCATCCGTCATTGAGGGTGGTCGAAAATGAATAAACCAAAAGTTCTTTTAGTTACCGGAGGATTAGGGTTTATCGGTTCACATTTTATCCATTACTACTTAAATAAATATCCAGAACGAAAAATTGTAAACATGGACAAGCTGACTTACGCGGGGGATACTGACAATCTAGCAGACGTCCAATCAAAGGATAACTATTTCTGGATTCACGGGGATATCGCGGATCAAGCAACGGTCACCCAAGTATTCAAGGATTTTGATATTCAAGGTGTACTCCATTTTGCAGCTGAATCCCATGTGGATAAGTCCATAGAAGATGCGCTGCCATTCATCACTTCAAATGTGCTTGGTACAGGTGTTTTACTTGAAGCTGCCAGAAAAGATTGGCAGGAAAAAGGAGAAATCTCTAAGCGTAGGTTTCATTTAATTTCAACAGATGAAGTCTATGGAACGTTAGGAGAAAAGGGAAAGTTCACCGAGGAAAGCCCTTATAACCCGCGTAATCCTTATAGCGCAACAAAGGCGAGTGCGAACATGCTTGTGAAAAGCTACTACACTACCTATGGGATGAATGTAGTTTTATCCAGCAGCTCCAATAACTATGGACCTAGACAGCATAAGGAAAAACTCATTCCAACGATCATTAGAAAAGCCTTATCTTTAGAGTCCATCCCTATTTATGGCGATGGGTCCAATGTAAGAGACTGGCTTTATGTTGAAGACCACTGCAAAGCCATAGATATGGTCTACCATCGCGGGAAAGTGTCGGAACTTTATAACGTAGGTGGAGGCAATGAAAAAACGAATCTCAAACTTACCCGTATGATTTGTTCTACGCTTGACCAGCTTGTTTCTACCGTATTAGAAGGAAGTGATTACAGGAGTTTCGATGATCTTATTACCTTTGTGGATGATCGACCTGGCCATGATTTAAGGTATTCGGTTGATGACGCGAAACTTAGAGGGGAGCTAAGATGGAAACCAGACGTTAGCCTTGAGGAAGGACTTGCAAAAACAATAGATTGGTATATCACTAATAAGTATGAGGTATTGCAATGATTTCTGTAGTCGTGCCTGTCTACGGCTGCCGCACGTGTTTAGACGAACTTTGCAGCCGCATAACCCGAACGATTGAGAGTATCCCCAGTGATTATGAGATTTTGTTAATTAATGACCATAGCCCTGATCAAGCTTGGGATAAAATCCAAAAAATCTGTGAAGAAAATCCTCAAGTGAGGGGATTTGATCTTTCCAGAAATTTTGGTCAGCACCATGCGATTACGGCAGGACTTGATCACACAAAAGGAGACTGGGTGGTCGTTATGGATTGTGACCTTCAAGATCAACCGGAGGAAATCAAGCGATTATATGAAAAAGCCCAGGAAGGATATGAGGTCGTATTTGGAGCAAGAGAAGTCAGGAAAGATAGGGTTTTCAAAAGGTTATCTTCTAAACTGTTTTACAAAGTTTATGATTATCTGACTGATCGGACATCTGATTATACAATCGCTAATTTTAGTATCTGCTCAAGCGGTGTGATTGAGAGTTTTCGAGATATGAGAGAGCAAAACCGCTTGTTTCCCCTTTTTATCAAATGGATGGGTTATAAATCTACAACGATCCCTGTTGAACATGCGAGCAGGTCAGAAGGGAAATCCTCTTACAACCTTAAGAAAATGATATCGTTAGCGACAGATGTAATCATTTCACAGTCGAACAAACCTTTGCGTTTATCCATTCAGTTCGGTTTTTTAATGTCATTAGGGTCATTTATCTATGGTTTATACTTATTTTTTCGTTATTTTTTCTTAGCACAGCCTGTCCAAGGATGGACGAGTGTAATGGTGTCTATCTATTTTATCGGCGGTATTATCTTCTTTAATTTCGGGATCATCGGATTATATTTAGGAAAAGTTTTTAATGAAACGAAGGGGCGTCCATTATACATTATTCGCGAGCGGACGGATGTAAAGCATGAAGAGAGGGTTCACAATGGCAGCTAATCATTATCTTAAGAAAACACCATGGGATAAACGAACGTTCAACATCGAGACATATGAAGTGGTTTCAGAAGAGGAAGGAGCATTAAAAGAGACGGAGAATCGGAAAGGGCATTTTACGCTTAAAGCGGATCCTCATTCTCCTAAGGGGCTCTTGGAAGCCTATGGTTTTTACTATGTAGATACACTGCTTCAACCTGAGTGTAAAGCAGTAAGGCTGAAGTCTTTTGAGAAAGAGGGGATCATCATAACTAAGGAAGGTGATCTTGATTCTATCTTGATAATAGCAGATGAAGCCTTCGCTCATGGACGTTTTCATCGAGATCAAAACGTGCCTTCCCCACTTGCAGACTTACGCTATGTCCGTTGGCTGAAGGATTTATTTCATCAAGACCAGGTGTACTTTTTGTATTATCAGAAAGAGCTGGCTGGATTTATCGGCTACGAAGGAAATAAAATTCTGTTGATGGGTGTAAGTGAGACCTACAGAGGAGCAGGGTTGAGTAAACCGTTTCTTTACACAGCGTGCAGACAGTTAATATCAGAGGGACATGACAAGCTGATCACTTCGATTTCCGCCATCAATCAAGCCTCCCTTAATCTTTTTTATTCCCTGGGCTTCAGGGTTAGAGGAGCCGTGGATGTTTACCACAAATTTAATGATGAAATTGAAGAGGAGTAGAACATGGGGTACTTGTATATTATCGGGACCATCCTGTTCACTGTCTACGGACAATTAATGTTGAAATGGCGGATCGAAAAGTTCGGGAGCCTTCCGCCTGGAGCGATAGACAAAGTGTTTTTCCTGCTTCAGCTGCTTTTAGATCCCTTCATTTTGTCAGGTTTTTTTTCCGCGTTCATCGCTTCGATCTTTTGGATGGGGGCGATGACGAAATTTGATATCAGCTATGCCTACCCATTTATGAGTTTATCTTTTGTTTTGGTATTCCTGCTTTCCGTCTTTTTATTTCAAGAGCCTGTTACGGTGCAAAAAGTAGTCGGACTTAGCTTTATTGTTATAGGAATAATCATTACCAGCCAATCTTTGTGAGGTGGTCGACTTTGATCCCATTTAATATTCCGTGTATTACTGGAAAAGAAGAAACGTATATTCATCAAGTGTTGAGTAATAAAAAGTTTTCTGGCAATGGCCCATTTGGAGAAAAATGCAAAGACTGGCTGGAATGGAGGTTGTCTAGTAAGAAAGCATTATTGACCCCTTCTTGTACAGCAGCATTAGAGATGGCTGCACTGTTAGCCGATCTGAAGGCCGGGGATGAGGTCCTTATGCCTTCTTATACGTTTGTTACAACAGCTAATGCTTTCGTGCTAAGAGGAGCGACGCCTGTATTTATAGATATCGATCCTCAAACGATGAATATAAATACGGATTTGATCGAACAAGCGATTACTCCTCACACCAAAGCCATTGTGGTCGTCCATTATGCTGGTGTAAGCTGTGATATGGATAAAGTGATGGACATTGCCGAAAAGCATGGTTTGTTTGTAATCGAAGATGCTGCCCAGGCGCTGTTAAGTACATTTAAAGGCAAGGAGCTTGGAACGCTGGGTCACTTTGGCACGTTCAGCTTCCATGAGACGAAAAATTATACTTGTGGAGAAGGCGGGGCCTTACTGATTAACGACAGCCATTACATCGAACGAGCGGAAATCATACAGGAAAAAGGGACCAATCGCTCCCAGTTTAAACGTGGCCAAGTCAATAAATATACATGGCAAGATATCGGTTCATCCTATTTACTGAGTGAGCTGAACGCAGCATATCTACTGGCCCAATTGAGAACAGCTGATACGATTTACGAAGACCGGATGGAGTCATGGAACCATTATGCAGAGGGCCTGCAGCCATTGATAGAAAAGG
The DNA here is from genome assembly GCF_900108515.1 of Halobacillus karajensis. GTDB lineage: Bacteria > Bacillota > Bacilli > Bacillales > Halobacillaceae > Halobacillus > Halobacillus karajensis. Next base: position 210,267 of record NZ_FNWW01000007.1, on the reverse strand, counting down.
GGAAAATTGACGTACAGCAAATTCCGGACGAATGTCAGCATAATGCCCATATGTTTTATATAAAAACTGCAGATTTGGAAGAAAGAGAAGACTTGCGGGCATACCTTGATCGTAAAGGAATAATGGCGGTCCCCCATTATGAGCCTCTCCATTCGTCTCCGGGAGGAGAAAAATACGGCAGGTCCGCTGGCGGTGAGCCGCTTACTAAACGCGAAGGAGAAAGACTTTTAAGACTGCCTCTCTATTATGGGATGGAATCAGAGGATGTGGGTTATGTGGTTGAACATATACAAAAGTATTTTAAAGAATAAATGGCTGATCCTCTCATGCCTTATTATTGCAGTGTATCTCATGCCTTATTATCTGCTTGGAGAAGAGACGCATATCCGTGTGCATGACAATTTGGATTCGAATATTGTTTGGTATAAGCTTTTGGCAGAAAGCGGACAGATTTTTGCCTCGCCAGGGTCGACCTTGCCAAACGTCATCAATGGTCTGCCCCGAAGTGCGTTATCTTCAAGTATGGATTTGATGGTATGGCTTTATGTTTGGTTTGAGCCTTTCACTGCCTATACCATGAACCAGACGATTATGCGATTTGCCGCCTTTTTCGGTATGTATGCTCTGCTTAATTTTTTATTTAGAGAAAAGGGTGATTTTGATTTACCGCGGGTAAAATGGATTTCTGCAGGGGTATCTTTGGGGTATGCACTTTTGCCCTTTTGGCCCTCTGGAGCGTTATCAATTGCCGGTTTGCCTCTTGCATTGCTCGCGTTCCTCAAGGTACGGAAGCATGGCAAAAGAACGCCGGTCGGTTATTGGTTCATTATAGGGCTGCTTCCTTTTCATTCAAGCCTCATTCTTACTTTTATATTTTTCCTTGGGTTGATGGGAATCTTATGGCTGTTTGACTGGATAAAAACGAAACAGATGAACCTCTTATTTCTGACCGCTATCATCAGCATGGGAATGATTTATTTAGGGAAAAATTATTTGCTTCTTGCCGGCATGTTTATGGAAGATACGTTCACCCCACACCGGGTTTCCTTTGATCTTGGACATAAAAGCTTTGGTGATACACTTCAGCTGTTCAGCAAAAATTTCATTTGGGGCCACACCCATGATATAAGTTTGCATCAAAAGGTAATTCTCCCAACCGTGATTATCGCTTTTCTAATCGCCTTTTATAAGAAAATCACCTTTCATTCTCTTGCCTTTGTGATGACACTCAATATGCTTTTATCCTTTTGGTATGCCTTGTGGTACTGGGAAGGGTGGAGGCTGATAAAGGATCAATGGATGCTTTTGAACGCCTTTAATTTCAGTCGCATACACTTTCTTAGTCCATTATTATGGTATTTGGCGTTCGCGTTTGCTCTGATTATCCTTGTGAAGCAGATAAGATGGGGGATAGCAGTGGCCGTGGTCCTCATAGGTATTCAGATCAGCCTGCTTTTCCAATTGAATGAGGAAACGAAATATAAAGAAACCGGAACACCTACCTTTGAAGAATTCTACTCGGAAGACCTTTTCCGGGATATTAAAAGTTATGTAGGTAAAGCCCCTTCTGAATACCGTGTGGTAAGCGTCGGCATGCACCCGACCATCGCACAATATAATGGCATGTACACATTGGACACCTATAATGTAACGATTCCTTTATCGTATAAAAGACAGTTTCGTGAAATTATTGCCCCAGAGCTTGAGAAGAATCCCCGGCTTAGGAATTACTTTGACGGTTGGGGCAGCAGGCTGTATATGTATGTCGCCGATTTAGGAAAAGATTATATGTTTTCTAAAAATAGTACGCAGGTGATTAAACAGCTTGAAATCAATACGAAGATATTAGAGGAGATGGGGGGCGATTATGTTATATCCGCTCTTCCTATCGCGAATCACCGCCATATCGGTCTCGAATTAGAGAAAGCTTTTGAGAATGACAGATCCCCATTGAAAATCTATTTATATAAAGTAAACCCATAAAAGACCCCTCAAACATTTATGGTGTTTGAGGGATTTTTATATCGGCTCTAAATTTGGGTGGGGTAGATAGGAAAATTGGTATAAAAAACACGCGAGATTCAATCTTTAATTGCCTAGAAACAAGCATTTGCTGACTAATGATTCTACTTTAAGGCAGTAGGATGAAATATTTTAATAGGGTCATTTACTCTAGGAAAGTGAGTGCAAAAAGTTGTAAATAAACTCAAAAGAAGGATAAAATTGGAAGGTAAATCACGAAATAAAAAACTTCCTTATTGTAGTTAAGGAAGTTTTTTAACATTCAAGTTATTGAGTTGAGAGAAGATATTGTTTAAAATTCTTATTTTTGAACAATGATTTGTTTGTTAGCCATTCCAATGTAATTATTGTGGCCAGAATCCGAATATAGTGTAACCTCTACCAAATAGGCATCAGAATCTCTTCCACCTGCTGTGTAGTCTCTAATTCTACCAATATCAAAATACTTGGTAGGGGTTCGGTAACTAAAATATCCACTAAATGCCTGGCTAGTGGCGCTATGCCCCCATTGATCTAAGATTTCCATTTTATAGTACAATGTCCCACAGCCACTTGATGTTGCCCAGGCATCAACTGTACTAGCATTTGGGCCATATACACCGTAATCAGAATGCACGGTTACAGTACAGCTACCATTCTTATATGATGCGGCATGAGCTTCATTCGAAGGAACAAATGCAAATACGCCTAGTATCATAAGAGTAATCCCAACGAAAGGTAAAATCTTTTTCATCTTTTCAATCCCTTTCTTTCTGTGAATTTATATCAATATTAACATTTATTGGAATATAAAACTATAGTTTTCCAAATTTCGCAAGTGAGGTTAAAAACAGTGGTGTTAGGAGGCTTTTAATAGATTCACTTTCCCAATTGTTTAGCATCTTCTCGAATGTTACTTTCAGGTTATATTAAACTCGGAGAGAGTAGTAATCAAGACTTCAACAATAAGGGCAATTCTTGAACAAAGGAACCACCTTCGGTTTTATGTTTAAGGTTAGCATTAGAAGAAGAAATACAGATAAAGCATAAATTAAAAAAGGACTGCGAAAGGTCCTTTTCTAATTATCAATTACTATGTATGTGTTCTTTTGCATTTTTGGAAGAATGATCCAGCCCTTTCCTTATTTAATCGGAGAGCTTTTGCCCCAACTTGTGCTTTACTCATATGGAATGACCAAATAACATGGCAATATCCTCAAGAGTGGACTGACCCATGGCTTAGCTGAATGCATGAATGATCGGGGGAGATAGAAAGGGGGCAACCTTGACTAAAGGGGGTGAAAGTGATCCTTTTTTACAAGTATAAGGAGTGGTTAAATGGAGTATGCACTGCTGTTTGGCATCTTATTAACCCTATTACCGTTAGCAACTATAAGAAAGATCAAAGGAGAAAATTGGTTTCAGAGAGTATTGCATATAGGTTGTTTATTAGTAGGAATGATTCTATTACTTGGCTTCGCTATCCAATTCACAGATTTTATAGGTGAATACTAAATGCGCAGTTTCAAATCAGTTCGTTAATCTTTAACTTGAAACCTCAATAAACCGGGGGCGCTTTTCTATTATATTTGCTTAAGAAATTAATCTTATTAAACAAACTATTCCGTAGTAGATATTTCTAATGGTAAAGAGGTGTAAGTGGGGAGGTTAACAACGTGCCAACTTGCCAAAATTGTAAAAATAAATGGTCTTGGTCTCAGACAATGAAGCAACAAATGAAGTTGAAGTCTAAAATCACGTGTGATTATTGTGGGAAAAGACAGTATTTATCTGAAAAATCTCAATTTAAACATGCGGTTCTTTCATTCATGGTTATGCTCATTTTAATTTGGATTTTTAATAAATCAGATGCAGCATTTGTTTTGAATATAGTCTTCTTTATTATTGGTATTACCGTGATGAGTATACCTTCTCCATTTTTAACGGAGTTATCTAATGAGAAAGAGCAACTATAAATTCTTCCAGATCAAGTCTTACGGTAAGGAAGGCAATTGAATTGTCAATATGGACGATCGCTTTTCCACTAATGAAGCAGGTTGATGGAAGAAAATTAAGGAGTGAGTGAGCATTGAATGTACTAAAAATGGTAAATTACATCCTGGCTGCCATTGGGTTTGGTCTGGGGTTCTCTCATTTATTTATTAATGATGTTCAAATACCATCAAATATATTTATCCTTTTTTTGTTCATTTTCTTTTTCCTAATGGGAATTGAACAAGTTAAGGGAAATCAACGTAAAAGAGGGTATTTATATATTTTTATGGCTGTTATTTTATCTTTATCAGCGTTAAAAGATTTGGTTGGCTTTTTATAAATGATGTTGCCCCTTACTTAAGCTAAGGGTGAATTAGTTTAAAGTTTGTTGCAAGATATCTCGGATCAAGTTTTCCAGTTCTATAACAAAGCAAATCTAAGAAATAAGGTTTTCGTAACATATCATTCCAGGTATATGGAAGAGTTTTATCTCGCAACAAACAATAGCTGATAATTCTGTCGTTTAAAGACTAAAAAGAGACAACTATTGGTTGCGCTTTTTTAGGAACGATCATATTAAGATAGTAGATTCCTTGGAAGCAGGTAATATCTTCAAAACGTAAAGAGTTATTAGTAATGCTCCATATTGTAGCAAGGTATCTCGGTTTCGTGTCGAGGAATAGGAGGTTTTACTGCAGAAAAGACCAATAATTCACGAAGGTACTTTAACAAAAAACAACCACCAAAGTGGTTGTTTTTTCGGTGTTTAAATAAGAAGGTTCCATATGTATTTTATCCCATTCCATAATGCTATACCTAAAATTATTACAAGTATAAGTTTAAGAGTGTTTTTCATCATGCACCTCCAAAGCTTTGTATATGTCTTACGGAAAAAGTTTCTAAAAGTTTCATTTGATTGAATGGCATTTATCGGTTCGACAATTATACGTGATATTTCTCGATTTTGAGTCTTTAACTATAGGAGCTTAATTTCCAATAAGTGATAAATGTCCTTTTTTATCATGTAGGTAGCTGAAACCATAGGAAGTTAATTTCGTATAATTGATATAGAGTGTATAGGGGGGATAGCTATTAGTAGTAAAAAGAATTTTAAGTTAAGTTATGGGAATTTTCATTATTTAGTAGCTATAGTAGCTCTAGTTTCTTGAAGTATGAAGTTATGAAGTTTTATTGAAACGGTTTAAGGAAAGGGGAAGTAAATTGAAACAACTTCTTGTGAAATTCATCTATTTTACTTTCACAATAATAAATTTTCTTGTTTTATGGAAAGTAGTGGGGGGAATTTGGGAGGCGTTTGTTCCATTAAATTATATAACGAATTTATTTGCCCTTATAATAGTAATACCGATAATGATAGCGGTATCATTTATATTTTCCTTTAACATTTAAAATCATAAGACATTCTTGGTAAAACATTTACACTTTTTTGATGAAAATAAGGATGCCCCCTTGAACTCAAGCCTTCAGGTTTAGGGGCGAAAGTTGCAGTGGCTATGATTTATAGTGCTAACGGAGCAGGTTATTATAGAAGAATGGAGGGATACGATGTTACATAGCTTTAACTTGTCTGGAATAATTATATTAATCATTGCTATCATTCTAGCAGCTGTCGCTTTAAGGAAAGTATTTAGTAAGAAATAAAATTGTTAAAGTAATGGGGGTTCGTACCATAGGGATAATATCGTTTTTAATGCATTTGAATAATATTAGAAGGTAAAGGGATAGGACATCTTTTTTTATCTAGAGAAAATCACCCTTCAAATGACTTACTTTTTCACCCATAAATTTATTTGTAAATTAGTAATCGTCACCTCTATGAGAGGGTCTTCTTTTAAATCAATATTTTTCATTTGGTTTGGAGGAAATAAATAAAATCCAAATTGATCCCCATCGCGGTAATTTAACCCAGAAGATCCAGAAGGAGATAACTCATAAGGTTCGCCTTTATACGTTGCTTCGGCTTCCGCTTTGAAATGAGTGGTAAAACTGTTATTATTACGTGCGTGTTCCAAACCAGAAATTAATGTCGCACCACCCGAGTCATAACTTCCACTTGATCTGAAAGTTACTTCGTATTCTGAATCACTATGTGTTACTTTCGTTACATAAATTTTATTTTCACTATCCTCAAAAAGCACTTTTCCTTCATTACTCTCTATATCACTTAAATCAATTTCCACGGTATATTTTCCTTCCTTAGGAAAGGTCTTATGATAATAATCCTCTATGTTACTAGTTATATAGCTGATACCTTTGGATTGTAACTTAATGCCTTCGATTATTCGCGGTATCAGCAGGATGCCAATTGCCACTATTGCCATGAGGATATATAACGTATTTAAATTAAATATTCTTTTTCTCATCATATCTTCCTCCTCATAAAACCCAATGATAATCTATTAAAACTAACAGGGTCTGTAAAAACCTTACGTCCATATTACCATAAAATTACAATGGTTTATGGTTAGTTGTTAAGACATGGGGAAAACGATCATAGATTAGTAATCGGGTTAAATTTACGTAAGTAATGATGTTTACACATAAGGAATATCTCCATGGATTGCTATTTCCATGGTGGTAGATACTTGTTTTCTTCAATCAATGAAACTATTATCATCATACATTTCTTAAACTTCTTGATAGGCTTACAATGAACTAAATAACCAGTTACGGTGGATTAGAGCGTTTCATTCAAGTCTTCATGAAACGGGGCATTAATTCAACATCTACTCGAAGGTGATCCTATGAGTAAATAGTGAATTAAGGAGGGGAGCATGTCAAAGTTGGATTTAGTGAAATTCAAAGAAAATGACTTCAAAGAAGGAAGAAAATGATCTATTCATTTCGGGTGAAGGTTTATGCAAACCAACTGATATAAATAGAAGAATTTATAATGAAAAAAGGTGGGATTCGAATGAAGCAACGGTTCCGTGTAGGAGAAGTGGCCAAACTATTCCAACTCTCTACTTCGACACTTCGTTACTATGATGAGATTGGGCTTTTCCAGCCAAAATATATAGATACTGACACTCGTTATCGTTACTATACCATTGAACAATTTGTCGTACTTGATACCATCATCTTCTTGAAGAAAAACGGTTTTTCCATGAAGGATATCCGGCAGCAGCTGGAGCATCGCACCCCTGAAAATACGAAAGGTCTGCTGGAACGAAAGCTTGGAGAAGTGGAGGAAGAAATGGAGCGGTTGAAGAAGGTTTCCGAGAAAATCAAAAACAAAATTTCTACGATCGAAGAGGGACTTTCGCTTAGCGCCACACCTTCGTTGGTGTATCGCCGCTTTCCAGAACGTGCGATTTCTTATCTGTATAATGATACGCCGATCGATTTGATGAAAGAAGCGGATGCATTGTATTTAAGGGACTTAGAGGATCTCTCTTCAGCCGGAGTCGGTTATGATGGATTTTTTACTGGCGATTTTGGGACTGTTGCCGAAATAGATAGCCTTAATAAAGAAGGGGCTGTAAAATATCGAGCTGTCTTTGAATTGCTTCAACAAGAGAAGGAAGGTTTAAAGACATCATACCTGGATCCGGGGACGTACGCTTGTTATCCACATCACGGACCATATGAAACGATCAAATCCAGCTATTCCTTTGTCTTAAAACGTCTACAGGAAGATGGCTATCGAATGACCGGGGCCCCACTCGAAATAGCCATGCTCGATGAGTCAGTTACCCAGGATAAAACAGCCTTTGTAACCTGGATTCAAATCCCGGTGGGTGAAAAGGATTGACCTTCAAGCTACTTGAAGGTTTATACTTTCTCTTGTGAGAAATTGCAGGAGGAATTATAGATGAATGGAACTCATGAAAGTTTAAAACATCAACCAGTTAAAAAAGTGTTTTTTCAATATTTATTTCCATCTTTATTAGGGATGATGCTGATGTCGGTGAACATCCTGATCGATGGAGTTTTTGTTGGTAACGGGGTAGGATCTGAAGGGCTTGCTGGAGTCAACCTCGCTATGCCAGTGTTCTCGCTGATTTTCTCAATCGCACTATGGATCGGTATCGGTGGGGGGACCATATATTCGATCCGTATTGGAGAGGAAGATAGGATTAAGGCGAGAAGCGTATTCTCGCTAGCCGTTGCCAGTTCATTGGTGCTTTTGCTCGTCATCGGAGTCATCGGTTACTTTAACGTAGAGGTGATTGCGAATTTGCTTGGAGCAAACGCCTCTACCCTTTCCCATACCGTCGACTACTTGAAGGTTCTTTTTCTGCTCGGTTGGCTGATTTCTGTACAGCAGTTGCTCAGCATCTTCGTTCGCAATGATGGAAGCCCGACTTTGGCGATGTTCGCTCTTGGCATGACAGCAGTCGTAAATATTGGGTTGAATTACTATATGATTTTCATTCTAGAGTTAGGTGTTTTTGGCGCGGCGCTTGCCACTGTCCTCGCAAGCGCCGTCGGGTTACTCGTTCTCTTGCTCCACTTCTTCAAAAAGTATTCAAATTTGAGGAAGCTTTCCTTCCAATGGTCATGGCATACGCTTGGAAGCATTTTCTCCATTGGGTTCCCGAGCTTCCTTGCAGAAGCAGGAGTTCTTGTCTTTGTTGCCGGTTACAACCTGGCGATTGTCGGCTTGCTTGGTACGGAAGGTGTCGCCGCTTTTTCAGTCGTTAATTATTTGCATGGCTTCATGTTTCTATCGTTTTTTGGCATAGAGTCAGCACTGCAGCCGATGATCAGCTACTATCACGGAGCGAAAGAAAAAGTCCGTATCAAAGAGAGTGTGAAGATTGGTGAGAAGGCAGCATTCACGCTTGGGGGGATTCTCCTTATCACCGGTCTGCTCGCTGCTCCCTTTCTCGTTTCACTCTTTGGACTTGACTTAGAAGAAGTTCGTAAATTGGCAGTTCAGGGAATTCGGTTGTTTTTCGTCGGTTATCTTTTCATTGGGTTTAACTTCGTTTACATGACTTATTTTCAGTCCATCGGCGAAATTCGTCCATCGGTTATCATCATTCTATTAAGAAGCTTTGTTTTTATCTTGATCCTGCTATGGGGACTGCCAAAACTCATAGGCATCGCTGGTGTCTGGCTCGCACTCCCGCTTGCGGAAATGATGGTTGCTTTGCTTCTCTTCTTTTTCACAAGAAAACATGTGGTAGGCAATATTTATAAAGCCAGGTTTTTACTTCGGTAGAGGATGCTTTAGTGGAATTTTTTCTTGTATAGTAATCTGCTGAAGTAGAAAGGTTATTAAACCTAACTTAAACTCAAGTATTAAAGAATAGAGGCGATTATCCAAGAGAGGATGATCGCCCATTTTTGGTTTAGAAGCCGTTTATGAAAATAAAAGTGCACTTATTATCAAAGGAGTAGGTTGAAACGGAGCAAATTTATGTTATCTGTCTATCGTCAATCCTCCGAAGTAATTCAACTTGTTATTGATCAACGATTAAAAAAGGAATCGAGTTAGGTATCATTCTATTGTTTGTGATGCAAATCCATTCTACCCTTATAGGTTGGGGCTTATTAGGAAATGAAATGATTATAGCGACTCTTATTTTACACATCGTCTACAGCGGGATCCCATTTCCAAATCCAGTATTATTTCCTATGAATCCAGCGAGTACTATATGGCCCTTTTTTTGCTCATGCATCATACTTAAAGTACACTTTAAGTTAAAACGTGGTAATTGGGATCCTGCCTGAACCTGAGCGTTCAAGTGGTAAAAGGCGTGGCTGGTAGAGGGATTTAGTAACCATCGAAAACTGGAAACGCATGGCGGAATGGAAATGTTTTAGAATTAGAAGAAAAGAAGAGACAAATGGATGTGATGATCCAAAAGGGATTATCCTGTAAATGTCTAACATGGTCCGATTGTTATGATCAAATCAAGGAAAAGGGTACCTGTATATAAGAAAAGGGGGAGACGAGTGTTTACTAGAGAAAACCTTGAAAATAATCAGGTGTGGTTTTATATGATTAGTTTAATAATAGCAACCATATTTGGTTTTCTCACGCCTTTATACGCTGAAAGTTTAGGATCGTTAATTTCTGCCATTATTGCATTGTTGATGTATAGTATGTTTTCTCAGATTCCATTTACGTCATTGAAAAAAGCATTTGGAGATCCAAAATACTTGAAAGCCTTACTAACAATTAATTTTATTATTGTACCTATCGTGGTTTGGCTGTTATCTCAATTTTTGCCCGAGAGTCCAACACTGTTGATCGGTTTTTATTTAGTACTATTAACTCCTTGCATTGATTACGTCATCGTGTTTACTTCTTTAGGTAAAGGAGATGAAAAACTAGTTTTAACCGCTACTCCCCTTTTGTTTATCACGCAAATGTTATTTCTACCCGTGTATTTGTGGGTGTTTATGGGGAGAGAGGCTGCAGGAATTGTGGAGCCTCTACCATTTTTTGAAGCGTTTTTTGGTTTGATTATTATACCTCTTGGGGTTGCTTTATTATTACAACTCGTAGCGAAAAGGGGAGCTTTGGGAACAAAGGTATTGGACGTTTCTGCTTGGTTACCTGTTCCTTTAATGGCTTTGACTCTTTTTATCATTGTGGCTTCTCAAATCGTTAAATTGCCTACATACGTGGACCATGTGATAAAAGTGATTCCTTTATACATTGTTTTTATGTCGATAATGCCCATCATAGGTAAATATGTAGCCACATGGTTTAAATTAGAAACGAAGTCAGGTAGGGCACTCATTTTTAGTGGCTCAACAAGGAACTCACTAGTTGTTCTACCACTTGCTTTAGCTCTACCTGAGATAGGGAATGTGGTTGCCGCTGTTATTATTACCCAAACGATCATAGAACTAATAAGTGAACTTGTTTACATACGCGTTGTACCCAATTTTTTATTGCGTGATAAATAAAGGGATAGATGGGCAATCCTTAAGAAAGAATTGGTGTTTGTGGCTGTTCAATAACAAGTGCCACGCTACACTTTTGTTATTTTACCTTGATATAGAGTCTTTGATAAATTGAAGGGGGATGAGGTGACTAATCTTGGAAAAACAAAGCTTTTCTTGGAGACAATCAGTAAAAAGGACTGGATTTTTTCACTTCTTTTAAGCCTTACTGTTTCACTTTTAACAGTGGGGGTACTAGGGAGTTAGGATCGTTATGTGGTAGTTTAATCATGTATAGGAAGGGGTTCATAGGAGTCGAGAAAAAAAGAAAGAAAATGACTATGTTCCATGTCTTTAGTAAATCAGAAACCTCTGCTCCGAACAGGTCAGAGGTTTATCTGTGCTTATGAATAGACTTCCTTGGTGAATAAAGATAAAATCATAGTTTAACAGCCTGAAGATCTTGGAAATTATACTCAAAGGTCTTTAAATAATAGAAAAAATAGAAGAAGGTGTTTAAACATGTTACATAATCCAAAAGGGAAAGAGAGAATTGGGCTCGCATTTCTTCTCGGAATGCTTGGTATTTTAGGGCCATTAAACATCGATATGTATCTTCCCAGCTTTCCGGGGATCGCATCCGATTTAGAAACAAACGCGTCACTAGTTCAGCTCAGCTTAACGACCTGTTTAATTGGACTTGCCGTCGGGCAAATCGTCGTTGGCCCTATCAGTGACTCGCAGGGGAGGAAGAAACCACTACTCATTTTCCTTTCCCTCTTCGCAGTCGCGTCCCTTTTTTGTGCGCTTGCGCCTAATATCATTGTGCTCGTCATCGCTCGTTTTCTCCAAGGCTTCACGGCTTCTGCGGGTGTCGTCCTTTCACGAGCCGTAGTGCGTGATGTGTTTTCGGGAAGGGAATTGACCAAGTTCTTCGCCTTACTCATGGTGATTAATGCGACTGCTCCGATGATTGCACCGATGACAGGGGGAGCAATTTTGCTTTTACCATTCGCCACATGGGAGACGATCTTCTTCTTTTTAAGTATCGTAGGGGTAATAATCGTTTTAACAGTGGCAGGAAAATTACCGGAGACTCTTCCAATAGAAAAACGGATTCCGAGCTCTGTAAAAGAATCGATCCTTACCATTGGCCGCCTGCTGAAAGACCGCTCATTTATCGGTTACGCCCTGACTATCGGTTTTGTCCATGGGGGTAGCTTCGCTTATGTATCTGGAACACCTTTCGTTTATCAGGGAATCTACAACGTATCTCCTCAGGTATTTAGTGTCTTATTCGGTATTAATGGCCTGGCGATAATTACAGGAAGCTTTTTAGTAGGGCGTCTAGGAGGTATCTTCCACGAAAGAAGTTTGCTTCGGAGCGCTGTCCTGATCGCTGTAAGTGCCACAGGTTTCCTACTAGTGATGACAATCATTGAAGGGCCGCTGTATTCCATAGTTATCCCTATCTTTATTTATATGACAGCGATGGGAATGGTTTTAACAAGTACGTTTACCCTGGCGATGGAGCATCAAGGCCACAGAGCAGGGAGTGCCAGTGCCGTGCTGGGGATGCTGCCCTTGTTATTTGGCGCCGCTGTCTCTCCATTGGTCGGTCTTAATGAAACGACTGCTGTACCAATGGGGGCTATTTTGTTTGTGACGGCATCAATTGGAGCTACTTTATTTTTTACTATGACGGAAAAAAGAGAGCATGCACATGCATGATTGATATTTCTTCTTTAGCCCAAGGAAGCATAAAATACGGTGACTGCCCTTGCTTCGCTATCATTTAAATAGAGCGGGGCTGATCCGTTATTATTCCCCAAATCAAAACATAGTCTTTAACAATAGGCTCAAATCTTAAGTTCTTTCCGAGAAGAATGAAACGAAAAGTATTTTTCTTCGTACATATTATATGAATGATATAAAATTGGAGCGGAAATTAATATGGACCAACAATATTTTGTAGGTTGGGGAACCTTGGCTTTGATAAATGCAGCGCTTGCTCAAGGAAAGAATAGAACGGGACTAAACTGGTTTTTGCTTTCTCTAGTATTGGGCCCATTATCGACACTTCTACTATTGTTTGTTGAAAAGAGAAAGTAGAGCGTAAATGGAAAGTCAATCTAGAGATGTTTTGTTTGAAATATCGTTGGGCTTACCTTTAATGAGTTCATGAGCAAAAAGAGTTTAATGGTGACAATGATTCCGTTCAATCGTACTTATGGTTAAAAACAGATAAAAGAAATGTAAAAAAAATGAAATGAATATGAGGAGGTTTTTATATGAACGTAGGCGTCATTTATGGAAGTACAAGATCTCAAGGGAATACAGAGAGGTTAACCGAAGAAGTGATTAAAAGCTTACCTGACGTAACTAAAATTGACCTTAAGACGTATCAATTTAAGGATATTATTGATCAAAGGCATGATGAAAAGGGATTTTCCCCTGTAGAAGATGAATATGATCAAATGATAGATCAAATCCTTGATTGTGAGGTTTTGATTTTTGCTACTCCGATTTATTGGTATGGCATGACGAGTGTGATGAAACGTTTTATCGATCGGTGGTCTCAAACGGTAAGAGATAAAAATTATCCAAACTTTAAAGAGAAAATGAGTCAGAAACAAGCCTACATTATTGCAGTTGGAGGAGATAATCCCCATGTGAAAGGACTACCGCTTGTTCAGCAATTTATGTACATTTGTCAGTTCATTGGATTGAATTATAAGGGATATGTCCTAGGAGAAGGAGTTAAACCTAATGATATTTTAAATGACAAGAAAGCTTTGGAAGATGCGCAAAAGCTAGGAGAATGGTTAAGTTCCCAAACGAAATCCAGAAGGCAAAAAAATAACGGAAAGAAGTATTGATTTTTACAATCAGCTTGGACCTGAAGGTAAGATCTCTTCATCTGGTTGGGCAGAAGGCGAACACCCTAAATATCCGGAAGGTGTCACTGACAATACGCATTCTCAAGAAAAAGGTGCGAGCAAATGGCTGAACTGGTTGCAGAAGAGATATACCGATTAAAGATTCCCTATCTTCACAGCCATCTATCAAAAGAATTAAAGATGAATTTTTGTTATTAGGGTGTATATACAAAGGTTATTTTAATGATCTGATGCGACTCTAAACAAAGAGTCGCATCTTTTTTCTATAGTGGAAAATTGATACTGTATTAGATTTGAAACAATTAAAATTCTCATAGAATGTCCATGGTGTTTTGTCATAACCCCGACATTGTACAATCAACGAAAAATAGTAAATGACAGGGTTCTTTTAATGTAAGATTCTTAAAGGTAAGCGCATGCCAATTTTGGATCTATTTTAGCCTATGAGGGCTTTGACGAGATGTGTTCGTATCATGGACGTTCAAGCACGGTGGCCAGCATACGGTGGACAACCTCGTGATCACGCAGATCGTGCAAGCGGTACTCTTTACCTGGTAGAGTGTACCACTCCTCAGCGCCAACATAAGTAATGGTTAGCGAGAGTATACCATTGTCATCACAAATGGTGCGCAGTTCGAGATCCCCGCTTATCACGCCGACCTCAGTAGTCATGACACCATGGGTTGCGGTGAAGGTCGTTGATTTCTCTTCCATTCGAATGGCCCCCTTCTGTTGTTGGGTGAATGTGTTGCAAGTACTGCCGGTCAGCCGTTGACAGCCCTTGCAGACGTACGAAAAAACTTAGTATTGGCAAGTGTTGAGCATGCTTTGGAGCGCGGATTTCTCAGATGGTTGCAGTGTCAGATCCCAACTATACTTCGTTTTTATCCACCATTTCGCGTAACCGCAGTGGGAGCTGTAACGTGGTGGTTGCCAGGTCGAAGGATCCTGGTCGCCCTTGGAGCGGTTGGTGCTGTAGGTGACTGCGATCAATTGTGGACCATTGAGATCGTTGGCGAAATCCTCGCGCTTCTGCGTGGACCAGTTGCTGGCCCCGGAACGCCATGCTTCAGCTAAAGGGACGATGTGATCGATGTCGAGATCGGAGGGCGAATACACGGTGACCCCGTCATAGTAACTGTACCATTTACCTGATGTCACTGGGCAATCTCCGGAATAGTAGTCGGCGTCACGCTGGAGCACCAACTGGCGGGTGTCACAGCCATTACCCTGATAATCCCAATGCGGGAACTTGTCGCGGGAATAGCCGCTCATAGAGCCTTCGGGCCTCACAGTCAGCGTGTCTAACTGAGATTGGGCGGCAGACTTGGACGGTGTCTCAGGTGGAAACGCAGAGGCCGTTGGTACATCAAATTGGTAGCCGGCAAAGAACAGGACCAATGCAAAGATAAACATCAATGATTTCTTAAACATAGAAAATCCTCCTCTATTTATTTTATACCAACATCTCTTTTCCTTTAATGAATGAGATGCTAATACCAAAGGAATGCTTTCATTCAGCTCGGAATGGGAAAGGGGAGGCTTCATAAGTTTTGAACCTCTTTGAAATGTAATTGAGATTAATAGTCTCTTTATAAAGAGGGAGTACAAAGAGTAAAAATTAAAAATGTATTTCCACTTGTAATGGTAACATGGATTAGTTTTCCTGTTAGTTAATAAAATGTAAATCGTGGATAATTTTAAAGGTGGTTCATGGGGTGAGATTTATTATGAGGAAGTTATTATTACTCTTAGCCTTTTGTATTGTTCCTTTAATGGCATGCCCATCTCAAATGAAGAAATAGAATGGTTATGGAGGATTAAATGAAAACGATATGCTTTCGATTAACCAAGAAGAAGCGATATCAGCTTGTGAACAAGTGATGGAAAATGCAAAAGGATCAAGCCAAGCTGTGGATGTAATGAAAGAAACCCCTGATCACGATATAATGATTCGTTATGAAAAGGGTGGTACCCAAGGTTTACATCTTCTGCTTGGAAATGCAGGGGAAGAAAGCATACTCTTGTATACCGGTCATGAAACAAATGGTTTTATTGTGGCTCCTAAAGATCCAAACGAAATAAGAAAGTTATTAAATGTTTAATAAAAGCTTATTCAGGAATCGGAAACCGTGGTGGATATAAATATAGTAAATTCAGGGAAGGGGGCGTGAATTTATGTATGGTGCAGAGCCTGTCTTTTTGCCAAAATTGACATTGTGGGTAGTTATGATTTTATTATTTTGGTTAGCATTTAATAAAATAATGAGAAAGTGGCTAAATGTAGAGAGAAATAATTTTTTTTCATATAACCATGTTAACGAAAAACATAAAAAAATCGATTGGACTATTAGAATTATTACAATGATCAGTCTTTTGTTAACTATTCCTATAAGCTTTACGCAAAATTTTTGGCTTATACAACCGTGGTTTTTAATCATTATTTTTGTGGTTGTTTCTGAAACGGTTAGAGCAGTTATGGAACGAAAATATGCAGAAAATCCTAATGCTTATAAGTTCACAATTAGTCAAATAATATTTGTTCTCCTATTGTTTTTTACATTATTACAAACTGATCTTTTTGGATTAGTATAAGTGATGAGAAAGTAAACATTATGAAAGTAACGTGTGATGAAGCTTAAAAACAAAGATGATCGTCCTTTTTGGGTTTAAGTTAAAATAACATGTTCTAAATATTTGTTTATCAGCACAAATGGTCTCCAAATTATGTTAAAAATTCCACGTTACCAGCAGATATTGAAATGAGGGTGTAACTTGGATTTTCTAACGGAAAAAGTCATATATATTTTTTTATTTATTTTAGTTATCCATACCATTGAAACCCTGGCTTATGCCGTACGGTTATCTGGAGCGCGAGTAGGGTTAATTGCATCTGCTTTGTCTTTATTTAATTTAATGGTGATTGTTTCAAGAATGGCTAATATGATGCAGCAACCCTTTACAGGGAGTTTGGTTGATACAGCTCCAGGCTGAAATACTCTATCTTTTGTAGAAAACCAGTATAGGGGTATTATCGGTGCTTCTACGATAGGCACGATAGTAGGCATTATTTTATTACCGACTTTTGTGGCGCTATTTTCAAGGTCTATTATCCATCTTTCCAAACAAGGTGGATCGGTCCCTTCATTATTTAGGACCATTTTTTCACTGGACTACATGAAACGTGGCTTAAATCAGATGCATTTTCCGAATAGAACGTATTTAAAAGGTTTTTCATTCGCTCATATTCCCAAAAGATTATTTTTGATAAATATGATTGTAACGGTTATTTATACAATAGGGGGTTTATCAGCTTTGTATGCGGCTCTTTTAACCCCGGAAAGAGCTTCTACTGCCATAATGGCGTCGGGGTTAATCAATGGAATCGCTACTATTTTGCTGGTTGTGTTTGTAGATCCGAGAATTTCAGTGATGGCAGATGACGTCATTAATAAGCGAGGGGATTATTTAACATTAAAGAATGTGTCGCTTATGATGATCACTTCGCGGTTGCTAGGGACAATACTGGCTCAATTTCTGTTTATTCCAGGTGCCACATACATTGCGTGGTTCACTAAATTTATCGTTTGAAACAGGAATTTATTCAGCTGGCAGTTGTAGAAGTTCTACTTATGACATAGGAAGGATCGTATTAGGTTGTATTTATTTTTCTCTATCCTTTTATCAGCTTTACTAGGTTGGGAACTAATGATGGCTGGACCACTATTTGGAGGAATTATGGCATTTGGAATAATCACTGGCTGCTTATTTAGAGGCCTTTATCTTTTAAATAAATTGGTCGCAGAGTTAAACGACAAGGACTGAATGATGTATAGTTGTAATATTGAACAGGTATCGACTTGTTAATTAAGTATCTCGATTTCTCGAGAAACGAGGGTGGAGCTGAAAATCAATGAAACGATTTTCAGCTTTTCTTTTTATCTAGGGCATGGCAGAAGATCAGAAGATACACTTGAAACCTTTGGGGAAAGGAGAGGGATGGGAAGAGGGAAGCAGTTAGAAATAAATGCGACCCATTAACAATGATTATTGTGGATGGTAACGGTGATTTCCTAGTCCTCCATTCCCATCACGAAAAGGATGAATGGGTCGAATTGAGTATGAACCATGCCCGCTTTTATGAAGAACGAAAGCGATCCTTTCCACTTTTTTAGACATGTATTTAATACGGAAGGTCACTATATTATTCCTTATGTATTAACGATCGATTCTATCTTTTCCCTCTATATCCATCAGCAAATCTTCGAGAAACGGTAGACCTTCATTATCCCCATTCACACTCACCACTTTCGATCCAATCAAGTTAGCAAAATGGAGGGTTTTCTTGAGTGGCCAATCATGAATGAGGCCATACAGAATGCCGGCGTTAAAACCGTCTCCAGCACCCACGGTGTCGACGACCTGGCTCGGCGGGATCGGAGGAGATTCGATGGTTTCTCCCTCATGATAACCGACTGAACCTGCTGCACCTTTCTTGAGGGCAACATAAGAGATCCCCAGCTCTTTGGCTTGCTCGATGATCTCGTCTGTATCCTCTGTCCCCAGGATGATTTCCATTTCTTCTTTGCCGGCAAGAAGAATATCAACGTCTGGTAAGAGTTCGGCAAGATGGGTTCGGGCTTTTTCCTCCGTCCATAGTTTCAAGCGGATATTCGGATCAAAAGACACCTTCACGTGATGTTTCTTCGCAAGCGCGATTGCTTGTTTTATAATGGGGATGTTGTGTTCTGCATCCACGCCAGGCAATAACCCCGTGAGGTGTAAAATTTTGCTCCTCTTGATGTAATTCTCATTGACATCCTCTGTCGAAAGAGCTAAGAATGGGGAAGGGTGGCGGTAGTAGGTAGTGTTAATCCGTCCATCCCCTCGGAATTCCTTGAAGTTCAGGGAAGTCGGATAGTTTTTCGTAAAGGTAACTTCGGAGACATCCACGCCTTCGCCTCGAGCAAAATGGTGGATGAAGCGGCCGAATTCATCTTTTCCCAACGCACTGATCCAGCCGGACTGAAGCCCGAGCCGGGCACAGCCAATCGCTGTGTTCAGCTCAGCACCTCCAACTTTTTTCTCAAACGTGGAGACAAACCGCATCGGCCCATGGGTGGTTGGATTGAAGGCAACCATCGCGTCGCCCATCGTAATCACATCCATTATCGCTGACCTCCTTTAGGTTTCTCCAAGTAATGAAGCTCGTCGTCCTGTCCTAATATTACACGATCGGCTAACTCAACAAATAACCCTGTTTCCACAACACCTACCAGCTGAATCAGTGTGTTATGAAGTTCAGCAGGATCAGTAATCAGTGGAAACTGACAGTCTAGAATATAGTTGCCATTATCCGAAATAAACGGCTGATTTTCTTTGTCCCTTAATGTGATGTGGGCGCCCAAGTGGGAAATTCTTTTGGCGGTGACTTCCCAGCCAAACGGAAGGACCTCCACAGGCAGCGGCCGGTTTCCAAGCTGAGCCACTCTTTTCGATTGATCTGCAATAATGATCACTCGTTTGGAAGCTGTGTTGACAATCTTTTCTCTGACGAGCGACCCACCGCCTCCTTTAAGCAGGTGAAGGTTCGCATCGATTTCATCTGCCCCATCAATGGCGAGGTCAAGTTCCTGTATCTCGTGAAAAGTTGTGAGCGGAATCCCGAGATTCTTCGCCCAGCTTTCTGTCCGTTTAGAAGAAGGGATACCTTTGACGTTTAATCCTTGCTTTACTTGTTCACTAAGTTTCTTAAGAGCCCAATACACCGTAGAGCCGGACCCTAATCCGAGTGTCATTCCATCCTCGATATAATTAACGGCGTTCTCGCCAGCTGCTTTTTTGCCACGATCATTTGCTGTGATCAATTTTTCATAATAGGTTTGTTCGGACATTAAGTTCTCCTCACTTTCGGTGTAACTAGGCGTGAACGACATCCTTATTCACAAGATAAGCTGGCTCTTTGCCGGATAAAGCATCGGCCACGTTCTGTGCGGTTTTCTGTTTTAATTCGAGTTCTGATTCCACCGAATAGTAGGCAGAATGGGGGGTAATGATGACATTCGGCATGGACAGCAAAGGATTGTCCTTTGCCATTGGTTCCGTTTCCAGTACGTCGAGACCGGCACCGGCAATTTCATTCGCTTCAAGAGCACGGATTAATGCGGGTTCATCAATTACCGCCCCCCGTGAGGTATTGATAATATAGGCACTTTCTTTCATCGCTCTAAATTGTTCATCACTGACCATGCCTTTCGTGTGTTTGTTCAGCGGCGGATGAACGGAGATGTAATCAGATAAAGCACACAATTGTTGTAGGTCGACCAACTTCACCCCTAATTCTTTCGCTAAGTCATTGGATACAAACGGATCATAAGCGAGAATCTCTAATCCAAACGCTTTTGCTTTGAGAGCGAGTCTCTGTGGAATGTTGCCGAATCCAATTAACCCGAGTGTTTGACCGTGAAGTCGGTAAATCGGTTTGGCTACTTTTGAATCCCATCTGCCATTTTGGACCGATTCGTTTAACTGGACCACTTTCCTTGCACAAGCCATTAGGAGAGCAAACGCATGGTTGGATACTTCATCCAGGGAATAATCGGTCACATTCGTTACCATAATGCCTTTTTCAGTAGCGGCGGGAACATCAATCGTATCAAAGCCCACACCGTAACGGGCAACAATTTTACAGGTAGCTAACTGGTCGATCACCTTTTTCGAGATCGGGGCATACTGACAGATGATACCGTCGACTCCGTGGGCAGCTTCGATGACATCTTCTTCGGTGCGGCACTGGGCCGTAATCACTTCGGCACCTGCCGTTTCCAGCACTTTTTTTTCCGGCTCTAACGTACTGTAAGTATAATCAGCAATTAAGACTTTGAATTTACTCATGATCATCTCTCCTCTTTGGTATGTATCAGTTTTCTCTGGCGATATTGAGCAGGGGGAAGTTGATCCAGAGAATAAAATCGCAGAGTTTATTATCCTTATTTATCTATCATTTCCGGGCTCAGCTTCATGTTCCCATCTTCCACATTATAAACCTTTGCTTGCATTCTGTTGTAAGCGGATACAAAAGAGCCCGAGTTGAGAGAGCTTTTTCTCAATGTGGTTAACCCAGCCTGCGATTCTCTGTCATATAGACGTTTGATTCGACTACTGTTTAATTTTGAAATTTTGAAAAAATATTTCTTCTTAGTTAGTATTATACATAAAGAATTTTTCTTGTAAATGTAGAAAGGGCTAAAATTATTCGGTGCTTCCCCAGACTACGATTATATATTAGGGAGGTTTGCAGCTATTTGGGACTTGGAGGGAATACAAATTTTGTGGAATGTCAGGTACACGAGCCTATTAGATCAAAGAAAGAAGGTGGATTTAAAAAAGCAGGGTCCTCAGTGGCCCTGCTTTTTTAAATGAAAGACATTATTCCGCTGGAAGGGTTATTGTAAAACGGCTGAGGTCTTTAAAACGCTGCGGTCCACCCTGCATCTGCTACGATAACAGTCCCATTTACGAAGCTCGATTCATCAGAAGCTAAAAAGAGGGCAACCTGTGCAATTTCTTCTGCTTCCCCCGTTCTCGGCATTACACTTTGTACTGCTTTCGTACGCTCCACACCGAATTCGTTAATATTTTTTATAGAGGAGCCAATATTTGTTTGAACTCCCCCTGGTGCAATGGCGTTACAGCGAATTCCTTTGTTTGCATACATGTACCCAGTGTTCTTCGTAAGCCCCATTACTGCGTGTTTGGAGGCTCCATAAGCTGCGCCGGCATGAGCCCCATTCAATCCACCAGTTGACGCGATATTAATAATCACTCCTTTTCCTTGATCTAAAAAGATTGGGATCGCCCTGCGCATGGAACGCATGACTCCTTTTGTATTAATATCAAACAGTAAATCCCATTTTTCGTCACTAATATCTCCTACCGGTTCAAACCCGTCCATAATTCCTGCATTATTCACTAAAATATCCAACCTTCCAAATTCATGGACTGCTGTATCAATCATATGTTCGATATCATGTAAGGTTGCGGCGTTCATTTGAACAGCTTTAGCCGATCCCCCTTGGCTGGTAATCTCTTCTGTAACCTTGTGGGCCCCTTCTTTATTTAGGTCAGCTACTATGACTTTTGCTCCTTCCTTCGCATAGAGTTCGGCAATGGATTTTCCCATGCCTGACGCTGCCCCTGTGACAACAGCCACTTTATCTTGTAATTTCATTAGAAGAATCCCCTCCTATTTAGTCGTTTACTCATACTGGTTTTAAAAATCCGCTGTTACAACCGATTGTTACCAATAGGCATAGTTAAGAAGTAGTCTAAATGATCGTTTAATAATGAAACGAGATCACTATTTTTTTCATTTTCCAGCCATTTTTCTACAGATACACGAAAAGAAGCCATATAGATGGCGACAAGGAATCTTATCTCGTTAACATTGGCATTCTCAAGGCGGGAGTAAAGCGCGTCACAAATGGCTGGCTCAGATTCCAACAGGCTATAGAGAAACATTGAAGAGATAGAAGGGGTTTGCATGGCCACTTGATAACGAATCTGAAGATTGGACCGCTGTTTCTGATACTCAATAGCCAGGGACTCAAAGACCTCTCTAAGAGCAACGTGTGGTAATGCTGTTGTTTCTATTTGATTCAGCGAACGAATTCCGTCCCTTTGCGCTTTACGAATGAACCCTAAGAGCACGTCCTCCTTGGAAGCAAAATAGCGAAAGAAAGTACGGGAAGACATCATTACTGCATCGGCAATGTTCTGGATAGAGGTTTGCTCATATCCCTTTTCATGGAAGAGCCGAAGTGCTGCTTCTTCAATATCTGCTTTAGCCTGATGCTTCTTACGTTCCCTCAAGCTGGTTGTTTTTTTTTCTTCATGTTGAGAAGGTTTACTGTCACTCATTTAAAAAATTCCTCCGTTGACTTTTGTCATACACTGACATTATACTCGATGTAAACGTACATAACAAGTTGAGGTTATTTGAATACAAGGTCGATGTTGTACGTTGATCTGTTTTTTTGAGATGGGGAGTTGATGATGACTAACCTTATCCCTGCACCCATACTAAACCATTTTATTTTTTGAGAGGAAGGTCGACATGAAAAATTCGGAGCAAGTCGTACCCAATGAAGTATTAGGCTTACTTAGTGGTGAAAGCGTCGAAAATCCCTTTCCATTATTAGCGAAATTGAGAGCGATTGGATCTGTTGTTCCTATACCGAACCCGTTAGGAGAGAGGGATCGTCAAGCCTGGATGGTTACCCAAATGGACGTGGCCATGCAAGTGATCAAAGATCATGCTCGCTTTACTGTGGATCCGAGCTCGATTGATGGAAGAAATATCAGGGGGAACTTTGTAAGCCATGATGATTCTTCTGCTCCATCTACTTTTTTTACCGGAAAATCCATGCTCTTTGTCGATGAACCCGATCACAGACGGCTTCGGAAGCTGGTGTCGAAAGCTTTTACACCAAGATATGTGGAAAGCTTACGCCCACGCGTTCAAGAGATTGCTGACGAATTACTGGATCAGGTTCAAGAACAAGGGAAGATGGATATTGTGAAGGACTATGCCTATCCATTGCCGATCAACGTGATTTCTGAAATGCTCGGGATCCCACAATCTGACCGGAAACAGCTTCAAGTATGGTCGGGGGCTATTGCCCAAGGAATAGGCTGGGGCAGACAAGAGCCGGAGGTCGCAAAGCATTTACGAGATTTCGGAGAATATACAGCTAAACTTGTGGATGACAAGCGACATAACCCTGCCGATGATTTGATCAGCCAGTTGATCGCAGTGGGGGAAGATGAAGATCAACTTACCGAAGAGGAACTCATATCGATGATTACTCTCTTGATCTTTGCAGGTCATGAAACAACATCGAACCTCATTGCTACTGGCACTTTCATGCTACTCGATCATCCAAAGCAATTAAAAAAGCTTAAGGCTGACATTGGTCTGGTCCCTTCCGCCGTCGAAGAATTGCTGCGCTACAATGGTCCTGCCACAAGCGTAGGCCCACGCTTTGCCACCGAAGATGTGGAGCTTGCTGGACAGCAGATCAAAAAAGGGGATATGCTCCTTGTTTTAGTGAAATCGGCCATTCGAGATGAGGGCAAGTTTGACCAGTCGGAGGATCTGGATATTACGCGAAAGATCAATCGTCATCTCGCTTTTGGCCACGGCATCCATATGTGTTTGGGAGCTCCATTAGCCCGCATGGAAGGAGAGATTGCGTTTTCCACACTGCTAAGACGCATGCCCGACTTGCAACTTGGCATTCCTAAGGAGGACGTCAGTTGGCAGTTCACGCTGTCTACACAGGGATTAGATTCTCTGCCCGTCAAATTTTAGGTAGGGAGGCTATTTGTCCAACTTACGATCTTCATATTTAACTAAATAAAAGGTGAAGCGACCATCACTTACCAATTTTATGGGTGATAGTCGCTTTTTTTGTAAACAGAATCTCTTCATAGTAAAAGAGGGGAGGGCTTAAAAAAGGATCGTCTACATTAAATGGAGGTATGGAAGAGGGGCTTCTCTTGTGAAATACAGGAAGCATTTTAGGCTTTATAAAAGAACCAGGTGATCATTCACCTGATTCTTATCATATTAGGATATTTAATTTTAATCTGTTTTTTTCTGCGAGATTCATGTTTTCTCTCTTCTCTACATAAACGTCAAAAAACAAGCCGTTAATTTTGTAAGGGTTCTTCAGTATCTACCCAATTTTGCGACCATTTTTCTAATTCCTTCATAAGAGGTTCTAATGCTAATCCTTTTTCTGTCAATGAATATTCGATTCGAATAGGGGTTTCCGGAAACACTTCGCGTTTTACAATTCCTTCGTTCTCTAAATGCTTTAATCTATCCGATAAGAGTCTTCCACTAATTCCAATAGATGATTCAATGGTACAAAAACGTTGCGGACCTGAAAGCAACTGGTAAATAACCAAGCCTGTCCAACGTTTACTTAAGATGCCCATAGCCTTTTCAAACTTAGGACAGAGTTGAGATGTATTCATACTTTACCACTCCTCTTCAGCTATTTTACCACAATCATACAAATGGTAACAAAATTACTTAATATAAT
Source organism: Halobacillus karajensis (assembly GCF_900108515.1). Classification (GTDB taxonomy): domain Bacteria; phylum Bacillota; class Bacilli; order Bacillales; family Halobacillaceae; genus Halobacillus; species Halobacillus karajensis. Next base: position 185,393 of record NZ_FNWW01000007.1, on the reverse strand, counting down.
TTTGTATATTGACATAAGTAGATTATTTTATTAAACTTACTTACGAAAAGTAATTAAGTTGGGAGTTATAGAAATCTTGGCTTTAATAAACTAGATAAAGGAGTGGTTAAGAATGAGCAAACACGAGACAGGAGCTTTCATTCTAAGAGTCATATTAGGAGTTATATTTTTTGTTCATGGCTTAGATAAATTCCAAGCAGGTATTGGAAACACTGTCGGATTTTTCGACTCCATGGGGATCCCCGGATTTCTTGCTTATTTTGTAGCGACAATTGAGCTTGTTGGCGGGATTGCGATGATTTTGGGGATAGGAACAAAGGTGGTTGCCTATCTATTTTCCATTATTATGCTGGGGGCCATTTTTACAGTTAAACTTTCTGCTGGCTTTCTGGATGGATATGAATTCGACCTTGCGTTACTAGGCATGTCTATTTATGTAGCGCTTTCTAATAATACAGCTCTCTCATTGGATAAGGCCATGTTTTCCTCGAATCAAGATTCGAACGAAAAGGCATCCTAAAGAGAGGTTATCAAAAAAAGGTGAATGGGATCTTTGTAACGTGTGAAAAAGCAATAAACAGAATTTGAAGGGATGCCTAATATCTGTTACAGATATTAGGCATTTTCTGAAAATCGGAAAAATAGACGAGGAGGAGTTTCGGTGTCCTTTCATCGTAAACCCATAACATTTGTAAATCATGTGAAAATTCAAGTGCAAAATTTAGAACGCTCCCTTCACTTTTATCAAGAGGTAATAGGGTTGAAGGTTCTAAAGAAAACCACTAATATAGCGAAGTTAACAGCCGATGGGGAAAATTGCATCCTCTCCCTGGAGGGGCAGGAAAATGCATCACCAAAGCAGAGAGGGACAACAGGATTATATCACTTTGCTCTCCTGGTACCACGCCGTTCAGATTTAGCCAATATTGTACGTCATTTTAGGACAAAGGGGATTCAAATGGGTTCTTCTGACCACCTTGTAGGTGAAGCTCTTTATTTAAATGATCCGGAGGGAAATGGGATTGAGGTTTATGTGGACCGTAATCCTTCAGAATGGAAGTGGAAAAATGGCGAGGTCGCTATGACAGTCGATCCGTTAGATTTTTCAGATCTTCTTCGGACAGGGAACTTGGAAGAATCATGGAAAGGTCTTCCTCCTGGTACTATTATGGGCCATATACATTTACATGTTTCTCAATTAGAAGAAGCAGAGGAATTTTACACAAGAGGCCTCGGATTTGAAGTGGTGAATCGATTTGGTGAGCAGGCTATTTTCATCTCAGCAGGTGATTATCATCATCATATTGGCTTAAATACGTGGGCTGGTATTGGAGCTCCTGCACCTCCAATAAATAGCGTAGGATTGAAATCGTTTACAGTGATTTTGCCCGATGAGGAATATAGAAAAAATGTGGTCACTCGTTTAGAGATGATGGGGGCAACTGTAACAAAGGAGAATGGAGTTTTTATGACTGCGGATCCATCTGGAAACGGTATTCACCTAGCTGTTTGAAAGGAAATAAGAGAAAGACTTGATCCAAAGTTTCAAGTTAATGAGGCAACAAAAGTGGCCATGGCATTTTTTATCCAACATTAAATCACCGTATTTTCTTCATGTGAAGGGGCGATAGCTACTAGTGGCTATCGCTTATTGTGTTTAGGCGGAAGATCATTATGACTTCTATATTTATGAAGGTACAGAAGGGGATCCTCACATTTTTACATATAAAAGAGGCCTGGAGGTGGAGGATAACCTCCAGAGGCTCTAGGTGTGTGATTCTTTTAAAGAAATTAGTGATTTACTGCATGATAGGAGTTGATCAATCCGTGCTCAAAGTATGATCCTGTTCCGTTAATAGGGTCGGCAGTTTGCTCGATAGCTGTACGGATTTCAGTGTTTGAACGTCCTTGTGAGGCAAGCAAACCGGCTAGTCCGGCGACATGAGGGGAAGCCATGGATGTCCCAGAGTAACTGTCATATTTTCCTCTTAGTACTGTCGACACAATATCTACTCCAGGAGCTGTCACATCGACCCACGAACCGTAGTTAGAGAAATAGGCAACTTTATTGTTAGAGTCCACAGCACCTACGGCAATCACGTTCTCATAAGACGCCGGTTCAAATGTTGTAGAAACGCCGTCGTTTCCAGCAGCAGCTACAACGACAGAACCGCTATTCCATGCATAATTGACCGCATCTTCAAGAGTTTGGGAATCACAGTCACATCCAAGAGACATATTGATAACTTCAGCGCCTGCATCAGCCGAATAGCGAATGGCATCAGCGATATCATTAAGGGATCCACTACCATTTGCTCCTAATGCTCGGACGGCTAGAACCTTCGTTTCTGGGGCCATTCCCGCTACACCTGTAGCGTTATTGGTTTCAGCCGCGGCTGTACCAGCTACGTGGGTGCCGTGACCGTTTAAATCTTTAGGGTCGTTATCATTTTGAGCAAAGTCATAGCCAAGAATCGTTTTATCATTCAAATCAGGGTGATCATAGTACACACCCGTATCAATGACTGCAATTTCTTGACTACTATCCCCAAAGGTCATATCCCAAGCGGCAGGAGTAGATGTATTTTGAGGTCCGTATTGATCGCTGTATAACGTGTCATCTGGGGTGAAAGCCGCGTTAAATGTATAGTTAGGCTCTGCGTATTCCACATTAGGGTTGTTCTTTAATGCCTTCAACACAGCATCCACATTTCCAACTTTAAGTACTTTAAGTTGAGTCTTGACAACGTTGCTATGGTCATCAACAACAGTAGCGCCTAACTGATTCAACTCTTTTCCAGACAGAGATTTTCCTGGTTTCATAGTGACAACCAGTTCACCTTTTTGAACGTTTTTAGCTTCCGTCGATGAATCGACTCTGTGATTACTATCAATTTGAGGGGCGGCAAAGGTTTGTCCTGCAGATGGTAAAATGGCTATAGAAACAGCAAGTGACAATGTGGCAAGGCTTTTAAATTTCAAATTCTACTCCTCCTTCATTAGTATATTTTAAGTATTCTGAAAATACTGTCTATTATCCTGTTATTTAAGTGTTGGGAAATTAACTGACTATAAGGTGTCCTAAAAGGTGGTTTCTTCCGATGACTTTCCCAAGTTTCGGCCATCATCTATCCGTGCAGAGCTAAAATATAGGAATGGAAACAGCTAGGATCGTTGTAGAGTAGGCTTAATGAGGGGGTAACATTTTTAAATGAATCGAAATAAAGAGAGAAGGACGGGACGTGTTAATTACACGGCCTTCCTTTTCTCTTGGGTCACTGGTTTGGATCGAATGGTATTCAATAGAACACTGAAAAGTGCCACTACTAAAATGATTATTATACCGGACAATGAATGGTAAGAGGTAGTTATTCGAGGGTCCAGTAATTGGAAAACGAAAGTGAATAGGGGGATAAATGAAAGGGACATCATTACAAAAAAGCTTTCAGAATATTGGATTCCTACCTGTAAGAAATATAGGGGGAGGGTGACACCTATGAGAGATACCATGAGAATCCATAACCAATGTTCAGATAGGTGTTGCGTCATACTCCCTTGTTGTATGGAAAGGAATAAGGATAAGAACACAATTGCATAAAATCTATGAGCCAATATTTTGGAAGAACTCCATTGAGCTACGCTTAGTCGCTTAGAAAAGATAGCGGCTAATGCTGCGCAGAATCCACATAGTATAGAAGAGAGCAATCCTAACAAGGCAACGGGGGCAGATTCAAACTCTATTCCTGAACTTCCATGCAGGGTGCTGAAAACCAAAAAAAGACTGCCTATGAATGCTCCCAATCCTAAAAGGAGGTCTAATCTATTGATTTTGCTGCCATATAATATTCTAATGATGGCCAAGGAAGAAAGCGGTCCAATCCCTATTTCAATAGCTCCAACAATGGCAGGTTCTATGTACTTAAGGGCAAAGTAGAAGCTCATAAATGTCCCTGCTGTACTAAGGTTAATCCCAACTATATCTTTTAAAAGTTTTTTATCCTTTGTCCGCTCCTGAGTGGAGTGGATTAGTTGGACTCCATGGAAAAATAAAGCCGTAATAAGAAAGCTAATAAAAGTGAAGAAGAAGGGACTCGTTCCCTGGACTCTGTTGGAATAAAAAACATTACTACCGGAAGTTAACAATGCGGAAACTATTAGAAAAATAGTTCCAATCAAAGTGTAGTTTTTAACTTGTGACAAGGGTATCCTCCTTGCTGTAGCATTTTCCTTTTTATGTATATTGTTGCAATTCTATATTTGTAAGGCTTTGTTGTCAACGCTTTTTTAGTCCTTTTATTAAGACATCAAATCCTTCAAAAAAGGGGCTTATCTATAGCGAAGATAAGCTTTTTTGTCTGAATGCTGAATTCGATTTGTAATCATTGGAATGGGGTACAGTAAAAAGGACATTACCATTCATTATTGTGGTATTAAACGGTGAAGGAACCGAAGAGATTTTTCGATACTTTTAATGGAAGCATGAAAAGTTAGGTTCGTTTGCTTTTTTCCAGGGTAGATAATAGAAGTAATTCAAACTCATTAGAATAGATTGGTGATCGTATGGGGTTCTTTTACTATATTAAGAAATATTTTAAAATGTCGAGACGTCAGCGGAAGAGTGAATTAAAAGCAACCCTTTGGTTTATGCCTCTTTGGTATATCGTTGGAGCGATCGGCTTATCCGCTTTTACCTTTTATCTTGATTATGTGGTGGATGTCAGCTTATATCTGCCAGCCGCGGTCGGTTTTAGCGGACAGACCCTGCAGGTGCTTTTGAGTGCATTGGTAGGAGGGGTCTTGACCTTAAGCGCTTTTACAATTAACTCGCTGCTCGTCGCCTTGACGACGTTTAGCGGGCAGTTTTCTTCCAAAATGCTTGTGAACTTCGTTAGTGACCGAGCGACCCAGCACGTACTCGGTATTTTTAACGGCAGTTTTATTTATGTGCTCTTAAATTTCTTATACGTGACACATGAAGAAGAGGAGTATATCGTTGCGACACCTGTCTTATCCATTCTGACAGCTATTACGGCTGCTGTGACCTTTATTTATTTTATCAACCATACAACCACTTGGATGCAGGTTCATAATATCAGTTTCAATATGAATGCTAAGTCAAAATGGGTGCAGGCATCTTTAGAAAAAGAATTAAAGCCTTATCATCTTGAGAGGGAGGTAGTGAGCGAATCCTTCCCCCCAGAGACTGATGGAAAGATTATAAAAAGCAGCCAATCTGGTTATCTTCAAGTCGCTGACTTTTCAAGGCTGATTAAACAGGCGAATCGAGACAACAGCCTCCTGAGATTCGAGGTCAAAATTGGAGAATTTATTGTAGAAGGTGCACCTGTGCTTACTTATTGGGAATACGGGCAAACCGTTAATCCCGAGCGCTACTCCAAGTTCCTGGAGATCGGGGTTAAACAGACAGAAATTCAAGACCTGGAGTATGGGCTAATTAAGCTTGCGGAAGTGGCCATCAAGGCTTTAGGTCATAATGACCCTCTCACGGTTACGAATACGATTCATCAGATTGCTGATTTGTTGAAAAGCATTGGCCAGTCTACGAATTTCTCTCCCTATCTTTTTGATCAGGAACAGGAGCTTCGAATTATATTGAAACAAAAGGATTTTCGCTATTACCTTCATAAAGGATTTGCCTCCATTCGTGAGTATGCGAACCGGAACTCGACCGTTATGGTTGAACTTTTAACGATGGTATCCTTATTGAGTAAAACGATGGATCAGGAGGTACACGACGACCTATGGGAATTTGCGCACCAGACTATTTTAGGGTTTGATAAGGATAGCTTGTATGAAAATGATTGCCTGTATATATTAGAGCAATTATCCGAGCTTGCTAAAAATACAGGTAATCAGAAGGATTATCTATTTCTGCTTGAATATATGCTGCAGCGAGTCAGTACGAAAAGTGCCTCAAAGATGCCGTTTTCACCTTAAGCGATCCTGAGCATGAATGGCCATGCGGAATGGAGTTTTTTTATTTCTTCGGCGATCGGAGCGGGACCCCTATATAGGAGTGATGGAAATTTAATATTCTATGATCTTCTATATATGAAAAACAACTATTGGAATAAAGACACGATTTACATCTAACATTGTAAATAACCGTATGAGAAAAGAAAACGCGATCATTAAGGTAATCATATTAGAAAACTTCCTGATAGGGTATCCGGAAGTCATTTTTCTCAATGGCTTGTGTGCGAACAGGCTGGCGAATGTCAGCCTGTTTTTTGATGCGGATGGATTGAAGCGATCATGGGGTGGAGGATGTAAACAAAAATAATAAGAGAGCTGCTGCTTCCTAATGGTTCACCAGAATAGCCCCATCAATAAGAGAAACAATAGGTTTGTCATAACAAGCGCGACAAAGTTAGTTTTCATTGTTATTGAATGCGCCTCCATTCCTCCTCTATGATTAAGTTAGAAAGTTTTTATGATCATACTTATTGAAAGGAAGAGTTTTATGGCTCAATCAAATATTAAAGTTGCCGTACAGAAATTTGGTAACTTTCTCAGCTCAATGGTTTTACCGAACATTGGTGCTTTTATTGCATGGGGATTAATCACGGCCTTATTTATTCCGACCGGTTTCTTCCCAAATGAACACCTAGCCCAATTAGTGGGTCCAATGGTTACGTACCTGTTGCCGCTTTTAATCGGTTACACAGGGGGTAAATTGGTTCATGACCAACGTGGTGGCGTTGTAGGTGCAATTGCAACGATGGGGGTTATCGTTGGAGCCCCTGATACACCGATGTTCATGGGAGCCATGATTATGGGACCGCTTGGTGCCTATGTAATTAAGAAATTCGACCAGGCCATCGATGGGAAAATCAGGTCTGGTTTTGAAATGCTTGTCAACAATTTCTCTGCAGGGATCCTTGGTGGTATTCTGGCGATTCTTGCCTTCTTAGGTGTCGGGCCGATGGTTGAAGGTTTTACAAAGTTACTTGTTGTAGGAGTCGACTGGTTAATTGGAGTTGGATTACTGCCTTTAACAAGTATTCTGATAGAACCTGCGAAAATTTTATTCTTAAATAATGCGATCAACCATGGTGTTCTCTCACCAATCGGACTTGACCAGGCACAAGAAACGGGTAAATCGATTCTATTCCTTCTGGAAGCTAACCCTGGACCTGGTCTTGGTGTGCTATTAGCTTTTATGTTGTTTGGGAAAGGATCTGCCAAACAGTCAGCACCGGGAGCGGGGATCATCCACTTCTTTGGTGGGATTCACGAGATTTACTTCCCGTATGTGTTGATGAAACCAATGTTGATTATTTCTGTTATCCTTGGAGGAATGAGCGGAATCTTCACGCTTGTGCTTTTAGGCGGAGGACTTGGAGCACCTGCCTCCCCTGGTAGTATCTTGGCGATTTCAGCTGTTACCCCTCCAGATGGAATGGTATATGTAGCCAACTTCGCAGCTGTACTTGTAGCTACTGCGGTGTCCTTCATCGTTTCTGCTCTGGTGCTTAAAACAGGTAAGCAGACAGATGAAAATATTAACGAGGCGACCAAGAAGATGGAACAAATGAAAGGGAAGAAGAGCTCTGTTGCTGGGAATGTAACAGAAGAAGCCGTTAATAACGGTGAGTTCCCTCAGGAAGTCAACAAGATTATTTTTGCATGTGATGCTGGCATGGGATCTAGTGCCATGGGAGCTTCCCTTCTGAAGAAGAAAGTAAAAGAAGCCGATTTGGACGTTGCGGTTACAAATACAGCGATCAGCAATATCCCTGCAGATACGGATATTGTAATTACGCAGGAAGAATTGACACCACGGGCGAAAAACAAGATGCCGAATGCTTATCATATTTCGGTAGATAACTTCTTATCAAGCCCAGAGTACGATCAATTGATCGCTAGACTACAAAATGATATTACAGAAGAACAGGCAGAACTTGTGCAAGAATCTGAAGAAGATGCGGTAGACGCAGAACCTAACATGGATGAAGATGATGATTTGTTGCTGGAAGAAAACATCTTTATCGGCAAGGAATTTTCTACAAAAGAAGAGGCGATCCGTTTCGCTGGTGAGGCCCTAGTCAAGGCTGGTTACGTTCAAGACAGCTATGTGGATGCAATGGTTGAACGTGAAGAAATCACTTCTACTTATATGGGCAATAACGTGGCGATTCCTCATGGCACAGAAGAAGCGAAGAAAGCTGTCATCAAATCCGGATTTACGGTTGTTCAAGTGCCGGATGGGGTAGATTTTAACGGAGAACAAGCGAAAATGATCTTCGGAATCGCCGGTAAAGATGGCACACATTTAGAAATCCTTTCTGGCATTGCCGTTATTTGTTCCGAACAAGAAAATGTCGATCAAATGATTGAGGCGAAATCAGCTAAAGAAATAAAGGGTATTATCAACAGTAAATAAGCGGCTGGAATGAGAAAGGCGGGGGTACTCCTGCCTTTCTGTTCTGCTTTATATGCTTTTTTTCTCTTGAAAGAGGGGCATCTTAATTAGTGAAATGAGTGAGAAGAATGTTTATTACCTCAAGGGAAAAATCCATCATTGATTTAATTGTCCGAACATCGGGAAAGCATACCGTTCACTCTCTTTCTTCATTCTTAGATGTTAGTGTGAGAACAGTTCAAAGGGATCTGAAATCCATCGAAAAGATTTTACAGCCATTTGATCTGGAGTTGAATCGGACGGCGAACGATGGTCTTTTTATCGATGGTAAAAATGAACAAATTTTCAGACTCATCCAAAACTTGGCTGGTGTTCATCCGACCGATGAAACGCCTGAGGAAAGAAAGCTGCGATTGCTTATTATCTTGCTGCATGAAGGCCCTTCTATAAAAAAACAGGCGCTTGCCAACGAGCTTGGGGTCAGCAGTGCGACATTAACTGCGTATCTGGATGATCTGGCGGATTGGTTAAATAAATTTTCGATCACCCTTATAAGAAAAAGAGGAGTAGGGGTGAAGCTGATCGCAGAGGAAACGAATAAACGGCATGCGCTAGCCAGTTATTTTTTAGTCTATTTTTACGAAGAGTTAATCGAAAATTTGTACTTGCTGGAACAGGGGAAAGAGTGGAAGGAAAAAATACTCGGTTATTTTTCATCTTCCTATTTATTAGTGATCGACAAACTTGTGAATCAAAAGATCAATAAGGGTCAAACAAGGTTAGCCGATAGTGATTATATCGGACTCATCGTTCATATATGTGTGACGATCCAGCGGACTCAAAATCATTTCTTGCTGGAAAAGGAATATAAACAAGAAAATGAAGCTGATAGTGAGTTTCAATTAATGAAAACGATAGGCGAAGAGTTGGAAGGAGAACTTTCGACCTCTATTACAAATAGCGATATTCATTTCTTAACGATTATTTTAAAAGGTTCAAAAGTTCAGGCTGCTGATGTCGCCTACTATGATAGTGTCTTGCTCGGAAAGTTGATTAAAAATGTGATTCAGGATGTTTCTCATATGCTGAATGTCGATTTGTCCGATGATTTTTCTTTATTTCAAGGATTGTTAGCCCATATGGAGCCCTCGATTTTTCGCCTGAAACAGCAGCTCGAGTTGTTTAATCCGTTGACAGAAGAAATAAAAGGAAAGTATCCGGTCTTATTCATGGCTGTTAAGAAAAGTTTGGAAAACGAATTTGATGATATCGACTTTCCAGAGGATGAAGTGGCTTTTATAGTCCTTCATTTTGGATCAGCCCTTCTCATGCATGAAGAGAAAGTAAGAATTAATGCTGTTGTCGTTTGCCCCACTGGAATTGGTGCTTCTAAGATGCTGGCAAGCCGTATTCAAAAAGAACTGGCCGAAATCACGAATGTGGAGATTTTATCGATTAAGGATTTCCAATTAGCCAATCAGCATCATTTTGATCTCGTAATCTCTACGGTCAGGCTCCCTTTTACGGATATAGACTACATTCTTGTCAGTCCCTTGTTAAGTGAAAAAGATATTGGGTTTATCAAAGATTACCTTCAAAATAACTTGGAAAAGTTAACGAGAAAGAAACGGTATATAAACCCGAAGGAATCGCAAGACCCCCCACTTCCTGTAAGTCGGCATGATGTAAAAGAGCTCTTGCAGGAAATCAAGGATGTTCATTCTAGTATGGATGCTATTTTAGAGAACCTGCACGTTTATCGTACGCAGGGGAACGGAGGTCATTTTAAGGTTTTAGAAGAGATGGTGGATCAGGCAGAACAAGAAGGGATTCTGACAAATGCCGCAAACGTCATGCAACAGTTGAAGGTGCGGGAAAAGAAAGGCGGTCTTGGAATACCTAACACGAACATGGGCCTTTTTCATTGTCGAGACGACAGTGTCCAGGAGCTCATTTTTCGAGTCTCCCATCTAGGTACGCCATGTAAGGTTAAGGGAATGGACGGCCAGGAAATGCAAATGAAGAACCTGCTTTTAATGCTGGCTCCTGAAAATATGAGCAAGCGGGAGCAGGAAATCCTTAGCATCATTAGTACAAGTTTGATTGAAAGTGATGTCGCTATGATGATTTTCTCATCTTCGAATGAAGCGATGATTCGAAAAAAATTGGAAGATTTATTTTTAGACTATCTGAAAAATAATTTGATAAAGGAATGATGACCGTGAAGCAAACCGTTCATTTTGGAGCAGGAAACATTGGCAGAGGATTTATAGGGGCGCTATTTTCCCAGTCTGGTTATCACGTAACATTTGTGGATATTGCAGACGAAATCATTCAAAAAATAAATGAAGAAAAAAGCTATCAGGTTCAATTAGCGACCGAACAGAAAGAGTCGGTGACGATTGAACATGTATCCGGGTTAAATAATATTAAACAAGAAGAAGAAGTGGTAGCAGCGATTCAAAACGCAACTTACCTGACAACAGCGATCGGTCCTAACATTCTACCAAGGATTGCCCCTCTGATTGCCCGGGGGATCTCTGAACGCGTGTCTGTGACTAATGAAAAACTCTATATCATTGCGTGCGAAAACCAAATCGGTGCTACAGACATTTTAAAGAAACATATATTTGAACATCTTGACGAAGAAACGAAGGGGGAAATCGAAGGAAGTGTATACTTCTTTAATTCCGCTGTCGACCGCATCGTGCCGATTCAGGACCAGGATTCCCTGGATGTGCTTGTCGAACCTTATTATGAATGGGTCGTGGAAACAACAGAGACGATTCCGACCGTTGAAGGAATGAAAATCGTAGAGGACCTGGCTCCGTTTATCGAACGAAAGTTGTTTACGGTTAACACAGGCCACGCGGTTATTGCTTATCTCGGTTACCTTGAAGGAAAAGAAACCATTGATCAGACGCTTTCTGATGAAAAAGTGGCGAATCAGGTCAGGGAGACACTTAAGGAGACGGGCGCCTATTTGGTGAAAGCGTATGGCTTGAATGAAGCTGACCATCTAAATTATATCAATAAGAATATTGAACGCTTCAAAAACTCATACCTGAACGATGGCGTCACAAGAGTCGGACGCGCACCGATCCGTAAACTGGGACCTGAAGACAGATTGATTCGTCCAGCGACACAGGCGCAAAAAGCTGGATTATCATATACAAACCTGGCTAAAGCAATCGCAGCAGCGTTATTATTCGATCATCCACAGGATGAAGAGGCTGTGAAAATTCAGGAAATGATCAATGAATACGGACCTGCTTATGTTCTAAAAACGATAAGTAAGCTGGATGAGGACAGTGATCTTACCAAAGAAGTGGTTCGTCAGTACCATGAATTTAAAAAGTAATTCTTAATTAAAACATACCATTTAGGGCCTGATTTAAAATCAGGCTCTTTTTTTTATTTTTTGAGGAATGGGAGATTTAAACGAGGGGATATCATAGAGGAATTATCCTTTTTATGCAGCAATAAAGTTTGCACCACCTTGACATGCAACCATATAGTTGCTTATACTTGCTATATGAATGGGAATAAAGATACGATATTCAAAGCACTTAGTGACCAGACTCGACGACTGATATTAGACGAATTATCCGAACGCAACGAGCTGACATTGTATGAACTTACCGCACGTCTCATTATGAAGCACGACCTTTCCATTTCACGACAAGCGATAGCGAAACACCTTTCTGCATTGGAAGATGCTGGGCTCGTTAAATCTGAAAGAAAGGGAAAGTATCGAGTTCTTATATTCAACAATGAACCGCTTAAGCATTTGTTGAAGGGATGGATAGAATAATCTCATCTCGAAACGTCAACGACTAGAGGAGGACAAACATTTTGAAAATCATTGTTAACAGTATATTTGTAGATGACCAAGATAAAGCGTTGGATTTTTACTCAAAAATCTTGGGATTTGTAAAAAAGCATGACGTGCCCTCAGGAGAATATAGGTGGTTAACGCTTGTTTCTCCCGATCAACAAGAGGGGACCGAGCTTTTACTAGAACCGAATGCCCACCCTGCCGCTAAAGAGTATCAACAGAAATTATTTGCCGATGGCATACCTGTCACAATGTTTGGCGTTTCAGATATTCGTAAAGAGTACAACCGATTAGTGGAAAAGGGTGTTCACTTTACGATGGAGCCGACAGAAATGGGCGGAGTCACAATAGCTGTCTTCGATGATACATGCGGCAACCTTATTCAGATCATCCAGCAGTAACCTAGTATTCATGACTTTTTGTTAGTTTTCAGGTGAATGGAAGGTTGGTTTGCTAAGAATTCATCAACGTTTTTTCTCTTTCCTACACTTGGGCAAGGGTGAAGCATATAGTCCGACTATCACATGGCTGAAAATAAGGAGGAAATGAAAGATGACCAAAACAGATAAGAAGTTGTCGTTAGAACAGCATGAAGAACTGCTTCGTACTTTAAAGAACCGTTTTGATAAAAATATCAATCGTCATCCCGGGCTTAAATGGGATGAAATAGAAGCGAAGCTCCAAGATCACCCTGAAAAAATGAAGTCACTCCATGAAATGGAAGAAACGGGCGGAGAGCCGGATGTTGTTGGTTATGATAAAAAGACAGGGGAATACATTTTTTATGATTGTTCAGCGGAAAGTCCTAAAGGCCGTAGAAAGGTTTGTTACGACCGTGAAGCACAGGAGGCAAGAAAGAAACACAAACCAGAAAACAATGCTTGTGATATGGCAGTTTCCATGGGCATCGAGCTTTTAACGGAGGAACAATATCGGGAGCTCCAGAAACTTGGGGAGTTTGATAGGAAGACATCGAGCTGGGTACAAACCCCTGAAGACATCAGACATCTTGGTGGTGCTCTCTTTTGTGATCGGCGCTATAACACTGTCTTTGTGTACCACAATGGAGCAGAATCCTATTATAGTGCAAGAGGATTTCGGGGAGCGTTAAGGATTTAAATGGTACGAACTTATGGATGGCTTACTTAGGGTATGTCATCCTTTTTTTAGAATGATGCTCCCTATAAATGAAACGTAAGACCACATTCATTTATGGAGGAGGGGCTGTGATATTCCTTGAATGTATTAGCCGCTCTTCTTTCAGCATTCTTATCAACGTGTAGATGGATGGATCTAGCCTCGTATTTATTTATGCTTTATCCGTATTCTTGATTTCCGGGGTTCTGACATCCGTGTTTATGAAATGGCTGATAAAGAATCCATATTCTTAAAGGATCGTGGATGGCGGGCTAACTTTTGAAATGAGCAAATTTTTAATGGGTCATAAGAAACCCAATAAGGAGAAACTACTGAGTGAGAAAAGAAATGAAAAGCAATGAAACAAAATGATTTTAAACACGTAACTATACTATGAAAATTAAAAAAAGGAGATGTAGGGTATGGGGATAGGTTCTTGGATTGGAATAGGCATTGCAGTCGCTATTGCAATGGGGTTATTTGGGAAATCTGATAAGAAAAATAATTAACTTCTTTGATTTCATATAAGAAGAGTGGGGCGTGGGGATATATCTAAAACAGCCATAAAAGGGACCTGAACGGGATCTGAAAAAAGGACACTTAGAAAAGTGCCCTTTTTCGTGGAAGTCTGACGAATGTCCTGTAGATATTATTTATCCTTCGCAATTTCTTTTCTGTTTGGAGCAAGAGGGGGTTGTTCTAGCCATTTATTTTTAGTCATCAAGTTAAACCATTCTTTTGTAACCGTTAGATTTTTTAATATAATTTGCTCAAAAGTGGCGACGAGATCTACACGCATGGCAGAGGCAAGGCCTGTACCATGATAAGCTTGTGAGGATTGCAATAAGAAACCTATGTAATATAACATTAATTTATCTGAAAAGGGGGAGTCCTGGGAATTTGTAACTTCTGATTCCCAAGACATTGGAACAGGTAAATGATCTCCTCTTAGGATTTTACTCAATGATTGAATTTGCTTGTCTGATGTCTTTTGTGTGTTTTTTAAAAATTTTTAACTTCCGTAGATGTAGTAACTTGGCTAAATCCGATAGAAAGGCATTTCTCCATAATTTTCTTTTTTAAATTAAGCGAAAGAGCTATAATTTCCGTTGAGGCTAAAGGGCGTTTGTCTCCAAAGAAACCATCGATAAATCCTTGTCCTGAAACAAACTCTGGTTTTTCTTCAGGGTAAAAATAAGGGTCCCTTTGAAAATGTCCCTTTTCCAATAGTAATTCAGTTGTTTGATTATACATACTCATGCCATCTTGACTACAGGATTCGTAGAAGTGTCTTAAATCACTCCTCACAGAAGAACTTAGAGCTGTAGGATGCCCTAATAAACCATGAAGGCTCATAGTATGTAAATAATGCAAGCAGAGGATATCAGAAAATAGCTTTCCGGCATCCTTATTAAGGTCTGTTTCATTAAAGCCAATCGGGACTGGGAACCCTTCGTTTTTAATGAATTGACTTATTTTGTTTTTCTGGTCGCCAAAAATCCTTATCGCTTCTTCGAAAAGGTTTTTTATTTTCTCGTCTTCTATTGTAGACCACATATGTTTATTGATTATATCAACGGCTGTCCCATTTACATATTCTCCCCAGAGAGTTCCTATTTCAGCAGACGTAAGTTTTAGTTCTTCTTTATTCATCAAATCACCTCAACCTAATATTTCCCTAAAGTAAACCATCTTATTAAATATTTTAATGGATTTTTAGACGAAACAATCCGTTGGAGGTATTCCAGTTTTCAGTTTAATCAGGGCTATTACAACAGTGCTAGAGTCGGATGGCCCATCGATCATTATCGCGTATCCTAAAGTAAAAGCTGACTTTTATAAAATAAGGGAGAGGGGATTGTCAGACCATGAAAAATCAAATCAATAGTTGTTTTATTCACCTGGTGGACTTTGAAAGGACGAAAGACTGGTACAAGGAGGTTTTAGGCTTTGAGGTAGAAGCGGAAGGTGAGGGGTTTCTACAATTTAAACTAGAGGGTCCACCTTTAATCCTTTTGCAGGCTAAAGGGAAAGAAATCACTCCATTGCCTTATTCTCCTTTCTTCTTTGAAACGGATGATGTGAAGGAGACACAAAAAGAGTTGAGAGAAAAGAATGTGAACGTTGGAGAGATTGAGCATTTTGGGAGTAAGATGTATGGCTGTCACTTTTTTGATCCAGAAGGGAATTTGTTGCTAGCTTGTACAAGAGGGGAATGAAAATTATATATTTTAAAAAATAAAAACCCGTTGGGCAAACGGACAACTGGTTTTACTTACGTGTTTTTCTTATTCTTTCACAATATCAAAGATCCCCATATTGCTATATGTAAGAAATTGTGTTAAATTTAATTATTGACTTCCATTCTCGTGAATAAGAATATACTATATCCTATTTTAAATTATAGTGCAAAACACCGGTGAAGTCAACCCCCTAATCTGCGTTTTCGTGAGGAGTGGTTTATCTGAAGAAAGAAATTCGGAAAGAACAAGAATATTTGGATAAAGTGATGGGGATCATTGCGAAGCAAATAAACGAGGTTGAACCAGATGCAGCTAAGCGTAAAGAAGAGGTCATCCATATCCGTAAGCACTTTTGGGATGATCTTAAAGTAAATATGGATACGTTTGACGATTATCTTGAAACGATAATCGGGATGAGGCAACAGGCACAAGATTTGTCAGTAAGTCAAAGTACCCACCGCCATTCTTATGAACGGTTATCGAGGCTTAAACGAATACAGAACATGCCTTATTTCGGTCGGATTGATTTTACGGAAGAGGGAACAAACCAAACGGAGCACATTCATATCGGCGTATCGACGATTTTTGATGAAACGAACGAAAACATCCTCATTTACGATTGGAGGGCCCCGATTTCGAGTATTTATTACGACTATCCTCCTGGGCCGGCCGAATACTCTACACCTGAAGGAAGGATACGTGGAGAACTTGAAGGGAAGTGGCAGTATAACATCAGGAATGGTGTGATCGAATCCATGTTCGACACTAGCCTTACGATCGGGGATGAGATTCTGCAGGAAGTACTTGGTCAAGGGTCCAATAAACATATGCATAGTATTGTTGCAACGATTCAAAAGGAGCAGAATAAAATCATTCGGAACGTTCGTGGGAGACTTTTAATTGTACAAGGGGCTGCGGGGAGTGGGAAGACATCAGCTGCTCTTCAGCGCATTGCTTATTTTCTCTATAAGTATCGAGGAACCCTGAAAGCGGATCAAATTCTGTTGTTTTCTCCTAATTCTATGTTTAGCAACTATGTTTCCCATGTTTTACCCGAACTTGGGGAAGAGAATATGCAGCAGGAAACCTTTCAAGATTACCTTGAACACCGGTTGGGGCGATCATTTACCATTGAAGATCCTTATGAACAATTGGAATATCTGCTGGAAGCGACAGATGACCCTGCCTATAGAACTAGAAAAGCCAGCATTCCATTTAAGGCATCGTTGAACTTTTTTGAAGCGGTCAAAAGATATCGGGAAACCTTAGAGTTCACAAGGATGATATTTAAAGGGTTAAAGTTTCGCGGTCAAACGATTGTTTCATCTAAACAAGTCACAGACTTTTTTTATAATGAACATTCCGCCCTTCACTTTCATAATAGAATAGATAAGTTGAAAGAGTGGCTTATAAAAGAAATTGACAAAACGGAAACAAGAGAGATGACGAAGTCTTGGGTACAAGATGAAATCGAACTCCTTAGCAAAGATGACCTTCAGAAGGTATACACTCAATTAGAGGAAACAGAGGAATACCACGGAGGTTCTTTTGAATTTTACGAGAAAGAGAACAATGTGCTTACCCGTATGATTGTACGCAGGAAGTTGAAACCATTACGCAGAAAGGTAGAAGACCTTCAGTTTATAAATATGAAAGGTTTATATAAGCAGCTTTTTGACGATTCTATGAGGCACAAGTTATGGAAGGAACAAGAGCTTCCTGCAGAGTGGGAAGACATTTGTTCCTCGACTAAAAAAATGCTGGAAGAAGGCAAACTTTATCAAGAGGATGCGACTCCTTATTTGCTGTTAAAGGAACTTATTCAAGGTTTCCACTCCAATACTTCTATTAAACATGTGCTTGTAGATGAAGCCCAGGATTATTCTGTATTTCAATTCGAGTTTTTAAAAAGGTTATTTCCTAGAGCGAAGATGACGGTACTGGGGGATTTTAACCAGGCCATCTTTGCACACGCCGATCATTATGTGGATTTCCAATCATTAACCGGCCTATACGGGGAAAGTAAAACAGAATATATTACCTTAAGCCGTAGTTATCGATCGACCAAGCAAATTATTGAGTTTACAAGACAACTTGTTCCGGAGGGGGAGCTAATCGAAGCGTTTGAGCGAGAGGGGGAGAAACCAACTCTCACGAGAGTATCCGATCATACTAAATTACACGAAGAAATTGGGGCGAACGTCAAATCTTTACAAAACCGCGGGTATCATACGATTGCAATCATTTGTAAGTCAGCGGCAGAAAGTTCGGTTGCTTATGATACGCTTCGTATTCTCCTGCCAAATCTTAAATTGGTGAAGAAGAATACTGATGAGTATGTACAGGGTGTGATCGTCATTCCTGCTTACCTTGCAAAAGGGATTGAATTTGATGCAGTGATTATTTATGATGCCTCCTTAAAAATATACGGAGAGGAGAGTCTTCGCCGCTTGTTTTACACGGCTTGTACGAGAGCGATGCATCACTTGCAAATCTATAGCGTCGGGGAACCAAGCCGATTTTTAAGTAACATTTCATCTGGGGAGTGGGTCACATCCAAGAGGAGTGTGAAATAAAAGGAATAGTTTGGAAAATGCGTCTATCGTTAAGTGGACGAGGTTTTAGGTGACTGGTTCGCCTAGACCTCGTCTTTTTTATGTTTCTCTTATACAAGCGTAAACGATTCAATATGTACGCGGGAGGTCTTACATCAGACCGTTCCCTTAGGCAAAACGCGCAGATCGGCATATGAATGGTGTCATTAATTCAAACCAGCCGGATATAGGGAGTTATTCCTTCCTATTCATTTTTTGATTTACGGTTTGATTGTACTTTTGGAGCAGATGACCAAACTTTTCTTTCTCATCCTCCGTCCATTCCTCAAGAATGCCGGCCAAACGGTGATACCTACGTCGTTTGTTTTCCTCCAATTCGTTTAACCCTAGTTCTGTAATTTGATAAAAGTAAGCTCTTCTGTCTATAGGGTTTGCTACTTTCTCTACATATTTTTTTTCAACTAGCGCTGCTGCCTGGCGGCTGACTGTCGATATATCTAAGTGCAGGTCTGCGGCCAACGACTTGACCCCGGCAGGACCATAGCTTGATAACTGGCGTAATAAAATGTAGGCGGAACGATCAAGGTTATCATGGCGCTTTTCTGTAAGGATGATCCTGCGAATGAAATCGGTCACCTGTTGTTCAATTAATTCCAGAGATTCATTACTCATACTTTTCACCTCAGATGTACAGCTTCTTCTTTGATGATACCATCAAATCTCCCCGTTGACACATATCCGAATTTAGTTGTATCATACAATAATGAGGTTGTATGGTACAACTATATATTCTGTCTGGATGCAAAGGGACCCAAACAGAATAATCAGGTGGAATAAGGTTTACCTGGAGAATTTTAAATAAGGAGGCTTAGTTTCATGGCCACAAACCCTGCCAAGGTCCCGGACATCTCGATTGCAGAAGAGCCGGGGATTCTAAAGCAGCCAAAAGCGGTCTGGGCTGTATTTTTTGCTTGTATCATTGCTTTTATGGGACTTGGGCTGGTTGATCCGATTTTACCGGCTATTGCCGAGCAGCTGGATGCCAATCCAAGTGAGGTCACCTTACTGTTCACAAGTTACAATGCCGTTATGGCTGTAGCTATGCTCATAACTGGTGTCATCACATCCAGAATTGGCATGAAACGTACGCTGCTTTCAGGAATTGTGATTATTGCATTGTTTTCTGGTTTAGGCGGATTATCGAATGGCATTTGGGAGCTCGTCTTCCTCCGTGGAGGATGGGGGTTAGGGAACGCCCTTTTTGTAGCGACTGCTTTAACAGCCATTGTGACGCTATCCACGAGTGGAAATGCGAAGGCAATCATTTTATATGAAGCGGCGATTGGGCTAGGAATATCCGTTGGACCATTGATTGGCGGATCGTTAGGCGCCATTATATGGCGAGGGCCATTTTTCGGGGTCGCCGTGCTCATGGTCATCGCCTTTTTAGGGCTCATCATTTTAATGCCGAAAACGAACGCTGGTCAGGTTACGAAAAAGAAAACTTCACTGTCCGATCCTTTCCGAGCTTTAAAACACCGTTCCTTGCTTGTGTTAGGCATAGCGGCGGCGCTTTATAATTTTGGTTTTTTTACTTTGCTTGCATACTCCCCGTTTGTTCTAGGGCTCGGTGAACATGGATTAGGGTTTGTCTTTCTTGGATGGGGCATTTTACTTGCCTTGACATCCGTATTTATGGCCCCCAAATTACAACAGTGGTTTGGGACGGTGATGTCTATGTGTACGATGCTTTTTGTTTTCTCACTCGTTCTATTAGCTATGGGAATATGGACATCGACTCAGTGGGTCGTCATTGCAACCGTCATCTTTGCCGGTGCTCTTCTCGGAAATATTAATACCTTAATTACAACGGCGGTCATGAATGCGAGCCCTGTAGAACGCTCGACAGCATCAGCCGCTTATAGTTTCCTGCGCTTCCTAGGAGGGGCCATTGCTCCGTTCTTGGCAGGGAAGCTTTCGGAGATATACAACCCGAGCATCCCGTTCCTTGTCGGAGCCGGCATAGTGTTTTTGTCTGTAGTCTTTATCCTTTTGAACCATGGCCATATTCGACATGTGGACAAAGCAGAAGGCCACTAAAGAACGGGAAGAGGTTAATGAGGCAGTCGGGTTTATCTAATATTATGACATCAGAAAGAAGGTTTTTACATCATGTGTGGAATAACAGGATGGGTATCGTGGACACAAAATCTAAGTGAACAATCGTCCGTTTTGGAAAATATGACAAAAGCGATCACGCATCGCGGTCCGGATCGTATGGGAACATGGTTATCTGAGCATGCGGCTTTAGGACATCGCCGGTTGATCGTAATCGATCCAGAGGGTGGAAAACAGCCGATGGTCTATGATGATGGTTCGTATACTGTTACGTTGAGCTACAATGGAGAGATTTATAATTTTATAGAATTAAAGGAAGAGTTAATTCAAAGAGGTCATCTTTTTAAGAGTTCCTCAGATACCGAAGTCCTTCTCCATGCCTATTTGGAATGGGGAGAAGCGTGTGTCGAACGGTTGAACGGTATTTTTGCCTTTGCTATTTGGGACGAACGTAAAGAACAACTGATGCTTGGAAGAGATCATCTTGGCGTGAAGCCTCTTTACTTTGCTAACCGGGGAAACGACATTATTTTTGGTTCTGAATTGAAAGCCATGTTTGCTCACCCAGAGGTAGATCCGGTCATTGATAAAGATGGACTTTCCGAAATTTTTGGTCTTGGTCCGATTCGGACACCTGGACAAGGTGTTTTCAAGGATGTGGAAGAAGTGCGGGCGGGGCATTATGTAACCATTAGTAAAGATGAACGAACGGTGAAACGCTACTGGACATTGAAGAGTCACCCCCATCCGGATGACCTTGATACGACCGTTTCGACCATCCGTTCTTATTTGGAAGATACCGTGAAGAAACAGCTTGTGGCCGATCGCCCTGTGGTCTCTATGCTTTCAGGGGGATTGGATTCCAGTGGCTTAACGGCCATTGCAGGAAATGAATTTTCTAAAGAAGGGAAAACACTACACACGTATTCCATTGATTTTAAAAACAATGAACAGGATTTTGAGAAAGACTTTTTACGTGTGGATTTGGATGAGCCCTGGGTGGAAAAAGTTTCAGATCATGTAGGGACGGACCATAAGTCCCTGGTATTGGATGCTGATGAACTTGTAGAAAATTTGCTGGTGCCAATGAGGGCCCGGGACCTTCCAGGAGTAGGAGAGATTGAAACTTCTCTGTATCTCCTTTTTAAAGAAATGGAGAAAGAAGCAACGGTCGCCCTATCCGGGGAATCGGCTGATGAAGTATTCTCTGGGTATCCGTGGTTCCATCAGGAAGAGTTTTTAGATGCGGAGGTCTTTCCGTGGCTCCTGAATATGAGAGGCATGAGTGCGATTTTATCTGATTCATTGAAAGAGAAACTGGATCTGTCCTCCTATCAAAAAGAACGCTATCAAGAGGCTTTAAACGAGGTCCCCGTTTTAACAGGAGAATCGGACCTTCAAGCGAAACAACGCCGAATGTCTTATATGTTCATCTCCCGTTTTCTGCCCTTTATGTTGGATCGTAAGGATCGTGCCAGTATGATGACAGGATTCGAAGTTCGTGTTCCTTTCTGTGACTATCGACTTGTTGAGTACTTATGGAATGTTCCAATTGAAATGAAAAATGTGGACGGAATAGAAAAAGGGGTATTGCGACGGGCGTTTGAAGGCTATCTGCCGGAGGACGTTCGCTATCGCAAGAAGAGTGCTTACCCAAGTACAAAGGATGAAAAATATTTAGAAGGGGTTCAGAAATGGATGCTTGAGATCTTAGATGATCCAACTTCTCCCATTCTCCCTTATATCGATACCAAAAAAATTCGGAGCATCGCTGAAGGAAAGAGTGAAGCAATCCATGGGTCCAGTGCGAAAGGGCTGCTGGACTACCTTATTCAAGTAAATGCCTGGCTTAAGGAATATAACATTCGCGTTATTTTATAATGTAGATCTGATGTGGCAAAGGTCTTAGTTTTGAAACACAGGATACAGAGATGCGTTCTTTAACTAAACTGGAGTCGCTTGTAGCTTGTAGAGAAGTGATTTCTCTGCAAGCTTTTTTATGGTCAAGAGGTTTCATGAGCCCTCACCCAGCTTAAGCCATAGAATGATCTGGGGTGTTGCGCTTGTATGATAAACTGAAAAAAACAATTTTAATGAGGAGAAAGAGCATGAACAAAATGCGTTTTAAACTGAGCACGATGATCATTTTCTATGTTCTTTTGGTGGTCCTTTTTTCATTATTAATTACAGATCTTCTAATCACGGAAAATACAAGCGATAATATACGCGAACAGCTTGAAGAGAAGGCCTTGATCGTTTCGAGAACCGTAGCGGAATCGCAGGTCGTTCAGGAAAAATTACAAAACTCTTCAGAGGATCCAGCCATTCAGGATTATGCGATGAGTATTCAAGAAGCCTCTGATGTTCTTTTTGTCGTTATTATGAATATGGAAGGGATCCGTCAGTCTCACCCGAATCCAGATTTAATTGGGAAACCATTCATGGGAGGGGATGAAACGAGGGTGTTAAACGGAGAGGAGTACATATCGATCTCTGAAGGAACGTTGGGGCATTCCGTTCGTGCCTTTACGCCTATTATGGCTGATAATGGGGAACAGGTAGGTGCTGTTTCCATTGGAATTTCACTGGATGCGTTAGAAGCATCGCTGCAAAGCAGCCACCGAAATATATTGATTGGCTCTTTCATTGGTGCACTTGTTGGTGTTATTGGAGCCTATCTTTTGGCGCGGTACATTAAGAAAAGCCTGTTTGGCCTTGAACCTGTAGCCATTGCTCGAATCCATGAGGAACGAAACCGCATGCTTCATTCTGTCCGTGAGGGGATTATAGCTGTAGATGCGGAAGCTAAAATTACACTGGTCAATAAGTCAGCGCGAAACATTTTTAAAAAAGCCGGGCTTCAGGATGAGGATCCGGTCGGCCTTTCGATTTCTGAGTATCTTCCTCATTCCATGTTAGAGAGAGTGCTCAAGACAGGGGAGGCAGAGACTGATGAAGAACAGGTCATTAACGGCTCCTCCATCATTGTGAACCGGGTTCCGCTGGTCGTCCATGATGAGGTGGTCGGCGCGATTTCAACATTTCGCGATAAAACCGAGGTTAATCAGCTTGCTGAGCAGCTGACAGGTGTACGGTTATATGCCGAGTCGCTCCGTGCTCAGTCCCATGAATTTAAAAATAAGCTCCACGTCCTGCTGGGGCTTGCGGAGATGGATTCGTTTGAAGAGGTGAAGGCATATATCAAGCGGCTGGTGGACCATCAGATTCATGAGGCAGATATCCTCACAAATAAAATCAAAGATCCTGTTCTCGCTGGATTTATGCTAGGCAAGCTTAGTTATGCTCGCGAACAGAACATCCGTTTATCCGTGAAATGTGAAACCGTCATTCCAGCATCCAGTGATGAATCTGTGACACATGAACTCGTTACGATTATTGGCAATCTAATCGATAATGCGATAGAGAGTCTGGAGGGAAGGGGAGAAAAGCATATTTCTCTTAGGCTTTCTTATGTCGATGAACTGCTGGAAATTGAAGTAAGTGACACCGGAATCGGAATTAAAGAAGAGAAGCAGCAGGAAATCTTTCGAAAAGGGATATCAACGAAAGGAACGGACAGGGGTTATGGCCTGTACCTTGTCCATACGAGTATAGAATCCCTTGGGGGCTCGCTGGAAATCGAGTCGACCGTAAATAAAGGAACAACCTGCAGTCTCATCATTCCTTATGAAGCGGAGGTGGAAGAAGCATGATTCACGTGCTGATTGTAGAAGATGATCCGATGGTCGCCAATTTAAATAAAAAATATGTGGAGCAGGTGGATGGATTTTACATCACAGCGATGGCTGCCAATGAAGAGGAAGCGATCCATTGTTTAGAGGAGTGCCGAGTAGATTTAATCCTTCTGGACGTGTATATGCCAGGAAGGAATGGATTGCAATTGCTTAAAGAATTACGAAGAAAAGAGGAACAGGTCGATGTGATCTTGATTACGGCTGCTTCAGAAAAAGAGCAAATTCAGAAGGCGTTGCGACTTGGCGCGATTGATTACTTAATCAAACCCTTTGAATTCGACCGCCTTCAAGGCGCATTGGGTAAATATAAAGAGAAGTATGCGGTTTTTGAGGATAAACAGAATGTAAGCCAGGATGAGATTGATCGGATTTTTATCCCCCAGGAGAATCGGCAAGAAAATAAACGCATTCAAGTGCCGAAAGGTCTGACACAAAATACACTCGAGCTCATTATACGTAGGATCCGTACGAAAGAGAATGAGGCATTTTCAACAGATGAAATCGCACAGGATACAGAAGTGTCCAGGGTATCTGTACGGAAATATTTAAAGTTTTTAAAGGAAATAGATTTTCTGGAGGAAACGCTCGTCTATGGAGTGGGACGCCCCGTTTACCAATATCAAATTAAAAATACAGGAGATTTGGACCTCGAGTTCTATCATTAGGAAAGCAGCTATTTGGGCTGCTTTTTTTAATTACAATAAAATTTTTACTTTCATATGATGGGCAAGTAAAGCGTTTTCATTTAAGGTAAAACTCATATCCGAGATCGAATTCAGTTAAGTTGGAGGTTCAGAAAATGAGTAAAGAATGCCTTAGTGAAGAAACCATTAATTTACATCGTGCATTTAGAGGAAAGATTGAGGTATCCAGTAAAGTGCCTATCAATACAGGAACAGACTTGAGTTTAGTCTATACACCAGGGGTGGCTGATATTTGTAAGGCCATTGCGGACAACCCGGACGAAGCAGATGAGCTGACGTCCAAAGGAAATATGGTCGCCATCGTAACCGATGGTACAGCCGTACTGGGATTAGGGGATATCGGACCGAAAGCGGCCTTGCCAGTTATGGAAGGAAAGAGCCTTCTGTTTAAAAAATTCGCCGGCATTGACGCATTTCCCTTATGTTTGGATACACAGAACACGGAAGAGATTATTTCTACTATAAAAGCTTTGGCGCCGACATTTTCAGGTGTCAATCTTGAAGATATCTCTGCCCCGAGGTGTTTTGAAATTGAAGAGAGATTAAAGGAGGAGCTTGATATTCCTGTCTTTCACGATGATCAACATGGAACAGCTATTGTTGTCCTTGCTGCTTTAATAAACGCGCTGCAAATCGTGAACAAAACAAAACAACAGACAAAGGTTGTGATTAACGGGGCAGGGGCTGCTGGAATCGCGATTGCTGACTTGCTTTTATATGCCGGATTTACGAATGTGACGCTTGTAAGTTTAGAAGGCATTGTTAGAAAAGGAGCCCCGTGGATGAACGCTAGACAAGCTTCCATGGCGGAAAAAACAAATTTAAATGGTGTACATGGCGGTTTAAATGAAGTCATCGAAGGAGCGGATATTTTTATTGGTGTGTCCGCACCAGGTGTGCTAAGTAAAGAGCAGGTAAAGATGATGAAGAGTGACGCCATTATTTTCGCTTTAGCGAACCCAATTCCGGAAATTTATCCGGAAGATGCCTTGGAGGCTGGAGCCGTTGTAGTAGGGACAGGGCGATCGGATTACCCTAACCAAATCAATAACCTGCTTGCTTTTCCCGGCATTTTTAAAGGAGCTCTCGATCATAGAGTAAGAGACATTACGATGGATATGAAGGTAGCAGCAGCGGAAGGAATCGCTAAGGTGGTATCCAACGAAGAACTTTGTCCGGAGTATGTGATTCCTAGCGCTCTGAACCAAACAGTTGCCCTAGCAGTCGCCGATGCGGTCGGACAAACCATCAGCGAAAAAGAAGTATGCGTAGTTTAAATGAAATGTTCTTAATCCATTAGAAAAAGGAGAGATTAGATGTCTGGTTCAGCTGAGAGAGTGGATACAAATCAGTCTGCAGCGCAAACGATCACTTTTATTAACAGTGAAAAGAAAACGATTACAATATTTGGTCTTCCTGTTATTTGGTTTTTGGGGATTACCGTTCTAACCCTTGTGAGTATGTACACGGGAAACTTGCCAGGAGGCATGCTTGGCAGTCTTCTTGTTATGATGGTTCTTGGTGAGCTTTTTGGATGGATCGGTGATCATACTCCTATACTAAGGACTTACTTAGGAGGTGGCGCCATTCTTGCTATCTTTGGTGCCGCGTATATGGTGTATGCAGGTTTAATACCAGGCGAAACGGTAACGATGATCAATGATTTCATGAAAGATGGGGGCTTTTTAAATTTCTATATTGCTGCTTTAATTACGGGGAGCATACTGGGGATGAATAAGAAGATCCTGGTTAAAGTCGGCCTGAAATACTTCCTGCCGATTTTTGGTGCCGTCATCGGTGCCATGGTTGTGGCAGGCCTGTTTGGCACGATCGTCGGGTTTTCACTAAAAGATGCGGTTCTGGTGATTACTATGCCTATCATGGGCGGCGGAATGGGAGCAGGCGCCGTGCCAATGAGTCAGATTTATAGTGAATTAATGGGGAATGACCCGAGTTACTATATATCCATGCTCGTACCCGCATTAGCT
Organism: Halobacillus karajensis; assembly: GCF_900108515.1. Taxonomy (GTDB): domain Bacteria; phylum Bacillota; class Bacilli; order Bacillales; family Halobacillaceae; genus Halobacillus; species Halobacillus karajensis. The sequence continues at coordinate 158,669 of NZ_FNWW01000007.1, read as the reverse complement.
CTAGGGAACGTTTTTGCAATCATTCTCGCAAGCATGCTTCATATTCTCGGAAAAAAAGTCCCTTCCTTATCAGGGAACGGCCAGTTATTGAAAGGGTTTGAATACCAAGAAGAGAAACCATCCTTTAATATTCAAAAGATGGGCATTGGATTGATGGCGGCGATTCTGTTCTTTACGATCGGAACATTAGCGGCTGGATTTATCCCGCTTCACGCCTATGCCCTCATGATTATTATTGTGGCTGTCGCTAAAATTGCAGACATTATCCCAGAAAGTGTATTAGATGGGGCGAACCAGTGGTATAAATTCGTAGCTAAAAACTGGACGCTTGCTCTTCTATTTGGGATTGGTATTGCCTACACAGACTTAGGTACGGTCCTAGAAGCACTGACCTTGCAATACATTGTTACGGTTCTTGGCGTGATCTTGGGAGCTGTTATCGGAGCAGGTCTGCTCGGTAAACTTGTCGGCTTCTATCCTATTGAATCAGCCATTACAGCAGGATTGTGTATGGCTAACATGGGTGGGACAGGAGATGTAGCTGTCTTATCCTCATCCAAGAGAATGGAACTTATGCCGTTCGCGCAGATTTCTTCCCGTTTAGGGGGAGCCATCATCTTGCTGTTAGCTGGTTTACTTATTCCTTTATTGATGTAAGACAAGCAAAAAAGACCGTTTCATTTGGTCAAGAGTTTAGAAAAGAAGAACAGGTTACAACGAACAAGATCCACCTTCGGAAGCGAAGGTGGATTTTTTATGTTTTGCACAGGTTCTTAGCCTTAGGTAACGAAAGGATTAGGAACTCCTTTCATATGAGCCTAAGGTACATTTTGAATTCAGGTCATTTTTCCTAATTATCAGAAATAATTTGTTCATACTTTGGTCTATAAAAAGGCTTTATATCAGTAATTAAGAGCTTCAAGCCCCCCTGATTGATAATGATAATAGTTTTCAATTACTGTTGACACTGATAATCATTATCAACTAGTATAGCGTTGAACAACCAATCCAGCAAAAAAAGGAGTGGACAGCAATGAGTGTTCAAATAAAAAAATCCAATCAAGAGTTATTGAATCAACAGGAAAAAAGAGAGTCTAACGCAAGATCCTATCCCCGCAGTTTTCCTTTAGCAATTAAAGAGGCAGAAGGGATTTATATTACGGATGTAGAGGGGAATTCCTACATCGATTGTCTGGCAGGGGCCGGAACGCTGGCTCTAGGGCATAACCATCCCGTTGTCATTGAGGCCATGGAGAAGGTTCTTCATGACCGACTGCCCTTACATACCTTAGATATTACAACTGAAGTGAAAGAAAGCTTTGTAGATGAGCTATTCTCAAGCCTTCCGGAAGGATTTCGTGAGAGGGCGAAAATTCAGTTTTGCGGTCCGACCGGAGGCGATGCGATTGAAGCTGCTCTGAAGCTTGCTAAAACGGCAACAGGCAGACAAAGTATCTTGACTTTTCAAGGCGGCTATCACGGAGCCACCCATGGCACGATGTCGATCAGTGGAAATCTGGCACCAAAAAAAAGGGTCCAGGGGCTTGTGCCAGACACACATTTTCTTCCTTATCCGTATGATTACCGTTGTCCTTTCGGAAAGGGAGGAAAAGAAGGGGCTGAGCTGAGTGCAATGTATATCGAACAGCTGTTAGATGACCCTGAAAGCGGCATTCTTCCTCCAGCAGCGATGATTTTTGAAACGGTTCAAGGAGAAGGAGGGGCGATTCCAGCTCCGATTGAGTGGCTCAAAGAAATGCGCCGTATTACGAAAGAGCGCGGCATCCCTTTGATTATTGATGAAGTCCAAACAGGGATCGGGCGAACTGGCGAACTGTTTTCCTTTGAACATGCTGGAATTGTTCCGGATGCTTTTGTTCTTTCCAAAGCGATCGGTGGCAGCCTTCCATTGTCGGTCGTCGTTTATGATCGTGAGCTTGATGCATGGGAGCCGGGCGCTCATATTGGAACCTTCCGCGGAAACCAAATGGCGATGGCGGCTGGGAACGCCACCCTCAAATACGTTAAAGAACACCAGCTTTCGAAGCATGCGGAAGCCATGGGCGATAAATTTACCCAGGCATTAACTAAGATGCAAAATCACTATCCGCAGATTGGTGATGTACGCGGACGAGGATTAATGATCGGAGTGGAGATCGTTGATCCATCGGGCAAACCTTCCGTAAGGGGAAGCTATCCAGCGAATCCCGAACTTACGAGCCGCATTCAAAGGGAATGCTTTGACCGCGGTTTGATTCTTGAGGACGGCGGGCGGTACGGTGCGGTTCTTCGTTTCTTGCCACCTTTAATCATTACGGAAAAACAGGTGGATGAGATTCTTTCGATTTTCCATGACGCGTTAGCTGCGGCTGTTTCGGAGTAGATCTATGGTGACGTCAGCGAAAACTTCCAAACCAAATCTATTCGATCTGTTTTTCCTCCAGCAAGGAGAAGAAGGCGTTCAGAGTTTTTGCACCCAAGCGGAGATCGTTGTCCATACACTCGCCCGCGTGTTTAAGGAAGTGGATCAGCCTTTTGAGGGGCTGACGGTGGAAGAAATCAAACAACAGCTTCGGCCCGTCATGGACATCCATGAAGAAGCTCAATCTCTTTATGAGGTGATGAAGGAAATCGAGGGGCCAATTCTAAAAAACAGTCTCCACGTTTCCCATGAAAGGAGCATGGCGCATCTCCATTGTCCTCCTGTCTTACCAGGAGTGTTGGCAGAATTGATGATTGGAGCCCTGAATCAATCGATGGATTCATGGGACCAGAGTCCGTCTGCGACCTATGTGGAAGAAGAACTCATTCGCTACTGGACACAGCTGGTTCAGTTTCCGGAAGGTTCCGATGGAGTCTTTACCAGTGGCGGGACACAGTCCAATTATATGGGGCTGCTGCTCGCTCGTGACGCTTATTGTTTGACCGAATGGAACCATCATGTGCCAACGAATGGCCTACCGGAAGACTTTCGGAAGATGAGGGTGCTCTGTTCCGAAGAAGCTCATTTTTCGGTCAAAAAATCCATATCCCAGCTTGGCCTTGGCGAACAGGCCGTGATCCCTGTTCCGGTAGATGAGAAACATCGCATGGATTTCAAAGAAGTGTGCCGAATTGTAGAACAGCTGGAAGGGGAAGGGCTTTTTCCTTTTGCAGTTGTTGCTACATGCGGCACGACGGATTTTGGAAGCATTGATCCGCTTCCAAATCTTGCGGATTTTTGTAAGAAAAAGGGGCTATGGCTCCATGTGGATGCGGCTTATGGCGGGGGACTGCTTCTGAGTAACGAACACCGTGATAAGCTTGAGGGCTTAGAACACGCCGATTCTATGACCCTGGATTTTCATAAGTGGCTGTTTCAGCCGATCAGTTGTGGGGTGTTTTTACTTCAAGACCGCAAACACCTTGGGCTGCTTTCCCACCATGCGGATTATTTAAATCCTTTGGAAGACGAAGAAGATGGCATTTTGAATCTGGTCAATAAAAGTGTGCAGACCACTCGAAGATTCGATGCTCTTAAAGTCTTGTTGACGTTAAAAACGATGGGGACTGGTTTATTAGGAAGCATGATCGACAGGACGGTTGAAGTGGCTCAATATGCCGCGCATGAATTGGAGAGACGCGGGTGTTTCCATGTAGAGAATGCCTCTCCTGAACTGTCGACCGTCGTTTTCCAATATCGCCCTGCTGGTCATCATCCGGCCGGAGAGCTGAACCGAAACATCCAGCAGAAGCTTTTCCGGGAAGGCAGAGCCGTCCTTGCCAAAACGTCAGTGGATGGGGAAACATATTTGAAATTTACACTATTGAACCCACGGACGAGTGAAGGAGATGTGAGCCGCGTGATCGACGAAATTGAAAATACAGCTTATGAACAGATCAAAGGAGGGACTCCTCATTGAAAAGAGCTAAAGAAATAGCCGAAAAGAAGACGATGCAAAGCTTTCTCAATTGTTATTTAAGAGAAACGGAGAATTATGAATGGGCACCGGCCCCGAATGATCCAGTAGGAGAAGACGCCCAGCGAATGATACGTATTCCTCTAACGCGGCAAAACATAAGGATTAATGTGCCTGTCCGCTACTGGTCTTTAACAGGAAGGCATGTATTTGATTTTCCTATTTTTTATCAAACAGAAGGGTGTGAAGATGACCACACTCTTGATTATGTAACAATGGCCACTCTGCTAGTAAAGGAATGGCTGATCGGCAATGGGCAGGAATTTTCTGAAGATGAACTGGTGCTTCGGGTCCTGCTCAGCTGTAAGAACATGAAAGACTATATCAGGGAGCGAACAGACGACCAGAATCAATTATTAGAGGGAACGTTTGATTTTATTGATGCCGAGCAGTCCCTGTTGTTTGGTCATTTGATGCACCCAACTCCCAAAAGTAAACAAGGCCTCACGGAGGCACAGGATCGGACGTATTCACCGGAATATCAAGGGAGATTTCAGCTCCACTTTTTTAGTGCGGATCCGTTACTTGTTGAGCAAGAATCCAGTATGGATCGGTCTGCTGCTGAACTGATTTTTGAAGATATGAAACAAACCGAGGGAGCAGATCTCCTTGAAAAGGAATGGCATAAGGGCCGCTACTTGATCCCGGTCCACCCGCTGCAGGCGGCTGTTGTCATGGAGGACCCTGAAGTCCAGGCATTGGTAGATTCCGGAGAATTCAAATACCTTGGATCGGCGGGACCTCTATTTACAGCCACATCTTCCTTCCGGACATTGTACAGTGAAGACGCTGGCTTCATGTATAAATTCTCCGTTCCTGTAAAAATCACCAATTCGCTCCGATTTAATCAGCCGAAAGAACTGGCGAGAGGAGTGGAAGTGGCGAGACTGTTGGATACAAATCTTGGGGATCAATTGAGAGTGAATCATCCACAGTTTCATATTATGAAAGATCCGGCTTCCATTAATATAACGCTGGATAAAGAGATTTCAGGTTTTGAAGTCGCTCTTAGGGAGAATCCATTTTATCAAAACACCCGGCAGGCAAGTCTCCTTGCTGGTCTGGTACAAGACCATGCCTACGGGGGGAAATCAAGGCTCCATGCCATCATTCAAGACCTTGCTGAACGGGAAAAACGGACAGTTGAAGAAGTAAGCCTGGAGTGGTTTAACAAGTATTTGTCCATCAGTTTAGATCCGGTTCTATGGCTCTATACCAATTATGGCATTGCCTTGGAAGCCCACCAGCAGAATTCTGTGATTCGTTTAGAAGATGGTTATCCTAATGAATTTTATTACCGGGATAACCAGGGTTATTACTTCTGTCAATCGAAAGCGGATGAACTGGCACGTTTGCTTCCTTCTTTAAATGAAAAAAGTGACACTATTTGTGCCGATGACGTGGCAGAGGAACGGCTGCGCTATTATTTCTTCTTTAATCATTTATTTGGATTGATCAATGGATTTGGTGTAAGCGGACTGATTGAAGAAGAGAAGTTGATGGATCAACTCCGTACCCGCTTAACGGCATACCTCCCTTCTTCATTGATTCATAGTTTGTTAGAAGAAAGCAGGCTTCCTTGTAAAGCTAACTTGCTGACACGTTTGTATGATATGGATGAACTAGTGGGCCCGATGGAAGCACAGTCGGTTTATACGACTATTGAAAATCCACTTGCTGACAAGGTGGGAACCGTTCATGAGTCTTGACTTTAAAGTTTATGATAAAACCATTCAGCGCGCGATTGGGTTTCGTGAAGCTACTTCTAAGGATGTAGAACTTGTCCATAAATGGATGAATGAAGAGCATGTGTATCCGTTTTGGAATTTAAATATTTCATTCGGTCGCTTTAAAGACCACTTCCAAAAGGCGCTCGCAGATACTCATCAAACCCTTTATCTTGGCATGATAGACGACGAAGTGATGAGTTACTGGGAATCCTACTGGGTTCAAGGGGATGTACTTGAAAAGTTCTATACAGCGGAGGCAGAGGATCAGGGCGTGCACCTACTGATTGGGGAAAAAGATTTTCTAGGGGCTGGGTACGCCCTACCTCTTCTAAGAGCGATGGTGCGGTTCCAGTTCCAGCATGCCCCCACAACGAAGGTGGTGGCAGAGCCGGATATCCGTAATGAAAAAATGATTCATATTTTTGAACAATGCGGATTTACGCCGGTCGCTCCGGTTACGCTCCCGGATAAAGAGGCCTTGCTTATGTTTTGTAAACGAGAAGATTTTGAAATGAGGTGGAAGGATGAAGCAGCAGGTATATGATGTCATTGGGATTGGTGTCGGGCCGTTTAATTTAGGGATGGCCGCATTGCTTGATCCGTTGGAGGATGTCTCGGCCCTGTTTTTAGAAAAAGAAGAGGAGTTTAACTGGCATCCTGATATGTTGATTGAAGGGACTACCCTTCAAGTCCCTTTTTTCGCGGATCTTGTCAGTATGGCTGATGTAAGAAGTGAGCATAGTTTTCTGCATTATTTGCAGCAGCATCAACGACTCTATCACTTTTATTTTCTTGAAAAATTTCATATTCCAAGGAAGGAATACAACCATTATTGCCGTTGGGTCAGTAACCGTTTAGACTCCTGCCAATTTGGGAGCGAGGTGACCAAAGTCACCACAGCTCCAATAGAGGGGGATATTCTTTATCAAGTGACAGCGGTAGATCAGGCCACCGGCCGTGAGTCTACATATACGGCTAAACATATTGTAATGGGGATCGGCACGGAGCCTCGGGTGCCTGAAGCCTTTCAGGAGGCGCTTGGGGAAACGGTTTTTCATACATCTGAATATTTAGCTAGAAAATCAGCCATCAACCTCGAACAATCGGTCGCAGTCATCGGCTCAGGTCAGAGTGCAGCGGAAGTGATGTTAGATGTAGCGAAGCACCAGGAGGACAAGGGTGGATCCTTGCAGTGGTACACGAGATCCCAAGGGTTTTTTCCAATGGAATATTCCAAACTTGGGCTGGAGTACTTTTCACCAGACTATATCGACTTTTTCTATGAGCTTCCCCAGTGGAAAAAAGATCAACTCCTGAATAATCAGGGTCTTCTCTACAAAGGGATCAGCACAGAAACGATAGCAGAAATTTATGACCATATGTATGAGCGAACGGTCGGTAACGTCGATCCAGCCATTCATCTTCAGGCGATGACGGAAGTAACGGAAATCAAACGACAGGGAAATAGCTGGAGACTGAACGGTTTTCAGAAAATCTCCGAGGATCCGATTGCGTTTGACGCAGACGTTGTCATTTTGGGAACCGGTTACCAAGCACGAGTGCCTCGTTTTTTTGAGGAAATGGAAGAATCCATCATCTGGGATGACCATGGCCGGTTTGTCATAAATAAAGGCTATGACTTGGAGACCCGTTTACAGACATCTGGAAACATTTTCATCCAAAATGGAGAACTCCATACCCACGGAGTCGGAGCACCAGATCTTGGGTTGGGGGCATACCGGAATGCTGTCATTATTAATCAAATCGCTCATCGTGAGGTTTATCCTATCCAGGAGCAACACGTATTTCAAACATTCGGTACGAAAAAACAGCCGGTCACACTCTATTAATAAAGAAGAAAGAAGGGGTAGACATGTTATTCCAAAACGAAATTCATGAACAATTGAATCCGGCAGATTGGAAGGAAGTCAATCAAAAGCTGATCGCAAAAATGTTAGCTGAGTATATGTATGAAGATATGATCAACCCGAAAGTCCTGCACACGAATGGAAAGATAGAGACGTATGAACTGATCGTCCCTAACCATAAGTCCTACCAGTTTGAGGCGAAGAAATATCTATTTGATAGTTTTGAGGTCAAGAAGGAATCGATAAAAAAAATCGAGCAGGGGGTAGAAAAAGAGGCTGAGAGTGCGGTGGAACTGCTTGTCGATTTAAAGGAAATGATAGGCATGTCGGCAGAAACAACCGGACATTTGATCAAAGAGATCCATGCTACATTGATTGCCGACATCCACTTGATGCAAAAGACAGATCGAACTTCCGAGGAGCTTTTGACGACCGACTATGCTGAGCTTGAAGGATTTATGAAGGGACATCCATGGATTACCTATAACAAGGGACGGATTGGCTTCGGCTATGATGATTACCTGAAGTTTGCTCCAGAGCAGCAGAGAGAAGTCCGACTGTCTTGGATAGCGGTCCACAAACATTTGGCAAGCTTTCACTCTATCGAAAATCTCAGCTATGAACAATTGATCGAGCAGGAATTAAGTGAGGAGGAAAGAAAACGCTTTGCCAAAGAAGTTGAGACACAGGGGGGGAACGCTGAAAACTATTACTTCCTTCCTGTCCATGAATGGCAGTGGAAGAATCAGTTGATCCAAAACTTCCCGAATGAAATTGCGAGAAAAGAGATCATCGCTGTGGGAGATGGAGAGGACTCTTACCTTCCTCAGCAGTCGATTCGGACGTTTGTAAACACACATTCAACAGAGAAGCATCATGTGAAACTGCCGATGAGTATATTAAATACACTGGTTTATCGTGGTCTGCCTTCGGAGCGGACAGTCATTGCACCGAAAGTAACGGAACTGATTAAAGGTATGTATGACCAGGACGATTTTTTAAAGCATGAGTGCCGAGTGATTTTACCAGGGGAGAATGCCAGCATCAACGTGGATCAGCCTCACTATTCTTCCGTGAAAGATGCCCCCTATCAATACCTTGAAATGTTAGGAGCCATCTGGCGGGAAAGCATTTACACCTATTTGGAGGAAGGGGAGCAGGCCATCACACTTGCCGCTCTCCTGCATGAAGATCATAACGGGACCCCTTTCGTTCAATCTCTGATGGATGCCTCCCAGCTCGAACCGGAGGAATGGATGAAGAAATTTTATCAAGTGGTGATGGATCCGCTGCTGCACTATCTCTATCAATATGGCACCGTTTTTTCCCCGCACGGGCAGAACACCATTCTTGTGTTGAAAGAGAACCAGCCGCATAGACTTGCGATTAAAGACTTCGTGGATGATGTGAATGTCACAGACCAGCCGTTTCCTGAACTGGACCTTTTATCAGAAGAAATGAAAACTGTCTTGCGTACGGAACCGCCGGAAGGTTTGACTCAATTCATCTTTACCGGGCTCTTTGTATGCCATCTCCGCTATTTAAGTCACATCTTGGAGAATCATCACTTAGTTACAGAGGAGAAGTTTTGGGAACTGCTTGCCGAATCGATTCATCATTATCAGGCGAGATTTCCTGAATTGGAAGAGAGGTTTGAACTGTTTGATTTCTTTAAACCAGAAATGACGAAGCTCTGCCTGAACCGCAATCGCATGGTCGATTATGGATATGCCGATGGGGATGACCGTCCGCACGCATCAGAATTTGGCAGGGTAACGAATGCTCTGGCGGCATTTAAGAAACAGACCCATGAATAACCAGACGAAAAGAGGGATGAACCTTGGCTGTAATCGTACAAAAATTTGGCGGCACTTCGTTACAGACTACCGATCGGATCAACAGAATAGCTGATCGAATTATTCGCGAACAGGAGAAAGGAACCCAGCTGGTCATCGTTGTTTCGGCCATGGGTGATGCTACCAATCGACTTGTGCAGCTGTCTGGAGAAGTCTCTTCCTGTACAAATGGGAGAGAAATGGATTTGTTGTTATCCACCGGTGAACAAATGTCAAGTGCCCTTATGGCGCTCGCCCTCAAGGAAAAAGGGGCGGAGGCCATCGCAATGACAGGCGCCCAGTGCGGCATTGAAACGGAATATGTCTACGGAAATGCCAAAATTACAGCGATTCATACGGAGAGGATTCAACAGCAATTAGATGCAGGAAAGATTGTCGTCGTGGCTGGGTTCCAAGGTTGTGCAGGGAACCAGGAGATCTGCACCCTCGGTCGGGGAGGATCGGATACGACAGCCGCGGCTCTGGCTGCAGAGTTAAAGGCCGAACGCTGCGATATTTTTACGGATGTGGACGGTGTTTATTCTGCTGATCCACGCTATATTACGGGAACGAAAAAACACACGGCCATCGATTATGACAACCTGCTTACGATGGCTGAAATGGGAGCAGCTGTTGTGCATCCCCGAGCCGTTGCTCATGCAAAGGAACATCAAGTTCCCCTTGTGGTACGTTCAAGTTTTTCCGACCTGGAAGGAACGCTGGTTGATCCTTCGCGAGGAAGCTCCACATCTTCTCTTGTCGGGCTTACTATTCAAAAAGAACTTTCGTACCTTTACTTGACGGGTAAAATGGTAAAAGGACATCTGTTCTCCGAAATGACCGATTCGATGGGTTTATGGAGGAGAATGATCCGATCGGGGAACGGGGAACCTGGTCTGATGATAAAGGATAAGGATTTGGATCAGACCTTAACCTGGTTGAACAAAAACAAGGAGAGGTTTGGCATTCATACAATTCAGCATACGTCTGGAAGGGCAGCCGTTCATATGGTTTTTAGGAATCCTGAAGAAAAAAGAAGACAGGGTTCCTTGATGGAGGACTCCCTGTACTGGGGAGAAGCCGTGGCCATCGATGGTTATCCGTCAGTATGGAGTGTATCCGTATCAGAAGATCAGGTGGTAGATGCCGCACAGTCGATGTATGACGCGTTTTTCGGCCATGATGTTCAACAGCCTAATGAACTTCAAGAGGCCTATGGGGTATAAAGGGAAAGCGAGCGATGGGAATCTGAGCGATTCCGCCAGCTCTTGGCACGTTTCTTTTGCTCTTATTCGTAGCGTACACATAGGAAAACGACCGGATTTGGAGCCGGTCGTTTTTTTATCGGAAAAAGGGAAGACTTTTATTTTATCCGGTGGCGACAAAGCAATCCAATAACTGTAAAATTTGATATATAAAGGGCTTGTCTTATAGTTCCACTATCGTGAGGGTAGCGTGAAGACCAGGATGGTTCATGAACTTTATAGGACAATTGAAAACTACTCTTGTTTTTACAAAAAACCAGCCCCCCCAAAAAAGGGCGCTGGTATGTTTTTTAGTGAAAAGAGAATGCTGTACGTTGTTCAAAGGGTCGATCCAATGGGGGCGCATGTTTTAACCGATCTAAGAAAACTTTTCGAAGGTGTTAGGATCCATTTACCACTTAGGAATGCTGCAGCCGACAATGATTAATAAGATAAACAACACGATAATCAAAATGAAATTGTCTCTTCGAGGAGGACATTTATACATAGGAGCCGTGGGCATCATGTGTGGGACGTTGGCCCCCATATACGGAGCATTTATGTTTGCACCCATATAAGGCGCATTCACGTTAGCCCCCATGGAATACGGAGAATTGATATTTTCCATTTCAGAATCTTCCTTTCGTTTGGTGTATTCGTCACTATATAGTACTCGCCTAACCCAAAGTTGAGCCCGTCAACCTTAAAAATGGGTACGTGTCCCGTATACACAAAACAGGCGATTCAATGCCTCCGCTTATAACTTAGCTCATACCAATAGTGCCTGTAAGATACAGAAGTCTTGTTATGGTGGACAAGGAATGGAGTGGTTTTATGGATGGTCCGGCCTCCTGAGATGGTGGAGAATCGAGCTAATCGGTTGAAGGAAGGTTTGGTGATTAGGCTTGTCAAATAGGCGGATTGTGGCTGCTCAGGTTTTCTTTTTGTATTTAGTGCTGCAATCATCTTTTCTTCAGTCCTGATACTGAATCCATGACCAAAAAATTGATTATCCCCCATCGCTATGGCATTGACTCCTCTAAACCATGGCGTTTGCGGGTTTACGTCAGGGTTATTGAAGTAGACCACATCCCCGGGAATATAATGGTTTTTAAATGAGGATTGCAACCCTAAGTCATCATCAGCGTGCCAACTATATAGATAAAGGTTGGGAAAAAGGGTGTTAAAAGAGTCGTTCCCCATTGTCTGTAAGAGTCCATGATAAAAATTGATGACACAGGCGGTGGCACATTCGAATCGATAGAGAGCGCTGTTTTTAAAAATATCTAGAATCGCATCTGCTGGCCGTACTTGAAGCCTCAAAAGAAATCCCCCGGCCCTGGTTAAATTCCAATATTCCTCGTTGCATCGGGCCTTCCTGAAGGTAGCAAAGGTTGATTCCCCATCATTCATTTCTTTCGCACTTTCGATAATATTTCTTCTGGCTTTGATTTCAAATAAAAGTTCCTGCTCGGAAGAAAAAGGATAAATGTCCTGAACTTTCTGTAAGGATTCAATGATCACATTTTCAATCTTATTCGTTTTCCATGAATCTGCTGGTTGATACGGTCTCCCAGATACTTGGATCATTACGGTTCCTCCTTTTACCAAAAGTACATCCATGTATTTGTACTAAAGGTATTCAAGAATGGGAGGGATGATGTTAGATCAATACGCGACGGGCATAGGCGAGCTATGATAGAGGAGAAGTTTTCAGGTTGTACCAATGGTTAGAAAATTTTCTGAAAGAAGAAGGTGGGATTCGATGAAATGGTGGATGACGCTTATTGGTGCTATGTTCCTTTTAACTGCTTGTACATATGAGGGAAGTGGTGAGACGAAACAAAAGGAAAAAGGGGATTCAGCATCCTCGGTGACAATTAAACCTGCGGAACTTTCCCAACGTGAAAAAAGTATAATTACCCAAATGGGGGGAGGTTACCATACCTTTTACACGGTGGAGGGCGAGCTGAATGAAGGAGAAGGACTAATATCTTCTATTGTCACGTTTAAAGAGGGGAAGCAGAAAAGGGAACTAGTTTCTGCTTCTGAACCTGGTCAGCAAAAGAGTTATCATCATGAACTGCACTCGTTTGGTCTTCAGATGGAGAAAGACACGGTGAATCTTATGGTTGGTTCCCCTAATGGAAATGCGAAAGGATCCACAACAGTGCCTGAACAAATCGATCGTTTTCATTTTGAGCATTTAGATGAAAACATGACGGTAACCAAAGGGGAACCTATTTATTTGTCTTACTTGGTTGGGACGAGCCAACATACTTTTTCAGTGGAAGCGAATGAGGATTTGACCACTTTACCGAAATCAGTGGCAAACGCGGAATATGCGGTGGTTTTTAAAGTGGAATGGAAAGATGGTACGGGTTTATAGAAGGAACTGTTTGTAGTTGATCATCGTAAACTTCATCGGATCTTTGCCACTGGTGCCCCTCGAAATATTGAGTTGTTCATCAAAGATGGATGGCGAGATTCTTTGCTGTTTAGTATTCTTGACTATGAAAGGGAAGAATGAGTCTAAAAAGACGAGGGGGCAATCATATGAAGAATCCTAAAGTTGACGAGTTTTTAAGAAAAGCCGAAAAATGGCAGAAAGAGTTCAAGAAACTGAGACAAATTATGCTAGACAGTGAACTGACCGAAGAACTGAAGTGGGGCGTTCCTTGTTATACATTTCAAGGGAAAAATGTCGTGTTAATCCATGGATTTAAGGAATACTGTGCCCTTTTGTTTTTTAAAGGTGTCTTAATGCGGGATCCCCATCGTCTTCTTATCCAGCAAACGGAGAATGTTCAGGTAAGGCGGCAGATTCGGTTTACTCAGATCCAAGAAATAATGGAAAGGGAAAAGGCTCTCAAAGAGTATGTTGAGGAAGCAATCGAAGTGGAAAAAGCGGGTTTGGAAGCAGAGTTTAAAAAGACAGTCGAAATTCCGGATGAACTTCAATTTAAATTCGAAGCATCCCCTGAACTGAAAACAGCTTTTGAAGCTTTGACACCGGGGCGCCAAAGAGCCTATATTCTTTATTTTACGAAAGCTAAGCAAACAAAGACACGAGAGTCCAGAATTGAAAAGTACAGGCAGCATATTCTCGATGGTAAAGGGTTACAGGATGAATGAATTTCCCCCCGGCCCTGCTACCTTGTTCAGCCTCAGGGCACGTATTCTAATAAAAAGCACGTACATCAAGTATGTACGTGCTTTTATCAACCCCTCAGGCCATCATAATTCTGTAGTATTTAAGCAGGGCCTGTGTGCCATCATTCCCGCCTTCTGCTTCATTAAGTTTGTCATACAATTCTTTAGCAAGTTTCAATCCTGGTACTGGGAGTTCCATTTGCTCGGCAGATTCTATGGCAATTTTCATATCTTTAATAAAGTGTTTGACATAAAATCCGGGCGCGAAATCCCCCCTGATCATCCGTGGTCCCAAGTTTGATAATGACCAGCTGCCGGCAGCTCCAAATTCGATGCTTTTGAGCACGGTTTCAGGGTCAAGGCCGGCTTTCTCTGCGTATAAAATGGCTTCTGTGACTCCAAGCATCCCAGAAGCAATGGCAATTTGATTGCACATTTTGGTATGCTGGCCAGCACCGGCTTCTCCTTGTAAAACAATGTTCTGTCCCATAATCTCAAAAACAGGCTGGATCGCTTGGAAAGATTCCGTGTCTCCTCCGGCCATGATGGTGAGTGCGGCCTTTTGTGCACCGACATCTCCACCGGAAACAGGTGCATCAAGGGCATGGATGCCTTTTTCTTTGGCTTGTTTGTGTATGTCCTGAGCGAGCAGCGGGGAAGATGTGGTCATATCAATAACATAGCTGCCTGGTTTGGCATTTTCCAAAAGGCCATGTTCACCGAAATAAATGCTTTCCACATCACTAGGATAGCCGACGATGGTAATGATGATGTCAGAATCCTTTGCTAAGGCTGCAATGGAATCCTTCCAGTTCGCTCCCTGATCTAACAGTTCAACCGCTTTTTCCTTTGTTCGTGTAAATACATTCAATGTGTACCCTGCATCCATTAAGTGGCGAGCCATACTTTTCCCCATGACGCCTGTGCCGACAAAACCTATTTTTTCACGCTTCATCCGGTATCCTCTCCTCCTATGTATTTGCCTACCATCCTATCATATCGTCGTGAGCAAGTGGTTTGAAACCTCTTTTTTACATTGATTGAATGTTTCGAAAAAAATGTTGACAACTTTTGCCTTTGCGCGTAACATAACGTTAACTTTAATAAACACGGCAATGATAGAAATGCAGTAGTGAAAGGATCCCTGTGTTCAGAGAGTCGGCGGATGGTGGGAGTCGATACAAATCCTTTGATGAATTACCTTCTGGAGCTTCTTTTACGAAAGCAATGGTGATTAGTAAAAGACGGTGAACCCGTTATCTTTTTGAGCGGAGGATATGTGTCCATATCCTCAACTTGGGTGGTAACGCGTGTAGAAGACACGTCCCATGATGGGATGTGTCTTTTTTATGTCTTCATGGAGAGGGATCTAAAAGAGACTCTCTCTTTTTTTAATAATCTGAGAATGGGAGGACGAAAGGATGAAAATCAGAGATCAGTTGAACGATCAACAAAAGAGAGAATGGAATAAACAGTGGGAGGTTTTATCTTACGGCGTGTCCTCCATAATTCCAGACGAAGAATTCAAGGAGAAAATCGCGAAGTCGATTCTCCATCATCAACCGTTGAAGGTAAAGCTTGGGCTGGATCCTACGGCGCCTGATGTTCACCTTGGTCACACGGTTGTGTTAAATAAACTGAAACAGTTTCAAGATTTTGGTCACATCATCCAGTTGATCATTGGGGATTTCACAGGGAAAATAGGCGATCCGACCGGAAAGACAGTGACTCGAACTGCATTAACAGATCAAGAAGTGAAAGATAATGCCCAAACGTACTTCGATCAATTTGGTAAAGTGATGGACATGGAAAAGGTTGAGCTTCACTATAATTCGCAATGGCTTTCTTCCGTGGGTTTCTCGGAGATATTAAAGCTTGCTAGTACAGTGACGGTCGCGCGGATGCTGGAACGGAATGATTTTCACAACCGTTATGAAGCCAATAAGCCGATTTACCTTCATGAATTTTTTTACCCGGTGATGCAAGGGTATGATTCTTATGCTTTAGCTTCGGATATCGAACTTGGGGGGACAGACCAGGAATTTAATGTATTATTTGGTCGTCAGATCCAGGAGCAATATGGCAGGGAAAAACAGGTGGTCCTGCTGATGCCGCTCATTGAAGGGCTTGACGGAGTTGAAAAGATGTCGAAGTCGAAGAACAACTACATTGGGGTAGACGAGAGTCCACAAGATATTTTCGGTAAGACGATGTCGATTCCGGATGCGTTGCTCATGAAGTATTTTAGACAGTTACGAATGGATGAGGTAGAGAAGATAGGAAGAGATCTTGAGGAAGGGACACTTCATCCACGCGACGCCAAAATGAAGCTCGCGTTTTCTTTTGTTGAAATGCTGCATGGAAAAAAGGCCGCCATTCAAAGCCAGGAGCAATTCAGAAGCGTTTTTCAAAAGAATCAAATGCCGGAAGATATCCCTGAAGTCATCTGGCCGCAACAGGAAGAAGTGGCAATTGCTGATCTTGTCAAAGAGCTTGGCCTCTTACCATCGAAAGGGGAAGTCCGGCGGATGGTCAAAAATGGAGGAGTCCGGATAAATCAGGAAAAAGTGGAAGACCCTCATTTTCAAATTCAGGTAACAGATGGACTCGTCTTGCAAGTGGGAAAAAGAAAATTCGTCCGCTTGAAAGTGGGGTGCCATTAATGGGGGTACATCTCCATCCTGGTAAAAAGAGAGGTGCGATGATGGAGCGCCATATATTTTTAGCTAATTTAACGAAGCACTTACAGGAAACCTACCAATGTCACACAATTCTATTGTATGGTTCTTACCAGACCGGTGACTTCACAGATGAGAGTGATGTAGATGTGATCGGTTTTGCAGATGGGGGAGAAAGCCAGAATAAAGTGGAGACATTTAATGGAAGACTCCTGGATCTCTGGATTCATGAGAGTCAGGAAATGGAGGATGCAGAGAAGTTTTTAAAAGTCCATGAGGGGACACCCCTATTAGATGAGAAGGGAGAAGCCCAGTCATTTTTAAGCCGAATTGAAGCTGTTTTCCTAGAAGGTCCTCCGCAATTAACAGCTAAAGAGAAGCAATTTTTGAAAGATTGGCTGATTAAGATGAAAGTACGCTCGAGAAAAGGAGATATGGAGGGGCGCTACCGATTTCATTGGCTGGTAAAAGAAAGCCTGGAAATTTATTTTGAAATGAAAGGGCAGTGGTACCTAGGTCCGAAGAAGTCGATTCAGTGGTTAAAGAATTATGATAAAGAAGGGCACCGGAAGTACGATAAACTCCTTGAGGGTCCAGGAGATCGAAGACGGTTGGATGCCTGGATCGATCATTTACAAAAACTATAAGGGGAAGGGTTTTCTCCTAATAGATGAATAGAAACACAAACATAGGAAGAAGAAGGAGGAAGCCGTGAAACGACTTCCTCCTCCTTCCATCTAAAAACGGGCATGTAAAAAAGTAAGCCACTCATTCGGTGGCCAGCGTCATTTTTCTAGGTGCTGTAGCTCTGTACCAGTGCAAACAAAGGAGGAAGATGATGATAAGGTCAACAGCATCGCCTCCATAATACATAAGCATTCCGCCTGCTTCCGCTTTTTCTGCAGGAACCCCTGGGGGTGGTGCCGCATAGATGGACTTGGCTAAAATGCCATGGCCAGCTAAGGCAATCACAAGAATGATAGATCGATAGGCATAACCAAACCGGTGGGCGATTGGGTCTACGTAAATCATTGACATGGTGAAGAGATAACCGGCTAAGAAAATATGGACGTGGACGACGATATAAATAAGTACAGACTGGTGCATGGCTGTGTATACATCTGTCGTATAAAGGATCCATAGCCCGCCGATATTTAGAATGGAAGCCACAATAGGGTGACTGAAAAAGCGGACCCACCGACTTTTTAAATATCGGGAAACACGCCGTGCTGAGGTTGTTTGAAGTGTCCGCAGAAGTAGTGTCATCGGTGCAGCCAAAACAAGCAGAAGTGGAGCTGTCATCCCTAACAACAAATGACTGGTCATATGGGCTGTGAAATCCTTGTGCGCTTGCTCGGCTAAAGGTCCAATCACGGATATAGCGGCAAGAAAGATGCCGAGGATCCAGAAAATCGTTCGGTGCAGCGGCCATTTTCGAAGGTGGGGGTAACGACTGGAAACGATTGCGGCTCCTATATATAAAACTACTGCTGTCACAAATGGAACGGCGAGGGCTATATCGATGAGAAGACGGCTGTTATGCTCTATTTGATGGTCAGCCACCATGGACAGGCTCCTCCTTCTTTGGTCGACGCCTTGTGTGATATAGCAGGAACAGACCAGCCCCGATCATAATTACGGCAAGCATATTCCACACGAGATCATATTTAAGGACATCCTCCACATAGCGTATTTGGTGAAGGCGCATGAGTTTATGTTGGATGATCCCATCGTATAATTGGAAGCCTCCTGCTCCGAGTAAAACACCGCCCCACCATCTTGTCAGCCATAAACCGTTTCGACGACGGACATCAGCAAGCAGAAATAATCCTCCGACGGTGGCAAACCAGCTAAAGGCATGAAAAAATCCATCAGAAATCAGTCCAATATCTGTGGTTGATTTGTCATAAAAGTGATGCCAACGGAGTAACTGATGAAAAACCGTTTCATCAACGAACGCAGCGAGTCCCATTCCAAAGAGGATGCCAGACCAAAAGTTACGCTTTACATACAGGGAACGATTTTTATGTTTGGGTTCCCTTTTAGGTGAAGTCGTATCTGAAGCCATCTTATCCTCCTCCCATCTTTGTTCTTCATCCTTCCTCTATTGTACCCATCTATTTTCACTCACAAACCTGATGACCATTGGTATACACATGGCATTCTATAGGGGAAGAATATTCTGTTGTATCGTTGGGTAGTGGCGGGGGCGTGTTTGTGGTGTTTTTTTGAGAGGCCGTGAAAGGGGTACGTATGGGATTTTTTGCTTTCTTTTTATAGAAGTGTCTGTTTCCTTTTGTCATCGCTAGCTCTTTTAAGGGGCTGGCAGGAAAAGGGGAGCTTGGGAGGGAAGTAAAAAGAAAGCCCCCTACTTCTGACGAAGGGTACCGACAAACCAGATAAAACTAAGCCATGCTCCACCGATGAACCATCCGCCCATTACATCTGTCAGGTAATGGGCGCCTAAGTAGACCCTGCTCCAACCGATGAGGATGATTATGGCAACGGCTAGACTGGTCATGGATATACACAGTATCCGTTTTTTCGCAAATAGAGAAAGCAGGAGAACTATCATCCCATAAATAAATAGAGCGTATAGGGCATGGCCACTTGGAAAAGCAGCCCCATGAAAAGAGGTGTATGTTTCCATAGGTGGACGATCCCTGTCAATAGCCCCCTTGAGGTAGACACTGATTAGCCGTGTGGAAGCTGAACCGGCAAGAATACAGAAACTAAGCCAATGATTTTCTTTTTGGATTGCCCATAAGGATAGAATGAAACCAAAGGTTAGACAAATATTATAACTCCCCAACTGAGTAAAAGCGCTCGACATCTTTGTAAGGGAGCTTTCAGAGGCGGCTGTGAGCGTATTCATCCCCCATTGGTCAAGAACATGGACAAAGGATTGTGTGGATTGCACGGACCAGGCTAGGAATAGGAAAAGCAGGAGGTTTATCAGGAAAAATGGGAGAATAGGCTGCCTTTTCATAGGAACCTCCTTTAGGGTTTTCTTTTATTATTTCGAGTGGAGGGCCTTCTATTCTAAAGGACGGAAGGGAGAAGGAAGAATGAGAAATGAACAGGAAATGATGGACTTACTATTATCTGTCGCCAATAAGGATGAGCGAATTCGCGCTGTTTATATGAATGGATCGAAGACAAATCCCCATGTAACCAAAGATATTTTCCAGGATTATGATATGGTCTATGTTGTCACTGAAACGGATTCCTTTTTAAAAGACACCCGTTGGTTGGGTGTCTTCGGGGAGAGACTAATGCTGCAGGAACCCGATAAAAATGACCAAGGTACTCGATTGGAGGATCCTGATTTTTATGGATATTTAATGTTATTCGCGGATGGGAATCGTATCGACTTACATATAGAAAAGAGAGCTCACATGCAAGAAAATTACGGAGTAGATAAGCTCACGAAACCTTTGATGGATAAGGACGGCTGTCTGCCGCCGCTTCCTGTCCCGACGGATGAGGATTATCACGTACAAAAACCGTCTGATGGGACCTACAAAGCATGCTGCAACAACTTTTGGTGGTGTCAACAGAATGTAGCGAAAAGCCTTTGGCGGGATGAAGTCCCCTATGCTTTGTTTATGATGGAACGTGTAATACGCCGAGACTTGAATCAAATGGTGGATTGGTGGATCGGTACGAAGACAGACTTTAGTGTGTCGACTGGGAAAGCAGGGAACTATTTCAAACATTATCTTCCTGCGGAGTATTGGTCGCTGTATAAAAGCACATATGCAAGCGCCTCACCTGAGCAGGTATGGGAGGCATTGTTCACAGCTGGTGATTTATTCAGGGAATTGGCACGGGCGGTTGCTAGGGAATTTTCTTATGTTTATCGAATCGAGGATGATCAAAACATGAGGGTCTATCTGAAGCAGGTGAGACAATTGCCGCCTAACGCAGAGGAGATCTTTTAACAGATTTAGGGCGGTTTCTTATCCTATCGTTAATGATCTCTGTTCGTAGATCATTAACGATAGCTTCACGCTTTTCTTCGACTTCTATTTTTGTATTTCACCCATACATCTCCTTAAAAACACCTTATATATGTATCGTCCCTGCGATAAAAAAAGCATAAGCGCCTTACGCCCCCTCGGGAATCTACCGAGCGTTCATCGTTACAGAGCGGAATGACGCGTGAAAACTTGAGGGGGAGGCGCTGGCTTTTTTATTTATGTATAGGGGACGATGAGGGCTCGTGCTTGATGTCAGGAAGTAAGGTTTTCAGTTCAAAAAAATCATCGATGACATAATCAGCTTCTGCAAGTTCTTCCTCCTGGGCGAAATCAAAGCGACAGCCAATGGAAATGAAATGATTTTTATTTGCGGCGTTGATATCCGAACGACGGTCACCGATCACAGCTCCATGGTGAAAGGTGTATTTTTCCTTAACGGTTTGCACTAAATCCGCTTTATCGAAGGAGTCGATTTGTTGAATGCTGAACGTTTCTGTAACCCAGCGGTCCAGTTGATAATGATCGACGATCGCTTGTAAATATTCTGTCAGGCCATTACTTGCAATGTAAATAGAATAACCCTCTTGTTTTAAATATTCGAAGACATCCTGCACACCTGGATAAAGAGCCCCTTTCCCTATCTTAATATTCGCGACTAGTTTTCCTAGGAAATAATTGTCCGCCTCTTTTCTCCAGTTGGGGGGATGGTCAGGCAGTAGTGTTTCCCACACGGTAGGCAAAGGAACCCCCATAATCTCGCGATAGGTTTGAAGGGGTGTTTCTCCTTTCCATTGTCCTTGAGTCCTTAGGTGCTCAAAGGTGTCTTCTAAAGAAATCTCCAGGATCCGCTCGGTTTGAAATAACGTTCCATCCATATCAAAAATGAGTGATTGTGACATATGCTTCTCTCCCTTTACCTGTTTGTGTCTATCGTAGCATATTTTGTAAAAATATCTGACGAATGAATAGAACTACGGCTCAGTCCCCAGAGAGTATGGGGAAAATAAATTCCAATATAGAAAAATGAATGGATATATTGCAAGCGATTACAAGTTGTGTTAAGTTATGTGTAACCGGTTACACAAGGCGGGAGTGAAAGCATGGTAACGATTAAGGATGTCGCCCAGGAAGCAGGGGTTTCCGTAGCTACTGTTTCAAGGGTTTTGAATAATAATGGCTATGTGGGAGCCGATACGAGAAAAAAAGTAATGAAATCTATTGCTGAATTGAATTATAGTCCGAATGAAGTGGCGCGGTCACTTTATAAGCGAGAGTCCCGCATCATCGGACTGCTCCTTCCTGATATTACGAACCCATTCTTCCCTCAGCTGGCAAGAGGGGTGGAGGATGAGCTCAGTCGGTCGGGATTCCGTCTGTTGCTCGGGAATAGTGATGAGAACGTGGAAAAAGAGTTGGATTACATTCAAACATTTGTACAGAACAATGTGATGGGTATTATCACAGCTACCAATCATGTGGATTATGATATCTATGAGGCATTGAACCTTCCGCTGGTTCTATTGGACCGTACTTCTGAGGAGTACCCTGCCGTCTATGCGGATGGACGAAAAGGGGGGAGACTTGCGGCGCAAACGCTGATTGACAAAGGCGCTGAACGGATTACGTTAGTCAAAGGACCAGCCCATGTCAAACCGGCTCAGGAACGTTTTCAAGGAGCCATTGGAGCTTTAAGTGAAGCAGATGTCGATTTTTCAGTACTTTCAACCACTTCTTATTCATTTGAAGAAGCACAAGGTTGGGCAGAGGAGCTGTTCGATAAATATGTGGATACAGACGGTGTTATCGCGAGTAATGATATCGTGGGCATTGCCATCATTCATGAAGCATTAAAGCGTGGCAAAAAGATCCCGGATGAATTACAAATCATCGGCTATGATGATATTCCACAAAGCCGATTGTCTTACCCGACTTTATCGACAATCCGCCAACCTGCTTATGAAATGGGGCGGGAAGCGGCTCAACTCCTGCTTAAAACGATCAAAAAAGAATCAGGAGTCGAACGGACAGTTCAACTGCCTGTTGAATTAGTAGAAAGAAAGACGACCCGAAAGGAATGAGTGGATTGAGGAAACCGAAGATAGCCGTTATAGGCAGTTCATCTATGGATTTAGTTGTAACATCAAAAAAACGCCCGCAGGCTGGGGAAACGGTTCTTGGGGAAATGTTTGAAACGGTTCCCGGCGGCAAAGGGGCCAATCAGGCTGTAGCTGCGGCTAAGCTGGGAGCAGACGTGTATATGATTGGCTGCGTGGGGGATGACCCCTATGGTGAGCAAATCTTGGATAATTTTAAACGAAAAGGTGTTCATACCGATTATGTGGAACCGGTTACACATCAAAAGAGTGGGACCGCGCACATTATTCTGGCGGAGGAGGATAACAGTATTGTGGTCGTGAAAGGGGCGAATGATTTCGTCACCCCTGCGTATGTGAAAAAAACTCAGTCCCTTCTGGCTGAATGCGATCTTGTTATGATTCAACAGGAAGTACCTGAAGAGACAGTAGAGGAAGCAGCCGCCATCTGTAAGCAGTTAGGGGTTCCACTCCTCTTGAATCCTGCCCCTGCGAGAAAAGTATCTGGCACGATTGTTGATCAGGTGGCTTATTTGACACCAAACCAACACGAAGCCGCGCTATTATTTCCAGGTGTGGATCCTAAAGAAGCTTTAAAGAAATATCCAAACAAATTGTTCATCACAGAGGGAGCGGCAGGTGTACGTTATTTTGACGGAGCAAAAGAGGTTCTAGTGCCGTCCTTTCCGGTAAAAGCCGTAGATACGACGGGAGCAGGGGATACATTCAATGCAGCTTTTGGAACAGCAATGGCGGAAGGTCATGGAATGAAGGAGAGTCTTCGGTTCGCCAACCGTGCTGCTTCTCTATCTGTGACAGGTTTTGGGGCTCAGGGCGGGATGCCGACAAGACAGGAAGTAGAAGAGGAGATGAGGAAATGAAACGACATGGGATGTTGAACAGTTCTATAACGAAAGTCCTTGCCGATCTCGGCCACACCGATACGATAGTAGTGGCTGATGCAGGCTTGCCGGTCCCTGGACATGTGCATAAAATCGATCTTTCTTTGAGAGAAGGAGTGCCTTCATTCTTGGATGTTGTTCATGTTCTTCGAGAAGAAATGGCTGTGGAAAACGTGACGGCAGCCGAGGAAATACACCAAAACGAACAGGTCCATCAGGGTTTACAGACCCTTTTTAATAAAGTGGAATATCTGCCGCATGAATCATTAAAAGCAGAGGTGAAACATGCCAGAGCCGTCATTCGGACAGGAGAAATCACGCCGTATGCGAACTGTATCCTTCATGCGGGCGTAACTTTTTAAAGCGAGGTGAATAGAAATGCAGATCCGTATGACCAATATTCATAAAGCCTTCGGCAAGAACAAGGTTCTTGAAGGTGTTGACATAGAGATTAAAGATGGAGAAGTCCATGCCCTGATGGGGGAAAACGGAGCAGGGAAATCTACATTGATGAATATTCTGACAGGCCTTCACAAAAAGGATAAAGGATTCGTACAGATCGATGGTCAGGAAACAACGTTTGATAACCCTAAACATGCGGAAGAATTCGGCGTTGCTTTTATCCATCAGGAATTGAATATATGGCCGGAGATGACCGTCCTGGAAAACTTATTTATTAATAAGGAACCGGTTACACATTTCGGGATTATTCAAACAAATAAAATGAAAGCGATTGCGAATGAGCAATTTGAAAAGCTGTCGATTTCCATTCCGTTATCCAAAGAGGCCGGACAATGTTCGGTAGGGGAACAGCAGATGATTGAAATTGCCAAAGCTTTAATGACAGATGCGAAAGTCATTATCATGGACGAGCCTACCGCTGCCCTGACCGAGCGTGAAATTGAAAAATTATTTGCTGTTATACGTTCATTGAAACAAGAAGGCGTCTCGATTGTTTACATTTCTCATCGAATGGAAGAAATTTTCGCGATATGCGATACGATTACTGTCATGCGTGATGGAAGGACGGTAGATACGATGCCGATTCCTGAGACCAGCTTTGATGAGGTGGTTCGTAAAATGGTCGGTCGTGAACTGACGGATAGGTTTCCCAACCGTGACGCAAAGCCAGGAGCGTCGATGCTTCAAGTGAAGAACCTTACACGTAAGGGTGTGTTCGAGAATGTCAGCTTTGAAGTCCGAGAAGGTGAGATTGTCGGCGTTTCCGGTTTGATGGGGGCAGGCCGAACGGAAATCATGCGCACCCTTTTCGGTCTTGATGGAAGCTATGAAGGCGAGATCATGATCAATGGGGAGAACGTTACGGTGAAAAACCCCAGTCAGGCCGTGAAGTTAGGACTTGGTTTTATCACCGAAGATCGGAAAGAAGAAGGGTTAGTGCTTGATTTTCCTATCAAAGATAACATCGCTCTTCCTAGCTTACACAGCTTTACGAACAAAGGATGGATCGGGGAAAAACGCGAGCATGAATTTGTCGATCTTTTGATTAAACGGCTGACGATTAAAACGGAATCCGCATTGACAGAAGCTAAGAATCTATCAGGAGGAAATCAGCAGAAGGTCGTTATCGCCAAATGGATTGGGATCGGTCCAAAAGTTCTCATTCTTGATGAACCGACACGAGGGGTCGATGTTGGAGCAAAGCGGGAAATTTATCAACTGATGAACGAATTGACCGATCGTGGGGTGGCCATCATCATGGTTTCTTCTGAACTTCCGGAAATATTGGGGATGAGTGACCGCGTACTTGTTGTCCACGAAGGAACCATTGCGGGAGAACTCAGCAAAGAAGAAGCCGATCAAGAAAAAATTATGACACTGGCAACAGGAGGTCAAGTCAATGATTAATGCAATCAAAAGTACAACTCAAATAGGAAATCTCATGCAGAAGTTAGGACCGTTCGTTGGATTGCTTGTTCTGATGGCAACCGTTTCGATTATTAATCCAAGTTTTCTCGAACCTTTGAACTTATTAAATCTATTAAGACAGGTAGCTATTAATGCTCTCATCGCCTATGGTATGACCTTCGTTATTCTAACCGGTGGAATTGATTTATCTGTCGGATCGATTCTTGCTCTCTCCAGTGCTCTTATGGCTGGGATGATGGTTTCAGGTATCGACCCGATTTTGGCCATTTTAATCGGCTGTTTGCTCGGGGCTGTTATGGGTATGGTGAACGGACTCTTAATTACAAAAGGAAAAATGGCTCCTTTCATTGCAACACTAGCAACGATGACGATGTTCCGTGGACTTACGCTCGTGTACACAGATGGAAACCCGATCACTGGTCTTGGCGACAGTTACGCCTTCCAACTTTTTGGAAGAGGGTATTTCTTAGGGATTCCGGTCCCGGCTGTTACGATGTTACTCGCTTTCGCTGTGCTTTGGGTTATTTTGCATAAGACTCCATTTGGACGAAAAACGTATGCGATCGGTGGAAATGAAAAAGCCGCGCTTATTTCCGGAATTAAAGTCTCCCGTATTAAAGTGATGGTGTATTCTCTTGCAGGACTTTTATCTGCACTTGCAGGTGCCATTTTAACTTCACGTTTAAATTCCGCCCAACCGACAGCTGGAACGTCCTACGAACTGGATGCGATTGCGGCTGTAGTCCTTGGCGGGACAAGTCTCTCCGGTGGACGTGGTTTGATCATCGGAACATTAATCGGAGCTTTAATTATCGGCACGTTGAACAATGGATTGAATTTACTTGGTGTTTCATCCTTCTTCCAAATGGTCGTCAAGGGTGTCGTCATTATCATCGCTGTTCTTATTGATCGGAAGAAAGCAGCTTAGGAGGGAAATCATGAGGAAACTATTCGTCTTACTAATGAGTGTATCGCTGGTATTCCTTGGCGCCTGTTCCTTGCAGCCGCCGGAATGGGCCAAGCCTTCTGGGGATAAAAGCCCGGATGATATTAAACTAGGATTGTCGGTATCGACATTGAATAATCCGTTCTTCGTTTCGATTAAAGAAGGGGTGGAGAAAGAAGCTGAGGCTCAGGGTATGGAAGTGATCGTGGTTGATGCACAGAATGATGCAGCGAAACAAATCAACGATGTCGAAGACTTGATTCAGCAGGGGGTGGATGCCCTGTTAATTAACCCGACAGACTCTTCCGCGATTTCAACGGCTGTACAATCCGCCAACAGCCTTGGCATTCCTGTTGTCACTTTAGACCGCTCGGCTGACAAAGGAGAAGTAGCCACACTTGTCAGCTCTGATAATGAAAAAGGTGGCGAAATGGCCGGGCAGTATCTTGTTGATCAGCTTGGTGAAGGAGCGAAAGTGGCAGAATTGGAAGGTGTACCAGGAGCCTCTGCGACCCGTGAGCGCGGTGCCGGGTTCCATAACATTGCCGATGAACAGCTTGATGTCATTGCCAAACAAACAGCGAATTTTGATCGGACGGAAGGCTTGAATACCATGGAGAACATTCTGCAGGGGAACCCTGATGTTGAAGCTGTGTTTGCCCATAATGATGAAATGGCGCTGGGGGCCTATCAGGCCATTCAAAGTTCAGGTAAGGATATTCTTGTCATTGGTTTTGATGGCAATGAAGACGCCCTCAACAGTATAAAAGAAGGAAATCTCTCCGCAACAGTCGCTCAGCAGCCAGAAAAAATCGGAGAGCTCGCTGTTCAGGCAGGAGCGGATGTGCTCCAGGGAGAGGAAGTTCAAGATTCCATTCCAGTGCCGCTGAAGATGATGACAGAGGATACTAGTGAATAAATAGACAGAAAGAGACTCCATAGGATGGGTCTCTTTTTTGTTGTATCATTCAGGCAAGGGAGACGGAGAGACGAAGGATCAATCCGGGAGAGGTGTCTAAGGCTTCCGTTCGTTATGAAAAAACGTGGAAAAAGGGACGGTGTCTGTTTTATGATGGAAATGGTAGGAATTTTTTCAACCTTTTTAAAGGAGAACAGATTCTCGATAACAACTAATCGGTTTCCGTTGGATTATGGGATAGGGAAGAGGCGGAAGCATGGGATTGCGTTTATTTAAAAAACGAAAGGATGGTTAAGGGTGGAACTGACACATACACGGCTGCTTGTCGACAATTACAAAGAATGCTATTCCTTTTACAAGGATGTCCTTGGGTTTAAAGTGACGTGGGGGAATGAGGATTCCAATTACTGTGATTTTACATTTCAAGGGATCACGTTGGGGATTTTCGAGCGAAGGCAGATGGTCGAGGCGATCGGGAGACCCTATACAACCGCGGAAAGACGGGAGGACAGGGTTGCTCTGATTTTCAAAGTAGATAATGTAGAGCATGCTTACGAAGGTTGGAAAGAAAAAGTGACCTTTATTACGGAGCCTGTGGAGCAAAAGGACTGGGGAATTAAAGTGGCTCATTTCAGAGATCCTGACGGCAACCTTCTAGAAATCTATCAACCGATCATGTGAGGATTTATGGAAGGAGAGAGAACGATGGATTTCCATACGGAACGCTTATATTTTCGGAGGTATGTAGAGGGGGATTTCCCATTTCTTTATTCTTTATTAACGGATCCTGAAACCGTTCGATATATTGGTGACGGAAAGCCGAAAGACAGGAAAGGAGCAAAAGATTTTTTGGATTGGATTTACCGGACTTACCGAGCTGGTGAAAAACTTGGGCTGATGGTGCTGGTTCGTAAATCCGACGGGGAAAGAATCGGTCATGCTGGATGGGTGCCGCAAATCATTGAAAGGGAAGAGGTAATCGAAGTTGGTTATTGGCTTTCCCCTGCTTTCATAGGACAGGGGTATGCTTCAGAAGCTGCTGCTTTCCTTTTACAACAGGGAAAAAAACATTTGAATGACAAACGATTGGTTGCACTCATCCAGCCTGGAAACACAGCTTCACAAAAGGTTGCAAAGAAAGTCGGGATGAGATGGAATAAAGAAATCATGCTCGATGGAAGAACCGTAGATCTATATTCAACCGAGTGATTTTTAGAAAGGATGGGGAGCCTTTGTGAACATTCATGGAATTAACCATTTATTATTCTCTGTGTCCGATTTAGAAACGTCGATTCGATTTTATCAGGATATTTTCGGTGCTGAGTTAGTTGTGAAGGGGAGGACGACTGCTTATTTTGACTGGAATGGTTTGTGGCTGGCTTTAAACGAGGAAAAAGATATTCCGAGAAATGAAATTTCCGCCTCCTATACCCATATGGCTTTCACCGTGGACGAGCGCGATTTCGATGAGGTCTATCAGAAGCTGACAGATCATCATGTCAACATTCTCCCGGGGCGAAAAAGAGATAAAAGGGATAAACCATCGGTGTATTTTACGGATCCGGATGGTCATAAGTTTGAATTTCACACGGGTACGCTTCAGGAGCGGTTGGACTATTATAAGGAAGCCAAACCTCATATGGAATTCTTTCGATAAAAAAGGTGGACGCTCTCACATGTACAGGGGGTACACAGGCTACCCAGGACTTTCAGTAAACAAGGGATGTTTCCACTCTGCATTTATTTGCGGGGAGTGGGGCATGCCTTTTTTTCAGGAGTGGAGCGGGGATTCGATATAGATGAGAAAACGGGTATTGACCATGAGCTTGGAATGATGTTGGTGTGAACTTTTTTAATCAAACATGGGAATAGGGGTATATGTCGTGATGGGCGGAATATAAAGATACAAAGGGGGGCCCGTCAAATGAAAAAAATCCTGCTATTTTGTGATCCTGGAATTGATGATTCGCTCGCGATTATGTATATTATGCTGGCCCAGAATGTCGATCTTGTAGGCATTGTCACAGGTTATGGGAATGTGACGAAAGACCAGGCGACCGCGAATGCTGCTTATTTGCTTCAGTTAGCAGGCAGGAGTGATATTCCCATTATTCCAGGTGCCACCTCTCCCGTTCACCAGGAGGAAGTAACGTTTTACCCTGAAATCCATGGAAAGGAAGGAATTGGTCCCATACAGCCACCTGGAAATATTCAGTATCAGATGTATCCTTTTGATACGATTCGGCTCCTTATGGAAAGGTACAGAGGGGAGCTCATTATCGTGGATACAGGCCGTTCGACAAGCTTGGCGACTGCTTTTATCCTATTTTCAGATCAAATTAAATGGGTTCATTCTTTTTACGTCATGGGTGGGGCATTTTTTATTCCAGGGAACGTCACCCCATTGGCGGAAGCCAATTTTTATGGAGATCCTACATCCTCCAATTATGTGCTTCAGTTTGCCCATAATTTAACCATTACTCCATTAAATGTTACACAATTTGCTATCATCACTCCAGATCTCGTAGATCAAATCTCGATGAACACAAAAAATACCTACGCGTTTATGATGAAACCCGTCTTTGAGTATTATTATAATTTTTATAAAGAGAAGTTTCCTGGTATTCCGGGCGCACCGATCCATGATCTCCTGCCCATTATCCTTTTGGAAAGTCCTAATATCGTGGATTACATATATTATGATGCCAATGTTATTGAGGGGGTAGAAGCCAAAGGACAATCCTATATTGATATTCGCCCAACAAGCAAAACCGGAAAGACAAGAATTGCCATGAAACTTCATTATGAAGCCTTCATTCACGAATTTCGTAAAGTGATGATACCCGAATGAAGGGAAGTGCCTCCTCGCCTGCACGGAACTGCCGGCGGGGGCACTTGTTATGAGGAAAAGGTGTTTTAACGTTTCACCAAAGGTATGGGTTCTGCGGGGTGATCTGCCAAGGACCTCTTATTGTCTGCCAGCGCCCTTGACCTCCGCCTTGCCCACTACCTTGACCCTGCCCTGGGAAAGGGAATTGGGGCATCATGCCGCCTTGGCCATTCCCTTGACCCTGCCCCGGGAAAGGGAGTTGGGGCATCATGCCGCCTTGGCCATTCCCTTGACCCTGCCCAGGAAAAGGGAATTGAGGCATACCGCCGCCTTGGCCATTCCCTTGGCCTTGCCCAGGAAAAGGGAATTGGGGCATACCGCCGCCTGGCATTCCATTTTGCCCGCCGTTTTGGCCAGGTATGGGAATTTCCGGAAGTTGGGGCATCGTCCCGTTTCCTCCCTCTCCATTCTGTTGCCCACCATTCTGCTGGTTTCCATTCCCTCCTCCTTGGTTATTGCCTTGCTGGGTTCCATTACCCATCTGCCCTTGCCCGCCTGGAAGGTTTTGTAATGGGTAGCAGATGATATCCATTTCTTCATCCTCTTCCGTTGTAACTGTTCCTTCCATGCCACCTTCCATTTGTGGCCCCTGCTCCTTAGGAAAGCAGACCATTGGGCTCTGTTGACGAAACTGCGGATGAAAATGATACATAAAAAATTCGCCTCCCTTAAATTGTCTCTTCATTCTATTCAGCTCGGTGTGTTTCGCGTACATTTACCCAGAAGTTGAGTCATTCGCCTAGGGAGTATGTGTAAATGTTCGAAAGGAGATTTTTTCTAATACGCTGTGTTTATTGTCTATTAACTAATGTCTAGGTAGTTAGATATTGGTTTTGTTATAAAATTATTATTTTTGAATGGCTCCAAAAAGCCAAGGATTGAACAAATTCACATGGAATGATAGAACATAAGAAACAAAAAGGATAAATGTTTAAAGGGGGGTTTGGGTGCCTGGAATGGGGGGAATCATGAGTAAAGTTCCTTTTATACATCTTGAAGTTCTTTCCATGTGAGAGGAATTAATGAACAAATGAGCGCGGGAGGGAAAAGAAAGCAACAGAAGAATCATACGTTCATATATTTGAGGAGGATATAGATGCAACAACTGGATACAGATGTTTTAATTGTCGGTGCTGGACCTACGGGGTTAATGATGGCAAATCAATTGAATAAGTATGGGGTTCGTTACCAAATCATCGATGAAAATGACCATCCATCCATATATTCTAAGGCTTTAGTTATTCACGCTCGTACAATGGAGATGCTGGAGTTACTAGGCCTGGCAAACAAAATGGTGAATAAAAGTTTTATTACTCATCACTTGAATTTTTATTATAATGATGAACCATTGTTCACCATGGATGTTTCTCGGTTACGCATGAATACGGATTATCCTTTTATAAGTATTTTGCCTCAAAGTAAAACAGAAAAGATGTTGGAAAATAATCTTCCCGCTAATACTGTGCAGCGAAGTACAAAACTGAGTCGTATCCAACAGGATGAAGATTTCGTTCGCGCCACTGTGATCAAAGATGGGGAACCCT
Source organism: Halobacillus karajensis (assembly GCF_900108515.1). GTDB lineage: Bacteria > Bacillota > Bacilli > Bacillales > Halobacillaceae > Halobacillus > Halobacillus karajensis. The sequence continues at coordinate 127,035 of NZ_FNWW01000007.1, read as the reverse complement.
ATACGATAACTGCAAGATACGTCATCGGCTGTGATGGGGCTCACAGTACGACTAGAGAACTGGCTCAAATGCCATTTGAGGGAGAATCCGAGAATATCACTGTCATGCTTGGAGACGTGAAAACCAATGACCCAGAGTTAAATCATAAATTATCCCTACTATCAACAGAACATGGGTTGCTTTTCTTGGCCCCTTTCCAGAATGGATACATAAGAGTCATCGTCATTGACTTTGACAAACAAGGGGATCAGTTTCCTAAGGAGGTAACACTCGAAGAGATTCAGTCGTCTGTAACCAAGATATATCCATCATCCTTACAGTTAAAAGAGGCTTTTTGGCTGTCCAGTTTTACACCTTCCCATCGACAGGTTCCCTCTTATAGGGATAAGCGGGTATTTTTTGCAGGAGATGCAGCTCACATTCATAATCCACTGGGGGGGCAGGGTATGAATGTAGGGATGCAGGATGCGGTGAATTTATCTTGGAAATTAGCTTATGTTTTAAACTATCCTATATCTTCGCGACTACTTGATACCTATCAGGAAGAGAGAAAACCGATAGCCCAGGGCGTCATTCATATGACGGATCGATTAATCCGGGCCATGAGTGTGCAAAATAAATATGCGATAAAGGCCCGAAATAAAGCTTTGCAATTTTTCTTTAACCGCCCTGCGATACAGAAAAAAATAGCCGCCCGCTTATCACAAATAGCTGTTGATTATACATTCCCTTCGTTTTCGAAACCAAGGGTGAAAATGGCCCTCCCCCAAAAGGGAAAAGCAGGAGAAAGAGTTCCCAATATTGATCTTTATACGTTACAAGAAGAGAAGAGAGATTTGTACCGCTTATTAAGGCCAGGGGAATGTTTATTTCTTGTGTATACGGATGAAGCGAGTTTACCGGAACTGGAGAGACAAGTGCTCAAAGCTCTTCGCGTCTTTGAGCAAAAGGCAGGAGCTTGGTTAACGCCTGTTTTTATTATTCAAAAAAATGGTGGGCGAGGGAAGAATGAGTATAAAGAGTCCCTTTTTCTTGATATGAAAGGGGATGCAAAAGACAGATTAGGTTTGTCTAAAGGGGATGTCATGATTATTCGGCCTGATGCCTATTCTTTAGTCCGCACGTCAATGAACCAAGCGAGGGGGTTAAAAGAAGCTTTGGTCACCTATTTTGGATGAGCTTCGAAACATAGAAAACTTGAAATCTATAAGTGCAAATAATAGGTACCTTGTTGTAAAATATAGTACGATATGTTTACTGAGTTAAAATAGGAAAGAAGACATATCTTCAATGTGAAACCTTTTTATCTAAATGGGAAAGGGTGAGAGAATGGAACAAACATATGAGTATTCCAATCAATTAAAAGGTTTCTTTGAGAAAAATAATCAAAATTTTGAGCAGATCCTTTTGTCTGAGGCTGTGAATGTCAAAGACAAGATTCATGAAATCCTAACCGTGGGGAACATCGATCTGGTGAACAATGCTCATACCCTGGTTTATTATATTATTGATGGAGAAGATGAAGCGTTGAGGAAATTCGCCAAACAAGAGGGAATTGCCTGGGCGACTCATTCCATTGATCTTTCATTCAAATTAGAATGGTTCCAGGCTATCCGCAGGTCCCTGTGGAGACTCATTGAGAAATTCTATGAGATGAATGAAAATAAGAAAATTCGTGATTTTTTTCAATTGGAAAGCGCGATTAATGACCGGGTGGATGAATTTCTGAATTCATTCTTCATCACCTATTCTACCTACAAAGACTCATTGCTCTCGGCTCAGCAGGAGCTGGTCAAAAATCTGTCTGTCCCCATCATCCCGATCGGTTCCTCGATCTGTATTCTCCCGCTTATAGGTGCGATGGATAACAATCGGATAGAAATTCTAAAAGACAAAGTGTTAACAAAGGTCTCCGATTTGAGCATAGAAACACTAATCATGGATTTATCTGGTATCGCTACGATGGATAAAGAAAGTACGATTGAGTTAACGAAGGTGATTGACGGTATATCAATGATGGGATGCAAAACGGTAATCACGGGATTAAGGAAAGAAACTGTAAGAGAGGTTACGAATCTCGGAATCCAATTCAATCAACAGACGGAAACGCTTGCTACTTTGCAGCAAGCGTTAAGTGAATATTTTTTCCCCCATTTCAATCAATAAAACAAGTACCCGCCCTCGTGACAAATCTTCTCATGGTCTGTCTGCCGATTCATAAGAGCTAACCTGTTATCGCGGTGAATGGCGAACGTTCTTAAAGAATAAGGGAGAGGAAGCTTTCATAGCTGCCTCTCCTTTTGTTTATCCACCCCCTGGCATACATCCGCTGATAATCCTCCATGCTTTTATCTGACATCTCGTTCGTTTAATAAATTCTCTGAAAAATTGCTGATCTCCACGCCTTTCTTAAGAAAAAACATGTTACCATCATATATAATTGAGGAAACTAAAAATTATAATAGGACGTTCATTCCTATATAGAGATGCGTTTGGAAAGGGGAACCATAACTTGAACAGCAAATACTTAGATTTACTGGCTCAAAAATATGATAGTGAAGAAAAAGTCGTTACAGAAATCATTAACTTAAAAGCCATTCTTAATCTGCCCAAGGGGACAGAGCACTTTGTCAGTGACTTACACGGGGAATATCAAGCTTTCCAACATGTGTTAAGAAATGGTTCCGGGAAAGTGAAAGAGAAAATAGCCGATCTCTTTGAAGAGGAATTATCAGCAGAAGAAATGAATGAGTTTGCTACATTAGTGTATTACCCTGAAGAAAAAATCAAGTTAATTAAGAATGCATTTGATAATGACCAGGAATTAGAACACTGGTACATACAAATGATTGACCGGATGTTAAAGCTTATTTCCTACGCTTCTTCCAAATATACGCGTTCAAAGTTACGCAAAGCATTACCCGATCCATTTGTTTATGTAGTGGAAGAACTGCTATACAAAACAGAAGATTTCACAAATAAAGAACCTTACTATAATAAAATAGTCCAGCAAATTATTTCGCTCGGACAGGCGGACAAGTTGATTATTGGTCTTTCCTATACGACACAGCGGTTAGTCGTGGATCATCTTCATGTTGTGGGCGATATTTACGACCGTGGACCTGAACCGGATAAGATTATGGAAACACTGATCAATTACCATTCGGTTGATATTCAATGGGGGAATCATGATGTATTATGGATCGGCGCTTTTGCCGGATCCAAGGTCTGCCTGGCCAATATTATTCGAATCTGTGCCCGTTACAACAATTTGGAGATCATTGAAGACGTTTATGGCATTAATTTAAGACCACTTCTCAATCTTGCGGAGAAATATTACGAGGATAACCCCTCCTTCAGACCGAAAATAGAGACCGAAGATAAACCCTCCGCATTGGAAAGGGAACAAATTACCAAAATTCATCAAGCGATTGCCATCATCCAATTCAAATTGGAAAGCTCGATCATAAAACGACGTCCGTACTTCAACATGTCTGAACGTCTGCTATTGGAGAAAATGGATCAGGATAATCACGAAATCACCATCCACGGGAAAACATACCCGCTGGAAAACACCTGTTTTCAGGCGGTCGATCCGGATGCACCTGACCAACTATTAGAGGAAGAAGAACAGGTGATCGAGAAGTTGCTATTCTCTGTCCAACATTCAGAGAAACTGGCCAGACACATGAAGTTTCTTATGAAAAAAGGAAGCCTTTATTTGAAATATAACGGGAATCTATTAATCCATGGCTGTATTCCTTTAGATGAAGAAGGGAACATGGAAAAAATGACGATCGAAAATAAAACCTATGCCGGCCGGGAACTGCTTGATATATTTGAGCATTACTTACGTCAGGCTTTCGCCCATCCAGAAGAAACCGATGATTTAGCGACAGATATGGTCTGGTATTTATGGACAGGCGAATATTCTTCCCTTTTTGGAAAAAGAGAAATGACGACCTTTGAGAGATATTTCATAAGCGATAAGGAAACCCATAAAGAGAGAAAGAATCCGTATTATCATTTACGAGAAAATGAAGAGATGTGCCGCCGAATCCTGGAAGAATTTGATCTGAATCCAGATCAAGGTCATATTATCAATGGCCATACCCCTATCAAAGAGATTGATGGCGAGAATCCTATTAAAGCTAATGGAAAAATGATTGTTATCGACGGAGGTTTCTCCAAAGCGTATCAATCAACAACAGGAATTGCTGGTTACACCTTACTCTTTAATTCGTATGGGATGCAGCTGGTGGCCCATAAACAATTCAACTCCAAAGAAGAGGTCCTGAGAAATGGAGCCGACGTTTTATCGGTTAAACGATTGGTCGATAAAGAATTGGAGAGAAAAAAGGTGTTGGAGACGAATGTGGGTGAGGAATTATTACAAGAAATTTATATTTTGAACAGCTTGATGGAATATCGATATATGAAATAAAGATTTAGCTAAAGGATCAGCTCCTGGAGGAAGGGAGTCGTATGAGTCGTGCGCCTGCTTTTGCTGGTAGTTGAAAAAAGTTAAAGAATAAAGCGAACGATCTTCCATACTAATGGAAGAAGGATGGGCTGTATTTAAACAGACTTTGGTGGTTATTATTTACAGATGTGGGGGAATCAGGCGTAATGTAGAAAATAAATTATAAAGGCGATGAAGAGAACAGTAGCTGGAAAGAATCCTTCACAGAGAGCTCCAGAAGGTGAAAAGGAGCAGGGAATTTTTTAGTGAACCAAGCCTCTGAGCTTCACACGGGAACTAGACAGGGGATCGTGTGACGGGAGCTCCCGTTAGAGAGAAGGTATTCCGAATCAGAATTGGCGTACCTGATGAGATTAATATGGTGACATATTAATAAACTGGGGTGGCACCGCGACGAATGAATAACCTCGCCCCCAAGACCATTGGTCTTGGGGGTGGGGTTTTTTTGTTTGTTTAGAAAATGGTTGCAGGCTCATTTGTGGAAGAGACTTACTTCGTTGGGAGTGGAAACGTCTTAAGTGAGTCGTTTTTCATCCTAATCTAATTTAAAAAAGGGGAATGCGTATGGAGGTTACAAAATTTGCTCGTTCATGGAAAGCTCCTCTCTTGTTATTATCAGCGATCGGATTATCCAATATTGGAGATTGGATCTATTTAATTGCTTTAAATCTCATCGTCCTTGAAATGACGGGGTCGCCACTTGCGGTGGCTGTGCTTTACATTTTAAAGCCTTTGGCATCCCTTCTTACAAATGTATGGGCCGGTTCTTTCATTGATAGGGTGAATCAGCGGCGGTTGATGGTAGCGATGGATATCATTAGAGCTATCCTGATTGTCCTTCTTCCTTTTCTATCTTCTCTATGGATGATTTACAGCATCGTGTTCATTGTCCATATGGCGAGTGCCGTATTTGTACCGGCATCGATGACCTATATCACCAAATTAGTGGTACCGGAAAAGAGGAAACGCTTCAATTCTTTTCGAGGGTTTATTGATTCCGGGGGGTTTTTAGTAGGGCCGGCTGTTGCCGGCGTGCTGTTCATGTTAGGGACTCCCCACATCGCGATGTATGTGAATGCAGCGACATTCTTTTTATCGGGCATGATGACACGGTGGCTGCCCAATCTTGAAGAAAACGGGAAGAGGGAACCTTTCAAGTTATCTAAAACGCTCATTAAAAATGACTGGGCGGTCGTGGTGGCGTTTTCGAGGAAAAAGATTTGGGTGATGTGGATTTATTTCTTATTTGGATTTATGATGGTCATGGCCACAGCACTCGATTCGCTTGAAGCTGCTTTTTCAAAGGAAGTATTGTTGTTATCTGATACTACATACGGTTTCTTAGTTAGTTTGGCTGGTGCAGGAATTGCACTTGGATCCTTAGTTACGGCTTATTTTTCTAATAAACTGTCGATCTTTTTCCTGCTTGGTTATGGCTCTCTTTTCGTTGCTGTCGGCTATCTGATTTATGCTTTTTCAGAAGGTTTCTTTATGGCAGCGATTGGATTCTTTATCCTTTCGTTTTCTCTGGCCTTTGCGAATACTGGTTTTCATACCTTTTATCAGGATCATATACCCGTGCATGTGATGGGAAGAGTAGCCAGTGTTTTCGGTTTGGTGGAGGGTATACTGATTATTATGGCCACCGTTCTCATTGGTGTAGGGGCACAGTGGGGATCGATTAAATCTGCGGTCCTCATTGGCTCTTTCGTGATGTTAGGGATTACGCTTATGCAGGGAATGGCTTGCACGCACATGAAAGGAAAAAAAGGGGAATTGGTGAAGGCGTCTACAGGGTAATCGCTCTTATGGAATGGCTTTTTGTAGTTAAGTGGCTGGATTGATAGTCATCACCGTTATGATTGTTCCTCCAAAATACGGTCACACGAATGGTAATCCAGACAGCGGGGCCGATTCGGCTTGAGCCTGTTTATCCCCCATGGTCACGAAAGAAGGCAGAAAAATTGATCAAAAAACGCTTAAGACATGCGTTTTCTCCATAATATGTGTCATAGATACTCCTCTTCTTAGGAAGCTTGCTTCAGAGGAACAGAAAGTCATCCGGATATCATAGAATTGAAAAATATGGTGATTTCTATGTGACCCATCCAATTAGAAATAAAATCTTTTCATCTATCATCCGTTGCGACATTGGGAATTACGAACCGTTAATTAGGATTGATTAAGAGGATTTCTTTTATTTAAAAAGGGAGGGGAAAAGAGTGGAAATGATGTGACTATGACGGTTGGTCAAAGACACAGAAGGAAAATACCGTAGGCTCAAAAGGTAAAGAAGTAGGGAAGTAAAGCAGTGGCATCCACCGATAGTATAAGAGTCTCTTATTCTGGCTATCCTAATGCTAGAAAGGATGATGAGTATGCATTACATGGAAAAGACAAACAAAGTGATGGCAGAGCTGATCGCAGGGAAACGTTTGCAATTTGGCAATTACTCTTATCATCAGTCGGTTTTTACGGATGGGAAAAAAGAAGTACCCGAATGGGAAGTCCGCCAATTTGTCCTCAATTACTTTATGGCTTTGGAAAATGTGAAAAGTCATGTCTAGTTTTTTATGAAAGGGAAGGGAAATCAAATGGATTTCCTTTCCTTTTTTTGTGGAAGGAACCATGGTTAAGAATGATACTTAAAAGACCTATTTGCGCATGCGTCTTTCTGCAATATCGGCAGAAGTATTTTAATCGGAGGATCTCCCCATCCACTTCACCCTAACCTATTCCTTTGAGAGGGGTAGAGCCGAAGATCAATAAGGGGATTCCCTGCTATTTCTTTATTGGATGACCGGGATGTTACCCATTCTAGGCTATCGAAAATAGTATGCTTTTTTTGTATACCGGTTATTAGACATGAAGCGATATTTTATTTTGGATTTTCGGTTTGCATACTTTTATCCATCCTTAGGCATTCTATTTGTAAAGGAATGTATGAAATGGGAGGAAGGCCATGAATACGGATATATCAAGCTTAACTTCAGGTGAAATGGGGAAACTTTGGGCTACATATGCTGGCAATACAATGGCCGATTGTGTGCTTAGTTATTATCTGAAAAATGTAGAAGATAAGGACATTAAAAAAGTTTTACAATATGCTTTAGATTTAACCAGAACCTATATAAAAGATATAGAAATGATTTTTAAAAAGGGAGGATTCCCGATACCAGTAGGATTAACAGAGGACGACGTAAACTTAGAGGCACCCAGACTGTTTAAGGATGAGTTTTACCTTTATTATTTACAATACACAGCAAAAGCAGGAATTAGCTTATATAGTGCTGCCATAAGTATTGTAACGAGAAAAGATATCAGGGATTTTTACATGAAAGCCCTTCATGATGTTGTCAAATTAATGAACCATACCAATGACATTTTAAAATCAAGAGGGTTGTTAATGAATACACCCAAAATTCCGAACCCTAAGGGGGTGGATTTTGTTCATGATCCAAGTTTTTTAAATGGATATTTAGGAGATGTAAGGCCTCTTCACGGCCTGGAAATTGCGCATTTATATGATAATATTAACAATGATGTTACCAGTAAAGCCCTTATTATTGGATTTAGCCAAGGAGCAAAAAATAATAAAGTAAGAAAATTTTTAGAACGTGGCAGAAACTTGAATGAAAAGCATATCGAAAAGTTATCAAAAAAACTTAGGGAAGACTATTTGCCTTTTCCTTCCCTTTTAGACCATTTGGTTACATCATCTACGATCCCCCCCTTTTCTGATAAATTGATGGTTTTTCATAAAGTAGATATGTTCTCCATGAAAGTAAGGGAATATGCAAATGGAGCGTCCTTAAATGGAAGAAAAGATATTGGAGCCTTATATGCTCGATGTTTAATGGATGTTTCATTCTATGTAAAAAGCGGGGCGAATATTTTGATTGAACATGGGTGGATGGAACAACCGCCTTTTGCGGTTAATCGAGACCAACTGTCTTCGAATGATTGATAGAAAATCGCCGCTTTTTGGCTTGAAAATTGGGCAGGATGAATAGCAAACATTTAAAGGGAGCCATCTAGTGCTGCTCCCTTTTTTTGATGCTTGTTACATGTTTCGAATTTTTATAGCCTCTATTCCTGTATATTTGTAAAGTTCATGTTAAAGATTTGCAGTCTTTATTGACTAACGGAATTCATCCCTATACACTATCGTTATCGGAAATTGATATCGAATACCGATAACGATTTTCAAAAAAAAGGAGGGACGGATTTGGACAATAAAGTATTGAGGAAGCTTTTCTTAGGATTCATCCAAATCCACATTTTACATCATGCGAAAGAAGAAGCTATTTATGGATCTTGGATGCTTGAAGAGTTATATGAGCATGGCTATGAAATGAGTGCCGGAACCTTATATCCCATCCTTCACAGTATGGAAAAAGATCAACTGCTGGATCGGGAAGATGTCAATGTGAATGGAAAGATTCGAAAGTATTACCGAATTACAGACAAGGGGGATTCTGTTCTACAGGAAGCACGGACCAAAGCTTACGAACTTTTTAAAGAAATTAAATAATTGGGGGTGAATGAATTGAGTCAAAAGCAAGAGAAAAATAAAATACAAACCCTTTTAGAAATCTTAGTTACATCTACCAAACTAGGATTGACTTCCTTTGGCGGGCCAGTCGCACACCTAGGTTATTTTAAAGATGAATATATCGATCGTCGGAAATGGTTAAACGACAAAACCTATGCAGACTTGATAGCGTTGTGTCAATTCCTCCCCGGACCAGCAAGTAGTCAGGTTGGAATTTCTATTGGAATATTACGTGGCGGGATTTTAGGGGGAGTGACTTCCTTTTTAGGGTTTACGGTTCCTTCCGTTATTGTTCTTGTTATTTTCGCTTTACTTTATCAACATTTCACATTGGATGATGTGGGGTTCATCCATAGTCTAAAAGTGGTCGCAGCAGCTGTTGTCCTGCATGCTCTCATCGGTTTAGGTAAGAAATTGACTCCAGATAAAAGCAGAATGGCCATTGCTCTTGCAGCTGCCCTTATTATGCTGCTGTATCCTTCGGCATGGATACAGATCATGATCATCCTGGCTGCCGGGTTAGTAGGGTTATCCTTGTTTAAAAATAAAGCTGCCTCTAATATTGAATCTTTCCCTGTGAATATATCGAAGAAAACAGGTGTTCTTTCTTTAACGGTCTTAGGGAGTTCGCTCATTGTTCTTCCCCTCATTAATAACGCAGTTAATCACTCATTGATTAATATTTTTGATACCTTCTTCAGGGTAGGTTCCTTAGTCTTTGGCGGCGGTCATGTCGTCTTGCCTATGATTGAAAGGGAGCTCGTCCCACAAGGTCTATTGTCTCCAGATGAGTTCTTGGCTGGTTATGGTATGGCACAGGCTGTACCAGGACCATTGTTTACTTTTTCAAGTTACCTCGGGACAATGATGGAAGGGATAACGGGAGCTGTCGTTGCTACCATAGCCATTTTTCTACCTTCTTTTCTGCTTATTATCGGAGCCTTGCCTTTCTTAAGTGAATTACGGAAGCGGGCATCCTTCCAGGGCATTCTAATGGGAGTGAATGCCAGCGTAGTAGGTATCCTTTTGGCTGCATTCTATGACCCGGTCATTAAGAGTTCGATCTTTGATGGAACTGATTTTGCTCTAGGCGTTATTTTATTTGCCTTATTAAATATCTGGAAAGTTCCGGCATGGCTTATTGTTATCATAGGTGTCATCGGAGGTTATATCCTCAATGGATTAGGCTTCTAAAAGAGAAAAATTGTCGAACCCTCATCGGTTATGATGAGGGTATTTCGTTTATCAAGGACATCTATTGACGAAGGAGCATTAGTAAGGGGCACCTGTTGTGTATTCTCCATATTTTATTGACTTTGGGGACGGGAAACGTACGTCATACAAAAGGTGTATCTTTTGAACAAATGGGGTTCTCTTTCTTGAAGGATCATTAAAAAGCTTCTCCTGTCATGATATTCATAAAATCTTTGAAGAACAGAGAATAGTCGAATTGAAATGCGATATCATGGCGTTGGGCCGTTTCTTCAAATTCGATATAAGGTCGAATGTCGGCAATGCTTTGACCTCTAAGTATTCCAGTAGTGGTGGTATCGATATAAACGGGCAGCTTTTGATAATGAAACATTTCAGGATGCAGGATCGCCATCATGGTAAGCACATCGTGGACGGGACTCCCTTTGATATCAGGGTTCCTTTTTTTATAAAAATCATAATAATAGTCCAATAGTTGTTTCACCATTTTAACCTTCCCTCTGGCGCCAATATAGTCAGCCATTTCAGGGGTAACAATGGCGTGATCTGTCACATTCAATGGAATAATCTTGACATTGTCTGCGTAATTGAGAACTATTTTTACAGCAACGGGATCGGCGTGAAAATTTGCCTCTGATACAGCCGTGACATTACCTGGAACCCAGAAGGCTCCACCCATGATATAATATTCTTTCACCTCTTCCATGAGAGACCGATATAAAATGAACATTGTTGCAAGTGCCGTGAGCCTGCCAACGTTTAATATGATCAGTTCGTCTTTATATGTGTGAATAATATCTACGATTTCAAAGAAGTTCTCGATTACTCCTTCATATTGCCCCGGTGTTATAGGACCTAATCCATACTCGCCGTGAACTTCAGGATAATAAGTAGGAGTTTCCCCGGTCATAGGAGCTTCGGCGCCTACGATAATCGGGACATTTTTAATTCCAAAGAGATCAAAAAGGTAATGGACGCTTCCGACAGCTACCTCTCTTGGAACATTCCCATAATCGGCCACAATGCCTACCAAATCAATTTCATCATTTAAATGGGCATAAATCAGTGCAATGGTATCATCTACTCCTATATCCCCGAAAACCAGAACTTTCTTTGCCATCCCATCCCCTCCTGCCGTTCGCTATTCGCATTGTTATCGTTATAGTAGTTAATGTAAGAATATGGAGAATGTGCCTGTATCATAAAAAAAGCCTAAGGAACCAAAATCTCAAAAGTATAATAATAACACAAGGTCCGAGCTGGACGGTTGAGGACGATAAGAGGGAAAGGTAGAATAAAAGGTAAGAAGGGAGAGGATAATATGAACGAAGAACAGATTTTTAAACAGATCAACATGATAAGACAAGCAACACTGAAGGAAATGGATGGTGTTACAGAAGAACAAGCGGATAAACAGCCGGAAGGATTTAAAAATACAATCCGCTGGAATCTTGGACACATTTACGTTGTGCAAAACTCATTGATGGCTAAGTTTGGTGGAAAACCGATGGAAACGCCGTCCCGCTACCTTAAACTGTTCGCACCAGGAACAAAACCGTCTGATTGGCAGAGTGACGTCCCGTCCCTTGACGAGCTGAAGCAGAAGCTTGAGGAACAGCCGGCGAAACTGAAAGAGACGCTCAACGGACAGTTGGACGATGAAGCAGCAGAAGCCTTCTTATCCTTACCGACGGTTGGAGAAATTCTTAATTTCACGTTGTATCATGAAGGCGTACATACCGGTACGATTAAAGCATTGAAAGCAAATATGGCGGAGTAAAAGGGAGAAGCTGACTAGATGCGTAGTCAGCTTTTTCTTTTTGATGCATGTCTTTAATGTTCAAAATCTACCCTACGATTTTCCCAGTCTTCTCTACCATTCCCTTTTGATAGAGGTTGAGCCATCTTTTCGGCCGTTTTAGAGGACCATATGAATCCCCATTTTTATAGGTAATCCTTCCAAAAAAGGCATCACAGGTGGAGTCCCAAATTCTGATTGTATAGGGAAAGAAACCCTCCAGTAAATCGTAAAATCCCTAATCCTTAAAGGTCAATTTTTATTCTCGGCCTTTCCACCGTTATTTTTTGTTGCAAGTACAACAAAAATGAGGTAAATTTAATATAAGTTACTTTTTGTTGCATTTTCAACGAATTATAGAGCAGAGGAGTTCACTATGAAGGAAATACTTCGTGAAATTGGAATGATAGCAAGGGCATTAGATTCAATAAGTAATATAGAATTCAAAGAATATGATCTCACGAGAGGACAGTATTTGTACCTTGTGCGAATTTATGAAAACCCAGGAATCATTCAAGAAAAGGTAGCGGAGATGATCAAAGTAGATCGGACAACAGCAGCCCGGTCGATAAAAAAACTTGAAATGAATGGTTTTATTGAAAAAAAAGAAGATGAACATAACAAAAAAATAAAGAAACTCTTTCCAACAGAGAAAGGGAAAATGATATACCCTTTCATAAAAAGAGAAAATGATTATTCCAATTCCGTTGCCTTAGAGGGATTTTCAGAAAAAGAAATGGAAACCATTTTTCACCTTCTTCAAAAAGTCAGAAAAAATATAGAAAAAGACTGGGAATTTGTTAAAAAAGGGAACAAGAGGAGGTATTGATGACTATTTAAAGAAAGGAGCAATAAATGTAATGACTATAAAAATTAGGACTTGTACCTTGGAAGATGTACACACTCTTCAAGAAATCAGTTATGAAACATTTAAAGAAACATTTGAGGACCAGAATTCACCAGAAAATATGAGGGCCTATTTGGATAAAGCGTTTAGTTTGAAGCAAGTAGAAAAGGAGTTATTAAATCCTTCTTCGCACTTCTTCTTTGTTTATGTTAATCATGAAATCGCTGGATATTTAAAAGTTAATACCGGTGAAGCTCAGTCTGAAGAAATGGGTAAGGATTTCATTGAAATCGAGAGGATTTATATAATCCGTAACTATCAGAAGCAGGGACTTGGTAAATACCTGTTAAATAAAGGGGAAGAAATTGCTTTGGAACATAATAAAAGGAAGATTTGGCTCGGCGTATGGGAAAAAAATGAACAGGCTATTTCTTTTTACAAGAAAATGGGGTTTGTTCAATCGGGAGCGCATTCCTTTTTTATGGGGGATGAAGAACAAACAGACATCATAATGACAAAAAGACTTCAATAACAAAAGGGGAGGTGGATGATGATGTATATTCCCAAGCATTTTAAAGTAACAGACATCGGTGAAATCCGGGATTTTATTCAGAGGAACTCTTTTGGAACAATCGTAACGGCGAAAGAAGAAAAACCTATAGCTACCCATTTGCCTTTGGAGTTACACAAGCAAGGTGATGAATACTATCTCACCGGACATATGGCTCGTGCGAATCCTCAGTGGAAAACTTTCGAGGATCATCGTGTACTTGTTATGCATCAAGGCCCACATGCTTATATTTCCTCATCTTGGTACAAGTCTGAGAATGTACCTACATGGAATTATCAAGCCGTCCATATATATGGAACGGCTACTCTCATGAGTGAACAGGAATTGCAGGAAGACCTGAAACTACTCCTGAAAAAGTACGAACAACACCGTAAAAAAGCAGCTTTATGGGAAAAGTTTTCTCCACAAACAAAAAAACAAATCAAAGGGATCGTGGGATTAAAAGTAAAAGTGGAAGAAATTCAAGCGGCCTATAAATTAAGTCAAAACCGAAACGAAGAGGACTATGATCACATCATTGATCATTTAAATAAGGAGGGTGATTCACAGTCTCTACGTTTAGCAGAAGCGATGAAAGCTAGAAAAACACACCTATCTACCTTTCCTATGAAGGACGTTTAATCTTATACAAATCCGATGATAAAATTAAAAAATTAAACGGCCTTCATCGTTTGTATCTAAAAAAGGTATAAGGTGATTATTCCTGAACTTCTTTGACAGTACGGTCGTTTAAAGGATGAACAGGTCGATGGTTGTCAGGGAAGATTTGCTGGAATGCTTGAATTTGATCTTTTGACATTTCAATGGGCTGCTTAAAAATAACCCATTTCACATCTTCTGTACAAGGTGGAGTGGTTAACGATCCACTATAATGAAGGGATGTTTGATTTTGAGGGAGTATCGCCTCTAAATCAATTTTTCCCTTTAGTTGTCTTTCTTCGGAAGTTTCCTCATCAGGTAATTCACCCCAAATAGAGGCAAATTCTTCATTTTCTTTTCCTTCCTTTATCATCACTCCAAGGACCGCTATCTCCCCATTCGCGTCTTTATGTACAAGGTGCAGCTCCATATCAAAATGGACTCCATTAAATTGATGCTCGCTAGGAGTATGGAAATGAAATTGAGCGAGCTGATACTTATGACCTTCCACTACCATGTGGTTGCTGTCTGTGGAGGGATTAGCCAGCACCGTATGACCGTTGTTCAGAATGCTGAAAGGGGTTGGTTCATATTGAATGTGAATGTTTTTTATTTGTTCATCGGCTTTTAATTGGGAAAATTCAATATTGATGGGAGACTGCTCACTTCCGTCTGCACAGGTTTTGTTTGCTGGGTCAAGTTCTCCCCAGTGACCAGGTCCTGTTTCTCCTTTATAAGACCATTGATCATCATCTGAGTGTTCAGACTTTTCTGCTTCCCTATGGTTTGTCTGAGAGGTTTCCTTCGTTTTCTCTGAACAAGCGCCTAATAAAAAACTGAAAGATAATACTACACATGTGTACCCAAGCTTTGTTCTCATCATTGGTGATCTCCTCCTCTATTTTATTATCTATCCATTAAAATACAATAAAGAGAAATAGTAACAAAATAGTATTTGTAAGGGTAAGCGTTTACATAATAAAATAAGGAAAATGGACTTCCCTATTTATAAGTCAAACTAACCAATTGGTTCCCCCATGGAAAGGGAAGCTGCTTATTATCAGGGATATACAGAATGATCTTTATAATGATTAGATGAAACGATTCAGGATAAATAGGTTTATTCTATCGTGTGATGTTCGGGTCGAATCGTAGAATAAGAAACTTTATTCTTGATCATTTGATGGAGGATCCGAGATTCTTTGATAGGAGAGACATCCACTTGGCGTATTTCTTAGTCTGTTAGAACAACAGTTTTCCATTATAAGGGGGATTCTTATTGTTAAAAAGGGAGGTGGAAGAGGATTCTGTTTAAAAGGAGGGATTACGGGAAGCAATTCTTTCTTTGGTCTTAATCATAGAATTCCTATGTAAAACGGTTACAAAAAGGAGCAACCATTGTAAAGAAATATAAAAGAAAAGGTTTCATAAGCCTTTCTATTACAGGATTAGTTACTCTTATTATCCACCTCATATGGAGTAGAAAGGTGAGGGTTGTCCTAGATTCCTTATATTCCTAGATTATCGAACCTTTAAGAGAGGAGGATGCTAACAATTGGTCACCTTTTGGCATAAAAAGGAGAGGATCTTAACGGGAGAACTTGCCTTTTAAGGATAGAATGTCACTGTTTATAAATACATAAATTATTGCATAATTATGTAGACATAAATTGGAATATATGCTACAATATGACTTGACTCTTAGGACAAGTATATCCTTTTTTAGAAAAGACTATGAAACGCTTAATAGTTTGAAAATTACAAACTACAGGTGGTGTTTTGTTGTCTTTTTTTTTAAAATAAAAAACCTTCTTTATCTAAAGAAGGTGTGTGTTTCCCATGTCGTGAGTGGCAGCTCACGGACATGTTCATATAAATGGTTGGTTGTACCCTTAGTTTTAGGTAACTAAACAGACAGGGAGGGGAAAAGATGATTACATTTTTGTTAGGTGTGTTTGTGACCCTCACTAACCAGTTGTTTAGCTTTGAAATTGAAGGTATAGCCTCATCATGGTCTCTAATAAAGAGGCTATGGGTACTTGTTGGTTTTGTTTCTGTCGGAGGCATTCTTTGTGTAATTGTGTATGCCACCACTATCATAGCCTTTATTGTCAGTAAACCCTTTTGGGTACTGCTTATGGTACTACTAGTATTGCTGTGTACATTTGTCGTATCTGTATTAGTTGTTTCATTTTCAAATTGACTTTTAGTTTCCCCGCTTAGGCGGGGTTTTTTATTTGCTCTAAATGTAAAATGAACGTGTATTAGACTTTGTACTTAGTACCATTTTACACATAGATATATTACCACATAGGATGAGGATAAACAACGATTTTTTTCAGAATTACAATAATATTTCATAAAGTGAAGGGGAGTGAGATCTCCTTTAAGGAAATCCTGTGGGGGATTCTTTACTCCCTCCCATTCCTGGATATAAGAACTTAATGTTTTCGTAACTTTTCTCTTTTCCCCATTATTGGAGGTTAGAGTTGTTCGTTGTCTTTCAATAATGGAAAGGAGTGTTTCCACTTTTGAGGTTAATGATATTCAAGTGTTATAGGAAATATTCAAGGTTCAAACTATCTTCTGAAGCGAGATGGCTAAATTTCAAGAAATGAACGTTAGTAAGAAACCTTCCTTACTCATAAAAAGGGGAAAGGGGCCATTCTTTTTGTCCAATGGCAGCAGCGGGATGTATAGGAATAGAGGAAATCTTTTCGTTGTCGTTGTGATGTCGAATGAAACCAGAAACATTCCCTGCTTCTATTCAGGCAGGGAATGTTTTTGGTTTTTTTATGCAGCTTCTGTATCTTTTTTATTGTCATTCGCTTTTGTTTTTGCACCAATGGAAAATAGGATGGCCAAGATGAGTATAATAGCGACAAATAGGATGATATTCGATTCGATGATTCTGATCAGGTTACCTAAAACGATTCCAACTAAACCAAAATCAGCATCTCCGAACGTAGTTCCTTGGAACCCTAGGGAGCCTAGAACTGGTAACAACAGGGCTGGTAAGAAGCTAATCATTACTCCATTTGCCATAGAACCAATGATGGCCCCGCGGCGTCCACCTGTTGCGTTTCCGAAGACTCCGGCTGCTGCACCGGTAAAGAAGTGAGGGACCAAGCCGGGAACTATGACTTTCAATCCCAATAAGGGCAAGAATAGCATGCTGATGAGTCCAGCGACGAAGCTGAATAGAAAACCGATGATGACAGCATTTCCGGCAAATGGGAAAATTGCTGGACAATCGAGGGCTGGCTTAGCATTCGGGACAATTTTATCGGCAATCCCTTTGAAGGCTGGTACAATTTCACCAAGCAACATACGGACACCGGCTAAAATGATATAGACCCCGGCAGCAAAGGTAAGCCCTTGCATGAAGGCAAAGACAAGGAAGTTCTGACCATCACTGAGTTCTCCTTCAACGAAGGCTGGTCCAGCGACACCGGCGACGACAAAGAATAGGATGACCATGGTTAATGAGACGGAAACAGAAGTATCTCTGAGAAAACCTAGTGATTTTGGAACTTTGATGTCTTCCGTCGATTTTGATCCTTTTCCGACTGCTTTACCGACTAGAGCGGAAATAAAATAACCGATCGAGCCGAAGTGGCCAATCGCAAAATCGTCGGAACCGGTGACTTTACGTGTGAAAGGTTGAAGCATCGCTGGTGAAAGGACCATCAATGTGCCGAGAATAATCGATCCGAGAAGGATCATGGACGCACCGGAAAAACCTCCAGTGGTTAAGATGACAGCGATTAAACAGGCCATGAACATGGTATGGTGTCCAGTTAAGAAGATATATTTAAAAGGACTGAACCGAGCAAGCAAAATATTGACAATCATACCAAACAACATGATCATCGCTGTCTCTGTACCGAAACTTTCCTGAGCTAGAGCTACAATCGCCTCATTGTTTGGGATGACCCCGTCGACAGCGAAGGCTTCGTTGAACATGCTGCTGAACTGTCCCAGGGACTGGACGAGGACATTCGCCCCGGCTCCGAGAATAACGAAGCCCATCACAGTTTTAAGAGTGCCGGAAACGACATCACCCGAATTTTTGCGTTGCACAAGTAGTCCGATTAAGGCAAATAGACCGACCAGAATCGCAGGGGTACCTAAAATATCCTTCATTATTAAATCAATCATGTGGAACGCTCCTTCGTATTATAGTGGACTTACATATTTTGCTCTAAGGCTTCCCGGAGCTCGTTTTTATCCATCAAGTTCTTAAGTTTCACGACATTTTTATGGCCATCTTCTAGACTTTCGACAATATCCTCTGAACCTAAGAAGAGATCGGCCTGTTCAGTTTTAGCTGTGGTTAAATCGGTGTGGGAGACTTCCGCTTCTTTTCCCATATCCTCTAGCGCTGCTTTTACGTTCATTTCTACGATCATGCTGCTTCCTAATCCATTTCCACATACGACTAATACTTTTTTCATCATTGATTCCTCCTCAAATTTATGAAACTTCGATCGATTGATTGATCAATTCGATCACATTTTTACTATCATTTGCTGCAATCAACTGATTGACATTGTCTTCATTCGATAACATTCCGCTAAGTTGGGCTAATGCTTTTAAATGGGTTTGATTATCGATCGCCGCTAGTACGATGATTAACTGGGCGCGATGTTTTTCTTTTTCGGAAAAATAAACGGGTTCTTTCAATCGTAAGAAGCTCATCCCTAGCTGTTCGACCCCGGTTTCCGGACGTGCATGGGGGATGGCGATTCTTGGTGCGATTACAATATAAGGTCCTAACTCGTTCACGTTATCGATCATAGCCTGAATGTAATGGGGGCGAATCGATTGCTGTTCGACCAAGGGCTGTGCAGCGATTTCGATCGCTTCCTTCCAATTGGACACCTGGTCTTTGAATTGTATCGTTCTTTCGGTCAATAATTCATTGAGCATAGGCTTTCTGAGCTCCTTTGTTCGCGGACTATTTTGGTCCAAAAGGTGAACCAACTCTCTTTTTAGTTCGTCTTTATGATGGATGGTTGCATGTCGTTCGATCACATCCATGAAGTGATCCACCGTATCTTTATCCGTCTGTTTCGAATCAAATAGGCCATTCATTCGTTGTATGACTCTTTCCTTTTCGATGTTTGTCAAGATTGCGGGAACATGGATGACAGGAATATTTTTCGGCTTGATATAATTCGTTGAAAAGATCACATCTGCCTGGTGTTCCTTCCTTTGATATTCCCTCATGGATAGGGTGGTGATGACATTTAAGCCTGCTATCAAATTTTCTAACTGGGTCCGAAGCATGTTGGATGTTCCAATTCCATTTTCACAAACGATGATGGCTCTGAACTTCGTCTTGACCTGTTTCTTCTCCTTCGTCAGCCAGCCTCCGAAGTGTAAGGTGATATAGGCGATTTCTTCATCCGGGATCGTTTTTCCTACATAGAACTCTAAGTGCCTCATCACTCGTTTCGTTAAATAGAAGAGATCTTGATAGGTTTCCTGGATGCTTGGAGCTAGATCGTTAGCAACCTGCACGCCATACTTTAACCGGTAATATGTCGGCTTGACATGAGAAATTAGGTTTTCCTCAAGTCCTTCCTTATCATCGAACACTACACAAGAATACAGCTGAAAATCAGCAATCATTTGTTGAACGACATTTTTCAGTCCTGACCGTTCTCGTTCTGTATAGCGGCTAAAGTCATCGTGCTGGACCTTTGATCCCAACAGATTCATAGTAATGAAGCAAACTTCATCCTCTGGGAAAGCAACCTCCCATAAGTTTTCGAGCTTTTTGGCGATGAGCAGGGAAGCCTGATAAGCCTCCGTCTGCTGTAGTACCTGCTTTTCAGCTGGCTGAACATTAATATATTTCTGTAATTCGATCCGCTTGGTAATCATTAATATTTGTAATGAAAGGATTTCGACCATTTCATCGGTCAGTGTCCATCCTAATTCTTTTTCAGCTTCAAAAAGAAGGTCTCTCACTGAGCGCCGTTGATCGGTTTCCTCTGACCATTGATTGGCTTCCGGCTGAATCATTCTATGAACCTCATTCCGGACATTCTGCCAATTCGGATGCGAGAAAATCGTCGCCAGGATGTCGGAAAGTATGGTTCGTTTTACTTCCTCCGGACCACTCAACCGGTAACCCGAGCCTTTCTGGTAGTACAACTGCAAACCGGCTTCACTAAACTCTTGTTTGATCGTTTTGATTATTTTGGCGATCGTCCCCCGGCTCATACTCGTCAGATCCAAAAAACGCTGCATCGAAGCATCTTGTTCCTCTAATAAAATTTTTGCCTTAATCAGCACCTCGCGTTCCTGCTTCGATAATTGATACTGCCAACCTTCAAAACTCTGATCTTGATCAACCATCAGCTTTGATTTGGTCGCATGAGGCAGAAATAGCCCCTTGCCATGCTTGCTTTCTATCGGTGATAGATGACGGGTTCGTAACCAACTATTAATCTGATCGAGATCATAATAAATCGTACGTTGCGACACATTCATTTTGGCAACCAGATCTTTTGTTGGGATGGGCTCATGCGATTGTTGAATAATGGATAATAAGTGTGCACGTCTTTTATCCAGTGCCATGGGGATCCCCCTTTTTTCTTGCTTCTCCGGAAGGGTATTTGCAAATTTATACTGTTTTTTAATTTTGATGATCATCTTATGAGGTAATTGTAATGCTTTATTGTTGGATTTGAAAGGGGTTTCAGTGTGTAGAGTTTGTATGTTATATTTTTGCAAAATTAAACAGATGGGTTGTTTTTATAAGATTATAGGTCTTTCCCATCTTTGATCTATATCGTTGTGCTCCTTCGAGTGCATCTATCGTTTGAAAGGCTCCTTTTGAACGACAAACGATCCCGGATTATGTATAGAGTTACTAAACAAATGGAAGGGCGTCCTTGACTAAAGGGACAATCCTAAATAAGTGAGAGTCGTCTTTTTTATGTAAATATTTGAAATTATGTGATAATATTTTAATTTATAAGTACAAGGAGGAACTTTAGATGTTGAATTATAATAACCGTCAATTTGTTTCCATAGAGAATACAAAAAGTGGTGAAGTATCTTCCGAAACATATTTCGACTACTATCAAGAGGGAAATGTTTTTTATGGTGATTACTCTGGGGGAGAGATCATTAAAGGGAAAATAGTAGGAATAGTAAATCCTGATGACACTCTAGAATTCCGATATAATCATGTGAACACATCAAATGAAATCAGAGGAGGGACGTGCAATTCTGTTCCCCGCTTAAACGCTGAGGGGAAAATTGAACTGCATGAAAATTGGCAATGGCTGGATAAAAGTCAAACCAAAGGGAGATCGATAGTGAGGGAAGTTTAGACATGATGATTTCATAAAAAGAATATGAAGGAAAAGAACGTCTTGGGGTGAGAGAATTTTCGGGATTAATTCATGTTAGGGTTCCATTCCCATCTAGTGGGCAATTTTCCGATGGGAATAAAAGTGGCTTTTTGTGCGCAGTCGTCCATTTGAGAAGCAATAAAAATATTTAAAATAGCTGGGGAATGATACCCAGCTATTTGTATTAGCCATCCATCTGCAATATTCTACTAAACTTTCTTGGTGAGCTTCGTACGATTATGGAAAGAGATGTATCCAAAGGGGCGATCTCCAATTGAATATTCGGTTAAGAAAACTTTTGATCTAATAGGTCACTTTTTAGCTTAGTTCCCTTTTTCCTTACATACAGTTCCGCAACAAGGAGGTTCGGGACCCAACATAACCATGATATGACCATATAACTGGTTATATAATTTTCCAATCCGTCGATTAGGATGAATATTAGTAGCCATATTCTGAGTGTTACTGCCGCAAAGGTTAATAGGTAGTTTCGAATCATCCACTTACGGTGTAGTTGAATTTGTCGTTGTCTGATCCTATAAAAAGCCATACTACCCGTTGCGAGCCAGAAGATAGATAAGAATCCAAATCCTAAGGTAGCTACTGTTCCACCTGTTGCTTTGAAAGCTAAATAGATTCCAGTAAGTCCACCAAAAAATATACAAATGAAATACAATTTTCCTATTAGCTTATGTCTTTCCAGATTTTTATTTCTTATTTTTCGGGATAAAAGAAAAGGTCCTATCACTAAAGCAAGCAAACTTGAGAAAGCATGAATGTATAACATGGTATACCAAAGTTGGTTTAATACTTCTCCGGATTGAATTTTTGTTATCACAAACCCTGATTTACTAGGGCCCAAAATAAAATATTGCACGAAAGCATACCCAGAAATACTAACGGCAAGGATCGTACTGATTACCCAAAGTATTTTCTTCAAGCCACACACACCTTCCTTTTCCTTATTTCAACCTTCTATTCTGCTTCCAAGCGAATTTCTGAATGAAGAAACATGATAAACCATATAAATAAGCCCTGATGAGTGAATGATAGATCAATTTTTAGTGATTATTCGTGATTTTACCTAATCTTAACTTTGAATAATGAAGAGCCTTAAAAACCACCTTCCATCACTATCCTGAATACCACGAATCCATTTTTGTTCCGTATTGAGAATCTAACTGTAGTTTTTTCTAAACCATTGGGAGGAGCTTGAACATTTTCTTTTAAAGATTTATTCTTCGATTTATCTTTCTAATCTTATTCCAAATTCACCTTCTGGATAAGTGGTTTTTTAATGGTTAGGTGTTGAACTTTTACATACGCTTTCTGCAGTGGTTAGAGAGTTTGCCATGAAGGAAAACGGACGATGAAAAATTCAGTTTTGATTGATGATTCCCCTTTGAGCTGGGACAAATGTAGGTGGAGATAAAGAATGGGAAGATTTTTTATAAAGAACATGGGCCATACTATTAAAATTTTTTGGGGGAGTATATCGTTGCTATAACGAATGAAGTTCAAGAGCGAAGAGAATGAAATGAACTATTGTAAGTGGTTATAAAACAGCACTATTCAAAAAAGCAGAAAGTAGGGAGTGGGCGATGGCTTATAAATGACAATTTGAAGAAGCATATAAATGGATAAAAAGCTGGGGGAAGCCCCCAGCTTTTGTATTAACCATCTATTTGCAACATGCCTTTGAAGCTTTTGGCATATTGATCGGTAGCCATAATCGCATCAGCTACTTCATCTGCTGTAACTGAAAAGGCTTGATGTATGGTTTCTCCTTCGGCTGTAGCAGCTTCAGCTACTTTGAGGATATCTTCTCTTGAAGCATCTTTTAGTTTGATATCTTCTAAAGAAATCGGTAAATCAAGGCTTGTATATAAGGCCATATATTGTTCGATCTCTTCTTGAGGGTGTTCTTCCATCGTTAATTGAACAAGGGTACCAAAAGCTACTTTCTCTCCATGTGTGAGGTGATGGATTTCCCCTTCGAGTGCGGTGAATCCGTTATGAATAGCATGGGCAGCACCTAGTCCACCACTTTCAAATCCAAGGCCGCTGAGAAGGGTGTTCGCTTCAATCACATTTTCTAGAGCAGGGGTTACGACTCGACGTTCGTTCGATTGGTAAGCAAGTAATGCATAATCAAATAATACCTCTTCACATTTTTCAGCTATGGCCTGGGCTGCGAGTGTCGTTTGTCCTCCTGCCATCGTATGGCCGCTATTATTCACTACACTTCTCACCTCTACAAATGTAGCCAGTGCATCGGCAATCCCGGACGCTAAGAAACGAGGGGGTGCTTCTGCAATGATTTTGGAATCTAATAAAACAAGGTCAGGATTCTTGCTATAGAAGCGATAGGATTCAAATACGCCTTCGTCTGAGTAAACAACGGAAAGTGCGCTGGTGGGAGCGTCTGTTGAAGCGGTTGTGGGAACGATTACCGTATACCCTTGCACCTCATCAGAAACGGCTTTTGCCGTATCCAGCGTTTTGCCTCCACCAACACCTATGACGATAGAAGCTTGAGCCTCTTTCGCAATCTCAGCAATCCGATCCATTTCTGTTGGGGATGCTTCGCCTTTGAATACGACATTTTTCGTATTGATGTTGGCTTCTTTTAGGTAAGATACGACATCATCGCCTGCAATCTTCCATACCGTTTCGTCCGCAATGACAACAGCCCTCTCACCCATACCTTCTAAGTGTTGTCCGATCTTTTGAATAGCATTTCTGCCTTGTACATATTTAGCTGGGCTGATGTATACACGTTCCTTCATTCTTAACCCCATCCTTTCTTGATCTATTACAGGGGTTCTTTACCCTTGTAGTCACGATTGTTAAACAAAAATGACAAGAAGAAAGATCATTTCTTTGTCCTTATGTATAGGGAGATGACCACTTCTATTTAGCGCTTAAATGAGACCCCATGTCAAACGCTTTAAAGGCAAGGAGATTGAAATCCCATCGATCTTTCGGATACGTTCGTTTGTCACCATTGTGCTATATATTATCTGCCGGATTCTTTATTCCATACCACCTGGCTGCGTTAAATCTTGGCATTTGAGGGAGATCAAGTTAGCTATTTAACGGTATATAAAAAATAACAATCGTGCACAATACAACAGGCATGAGCTAAATCATGCTGTGTCTACATGTGAAAAGGCGAAAGAATCCCTAAACAACAGGAGGAGATCTCTCATGAACAATAACCAAGGGAACATGAACCAGCAACTGAACAAAATTCAGCAAGAAAGTAAGAAACTTGCGCAACAAGAACAACAAAATGCAGCACAACTTCAACAGCAACAGGGTAGCCAGAAGGCTCAAAATATGGCTCACCTTGAAGCGCAAGCTGCACAGGAGTTAGAAAATATGGCTCAAGGTGCCCAAAACCTTCAAAGCCAAAATAGTCCTAAACAACAAGCCAATTCCGGAACTGAATTTGCTTCTGAGACTGATGTTCAAGAGGTCAAACGCCAGAATCAACAATCTCAAAGAAATAAAAAGTAACCATTTTATGCAATAAAGTAGTGCTTGAATCCGATCCTTATTAATATCAAAGTAGAACACAAAGGAGGCTGCCAGTATAAACAAACTGGCAGCCTTTTGCGATAAGGGGAAACGGTTTTAAACAGCCTGGTTATTGGGTCTAGAGATGAGACTCCCGTGATAGGTGTTTTTTATTAGGCATGCACACATAAAATGTGCGGCCGTTGTAAAAAATAATGACTACGGGAGGGTTACTATGCCTAAGAAAAACCAAAAGTACACGGACTTTGCAAATGTTGAAACACAACGTAATTTTCTAACATCAGAAGAATTCCCAGAGGGTTCTTATGGGAACTCGATAGGGAAGGAAAAAGCTGTCTCGAATAAGGATACACCTTGGCAAGAAGGCCAACAATATTACAGCAACTTTGCTTACGAAAATAGAAATTTACATGCAGGGTTATCTAGACAAGAGGATGGCGCACACCCGACTCATGATGATCAAAACCGTGAATCCGAAGATCCCTATAATGAAGCTCCAAATAAAGCCAACAGTCAAATGGAATAAGTGTATGAGTTTTAAAAGCAAATTGATCTCTTGATTGATTTGCTTTTTTTAATTAACCATTTCTAGAGCTTTCGAAACTTTTATTTTAATTTCTTAAATCAATTTGTCTTACAAATAAATATTCTAAAAATTACGAATTGACATATAAATTCATTTGTCTTACAATTTGATTGACGAACGATAATTAGATAAATTTAGAAGAAAGGAGGTTATTCAAGATGAACGAGTTGCAAAAGGATCTTAATATGAAGACCGTGAAACGTAAAACACTTTCTAATCAAGTGATTGAACAGATTATTGATTTGCTAATGAGTGGCCAACTGAAGGCAGGGGATAAACTTCCCTCAGAAATGAAGTTGATGGATATGTTGAATGTAAGCCGTCCTGTACTTAGAGAAGCTCTCATTTCATTGGAAACCCTAGGAGTAGTCCATCGTAAAACTAGGGAAGGAACTTTTTTCACGGACAGGGTAGGAAGTGAACCTTATCGAATCATGTTAGCGATATCGATGGGCGACATGGAATCTATTATAGAAACTAGGCTATCTCAAGAACTAGGATTGGTTACCTTAGCTGCGGAGAAAATCACGGAGTTAGATTTGAAGCGTTTAGAAGAAAATATCAGAGCAATGGAAGAAGCAGAAGGAGATTATTCAGAGATTGACCGTGAATTTCATAGAATTATTGCCTTTAGCGGAAGCAATCCAATTACAGAGGGGATTATTGACCCGTTGTTAAACATGTACGATAAGACCCTTGAGAACATCCCATTAAAAAATCGTGACAAAGAAAAAACGGTCCAACAACATAGAGAAATATATGAAGCTTTAGAAAACAGAGATCCACTTGCTGCTCACGCAAGCATGCACAGGCATTTAGTTTATGTGAGGGAAAGGCTCAGCTATTAACTAATGAGGAGAGGTTAAATGAATAAAAACAGAAAAGCGCCTACTGGAATATCCGGCTTTCCGGTAGCCCCGTTCAATCATCAAAATGAGCTGGATCAAGAAGCGTTGAAGAAAAATATAGAGTTCCTCTTAGACGAGGGGCTTGAATCTATTTTCATCGCCTGTGGGTCAGGAGAGTTTCATAACTTAAGCAAGAAAGAATATGAAACGATGGTTGAAATTGCAGTAACTATTGTAAATGGTCAAGTCCCTGTTTACACAGGAGTAGGGGGGAACCTCAGTGAAGCATTAGAAAAAGCAAAGATTTCCGAACAAAAAAAGGCGGATGGATACCTGATCCTGCCCCCTTACCTAATAGAAGGGGAGCAAGAAGGTCTATATGAATACTATAAAACGATTGTTCGTAGTACGGATCTTAACGCTATCCTTTACCAAAGAAATAACGCAGTTTTGAAAGCGGATACATTAGAGGGTCTTTTGAATTACGAGCAGGTGGTTGGTCTTAAAGATGGCCACGGAAATATGGAATTAAATATAGAACTTACGCAAAGGTTCGGCAATCGTTTAGGTTGGATTAATGGTATGCCTATGGCAGAAGTGACGATGCCAGCTTATAAACCACTAGGGTTTAATTGTTATTCTTCGGCCATTTCTAATTATATTCCGCATATTTCAAGGATGTTTTTTGATGCTCTGCAATCTGGTGATCAAGATACGGTCAACATGCTATATGAAGATGCTATTCTCCCTATTAATAACATAAGAAGAAAAAGAAAAGGGTACGCTGTCTCCCTGATTAAAGCAGGAATGGAGATCGTGGGATTCCCTGTAGAGAACACTGTCAGGCCCCCTGTGGTGCCAGTAACTAGTGAACATTATCAAGAGCTGAAATTTGTTTTAACGAAAGTGTTGGATAAGTATCCATCCAAAACCGGAATAATCAGTGTAAAATAAGTGAAACTTTTTAGGAGTCTTTTACATTTAATGGAAGGAGTCATATATGACTACAAAAACAAACCAAACGAATCAATTTGTTAATTTTATAAATGGAGAATGGATCGCTGCTGCAAGTAAAGAAAAAATAGTCAATTATAACCCGGCTAACAACGAAGAGGTTGTAGGGGAAGTTGCTAAGTCTTCAGTAGAGGATTTAGATAAAGCGGTTCACTTTGCCAAATCAGCTTCTAAAGGTTGGAAGGATCTCTCAGGAGCAGAAAGAGGACAGTATCTCTATAAAGCAGCAGATATAATGGAACGGCGTTTGGAAGAAATCGCAGAATGTATGACACGAGAAATGGGCAAAACCTATCCTGAAGCAAAAGGGGAAACAGCAAGAGGGGTTGCTATTTTAAGATATTATGCAGGAGAAGGAATGAGAGCAGTTGGCGATGTTATTCCTTCTACAGATAGTGAAGCATTGATGTTTACAACGCGCGTACCACTTGGAGTGGTTGGAGTAATCACTCCTTGGAACTTTCCGGTAGCCATTCCGATATGGAAATCAGCACCTGCTTTAATTTATGGAAACACTATAGTCCTGAAGCCTGCGACGGAGGGAGCTGTGACGTGCGCTAAGGTTATTGAATGCTTTGCGGAAGCAGGTTTACCTAAAGGGGTCATCAATATGGTCACAGGGCCAGGTTCTGTCATAGGGCAAGCTATTGCTGAACACCCGGATGTTCATGGAATCACGTTTACAGGATCCAACCTGGTTGGGAAGCAGATCGGCCATCAGGCATTAGCAAGAGGTGCAAAATATCAATTAGAAATGGGAGGGAAAAACCCTGTTATCGTTACAGAAGATGCCGACCTGGATTTAGCTGTAGAATCTACCATTAGTGGAGGGTTAAAATCTACTGGACAGAAATGTACGGCTACGAGCAGAGTCATCCTTTTAAACGGAATCTATGATAAATTCAAAGAAAGATTACTAGAAAAAGTAAAAGATATAAGCGTTGGAGATGGAATGCAGGAAGGCTCTTGGATGGGCCCTTGTGTAAGTGAGCGGCAGCTGGAAACGGTCCTTCATTATATCGAAAAAGGTAAAGAAGAAAGCGGTAAGCTCCTTGCAGGAGGAAAACGATTAAAAGATGATGACCGTGAAAAGGGTTATTTTGTTGAACCTACCGTTTTTGAAGATGTGAATTCAGAAATGACAATTGCACAAGAAGAAATTTTTGGACCGGTATTAGCCTTAATGAAAGTGGATTCATTAGAAGAAGCTCTTAATCTAGCAAACGACGTGGAGTATGGGTTGAGTGCTTCTATTTTCACAACAAACATCCAACAAATGCTTTCCTTCATTAAAGATATGGATGCAGGACTAGTTAGAATTAATGCTGAAAGTGCTGGTGTAGAACTTCAGGCACCATTTGGAGGAATGAAACAGTCTAGCTCCCATTCCCGTGAGCAGGGACAAGCAGCTAAGGAATTTTTCACCTCTATTAAAACTGTATTTGTTAAATAAATATTGCGTTCCCTGACTCTATTTGAATTATTATAAAACCTTAAAATGTAAGCGTTTAATCTTATGATCCTCATATAAGGGAGTGGTAAATGCGTGAAGAAAATAGTAATAACGACATTTATATTGGTGACTGCTCTTTTACTGTCCGCTTGTGGAAGTGAGTCTAATGCCAGTCAGGATGACGGAAATAATGTTGATTTATCAAGAGTGCGAGTGGTGATTGGTTCCTCATCTACAGGGGGAGACACCTATCAAAATGCTGAAGCCGTAAGCAGGTACTTAGAAGATGAAATGGGCACAAATATGAAAGTAGATGCTATTGGTGCAGTCAAGGCGTTCGATGAACTTTCATCAGCTAAAGACGACGGAAGCACGGTGATGTTCTTCCATGATATGGCTTATTTAGGTGTAGAGTATGGCGCATTTAAAGAAGAGAATAAATTGGAAAATTGGACGATTGGACCTGTAGTAGCGATTAATCCAGGAAACGGCTTTTTAACCAGTGGAGAGGCTCCCTACGATACCCTGGCAGAATCCGCTGAATGGTTAAATGAGAATCCTGAGGAAACCATAACGGTTGCTATTCAAGCTGGTGGTGTTTCCGAGGTTATTTTTGATGGTTACTATCTATGGGCGAAAGAGGAATTCGGAACAGGGGTATCGGACCGAATTAATGTTTATGTGACAGGGTCCCAAGAAGATAAAAACCAAGCATTATGGGATGGAAATGCCGATATTATCCATGGGTCCATTGGAGCCAATGCAGAGTACACAAAGGATGAAGTAGAGGACAAGATCAAAATGAAGTTTTTAGGACTGACGGCTAGTGAGCGTGTGGAGGGATATGATATCCCGACCATGGCAGAACAAGGAATAATGGTGAACGGAAAAGAGTTTACGTTTGATAAAGAATTCTACTTCTTAATGCCGAAAAATGTGGATAAAGAGTTTGCTGACAAATTGGACCAGGCTGTTCAGGAAGTCGTGGGTATGGAGAAGTATCAAGAGGATTTACAAAAGAACTCCTATATAACGAATTATATTCCAGCAAGTGAGTCCACTGAATATTTATTAGAAAAACGTAAAGAAGTCAACAAGATTATTGAAAAAGCACCTGATTTGGATGAAATAGCGCAATAATTTCAAAATAGGGCCGGGAGCGGAAGTGGATCCTGGCCCTTCTCACTAACAATAAAAGAGGTGGGAATATGGAGGATTTACTTACTGTTGAACTTTCATTCAGCGAATATCATCTAATTTTTCCTAGGATAGTCATTACTATCTTATTGATTTTAGGAGCGATCATCGTATTTAGGTACTTTTATAAACGCATGAAACTTGGAAGTTCAAAAAAACGAGATTTCTCTTTTTTTATAGCTACCTATGATAAAACTAAACTTTTCGGTTCGGCAATCCTGCTCTTTCTCTATCCTTTTATGATGGAACGGCTAGGATTTCTGATATCAACAATAGGGTTGATGTTTTTCATGACATTGCTTTTTATAGGAAAGATCAAAAAAACAGCCTTATTTACATCATTGACAAATGCATTAGCTACCACTTTTGTGATTTGGTATGTATTTGGTCAACTGTTCGATATAACTTTGCCATAGAAGGGAGAGAGTTCGTTTGGAGTTGATAGGGGTATTAAGTCCAATGTCTATCTTGCTTTGTTTCCTAGGGGTGTTGATCGGTATCATCTTCGGTTCCATTCCTGGGATGACAGCAACGATGGCCATTGCTATCTTCCTGCCTATTACTTATGCGCTGGATATGATAGATTCAATCGGGTTATTGATTGGTTTATATGTAGGCGGGATCAGTGGCGGTTTAGTTCCAGCTATATTATTAAATATCCCAGGTACACCTTCTTCCCTTTGTACGACATTTGATGGTTATCCTATGACCCAAAATGGACAAGGGGAGAAAGCTCTTAAAGTTGGAATTACAGCTTCACTTATAGGAGGACTTCTGAGTCTTACCATCTTATATTTCTTTGCCCCTCTTTTGGCCTCTGTAGCTATTGATTTTTCATCTGTTGAAAAATTCCTGATTATTATTTTTGCTTTGACCATCATCGCTTCCATATCGAAAGGAAGTCTATTAGTAGGAATATTCAGTGGAATTCTAGGGGTTTTTGTCAGTCTGATCGGCACTTTTGCTGATAACAATGAGATGCGGCTTATTCCTCCGGGTTTGGAAGAACAGCTCGTCTATGGGTTCTCCTTATTGCCCGTTCTCATCGGATTATTTGCTATCGGGCAAATGCTGATAGAAGCTGAAGAGGGAATGAAACCAGCGACCCATCAAAATATTGATTTGAACAAAGGAGAAAAGAGTAGGTTCAAGTTTCGCGTTTTTAAAAATCAAATGGTCAATCTATTCCGATCTTCCGTATTAGGAACATTTATCGGTATTTTACCAGGAGTAGGGGGAAGTGCAGCTTCCATCACTGCATATTCTCAAGCTAAGAGTTTCTCGAAAAAACCAAGTAATTTTGGGAAAGGAGAGCCCGAGGGTCTTATCGCGAGTGAATCAGCTAATAATGGACTTACCGGTGGAGCGCTTATTCCTCTGTTATCCTTAGGTATTCCGGGCGACAGTACCACAGCTATATTGATCGGTGCATTTTTGCTTCAGGGAATTGAGGTAGGACCACTGTTTATTCCTACAAATCCAGATTTGTGGAGCGGGATTGTCTATGCATTGATCATAGCGAATATCGTGATGTTTGCTATGATGTTTTTTTCAATAAGGTACTTTGCCAAGATTGTCTATATTCCAAAGTACATTATATTTCCTATTATTATTGTAATGTGTACGGTAGGTTCTTATGCGATCAACAATGGAGTAATGTTTGATGTGTGGACCCTTCTATTATTTGGTCTTGCAGGTTACATTTTTATGAAAATAGGTATTCAAATTCCGCCATTTTTGATTGGGTTTATTCTAGGAGCTCAATGCGAGAAATACTTTATCGATAGTTTAAAAGGAAATGGAGGAGACCTGACCGTCTTTTTTACAAATGGTCCGGTCGCTCTAGTTTTATGGATTTTAATCATAGGAGCCTTCGTTTATGCAATATTGGATAATCGAAGTGCCAAGAGAAATGATGCAAGAGATGCTTCTTAATAATGAAGTCAGGAGTGATTATAGATGAATTCCATCAAATCTGAAAAGGAAACACCGGTCATCACAGGTGTAGAAGTTTATACGGTAGCCGGACAGGATAGTATGTTGTTAAATTTAAGCGGAGCTCACAGCCCATATTTTACAAGGAACATTGTGATAGTAAAAGATAGCACAGGGGAGATTGGTGTAGGGGAAGTACCTGGTGGAGAAAGCATCAAACAGACCCTTGAGGACTCAAGGGAGTTAATAGAAGGTCAAACTATCGGTAACTATAAAAATATATTAAAAATAGTAAAACAAACTTTCGCCCATCAGGATGCCTCAGGCAGGGGAAATCAAACGTTTGATCTGCGAGTGACCATTCATGCTGTCACAGCATTAGAATCTGCTTTTTTAGACTTATTAGGAAAGTTTCTGAATGTGCCGGCTGCTGCATTGTTAGGGGAAGGAATCCAGAGGGATGAGGTTCCAACTTTAGGCTATTTATTTTATATAGGGAACCGCTTAAAAACGGATCTTCCCTATCGTAAGGAACCGGAAGCAGATAATGAGTGGTTTAGAATTCGCAATGAGCAAGCATTGAATTCAGAAGAAATTGTACGTTTGGCTGAAGCTGCCTATGAGCGTTATGGATTTAACGATTTTAAGCTTAAAGGAGGCGTATTAGAAGGTGACAAGGAAATTGAAGCCGTCACCGCTCTACATGAACGTTTTCCGAATGCAAGAATTACTTTAGATCCTAATGGAGCTTGGTCACTGGAAGAAGCTATTCGCCTATGTAAGGGAAAAAACAATGTTCTTACATATGCGGAAGATCCATGTGGGGAAGATGGAGGGTTTTCCGCAAGAGAAGTCATGGCTGAATTTAAAAAAGCGACAGGACTTCCAACGGCAACCAATATGATTGCGACAGACTGGAGGCAAATGGGGCATGCGATTCAGCTACATTCCGTTGATATTCCGTTAGCGGATCCCCATTTCTGGACGATGAGCGGTTCCGTCCGTGTAGCTCAAATGTGTTCAGAGTGGGGTCTTACATGGGGGTCACATTCCAACAATCACTTTGATGTTTCCTTGGCCATGTTTACTCATGTCGCTGCTGCGGCTCCTGGTGATATCACACCAATTGATACTCACTGGATTTGGCAGGAAGGACAGCACTTAACAAAAAATCCATATAAGATCATCGAAGGAAAAATTAAGCTCCCAGATAAGCCGGGTCTTGGAATTGATATTGACATGAAACAAGTTGAGAAAGCTCATCATTTATATAAGCAAATGAACTTAGGGGCTAGGGATGATGCAAAAGCTATGCAGTATTTGATTCCGAATTGGGCATTTGACCCTAAAAAGCCCTCCTTAGTACGTTCTTAAAATTGCTCATTTTTGAGCGATTTTTTTCTGTAAATATTATCTTTAAGAACTTAAAGTGTTAGCAGAGAGGATAAATCAAAATAATGAATATTAAGAGAAGTATCTGTAAAGTTCGTAGTAGGTTCAACAGCTATAAATCATGTCTTTATTAATAAAACGAATGGAAATAACATTTTATGGATCTGCCTATATTCCTTCATTTGGGTGTCTTGAACCATTAGTCAATGATCCTTATCAATATTTCAAATGCTGCTGCTTTATAAGTGAAAGAACTATCCCATATAAAGTTCCTATCTCTTCGTACAAGTTAGCTGTGGAAAAGACGTTCATCTTTAGCAATTTTTCCAGTTAAGTGAAATTACCTGCTAAAGTATGGTATGCTAACTTATACGAATATGTTGGAACGAGGTGAAGGTATGGAACCGAAATATAGCATCGTCAAAAAATCGATAAAATCCAAAATATTAGATGGTACGTATGAGCCCCATCAAAAAATTCCATCAGAAAGTGAGATGATGCGGCAATTTACTGTAAGCCGCCATACGGTCAGGTTAGCGGTTGGGGAACTTGTCAGCGAAGGGTGGCTCTACCGCGAACAAGGGGCTGGGACTTTTTGTGCTGAACGTACAGAGAAGCAGAGAAAGGAGTCCGGCTCAAGGAAAAATATTGCTATTGTAACGACATACATCTCCGACTATATCTTCCCATCGATCATTCGCGGAGCTGAAGCGTATTTGAGTGACCAAGGCTATCATGTGACATTGTTTAATACAAACAATGACCATGAAAAAGAGAGAATTTATTTAGAAAAGATTATTACTCAAGGATTTGATGGAGCGATTATTGAGCCGACCCAGAGTGCCTTTACAAATCCGAATATCAACTATTATTTGAATCTTGAGCGTCTTGATATTCCATATATTATGATTAATGCCTATTATGATGCGCTGGAACCCGTAAGAGTTGTCGTGGATGATGAACAAGGGGCGTTTTTGCAGACGGAGCATTTGATCGAAAATGGCCATAAGGAGATCCTTGGCTTTTTCAAGACTGATGATATGCAGGGAACACTTAGGATGAAGGGATACTTGAAAGCCCACAGGGAGTATGGAGTCCCGATTAATCCGAAGCATATTGTTAGTTATAATACCACAGAGAAACATACGAAGCCGATGGAAGAATTGAAAGGTTTCTTCAGTCAGCAGGGGGCTCATCCGACAGCAATTGTCTGCTATAACGACGAACTGGCCATGAAGCTTTTGGATGTCATTCGCGATCATCAGCTTCGGGTCCCTGACGATCTATCCATTATTGGATATGATAATTCGTTTTTGGCGGAAATGTCAGAAGTCAAGCTTACCTCCATTGAACATCCAAAATCAGATTTAGGAAAGACGGCTGGCAAGTTAATTTTAAGTATGATTCATCGGAAACATATGAAAAAAGATGTGGGAGAAGAAGTGAAAAGCGTGATTTATTCCCCGGAATTGGTGCTGCGCAGATCGACTAAAAATATCAACGCGACTAGTAAAAGCTTACAAGATGCCACGTAATGGATCGAAAAGAGAGAACTATTCTATCGAATAGTTCTCTCTTTTTTATTTTTGACAATCTTATCAGTATGAGTGCATTCATAAATAACTGAATATTTTAACTTGTATGGATGAGTTGGTGTATGTATAATGATGTCAAAAGGAGGGAGAAACATGAAAGTAAAAACAATACATGACGTGGACGTCCATACTAGTCGGGGAGTTCCGCCTGATTTGCCGAGCAGAGTGAAGGTCGCCATCGCTGAAGAGGTAGAGGCAAATGTCGAGGTCAAATGGAACGATGTGAAAGAACAGGACTTTCAAATACCTGGAAGCTTTAAAGTAGAAGGGACCATTCAAGACAAAGATTACCCCAATCCATTAATTGAACAAAGAGCGGATCCTTATATTTACCTCCATGATGATGGTTTTTACTATTTCACAGCTTCCCATCCGCTTTATGATCGTATTGTCCTGCGCAGAGCAAGTACGATTGAAGGATTACCTGATGCCGAGGAAGTTGTTGTGTGGGAAAAGCATGAGAGCGGCCTGATGTCGGAACATATTTGGGCTCCGGAAATACACTTCATCGATGGCAAATGGTACATCTATTTTGCTGGTGGTGAAAAAGAGGATGTGTGGGCGATTCGCCCGTATGTGTTGGAAAATGATCATGCCAATCCATTAGAAGGTGAGTGGATGGAAAAAGGACAGATCAATACGGAGTTCCAAAGTTTTTCTTTGGATGCAACAACTTTTGAACATAACGGAAAGCGCTTTCTTGTGTGGGCGCAAAAAGTTCAGGAGGATACGATCTCTAACTTGTATATCTCAGAAATGGCGAATCCATGGACCATTAAAGGACCGCAAGTGTTACTGGCTGCTCCTGAGTATGAATGGGAAAAACAGGGGTTTGATGTTAATGAAGGACCGGCAGTGATCGGCCGAAATGGCCGTGTGTTTATCAGTTACTCCGGAAGTGCAACGGATGATCGATATGCAATGGGGCTGCTTGAGGCCGATCAGAACAGTGATCTATTGGATCCCGACTCTTGGACCAAGCATTCGGAACCTGTTTTTGCATCTTGTAAAAAGACAGAAGAGTACGGACCAGGACACAATTCTTTTACAACAGATAAAGATGGCACTGATTTGCTTGTGTATCATGCCCGGCCATACAAAAATATCCAGGGAAATCCGTTGTATGACCACAATCGTCATGCCCGCATTCAGAGGATGTTCTGGAAAAAGGATGGAACACCGTTCTTCGGATACCCGGGTTTTCGTTTAGAAAACAGAAAAGTACGAGCTACTGTTTATGTTAAATAAGCCACGAGTTTTCGTTTCTAACGTGAAAAAAACATATAAAGGAGAGGTTTCATGACATTGAAAAAAAGGTGGAGGAGAGGCTGGGTTATAGCTGCCTTAGGCTTGGCTGCTTTCTTTGTATTTGCCGTGGGAAATGGGGTGGGACTAGCGAAAAGCGATGCGTCTCCCCCCGAAGGAAAAATAGAGATGACGGGGGATATTGGGGATTATGTGCCAGGAGAAATTGATGACCCTGTTCATGATCCATCGATATTTAAGGATGGGGATACGTACTACGTTGTATCAACAGGCGCGTTGAAAACAACGGATGATCCAGGTGGTATTTTTATCCGAAAGTCAGAAGGAACCATTGGAGGCGAATGGGATGCAATTGGTGAAATTCCCGTACCTGAGTGGACAAAAGCCTTCAATGTCGCTCACCTGTGGGCGCCGCATGTTGTGAAAAAAGGCGACACTTTTTACCTTTATTATGTGGCATCTATTTTTGGTACGAATAACTCCGCGATCGGGGCTGCGACAACGAAAACGCCAGGAGATGTAAATTCGTGGAAAGATCTTGGTCCTGTTTTAACATCCGATCCAGGAGAGGTCTATTACAATGCCATTGACCCGATGGTCTTAGAAGATAATGGGAAATGGTGGATGGTATTTGGCTCTCACTTCAGCGGCATTCATATGCAGGAGCTGAAGAATATGACCGAACCGGTCGGGCCTGTCTATTCAATCGCAAGCCGAGCCCAGACTACGGAACATAATTCTATCGAAGGGCCGACTGTGTTCAAAAAAGGGAAATATTATTATTTAGTGACTTCCTGGGATCGCTGTTGTGAGGGTTTAGATAGTACGTACAAGATAGCCATCGGACGATCGGAATCCATTACGGGGCCTTATGTAGACAAAGAAGGTGTACCGCTTTTAGAAGGAGGAGGAACGGTAATCTTAACGAGTGAAGGTAATCAAGTCGGTCCAGGTGGACAGGATTATATCCATGACCGCGGCCGAGACTATTTACTATACCACTATTATGACGGGGATGCGGATGGAATTATTCGTATGCAAGGGAGTAGCTTGACCTGGAAGGACGGCTGGCCGACAGTCCCCCAATAAGTGAAAGGAGAAAGGCAGGAGTGAAAATCCTGTCTTTTTTTAACTCATTAAAACTTATGAAGCCCTCTTTATGTTGACTGAACTGGATTTTAGAGGGTAGTTTAAAAAATTACTTATTTTCTGTCTAATTTATTCTTGAACGTACGTACGAATTAGTATAATATAAAGTCAAACACTTGAAAATATACGTATAAGTTGAAAGGGGAGGAAGCTGAAATGCTGGAGGATTTAAAACAGCAAGTGCTTGAGGCAAACAAGGATCTTCCTAAACATCATCTTGTCACATTTACATGGGGAAATGTAAGCGGTTTTAATCAAGAAAAACAACTTGTGGTGATTAAACCGAGTGGAGTACCTTATGAGGAGCTGGAGCTAGAAGATTTAGTGGTGGTCGACCTACAGGGGAATGTAGTGGAAGGAAAATGGAAGCCATCATCAGACACACCGACACACACGGCCCTATATCGGAAATATCCATATCTAGGCGGCGTTGTACATACCCATTCGCCTTGGGCAACCAGTTGGGCCCAGGCGGGGCGGGACATTCCTTGCCTAGGAACGACGCAGGGAGATTATTTTTACGGGGGGATTCCATGTACGCGAAAACTTACCAGTCAGGAAATCAACACAGATTATGAAGAGCAGACCGGTAACGTAATTATAGAAACATTTGAGAAGAGAGGACTTCAGCCGGGTCAGGTTCCTGGAGTACTTGTCCATAGCCATGCCCCGTTTAATTGGGGACATCACCCGAAAGACGCGTTACACAATGCCGTTGTCTTAGAAGAGGTAGCGAAAATGGCTTTACACACCTATCAAATCAATCCGGATACTCCTGAAATGGATCAAGCTTTATTAGATAAGCACTATTTGCGGAAGCATGGCGTGAATGCGTATTACGGTCAATGATTGAGTGAGGAGGAACGTTGAATGTCAACAAAATATGCGATTGGAGTCGATTATGGTACAGAATCAGGTAGGGTGGTGTTAGTGTCACTGGCTAATGGGGAAGAAGTTGCCGATCACGTGACACCTTATCCGCACGGCGTGATTGATGAGCGGCTGCCAGGAACAACTATTGAACTTGGGCATGAATGGGCACTACAGCATCCGAATGATTATATTGAAGTTCTCGAGCAATCGATTCCTGCTGTGATCAATTCTTCTAGGGTGGACCCTGAGGATATCATTGGTCTTGGGATTGATTTTACAGCCTGTACGATGCTCCCCATCGATGAAAATGGCTTACCGCTATCGTTTAGTGATTCTTGGAAAAACGATCCGCATAGCTGGGTGAAATTATGGAAGCACCATGCGGCACAGGATAAAGCTAATCAACTGAATGTTATGGCTGAACAGCGCGGGGAAGAATTTTTGAATCGGTATGGTGGGAAAATTTCTTCGGAATGGATGATTGCAAAAATCTGGCAGATCCTTGACGAAGCACCCGAAATCTATCAAGCTGCCGATCAATTTGTAGAAGCAACAGACTGGGTCATCTCCCAGATGACGGGTACCCTGCTGAGAAATAGCTGTACAGCTGGTTATAAATCGATATGGCATAAACAAGAGGGTTATCCAAGCAAAGACTTTTTTCAAGCATTGGATCCTCGGTTAGCAGATATAACAGATACGAAGTTAAGAGGGGACGTCGTCTCATTAGGGACTAAGGCTGGTGGCGTAACGAAG
This sequence comes from Halobacillus karajensis, assembly GCF_900108515.1. GTDB lineage: Bacteria > Bacillota > Bacilli > Bacillales > Halobacillaceae > Halobacillus > Halobacillus karajensis. The sequence continues at coordinate 87,950 of NZ_FNWW01000007.1, read as the reverse complement.
GAAATGGCGAAACGGACTGGTTTACTGGAAGGCACTCCTGTAGCCGTAGGAAATGTCGATGCCCATGCTGCAGTTCCTGCTGTTGGAGTGACGTCACCTGGAAAAATGGTCATGGCTATGGGGACATCTATCTGCCATTTACTGCTTGGGGATGAAGAAAAACATGTCGAGGGCATGTGCGGAGTGGTAGAAGACGGGATTATTCCTGGGTTGTACGGATATGAAGCAGGGCAGTCCGCCGTTGGAGATATTTTTGCCTGGTATGTCGATCATGGGATCCCCCCCTCTGTAAAGGACGCTGCTCATGAACGAGGATTAAATGTACATCAATATTTAGAAGAAAAAGCTTCGAATTATAGGCCAGGAGAAACGGGCCTTCTTGCTTTAGATTGGTGGAATGGAAACCGTTCTGTCCTTGTTGACACGGAATTAAGCGGGATCCTCATCGGTGCTACGCTGCAAACGAGACCCGAAGAAATCTATCGGGCACTTATTGAAGCAACTGCATTCGGAACAAGAAAAATCGTCGATGCCTTCCATCATAATGGGGTGCCAGTCGAAGAATTGTATGCGTGCGGCGGACTTCCACAGAAGAACAAATTGCTCCTGCAGATTTATGCGGATGTGACGAACCGAACGATCAAGGTTGCGGATTCTAAGCAAACGCCGGCTCTTGGTGCAGCGATGTTTGGTGCAATCGCGGCCGGCAAAGAGCGAGGTGGATTTGACCATGTCGTTGCTGCTGCCGAACAAATGGCACGGATAAAAGAAGATACGGTTGAGCCGATTCCCGAGCACGTTGAAATCTATGAAGAATTGTACAAGGAATATTCGACCCTTCATGACTATTTCGGTAGAGGAGATAATCAAGTCATGAAACGTTTGAAAGCGCTTAGAAATTCTGCGGATATGGGGAAGGGGAATGTTTATGTTAAAAACTAAGCCTTATGAATTTTGGTTTGTGACAGGAAGTCAGCACTTATACGGGGAGGAAGCATTACGAGAAGTGAAGGCTCACTCCGAGGAAATCGTAGATCAGTTGAATGAATCCCAGCACTTACCGTTTAAACTTGTCTTTAAGTCCGTCTTAACATCATCAGAGGAGATCTATAAAGTGATGGGGGAAGCAAATACGAATGAGCAGTGTGCTGGTCTAGTGACTTGGATGCACACCTTTTCCCCTGCAAAAATGTGGATGGCTGGTTTGAAGGCACTACAGAAGCCTTTGCTTCACCTGCATACTCAATATAACCGGGAAGTGCCCTGGGAATCGATCGATATGGATTTTATGAACTTGAACCAATCGGCGCACGGAGACCGGGAGTTTGGATTTATGGTTTCCCGGCTGAATATTGCTCGGAAAGTGGTTGTTGGCTACTGGCAGGATGAGGATGTCGTCAAAAAATTATCCGGATGGATGAAAACAGCCGTAGCTCATACCGAAGGCAACCACATTCGTGTGGCTCGTTTTGGGGATAACATGCGTCATGTAGCTGTAACCGATGGAGATAAAATAGAAGCCCAAATGAAATTCGGCTGGACGGTTGATTATTATGGTATTGGTGATTTAGTAGCGGAAATTGACACAGTTTCTGAACAGGAAGTCGAAGATTTATATCATACGTATAGGGAATTGTATGAGCTTGAGGATGATAGCGAGGAGGCTCAAGGATCTATAAAAGAACAAGCCCGTATTGAGCTTGGCTTGAAGTCATTCCTATCTTCAAGAAATTACAATGCATTTACGACTAATTTTGAAGACTTGCATGGTATGAAGCAGCTGCCTGGGTTAGCTGTGCAGCGTTTGATGGCGGAAGGTTACGGCTTTGCAGGAGAAGGAGACTGGAAAACAGCAGCGCTATTGAGGATGATGAAGATTATGGCTGACAATAAAGGTACCTCCTTCATGGAAGATTATACGTACCATTTAGAGAAAGGAAAGGAAATGATTTTAGGATCACACATGTTGGAAGTGTGCCCGACGGTTTCCGCCACAAAACCTGCCATGGTGGTCCATCCATTAACAATGGGGGATCGGGAAGACCCAGCCAGACTCGTGTTCGATGGTCGAGGAGGAGAAGGCATCAATGTGTCCCTCGTCGAAATGGGGGGGCGTTATCGGATGATTATCAATGAAGTGAAGGCACATCAGCCGGAAATAAGCACCCCGAACTTGCCTGTAGCCAAGCTCATGTGGGAACCTAAACCATCATTATCTCAGGCCACAGAAGCATGGATTCATGCCGGTGGTGCTCATCACACGGTATTTTCCTTCCAAGTCACCTCGGAACAATTGTGCGACTTCGCCGACATGGCAGGTGTCGAGTGTCTAGTGATTGATGAAGATTTGAATATGAGGCAATTTTGCAATGAATTAAAGTGGAACCAAGCGGTATGGAGTTAAACGGTAGGGATTCGTGGACAGCGGATCCCTTCTTCTCGATGATAGAAAGAAAGATAACGTGGAGAGAATTATCAATTATACGGATGAGTTTTGTTCTTCCTAAGAAAAAACTTATTGACCACTTATAAAGGGAGTGATACTATTTTACATAACCAATCTATCCAATGATTTTTTGTATGCGCTATCATTTTAGTTGTTTTCGTTTTCAAGAGGAAAAAATCAACAGGAACAGTATCATCATTTCACTAACCTGGAGGGGGAAATAAGATGAAGAAAGGCTTGTTAGTTTTAATGTTTTCTCTTATGTCGCTTGTATTGCTCGCATGTGGGGGAGGAGATGAAGCTTCAGGAGAAGCGGAAGAAACAGAGGTAATTGGGGAGGATGTGGAAGGAGCAACGGAACTGACCTTTTGGACATTCGTTGGTCAGCACGTCGACTTATTTCGTGATTCTGCTAAGCGATGGAATGAAGAAAATCCGGATCGCCCCATTAAATTAGTAGCTGAAACTTACCCTTATGATCAAATGCATAACAATTTATTGCTGGCTTTACAATCCGGAAAGGGCGCACCTGACATCGTTGATATTGAGCAGAGTAAATATGCCAACTATATGCAAGGGGAACCACAGCTTGAGCCTCTGAACGAATACGTGGAACCAGTCTTGGAAGACTCCGTCACATCCCGATTCGAAATGTATGCAAAAGATGGAAAGTATTATGGAGCTCCTACCCACGTCGGGGCAACGGTCATGTACTATAATAAAGAAATTATGGATCAAGCAGGTGTGGATATCGATTCAATTAAAACATGGGATGACTTCGTGGAAGCAGGTAAGAAAGTGGGAGAAAACACCGATGCTGTCATGTGGAATGTTGGGACGACTGATTACTTAATGGACTTCTTCCCAATGGTTTCACAGCGAGAGTCCGATTTCTTCAATGAAGAGGGAGAAGTTACGCTTGATAATGAAAAAAATGTGGATACACTCCAGTTCCTTAGCGATGTCCTTTACAAACATAATATTGCGGAATTAACTCCAGGTGGTATGAATCAGACAGAAGAGTTTTATGGTTACATGAATGAAGGAAATGCAGCCGCGGTCTTAGCACCACTTTGGTATATGGGTCGTTTTATTGATAATATGCCTGACTTGGAAGGGAAAATGGCGATTCGTCCGCTTCCTGCTTGGGAAGAAGGTGGAGATCGAACGGCTGGTATGGGAGGAACAGGTACGGCTGTTACAAATCAAGCGGAAGAGGCAGAGCTTGCTAAAGAGTTTTTGGCCTTCACTAAGCTTTCAGAAGAAGGTAATGTGAATTTATGGAAAGTCCTTGGTTTTGACCCTCCTCGATGGGATGTATGGGAAAGCGATGCTGTGAGACAAGACAACGAATATTATGATTACTTCGGGGAAGGCATCTTTGATATGTTACTGGAGGTTAAAGATGAAATTAACGAAATTCAATTAACAGAATATACCCCAGATGTAGCGACAGAATACAATACAAATGTCGCTGAAAATGTATTAAGACAGCAGTCTCAATCGCCCGAGGAAGCATTGAAGGAAGCGGCCGATAAAATAAGAGACATGAAATAAAAGAAAGGAGCGGCAAGGATTATTTTCCTGGCCGCTTTTGTTATGACAAACACCGGCGGAAAATTCAGATTATTCTACAAAATCATTGAAAACTTATTGAAAACGGATGGGAAGTTAGCTATACTTTAAACAATAGCTTATACGTACATATTTAGTTGTTTGATAGGTTGGTAATTAATATGTTCGTATATCAAGGAACTAAGGAAACATTGCAAATGTTGGAAGCGCATACAGAAAGGGTCAAAAATAACAGGAGGAGTGATCATTTATGTCTCATTCTTTGAAAGCGTCGATGATTATTGATAAAAGTTATCAAATTGCTCCCGTAGATGAACGAATCTATGGGTCATTCATTGAACATTTAGGAAGAGCTGTATATGGAGGAATTTATGAACCGGATCATCCCGAAGCTGATGAACAAGGGTTTCGTAAAGATGTGATCAATCTTGTGAAGCAGCTTCAAGTCCCGATCGTCAGGTACCCAGGCGGTAATATGGTATCTGCTTATAATTGGGAGGATGGGGTAGGCCCGAAGGAAGAACGCCCACGTAGGTTGGAGCTCGCGTGGCGAACGATCGAAAACAATCAAGTAGGAACAAATGAATTTGCTGATTGGGCCAAGAAAGTCGATGCGGAAGTGATGATGGCTGTAAACCTGGGTACACGAGGAATTGATGCGGCAAGAAACCTCATTGAATATACGAACCACCCTAAAGGAACTTACTGGAGTGAGCTTCGCAGATCTCATGGGTATGATCAACCGCATAACATCAAAACTTGGTGCCTGGGTAATGAAATGGATGGGCCTTGGCAGGTGGGGCAGAAGACAGCTCAAGAATATGGGAAAATTGCCAAAGAAGCAGGGAAAGCTATGAAACTGGTAGACCCGACTATTGAACTAGTGGCTTGCGGCAGTTCAAACACGGACATGCCGACATTCCCAGAATATGAGGCGACAACGTTAGATATCGCCTATGAAGAGGTGGATTTCATCTCGCTCCACCAATACTATGGCAACCGTACCAACGATCCTGCCAATTACCTAGCGAAAAACCTGGACATGGATCATTTTATCAAAACCGTCACCGCCACCTGTGATTACATTAAAGCGAAACATCGTAGTAAAAAAACCATTAACCTAAGCTTTGATGAGTGGAATGTCTGGTACCATTCCAACGAAGCGGACAAGCAAATTGAGCCCTGGACGGTCGCCCCTCCGCAATTGGAAGATGTGTATAACTTTGAGGATGCCCTTCTTGTAGGGAGTATGCTGATTACCTTTTTACAGCACGCTGATCGGGTGAAAATGGCTTGTATGGCTCAACTCGTTAACGTCATCGCTCCCATTATGACAGAGAATAGTGGACGTTCATGGAAGCAAACCATTTATTATCCATACCTGCACATGTCTATTTATGGCAGGGGAGTGGCATTAAAGCCAATCCTATCTTCTCCAAAGTATGATAGCAAAGATTTCACGGATGTTCCTTATGTAGATAGTGCCGCCGTCTTTAATGAAGAAGAAGAAGAGGTTTCAATCTTTATAGTCAATAAACATTTACATGAGTCCATCGATTTATCTGTTGATCTCCGCAGCTTTGAAGGCTTTCAATTAGTGGAGCATGTAGTGTTAGAGCATGAAAATTTGAAAGCCGTTAACACATCAGCAGAGGAATCAGTGAAACCTCATTCCCATGGAATTTCTGAGTTACAGGATGGATACTTGACTACGCGGCTTTCTAAAACATCATGGAATGTAATTCGCTTAAAGAATTCCTAACGTCCTTGTTTGAAATTAGCTATCTACTTAGGAGGAGGTTCCTATGAATACAATGTCTAATAGCGGTGCAAGAGTGCGTCCGAAGACCAAAAGAGAATCCAGTAAGGTTATGAAGTTCTTAAACTCCAAAAAAGTCGTTCCTTATATTTTTGTTACACCGTTCATCCTTTCTTTTCTGGTCTTGACTCTCTACCCTGCCATTCAGGGAATCATCATGAGTTTCCAAAGTGTTTTACCGGGTCAAGTGGAATTCATTGGGATGCAGAACTATACTAGGGTCCCGAATGGCACCTTTTATAAAGCTTTGACCAATACGACGGTCTATGTCATATTAACGGTGATTATTTTGACCTTTATCCCGATGCTTCTTGCAGTGTTTTTAAATTCAAAAGTTATAAAACTTAAGACTCTATTTCGAGCATCGTTATTTGTGCCAGCGTTAACTTCTACGATTGTCGGGGGGATGATTTTCCGCTTGATGTTTGGGGAGCAGGAAACAGCTGCAGCGAACCAATTTATTAGTTTCCTTGGTTTTGATCCTGTCAATTGGCGATTTACAGCCTGGTCGGGAATGTTGCTAATGGTCTTATTAGCTTCTTGGCGATGGATTGGTGTTAATTTGCTCTACTTTTTAGCCGCCCTGCAAAACGTTCCCGAAGAGCTATACGAAGCAGCTGATATTGACGGCGCTTCCCGTTTCCAAAAGCTATGGTATATCACACTGCCTCAATTGAAACCTATCATCATTTTCGTGAGTACGATTACCATCATTAATGGTTTCAGGATGTTTGAAGAAAGCTTTGTATTTTGGGAAGCCGGTTCACCGGGGAACATTGGCCTGACGGTAGTTGGCTATATTTATCAGCAGGGCATTCAGCAGAATGACATGGGATTCGGTGCCGCAGTTGGAGTTGTTCTCATGCTGATCATTTTCGTAGTCAGCTTCATTTACCTTATTATGACAGGAACCTTTAAAAAGGAGGGGGCATAAATGAAGAATAAAAAAAATAAAGGCCTTGTCTGGTTTGCCAATGGAGCGTTTGCGCTTATTTCTCTAATCGCTTTATTTCCGATCATCAGCTTATTGATTTCGTCCTTTATGCCTTCTTCTGTTTTAATGAGAAGCGGCATCACCTTTAACATTGATACGGAACTATTAGGTCTTGATAATTATGCGTACATCTTCACACAATCTAGTGAATATTGGGCATGGTATGGCAACAGTATGATCATCTCAGCCATTACAATCATTCTGTCCTTGTTCTTCTCATCAATGGTCGGGTATGCATTAGCCATGTACAACTTTAAGGGAGGGAACGTTTTCTTTGTTCTTGTCCTGTTCATTCTGATGGTTCCCTTCGAGATCCTGATGCTCCCGCTTTACCAACTGATGATTGATACGCAACTGATCAATACTTATTTTGCCGTGGTTCTTCCTATGATTGTGGCCCCGGTAGCCGTATTTTTTTTCAGACAATATGCGTTAGGGCTTCCTAAAGAATTAATGGATGCAGCGAGAATCGACGGGGCGACAGAGTATGGGATTTTCTTCAGAATTATGCTTCCTCTCATGGGTCCATCTCTTGCAGCGATGGCGATACTGCAAGGTTTAGCAAGCTGGAACAATTTCTTGTGGCCATTATTAGTGCTCAGATCCAATGATATGTTTACCCTTCCGATTGGTTTAGCTACCTTGCTGACGCCATACGGCAACAATTACGATGTTTTAATTGCCGGATCGGTTATGACCATCATACCGATCATATTATTATTTATTTTCTTCCAACGGTACTTTGTTTCGGGCCTGACTGTCGGGGGAGTAAAAGGATAGCTATCACCGGGCTCTGGATTAGAGTCCGGTTATTTTCTAATTCAAAGGTTTGTGTGATCATAAAGCTGACTGGTACCAAGGGGGCTCTCAATGAATAATGAATAATAATGGCCTGATTTCTAAGCTGAATGGATATTTAAAATGGATGACACGACTAGCGGGGTTAAATGCTCTGTTTCTAATTGGCATGCTTGCTGGGGGCGTATTATTCGGTCTTTTCCCATCCATAGCCGCCACTCTCAGTCTGACAAAGAAATGGTTTAACGGTCATGTCACTGTTCCGCTTTGGCAGACCTATTGGCAGCTGTATAAGCAGGAATGGAAAACCGCTAATCTCATAGGGGTGCTGATATCAATGACCGGCGGAATTCTATATATCAACTATCTCCTCCTGAAATCCATGGATGGCTCGATCTTTTTTCTCGTCCCTTTTGCTTTTATAGCTCTTGTTTTTTTGTACGGGTTGGTGATTCTGTGGGTTTTCCCATTAATGGTTTATTATAAAGGATCCCTCCAGCAGCACATAAAAAACGCTTTTATTCTGGGACTTACTAAAATCCACCTGTCCTTCGGAATGGCAGTGGTATGGTTTGCAGTGGGATATTACTCCTTAAAACTGCCATCATTGATCCCTTTCTTTTCTTTCGCCTTGCTCTTTCTGGGCTGGATGTGGCTTGCTTATCAAGTGCTTGCCAACATCAGAACCAATCCTACCGCTCATAAAAAAGCTGCCTGATCTCTACTATTAAGTAGACAGGCAGTTTTTTTATTCGAAACTTTCTGAATGATTATTGACAAATAGGAATACATTCCTTACTCTAAATATACGTACAAGTTATTGGTGTGGTCCTGTGTGAGGTCGTCATATACGATTAAGTTGAGATGGCTGTGGCTTTTCTACTTCAAGCGTCTTTTAATGGTTCTAAAGATGAAAAATAATCAAAGAGGTGGATGGAATGGGAAATCGAATGGTGATTAATACAGATATTTCCAAAGGGAAAATTAATCGCAATATTTATGGACATTTTGCCGAGCATTTAGGCCGTTGTATATATGAAGGAATTTGGGTGGGGGAAGACTCCCCCATTTCTAATCAGAACGGTATTCGTACAGATGTTTTGGAAGCGCTTCGAAACATTGATATTCCTGTCCTTCGCTGGCCGGGCGGTTGCTTTGCTGATGAATATCACTGGAAAGACGGCGTAGGGCCGCGGGAAGATCGCAAGCGAATGATCAATACGCATTGGGGTGGGATAATCGAAAACAACCACTTTGGTACCCACGAATTCATGAAGCTCTGTGATCTTCTGGGAGCCGAGCCGTATATTTCCGGGAATGTTGGCAGCGGTACAGTCCAGGAAATGTCTGAGTGGGTTGAGTATATGACGTTCGATGGAGAATCTCCGATGGCGGACTGGAGAAAAGAAAACGGCAGAGAGGATCCGTGGAAGGTGACATATTTTGGCATTGGGAATGAAAATTGGGGATGCGGGGGTCATATGAGACCGCAATATTATGCAGACTTATATCGTCGTTATCAAACCTACGTCAGAAATTATGGAGACAATAACCTCTACAAAATAGCCTGCGGACCAAATGTGGACGATTATACATGGACAGAAGTGCTGATGAGAGAAGCTTCCGACTTAATGGACGGGTTAAGTCTCCACCATTATACATACCCAGGGGAATTTTGGAAGAAAAAAGGTTCTGCCACAGACTTTGACCAAAATGAATGGGATATCACAATGTCACGAGCGCTTTATATGGATGAATTAATTACAAAGCATTCCACAATTATGGACCATTATGACCCTGAAAAGCGCGTGGGCTTAGTTGTTGATGAATGGGGAACATGGTTCGATGTTGAGCCTGGGACCAACCCTGGTTTCCTTTATCAGCAAAACACGATCAGAGATGCTTTAGTTGCAGGAGTTTCGTTAAACATTTTCAATCATCATTCTGATCGGGTTCAAATGGCTAATATAGCCCAGACGGTTAATGTTTTACAATCTATGATTCTCACAGAAGGGGATCAAATGATTCTCACCCCGACTTATCATATTTTTGACATGTATAAAGTGCATCAGGATGCAGAGAGCCTGCCTATCGAAGCAGAAACAGAACAGATTGTCCATGGAGATGTGAATCTCCCTAAAATCCAAGCTTCAGCCTCCATGGCTAAGGATGGGACCGTAAACATCAGCGCGTGTAACTTAGATACAGAGGAAGAGGCAATGATTGAGATAGCCCTCCGAGGAAAAAGCTATCATGATGGAACGGGAAGAATTCTCACCTCCGACCATATGAACGATCATAATACCTTTGAAAATCCGGAAAAAGTGAAACCACAGGGCTTTCAAGGTTTCTCTATAGAGGATAATCAATTAAAGGCAACGATACCGGCAATGTCTGTCGTTCTATTATCTCTCAAACCTTAATCCATGGATTCAGTTTATGGGGGGAAGCTTCTTAAACTAAACACATAGATAGGAGGAAAAGAATGAATGATTTACAAGAGATGAAACAATTGGCTTTTGAATTAGAGGAAGATCCTGACAAGGTCCTGCCTTACATAAATATTGATAAAGGGTCGATCGAAGCCTTACCAGAATATCTGAACCACCGGGGCTTCAAACATGTGGCCCTCATTGCTGATCAGCATACATGGAAAGCTGCGGGAAAGAAAATAGCTACTATCCTGGAACAGGGCGGGTATGAGGTGGCACCAGTACAGATAACACCCAATACCAATGGTCAGGTGCTTGCTGATGAACCATCCATCGTTCAAGTACTCGTTGAAACGCCGCCCCGGGTAGATGTACTCCTTGCAATTGGATCCGGAACGATTCATGACATTACCCGTTTCTGCAGCTCCAAAATGGGTGCCCCTTTTATTTCTGTCCCTACAGCTGCCTCAGTGGACGGCTTTACCTCCAAAGGGGCACCCTTGATTTTGCGGGGGTTCAAGCAGACGATCCAAACGGTTTCCCCAATAGCTGTATTTGCCGATATTGATATTCTTAAAGAGGCACCCCTTGAAATGACAGCCGCCGGTTTTGGAGATATGATTGCTAAAATGACCTCTCTGCTAGACTGGAAGATTTCTCATTGGGTAAATGATGAACCCTATAATGAAACGGCGGCAAACTTGACGAGACGTTCTCTTTACAACTGTGTAGATCACGTCAATGAAATTGCCAAAGCTGATGAGGAAGGCATTCGCATCTTAATAAAGGCACTGATTGAGTCAGGACTTGTCATGCTGCTGCTCGACTTTTCAAGGCCAGCATCCGGAGGGGAACATCATCTCTCGCATTATTGGGAAATGGATTTACTGAAAAAAGGCGCGCCGCAAGTCCTGCATGGAGCGAAAGTTGGGGTTGCTACCGCCATCCTGATCCAACTCTATCAATTTTATGCCGAGGATGAGAGTGTATTCGGAGCGCACACCCCTAGAATAGCAGAAGAAATCTCCCGTCTGCCTGACTATGTTGATGTTTTAGATTGGCTGCAATTAACAGGGGGGGCTCAAGTACCCTCCGATTTAGGAATAGACAGTGCGCTCGTTCATGAAAGCCTTAACAAAGCCTTTACGATTCGAGATCGTTGTACAGGTTTGTACTTGATCAATCAGGCAAAAACAGAAGACCTCTCGATTTCATGGAGAAGTGACCATGAGTTGTAGAGCTTGTCCGCCTCATTTATATCGGGAGGATGTAATGGAGCAAATCGAAGATCAGCTCGCTCTAGAGACCGATTTAGTTTCACCCAGTGTTTATGAAAACAGGCTGACAGAGTGTGCTTCATGTACATCGCTTCATGACAAAACCACCTGCATGCATTGTGGCTGTTTTGTCCAATTTAGAGCAAAGTTATCTTATAAACACTGTCCTCATCCTGAGGGCAGTCGTTGGGAAGAAGGAGACGGTTTATGAATAGGAAGACAAAAGAAATCCAAGTACCAGGACAAGAAACTTGGAATTTATTTCAATTGGAAAATGACCAGGGGATGAGTGTCCATTTTCTAAACTTTGGCGGTATAATCACAAATATTTCTGTCCCTGATCGTAAGGGGGATTCTAAAAATGTCGTACTCTGCTATAAAAATTTCGCTGAGTACGTGGAAAATCCAGGGTATCTTGGCGCATTAATTGGACGAGTAGCTGGCCGTATTCAGCGAGCTTCTTTTCAATTAGAAGGAAAAGAGTATCGGGTCGAAGCGAATGAAGGAGAACATCACCTTCACGGCGGAAAAAAAGGCTTTCACCAACAACTTTGGAACGCCTCCCCCTTTGAAGATGATGGGGAAATCGGCGTCACGCTTTCCCACAAAAGTTTTGACGGGGAGGGAGGCTATCCAGGGACTATTGATGTTGCGGTAACTTACACGCTGACCCATGATAATTGCTTGATCATCGACTACTTTGCTGAGACCGATCAGACCACAGTGCTGACATTGACCAACCACTCTTACTTTAATTTGAGTGGACAAGCCGATACGACTGTTCATGACCATACCTTACGTTTAAACAGTTCATGCTTTGCCGAGCTGGATGAGGAGCTCATCCCGACAGGAGAATGGATCAACCTAAATGAGACGCCGTTTAATTTTCGAAAACAGAGATTGCTGGGTTCCAGCCTTTCCTATGAAACAACACAACAAAGGGTTGCGAATGGTGGACTCGATCATTTCTTCCTGCTCGATGGGGAAGAAAAGCCAGACATTCGGCTGGAGGATGAAACGTCAGGACGTACGCTTGAAGTAGAAACAGACCAGCCAGGCGTTGTCGTCTATACCTCTAACAATCTTCCAGAAGGGAAAGCCCTGGTTGAAGGGAAAACAAGGAAGCACTCAGGTATCTGTATCGAAACGCAAAGTTCTCCGGCATCTTTACATGAAGAAGGATTTCCTGAGATCGTTCTTTCCCCTGATGAGCCCTATCACAGACGAACGGTGTTTAAGTTCGGGATAGGAGCAACTCAATGAGCAGGTTTGATGAAACATCAGGATTCCTGATTGATTTAGATGGAACTGTATGGAAAGAGCTGGAGCTGATTGAAGGAGCAGCAGAATCCATCCAGGAACTCCAAAAGGCAGGGAAACGAGTGGCAGCTCTGAGTAATCGGGGGACGCATTCCCGCAGGCAGGTGGCCTCTATTTTACAAGAGAAAGGTGTGAACCTTGCCCCAAAAGATATCATCCTGACATCCCATGTGGCAGCTGAATATTTACGAAAACATCATCCGAATGAAGCTGTTTGGGTGTTAGGGGAAGGAGGGTTGATCGAGGAACTGCAAGAAAGCGGTATTCCATTAGCTTCACTCCCTGAGGATGCTGCTTGGCTTGTGGTTTCCCTTCATACAGGAGTCACCTATCACGATTTGGATCAGGCGTTTCAAGCAGTTATGAATGGTGCAAGAATAATCGCTACGAATAATGATCGTGCCTATCCCAGCTCCCGCGGCTTATCTATAGATGTAGCTGGAATGCTGGGAGCGATTGAAGCAACTACTGGAAAGACCCCAGAGGTCGTGGTGGGGAAACCATCTGTTCACATGTTTGAATGTGCTATGGATCGTCTTCAAATGACGGTAGAAAAAACCATGATCGTCGGTGATAGTCTTGATTCTGACATCGCGATGGGGAAATATGGCATTAAAACAGCGCTCGTTCTGTCTGGAAATACCACCATAGAGATGATTTCCGATGTGGAGAGGCCTCCGGATTATGTCTTCCATTCCCTTAAAGATTTAGCAGGTACATGAAGGAAGGATTGTATATCTTAGAAATCCATTAAAGGAGACTTGTGATTTACATGGAAAAAGTGTGGGAGAGTCATGTGAAAATCACCGACAGATTCTGGAAAAAACGATTAGACATCGTCAAAAATCAAATGATCCCTTATCAATGGGAGGCTTTAAATGATCGATTGCCTGATACAGAGCCCAGTCATGCGATTGAAAACTTTCGGATAGCTGCAGGGGAATCAGAAGGAGAATTCTATGGCATGGTTTTTCAAGACAGTGATGTCGCCAAATGGTTGGAGGCTGTCGCTTTTCTGCTGGAAAATGAACCAGATGCTAAGTGGGAAACGACAGCGGATGAAGTCATTAACCTTCTGGAGAAAGCGCAAGGGGCAGATGGTTACTTAAATACCTATTATACGGTCAAAGAACCTGATCAGCGCTGGACGAATTTACGTGACCATCACGAATTGTATTGTGCCGGTCATTTGATTGAGGCGGCGGTTGCTTATTATAGAGCGACGGGAAAAGATAAATTCCTCCATATTATGATCAGATACGCCGATTATATCGAGGAGACCTTCGGACCTGAAAACCATAAAAGGAAGGGATATCCGGGACATCAGGAGATCGAACTTGCGCTGGTGAAACTGTATGAAGTCACTAACAACCATAAATATTTGAAATTAAGCGAGTTCTTTATTGAAGAACGAGGCAAGCGGCCTCATTATTTCGATTTGGAAAAACAAGCAAGAAAGGAAGAAAAGCCTTATTGGTTCACAGGGGGATATAGGTATAGTCAATCCCACCTGCCTGTTCGAGAACAGGAAACAGCCACAGGTCATGCGGTTCGGGCGGTGTATATGTATTCAGCGATGGCTGATTTAGCTGCTTACACCAATGATCCCTCGCTAAAAGAAACATGTGAAAAACTATGGAATAATGTGACCAACAAGCAGATGTATTTGACCGCAGGGATAGGTTCTATGGAATATGGAGAAGCTTTTTCTTTTGATTACGATCTTCCCAATGATTTATCTTATACGGAAACGTGTGCTTCCATTGGTTTGATTTTCTGGGCTAAGCGAATGCTTGACCTGGAGGCTCACCATAAATATGCGGACGTAATGGAACGGGCATTATACAATGGGGCGATCAGCGGTATGGATTTAGACGGGCGGACATTCTTTTACGTCAACCCCCTTGAAGTGGTCCCGAAGGAAGTGGAAAGTCGTGATGAAAAGAAACATGTACCGCCTGTTAGGCAGAAATGGTATGGGTGTGCCTGCTGCCCGCCGAACCTGGCACGTCTAATTGCATCGATCTCCCACTATATTTACACAAAAAGGGAAGAAGAAATTTTTGTCCATTTATATATGAGCAATGAAAATAACATGGAAGTCGGCGGTCACCAAGTGGAAATTAAACAGAAGACCAACTATCCTTGGGATGGGGAAGTCACTATTAAGCTTTCACCTGAAGTTGATACCTCTTTTACGCTGGCTCTTCGGATCCCCGGATGGGCGACAAAAGCTGACGTAAAAATAAATGGGGAGATCATGGACTTCCAACCGATCATGAAAAATGGATATGCTCGCCTCTCCCGTACGTGGAAGCAAGGCGATACAGTCGAACTGAATTTAGATATGGAGATTCAAAGGGTTCGTTCCCATCCTTCAGTAAGGCATAGCTTGGGGAAAGTGGCGATTCAAAGAGGACCGATCGTGTATTGCTTGGAAGAAGTTGATCATGGTAAGGAGCTCCACTCGATTTACCTCCCTAAAGATGCTGATCTTAAATTTGAGTATGAAGAGGATCTGCTGGGCGGTGTCGTTACGCTCTTTGGGGAAGCTGAAAGGGTGGAAGGGAGTGTGTGGAAGGATGCATTATACAGTACAAGTGATCAGGAAGTAAAGCCGATTCATTTAAAAGCTATTCCCTATTATGCTTGGTGTAATAGGGAGCCGGGCGGGATGGTTGTTTGGATCAATGAAAAGCTTTAGAGATTTTAAAGAATGAAGATTTAAATAGGTTATGAATCGAGACGCAACTCTTGCTAGAAGTGCGTCTTTTCTTATTTAAAAAAGTTGAGTACAAAGCAAATCTTTTGAAATAATTGGAATGGTGGCCTGGACTGTTTAATTCTTCTTGCTGCATTTACATAGTCATTTAGTAAATAAAGTGAAAAGGTGGATAGCTTATTAGAATGTTCTTTTTGAGTTCTATCATTTAGGATCCTTTGTAAAATAGACGTATGAACAAAATAGGGGGGGCTGATGAGAATACAAAACAGGATGCCAAAAACGAATGCCAAAACACACCTTCATCTTATTGAAAATAGATGGGTTCCAATGAAGGAGCCAAAAAGTTTGAGCGCCGCTATGATATTCTCCATTCCTTTCATGATCTTAAATGGACGGATGACCATAGGTGCGATCCATATTTTTTCGTCTATTTCCTTTAATGAATTTGGTCTGCCTTCTCATTCAATATCCATCACCCTTCATTCAAAAAACATGGATCGGACTTACGATATTTGATGGTTATGTACAAACGGAAGAAAAACTATCTAAAGCCAGGTATATCATCATTTCCATTTTAAGCCCTATCACTCTAGGTTTTTCAGGCATTCTAACCCTCACCCTGAAAGCTTTAATAGTAATAAATTCGCTAGCATCTTCGTTGGTTTACTTATTCTCATTCTATTAGTCATTCAAGTGCCAAGAAAAGCTGTTTAAAAAATAATGGACTCCAAACCTATTGGAAATGTGACCAAAGCGATAAGCATGTAGAGAGTATAAGATTTTAAATAGATAAGGAATGGAAAAAAATCTGATCATGATTGGAGTGGTTTATGGCTCAGTAAGGATGATCTTAAAATCTTTCTCCAATCCTTTTATTCAACTATAAAGGAAGATTGAAAATAAAAACCCCGAATAAGGACAACATTCCATTATTCGGGGATCACTCACTTTGGGAAAGCCGAAAGTTTCATTTTTAAAGAAAGGATTGTAGGGGGGAGGTTGTAAGAATAAAAATCCATGACCATCCAAATGCTCCCATGAAATCCTCTTCCATAAAAAGTGGATATAAGACTATTCTTATAGGAAAAGTCCGGGTGGCTAAAGACTTTAGTGTCCAGGAAGAGACGCCTAAAAGGGTATCTTTTTTATATCGAGCTCCTGATTAGACCCGTTCCTGTCTATTCCTCTGGTTAAACACCTCCGCCTCCACCTAAAAGTCCTCCATTTTCAGGGGGAGCAGGGAGTGTGAAAGAAGGCGGAGTGGTATTGTTCTCACATCTATTTGGATTTACATCACAAACATGACCAAAGCGATCCTGAATGACTGGGCGTGTGACGGTAATAGTCGTGCGCAAAACGATTTTAACCCAAACACCTTCAACCAATTCCACACCTGCAAGGTCAAAAATCTCAATACCAGGTTGTGTGAAGATACCCTCTACTTCAAGCGGCGTTTCCTGGACCGTATCCTCAGGACAAGCTCCAGGGAAATCCGTATGACCTTGGAATTGAATAGGGAAGTTTAGTGGAGTACCGACTGGTATCCCAGCAATGTTAAGAGTGAGCGTTGCTGGGATTAGACCCATATTGACGACTTTATCTTTAATGACTCTTACATTCTGGGTAATGGCGTCAAGGTCAGGTTCCACGCTGACGCTAATAAGGCCATCTATTGCGCCTATATCACCAAAAGCAGTGAGTGGCAATGTCACTTCTCCTACTTTTTGTACGGTTTTTTGAACCAACCAATGAATTCACGACTACACAATCATTGGTTAATTTTGCTGGTTTTGGACCTGGTGCTTTCGCGTTACATTGACAAGTGGAATCACATACTTTCGGTTCTTCTGGACAATGTTCCGGTTCTGGTTTACATTCCTTTTGGCGTTTTTTAGGTTTGATTGGTAATTTTCCTGGAACTTCGATCTTTCTCCCACAATTACGATTTTTCATCTTTAGAATCATCCTTTTCTTGAAATTTTGGAAACTCAATCTTTTGTGATATCCTATTGCCCTTTAAAAAACTTTGTGTGGGCGAAAGTGGGGATTAAAAATCCTTGCCTCATCGCCCATTGTATCCGCTGAATATCAAAGATTTGGAATGGATGTCTTCTCTATAAGAATGGGTGCTGAAGACAAGGGGGAAACATTAATTAAACACCAAAGGCGCTGATCTCATGTGAACCTTATTTGTGTGAAGTCCCTTTGTTTGTAATAATTAAAAATAAATGTCTACAAATGTAGAGGGAGAAGAGGTTTACATGGGGAAGAATTTTATAAATCAACCGAATCAACAGGCCGGAAAAGATAATCCTTTACGTATGGAAAATTGGATGATTCAGCCGCCTGCTCATATTTCAGTCTATATGACTGTGAGAGAAGCAGCGGAAATGATGGTTGAGCTGGATACAGACGTTTTGCCTGTTCTTGGGGATGATTCTCAACCAGCAGGGATTGCGACGTGGCCTATACTCGGGAAAGAATTGATGAACAGACCAGGAAAGGGATTGAAAGACACAAAGGTAGGAGATCTAAATCACCTTGTAAATGTAAACGATTCTTTATTAGATCTAGTGGAGACGAAATGTTCCTATTTTAATGTGGTGAATGACCAGAATCAGTTCATGGGAATCCTATCAAAAAACGAAATATTGAAAGGGTTTACAAGTTATTTTGAAAAGATAAATGAAAAAGAACATTCAGCTGAGATTCTTCCTGTCATTTTGGAAAGTGCCTATGAAGGGATAGCCGTTGTAGACGAAAATGGGATACTAAGGGAATTTAATCATTCCTATAGCCGCTTCACTGGTATTTCTCAAGACCATGCGTTAGGGCGTCATGTAGAAGACGTGATTGATAATACAAGATTACCTGAAACATTAAAAACAGGGATGCCAGAAAGAGGGGTTATTCAGTATATTCAAGGACAGCCGATGATTGTTCATCGTATTCCAATATGGAAAGAGGGTAAAGTGGTGGGGGCTATTGGGATGCTGATTTTTGAAGGGGTTACAGAGGTATATCGAATTTATGAAAGACTACAGGGAACCCAACGGGAACTAGAGAGCTCTCAAAAAACAACAGAGCAAAAACAAACAAAGACTTATAAAATGACCCTCGACCAAATTATAGGGGATAGTGAAAGGAACGCGGACCGTAAACGGTTGGCACGGAAGGTAGCCAAAACGAGTGCCACCGTTTTAATTACAGGCGAGAGTGGAACGGGAAAGGAATTGTTTGCAAGAGGCATTCATCACTTGAGCTCCTTTTCATCAGGCCCTTTTGTACCTTTGAATTGCGGAGCTATTCCTGAGCAGTTATTTGAATCGGAAATGTTTGGTTACGAGGAAGGAGCCTTTACTGGGGCTCGTAAAGGAGGAAAGCCAGGCAAATTTGAATTAGCACAAAACGGAACCTTATTTTTAGATGAAATTGGGGAAATGCCGTTAATGATGCAGGCAAAATTGCTGAGGGTCCTTCAGGAAAAACAAGTAGAACGTGTAGGAGGCACGCATGTCTATAACATCAATACTAGAATCATAGCAGCCACCAATCGAAATCTTAAAGAATTAGTAGAGGAAGGAGAGTTTCGGGAAGATCTCTACTATCGCTTAAATATCCTCGAAATACCTATTCCACCACTGCGGGACCGACCAGATGATGTTCCACCTCTTGTCTCCTATTATTTAAAAGCGTTGTGCAAGAAATATGAGGTTTCTCGAAAAGGTTTGACATCGGAGGCTATGGCTATATTTATGAATTATGAGTGGCCGGGGAATATTAGAGAATTAATCAATACATTGGAAAAATTGGTCGTTATGGTGGATGAAGATATGATCGACACGAATCACCTTCCAGAGGAATTTATAAGAGAAGAACGCCGTAAAAGTCCAATGGAAGAGTCTTCATACTCCCTTTTTCATCAAGTGAAAAATGAAAAGATGGAAAGAGAAAGGGACCTTATAGAAAAAACGCTGAAGCAAACCGATGGGAATAAAACTAAAGCTGCTCAACAACTAGGGATTCATCGAACAACTTTGTATCAAAAGCTGAAAAAGTATCGGTTAGAATGAACAAGTGTAGATGTATATATACAAAAGTGTAGGGGTGAATCTACAAATGAGGGTGAAAAAGGCTGGCAGGAAAGTCCGTTTAACTTGGCATAAATCTTGCATATGGATAAGTGAATATGAAAAAAGGGGTGTGAGTTAAATGGAAAGCTATGTATTTCGAATGCCGTCTACGGTAAATTATGGCCGTCATGCCTTTGAAAGAATAGGAAAAGAAGCGGCTGAGCGGGGTAACAAAGCTCTTGTTGTCAGCGATCATGTGATGGACAGCCTTGGGCACGTTCGTAAAGCAAAGGAATATTTAAACCATGAAGGAGTTGAAAGCGCTTTATATTTAGGGGTGGAATCTGAGCCTACCGATACCTATGTCGCAGAGGCTATGAAAATATTTAAAAATGAAAGCTGTGATATAGTGATCTCCCTTGGTGGAGGGAGCTGCATCGATACAGCAAAAGCTGTTTCTGTTTTAGCCGTAAATGGTGGTTATATTGGAGAGTACATGGGCGGAAGAAAAATCGCCAGTAAAAATGTTCCGCATATAGCCATCCCAACAACAGCTGGGACTGGCTCAGAAGCTACAGATGTAACGATCATTACCAACACTACGAATGATGTGAAGATGATGATCAAACAGCCGGCATTTATGCCTGATGCGGCTATTGTTGATCCATTGTTGACCGTAACATCACCCAAGAATGTAACGGCAGCAACTGGGATTGACGCTTTAAGCCATGCTATTGAAGCTTATATTTCTAGAAGAGCCCATCCTATGACTGATGATATGGCCCGGTCTGCTATGAAATTGATTGTCGGTCATATCAAAACGGCGTATGAAGATGGTGAGAATATCGATGCAAGAGAAGCGATGTCTCTAGGAGCCATGCAGGCGGGAGTCGCTTTCTCCAATTCCTCCGTTTGTCTTGTCCATGGGATGTCGCGTCCAATTGGTGCATTATTTCATGTTCCTCATGGGTACTCTAATGCTATGTTGTTACCCGCTGTATTAGAGTTCAGTAAAACGTATGCCATTGAACGTTTAGCCGATTTAGGCAGAATTTTTGATTCCCGTTCAGAAACATGGCCGGATAACCAAGCGGCCGACTTAGCCGTAAATGCTGTGAAAGACTTATGTTTGGAGTTGAATATCCCGAATTTAAAAGAATGGGGAATCGAAGAGGAGTCATTTGACAGCGCTATCAGAAAAATGGCAACCGATGCATTAGAAAGCGGCAGCCCTTCCAATAATCCACGAGTTCCGGATCAGCTGGAAATCGAAGAGCTCTACAGGGTTTGCTATAACTACGAATACTTAGAAAGTAAGTTGGGGTAGAGCCGTGAATATCATTGGTGTCGTCGGGTTAGTATTATCCCTTGTTCTATTAATCTATCTTACGATGAAGGGGATTAATATCATTATTGCTGCCCTTCTAAGTTCTGTTTTGGTTGCAGTCACCGGTGGCTTAAATCTAGCAACCGCTCTAAAAGAAGACTACATGAGCGGTTTTACGGATTATTTCTCTTCCTGGTTTCTAGTCTTTCTATTAGGAGCTATCTTCGGGAAGGTGATGCAAGAGACAAAATCAGCAGAAAGTATTGCTCAATGGATTAAACATACGTTCGGGACAAAAAGAGCGGTATTTGCTGTTGTAGCAGCTGCCGCTATTATGACCTATGGTGGGGTCAGTTTATTTGTTGTAGGTTTTGCCGTATATCCAATTGCCGTCTCATTATTTCGGGCTGCCAACTTACCCCATCGGTTTATACCAGCAGCCCTCGTTTTCGGTTCGATCTCATTTACGATGACAGCCCCCGGTTCGCCAGAAATTCAAAATATTATTCCGACAGAATATTTTGGAACAACTCCAACAGCTGGTGGTTTTATTGGTTTTCTATGTGCATTTTTTGTCATGGTTGCCGGAGGTTTTTGGTTAGGCAGATTAGTAAGGAAAGCTAAGGAAGACGGAGAATTCTTTATGCTGCCCCAAGAAATGGCTTCGGCCAAAAATGAATCTGCTTCGGCCGTGGAAGCAGGTGAGCTCCAGGAAAAGGAGCAGACAGAAATAAAGCAATTGCCGGCGATTCTTATTTCGATCTTACCGCTGGCTTTAGTTATCGTCCTTTTAAACATATTGGGTCAGTTCATGAATCCTACTACCGCTTTATTGATTGCACTAGCGGCAGGGATCGCTTTTGCTTCCATAACGATGTCTAAGTTTTTGTCTGATTTTTGGGGTTCTCTTGCTATTGGCACCCAAAATGCTTTAGTAGCTTTAGCGAATACCTGTGCTGTTGTGGGGTTTGGCAGTGTAGCAGCACAAGTTTCAGCTTTTGACAATCTAGTCGATTCTCTAGTTAACATGCCTGGTCCACCTTTATTAAGCCTAGCATTAGGCGTAACAATCGTATGTGGGATTACTGGTTCTGCTTCTGGTGGATTAGGAATTGCCCTGCCTATCCTAAGTCCGATTTATTTAAGTCAAGGACTTGATCCTGGGGGGATGCATAGAATTTCGGCTCTTGCCTCTGGGGGAATTGATTCATTGCCCCATAATGGCTATGTGGTGACTACCATACGTGCGATTTGCGGGGAATCACATAAACGAGCCTACAAACCTATTTTTATATTAAGTGTTTTGGTTCCATTGATAGCGATGTTCTTAGCCGTAATCTTGTATTCTATTTTTTAATGATCATGAAGGAGGAAATTAGTGATGACACAAATAAACGAAGGTACGTTGCAAAATTATATTGGCGGCGAATGGGTGGATGCAAAATCTAGCGATATAGAGCCCGTTTATAACCCTGCCACAGGAGAAGTGATTGCCCATGTTCCCATTTCGTCTCAAGAAGATGTAGAGGAGGCTGTGAAAACAGCAAACGAAGCTTTTCAAGAGTGGAAAGAGGTTCCCGTGCCTAAGCGGGCAAGGATTCTGTTTAAATTTCAGCAGTTGCTTGTCGATCATTGGGATGAGTTAGCTGAAATTGTAACGATTGAAAATGGAAAGAGCTTTAAGGAAGCTTATGGAGAGGTGCAGCGTGGAATTGAAAACGTAGAATTTGCTTCTGGCGCTCCTACTTTAATGATGGGAGAACAGCTTCCTTCTATTGCCGCAGGATTGGATTCAGGGGTATATCGATATCCCATCGGAGTCATAGGGGGGATTACACCGTTTAACTTCCCTATGATGGTTCCGGCTTGGATGTTCCCTATGGCCATCGTAACGGGAAACACCTTTGTATTAAAACCTTCTGAGCGCACACCGTTATTGGCAAACCGTTTGGCTGAGCTTCTTGAAGAGGCCGGGCTGCCTAAGGGAGTCTTTAATATTGTCCACGGGGCACACGATGTCGTGAATGGACTGTTAGACCATAAAGAAGTAGCAGCCATCTCTTTTGTTGGTTCACAACCAGTAGCGGAGTATGTATATAAACGAGGAACTGAAAATTTAAAAAGGGTACAAGCCTTGGCAGGAGCCAAAAACCATTCGATTGTCTTGAAGGATGCAAACATCGAGAATGCCGCGACACAAATATTGAATGCAGCTTTCGGATCGGCGGGAGAGCGCTGCATGGCCGCTTCAGTAGTAGCGGTAGAAGAGGATGTAGCCGACGAGTTCATTGATATGCTTAAGGGTAAGGCAGACGACATACGTATCGGTAATGGATTAGAAGAAGGAGTTTTTCTTGGGCCTGTGATACGAGAAAATCACAAAGAACGCACGCTTAACTATATCGAAACAGGTGAAAAAGAAGGAGCCGTTCTTATCCGGGATGGTAGGAAGGATGAAAATGTAGAGGGCAATGGTTATTTTGTAGGGCCCACCATTTTTGATGGGGTGACGACGGAAATGAAGATCTGGCAGGATGAAATCTTTGCCCCTGTCCTGTCAATCGCCCGTGTCAAAGACTTACAGGAAGCTGTAACATTGACCAACCAATCACGTTTTGCCAACGGTGCCTGTATTTTTACTAAAGATGGAGGTAAAGTACGTCAATTCCGTGAAACCATTGATGCCGGTATGTTAGGGGTTAACATTGGGGTCCCAGCTCCGATGGCCTTCTTCCCATTCTCAGGATGGAAAGATTCTTTCTATGGCGACCTTCATGCAAATGGTAAAGATGGACTGGAATTCTACACCCGCAAAAAAGTTTTGACATCCCGCTGGGTATAAGGGTTTTATCTAGCTGTTCAATCAGGGGTTGTTTGACCCGATTGAACAGCTAGTTTAATCCCATTCCCCTTATGCGTGACGACCTGGGCATTTTTCTTTAAGGAAAGGCATCTATCATCGAGGATAAGAAAATGACTATTTAAATAGAAGAAATCCATCATCAAGTAGATAATAGGGCTTCTATGTCATTGTTTCTGAACTTTTCTTAATATCCAAGACAGTAGGGATTAGTAGGGATTTGAGGGGATGAGGCATCAAAAACCTTCTATATTATAAGGAAGAAATGAATAGAATGAAAAAAGAGACTTCCGTTATGGAGTCTCTTTTTTCATTCTAACGCCTATTTGAATGTTTTTTGTTGACGGACAGGGAGGAGCATCATACACTATAAATAAATATCCAAACGATTATTAGAATGAGGTGGATGGAATGAGTAATAAGGTCACAAAAAATGCCAAGGATACATGTGATACGTTTTGTTACGATGAAGCGCTTGTACAACGGGTGCAGCCAGAGATAGAAAAGGTGGAGGGTGTAGAGCTTATTTTTAAAGCCTTGGCTGATGCTACACGGATGAAGATTGCCTATGCCTTAACTTTAGAAAAGGAACTTTGTGTCTGTGATGTGGCGAATATTATCGGATCTACCACGGCTACAGCTTCCCATCACTTAAGATTATTACGAAACATGAAATTAGCGAAGTACCGCAAGGAGGGGAAGCTTGTGTTTTATTCCTTAGCTGATGAGCATGTTCAACAATTGGTTTCGGTTGCATTATTACACTCCAAGGAAGCTTAATAATGCCTGAAAGGAGGCGATTAAATGAATAGTGATAAAGTGGTTCAATCAAGCTGTTGTGCTAGCAATCAGGAGTCGGGAGGTCACGGTTGCGCTGGCGGAGATATCCATAGGTCCACACAGGAAAGAGAGAAAGAAGAAAAGGTTTCTACCTGTTGCCATGAAGAATTACCAAAAAGTTCATCGTGCTGTAGTGTAAAGGATGGGAACAACAACCTTCTGAATGGTAAAGAAGATAAAAAGGGGGTTGTCGAGTACAACATTCATGGGATGGATTGTCCTTCCTGTGCAGCCACTCTTGAAAAAAGCCTCCGAAAAATGAAAGGAATCCAATCGGTTCAGGTCCATTATGGAACGGGGAAAATGGTGGTGGGTGCGGGAGACCCCACGATTTACAATCAGGTTCCGAAGCAAGTACAGAAATTGGGATTTGAAGCTGAATTCATACACTCACCTAAAATGGAAACCTATAAAATCGAAGGCATGGACTGTGGCTCTTGTGCCATGACCATTGAAAAGCACCTGGGAAGAAACCCAAAGGTGCATGAGGTCCGAGTGAACTTTTCCACAGGAAAAATGCATGTGGATCATACGACGAGTGAAAAGGAAATTGTCAAAGAAGTACAAAGGGCGGGTTTTGAGGCAGCCTTAGATTCATTCGAATACCAAAAGAATGAAGCATCAAGTAAGAAAAAGAGAGAGGGAGCATCTACAACTCAAGTTTCCGGAATATTTCTGGCCCTTGGTTTTGCGGGATCTTTTTCAAACGTCCCGATGGAGTTCCTTACGGCTTTCTATGCCGTGGCTATGGTTATCGGGGGATTTAAGCCAGCAAAGAGCGCCTTCTATGCCGTAAAAAGTGGATCCCTGGATATGAATGTTCTTATGGTATCAGCCGCCATCGGTGCTGCTCTTATCGGTGAATGGTTGGAAGGAGCTACGGTTGTTTGGCTTTTCGCTTTAGGAAATACCCTTCAGAATAAATCGATTGCGCGTACGAGAGAATCTATCAGAAGCCTAATGAATCTCACACCTCCAGAAGCGACCATTAAATCTGGGAATCACCTGATCCGGAAAGCTGTAGAAGAAGTGACTGTCGGTGATGTCATCCTTGTCAAACCAGGTGAGAAAATTCCGCTGGATGGAGAAGTCCTGACAGGCACTTCGAGTATTAATCAGGCTCCGATTACTGGAGAATCCCTCCCTGTAGATAAACAACTAGGGGACATTGTGTATGCTGGAACCGTAAATGAAAGCGGATCCTTAGAAATAAAGGTAACCAAATTAGTGAAGGATACAACGATAGCTAAGATCATTCACTTGGTGGAAGAGGCTCAAGAGAAGAAAGCCCCTACTCAAGCGTTTATCGATCGTTTTGCCAGGGTCTACACTCCAATTGTGTTTGGTTTAGCCCTTTCCGTGATGATCATTCCGCCGTTGTTTGGTTCGGGTACTTGGGGAGAGTGGTTTTATAAGGGGCTTGCATTACTCGTAGTGGCTTGTCCGTGTGCTCTAGTTATCTCTACTCCTGTAGCTATCGTATCGGCGATTGGAAATGCGGCTAAGAATGGAGTTTTAATCAAAGGCGGTACATTCTTAGAAAAAGCGGGTGTGATTCAAGCGATGGCCTTTGATAAAACAGGGACTTTAACAGAGGGTCAACCAAAAGTGTCGGAAGTAATCCCCTTAAACAACAATAGGGAAGAATTGATCTCGATTGCTCGAACCATTGAAGCCTATTCTACCCATCCAATCGCTCAAGCTATTACCACATATGCAGAAGAACGGAAGATTTCTGGAAAGGAAGGGAACGCATTTAAAGCGATTGCAGGAAAAGGAGCACAAGCGAACATAGATGGGATGGACTACTTTGCCGGGAATCCAAAGTTGTTTAAAGAAATGAATGTTTCCCTAAATGAAATCGAAGAACGTATGGATTCTTTACAAAGAAATGGAAACACACTTGTATTGGTTGGTACGCACACTGAAGTTATCGGGGTCATTGGTGTTGCGGATACGATTCGTGACATGACCGTTGAGTCTATTCAAACCCTCAAAAAAGTAGGGATGTCAGAAATGGTCATGCTAACAGGGGATAATGAAGGGACGGCAAAAAAAATAGCTGGCGAAACAGGTGTCGATCGATACTTTGCTGAATTATTACCCGAAGATAAGGTGACAGCAATCAAGAAACTACAACAAGAAGGAAAACATGTAGCCATGGTTGGAGACGGGATCAATGATGCACCGGCATTAGCCACAGCTGATCTTGGAATCGCCATGGGAGGTGCAGGAACAGATACAGCAATGGAAACAGCTGACATTGTTCTCATGGCTGATAATTTAGAGAAGTTGCCACATACGATTCGCTTAAGCCGTAAAGCTATGAATATCATTAAGCAGAATGTTTGGTTCTCCTTGTTTACAAAACTAGCAGCGCTTGTTCTAATTTTTCCAGGGTTCTTAACCTTATGGATGGCTGTTTTGAGTGATACGGGGGCAGCCTTATTGGTGATTCTTAACAGTATGAGTTAAGACAAAAATAGGGAGCGTTTTAATTAGGAAAGGTACTATTGCTCGTTACCAAAAATGTTCCGTTCATTTCTAAGAAATAAGGGAATAGTCACAAAGATACGGGAGGATATGAGTTCTTTTCAAGAGCATTTCTAGAGTGAAAATTTAGAATTTTTATTGACTACAATTGGTAAATAGGATATATTGTAATAAATTTTATAAATGATGCGAAGAAAAGGACAAGAGTTATTATGACGGTTTTTAGAGAGGGAAGGAATGGTGGGAACTTCCTAACGCAGCATAATAGCTTACCACCTTGGAGCTGTATGGATGAAAATAAGTAGTCCACACCGTAGTGCTACGATACAGCAAACCAAAGCCATTCCTTTAGCAAGGGGATGGGAACTTGGGTGGAACCACGGGTAAAACACTCGTCCCTTATTTTAGGGACGGGTGTTTTTTAATTAAATAAGAGAAAGTGAAGAAAAGGACAAGAGTTATTATGAACGGTTTCCAGAGAGGGAGGGAAGGTGTAATCCTCCCAACGCAGCATAATAGCTTACCACCTTGGAGCTGTATGGATGAAAGAAAAAGTAGTTCATACCGTAATGCTACGTTACAGTAAACCAAAGCCATTCCTTTGGCAAGGGAATGGGAACTTGGGTGGAACCGCGGGTAAAACATACTCGTCCCTTATTAAAGAGGGATGAGTATGTTTTTTTATATTATAAAAGGATGTGAGTTTATGAATAATGAAAAAATATTGATTTCATTTCCAGATGGTAGTCAAAAGTTCTTTCCAAAAGAAAGTACGTTGGAGGATATGGCTCAATTTATAAGTCCCAGTCTTAAGAAAAAATCGGTCGTTGGAAAAGTAAATGGAAAGGTATTTGACATGAAAAGACCTATCGACTCAGATTGCGAAATTGAATTACTCCCCCTTAATTCTCCTGAAGGAATAGAGGTGATGAGACATACAGCTACTCACATTTTGGCGCAGGCAGTAAAACGGCTTTTCGGTAAGGTGAATTTAGGGATAGGGCCTATTATTGAAAGTGGTTTTTATTATGATGTTGACACTGATCAGAATATTACAAAGGGTGATTTAGTAACAATTGAAAAGGAAATGAATCGTATTGTAGCTGAAAACTTGCCGATCCAAAGGGAAGTAGTCTCACAAGATGAAGCTGAAAAAATTTTTTCTAAAGATCCTTTAAAGCTAGAACTTTTAAGGAAGATTCCCGCCGAAGAGGAGGTCACTATATACAAACAAGGAGAATTTATAGATTTATGCCGGGGGCCTCACCTTCCATCGACTCATTTAGTTAAAGCATTCGCTTTAACTAATGTCTCTGGAGCCTATTGGCAAGGAAATAGTGATAACAAAATGCTCCAAAGAATTTATGGAGTAGCTTTTTCCTCCAAGAAAGAATTAGATCAATATTTTTATTTACTCGAAGAAGCTAAAAAAAGAGATCACCGACGATTAGGAAAGCAGCTGGATCTGTTTATGTTTTCGGACGAAGCTCCAGGAATGCCTTTTTATCTAGCGAATGGGCAGATCATCAGAAATGAATTGGAAACATTTCTAAGAAATTTACAAGATTCTTTTAATTATCGAGAAGTGAAGACTCCATTGATGATGAATCAAAGATTATGGGAGAAATCTGGTCACTGGAATCATTATAAAGATAATATGTATTTTTCTGAAGTGGACCATCAACATTTCGCACTCAAACCAATGAACTGTCCAGGTCATATGCTTATATTTAAGGATAAATTGCGCTCTTATAGAGATCTCCCTATTCGTATGGCTGAGTTCGGCCAAGTTCATCGTCACGAATTCAGTGGATCTTTAAACGGATTATTGAGAGTCCGCTCCTTTTGTCAGGATGATGCCCATATATTTGTTGCACCAACCCAGATAGAAGAAGAGATTACTTCAGTCTTACGGTTGATCGATGATGTGTATCGGACATTTGGGTTTCATTACGAGGTCGAATTATCTACGCGTCCTGAAAAATCTATGGGAGCCATAAGTTTGTGGAATCAGGCCGAAGGTGCTCTAAAAGAGGTGTTAAAAAAACTTGGTTATGATTTTAGAATAAATGAAGGAGATGGCGCTTTTTACGGTCCTAAGATTGATATCCATATAAAAGATGCTCTAAACAGGAGTCATCAATGTGCGACCGTACAGCTGGATTTTCAAATGCCCGAAAAATTTGATTTGGAATATATTAATGAACAAAATGAAAAGGTTCGACCTGTCGTTATTCACCGGGCTGTTTTCGGATCTATAGATCGCTTTTTAGGAATTCTCATTGAGCATTTCGGAGGAGCATTCCCTACTTGGTTAGCTCCTGTTCAAGTAAAAGTACTTCCCGTATCCAATGATGCCCATAAGGGTTATACAGAAGAAGTCACTAACCGATTAAAACAAGAAGGAATACGCGTAGAACATGATGATAGAGAGGAAAAGTTAGGATATAAAATTAGAGAAGCACAAATGAATAAAATCCCTTTTATTCTTGTATTAGGGGATAAAGAAGTTCGAGAGGGAAATGTAAATGTGAGATCCTATGGGGAAAAGAAAACAAGGGAAATGACATTAGAGGCATTTATTTTAAGTATAAAACATTCCATAGAAAATAAAGAAATAAGGGATACAGAGTATTCTTGAACTTTATTTCACTTGAGTCAAATGGGAGCTGATTTAGCTAGTTCTCATTTTTCTATGTCATCATCTATAATGAAGAAGAAGGGATTTTAACGGAAAGTCGTATTTTTCGGATAGTCAATAAAATGGTTTTAGTTGGTCAACGAAGAGGTGAATTATAGAATTTTCTGTGAAGGGAAACAGGAGGCAACTAACATTACTGCGGTGTGATACAACTTTAGAAAGTGTAAAAGAAACTCCATTCTAAGATTGAATTTATAGCTGGATTTTATATATTATTTAAATGGAGGAATCATCTAGGAACTCCAATGAAATAAAAAGTGAATGTAGGTAAGGAGATAATGATGTTTGTAGGTCGTGTTTTGTTTTTATTAGGGATGGCTTTTGTTATAGGCAGCATTGTTGTGCTTGGAATGGTCCCTTTTTCGAATGGTGGAGGAGGCTATATTCCTCCTTTGTTTGCTC
Organism: Halobacillus karajensis; assembly: GCF_900108515.1. Lineage (GTDB taxonomy): Bacteria > Bacillota > Bacilli > Bacillales > Halobacillaceae > Halobacillus > Halobacillus karajensis. The sequence continues at coordinate 57,868 of NZ_FNWW01000007.1, read as the reverse complement.
TATTAAATGGTTTTTTGGCCATGGGAGTAGGAGAATTAGTGATAAATGAAAATCAGAGGAGAAACATGGACAAGTCGAGAAGCTAAGGGGAAACATGTTTGAAATTCCTGGAATTGAATACCCATTGTTTTTCCTCCTTTGGCTGATTTTTTAATCATTTTGACAGGGCCATAAAAAGGTCAATGGCTGATAATTGTTCGATGGCGATAAGAGGATGAACGATCAAATTGAAAACTCTTGCAATTACTGATACCATTATGAGAAATTGAACGTAAATGAGGGAAGCACATGCCACGAGTATCTAAACGGCAAAAGATTTTGGAAGCGGCGGCTTTAATTGTGAAAGAGCAGGGAAGTGATGCTTTAACATTGGATGCTGCTGCAAAACGAGCGGAAGTGAGCAAAGGCGGGCTTTTGTATCACTTTTCAACAAAGGAAGCTCTCGTTGAAGGGCTTGTTCAGTATATGAATGATATTTATCGCGAGAATGTGGAAGATTTAGTGGAAAAGGATGAAGAAGAAACAGGGAAATGGGCCCGTTCTTTTATTAATGTCATGCATGACAAGAGTGCAGAAAACCGGACGATCAGTGCAGGCATGCTGGCAGCTCAAGGGATCAACCCGAAATTATTAAAACCGCTTCAGGATACATACGCTGATTGGCAAAACCATATTGAGCATGACGGGCTTGATCAAGTGGATGCGACGATTCTTCGTCTGGCGGTGGATGGATTGTGGTTGTCCGAGATTTTCGGCCTTGGCACACTCCCGCCAACGTTGAGAGAACAAGTCCTTGAACGTTTAAAGGAACAATCTTATAAATCCAAATAAAAAAACACCAGTTCCAATCGGGGACTGGTGTTTTTTTATGATTTTTCAGCTTCCTTGGGGATACGCCTTTGTCCTAATTAAGCAAATGCTTTCTCTTTAGTTTTACGTTCCTGGAAAACGCGCTGAGCTTGAGTTAAGGCATTGATGACCGATGGAAACCCTACATAAGGAATGAGCTGAATCATGGCCTCGATGATTTCTTTTTCTGAAAGGCCTGCATTTAACGCGGTATTGATATGCAGTTCGAGCTGCGGTAGACTTCCGGCCCCCTGGGTGACTAGGCTTGAGAGGACAGTCAGGGCACGGGATTGTTGACTAAGGTGATCCCGGTTGTATATATCACCGTAGGCAAACTCGATAATATATTTGCCGAGGTCTGGAGCGATATCTTCTAGTGCTTTCATCAATTCAAAATGGTTCGTTCCTTTTTCTTCGTCTGTGTAGGATTTGAGAACTTCTAATCCTTTTTCGTAGCGTGTTTTCATGATGTTGTTTTCCTCCTCTAGGATGCTTTCTTCTCTTCTTTCTCTTTTTTCTCTCGATCTTCATTGACCATCTTAATGAATGACCATCCAAGGATTGGCAGGATGATCAGCAGTGGGAAACCGCCGACGATACTGATGGTCTGCAGGGTTGTCAGTCCACCCATGTTCATGAATATCATAGGCAGGACCGAAAGGGCGAGTGCCCAGAACAGACGGTTCCATTTCAATGGCTCTCCTTCGACGTGTTTTTGGACCACTGATGCGATGACATAAGAACCGGAGTCATAGGTCGTTGATAAGAAGATAGTCGCAAGTAAAACGAACACGATAATCGCCATAGCGGATAGCGGCAATTCCGTTAATGTTCCGATGATCGCTGCCGGCGCCCCGTGGTTATTCAATGTTTCAATGACAGGGTATTGACCGCTCAATTCCAAGTACATGGAATAGTTTCCAAGAATACCGAAGAATAGGATTGTCCCTAAGCTTCCGAAAACGATTGTCCCGAAAACGACTTGGCGGATCGTGCGTCCTTTCGAGATACGGGCGATGAATAGGCCGACAAACGGAGCGTATACAATCCACCAGGCCCAGTAGAAGACGGTCCATCCTTCAGGAAAGCCCGTCCGTGTGAAGGAAGCCAGATCATTGAACGGCTCCGACCACAAGCTCATGAGGAAGAAGTTGTCCATCATGCGGCCGATCGCTGTTCCGGTGGATTCTGTAATGAATGTTGTTGGTCCGACGGCAAAAATAAAGATCAATAAGATGAACGCCAGCCATAAATTGATGTCACTTAATACACGGATTCCTTTTTGCAAACCGGAATAGGCACTGAATCCAAATATTAAGGTACAGAAAAGCAGGATAACAGATTTCGTCGTCATCGTGTCCGGGATACCGATCAGGTTATTGAGTCCAGCCGAAATGATCGGTGCGGAAAGCGCAAGGCCTGTTCCACCGCCGCCAAGCAGTCCGAACATAAACAGAATATCGATGAGACGGCCGATCCAGGTATCGGTATATTTTCCTAACACAGGACGACAGGCTTCACTAATTTTAAATACATCCGTTTTCTTCACAAAGAACATATAGCCGATTGGCAGGGCAGGAATGGCGAACATCGCCCAGGCAATCGGTCCCCAGTGGAAGAAGCCATAAGTGGACGCCCACTGGATCGCTTCCTTTGACCCTGGCTCGACGCCAAATGGTGGTCCTTCATAATAGTAGGCCCACTCTATGACTCCCCAATAAAGAATACCGGTACCAATTCCACTCGTGAACAGCATCGCTGCCCAAGAACCAGTCTTGAATTCATGTTTCGTATCGGGATCGCCAAGTTTGATATCGCCGTAGCGGCTTACCCCGACAAACAACAGGAATAAAAGCATAATTAAACCGACGGATAGAAATAGGAAACCTAATTTTTGGGTAACGATTTCGTTGGCCGCTAAAACGACCTCTTTGCCTTGTTCAGGAAAAACGATGAGAGGCAGGGCTACAAATAATAATAAAGCTAAAGCTCCTCCGAACGTTTTCCAATCAATGAGTTCTTTCTTCATGGAAATTCCTCCTTTATTAAAATCCGATAAAGTCTGTTGTCGTTTGCACCATTTAAAACTGTACAATCCAGACGGTTTTGTTTCAAAAAGAAGATAAGGGCGCAAATGGAAGAATAAGAAGCAATGTTCAAGGAAATATAGGTTGGAAGCTTCTTTTTCCCTTATTTTCGTATGATTTATGTTTTCATTTCTGTTCGTCCAGTTTATAAAGAAAAAATTGTATAAAATGATCCGGGTAATTTCGAGGTGTGACGGGATTTCAGTAGATGTGAGGAAATCCTGCCTTAAAAATTATCGGAAAAAGCATTTGAAACTAAACAGTCCAGATGGTATAGTTTGAACTGGTTGATCAAATAAGCAAATTCAAAGGAGGACCTTTGGAATGAAAAATAAAGTATTGCTAACGTCTGCCGTCACAGGAGCGGGAGATACAATGAAGAAAAATCCACATGTACCTGTCACCCCGAAAGAAATTGCGGAATCCGCGATCGAATCGGCGAAGGCGGGAGCGACAGTCGCCCACGTTCACGCACGGGATCCGGAAACAGGCGGCATCAGCCACAACCTGGAGCATTACCGGGAAATTGTGGATCGTATTCGTGAATCCGAAACGGATGTCATCATTAATATTACGTCCGGAGGCGGTGGTGATTTTATCCCGAGTCTTCAAACACCTGCTGCAGGAGGCGATGGTACGGATATGCAAACACCAGCCGAACGTCATGAGCCTGTGGGCGAGTTGCTTCCTGAGATGTGTACACTCGATTGTGGAAGCACAAACTTCGGTAACATGATTTATTTGAGCCCAACGGACTGGCTGCGAGACCAGGCGAAAATGATTAAGGAAAGTGGCGTGAAGCCTGAATTGGAATGTTTTGATACAGGTCATATCCGTTTCGCCAATCAATTGGTCGAAGAAGGGTTGATTGAGGGCTTCCCGATGTTCCAGTTCTGTCTTGGTATTCCTTGGGGAGCTGCCGCTGATGCGGAAACAATGATGTATATGAAGAACCGTATTCCGAAAAATGCTCACTGGTCAGCGTTCGGTATCGGACGTATGCAAATGCCGATGGCTTCCCAGGCGGCGATGCTTGGAGGAAACGTACGGGTAGGCTTGGAAGATAACATCTACTTGTCTAAAGGGGTCGTCGCGAAAAACGAACAGCTCGTAGATAAAGCAGTGACGATGCTTGGTGGATTGGATTTGGAACCCATGACTCCACAAGAAGCGCGTGAATATCTCAACCTAAGAAATCCACATGGAGGGAAATAATCATGACAGTACAGAAGGTTGCCGTAGTCGGCACAGGTGTAATCGGAAACGGATGGATTGCTCGTGCTCTTGCCCAAGGGTATGATGTTGTAGCCACAGATCCAGCAGATGGAGCAGAAGAGCGCATGCGTCGTGCCGTGGATCAGGCATGGCCCTATGTTGAAGCGCTTGGATTAGCAGAAGGGGCGTCCAAAGATCGTTTAACATTTGAAAAAGATATGGCAGAAGCCGTTATGGACGCAGATTTCATTCAGGAAAACGTGCCGGAAGTGGAAGAGTTAAAACAGACGGTCTTAAAGAATATCGATCAGCACGCAAAAGCGGAGGCGTTGATTGGATCCAGTACGTCTGGAATTATGCCTTCTGAACTGCAGGCAGACTTGCAGCATCCTGAGCGTTTCGTTGTTGCCCACCCGTTCCATCCAGTGTATATTCTGCCATTGGTGGAAGTCGTGCCAGGAAAACAGACAACGACAGCGAATGTAGATAAAGCGAAGGATTTTTATGAAAGCATGAACATGAGTGTCTTGCTTGTTCGTCATGAAATTGAAGGTCACATTGCTGACCGTTTAATTGAAGCCATTTGGAGAGAGTCATTGCACATTGTTAATGATGGTATTGCTACGACTGAAGAAGTCGACAAAGCATTCACCCACGGGGCTGGTCTGCGTTATGCCCAGTATGGACCTTTCCTTACGTTCCATTTGGCCGGTGGAGAGGGTGGTATGCGCCACATGCTTAAACAATTCGGTCCAGCTTTGAAAAAGCCGTGGACGAAGCTTGAAGCTCCAGAACTTACGGATGAGCTTTATGACAAAGTCGTGTCTGGGTGTGAAGAGCAGGCAAATGGAATGACGATGTCTGAACTTGACCAGAATCGTAATGAATTCTTAATCCGTCTTTATGACCTCGTTCAAGAATACTGGCCACAAGAACGTGAACAAACAAAAGCGTAAAGGGGAATTTTTATGGAATTATCCTTTTCTTACAAACAGACGGTTCCTTCTGAATGGGTCGATTATAATGGCCATATGAATGATGCGGAATACAATCGTGCTTTCAGTTTGGCAACAGATGCGTTTATCGATCATATCGGACTTGATGAACAAGGGCGTGAACATTATCAGTACACCATTTTCACACTTGAAACGCATACATGTTATTTGAAAGAAATGCATGAAGGGAAGGAATTTGAGGTGACAGCTCGTGTGTTGGATTATGACGTGAAGCGGATCCATCTCTTCCTGACGATGTCCAACGCAGATGGTGATGTAGTTGCTACGCTCGAGGAAATGCTGATGGGGATCGACCAGAACGAAGGACGTCCCGCCCCATTTCCTAATGAAACAGCTGAGAAAATAGCTGTTGAATATCAAGCAGTGGCAGATCAAGAAAGACCAAAGCAACTAGGAAGAACCATCGGCATCCGCCGAAAATAACTGTTTGGTATAATATGTAAGACCTGGTCACCCAGGAACTGGGTGACCAGGTCTTTACGTTTTTTTACAATTCATTTTATTATTCGATATAGAAATCGTTAGTCAGGGTGCAATATTTTTATTAATTTGTTAGTATTTTCCTTGAAAGCGTCTATCATGTGGCGGATTTATTAAAAGTTCGTGAACGATATATGACAAAGTTGTGAACTTGTATTTGCATTTGTTCAAAATCTGATATAATCATTCAAGTCCTGATCACGTAGTATGCAAGTTTCATACTTAATTAAATGAATGATTGATAGGAGGGTTAAGAGTAATGAAAGCTAAACATCTCCGAAATAGATGGTTAGGATTGCTTCCACTTGGCTTAATTCTTTTCTTAAGCGGGTGCGGGCAATTAGAAATGACTGTGCTTGATCCGAAAGGGCCGGTCGCTGAAAGTCAATATGACCTGATTGTTTATTCGCTCTGGTTCATGCTGGGGATCATTGTTGTTGTATTTGTTCTATTTGCCTACATGATCATCAAATACCGCGAGAACCGTCCGGGGCGTAAAGAAAGTGACTATGATCCTAACTTGCATGGGAATACGGCCATTGAGGTTGTTTGGACGGTCATTCCGTTCATCATTGTTATTCTTTTATCGATTCCAACCGTAACCACATTGTTTGATTTGGAAAAACCGCCGGAGCCTGGTGCAGGGGAAGAGGCGAAGGATCCACTTGTGGTTTATGCGACCTCAGCGGATTGGAAATGGTTCTTCAGTTATCCGGAACAGGATATTGAAACCGTCAACTACTTACACATACCGACAGATCGTCCAATTGAGTTCCGTTTAACTTCTGCTGATTCGATGTCAGCCCTTTGGATTCCGGCGCTGGGCGGTCAAAAGTACAACATGGCAGGTATGATGACGAAATTGTATCTTCAAGCTGATGAAGCAGGAACATACGATGGTCGTAACTCCAACTTCAACGGAGAAGGTTTTGCTGAACAAACCTTCAAAGTCCATGCAGAAAGTGAAGAAGACTTCCAAACATGGGTCGAAGAAACTCAGAATGAGGCTCCCCAGCTGACAGCAGAACGTTATGATGAGCTGTTACAGCCGGGAATAACGGACAAAGAAGCCTTTTCGAACACACACTTGGAATACGTTCAGCACCATACAAAAGAAGATGCGGGCTACGTTGTTGAACGCTACCGTGAACAATTTAAAGATCAACTTCATTTATACGAAATTGATAAGCAAGAGAGTTTTCAATAGAACGTAAAAAAGAAAGCAGGTGAAGACATGCACATTACAGATATTTTAGTCACCGGTGAACCTATTATTTATGGCGCTATGGTATCGATGGCCTTAGTAGGAATCGCCCTCCTTTTCCTTTTGACATATTTCAAAAAGTGGGGATGGCTTTGGCGCGAATGGTTGACAACCGTTGACCATAAAAAAATCGGTGTCATGTATATCCTAAGTGCCCTCCTTATGTTATTCCGTGGCGGCGTGGACGCCATGATGATGCGGGTTCAGTTAGCATTTCCTGATTTAGGATTCCTGAATTCGCAACACTATAATGAAATTTTCACGACGCACGGTACGATTATGATCATTTTCATGGCGATGCCGTTTCTTATTGGTTTAATGAACATCATCGTACCATTGCAAATTGGTGCGCGTGACTTTGCGTTTCCCTACTTAAACGCCTTAAGTTTCTGGTCATTCTTCTTTGGAATGGCGCTCTTTAATATTTCTTTCGTTATCGGAGGCTCTCCAGAGGCCGGATGGACCAGTTATACACCATTATCTGGAGCTGCGATGAGCCCTGGGCCAGGACAGAACTTTTACTTGATGGGACTGCAGCTGTCAGGGATTGGTACGTTAGCGACAGGGATTAACTTAATGGTCACGATTTTAAAAATGCGAGCTCCAGGAATGAAGCTTTTCCATATGCCGATCTTCACATGGTCGACATTGGTGACTTGTTTCATCATCGTCTTCGCATTCCCGATTTTGACAGTGGCCCTTGCTTTACTTACGATTGACCGTATTTTCGGTGCCCAGTTCTTTACATTAACTGGGGAAGGGCTGCCGATGATGTGGGCGAACCTCTTCTGGATGTGGGGCCACCCGGAAGTGTATATCGTTATCCTGCCAGCGTTTGGTATCTTCTCAGAAATCATTGCAACGTTTGCAAAGAAACGCTTGTTTGGGTACCATGCGATGGTATGGTCCATGATCATCATTGCATTGCTTAGTTTCTTAGTATGGGTGCACCACTTCTTTACGATGGGCGCCGGTGCTTTCGTCAACTCCGTGTTCTCCATTTCGACGATGTTGATCGCCGTACCGACCGGAGTGAAGATATTCAACTGGCTGGCGACTTTATATAAATCGAAAATCGAGTTCACTGTACCGATGTTATGGTCCTTGGCATTCATCCCGAGTTTCATTCTTGGTGGGGTCACAGGGGTCATGCTCGGTATGGCGGCTGCGGACTATCAGTTCCACAACTCGTACTTCCTGATCGCGCACTTCCACTATGTGCTGATCGCTGGTACTGTATTCGCTTGTTTCGCTGGTCTTGTGTTCTGGTATCCGAAAATGTTCGGTCATAAGATGAATGAGCGCTTAGGTAAGTGGGCTTTCTGGTTGTTCTTCTTTGGCTTCCATGTCTGCTTCTTCCCGCAGTACTTCCTTGGTCTTGATGGAATGCCGCGCCGTTTGTTCATCACAAACGTTGTCGAGTGGCTGCCGTTGAACGTCATTTCTACGGTAGGGGCGTTTGGTATGGGACTTGGTTTCATCGTATTCGTCTACAACGTGTACTACAGCTTCCGTTACAGTGAGCGTGAAACCACAGGAGACTCCTGGAATGGCAATGGACGGACACTGGAGTGGGCGACGACGACTCCAGTCCCTTACTACAATTTTGCTACCGTGCCGTATGTAGATGAAATCGACCCATATGTCCGTATGAAAGAAGAAGGCAAGACGACCTATGAAGAATCTAAAGTGAAACCGATCCACATGCCGAGCTACACGGGACAGCCATTCATTATGATGGCCTTCCTTGGACTCGCGAGTTTCGGACTTGTCTTCGAATGGATGTATGTCGCGGTCTTTGGACTGCTCGGAGGAATCATTATGATGATCCGTCGTTCTTTCGATTACGACGATGGTTATTATGTACCGGTCGATGAAATTAAACGCACTGAGAAAAAAGCGAGGGGGTTATGATATGGCTGCAGAAGAACTGAAAACAGGGCCATTAGAATATCGCACCCAAGAAGGCCAGATGGGCATCATGGGCTTTTGGATCTTCCTAGGAGCCGAGGTCGTCCTCTTCTCTACCTTGTTTGCGACCTATGCCGTATTGTTCGGGCGTACAGCTGATGCACCGCTGCCTAGTGAGTTATTTGAGCCGGGCATCGTCCTTGTCATGACTTTCTTGCTCCTAACCAGTAGTTTCACTTGTGGGCTTGCAATTCACGAAATGCGTCGAGGCTCCGTGAAAGGCTTGACGATATGGATGGCCATTACCTTAGCTTTAGGTTTAGGCTTCCTTGGTTTTGAAATCTTTGAATTTGTTCACTATGCTCACGAAGGGGCTACCATTCAGTCCAGTGCGTTCTGGTCAAGTTTCTTTATCCTTGCCGGAACCCACGGTTTACACGTTACCCTGGGAATTGGCTGGGCGATTCTGCTGTTGATTCAAATTAAACAGCGTGGACTGACAAACGTCACAAGCCGTAAATTCTTTATTATCAGCTTATATTGGCACTTCCTTGATGTCATTTGGATCTTTATTTTCACAAGTGTCTATCTGATAGGGATGGTGATTTAATATGGCACATTCAAATAAACGCGTCCCGATGAATCATGTCATTGGATTTATCTTGTCATTAGCCATGACATTAGTTGCTGCATGGGCGGCTATTGGATCTGACTTGCCTGTCAGATGGGTCATTATCGGCATTATGATCCTGGCTTTATTGCAGGCGGGTGTACAATTGTTTATGTTCATGCACGTGACAGAAGCCGAGAGTGGAAATGGACATGTTCCATGGAACATGATGTTCCACGGCTTTGCGTTAGCGGGAATTATTGTTGCGGGTTCCCTTTTCACGATGTCTTTTGGTTTCGACCACAACCATGGTGGAGATGGCGGCGAACAACAGCATGAACAGCAACACGAGCAACAAGACCACAGCGGTCATTAAAGACAAACGGGGGTTATGAGGATGGAACAGAAACGAAACATGCCTATAGAGGCCGGCTGGCCATGGAAAGACTTAATCGGATTTATCCTTTGCATCGCACTGACGGCGTTTTCCTTGGGCGGTGTGCTGTATTCCACTTATGACCCTAAGTTTGTGCTTATGATTATTACTGGACTTAGTTTCGTACAAGCCATGATCCAGTTGTACAAACTGCAGCCGAAACAATAAAAAAAGAAACGCTTCTTTCCCGATTAGGAAAGGAGCGTTTCTTTTTCTTTGTTTAAGCTGTCTTGATATGCAGGGCTTGATTTCACTGTAGAGACAATAAACATCACCCAGGCGACATGTGCGCCGATCAAACCAAGATAGAACATGGACCATGTGGCTGAGAAGACACCAGGATCTGAATACATCATCACTTGGAAAAAGTAAAGCCACATGCCGATGAGCAGAATCGATTGAACGACAGCAAATGCCGGTTTTCGGGATTGTAAGAATAAGAATGGAGCAACCGTAGCCAATAATAGGAACATGACAATAGCACCCATGAAAATCATCTCCTTTAGATGTTTCAGTGTAAACGTTTTCTTTGATTCTATTGTAACAAAAAATTCTCACTTTGGACACAAAATGTTCATAATTAGGCTCACAATTTTAGGGTTACCGTTTTTCTGAATGGTTAAACGTCCAACAAACTTCTCGATGAATGGGAGGCGTTTAAAGGTGAACACGAAAAAATTCATTTCTATAGACACCACACTCTGATTTTTATCGATTATAGTTTGAGACCATCAAACAGGAGTTGGGGAAGTATGGATATGAATGGAATTCGTGAGAAACAACTGTTTAAAGATAAAAAAGAGCTCGACAAGCATGTGCGCAGTTTTTTGTATAAACGAAAAGCCGCCTTGTCTGATGGAACACTGGAAGTACTCACGTATATTTGGAGACACGCGGTAAAATTCCCCGGTGTAGCCTTTCCGAAAAGAGGGACCATTGTTAAAAGTACTGGATTGAGTGAAAGTACGATCGTCCGGGCGCTACGGTGTTTAGTGAACGAAGGGTTGATTAGAAAAGAAACCACTAAGAAGCCAAATGGACGCCAAGGTGGCAACCTGCTTATTTTTCTCCCGCAAAAGGATCTTTTTTTACCCTCTGATGACACCCCTAGTGACATCCTTCCTAACATCCCTCAGAAATTAGAAACCCCTTGCGAGGACAAGCCTCACTCCCTTAAATCAGCAGCTGAAACAAAGAAAAAACAGGGGGAAACTTCTTTTAGTAAAGTTGTACCTTTTGATCATTCGTACCTTCCATCGTTCATTCCATCCTCATTTATAGAGACGTGTCAGCCCTTTATTGCTGCGGAAGAGGTTCTGCCTGCATGGAGAACGGTGCAAAGTGCATACAAACAATGGAAGATGCAAAGTCCAGTAGAAGACTATATAGTTGAGATTAACAAGACCTTTAAACAGGCGGTGTTCGCTTATAAAAAAGGGATCATCCGTACAGAATTACTCCGGTACTTTTACGGTGGATTGATGGAAGTATTTAAACAGATCGTACGCAAGGAGGGCTTTGCGTCTGGGGAAGGTCTTATTTTTTATGACTGGCTGCAATAGTAACCATCCAGTCTATGAAGGGCTGAATCTCTTTCAATGTGTGTAATTGAGAAACTTTATCATTGACAGAAAATTGAGTCTGAGGTAGGATAGTGGTTGTGATAATGAGAATCTTTATCAGTTGTTGAGTTTTTCTAAATAAGGGTATGAAGATGGAAACTGCTGACAAGGGTTCTACATAAACGAAATGTTATGAGAGGATGTTATACATGAAGAAATTTTGGCTTTTTGCGCTTCTGTTGGGACTTGTCGTCCTTACGGCGTGCAGTGGAGGATCTGAGGAAGGTTCTGAGAATGAAGAGAAGGAAAGTCAGGAGGAAGCGTCACGTTCCGTAACGATTGAAGATGCCAATGGGGAGCAGACCATTGAAGGGACGCCAGAGAAAGTAGTGGTTCTTGAGTGGTCTTATGCAGAAAATATGCAGGCTCTAGGCATGGAGCCGGTTGGAGTGGCTGGCCTTGATCAGTATAGCAATTGGGTAAATGTTGGTATACCGTTCGGGGAAGAGGTGGAAGACGTCGGAACGCGTCAGGAACCGAATCTTGAGGCGATTTCACGTTTGAACCCTGATTTGATTATCGGTGTTGATTTTCGTCATGAAGCGATTCAAGAAGACCTTGAGCGGATTGCCCCAACCGTGATGTTTTCTCCTTATTCGGAAGAGGCGGCCAAGGATCAGTTTGCCAATATGGAGAAAGAATTTAATACGATGGCGAAAATCTTTGATAAAGAAGATAAAGCGGAACAAGTGCTGTCTGACATGGAAGATACGTTTGCTGAACAACAAAAGCGCCTGGAGGAAGCCGGGAAAGACGGGATGAACTATGTGATCACCCAAGCGTTCACACTGCAGGATACCCCAACATTACGTCTGTTTACAGACAATTCCATGGTGGCTCAAATTATGAACCGTATGGGAATGAAGAATGATTATGAGTCTGAGAAGCTGGAAGTTTACGGGTATACCGAAACAACCGTAGAAGCGCTGCAGAATTATCAAGATTCCAACCTTTTCTATATCGTTCAGGAAGAGGATAACATTTTCAAAGAGCAGCTGGCAGGAAATCCAGTATGGGAGAACCTGGCATTCGTCCAGGAGGACCGTACGTATCAAATGCCTGGGGATGCGTGGACATTTGGAGGCCCATTGTCAGCAGAAGTGTTGGCGGAACAAGTGGTCAACGCAGCTCTCCAAGAAAATTAAAAGTGAGTGGATGATATGAATTCAACACTTAAGAACACAATGATTGCGGTTCTCACCTTTGGAGGTGGGACCGCCTTATTGTGTCTTTTAACATTTATACATATTAACCAAGGAAATGTGCAAATTCCACTTGGGACGGTTGTGGAAGCGATTGTTAACCCTCAGGACACGCTGCAGCATCACACGGTCCGGACGCTGAGGATGCCTCGGGCAGTCATGGGCATTATCGCTGGTGGAGCACTGGCGGTATCCGGGGTGATTTTACAAACGGTCACGAAGAACCCGCTGTCTTCAGCTAGTACCCTTGGGATTCACTCAGGGACATACTTTGCTGTCGTTGTGACCACCATTTTCCTTCCTGCCGCTATGATCGGAAATGGGATTTTAACGGCTTTTCTGGGTGGGATTCTTACGTTTCTGTTCGTATACGTATTGTCCGGAGGCTCAGATGCTACTCCTGTCCGGATGGTGCTTGCCGGAATGATCGTAACCTTCCTGTTCTCTGCACTGACTTCAGTCCTGCAGATCTTTTATGAAAATGAAACCCAGGGGCTATTTCTATGGGGATCAGGGACGTTGATCCAAAATGACTGGGGCGGGGTTAATTTTTCGCTTCCGGTTATTGCCATCGGTATCCTTGTAACCCTCATGTTCTCAAGCAAATTGGACACGCTCACGCTTGGGGATGATGTGGCGACAGCGCTCGGACAAAATGTACGCACGGTCAAAGTGGTGACGATTATCGCAGCGGTTCTTTTGACAAGTGTGACGGTCAGTATCGTTGGGCCGATCGGTTTCGTTGGTCTTGTGGCTCCGCACTTAATCAAATTAATTGGCTATCGCTCACATTTGTTGTTGATTCTAGGATCTTTTCTCTGGGGCGGAAATGTTCTTCTGCTCGCAGATGTTCTTGCAAGAGTCATCGATCCATCCTTCAATGAGCTGCCTGTTGGGGCAATTACCGCCCTTGTCGGATCCCCGTGGTTGATCTGGCTTGTGATGCGGATGAAGAGAAGCAACAGTCAAGATGGTGGTGCGCTTCTTGCTGGAAAGCATTCAGCTACGTTATCGATGAAAAAGTTGCTCCCTGTTTTAATCCTCATGATTACTGTCACATTGCTCGTCAGTCTCGCTTCAGGAAATTATGGGTTTGAGCCGCTTGTCACTTTCAATGCTTTCTTTGGAGAAGTCAACGACTTCATCCGTGGCTTGATCATCGATTTGAGACTGCCGCGTGCCCTTGTTGCTTTGTTTAGCGGGGCTGTACTCGCTGTCAGTGGGCTGATTTTTCAAGGGGTGCTTCGAAACCCGCTGGCCGATCCATCTGTGATCGGGATCACCTCTGGAGCCGGTGTGGGAGCCTTAATGACGATGTACTGGTTCAGTGTCTCGGCCATTTGGATTCCTGTCGGGGCGATGGCTGGTGCCTTGATTTTCTTCCTTATTGTCATGGCACTCGGAGCCAAAGCTGAATTCCAGCCAACCGTGTTAGCCCTGCTTGGAATCGGGATGTCAGCATTCGGTTCAGCCTTGATTCAAATCATGGTCGTTCAGTCGGACCTAGGTGTCGCATCCGCGTTGACATGGCTATCAGGGACGACTTATGCAAAAGGATGGAGCGAACTTCTCCAGTACTTGATTTGGCCTGTGCTGCTCTTTATTCCGCTCCTTGCCTTCTATATTAAGACACTGGATGTATTATCCCTCGGAGATGATACGGCGAAAGGCCTTGGCCTTCGTGTAGTGAGTGTAAGGTTTCAAATGGCCTTGATTGCCACATTGCTTGCTGCCTGTAGTGTGGCAGCGGTCGGCTCGATCGGTTTTGTCGGTCTTATTGCTCCCCACCTTGCAAGACTGCTTGTTGGCAATGTGAACCAGAAGCTTTTGCCTGTCACTATGTTGATTGGAGGGGCGCTCCTCGTGGTGGCTGATTTGTTCAGTCGGACATTGCTTGCACCGAATGAAATTCCATCAGGGATTCTTGTTGCTTTGATTGGTGCTCCTTACTTTCTATGGTTGATGAAAAAGCGTGCGGCCTAGTTTTGAAAAGGCTGGACCTTGAGACCATTTGGTTCAAGAGTAGTGTTTAAGATTGGTTGGGGAAGACTCCCTTTTCTGCGGGGGAACTGGCAAGACTCGCTCCTTCTCCCGCGGGAATCTCTCCGTTTCTTAACCTACCCATTTATGAGAAGTCGGCGGACCGGATGGTCACACGCTTCTTTTTTTTCGCGTATGTATGCTATGATGGTGAAAAACGACCGCCAAGGGAGAGTTAGGATATGAAGATACCTTTTATTAAATGCCATGGATCGGGGAACGATTTCATATTAGTAGATGAGATCGAAAACGATTTTAGTTTCACAGAAAAAGAACGAGAAGAGCTGTCCTTGTTGCTTTGTGATCGTGAAGAAGGGATAGGCTCTGATGGCATTTTGTTTGTCATGCCGAGTGAAAAAGCGGAAGGCCGGATGCGGATGTTCAATTCGGACGGGACGGAAGCGGAAATGTGCGGCAATGGCCTGCGCTGTGTCGCCCGCCATATGATTGAGAAACTTGGAAAAAGCGAAATTGCCATTGAAACGGAAAAAGCGGTTCTTCCCGTCAGCCAGGTGGACGAAATTTTTCCTGATATTGACACCTTCTCAGTGATGATAGAACCGGTTTCTTTCGACCCGGTCTCCTTGCCGATGAATGTGGATTCCGAAAAAGCTGTGGATGTTGAGATTCCACCTTTGACTGAGAAACGCACCTTTACGGCCTTGAGTGTGCCGAATCCGCACATTGTTAGTATCGTTGATACCGTGGACCAGGATGAACTTTCAGCAGTGGGGAGGAAAGCGAACGATCTGCCTGAGGTTTTTCCTAATGGGGTGAATGTGAGTTATGTCCAGATTCTTGAGCGCAATAAAATTTTCGTAAGGACATATGAACGAGGCGTTGGTCTCACGAATGCCTGCGGAACAGCGATGAGTGCGTCTTCTCTCGTGTCGACCATCCTTGGACCGAATGATCTTGATACTCCAATTGTGGTTGTTAATAAAGGTGGTCTTGTTAACTGTGTTGTTGAAAAAGAAGAAGGATGTTTCTCCATTCAACTACGTGGGAATGGTACCAATGTCTATCAGGCGGTCGTGAATGTCGACTTAAAAGCCCGGATATATACCGTGTCTGAGCAAACTTTTTTTGAAGAAGAGAATAAAACCTATGAAAAATTAGAAGCATTTGCCGCTTCAGAAATCGGAGGGTGATAGGATGTTGAAAACCTTTCATATTCAGACGGATCATCATGATCAAATGATTGATGTCACGAACCAAGTCCAGCACTGGGTTGAGGAGCAAGGCGTGAAAGATGGGGTCATCGTCGTTCAATCGATGCACACGACCGCGGGACTGACCGTCAATGAAAATGCCGATCCCGATGTGAAAACAGACATGCTCCGCCGTTTCCGCGAAGTGTATCCATGGGATCACCCTGAGGATCGTCATGCGGAAGGAAATACGGCTGCCCACATGAAGACAAGCACGGTCGGACATGCACAAACTCTTTTGGTAGAAGACGGGCGCCTGGTTCTCGGTACATGGCAGGGACTCTACTTTTGTGAGTTCGATGGACCGCGTAGTCGTAAATTTGTGGCGAAGCTGCTTTAAAAGGAGAGAGAAAAGCAGGACGAAGGATAGACTTCGTCCTGCTTTTTTTATGTGGGATCGCTTATTTTTTGTTGATCAGTTTTTCTATGTTACCCCTAACGGCTCTTACAAAAGATGAGAGGAGTTTTGAATAATGGACGGATCTAAAACCTTTCATTGATCGAACCCATGTTTAAAAAGAATAAACATCTCCGTCATCAGGAACGTAAATGTGTGAATGGATTCCTTCTTCATAAAGAAAGTCGTTTAGTTCTTTTCTTGATAATGTCCAGTGATTAACCGCTTCCATATGAACGACGATCATTTTAGCGTGGGGAGCGGCTTTAGATACAGCATGGATATCCTCTTTTCCCATGACGAGCGAGCCCCCTTGGTGGAATTGATTGTCCCCGCCATTGACAACAATGATATCTGGCTGGTGGTCGTCGATTACTTTTTGAACGGGCTCATACCATACCGTATCTCCAGCCACGTATAACGTCTGTTCCTCAGGATGTTTGAAGACAATCCCACATACTTGACCGGCAATTTTTACTATTTCCCCTCTGCCATGCTGTCCGTCTGTTTTGATGAGTTGTATACCTTGGAAAACGCTATGTTCTGTCAAAACTTCAACATTTTGAAAACCCGCTTTTTTCACTTCTTGACCATCGTCTTCATTCTGTACAAATAGTTTTATTTCCTTTGGCAATACCTCTTTGGCTGCCTCATCAAAATGGTCCAGATGCAGGTGGGTCACAATGACCGCATCTACGTCTTTGATCACATCATCCACAGATATCGGCAAATCTACTAATGGGTTTTTCTGATCTTGTCTTGCTGAATCTGGGAAGGGAGGATAGGTTCCTTTCTCCGCAAGCATTGGATCTATTAAAAATATCCTTCCTGCATATTCTACCTGAAGGGTTGCATTTCGAATATGTTTTATTTTCATAAATCCCACTCCTTTCATATTTTCTACCTCTATTTTATACTTAGATAAAGATTGAAGGACATAGATAAAATCAAGTCTTTTCGTGTTTTTACTTTAAGAATGAAAGGATTTAATCAAATGTTGGATTCCACAGATTTAAAGATCCTGGATCAATTATCCAAAAACAGTCGCATTACAATGAAGGAACTAGGTGATTACGTACATTTGACTGGACAAGCAGCTGCAGCCCGGGTAGTTAAATTGGAAGACCAAGGAATCATTGAAGGATATACCATTAACGTCAATCAAGTGAAGATGGGGTATCTGGTTCATGCGTTTATCACGATTTTTACCAAAAATACGAACCATCAACCTTATCTGGAATTTGTTAAAGGAGAAAAGGAATGGGTGATAAATAATTATAAAATTAGTGGAAATGGTTGTTATCTTCTTGAGTGTCAATTTCCCTCTCATGAACGATTGGATGATTTTTTGGTAGAATTAAATCAATGGGCCAATTATCAATTGTCGATCGTCATCCATCCACATAAGGTATGAGAAAAGTCAGCCAGTGGCTGGGCTTTTTTTATTGTCTGGGAAATGATGAAAAAGTTAATGGGGAACCCCTATCCGTGTGGAGATTTATCCAGCCTCACTGCCTTCTCCTCTAAGTTGCCGGATCTTTTGTTGCTTGGCAACACGTTTAACCTTTCTTTGACCATCTCCCTTTTGTAAGACCTTCATTCAGGACATTGCATGTGGAATGAGTTACAAAAAATAGGTAGTATTTGTATAATTTTTCTGATGAGAGTTAAGCTAAAGCCGATTCATTCTGTGTGAGGAGGTTATTAGATTGGCGAAAGACAAAGATAAGAAGCATTCCAATCAGCAGGACGTAGAACGGGAGACCTTGACGACGAGACAGGGACGCCCTGTGACGGATAACCAAAATATCCGTACGATTGGTAATCGTGGTCCGGCTACGCTTGAGAATTATCACTTTATTGAAAAGATCTCTCATTTTGATCGTGAAGAAGTGCCGGAACGGATTGTGCATGCCAGAGGATCTGGAGCATTTGGCTACTTTGAAACGTACGGAAAAGTAGGAGACGAACCGGTAGAGAAATACACCCGGGCGAAAGTGTTTTCTGGAGCAGGGAAGAAAACACCGCTAATGGTCCGTTTCTCAACGGTGGCAGGGGCAAAGGACGCACCGGAAACAGACCGCGATCCGCGCGGCTTCGCGGTTAAAATGTATACCGAAGATGGCAACTGGGATTTAGTCGGCAACAACTTAAAGATTTTCTTTATCCGTGATGCAATGAAATTTCCGGAT
Organism: Halobacillus karajensis; assembly: GCF_900108515.1. Taxonomy (GTDB): domain Bacteria; phylum Bacillota; class Bacilli; order Bacillales; family Halobacillaceae; genus Halobacillus; species Halobacillus karajensis. The sequence goes on along the minus strand of NZ_FNWW01000007.1, from coordinate 39,336 downwards.
ATGATTCATGCCTTTAAAGCAGATCCGGCATCTAATGTGAAAAATCCGGAGCGGATGTTTGACTTCGTTTCCCGCACGCCGGAAGCGACTCATATGATCACCTTTTTGTTCTCCCCATGGGGGATCCCGGCAACCTACCGTCATATGCAAGGGTCTGGAGTGAACACTTACAAATGGGTGAACGACAAAGGCGAAGCGGTGCTTGTGAAGTATCACTGGGAGCCAAAACAGGGCATCCGTAATTTAACTCAAGAAGAGGCAGACATGATTCAGTCCAAAAACGTAAGTCATGCCACCCAGGACCTCTATGAAGCGATTGAGCGTGGAGAGTATCCGGAATGGGAACTGTTTGTTCAGATCATGGATGATGATTACCATCCGGAACTGGATTTTGATCCTCTTGATGATACGAAACTTTGGCCTGAGGACCAGTTCCCCTGGCACCCGGTTGGGCGTATGGTCCTTGACCGTAATCCAGAAGACTTTCACGCGGAGATCGAACAAGCGGCTTTCGGGACAGGTGTTCTTGTTGATGGCATGGATTTTTCTGACGATAAAATGTTGCAGGGACGGACGTTCTCCTATTCCGATACGCAGCGTTACCGTGTAGGAGCGAACTATTTGAAGTTGCCGGTAAACGCTCCAAAAACGGGTGTTCGCACAAATCAGCAGCGCGGGCAGATGGATACCCGTGATCCAAGAGAATCAGGAGAAAACCCACATATTAACTACGAACCTTCCATGAAGGGTGGCTTTCAAGAGGCTGATGGAGCGAAAACACCGCCTCATGAGCCTACCTATCATGCGGCGGCCATGAGTGAACCTATTGATCGTCCGAACAACTACGGTCAAGCTGGTCATACGTACCGCAGCTTTGAGGATTGGGAGCGTGATGAATTAATCAAAAACCTCTCCAATGCTCTGGCCGTTTGTGACCAACGCATCCAGGATGCCATGATTGAACATTTCACACAAGCAGACGAAGAGTACGGACGCCGGGTGAAGGAAGGCCTTGAAGCGAAAATGAAGGAAATGAAGATAATGGCGGGAGATCGTGAAGTTCCCGGCCGTGAAGCAGGAAAGTCTAAATATGGCCAAGGGTCGTTGGCTCAGAATGAAGCAGCCGAAGATGCTGTGAAGAAAAGTCATGAAGCAGATCCATATTAATGGCACACATAAGGAGGAAGACTGCCGGCAAAGGAAACGAGCTGGCGGTCTTTTTTTTTATGGTCATTAAAAGTAATAACAATAATTTTGTTTTGTTAATTAATATAAATTTATTGAAAAACGATAAATGAGGGGCTATAATAAAATGGACCAAATGAAATGAGGTGCTATCATTTATGAAACATGGAACAACACTCTTTTTGAAAGTGGCTGTCATTCTTCTCGGGTTGCCTATTCTTGCGTTATGCCTATTCTTCGTACCCGGCATGGCCGATTATGCAGCTGAAATATTCACTGATTTCCCTTTAATTGAGGCGCTTGTCTTGATTTATGTGTATGGGACGACAATTCCTTTTTACTTTGCCTTGTATCAGGCGTATCAACTGTTGAGCTTTATCGACAAAAATAAAGCCTTCTCTGATTTATCTGTAAAAGCGCTGAAAAGGATCAAACATTGTGCGCTCATCATAAGCATTCTTTATGTTATATTTATGCCACTTATCTATATTCTAGCGGAGGTGGACGACGCACCTGGTCTGATTTTGATCGGAATGTTCATTATTTTTGCTTCCACAGTCATTGCCGTCTTTGCGGCTGTTCTCCAAAGGCTTTTACAAGAGGCTATCCACATAAAATCAGAAAATGATCTGACGGTCTGAGGTGAGTACAATGGCAATAGTGATAAATATTGATGTGATGCTGGCGAAAAGGAAAATGAGTGTAACCGAGCTCTCAGAGAGGGTCGGGATTACGATGGCGAACCTTTCGATATTGAAAAATGGCAAGGCCAAAGCCGTTCGTTTCTCAACTTTGGAAGCGATTTGTCAAGCACTGGAATGCCAGCCTGGTGACATTCTGGAATATCAAAGGGATGAGGAAGAATAGGTATAGGGGATCGCCTGGGAATAAAGTTTCCCATAAGTTTTTATGTCTGGAAATTGTAACTTTACCCTCTCTTGTCATTTAATCTTCGGCCAGCTTCCTATGGAAGTATAAGCCCAAAAAATATGGTAAGAAGAAGGTTGAAAATCGCCTATACGAACAGCATTTGGGAGAAGATAGAAAATCTGTAAGAAAGCGTCCATAGAAGTGGGTACGGTTGATTGGTGGCGAGGTTGTGTTCACGAAATTGTCCATCTTTTATTCTAGTTTTTCAAGACCTGTTCTGTTATAAATAGAGGGGGATAATGATCCACTGCCTAATGACTAAGGCTTGTGAAATAGATGGAAAGAGGAGAATGAATAATGAAACATATAGCGATGCTTTTTGTACTCTTTGCGTTCCTCTTGCCGGTGACGGTAGAAGCGCATACCCATTTGAAAAGTTCGACTCCTGAAGGGGGAGGGACGGTGACTTCAGATACCCCAGTTGTCACATTAACCTTTGACTCCCCTGTACAAGAGCCAAACGCTTTGACGGTGAGTGATCAACAGGGAGAAGAATTCACGATTGAAACGTTCACTCATTCCCCTGAGAATGTCCTTGAATTCGAGGTGCCTGAAGAAGCGGAAAATGGTGAAATCGAGGTCTTCTACAGCATTATAGGTCAAGACGGGCATGTCATGGAGAATACGTTGACATTTAATTATGAGGGTGGTGACAAGGCGGATTCTTCTGAAGAAGAGGAAAAAGCATCTGAAGACTCTTCCGCTAACGAGGGAGAGGAAGCAGAGTCAACACCTGAATCATCGGAAGAAGAACAAAATGAAGCGACAGAGAATCAGGAAAGTGACGGAACTTCATGGTTGTTGCCGGTAATTGCGATTGGTCTACTCCTAACAGCTGGTTTAGTATTCTTAGGAGTAAGGAAGAAATCATGATTTACGCTTTGACAAATGGAGGGCTATACCTTTGCCTTTCCATCTTGCTTGGGGCAGGAATTCTAGCGCTTGTCCCTGAAGAGAGAAAGGTGAAGCTTGCCATCCCGGGAAAAGCTTGGTTTCTCTTTACTCTAGGTATCCCTGTCTTCGCTATGGTGCCGGTTATCGAACTGGCAACATCGCTACAGGCGTATAGGGAAGGGGGCTGGCTGTCCAGTCTTACTTATGTACTGACAAATATTGAAGGAGGAAGGGCCTGGGTTCTTCTCCTTCTTTTAGCTTTGCTCCATATGTTAATTATAAACGCCATTCATAGAAAAAGGGTTGCTTTTGCACTGAGTTTGCTTGTAGTGATCGCCATGATTGTCTTACAAAGTTTAATTGGGCACTCAGCGAGTATGAACTCTGTTCAAGGTGCCGTGTTTCACACGATTCATTTCCTTACGGTCGGGTGTTGGTCAGGTATTTTGCTAGTTGCGAGCTTTTTCGTTACAGAAGAGGGAAACTGGTCGAACTTTGTGGGCTGGTTTACGAAAGTAGCTGTTGGCTGTATGGTATGGATTGCGCTAACAGGGATCTCGATGAGTTTGACGCTGACGGAAAACCTTATCTCCTCATGGATGTTTCCATATGGCCAGGCATTACTAATTAAACATCTTTTATTTATTATTTTGTTGTTATTTGCATTTATTAATGGCTTCCTAATGAAGAAACTAGTTGAGAACCGGCCTTCTTTTTCACCCAAGCGTTGGTGGAAAGCGGAAAGCCTGCTTGTGTTATTTGTTTATACTGCCACCGGATATATGACGGAACAGGAACCTCCTCGGGATATCTCTCAAATGATGAGCGAGCATGAACCATCCTTTCTTTTTCGCAGCTTTACTGTGATGGATGGGTATGGTCCCCTCGTCTTTGCCCCGAATATGCTGAGTTTCCTTTTCTTCATAATCGCGGGGGCGTTCCTATACTTGGCATGGCTCATGGTCAAACGTAATACGGTCGCGGCTGCTCTGATTGTCAGTCTGATGATCGTATGCAGTTTGTACCTTAGCTTTATGAGCAGTGTAGAGCTGCAATAAAAATCGAACGCTTGAGTTTGTAACTCAAGCGTTCGATTTTTATAAATTAATTTCAGATAAAAGCTCTCGATCGTTCAATAGAGAGCCATTTCTATAATCTAATTCAATTTTACATTCCTTTATTTTTCCGCCAATCTTCTCGTGTCAATTTCATATTTATAGAATCTATCCATTCGCCCTCAAACTCTAACTCACTTTCATCTATACTTTCTACAACAAACCCAACCTTTTCATAAACATGCTTAGCTCTTGGATTAAAATCATAAACACTCAAAGTTAAATGATTTAGTTTAGTGTTTTTAAAGACATAATCAATCATCCGTTGGGTTGCTTCCGTTCCTAAACCACGTTCTCTTCCTCTTGGTCCAATAAGTATTCTAAAATTCATGCTGTTATTTTTCTCGTCATAGGAATTAATGACAACTTCTCCCACTAAGATGTCTTGGGATTGATCCACAATAGCAAGATCTAAGCGATCTGTTTGTTCATTTCTTGTATTGTACCAATGATAGACGGCATCCCTATCAAAATCTGGAGCACTTCCTGTCCGTTTTCATACTTCGGAATCCTTTAAACATTCCTCCATATAAGGAAGGTCATCGCATTTAAAAGGTCTTAGAATCATTTTCTCCCCCACTATAAGTGGTTTCTGACCCAAATTCGCCATTGCTTTACCCTCCATTATAAACATTTAACATTATGGTTACTTCTATAGGAATAGACACTAATCCTTTATATCCCATTCAATTACCTCATTTGTAATTAATATTGATCAATAATTAAAGGAGCATCCGTTTTACATTCCAAAGAAAAGAGGGAGATAAAGGAAAACGAGAGAAAAGGACGAATTTAAAAAGGTGGGGGATTCTTTTTATTTAGAGTCTTAGGTAGCTAGGGTTCACATCTGATTCGTGGAGCATTAGAACATATTAAAAAAATAGAACGAGGTGCTTTGCATGTTTAGTTTGCTGAATATCGGCAGTCTTGTCCTTGGGTTAATTGCCTGGATACTTCCTCTCATTCATTTGCTTGGTGATCACAGACGATCCGCTTTGAAATGGGGCATTTTGAGTCTAAGTGCTTGTGCGGTGTCCTTGTGTCTTCAACTTTTCTATACGTATCACCTAGTCTCGATAGAGGATTGGTCGGCCCTTATGGATACAACAGGTGCAGTGGCGTCTGTGGCAGCGGTTCTTCTCATCGTTACGCTCCTATTAAACGCTATGAGCTTGATGGTGAGTAAAAAGAGCGCAGCCAATTAAGATCATTGATTTAGTGAAAAGGAGCGGCAGAGTCACTGATATTCCCTCATTGCCGCTTGGATCGCTTTTATATAAGCATGGAAGGCTTCGGTTTCGTTAGAAGCATCGTTTCTTGATTGAAAACGGATATCCCCGTTTTTAAAAAAGGCTTTTCTCTGTGCCCGCGTAATTTCAATTTGTACCCCTTGTTTTGTTTTCGTTTTATTGACGTAATTGGCGGGGTGGTCACCATCGAGATGTTCAGGGGCTTCTTCGACTGAAAAACCTTTTTTCTCTAAATGTTTTTTTACTAGCGCCTTGAGCTCTTTGTCCAAACCGCCGATGAATGTTTCACGTTCTTCCCCCGATGTCCCATGAATGGAAATGTGATGCCTAGCTTTTGCGACCATTTCCAAAGCCTGTGGTTCATCAAAGTGAGTGGATGTAATATGCAGGTTGCTGAAGTTATTTGAGGTTAACCTTCCTTTGAAAGAATAGTAAGGATAAGAAGCTCCAGCAATGGCTTCTGCTAAAGTGGAAGTGGTTTCTTCGATTCCACCGCCATGGATCGCGCTGACAAGCCAGCGATCATCGCCGTACGTGCTTTTGACAACCTCCCAATCTTCTCCTTCTTCATAAACCTCTGTTAATTCATTAAAGGAGCAAAACCGATCGTCTTGACACGCGTTAAGGGAAGCCTCTTCACTGTTTTTATTGTTGAAAAACCATAGAGCTGCCGTGGTTGTTAAAAAAATGACTGCCGCTAATAAAAATTTTATGTACATAGGGCGACTCCTTTCTTCTATGGGGATCTTATCAATCCTTTCTTCATGGTAACACTAAAATGCTTGAACGATTATTTCCATTCTAATTGACAATAGTCCAAAAAGACTGTCTATTTCAAGTGGAAGACATGCTATAATTTAAAATGGATCGTGCTTTTGCCAATTGAATAGGGTGTCGGCTAACCCCAGAGTAAAGGGGGTGATGCCTCTGAGTATGTATGAATCGTTGATGGTGATGATCGCATTCAGTTCGTTCATCGTGTCCGTTCTCGGCTTAGTTGTCGCGATTTTACGCATAAAAAAATAGACTCCCTATTCTGACGTGAATGCGGGTGAGTCTATTTTACAGGCTGCGCCCTTTGGCAGAAGCGCTTATCCGGGAGGACCGCAGTGCCAGCTGTGGTCCTTTTCTTATGTGTATCCTTTATCTGCCTTTATCATACCACATTTTTTTGAAAATAGCTAAAACAGTGACAGTAATTTTACATAGAAAAAGCTGTCGAGGTTATCTCGACAGCCTGATTTCTATGAGTATTTTCAAATTAGCAGATGGAATCGTTCGGATTCGGGTTTTTCATGCCGAACAGCGGACGCAGGAACAAGGCAAGATAGGTTCCGATGAGCGCCATGATCATCCATACCCAGCCGTGCAGACTGAAGGAAGCGATACCGCCGAAATAAGCACCAATGTTGCAGCCGAATGCAAGACGTGCGCCGTAACCCATCAAAATTCCTCCAATGATGGAAGCCGTTGCTACGCCTGGTTTAATTTTTCCTGGTTTGAAGTTGCCCTGGAAGCTTGCCGCAATGAAGGCACCAAGAATGATTCCGAAGTTCATGACACTTGTAGAATCTGCGAGTACGGTTTGGTTCAGTGGAGCCGCGTCGTCCGCCCAGTATGTCCAGCTTGCTACATCAACACCGAACATTTGGATGAACTTGGATCCCCACAGGGCGAAGGCTGATGTGATGCCCCAAGGATTTCCGCGAACGGCGAGTGTGATCGCGTTCAATACGGCTAAAAGTACAGCCGCAAGTAACAATGGCCAAGCCCCGCGCCACAATTTTTTAAGACCTGTGGTCGTTTTAAGTGGTGCCATTTTCGGTGGATTCTTTTTCTTGGCGATTTTAACGGTGATGCCGTAAATGCCGAGGAAAATGGCCAATTGCAAGATCCAGCCGCCGAAGTATCCAAACCCTGTGGATTCCGCAAGAGAAATCGCAGGCAGGGAAGGGGTCTCGCGCCAGAACCCGATATGGTAGGCTCCAAGCACAGAACCTCCGATGAATCCGAGCAATGTCAGGATCATGGATGATTTTCCGCCCCCAACGGTGTACAGCGTCCCTGAAGCACAGCCAGAACCAAGCTGCATGCCGATCCCGAAAAGAAAGGAACCGAAAACAACGCTCACACCGACAGGGAAGACATAGCCTGCAGGGGCTGTGCCTGTAAAGCTGAAACCAGTGGCCAAAATAATGGCAAACAAGGTTGTGGCAACAGCGAGCATCAACATGTGCGCCTGAAGTCCCTGCACATTTCCGACGGAAATCAGTCGTCGGAAGGCACTAGTGAAGCCGAATCTTGCGTGCAGAAGCACGAGCCCGAAGGCAAGTCCGATTAAGAATAGAACCCCTTGGGTAAAAGTAGTGACCGAAATAATTGTTATAAATAAAAGCAGAGAAACGATCGCGCCGATCCAGACCAATGGTTTCTGAACTGGATCTAAAGGAGCGATGACAGTAGAACGATTCTTTTCTTGAACCGTTTCGGTGACAGTCTGCTGTTGCATGTTATTCCTCCTAATTCCTATTTGTTTACTTTGATTTTAGAACTTTGGATATTATAACGGAGACTCGTCTATTTGTAAATCTTTATGCATACAATGGTTGTACAAAGAGAATAACCCTCAGCCTTTCGTAGAAGGAACACGATTCAAAGAGGACAAGTGGTTCATTTAAAGGCTAGACAGGATGATCGATCACATTTATTGGAGGGATGTCTTATACCTGTCGTTCGCTCATATGTCACTCGCTGGTTTTTCTTTGTTTGTGCCAAAGCAAACCGGAGAACTTCCCGGCGTACATCCGGCGTACCTCCCCCTACATAAAGGCTGATCCGAAAGCGACGCTCTTTAGGCGTGGCTTTTTTGTTGCGGTTTAACGAATGGGAGGGGATTTAGTTAAGAGCTAGAAGATGTATGAGAAAGAATTTTAAGATTAAACTATAAAGAACCTGGGTATTTAAGTAGTAACTACATAGCTGGAGGAGTGTTCATATGGCGAAGAAAAAAGAATGGCACGTTATTTTTTTACTGGACAGCAAACGTGTGGTGACTCATGATCTTGAATTAAGTGAAGAGATGGATGAACGTGAAACTTCCGAATTTATTATCAAACAGCTGGACCGTGGAACATGGTGGTTTTTAGAAGATGGTGTGGCGCTTCATACCCGTGGTGTGGAAAGCTTTTACTTAGATAAATGCGCGCGCCGGACAAGATTCAGCCGAGACTAATAAAAAGCGGCTTCCTTATTATATAGGGAGCCGCTTTTAAAATATAAGAAAAAGGATTAATTCAGAATTTCTACTTCAATCTGCTGGCGCCCGTAGTCAAGGGCGTCTTCTTGCTGGGCTATAAAAATATCGATCCGATGCCCTTCAATATCTCCGCCAATATCCCCTGCGACGGCAATACCATAGCCGGGAACACGGACTTTAGAGCCTAATGGGATGATATTTGGGTCGACGGCAATCACTTTTTGGTCCGGATGGGCACGAAGGTCAATGCCCGTGTAAGTAACACCACTGCATCCTTCACACCAAGCCGTGTAAGCAGTTGCTTCGACAGCTACTGTTCGTTCGACATCCGTTTTGGAAGCATCCGCTAGTTTCGCTTGCTTCTCTTTTTCAGGGAAACGGTCGGTTTCCTTCGTTTTCTTATCTATAGACATTGATTTCGTCTCTATATTTTGAACCGGCTTGTCCCCTTCATCGGCGGACACCGGGAGAGTGAAGTTGATCAACAAAATAGGCAAAAGTAGAAGGGATAATAAGTGTTTATTCATAGGAGAGTCCCCTTTCAAAATTTTCACTCTGCCTATTTTAACAAGGGGGTGTCCCTATAACAAAGACAAAATACCTACAAAACGATTACATTCCTGTGACGAAAGAACCTGGAGCAATCTGAAAAAGAGCCGCTCCTCATCTGCGGCTCTAATAGCTTAACGGGACGTTCCTTTACGTTTACGTCCACAGCATGGTTTTGAGGGCTTTCTCTTTTGCTGATTTTCATTCGCGCGATTGGCCATCAATACCCTCCTCTCAAATGTGAGTGATACCATTTTATGCAGGACGAGAAAAACGGGCCGTGCGCTTTACCTGTATAGCCATGATTTTTTTAAAAAAAGGACCTATGACGTTTACGAAATCGGGAAAAGGCGTGCTATAATAAATAAGGATGGATGAGTTGTTAAAATGATGAAGTGAGAGAAAGGGAGGACGGGACTTTGATCAAATGTCCTCATTGTAACCATGAATTGAATGATGGCGCCCGCTTTTGTTCTCAATGTGGAAAAAACCTTGAACGTGCGTCTGAATCAAATAATAAGGCAAGACGATCGTGGTTGCCAATCATTACACCTGTAATCCTTTTGGTTGTAATGGGGGTAGCCCTTTATTTTGTCTACGATTATCAAAAAGATATCAATCATGAAGTAGCAGCAATGAAAAAAGAAGCCGAAGAAGTGGCGCTCAAAGGGGAGTACAGGGAAGCGGAAAAGTTGCTGGTTGGGGCGATCAACCACCGTCCGGAAGTGGAAGCGCTCCAGAACGAACTGAATCATGTACAGGAAGCACTCAGCTGGGAAAATGAGCTCGAGGCTGTGGGTCAGTTGATTGAAGACGGTTCACTCGAAGAAGCGAATAAGGAACTGTCAGCCATTCAGGAAGCTTTAAGGAAGGAAAACAGTCGTCTCTTAGTGACACTCGTACCTAAAATGAATGAATTGGATTCCAAGCTCACTTTGAAGGAAGTCAATCAGGAACTTTCCAAAATCACTGATGTTGATGAGCTGGCGGCAAAGCTTGATACATTGTCCCATCTCAATTTGGAAGAAGCCTCAAAGGTAAGAGAAAAGATTTACGAGAAAATCATCAACCAGTCAACGAAGAAAGCGGAAGCAGCTGCAGGAGAAAAACGATATACAGAAGCCATCGCCACTATTGATCAAGGGCTGCAGTACGTCTCGAACGATAAAAAATTAATCCAGCTGAAAGAGAGGATCCAGCAGGAAAAGGAAGCCTTTGAGCAAGCGGAGCAGCAAAGGCTGGAAAGTGCGATGCAGCAGGCGGCAAAGGATGAACTGCGTAACGAAACCCAGGCCCTTGAAGTAGTGGATCTATCCATAACGAAAGATGAGTTCGGAGACTACAAAGTGAGCGGTGAGCTAAAGAGTGTTGCCACCCAGATCATCAGTAAAGTAACTGTAAAATACGACATCCTTAATAAAGACGGGAAGGCTGTTCGTTCCGAAGCAGTGAAAGTTTTTCCGAATTACTTAAATCCAAAAGATCTAGGAAACTTTGAAAAGATGCACTATGAATTAGAAGAAGGAGAATACTCTGTCGAAATTAGCGAGATGGAGTGGTTAGTTGAATAGGGGGATGAAGATGAAACGCTCTTGGATAATCAGCCTTCTCGCCACTCTTCTTATCCTTGGTGGCGGAATTGCGGGCGTTTTCTATGTAATACATGCTGTGGAAGAAGATATGCAAGTTTCTGCTGTTCTGGCGCAGCCTCCTGCGGATGATGAAGAAGCGGGAGAAGTACCGAAAGGGACCCAGGAGATTATTTTTGAATCTCAAAAACTTGTCGTCCAGATTGAACTTGAAGATGGAACCGTGGGCTCGGGGTTTTTGTACAATGATAAAGGTGACATCATGACCAATGCTCACGTTGTAGCCAATACAGAAAGTGTGAATGTCAAAACCTCTGACGGGAAAAAGATGCCCGGGGATGTTATCGGGCTCAGTCGTGACGTTGATGTCGCCGTTGTCCGCGTCCCAGGAATGAAAGGGAAGGCCCCCCTTCCAGTCAGGGAGGAAGATACAGCTGAACTATTGGATGAAGTCCTGGCACTTGGGAGTCCATTAGGGCTGCAAAATACAGTCACGCGCGGAGAAATTAGCGGTCTTGACCGTACATTAGATATCGAGCCTTTTCATTATAAAAACCTTTACCAGATATCAGCTCCAATCTCTCCTGGAAACAGCGGCGGCCCGCTGTTGGATAGAAAAACAGGAGAAGTGATCGGCATCAACTCCGCGAAGATGGATGAGGAAACAATCGGCTTCAGCATCCCCGTTGCTGATGTCCTGCCGATGGTCAGACGGTGGAGTGATTCACCGATGCGCTCCCTTCCAGAATTTCCTGAGCTAACCGACCAGGTGACATCTCCTGTCACAGGGACAGATGCTGAACAAGCGAGCTATATGGTGCAGTATTTTTACGATAGCATTAATCAGGGTGACTTCGTTACTGCTTATTCGTTATTGAGCAGCAGCTGGCAGGAGGACATTTCATTTGAAAAGTTCCGCTCTGGCTATAACAATACACTGAGTGTGCAAGTAGATAACTTAGTCGCAGATCCTAAAGAGGACCAGGTTGAAGTTACTGCGTTTTTATCTGCTGAAGAGACGATTGATGGAGAAGTTCAAAAGAAGAAGTATAAGGTCGTGTATCCTGTCAAAAAGGAAAACCAGTCGGTGAAAATTTGGAATGGGACTGGAGAAGAATTGAGCACGAACGAAGAAGAGGAAGCAAAAGAAGAAGAAACAGAAGACTAAAGTAAAAAAAGCATGTGCCTTTTTCATATGGCACGTGCTTTTTTTAAGTGGGAGATTTGGATGATGGGCACGTGATCCTGAAATCCAGAAAGCTGAATACCCGGTACGAAGAAGGAAGAGATCCAAAGGGCACTTTCTCTTGTTACCTTTGGTTCATCTCTATGGCTGCGCGGATGCCAGATTCCACAGCTCCTTCAATCCAGCCATGGTACACCGAGGTATGCTCCCCGGCAAAATGGATTCTCCCTTCCGGCTGAGGGATCACTTCTTCGAGATCCCGACTTTGACCAGGGGTGAATAAAGTAAAGCATCCCGCAGAAAAGGGATTTTGGCTCCAATTATACACAACGCTTTGCAAGTACTCTTCATAAACGATCGATCCGTAGGCACGAGCAAGATCTTCAAGCACTTGTTTGGTGGCTTCTTTATGGCTTAGGCTGTTGAATAAAAGGGCATTTTGCCCCCATGTATAGCTTGCCAAGAGGATACCTGGCCCTGACAAGCCCTGATGGTGACTAGCTTGATACGCGAAACGGGTAGGGAAATCAGTAACAATGTGGCCAAATGGATACTTCTCCCAAAAGCGTGATTTAAATTCGATTCCAATTTTGACGGCTGGTACATTGATGACTTCTCTAATTGCCTGCCATTTTCTCTGAGAGAGACAGCCATAGGGACGAATGTCGATGAACTGACTTGCACTGAAAGGGATGGTTGTGAGCAGAAGATCCGCGGACCAGCATGTTTGTTTTTTAAATCGTTGGTCTTCAGCATAGGCGGTCACCCGGTTATGGTGATGGATGATTTTGATGACTTTTTGATCAAAATATATGTTATCAATTAACTGCGGAAGGAACGCCTGGGGCAGTCGATCGTTCCCACCCTGGATTTCGATGAATTGGGTATCCCCTTTGAAAATGGGGAAGGTGATATCGATTAATATATCCAGAAAAGAAAACTCAGGGAACCCTTCGATGCCAAGCACCACTTTGATCATTCGAACGGCATTACTGGAAAGGGAAGGACCAAAAGGGTTTTCGCGCAGATATTCTCCCATGGAGTAGTCGGAAAATTCCTTTGCTAAGCGATCTTTTTCGGCATCTGTACTGTTCTCATAAATATCCAGAAAAGGTTGGACAGCAGACAGAAAAAGTTCGCTGGCCGTTTTCCCCTGTTCGTGTGGGGCAAGGTCGAATTTTAAAAGATCAGGATTTTGTTCATAGGCTTGTCTGTAAACTTGCTGCCCATTGATCATCAGTAGATCATTCGGATTCGTGTTCGTAAAGGGATTCGTCGAGAGCCCGAACTTTTCAATGTAGGTCTGCACAAGTGTATGATTGGTGGGAATTCTCATGGCACCTGCATCTATGTAATTCCCGTTGCTAAAAGGCTCCCTGATCGTATGAATTCTTCCTCCAACCCTATCATTGGCTTCAAGGAGGATCACTTCATGCCCTGCTTGTTTTAAGAGCGAAGCGGAGACAAGTCCGGCTATTCCTGCCCCTAAAATAAGGACACGTTTTTTCCTTCCTTGGGTCCTCAGCCCATTTGTGATGATCGTTTTATAAACACTTGTATCTTTTCTTCGATCCTTTCGTCTCTCCACCATTGACACCCCCTTTTACTATCTATTCAATAAATGGAAATAAAAGTATAGGATTTTTTTTCCTTTCGTGGTTGTGACATAATCTCTTTCCTTTTTACATGTATTAAAATGGGAGGGGTGCGTCATGTATTATCAACCAGTAAGGCAGGCAAGAGAAGGGGAGTCACGGCTCCTCAAAGTAAACGGGACCGGTAAAGTTCATGTTTGCCCGGATGTAGTGAATGTGAACATTGGGGCGGTCACACAAGACATGAACCTGGAAAAAGCCCAACAGGAAAATGCCCAGATCATGGAACAGGTACGGACACAGTTGATGGCGGCGGGTGTTCCTGAAGACCACATTCAAACGGCCGATTATTTCATTTTTCCGGAATATGATTATGTGGATGGCCAACAGGTTTTCAGAGGCTATCAAGTGACTCATACGTTTAATGTCACGATAGAGGACGTCAGTCAAACAGGCTATATTATCGATACAGCGGTCGCAAATGGAGCAAACCGCATATCAAACTTTGAGTTTACGGTGAAAGACCCGTATCAAAATTATCAGGATGCTTTAAAAGTGGCGCTCCGGAATGCAGGGGCCAATGCTCAGACCATTGCTAGTACATTAGGATTAAACCTTGATCCCACCCCAGTGAAAATCAAGGAAATCGACTCCCCTCCTGCTGTTCCTATGCAAAGTTACCAAAAAAGTGAGGGGCTTGGAGCAACAGCTACACCGATCGAACCGGGGACGTTAGAAACAGTGGCCCGGGTAGAAGCTCATTTTCAATATTTTTCTTGACGATTGAAGAAGAACCACGGTCCGATAAGGATGGTGGTTTATTTTTATGAACCTTTCCATGGGTTTCTTTTTATTTCAAAAAGGATAGATTATGCACAGGACGAAATAAATATGAATATAAAAGTTTCAAAGAAATGGTGTCATTTTTTAAATGGGCACATAAAATATAACTAAAACTAAAAAAGTTGCACTAAGGAAAAACTTTCGTTACAATGGGAATAAGAAAATGTTCGAATTGAAGGAGAGGTACAATGGAAAACTTGTTGTTAGCATTTGGTCTTACTCTCCTTGCTGGTTTAGCCACGGGGGTAGGGAGTCTGATCGCATTTTTTGCCAAGACGACAAACACGAAATTCCTATCGGTTGCCCTCGGCTTTTCTGCAGGAGTCATGATTTATGTTTCCATGGTTGAAATCTTTTTTAAAGCACAAGATTCACTTGTTTCGGCAATGGGGAACGAAGCAGGACAGTGGACGACGGTCGGTGCCTTTTTCGGAGGAATGCTTGTTATTGCATTGATTGATAAATTCATACCTAAGGCAGGGAATCCACACGAAGTGAAAAAAGTGGAAGACATGTCGAAGAGTCAAACAGCCGTTAAGGACCCAGATTTATTGAAAATGGGAACGTTCACAGCGCTTGCGATTGCGATTCATAACTTTCCAGAAGGGATCGCAACCTTTACCGCAGCTTTGAATGACCCTGGGTTGGGGATTGCTATCGCGGCTGCCATTGCGATTCATAACATACCAGAGGGTATTGCCGTCTCCGTACCCGTGTACTATGCGACAGGAGACAAGAAAAAGGCGTTTAACCTTTCATTCTTAAGTGGTTTGGCTGAACCGGTCGGCGCGATTCTTGCTTACCTTATTTTCATGCCATTCTTGAATGACTTGATGTTCGGCATTCTATTTGCCGGGGTAGCGGGTATCATGGTATTCATTTCTTTAGATGAATTGCTTCCTGCTTCAAGAAGGTATGGAGAAGCTCACCTGTCGATTTATGGTGTTGTCGCGGGGATGGCTGTCATGGCTTTAAGTCTCTTGTTATTTATATAAAGATGATGTTCCATTCGTGTTGATATCCAAAACAATAAAGGAACGCCCTCCTGTATGGGATGTACGTGGGTTTCCAGGGAGAAATATACGCAATACGAATGAGCAGACCAAATCGAGATAGGATTTGGTCTCTTTTTTTGTGTGATTTTCACCCTTCATCCGCAATAGGGAGCAAAAATCCATTAGGAGTTTTTATTTGTCTTTAAAACGGAGTCTTTAACAAAGCGCTGTCAGCATTCCTTTTATGAGATTACAATATAACAGGTTTGTCGAAAACTTTTTCCTATTTTTTATAATATATGCTTCACAATAGTGTGCGTCATACACTATAATAAGTTCAGGGGTTGATAACATGAACGATGCAACAGAATATATGGATAAGTTAATGCAAGAATTGCGGCGCGGGACGATTACAATTGGAGTACTGAGTCAACTTTCAAAACCGCAATATGGATACTCACTTGTTACTATGCTTGCTGAAAGAGGCATTCATGTAGAGCCAGGGACAATGTATCCACTCTTAAGAAGATTAGAAAAACAAGGGTTACTCGTTAGTGAATGGGACACGAATGAAACAAGACCCCGTAAATATTATTTATTAAGTGATACAGGAAAAGAAGTGTATGAACTACTGGTAAATGAATGGAAGACTATAGCCCAGCGTTTGAATAACATTATTGAAGTTAAAGGAGAGGGAACAGATGGAGATGATTGATCGTTATATTTATGCGGTCACACAAAAGCTGCCACACTCCCAAAGGAAGGATATTGCAGCAGAACTCCGCGGCCTTATTGAGGATATGCTGGAGGAACGAGTTCAAGGCGGGAACATTACGGATAAAGAAGTAGAAGAAGTTTTACTGGAGTTAGGAAATCCAAGTCATTTGGCACAGAAATATAGGGGAACAAAAAATTATCTTATTGGTCCCGAATTTTATTATTCCTATATTTTGGTATTAAAAATTGCTTTAATTTCGACCGCTTCTGTCATTTTTGGTGTATTCATCATTCAGACAATTATCGATCCAGTTTCTATTCTTCAACATTTTATAGAGTGTATTGTTTCACTTGTTACCGCTCTTCCTTCAGCTTTTGGGTGGACCACATTCGGATTTGCGATCGCAGACTATTATGGAGGGCTTAATCCAAAAGTTTTAAAAACAGGAAATGAGTGGCATCCATCAAAATTAGCTCCTATTCCAGATAAGAATAGACAAATCAAACAATATGAACCCATTATTAATATTTCAGTTTATACTTTATTGATAGCCATATTTGCTTTTTCTAATAACTATTTTGGTATCTGGATTTTCCATGAGGGATTCTCTGGTGTAGTTCCTTTTTTAAATTTAGAACAATATCATTCTTATCTATTCCTTATCCTTATTTTTGGCTTTGGGATCATAAAAGAATGTCTGAAGCTCGTATACGGAAAATGGACAATTATGCTAGTCACTTATATGGCGCTAGTTAATCTTATCTCATTAATAGCCGTATTGATTATGGTTAATGGACCTGCATTTTGGAATCCAAATTTTATGTTTGAGTTAACACAAGCTGATTTACTTACTAAAGGCAGTGAGGCATATAAAACGATACGAATTATTTGGGAGCAATCTACGTTATGGATTCTTGTTCTTCTAGCAATCGGATTAGTTTGGGATGTCGTCTATGGGTTAATAAAGGTAACGAAAAAGTAACGGGAAACGAGATTTTTTAAATAAAATAGAAACGGTTTCCTACAGTTTTGCTCTTTATCCTTCTTAGCTTCTTTTTTTGTTTGGCGTACAATACATTATTGTGGGAAGGTTGACGTGGATTTAAATTTCTTTTGTTGAACATAAGATCCCCTTTCTTTCATAGGTTTCCGAACTAAAAGATTCGTTATGAAACGAAGAGCTACAACATCAAAACTCACTAATCCATTCCCTGTTTTTGTGAATTAAATCGTGTTAATTAAACAAAAAAGCCTGGTACTCTCAAATTTGAGAGTACCAGGCTTTTTTATCGTTCTTTACTTACTGCTTTCTTCAGGAAGTTTATAAACGCCTTCTTCGTCGTGGATTTCATTTCCTACAAGGGCTGGGTTGAACACACAAACGACTCTGAAGTCTGTTTTCGCACGGAGGTAGTGTTTTTCATGGCCATCCAGACAATACATCGTCCCTGGTTTGATTTGATATTTCTTACCGTCCTCCACCGTTTCAATTTCCGCCTCACCTTCGATGCAGTACACCGCTTCGATATGGTTTTTATACCATATGTAGGTTTCTGTTCCGGCATAAAGAACGGTATCATGGAGGCTGAAACCCACGTTATCGTCTTTCAACAAAAAACGGCGGCTCGCCCAGTTATCATCTTTTACCTCGCGTTCTGTTCCTAGCAGATCTTCTAATTTAATGACATTCATACTTTTGCTTCCTCCTTGCCTAAGACGGCTTTAATACTTTCTTCAATGATATCTAACCCTTTTTCAATACCTTCTTCATCAATGATCAGCGGTGGCAGGATCTTCAAAACTTCATCGTCTGGACCGGACGTCTCAATGATAAGACCTCTTTCGAAGGCTGCTTGAGCCAGTTGCCCGGATAATCCTTCCTTTTCACTCGAAATTCCTAGCATGAGCCCACGACCTTGGACTTTCCCCTGTAGTTCAGGATATTCTTCTACAAATTGATTCAGACGTTTTTTGAAAAGCTCACTTTTATTCAGAATAGAATCGCTGAATTCATTGGTTTTCCAGTGGTTCAATGCTTCAGCTGCTGTCACAAAGGCCAGGTTGTTGCCGCGGAATGTTCCGTTATGCTCACCAGGTCCCCAAATATCATATTCTGGCTTGATCAATGTGATCGCCATCGGAAGCCCGCTTCCGCTGATCGACTTGGACAAGCAAATCACATCTGGAGAAATGCCTGCTTGTTCAAAGCTGAAGAATGTACCTGTACGGCCGCATCCTGCTTGGACATCATCGACAATCAACAGGATGTCGCGGCGGCGGCAGAGTTCTTCCACTCTTTTCAGCCATTCGAAACTCGCGGCATTGATTCCGCCTTCTCCTTGTACGGTTTCTAAGATGACAGCTGCAGGCAGGTCGACGCCACTGCCATCATCATCGATCATCTTTTCCAGATAAGTCAGGGAATCGAAATGATCCATATAGTCATCGAAAGGCATCACCATGCTGTATGGGAGCGGAATGCCGGCACCATGACGCTTGAAGGCATTTCCTGTTACAGATAAAGCACCGATCGTCATGCCATGGAAAGCATTCGTGAACGTCACCACTTTTTCACGGTTCGTCACTTTTCTGGCAATTTTAAGCGCGCTTTCAACGGTATTGGTTCCTGTAGGGCCAGGAAACATAATTTTATAATCCATATCTCTAGGCTTTAAAATGACCTCATTGAACTGTTGCAAAAATTCTGCTCGGGGATTTGTGGCCATATCCAGACTATGCAAGAGTCCGTCACGTTGAATATATTCGGTCAATTTTTGCTGCATGGCATCATCGTTATGGCCGTAGTTCAATGCCCCAGCACCTGCGAAGAAGTCGATGTACTCATTTCCATTCTTATCCCATAATTGATATCCTTTTGCCTTATCAAAAATGGTAGGGAAGCTTCGGCTGTAGCTGCGCACCTCTGATTCATAATTTTCGAATACATTCAAGTCTGTTTTCGGATTAGAAATAGTCATAAAAATGAGGTCCTCCTATTTTTTTAGTGGTCCAATTCTGAATGTGTTTTCTTGTTCATGTTCTTCTCCTGGAAAGTCCTCTTCTTTAAAGCAGACACTAATGGAGCAGGGTACCTTTTTCTTTTCAGCCAATCCTTTGAACAATTTCTGCGAAGGTTGATTAGAGGGTGAAACCGTGGCCTCAATAAAATTCACTTCATGACGATCCAAAATATGATCAATCATTCTTGTTGCGAGTCCATTTCCCCGTTCTGTTTCAGCGACGGCAACTTGCCAGATAAATAATGTATCAGGAGAAGAGGGGTGAATGAAGCCTGAAATAAATCCCACTGTCTCTTCTCCGTCTTTCACCACCACTGAGGTTTCACTGAAAAATTCACACCAAAGAAGGTAACTGTAGGATGAATTCAAATCCAAGATCGGGATATTCTCGATCAACTCATACACTGACGCCCCATCTGATTTTTCTGGTGCAGAAAATTGATAGTGTTTGACATCTTCCGTAGTTGTTTGAATTTAAACCACCTCTGGGATTTTATTTTTCTGAATGTTCTGCCAAGTGTTCAATTAGACATTAATAAAGCCTTACCATAAAGTCAAAGTCGCTTAACTACGGTTTTTCAAGCAAAGATGTGCTCAGACGTACTGAATAGTAAATTTCAAGGCGAATTCTTCAGCAAAGTTCCGAATAATCCTTCATTCTCTATTTTTTAAAAGGCCGCTGTCTAAAACCCTTATTCTATGAAGGGTTTAGATATTTGGAATTATTTTGCGAAATTTTATGAAATAATTAAATCGGCTTATATGCCTCCGGGGACGTTTTTCACCGTATTTGCGAAAGTATAGAAAAATAGTTTCAAAGCAAAAAAGAGGTGTCTTTTTCAATCCATCACGGGCTTCTATCCCGCTGCAGAGACGGCTTTGCTTTCAGTTGGGAGCCAGGAGCGATTACTTAATAAGAGGGAGGATCTTTTTGAAAAAGTCTTCTGAAAATATACCAAAATGAAACGGAACTATTTTGTTGCCGTAATTATGATGAGGGGGAGACGATCCACAAATGAATAGGAAAAGGCTGTCAAAATGATAGGGATTAGTGGGGTGAATCAGATATAACTCAAACTCTAACAGGTGTAACAGAAGGTGGACCTTTTTTGATAAAGGAGGGGAACCTATTTCACTTGAGAATACTAGTGTGATATTTATATAACCACTGAATGGAAGGGTAATCAGAAGGCCAAGAAAGAGAAAAAGAGACGTATTTAATGATTAAATGAACCAGCATTAATAAGTTGTTGGTTAAATGAAAGATATTCTCTTGGTATAAGTTACTATACTATAGTAAAGACACTTATTTAATAGCATTTTCTTGATAGGGAGATGGTTGTGATATCCTTGAACTGCAAGTTTTCTTCTCGAAAACGATTCAATAGAATAGAGGGATATCGTGAATACAAAAATATCAAAGGTTTATGAATGAATTGCTAAATTAACCAAACCTTTACATGATTTACATCACACTTTATATCCAGACTACTTTGCGGAATATAACTACGAGGCAATGAAGAACTGTTTAATAGAAAAATGAAGCAAGAGAATGTTCTTTTTCTTGTTATAGAATTTTTGAAAAAAAGGTCTTCTATCTCGAGTTCAAGTCTTTCGACTATTGGGAGGCGATGGCTTAAAAGTGCCCTTATTACATCATCATAGAGGTGATCACGAATATAAACTTTTAAACTCACTGGCGGATCGATAAGATTGGTGGGGGAAAAAGTTAATAAAGGTTGTTTTCAGTATTCGTTTTATATTAGTCAATCTAACGTTCTTAAAAGAGAGGAGGGGGCAATAGCTTCTATTGGGCTAAAGAAACAGGATAATCCAATAAGATATTGGGGGGATTAAGGATGACAAATACAATGAGAAGGCTCTTCTTTTCGCTACTGGTTTTATTTTTACTGAATGGGTGTTATTCAACGAATGCTAATGAAGATCTATTTGATTTTAAAGGTTCGTTCATCGGAGATAATAGTGCGGTAGGAAACATAGTTAAGCATTTACCAAATGGGGAGCATCTGAAGGGGTTTGAACTTAAAACTAAAGAAGAACCGTATGGAATAATTTTAAATTATGAAGGCATAGAAGCAGAAGAAATAGAAAAGAAGTATAAGGAAACAGCCATTTATAATGCTACATTTATATTTGCGTTAGTTCAAAATGCAGAATGGGTTACATTTAAATTTGAAGATCAGGTCTACCAATTAACTAAAGAAAATTTGCAACATTCATATGGTGCAGATTTAAGTGATTATTCGAGTGAAGATGACCTGAAAAAACGAATACAAAAATATTTAGAGGATGAAAATAAAGGAAGCGAGATATTGTAACAAGGGGTGGATTTAATCTAGTTTATAATAACTGGATTGTTACCTTTAAGATTGGTGAAGAAGGTTTTATGAAGAATGAATCAAACCCTGTCCTAAATTTGGGACAGGGTTAAACTTTGTCATTCACAAATATACTACCTTCATCAAAAATTCTCATTGGAGCCTTTAGTAATGTTTAAACCAAGATGTAGTTCCATTCTGATTTTACACTCGACAAAAATTATAGACTTTTCTCATTAACTCCGTTCAATCTAATATTTCAACATATCCTTCTGTGCCATTGATCCGAATTCTTTGCCCATCATTGATTTCTTGCGTAGCATTTTCAACCCCAACGACGGCTGGAAGTCCGTATTCCCGCGCAATAACGGCACCATGGGTCATCAAGCCACCGACCTCTGTAACTAAACCTTTTAACGATACGAACAACGGGGTCCAGCTAGGATCGGTGAAAGTTGTTACCAGGATATCGCCTTCTTCGATATCAGCATCCTCCATTTTCAATAGGACTCGGGCTCTTCCTTCAATAGTGCCAGATGAAACCGGGATTCCCGCCAATGCCCCTTCTGGAACGTTTTCCGTGTTGTATTCGCCGAAAATAACCTCCCCTTCAGATGTCATTAAACGTGGAGGTGCTAATGTTTCATAATAGTCGTAAGCTTTCTTTCTTTCGGTAATTATCTCGTAATCAAGCTGTTGGGTGCGGACGACCTCTCTGAATTCTTCAAAGGATAGATAATAGACATCTTCCTTTGATTTGATGATTCCCTTTTCAACAAGCTTGGCAGCCTCATTCATTAATGCTTTTTTATAGATAAACATACGGCAGATCCAATCATATTTTGGATATTCCCGGTAACCGATATGATTACGCAGAACGCTGATCATTTTCTTTGTCTTTTTGACCTTTTTCTTTCCGTTGGGCAGCTTTTCCAAACGTCTTAAGAGATCGTGCTCCTTTGCTTCTGCCTCTAGACGCCCCTCTTCAAATTTCGTTATCCGTGCATTTGGCTCGAAGTTTTTGATGTTGCTCAGAATAATAGGGACAAGTAAAGAAGGCTTTTCCCACCAACGGGTTTTTGTGATGTCAATTTCACCTGAACAGCGCATGCCGTATTTATCAAGATAGTTCTGCATCGCATTCAGGACAGCCGTTCCGCCTTCCAGCTTCGGCAGCTCTTTAAAAATGTCTCCGTCCTCCGCTTTTTCAAAATATGCGATCACTTCCGGATATTGCCGCGCGACATCGGATACATCAAGGAGTGCAAGCCCCATTTCAGACGTCACATTGTTAGGGACCGATTGGGATAAGGTATCGGCTACGTTCTTTTCGCCCAGCCATTTTTCAATGTTCTTATTGATCCGGTGCGCAGTGACCATCGCAGTTGTGATGACGCCTAGACTCCGTGGGTCAAACATAACTCTTTTTAATTCTTTTTGACCCTCTATTATCCATGCAAATAATTCCTCCCCTGATTTGTTTTCGATTTCGCGCTGAACCGTTTTTATCGAATCCGCACTTTTATCAATAAGCTGTTTGACAAGCGAAGGGTCATTCTTCTGGTAAATCCTCAGTGCATGAACAGGCAGTGACCAGGAAAGTTCTTCGGAACCTAATGTGAACATCCGCTTTCCTTTAGGGAGGGATTTGATAAGGTTTTCCCGTTTTAGCAAATTGGACAGGGCGTTATACATCAAGGGATCGTTCTTTCCCATGGTTTTGAGGCTGATTTTCCGTCCGATTGGTGATGCGAGATCATGCGTTAAATCGATAAACAGTCTTCCACCGGCAGTGATCACTTCGTAATTCATAAACTCGAAAAAGGACATGCCGAGTGGATAGATGGGTTCTGTCATCATCTGCTGGTGTCCTGCTGACAAATAAACCCTTAGTTGGCCATCATTCTTCTCAGGAAGTGGGAATAGCGTAGTGATCGGACGACTCTGAACAATGTAGATTATATCGTCAGCCAGGCACCATTCGATATCCTGCGGAGATCCGAAGTAGTTCTCGATCTCCCTGGCCATCCGCTCCAAACTTATGATCTGATTATCCGTCAGGGTTTGTTTATTCTGTCGGTCATAGCCAAGTTCACATTCTTCTGTACCGCCGTTTTTCAAGGCGTAAATAGCCGTTTTTTTAGAAGAAATTGTTTTTTCTAGAAGTTCGCCATCCCGCACCTTATAGTTATCGGCGGTCACGATTCCGGAGACAAGTGCCTCTCCCAAGCCAAAGCTTGCATCAATGGACACCACCTTTCGGTTGGACGTGACTGGATCGGCCGTAAACAAAATTCCAGAGGCTTGCGGAAAAACCATCCGCTGGATAACCACAGACAAATAGACTTTGCGATGATCGAAGCCGTTTTGGATACGATAGGTCACGGCCCGATCTGTAAAAAGGGAGGCCCAGCAATTGCGGACATGTTCCAGGATGGCCTCTTTCCCAATGATGTTCAAATACGTGTCCTGCTGCCCGGCAAAGGAGGCATTCGGCAGATCTTCAGCCGTCGCACTCGAACGGACCGCATAAGCCTCTTCTTCCCCAAGCTTTGTGTAACAACCGACAATCTCTTCCACAATTTCTTTCGGGATTTTTGCATTTTCGATCACACTTCGGATTTTCCTGCTTATCTCCGTGATTCGCTCTCTATCCTCCAGCATTAATGTAGAAAGCTGATCGAGCAAATCAGCGATTTCCGTGTTTTGGTTGATGACTTTTTTATAAGCTTTCGTCGTGACACAGAAGCCTTCTGGAACCTGGATACCATCAAATTGTGCCAATTCTCCCAAGTTCAATCCTTTACCACCGACCAGAAGCAGATCGCCTTTCTCGATCTTTTGAAAATTGAGTACATAGTTACTCATAAGTCAGTCCTCCTCTCATTTCCTTAGGGCTATCCATCTTTTTTTCCTATCGTTCAATTCCATGTCGAATCATATCTAAAAAACGATTTCTTTCCTCAAGAAGGCGCTGGTTATAGCTCGTATCAAATTCAACGTGTTCGTTTAGATCTGATACTATTTTCTTTTCGAAATGCTTCATCGTCATCATGATCAGTTCGAAAGCCTGTTCACGATTCACCCCATCTCTCAGCGGAACTTTTTCAAATAATTGTTTTAGGAACTGATCCCTGGCTGCTAATTGTTCTCCGTATTTTTCCTTAA
Source organism: Halobacillus karajensis (assembly GCF_900108515.1). Classification (GTDB taxonomy): domain Bacteria; phylum Bacillota; class Bacilli; order Bacillales; family Halobacillaceae; genus Halobacillus; species Halobacillus karajensis. Next base: position 14,704 of record NZ_FNWW01000007.1, on the reverse strand, counting down.
TTTCTGTACTTACCTCAGGAGGAGGGGCAGTGAAAGCTTCCATTGTCACTTTGTATGCATGGGGGTTTTTTTGAAAATGCTCGAGTTTTATGAGGCTGATTTTTTCCTTCGCCTCAAAGAAATCGACACATTCTGAAAGCTCTGTTAAGGAAAGTTTTGCTTTTAGCGTTTCGAAGCAATAGTCAAGGACGGATAGATATAATGCTTTTTTGCTCTTAAAGTGATGAAAAACCAGGGGTTTCGATATTCCTGCAGCTTCTGCCAGCATCCCAGTCGAGGTCTTTTCATACCCATGCCGGGCGAAGATAACAAGAAAAGCTTCTAGAATCTTTTCTTTATCGTAAAGCTGTAAAGGCAAATGGATCACTCCTTCCTTATTTACTGATCAATTGGTTAGTAAGATTATAGTTTATGCTGACCGACCAGTCAATATAACTAGGTTTTAATTGGATGTGCTCCTGTCACTCCCTTTCAAAAACCTAACGTTTTAATAATCGGGCTAACGAGAGGGAGATTTGTTAATCTCTAGGGGAGACGAATCCAGAAGATCGGGGTCTTATTCTTTATGTAGGGTCATCTTTTTTTGTGGTGAAACATTGATAAAAATTAAAATTAAATTATACATTGAAAGCCGTGTTTCCAGCCTCATTATTAACCAATTTTTTAAGGAGGCTAATCGTCGCAAGACTAAAACTGAAAAAGAAGAGGGTAGGGTAAAGGAAGGATAGGGGTTTATATTAGGAATGATCAGAGGAGTACGCAATTTGGAAGTTCGGTTGGTAAAGCTGAGTTAATATCTACTTCATGTCTTTCAAAGAGAGGATTATCAAACAAATGGAGGTGTGTTTAAATGGGAGCTGCATTAGGAATAGTCATTTTCTTTGTCCTGATTGGAGTGGTCCGTGCTCTTCTTGGAATGCCTTCTTCACATAGGAAGTCTGATCACTACAATGATCGAGATTACTCATAAAGGGATGCTAAAGAGTTAAATAAGGGAGAAATCCATCGGGTCTTATCAACGAACACTGGGGATTCACTTTTCTGATTTTTTACAGATTTAATAATTGACCTTAACACTTTTCCAAAGGGTTCGTTAAATGAATGGTCCTTGTGCTTATTTTCGAGATCATTGCACTTACAGCATGACATTCTACATGTCAACGGTTAAAAACTTCACCTAACAAAAGCCCTTCTTTATTAAAGGGAAGGGCTTTTGTTAGGTGTATGGAATAGATTGAAGTCGAGTCTAAAAGGTCTTTGGAAATAAAAAAGACTCCTTTAAAAACAAACCCCAATCTTACAAACGGACGTCGGTAATAGGGAAGTAAGGATATTGGACAGCCATATAATAAGATAGAGTAAAGACCGCTATCAGATAAAAGACAAAGACGAGATCCACTTTTGAAAAATTGATCTGATAATAATACGTTCGGTTTCCTGAATTGGAAAATCTCTTGGCTTCCATAGCCACCGCAATCCGAAAGGCTTTTCTTATACTTTGAGAGAGCAAAGGAATCGAGTAAGACTTCAACTTATTATAAAGACCTCGGATGCCTTTGCCACTTTGAACCCCTCTTACTTTCAGGGCATAATGCAAGGTCTGCATTTCTTCAATCATTAATGGAATCAATCGTATGGCAGCCATGAAACTGTACGCATATTTCGGTTTTAACTTCAATTGCTGCATGAAGGAATAAAACAGATAGACCGGCCTTGTTGTCAAAGCAAACACAACCCCGATAATCGCAAATATGATTCCGCGGAACCCTAAATGTAAACCGCGAAAGAAACTCTCTTCTGTGATATGAATCAGTCCCCACTTAAACCAGGTGACATCCCCTTTTCCGAAGAAAATCATCGAAGTAGAGGATGTGAGAAAGATTAAAAGAAAAGGGAGAAAAATAATCATCAGCCGTTTCCAAGGATGGCCTGTAAAAAAAAGATAGAGAATAAGTGTCCCAAACATATAGTTTATAAGAATATTGGTGTTGTGAATCATAATTAAATGAATAAATAATAAGAATACAAAACCCAATTTCAAACTCGGATTAATTTTGTGAAGCCAGGTTTCTTGATAAGAAAAATCAATGGACATAGCTGATCTCTCCTGTTACATGGTTGTTGCTTTCTAGATACTCGCCCGTCGAAGAATCATTGGCGAGTTTTCCGTCATGAATGGACCAGACTTTTGTTGAGAAATATTCGACAATATTCCTATCATGGGTTACCATAATGATGGTCTTCCCCTGTCTCCTCAACTGCTCCAGCTGTTCTAAAATCGCAAATGTGTTTTTGGCATCCTGTCCAAAGGTCGGTTCATCCAATAAAATGATGGACTGTTCTTTAATGATGGATGCAGCTACGCTCAATCTCCGCTTCTGTCCTATAGATAATTGATAAGGATGGATGTGCGTATGATTTTCCAGATGATAGGTTTTCAGCAATTGGTTGACGCGAGGACTTATTTGTTCCTCCGTCCAATGATCAAGGCGCAGACTGTAGGCAGCTTCCTCGTAAACCGAATTGGTCACAAACTGAAATTCAGGATTTTGAAAGACAAAAGCCACATGATCAGCAAAATTTTTGATGCTTTTGTAGTCCTGACCGAGAAAATGACAGGTGCCTTTTGTTTTTAGCAAATTCATCATCGCGAGTAATAGGGTGCTTTTTCCAGCGCCGTTTTCCCCTATGATGGTTACCCAATCCCCTGGATAAGCATTAGCCTGTGGGATATGGAGCTTTACAGATTTCCCTCTGTACACGGAAAAATCCGACAAATGAACAGAAGGATTGATTGATACGGGAGAGGGGGAAGGGGAAGGAGGCTTTGAGTTGAGGTAGTCTCTCCACACTCCTGGGTACCAGATTCCATGTTCGAGCAGCACTTGTTTATAGCTGGCAAAAACCTCATCCTTTGAGCCATCAGCGATGATTACTCCCTGTTCATCTAACAAAACGACGCGATCGACAAAATCAACGACCTCTTCAATTTTATGTTCAACGATCACCACCGTTTTATCTTCTCCCACTTGTTTAATCGTCTCCCAAACTTGCTTTGTCCCCTCTGAGTCTAGCATGGCTGTCGGCTCATCTAAAAACAGCACCTCTGGTTCGAGGGCAAGTACGGAGGCAATAGCCAGCCGCTGTTTCATTCCTCCAGATAATGTTTGTATTTTGGTATGAGGGTTTTTAAATGCCAACCCGACTTGATGTAAATAATGGTGGATATACCTGTTCATTTCTTCCTTTGGAATCTGAAGGTTTTCGAGAACAAACGCGATTTCTTCATCTACAAAAGGCATGCAAAATTGAGAATCAGGGTCTTGGAATAAATACCCCCAGGAATCTGGAATGTTGATTTCGTCTGTTTTCATCGGCACTTCCACGGCATGTGGAATCAGTCCTGTGAGCACTTGCAAAAGAGTCGATTTTCCAGATCCAGATGGTCCAAGAATCAACACCTTCTCTCCTTTTTTTAAAGAAAGCGAAAAATCCTTAAACAGCAAGGAATCCACTCCCGGAAATTTCAACCGCATATTTTTTACATTCGCTACTGTAGACATATCATCACTCCTAGCCTAGTGCCTTGTAATCTTCTTGAGAGGCTGGGCGCACAAGATTGGTCACCCCAGTTTTTTCTAATGCTTTTACAAGGAGGTGAGCAAAGATACCTGAAATAAGAATCCCCCCGGCAATTCTTGTCCCGAACAGAATCAGCAGGTTCCAAAGAGCCAAATCCCCGATATAGCCGTAATAGAAATCAATTCCAAGGGAAGCCAGAGCTGAGGCGACTCCCGCTAAAGAAGCAACGATCATATCAAATCGTTGATAACGAAAGGCAGCAAAAATAAGTTCAGCAGCAAGCCCCTGGCCTAATCCGAAAATTAGGGTAGCGACTCCCCACTCACCGCCAAATATAAATTCTCCTTGAGCAGCCGCGACCTCTGCCAATAACGCGACCCCTGGTTTTCGGATAATTAAATAGGCGACCACGGCAGCAATGAACCACATCCCGTAAATCAGCTGCTCAACATGGAGCCCCAATGTGGAGATCACTCCATACAACGGGCCCCATAATTTATAAATGATTCCAAATATCAACGCGATGATGATCGTCACAAGAATGTCTGTTAATTTTAATCCTTTTTCCATTTTAATCGATCTCCTTTTGTGATTTTATAAAACTAATGACCTGGGGTCATCCCTCATCTCAACCTTTTCGTCCCTAAGTGATCCGCTCTCGGAAAGATCCCCCTAGGGTTTAAAAATAGTCGGGTTTATCGGTCCTATTAAACTTTGGTGTTTAAAAAGTGCGGTCCTTCCATCCACATTTTCTGTTTATAAGCCATTTCCCAAAAGAGGTATTCAAATTTACTCGTATGAAGGAAGATTTCTTCTAAGTGAACTTTTTCCCGTTCTGGTTTATTGTCAGCAAGCCGATTCATTAAGTCTTTCATGTTTTCTGCCAGCTCCGTAAATTCATCAGAGGCATACATCTTAATCCAATCCCCATAGAATTCGTGTTCACTGGCTCCATTTTTTTCAGCTAATTCCAAACCTATAACATTGTAGCTCCATGTACAGGCAAGGACACAGGCGACAACTTCAGCTTCTGCTCCCTGTTGCGCTTTATTCAGCATGTAGCTTGTATAAGCAAGAAGCGTTGCCGAGGGTTTTGCATGTTCCAGTTCTTCTTTTGAGATGCCTAAGCGCCCGGCATATTTTCGATGGAGCTCCATTTCTTCTGTCAACGTAGAATGAAGCATCTCTGCAAAAAAGGTCATCGTTTCTAGACTTTGAGCCTTTCCGCTTCCTAACGCAAACACTCGGCAGTAATCGACCAAATATAAGTAATCCTGTTCCATGAAAAATTTAAACTTCTCTAGATCCAGACTTCCATCACCAATTCCCTTCACAAATGGGTGTTCAAGATATTCATCCCAAATCGGTTTTGCCCGGTCATAAAGACGATCTGTAAACATTGCTTATCCTCCTCTTTTTGGTTGTTGAAACCATTCATATAAGAAAGCGACCATTGTTTTTGTGAACTGCAGCAACTGATTTCTTTCCAGGGATTCATTTACTGCATGGGCCTGGGCAAGTTTGCCCGGGCCATAAAGGACTGTCGGAATGCCTGCTTCGGCCAGCCAGCCGCCATCGGTCACCGTTGGGGACATGGAATAGTCGACCGTCGTTTGGTGGATCAACTGATGGGCTTGGGCCAGTGATTGTACACCGGGATGGTTATGATCAACAGAAAACGCGGGGAATATTTCTCCCTTTTCTTCAATCATGGATGTCCCGCCCCAAGAAAATTGGGGGAGATGATTCTTTAGCCACGGGTCTGCCTTTGCTGTCTGAAACAGGTGTTCTTCAATCTCTTGAATGACATCCTCGTAATGTTCTTCTGGATAATAATGAACCGTGATCCATAGCGAGCAGCGATCAGCAACGAAAGCCGGATGCCGGCCCCCCTCGATCACGGCCGGATTGATCGTCATGGACCCTGGCGGAAAACCAGGGCTTGATTTTATAACGGCCCAATGGCGTTCTAATTCTTGTAAGGCACTGATTATCTTCATCATCTTCTCGATCGCGCTGGCTCCATAAACCCCGCCACCAGCATGAATCATAGAGCGTCGATTGGCATCATGAAACGTTGTTGGACTCTCCACGGTAATCCATCCTGTGATGACACCTCCTTGCCCTTGAATCTGACAATCACTTGTATCTACTACTAAAGCTAAATCAGCCATATACCCTTTTTCCCCACATGACTTGGTTCCTGCTTCACCTACTTCCTCTCCTACAACGGATTGAAAGTGAATATTTCCAGCTGGTTCTATCCCTGCTTTATGTAAGAGCTTTAAAGCAAACAAAGCACCAGCCATGCCACCTTTCATATCCGCAACCCCGCGGCCGTAAATGTTTTCTTTGGTAACGGTACAATCAAAAGGAGGGTATTCCCACTTCTCACTTTCCTCCATAGCCGCTACATCCACATGCCCGTTGATGATCAAACTTTTGGATTGATCGGGATGTTGCCCCTGTTTTGTTCCTACAACTACGGGATCTCCTGGGTACAGGTCCCATGTGTCAATTGTGAAATCCATAGCTTGTAACGTGTCAGCTACATAGGCTTGGGCTTCCGAGGTATTTCTCGCTGGAGGACTCAGGGTGGGGAAGGCTACCAGATCCGACAACAATTTAAGAAGCTCATTTTCTCTTTCTTCCACTTCATGCAAGAGAAGAGACAATCGTTCATCCATCGAAAAACTCTCCTTTCCATAACAAATTTCCATAACAAAAAAGCCCGCCCCTATAGAGAAGGAGCGAGCTGTCAGTTCAAGGTCTATAAAAAAACAAAGTGATTCCACCCGCTTCACTTCCCTACGCTAGTATGATCTAGATCAGGTAATAAGGGTCAAAGCTATCATTGCTTTTCTCAGCCAAATTCATGACTCCCCTAGTGAAGGATCGCTATTTAATTGTTGTGTTTAATTAGAACATAACAAACTTAAAATAACAAGCACCTTTTGTGGGGATAGTTCAAATGTCCTTATTTTGTTTTTATAGAAAAAAAGATTCACCGTACTTTTCACATATCCAGGAAGCATATCCCAAAGCACGAGATCTCAGTCATTCAAATTATTTTCCAAAATTTAGCAGGGTTTTGAGAGGGTTAAAGAGAAGAGGTTTAAGCAGGAGTTCACTGCCTATTACCTAGAGCGGCGTTCGGAAATACAGGCTAGGCTGCAGCGAACTACCTAAATGGTCTACTATTAGATGATTATTTTTAGCATTCATTGTATGCTACTAAACTATTTAGATCCTAAAAAAGGGAGTAGGTTAACAAATGAATAACATAAGAAATTTTTTTACTTGTCATGTTCTTTTCCTCTTGCTCATTTTATTGCTCGTTGGGTGTACAAGCAGTGCTAATGATGAATCAGATAGAGAAACTCCCGAGAGTAATGACGGTCTAGATTCTGAAGAAGAAAGTGTCGAATCAGAAGAAAGCAACAAAATTAATGATGAAGGAGGTCAGTTGGAGTCAACAACAGATTTAGATGAATCAGGAGATGGAGATTCTAAAGAAACTTCTTCAGGAGAAACAACAGATGAGAAGTCCAATCATACAGGTGGAAGTGGAGAAGATGATTTATTATCCAATTATTCACCTGAGGAAATAGAATATGCTCGAGTTTGGCTGCAGCTTGGAGAGATAAAGCAAGTGGATGAATTAAATGTAAAACATATCCCAGAGGGTACTCCACTTCATCCTGATGATCATACTAGTGCCAGTTATCCTGAAGATGTGGTTCAACTAGCCGGTAGTCGATTAGTAGCTGGTTCAATAACATACAGTAGTAATGGGGACGGAACAATTAATGTATATAATGTTCCCGTACGCTGGGATGGAAAGTACCCTGCGGGTGAAAGATTTTCCAAAGATATTATTGAAAATACAGACTTAGTGCAGGTTGATCCGGGGAATGATGAGGATATTATAGCATTAATCAACGTCCTAAATATTCATGAATAAATGAATGAGCTCCAAGCCACCATCTACTTTTCTAGGTACCTTAACGTTAAGTCATAAAATCGGGGACGAAAGCTGAAGATCGTTTTAACGGTCTTCAGCTTTTTATTTAAATTGGCAGGGTTGAAACTATGCTGGACTCTAATCGTAATAGATGAGGGGAAGGGGTGGGAAGATATGAAGAAGTATTTAATTTTTATAGGGAGCTTTATTTTACTTTACTTAGTTTATCAAATGGCATCAGGTATCCTCTTAACTATGAATGACACTCCAGTCTTTTCTTCTTCTGGAGGTTTTTCAGCTCAAGAATTGAGTTTTGGAAATAGAACCTTTGATTTGTTGGTCATCGTATTAATCGCCAACCTTACCTATTTTTTAACAATTATTATAAGAACAAAACGTTAGGTTTTGTTTAAGAGGGCAATGAATGGGCGGCATAATGTGGGAAAGGGGTGATTTTAACAAATTTTTTTATTCAGTGACAGGACGATTATCTCGAAGCTGAGTCTTTAAGTATAGGGCAGTATTCTTGAAGACTCAGTTTCGAGATAATGAACTATTTGAAACAGTTTATCAGGGTAATCGTATGTATAGATAAACCTTGTTGTAATTATGCGAAGTAATTAGGAAAGGGGGATGTTATGGATTATGCTTTATTGTTTGGTGTTTTATTAACCTTATTCCCTTTAGTAACAATAAAAAAGGTAAAAGAAGAGACCACTTTTCAAAGAGTTGTGCACATAGGTTGCTTATTGATCGGAATTATTTTATTAGCTGGCTTTGCGATTCAATTCGATACTTTTATAGGTAAATACTAAATGGTTAATTACCATATTCAATTGTAAAGAAGGGGGCAAATCTGGAATAATGTGATTTGTACTCTTTTTGGATCTTCTTGAAAAATATCCGATTCTATTCAAAAGCGATGTATGCTGCATATCCTACGTTCTGCTATATCGTATATGTGCAACTAGCGCAACCAAAGCACTCACTAGCGTAAAATAAAATCCATAACTCGTTATTTCCATCCCTGCTCCCAAGTTCATCCCCGCACCTGGTACCAATGGGACATAAAATATCCACTGCAGGATAACGAATAGAGGAATCAAGACAGTCAAGAATCGCACCACATGTTGCCGTTGTATTGTCAAAAACAGAGAAAGGGTGAGGACGGTGGTTAGCCCGACGAAAAAACCGGACCAATGTTGCAAACCATTCCATGACCAAAACTCTATTGAAAACCATTCCATAAAAAGCCCAATCAAAACGCCTGCCAGGCTTGCGATATATAATATTCTCATAATCTCCTCCTAGTTATATTTGGTGTAAAGAATATCCCTATCCTAACATATTTTAAGTATCCAAACTTTATATGAAGGGGTAAATCATGAACAATGGTTTGTTCAATTGGCTTAAAAGTGCGATTCAAATGAATAACAATCTAATGAACACGAGAATATATAAGGAAATATTAAATAAGAGGAGTGATGGAGATTTCTCTACAGTAGATGTACATTTCAAAAAATACCTTGAAATCAAGTCTTAAGCAATCTGGGGGCAATACTGAAAATAAATCATAATTATTAAGGGGTGATTCTTATGATCGAGTTAAAATTTTTTGAACGTGCACACTTTCAACAGCTTATTAATTGGATTGAAACCCCTAAGTTTTTACTACAATGGGGAGGTCCAAAGTTTAGTTTCCCATTAGATGAGGCACAACTTGAAAGTTATCTTAAGAATGCGAATGATAAGGACTCCGAGGTTTTAATTTACAGTGTGGTCGAAAAAGAAACAGATAGTATAATAGGACATATTTCATTGGGTAAGATTGATCGAACAAATAAGTCAGCAAGAGTAGGGAAAGTATTAGTTGGTGATAAAAGTGTAAGAGGAAATGGTATTGGGCAACAAATAATGACAGAAATTCTTAAGATAGCATTTGATGAACTAGGTTTACATAGAGTTAGTCTTGGTGTATTTGATTTCAACTCTTCTGCAATTGCTTGTTATGAAAAAGCAGGATTTAAAAAAGAGGGATTACTAAGGGATTCAAGAAGAATTGGTAACGAATACTGGAGTTTATGGGAAATGAGTGTCTTAGATAATGAATGGGATAATATGCAATAAGCAAAAAAAACAAAAATAAATTCCAATCTATCTTGCAATCGAGACTTCCAGTAACGGTGGCGATTGTTCAATAGGGGGATACTATAACTTTATTGATAGAACGTTTGAGCAGAGATAGGGGGTCGTTTCTGGTTGTGTAATGTTTTGAACAAAGGTTCAGAAGGGGTGATGAAATGGGGTTTGATTTAGATAGAGCAGGTTTTGGAATGAGGTTGTTTGCTGGTGTGTTAGATACATTAGTTATTGTTATTCCAATCGGAGTTTTTGTTTATCTTTATACAGGTACACCGTCACTAAATTGGACACAAGGTGTCACTTGGAACGTCTTGTATATCGTTTATTCCATCATCCTTCCTGTAATCTGGGGAGGCTACAACGTAGGAAAAAGGTTAGTAAACATAAGGATAAATAAAGCTAATGGTAAGGAATTAAATATAGCGGATATGTTTTTTAGAGAATTCATCGGCAAGTTTCTAATAGGGTATTTAACTGTTGGTTTATCCACGCTGGTGAGTGCGTTAATGATTGTATTTCGCAAAGATAAAAAAGCAATTCACGATTTTGTAGCTGGAACTTTTGTTTCAAATGAAGTATGAATTTTTCCTGAGTTTATCTTGAAATCAAGTCTTTCGCTAATGGGGGCGATTCTAGAACAAGGGGATCGTCTCCTTTATTGATGTTTAGGGTAGGTTTTTTGAAGACTCAGTTTCGGGATAACGGGGGTTAATTCCCTTATAAAAAGTCGTGTTCTTTTTGTGAAACTTAGAAAGCCGCCATTACGTAGAGGTAGAAAGTAGGAGGGGTTCCATGTATGGTGTTACATATTTTTACGCTTTGGCAGCGATTGGATTAATTTTTTTAATTCCATATTTGAGCATAAGAGATTTTAAGAGGGGTCGGAAAATCTCTTCGATTTTCACATCTATTGCAATGCTTGTGATTTTGCTATTTGTCGCTTTAGGTGAAGTATTAAAAACATTTCTGGCGGAAGCATCCATGGTGTATTATAATCAGATTTTCTTTCTTGGGGTAGTTGTAATTATCGTTGTTCCACTAATATTGTTAATATTTTTCACTGTGAAAAAGAGTATCAAAAGTGGGAGGATCCGAAGGAATATAAATACGAGTGGCTATACAAAGTTAGATACCTTTTGTTAGGGGTCGTTGGCGCGCTTTTCGTCGGTGCTTCGTATCGATTCTATCAAATATCCACCTTTCTTTTTTAACCTTTAAAGAGTGATAGTAGTCGGGAAAACTTGTTTCTTACTTATCTTGGGAGTATATGATAGATAGCTTTTTACTCGTAAGAAATGTTAGTAAATATTAGTGGGAGGTTCAAAGGTTCAACTTATGAAGCATTTAATAGGGTTGTATGTTGTTATGGCAATAATGGTATTTGTTACTTTAACAAGCGAATTTATATTTAAAAGTGATTATTCAGCTATTGCAAGTTGGTTTATAATAATGTTATTTCTTCTTGGTACCATATTTTTTGTAAATGCAAGATATTTTTTATCCGAAAAATAAAGAGCTGTATTAATTAAAGTTATTCATAGATATTTTGAATTCGAGTCTTACAGAATCGGGGGCAAACCTGAAACAACGAGGAGCGAATAATATGATTAAGTCTTTAAAATGGCAACTTATCATATCACTATTAGTTGCTATCGGTTTTGTATATAATTCTTTTTCTTATATTGTGTTTATTGGTGATGAAAGGTTTTTGTTCAATCAAATACTCTTCTACTTTATTATGATTTTATCGGTTTTTAATGCAGGGTTGTTGACACAAAAATACATACAGTCACGAAAAAAGAAATAATCTTTTTCAATAAATAAGGACGATTGTTTAATAGAAATGAAAGTTTGTACAGGAGAGTGTCTCGAAATCAAATCTTAATGAAACTGGGGCGATTATTCAAAGTTAATAAATGGACTTTTTACTAAATAGGTGGTGCTTATTATTTCAAAGAAGTCTCTTTCAATTATATCGGGAATTTTGTTCGTATTAACTGTCTTTCCTTTGTTAGCTGGTTTAACTCGATGGGGTAATGGAATATTTACATCTGTTTTAAATATAAGTATTTTTTTACCTTTGATTTTGGGTGTGTTGGGATTAGTATTTGGTTTATTTGGAATCAGAGGAAGCGTAAAAGTGAGCCTTGTTATAGTGAATATTATTGGGATATGTCTTTCATCCTTTTTGTTATTTGTGGCGATATTTGGTTTTCAACAACCGTAAACTAAAAGGTCCTAAAGTGAAAAATAAGATCGATCTCGATTTCGAGTCTTCCTGTAATGGGGGCAATAACGCAACAAAATAAAATAAGCAAGGAGGAGTTTCTTGAAAAGAAAGACAGTGGCTCAGATATTAATTTTTATTATCGGTGGTTTACTATTTACTTTTTCTATTGATTTGCCTGTATTAGGTTTTAAGAAATTAGAGTTTATAGAGGAAACTTCAACTCATCAAGTAATTAATTACAATTGGTATGGGAAGGAAATAAGTGAGCAGCCTTTTAAAGGTGATCCTAAAGAAGCGCTTAACCTATTTCAAAAGCAAGATAGAATTCAAAAAAATCAAGTGTCTATAGTTGTTTTTTCACTTATGACTCTGGCGTTATGGTGGAGCCGGGAGAAAAAGCGTTATATATATGGAAGTGCCTTCGTACTTTTTATCCTAGTTATTATAGATATTATGTTGGTAAACAAGTTTAGTTAGAGGAAGATGTATAGGAAACTTTTTTTTAACTAATGAGATAAAAATTTTAAAGGTCATCTCAAAACCGAGTATTCAACTATCGAGGGCACTTCATTAACATCCTCAATTTGTGCGTCGATCAAGCCAATGTACATAAGTATGCAGCAGAGAGAATTTAAGTTTAATGTTGCGTCAGTAAAAAAGTAAAAGTTTTAGGAGATTTTTGATGAATAGGAAGAAGATTTTTTTAATATGTGGAGCATTACTTTTTATAAGTTCAGTTCCCTTAGGTCCAAAAATGTTAGTTGAGCTTATACATGCTTCTCTAATGGAAAGTCGATACAAACTTACCTCTTATAACAATGATTATCCCTCTAGGGAGCCGTATTTTGAATACGCAAACCATTCATTTAAGATCGATGAAGAATTAAAGAATAAAGACACCTTTGTTGACCCTTGGGAACATAGAACAGCAATAGGTAATCTAGCTTTAATAGTTGATGGAGAGGTAAAGGATTTGCTGGAAAAATACCCAGTGAGGGTTGAACAAAGTGGATTAAGTCGATATTGGGGAGACATAGCCTTCATAAAAATGGAGGATATTAAAAAGAATAAAAAATCATTAGTAGTGGTTTTGAAAAAAACACGAGAGATACAAAAAGAATTGCCGAATGGGGACATTACTGGTGGGGCTTCATCTAATGAATTAGAGTACACTACATATACTTTCGATCCGGATGGCAGTATTAATAGGGATGATTTTCGACTAACTCAAAGGAATGCATTGCAAACTAAAATACTAAACGCAGGTGTGGTTGCACCTCATAAATTAGGGTTCTATACAAATGCATGGCAGGGCTATCCTACGATATTTTTTCCTTTCATATATCCATTACTACCAATGATTCTAGGGTTTATTATTATCCTGGTAACTTTAGTTAAGTTAAAGCGTGAAAAATACCAAGGTAGATAAAATAACTTAAATAAAAAATGTTATCTCAACGTGAAATGTATATTTATCTTGAATTCAAGCCTTAAACAATCGGGGACGATTATCCAATATGGGGTCTCGCAAAACATTTCTCGTGGAAAGACATAATCTTCCATGAAAATAGGGATTTTACAATCCTAAAATATAATTTTACACAAACTTTTAATGTCATAGTTTTTGAAAAGTAGGAAGGTATGATAATTTATGTTAAATTAAAGCTTTATATTAGAATACGTTATCTATTCTAGCCCCTTATTTGTAAATAAAGGGCTTAGCGTGAGTAATGTGACGAAAAGTTGGTACCCCCTACTAAAATAAGTTCATGATAACCAAACAATATGATGTACGAAACGTACTCCAAAGTTTAAAATAGAGCCGTTAGTATAGTTATAGAGAAGGTGACAGGTATGTTAAAGGCTTATATATGGCTGACATTTTGTGTAATCGTATGGGGGAGTAACTTTGTATTTGGAAAGATATTAGTCCAGGATTTCTCCCCTGCAGCGTTAACGATGTTGAGACTTTTATTTATTGTACTTTTGTTAATTGGATTATCCTCCTATAAAAACCCCATAAAACGTGTGAATAAAGCAGATGCCGTTACGATTGCATTTCTGGGAATTATAGGTGTGTTTATCAATCAATGGTCCTTCTTTGAAGGGTTACAAACAGCAGATACAACCATATCTGCTTTAATTCTAGCCACTACTCCTATTTTAACTGGATTTCTAGCCGCAACTTTTCTAAAGGAAAAACTTACAATTCGTATTTTGGTAGGATCAATCATTGCCATCATAGGTATCTATTTTGTTGTAACGAAAGGTAATTTGTCGTCTTTACATGTAGAAAAGGGGTTGCTATGGATCGTTGTAACGATGATCACTTTTGCCATTATGATCATTCTGACGCGAGTACTATCCAAAAGAATAGATCCTCTTACCATTACTTTATATTCGAATATAATTGGGTTTATCGTGTCTATTCCATTTGCTTTTACCCTGGATAACCCCTTACGAATAAGTTCTAACCTTTCTGATTGGGCCTTTCTGGCGGGGACTGCCATCATTGTTCACGGAATTGCAACCCTTATATGGAATAATAATATTCGCCACATTGACGCATCCAAGGCTTCGATCTTATCGAACTTAGAACCTTTTGTAGCTATGGTTGTGGGGTTACTATTACTATACAAGCCGATCACAGGTCCAGAAATAATAGGGTCGCTCTTTATTGTGGGAGGCGTTTTGGATTGTCAACACAAAACTAGACAAATTTGTTAAGGTGCTTCTTCTTAAACTCTATAGGGCTCGAATAGCCTAAACTTCCGTGAATACGGATA
>NZ_FNWW01000010.1 GCF_900108515.1 Halobacillus karajensis | reverse complement strand
ATTAGCCCCGGTTTCCCGGGGTTATTCCGGTCTTACAGGCAGGTTGCCCACGTGTTACTCACCCGTCCGCCGCTCGTTCCACGAGCTTCACCCCGAAGGGATCCACTCGCTTCCCGCGCTCGACTTGCATGTATTAGGCACGCCGCCAGCGTTCGTCCTGAGCCAGGATCAAACTCTCCATAAAAGTTAAGTTTGACTTGCTCATTTGCACACCGAATGTGCTTGTTTAAAATCTCTTCTATATAAGAAGAAATGTTTGACGTACTGGTTGGTTCGTTCAGTTTTCAAAGATCAATGTTTGGTTCGCCTCTTCAAAACAGCGACTTAATTAATGTATCATGTTCAGTCGTTATCGTCAACAACTTTTTTATGATTTATTTTGTTAAGCCGTTGCGGCTTGCCGCTCTCTTAACGCGACAAGTAATAATATATCATGGCTCATAAAACCTTGCAATAGTTTTTTTAATTCTTTTTTAAGATTATCACCTTCTGGAACGTAATCGTCTTTTTTCCTCCTTATTATATAGGATGAATTTCAACACCGGTGGTTATAACCATACACCATAGCTCCTACTTCAGACTGCGAGGCGACGGCTGTGTTCCTAATGAAAAAATGAAGCAGGCAGTAACCTGCCCGCTTTAGTAACGACCTCTTCGCTTACGCATGAATTTTTTTATGATTGGATAAACAATTGGTCCATATTTGAATACACGTTTAAGTAGTCGGCCCATGATGCACTCCCCTTATTAGTTGATATTCCTTTTATTCCCCATTAAACGAATGGACAAACAATTTCACCCGCCAACAATTTTATGGTAGATAGACTTCGCTTCTTTAATATCTTTTGTTCCATGGATTAACACGCGCCCATCCCTAAAAAACACCATGCGATATTCGGGGCTTTTAAAAGAAAGTAGAAAGGGGTTCTCTTTAATTTCCCCCTTCGGCAAAAGCTTCTTTAGCTTCTCCAAATCTCTTTTCTCCTTTATTCCAGGACGGATTTGCACCGTATCCCTTCCACATAACACGGCTGTTTTAGTCATTTTTTCACCAGAAAGATAAGGATAACTGGGCGCCTCCCCACAAGAGAAGCAGTCATTTTTTTGAATCCGATCTGTTTTAATAATAGAATAATCATTTTTCCAAAGATCAAATATCATCAGACCTTTGCGAAGGGACGTTTCATCCGAGACTAATATTTTTAGAGCTTCTGTAACCTGGTGAGAGGTCACCATTTGAACTGCTGGGCTAATTACCCCGACCGTATCACATGTAGCCCCTCCCATAGGGACACTACTAAGCAAACAAGAAAGGCAAGGGGTTTTTCCCGGAATAATCGTATAACTCATCCCGTTACTTCCTACACAACCTCCATAAATCCAGGGGATTCTGTATTTTTGTGCGAAGTCGTTAATCAGCATGCGTGTTTCAAAGTTATCCGTTCCATCAATAATCAAATCAACACCATTAGAATAGCGCTCGATTTCTTCAATTTGGACATCTTCAACAATGGCAGTTATGTCAATCCCACTATTAATTTCTTGTAATCGTTGTTTAGTAGCAATGGCTTTAGGAATACGTTCCTCCACATCTTTCTCTGTGAAAAGTTGCTGGCGTTGCAAGTTACTTACCTCTACATAGTCTCGATCGATGATTGTTATTTTGCCAACCCCTGCCCTAACAAGTTGTTCAGAGCTGCTTGTCCCTAAAGCGCCCGCCCCAATAAGAAGCACATGCGCTTCTTGGAGTTGGGCTTGTCCTTTCTCCCCAATTGGTTTAAAAAGTTGCTGCCTTGCATATCGTTCTCCTATCAAAGATCCAGCCTCCTCTCAAATTATCGCATGACACTCCCGCCTGAGATTTTCAATGATTCACCAACGATATTGGTAGAGGCTTCCGTTAAAAGATAGACAATAGTACGAGCGACTTCACTCGGTTCACTCAATTTGCCTGAAGGGATACCCTTCTCTGCAACCTTTCTCTGCTTTTCATAAGTTCTACCTTCCCGTTCTCCTTTAGACCGGATTGATTCCCGGCCCATAGTCGTATCTACATATCCAGGGCAAACGGCATTCACACGCACCCCATGTTCAATGGCCTCATGTGCAAAAGATTGGGTGAAACCTATAATCGCAAACTTCGATGCACTATATGCTGTTCCTCCATGTGTTCCACGTAATCCCGATAATGATGAAAGGTTGACAATGCTCCCCCGACCCTGACTTTTCATGCTTTTATAAACTTCCTGGGTGAAGAGAACGGTTGAAAAATAATTAAACTCCATCACTTTTCGTAAATCTTCTTCCCTAAGATCTTCGAGAGGCCCGCCTCCCGTGATTCCAGCAGAATTGACGAGGCCTGTTACAGGGCCAATCGTCTGTTCGGCGTCTTGGACCACTCTCCTTTGTGATGATTTCTCATTCAAGTCCGCTACCTTAACGCAAATCTGAACCTCTCCATTTATCGTAGCACATTCCTTTTTTAAGGATGTCAATTTTTCTTCATTGCGACCAGTAATAGTGATATGACCACCAGCCCTAACTACTTCCTTCGCCGTCTCATATCCGATCCCACCTGTAGCTCCGGAAATAAGGGTATGTTCGTTTTTCAAAGCCTCTTGCGAAAAAATATTCATCGTATCCGCCTCCTTAGCGAATACGATAACCCATCTCTTCTGTATGTAAACCTGTAAAACTGTATCTTCAACTTCTCCCTGAACCCTAAAAAGAAGACCTTTTGCAGCGGATAAAGAACCCCTCATCTTCATCTGCTATTTTCTACATCTATAAAAAATCAGCGCCTCATGACTGATTCTGTCAATAAAGCGCTGATCCACGGGACAACTTCTTTTAAGAAATCGGCCATGTTTATTCTTTTTCTATTACTTCTCATAGCTACCTCCACCACTTCTAATGCTATTTCCGCTTGTTGTTCGGCTTACGGAAAGAGAATAGAACCTTTCCACTCCGTGTACGCTTCACGCCTTTAGCTCTTGGCTGGACTTGGGCTTCAGGACTATTTTTGTAATCCTGATCGAAAAGCTCACGGGCTTTTGAGTATAGCAGAGTCATAGTGGTGACCTCCTTTTCTATTTAGGATATGAAACGATTCCCTTTGATATTATTAGTAAAACGTCGTAAACGCAAGAAAAATTTATAATTTATACGTATTTTTCTTGCTAAGGGTGTTAAACAAGGAATCATTAATACCTAGCGATACCCACAGCGGTTGATTTTAATACTTATTTATGTTGAAAAAATTTAATTTTTGTCGAGGAAACGGATGTCGCCCTTCCCTTTATAGGAGCTGAATTTTATCAAAGTTACAGATATTCGTAATGGATAGTACTTCCTAGGAAAATGCTTAGGATTACCTCTTTCTGCTTAGAAGGGATTTTTTAAGATAGTATTTTTCTAGACATAAAAAAGAGACGATCTTTTAAAAGATCGTCTCTTACTATCTCTTATTCATATACTTTGACTTCTACTGTTTTACGACCAAAATCAATAGCGTCGGATTTTTCAGGCATGAACACGTCGATACGGTTTCCATTAATTGAACCACCAACATCCCCGGCGATTGCTTTACCATAACCCTCTACATAAACTTCTGAACCAAGCGGGATCACATTTGGATCTACTGCAATTACTTTTTGGTCAGGGTTAGCTTTCAGGTCAATCCCTGTAGAAGTAGTCCCAGAGCACCCTTCACAAGAGGCTGTATAAGCTGTCGCCTCCATATTCAAAGTTTTTACAACACCATCCTCAGATGGCTGACTGGACGTTTGGGCTGCTTCTGCCTCATTATCATTGGAAGTATTCTCGGTAGATTTTTTATCCGCAACCGCAGACCCTTCAAGAGAAAGCTTGTCCCCTGGATAGATGAAGCTTGAGTTAAGATTGTTCCAAGCTTTCAACTCTTCCACACTTACATTGTTTGCTTGTCCTATGCTATACAGCGTGTCACCAGCTTGAACTGTATGAACAGTATTGGAAGTTTCAGGTTGTGCTTCTACTTTCTGTCCTTCATTAATAGAAAGAACTTGATTAGGAAAAATCAAATCAGAAGAAAGGCCATTTTCTTCTTTTATATCTTGAACAGATACTCCTTTATCCTGAGCAATGCCCCAAAGAGTATCGCCTTTTTCTATTTTAACCTCATCTGCACTTACTGTTGTTGCTGTTACCGCCGAAACCGATGCGACCGCTGCCAAAGATACCACTGTCTTTTTCATCATTCTTACATTTCCTCCTTGGTTTAACAGTCTCGCTCAGCTCTGCGGCTAAGCGCTGTTCCAAAATCACATTACCTACTTTAACACGTCTAACCCATATGCCAATAACAGGACGGCAACAATCATTTTTCAAACATTACATCATCTTTACTCCATCGTAATAATTAGGTTTTAATGGTTAAATATACCTAAGGTTTCGCCCCTTGATGTAAATAAATCCCAAAACTTGACTCATAGTCAAAGTTTTGGGATTTATTGGATCGCCTGGTCTTACAATATATGGGTGACCTGGCCACCCATATATTGTAAGATGAATCTCATTGTAAACGCTTCCAATTAAAGGTATAGTTGTATAAAACAGACTGGAGAGGTGATAGGTAGATGTTACGTGAAGTTGTTTCAGAAGCAAGCACACCTAAGCCCTTTAATGAAGAGAATATCAATGAAACGTTTCTCCACCCGCAATACCGCATCGATCTTAGACGTTATTCGGATAAAGAGTACAATAAGTTCGTTCACCTGAATACTGTATCAGACTGGTCCCTTTTGACTTGGAAAGATATAGGTAAGCCTTTTGAAGTTCAAAAGTATTCAAAGGAACGGACCGATTGGGAGTTGGAACATGCTAGACAGATGGACCCGCAAACTTCATGGACTTATTTTAATAAAGCTTTTCACGAGTGGTTTATCAAGGATATACCAGCAGAAAAAACACATGGAAAAAAACAATTCATTAAAAGCTTACGCTCCTTTCATACAAAGGAAATAAAACATGCTCTTGGCGACCTTATTCAATTACAATTATGGAACTATATACACAGAATTCAAGATGGAATATGGGACCCCCGTGGCAAGAGAGCCCTGTTTGAAGGTTTACACTTAAAGAAACCTCGTATTCTATTCTTAGGTGCTGCCGAAGGTTACGAAGCTATGCAGCTTGGCGCCATGTATCCAGGGTCGGAAATTATCATGGTCGATTATGATGAGTATTGCAAGAATACACGTTTTGCTGATTTTCCAGAAGACTACCCTTTCTTGGGGGAGAATCCTAAAACCGGTCAGGGAAAAGTCATCTATAAGGACGATCTAAATATCGAATACATCGTTGACGATATTCGCAATCTGGATTTCGGGAAAGAATTTGATATTGTTCTCTCCGTTGGTCTGTTGGAGCACTTTCCAGATAAATACAAACACGAAGTTGCTGATTGGCACCGCAGGTTTTTAAAAGAGGGTGGTTACGCTATCTTGACTACTCCAAGAAATCAGCTTCGGTCACGTCTCTACTATCATGTGATGGCAGATGTTATGAATCACACCTACCGTGAGTTAATGACCGTCGAGCAAATGGGGCTCTATATGTATGAAGCAGGGTTTAACATCTTGCGCCATGGATACATCAAAGTCCATAACGGACTTATCTGCCAGCCAAGATAATTTGGAAATCACTGTATGACCTAGTACAGGAGAGGACCAAGAAGAGCTATTTATTTATAAAACAGCGACTTACCGCCATGCACCTGTAAGTCGCTGTTTTTTCTCTTATTTGCTTCTGTCAATATTGCAGAAATGAATGGAGTATTTCACATACCATGACAACAAGGGATTCGTTAACCCAATCGGTCGCAGTAGGTGTGTATAGCTTTCTTTAAGAATTCGGCGTAGCCTTCATTCCATTTATCGATATTTTTGGTGAATCGGGGGTCGTTGACATACATATCCGCAAGCCCTCTAAAAATTTCTCCCTTACATTCGTAAAAATTATCTGTGATGTGCTGCCGTTTTTCACCAATCAGGCGCTGGACCTCTTCATCTGAAGGATCTCTACCCATCAGCTTTACCAACTCACGGTCAATACGATTACTTTCCTCCTGGATCCTTTTCCAATCTTCATCGGTATAATTATTTGTTTTTCGTTTCGATTCTTTGTAAGCCTCCGTATCTCCCCAACGCTCCTCTACTTCTTTTTCATATTTCTTCTGATGCTCCTCAATTTCACTCATATCAAATGGCTTAAATCGTTTTTCATCTTCCATTAATGTTCCTCCCCTTACGGTCTCGAGCGTTTGATCAACAGATTGTATCAATCGTTCCAACCGTGCTTTCTTTTTCCAAAGTATCTCCCGATGATGTTGTAATGCTTCTTCTTCATCAAATTCGGGGTCATCCAGAATCTGCTTTATTTTTGGCAGAGAAAAGTCCATCTCCTTAAAAAAAAGAATTTGTTGAAGGCGCGCCACCTCCCTTTCCCCATATAAACGATACCCCTTTTCATTGACATTCCCCGGGGACAGCAAACCAATATGGTCATAATGGTGCAAAGTACGCACACTCACCCCTGCCATTGTTGCAACTTCCTTCACTTTATACATCGGTGATCACCTCAGCTCTAACGATAAGGTATGACGTAACGTCAGAGTCAACGCCGTTTTAAAATGATTAATGAATGTCTTAGTCTTTTCTTCCAAAAATGCAGGACCGCACTTGTGTACACGCAAAAGAGACTAGGGAATTTTTCGTCGTTTATTGTAGTTTTCCGCTTTAAAAAGGGATTTAGTCGGGCTCCGGAGAATAAGAGGAGGAATAACAATTTTAATAAGGTTGTGTTCCTATGAATATGTATTGTCAGAGCGCATTCCATCAATTAGAAATCGTCATAGCTTCCATCTCTGAAATGGTTGGTCAACTTTCCGATGAGGATCTGGCCTTAAGACCAACAGAGGGCAAATATTCTATCGGAGAACTGCTTGAGCATATCGCGGCAATCCCAGCTGCTGATGGTCACATCACAGAAGGGGCTTCTAAAGAAGAAATGGAGCGCTTCTATGAAACGGTATCAATGAAAACAAAAGATGAAATTTTAGAACGTTTATTTGAAAATTTTTCGCAATTAAAAGCCCAATTTGAGAATTATACCGAAGAACATCTCTACACAAAAACCACTTCCTGGTGGGGGGTCACCAATACTCGTTTCGAGTGGCTGATTCAGATTGTGTCTCATATGTACCATCACCGTGGTCAACTTCATGCTATGTTAGTCCACACCTACAAAAAAGACCCGGAAATACTTCTTTTCGAATGATTGTTCCATATAACACCACACCAGGTCATCCAAATATTGGATGACCTGGTGTGGTTATTTATTCCATCCATACACTTTAAAACATTTTTAAGGGTTATTTATTTATAATTATTTTAAATAGATATTGATTTTTATAAAAATGCTATTATAATAAGGGGTGTAATCAATTTAAAAAAACTGAGGTGTATATTCATGTCAGAAAACAACCATAAATCTTCTCTAACTACAAATACCGGCGCTCCTGTCGGTGACAATCAGAACTCTATGACCGCTGGGTCCCGTGGTCCTACTCTTATACAAGATGTCCATTTGCTGGAAAAACTCGCCCATTTCAACCGTGAGCGGATTCCTGAGCGTGTCGTCCATGCCAAAGGCGCGGGTGCCCATGGGTATTTTGAAGTAACGAATGATGTTTCCAAATACACCAAAGCCAAATTTTTGGACGAAATCGGAAAACGTACCCCTTTATTCACACGCTTCTCTACAGTAGCCGGGGAAAAGGGTTCTGCCGATACTGTCCGTGACCCGCGGGGGTTCGCAGTCAAATTTTATACAGAAGAAGGAAACTATGATCTAGTGGGTAATAATACTCCTGTCTTCTTTATCCGTGATGCCATCAAATTCCCTGATTTCATCCATACACAAAAACGTAACCCGGCAACCAACTGCAAGGACCCTAATGCCGTCTGGGATTTCTTCTCCCTTTCTCCTGAATCCTTACATCAGGTAACAATCTTGCATTCAGACCGGGGAATACCAGCAACATATCGACATATGAATGGATATGGAAGTCATACCTTTAAATGGACAAACGCAGAAGGCGATTCTGTCTGGGTAAAATACCACTTCAAGACTGAACAAGGAATCCAGAATCTTAGCGAAGAAACAGGAACACGAATGGCTGGTGAAAATCCTGACTATAAAACCCAGGATCTCTACGAATCCATTGAAAAAGGGAACTACCCTTCTTGGAAAGTATATGTTCAGATTATGCCAATCAAAGATGCTGACACGTACCGTTTCGATCCCTTTGACGTCACAAAAGTATGGTCACACAAAGACTATCCGCTCATCGAAGTTGGACGCATGGTCCTTGACCAAAACCCGAAAAACTACTTTGCAGAAGTAGAACAGGTGACATTCTCTCCTGGAACACTTGTCCCAGGAATTGAACCTTCTCCTGATAAAATGCTGCAGGGCCGATTATTTGCTTACTCTGATGCCCACCGTTATCGTGTAGGAGCTAATCATGATGCTCTGCCTATCAACCGCCCACGTGCCCAAGTGAACAATCACCAGCGTGATGGTTTCATGCGTTTCGATGGTAACGGTGGTGTTCAGCCTAACTATGAACCAAACAGCTTCGGAGGGCCAGAAGAAATACCGGAAAGTAAACCAGCTTCCTTTAAAGTAAGTGGTGCTGCTGCTAGTGTAGAATATGATCATAACGATCATTACACACAAGCTGGTGATCTTTACCGTATGATGGATGATGGAGAACGCAGTCGCCTTGTCAAAAACATCGTAGATTCTATGCAACCTGTAGAAAACGACGAAATTAAGCTCCGTCAGATTAAACACTTCTATAAAGCGGACCCGGAATACGGGCAACGTGTAGCGGATGGCCTTCGTTTAAACGTTCCACAAGAAGTACATCAGGCCTAAAATATTACAAAACCCTTGTGCCAGCATTGGCACAAGGGTTTTGTCTATCCTAAATAATCCATATTCAGCCTATTTTCCTCAACCTCTTTCTCTTCTACCCTCACATAAAAACCTTTCGCAGAAGATCGCGAACTTATATACTTCGCAGGGTCTATATCGATAAAGTGAATCGCTGCCCCATCATCAAGGGCGTATCCAGGGCGTATAGAACCCTCTTTAATTAAAGTTGTATAAGCCGGACGCCGTTCTACTTCTCCATCATAATGAGGACAGCAGCTACCTGGAAGAAACCCCAGGCAGGGAATCGGTTCAAGCTGATCTCCATATGAATCCGTTACCCCTTCATCAAACCAGCAAATGGCCCCAGCACTAATTCCAACAAGGATGACTCCCTTTTCCCATGCTTCTTTTAAAATCTCATCAATCCCCCACTCACGCCAGAGAACGAGAAGATTTTTGGTTGACCCCCCTCCTACATAAACGATATCCTGTTCCAGTAAAAATAGGCGTAAATCTCTCACCGGTGGCTTAAATAGGGAGAGATGAGAAGTTTCCGCCTTCTGATTAAACGCATCGTAAAAACGTTGGATATAAGAATCAGAATCACCACTAGCCGTCGGAACGAAACATACCTTCGGCTTTTCTTTCTCTGCTTGGGCTAAAATATAATCATCGAGTAAAGGGTTCTCCGGTTCCATTGAAAATCCCCCTCCGCCCATGGCTATGATTTGTTTCATCGTTTTACCTCCTTTTTATTCTACTTCCCCAAAGATGTCTGGATATCTTCTTTATAAGCATAAGAGAACAATAAGGAGACTAAGATAGCTCCTCCGATCAAATTTCCGATACTAGCAGGTACGAGATTAAATAAAATATATTCATACCAGGAGTATTTGTCAGATGCCAGCACGCCCATACTGAAATATCCCATGTTCGCTGCACTGTGCTGGAAATTTCCAGCAACGAAAAGAACAACAGGAAGGGCTGTGCCGAGAATCTTACCTGTTAAATCCCGGGCAGAAGTGGTCAAAAAAGCGGCCATCCCAATAAGCCAGTTCGCGATCACACCCGAAATCAGAACTTGAAACCAGCCTTTTACCCCGTGATCCATGAACTTCATTTTGTGCTCCAAGTACAAATCCAGCTCTGGATAGAAAGTACCGGCAAAAGATCCTGACCACTGAATTAAAACCGCCACCAAAAAGGCACCAATAATATTTCCAATATACGAAGATATCCAAAATTTATAGATACTCTTTTTCATCAATCCTGACTTATTGAACAAATAAGATGGAAGAAGAACATTAATTTCTGTAAAAAGGACAGCACCGGATATAAACACCATTGAATAACCGGCTGAGAAACCAAGTCCTGATAATAAATGGTAAATACCTTTTGTTTCTATACCGACGGCAAGTAAAACGGAGAACACGGCACCGAAGGTCATAAAAGAACCAGCCGTAAGAGCAAGCAAAAACTGGGCTCGAAAAGGCTTATGGAGATGGTCCCTTCCCTTTTCCCCGAATTCATCCACGATCTGTGACGGGAGGTAAAACTGCCGTCCAGGATGATCTATTGTTTGTTTAGTATCTGTTTCTTTGTTTTTATTTACTTCTGACTGACGCATATTTTCCTCACTGTCCATGGTCATCCCTCCAATGATTCACACATTCCCGTTTCATAAACAACGTAATCCCCTCTGTATAAGATGATTACTTTGAGAGATGGTAAGAAAAACAAGGAAAAGAGGGATGAGCATGCCTAGAGATGAATTTTGCCTTGCCTGTGATGGTGAAGGGCTGCTTATGGATGATGAAGAGTGGCGTTATACATGTAAAGTATGTGGAGGGAGCGGTCTTCGCCCTCAAGAGGGCAGCGTGTATGACCGTCAGGTAGCGGAAGTCGATGACATGAACCGCTACATGGATTAAAAATAATGACCCTATAGCGAAAGCACGAAGGGAAAAGAAGTTGTTGATCTGAACAGTAAGAAAGACGCAGCCCTGGAGCTGCGTCTTTCTTACTTTAATCGCTTATTTCTTCGGCCGGATTTTTCGGTTTGCGGACAAGGGCAACAATTCCTGCGATCAGGTAAACGGCCCCTCCGAAAACGCCAATAAAGACAGTAGCAAACGTGAAAATAATGGCGGTTACAATCAAAATAATACCTGCTGCTTTCGGTTTCTTGTTCCCTTTAAGAAAGAGAGCAGAAAGAATTCCCAGACCGATCGCAATCAGGGCTGCGATCAACACAAACATAGCGAACGAGCCCATTGCATCAATCATCTGGCTTATTTCAGGCATCGATTCTTGTCCCTCCATCTGCATTTCAGGGGAATTCATGAAGTTTTCAAGCTCTTGTTTGACTTGCGGGTTATCTTTCGTATTCAGCAAAATACTACTCACAAGAACCGGCAGGCCGAAAAGGACCATCCCGATAATGGTCAGAACGATTTCTACAGTACGTTTCATTTTTTCTCCTCCTTTATTAGGAACCTGCTACGTCACTCTTCGTGAAGAAAAACCAGGATAAAAGCAGGAATACTAGATAATATACCGCTATAACGGTAATGGAAAACCCTAAGGTAAGATCTGCTACCATCGGTGTTCCTTCCATAAACTGGGTTAAATCGGTATTGGCGAACAAGATATATTTTGCCCACTCTTTATTCATAAAGAAAAGAACGATTGAACTTCCAGCCATCATTAGGAAAATAGCCAGTCCGATGGCTAGTGAAGTATTTCGGAACACCGAAGCGATCATAAAAGCGAACGTAGCCATCATAATTAATTCTACAAAACTAAGCATATATTGTGAAACAGTAAATGCAAAAATGCCCGCATCTTTGATTTCTCCAGCCTGGTTATATACATACGTCTGAGAAAAGCTATCCATTCCGAAGAATATCACGCCTATGATAAAGGATAGCACATAAAGCAAAACTAGCATCGTCAAGGCATAAATGACAACAGATACATACTTAGCCAAAAGGATTTTTGTTCTGGAAATTGGTCGGATCAGTAAAAGTTTAATGGTTCCCCACCTGAATTCATTTGCCGTGATCCCAGCCGCTACGATAATCGTGAACAAGCTGACAAGAGCGACGAACCCGCGGTTATCACGGACAAAATCCCATGCATTGTATTCGGTAGGCGGGAGGTCATTTTCTATTCGGTACTGATTTTCCTCCACATTTGTATAACCAGGATAGGCCACTTCCTGAGCTTGGCCTTCTTGTGACATCAATTGCTCATTCTGCTGCTGCAACTCTTCTTTCCAATTGTCCCCTGTTGGGACTTCCCCACCCGTTATCGCTTCGTCAATCTTAAACAAGCCTCCCATGCCTATGACAAGGACCACTAATATGGCAGCCATAATCCACGTCGCTTTTTGGCTGTAGAGCTTCATATGTTCGTTTCTGATCAATTGAAAAAAGTTACTCAATGACTCCCTCTCCAATCAAGTCTAAGAATTTATCTTCCAGCGTCGAGCGATTGGCGTGGACCCCATAAATCTGAATCTGCTTATGTACGAGATCTGTAACAACCTTAGGAATCATTTCCTTCTCAATGGTAAATGTCAATACATTACCATTTAGTTGAACATTCCTTCCGGTCAGTTCCTGAAGAGCGGCCTTCGCTTCATCCACAGGAGCCGCTTCGATCGACACTTCTTTTTCATCTGTTTGTTGTAAGGCATCCGTAACGGATTGAATGGCAATCAGTTCCCCGTTTTTAATAATTCCGATTCTGTCGCACATCATCTCCATCTCCGATAGAATATGACTGGATACAATCACGGCTACGCCTTCTTCTTCTGCCAACTCCCTAATATATGCCCTGATTTCCCTTATTCCTGAAGGGTCTAAACCATTTGTAGGTTCATCAAGAATCAACACAGATGGGTTGTGTAAGAGCGCTTGGGCAATTCCGAGACGCTGCCTCATACCGAGCGAATATTTCCCCACCTTCTCCTTTATTCTATTTTCCAACCCTACCAACCGGACGACTTGTATAATTCGTTCTTCCGTGATATCAGGCATCATCCTCGCGTAATGGACGAGGTTTTTCCACCCGCTCATAAATGGATACATTTCGGGGTTCTCAACGATTCCTCCCACATGACGGATGGCTTCCTTAAACTCTTTATTAATGCTACGCCCTTTGATAAGGACATCACCAGCTGACATGTTCATCAATCCAACCATCATTCGGATCGTCGTCGTTTTTCCAGCCCCATTAGGGCCAAGAAAGCCAAAAACTTCGCCTCCGTATATATCAAAGTTCAACCCTTTGATAATCTCCTTTTTCCCAATTGTCTTTTTCACATTTTTCAGCTTCATAACAGGTTCAGTCATCCTGCACCCTCCCTTTAAATCAACACACCTAGTTTACGATATAAGACGTGTAAGGTTTCATCATTTAAGAAAAACTTTACAAACCATCATTTATAACCTTCCAAACATGATTCATGGATGCATAGTACGATCTTTGATAAAATGAGTGTATGGAAATGAGGGCGGATCCCTCGGAACTGGACCGTATTTTATTCGAGCGTTAAGGGGGTTATAATCAGTGAAAATTGTATCCATTGAACCGACACCAAGTCCGAATTCGATGAAAATCAACTTGAACCAAACTTTACCGGATGGCGAGACTCATAACTATAAAAAAGGCGATGAGATTCATGAGGCACCGGATTTCGTACAACAACTTTTTGAAATCGAAGGGGTAAAAGGACTATATCATGTCACGGATTTCATTGCTTTAGAAAGAAATGGACGCATCGCATGGGAAGCGATTCTCCCAGAGGTACGTCAGATCTTCGGGGCACAGACGACGGAAGATCCTTCTGGAAGTAAACAAGAACAACCAGATGAACATTTCGGGGAAGTACGTGTGTTCGTTCAAATGTTCCGCGGACTTCCCATGCAAGTGAAATTGGAAGAAGGGGAAGAGGAAACGCGAGTCGGACTTCCAGAGAGATTTATGGAAGCTGCAATGAAAGCATCCCCTGCTTCTCCGAACATGATCATGGAGCGAAAGTGGGTAGAGCAGAACCCACGTTATGGGGATGTTGCAGAGATTGGCGAACAGGTGAAAGAAGAGCTTTCAGCCAGTTATGACGAAGATCGACTGGAATCCCTTGTTAAACAAGCGTTTGATCAAGACACGGATAAAGTCGAAAAAAAAGAGGGTCGGTCGAAGATCAGCTTAGAAACACTGGATCATGACGATTGGAAAGTTCGTTATGCGGCTTTAGACCGTATGGAGCCTAGTGCAGAGGATTACCGGGTACTGGACAAAGCGCTGGATGATGAAAAAGCATCCATTCGCAGACTTGCCACCGCCTATTTAGGTATGATTGAAGAATTGGAAACCCTCCCCTACCTTTACAAAGCCCTTCATGACAAGTCAGTCACCGTTCGTCGGACAGCCGGTGATTGTATCTCTGACCTTGGATTCAAGGAAGCGATGCCAAGGATGATCGAGTCGCTCTCAGATTCAAATAAACTCGTCCGCTGGCGTGCCGCGATGTTTTTATATGAGCTTGGTGACGAAGCAGCCCTGCCTGCCCTTAAGGAAGCTGCAAATGATCCTGAATTCGAAGTTCGTATGCAGATAAACATGGCCATCGAACGAATTGAGGGCGGCGAAGAAGCGAAAGGGTCTGTGTGGCACCAAATGACTCAAGCCACAAAGAAAAAACAATAATAGGAGGCCAATAGTATGAACCCATATGAAGCATATATGAAAGAAATTTCCCAGCCGATGCGTGATGAGCTGACAAATGCCGGCTTTACTGAACTGACAACGCCAGAGGAGGTCGACACATTCATAAGTGAAACAAAAGGGACTTCCCTTGTTGTTATCAACTCTGTGTGTGGTTGTGCTGCTGGACTTGCTCGTCCGTCCGCACGAGAGTCGTTAAACAACGAAAAACGGCCGGAAAACCTTGTTACTGTTTTTGCTGGTCAAGATCGCGAAGCGACTTCACGCATGCGTGATTATCTAGAAGGCTATGAGCCCTCTTCTCCATCAATGGCTCTTTTGAAAGATGGACAGGTTCTCCACTTCATTCCCCGTGAAGAAATTGAGGATTATGAAGTAGAAGAAATTGTCGCAAATTTAACGAACGCTTACAATCAATATTGCTAAAAAAGAAAACGCCTCACGCGGTCTGCGTAGGCGTTCTTTTATGCATTTTTTGTTTTATTTGCTCTTTTCTCAGGCTTGATTAAGAACCAAACGATCAATAATAGTATAGCTCCTATCGCTCCACCAGCCATATAGCCCATATTTAAATACTCTTTCATAAGAAGCGACATAACCGGAGGACCAGCCGCTACCCCTATAAACCTTGATGAACTGTAAAAGGAAGTGATCGTGCCTCGTTCTCCTTTTTCAATTCCTTCTGTAATCAATGCATCAAGCGTTGGCAGCATTCCACCTATGGCTGTGCCTAATACACTCGTAACAATTAAAAGGAGTATTATTTTCTCACTCACATAGCCCACGAATACCACGCTTGCCGACATCATTATCAAGGCGATCACGAGTACCCACTTCATCACTGCGGTATCACCCTTGATTTTCTTTCCTGTTACAAAAGCGGCTATACATAATGTAAACAATGGAATAGCAAGAACGAAGCCTTTCTTCACACCTTTGATTTGATGGATTTTCTCAAGAATATCCGACATGAAAAAAAGCACCGCAAATAAAACGAGCATGGCATAAACACCAAGCAGAAAAACAGGATACAGCCACTTTCCTTCCTGTTTAAAAATATCCTTTGTTTTTTGAAGAAACTGTTTAAACGGCTGTGGTTCTTCTTCCTCCCCTTTTGGGACCTTTATAAAAAAGAAGACGAGGATAATAGAAATTAAACTGAAAAAGGAAATAGAAAAGAACGGCAAAAACCATAAAAAAACCGCAAACAAGGAACCAAGAATAGGACTAAGCACTTTTCCAAAAGTATTAGATGTTTCAATGATACCAAGACATGAGCTTGCCTTCTCATCATCACCTTTGTATAAATCCCCGACTAGAGGCAATATAATCGGTGTTGCTCCAGCTGCTCCAATTCCTTGGAGGACCCTCCCAATGGTGATCCATATGAATGGATCGTCTACCTTCCACGAGGAGAATCCAGCAATGAGTCCGCCGATAAAAGCCAAGACCAAACTAGGAAGAATCACGATTTTTCTTCCAAAGCGATCTGATAAATAACCAGCTACAGGAATAAGGAAAATGGCTGCTACCGAATAACTTGTAATGATAGTACTGGACTGGAAGGATGTAATGCCTACCTTTTTCTCAAAAATCGGAAGAACGGGGATCAGCATTGAATTTCCAAGTGTCATGACTAACGGGATGGATGCCATACTGACAAGGCACCACCGACTGACTTTGTTTTCCAACGTCATTCCTCCTACATGTTCATAAACGTAGGTTGTCCCATTACCGAAAAATTCACCACGAGAAAAATCTGGATATTATTAGGTTGCTTTGTTCATACATCCAGATTCGCACAAATCTCCTATTTTTTTGCCTCAAAATAAGCGAGCCTTCTCCTCATGACAAGAAGGACGAAGGGGATTAACTATACAGAAAACGATGACCGCAAAGAGATAACCCCTGTTCTAGTGCAAAGAAGAGACCCCTTCATAATTATATAACCTCTTAACTAATGACAAGTGGGCCAATAAAGACGAAAGACTTACACAAGAAATGACCTCCCCCTATGTTACGGTGACAAAAGATTCAACTTCCAATTATAGGTTTACTTTAATTTTCATATAAGGAAAAGATTTACAAACAAGGAAGGGAGCTGGAAGAGATGAAAAAATGGATGATGATTTTGGGAATGGCCACCGTGTTCACACTAGCAGGCTGTGGTGACGATGGTGGGGATATGGAAGATAACCAAATGGAAGAACAGGATCAAATGGATGACACGGAAGGTAATTCTGGAGATACGGGGAATACGGGCGATACGGAAGGAAACATGGGTGATGACAGCACAGGTAACGAAGGTGAAAGCAATCCAGAGGAAGATGACTCTTCAGGTACTGAGGACGGTACACAAGATGACGACGCAATGGATGATGAAGAACAATAATTTCTCGGACGGGTAATAAAGATTCAGCAAAAGGCGGACCCAAAGAGGAGTTCGCCTTTTTTTATGATTTTATTCGCCACTTAGGCTTGGTTTGTTGAGCTGAGGAAGGTGTATCAAGGGATGAAGCGCAATTTGGACAGATGACAGCCTGGGTAGGAATCGGCATACAGCAGTATGGACACTCTTTTTTTGTCATCCCATGTAGAGGGTGTTGGTGAGGTTTCCTCCATCTATTTATTTGCCGAACGACAAGAAAAACAGCGAACAAAATGATTATAAATCGGACGGAAGCTGTTAAAAAGAGACCATAATTAATCGTTGCTGCACCTGCTTCCTTAGCGGCAGTGAGAGAAGGATAGAAGGATCCATCTAGACTGATAAACATATTCTCAAAGTTCATTCTAGAATACAAAAGACCAATTGGAGGAAGCAGAATATCCGTAACAAGAGATTCAATTATGCCACTGAAAGCCGCTCCCAAAACCATTCCTACCCCCATGTCCACAGCACTCCCTCGAACCGTGAATTGTTTAAATTCATGGAACAGGCCCAAAGTCAATCCCCCCTCCCTGTCCCTTCATCCTATGTAAGAAAAGGACAACCTATGTGTTTGGGCCTGGGAAGACATGAAGATGGCACTCGGGGCCCCCCTGTTTTCATCTTAAATCCCTTTTTTTAAAAACGCTGCCAGTTCCTTTACCTCTGCTTCTGTTTGGTGATGACTGAAGGAAATACGAATAAAAGATTTCGCTTCATCCCATTCATACCCCATAGCCGATAATGTACCCGATGGTTCAGCTTTACCTTCACGGCAAGCACTCCCTGTGGAAAAATGGTACCCTTGCCTGTTCCCTTCCAGCATAGCCCACTGCCCCTCCATATGCGGTAATAAAATTCCCAGGATAGGAACCGGTTGCTGGTCCACCTCTCCAACCACTTCCCACTCTCCTTCTTTTAAAAAGGCTTTCTTCAATCGGAAGATTATTTGTTGATGGTTGTCTATCTCCCGGATCATCTTTTCTGCAGCCACAGTAAATCCGGCGATACCTGGGATGTTAACTGTTCCCGGCCTCCTCCCATTTTCATGTGTTCCATTTGGAATCCTTGATAAAAAAGATAAAGAAGGACAAATGTAAACCGCCCCCACTCCCTTCGGTCCATAGACTTTATGACTGCTGATCGATAAACTGTCTACGAACGGGGATATTTCGGAAACGTCCACCTTCCCAAATGACTGGACACAATCACTATGAAGGAGTACTCCCTGTTGACGGCAAATTTCTGAAATTTCCCGGATGGGTTGAATCGATCCAATATCCGCATTGACGTGTTGTATCAAAACAAAAATCGTGTCTTTATCAATCACTCTCCTTACCACTTCTGTGTCTACAGTCCCATTTTTTAACAAGGGGACATTGATTATGTTGCAGCCTTCCTGTTCATAGAGCTTTAGGAGGTTGCGTACCGAGGAATGTTCCGCCTCTGTAGTGATGATATTCCTTCCTTCTCCAGCTTTCATTAGAGCATCGATGGCCAGTTCATTGCTTTCAGTTCCTCCACTTGTAAAATAAATTCCTTCTTTATTTCCCCCAATCAGCCGGGCCACCTTCTCCCGGCAATGTTCAAGCAAATCATCCGCCTGTGTTCCTCTATCATGCAAACTTTGTGTATTCGCAAAATAATGTTGAGCCGCGTGGACATAAGCATTAAGTGCATCCTTGTCTATTGGGCAAGTGGCCGCATAATCAAAATACCCCTTCATATTCTTCCTCTCCCCTTTTTTCTCACAAATCACTTGTCAATAGTTTAACAATGTGTGAATATATGTGTAAATACATATGCATATCCAAAAGGAGGTGTATCCCGTGATACGACACACAGACATTCTTGTTATTGGCAGCGGAGTGGCTGCATTACAGCTTGCTCATCATATTTCTAGGGACATGAATGTGATTATTCTCACAAAATCCACCCTTAGCAATGGAAATTCCTCACTTGCTCAAGGGGGTATTGCTGCTGCGCTGGATGACAAAGATCAGACTTTTTATCATTTCATCGATACTATCCTGGCCGGCCGATTGATCAATGACCATCGAGCGGCTTTGATGATGACTCAGGAGGCCCCTTCCCTTATCAGAAATCTTGCCGATCAAGGATGCACATTTGATTATGATTCGAATCATTGCTTATCCCTCGGAAATGAGGGGGCTCACACTCACTCCCGTATCGTTCACGGCGGTGGGGACCAAACAGGAAAGGTAATTACCAATTATTTACAAACCAACCTTCCGGATCATGTGCAAATTCGCGAAAACCATTTTGTCTTTGAAATACTAACCAATGCACAAGGACGATGTTATGGGGTCAAAAGTAAAGATGAAGAAGGAGATGTCCATGAATTCCACGCCCCTCATACGGTTCTTGCGACAGGAGGTTGCGGTCAGCTTTATGCGTCATCATCAAACGCACCGACCGTCACAGGGGACGGGATAGCGCTCGCCTATTTGGCAGGGGCAGAACTGGCGGACATGGAATTCATCCAATTCCATCCGACCCTCCTATCCCTAAACGAAGGACCAAGAGGACTTATTTCTGAAGCCGTACGTGGAGAAGGAGCTATTCTTATCGACAGTAAAGGAGAAAGAATTATGGAAACTGTCCACCCTTTGAAAGAGCTCGCACCAAGGCACATCGTTTCCCAAACAATTCATCAACAAAGAAAGAAAGGAAGGGAAGTGTTTCTGGATGTCCGTCCTATACAAAATTTCCAAACGAAATTTCCCACGGTTACTAAATTATGCGAGTCCAACAAAGTGGACGTAGACTTGGGGTTCATTCCAGTTTCACCTGGCTGTCATTTTTCCATGGGAGGGGTAAAAACCGATAGGACAGGAAGAACGACGATTGAAGGATTATATGCCGTAGGGGAAGTCGCTTGCACAGGTGTCCATGGAGCCAATCGGTTAGCAAGCAATTCTCTTTTGGAGGGGCTTGTCTTCGGTAGAAGGCTTGCTAAACACTTGAATCTAGCGCCATTGGATACAGTTATACCCTCGGGGACGATAACAAGACGCCCTCCTTTTTCATTCCCCCTTCCCCCTAAGAAGGAAATTCAGAAGCGCATGATGGAATCTGTCGGGATCGTCAGAAATGGAGAGCAGTTAATGGACCAACTCCTGTGGCTGGAGTCCTTTCAGATTCATGAGTGGAATCACTATGACTTTAGCTTGCTCACTTTCGAACAAATGACAAGGGTCCTTATGTTACAAACGGCATGGTCGATTACAAAGTCTGCACTTGAACGAGAGGAAAGCCGTGGTGGACATTACCGAAGCGATTTTCCTAGAGAAGAGCCAGTCTGGCTAAACAAGCAGACAATTAGAAAAAAAACAATAGAAATGGGGAGAACGAATGAACCAATTCAAACGTAAACAAAAACTCAAAGAATTTTTCATAGAGGACATTGGCGACCATGACTACAGCAGTGATTTTATATTCCCCAAAAGTCAAAAGGGCATCATGAGCTTCACTACAAAAGACGAGGGTATCTTCTGTGGCGGAGAGATCATTAGGGAAGGATATCAGCTTCTTGATCCGTCCATTTCCATTACCATTCACACCAATGATGGGGAATGGGTGCATCCTGGGGAGCGGATCGCCACGGTAGAGGGTCCGGTAGGTGAGATGCTAAAGGGAGAACGAGTCATCCTCAACTTAATTCAACGAATGAGCGGAATTGCAACCCTGACCAGTCAAGCTGTCCATACTTTAGCTGATGACAACATTAGAATTTGTGACACCCGGAAAACAACACCGGGGCTCCGTATTTTTGAAAAATACGCCGTTCGCACAGGAGGTGGTTTTAACCACCGATTCGGCCTTTATGATGCCATTATGTTAAAAGATAATCATATTGCCTTTTTCGGCTCTATAAAAGAGGCCGTCTCAGCAGTGAAAGCACAAACCGGCCATGCCGTAAAGATTGAAATTGAAACCGAGACGGATGCTCAAGTTGTCGAAGCTGTGGAAGCGGGGGTAGACATCATTATGTTCGATAACCGCGAACCAGACGAAATCGAACATTTGACCACACTGGTCCCACCTTGGATCACAACAGAGGCCTCTGGCGGTATCACCCTCGAGTCTTTATCCCATTACCGTGGGCTTGATATTCAATACCTTTCGCTCGGCTTTATAACCCACTCCGCCAAGTCTCTTGATATTAGCGCCGATGTGACCACAATGAAGGAGGAAGTATAATGAACCTATTTAGTACCATTGAAAAAAGTACCCTTCCAGAGACGTACAGAAAGATGAGTCCTGCCGACCTTAGGCTCTTGGTGTCACGTGTGAAAAAGGAGCTCGGTTCAAGACTTTTTATTCCTGGTCACCATTATCAAAAGGATGAAGTCATTCAATTTGCCGATGCGCGTGGTGATTCGTTAAAGCTGGCCCAGCTTTCTGCATCTCAGCAAGATGCGGAATCTATTGTATTCTGTGGTGTCCACTTCATGGCTGAAACCGCTGATATTTTGACACAAGCTGATCAGCACGTTTACCTTCCGGATATGCGTGCAGGCTGTTCGATGGCTGATATGGCAAACATTCAACAGACCGAAAAAGCGTGGCAGTACTTAATGGATATGTTTGAAGACACCATCCTTCCACTTACCTATGTGAATTCGACAGCGGCCATCAAAGCGTTTGTCGGTAAAAACGGTGGCGCCACGGTTACCTCTTCGAACGCAGCCGACATGTTGAATTGGGCCTTCACGCAAAAAGAGCGAATTCTTTTTCTTCCTGACCAGCACCTTGGACGGAATACGGCTTACGACCTCGGAATCCCGCTTGACCAAATGGCCGTCTGGGATCCGATCATGGAAGAACTTTTATATAAAGGCCCTTTGCACAACATAAAAGTTATTTTGTGGAAAGGACACTGCTCTGTACACGAGAACTTTAGAGTAACAAATGTCGAACAGGTCAGAAGGGATTATCCTGAAATGAAAGTTATCGTCCATCCAGAATGTAGCCGGGAGGTCGTAGAACTTTCCGATATATCAGGATCCACCAATTCTATCATCAATGCAATTAAACAGGCACCACCTGGAAGTCAGTGGGCAATCGGGACTGAAATGAACCTCGTAAAGCGTATCATTCAGGAGAATCCTGACAAGCACATTATTTCGTTAAACCCGAGAATGTGTCCATGCTTGACGATGAACCGGATCGATCTGCCACACCTTGCCTGGTCACTAGAATCGCTGGCCGAAGGACAACCTCAAAATCTGATTCAAGTGGACCGTTCTGTGGCCACAGATGCAAAAAAAGCACTTGACCGAATGCTTGTCCGAACATAGCTCTCTAGAAAAGCGCCTCACTCTCCAGTCAAAGGATTTCATTCAAACAATTGCTCCTTATATACAGATAAAAATAACCGAACTATGGGGAACATGTAACCGCTTGACGGAATGTGACCTGCTAAAAGAATACTTCTATCCCCTCCAGCGAATATTAGAAGTAAAGGAGGGTCGTCATCAAATGAACAAAGAACGCGCAAAAGAAATTTTCCATTCCGAAGACATGATTCACGTTATGCATGAAGACCGTGAAATTTACATCGAAGAAGTCATTGAGCGAAACGAAATGGCCCGTATCCACCCCATGGATCAACCGAACATTGTACAGAAAGTACCCCTTTATGAGTTAAAAGAATCTGAAACTCATTAAGGAATTCGCCCAATCAGACCTTTTATTGATTGGGCTTTTTTAAAAGAACAACCAAACCATTGGAATAAATAGATCAGATGAGTAAAGAGTGAGGAGACCGCTCAATTTCCCAGGCCCAGATTCGCAGAAAGAATAATAAAAGAGAGGAATGGAGCCTATACTGCCCCGTCCCTCTCTTTTTAATTTTGAATATACTTTTCAAACACATCATCAAAATCTTTTCGTGTGTTCTCTTTGTACGTTTGTTTGAACCAATCATAAGCGAAATTGGCTGATTCATTAAACTCTCTGGATAGATCACTCTCATGAAAACGATTATCATGAAGCAGATTCTGCGCTATACCAATACTGTCTTTAGCGAAAGCGGACATGCGATCATTTTCCTCTTGAATTTGGGAAATCGCAACAAGTGATTTATACAAATCGGCAATGGCTTCCCCCTCGTCTTTGGCAATATCAATACTCAAATAATGGTCCCCAATATGAAATTTAATTTCTAAGTCTAGATCAATCGTTCCTGCTGTTTCTACGGACACGTTTTTGATCGGATGCTGATAATAATCATAACGGTAAATATACCGTTTATTACTCGTTGCCTTGTCGCCATCAAGATGGATGAGTGCCCGATTCGTAAAGCAATACTCATCACTTTTCGACTTGATCAGGAAGTATATTTTTTCGCCATCCTCCGTCAAAACGAAATCATCCGATTGCGCCTTATCGAAATCTTCTTTTTTTATAATCTTACCAATATCACTTAAGCCTAAAGCGTCACTCGCGATCTTCTTAAACATAGGTTAACCTCCTGTCTTTTCACGTTGTAGTTAAATTTACTAAAGATAAATCACACCCTCCCCTGCCTCCAAGGGTATAGCTTCTGTTCTTCTTTTTCCGGAAAGGTATCGGTGGCGGCTGCCTTAAGAAAAAGGGAAAGACCTGGGCGCCTCTACACCCAAGTCTTTCTCTTTACTTCTGAAGAGCAAGTTTCAACTGGTGGTCACCAACTGTATACTCTTTCATCTCTTCCTTATCACCGACAGTCAATTCTTTAACAAGCACATTTTCACGGATTAATTGTTCATTCTGTTTGATGGCTTCCTTCACATCCGCATCCCCGGCAAGTGCGATATCAACACGAAGATCGATTGGGAGATCCTGTTGTTTACGTTCATCCTGGATCACACGGATGACTTCACGAGCAAGGCCCTCTAGACGAAGCTCTTCCGTAATGGTTGTATCCAATACAACGTGGAAGTCCTGATTTGAGCCCATGGACAACCCAGCATCAGCGACACGCTCCACGTTCAATAGATCCATTGTCACTTCGACTTCGCCCTCTCCCGTTGGTACGACGACTTTTTCGTCTTGAACGACTTTAGCTGCCTCTGCATCTGAAAGTTTTTCAAGATATCCTTTAACTACGCCCACATTTTTACCAAGAACAGGTCCTGCTGCTCGGAAGTTCAGCTTCACCTCATAGCGGACAAGGTCATCAGAAGATTGCTTCACGACAACTTCTTTGACGTTGATTTCGTCACGAATAATGTTGCTGTACTCCTCCAGAGCTTTACCTTGATCTGGGTTGACTGGAATGACCACCAATTCAGATAGCGGCTGCTTCGTTTTGATTGACTCTGTGTTACGCACTCCACGAGCAAGTTCCACCACTTGGAGAACAGCATCCATATCTTTTTCAAGCTGTGTATTCACAACAGAATCATTTACTTTCGGAAAGTACGCTAAGTGCACACTCTCACCTGTAAGGTTCTGGTGAATATCATCTGCAAGGAACGGTGTATATGGAGCCATCAACTGGCTCAGTTGGGTCAACACCTTATGAAGGGTGTGGTAAGCCGCTTTCTTAGATTCTGTCATTCCTTCTTCCCAGAAACGGTCACGGGAGCGACGAATGTACCAGTTACTCACTTCATCTACATACTTTTCAAGAGCCTTCGCTGCTTTTGTAAAGTCGTAGTCATCGAGCGCTTTTGCAACGACGCCAGTGACACTGTTCAGGCGGGAAAGAACCCAACGATCAAGCAATGTCTTTTCGCCTTCTTCATTTTCATCAAATTTATAGCCATCGATGTTGGCATAAAGAGTATAGAAACCGTGTGTGTTTACGAGCGTGTCGACCACTTTCGATTTAGCTTCAATGACCACTCGCTCAGAAAAACGTTTATTATTCCATGGGGCACTGTCAGCAAGTAGTGCCCAACGGAAAGCATCGGCTCCAAATTTCGTCACCAGATCTGTAGGGTTCAATGCATTCCCTTTACTCTTAGACATCTTGCGGCCTTCTTCATCCAAAATATGCCCAGTAGATAGGACACGCTTGTATGGTGCTTTCCCAGTAAACAACGTAGATACCGCAAGCAGGCTGTAGAACCAGCCGCGTGTCTGGTCAATTCCTTCACAGATGACATCTGCTGGGAACTGCTTTTCAAACTGATCTTTATTTTCAAATGGATAGTGCTGCTGGGCAAATGGCATCGAACCTGAATCGAACCAGACATCAATTACTTCCGGTACACGGTTCATTGTGCCATTACATTTTTCACACGTCATTTGGACACGATCAACATATGGCTTATGAAGTTCTACATCACCGATATCGCCGATAGCTTTTTCCTGAAGGTCCTCTTTACTATGTGGGGCATACTGATGGTCACAAGAATCACACATCCAGATTGGAAGCGGTGTTCCCCAGAAACGGTTTCGACCGATGTTCCAGTCCACCATATTTTCAAGGAAGTTACCGAAACGGCCATCTTTAATATGGTTTGGATGCCATGCAACTTCTTGGTTATTCTTAATGAACTGATCTTTCAGTTCAGTCGTCTTAATGAACCAGCTCTCGATGGCGTAATAAAGCAATGGAGAGTCACATCGCCAGCAGTGCGGATAGCTGTGCTCATACTTTTCTTTATGGAAAAGGAGCCCTTCATTGGCAAGGTATTTAACAATATCTACATCGCAATCTTTAACGAAACGACCTTCAAATGGCGGGATGTCCTCCGTATAACGCCCTTGACCATCCACAACATTAAAGAAGGACAGCTGGTTTTCCTTCACTAGGTTATAGTCATCTTCACCGTAGGCAGGGGCAATGTGAACGACACCTGTACCGCTCTCAGCGTTAACAAACCCAGCTTCAACCACAAAGTGACCGCGCTCTGGCTTCACGTATGGGAATGGAGGGTGATATTCGACACCTTTGAATTCACTACCCTTATGTTTAGAAAGGACTTCGTATTCTTCGCCTAGGTTCTTTTCCGCTAGAGCTTCAGCAACAATGTACACTTCTTCATCTTTTTTCGCTTTGATATAATCAAGTTCGGGATGAACGGCGAGCGTTACGTTTGCCGGTAGTGTCCATGGCGTTGTCGTCCAACCCAGGAAAAATTCATTGTCAGAACCTTTCACTTTGAATTTCGCTGTTGCGGAAAGATCTTTGACATCTTCATATCCTTGCGCTACTTCATGGGAGCTTAATGTTGTCTGGCAGCTCGGGCAGTATGGAGTAACACGGTGACCTTTAGACAAAAGGTTCCGTTTGTGAAGGTCACTCAGGATGTACCAGACACTCTCGATATAACGATCTTGTAGCGTTACATATGGATCATCCATGTCAAGCCAGTAGCCAATAGATTCCGTGAATTCACGCCATTCCTTTTCATAATTGAAGACACTTTCTTTACATTTTTCGATGAATTTCTCGACACCATACTCTTCAATCTCCTGCTTCCCGGAAATACCTAATTGCTTCTCTACTTCCAGTTCTACCGGCAGACCATGTGTATCCCAGCCGCCTTTACGAAGAACTTGATAGCCCTGCATCGTTTTATAGCGTCCGACAAAGTCCTTAATCACACGGCCAAGCACGTGACCTGCGTGAGGGAGGCCGTTCGCTGTCGGCGGTCCTTCATAAAAAACAAATGTTTCTGCGCCTTCGCGTTCGTTCATGGAACGACGGAAGACGTCTTCTCTATTCCAGTAATCTTTTACACGATTTTCGCGGTCTAAAGCCGCTTCTTTCGTATTGACACTGCGCATTTCTTCCACCTCTTACCCTTTTATTTTTTGTATAGAAAAATGAATTAGAAACTTATTCCTTTGCAGGTGACCTCCCCTTCATCCGGTTCTGGCCCTAACGGCTAGTGAGACTTCCCTCGACTTCACATAAAGACAACATCGATTCGCTCCTCGTGTTTTTTATCTCCTTCACCTCAGCCCAATATCTAAACCAAATAAAAAATCCGCCCCTGCAATTAAACAGGGACGGATATTATTCCGCGGTACCACCCATATTCCGTGCACTTTTTCTTATACACGGCTCTCGGTTCACATAACGGATAACGGCCGCTAACCGGTCCTGCTTACTCTGGATCATTTCAGCAGAACTTCTCAGAGATGATCTTCAACCCTTATCCGCCATCGCTTCCCACCAGCCAGCGACTCTCTTCAGCCCGGAATAAAAGCCTACTCTTCTCGTCAACGAAACTATACGTATCTTCTCCATATGGTACAATGTATTTTTTTGTATGTCAAAGCCTTCTGCCCTCATCCTCGCCCATTTTCATAAAGAATATACATCCAAAACCTTTTCCTATCACTTCCTATAAAAAATCGATATTATCACAAACCACTTTCCCCCCCTTACAATAAGGATATAGACATATCAACCTTTTTGAACATCTAAAGGATTGGAAAAAACTCAATGACAGGTTATCTTGCTATGTTGTCAAGGGGTTTGGAAGATTACCTGAAGAGGAACACATGGATTTAATAAAAATTAGAAAGAAGGAATGGTCATGTCCGATGAATGGAAGCGTCGTGTAAAGGAAGTTTTTTCGAAAAATAAGCAGGCTTATGTGGATAGTGCCACGCATCGAAAACAATCCGATCTCGAGGCCATAGTAGAGTGGCTTACCCCTACTCCCGCCCAGAAAGCACTTGACATCGCTACCGGCGGTGGTCATGTAAGTAGAGCTTTAAGTCCTTACTGCGGGATAGTTTTTGCTACAGATCTCACGAAAGACATGTTGGAAAACACAGCCTATCACCTGTCTTCTTACAAGAATATCGAATATATCATTGCAGATGCCGAGGGCCTCCCCTTTATTGAGAAAACTTTCGATATTGTCACCTGTCGCATCGCACCCCATCATTTTCCCTCACCAGATACATTCGTTATGGAAGTGACAAGAGTGTTAAAAGAAACAGGGAAATTTTTGCTGATTGATAATATCGCCCCAGAAGATAAGAAACTCGATCAGTTCTACAACCATTTCGAAAAAAAGCGTGACTACAGCCATGTCCGCGCACTCAAAATCAGTGAGTGGGAACAACTATTTATCAAAAATGGCCTCTCCATTAAGAATAGTCTAACACGCAAAAAACGGATGCCTTTTCAAGACTGGGTCAGCCGCACAACCGATAACGAAGCGAACCAAAAAGAAATCGAATCCCTTTTTAGGCAGGCTTCACCAGAAGCCAAGTGCCATTTCTCAATTTGCGAAGAAAATGGGCAGATTCAATCATTTGCGATTGATGAATATATGGTTCTGGTAGAAAAAATATTCCTCCTAACGAATAATCCACCACCACATTGGGAGAATAAGCGAGGTATTGAATTCGTCTGTGAGGTGGAGATCAATGGATATAGTCGTAATGGCCCGTGCCCTATTTGGAACATCGCTCGGATTCCACATCATTTATGCCACAATTGGTGTTGGTCTCCCTGTGATGATCATCATTGCGGAAGTCTTACATTTTATAAAAAAAGACCCTGATTACGCACTGATGGCCAAGAGGTGGACGAAGGGGTTTGCCATTTTATTAGCGGTCTCGATTGCTTCAGGCACCATTGTAGGTGTTATGATTTCCCTATTATTCCCGGACTTTATGGAGATTGTCGGACAAGTCATTGCTCTTCCATTTCAAATGGAGATTTTTGCTTTTTTAATTGAAGCGGTTTTCATGTCGATTTATTTATACGCAGCCGACCGCCTGCCCCCGACATTAAGATTAGTGAGTATTATTTCGGTCGCGCTCGGAGCGACAGCTTCCGCTATTTTAATTACGGATGTGC
Organism: Halobacillus karajensis; assembly: GCF_900108515.1. GTDB lineage: Bacteria > Bacillota > Bacilli > Bacillales > Halobacillaceae > Halobacillus > Halobacillus karajensis. The sequence continues at coordinate 75,781 of NZ_FNWW01000010.1, read as the reverse complement.
ATGCATGGATGAACACACCGGCAGGCTTCAACATTACACCAGACGGCGAAGTGACGGACGTCGATACTTGGGCTGCCTTCTTTAATCCAAGCTTTGGTGTTACCGCTATACACGTCACACTATCGGCTTATATGACCGTCGCTTTTCTCGTGGCATCTATTGCTGCTCTCCGCCTCTTGCGTAAAAAAATTTCAAAAGCCGAACGTACGTATCACAAAAAGGCACTCACCATCGCCCTATATTTCGGTGCGCTTACGTCTTTAGCAACGGCCATCAACGGCCATGAAACAGCTCAAATGCTGCATGAATACAACCCGCGCAAACTCGCAGCAGCAGAGGGGCTTTTTGAAACCCAGTCCTACGCCCCTTTATCGATCGGAGGCTACACTTCTCTTGAGGATCAGCGTGTGAAATATGCCATTGAAGTACCCTATGCTCTCAGTTTTCTCGCTGGAGACAGACTTGATACTGAGGTGATGGGGCTAAACGAATTCCCTGAAGAACTTTGGCCGCCACTCTACATCCACATTCTTTTCAATGTGATGGTGGGGATTGGTTCTATCCTTATCCTAGTCTCATTAATAGCTTTGTTTTGGAAACATGCCTTGAAAAAAGAATTTCCTCCTTGGCTGCTAGCCGTACTTGTCGCCAGCGGGCCGCTCGCTATGCTTGCGATTGAAGCTGGCTGGTGCTTCAGCTGTATCGGACGACAACCCTGGACCATTAATGAAGTTCTCCGTACAGACGACGCAGCAACCAAATCGCACAGTGTCGGCTTCCTTTTCTATCTGTTCATGACCCTGTATATCACCTTGCTCTTTGTTACCGGGTTTGTGATGCGCTATTACTTCAAACGCCATCCGGCCAGTAAAGACTTGAACTTACGGGAAGCGTAAGAGTCTTCCCTATCCAGCACTCCAGAAAGGACGAAAGAATCTATGGAAGCATCAACATTAGCCATCACTATCTTGTGGAGCCTGCTTTTCGTCTACTCCATTCTCGGCTCCCTCGATTTTGGAGCCGGCTTCTGGGGAATGATCTATGGGAAAAACCAAGAAAAGAGCGCAGCCCAGATTGCCAACCGTTTCCTTTCTCCGACTTGGGAAGTGACGAATGTCTTTCTCGTCATTTTTGTCGTTTCTGTTGTTTCCTTTTTTCCATTTGCGACCACACTGCTAAGCAGTATCCTTCTTCTTCCCGTCGGTCTTGGCATCTTGCTTTTGACCATTAGAACAACATTCATGGTTTTCCAACACCATGCAGACAAATACAAAGACCTTCTAAGATGGACCTCAGGTTTTACAGGATTAATTATCCCTGCCCTGCTTGTCAGTATATTACCGATTACACTAGGCGGGTTTGTCAGCTTCGAAAATGATTATCCCCGATTACAATATGGGGAGCTGCTCATCCACCCCACTTTGTACATGCATATCTTATTCGGTTTATCGACAGAACTGTTCATCTCCTCCATCTTCCTGATGGACTACGCTAAAGAGGCGGAAGATTGGTCTGCCTACCGTACATTCCGCAACCACTCCCTATGGCTTGGACCGGTCAGCATCGCAGTGGCTATGCTGACAATTGGGACGTTTCCCGAAGAAGCCTCGTGGATTGTTGAAAATATCCAACAGCATTGGATGGCTTTTGGTTTTTCTTTGTTATTCTTCCTGATCGGCTATGCGCTTTTGTTTGTCAGAACAAAAGAAGGACGCCGGGGTCTTGCCCGTCCAGCGGTCATTATGATTGGACTCCAGTATGCTGTCGCCATATATGCTTACGGAGCTGCCCATCTCCCTTATTTAATTTATCCGGACCTTACGGTGACAGACGGATTTACAAATGAAGAGATTTTCTACCCAATGCTTATCGTCTATGCTGTTGGCTTCGGTATTCTCATCCCCGCCTTTTTCCTGTTCTGGCGCCTCTTCTTGAAAGACCGTCGCTACTTAAAACAAGAGTAATAAAAGAAATGGCAGTTCTCACGGTGAGAACTGCCATTTTATTGTGAGCTTCTTTCCCACTAAACCTACGTGGTTTACCTTCTTCAAGCACAAGGGTAAATAGAAACCATGATCATAGAATTTCTACTTGTTTATCGTTTATCGTTTATCCTTTCCAAATGAATAATAAAAGGAGACCAAACATGAAAGAACTGACCAATGATTATCTTGAAGAAGCCATCGAAGACAGCCGCCCTTATGCTGCTTCAGGAAAAGTGAATTTGAGCCTCCCAGGCTATGACGAAACTATTAAAGATGACCTCAGGGTATCCATAATAACTACGAATGGCAGTTGTTTTTCAGCAGGGAACAATAACAGATACATTCCGATGCAAAGCACCTCAAAAATCATCGGACTTATGCTGGCCTTACAGGATTTCGGAAAAAACCGCGTATTCCAGACAGTAGGAATGGAGCCTATGGGGGATTTCTTCAATTCCATCAGCCAGCTGGAATCCTATGATACAAGCAAGCCATTCAACCCAATGATCAATGCCGGCGCCATCGCTGTTTCGGCATTAATTAAAGGAAAAAATGTCGAAAACCGTTTTAACCGTTATATGGACTTCCTTCGAAAAATTACAAATAACGATCATCTCAAAATGAGTAAAGAAGTGTACGAAGCAGAGAAATCAAATGGAGCACGTAACCGTTCTCTCGCTTACTTTATGCAAAGCACCGGTACACTCGTCGCAGACGCTGAAGAAGCGCTCGATCTTTATTTCCGTATGAACTCAGTCATGATGTGCTGTCACGATTTTGCGCGTGTGGGTTTATTCCTCGCTAAGGGCGGGCTTGACCTTGAGACAGATGAAAAATTGATCCCTTCCCATCACCTGCGTACGGTGAAGGCGATCATGATGTCTTCAGGAATGTACAACTCTTCCGGTCATTATGCGGTAGAAGCTGGATTCCCTTGTAAAAGTGGTGTATCCGGAAGCATTATCGGATCCATCCCGGGCCGCATGGGCATTGGAGTCATCGGTCCTGCCATTGACGAAAAAGGTAACAGTACAGCAGGTGGAGCCCTGATAAAGAAACTTTCGCAGGATCTCGAGTTGAATATGTTTGGTGTGGACTATACAGATAGGAGGAGGGCAGACGGTGTTGGGTAAAACGCTTGATTTTGTTCAAACCGAATGACCGTTAGAACAAGATGGGATTACATGGTGCTCAAGAAGTAAGTGGACACTTGCCTTATTGCGCTTCAAGACCCTAGAAGCATCCAGAAAACTTTCTGAAAAAAATCAACCTAATATTCCTGGACAAATAAGAAAGAGATGGACTCTATTGGAATGGATATGGCGTACAAATTCCTCCAAATGTGGTAAACACAACATAGAAGCTTGTGTAGAAGACCTGGCCCGCTAAGCCTGCTCAAGTGATGGAGGCTATTTGCTCATCTCAAAAAATTTTTGTAAAAATCTTTCTATCATATTGTCAAAACTTTCTGAGTAGTGTAGAGTAGTCAACAATTAGAAATAATCACAATTGAATCTCTTATCAAGAGAGGCAGAGGGACTGGCCCTGCGAAGCCTCAGCAACCACTGGTCTATTCCAGAAAGGTGCTAACTCCAGCAAGTTGTTTAGACAACTTGGAAGATAAGAAGAAGAACCGTACACACAAAAGTCTTCTTCTTCAAGAAGGCTTTTTTTATTTTTATATATCTTTTATTCCCTGACTTATTAATTTAGAAAAGGATGTGTTTCTATGTGTCCACATACAGAGACAAAGTTCGTACAAACCGGGAACCGACGAGATGAACCAACAGGGGCAATCAATCCACCCGTTTACTTTTCAACCCCCTATCGCCATCCAGGCCTTGGGGAATCAACGGGATTTGATTACACAAGGACCGGAAACCCAACAAGGCAGACGCTCGAATCAGCCATAGCAGATATTGAAGGCGGGGATGCAGGCTTTGCATTCAGTTCTGGAATGTCGGCCATCCAAACCGCCTTGTCCCTTTTTAAAAAAGGAGATGAAATCATTGTCTCTGAAGATTTGTATGGGGGCACATTTCGCTTATTTGAACATATGGAAGAACGTTACGATCTGCGCTTCCATTATTGTGACAGCAATCACCTACAAAATATCCATGATTATATCAATGAACAAACAAATGCCATCTATATAGAAACACCAACAAACCCATTGATGCACACCGCTGACATTCAGCAAATATCCAAAATTGCGAAAGCTCATCATTTACTCCTGATCGTTGATAACACGTTATATACACCCATCCTCCAGCAACCTATCTCAGAGGGCGCCGATATTGTCATCCACAGCGCAACGAAGTATTTAGCCGGACACAATGATGTCCTGGCAGGGGTTGTTGTCAGTAAAGGAAAGGAAGTAAGCGAAAAGCTCTCCTTCCACCAAAATACATCTGGAGCTGTTCTTTCTCCTTTTGATTCTTGGCTTGTTATGCGTGGGATGAAAACACTGCCGCTCCGGATGCGTCAACATGAGAAGAATGCAAAGAGGATCGCTGCCTTTTTAGAAGACCATCCGCAAGTGACCGATATTTTCTATCCCGGAAAAGGTGGTATGATCTCTTTCCGACTCAAGTCAGAGGATGGCATCGACCCGTTTTTGCGAAACTTACATCTCATCAGTTTTGCTGAAAGTTTAGGGGGAGTTGAAAGCTTCATCACCTATCCTGCCACACAGACCCATGCCGATATTCCTGAAGAAACACGCATTCGTTATGGTGTTTGCAACCGTCTTCTCCGTTTTTCAGTAGGCGTCGAACATATCGATGATCTGCTTCAGGACCTTGAATATGCGCTATCTCAATTACCAAAGGAGGAATCTGTACGATGACTGATCATTCTTTGCAAACACGCCTTTTGCACAGTGATTATAAATTTGACCCGCAGACAGGGGCTGTCAGTGTTCCGATTCAACAAGCCTCCACATTCCACCAGCAAGATTTTGACAACCCAGGAGACTATGATTACAGCCGCTCCGGTAATCCGACCCGAAAAGCACTGGAAGATACGATTGCCAGTCTAGAAAACGGAACAAACGGCTATGCCTTTGCTTCTGGAATGGCAGCCATATCGACAGCCTTCATGCTTTTATCCAAAGGGGATCATGTCGTCATTACACAGGACGTTTACGGTGGGACCTTCCGAATGATTCATGATGTCCTCGGGCGTTTTGGAATCGATCACACCTTCGTTGATATGACAGACCTCCATGAAGTGGCAACAGCCATCCAGCCAAATACAAAATTGATTTATATCGAAACACCGTCCAACCCGACATTAGAAATTACCGATATTCGTGCGGTCACTAAATTAGCTAAGGCCCATAACTGTTGGACATTCGTTGATAACACTTTCATGACTCCTGCGCTTCAACGGCCGTTAGACCTTGGAGCCGACCTCGTTCTGCATAGTGCAACAAAATTCATTGCTGGACATAGTGATGTCGTCGCTGGCCTTGCTGCTACACGGAACACTGAAATTGCAAAGCAGCTTGGCTTTTTACAAAATTCATTTGGATCTATTCTTGGCGCACACGATTGTTGGCTCGTGCTTCGCGGCTTGAAAACATTACACTGTCGGATCACTCAATCTTCTGCATCGGCAGCAAAAATTGCAGAAAATCTAAGCAATCATCCACTTGTCGAACACGTTTATTATCCAGGATTCAGCTGCCATCCAGGAAATTCCACTCAAACCTATCAAGCAGAAGGTGCTGGTGCCGTCCTTTCTTTCCGTTTGAAAGATGAAGAATCTGTCAGACAGTTCACCAAACATGTGGAACTTCCGGTATATGCGGTAAGTCTTGGAGCAGTCGAATCAATTCTCTCCTATCCGGCCAGAATGTCACACGCATCTATGCCAAAACAAGAACGAAACAAACGCGGCATTACGGATGGACTGTTAAGACTATCGGTTGGCCTTGAAAATCCGGACGACTTAATCAGGGATTTTCAACAGGCTCTTGAAAAAATCGAAACCCACGCCTATTTACAGACAGGGGGTTAAATCATGAATTTGCGAGAATCTTTACAGCGCCAGACGTTGATTGGTGACGGAGCGATGGGTACCCTCCTCTACTCTTATGGCGTTGATCGGTGTTTTGAAGAACTGAATCTTTCTCATTCTGAAGAGGTTTTAAACGTGCATCGTGCCTATGTCAATGCTGGCGCAGATGTCATACAGACAAACACATACGGAGCCAATTATATTAAACTGGCACGCTACGACCTACAGGATCAAGTAAAAGAAATCAACACAGCCGCTGTCCGGCTTGCGAAGAAGGCAGCAGACAGCGGCCAGTATGTAGTAGGTACCATCGGAGGCGTCCGTGGAGCAAAGAAACAAGCGATATCACTCGAAGAAATTAAACGCAGTTTCCGAGAGCAACTCTATTGTCTCCTTTTCGAAGAAGTAGATGGTTTGCTTCTTGAAACTTACTACGATCTTGAAGAATTATCCACTGTGTTGAAGATTGCAAGAAAAGAAACCAGTCTGCCTATCATTACCCAAGTTTCGATGCATGAAGCAGGTGTATTACAGGACGGAACCTCTTTGCCTGATGCTTTAAAGCAACTTGAACAATTAGGAGCGGATGTGGTTGGCGTCAACTGTCGTCTTGGCCCTTATCACACTATCCAATCACTGGAAGAAGTCCCCCTTCCTGAACATGCGGTTCTTTCTGCGTATCCGAATGCCAGTTTACCAGCCTATCAGGATGGCAGACTCGTTTATCCGACGGATCCGACTTACTTCCAAAAAAGCGCCCAATCCCTTTACGAACAAGGGGCACGATTAATCGGCGGTTGCTGCGGAACGACACCTGAACATATCGAAGCCATCACCGCCAGAGTAAAAGGGAAACAACCCATTGAGGAGAAAATCCTCCCATTTAAAGAGAAAACCAAGGTGAAAGAATCTGAGAATAAAGATGACCGTCCACACCCTCATGAAAAAGCCAGAAATGGACGCTCTATTATCGTAGAACTCGATCCTCCGAAAAAGTTAAAAACAGAACGCTTTTTCCAAGGAGCCAGTGCCTTACAGGAAGCAGGGGTAGATTCGGTTACACTTGCCGATAACTCTCTTGCATCGCCAAGGATCAGCAACACGGCAATGGCTTCACTCATTAAAGAAAAATACGACATCGACCCGCTTGTTCACATCGCCTGCCGTGATCGTAACCTGCTGGGTTTACAGTCTCACTTAATGGGGCTGCATACCCTCGGGATCCGTCAATTACTGGCAGTCACTGGAGACCCTACAAAAATTGGTGACTTCCCTGGCGCAACATCCGTATATGACCTGAATTCATTTGATTTGATCCATTACATCAAACAGATGAACAAAGGCATTTCCTTTTCAGGAAAATCTCTAGGTGAAAGCACATCGTTTTCTGTGGCTGCTGCCTTCAATCCAAACGTTCGAAATTTGAATCGTGCCGTCGGGAGGCTTGAGAAAAAAATCAAATACGGAGCCGATTACTTTATCAGCCAACCGGTCTTTAATGAAGAACAAATCATTGAAGTATACGAGGCAACCAAGCATATTGACGCTCCGATTTACATCGGTATCATGCCATTGATAACTGCACGCAATGCCGAATTTCTACACAATGAAGTACCAGGAATAACACTCGCCCCGGATGTCCTTGAAAAAATGGAGCTCGCCGGCACAGATAAAGCTAAAGCCCAGACAGAAGGACTCAGTATAGCGAAATCACTAATCGATACAGCCCTCGATCTTTTTAATGGCATTTACTTGATCACCCCTTTCTTACGGTACGAAATGACCGTCGAATTAACGAACTATATTCAAGAGCAAACAGCGAAACAACAATCACTTAAACGCCTTACCCACTCCCAACAAGCACAGGCTTAAACAAATTTGTATGGCTCAGATCACGGAAATTCCTGGATCTCCCCAAGGAAAAGTCAGGTTCTTTTCATCTGAATTTGAGCTCACTTACTTTTTTTAACGTGAAAGGAAGATTTCCAATGGCATCAACATGGTTTGAAGAACAGCTGCACAAAAGAATCCTCATTCTCGATGGAGCAATGGGGACGATGCTTCAGGAAGCTGACCTCTCCCCCGGAGATTTTGGTGGTGAAGAGTATGATGGATGCAATGAATACTTGAACCTCACTTATCCTGATCTGCTCGATTCCATTCATTCTCGTTACCTTGAGGCAGGAGCAGATATCATCGAAACCAACACATTCGGTGCAACAAACCTCGTTTTGGACGAATACCACCTCGGCCACCTGGCTGAACAAATCAATACCGAGGCAGCAAAAATTGCAAAGAAAGCAGCGGAACGTTTCAGCACATCTGATCATCCACGATATGTGGCTGGTGCCATGGGGCCAACAACAAAAACCCTCTCTGTTACAGGAGGGACCACGTTTGAAGCATTGGCAGAAGGATATGAAGAACAGGCACGCGGACTTATTCATGGCGGTGTGGACCTGCTGCTGCTAGAAACCTCACAGGATATGCTCAACGTAAAGGCCGCCTTTCTCGGAATTACCCGTGCCAAGGACGCCTTACAAAAAGATTTGCCGCTGATTGTTTCCGGAACCATCGAACCCATGGGTACGACACTTGCCGGACAAAGCATAGAAGCCTTCTACCTCTCACTTGAACATATGAAACCAAGCGTTGTCGGTTTGAATTGTGCAACAGGTCCGGAATTCATGCGTGATCACCTTCGCTCTTTATCTGAACTCGCCACATCAGCAGTCAGCTGTTACCCAAATGCAGGTCTGCCGGATGAAGAAGGTCATTACCATGAAACACCGGAATCACTGGCAGCGAAAGTGGCAGGATTTGCAGAGAAAGGATGGCTGAATGTAGTTGGAGGCTGCTGTGGAACAACACCCGATCACATTCGAGCAATTGCAGAAGCTGTCCGGGAATTCCCACCTAGAAAAGCTCCGATGAGTCACGCACACGCGGTCTCAGGCATTGAACCATTAATCTATGACGACCCTGGCGATCGGCCAATCCTCGTGGGGGAACGTACCAATGTCATTGGATCCAGGAAATTCAAACGACTGATTGCGGAAGGAAAATTCGAAGAGGCTTCTGAAATCGCACGTGCTCAAGTTAAGAAAGGTGCTCAAGTGATCGACATTTGTCTGGCAGATCCAGACCGCGATGAGATTGAGGACATGGAAGCCTTCATGAAGCAAGTCGTCAATAAAGTAAAGGTCCCTCTCGTCATTGACTCTACTGATGTCGCAGTAATTAAAAAAGCGCTGACTTACTCTCAGGGGAAGGTGATAATCAACTCCATTAACTTGGAAGACGGGGAAGAACGCTTCAAAGAAGTCCTCCCTCTCGTAAAACAGTATGGAGCGGCTTTAGTCGTCGGGACCATTGATGAAGAAGGAATGGCTGTAACGTCGGAACGTAAGCTTGAAATTGCCAAACGCTCTCACGACATCCTTGTAAAAGAATACAACATCAGCCCTAAGGATATTATTTTTGATCCACTTGTTTTTCCGGTTGGTACTGGGGATGAACAGTACATCGGTTCTGCAGAAGCAACCATTGAAGGAATTCGTCTCATCAAAGAACACCTCCCTTATTGCCAGACGGTTCTCGGAGTCAGTAACGTTTCGTTCGGCCTTCCACCTGTAGGCCGTGAAGTTTTGAATGCTGTTTACTTATACCACTGCACGAAAGCCGGACTCGACTATGCGATCGTAAATACAGAGAAGTTGGAACGTTACGCATCCATAGACCAGAAGGAAATAGACCTTGCTGACGAACTCCTGTTTAAAACGGAAGAGGCTACTCTCGCATCATTTACCGCATTTTATCGAGGGAAGAAAAAGGAAACGAAGGTGCCGACTTCCACCATGACCCTAGCCGAACGGCTCTCCCATTATGTTGTGGAAGGGACAAAAGAAGGACTTCTCCCCGACTTGGATCAAGCTCTGGCGGAATACGACACACCACTTTCGATTATCAATGGACCATTGATGGAGGGAATGGCAGAAGTCGGTCGTCTATTCAACGACAATCAGCTTATCGTTGCCGAAGTACTGCAAAGTGCCGAAGTGATGAAGACATCTGTTGCTCATCTTGAACCACATATGGAAAAAGACGACACAGCAAATAAAAAAGGAAAAGTATTGCTTGCAACGGTGAAGGGAGACGTCCATGATATTGGCAAAAATCTTGTCGAAATCATTTTGAGTAACAATGGGTTTGAGGTTGTGGACCTTGGCATCAAGGTCACACCCGCAGAATTGATTCAGCAAATCCAACAAGAGCAGCCAACGATTGTCGGACTTTCCGGGCTACTCGTGAAATCTGCCCAGCAAATGGTTCTCACCGCGCAGGACTTGAAACAACAGAACATTTCCCTGCCGATTCTTGTCGGTGGAGCTGCCTTGTCTCGAAAATTCACTCATACGAAGATTGCCTCAGAGTACGATGGTCCCGTCCTTTACGCCAAAGATGCCATGGACGGTCTCGCGATCTCAAATCAACTCAGTAACGAAGAACAGCGCAGACAATTCCTTGATGAACACGCAGAAAAACAAGCAGCCGCCTTATCACGAGCGGCAAATGCTGCCCCAAGGGATACGGGCGGGACTGCTGTAGCAACGAAACCAAAATCAACCGTTTCTACAACCGTCCCTGTATATAAACCCCATGATTTTGAAAAGCACATCATTCGTGATCATCCGGTCGCACACATTGAACCATACATCAATATGCAGATGTTGATTGGTCATCACCTTGGTCTGAAAGGGAAATTCCACAAACTTCTGGCTGAGGGCAACAAAAAAGCTGTCCACCTGAAAGGTGTCATTGATGAACTTTTATCTCGTGCCAAAAGAGAGAGATGGATCCAGCCATCTTCCCTGTATCGATTTTTCCCTGCCCAGTCTGATGGGGATGATGTTCTCATTTACGATTCGACTGATCACAAGACAGTAATCGAACGATTTACTTTTCCACGTCAAAAGAAAGAGCCTTTCTTATGTCTGGCCGACTATTTACGTTCTGTAGACAGTGGAGAAATGGATTACGTCGGTTTCTTCGCCGTTACCGCCGGCAAAGGAATTCGCAAGCGTGCGGTCGAGTTAAAAGAACAAGGACACTATCTAGAAAGCCATGCTATTCAGGCATTAGCGCTAGAAACAGCCGAAGGGCTTGCCGAGCAGATACACCAGCAATTGCGTGACAAATGGGGGTTCCCGGATCCGGTTGATTTTACTATGCAGGAACGATTTTCCGCCAAATACCAAGGACAGCGCTATTCCTTTGGTTACCCTGCCTGCCCGGATCTTGATGATCAGAAAAAATTGTTCCAGTTGATCGGACCAGAAGAGATCGGCATTGAACTCACGGAAGAGTGCATGATGGAACCAGAAGCGTCTGTCACAGCAATGGTTTTTGCCCACCCAGAAGCACGCTACTTTAATGTGTTGTAATTTTATTGGCGAAGAGCCGTTCTAAAAGAAACCCCCGAACCGCAACAGTCAGCCGCGATTCGGGGGTTCTTTTATTGATGTTTATAGATCACTGTACTGTATACTTGGGATTTCGCTTTCGGATCCAAGTACTTAGCTGCACTATTTACAGCAGTCATCGCTTCATTAAAACCTGAAGCGATCAACATCGTTTTAGAAGGATAGACAGCTGCATCCCCAGCGACAAATACACCGCTGATACTTGTGCACATATCAGTGCCAACAGGAATTCGGCCTTTGTCTGTTTCCAGTCCCCACTCCTCATACATGCTTTTATCGATTTGCAATCCTTCATAGATGAGTAAGTGGTCGATGTCCAGGACCGCTCCGTTTGAAAGAACCGCTTCTTTCATTACATCCGCTCCTCGCAGTTCCTCAATCGTTAAATTTTTATAAACATTGACAGTAGACGCTTCCAACTTCTCCAAATCGTACTTATACACAGCTTTAAATTCATCCCCGCGATTTAAAAGATGAACTTCCTCAGCCACAGCTTCAAGCGCAAGTGCCCAGTCAATACCCACACGGTTCTGTGAGATTACTCCTACCTTTTGACCGCGGTACTGTTCCAGATGTTGAATCGTATAATGAATTTGTCTTCCATCATACTGTGCGCTTCCTTTCACACTCAGCGGCTGCATTTTAAATGTACCGAGACCTGAAGCAATCAGCACTGTTTTAGAGAAGTGCTCTTCCCCATTTTCCGTTTTTAAGATAAAAATATCATCTTGCCGCTTAGCCATAGATGTTATTTTTACACCTGTAACAAAAGTCGTATCCACACTCGCTGCTTGTTCTGTAACGTTTGAGGCAAGGTCCTCTCCTCTAATGCCAGGTAAACCGCCAACATCATAGATCTTTTTCTCGGGATAGAAGAAGGAGACCTTCCCACCAAATTGAGGCTGATATTCAATTACCTTCGTTTTTAAGTCCCTCATTCCACTGTAAAAAGCCGAATAAAGACCTGTCGTTCCTCCACCAATCACGGTTACATCATAGATTTCATCCATTACGTAAAGGCTCCTTTTCTATCAAGTTTTCATAAGCAGGTAAACAAAGTACGGGGTACTTACAAGGGAAACGATAATCCCTACAGGAATTTCAGCAGGAGCAATAATATTTTTTCCTATCATGTCCGCTGTTACCAATAACACCGCCCCGATTAAAGAAGCCACTGGGATCATGCGTTCATGACCAGGGCCGACAATCCGGCGTGCTATATGAGGAGCTACCAACCCTAGAAAAGCAATGCCGCCCCCAGCGGCCACTGACAATCCAGCTAGACCAACGGCAAGGATCAAGAATACGCCCCGCTCTTTCTCTACACGGACTCCAAGTCCCATAGATACCGAATCTCCCAAGTTCATAGCATTCAATGTTCGTGATTTGTACAATGTCCATCCGATCAGGACCACAATAGCCGGGACAACAGCTAAGACTAGATTCCAATTGCCCATCCATAAATCCCCAGCAAGCCAAACAAGAGCTTGACTAAAATCCTGTGGGTTCATTTTCACCTGGAATATCATCAGTACCGCACTAAATCCGGCATTTACTCCAATACCGACAAGCAGGAGACGAATGGGGTGAATCCCCTTTTCCCATGCAAGTGCATAAATGATCAATGCAGCAGCCAAAGCCCCGCCAAATGCAAAGAGAGGAAGGAAATATATCCCCAGATCACTAACGCTCGTCATCGACTGTTGAAAAAAGAAAATATAAAGAATGACAGCTAATCCAGCCCCTGTATTAATCCCGAGAATACCTGGCTCAGCAAGGTCGTTTTGAGTGACCCCTTGCAGTATTGCCCCCGAAACGGCAAGACCTGCCCCTACAAACAAGGCAAGGACCACTGTGGGTAATCGAAAATTAAAAAGCACTAACTCCTGGCGTTCCGTTCCCTGGCCAATCAACGTCCGAAAAACATCAAGGGGAGCTATTTTAACGACCCCCATATTGAGACTGACCAGTACCATTACGCATAAAAACAGAAAGAGGGCTGAAATTAGTAACGGATAACGCTTGTTGCTCATAGATTTCTCCCCCCTTCGTTACGAGCCAAATACAAGAAAAACGGTACGCCTATGCATGCTGTAATGGCTCCTACCGGTGTTTCAAAGGGGGCATTCAAAAGCTTGGCCCCAATATCTGATAATACGAGCAATAAACTGCCGAACAGCGCCGATACAGGAATAATCAGGCGATAATCTGTACCAACTAGAAACCGGGCAATATGCGGAATAACGAGCCCTATAAAACCGACAGTTCCTGCAACAGAAACAGCTGCACCCGTTAAAATAAATACAACGATAACTCCTAGCACCTTCACAACCATCGTGTTTTGGCCTAAACCTTTAGATACATCATCTCCCAGGCTCAATAGAGTTACAGACCGAGAGATGAATAAGGCCATGGTCAAACCGACCACACCCGCTGCTAATAGAATATGGACAGAAACCCAATCGGTTGCCGTTAATCCTCCTGCATACCAAAAGCTCATCTGTTTAGCGACTTGAAAGTGTAAAGAGATCGCGGAAGATAAAGAACTGAGCATCCCACCGATGGCTACACCCGCAAGCGCTAACTTCGCAGGTGTCAATCCTCCTTTGGACAAGGAACCTATAGTGAACACAAGAATAACTCCGAGACCTGCACCGATAAAAGCAGCCAATGTCATGCCGATATTACTGATCGCTGGAAAGAAAACGATGGCGATAATCAAAGCAAATGCGGCCCCGTGAGTTACCCCCATGATAGAGGGAGAAGCGAGCGGGTTTCGTGTCAGCCCTTGCATAATCGCTCCCGATACAGCTAAAAATGCACCCACAAGCGCACCCGCCAATGCTCGGGGCAACCGCAATTCTCGGATTACTGCATGATCAGGAGAATCAGGGGAAAAAGCAAACAAAGCTTCCCAAACCGTCCCCAAGTTAATAGACGCGGCACCGACAGAAATTGATAAGGCCATTGAAAAAGCTAACAAGACAATAATCCCAGCAGCTAACAGACCTATCTGCCAATATCCTTTCTGCCCTTGGCCTATTTTTGTATATCTACGTTCTCTTCGCTCCCCCACTGCCAGCAACCCTTTCTATGTATCTTGCTTAGTATTGACACTTCTAGTGATAATGATTATCATTATCTTATCATAAATTTCTTAGGAGGCACAATAAATGTCGAAAAAAGCATTCTTATATATAACTGGTGTTCTACTCCTTATTCTAGCTGTTGCCGGATGTAGCAGTGACGAAAAGCCCTCATCCTCTTCCAGTAATGAAAAAACAGATGAACGCACACTGACACATGCCGAAGGAGAAATTACCCTGCCCGATAACCCTGAGCGGATTCTTGCTCCATACTTAGAAGACTCCCTTATTGCCTTAGATGAAAAGCCTGTGGCACAATGGTCTTTAGGTGAGACTGTTCTTGACTATCTACAGCCACAATTGAAAGATGTTCCTAAAATCGGGTGGGATCTTCCGCTAGAACAAACCCTTGAACAAAATCCGGACCTCATTATCTTCAGCTCCCCTTCTATTATGCAAAATGGAAGCTATGAAGACTATAGTGCCATCGCCCCCACCTATGTCTATGAACAAAAGACAAGTGCAGATTGGCGAGATCAGCTGACGACAATGGGTGAAATTCTGGACAAAGAAGAGAAAGCCGAACAAGTTCTTACTGATTTTGACCAGAAGGTCGAGGAAGCTTCCGATAAACTGAAAGATAGCATAGGGGACGAATCCGTCGCTTTCATCTGGACCATGGGCGAACAGTTCTACGTATTCGATAAAAACCGCTATGGTGCTAATATTTTCTACGATGACATGGGCATTGCCCAGCCTGAATTCATTCAGAACCTTCCAGAACAAGGAGAAGAATGGAATCCAATTTCTCTCGAAAAATTGGGACAACTAGACGCCGATCACGTGTTTCTTATCGGAAATGAAGGGGAACCTGGTTTCGAAATATTAGAAAACAGTTCCGTTTGGCAGAATACCCCTGCAGCTAAGAATAACCAAGTCTATCAAATGAATGATCCGAGTCATTGGACGATCGACGGTGCCATCGCACACGAAATGACTATCGATCAGGTCGTTGAGACGTTAAGTAAATAAGAAATCAACATTTGCGCAAACTTATGTAAAAGTTTGCGCTTTTTTTACAAGAAGAGGGCAACGTCATCCTATTAAATATTTGTGACAGATGATCTAACTTTCTAGAAAAGCATTGAAACTTCTTCCCCCCCTCTTTAAGATGAAACTATCACAATATTAGAGGGGACTACTTTTATGAAAAAATCCATACTGCTTATTCTTACACTTCTCATAGGGACGTCCTTATCCGGGTGTACTTCTGAAGAGGAAAACCACGTGGAACATGTAAACGGCGATATTCGTGAAGAAACCGCGTCGATGGATACACTCCCTGCATTTATGGACGAAAAGCCAGAGGAGATGCACACCATCTATATGGCTGCGGCAAAAAACAAGAAGCTGTTGGAAAATATCCCTTGTTACTGTGGATGTGGGGAAAGTGTAGGCCACCGAGACAACTATGATTGCTTTATCCATGAAAATAAGGAAGATGGAAGGATCGTTTGGGATGATCATGGCACAAAATGTGGCGTGTGTCTTGATATTGCAGCTCAATCAATCGTCGACTATCAACAAGGGAAATCAATAAAAGAAATTAGAGACAAGATTGATGCTGCCTATGAAAGTGGGTATGCGGAGCCGACCCCGACACCAGCCCTTTAAGAGGCTGTAAAAAACAGCAGAAGTTTTTTCCTTCTTCCTGGACCATTCAAAAACCCGACCAGAATACCTGGCCGGGTTTCTCTATTCCCTTAAGGGATGGGCCGATGATTCGTCTTCTTTCCCCTCCATTTATCCAATAGTATGACAGGTATCCCAATGATTTATGTAAAGAAAAGCTTTACAGCCATGGCGACGACGGCAACAATAAGAATGCGCTGTACCCATTTGTCTCCATGCTTGACGGCAAATTTGCTTCCAAGAAAAGCCCCAATACTCGTGCCAATGGCGAGTGTCATCCCATACCCCCAATGAATCTGATCATTGATAATAAAAACAAGAAGAGCCGATAACGTGTAGATCGCTACAATAAAAACTTTTATACTATTAATCTTGACCAACGACAACCCTGTCATTAATGTTAAGGCCGCAATAATGACAAAGCCAACACCAGCCTGGATAAAACCTCCATATACCCCCACTAAAAAAAAGATGATCATTAACCCTATTTTCCTTCCCAAGGTCTTCTGCATAGCCTTAGCCGAAAAGGTTTGATGAGGTTTCCAAATGATGATCACTAATACTACGATCATGACTATAGATAAAATGCGATTAAAAAGTTCATCAGACATAGCGATAGCAATTTGGGCGCCTGCGATCGAACCAATCAGCGCAGGAACCGCCAGGATTATACTAAACTTCCAATCAAAGTAACCGCCATTACGATAGGAAATAATAGCTACAATATTCTGAGCCATTAAGGCTATCCGATTCGTTCCGTTTGCCACCGCTGAGGGCAGCCCAAAGAAGATTAACATAGGCAGGGTCAACAAAGAACCGCCTCCAGCCATGACATTAATAAACCCTGCACTAATACCTACACATAAAATTGCCAGGAATGAGATAAGAGTCATACGCATCCACCTTTTTTTCTTAAAGAAGTTCCCTTAAGGCTTAATTCGCGTATTTTCCACATATTCCTGCACGTCATCCAGGTTTGAAGTTTTCAAAACGATTCCTTCATGATCAAGGAGGACATAGGTCGGAAACCCATCAATAATCTCTTTGTATTTCTCTATGGTGTCCTCTTTCTTGACTTGAATATCAACCTGGGTAAGATCAATCGCCTCATTGGTTTGCATTTCGATCACAAGTGCCTGGATTCGATCATATTCCGGGGAGGTCTCCCTTTCCTTAGACACGCCTTCAACAAAAGCATAAAAGTGGATATCCCCATCCTTTTCGGGGAGGTTAAGTACTTGTCCGTTTCCTCCACAACCGGAGAGCAAAAAAAGCACACCTATCAGAAGTGCGTAAGTTTTTGTCAAAATTCCCACCGCCTCTCCACTTCATTAACGTGAACAGAAAATTTTACCATAATCATTTTAAAAAAGCAGGATTCCGTCTGGAACCCTGCTTTCGTTCGTTTATGCTGTAGAAGAGTGCTGGATGTCTTTCTCTAAAGTTCCCTTCATCATTTGTCTGGCACGGTGAAGACGTGACTTAACGGCTGCTGGTGAAATCTTCAAGTTATAGGCAATCTCCTTTTCCTGTAACTGTTTGTAATAACTCAGTTGAAAAACAGCACGTAATTTCGGACTTAGCATCAGGGTACGTTTCTTTATATCTTCCTCTAAACAGCGTTGTTCACAGATGCATTCGACGTCTGAGCATTCTTCTACGGTACGGGACGGTGGGATTTCTTCGATAGGTAAAAGCACGGCTCTCTTCTCCTTACGAATTAAATCAATGGCCTTTCGATGAGCAATCGTAGAAAGCCACGCCCCCACTTTATTCTCATCTTTGATTTCTTCAAGTTTATCATAAGCCTTAATGAACGTTTCTTGAAGGATATCTTCAGCTGAACAAGGGTTTTTGGTCACTTTTAAAGCTGTGTAAAAGACACGATGATAATATTGTTTATACATCTCACAAAAGTCCATTTTCTTCTTTCTCTCCCTTTATTCGAAGTGTTCCTTAATAAACCCTGGAGCTTGACCATTGTCAAAACTTAATACTTCATAATGATCGGAGTACCGTTCATCGAAATAAAACGCAACAATGTAAGCTCCCTTTTCCTGATTTGATTGCCCTTCCATTAGAGAGCCAATCTCCTCATTACCCTTAACCTCAAGTGGTTCTACACCCGCTTCTTTTAAACGGTCCAAAATAAACCTTGCGTCAGTATGTGGAAAGTCGTGGTTTTGCGGCCAACGATATACATCAGCCCGATGAATATCCTCCGGCAAAGTCATCGCTTCTTCATAAAATCCTTCTTGCTTCAACCAATCCATCGTCTTCTCAAAAGATAGATGAAGTTGGAAATGAAAAGGGTTGTCAGGGTCTCCATCAACGGTAAAGTGTACACCTGAATACAACCCGCGCGGTGTAACTATGTCTTCATAAGACATGCCTTCAATATCTTCTTTTACTGCTTCCATAAAACCAGTAATTTGCTCAGGATCATAAAACTCTTTTCTCCCTTGCCCCGAATAGGAATCTATGGAAATTTGGTTCACTTTATCAGATTCAAGAGCTAATACAGGGTATTGAATGTTCTTGTATCCTTCAGTTTCATAAACAGCTTTCTTCGCTTCTGAAACCTCTTTGTCATCCACACTGTATTGACGGTAAATTTCACTTCCATCTTTCATTTGATAGACGAAGAAGAAGTAATCCCGGCCACCTTCCAATGGATCACTAACTTCGATCAACTGTTCATGCAGATCAATCGTCGACTGAATAGCTTCCGGAGAGGTAATGAATGGGATATCCATTTCTTCATTGACCATACTCTGATACTGCCAATAACCACCGCTCACATAGACCCTATCTACTTCACTACGTTCCGGTACATACGATTCATAGTTTTGCCAAAGGAATGGAATCAGGGCAATTAAGGCACCGGTGAAAGCCCCATAAGCGAACCATCCCTTAAGATGTCTCCCATTAAAGATACGCCAAGTTTTTTCAAGAAGCATAGAAGCTCCCGCGTAACCGACTGTTCCACCGATCAAATACCCCGTGATCATCCAGCCGTATTCATATTGAGATACGGTAAAATACATCCCGCCAAATAGAGCGAAACAGAACGTCACTCCCACCTTAAACACTGGGTTAAGAGCCCTCACAGCTAATGCACGGCCAGCTGATTCAAGCGGACGTTTTTTATATAGAAATAGAGACGCAATATAAAAGACAGCCATAACAACGCTATAAATAATTAATGGGATCGTGCCAACTGGAACTTCTGCAGTGTCCGGCCCATAACGCTGAAATTTTACCAAATCAGCCAATGGAGAAAAATATTGAATGGATTGTTCAAGCACCACGTCCCCAGAGTATCCTTTGATATAGGAACTTAAATGAAAAGCAATTAAGGTATATAAACCGGCGGGTAAAACTAATAAAATATATGTGAGTATTCCTTGTACAGCAGACAGCCCTGTCAAAGTGCCCACAAAAACGCCTACCATAAAGATAAGGAGCGTCATTGAACTGAATAGCCATAACCAGTAACTCAAATTAGTCACCTTATAATAACTTTCCACATCCGCGACACCTGCCGTAATAAAAAGAATCAAATAGTTAAGCAGAATAGGAAGAATTAATAGAATAACTCCTGATAGAATATGGTGATTGAACAACCTTCCTCTTTTCATTGGGAAACTGTGCGCGAAGTCTGAAGCTCCTTTGACGTGCAGATAACGGAATAAAAAGACGGCCATTAACACTGGCATAACGAAAAGGAAAAACAATTGCAGTTCATAAGTAAAAATGGAACTGAATAATCCATGACCATTAGGAATGCGCGGTTCCTCCCTGCTCATTTCCATAAACAATTGCATCGGCAAGGTGAAAAATAGCCCCAGAAAATAAACAATGCTTACCCAACCGACATTCCGGAAGTCCTGTTTAATGATCTCTTTATTAAACGATAATGTTTTCGAACGCATAACCTACACCTCCCATTTCGTATATAAATATTTCTTCTAAAGTGAGCGGTAGTCTATCATAGACAAGCGGGCGGTGCTTTTTCATTTCCGCTGAAATATCGCCTTCATTCCCTCTGACAATCAACAAGAAGACACTTCCACGCTTTTCCTGATGCAAAATATCCAGACCAGATGCTTCAGGATGGAAGGCTTCCTCCTGAAAAGCTACTTGAATTTTATGAACATCTGCCTTCAAATCATCTAAATCGCGCTCAAGCAGGATTTCACCTTGATGTAAAATACCAACATGGTCGCAAACATCTTCTACTTCTCTTAAATTGTGAGAAGAAATCAAAACGGTCATTTCGCGTTCAGCGACATCCTGAATCATTACATTCCTCACCTTTTGCCTCATCACGGCATCCAATCCATCGAATGGTTCATCAAGAATTAAGACATCCGGCATGGATGACATAGCAAGCCAAAACGCAACCTGCCGCTGCATGCCTTTGGAGAACTGACTGATTTTCCTTTTTTCATCCAGTTGAAACAACCGTTTTAGTTTTTGGTAACGCTCTTCATCCCAACTGTCATACATCTTACTGTAGTAATCCGCCATCTGCCGTGTCGTATATTGAGGAAGGAAATATAGACTGTCGGGCAGAAATACAACCTTTTGTTTGATCCTCTCATTGTCAAACACTTCTTCTTCAAGAACGCGGACATGCCCGTTTTTTTGTTTGAGGATTCCAGCGATAATTCTCATGAGTGTCGTTTTCCCCGCTCCGTTTGAGCCAAGCAGACCATAAATCGACCCCTTTTGGACATGGAAGCTGACGTCTTTAAGTATGGCTTCTTTACCAAACGACTTGTATAAGCTTTGAACTTCAATCATTCTCTTGACCTCCTTCAACTTCACGGAGAAGAGCGGCGATCTCTTCTGATGACACCCCTAAATAAATCGCTTCCGCAAACAGCTTTTTCAACTCTTCTCTCACTTTTTTCAACTCCTCTTCATTATTAACCTTTCCTGAAGGATGGACGAAACTTCCTTTTCCTTTGAGAGAATAAATATACCCTTGAGATTCTAACTCTCGATATGCCTTTTGAATTGTATTTGGGTTAATGGTTAATTGTTGGGCAAGCTCCCTCACAGAAGGCAATTTTTCATCTTCCTTTAGTACGTCATTAATAATCAGCTGCTTCAGCTTTTCTACGAGTTGCTCATAGATAGGCTTTCGGCTTCTGACGTCCAACTCAAACATCCAGCCACCTCCATCGGTGTGTTCTATCTGTATTAACTGTATTATCACTCCTAATACAGTAGTATATAGGAGGATCTTCCATTTGAGAAGACTTTTTTTAAAAAATCGGGACATTCTTTGGACGGATGTTTAAGGGCTCGCGTTACAGACATCTTGGGTAGCTTGGTGTGGCATATAAAAGTTAGTGAGCTCAGAAATAAAGGAAGCAACTTCCTTACTTCTCTTGAAAGTGAATGTGCTCAAGCATTCTGATAGAAACTCCTTATCCGTCATGTACGACTCGACCTTTGAATACACATAATGGAGGAATGATAAAAAAAGGGTGATGGAATAATGAAGGATTATGGTCAACAAGCGAAATTTGAACATTTATTCTGGCTGCAAATTTTAGGTGATCACGCCCGTTTCATTCGGGACTCTCTCTATCCCTCTGAAGAACAAAGAGTGGAAAAAGCTAAGGAATACGTTAAACAATGGGATGATCTATTAAAGAGGGTGCGAAAGGATGAAGTAGATGAAATGGCCGAGTTCTCCAGGTCTGTCGGTGTTAAAGCCCGTGATTTCCATAAGTTCAAGCTGAACTTAATCGAGGCTTCTTTATTTGGTAAAGTCAAAATCCATCTGAGTCCAACATTTATGAACCATATGGTCAATGAGCTTGAAGAGTACCTGCTTGTTCTCGGTTTCCTTGGGAAAGGGGATATCCCGCCCTTATTTCATGAACTGCATCACCATATGCTCTGGCTTATGGATGCTTCTGGGCATGCAGGAGCAATCAATGATGAAATGGATAGCGTAGAAAGGCGTCTGAAGGAAAAAAGTGACACGTTTCGGCAGCATTTCAACCAGTTTTACATAAAAGCCGTTGAAATGAAGGGATATTTACGAACAAACCAGCACTCTTTCCCTGCGCTTACCAGATTCAACAATGAAGTAGAATTAGAAATGAAGATTTTCCGTACCTTCCTTCAGGAGTTGGAGGAAATGGAGTTAAACGAAGTCGCCCTAGGAACTTTCTCAACCCTTATGGCTGACCATATGGCAAGAGAAGAATGCTACTACCTCTATAAATTAGCAGAAACAACACAGGGAGAATTCCCAGAATGTGACCCAACTAAGCCTCGGATAGAATAACCAAATACTGGGAGACCTGGTACACCGAATTATGGAAATAGATAGAATAAAAAATGGCGGAGCCTCTCCTAGGGGCCCGCCATTTTTTTATTCGGGGAGGTCTTCATTGGGTAATTTAAAGAAGTCACGGATATAGCTATAATTACCAGCCATTCGACCCACAGGCTTTAACTGGCGGGGATCGACTCTATCTTTTTCCTCATACACTTCGTCCTGAATGTGATACCCGACTAATTTCCCTAATACAAGATGTCCTTCCCCAATTTCTATCACACGGTCCAGCTCACACTCCATATGGACAGGGGATTCTTTGACACGAGGAACATTCACAAAGTCTCCATCTTCCCACTCTGTTCCAGCCATATTAAATTCATCCACCTCAGGCGGGTAGACTTTACTGCTTGTATGCATTTGGTTGGCTAATGTTTCTGTCACCACATTGATAATAAACTGCCCCGTCTGCTTAACATTCTCAAGAGTGTCTTTGTCTGTTTCCGCTCCCCCAATAGAAAAACATAGAGTAATCGGTTCCATCGATGCTACTGTAAAAAAACTGAATGGAGCTAAGTTCCTTATACCCTCTTGGCTAACCGTAGATATCCAGGCAATTGGACGTGGTACAACAGCCCCTTTAATTAGCTTACTCATCGTATGGTTCTGGAATTCCTTTTCACCTATAAGCAATCGAACCCCTCCTTTGGTCTATTCCTTTTAGTGTAAGCCATCTCTATGATTTTCTCACTTCTATCGCAATATTGCGTTTAACTTTCCCGTCATAGGGAATATATGGGTATCTTATTTAGTCGAAAGGGGCATTTTCATTGGGAAGTTTGTGGAACACGATTAAAGAAGGAATTATAACTGTTTCTGATTTTCTATGGACATATCCATTAGCCATTCTTTTAATTCTTGGGGGGATTTTCCTCACTTTCCGAATTAAATTTTTCCAGTTTCGTTTTTTTGGACACATCCTCCATCAAACAATTGGAAAAGTTTTTAAAAAATCCAAACAGACAGGCACCATCACTCCATTTCAAGCTTTCACCTCGGCACTTGCATCTACTGCAGGAGCCACAAATATTGTCGGTGTACCTGTTGCCATCTCATTAGGTGGGCCAGGGGCTTTATTCTGGATGTGGGTGGTGGCGATGATCGGAATGGCCACAAAATATAGTGAAATTCTGCTCGGAATGAAGTACAGGGAGAAGAATGAGAAGGGCATTTGGGTCGGTGGCCCTCAATATTACATAAAAAAGGCACTTGGATGGAAATGGATATCAACGGCTTTTGCCTTTTTCCTTATGATAGAATTGATTCCAAGCACCATGGTGCAGTCCAATTCCATCGCCACTCAAACAGAAGGAGCCTTTGGATGGCCCGTGGAAATCACAGGGGGTGTGATGTGTGTCGCCATTGCCATCGTTGTATTTGGCGGTATTAAGCGGATTGCTAAAGTCACTGACAAAATGGTGCCAGGGATGGTACTTATTTACCTTGGCGTCTGTTTCTACGTGATCGTGGCAAATTTTGAGCAAATACCTACTGTGTTTGGACTTATATTCACCCATGCCTTTACACCAATTTCAGCTACAGGCGGTTTCGCCGGGGCAGCAGTAGCCCAGGGATTACGCTGGGGAATCGCCCGCGGGTTGTATTCCAACGAAGCAGGGCTCGGAACAGCGCCGATTGCCCACGCTGCAGCCAAAACAGATCACCCATCGAGACAAGCGCTTTGGGGAATCTTCAGTGTATTCATTGATACCATCGTCATTTGTACTGTTTCTGGTTTAACTGTACTCGTCACAGGTGCCTGGCGAGAAGTCGGAGGCAGTGATGCCTCGAACATGATTAATGTCGCGATTGGTACGGAATTTGGAGATGCTTTCGGGAGCAGTTTCATCACTGTATTTTTAATGTTTTTCGTCATAACGACGATCGGTGTCCTCGTATTTTATGGGGAAAAACAAGCAGAGTATCTATTCAGTTTACGAGCGGCAAAAATCATGCGAGTTGTCTACATCGTGTCGGTTTTTGTAGGAGCCATCGGCGGGCTTCAGTTTGTGTGGCAGTTTCTGGACTTGATATTGGCCTTTGTCTTACTGGCGAACATGATCCCTCTCTTATTCTTGCATAAGGAAGTAGCAGAATTAACGGACGATTATGTCAATCGTGTGTATAAGAAACGATCGAAAAAAAGGAAAATACAACTGTTCTACGAGGACGAAAACGCCAGCTAAAATAAAAGACACTGGCAATTTTAGAACTCCCTTCCGGAAGAATAGCAAAAACAAAGGGAGCATCACACACCGCTCTTCTTAAAAGAGCCACATCGGTTTTCTATGTCTTTGCTCCCCCTTTTCTATGGCTGTCCGGATTTTTAGATGCTGTGGATGGAACGATGGCATGGCACAGCACATCCCTTCTCCGTTCAGTAGCGTTATGAATCTTACTTTCGATCACATCGTTGAAATCAATATTATTGTCGCTATGTGAAGTTTTATGGTCATTGCTTCTCTTCAGTGTATCGATTATACTTTCCATGGCCACCTTTTTGGGTTGTCGGAGCTATGACTGAAAAAGCAGGGCCAAACCTTTTATTTTCAGGCTGGTCTTACCGATAGGATAGAGGGATTTGTTCAGTATCATTTACTGTTTCCAAACGACCTATTCTGGTCAACGTTGTTATTCTTTGTTATCAAATCCTTTGCAGGGTGAAGCCAATACATTCTGCAATAAAACATTCTTCTGCCCAAAAGGGGAGTGGAGCACCTTACCATAATCAGGTGTCCCGCTCCCCTTTCTTGTTCATGATTGTTACAGCTCTAATGTTGCTTCCCCCACTCTTTTAACACCTCGAAATTTCGCAAAATTCTCTACAACCTTTAAAAGCGCACGATCTTTTTCTTTCGCCTCAATCATGAAGTCAACAGGGGTTCCTAATTCCTTTAGCTTTTTAAGAAGTGGACGAATAAAATTAGGATCTACATAATCCGCATGACTTCTGAAGTCCTTATCTGACTTTGGTGAGGAAATATGAATTTTTGGTGGCATTCCGACCCCATCCCAGGTATGAAAAACAGGGGGAAGAACCCCTTCAAGCGACTCGTTTTCTGTATGATTGGCCATGTAATGGTGATAATCGAACATCATGGGGATGTCTTCTTTTTGACATATATTCAAGGTTTCCAAAGCTGTATAGGTCTTATCATCATTTTCTAGAGTCATCTGCTTTTTAATCCGTTTAGGCAGTTTTTTTATATTCTTATGAAACCTTTCGACCGCAGCTTTTTTATCTCCATAGGCTCCTCCGACATGCAAATTGATGTGTGACTCCTGGTAAAGGCCCATGGCTTTCAACACCGCATAATGATATTCCATGTCCTGAATCGCGTTATCGGTTACATGGGAACGGTCACTTGTAAACAAGGTAAACTGGTTCGGGTGAAAGCTCGTTCTCATCTTATGTTTCTGGACTAGCCGGCCAATCTCTTCATATAGATGACGAAACGGTTCGATGTAATCCCATTCCACTTTATCATGCGTCGCGAGTGGAATGATGGATGATGAAAAGCGATAAAGCTTAATCTCATGAGCGATGTTGTAGTGAATAATCCGAAGTGTTCTCTTCAAGTTCATCTCTGTAATTCGATGGAGTTGATCCATCGCTGCTTCATGCCCCAATTGTTGATAACGGGTAAATGTCATCGTTTTGGCAGGTGTCGCTTCCCATAAGTTTTGTGCATGTGAAACGTAACCGAACCGAATAATCATACCAAAACCCCTTTACCGAAAAAGATAGACCTTCCTATGTTCCCCATTCCCCCAGGAATAACACGGGAATGAAACCATTCCCGTTTTCTCACGGTCATATCCTCCAATACTGAGTGGGTTTTACGAGTGAAAGATTCAACTAAATGGCAGGGTAGTGGAGGGTTTGACTTCGAGATGTTTGTGAGATTTTAGGTCATTCTCTAAACCTCTGCCTAGTTGGGGTGGATAATCATCCTTCCGTACCAGGTGAAAAGTATTCAGTTGCTCAAGCCCTCAACCATGGAGAGGAGTTCGATGATCTCCTATCGTATGGTAGGTGAATTTCAGAGGACGAGTCCTGAGAAAATCGCCACAAGCCAACGGAAAGCGAGCGATTTTCTATTCACCATCTCCTCCTACCAACTGATTGTCCTGAATAAGAGCTTATATAAGAACGAAGGGGATGGTTATAAATTTTCTCAAAAAAAGACTGCCAGCTCCGGCAGTCTTTTTGTATGTTAGCGTACGTTCATTTCAGATGGTTTCGGACCTTTTCGCTCATTGCGGTCCAATTTGTTGATTGCAGCCATTTCGTCCACACTCAATTCGAAATCGAAAACGTCGAAGTTTTCTTCAATGCGGGATGGTGTAATGGATTTTGGAATAACAACCGTATCATTCTGCAAATGCCAACGGATGATGACTTGTGCTGGCGTCTTGCCATGCTTTTCAGCAATGTCCTGTACGGTATTATCTTTTAATACTTCCCCACCTTGCATTAACGGACTCCATGCTTCAAGCAGGATGCCATTATCACGACAGAAATCTTTCAATTCGTTTTGGGCAAGATACGGGTGGCATTCAACCTGATTCACGGCAGGCTTTATCTCACACTCATCAAGTAGACGCTGCAAATGGTCGATATCAAAGTTACATACCCCAATGGCTTTCACTTTGCCATCTTTCTTAAGCTGTTCAAGCGCTTTATAAGTTTCTACATATTCATCATATTCAGGAGTCGGCCAGTGAATTAAATAAAGATCAACGTAGTCCAGTCCTAATTTATCAAGGCTAGTCTCGAAAGCTTTCAACGTATTTTCATAACCTTGGTCCGTATTCCAAACCTTTGTTGTAATGAACAATTCGTCCCGAGCTACACCGCTCTTGCGAATCGCTTCACCCACCTGTTTTTCGTTGCCGTAGATCGCTGCTGTATCGATAGAACGATAACCTGTTTCGAGCGCTTTAGTAACAGCAGGAACCGCGTCCTTTTCTTCCACTTGCCAAACACCAAAGCCAAGTTGCGGCATTTCAATGGTGTTATGTAACGTAACTGTCTTCATTGATCATTCTCCTCCTCTACAATCGTAATATGAAGGTAGTGTAGCATAAGGTAAGAAGGTTGGCTTCTATTTTGCTCATGACGGACAAAAACACTTGCCCACCCCTGTCAAGATTGAGTTCAGCATCACTCTATATCTGTTTCTCGGCAATAAGAAAACGATCCCACATTAACAGAAAGTCATTTACTAAAATGGATCGTCCAATTTGACCCTGTTCGTATATTATAAGCGCGGGCAAAAGAACCCTGGTTGATCGCAACACCTAGGTTATCGAGCGAGTTCACATACACGAGGGGCTCACCTTTATGAGTATCGGCGAATGAGCGCCCGAATGTCATGGAATTATTGTAGACCTCATTCCCATTATGGGAAATAGAGACCCTTAACGTATCCCCATAACGGACCCCCATCTCCTTGAAAAAGTCTCTTGGTATGTTTGTCCAGAGATTGCCGAAACGAATATCGAGAATGTCAATCATTCCAAAAGCCGAGTTCCCATCGATTTCAGGCTCCTTGACTGGAATT
The DNA here is from genome assembly GCF_900108515.1 of Halobacillus karajensis. GTDB lineage: Bacteria > Bacillota > Bacilli > Bacillales > Halobacillaceae > Halobacillus > Halobacillus karajensis. Next base: position 47,581 of record NZ_FNWW01000010.1, on the reverse strand, counting down.
CGTTCAATGGAATTTGGATCAAGCGAAGGTCCTACTTCCTCAAAGGTAATGACGCCAGCTGCTAATCGCGCCCCGGTATAAGCATAAATATCCCTTCCATGAAAAGTGTAAGACTCACCTGATCGAGGCAGACGGTTTACCTTCTCATCAATTTCCCTTACCTCAACGATCCCTTCCGTCCGTTCAATATGAGTCAACGTGCCATTATCAGGAGTAATGACAAAGTGACCAGATCCTGTCCTCACACCAATACTCCTTCTAGTTGACCCAACTCCTGGATCCACTACCGATACGAAAACGGTTTGCGTTGACCAATAAGTCATGGTCTGCCATAAACGATAGGACCCCTCCCAAATGTTGAATGGCGGAATATCATGAGTCAAATCAAAAATCGCCAAATTATGGTCCACCGAATGCGCCACTCCATGCATAGCGCTGACCGCTCCATCACTAATTCCAAAATCGGATTGCAGGACTAATGCTCTTGTCATTGAACCTCCCCCTTTTTATTAAATAATGAATATTCTAAATAATACACTAAAAAAAAGCAAATTGAAAAGCACCAGCCAAACATTCATGTTTTAACTGGTGCTTTAGGATAAACGGTAATCATTCGGTACATATAATAGGTGAAGATGCCAATAAAAATCAGGGCGCTGAACGCATCCGGTACCGTTATATATTTTAATAAAATGCTGAGAATAAGAGGCAGTGTAGAAGCATAGGCTGTCAATTTCCACAATTGTTGATACGTAAGCTTTCGCGAAAGAAATTTCCGCATCAACAAACTACCGCCCGCGAGAACCGACACCCCTACCAAAATGAGAAAAACAATCAAGAGAGGATAAAAGACCAGAAACTGAACGATATACATACCGCGGGAAATCTCCGTCACGTTCGTTTCTAAATAAATAATGGATGTAATCATATCCGGCAGAAAAAGGAGGAGCAACAAAACGAACAAATACCCGATCGTGTTGGTGATCCCTTTTCGGTTCAAATGAAACATTGCCTCTTTTTTTGGTAAACGTAAGCTGTTCATTAAAGAATCAAAAAACTCCATATGCTTCCCCTGCCTTACTCAGCGTAAATGGCTAATTCTTCTTCAATCTTCACCCGGATTTTATCAAGTGCTTCTTCAGGTGTCTTTCCAAAAACCCTGTGGTTATTAACGATCGCATACGGCCGAAGGGCACACATGCCGCAAAAGGACAAACAATCGTTCATGAGTACCGCCACTTCCGGGTATTCCGATTCAATGATGCTTTCGATATCCAGTTCATTGATCAAGTTACTATCACAGACTTCAACAACGACAATCCCCATGGTGCGTACTCCTTTCTATGATGTCATGTCAGTTTTTATTATAGCCCTAAAATCGTACGTGCATATTTTTCATCTTTGTGCATCTGTTCTACCAATGCATCCATTCCGTCATAATTCTCTTCATCCCTCATATGACGTAAGAATTGGACGGTCACTCTTTGATCGTAAAGGTCTCCTGAAAAATCCAGTAGATACGCTTCAACTTTATAAGAATCACCGTTCACCGTCGGACGATAACCAGCACTGATTAAGGTGTAATAATATTCTGGTGCCTCCTGCACCTTTTTCACAAGGCCAAGATAGACACCTGGTTTCACTTTAACGTAATCATCTATTCCACCGACATTTAACGTCGGGAAACCGAGCTGTCTGCCAAGCTGCTCCCCTTTTTCTACGACCCCTGTAATTTCAAATGGTCGTCCAAGCATAGCCTGAGCTGCTTCCATACGGCCTTGAGCCACGTGATTACGTATATCTGTACTACTGACCTTCCTGTCATGAAGCATGACCCCAGGTACAATAGAGACCTCAGCACCAATCTGTTTACACAGTTCAGCCAGTCCTTCGGCATCAGACCCTCTCCCTTTTCCAAAGCGGAAGTCTTCTCCGACGATAACATGCCGGACATTTAACCGGTTCAAGTGCTGAAGAACAAATTCCTCAGGAGATGTCTTTGCATATTCTTTTGTAAAATGGACGTGATAATACCGATCGACGCCAAACTGCTCCAAACGCTCTTGTCGATCCGCTGTTGTCGACAATGAATATTTAAATGATTCATCACCTCTCAGCACCCATTTCGGGTGGTCCGAAAAACCGTAAACGGCTATTTTATCTTCCTCAGTTGCGAGCCTTTCCGCTTCCTTAAGAAGAGACTGGTGCCCAAGATGTACACCATCCATTTTCCCGATAATTAAGACAACGGGTTCTGAGTTGTGAGGCGGTTGTCCTTGTACTTCAATCATTTCCATTTGCAAAGCATCCCCTTCAACCTGTTGATTAAACCTATTAATTATATAATATCCATTCTTATTAAATCAACCTTAGCGTTTTTTTGCAATCATTCTGCCCCTTTATTTGTTATCATGAACATAAAAGAGGGAGTGCAGTCCATGATCGATAAAGCAAAATTATTCGCCACCAAAGCTCATTGTGGACAAAAACGGAAAAACGCTGACGAAGATTACATTGTCCATCCTGTACGTGTGGCAGAAACACTAAAACAAGCAGGCTTTCATGATGTCTTGATTTGTGCCGGTTACTTGCATGATGTTGCAGAAGACACGGCTTACACCCTTGATGACATTGAAAAGGAATTCGGATTTGACGTACGGCAGCTTGTTGCTGCACATACAGAAGATAAAAGCAAAGCATGGCAGGAAAGAAAGCAACAGACGATTCATACCGTTCATGAAGCATCCTTTGACGTAAAATCATTAATTGTAGCAGACAAACTTGATAACTTAGAGTCCTTACAAAAAGAAATTCAGACACATGGAAATGAGGTATGGAAAAAGTTCAATGCTGGCTACGATTGGCAGAAATGGTACAACCAATCTATTGCAGAGGCGATGACCAATGGACTACGCTCTGAGCAAATCCCTCATTACTTCAAACGCTACAAACAACTAGTTAAACAAACGTTTGATTAATTCTTAGGAAGCTGATGATTAAGGTTTTGTACAAATATATAAAACCAGCCTCTCCTATGGAGACTGGTTCTTATTGGACCACACGCGGAAAGAAACTTTCAATAATCTTCTCATCAAAATGAGGGACTTCTTCCCCTTTTACGATTTGAGCATTATTAATACAGCCACCAGTGAGCAAAATGATATCTCCCTCTTGTCCGAGACTCATGGATTTCCGTATCCCTTCTTCTCTCGTCAACGTCGAATGAATATTCCCCGCACCCGGATTGATGAATCCAGTCATCACCTTGTCCACAATGATTTGCGGATCGTGGTGTGCAGGGTGATCTACCGTTACAATCACTTCATCCGCTTTTCCTTCAATGGCGTTGGCCATCTTTGGCATTTTATTGAAATCTCGGATGCCCACTCCTGCGACCATTACGATTAACCGGCGATAGTTCATTTTTTTCACTTCTTCCACCAATCGTTCCAACGCAACAGGTGTATGGGCATAGTCTAAAATCACTTTTTGCTGAAGTGGGGTTTCAATCACTTGAAATCGTCCTTCTGGGCTTTCTAAATTTGGCAGAACTTTTAAGATCTCATGGAAGGAAAACCCGAGGTGAAGGGCTGTAGCAATAGCTGCCAGTAAATTGGCAACATTATAATTCCCATATACAGGCAACTCCACATTTACTGTCTTGTCACGATATTTTAATGAGAATTGAGTACCTTTTTCCATAACTTTGAGATGAATAGCAGATAAATCTGCTTCAGGATGATTGTTGATGCTATAGGTGAGCAGGCCATCCTTCCCCATGGCCAACAACTCAGAAGCCATCCCATCATCATCTAAATTCACAACCCTATGATTAGCCTGATGGAACAGGCGCATCTTACATTCACGATAGTGATCCATTGTCCGGTGATATTCCATATGGTCTTCAGAGAAATTCGTGTGGACGGCTACATCAAATTGAATCCCTTCCACCCTGCATTGATCGAGAGCGATGGAGGAGACTTCCATAACAGCTCCTTGATCATTTAGGTTCCTGAAATCCCGAAATATACGGTGAATGTCCATGGATTCGGGGGTTGTCGGCGTGCTCTTTTTATAGTTCAGTTTACGGGTTGACGACCAAATCCCCGTTGTACCAATGGATCCTGTTCTTAACCCAAGCAATGTCAACAAAGACCGAATATAAGCAGCGACGGTCGTCTTTCCATTCGTTCCCGTTACACCAACGGTTTTAAGTTCTTCATCTGCCCTGTTGAAATACTCCTTAGAGAAAGCAGCCATCGCTGAACGGACATGATTTACAAGTAAAAAGGTTGTTTGATCATACGTCTGCACAAGCCTATTAAATAATGACCCATCACTTCCGATAATCACACAGGCACCTTGAGCAATCGCTTCCTCCACGTATTTATGGCCATCGAAATTATCCCCTTGCAGACAAAAAAATACCGATTGTGGTTCTACTCGTTTGGAGTGAAACGAAAGGGCATTCACTTCTTGATGAATAGGACCATAGATCTTATTGATATGAAATTTTTGCGTTTGATCGAATTGTATCTTCATAACCATTATCCTCACTCTTTATATATGCTTTATCGTCGTCTTAGCCCGGCAAAAGTATGTATCATCACCTCACTGTTTTTACGGAAGGAGAGCCACTATTTACCGAAAAAATCACATTTCTCCTGACGGTCTTTTGCCCTTCCAGTTATCACAAATCACTCTGTCCAACAAATAAAGTCTAAGGATTGTATTTCTTCAAATAAAACCACACCAGGACATCCAAATATTGGATGGCCTGGTGTGGTTAATTTCCCCATTTAAGTTATTTATTACTCCTTCATAAGGAGAACTGTAAGACTGATCAAAGTGACTAGGATAGTTGCGCCCATATCGGCGAGAATGGCGAACCATAGAGTTAGCCATCCGGGAATCGTCAGTAATAAGGCGAACACTTTCAATCCCAGCGCAATAGAAATATTCCATTTAACGATCGCGTTCACACGCTTGGCAATACGAAATGCGTGAGGCAATTTCCCAAGGTGATCTTGCATAAGAACAATGTCTGCTGTTTCAATTGCACTATCTGTTCCTTTCCCCATGGCAATCCCTAAATCAGCCATCGTTAATGCGGGTGCATCATTGATGCCATCACCGATCATCGCGAGTCTGCCCTTTTTCTTCAGTTCCTCGATCTTTTCCACTTTCTGATCTGGCAATAACTGTGCGTGCACATCACTAACTCCAATTTCACCTGCCACTTTCTCAGCCGTTTTCTCATGGTCCCCTGTCAGCATGATGGTATGTTTTATCCCTAAAGAGTGAAGACGTTGCATTAAAGTTCGACTTTCTTCCCGCACTTCATCCGCGACTCCAAACATACCAAGGACAGCCTTTTCATCGGATACAAGGACAAGTGTGTATCCTACTTCTTTCATACGATCAATGTCGCCCTGTAATTCCTGTGCCAAATCCAAATGATCTAAAGTTTGTTCACTGCCTACATAATAGGTCTGCCCTTCAATCTCTGCCCGTATGCCTTTTCCTGGAATTGTATCAACAGAAGAAGGCTCTAATACATCCGCCTCTTGGACAAGCGAATAATCAAGAATCGCTGCCGCTATCGGATGGGAAGAATGTCTCTCAATGGCACGTGCCACAGAAAAGAACTTTTCCTCTTCATATACCTGGACCGCATGGACCTTCGGCTCTCCTTTAGTCAAAGTTCCTGTCTTGTCAAAAGCCATACTCTCTATTTTTCCAAGCTGTTCGAGAAAAGCTCCCCCTTTTATAAGGATGCCATTCCGAGCATTTTTCGTAATCCCCGACAGAATGGCAATTGGCGAAGACAAAATCAAGGCACATGGGCAACCGACAATAAGTACGGCCAGCCCCTGATAAAAGGATTCCGCCCAGGAAGCAGCAAATAGAAGTGGCGGGGCGACTATCACAAGACCGGCAATTACCATAATCAGTGGTGTATAGTATTTTGCGAAGCGATTAATGAAAAGCTCTGTAGGAGTTTTTCGCTCCTGTGCTTCCTCCACTAACTGAAGAATTTTTGCCAAGGAAGACTCTCCATAAGCTTTTGTGATTTCCACCCTTAAAAGTCCTTCATTATTTATACTGCCACCAAAGAGTTTTTCCCCCGGCCGTTTATCGACAGGAAGAGATTCACCTGTAATAGCTGCTTCGTTGACAGAACTATGGCCTGATGCAACGGTTCCGTCTGAAGGGATCTTTTCCCCCGCTTTTACGAGAACGATATCCCCTTCCTGAAGATCTTCAATGGCCACTACTTTTTCTGTGCCATCCTCCATTATTTTCGTCGCCTGTTTAGGAGCCACCTTCAATAATTGCTCCATTGAATTTCTTGCTTTCTCCATCCCTAGACCTTCTAAATATTCATTGAGCCCGAAGAGGATCGCAACAAGAGTCGCTTCTTTCCATTCTCCAATGGAAACGGCTCCGATTAAGGCAATTGTCATAAGGGTATCAATATTAAATTTCAAGCGGACAAGATTTTTCAAACCTTTCCAAAACGTTTGGTGACCACTAATCACAATCGCAGCCACATACATTGAAATAAGAAGAAAAGAAGCAGCAATCCCTTGTAATAAAAAGGTCGCACCAAAGATTAATGAGGACAGAATGACAAAGAGCCTCAAATTTGACCCATGACGGTGGCTGTTTCCTTCATCCTCGATAAGGGAAGCTCCGTCAGTTTTCAAAATACGGCGGACTTGATTCAAATCTACTCCGTCCTCAACCCTCAACTTGCTTGATGAAAAATGAAGCTCTGTATTTTCCCCATGACTAAGCTTTTTGATCTCCTCTTCCATTTCTTGCGCACAATTTGCGCATGATACACCTTGTAATTTATATTCCTTCATCTTTTTCTCCCCTTTAATGGTGCAGAGCGTGATTGATCGTTTGTTGCAAAAGATCGATGACGTGTTCATCATCGTGGGAGTAAAATATCGTCGTACCTGCTCTCCGGTACTTTACTAAACGCAGGTTCTTCAAAAAACGAAGCTGATGGGACACCGTAGATTGGCGAAGTTCCAATGTATCAGCAATTTGATTAACGGACATTTCCCGTTCGCAAAGTAAATGAAGAATTCTGATTCGAGTGGGGTCAGATAACGCTTTAAAAGTTTGGGAAACGACGAATAGCGTCTCCTCATCCAGCTGTTCTGTTTCCTTCATTTCTTGCCCCTTCGCTTTATTGTTCTCTACACTCATGAAATCGACACCTTCCTTATATGCGCATATATTCATATATACACTTAGCGTATGCGGAAGAATCCATTTTGTCAACGGTATTTTGCCCATGTTTAATAGCTATGAAAAAGGGAAATTTCTTTATAGACGTACAAGCAAAAGGTTTGCCACTTACGATTTTTAGGTATTAAAATGGCGATGATTCACTACCAAAGGAGGAACACAATGATGTCTAAAAAAGTCCTGATGGTCGTAACAAACCATGAAAAAGTTACCGACGAACAACCAACAGGTATTTGGTTATCTGAATTTGGTGAAGCATACAATGAATTCAAGAAATACGGTTATGATATAACCGTAGCTAGCCCTCAAGGCGGGCGTGCTCCCATAGACCCGGGTAGTGTAAGCGAAGATGAACCACAGGAAATCCTGGATACAAAACCACATTTAGAAAATACAACGTCTATTGCTGCTGTAAAAGCCGAGGATTATGATGCCATCTTCCTACCAGGCGGACACGGCACGATGTTTGACTTCCCGAATAATGAAGACCTCCAAAAATTGCTTCGTCAATTCTATGAAGCAGATAAAATCATTGCTGCTGTATGTCACGGACCCGCCGGTCTTGTAGGAGCGACCCTTTCCAATGGGGAGCCACTCGTAAAAGGCAAACGCGTCAACGCTTTTACGGATGCTGAAGAGGTGGAAACAACACTTGATCAACATATGCCTTTCCTTCTAGAAAGCAAGTTGAATGAACTTGGCGCAACCTTTGTAAGTGGTCCAAACTGGTCTGAATATTATGAAGTGGACGGAAACCTGATCACAGGACAAAATCCACAGTCCACAGAAGCTGTCGCAAAAGAAGTTGTAAAACAACTAGACTAATGTATCAAGGATCCTGCATGGCAGGATCCTTTTTTACTCATGGTCGTTCTTCCAACGGCCAAATAAATACTCGTACAGCTTCATTACTATACAAATGAATGATATGACCCAAAGAAAGAACAAACCAATGACGATCAATCCTTTGAACACTGTCAGTCCTGTGAAGATGGTATATACGATAGCACCAAACAAAAATAAGGTCACAACAATGTGCATGACAATGGTTGACAGGATTTTCAAACTATTGCTGATCCAGGCAGGCATAAAATCACCTCCTGCACTACTTTATGCAGAAAAGAAAAATCAGCTTGTACGGATAATTAGATTTCATGAAAAAAGGCGGATCACTAAGACCTTTACAAGGGACCTGGGCCTGGATATGTTAAAATGAGTGGATATTGCTGTAGAGGAGACTAATTCGTGGAAAAGAAATTGGACCATATCGGTGTAGCTGTTCGTAATATTGAAGACAGTATTGCCTTTTATACACATATTCTTGGTGGTACATTAATTGATCGCTACCGTAATGAAGCTGAGGGCGTAGAGAGCGAAATTGCCATTATGGATATCCATGGAGACCGTACAGAGTTACTGATGCCGACAAATAATACCTCTTCTCCCATCGCCCGTTTCATAAAACAAAAGGGTAAAGGCGTCCATCATGTAGCTTATCATGTAGGCGATTTGAAGGAAGCTTTGAAAGAATTAGAAAAAGAGGGGATCCGTACTTTAGAATGGTCGTTAAGAACGAACAAACACGGGCGGCGTCTCATTTATTTGAACCCTGCTGACACGGGTGGCACAATTATTGAATATTGTGACTACCCTGATGAATAAACCGCTGATCCCACCTTTCAATCAGAGAGTTCGGAACAACGAAGCCAACTCTTCGCCAGTACTATAAAACTCCCTGCCGTTCTTCACGGCAGGGAGTTTCTCCTGTGATGGGCTACTTACTCCGGCTCGATCGCTTCCATTACATCATAGTCGGCTGGATCGAGCTCTGTTTCTTTCCCTAAAACTAGGCGGGCGACCTCTGCACCGACATATGGACCTGATGTAAGCCCTGATGCACCTAATCCGTTAGCGACATAAAGATTGCCCCATTCTGGAACCCTGCCAAAGACTGGCAAAGACCCCGGTGTGAATGGTCTAAAGCCTACACGTGTTTCAGCAAAAGTGCTTTCATACAAACCCGGTGCTACTTCCAGGGCTTTATCAAATACATAATGAAGGCCACCTGCTGTGGAGCGCCCGTCAAATCCTGCATCTGTTTCATGAGTAGCCCCTATTACGACGCGGCCGCCTCCGAATGAAAGCATATATTGATTATTCGGTGGCATAATGACTGGCCAGTTCTCTGTTTCGGTGTCTGGAAGGTCTAAATGGACAATTTGCGCTTTCTGCGGGTGGACAAGGAAGTTAATGCCCAGCGGTTTTAGAAGCGGCTTCGCCCAAGCACCGGCAGTTACAATCACTTCATCAGCTTCGTGAAGCACTCCATCCACTTCCACTGCTGTTACCTTTTTACCCTCATAAACGAGAGTGGCTTCTCCATGAATCTGTTCCACTCCATTTTTTGCAGCCACTCGGAGCAAAGCATCCCTCAACTCTCGCCCGTTCACACGCGCGGCTCCACTAACATGAATTGCATCGTATCCATCTGCTAATGGCGGAAAAAGCTTTTTCGCTTCTTCTGGTGAAATCCTTGTAATCTCCCCAATTTCCGGTGCACCGTCTTCCCTTCGTTTTAACGCACGTTCCATTGTTTTTTCTAACTTTTGTTCATCTCTTTGGAGACTGATGGCACCAACGCGACGGTAACCTGTTTTGCTCTCTCCTTCTGCCTCAAGCTGACGGATCAACTCAGGGTAATACCGTGCTCCTCCTTTTACAAGACGGTACCAACGCTTATTACGACGTTGGGCCAGCCATGGACAAACAATGCCTGCAGCTGCCTCTGTCGCCTGCTCCGCATCTTTACGGTCAATGACTTTAACTTCGACGCCTTCTTTAGCTAAATGATAAGCAGTCGAAGCCCCGAGGACGCCACCGCCTACAACGATATATTTCTTCATAGAAACACCTTTTTTCTAAGTAATTTAACCATGTAGAACCATTGTATAGAAAAAGCCCTTTCTCCTCAAACATCTCAGGACCGGGCCTATCATTTGAGTTTAGTGTTCTAAAACCTAATGGGTGAGCTGCTGGGATAATAGAAGAAGGTTCTAAAGAATCCCCGATCAGCCCGGGGACAGCACAGCTTTCCCATTCACCATAAATTAAATAAACAAGACCCTCAAAAAAAGAAGACTCAGGGCCGAATAACCCCTGAGTCTTCCCATCATTTGCTTACCGCACACAAATACTTATAGCAGGTTTCGATGTCACAGACACAGTCGTGAATACCGTTCCCCTCAATTTCTATCAAGGCAAAAGGATTTAACGTAATGGTATAGGAGGCAATGTGTATCGTCCGGTTTTCCTCCGTTAATTTCTGCAATTCCCTGTACACTGGGTCTCGTTCCTTTTCCACGAATTCAAACCAGCTTGATTGCTCCAAACCCGTCACCCCTTCACGAATCTTCTTTATAATAAGAACCATTCGTTAAAAGTCAGGGAAATCCTCTATCCAGTAATCACTTCTACTTCCCACTGGTCATTAACATATAGGCCGATGACATCCACATTAAATCCCCAGGATTTCACAAGCTCAACAGATTCCTGAATAAAGCCTACTTTTTGCTCGCGTTCAACCGGATTGCCCGCACAATTGTGGTGCCCAACAATGGCCACTACACCAGATCCATGTTTATCTACGGAAATATCAATTTTCGTTTTGATGGACGCCAGTTGTTCTTCTGATCCTTCCAACAGGAACTTTGTAGGTCCCGCTTCTGTAATCATATCAATATACTCTGTGCCATAACGCTCCTGCATCCAGTGAATAACGGGAAGTTGGACCCGTCCGTCCATGCAGTTAATAGCTGTCGCAAAAGTTTTTTCTGCCATAAAAAATCCCTCCTAACAAAAATCCACCTTTATTCTATCATAGAATAAAAGCTATGGAGCTGTCTTCTTTCTAAATCCACATCCAAACAAAAATCCAGCAGGGCGCACCCTGCTGGATTCATTTAATTGACTCCTTCAATTTGCATTTCTTCGACGGTTGCTGTTCCATTCTCACGAACGCGTGCCTGTATCGTAACCCGATCTCCTTCTTGCAGGAAAATGGCTAGAGGCGCTTTGCTCGTGTTAACTGTATAAATCGTTGTTTCGCCTTCCAATAAAAATTGGACGGACTGTCGAGAATCCGTGGACGTAACAAGCACACGGTTAACCCTACCAGATTTCTCCGTAAGGTCCACACCTTGGCTTCCTTCCACACTGCTTGGGTCCTGGGCAATTTGTAAGCGATACGCATTCAACGTTTGTTTCGCTGTGTCACCAAAGACAGCGAAATCGGAATCATCTGCTTTAATATAGGCGTACTGCTTAAACAGACCATTCGGATCAAGTACGTTGACTACCCATGTCGGGTGGCCATCCACATTGTAGAGCACCGGCATTTTACCAGTCCAATTCTTTTCAGGGAATTGTTTATTTACAATTTGATTCGCCCCTTTACTGTCCATAATCCCTTGATTTTGCTGGCCATTATAATAAGTGAGAGCCCCTGTTCTTGCATGTATTAATGTATAACCTAGGGCAGAATCAATATTTTCCTTAGGGGAAGCCATATCAGTAAAGTAAAACATTTCCCCGTCTTCATTGAAAATCGGCGTTACACTGCTTTCTGTACCGGCTTCATTCGGGATTTTCACATCTTTCTTACCAAAGAGCGAGTTGAGCCAGCCATGAATGTATTTTCCGAAATACTCATTTTCTAAGGTGGCCAGCTCTGAGCTGACGGCTCCTTCTACGAAGTCAGGAGCGCTCTTAGCTTCATATGTTTTGACGGCCCCTGAAACAGGGTCCACGATCGCCACGCTGACATTGTTCATGTCAGGTCTATTGGAGAAGAGGAGCGGCTTGTAGATCGTTTGAACATACCATGGCTTTCCGTCATCATCCACTTCGATTTGCGCTTCGCCGCTTTGAATATAGTCCGGGTGCTTTCCATAAACGACCCGCTGAATATTATGATTGAAAAAACTTGAGTTCGTATATCGCATTTTGTTTTGTACAAACTCCGGTTGAGCATTAACATTCGTCGCTTGAATCGTGAAGTAACCTTCTGTCTCTTTCCCTCTCAAATATCTCCAAAAACTACTGAATTCGACAGGTGCCACATATACGATTTCCCCATCCACTTGCTGAGCCTGTAACTTCCCTAAATCATAAAACTGTGTATTAGGTACCACGCTCATCGCTTTTTGAACTTTGTTCCGGGCGGATTCAGGGGCGACAGCAATTGGTGTATTATCCTCATTCAGAGGGCGTGCCTCTTCTTCTTCAGATTTCACAATGCTGTCATGACTAACTTGTAAAGCTAAAATGCTATAGACGAATGTCCCGAGGATAGCAACGGCCACAACCAAGACAATGATCCCCGATAAGGAACGATGCATGGTTTGGTATTGCACTGGCACTTTAGCCCCTCCATAAACCAACGGAACCAAAAGCACCGCAACAATAATGTTTAGAACCAGCATGTTCGGTACAGTGATTGTCGGCATAAACGCGTAAACCACAAAAAACACGAGGATCAAACCAAATACCATAACCCCTGCCATCGTCTTCATAATTTTCTTTCTTCTCATTCGATTGTTTACATAGGCGATCATCGACAATGCAAAAAATAATAAAAAAGATAAAATCGTCGTTAATAAAATTCCAACCATTTATTTATGTACCTCCTTCTTTTCTCTCTTCCTTTTACGAATCAATGGCGGGTTACGTTTCATTTATATGTGATCACCCGAACAAAAGTAAAGGCCCTCCTGTTCAATGACTTTTATAAACGCTGAACTCTAAGAAAAAGCAGGACCTTACGCCCTGCTTTTCTTTTTCATATAATCAGATAGCCCCATTGAACAAACTTCAAAATCAAGATTCAATAAATCATAAATTTCATGGTCCCGCGGGACACCTTTTTCATCCAAATAGGACGCCACATGTTTGTAAAGTCTTTGTTGTATGCCCCTTGGACCTTCGTCTCGTTTGAGTGCCTCTTCCGCTTCCTTTACAAAAATCGGAATCCAAATCATTATTTGGTCAAACGTTTGATCAGGATACTCCGTCTTGCCAAAGTGACCAAAATAAAGACAAGATGGTTTCATATCACGAAAGCGTCTGATACATTGGAGCATCGCATCTGGATCGAACTGATTCGGTGACGTCGTAGGCAAGTAAAACGTCAGTCCATAATCCGTGGTCTGATGATATCGAATTCCTGCTGTATCACCTGTAAAAATCCCATTACTCCATGAATCATGAATACCTAAATGGTGTTTGGCATGCCCTGGTGTATCATAGAATGTTAATTGACGTTTTTTTGAAATGGTCAAGGTGTCGCCATCAGCTTTCGTATACAGTTTATCTTCCGGAACTGCGAGGATCGGATCGAACAATTCCTCAAAATCTTGCCCGTACACAGCCTTTGCTCCTTCAATTAAACGCGAGGGGTCGGCCAAGTGGCGTTTCCCTTTTTCATGAACGATGACCTTTGCATTCGGACATTCTTTAAGAAGAAGACCCACGCCCCCTGCATGGTCGAGATGGATATGAGTCAAAATAATAAACTCTACCTTCTCTGACGGAACATTTAAGTCATCCAAACCCGCTAGAACCTTCGGAACAGAAGGACTGGGACCTGTTTCCACGAGTGTAATCCTGTCCCCCAACAACACATAGGCACCTGTGCGCCCCTCAAACCCCATATCAAACCCATCAATTAAAAAGACACCATTCCCTAAATCCATCGGCGCTCTTTTTTTCACGTTACGTTCACCTCACCTTAAGAATTATCTCTAGTTTACTAGATATTCCCCCGAAATGATAACGCTTTCTATAAGTAGGGATTTTTCTTATCACTTTTCATTTTTCCATAGCCGCCAGTGTTGGGATAGGATCTTTCCACCGAAGTCATTCTTCGGTTATGCGAGCAGCTATGGGCTTTTTTATGAAGTTTTATGTAGAAACAAATTGTCACACTTTTGGGCTGGGTGAATATCATGGATTCTGAGGAGTTGGTTAAAATGACAGAAGAACGAAATATGTACCAGCAAGGTCATATGAAGCCTTCCTATCAGCAGTGTAATAAGATGAAATATTATCACGTCATGGTTAAAACACAAGATGGCCGAACGTTTGACGGGATCATCACGGATGTCGATCGTGACAACATGACTATTTTGATTAGTGAAGATGTGATGGTGGATGAGAATGGCAACACTTCGGATGAGCGCCAGTATGGATACGGTCGTCGCCGCGCACGCCGCTTCCGCCGGGAAATTCTACCGCTAGCAGGTCTAGCCACTTTAGCCTTATTTCCATATCTCGCAAGGCCTTACCCGTATTACTACCCTTACACGTACCCCTATCCTTATTACTATTAAGAAGAATGACAAAGCTTGTCTCAAGACGATTTTCTTTATCTCCTTACATGGAAAAAACAACCGTACCAGGTTACCCATATTATGGAAGACATGGTACGGTATTTTTTTGTTTTGTTAAGTGAGGGAGATCAGCTGAAGATGTTTTGTTCGATTTGTTTCATTTCGTAGAAGTATCCTTGTTTTTCGATAAGTTCGTGATACGTTCCCGCTTCTCTGACACTACCTTCTTCCATCACAATAATTTGATCCATCTTTTCGAGGCCATTCAATTGATGACTGATTAGGACTAAAGTATCTCCTTTTGCTCTTTGGTAGAGATGTTCAAATATCATACGTTCAGTTAAAGCATCGACGGAAGATGTCGGCTCATCTAAAAGCCATAAACGTTCCCCTTTTAGAAATGCTCTTGCTATTGCTAAACGTTGCCTCTCTCCGCCCGAAAGGTTTTCCCCTTTCTCAAGCACTTTTTGACCCAAATCGAATCTCAGCCCGACTTCCTCTAACGCTTGCTCCATTTCTTCATCTGTC
Source organism: Halobacillus karajensis (assembly GCF_900108515.1). Classification (GTDB taxonomy): domain Bacteria; phylum Bacillota; class Bacilli; order Bacillales; family Halobacillaceae; genus Halobacillus; species Halobacillus karajensis. The sequence continues at coordinate 32,402 of NZ_FNWW01000010.1, read as the reverse complement.
AATATATCTCCGGCCAATTGCAGATTCTGTCTTATCGTTCCATAGAAATAATGGTTTTCCTGAAGCACAACATTGCTATTCTTCCACACACTCTCTTCTGATAACTTCCGGATATCCACTCCATTAACAGACAACTCCCCGAAAGATGGTGTATGAAACTTCATAAAGAGTTGCATCAGAGTAGACTTCCCTGATCCGCTTGCTCCGACAATGGCCGTTTTACTTCCTTCAGGAATTGAAAGGGTAACCTCTCTTAAAGCCTCTCTTTCGTCATCTGGAAACCGGAAATATACACCTGACATCTTAATACTCGGAGCTTGATGGTCTTCCAAAGTCCATATCCCCTTGTCTACCTTTTCTTTCTCCACAATTGAAAAAAGTCGTGCCGATGCCCGCTTGCTATCTTCCAGGTGACTCGGTAAAACAGCCATAGGAGCAGCATTTTCAAAGACTGTCAACGATATCATTACCAGCATGGCGAGAAAGAGCCCATTCAAATCTCCCTCAGCAACAAGAAAAGCCCCGAGACCTGTCACAACCCAAGAAATGATTAGGGTGACAAAGGTATTCCAAGAATGATTGGATAACCTCTGTCTTCCGTCCCGTTCTTCTTCGTCCAAATAATCATCTGCCGTCTTTAAAAGTATTTCTTTTTTCTTCGCCAACTGCTGATAAATTCTAAGATCGCGATACCCATATAGGAACTCGGCAGCCTCTGTCGAGAGAGCTCCTCGGGCCTCTCTCACCCTATGAGCATACTTCCTTTGTTTCACAGAATACCAGGCGGGAATGAAGAGACCAGTAATGACCAGGCCAAGTAAAAGAACGACGGCCACACTTATAGAGAAAATGGATGTAAAAACGATCGTCGCAAGAAAAATAATGCCAAGAACAACTGGGGGATAATAGACACGCAAAAAGAAGTTTTGCAAACTTTCCACATCGCCTACTATCCTTGACAACAAATCACCGCTTCGGTACTTCTGAAAAATACGAGGGGCGTGTGGTTCTAACCTTTTATAAAAAGCAAGGCGGAGATTGCTTAAAATTGTAAATGTTGCCCTATGGGAATAATACCTTTCCGCATAACGCCCCAGAGCACGTGCAAATCCAAATAACTTTAAAAAAGCAATGAGAACGGTAAGGGCGTACAATGGGGGGATCAAAGCGGCTTTTGATATCAGATACCCACTGGAGGCAAAGAGACCTACGGCTGAGATCCCCGCAAGGAAACCAAACAGGATAGATCGCACGATATCTCTTTTCTCTAGGACAACCAATTGGATGACATCTCTCAAATCTTTCATGCCGTTCCTCCTCCTTGCTGCACGGTTACCATGTTCCGATATTCCTCGACGGTTTGCAGCAGTTCCTCATGATTCCCCTTGCCGACTAACTTCCCACGTTCTAGGAATAAAATCTGATCAGCATTTTGAATGGTATGGAGCCGATGAGCCACTGTCATAACTGTCGCCTTCTTAGCAAGTTCTTCCATGGATTCTTGCAATATCCGCTCTGTTCTCAGGTCCAAGCCTGTCGTCGGTTCATCAAAAAGGATGACAGTAGGTTTTTTCAGAAACGCCCGAGCAAGAGCTAATCGCTGTTTTTCACCACCCGACAGTCCACGGCCGGCCTCTCCAACAGGGGTATCATACCCATATTGAAAAGAATTGATCAATTCAGAAACCCCCGCTTTCTCAGCAGCCTCTTGAATCTCCATGCGCGTATGGCCGCCATCAGAACCGCCAATGGCGATATTTTCTGCTACTGTCCCGGAAAAAAGGTAGGGGTCTTGAGATATATAGCTTACTTGGGAAAACCACTCCGATTCTTTATATTCAAATAGAGAACGGTCATTGACGATCACTTTCCCTGCGGAAGGTTTAACCAATCCAGCCATAAGATGAAGCAGGGTTGATTTTCCTGACCCACTTCTTCCAACAATCGCAACTTGGGAATAGGGTGGAATCTTCGTATAAATCGGTTGAATGGCAAAGCCTTCCTCATATTGAAAGCTCACCCCGTTAAGAGAAATCATTGGAGGCCCCTCTCGTTCCAGCTCATCCATGCCCCATTCCACTTCATCCTCCACTCTTTCCAATTCAGCGGTCAGTTGTCCGGCAGCACCAGCTGCCCCTCTGCCTGTATGGAAAGCACTGCCGAAATCCTTAAGAGTTAAATAAAATTCAGGAGCGAGAATAAGAATGAAAAAAGCTGTGAAAAACGAAACACTTTCATAGACAACAAGTCGAATAGCTATTTCCAGCGCAATCAAACCAATGCTCAGCATTGAAATAAATTCAAGCATAAGCGATGAAACAAAAGCGACTTTCAACACTTCCATTGTCGCATCACGGAACCCGAGACTGCTCGATTCAATCTCCTCTTTTTGCTGTTTAGAACGGCCAAATAACTTTAATGTCGTCAGCCCTTGAAGAATGTCAAGGAATTTCCCGGAAAAAGCATTCAGCTTCTCCATCTGGTCTTCTGATTTCTTTTTTGTCATCACACCAATAATCGCCATAAACAAAGGGATGAACGGTGCTGTAATTAGCATGATCAATCCAGAATACAAATGCTGGGTAAACACAACGATGAGAATCATAAGTGGAACCACCATGGTCTGGATCATTTGGGGGACATAACTGCTGAAATACCCATCAATCTCGTCTACTGAATCCATTAGCACACTTATCTTCCGCCCTGATTGACCCTGTGCAGAGGATTGAACAGGATGACGGGAAAATTTCTCAATAATAGATTGACGAAAGTATCGTTTCGCTTTAGACGCAAGGGAAATTCCAATCCATCCATTCAACCAGGTAAACAATGATCGACCGGCAAGTACAAGCAGTAGCCCCACCAGTAATGGAAAAACCTCCTGAAAATCCTGTTCCCCTAGAAAAGTCTGCTCAACAATCGCTACGAAATAGTAGGATTGGGCGATAATCGTTGCACCAATTAACACTGACGTGAGAATCAACAGCATGGGCACTTTTCCCTCTGAGAAAGCTAGTCTGCTGAGGTGCTTCATCTATAGAAAACTCCTTATCTATGCATTTTTGTGAAAGTATTCACATTACCTTTATTATAATTCATATACGATAGGATTTAAAAAAATTTAATGGATCTTCATGACCATTCTATACCATCGTCCCCTTAATAATCAGCCAGCATACCCCGTGGGCACGAGAAGGGTATTTGGCTTCTTACCCACAAAAAAGCTCCAGGGAAGGGGCCGCCCTGGAGTTTGGTCCTTTACCTGTGAACGACCGTGTCTTTTCTAACTGGTTAAAAGCAGTGCTCGTGCATCCACCTAAATCTTCAAGATGTCTATCACGAAGGACCCCTTTGGCTTAAGGGTCCCCCACTAGTTTGCACATCTAATTTTAAGCAGCCTTTGCAGTCTACGGTTGCCATATCGAGAGGTGGACCCGAAGGCTTGATGAAGTCCCCTTTTACAGTCAATTTCAACTGGCCTCACTGATTGCCACCATCATTCCCCCCACGGCATGTGCAGCTCATGGAGAATCCCTAAGACCTGCAAACATGGCCCCTTAAGACATACGTCATGAACTTCAACCAACGCTGTTCTGCATGCCGAAACAGATACATTCCACCTATATTAAATTTATTAAGAAAGTATTTAATGTTTAGAAAGATAATACGATAGCAACTCCTATAAAAGTTGTCAAAACAAAAAGATTTTTAAAACTGCTATAAGCATTGACCTGTTAGGCTTTAGAACAGATTTAAAAAATTTTGTTTTTTGACAAGCATTTTTAATTCGTTAATATAAAGTCTGTAAAGAAAAAATTTAATAAACTTAATTTTCTTTACACCTGTGAGGAGGTTTTCAATGACAAACAATCATAAAGAAAACTCTAGACTCACCATCGAGAATGCAAAGGCTCTGGTCATCGACTCAATTGCGGAAACGATGGATCTTTATGGAGTAACACGAAGTGCAGGGGCATTATATGGAACGATGTACTTTGAAGAGGATATGACGTTGGACGAGATGCGCGAAATGCTCGGAATGAGTAAGCCCAGCATGAGTACAGGAGTAAAAAAGCTCCGAAACTACCACATTGTGAAACGAAATTTCAGAAAAGGCACGCGCAGGCAGACTTTTGTAGCCGAAAAAGACTTTTTCACTTTCTTTTCCAGCTTTTTCACAAAAAAATGGTTAAGGGAAGCCAAGATTAATTTAGATGCGATTCAGCAATCCCAAAATGAACTGAATGATCTTATAGAGGATTCCAAGACCGAGAAGAACCTGAAAAAGGAAGCAGAACAGATCTTCCAACATCTTGAGGCTTCAAAACCTTATTACTATTGGCTGCAGAAACTAGTAAATTCTATTGAAAGTGAAGAAATTTTTGATTTCTTACCTGTAGACCACAAAACATAAGATATTGTCTCTCTGAATAACAAGCAGCGTGTTATTCATGCAATATGTACGCACAATATAATTCGCTGAATATTCAGCTGAACCATAGGAGTGATGTCATTGCAACAATCGAAACAACAGCAATCTTTTTTCGCAAAAAATAAAGCCGCGATGATGCTTGGCACCCTTTTAAGTATCTTTGTCCTCTATATGGCCTTCACAAATGAAAACATTCAGTGGGGCGGGTTTATCGCCATGATCTTTTTCTATGCCCTCGTTTACTACATCGGCGCTGTCTTCGCTTCTAACAAATCTGGAACCCTCACAGATATGATGGTGGCCAACCGAAGCCTGCCACTAGGAATCGCCATGTTTACAATGGCTGCGACATGGGTTGGTGGCGGTTATGTCAATGGCACGGCGGAATTCACATACAGTGACGGTCTTGTATGGGCCCAGGCCCCGTGGGGATATGCATTGAGTTTAATTATCGGCGGGATATTCTACGCACGTAAAATGCGTCGCTACGAATTCCTTACGATTATTGACCCGCTTGAACAGCGGTTCGGAAAGAAAATGGCAGGTGTTCTTTATATTCCTGCCTTGCTTGGAGAAATGTTCTGGAGTGCTGCCATCTTGACTGCACTTGGCACAACGTTCGGAACCATTCTCAATATAGATTTTACGACGTCTATCGTCCTATCAGGAATCATTGCAATTGCTTACACCGTAGCTGGTGGAATGTGGGCCGTTGCCTACACAGATGTATTCCAAATGGCGATTCTTTTAATCGGTTTAATCCTTGTTGTCCCGTTTACGTTAGGCCACGTCGGCGGGATTGATAATGCTTGGAGTAACTATTCAGCAGAGTTTGGTTCCTATGCCAACCTCTTTCCACCTTTGAATGGATGGGAAGACCCTGCCTGGGGAAATTGGTTCTGGAACTGGATAGATTATGCTCTCCTTCTTATCTTTGGCGGGATTGCCTGGCAAGTATATTTCCAGCGTGTGCTTTCAGCCAAAAATGAAAAGACGGCCATGTGGCTGTCCATTACAGCAGGAATCATCTGCATCATTGCCGCTGTTCCTGCCGTACTCGTTGGAATAGTCGGTGTGAATATGGACTGGGCAAGTATGGGAATTCCCGCTCCAGAAAACCCAGCTGTCATTCTGCCGCATATTTTAAGATATTTAACACCGGAACTTGTGTCAGCTATCGGTTTAGGCGCCTTAGCAGCGGCAGTTATGTCCTCTATGGATTCTTCTATTTTGTCCGCTTCTTCCATGGCATCCTGGAATGTTTACCGTCCATTACTGAAGCCGAATGCAAGTTCAGATCAATTAAAAAAAGTAATCAAACGCACCATCATTATTGTCGGTGTCGGCGCCATGATCATTGCATTAAATGTCCAGAGTGTTTATACCCTTTGGTATTTGGCTTCCGACCTTGTTTATACCATTCTATTCCCGCAGCTGACGATGGCGCTCTTTTATAAAAACGCGAACTTGTACGGATCTATTGCTGGTTTTTCCACGGCCCTCTTCCTACGTCTAGGCGGCGGAGAGCCTGCACTCGGATTACCGTCATTTCTGCCATACCCGATGATCAACGCAGATGGAATTGTCTTATTTCCGTTCCGGACACTTGCATGTGTCGCTGCATTTATTATGATTTTCGTCGTGTCAGAAATGACAAAGAAAAAATGCCAGCCAAAATCTCTTCTTATGCCGGAAGAAAGAGAAGAACAAAAAGCCGCTTAATCGTTAAGAACATAGAGGCAACCTTCTCCAGGCTAAGGAAACGAAAGCCCTTCAACCCAGTACACTCTTCATAAAGGATAGACTTTATGAGTGTGGGGGCCCATACGAATGATTTAAAAAAGGCGCCCGAATGATATTTCGTGGCGCCTTTTCCCTATACTTACAATCATTTATAAGTGTCCAAAAACATTTGTATATCGCTTTTTGACCTTAACTGAATCACACGTTTCTCACGCCCGATGTCCTGAAAAGCTTTCAATCTCTCTTGCATCTTCTTTTTGCGCCTTCCATAGGTGGTGAGGATGAACTTCAAAAACCCGGTGTCGAGCTTCTCAGCACACCCTTCTCCCATATCTGTTCGTGTTTTCCCTTTATAGAACCACCATCGTTTTACTACCCTGAAGAGACAAACAGCTAAAGGGAGTTCCAAATAAATGATCGTGTCCGCCTTTGCTGCCCGCAGCTCATAGGTGGAGGAATAATTCCCTTCTATAACCCACTGATCTTGATCTATGACGTTTTTCTGCCTTGCTTCAAAATCAGCAGAATCCGCTTCCTTCCACCCCGGCTCCCAATAAAAACGATCCAGGTGATACACCTCGATGGAAAGTTTTTCACCTAGCCTCTTAGCAAAGGTTGATTTGCCCACACCAGAAGATACACCAAGTACCATAATTCTGTTCAATCCGACCCTCCTCACGACTTCCTAATTGAAAAACCATCAAAAAGACGCCCCCCATAACAATGAAGCAATTGCTCAATGACATGCACTAGATCAGCTTTTTCGCCCTTCTCATAAAATCGGTTCAATCCTTGGATCAGTGATGCCGCAAAATCTGGATTAAAGTTTTTCAATGAACGTACCATCCACTTCGAAGAACCGGTCCACTGCCTATTGATTCTTAAATAAAACTCACTTGCCTGCTCTGCTAATGATGCCGCAATAAATAGCCCTTCACCACGATCGCTACACCCTATAAAGTCGTCAAGGGCATCCGTTAGAAAATACCGCTTTTGAATAATCGTAGTATCGGACCAGGGCTCCGGACCTTTTTGCAAAAGTTCTTCTGCTTCCTTTTTTACATCATCTAAACGTGCGTCCTTTTTCACTATCCGACCTTCAGAAATCATTCTTGGCATCGATGGCTGACCACGCTCCCGATCAAGTAGAAAAAATGTACGATAGGATGTCCAGTTGTGGATGAAAGCTTCTACCGGCCAGTCCAAGGCATGAAAGGACTCACGATAAGAATCAATGATGTCAAGAATCAAAAATGATAAGATCTAGATCCGAAGTCACTGTTCCTTCCCCTCTCACGATACTCCCGGCTAAAAGGGCAGCATCACACGAAGGGAACCTTTCCCCAATGATTTCATAGGCTGCATCAAAGGCAGACATCTTCTTCATCTTCTCATCCTCTCCAACAGGATCTTTGCCCGTTTATCCAGGTTAAATGGAAGGTCTTGTAAGTCATTCATCTCACTATTTCCTCTTTTAACGAAGGGTGCAGATAAATGAAAGCAGCCATTGATGATATCAGTCCCCCGGTGGCCATTACCATTCCTGTACTTACATACTCACCTATCACCCCTGCGAGTAAAGCTGCCAGCGGCATTAGTGCCCATGTCATAAAACGACTGGTTGCCTGTACTCTACCAAGTAAGTGGTCTGGAGTCAGCTTTTGTCTTAACGTTACAATACATGGGCTACTGATGGAAGCACAAATGGTACCGACAGCATTCAAAAGAGCAAGGATTATAAAAGATTCGTAGAAATTCAACAGAAAGATGGAAACACCACCGATGAATCCACCATTGAACAAGATCATGCGATATGCCATTCGCTTTCTTATGATTGGTGCAGCTAGTGCACCGCCTACTGCCCCTAATCCACCGACTGAAAGTACCCACCCTATAGTAACGGGTGAAAAACCAACCGCTCCCTTTAGATGCACGATGAACATAGACAGAAACAATGTCGTTCCAAAAACAGAGATAAGCATGGCTAGATTCGTATAAAAAAGCGGCTTTTTTTGAAACACAAAATAAAATCCTGCTTTTATTTCTTGCCCAAAAGAATTCCTTAGCTGTTTCCCTCGATCATCTTCTAACCTTAGACTCCAAACGACCAGGAACCCTATGAAGAAGCTAAAACTATTCAAAATCAGTCCGACACCCGGATTGTAAAATGCTGCAATCCATCCACCAAGCCCGGGAGCTAGAAAGACGGCTGTTTGAAACATTCCCGTATTCAGGGAATTGACGAGGTCGAGATCCTGCTTGCGTACAAGTTTCGGAATCGAAGCGAATTGAGAAGTTTGATAGAGTTGACCAAGTATCCCGACAAAGAAAGCGGCGACATAAACTACACCAATGGATAAAGCCTCAAAAATATAAGCAACACCTACGGAACCGATTAAAATAAACCGCAAAAAGTCACACATCATGAGAATCCGTTTTCGGTTCAATTGGTCAGCCATAACTCCTGCAAATGGCTGCAAAAGCACGGGGATTCGTTCCATAGCAGCAACAATTCCCATACTTAAAGGAGATCCAGTTAAGGACAAGACAATGAGAGGCAGGGCAATTAAGTAAATTTGATCCCCAAAAAAAGAGATCAAATTCCCTCCTATAAAACGAAACGCCTCGTGATTGTGCTTGAATTCCGGTTTGCCTTCCTTTTGAAATACGGCAGCTCTATTCACCTCTCATCTCCTAAAAATAAATCCAATTCCTCCCGCAATGCTCCCCAGGCTTTCGGATTAACCTGATAACGTGAACCATGAGAAACGAGAAGACGGGCAGACTTTAACAGTTTTAAATGATGGTAGATGGTCGTTTTCCCCATTTCCATTTCTTCTGTCATTTCCTGAAGGGTTCGGCTGCCTTTCATCAGTACTTTCAACATTCGTAATCGATTCTCGTCACCAAGAGCTTTGAACTTCTGTACAAGCATTTGGTCTGGCACATTTGACTCGTCAGGGTAGATACTTTCGTTTGCTACAGGGTAATAAAAAACCTTCGCCCCTTCTATTTCCGCTTCAATATTCCATGGACGATAGATGAACTGCGGAATCATGATCACTTTATAAACACTTGGCTCTGGCAGGTAGTGCACCCCCTGTGTTGCCCATTCAACGAAAGATTCGGGGTCTAATTTTTCGAGCATCTTTCTCTTCGAACCAGTATCACGTTCTAAAATACCTTCGGTTGTTGATTGATTTGGTGAAATCACAGCCTCAAACCAGCCAGTCATCACCTCTTGAAGATGCTTTTTTAATTCTCCCACATCTACCCGGCTTATAAAGGCGATGTAATTTGGAAAAAAAGAATTATCCTTCGTTACTTTCTGGAGTCGCTCAACAGCATCCTTATCCCCTTTCCCTACAAGCTTACGATCTTGTTCATAAGATTCGCCGAGATAAGGAATGGCTGTATATCGAAGGAAATCAGCATCCAACGAGTCTACAAATCCATTAAATGCTGCTACCGTTTCAAAATCTCGCTCATGGAGGATCTGCAAAATCGTTTTCCACGTGTTGCACTTTTGAACCGTTTCTAAATGGCCGATCATCTCCTTCGATAACGATTGCTTGATTTTCTCTCTCTTTTTCTTCGGGAGATCGAGCGTATCCAGTAGTTTTTTATTGGTAATTGCAGCAATACCCAGTGCCGCTTCCCATAATAGCGAGTGTTTCACCTCAACCTCATACGTTTCCCGTTTCCTCAAACCAGATGAAAATAAATCCATTCCTTCCACCACCTCCTAGATATATTCTATATTTATAGAACAATATATTCAACAAAAATAGAATGAATGTTCAAAAAAGTTCTACTTCGTTAAAGATACTCTTATTACCAAAATTTGTATGACCTGGTACGGTATTTTTTAGGAGGAGAAATCAAATAAAAAAAGAGCATCGTTTACCAATGTAAACCAATGCTCTTAAGGAAGTTCGCTTCTATTATGAAAGGTTTCCGCTCCAGTCAATTGTCGCTTCCCCTTCAAGAAAACGTTCCGTGTCCATCGCAGCCATACACCCGGTCCCTGCTGCTGTAATAGCTTGACGGTACTTTTGATCCTGAACGTCCCCGCATGCAAAAATACCAGGAATATTTGTATTGGTCGTTCCAGGGTCCACAAGGATATAGCCTTTATCGTCCATAACCAGTTTCCCTTTGACAAAATCTGTGTTCGGGTTGTGACCGATCGCAACAAAGATACCATCTGTTTCAATGATTTCTTCCTTGTCCGTATCGTTGTCCCGAACCTTAATTCCATTAATCTTCATGCCATCAGAGACCATTTCCACAGGGGTCTTGTTCAACGCCCATGTCACTTTATCATTATCCTTGGCCCGAGTCTGCATAATTTTGGAGGCGCGCAGCTCGTGCCGACGGTGGATGATCTGCACTTCTTTCGCGAATTTTGTCAGGAATGTTGCTTCTTCCATAGCAGAATCCCCCCCGCCGATCATGACCACTTTCTTGTTTCGGAAAAAGAATCCATCACATGTGGCACAGGTGCTCACACCTTTTCCGATATTTTCTTTTTCACCCGGAATCCCCAAAAGTTTAGCGGACGCTCCCGTGGAAATGATTAAGGTTTCTGTTTCCAATTCCCCTACACCATCCACTTGGAGCTTAAATGGGCGATTCTCCACTTCAACGTCCGTGACCCAGCCACGTTTGAAGCTAGCTCCAAAACGTTCGGCCTGCTTTTTCATGTTATCCATCAATTCAGGCCCCATGATGCCATCAGGAAAACCTGGGAAATTCTCAACTTCTGTGGTGAGCGTCAGCTGCCCGCCCGGCTCTGGCCCCTCAATGACAAGCGGTTCCATGTCCGCCCTTGCTAAATAAACAGCGGCCGTTAATCCAGCTGGTCCTGTGCCTAAAATAATTGATTTATAAGCCATGATCAAACCTCCTATTGAAATCTCTGCTTCTCAAACAAGGCAGCCCTTCCCTGATAAACAACTACATCCATAATATCCGCAAATGCCCTGTCCACATTGATCCCCTTCATACATAAGAATCAAGATCTTCTTTAAATAGTTTAGTTCATTATCCCTTGACTCATGACTCGTTAAGGCAAGAATCATCTTCTTCTAAACTTTTGTCCTTTTTAGGGTCCATGTTCTGAGACTATCATGTCCTTCGTTGGCCATTTGTAAAACGTTTATTTAAGTGTTCGGCAGGATCTGTTGTCGTGAGTTGCACAAGATCTACCTTCTCATCCAACCTTATTTCCACTAGTAACCATACCCTTTCTCCATTGTCAGCTAACAAAATAGCAGCCATACGTGCGGTGGAGATTTCCCATGATCCCATTGCCGGAATCCTTTTTACCCCTATCTTCCACTGCCCTTAAAGAATTTTTTTACAGAAAAAGCCGAGACCAAGTCCCGACTTTTCCCCTTACTCTCCTGTTTCAGCGAATTTCTGAATACGTGCTTCAATCTCATCACGAACACGTTGGAAGAAAGCCCATTTTTCTTCTTCTGTTCCCTCAGCTTTTGCCGGGTCATCAAAACCCCAGTGGAAACGGGTGACGTGCGGAGGTGTCATGGGGCATTTATCGTTCGCATCCCCACATAAAGTGATGGCGTACTCTGCATTGTTCAAGATGTCTGAATGGATGATATCTGACGTTTGATCTGAAATATCGACATCCACTTCCTTCATAGCTTTTACTGCATTCGGGTTCAAGCCGTGAGCTTCGATACCGGCTGATTTAACATCATACTTGTCGCTTAAATATTTCTTCCCGAATCCTTCTGCCATTTGGCTGCGGCATGAGTTTCCTGTGCATAGAAAGTAAATTACTGGTTTGTTAGACATGTTGGATTTCCCCTTCTGTTTTTAATTTAAATGATTAATAACCATAGATAGAGCCCGACCAAAGTAATAAACAAAGTCGGAACCGTCAGGATGATCCCTACTTTAAAGTAATAGCCCCAAGAAATCCGGAAGCCTTTCATTGATAAGACATGAAGCCAGAGCAAAGTGGCTAATGAACCAATCGGTGTGATCTTCGGTCCAAGATCAGATCCAATTACGTTGGCATAAATAAGGGCTTCCTTCATCGTTCCAGAGGTATCTGTACCAGCTATGGCCAAAGCGTCAATCATTACAGTCGGCATGTTATTCATAATGGATGAGAGGATAGCAGCAATAAAGCCCATCGAAACCGTTGCCGTAAACAATCCTTGGTCAGCCGTGTACTGGATCACATTGGAAAGAATGTCGGTAAGCCCCACATTCCTCAACCCATAGACAACGACATACATTCCGACGGAGAAAAAGACAATCGCCCACGGGGCACCTTTGACAACATCCCCTGTTTTAACAGCAGTACTCCTTCTCGCCATCAATAGGAAGAAGACAGCAATAATTCCTGCAATAATGGACACAGGAATTTCCAAAGGTTCACTTACGAAATATCCCACTAACAGAATAGCAAGTACCGCCCAGGACATTCTGAACATCTTGTGATCCTGGATTGCTTCCTTCGGCCTTTTTAGTTGAGATAAATCATAATCCTCCGGGATGCTCTTACGGAAAAATAAGAGTAAAACACAAATACTTGCAATCAAGGAAAACAAGTTTGGCACAATCATTCGTGAAGCATATTCTACGAATCCAATATTGAAAAAGTCAGCCGAAACGATGTTAACAAGGTTACTAACAATCAGCGGTAGTGATGTGGTATCAGCAATAAATCCGCTAGCCATAATAAACGGTAAGATCATCGCCTGCTTAAAGTTCAAATTACGAACCATTGCAAGAACAATCGGTGTCAAAATCAGAGCGGCCCCATCATTGGCAAACAGAGCGGCAACAACCGCACCTAAAATGGTGACATAAACGAACATCCGCTTCCCGTACCCTTTGGCGACACGTGCCATATGAAGAGCGGCCCATTCAAAAAATCCTATCTCATCAAGGATCAAAGAAATAATAATGATCGCAACAAACGCTAATGTCGCGTTCCAAACTATATCGGTAACCGCGAGAACATCTTGAAAATCAACCACCCCAAAGATGAGTGCAAGAATAGCACCCCCGCAGGCAGACCAGCCGATCCCTAAATTTTTGGGCTGCCATATCACCAATACGAGTGTAAGTATAAATATAAACGTAGCTATTAGTGCTAAAGTCAAAACAATCCCCCTATCAATCGCATTGGATTCGCAGACCCGCTTCTGCCAATGCCTTTAGTTTCTCTTGTTGGCCTGGAATTTGGTCCAGAACCTGCCGAATAATCGGATAGGTTTCATGGGCCGTGTTCAACGAATAAAAAATCCACTGCCCTCTTCTTTGCTCTTTCACAAGACCAGCATCACGTAGCTTTCTCAAATGCTGACTCACAGAGGGCTGGCTCATTTGCAACACTTCTACAAACTCACATACACAACATTCACCATTCTTCACCAACCCAAGGATGGTTAATCGCGTCTTGTCACCCAAGAGTTTCAACGTTTGAGCGGCTTGCTCTAACCCAATAATTGTTTTTTCCATAAGAATCACCTCACCCTCCATTATCATATAAGCATATACTTATATTTTCAAGAGCTTTTTATGAGCAAAACTTAAACGTCTTGCCCAAGCTACCTTCATACACATAAAGATTTCTTTATAATTCAAACCTGGATTCACCATCCTTCGATCAATGCTTTCCCCTCTTTAAAGTTTACAATTTCCGAATCTATTAAAAAGAACCCCCCATTAAATATGGGGCGTTCTATCTCCTGAGCTATGCTATTTTCTTACAAGCTTCCGCACACTCATAGCAAGCTTGCGCACAATCCTGACAATGCTGGTGATCATGTTTCTTACATTCATCGCCACAAGCTTGGCATATTGTTGCACATACACCTGCCAACTCAGAAACGAATGGAGAATTCCTGGAGATCGCTTGTTCTAAATATCCGCAAATATCTGCACATTCGCGATCTGTACGAATGCACGCTGTCATCATTTTCACGTCCTCTTCTTGCAGGCATGCATCATAACAATGGTTACATGCTTCCATACACTCATGGAGCTTCTGAATTAAATCTTGATATTTTTCGTGTGCCATCGTATCTCCTCCTTTTCGTTGTTGGTTAGTATTTATCCCATTGAAATTTTTAATAAACTTATGGAAGGATAAAACCCAACCGAAGTACCTTCCTCTTCATATACTATTCTCAGTTAATCTTTTTGAGGGAGGAGAAGGAAATGTACAGAAGAAGAGAACCTGTCCGCAGACCAAAATTTTGTGTTTTTCCAGGCTATAAATACTGCGGGCCATGGTGCAGCGGGCCAGGAACCCCCGTTAATGCTGTCGATGCTGCTTGTAAAGCTCACGACGAATGCTACCGATACCATAGAGATTATTGCGCATGTGACCTTGCTTTCATAAATAGACTGGAACAATTACAAAACCCCTATACCCTTGAGGGGCGCCACGCCAGGTCTCTATACAAATATATGAAAGTCCAGCGGTTCTTCACCTGTTTTTAAGGAAGACTTCTATTCTTTCCATCACCATATTTGTGTGGTGGTTTTTTGATTTTTTATAAACTCCATCTATATCAGCATGGTAAAAAATCATTTTAAATTACCCTCTCGCTGAAAAATGGATCAATTATGTTCCAGTACTTATGATTTACCCCCATTTACATAGATAAATACCTTATAATTGAACTATAAGCAAAAGGTTACTTTTCAAATGAATGACATGTGCTTATAATAGTCATCAGCATGCTTTTTTGATGCCCTTGCTAACATGAGAGGATGTATAACCAAAAATGAAATTTGAAGAAAGATTCGATTGGCAGCTCTTTTTTATTATTTGTTGTTTCATAGCCGTCAGCTCAGTCGCTCTTTTTAGTGCTCAACAAAGCACTCAATATAATGACAACTTTGTACTCAAACAGTTAGTCTGGTACGGTGTCGGCGGAATTCTGATAGGCTTTATGCTTCTTGTCGATCCTGAAGACTTCAAGAAAATCAGCTGGTACTTATACGGATTCGGGATTATTTTATTAATCGCGCTTATCCTTGCTCCACCATCCATAGCACCTGTTATTAAAGGACAAAAAAGTTGGTTCGCTCTTCCTGGCTTATCCTTACAGCCCGCCGAGCTAGTGAAAGTGTTCACCATTCTTGTACTGGGAAGAATATCAGTCGAACACAATAATAAACATATATCGTCATTCAAAATGGACATGCTCCTTCTTCTAAAATTAGGAGCTGCGACAGGACTGCCTTTTCTGCTCATCATGCAGCAGCCTGACCTTGGTACAGGACTCGTCTTCCTCGCCATCTTGGCTGGTTTCGTCCTCATTTCAGGAATCCAATGGAAAATCATTTTACCCATTTTCACGGTTATTTCCGCTCTTGGGACAGGGATCATTTGGTTAGCCCTCAAGGCCCCGGAGCTTTTGGATCGTTATTTAGGTGTAAAAGAGTACCAACTAGGAAGAATCTATTCTTGGTTTCAGCCAACTAAATATGAAGATTCTTCTGGTTACCACCTTGTAAAGGCAATGAGAGCCATCGGTTCAGGTCAGCTTTATGGAAAGGGATTTGGAGAACGTGAAGTTTATTTGCCGGAAGCCCAAACGGACTTTATCTTTAGTATCATTGCAGAAGAATATGGGTTCCTGGGCTCTTGTATCGTCATTATCCTCTTCTTCTTATTGATTTATCGTTTTACAACCATCGCTTTTAAAGCCAACAGTGATTACAGTACCTATGTAATGGTCGGGATCATCACTATGATCGCGTTCCACGTCTTCCAAAACATCGGAATGTCTGTTCAATTGCTTCCGATTACAGGTATACCCCTTCCATTTATCAGTTATGGGGGGAGTGCTTTACTCGGAAACTTAATGGCCCTGGGAGTCGCCTTTTCGATTTCGTATCATCATAAAACCTATATGTTTGGGAAATAAAAAAGCTTCAGAGACTATGACAGTTGTACAGGGCGATTTCTGTTGGGATTAAACTTTCATTACGCCTTGGGTACAACAAATGGTTAAGGAACGTCCAATTTGGACGTTCCTTTTTTACATAAGAAATCTAAATTCCTTAAAAACCCCCGGGTGGGGAATTAATATAAACAAGTATTATTTGTACATAAAATCACCAAAGTTTAAAGTCTATCATTATAGAACTTTCCAAGTGTATAATACTCTTGTGGAGATTTAAAAGGAGTGAGTGAAATGTTATTTAATATTCCTAAAGAGCAACGTAGAATAATGATAGAAGAGATTCAGCAATTTTTCCTAAACGAAAGAGATGAAGAGATTTCATCATTTGCTGCTGAAAAGGTCCTAAACTTTTTTCAAAGCTCTCTTGCCCCACACTTTTACAACAATGCTGTTAATGATGCGATCAAAGTTTTAGAACAACAGTATTCCTCAATTGAAGAGGAAGTACGGACATTAGAAAGGCCAACGATAAAATCATAAACTTTTTTAGAAATTGGACTTTGCGTGTTACGAAGAGATTTCCACGCCCTCTTTTCCCTTATCCCCTAAAATCAAACACGACTCATTCCGGATAAGGGTCCAACCTTGAGTTGGACATATGCCAATCAATCTGAATTTTAATCCATTCCCAAAATCGCGTCATGAATATAAGAGAAAACTGAAAAACAGCTAAGGAGATATGCGTAAAATGAATGCTCATACCTCCTTAAACAATTTCTTTCACTCTGTAACCACTTACATAACAATCGTTTTCTACATCCTTATACAAAAAAGCAGACATCCTTACCTGGATGTCTGCTTTTTTATAAGATGTTCAGTTTTCAACTTCGCTGTCTTTTAACAACGACTGTTTCATTCTTTTACGACTTACTCCACGGTTACACTTTTCGCAAGGTTCCGTGGCTTATCAACATCACAATCACGATGAAGCGCAGCATAGTAAGAAATCAGCTGCAACGGAAGGACAGACACTAGAGGTGTCATTAAATCATGCACATGCGGAATAACAAATGCATCGCCTTCTTTATCTAGACCTTTCATACTAATGATCATACTGTTTGCTCCACGCGCTTCAACTTCTTGAACGTTTCCACGGATAGAGTAGTTGACGTTTTCCTGTGTCGCAAGGGCAATTACAGGCGTACCGTCTTCAATAAGAGCGATAGTACCATGCTTCAATTCCCCGCCGGCAAATCCTTCAGCCTGAATGTAGGAGATTTCTTTCAATTTCAAAGAACCTTCTAATCCGACATAATAATCGATTCCGCGGCCGATGAAGAAGCAGTTGCGAGTTGTAGAAAGATAGTTACGCGCCAACTCTTCCAACTGTTCCTTTTGGTCAGTCAAGGCTTCCATTGCGCTAGCCACTATTCCAAGCTCCTGCATTGGGTCAAAGTCCAGCTTGATTCCTTTAGCACGGGCTGTATCTACGGCAAGAATAGCAAGTACAGCCATTTGAGCTGTATAGGCTTTTGTTGAAGCTACAGCAATTTCAGGGCCTGCATGTAAGTGCATTGTAAAATCCGCTTCCCGGGAAAGGGTAGATCCTGGCACATTTGTAAGGGTCAGTGCCGGGTGACCAAGTTCTTTCGTTTGAACAAGGACAGAACGGCTGTCTGCCGTTTCACCACTCTGAGAGATATATACAAACAATGGTTTCTCAGATAGAAGTGGCATATTATAAGAGAATTCACTAGCTACATGAACTTCCACAGGGATATTCGCCAGTTTCTCTATAAACTGTTTACCTAAAAGTCCGGCATGATAACTTGTTCCTGCAGCGATAATATAAATACGATCACAAGCTTTCATCGCTTCACGGATTTCAGGGTCGAGTTTAATTTCATCCTTTTCATTTTGGTACTCTTGAATGATTTTACGAATAACAAAAGGCTGCTCGTCAATTTCTTTCAACATGAAGTGAGGATACGTTCCTTTTTCAATATCTGTGGTGTCAAGCTCTGCCGTGAACGGCTCTCGCTCTACACTCGTACCATCAAGCTTCTGTATCTCTACACCGTCACGACGTACAATGACTGTTTCTTTGTCCATAAGTTCTAGGAATTGATCAGTTACGTGAAGGGCGGCCATAGAATCACTTGCTACCACATTGAAGTCATCGCCGATTCCAACTAGCAATGGACTCTTATTCTTGGCAACGTAAATCGTATCTTCATTTTCACGATCAATTAAAGCGATCGCATAAGAACCCGTCAGTAGTTCAACGGCTTTACGGAAAGCTGAAGCTACGTCATTTAATTCAGTGTTTAACACTTCTATTAATTGAACGATGATCTCCGTATCCGTTTCACTCTTGAACTCAATCCCGTTCAAGTATTCATCACGAACGTCCACATAGTTCTCAATAACACCATTGTGAACAATTGTGAAACGCCCTGATGTACTTTGGTGAGGGTGCGCATTCTCTTTGCTTGGTACCCCGTGGGTCGCCCAGCGCGTGTGCCCGATGCCAAGAGTCGCTTTCACATTTTCATCAACGGCTTCTCTTAATGAAGCTATCCGGCCTTTAACTTTCGTTACTTGAACACCATCATTATTAAGTGTAGCAATACCCGCTGAATCATATCCACGGTATTCAAGTTTTTCCAAACCATTCAATAAAATTTCTTTTGTATCTTCCTGTCCAATATATCCTACAATTCCACACATAATTGTCGTCCTCCTCTAGGTAAGAAGGGCAAACGAATCATCCAATTTCAGGGGCTGTTCGCTGCCCCTCTCCCGTAATAAAACTTTACAGTCACTTCGTCCTTAATGTTTTGTTCAGAAAGTCGCCTTTCTGTTTTACATTGGGACATTCGGTTGAAGTGCAGCAACCGGGAGGCATCCGCCGAAAACTCGATGAACCTCCACCTCGTCAACTGTGCAGCTTGCGTCCGCCTACACAGTCCTGGCGCTTTATAATAATGGATAACCTCTATCCTCCTTAGCTATTTCAAAATAAAGTCCTTTTGTCTATTACCCAGTTAGATGCCTACTAAAACTTGACTTCGACAAATTTTCCAAGGACATTTTCCATTTTACACAGCCCACTATCGCCGGTCAATAAAAATTGTAACCGTTACATAAATGTAAGAGCTCTGTAATAGGATATGCGCAGACCGACACCATGTGCAGCCTGCGCTTCCATACCATACTTTATTCTTTCAAACCAAGCTCTTCCTCAACCACTTGGACTACTTTATTACAATACTCTTCACATTGTTCCTCTGTTGGTGCTTCGACCATAATACGGACTAGAGGTTCTGTTCCGGACGGTCGTACAAGTACGCGCCCACTCTCTCCCATTTCTTCTTCAACAGCCTGAATAGCTTCCTGAATGCGGGGATGAGTTTGAACTTTATCCTTATCAATAACACGCACGTTTTTCAATACTTGCGGGAACTTCTTCATTTCACCAGCAAGCTCAGAAAGTGGTTTACCTGTTTCTTTCATGACATTAACCAGTTGCAGTGCTGACAGCATGCCATCTCCAGTTGTGTTGTGATCAAGGAAAATGATGTGGCCAGATTGCTCTCCACCAAGGTTATATCCTCCACGGCGCATCTCTTCCATAACATAACGGTCACCAACAGCTGTTTTATCACTCTTCATACCATTGGATTCGACTGCCTTATAAAACCCTAGGTTACTCATGACTGTTGATACAACCGTTGAATGATTCAACGTCCCGCTCTCATTCATATGTTTAGCACATATGTACATGATCTTGTCACCGTCTACAATATTTCCTTTTTCATCAACGGCAATCAAACGGTCGCCATCCCCATCAAAAGCTAGTCCAACATCTGCTTTTTTCTCCTTCACAAGTTCCTGTAAAGGTTCAGGATGTGTCGAACCTACGCCGTCATTAATATTCAAACCATCAGGGGAAGACCCGATTGATGAGATATCTGCTTCCAGATCTGCAAACAGATGGGAAGCCAGTGATGACGTAGCTCCATGGGCACAATCAAGAGCAATACGAAGCCCTTCGAAATCATAATCAACTGTCTGTTTCAAATGCTGTAGATATTTTTGACACCCTTCGAAATAATCATTGATCTGGCCAAGGTCTGAACCTGAAGGACGAGGCAGATCATCCTGTTCAGCATCGATCAGGGCTTCGATTTCCTGCTCTTGTTCATCCGACAACTTAAAACCATCCGGGCCGAAGAATTTGATCCCATTATCTTCTACTGGATTGTGAGAAGCAGAAATCATAATTCCCGCTTCCGCCTGAAGAGCTTTGGTCAAAAAGGCTACTCCAGGTGTAGAGATAACACCCAGACGCATCACTTCTGCCCCGATGGACAGCAAACCAGCTGCCAGGGCTCCTTCGAGCATTTCACCAGAAATTCTTGTGTCACGACCGATTAATACCTTCGGCCGCTCGACACCTTTCGTTACGACGTAGCCGCCATAACGACCTAATTTAAATGCAAGTTCTGGAGTTAATTCCTTATTGGCGATCCCTCGGACGCCGTCAGTTCCAAAATATTTACCCATAATCATTCGACCTCTCTTTCTGTTCTTTCCATTTCTATGTTGATGTCCATTCTTTACTATTCTTCTGTACTGTTCCCGTCACCTTCCGAAGCTTGGTCTTCTCCGTCACCCTTTCCAACTTCGACATCTACATCGATTGTTTCAGGGTCCACGGAAGTAGCACCTTCTGGAAGCGGGATATCTACTTCTACCGTTTGATCCTCGGTGATTTCAGAAACATCCACCGGCACTTCCGGTAATTCATCAATTTCATCAAGGACTTCCTGCGGCCCCGATATGGTCACTTCTTCAGTCTCTGTGCTGACGGATTCTATAAGTACTCCTTCTGTATTTCCCCCACGGGGCACTACATTGATAGGTACACTTTTCATTCGCTTTGTAATCGGTACATCCACATTTACAGCTGTCGGCTCCACCAGTACATTTAGTTCATTTCCTTGATTATCATAAACCTTTACAGGAGCTTCCTGAGCTTCTATTGATTCCGTAGCCTCTCCGACATCGATGATCGCTTTCACAGAAGCCACTCGTTCAATAACTGAAGATGCGCCTGTGATGGACACTTCTTGTGGACTGACATCAGGTTCCCCCAATTCCAAATTAGCATCTAAATTTCGCTGATTACTATAATCAATGTTCACTTCATGGTCCTGAGTTACTTTTTCTTCTATAGTCACTTCAATGTTTTTTGGATCGAGGGTAACCGCCAGCTGATTAGAGATTCCGGAATGCTGGAGTGAAACTTCATGGGTTCCCGGACCAAGACCGTTAAGGTCAACATAAACCGTAAAGTTCTTCTGTCTTGCCACAGGGGCGACAGCGGATGTCGGCCCTTCCACGGACACGGATACTTCCTGAGGAATTCCACTCACAACATATTCCGCACTATCAAACCGAATTTCAAGCGGGATATTTTCAATGACTTCCACATCTGAGGATGACTGGTTAAAAAATAAGGAGTCTGAGTCCATATTATCTTCTACATTCACTGTCACCCAAAGCAACCCAGCCAGCATCAGGGATATAATCCTTATAAACCATACACTCCTGAACCAATTATCCATTCTTCTTCCCCCTCCAGTTCCAGCTTTTTACCGCAGGGGCGGAGTAATCCAATTCCGTGCGTAACATCTCCTCAAGTTTCACTTGATCGAGGTCCCTGTGCAGTTCGCCGTTCTTCGTACAGGAAATCGCTCCTGTCTCTTCAGATACGACAATGGTTAATGCATCCGTAACCTCACTTATTCCCATCGCTGCCCTGTGTCTTGTTCCTAGTTCTTTAGAAATAAACGGGCTCTCCGAAAGAGGAAGGTAACAAGCGGCAGCAACAATTTCATCATTTTTAAGTATGACCGCTCCATCGTGGAGTGGTGTATTGGGTATGAATATATTCGTCAGAAGTTCACTAGACAAATGACCGCCGACGCGGATCCCTGTTTCTACATAGTCTCCCATACCTGTATCGCGTTCAATCGTAATCAATGCACCAATCCGACGTTTCGCCATATAGTTACATGATTTAATGATGGCTTGCAACGTTTTCTCCGCGCCTTCTTCCTCTGACGTATTCCTGCTGAAGAAGCTGCCTCGCCCCAGCTGCTCCAGAGCTCTTCTGAGTTCCGGCTGAAACAAGATGATAATAGCGAGAAAGCCCCATGTAATTGCTTGTGACATCAGCCACCTTAATGTGGTTAGTCCAAATAAATTACTCAATAACCATATTCCCAGGATAACGAAGATTCCCTTCAAAAGCTGAACAGCTTTCGTCCCCTGGATCAGCATGATTAATTTATATACAACAAACCAGACAAGGGCGATATCCACAGTAATCAAAAAGTAATCTAAAACATCCAGTCCCCCATCAAGCATGCCTACACTTCCTTTTAATAAAGCTTAAAATTCACATTTACCATTATATCACATAACTCCACTGTATATATATGAACATCCAGTCCTGGGAGAAGTTCCGTGTTTGTTCTCATCCTTTTGGATGTTAAAGGAAAAACCATACTCGTTTTTAATGACAAATGGCCTTTGGTCAGAAAACTAAGGGTACCTTTCCCCACTCTTATGCATATACAAAAAACACAAAAATATAAAGTTCCTAGATATAAAGAAAACAAGGTAGCTTTAAATAGCCACCTTGCTTGTTCTAATCCTGCTCAAAAGTAAAAATTTCTTTAAATGTTTTTTTCGCATGGTACCATACCCATTCATACACTTGGTTCACTTCTGTCAGCTCGCCAGAATAAGCTCTTAGGTTATTTCGATCGAGTCGATTGTCTGATTCGGATTCATTATTAGAATCACTTTCGACAATATCCCCATTAATAATGGTAATATCACCATCCACTCGACCCTCTATCCTCAAGTCTCCATTTCTTACAACAAGATCGCCTTCCACCGTAACCCCATCAGGAACAATAACCGTATGGTCTCTAATCTCAAGATTCTCCTGTTTCGAAACGGTTACTTGCTGATCCTGATTCCAGGCTGTAAATATTCCACTGAACATTAAAATAAAAAATACCGCCGCAGCTGTCAGGAATGGGTGCCTTTGGAGCTTGCGCAAATAGTTCTTCCGTTTCTTCTCCTTCGGTAAGTTCGCCATAACATTTGCGGTAAATCTTGGTGGTGCAGACACGGGTGTTGCGTTTTTCACCAATGTCGTCGTTCTTTTCAATTCCTGGAAATGCTCCTGACAAGATGGGCAGCTTTGTAAATGGTCTCTCAGTCGTCTTTCGTCTTCTTTATATAATTCTCCATCTAAATAACTATGCATGAGTGCAATTGCTTCTCTATTGCAATTCATTCCCTCTCAACTCCTTCACACATGTCGAAGCCTCTTACGTAAAGCCTCTCTGCCTCGATGCACCCTTGTCTTGACGGTTCCTACTGGAATTTCCAGCACTTCCGCAATTTCTTGAAGAGCCAGTTCGTCTAAATAGCGAAGTACAATAACACTCCGGTACTTCGGCGGCAAGGCCAAAATCTCTCTGTGAATGTATGTCTGAAGCTCAAGACTTTCCACTTCTTCTTCCGGCAAGGCTTGATCAGCGGCTAATTGCGAGTACATATCCAACCCTTCCGTCCCCTTCACTTCAGCATCCAAATGATAGTCAGGCTTTTTCTTACGGATCCGGTCGATGGATAAGTTGGTCGCAATTCTATACAACCAAGTTGAAAATTTACGTTTTTCATCAAACGTATGGATATTTGTATAAGCCCGGATAAATGCCTCCTGCGCTAGATCCTCTGCTTCATACGAGTTCCCAATCATACGGAGGCAAATATGGAAGACTTTGTTCTGGTAGAAAGAAACAATGTCTTCAAATGCCGATTGGTCGCCCTTCTTGACCTCTTTTATTTTTTGTTTAATTATGGTTTCCATCTTCTATACCTCCGCTATACGTGCGGTCGATACCTTTTACGGATGACCTCGCCTAAAAGTTTCATAAATTTCATCTTTTTTGCTAATATAAGTTTAACTTTTTTTAGTATCGGTTATAAAGCTGTAAATGTAAAAAATTTCTTAGGAGGACAATATTATGACGCAAGAGACTGCTTTGAAGAGAGAAATCGAAGCCTGTCGGAAGGAAATGGCTCGATTAGCCAGCCTCCATAAACTTAGCTCGCCTGAAGTTGTGCAAGTTAGTGTAAAATTAGATCGCTTGTTAAACGAATATGATGCTTTGATATATAAAAAACAGCAACCCGCCTTAAAGAAAGCGGGTTACTGTTAACAGGTACATTATTTCAAGCTTTCACCAAATAGAGACCCCATCAGACCTACTGCTACACTAGCGGTTTTATTTTTTTCATCTAAAATCGGATTCACTTCAACGAATTCAGCAGAAGTAATCATTCCAGACTGATAGAGCATTTCCATAGCAAGGTGACTCTCACGATAACTCAAACCACCAATCACCGGAGTTCCTACGCCCGGAGCTTCATTAGGGTCCAAACCATCAAGATCCAGACTTAAATGGACACCATCTGTACGATCTTTCAAATAACTAACCGTCTCATCCACGACCTGCGTCATGCCCATACGGTCCACCTCATGCATTGTGTAGACTTTGATGCCTTTCTCTTCAATCAATACCCTCTCTCCTTCATCTAAGGAACGAGCACCGATAATAACAATATTTTCAGGTTTAATTTTCGGCTCATAATCATGGATGCTTGTTAGCTTTTCATGACCAATTCCTAAGCTTACCGCAAGCGGCATCCCATGTATGTTTCCAGATGGCGAACTGTCCGCAGTATTTAAATCTCCGTGAGCGTCATACCAAATGACTCCCAGGTTATCATAATGCTTTGAAACACCCGCAAGTGTACCCATGGCAATACTATGATCTCCACCGAGCACTAACGGGAAACGCTTATTCTCTATCACTTCGTCTACCGCCTTTGCTAGACGACGGCTTCCTTCTGCAATTTCATTAAGATTACGCAGGTTGTCCTGTTTAATATCTGCTGCGCTTGGATCTGGGCGAGGAATTTCAATGTCCCCAAGGTCTTCAATATCAAATTTCAATTGTTCTAGACGTTCAACCATTCCCGCATAACGAATTGCGCTCGGTCCCATATCTACCCCTCGGCGCATTTGTCCAAGGTCCATAGGTACACCGATAACTGAAAGCTGTTTATTCATTAAAGTTCCTCCTTTTTTCTCTACTATAATTGTATCCGTTTTTCTTTAGATGACTCAACTGGACATGTTTGTGCATATATATACGGAAAACAGTATGAAAACGTATGTAATCATGCATTTTTACAAAGTTTTGGGCCTTTTGCACATATCCTTCCTAATTCATCAATAAGCTTGTGCATCGAAGCACAAAGACTTCTCTCTCCCTTTCTCCTGAATGAAGACAAGCCTGATGTTTTTTCTCTGCGACATCAAACACCAAACCAAGGGAAGGGAGGAATCTTCGATAAACGACTAAAAAGGGGAAACTATAGCCTTGAGGAGCTTCCTCTGGATACAACTGTTTCAAGAAGGGCCTGCCTGCAATTATTGAAATTTAATATTCCCTAAATAAATAAAAACCTGACATCTGCTGATGTCAGGTTTAAGGAGTGGAGCCTAGCGGGATCGAACCGCTGACCTCCTGCGTGCAAAGCAGGCGCTCTCCCAGCTGAGCTAAGGCCCCGTATGGAGCGGGAGACGGGATTCGAACCCGCGACCCCCACCTTGGCAAGGTGGTGTTCTACCACTGAACTACTCCCGCTTATATAAATAAAAAGATGAGCCATGAAGGATTCGAACCTTCGACCCTCTGATTAAAAGTCAGATGCTCTACCAGCTGAGCTAATGGCTCGTATCATGAAATGAACTAGTATAACATCTTTTAAAAAATGGCTGGGCCAGCTGGATTCGAACCAGCGCATGACGGTACCAAAAACCGTTGCCTTACCGCTTGGCTATGGCCCAACAGTATCAAAAATAGTATATACTATTTAAAGATCATTATACAATCATTTGTTTATTTTCATAAAAAATAGCTGAAATCGTGGATGTCAGCGTTAATAGTCAAGAAAATAAATGGTGGAGGGAGTAGGACTCGAACCTACGAACCCGATGGGAGCGGATTTACAGTCCGCCGCGTTTGGCCAACTTCGCTATCCCTCCACTTTGACTATGAAGTGGTGCCGGCCAGAGGACTTGAACCCCCAACCTACTGATTACAAATCAGTTGCTCTGCCAGTTGAGCTAGGCCGGCATGCTATAGAATTAATGGTGGAGGATGCAGGGTTCGAACCTGCGACCCCTTGCTTGTAAGGCAAGTGCTCTCCCAGCTGAGCTAATCCTCCGGTAAGTGGTGACCCGTACGGGATTCGAACCCGTGTTACCGCCGTGAAAGGGCGGTGTCTTAACCACTTGACCAACGGGCCCAAGTGTTGCCGTTTGTCGTTTTTTGTTTTCTCTCAAACTGACAATTATCATTATATACAATAGACCATCAAAATGTAAAGGGAATTTTTAAAGTCTATATTTTCAAATAATTTGACTGCTATACGACGTAAAAAAGACCGCCAAACATTTGCTTTGACGGTCTTCTTTAGTTATTCCTGATTAATAAACAGTTTCCCTTCTGCTGCTTGTTCCGTTGTGTTACCAAAGTCATCTTCAACCTTGACTACAACTTCAGCACCTTCAGCTTTCAAATTCGAAGTTGCCGTCCAATATCCTACATAGTGGCCATCTTCTACTTCCATCATAGGAAGCTCAGTAGCTTGTGAGAGAACGGAGAAGTTAGTTAAAGGCATCTTTATATAGAAAGAAGCATTCAACCCATGCTCAGAATCAAATTCAATTTTCACACTCTCACCAGACTGTAAAAATAGATCTTCTTCCGGTGTTAACTGAGAAATCTCAGGAGCCGTGTAATCGGCTTCAACCGCCACTTCATCTGTTGCACTATTACCAGCTTCGTCTAAAGCTTCTACTTCGATCACATTTTCACCTTCATCTAGAATCAGCCGCTTACTAAATGTTCCATCTTCATTAACAGTTGCATCCTGACCATTAACCGTCACTTGATCAAGGAATTCTTCATCTACGACTCCTTCTACCGTTGTAACTTCGTTGTTGAGTTTGTCCCCATCCTCAGGAGAAGTAATGGAAAGTTCAGGACTCACTTGATCTAATGTCACGATGACAGGAGTAGACGGATCCGTGTTTCCATTATCAGTAACAGAGATGGCAGTAAGTTCATTTGCCTTTTCATTTAACTCAATATCTGTTGCAAATTTACCTTCATCCGTTACTTCGGTCGTAGCCACTTCTTCATCCCCATTGTAAATGACAACAGAGGTTGAAGGGGAACCGCTTCCTTCGACTGTTACTATTTCTTCGTTTGTAAATGTTCCATCCACTGGTGATTCAATCACAGGCGTTTCTGCTTCATAGTCCACTGTAGCACGAATCATATAGTTCCCTTCGGCACTCGGGGAAGGACTCCATACTCCACCGACCTGCTGCCAACTACGACCGGCATTATCTCCGTTTTCATCAGTAGCCAGAGCCGGGGTGTTCGGATTAGGGTGCGTTTGGATATAAACCATGTAGAAATCGTCATTTACGACAACTCCCTCATCGGATAGATCCACTTCTGTCCATTCTCCGTTACGAAGTGCTTCTGCATCAATTGGGCCAAGCAGCTGTTCGCCGGGAGCACCATCTGGACCACTTGAGTCATATACAGCGACAGCAAACTCTGTGCCCCCTGGAACCGGGAAGTCTTCTCCCCAAAATCTAAATAAACCACCTGTCACCAATGCTTGCGATTGTCCTTCTTCAAGAGACATTCTTACTGCCCAAGCATTCCCAGCGTCATAAAAGGCGCGGGCGTTTTCTGCCGTGCCGTCGTCATAACCAATTTCTCCAGGGAACCCAATAAATGGTTCTAACGCCACATCTACAGTTGCCGTTTCATTTCCTACCACAGTCACGGCGGCTTCTGCTCCCTTATAATTCGGTGCCCTTACCTCTAACGTGTAGTCTCCTTCATAAGCTGTCAACGAGTAAACACCATCTTCATCTGTTACAGCAGGAGGAACAGCAGCGTCTTCTACAACATAAACAGTGGCACCTTCAATAGGCTCTCCTGTTTTTTCATTTGTTACAGTACCTGTTACTTCACCAGAAGGAGTAGGCTCAAGAGTAAAGTTGGCATTTACTTGCCCATCTTCAGGAATAACCACTTCATCTGTACTTGACTCATATCCGTAAGCAGAGGCTTCCAGAGTATAGTCACCTGCTGCAGTTAACATTCGGTAACTTCCGTCAGAAGGATCTGTTGTTACAGATTTCTCTGTTTCAAGCACTGTTACTGTCGCTTCAAGCGGTAATACATTCGGGCTGATAGGTGAAGTATCTACCTTTCCAGATTCCATTAACGGTCCTTGAACGTTTTCAAACGGACCAGGAAAAAGACTCTTAGGCTTTACTTTTTCCTTCTTATTATTGGACTTCGTTTGCTCCGAGGAATCTTCCACTCCTAATTTCTTATCGTTATTTGCCTTGTTTGACTTATGGAGTTTTGCAGAAGTCTCTGAGGATTGGTCTGTCAACGTGACATCATCGATATACCACCCATCTTTCACCACACTGAAATCCGTTTCAACATGGAAACCAACATAAATGGTTTGACCTGCGTAATCAGATAATTCAACTTGAGACTCCACCCAGTCACCGGATTCATTATTAAACTCGGCGAGCTGCTCCCAGTTTTCATTATCTGTGGAAACGACTACATGACCATAATCGTAATTTCTTTCTAAGTGGTACCATGTTTCAAATTGAAGATAGGATTCACCTTCGGGTACTTCAACAGGAGGAAGTCTTAATGTCATATCGGAATCAGAATCATAGTTCCCATCAAGGTTTGTAGCATAAACCTTTTCACCTGAAGCAGCTCCTTCAGGTCCGGAAACAGGCTCTCCCCATTCCCAAGAGTTATTTTCCCCAAAGGAAACCCATCCAGCAGGGGTTGTTTCAAAGTCTTGAGAATAACCAACTGTGATGCCACTTTCCAAAGTGACGTTGTAAACACCGGATTCAACTTCATGGCCACCAAAGTCAATGGCAAAAAGTTTATACTCCAGGGAATCTCCGTTTAATTCATCACCAGGAATAGATGCCTGGTATGTTCCACTCTCGAAGTTGCCATCAATCAATTCCCCGTCAACCGACTGCCATTCTTGACCATCAACACTGTATCTGACTTCTACATGGTCAATACTGACATTATCAGAAACATCAGCCACGATTGGTAATTCGAGTCCCTTGTAAGACTGTTCCAATGCTTCATGTTCGATTACCGGGGCTTCTGTATCTTCCCCTTCTTGATAAACATTCCCTGTAACCTCACCAATCCCAGAGACAACAGCAGATACGGCCGTGTAAGCGTTACTAATCCCGTGCCCAAATCCCTCATTAGGAGCCTCTGGGTATTCATCACTTGTAGTAGAATCTGCCGTTTCAAAGAGCAACTCTTCTATTTGATCTACATTCAAGGTTTGATCTGCTTCTAGCAATAAAGCAATGATACCAGCCACGTGAGGGCCAGCCATGGAGGTCCCACTATAGGTGTCATCATAATCACTACCTGGAACAGTAGAATTAATGTTAACGCCTGGAGCGGAAATGTCTGGTTTAATTTCTCCCTCATAAGGAGAAGGGCCAACCGAAGAGAAATAGGCTAGTCCATCATTGATATCAGTAGCCCCAACAGCAATGGATTCAGGATAATTTGCGGGTGCAGCAATACTGCCATCCCCTGCGTCTCCATCATTACCTGCTGAAAATACTGGAGCAATACCTGCATTTCTCCAGTTTTGAACCATTTCACGATACCATTCATCTAGGCCAGGCCCACCGCCCCATGAGTTGTTAATGACGTCTGGTGCTTTTTCTGGATGGGGATTTCCCTCTTCATCTTTAGGGGCTAATAACCATTCTGCTGCATCTAATAAGTCTACATCCGTACCGCCCGCAGCAGTAAACGCTTTAACTGCTATCCAAGTTGCCCCCGGGGCCACACCTACTTGATTAGAGCCATCGGCTTCTGAACCAACCATGGTTCCCATTGTGTGGGTTCCGTGCCCTTGATCATCATAGGGTTCAGATGCATTGGCTGTTGCATCATACCAATTAAATTCATGGTCTACTTCATCAGGGTTAGCTGCATTAAACCCTCGGTACTTTTCGAGTAAACCTGGGTGATCCCACTGGACACCGGTATCAATATTAGCAACCACAATACCTGACCCATCTATCCCTGTTTCATTCCAAACTTGTTCTGCGCCTACCCGGTCAACCCCCCAGGATTCCACTTCCAAGGGATCAGCCTTAGACTTTTCCTTAGATAAATCAAGTGGATGGAAGATTTCCCTCGTGCGGTTGGGGAGTACTTTTTCCACTTCTTCAAAAGCAGCAATCTCGTTCATCGCCTTTTCATTACTCGTGACAGAAATCGCATTGACAATATAAAAAGAATCAAAGGACTTTACATCTCCTTGTTCTTTTGCCTTATTTAAGTATTTTTCCAACGAGTGCTGTGTCTCTTTCGCTGTGGCACGTAACTCATTAACAACAGCAGATGTCTTCACTCGCTTCACTTCTTTTGCAGAAGCTTTGCTATCTTTCAATTTTGAAACAGCCTCATTTGCTGCTTTTTTCGTCTCTGCTTGTTCCTTCATTTTGACCAAATACGTAACTTGTTCTTCCCCTTTAAAAGAATCAACAAGATCCTCATTCACTTTACTTTTAACCTGGTTGCTGTCATTCATTGCTAAACTGTTTGATTTTTGCTCTGAAGCACTGGCAGTCATATTAAACATAGCAAGAATCATGACAGAGATGAGCAATAAACTAACCGATTTCACTCTTGTCTTCTTCTTTTTTCGCAATACCTTCACCCCTTTTTAATAGATATTCCTACTTCTTTTCCTTCCTGCACCTCCCTTCCAACAATTTTCTACCATGCCGAATTCTCAAGGTGTTACAAAACATGCTATCCTACAGTTCCAAATTCCTCTATATTTATTGGTAAAATAAGGACGTATCTACTCTGAGACTATTCTATCTGTAAACATTTTGTACTAAATAAACAATTTTTTGATAAATTTTAACAATTTACAGAAGAAAGGTAATCTTAATACCTAAAACTATTGGTTTACCAGATTGAAAAAAGGCAGGGAAAACTTGGGAAGTAAGGGTCTAAAAAAACGCTTAAGATATATTTTCGGTAAGAAAAAGGTAGGCTACTTCATAAACTTGGGAAAGTTGTGGGGGATAAGGGGAGATAAAGGTTAAATAACCCAATTTCACCCCTTTTTGTAGAACACACATGAAACTTAGAATGATGTAGGTGAAATGACCCCTCTCAAAAAGAGCTTCACTTACATAATTGTTTGCAATTCGACATATGGGATTATTATTTAAAACATAACCGATCATATTATAGGACTAAAAGCATAAAAAACTTAACCTGCCTCTGACAACGTTAAGACAAAACTCCCCATAACTATTTTTGTCATGGAGAGAAATTGACTTAAGGGTTGTGGATAACCCCACTTCAAAAGGCGTCGGTCAGGAAAATTTACAATTTTAAACGACAAAAAAGCTTTCATTCTTTTTTTTAGAATGAAAGCTTTGAATATGTATCATTTATATTTACGAAAAGTTTTCAAATTAAGATCTTTAAGAGCTTCCAGCCGGATTTGAACCGGCGACCCCTTCCTTACCATGGAAGTGCTCTACCACTGAGCTATGGAAGCAAGTGGCTCCAACGGTAGGATTCGAACCTACGACCGATCGGTTAACAGCCGATTGCTCTACCACTGAGCTACGTTGGAATAATGTAACATCTACAAAAGCAACAATAAGGAAAGAGTAATCAATGTGGCGGCGTCCTACTCTCACGGGGGTAAACCCGACTACCATCGGCGCTGAAGAGCTTAACTGCTGTGTTCGGCATGGGAACAGGTGTGACCTCTTCGCCTTCACCACCACATCAATATAAAGTTTGAGGTAAACCCTCAAAACTGGATAAGGAAACATTCAAGAATGAAAAAGGAAGGGTCTTTTCACGAACGATATTGATCAGATAGATAAGTCATCGATCCATTAGTATCCGTCAGCTCCACGTGTCACCACGCTTCCACCTCGGACCTATCAACCTCATCGTCTCTGAGGGATCTTATTTGCTTAAAGCAAAGGGAAATCTCATCTCAAGGGG
>NZ_FNWW01000024.1 GCF_900108515.1 Halobacillus karajensis | reverse complement strand
AGATCTACTTGTTCTTTTGATAAACCTGCTATTCTTGGAAAGCTTCTATTTATAAAGTGCATGTGTTGAGTACCTTTGCTGGTTTGATATTCAACGGTGAACCTTTTGTTTTTCTCATATTTCCTTCGGATATGTTTGGTATTCGTTCTGTACTTCGATGCAAAAGTTTTAAGCATCGAATAGTACATGAAATAAGCGAAGCGATGCATATGGTTACTCACATTCTCAGCTAGTCGAAAATAGTTATACAATCCTCTGATTTCACTGTTATATTGTGCGACAATTTCGATGTCTTCACTATGCTGAAAGTAGCCTCTGAATTTTGGTTTCCACGTTCCATCAGCACACATTTTAATGGCTTTATATTTTTGAAGCTTGTTCACCCATGCGTTGTGGGGCATTTTAAGTTTCACTTTCCCATTCAGTAACCTTTGTTTTCTTCCTAGCCGATTCCGGCGGAATGAATGGTTTTTTACGATTTCGATTTCATACCCTAAAAAATATGCTGATTTGTTGGATGCATGGGTAATTAACGTTTTTTCCATGGATAACTCAAGGTTTAACTTTTCTGCCAAGTAAGTGGCGATATCATCCCTAACCTGTTTAGCATCCTTCTTTGATCCTATAATCCCAATAAGAAAATCATCTGCGTAACGAACATATGATAACCTTCGGTATTCCGAATCCATGGGATTACTGTAGCTTGTTCGAAGCAAGGCTTCTTCAACCTGTGTTAGTTGCTTCTTTAGCTTATCGACAGCCTGGTTATTTCCTTGTTCATAGGCTTGATTTATTTCTTTCTGGATACCTGTTCTTTCTGAGCTTAACTGTCGATATTTAGGGTTTCTTCTACGTTTCTTTCCGTGATTAAACTGGTCTCTATATTCTTTTATATAAGTGTCCAATTCGTTCAAATAGATATTGGAGAGTATGGGACTGATGATTCCTCCTTGCGGCGCTCCACTATATGTTTGATGGAACTTCCACTCCTCTACATATCCAGCCCGCAGGAATTTCCATATAAGATCTAGGAATGCTTCATCAGCAATCCTTTTTCTTAGGATTTTTATGAGGGTATGATGTTCAATGTTGTCAAAAAACCCTTTGATATCCCCTTCCACAAACCATTTGCTCCCTGTGAACGTACGTTTAATCTCTAACAGGGCGCTATGGCAACTCTTTTTCTCCTGATAGGCGTGAGATGAGGAGGAGAAGGAGGGTTTAAAGATAGCCTCCAATATCAAACGAATAACTTCTTGGACCAATTTGTCGCAAAAGCTCGGTATTCCCAGTGGTCGCTTTTTGCCATTTTTCTTCGGGATATAAATTCTCTTAGAAGGATAGGGTTGATAGGTTTTGTTTCTTAAAACCTTAATCAATTTGTCAATCTGATCCATGGAAAAACCATCAATAGACCGTTGGTCTACCCCAAGGGTTAGAGCACCATCATT